>CP070677.1:2145845-2198975 GCA_020352495.1 Candidatus Latescibacterota bacterium
CACTTGGAGTTTTTGGTGTATTGGCGTTGTTGAGACGACGCCCTCCTAAGAGACTGCTTGTCATCCTCGTTAGTTTTGCATCCCTATATTTGGTGAACACGGTGGTGCTGTCGAGCACGCTTGGCAGGTTCGTGCTCGTCCCAAAATCCGAGTTCTTTGGTACCAGCGCAACGACGTGGAAGGGAAGGGAAGAGTGGATCGATTTCACGGGCAGGGATGTGGTCGAAGAGGAACTCGACGCCGAGGGCGCGCGGCGATACGTTTTTGCGGATTATATTATCAGAATCCCCGGTGAAGTCGTTTTGCTTGGGAGACACGTGATGCCGGTTGTGTTTTTGCTGGCGCTCTTCGGGGTTTTTCGGAGACGGCTGTTTCTTCTGGCTGCGCTTCTTCCGTTCGTCTTCTATCCGATTTTCACCGTGAGAAGCGACCCACGGTACATCCTTCCATATGTTCCACCGCTTGTCCTTTACGCGGCGGTGGGTTTGGAAGCAATGACATCACAACGAGCCAGGCGTGTGTTGGTCACGCTCTTGTGTCTATCGACGGCACTGGGGTTGTTTGTTAATCGGGAGCAGCTCACAAAACCCGTATCACAAGGCTTTCGATGGGCGAGAGAAGCGGGGTTGTACTTCAAAGACCAAATCCGTCCTGGCGAAAAGGTTGCCGACCGAAAACCGTTTTTGGCGTTCTATGCGGAGGCAGAATACATCGAGATACCGGTCGCGCCCTATGACGAAGCGCTCGATCATCTCATTGCCAATGATGTGAGGCTCCTATCGCTCCACCGCGCAACGATCCATGCCTTGAGACCCGCGCTTCGGCCTTTATTGTACGATAAGGCGGTAATCGCCGGTGAGCTCCGGTTCAACCAGGCATACCACCGTCCGGGAGTCGCTCTGATCTACGAACGATCGGGTGGGTCGGATCCGCTGCGAAGAGAGCGGACCAGTCCGCCTTCGGATGACGTGGTTATTTCTCCCGGTTGGTCTCCCGACGGCAAGATGATCGCTTACAGAGTAATTGATCCGTCGGGCGGTGGTGGAATTTCCGTTATCCCACCCGTTGGAGGAGCCCCGCAGCGTGTGATCAACGAACAGGGCACACAGGACCCTCTCAGTTGGGCTCCCGATTCGAAGCAAATTACCTTTGCAAACTCATCGACGGGCAATATGGATATCTTCACATTCGACATATTCACCGGGACGCTCGAGCAGGTAACATCCGACGGGTCGGCGGACACCTCACCGTCGTGGTCGGGTGACGGGCGTGAGATCGTGTTCTGCTCGGATCGATCCGGCCAGACAGACATATGGGTCAAAAACCTGACGACCGGACAGCTCACGCAGGTTACAACGGACGGAGCCAACCTCTACCCGGCCATCGCGCCGGGCGGCAGACGCATAGCCTGGATCCGCAGGGGGGAGGGTGTCGTGATTTATGACCGGCTGACAGGGAAACGCATTGTGGTCGAGTCTCCGAGACAGGTGTCTTTTCCTCCCGCTTGGAGTCCCGACGGTCGATTCATAGCGGTGACCGCGGAGGATTGGGGTGGAGCGGATATCTGTCTAATGACCGCCGATGGGGCCAACATGCTGGTCCTCGCAAAATCGAGTGAGGGCGAGGGCATGCCGTGTTGGAGTCCCGACGGTGAGAAGATGGTTATTGTTTCGAGCCGGGAGGGTGTATACAGCCTGTGGACTCTGACAGGGTTGAGCGCGTACACCAAGCGGCTGCTCAATCCAGTCAGCATACGAACATTTCCCCGACCCGACTAAAGCACGGGTCCAATGCAGAGTTGCCGAACCGACCGGTGAGCAGCGAAAAAGGGGGCGCTCTGGCGCCCCCTTTTTGTGGTCGACTCCTCCTAGCTTACCGCCTCAATTCTGCGGAGCCACATTGTCCTTGCAGTTATTGAGCGGGCATGGGAAGTCTTCGTTGTAGCCAGCCAACAAGCTCGCATTGCCCGCTTGGACAGCGGCTTTGACTTCCGCCTCAGTCATTGGGAAATCGACATCAGGGTTCGCAGCGTTCAAAAGCGCAGCGGTTCCGTGTCTGGCAAGGCGTCCGTAACCGTTGCCGTCCCCGCCTCTCGCCCTGAGCGCGGACATCAGGCTGATGTCTGGATTGAAGTAATCCGTCCCGAATGTTGCGTCAAAATCCATCGTCGGTGTGTACCCGGCGGCGTCCCACTCGCAGTAGTGCATCCTGAAGTTCTTCCAGTAGCCCGGCGTGCAGGATTCGCCCTCTCTTTCGATGGGAATCTCAAGCGCCGCACAAATCCATACGAGCGAGGCGGGGTCACCGGGTTCGCCCGGCGGCGCCTCCGAGAGACATTGGGCGGACATCGATGTTACCCCGGCCGGAACTGTCACCTGGATTTCGACCGCATCGAAGTCTTCCCCTTCGGTATCGCCAAACGGATTGTCGACATAGACGGGGGATCCTCCATCAAACCGCAACAGAACTCTGTTTGGCCGCTCCATTTGGACACTACCCGCCATGAGATTCAGCGTCGCCGTCCGTGCCGATGACGCGGCTGGGAAGTTGAAGATTTGCTCAACGGTCGTATCGAGGGTTGGCGGAAACGCATGATACGCGCAATCATCGCCGTCGCGAACACCGGCGACCACGGCGTCGCTTCCGTCATCATAGATAACGAGAAGACCGGCACCATTGGGTCTGTTGACGACGTAGTCCTCGACCGTGATGTTGTTTGTCACATTTGGATCGATCAGACCAAGACTCGTGATATCGGCGCGATAGGCCACACTCCAGTTTTCGGGGCCGCCACCACCTGACGTGAAGAACAAGGTGGGGTTGTTGAGCTGGACCCCGGTGACCGGGTGGGTGCCATTGACTGTGACCTGACCGTCGCCGCTTGCGGAGCTATTGAAGCCTTCCCAGTAAAGCAGGACCTGTTCGATCGTCGCACCATCGGGAATGTCCGCGTCAGGAATCGTGATCGTCCCCGGCTGAGTGAACCTGAGACCCGCGCCACCGATGGCGAGTCCGGTCCCCTCGGCGATCGTGATGCTCGGAATGCCAAGGGTCTCGGTCCCGTCAAGGGGTGACTTGGGTACGTCCAGCCCGATTTCATCTAGAAACAGGCCGGAAGTGGGCCCAGCCGGCCCCTGGAGCGGCTCCTCTGTCTGGCTACAGCCAAAGACAAAGAGGCTCACAACCAAGGTAAGGGCCGAAAATTTAAGGATATTCTTCACCTGAATACCCCCTGTTTTAGTTGATGGTAGCCACATTTAAGCGGCGTGGATTTATTGGTAGAACCTCTATTTTACCATACGGGGGCCTCTTCCCGCAACCGTCAAAATTCTGCCCCGAAGTGAGATACGTGAATTACCGAACAAGCCCGCTGGCACGCGAGCTGACGACATTCACCGCCGGGGACCGCCTCCAGAAGCCACGTCGGGGCCGCCAACGACGTTCTCGCCAAGGGCATGGCGATCGACCCAAGCGAGGGTTTTTCGGCGCCGTGGGAATAGTCCTGAGGGGGCCAATCCGGGTCTGACGGGAACACCTCGGTGACGCGCCCGGCCGGTTTCACAGAGCCATTGATTTCAACCCGTTTTGGTGTATATTGTTGGACACCCAGCGTGGGGTTGAAGGCGAAGAGACGTTTCGGTGCCGGCCCTTGTGCCGAGAGGTCTGGAAATGTCGACAACGGTCCGGTGGCGCCCGATCCTCGCCGGGCGATCAATGTTACGTGGTGCGGGGCGAACCCTGTTTTTCGCAAGGGAGCTGATTCACCGGTGTACATACACTCTCTAAGTTCCGAGTTCCGGGAGCAAAGCGGCTCGGTATGGTCGGCCATTCTCGAGCACCCGTTTGTGCGGGGTATTGGCAAAGGAGACCTGTCCCGGGATCGGTTTGAGTTTTATCTCAAACAGGATTATGTGTACCTGACGGAGTTCGGTCGTGTATTTGCCCTTGCCGCGGCAAAATCAGAACAGCTCGCCGATATGAGCCATTTTGACGAGCTTCTCCACGCTACGCTAAAGTTCGAAATGGATCTGCACCGGAGAACCTGCGCCGATTATGGAATTCCGCCGGAAGATCTCGAGACGGTCGAGCCGGCGCTTGTGACGACGGCATACACCAATCTCTTGATTCGGACGTGTTACGAAGGCCGGCTCGCCGATATCCTCGCCGTCCTGTTGCCGTGCGAGCAGGGGTACGTGGAGGTGGCCACTCATCTCAAGGAAAAAGGTCTGCCGTCGAAGAAGCACTACAGAGACTGGATCGAGACATACACCTCCAAGGAATTCCGCGAGCTCGCCGGTTGGGTGGGGGATACGTTCGATCGGCTAGCGGTGGATGCCTCGGATCCAGACAAGGCACGGTGGTACCGTCTATACCTCGCCAGTTCACGCTTCGAGCTTCTGTTCTTTGATATGGGATGGAAGATGGAGTCGTGGCCAAAACCGATCCCCTTATAGGATTCTACTCTGACTCCTCCGGTTCATCCGTCAACGCCAATGCCGCGGCAAGAAGGATCGACCGCTCGATTCGGGTTCTGTGATCGATTTTCCTTTCCCGTTTTCGATCAGCCTCTTCGCGGTCTGTAAACGTGCGTGCTTCGTCCAAAAAAGACGTCTGCCGCTTCCATTACCGTCTCAGAAAGCGTCGGGTGTGGATGAATCGACAGGCTGATATCAGCGGCGAGGGCACCCATTTCGATTGCGAGCACCCCTTCGGCGATGAGCTCACCCGCGCCGGGGCCAACGATTCCCATCCCGAGTAAACGTTCGCTGTCGGGGTCGATGATGAGCTTTGTCAGGCCGTCGCTTCGGCCGAGTGTTTTTGCCCTCCCCGACGCCGCCCAGGGGAACCGTGCCACTTTGACATTTCGATGATGCTCCCGGGCCTCCCGTTCGCTAAGACCGCACCATGCGATCTCGGGATCGGTGAAAACCACGGCGGGAATGGCCAAAGGCTCGAATGCGACGTTTTTCCCCACGATGACTTCGACGGCGGTCCGTCCCTCATGAGAGGCCTTGTGAGCAAGCATCGGCTCGCCCACGACGTCACCAATGGCGAAAATCGACGGCTCGTTGGTTCGGCACGATTCGTCGACTCTTACAAACCCGCGGTCCGTCACTTCGACATTCGTGTTTTCCAAACCGAGATCACCCGAATTTGGCGTGCGGCCGACCGATATGAGGACCCGCTCGACGATCACGTCTTTCTCGCCCGTCTTCCCGGCCAGCCCAACACGGATTCCGTTCTTCTGTTCTTTGAGCCCGGTGACCGTCGTTTCGAGCATGATCGAATCCAAACGCGACTCCACACGTTTGTGCAGAATTCTCACGAGATCGGCGTCCGCGTTTGGGAGAAGCGAATCCATTATCTCAACGACAGACACCCTGGTTCCCAAGGCCGAATAGACCGTTCCGAGCTCGAGACCGATGTACCCACCACCAACGACTAGCAAGGATCTTGGGATATCCCTCAGCTCGAGCGCCGCTGAAGAGTCGAGCACGCGATGCGATTCGATGGCCAGACCGGGAATCGCAGCGGGCCGGGAACCCGTTGCCACGATTGCGTTGTCGGCGGTGAGGCGTTCGGAACCTCCGGTCGCCTTCTCGACAACTAGCGTGTGAGCATCCTCAAACCTGGCCCGTCCTTGAACAAAATTGACCTTGCGTTGCCGGCAGAGCTGACCCAGACCGCCGGTTAGTGCCTCGACGACCGTGTCCTTCCATCTGCGGACCCGTTCGGGTTTGATTTCGGGTTTACCAAAGGAGACACCCCACTGCTCCGCTTCAACTGCGTCGGAGATCACCTTGGCCACATGGAGCAATACCTTCGAGGGAATGCAACCGCGGTAGAGGCAGACACCACCGGGGTTTGTTTCAGGATCGATCAGCGTGACATCCAGACCGAGGTCTGCGGCATGAAACGCCGCGGCATAGCCACCGGGGCCGGCGCCGATCACGGCGAGGCGTTTCGAATCTGTGTCGTTAGTCATGTCGAACTCCATTGGCAGCTTGCGCTCCCCGCCACGGTCCCCACGCCAACTGCGTTTGTCGACCGCGGTATTCCGACGGATCGAGCCAGTTGCGTCGTCCCGCCGACGCACTAGCCTTCCAGCGCCAGGAGAATTGGCTCTTCGAGAGCCTGCACGACCCAGCGGAGAAAGCGCGCTCCATCGGCTCCGTCGATGATCCGGTGATCATACGAGACCGATAGCGGGAGCATCAACCGCGGTTCAAACTTTTCGTCTACGTATACTGGTTCCATCCTTGCACGGGCTACGCCAAGTATCGCGACCTGGGGCGGGTAGACGATGGGTGAGAAATTGGTGCCCCCGATTCCTCCGAGGTTGGAGATCGTGAAAGTCCCGCCCTCCAGTTCGTCGGGTTTGACCTTTTTGTTTCGGGTCCTTTCCGCAAGCTGATTGAGCTCCGTCGACAGCTCGCTGATGTTCTTCCTGTCGACGTCTCGTATGACAGGGACGAGAAGACCACGGTCCGTGTCGACGGCAACACCTATGTGGTAGTAATTCTTGTAGACGACCTCTCTCTTGTCTTCATCAATGCTCGCGTTGAACTGCGGAAACACCTTGAGCGCCGAGGCAGTGACTTTGAGAAGAATCGCGGTAATGGTGAGCTTGCCACCAGCGGCTTCGATTTTGTCGCTGTATTTCTTGCGGATGGCCTCGAGTTTTGTGATATCGACCTTGTCGTATTGAGTGACGTGGGGAATTGTCGACCACGCGTGTGCCATATTTCGAGCCGTTACCTGCCGGACCTTTGACATTGGTTCCCGGATCACAGGCCCCCATTTCGTCGTCTCGGATACCGCATCGGTGGAAAAGTTCCACGCCGGCGCTTCGGATCTGCTCACGATGTTTTTCGCGTAGTCCTTGAGGTCCTCCTTTGTTATGCGGCCACCGGCACCGGTGCCTCTGACGCTGTAAATGTCGACGCCAAGTTCTCGGGCCAGCCGGCGAACCGACGGAGACGCGGGTGGTGGCTCCCTCGGGGTCTGTTCTTTGATCACCTGTGGGGTATGCGATGGAGCCGCGCGACTCTCCGGCGCGGGGCTCCGAGCTGGCGTGGTTGGCGTCTGCTCGATCTCCGAAGGTGCGGACACGGTCGAATCCGGCGCGGCCAAATCTGAGGGAGCTGCCGTTTCTTGCGCACCCGCCGGAGCAACCTCGGGACCCGCAGCGGGCGCCTCCGGCTGAGGAGCGACGGCCTCCGTCTCCGCAGTATCAATCCTTGCGATCACGTCGCCGACTTTTATCGTATCGCCGGCCTTGAATAGGATCTCCGTGATCTTTCCTTTGAAGGGGGACGGCACTTCGAAAACGGCTTTCTCCGTTTCGAGTTCGACTATGGGATCGTCAATCTCAATCACCTGTCCGACCGAAACGAGGACTTTGATCACGTCACCGCTGTCTACGTCCTCCGAGATTTCGGGAAGTACGACGTCTTTTATCATACGGCGTGTCCTTTGAGTTTACGAAAACAAGGGGTTCGGTTTGTCCGGATCGATATCGAGCTCTTTGAACGCCCGCGTGATGACCGACGGATCGATCGCCTTTTCTTGGAGCAGCGCATAGAGAGCAGCAATCGTTATGTGCCGTGCGTCGACCTCGAAAAAGTCTCTCAGCGCCTCGCGAGAATCGCTCCTCCCAAAACCATCGGTTCCAAGCGAAACGAGTAAGCCGGGTATCCATTTGGCCAACGAGTTGGGAAGCACTTTGAGGTAATCCGTCGCTGCCACAAACACGCCCTCTTCCTTGGAAAGGAGCTTGCCGATGTACGGTAGCTTTGGTTTTTTTGTTGGGTTCAAAACGTTGGTGCGTTCGGTGGCGATCGCGTCCCTGTAGAGTTCCTTGTAACTCGTCACGCTCCACACATCCGCGGGTACATCGTACCGCTCGCGGAGAATCTTCTGAGCCTTGATCACCTCGTTTAGGATGGCTCCGCTTCCAAACAGGTGAGCCTTGCACGGTCCACCTTCACGCGGTGACCGGCCCGCCGCGCCGGTGGTGGTGTTGTCACCGGCCTTGACTTTGTACATTCCCTTGAGGATGCCGTCCTTGACCCCTTTTGGCATCGGGGGCATCGGGTAGGGCTCGTTCATCACGGTGAGATAATAAAATATGTCTTCCTGTTTCTCGAACATCCGGTAGATGCCATCACGGATAATAACGGCGAGCTCGTAGGCGTAGGCTGGATCATATGCGATCAGATTCGGGATGGGATAGGCAAGGATTTGACTGTGGCCGTCCTGGTGTTGGAGCCCCTCACCACTAAGTGTCGTCCGCCCGGAAGTGCCACCCAAAAGAAACCCCCTAGTTCGCATGTCGCCCGCGGCCCAGATCAAATCACCGATCCTCTGGAATCCAAACATCGAATAAAATATGAAAAAGGGTATCGTGTTTATACCGTGTGTGGCGTACGACGTGCCGGCTGCTATGAACGAACACATCGCGCCGGCCTCGGTAATGCCTTCCTCGAGCACCGCGCCGTCTTTAGCCTCGCGGTAGTAGAGTAGGTTATCCCGATCGACGGGCTCATAGAGCTGTCCCAAGCGCGAGTAGATCCCCACCTGGCGGAACAACGACTCCATTCCAAACGTCCGCGCCTCGTCGGGTACGATCGGAATTACGTATTTGCCTATCCCTTCATCTCGCAGGAGCTTTGACAACAGATGAACGAACGCCATCGTGGTTGCGACCTCGCGCTCCCCCGTTCCTTTGTAAAACTCTTCGAACAGAGTCTCCGGTGGTGTTCGAAGTCGTTCCGCGTTGACCGTTCGAGTGGGGAGATACCCGCCAAGCGCCTGTCGGCGCTGGTGGAGGTACTCGATCTCTTCGCTGTCGTCCGACGGTTTGTAGAACGGCGCATCTGCGATGTCGTCATCCGATATGGGGATCGAAAACCGACTCCGGAACTCCCGTAGCTCCTGTTCATTGAGTTTCTTCTGTTGGTGCGTGATGTTTTTTCCCTCGCCGCTCTCGCCGAGACCATATCCTTTTATCGTGTGCGCGAGGATCACCGTTGGGGAACCAGTATGCTCGACCGCCGCCTTGTAGGCGGCGCAGACTTTACCGGGGTCGTGGCCGCCCCGACGGAGCTTTTGCAGCTGCTCGTCCGAGTAGCTCTTGACGAGATCCAGCAGTTCGGGGTGTTTTCCAAAAAAATCTTTTCGAATGTAATCGCCGCTTGAGACCGTGTATTTCTGGTATTGTCCGTCAACGACTTCGCCCATACGTTTGACCAACAGACCGGAAGCGTCTTTCTCAAGGAGAGGATCCCAGTCGTCCCCCCAGATGACCTTGATGACATTCCACCCCGCCCCACGAAATGCCGCCTCCAACTCCTGGATGATTTTCCCATTGCCACGAACCGGCCCGTCGAGGCGCTGAAGGTTGCAGTTGACAACGAAGATCAGGTTGTCGAGCTGTTCGCGGGACGCAAGCGTTATGGCGCCGAGTGCTTCGGGTTCATCCAATTCACCGTCCCCCAAGAAAGCCCAGACCTTTTCTTCAGCGTGAGGTTTGAGACCGCGGTTGAAGAGGTAGTGATTAAAACGGGCTTGGTAGATAGCCATGATGGGGGAGAGTCCCATCGAAACGGTCGGGAATTCCCAGAAGTTTGGCATCAGCCACGGGTGAGGGTAGCTGGCGAGACCGCCGTGGGCCCCGAGCTCTCTCCGGAAGTTCTCGAGGTCTTGTTCGGAGCAACGACACTCCAAGAAAGCGCGGGCATAGATTCCGGGAGAGGCGTGTCCTTGAAAGTAGACCATGTCGGAGTCGCGATCCCCCGTCTTGGCGTGAAGAAAGTGGTTGAACGCAACCTCGAGAAGTGTAGCCGCCGATGCATAGGTGGAGATATGTCCTCCAATCCCACTCTGTTCACGATTGGCTCTGACCACCATCGCCATCGCGTTCCACCGCACGAGCGACTTGATACGTCGCTCGATCTCGCGGTTGCCCGGGTAGGGTGGTTGTTTGGCGAGTGGGATCGTGTTGATGTAAGGGGTGTTGCCGGGGTACTGGGATTGAATCCCGTACTTCTGCGCTCGCATCTGAAGACGGCTTATGAGCTCCCGAACCCGTTCGGCGCCCCCGCGTTTGAATACAGAATCGAGCGACTCGAGCCATTCACGGTTCTCGATCTCGATCGCCTCGGGCGACAGTTTCTCGTCTGATTTATCCGTCATTGGAACCTCTCGAGCGAGACGGCACCCACTCAACTCAGTCTTCAGAGAATGATGTTAGATGGTAACACGTTCAAATCCACCTTTTTCGGTGGTGGACCCATCTCATTTGCGAAGCAACTGGCATCAAATGATCCGAGAAATATGTCCAAAAATATGCGCCCTCCTCTGAAATCTCAAGCGCTTTGCACCCCGATCGAGCATTGGGGGCGGGCTACGTCTGACCGACCGGAGGGACCGACGATGTGTAGATGTAACTTGTTTAATTATAATCACATATATGGCTGTATCGGGGTCTGGTATTCTGTCGCGGCGATTTCAAAAGAACCCTCTTGCCACCCGAATCGAAATGCGTATTTTTGTTGACAGCTGGAACGTGGATCGCGTACTTAAATGCCAGGCACGCCAAACAGGTTCAAGAGTCGCGATTTAAGAAAAACTGGCTCTGGGGCGCGATGTCTCTCGGGATGGCTACTCCACCATCGTCGGACGACGGACAAGGAGAGGCTGACTATGGAGGAATTTTGCGCGTACTGCGGCGATGAGATATTGGGCGAAGTTGTTCGGCATGATGACAACGTGTTTTGTTGTCAGGAATGTCTCGACGCCTACAACGACGAGGCGTTGCTCTTTTTGGAGGAGGACGAGCGAGACGACATCTAGAACAAGTCAGGACGGCTGCCCGGCAGGATGGTTTTTGTGGCCATCCCGTTTTTCTCTCCCACCCGGGTCTCCACCAATCATTCCGACACCGAAATCCGCTCCATAATCCCCCTGTAGCGCGTTATCAACAAACAGGGTTGCTGCGATTAAGCTGTTTTGCTAGTATGTTTTGTCGCGCCGGTTCCGCTTGCCCATTGTCTTCATTGTTTTTCGGGCTGATCGTTGGTGGCTCGAACACGAGGCGAGCACGAAGACCAGTGGTCGCGTGGAAATCGATGGTCGATTTGATCAAATAGCGAAATGGCTAAACGACTTTACATAGGCAAGAAAATCGGGAAGTACAAGCTTCTAAAAAAAATGGGCGACGGGGCCTTTGGTGTAGTCTACAACGCGTACGACCAGGTGGAGGGCCGACACGTTGCGCTAAAGATACAGAATGAACCCGACGCCAAAACCGACATTCTCCGTTATTTCAAACAGGAAGTCCGTCTTCTCTCCAGAGTCGATCATCAAAACATACTCAAACTGAAAAACGCGGACATCTTCGACGGGCGGCTCTATATTGTCTCAGAGTTGGGTCTTGGCAGCCTCGCTGACAAGGATCGACGTTCGATCCGGGTCACGTTTGCTCTGGAAGTGCTAAAGCAGATCCTAGAGGCACTCATAGAGGTTCAAAAACACAACATCGTCCACAGAGATATCAAACCGGAAAACATCATTCTTTTTCCTGGCAACATCGCAAAACTCGGTGATTTTGGGATCGCAAAGGTACTCGAAAGAGTGGGAAAGACGGTTGCCACCGATGCCGGAACACAAGGCTACTTTGCGCCCGAGCAGATCTTTGGCCAGCCGTCTTTTGCGTCGGACATATTCTCGCTTGGGCTTGTGTTCTATGAGTTGATTACCGGTGAACTCCCGAGGTGGCCATTCCAATGGCCGTTCGTCGGAAAAGACAAGTTCAACAAACGGGTCCCGGTGAATGTGAGACCGGTGATCAGAAAATCGCTTGAGTTCGACGAGCGGGGGAGGTACCCAGACGCGCTCACCATGTACAACGATCTCTTGAGTGCGAGAAACAGACAAAACAACGTGCAAAGCACCGTGTCGAAAAAAAGGATGATGCCATGGCGCAAATATCGGGAACTCGAGTTTTCGACCAGGTACTCAAATCTTCTGGAACTGAAATTCAAATGTTTTCAATGTGCTGGGCCCATATCGGAATACATGGTGTATTGCCCATGGTGCGGAACGGACAAGAATTCATTCAAGGGAATCAGCGGCTTTCCGGCGGTGTGTAAACGATGCCATCGCGGCGTCAAGGACGAGTGGGACTACTGTCCGTGGTGTTATGGCAAAAAGTTCTCCTGGGCGGATGTCTGGTTAACAGAGGATAAACGTTACGTCAAGAAATGTCCCAATCGAAACTGTGATGAGCGGAGAATAATGCGGTGGATGCACTATTGTCCGTGGTGTCGCGCAAAGCTCAAACCATGGATAGTCAAACAACTCGACGGCCGGTGCAAAAAGTGCCGGTGGAGCATCGCGGCAGATTACTGGGATTTCTGCGCGTGGTGCGGTGAAACGGTCAAGTCATAGCCCCTTCACCCGAACTCGATCTAGAACCAGATCTTGAGCCCTCCCGTGAACTGGGCGTTGCTCGCCAGGAAGTCGTCAAACGGTATTATTTCGGTCGCATATGGACTTGACATCTCCCAGGTGGCTTCCACGTTTCCTAACATCAAACTGAAATCTATACCCAATGAAAAGTTGGGTGTCACAAATAACTCACCACCCGCGCCCATAAAGAGAAAGTTGCTGTCCTCGGCGTCCACTGAGACGTCGACTCCAAATTCCTGTTCTATCGCCTCAATGGCCCTTCCGACTTCGAAGTCCACGAAAGTATGGGCAAGGCCGAGGTTCGCATGAAGCCCCACCCCCGGCGCTCGATCGGGAAACTGTTGAATCGTCAACAAAAATAGCAGGGAGCGCAATTCCAACGTTCCCAGATCATCACTCAATTCCTCGAGGTCCATCTGGGTGTGCGCATAGCCGAACTCGAACCCAACCGTCAAGAGCCCGAGACCACTGTCGTATCCCGAGGGTAGATAGAGCGCCGCGCTCGCACGCAGAGCCGGGCCGATCTGGAACTCCGTCTCGGAGTACCCGTCGATCGCCTCTTCGGTGATGCTTATGATCCCTCCAAACATCCCACCCATGCTAAATATCGGCGTCCTAATCTGACGTCTCGCCGGTGGTTGGTACGGAGTGAACGTCGTATTGGGTTTTTGTGGACGCGCTTTCTTCTTTGCCGACGGTCTGTTCTCTGGGTTCTGGTAGACAATCTCGCCGTCTTTCTCGATCTTCCATATCGAGCTCTCGGGGAACGACTTCTCACCCAAAGCGGTCTTCAAGTACACGATACCTTCCTCGGTCCGCAGGAACTCGCCGGCAATAACTCTGCCGTCCGACAGGTAATAGGTCTGTGTTTCCTGGGCCAAGAGATCCGCATTCGATCCGGCCACGCCGATCGCTAGACAACATATGAACGTTATCCACTTCATAGACGCATCCTTTCTTGAGTCTCGTTTTAGGGGGTCGAGTAAGGACACTCGGTAACATCAGGGGGATTGGCGCATTCCTTGGCTTCGGAATCCTCGAGCGGGAGGATCCACCCGCCTAGGGACCGAGAATCCAGCGCGCCGTTTGTCGTAAGGTGGCTGAAAAACTCGTGCTGTGGTGCTCGGAAAAGCATACCATCCGACCGGAATTAGTGCAAAAAGATTTGACCGATTTGATCCGACGTTTCATTCGATACAGTTACGACTTTTGTCTCTTGGGATTCGCGGTGTGGGTCACATGTGGCGGTGGCACCGGGGTCTCGAGCCCGGGGCCAGCCGATCATCGTATCGAGCACTTCACAGATTGACGGTGGGGCACGGCGATCATATAGTGCTCACATAGCTCAAACTCCAATTGGCCCTCCCGGAGAATGATGGATCATTGCCAGTTTCGTCTGAGTTCGTTGACCGTGTCGTCCGTTCGCGAGCGAAGGATCTCCATGTTGCGCTCGCGAGCAAACCGGGCGGCGTGATGTCGGCTACCTCGGTAGTATCTTGTGAACAACATCGTGCTGAACACGGCGAGGGCCACTCGCCTCTCTCTTATGGAATGGATCAGGAGGGCACCACAGGCGGTGTTCAACGCGAGAGAGTGAAAACCGTCGAGCCATTTTCCCGCGTAAAACTGTCCGGCGCCGGGGATCACGGTCGATAACCTTCGCGCCGTCTTGGGTGATTTCAAATCCGCGGATTCCATGCGGTCAAAAAGCGAGTCGATCCTTACCCATTGGGGACCCGAAACGGATTCGCGTAACGGCAGGAGGCTTTTTTGGGCCTCGGGCCACCTGAACGCTTCGAGTTGGGTCATTGCCAGGTGGATGGTGGCTCGTTGGTAGATTTCTGGGTGAAGAGTGCAACGTTGTGCGAGAAAGAACTCCAGCTCTGCCGCCGGGCGAAGTCCCATCGAAAGCAGAATTTCACCGGCATCGAGACGTCGCTCGCACCGGACGCTGTCGGTTTCCGCGAGCGCGATGGCCCTTCGTGTCGTTTCCAACGCGTGGTCCCACTCTTTCAGCTCTCTGTAACACCGGGAAATCCGCCCGTAGCAGTGGTCCCGGTGGGGGCTCGATGGGTTGAGAAACAGGTATCTCTTGTACTCGGTGATCGCGGCGTCCCAATGGCCTTGCGTGAAGAATGTGTCGGCTGTCAACGGCCCTCGAACAGAAGCGGACGCGGTCACCGGCGACGCGTGAATGGCCAAAGCGATTGTGACAACAATGAGTGGGTTGAGTGTCATGGCTCGAAACTGATGTCGTCCGCCAAGGTTTTGATGCTCTCTCGAAGTTGAGTTTTGGCCGTTTCATCGGCGTTCCGAGCGGCGACGGCCGTGCCGTAGATGTTCCCCGCGTAAAAACCCGGGGTGAGTTCCCCAAACAGCCATCACTGGACCGAATCGGTGCCGCGATCGTCGAAACCTTCCACCGCCGCCCAACCCGTCAACGAAATGACGATCAAGGAAAACACACCGTCCCACGTTCTCCCCAGCCATATCCTGCCGGATCCCGGGACGATGGCCGAGAGCAATGACGCTTTGCGGTACTCTTGGGTTTGTGATGCAACCCTTGGCTTGCAAGGATTCTGAGGTTGTCGAGGAGCGCGCCGGCTTCTCGGACTTCGTCATCTGTTGTTCGATCCAGTGTCTCATTGGCGTTGTTCCATTCGCCCATCAACATATAACTGACTATCAACGGCAACCGGGTCGAGCACGCACGGTGTTTCGGGTTGTCGGAAATGTCCTTTGCATTGAGTCGCCGCGCCGCATTCTCATATTCACCTCGATCCCAGTCGAGGTAGCTCAGCTGCCTCAGGGCAGCGCAGCCGAGTCCGTTCAAGCCCTGGTAGGCGAGAATCTGATCGAAATAACGCTCAGCCGTCGCCGTCTCTCCAGAACGACGAAGACAAATGCCAATTTCGAGACGAATGCTGTCCGCCCTGTTCCCATCGCTACCCGACAGAAAGAGGAACCGCTCGTACTCGGCGGCCGCCCTCCGGTAGTCTCCTTGATCGCGAAGGTAGTCACCAAAAAGCCGGATACGAGTCAGGTTCTCGCTGTCGTCCGTGTCGCTCGTTTTTTCGCGAGAGGGTCGTTTGTCCCTGTATTCACATTTGATGGATATTTTGCTTTCTGCGGCGGCCTGGAACGAGATTCACCGTCTCGGTTGTGTCCCCGCCACAACACTGAGCCATCGACCGGATCAAGCGCTTTGCCGGTCCACGGATCCTGACGTACTCAGACCGTTGCAACGGAGCAATCTGTCGGATGTCATCAGTACACCCTGAAACCCAAACCTGGAGACCGCCTCCCGGCCAAAATGCGAACAGCTTGGCTCGAAGTTGCATCCGGGAAGATCCTGTGATGACAACAAGATTTGGTACAGTTGGATTCCCCCCGACAACAAGAATGCAACCTCGTTGCCCGACTTTCCCCGGCTGTATGGAGTCGTGTCCGTGGCGGATACATGTACGTTGGCCCACGCGGGTCGGTTGCCAAAATCGATCGTCCCTGCCAAAAAGACGGATAAAACGATCGAGACGCCGAGAAAACGTACAGGATCTTTCATATCTCTTCGATGTCCTCAACTCGACTCGGGGAGGCTCCGATCATCATGGGAGTCTTGGTTGGCAGACTCTCAGGAAATTGCACGTAAGGCACACCTCGGGTCGTTCTACTTTTGTAAACCGGTCTTCGCGAACGGTGTTCTCCTCCACGTTGTCGAGAAGCGCGACCATATCGCTGATGCTACCGCGAACGTAAGTGATCATCTCGTCCAGCGATCGCTGGGTGATGGAGTGTTCGTGAAGTATACCACGGTGAAGGTCGAAGCGGCGGGTTAGTATTTTATCGAGCTCGACGCGAAAAGTGTCCTTGGCGTACAGCGCATAACAACCCATCTGAAGCGAGAGCCCAGTATCGGACTCTTTCTTTCCAGTTTTCCAATCCCAAACGACGACATTCTCGTCTTCGCGTATCGCGCAATCCAGTTTCATTTTGAGCTCGAATCCGTCGACATAGAACGACGAGAACTGTTCCACCTCGAGGAACTCGGCCGGGGGGAGTCGACGGAATCTCTCATAATGCTCGGATTGGTAAAAGGTTTTCAGACAGTGATCGACGTCTTCGGCTGCGTTGCGCCACTGAGCGTCTGTAACCTCGATGTCGTATTCATGTTCAAACAACCCGCAGTAACCTCTTGGATTCTGCCAGTAGCGTTTTTTTGTAGAATGACGGTAGTCCTGCCGCATCAAGTTGCGCGTGATCGAGAGGATTTCGTCAAGACCGAGAACAGGGACACCTCTGGAGATGTTTCGCAGCGTCCTCGCGATGCAGTCGTGGACAATCTGTCCGATCCACGTCGCTCGGTTTTTGAGCTGTTTGAGGACGTAGACTTGACGCGTCCGTGGGGACGCATCCTTCAACCACCCACCCCAGTGGCCGTAGTAGTTGAAAAAGTACTTGCGGGGGCACACGCGGAATACGCTGTCCCGCGACACGGACCAGGAAAACGTGTTTTTGAGGGTCGGATTCATCGTTTTTCACACGGCAAGCACTCGTAACGCACGATCGTTATCAGTAGCGATCGGCCGTGGTACGATTTTGGCGGAGGAAGCCTGAGATGTCTCATCCCTGCGCCCACTTCGCTCGGCTTCCCGCCTTGCGGCGGGTGATCCTCGCTCGTTCCGCGCAAAGGGTCTGAGACATCTCAGGCTTCCTCCGTGAATCTGCGTCACGCCACGATCCCGGTCAACTTAGAGTGGGGGTTGACCAGGTGTCCACTTTGCCACCGAACTCGATTCGTACCGGTGTTTAGCTTGCGGCGAGCGCCTCGCACTGTTATTCTGCAGTATTCGAAACGCTCAGGCAAGGAGAAGATCATGCGCGTCGACACACTCACCGTCGGTATGTTTCAAAGCAACTGTTTTGTGGTGTCCTGCGGGAAGACAAAGAAGGGGCTAGTTATCGACGCAGGTGATGAAGGTGATCGAATTGTGGAACACGTCGAAGGACTGGGGCTGAAAATCGAAATGATCATCGCGACCCACGGACACATCGACCATGTTGCGGCGCTGCCCGATCTCGCCTCGGCGTTCTCGGTACCCATAGGGATGCACGAGAATGAGCTTCCCGTCTACCAGAACATTCGTCAACAGGCCGCTTTGTTCGGTTTGGAACCGCCCGGTATCGTGGAGATCGGGAAGTTCCTGTCCGACGGGGATACGATCACGGTGGGTGAGCTGACCGGGGAGGTCATTCATACCCCAGGGCATTCCCCGGGTGGTATTTCGATCTCCTTCGCTGAGGAAAACCCACCGGCGATTTTTGCGGGGGACGTCCTTTTTCGGGGAAGTATCGGGCGGACCGACCTGATGGGAGCGAGCTCGCGACAGATGTTTGACACGCTCAAGACCGTTTTTCTAAAGCTGCCCGACGATGTGGTCGTTTACTCGGGCCACGGACCTGAGACGACAATCGGTTTCGAGAGACGCACCAACCCGTTTCTTCTCGAAGCGTCACAGTGGGGACTTTAGGTACCGGAGTTCACGAACTGGTCGTGCGCGTGGTAGGAACTCCGCACAAGCGGAGCAGACTCAACGTGTTTTAGCCCGAACTCGTAGGCTTTGTCACGGAGAAAGGCGAACTCGTCGGGGGTGTAGAACTTTTCCACAACGAGGGAGTTACGCTTGGGGCTCAGGTACTGCCCAATCGTGATGATGTCGCATCCGGTTTCCGAGATATCCTTGATGGTCGCAACAAGCTGGTCCGTTGTCTCTCCAAGCCCCACCATGATCCCGCATTTCGTTCGCAATCCGACGCCTCTCTCTTCACGGTACGCTACCGCATCTTCGATGATTCTTAGCGATTGCCGGTAATTCGCGACCGGGCGTACACGCCGGTAAAGGGCTTCCACGGTCTCGAGGTTGTGAGAAAGCACGTCCGGGTGGGCATCGAGCACGATATCGAGAAGCTCACGTCGGCCATTGAAATCGGGGATCAACACCTCGATCCTGCAATGTGGAAGACGCGCCCGAATCGCGCCGATCGTGTTTGCGAAGTGAGTCGCCCCCTCATCCGGAAGATCATCGCGGTCCACCGACGTGACGACGGCGTAGCTCAATCCCATTTTCTCCGCCGCGCGGGCGACGTTTTCCGGCTCCTCGAGATCAACGGCACCGGGTTTGCCTTTTCTTACGGAGCAGAATCCGCAGTGACGAGTACAGACGTCTCCGAGGATCATAAAGGTAGCCGTCTTCTGATTCCAACACTCGTGAATGTTCGGACAACGCGCCTCTTGACACACCGTGTGGAGTGAATGATCAGAGATTAGATCACTCACTTCAAGAAAATTGTCGGACGTCTTCAGCGAGACTTTGAGCCAATCCGGGCGAGGTAGGCGTTTGCGTTTAGCCACTGCCGGCCTCCTTTGCGGCGGTGACCGTGATCGGCTCACGATCGAACACGTCACAAAAGTTTCGAACAACCACGTCCTTCACATCATCCATGTTCAAGGACCTTCCCAGCTCCCGGCTCATCGATGTCATCTCACAGTTCGGGATGCCGCACGGGACGATCAGCGAAAAAAACGACAAGTCCGTATTGACGTTCAAGGCAAAGCCGTGGGATGTCACCCACCTCGAGATCCGGACCCCCACCGACGCGATTTTACGGTCATCAACCCAGACGCCCCGGTTGACGCGGTCCCGCCTGGCTCTGATCGAAAACTCAGTCAGCGCCCGGAGAATCACTTCCTCGATGTCGTTTACGTAGCGGCGGATATCCCGCCGACCGGGCTCGAGTTCGATAATGGGGTACCCGACGAGCTGGCCGGGACCGTGATAGGTGATATCGCCCCCGCGGTCGGTCTCCACCAAAACCACATTCTTGCGCGCGAGATGCTCCCGGCTGGCCTTGAGCGCCGAATCCGACGCGTTCCGGCCTTTTGTCACTACATGTGGGTGTTCGAGAAGGAACATCACCTCCTCACCACCGCCGTTTTGCAGCTCCTCGATCGAACGTCTTTGACGCGCGTAGGCATCGGGGAACGACGCCACGCCCAAGTCTTGGATTGAAATCGTTTTCACCTCGGCCCACCTCAAACAGGCCTTTCGAGCTCGTTAACGACATGCGCCAGGTATTTTGCCGCGCCGGCTCCGTCGATCAAACGGTGATCGAATGAAAGGCTGAGATACATGATCGGGCGGATGGCGATGGCGTCATCGATCACCACCGGGCGTTTCTTGATAACCCCCACACCAAGGATTGCAACCTGAGGTTGATTGATAATTGGTGCACCCATCAAACTGCCAAATACGCCGGGGTTGGTTATCGTAAAAGTGCCCCCCTGGACGTCGTCCACGGAAAGCCGCTTGGTTCTCGCTCGCTCGGCCAGATCGTTTATCGCCGTCGACAGACCGAGTAGATTCATCTGCTGTGCCTGTTTCACAACGGGAACGATCAAACCCCAGTCCAGGGCTACGGCAATACCGAGATTGACATCCTTGTGATAAACAATCGTGTCTTCGCCCTCCAATGAGGCATTAACGGATGGGTACGCCAGAAGAGACCTTACAACCGCCTCGGCGATAAAGGCCGTATAGGTGAGGTTCACCCCTTCCCGCTCGAACTGTTCCTTGAGCGCATCCCGGCGTTTCATGACATTTGACATATCGCACTCTTGCCACGTCTGGACATGTGCCGAGGTCTTACGGCTCCTGATCATGTGTTCGGCGATCTTCTTTCGCATGATGCTCATCTTCTCGCGTGCTTCTCGTTCGCCGGCGGGGAAGGAGATCTGCGGAGCTGGTGATGGGGGTGGTGAGACACCCGGCGCAGGGGGGGCCACGCTAGCCACGGGCGTTTGCAGCGGTCCGGGCGCCGCGCCGGCCGTCGGCATCTTCGACTGTTCGATATACTCCATTATGTCTTTCTTTGTTACCCTGCCGCCCGCACCCGTGCCCTCGACGAGCGAGATGTCTACTCCATGCTCTTCGGCGATCTTCCGAACCACGGGGGAAGACTTGACCGGGCGCTGTTCCGCTGGCCCCTCTGCTACCGGTGGTGGGGCAGTGACGGGCTCGGGTGCCGCCGTTGCCGGTGTTACGGGAACGATCGGGGCAACCGGCGCCGTCGGTGTTGGTGTCGGTTCGGGCTGTGCCGCGCCGGCGGGCTCCGGGGTGCTCGGAGTCTCCTTCGATGGGACCTCCCCTTCCGCGCCGATTCGGGCGACGACTGTGTTGATCGGCACTGTCTCACCTTCGTTGACGATGATTTCGAGAAGGACACCTTCAGCGGGGGCGGGGATTTCGGCGTCGACCTTGTCCGTGGAGATCTCGAATAGAGGTTCATCTCTCTTGACGCCATCCCCGACCTGTTTCAGCCATTTGGTAACCGTGCCTTCGGCAATGCTCTCACCCATCTGGGGCATGATGACGTCTGTGCTCATATCGTCTTCTTCCTGTTCCGAGTGTATAATGCGATGTGCTCAGTAACTAATACGCCAGGAGCTTTCGCGCCGCCTGCAACACGTCGTCGGTCTGCGGCAAGAAATACTCTTCGAGCGGCGGGCTGTATGGCACGGGGGTGTCTTGCGCCGCGACTCGCATGACGGGTCCGTCGAGAAAATCAAAAGCCTTTTCCGCGATCCTCGCAACGATCTCGCCGCCCGCACCACCGGTGAGACACGCCTCGTGAAGCACGATCACCTTGCTCACCTTTTTTGCTGTTTCCAGAACTGCCTCTTCGTCGAGAGGTAAGATGGTTCTGATATCGAGTACTTCGGTTTCGACGCCTTCCGCCGTCAGACTCTCGGCAGCCTCCAGCGCGGTGTAGACGGCGGCACCGTACGTGATAATACCAAGATCGTTACCCTTGCGTCTAACCGTCGCTTTGCCAATGGGGACAACGTAGTCGTCTTCGGGGATTTCCTCTTTGATTCTTCGGTATAGGTATTTGTGTTCGAGATAGAGCACGGGATCATCGTCGCGTATCGCCGCCTTGATGAGACCCTTGGCGTCGTAGGCTGTCGACGGCTGAACGATCTTGAGTCCCGGTGTGTGGAAAAAATAACTTTCCACGTTTTGTGAATGGAAAGGCCCACCGTGTGTGTTTCCACCGCTCGGTCCTCGAATTACGATCGGGACTCCTGCCCCCCAACGGTATCGGCTTTTCGCGGCGACGTTTGTGATCTGGTCGAATGCGCACGAGATAAAATCGATGAACTGCATCTCGGCGACCGGTCGCATCCCCATGTAGGACGCGCCGATCGCGGCACCCACGATCGCCGACTCGGAGATGGGTGTGTCGATCACCCGTTGTGGCCCAAAATGGTCGAGCATACCCGCGGTGACTTTGAACGCGCCGCCATAGACGCCGACATCTTCTCCGAGAATGAAGACGCGTTCATCTTTTTCCATCTCCTCCCAGATTCCTTGCCGGATCGCCTCCAAGTAGGTTGTGAGTGCCATCGCGTTCTCTCCTGTGTGTCCCTTTGCAAGTACCGATTACCGGTCGTAGTAGACGTCTCTCAGGCAATCCTCAGGATCCGGGTACGGACTCTTGTCCGCCCACTCCACCGCGTCATCGACAACTGCGGTGATCTCGTTGTCCATTCTCTCGATTTCTTCGTTTGTGATTTCGTTCCGTGACGTCATTTGTGTCACTAAACGCTCGATGGGGTCTTTTTTCTTCCACTCCTCGAACAGCTCCTTGGGAACGTATCCTGCGTCATCGTGAGCCGAATGCCCGGTCATTCGAAACGTTTTGTATTCGACGAGGTACGGTCCCTTGCCCGACCGCGCCCAATCGACGGCACGTTTGGCGGATTCGTAAACGGCGAGGACATCGTTGCCGTCGACCACGTCGCCGGGCATCGAATACCCCGGCGCGCGATCTGCAACATTTTCGGTCGCCATTTGAAGATCCATTGGTGTCGAGTACGCGTATTGGTTGTTGTTGATGAAAAACACAACGGGGAGCTTGTGAACCGCGGCGAGATTGACGCCCTCATGCCAATCTCCGCGGCTCGTAGCGCCCTCGCCGTTATAGCAGAACGCGACACGGTCCTCGCCACGCATCTTGAAGCTGAGCGCTACGCCGGCCGCTACGGGAACGTTGTCACCAAGGTGGCTCACAAAGGCGATGATATTGTGTTTGAGGTCACCCATGTGCATGTTGCCGTCTTTTCCCTTGGTCACGCCTGTTTTTCGGCCCATGTATTGGGCGATGATCCTTCGGGGAGAGATACCGCGAAGGAGAAAGATTCCCATATCCCTGTGGGTCGGCGTCGCGACGTCGTTTTCTCCCATAAGCATGCCGGTGCCGACACTGATTGCCTCCTGACCCCTGCCAACATAGACCCCACCGACGATCTTACCTTGACGATAGAGTACCCGTTCGATCCGGTACTCGATCTCGCGGGTGAGCTTCATGTAGTAAAGCAGCTGTGTCTTGATGTCTTTCGGAATCTCTGCTTTTTTGTTTGTCCGAGTCGCGCCCTCGGATTTCCGGTCAATCATCAGGATCCTCCATCACCAAGTTGGGCCATGGCGGGAAGGTGTGTTTCAAGTTGTCGGCGTCACTCACAATGCGCCTCGGCGTGCGGAGCCGAACGCGGTATCTCTATCCAGGACGTTCGGCCGGTCGCCGGGGCCGCCGGATCTAGATGTGAATGGCCTCTCCGTAGACGTTGTGCGCTGCTTCCAGCATCGCTTCGGAAAGTGTCGGATGCGCATGGACTGTCTTGAATATCTCCTCGACGGTCGTCTCCAGCCGAAGACCGACACATGCCTCGGCTATGAGCTCGGTGGCTTTTGGCCCCATGATATGAACACCGAGGACTTCGCCGTATTTCTCGTCGCTTATGATCTTCACAAAGCCTTCCGGTTCGCCGAGGATCATTGCCTTGCCAATCGCGGAAAACGGAAACCGGCCGGTCTTGACGGTGTAACCTCTCTCTGCCGCCTCTTTTTCGGTCAGTCCGACGCTGGCGACTTCGGGGCTGCAGTACGTACAACTGGGGGTTTTGTTGTAGTCGATCGGCTCAACCGGTTTGCCCGATAGATGATCCACCGAAAGGATACCTTCTGCTGACGCGACATGCGCGAGCCAGGGTGTTCGAACAATGTCTCCAATCGCGTAAACGTGAGGGACATTCGTCTGCATATACTCGTTTACTTGTACGTACCCCCGATCGTCGGTCTGGATCCCCACGGAATCGAGCCCGATGCCGTCCGTCAGAGGTCTTCTCCCGACGGAGAGAAGCACTTTTTCGGTCTCCAACTCGGTCTCTTCTCCTTGAGTGTCGACCTTCAGTTTTGCGCCGCCCGAGGTGCTGTCGATACTCGTGACCTGGCTCGACGTGTATGTTTTTATGCCTTTTTTGTTGAAAGATTTCTCCAGCGTTTGTGACACCTCTTCGTCCTCGAGCGGTACGACACGGGGCAGAAGCTCGATGATCGAGACATCGCTACCGAACGAGTTGAAGATCGAGGCGAACTCGACCCCAACGGCGCCCGCGCCAATAACGGCGAGCGACTTGGGGATGGTCTCCAGCGCGAGTATGTCGTCACTGTCGAGAATCGTTTTGTGGTCCGGAACGATCGTGGGGAGCTGCGAGGGTGTCGAACCGGTGGCGAGAATGACGTAGTCGCCCCGGATCCGCTCCTCTCCGTCTGCCCCCGCAACGCTCACCGTGTTTGCATCGAAGACAACACCTTTCCCCGTGAAGACCTCGACTTTTCTCTTCTTCATGAGGTATTCGATACCTTTGGAGAGTTTCCTCACGATGACGGTCTTTCGTTTGTGAACTTTTGCAAAGTTCACACTTAGTGATCCCGCCTCGAGGCCGTGGTCGGCGGCGTGTTTGAACTCGTCATACAGGTAGGCGGTATGGAGAAGCGCCTTGGTCGGAATACATCCGCGATGAAGACACGTGCCGCCAAGAAAGGGGTCTTTCTCAACCAGAGCCGTTTTGATACCGAGGATGCCGGCGCGGATCGCCGAAACGTACCCGCCGGGACCGCTTCCGATAATTACAAGTTGGAATTCTTTCAAAAGGGCCCCCTTTCCAGGTTCGCAGGGCAGTCACGCGTGATACCAAAGTTGATCTCCCACATCAACTCGACGCCGTCTCGAGATGTACCTGGTTGAAGCTTACGGGCGACTTGGAAATGCAACCGCTGTCAGAGCCAGATTCCGGATGAGGTGCAGGAATAATAATCAACCCTTAATATACGATCAAGCCGGAACTAAAACAAGGGGAAACCTATACACGGAAATACGTTAGCACCGGTGGGCCGGCGGTTGAGCCGGTTTGGCAATGACGGACCGTTGTGGTTGCAGGCGAGTGGCGGACGGCAGTGGCAGAGCCGATAACCGGTCGGAAACGCCGGTTTTGATCTCACGTCGGGTCGAACCGAGCGCGGTGTCGGACACGTCGCGTTGGGCTTTGTTCTTCCACGGCACATTTGGCTTGACCTGTGTCGTTTGACACCCCATCTTTGTTTCCCCGACCCAAGCGCCCCGGCCCGGCTAAATCGGCCGCAAGTCCTCCCGGGGACCGGTGCAGAGATCTTATCGTTGAGCGGAGAGAAGTCGTGAGTTACAAAAGTGTCGTTTGCATCAAACAGGTGCCGGACACGAGGCACATCACAGGTGACGGGTCGATGACGCGCCGCAGTGCGTTACATTCCGCTCGGTACGCCGCCTTCCGCGATATTCTCGGTGAGGATCTCGTTGTCGAGGTCCCGCTCCTCCGCGAGGGTCCGGGAGAGGTATACGTTTCTCGCGCCAAAGCAAAGGGCGTCGCCCCGGGAGGGGAACCACACATCCGCACGATTCGACCAACGCGCGTTCATTACATCTTCTACGAGAAAATCACCGAGCCCTGAGAGATGGACCCGGTCACCAAAGGAGAAAGGGGCTCCCGGTGTAAACTCGGAGAGAAGATCACGCGACAAGGCGAGAATTCCCAGTCGTGTCTGTGTGTTTGCTGCTGTTGTGAAGGGTGTCGCGTCCGTCTCGAATATCGAACTCGAATAACCGGTTGCGACGACTTTTACGTACACTTTATCTCCTGAATAGACCGTGTTTCCGGACTCGAGGAGAAAACTCGTCAGTCTGGCCTGTTCGTCGAGGAGTTCTCTGAGCGAAGAACGCAGGAACGTTGACTCGCTCGCGGACGCCACGCTCAATGCCCTAAAGGCGGCCCGTGTTTCGATGTGGTGGGTCCTCTCGACGAAGTAGAGCATTGTTGGTGTGATGACCAGGGCGGCGAGAACGATCGCCAAAACAACTCGGACCGGTGTAATCCCACCGCGTATCGTCCGTGGGACGCCCACCAGCGCATCGGACATCCACCGCACCGAGAGAATCACGGTCATCCAAAAGTTCTTGCCCACGATCAAGAAGTGATTGAGTCTCCACGCGGTCCGTTCTCTGACCTCTGGCGCATCGACGGAATTCATTGTCTCCTCCAACTAACAAAAAAACCAACGAAAAGTTGGCTCCACAAAAGGTGTCAGCTCATTCGGTATCGACCAAAAGGGCTATTCAGTTGAGTTAATTATATTACGTTTTTTTTTACAGCGTCAACGGCAAAAACCTCCTCTGCGCCCGTCACGCCCGTCGTTGTGTTCGTATATCTTGCTGGCAGAAAAGCGTTTTTGCGCTGCGAGACCACCGCCCACTTTTGTGACGAACCGCTCGGCAGAAGTGGCTATCCTCAGCCAACAACCCGAATCACTCCGGTTCTTTAGGAGGTTCATATTTCGCCACAGGTTTCCCGCCGTAAGCGTTCTCGAGGAACACTTCGGTCATGACCGACGGAAAATCCAAATAGACCGGCATTTTCCGGTTCGGGTCGTAATAGATCAAGTACGCGGACGAGTTCTGCATCGATACCACGTATTTTTTGCACACCACGGGTTTGGGATCCAACGCCATCTCGATTTCGCTCTCGAGGGCGGCCACCGCCGGAAGTGTCATAAAGTCCGAGGGCAGCAGTACGTGGAATCGCAAAAACGGGTCTTTGGATGCATCAATGGCCTGTGCTATGACGATTTGGTGCTCGGCGACATAGTTCTGGAAGAGATACGTGGGATCCTTGAACCGGCCGGACGAGGGGAATTGGTCTCCCGAAACCTCTGTATGCCCGGAGATCGAATCTCCTTCGATCCAAACCGTGCCGGACACGCTTTCGTCACCATGTTGCCCCTTGTACTCGAAAAAGCGGGGGCGAAGCGTCGTCTTGTCGATTTCCGTCCGACATGTCAAATCCTGGCTGTAGTCCTCAAACTTGATCGTAGACTTCGATTTGAATATCAGTATGTCATCCGCTTGGGTGATCTCAAAATCACTCTTGCCGGCGTATTGACCTTGAATGTAAAACAGGTAGGTAGCCGTGGCGGGCAGGTCCATCGCCTGAGATGTTCCGTTGATTGGCATCACGGCGGCAAGGCATACTGTGAACATTATTGCGACGATATGTCTATTCATCTTTGTTTACCCCTTTTCACTGTTGCATAAAGAGTTTTACGCAAGCGGGACCCCGTGGTTCCGTTCAAACGACAATCCACAACACCACAGCGAGTTAGGCCAGAATGTGCTGAATACACGGATCGATCGGGTGACCCGCAAGTGCCCCGGACTAGGCGTCTGTTTCTTCTGCATAACCGGTGGCACCGAGCTTGCTTTAGATGGAAAACAACTCTAACCAATAGTATCCTGAATTCGTCTTGAGTTTCCACTCAAAAAGAGCAGGTGAAGAGTCTTGTCAACGCCGGTCCCGATCTTGATGTACCACAGAATCAGCTCGTCGAAATGCCCAGTGCCCGCCGCTCATCCCGAGGAAGCGCCGTACGCCGTGGATCTGGAAGAATTCCGTTGGCAGATTGATCACATGTTCTCGTCGGGGTACCGAGGGATGGCTCTTGGGCAAGTCCTTGACGACCTCGTGTCGGGTGGGAGAGTCGGAGGGAAGGAGGTCGTCCTGACATTTGATGATGGGAACCGAAGCGATTACGAACACGTGCTCCCGGTCCTAGCCGAACGGGGATTCAGAGCGACGTTTTTCATCACCGGTGATCGGATCGGCAAACCGGATGGTCTTGAGAAGAGCATGATCCACCACCTGAGCGAATCCGGTATGGAGATCGGATCGCACGGAATGACCCACCGGTTTCTGTCGCTTCTTGACGAAGCGGAACAAGAAGCCGAATGCAAGGATTCGATGGAGCTGCTCCGTCGGATAACGGGCACGGACGTCCGTTTTTTCTCCCTGCCCGGGGGAAGACAAGCCCACGCGACGATTCCATTGTTGAAAAGCCTATCGTACGAAGCGGTGTGCACATCGAAGCTCGGTTACAACCCTCCTGGCGTGAATCCATTCGCGCTGAAGCGCATACCAATAACAAGATCGACAAACCGGAGAAAGTTTCGTGGGATTCTGAGACGCACACGGTATATCCTTCTCCCATTGTACGTTCGCGCGATGACCCTTGAAGGATTTCGTGCCGTTCTGGGGGAGAAAGGGTACCGGGGGGTTCGCTCGCTGTTGGCTGGGAAATAGGGTGTGGCTATTCTTTTTTTCATAAGTATTGGGTTCATTGTCTACACGTATGCGGTTTATCCGCTAATCGTATACGTGTGGGGGACGGTGTTCCCAAAGAAGGTTCAGACGAGGTACGAGTTCGTGCCTGTATCGATTGTGCTTGCGGTTCGAAACGGAGAAGAGCATATAGAGAGTCGCCTCCAAGACCTGATGTCGCAGGACTACCCTGCCGAACTCGTCGATATCATCATAGTATCCAATGGTTCGACGGACAAGACGGTTGAGATTGCCAAGTCGATACGGGATCCGCGGGTTCGTGTAATAGAGATCGAGGAGCCGGTCGGGAAGGCCGGGGCAATAAACGTCGGAGTGGGGAGTGCAAAACACGACATAGTGGTGTTTGCAGATGTCAGACAGAGTTTTGGAGAAGCCGCAATCTCTGAACTTGTCGCAGTGTTCTTTGACGAAAGGGTCGGGGCGGTGAGCGGCGAATTGATTATTGGACGAACGGAGGAAAGTGAGGTCAAGGAAGGAGTAGGGTTGTATTGGGAGTACGAAAAACTCATTCGCCGAAAAGAGAGTGAGATCGATTCGGTCGTGGGGGCGACTGGTTCGATCTACGCGATTCGAAGGAGTCTTTACGTGCCGCTTCCACCGCAAACACTTCTAGACGATTTTCTCGTCCCCATGCGAATCGTGCTACAGGGGTTTCGCGTGGTTTTCGCGCGGTCCGCCAAGGCCTACGACCGGACATCCGGGACTTCCTCTCACGAGTTTTCACGAAAGGTCAGGACTCTGGCGGGTAACTTCCAGGCGCTCGCGTTTGAGAGCAACCTTTTGAACCCAGCGAAAAACAGAGTCTTTTTTCAAATGATCTCGCACAAACTCGCACGGCTCGCCGTGCCGTATTTCTTTGTGCTTGCTCTGCTAACAAATTTGTCTCTCAGAGGTACATTCTGGGACATAACGCTCGCAATTCAGCTCCTTTTCTACTTGGCCATTTTGTTGAGATTTACGCCGCTGAAGAAATCCCGCTATGGCGGCATCGTGCGTGTCGCGTGGACGTTCGCCGTTCTGAACACGGCGGCTGTTGTGGGTCTCTGGGTATTCGCTACGGGGAAGGACAAGGAAGCCTGGAGGCCGGATCGAACCTAGCCAACCGCTTGTTCTGACGCAAGCATTTCCAAAAAACGGAGTGTGAGGTCCACTCCATAGCCGGTCGCGCCTTTGGGTTGGTACGGCATTTTGCCGTCTTGGCTCCAAAACGTGCCGGCAATGTCAAGGTGCATCCATGGTGTTTTACCGACGAACTCGGCGAGGAGCGCCGCGGCGGTGATCGTCCCGCCCTCTCGACCGGCGAAGTTTTTGTAGTCGGAGATGTCGCCCTTCACCATCTCTGAGAAGGATTCGTCCAGGGGTAACTGCCATACCCGTTCATCGGTAAGATCTCCAGCGGCGACGAGGCGATCGATTTGCCCTTGGTTGTTTCCTATCACTGCGGCGATTCGCGTTCCCAGTGCCACGACCACCGAACCGGTCAACGTGGCAAAATCGAGGATCACGTCTGGCTCGTACTGCGACGAGTAGGCAAGGGCGTCCGCGAGGATCAGTCGGCCCTCTGCGTCTGTCGAGATGATTTCAATAGTCTTTCCCGAGTAGGTTGTGATCACGTCACCCGGTCTAATTGCGGAGCCGTCGGGCATGTTTTCGACACACGGGATGAGACCAATTACTTCGAGGGGAAATTTGAGCCGGGCTGCGGCGGCGAGCACGCACATGACAACCGCTCCACCCGCCATATCGCCCTTCATCTCATTCATGTTTTGCCACGGCTTTAGGGATATGCCGCCGGAGTCGAACGTGACACCTTTACCGACGAGACAGACCTTTGGGCACCCTGTTTTTCCAGACAAACCTTTGTTGTAGTGAAGTGTAATAAACCGCGGCTCCGTGCGGCTCCCCCCCGAGATTCCCAAGAGCGCACCCATTTTGAGTTTCTCGATCTCCCTCCTGCCAAGAACCCGACAGATCAGCCCGTTTCTCTCGGCCAGCGCCCTTGCTTCATCGGCCATTCTCGCCGGCGTGAGGTCGTTTGCGGGTCTGTTGACGAGATCGCGTGCCGCGCCGGTAAACTCCGCGGTGACTCTGCTGAGCCGGATGATACGTGCGAGACTTTTGTCTTCTTCGGAAAGAATGACAAGCTTCCTCAAACCCCTCTTTTCGGTCCGTTTTTGCGTTACGGAGAAGAGGTACTGAGCGAGCATAAAACCCTTGAGAAACGAGCGCAGGAGGTCCTGGCCAGCATCGACTTCGAGCACGCCATCGATCAGCATGTGGCACACCCGGAATCCACCTGTTGCGAGCTGTCTGGACGCGGCCCCTCCGGCTTTTGCGAACCGTTGCGGTGTGGCGAGGGTTTTCTTTCCAAGCCCCACGAGAAGTACATGGTTGGGCGCCTTTGGCAGTTGGAACGCCAGAAGCGACGTTTGGCCGACCCCCGCCGTGAAGCTCGCGGTTTTAGCATAACTGCGGATTCCCGACCGGCACAGGACGTCGAGTTTTTTCGCCGCGCCTTTGAGTTCGAGCTTCCCCTCGAACAACGGAACGACCACGACTTCTTCGGAACCCGTGAAACGGACCTGAGCTCTTGTGATGTTCTTAAGCATGACTATTCGGTGGTTGGGATCCCCACTGGCCTGGGTCATCCTGCCCGGACACAGGTGTGTTTCTCGACAACAGAGAGGGCGCCCGTTGGGCAGACGATTACGCACAGTGAGCAATTATCGCACAGCTCGTATTCGATCTCAAGCGTCAACGCATCCAACCTGAGCGCGAGTGAGTGACAGACGGCGGGGCAGGCCCCACAACCGGCGCACTCGTCATGGTCGATCACCAACCGTCCGCCGTTGCTCGCCTTTTCTGTTTTTGGCATGCGTGTTGATGATCGATTCGCCATCTCTGTCGCCTCTACCAGAGCATTCTTCTGGCCTTCCAGAGGACCCCTGGTGTTGTCTTGAAAGCGGCCCGAAATACCTCGGTGTAGTCGGTGATCTTGCCGGGCCTGGCGCTCACGATTTTGTCAAGAACGGATACCACTCTATTCATGTCATCGTCGTCGAGCTTGAAAAAAAACTCACGCAACAAAGCGAACCTGTGTATGACCTGGCCGTTACGATTGTGCCATGCTTTGTCGTATCGTCTCAAGAATTCGTTGTCGAGGGTGTCCCTCTCCAAACCGATTTTCAGGACTTTGTGAGCCTCCTCGGCGCCTTCGAGCGCGTTCATGATACCACCGCCCGAGAAGGGATTGTTGTGACGCCCGGCTTCACCGACTAGGAGCACACCGTCCCCGACCATTGTTTTCAACGGCTTGGTACCCGATACGCCCCCTGCGATGAACCTTCTCTTTTTCGCGTCTGGGAAGTGCCCTTCGACGAAACGGTGGAGATAGTCCCTCGCCGTGCCGTTCTTGGCCATCTTGGGATGTACGCCGACGCCGACGTTGGCGAACCTGTCGCCTTTCGGAAACACCCACACGTACCCGCCAGGTGAAATCTTCCTTCCCACGTAAATCTCGATGGTATCCGTTGGAAAGCCTTCCCCTTCGAGAAGGTACTCTGCGGCTGTGTGGATCTCTTTCGCCCGAAGATGTCCCGTCAGGTTCGCCCAACGGCCAACGAAACTCTCCACGCCATCTGCACCCACCGTGACTCTGGCATCGACGTCATACGTGGTTTTGTCCGTGTGGCGCTTGACCTTTACGCCGCATACGCGACCGTCACGCCATCTGAGTCCGGTGACTTCGTGGTGGGATCTTACGTCCGCTCCCCAGTTTTCCGCTTGGCCGGCCAGGGCCTGGTCGAATTCGTCGCGGTTTATCATAACCCCGACGCCGGGAAAACGTTTTTCTACAAATGTCAGGTTCGGGGCGTACATTCTGGCGGCGTTGATCTCCGCCACGATCCAACTCTCGTCGATAGGTATGAACTGGGAAATCTCTTGGCGACTCCCCGCCGCCTCACCGCATCGCACGGGGACACCGATCTGGGGGCGTTTCTCGAGGACGATCACTCGGAAGCCGTCCCGCGCAAGACGCCCCCCAAGCAGACCCCCCGCGACCCCGCAACCTACTATAACCGCATCCGCGTTTTCGATCGCTGAGGCTACCATTTGCCGGGATTGCCGTAGGACCGGGTTAGAAAAACTTGGCGACTCCGACGGTCAAACTGAAGCCGACGTAGTCGACATCGAAAGACAGCGCCTGTACACCGTCTCTCGTCGGATAGTCCAATGTGAACTTGCTCTGCGCGATTTGGGTCCGCGCCTCCGCGTTGACCGCGAACGTCGGTGTCAAGTGATAGAGAAATCCGAGAATCGCATGAATTCCCGGGTTGACGCTCCACTCCGACTGCTCTTTTATTCCCTGTGCAAACGCTTCACCGGTGTCAAGATCGGTCAGCTCCTCTTTCAATTTTGCCCTGGGAATGTACAGGCTGAACCCTCCACCGATATACGATTGAAAACTCTTAACGGATGCATCCTGGAAATAGAACAACCCGGTTGCATCAAGAGAGAAGAGAAGGATATTGAAATCTCGTTCGAACTCGACGAGAGGAAGCACACCGGTTGTGTCCGGCTCGACGTCTGGAATCAACAGACCCCTGCTTTCAGAACGAAGAATGGTGAGAGCGCCCTTCCCGCGGACCGCGAACTGGGGGTGGAGCTTTGTTGTATAAGAGCATTCTATCGACGGTGCCGCGCCAAAATCATCCGTCGTTGCCTCGTCTCTCAGAACCTCGTCCACCTCGCGGGCAAGGAAGTTCCACATCTCCTCGTTGTCCGCGCCGCCCATGACGCCGATCGAAATCGTGAAGTATCTCTTCGGGATGGGGCCGTGATACTTTCTCGGTTTGAGTATTGGATCTGCGTAGGAAACCGTGGGGGGGGAAAGGATAGGGATTACCAATGACACGAAAACCAGCGAGCAAATGATGGTGCGTTTCATACGACTCCCCCTTTGATCATTTGTAGATATACAATATCCTACGTAATGTCAACTTGTTATTTCGAATGAATTGTGGGGGTGCTGCACTGTTTTTTGTCTGACGGTGCGACGGTTGTGCGTAGCGTCCAGACGGGACCTTGTGCTTGACACGGCCAATTTGCGCTGGTACAGTTGGGGCGTTGCACCGGAAAGGTACGGATATTGAAAAAATTGCTATTTGTTTGCTCCGGAAATACGTGCCGAAGTCCACTGGCAGAAGGAATCGCAAAAAAGTTACTTCCAAAAGAGTTGCTCAACGAGATCGAGATATCCTCGGCCGGCTCCTCAGCCCTCGAGGGCTCGCCCGCATCCTCCCAAGCTGTTCGGGTTGCAGGGAACCATTCGATTGATCTGACGAACCACAGTTCGACCCTGCTCAACAGAACGCTGGTCAAGGATGTCAACCTGATCATTACGATGGGCTCCAAACACAAGAAAACGGTTGGAGTTATCGAACCTACTGCTCTTGATTATACATACCTTCTTACGGACTTCTGTGACGGCGAGGAGGGCGATATCGCCGATCCGATCGGGATGGGTATGGGTGGTTACGAAGAGACCTACGAGGTCTTGGAGAACTGCGTGCGAGAGTTGATGAAGAAAATCGAGTCGTTTGACGGCTGGAAAAAATAGCAGGCGAGAATTCTGAGAGGAAGGTAGAAAATGCCCTTAGCAAAGAGTGACAAGATCTGGATGGACGGGAAATTCGTCGATTGGGACGACGCTAAGATTCACGTGTGTTCTCACGTTGTCCACTATGGCACAGCGGTATTCGAAGGGATGAGGTGTTACAAGACGCCCATGGGCCGGGCCGCATTCCGCCTTGCCCCTCACGTCAAACGTCTGTTCAACTCGGCCAAGATCTATCGAATGGAAGTGCCGTACACCGAGAAGCAGATCAGCGATGTGATTGCGGAGACGATCCGTGTAAACAATCTGGAAGAGTGTTACATCCGACCGGTCGTCTACCGTGGATATGAAGAGCTCGGCGTCAATCCGTTTCCCGTTCCCGTAAATGTTTTTGTCGCGGTTTGGGAGTGGGGGAAGTATCTTGGGAAAGACGCACTCGAAAACGGTGTCGATGTGTGTGTATCGTCTTGGTCGAGGATCTCGCCGAACACACTGCCTGCGCTGGCGAAGTGCGGAGCCAACTACATGAACTCACAGCTCATAAAAATGGAGGCGATAGTCAACGGCTACGTCGAAGGCATCGCTTTGGACGCGGCGGGGTATGTGAGTGAAGGTAGCGGGGAAAACCTCTTTACGGTTTGCGACGGGACACTCACCACGCCACCGTTGGGAGCTTCGGTCCTACCGGGTATTACGAGAGACTGTGTAATCAAACTCGCTGACGATATGGGGATTGAGGTCATAGAGAAGATAATTCCACGAGAAGCGCTGTACCTCGCCGACGAGGTGTTTTTCACCGGGAGCGCGGCGGAAATCACACCGATCCGATCCGTCGACAAAATAACCGTCGGTAGCGGAAAACGTGGCCCGATAACCCAAAAACTCCAAGAACGGTTCTTTGGTGTTCTTTCGGGAGAGGTCGAAGACAAATACGGCTGGTTAGAATTTGTCTAGAAGGGCGGAGGGCGTTGTGGCCAAAAAGGTGAGCATAAGCGACGATTTCGAACTGCTGATCAGAACCGACCCCGAGGTGGCAGACGCCATCAAGAGGGAGGTTTTGAGGCAGGACGGGCAGCTGGAGATGATTGCATCGGAGAACTTCGCGAGTCGCGCCGTGCTTGCCGCCCTCGGCAACGTAATGCAGAACAAGTATGCCGAGGGTTACCCGGGCAAAAGGTATTACGGTGGTTGCTCGGAGGTGGACAAGGTTGAAGAACTGGCGCGGGAGCGTGCGAAGATTCTTTTCTCTGCCGATCACGCAAACGTGCAGCCCCACTCGGGAACCCAGGCAAATATGTCGGCGTATTTTGCGTTTCTCTCCCATGGGGACAAGATTATGGGGATGAGCCTTAGTCACGGCGGACATTTGAGCCATGGTCACCCCGTCAACTTTTCCGGTATGTTCTACAACGTTGTTCACTACACGGTCGATCCCGAGACCAAGATGCTCAACTACGACACGATCGAGAAACAGGTTCTCGAGGAAAAACCAAAGCTGTTCATAGCGGGAGCAAGCGCCTACGCGCGTGTCTGGGATTTTCCCAGGCTCCGCGAGATCTGTGACAAGACGGGGTGTTACTTGATGATGGATATGGCGCATGTGGCGGGCCTCATAGCCGCAGGTATCCATCCAAATCCGACGCCTCACGTCGATGTCGTCACGAGCACAACTCATAAGACGCTCAGGGGACCTCGGGGCGGTTTCATACTCTGCCGTGAGGAATATCAGGAACAGGTGGACAAGTTCAATTTTCCCGGCACCCAGGGTGGGCCGTTTATGCACGCGATCGCGGCCAAGGCCGTCTGCTTCAAAGAAGCGATGAACGAAGATTTCAAAGTATACCAAAGACAGATCGTGGCCAATGCAAAAACGCTTGCTCGTTGCCTCATGGAGAAAGGATTCGATGTTGTTTCCGGCGGGACGGATACGCATCTTTTTCTCGTCGACCTGACAAATAAAGAAATGTCGGGCAAAAAGGCGGAGAAAGCTCTCGAGCGCGCTGGCATCACGGTCAACAAAAACACCGTTCCGTTTGACCAGCGAAGTCCGTTTGTGACAAGCGGCATACGCGTGGGCACGCCGGCTTTGACGACGAGGGGCATGAAAGAGCCCGAAATGGAAAAGATCGCCGAGCTGATGTGCCGGGTGCTCGAGAATATTGGTGACGACAAGGTCATCGAGAAAGTGAGCAAGGAGACGAAAGCTCTCTGTGAAGCTTTTCCTTTGTATCCCGAGTACAGACAGTAGTCGAGTCAGGTTCCCACAAAGAGACCTTACCCTCAGCGGATTCCGTGGAATGTCATCCAAATTGCTCGAATCAAGGGCAGCCGCGCCCAACGAGGCGGCGGTCTGGGAGGAAGGTCTACGTGCGGCCGTCTTTGATACGGGTCGATTGAGAAGGGCAGGAATACGATGAAATGTCCCGAGTGCGGTCATTTGGAAGACAAAGTAGTGGACTCGAGAACTACCAAGGAAGGTGAAGCGATCCGTCGCAGACGGGAGTGTCTCGAATGTGGCAAAAGGTTTACGACTTACGAGTACATCGAGAAGGTTCCGTTGATGGTGATCAAGAAGGACGGGCGACGAGAAGCCTACAGCCGCGAAAAGCTGTTGACTGGGTTGCTGAAAGCGTGCGAGAAGCGGCCCGTGTCGCGGGACCAGTTGGAAACACTCATCGACGACGTGGAGAGCGCCACCTTTGGCAGATTCAAGAACGAGATTCAGTCGGTCGATCTTGGCAACGAGGTTATAGAACAACTCCAGGCGCTAGACGAAGTCGCGTATGTTAGATTCGCTTCGGTTTATCGGCAATTCAGAGATGTGAGTCAATTTATGAGCGAAATCAAAAACATACTCGGTGAGAAGGACGACGATGCGTGAGCGGGAGGTGGCCCGCGGCGGTGGTAGAGGTGGCTGACAGATGCGGGTGTCCCAAAAGAGAACCGAGTCCAACAAGTGAACGATCGTACGGATACGGACAAAAAAAAGGCTGAGGATCTCAAGGAGATGTCGTTCCTCGAGCACCTCGGTGATCTCCGGAAGCTGATCATCCAGTCGCTGGTATTGTTTTTCGTCCTCTCAATAATCTGTTGGTTTCTCAGTGGGCGGATCTTGGATCTCCTCATATCTGATCTTCCGGTTGACAGCCTATACTTCCTATCGCCGATAGAAGCCTTTATGGTGAGGATGAAGATCAGCTTCGTGCTCGGACTGATGATGGCGTTCCCGTTCATCCTTTTTAAGATATGGGCGTTTGTCTCGCCGGGGCTGTTCGCACACGAGAAGAAACGCGTCTATCCGATGGTTGTAAGCAGCTCCGCGCTTTTTTACGTCGGTGTGTTTTTTTGTTACTTCATACTGATCCCGACGGTTTTGGGGTTTCTTTTGAGCTTCGGAACTGAATTCGTAAACCCGCTGATATCGGTGAGCGCTTACTTTGCCTTCGTCGCCCGGCTGTGTTTTGCCTTTGGGGTCGTTTTCCAGATCCCGATTGTCGTGCTCTTGATGAGCATGCTGGGCATTGTGACCCCGGGAATGCTGCTTCGGCAGTGGAGATACGGTGTTGTCGTGGTCTTTGTCGGAGCGGCAGTGCTAACGCCTCCGGATGTCATTTCTTTGCTAATGATGGCGTTGCCGGTGCTTGGTCTTTACATCGCCAGTATTCTCGTGGCCTTCGTAGTGGTCAGGAAGAAAAAGAGCGACGAGCGTGAGGTGATGAGACCTTGACAAGGGAAAACCGGCGGTCTAGTTTAACGCGGCAAACATTGGGGACACACTCGACGGCACGATAGGGAGGAGCCACGGGTGGCGAGAAGACCGAAAACCGTTGCCAAAAAACTGGTGAACTTCGCGCTGAGCAAGAAAGCGGAGGATGTGTTGCTGCTCGACCTTCGCAAGATCACGACAATGGCGGATTTCTTCATAATCTGCAGCGGTACGTCCGACGTGCAGGTGAAGGCCATAGCGGAGGCCGTCATCGAAGGCGCCAAAAAAGAAGAGATCACGATATACCATGTCGAGGGGCTCGAGTCGCTCACGTGGGTGTTGATCGATCTTGTTGACATTGTGGTTCATGTTTTCCGACCCGATGTCCGAGGCTATTATCAGCTCGAACGACTTTGGGGAGACGCCGAAATCGATAAGTTCGGCGATGAGGATGGGGGGTAGGGTGTGAGATTCCAAGAAATCATTGAACGTAGTCTCACTCGGGCTCTCGAGTCGGCCGGGTTTCCCGAAGGAGAAGTGAAGATGATCCTCGAGAAACCGCGGCTCAAGGAGCACGGAGACATCTGTACGCCGATCGCCCTTTCGTTGGCAAAGGTTCTAAAGCGGAATCCCTTGGAGATCGCCGAACTGATCGCCAGGGCAGCGTCTTTTCCGGATGACATGGTTGCATCGGTCGAAATCGCAAAGCCCGGTTACATCAATCTCAAACTCGCACACGCCGCCCTGGTGCGGAATCTCCGTGACGTCGACAAATATGGAGACGACTACGGATCAAGTGACATAGGGGGCGGGAGAAAGTGCCAAGTTGAGTACGTCTCCGCCAATCCGACGGGTCCCTTGGTAGTCGTGTCGGCTCGGGCCGCCGCCGTGGGATCAGTGATCGTGAACTTGTTGCGGAACGTCGGATTCGACGCGGAGGGTGAGTATTACGTCAACGACTATGGGAACCAGATCGAAGCTCTGGGGAAGAGTCTGAGGTTCCGGGTCAGGGAGCGTTTGGGACTATTGGAGAGCGAAGAAGAAATCGGGGCGTATCCGGCGGGTTACGTCACGGAGCTCGCCGCCGGGATTTCGGCAGAGCAAGCGGCCCGTTGGGATGAGCGGGACGGGGAGTCGTGTACGAGCTACGGTAGCTACGCGACTGAGGCGATTCTCCGGACAATAGAAGAGGATCTCGAGTTTTTTGGTGTTCGTTTCGACAATTTCTTTCGCGAGTCTTGTCTGCACCCAGCACTGGTCGCAGAGGCACTCAAGATCGTCGAGGATAAGGGATTCGCGTACACCCGTGAAGGCGCAGTTCATTTTGAGACGACGAGGTTCGGTGACGAGAAGGACAGGGTGCTGGTGAAGAGTGATGGCAACCCCACGTATTTTCTCGGAGACATTGCATATCATCTCACCAAACTGCGACGTGGATACGAGTGGGTGATCGATCTTCTTGGTCCGGACCACCACGGCCACATACCGCGAATGAAAGCGGCCGCGTCGGTTTTGGGAGCGCATGAACGCTGGTTCGAGGCGCTCGTTGTAGGGTGGGTTCGGTTGATGGAAGGTAAAAAGCCCATCAGCATGAGCAAGCGTGCGGGGGAGTTCATCACGATGAGGGAGTTGATCGAGGATGTGGGAACGGACGTGGCAAAATACTTCTTTCTGATGCGCCGGACCAATTCACCTTTGGATTTCGATTTGCAGCTGGCAAGAAAACAATCGGACGAGAACCCTGTCTTTTACGTACAGTACGCCCATGCGAGAATCGCGAGCGTGACTCGGTTCGCCGAAGAAAAAGGTGCGGTGCGCGACCGCAAAGACACGGATCTCAGTGTGCTCTCGGCGGCTGAAGAACGCGAGTTGATGGTCCATCTGATGTTTTACCCGTATGTCGTCGAGGGGGCGGCATTGAGCCGTGAGCCGCACCGTCTTACCAGCTATGCGAAGGAGCTGGCCACATTGTTCCATCAGTTTTACCACAAGCACAGGATAGTAACCGACGACGCACAGTTGTCATCGGCGCGGCTCACGCTAGCGGTGGCGACCATGCAGGTGTTGAGAAACACTCTGTGTCTTCTCGGTGTGGACGCCCCAAAGAGTATGTAGTCAGGACAATACAGGTCGACAACCAGGGAGCTTGATTGGCATGACGGTGAACAACAACTCGGGTATTTTGATCGTCGGATCGATCGCTTTTGACTCGGTCGAAACGCCGGTCGGCTCTGTCGAAAAAGCGCTTGGAGGATCCGCGACGTTCGCGTCGATCGCGGCAAGTTATTTCGCGTCACCGCGTGTCGTTGCCGTCGTGGGTGAGGATTTTGGGGATGAGCATATCGCGCGACTGACGAGTCGTGGAATCGACACAAAGGGAATCGAAAGAATCGCAGGCGGAAAGACGTTCCACTGGAAAGGAAAGTACCACGAGAATATGCAGGATCGAGACACGCTCGAGACATGCCTCAATGTGTTCGAGGGATTCGACCCCGTTCTTCCAGACGGCTACAAGGAGTCGGATTATGTTTTTCTCGGCAATATCGATCCAAAACTCCAGGCCAAGGTGTTGGACGAGGTCGGCCATGCGCGCTTTGTGGGAATGGACACGATGAACTTTTGGATCACCAAAACCCCTGGTGATCTCAGGTCCGTCCTTCGGAAGGTGGACGTATTGTTCATCAACGATGAAGAGTCATTTCAACTCAGTGGAGAACGACAAGTTCTTGGCGCCGCGGAGGAGATTCTGAAACTGGGTCCAAAGTACGTGGTGATCAAACGCGGAGAGTATGGCGCGCTTTTGTTTGGTCACGATCTCCGTCTGTTCGTACCAGCCGTGCTTCTTCCAAGTATCGTTGATCCTACGGGTGCGGGAGATGCGTTTGCCGGCGGTTTTATGGGGTTCATGGCGGGTGCGACAAAAATCACGCGTTCCACACTCGCGCAGTCGATGGTTGCGGGGACGGTTATGGCCAGTTTTGCGGTGGAGGCGTTCTCCATCGATGGTCTACTCGAACTTGACACGTTGATGATCAACAACCGCCGAGACGAGCTTCGTTCGATGGTGGACCACGATTGATCAGACATTTCTTGGCCGCGTGGGCGCCGACTCCCGGCGGCTCTCTCTATGGCGCGCGCCTTGCAAAACGGACTTGCGAGCGCACCGGCTCCCGTCACAAGACATTTTTTCCGGAACCCCGAAGAGTGGAGAGCTTTTTGCTGAAGTAGTAAGCCAAATGTGTTATAATAAGATCGCTTGTTCGCGCGAATGGTATAACCCCTCACATAATCTCAAGTTATGTCGGAGCCCAAATATCCGCCAGACGTGATCGACCGGGCAGAAGCGCTTGTCAGCCGGATCCAAGGTATATCATCCTGCCGCATCTCCACAGACGAAACCGGCGAAATCACGGAAGTCCATGTCGTAGCGGGGTGTCAGAAATCACCCAAACTCGTGGCCAGAGACGTCGAGACGTGTCTAAAAGCCATGGCCGGTATCGAGGTCGATCACAGAAAAATCGGCGTCGTGGTTTTCGATTCCAATGGGCACGAGCCGGCGCCATCGGAAGATCTGGACGAAGCCGAACGCGGGGAAGAGGTCGTAGAATTCCCCGTAGAAGAGTACCCGTCCCGTTTTGAATTTCAGAGTGTAAACCTCTTCATTTCGCAGGAGAGCATACAAGCCGAAGTTGAGCTTTCGCGCGGCGGAATGGACGTTTTCGGCAGCGCAAAGAGTACGAACATGAGTATCTCTCAGTTGCGTATCGTTGCCGAGGCAACCTTGAAAGCCGTGGGAGAGCTGCTTGACGAACGAGTGCGGTTGTGTTTGGTTGAGGTTCAAGAGGTGCCGTTGAGTGAGGATATCGCAATATTGGTGAAAGTCGATCTCCTGCAAAACCGCGAACGGAAAAGCCTCGCCGGATGTTCCCTCTTCTCCGGAAATGTCAATCAGACTGTTGTTTTTGCGACACTGGACGCTGTGAATAGGGTGTTGGGCAAGCTGCGTTCGAGGAAGTCCATCGAATACCGAATAAAATGATTGATCGGGTGACCGCCCTCAGCTTAGAGTGGTAGCATTCTGGGCAGGGGTCGGGTCCTTGGGTGTGACCGCAACGGGTCGACGCAGTTAACGCAGTCTATCGCGGTCGAGAGTCTCAGTCGCCTGACCGCAAAAGCCGGCCAAACCGACCGGCAGTTATCGTCAGACGTTGATCTATGTAGGTACTGGAAGTTGTCACAAGAAATAAAAAGCTCCTCGACTGCATTCAAGCTCTTTTACACCGCTTTTGTCCTCTTTGGATTTTTGTTCTTTGCGTACTTGATGCGTGATTTTCCCGTCACGCACTTCAAGGACATCCGCCTGTTCATAGCGCTCATAATTATCGCCGACACTGCGCAAATCTCTCTGCCACGCGGGGGCGCGTCCATCTACGCGTCGAGCCCGGTGGATCTGGCATCGATACTCCTTTTTGGGGCGCCGGCCGCCGCGCTGATCGAAGCGGTTGCGACTCTGCTCTCGGAGGTTTTTATCCAACGGCGAGCTGCCGTTCGAATCGCGTTCAATGTCCCGCTATTGATACTCACCGTAGGTTTGGCGGGGTTGGTCTACGAGAGCTTTGGCTCCACGTGGACGTCGCTCGACTCGCCGAGGTTTTTGATACCGTTACTTGTCTGCGGCCTTGTGTACTACCTGGTAAATACCGCTTCGATAAGCACCATTATCGGACTTAGCGAGGGCAAGAACCCGTTTCGGATTTGGAAGCTCAACTACCTGTGGAACTTTTTTCACATTCTTGCCTTTCTTCCCGTGGCCGCGATCATCGCTCTCGTTTATGTGAAGAGCGGAATGTGGACGATCGCACTCTTTGTGGTGCCGCTCTTTCTTGCGCGATACACCTTCCAGCTTTACATCGAGATGAAGGAGGCCCACATCAACACGGTGGCCGCCCTCACATCCGCTCTCGACGCCAATGATCCGTACACACACGGTCACTCCTACCGCGTGTCCCGGTACGCCATGCGGTTGGGGAGCGCGATGGGGCTGTCTTCGAAGGACCTCGAGATCCTCGAGTACAGCGCTCTGCTCCACGACATCGGCAAGATCGCCATCCAGAAAGAGATACTTCACAAGGCGGGCAGGTTGACGGACGACGAGTTCAGATCGCTAAAGGCACATCCAAGCACCGGTGCTGACATAGTGGAGAATCTGAAGTTCCTGAAGGAAGCCGCCGTGATAGTCCGTTACCACCACGAACAGCCCGATGGAAAGGGGTACCCTGAGGGGTTGACGGGGGACGAGATTCCCGTTGGCTCACGGATTCTGTTGTGTGCCGATGCGTTTGACGCAATGACTTCGGACCGACCGTACCGCAAGGGTCTCCCGATCGACGCCGTCGTGGAGCAGTTCGAGATTTACAAAGGATCACAATTCGATCTGGATGTAGCCAACCTCGTCATCGGAATGGTCAGAAGTGGTGAATTCCAGCTCATAGTCGAGGCCGACCCCACAACGGCAATCTACGATTCCCTCAAAGAGAGGCTGTGATAACCTGCCTGGCGAACCGCGTCAAAAGGTCAGGGGAAACGGCGGCGAAGGGCGATGCACTGATCCGACGCCGCGGAAAAAGAATCGATGAAATACAAAGACTCGGGCGTTGACATAGAGCGAGCCAAACGTGCGAAGAAAGCGATGATCAAGCACGTCAAAGCGACTTGGGGACCGGAAGTGCTCTCTGAGACGGGGGCCTTTGGTGGTCTATTCTCGCTTGGACGCCGGTACGAGGATCCTGTTCTCGTCAGCAGCATCGACGGGGTGGGCACCAAACTGATCGTCGCCAGGATGGCCGGGCGTTACGATACCATCGGACAAGATCTGGTGAATCATTGTGTGAACGATATCCTGGTTCAAGGCGCGCGGCCGTTGTTTTTCTTGGATTACATCGCCAGCGCATCACTCGAGCCGGAGATCGTCGGATCGATCATCGAGGGCATAGGTACCGCCTGCAGAAACCACGGTTGCGCTCTGATCGGTGGCGAGACGGCGGAGCTGCCTGACGTTTACCAAAAGGAGGAATTCGATCTTGCCGGGTGTATCGTCGGTGTGGTCGAAAGGCAAAAGATAATCGATGGCGCGAGGATTCAACCCGGCGACCGGGTGCTCGCTCTGCCTTCGAACGGTCTGCACACCAACGGTTACTCGCTCGTTCGAAAGATCGTCTTTGGGACGTTGGGGCTAGGGTTGGGGGACTACGTCGAGGAGCTTGGGTGTGCCGTAGGGGAGGAGTTGCTAAAAATCCACGTGTCGTACTTCGAAGCATTCAACAAGATATCCGAAATTGCCGATATCAAAGGAATGGCTCACATTACAGGAGGCGGAATCGCAGACAATCTCTCTAGGGTCCTTCCGGACACGTGCGCCGCGACGATCCGAAAGGGCTCGTGGCCCGTGCCAAGGGTATTCGAGTTTCTTCAGCACGGTGGTGCGGTGGACGACCAAGAAATGTATCAAGTCTTCAACATGGGGCTCGGGATGGCAGTGATAGTGGCAGCCGAGGATGAGGACAAGATTACGGGCGGTTTGAGAGGCATTATGGATGTCCACTCGGTTGGAGAAATCGTGAAAGGTGACGGGACGGTTACGCTGTCCTAACGCTTATCTGGCAAAATCTCGAGGCCGATTCGGTGCGATGAAAAAGGGGTGGGTTGCGATGCGCTGCCGAGTTCCGCAGCGCGTCGACGCAAAGAAAAGCGGCGGGAATTCTCTAGGCTTTTCGGTCGGCGCGCGAGGACTGTTTGAGCCGCCGCATCGTAACTCACCCCGTCCTAAGACCCTCACTTCAGCCGCTGCATCGTAACTCGCCCCGCCCTACGAACTTCACTTTGGTTCCAAGCCCGATGCATGCGGTCTGCTTTCGGCGGATTCCCAACGCCAAATCCATTTTCCTCTAATTCGTTGGGTCCATCAGGACGGCGAGTCCCACGCGTTCACCACCTGTGAGCTCTCCCAACTCGCCGCGGATCGAAAGCGTCGTCCTGACATCAACGGGCTGGTTTTCGAAACGCTCGGTTAGGTCACCCGAAGCCGTGTCATACAGTAGTATGTCGTCGTTGAGCGTATCGAGCGTAAACAAGAGCGGACCGGTTGGAAACAACGGTTCGATGGCAAGATCCCGCTGCATCCCCGCGGCATCCCCTTGTCCCTGTTCGATAAAGAAATCGACGAGGACCGTCTTGGTTCCATCCGGCGTTACCGATAGGAGTTCTTTTGTCTCGTCCGAATCGACGAGGATATAAACCGTCCCCGTTGTATCACACACCATCCCCCGGGCGTAATTGGCCTCGTCCGCCGTCAGGGACGTCACCAACTGTACTCCCTGCGGCTCTACCGTGAGGCTATCGAGTGGCAGTCTCAGCAGCGCCGTATTCGGCTTGTGAATGAAGTAGATGTCTTCGCCAAGCGCGTTGTTGGATTGCCGTCTCGGATCCACTGCCAGGGCATCGTTGTTTATCCCCCCGCTCACAAACATCGCGTCGTCGGGAAATCGGGAGATCTCGTTTCTGCATCCGACCACGAAGGGTCCCATGACATCACACCCGATGAGTAGCCCCGATGGGTTCAGCGTCAACTCGACCGCCGGATCTGGCTCCGGGAGGTTCGTCTCCAAAATAGCGAACTGGGAGACCCCGCCGGCTTGGTCCACCTTGAGGATTTCGGAATGAAACGAGAGCCTCGCCACGAAGAATTCGCCCTTGGCGGAGAATGCCGCATCATAGATTCTGGAGTCAAAAATACCTGAAGCGTCGATATCGGCAAAAGCGCGCGTCGTTCGGCTGGAGAGCGCGTCGGCCAGCACGACACCCGAGTTCTCGAGGAGATTGCCTTCGGAGTCGACATTGGGCGGGAAAAGTATGGATTTGTGGGTTGCCAGGAACAACTCGCGGGCAGTGCCATAGTCGACCCGGAAGGTGTCCTCCTGCTCCGGGCAAAAGAAGTTGCTGGATGTCGCTTCGAATTCAACCCATCTTGCGGTGTTTTCCTGGAGTGTGGCTCTGATGATATTGGTGCCAAGGCCCGGGCCAAGTGTATAAGACGTGGACGCACGTCCCTTGGTGTTCACTCTTGCGGCAGTCCTGGAGAGTGAGCCGTCACCGGTAACCACGTCGAACGCGACGTTTGCCATTTGGGGAACTTCGCCCTTCGCCGTTGTTACCTCGACGATAAGCGGCATGGGCAGCTCTGTCCCCCGTTTTGAATACTGGAGATTGCCAGACAAGATAGTGATGGACTCCGGTGGGTCAGGTGACACGGGATCGTCGCTGCACTGCGATAAGGGCACGACGAGACCACTCAACAAAACGATCAACGACAGACATCGGACGGTTAACTTTTTGCGTGACATGGCTCTCCCACTCGAAAGGGTCTTGCGTGAGTGACTCACGGCGTCTTTTGATCCAAGATTACGGTACAAAGGAAGCTCTCGATCGACATATCCCCCTGTTCCAACTCGAGACGATATGTGTGGAGGACGAATGTGGGGAGTTCCCCCTCGGGTCACCGGCGATGGCTATGTTGGTGTGGGGGCCGGGGTTCGGAGACCTCTCGTCGAGACTACCCGTTTTGGACAAAAAAGGCAATCTCACTGACCAATAATAGAATAAATAAACGGCGACCACCGAGAATCAAGTCCAAAGCGTGGGGTACGTCGACGGGAATCCCCATCGGACGCGGACGCCTGGCGTCAGCGACCAAGCGGGGTGTCGTCGCGGCATTTGACGCACACCTCGCAGGGGAGCGGGGCATCGCCCGCAGCTGAGGGGCGTGGCCCGGCGACCCACCGAGTTTGTTGCTTGCGGGCGCCGTTTTTCGCAGGTTTGTGTGTCGGGGCAAACGCCGCCAATATTGTCAATAATATTTTACATATAGTGTCAATTCTTTGTGACACGTTTATTTCATTTCATAATAGGTGGTTAAGGCGCTCGCCTTTTTGGGAGTGTAAAGATTTGTTTACAGGCCGTTTCGAGCACGACCTGTAGTCGTGGGAAATAACGGGGAAGGGTGGGGATGTAACGCGTTGAAATGGAAGCGATTAGAATTTTTTTGAAACAATGTGGCATGATGGCCCGCCATTTGCCATAACGAGCTACCGAAGCGACGGTGAGAAAACGGGATCGGGGTGGCAGGTAAATTCAAAAGGTTACTAGTTCGGTGGAATCGTGGAGGTAGCAACATGAAATACATCATTCTCTCAAACCTGGGGTTGATTGTCACTCTGTTGACGCTGTTTGGGAAGAGCGTGTGGGGGAAGAGCGTCTGGTAAAGGGATTCATATGACCCCCGAAAGAGTCTGCACCGCTGGTGCAGGCTCTTTTTTTTGAGCTGGAGAGTCGAGTTCGAGCGGATCGAGACTTAGACGAGCCGTCGGACCATTCGGTGGTGGCGGAGCGGACCGCCCGGTGCCGGCCGCGGGACCGGGCGAAAACAGGCTTTAGTTGGACGTCTCGATGCGCTTATGGAAGTGCGTTTTTTTTTGGACCGGCAGAGCGGTAGTGTAACAGTGTGTTTACACTCAGTGTTAAATTTTATTTACACACATAACGCACTATATTACAATGTGTTATAGTTTGTGACGCAGTTGAGTGTCACGTTTTGTTTACAGTTGGGGGTTGCAATCTCACGAGAATGTGGTATGTATTGGAAAGGGAGAGTCACTAATGTATTCAATGAGAACGGCTTAGGAACCACAAGAAGCGCGGGGGAGGTTTGGTACGTCCTTTGCCCTCGTCGGGTATCGTTAGTCCCAGCGAAGCAAAGCGTGGATGGCTAATGAACGGAATGCCGAATGGTCAGCACCATTGGGGATGGAGGTGATGAGAGATGAAATACTTCATCCTAGCGAACATGGCACTCATTCTCGCGCTTGTCGCGCTCTTTGGCAAAAGCGTTTGGATGAGCTGATCTGAGGTGAAGAGCCCGCACATGCGGGCTCTTCACCAAAAGATGCTAGACCGGCGCTCTGGTGGATCTGATATCGATAGCCGCCCACCAAATTGCTGGGGGTCAACGGGGGCCGATCCACCAGAATAGGAGGCAAAATGACGGACAACGATGACAGGACAAACGATCAGGGGGTCGAAAACACTGGGTCATCGAACCTCTTCGACGAAATGGACGCCCACATCCGCGAGTCCAAAGTGTCACCTGATGCAAAGGCGCGGCGCGCAAGGGTCGAGGACCTCCAGCGGCGGTACTCGATCATCGAAACACTTCTCCAGGTCAGCACTTCGATCAACTCCACGCTCAATCTGGAGGAGTTACTGGGGAGGATCGTCGACGCCGTCGTTCAGATTACGGGCGCCAAGCGGGGATACCTGATGTTGCGGGACGACGACACCGGTGATCTCACACCCGCCCTTGCGAGATACGAAGACGGACGAGAGATGCCGCACAACGGATTTGATCTCAGCATGAGCGTGACTCGGAGGGTTGCGGAGACCAGAGAACCGGTCTTCATAAGCAACGTCGGCGAGGACGAGGAGCTCAAAGAGCAACGGAGCATAGTCGACCTAAATATTTTGACGGTCATCTGTATTCCGTTGGAGTTCGAGGGGAGACTCGTCGGGGTTATCTACGCGGACAGCGACCGGATTTCAGAGACGTTCAGCCCCTCGGATCTTTCGATCATGAACGCATTTGGCGCTCAAGCGGCCGTCGCGATAGTGAACGCAATGCGTCACGGCGAATTGGAAGACATAACGCGTTCGCTCGAAAAACAAAACATCAGTCTTCGTGAAGAGCTCGCGGGCAAGTACGAGTTCTCGGGAATGGTGGGGAGGAGCCCTGCGATGCAGCGGATCTTCGGAGTAATCCGCAAAGTAGCAGGCTTATCCACCACGGTGCTGATCCAAGGGGAGACCGGAACGGGGAAGGAACTCATCGCAAAGGCGGTCCACTACGACAGCGATAGAAGAAACAAATCCATCGTCTCGGTCAACTGTGGGGCGCTCCCAAAGGACATTCTGGAGAGTGAGCTATTTGGATATCGAAAAGGGGCGTTTACGGGGGCCGATCAGGACCGCGCCGGACTATTTGAGGCGGCCGACGGGGGGACGCTTTTTCTCGACGAGATTGGTGAAATGCCGGTGGATCTTCAGGTAAAGCTCTTGCGTGCCCTCCAGGACGGTGAAGTGAGAAGACTCGGAGAGGATCATTCGAGATCGGTCGATGTCCGAGTGATCTCCGCCACGAACAAGGATCTGGCGGCCGAAGTCGAGAGGGGGAGTTTTCGGAGAGACCTTTATTATCGGCTCAACGTCGTCCCCATTCATCTTCCGCCGCTTCGAGATCGGCAGGAAGACATACTTCCCCTCGCTGAGTTCTTTCTCGAAAAGTACTCGGAAGAGATGAAGAAATCCAAGCCGACACTAACGAGGGCGGCAAAGGAGCTGCTTCTTCAACACGACTGGAACGGGAACGTGAGGGAACTCCAGAACGCCATCGAGCGTGCGCTGGCCCTGGCTGAGGGGAGAGATGCCCTGGACGTCGCACAGTTTGAGCATCTGGCTCGACAAAAGAGTCTCGAGGCCATGGTTGACGAGGACGCTTCCCTCAAGTCCATGCTCCTCGTGTGGGAGAAAGAGTTGATCCGAAAGATGTTGATCAAAAACTCGTGGAATGTTTCGAAAACGGCTTCGGTGTTGAGAGTGAGCCGGCAGCAGCTACACAACAAGATCAAAAAATATGAACTGAACCCAATAGTGTGAAAACGTCATTGCGGTGACCCATCAGAGGGCCGAGACATATCGGGGTTGCGGTAGTTGGAACCCTTTCGGGCGGTGCGGGAGGGCGACTACACCAGCAATCCCGATTGCCTATTGGAGAGTTGTGTTACGGGTAGAGCATCGACGTTTCCCACCGATCCCCTCTTCGGACGTAAAGATATCTCTCGTGAAGACGATCCTCTCTACCGTACCAGAATTCGATCGTGTCGGCCTTGAGTCGGAACCCCGACCAGTTTGGTGGACGAGGGACATCTGCGCCCTCATAGCGCCTTTTGACCTCTTCGACCGATCTGAGAAGGATGTCATGATTGGGGAGCACGTCGCTTTGCCTCGAAGCCCAGGCGCCGATTTGACTGCCACGAGGACGGGTGTCGAAATACTCGTCCGCCTCACCGGTGCTTACCGGCTTCACGGTCCCTTCAACACGTACCTGTGTTTGTAACTGCGGCCACCAGAAACAGAGGGCCGCGTTGGGGTTGGCGACAAGCTCTCTCGCTTTGCGGCTCCCGAGGTTTGTGAAAAAGACAAAACCGGTGTCATTCACCTGCTTGATGAGCACCATCCTCGCCGCCGGCTTTCCATCTTTGCCGGCGGTTGCCAACACGCAGGCATTGGCGAATTCATGGTCGATCTCGTTTGCTTTCACCAGGTGCTCGTTGAATTTCTCTATCGGATCGCCTGTCATCGGACCCAACCTCGTGGGGAACCACCTCGCCGGCTTTACACAGTCTGGTTACTTCTCGAGTTCCAGATAGTAGAGCGTCTTCCCTGCCGCCTCGTACTTGATTTCGTAATTCGTTTTGGCCAGCGCCTCGAACAACCGCTCGCCTTCGGCTCTTCTCGTGCTGCTCCATGAGATACCGCTGTGGATCACAGCGTTCAACATCTGATGGTAGTAGTCCTCATGATCCGTGGCAAGTTCGACCAGACCATTTTCGCGCAAACGGGCGTGTAGTTCCTTGAGGAATTCTCCCGTCACGAGCCGTCGCTTTTTGTGACGACGTTTTGGCCATGGATCGGGGAAGTAGATGTGAAAAATCGAAACGCTCTCCGGTGGGATGCCGTATCTGACCGTCTCACGTGCGTCTGCTTTGAGGAATTTGAGATTTCTCAGACGCCTTTTCTCCGTTCGCTCGACGGCGTACTTCATCCATTTCCAAACGACATCGATTCCAAAAAAATTGATCTGTGGGTTTTCGGCGGCTCTCGCGATCAGAAACTTCGCTTTCCCACAGCCAATCTCGATTTCTACGGGGTTCCGATTGCCAAAGATGTCCGCAAACGAGGGCAATGAACGCGGATTCGCGATCACCAGCGCGCCGGCTTGTCCGGCCGCTGTTTCGGGCCTTGATACATTTGGATGTTGCGTCATTTCTCCGTAGAATCGAGAGTCCCGGTATCGAAGGGTGCACTCGATCACGCGGGCGATTTCACTTCCCAAGTCGAATCGATTCGATTATGCCATAGCGCACGTGTCAAAGACAACAGACCACGTCGGAGCCACACACTTCACTTCGTTCCCTGGTCTCGATGGATCACAGCCTATTCACGTTCGCTTGGTGGTTCGACCGGTTGAGTCGATGTGTTGGCAGGGGCGAGGATTGCGTGGAGAAACGTGTGCAGATCCGCCGGGTTTCGCATCTGGTCCCGTTTTCTCCGGTGGTGTCTGGGAAAAATGATGAACGGTTCGGTTTGGGCGCCACCCAGACCACCGTGGGTCCCGACCTGTTTTTCGAAGGACGCAACGGCTCCGTCTTCGACAAACCCGCCGTTGACTATGAGATCACCCGAGTTGGGGAAATCTGCGAGTTCCGTCAACGCCCGGATCGTATCAGCGCCGCCTTCTCCGACCATGTACGGGAGCAGGGGATCATCGCCCTCCACCTTCCCCGATTTGAGTCTCCGCATCCCCTTTTTGCCGATCACCAGGATCTCGCCGTTTTCTCTCTTTGTAACTAGAAAGCCAATCCCCCGATGCATGACGAGCGTTTCGAGCAAGTTGGCGTGGTGTTTCATCAAATACTCGGTGGTCAGTCGCCCGGGAACTTGGGTAAAGTAAACATGGGCCAGATTGCCGCTGGCGCAAACGACGAATCCTTCCTCTTCTTTGTCTTCTATCTGCCCTTCGGAGATCCTCTCGTGAAGCCGCTCGAGCGTCCTTCGACTCCGTCGAATCGAACGGCTCCCGTATGCCTGATCTGCTCGGCGTACTTCTCTCAGCAGCGTGTTGAAGTACCCCAACTCCGCGGTGTGACCAAAACGTTCGACGGTTCGTTTTTGAAGCGCCTCGCCGATGAGCTCGGGAAGACGTTTTCCAAAAAGCCGCCGAAACGGGATGCTCTCGGATTGGCCATGATCGGAGAAGATGATGAGATCGAAGTGTTTGGGCGCTTTTCTCGAAATCGTGCGATAGATCTTTCTCACTTGGCGGTCTATGCCAGTCAACGTTCCCAACGCGTCCGTCGAATTGGGGCCGGCATAGTGCGCGACCATATCGTAGCCCACATAGTTGGCGTACATGACCGGGATTCCTCTGACGACGTCTTCCATGACAAAATGAGTCGTGCCCTCTCTGAATCCGGCGTTGGCTATCGCTCGCAAGAGGGAGAACTTGATGCTTCTTCGGATCCTTTGTTTTCCGTGTCTGAAAAGGTCTTTGAACGCCTGAAACCGGTCTACAAAAAAGTCCCCGACCATGTACAGGATGGTGCGGGTATAGAGGTAAGGGTGAAGCGAGAAGATCGCAAAATCCTCGAGTTCGCCCCGGTGTTGTTTGATGTCCTTCTCACCCAACGTGCTCAGGGTCAGAATTCTCTTACTCGCCCCCCCGTGAATCAGCGAGTTGATGCAGGTACCGTTTTTTAGTAGCGGCTTTGGGTACGAGCTGTAGCGTTCGTCAACGGCGCTCATGTCCGACGAGCTCGACGACACGACGAGTCGCCCGGCTTTTTTGTCGTACCACCTGAAACCCGGGATATCGAAGCTGTCGCCATAGAAGACACCGGCCTGGACCGATGAGGTCTGTGATGGCAGACCGCAAAACCAGCTGCGGATCGCGTATTTTCTCCGCTTGAGAAGGTCTGTGACAAAGGGCATTTTGCCGCGTCTGAGCGCGCGTTTGAGCGTGCCGTACGAGAGCCCGTCGATCTGAAGGATGACCACGCCATGTTCGTGAAGTTCCACTCGTTTGGGGCGCGTCATCGCGCTGAATCTGTCCATCAATGTCGCGTAGAACGAATAATCGTCGCTCAGCCGTAGCAGGTTCCCCAAGAGTGTGTTGACCAGAGTCAGAACGAGAACGCCGGCGACCGCCGCGAAAAAGCTCTCGATTACGAACGTGGCGACAATGAGATGCGCCAAGTAAAAGAGGGCGGCGTTGAGGACGAGCGTCGCAAGCCCCAGTGTCACAAAGGTTATGGGGAGCAGGAAAAGAAGCAGCACGGGCCTGACCGAGGCGTTCAAGAGACCGAGAATGAGGGCGACGATGAATGGCGAGAGATACCAATAGGAGATCTCCTGGACAAAGTAGATGCCCGGGAGCAACGCTGCCGTTGCGGCCACCGAGAGAGCGTCGGCGATCCATACGAGGATGTACCGGAGAAGTACGCTCCCAACCAAGCGAATATTGAAATTTAGTGGTTGCATTTTGGTGACCGACCCGGCATTTTACGACTAATTTAACAACGAAAACCCCTGATTTTGAAACACAAACGTTGACACGGACCGACTTGCCGCAGCGGGTCTAAAATTTGCTCTTCCGTCGGCGGTTAACTTGCCGGTTTTCTTAGCACTTCCCGAGAAAATCGTCATACGGCCAGCACAACCGATCAATCCGGCTTTGCCGCGCAGCAGGAGCTTACCATGCATCCAAACAGCTTGGATTCCCAAGGAAACGCCAAAATCACGTTTGTCGGACACGCCACGACTCTCACCGAGATGTCCGGGGTCAGGATC
>CP070677.1:2199075-2202177 GCA_020352495.1 Candidatus Latescibacterota bacterium
CACTCCCGCGCCCTCCGGCTTGGAGATCCTGAAGGTATCGAACCTGTTCGTCAGAAGACAACGAATCCAGATGTGTCTTGAGATCAACGTCCCCGCTCTCGAGACTCACGACCGATGGAGCCGTGAGCCCCAAAAAGGCGGCAGCGAGCAATGCGACGGAGATTGCAGAGACGAAGCGAACGGTTGGTCTTTCCATGATCGAATGGGTAACTGGGGTGGGACGCTTGTCGACAAAAGGGAGTTCCCTACCAACGGCCGGGACTCCGGCCCGAGATCGAGGAGCACCCGGTCTCCACGCCTAGTACGTCCTCCCTCCTTTTCGTTTCCACAGCTCGCTACCCGAGAGCCCCACATAGATTCGGATCAGTCTATCCTCGACTCTGTTGTCGCCCAAAGAACCGATCTTGCCGGCACGTATTGCCAGATCAAGCTTGCCTTTTCCTCCGGCCACCGCTATCCCGGTGCCAAGACCAACGAGATACTTGCTGACGTTTTGTCCTTGGGGATGATCGAAGGGGAGTTCGTGAAAGCTAAACGACACACGAATTGGCAGCCGTATGCTCTTGACCCGAATTCCCGGTGCATATTCAAAGCCAAACGCGTAGCTCCGCTCTTCTCCGAGCCGAGACGTCGGAAAACCGAGACCCGCGGAGTCACGGAAATCACTCCAGGCGGCGCTGGCCAATACGAGGAAGCGGTCCCTGATCCTCCACGAAATCCCCACGTTGGTCCGCGACGGGAGTGTCACCGATGATGAATAAAAGGTGTCCAGAGCGGCTTGGCTAAATCGCTCCTGGACATCGGTATCGTAATCGACCTTGCTCTCGTACATCGCTCCAATCGTTAGCCCCCCGTATGGACGCAAAACCAGCCCGCCGCCAAACCCGGTGCCCCCGAGGTCTTCCTTTTTTATCCCGGCCCCGTCGACGATGGACCGGTTCTCGAAGTTGACGACGTACTCCTCTTCAACGGTGCCCTGCTCGAGTGAAAACGTGAGCCCCAGCGACGCGTAGCGTGTCACGTCGAACGCTGCAGTAAACGGCACGGAATAGATACCGCCGGCTTTGGTCAATGTGTTGGTGTACGCCTCCCCGCCATCCGTTACGCCACGGATGGCAAAGCTGCCGTCGGGATTGAAGCGTCCGATATACCCCACAGAGAGCCGTACCCCCGCTACGATGGGCACCAACAGCCTAAAACCGGAGAAGACCACCGAAACATCTCTCTCGGTGTAATCCGATGACCGTCCCTGATCGACGGCGGCGTATTGCGTCGCACCGATGGTCACTCGGGGTACTCTTGAGAGCAGCGCCGGGTTCATATGAAGCACCGCCAGCGAATCGGTGAACAACTGAGTGGAACCGCCGAGCGCTATTGCGCGCGCGTCCCCCGATTCCAAACGTTCCCCAACAAAAACCATGCTGTAGATCGACGTAGCCCGGGAGGGATCGGCGCGTAGGGCAACAAACGTGAAGAGAAACAACAAAAGGATTCGAAGAGTCCTAGGCATTTGTATCATGATCCTCATTTGGCAAACTCGGGCGCACTCGAAAACGTGAAAATCATTGATGGTTTGAGAGAGTCCGGGGAACTGCTCGTGAAAAACTCGCTCCGCCGGACACCAATACCTTCCGACGCGTACTGAAGCACAAGAGCGCCCTTGGTTTTTTCCTCCGCAAGAAATGTCGTCACGATATTCCGGATCGGAAAAACCACTTGAACAACAAAAGCGGAATCCGGAGGCAGGAGTTGTGGCGCCACCGCCGTTCCGGTAAGTACTCCGGGATCATCGAGATTCGTGCTCTTTGGCGCGTACAACGTGACCGATCTGTCGGTACCGACCGTAGACAAGGGCACCGTGTTGAGCACGAGCCGGGCGTCGTGAAGCAGAGTTTTTGGATCAAAGAAGCTCAAATCCACCGGCACGTAGACCCGTCGGATCACACCATCGGACAACAACAGATTGGAGCTGGTGAAAAGCTCGATGGAGAACGTCCCATCCACCACCATGGGATAGCTCTTCTCGTCGCCCGATTCGAAAAATACGTTGAGTCTTGGACGAAGCCCCGAATCCGCATTTTGTCTCGTTGCAAACTGAAATCTCCGGTCGGTTGTCGGGTCATCGAGCACAACGGCCATGCCATTGTGAGACTTTTCACCCTTGATCCAGTCTTCGACCAGCTTGGGCGGCAGTGAGTACCTTCTTGGGAAACTCTTCAAGGATCGGTTCACATTTACAAGTGTGCTATCGGGAATCGTGTCGGCAAGCACCAGTGTGGTGAGTGTGTCGGGCTCACTCAACGGCTCAGCAAGCTCAATGAAGACCCCCACTAGAGTATCGACACCGCTCACGAGACTCAGCTGAAGTGAGGCCGATTCGACTGTCTCGAGCGTGTCGTCTCCAACCGCGGAGAAATCGACCCTCATGATCATCCACGTTTCGACGTCATCCTCTCTGCCAAACAACATTACGTCGTCGCGAAGCATCGCCGAGTTGACGACAAAGCTCGTATCGCCTAGTTCGATCAGGACGGTGTCCTGAAACACCTCTCCCGGTTGGCTTTGAATCAGTCCGTCGTCGAGAAACTCGGAGCCAAGCGGTGTATTGGGATCGGAAGAACACCCGAGCGCCAACACCAGCACGATGTACAAAATGTATGTGGTGAAGGACCTTTTCATTCCTCTAATTTCGTCAGGGGTTTAACGTGTGACGGCAGCGACGCGATTGCTTTTCTCTATCACAGGCGCTGACGGCCGTCAAGGTGATAACGGAACCGGCTACGCCAAGCCCCGAGCCCCCCGTATCGAAACCGTTAGTCTTCGGGCTTTGTCGATACCACGAGTCGTCTCGCACCGGCACCTTTGACGATGTCCATTATCTCAACAACGGTCCCATGCGATACCCGCGAATCCGCCTTGAGCACCACCGCCTTCTCATCGCTTTCCCGAAGCTTGCTCTCGAGGGCCGCTTCGAGAAACGATATATCGACGGGCTCATCGTTGAGAAATACGGCCCCGTAGGGATCGATGTGGACAACCAGGGGTTTTTGTCGGACTGCATCTGCGTGTTTGGCTTTGGGCAGCTCCAGTTTGATGGCAGGC
>CP070677.1:2202277-2205544 GCA_020352495.1 Candidatus Latescibacterota bacterium
AAATTATCCGGACACTAATTGGTGAAAATGATTATCTAGACGCTCAAACACGCATCGATTATTTCCTGCTTCTGGCGCGAGAGGCCTGGGAAATGCACCAACATTCTCTCGCGGGAGACGTTGTCGGGCTGGCGCTTTACGCCGGCAACTTACTTCCCCTACTCGACCTGGTAGATCTCTTTGGCGGCGGGGACAGAACAGAAATTCACAAACTCAGGGATGAGATCATGCCCGTGGCGTTCAGTCTGATCGATCAGGCGGTAGCGAACCGCGACACCACGATTTTGAAAACCCTTGATATAATGACAGATTATATGAAAGACGGGTGGAAAAACCGGGTAGTCGAGGCGCAAGTCGTAGCGAAGCTCTACCGAGATGCGATCGCGCTCTGTCAGGAGACACGTTCTCCGGACGATCCGTATCTGAATCAACGTTTAGAAAAATTCGCTCACTATTTAGAGAGAGTAGGGCGCCGGGCGCTCGCCGAGGACCACGTGTCGGATGCGGTGCCGGCTTTACGAGAGGCGCTTCAGTTGCGGAGTCAGGCTCACTCCCGGAGGGATATATATGCCGTTACGCAAGCACTTCTGGGCGAGAGTCTCACAAAGCTCGGCAGGTATTCCGAGGCGGAGCCCCTCCTGCTCGAAAGCCTCGAGGTGCTCAATTCACGAGACGGCCGGCTGCTCGTCATCGAACTCTACGAGTCCTGGGGCAAGCCCGACAAAGCCGAACACGTCCGCAGGGACCTGCTTGTGGAATCGGTCCGCGAAGTGGGGCCAATTCTGATGCCCGAAACTCACTATATGCAACGCTGCTCCAGTGGAGAGTTCGAAGGACGATCGATATGGGTATCCTGGACTCGTGATGGTCGATGGGCCTGGACGGATGATCTGATCGCGAGAGACGGGATACGGCTGTACTACCCTGCTACTGATTCTCTTGGCGGGCAACGTGAGTTGTTGCGCCTGACCGCCGACGAGAGAGCCTACAACGACGTCCACAGTGCCGTCGATCAGATGGCATGGCGTCTCGTGCCAAAGGCTGTGATCGGCGATCCCGATCGTCAACGAGCCCTGATCGTTTACGAGAAAATCCTCGAAGGGCCGGATAGAAAACACGAGCGCGCCGGCTGCTCTCTCGCGGTGTGGGAGCATCCGGATTCAGCGGTCGTTCGTCCTTTAGTAAGGCCCGAGTCGGAGGAACCCACGCTGCTCTTCCAGGGCGACGATCCACAGCTCGATGCGGGCGCATTGGTGGACGGTGGCTTTCTCTACCTCTACTCAGCAAATTTTACATCCTGCGCCGTCGCCCGAGCCCCGTTGGCCGACGTGCTGAACCGCGACGCCTGGAGATTCTATGCCAAGGACGGCAAATGGGCGAAGGACGCGACGCTTGCTGCAGCTGTGTTGCCGGGCACGGTAGCTATTGTCTCGGTGCATTGGAATGAACATCTGGACAAGTACCTGGCCGTCCACGGGAACTTTGGTAAGCGCGGCATTCATGTCCGAACGGCGGACCGACCCGAAGGGCCGTGGTCGCCCCCCCGGCAGATTCTAGAGGGGCTGCCCACCGAAAAATGGGCCAATCACGGACTGGTCGCCCACCCGGAGTTTGCGCGCGATGGAGGCCGCATCGAGTACATGACGTACAACCATCCAACCGGCCCGTGGAAACGCGAAATACGACTCGTAGAGGTAACGTTCAAATAGACAGGCGGTGACGAATGCGATTCATCATCACCCCCACATTCATCACCTTGTTGATTGCCCTCGTGATTGCTTTCGTGGTAGTTGCGGATGCGTATACGTGCTGGATCATAGTATGAAAAACTACCGGTCGTACGTCCGTTTCTTGATTGCCGCCACCATGTGCTTGATCGTCGGTTGCGCGGGGGTTCATTCGCGTAAGCCGTACTCGTCGCCTCACGGCAATTTTGTCGTTCCAATCCCCGAATCGGGGGTATTCGGCGGCGAAACGCCGAGAATAAAAGAGGACTCAGACGACCTCGGCGGGCGAGTGGTGTTCTGCGATACCACCTTGTACTGGTTTCTTAGAAGCATTACTTATCGGCGCCTCCCGGCAGAACCGGGTGGGGTCTCGAGGGCCGCCGGCGAACGAGAAGCCCAAGTCCGAAGCTTCCTTCACGACTATGCGTTTCCGGAGTTGTTCGAGCCAGTGTCACGAGACACCGAGATCCTGTTGGAAGAAACCATTTGGACCGCCAACGTTGTGGAGTACTTCGCCGTCGTGAGAATTCCCGAGGGATCGATTATGACGGACGGGGCAGGGAAGAGGCAGGATTCCGTCAGAGCGTTACTCATATTCCCGCACGGTGGGTACATGTACATGTTGGGCCTCGCCAACATGACGTGGGGGGTGTTCATGATGCCACCGGCCGAAATGGCCGAGGTGATGGACCCTGTGGACTACCAGGCGCGGGAATTCTCCGTGCAGCGTATAGAAGACATCGAGAAACGCCAGCGCGAGTTTGACAAATTTGTGGCGCAGGCGCGGAAGTGGCTTGCGGAATTCAAGTCGACCATTGCGTTTAAATAGACGGGGGCGGCGCTTCGTGCGATTTTGTGTCTCTTTGTTTTTCTTCGTAACCATTCTTCTGGTGCCGTTGGGGGTGCGTGGGATTGAGGTTCGGGAACAGCGCCCGAATCTATTGAGCGGAGAAATCGGCGGTCGAGCCGGCATCGTCAGCATAAACTACGAAAGGTTTCTCAGCAACCGGTTTGGAATTGGTATCGGCGGAATGATCTGGGGTAACGCAGGCGGCGTGATTCCTCTTTATATTTCGACCGTTCCGGTGGGTGTAGCGCCTGCTTAATCTGTCCTGCTTCTGGCTTCGTAATTACGTGACACGTCACCCGATTCTTTCATGAGGCAGTAACGTAATAGTACCTCTTCGATGGCCCTCCGTCGAGCGCTCCGTTGTTCCGAACGGGACCGCGCGATGGTGAGCAGACGCTCTTCGGTTCGATCCACCTCCTTCCTTAAGCGCCATCGATCCGGAAGCTTGACATTGTCCTGGGTGAACACTTCTCTGGCTGTGCGGCCACCGAGCACAGGACGAGGCCGCTCCTCGTTGAGATCATGGATCGTCTCGTCCAAGCGCTGACGAAGCGTGAGCCTTTGCCCAGAACGCCGCAGGGCCCGTTCGTAGCTCTTCACGTCCCGGATCGATCGCTCCTTCTTGCCGTTATACTGCGGATAGGATCGGGGTCCTGTCAGATCGAGAACCTCGTACCGGTTGAGTAGCTC
>CP070677.1:2205644-2220497 GCA_020352495.1 Candidatus Latescibacterota bacterium
CCGAGGATCGGCACACCTTTGTTTAGGAATGCCGTAACGTTCGCCGTATCAAGCAGATCCTCGCCATTCGGCGACTCTCTGACAGGACCATTATCGGAAAATACTCATTATACGAAGTCGCCCTCATTCACAGCGACGTTCTCGATAAAGCGGCAGCCAAGGGGCAGTTCTGGTGGTTTGGGGAACTCAAGCGGCGAAAACGCGGCATTCTATGGCCAGGAGTTTACCCAGCCAGGCCACCCGACCCTCCGCTGCCTCCTTTCGAGGCCCGCTTCAAAACGCCGATCCGACAAGTTCGGCGCCTTCATTGGGTATGATGCCACAAGTCGCGCAGTGTCGAGTTGAGCTGTGCCGCGGCGACTTCGATACTATCGTGCCTCAGTGAGAGGAACGCCATGCATCAATTGTCACTTCACCGCAACAGGATAGTACCAGAGGTACACGTACTGTGACAACTCCCTCCAGTATACGCGCTCCGTTGTCAACCTGTTTTGATCTCGCACTCGCGTCTCTGCTACGGTTTTCACCTCGGCTGTGGCGGGCTTTTCAAGTTCACTGTCCTTGAAGCCACCTACCCCATCGCCGTCGCCAGGAATGATCCGAGGGTCCGGCAGCTCGTTTCCTGCAGACACGCTCGTAGTCACCGAAGCGGCGACAAATAGGACAACAGCCACTACTAAAATCAAACGCATGACGGGACCTCTCCTCCACTGTTTATGGGTTGGTTCATGGAACAACTTGTCTCTGTAACAACATGACGTTTTGGAGATTGACTTGGTCTAGAATCTTGCCCAGGACGAGTCTAGGTTGGCCGGGAACGGGCGCTGCTGTGTACCATTGTGGACAAGTGAAAGAAGTCACCGCACGCACTGGTCGCACCATTAGTGATTCTCCTAAAGAACCGTAGTTCCGCCCGCCCGCAGGCAAGACGCCCATCGTCCTCCCTTGGCGGTTTCTCGGATGATATCAGAATAAGACTCGGCCGCCAAAAACTATTGCGAATACCCACAAACGCGTTGCCGGGATGGACCGCATACCCGGAATCTAATTGGACGCCGTAATCCAGACCCCTGGTGAGTAAGAACGCCCACGCGGACGCGGTACCCACCGACCACCCAACTCCGAAATCTCATGAGAAGCGGTGGGGTTCATTCGGGAACGACTCGGAACCGAAGTTAGGGAATAACCTTCCGTTAACGAGGAAAACAAGGCACACAAAGGTATCGCCCAAAACGAAAATCTCACCGTTTTTCGAAAACCACCAGATTGGCTCGTATCGGCCACGCTTTGTGCAACCTGTGTTCTCTCAAGCAATTGTCCGCTGAGAACCTTCCGAGACAGCCCAAACCACCGGGGTTGTTTCCCAAACCTGCGTCACCTCTCTAGCTCAGCACCTTGGGTCCACGAAATTCTCGGTCGACTTCATGTCACCCACTCGTAAAAATCCACAGCTCGTAACCTATTGGTTTTCCTGTCAAATACGCCACACCCAAGGAATCCTTCAAGCTTTGATCTTATCTCTTCCTACGGCACTGCGGTACCGCGATGCACGCATGGCCTCCCGATTGCCTTACGAGTGATCGCCTGACGTTTGGGAAATCAACCGAGGGGGTAGATGAGATGTCCCGCTTACGTCACACACTCAAATCCATTGCCTTGCTTGCTTGCCTAACCCTTCTTCTTGCCGCATTAGGTTGCACCGACTCGGTGATGGCGCCTGTCGAGGAAGAGGATGTCAACACCGAGCTAGGCTTCAACGGCATCTCATCTGCCCCCGAGGAAGACCCCGGGCTGATGGCGGGTAAAAAAGGCTCGATGGTTTCGGCGGAACGTGGTGGTCGCGTCAGTAACGGCCGGGTAACACTCGAATTTCCACCAGGCGCGCTAGATGAAGACACGTTTATCACAATGGAAATGGTGGACAAATCCAACCTGGTGGTCGAGTTCGGTCCACACGGAATCGACTTCAACAGACCGGTTGCGATGAGCATGAAACTCAAAGACACGCCCGCCGAAGATTACGAAAACGCAGTCATCAAATGGTTCAATCCAGCAACTAACGAATGGGAGGAAATCGAGAATCTACCACCGGAGCGCCCCAAAGAGGCGAAAGCGTTGATACGGCACTTCTCGAAGTACGCCGCAGTAGGCGGTTAAGGGGAGTCGCCGATAAAAAGAAACCCTCTTCTCGGAGATCCAGCTCAGTCAGATAACGACTGACCTGGTTTTTTTCCCCGCAATCTCCTGAACTCGTGGACAGCTGATGTCAGCTCATTTTTTTTGGTGTAGTCATCCACGTACTCTGCGCCTGGAAGATTGCTGACAATTTTTTTTACGTGGGTGTAGTATCGATCAAAAAATAATGTCGCCTTACCGATGTCTCGCAGCACTGATGCTGCCTTGAACATACCAACGTCCATTCTCATCGCCACGTTGATATCTCGGATATCGGCTCGTATCGATTCGCAAAGACCCAAATAGCGTCTGATCGCCTGTTCATCCGTGCGACCCGCAGTGTAGTACGCCAGGGCGAGCGCATAGCTCTCCCCCAAGATGTCCTTCGACTCCATTTTCTCGACGGTCTTCTCGACGGTGGCAAGAAGTGCTTGTGCTTCCCCCAGTACTCCTTTTCCCAACCATGCATACGCCATCATAATTTCTGTTCGAGCGAGGTCATCTGTATACCCGATTAGCCCATAGATGCGACGCGCGCCATCGTACTCCTCAAGTGCGTCGTCATAAGCGGAGTGCATGTATTGAAAATCGCCGGCGAGCCTGTGGTAGTAACCCAATCTGTATTTCGATTGAACCCTTGCCGATACACGGTCCAAGAGGGCCTTGTATTCTTTGGCTCGCCTGCTGTTCACGTTGATGCACAAGTCCAATAGTATCAACAGCGCTGAAAAGTACTGTTGAAAATCGTAGTCTTGTGATAGACCACGAAACACAGACTGTGCACTCCGAAATGCGTTTCCGTAAAAGCCGAGATTCTGAAAGATCAACGCATATCTCAACGTATATTCGTAAACCCAGTCGCTAATACCCGTGTCCTTGGCAACTCCTATGGTCTTGTCCAGATATCTCAGGGCTTGAGCGTAGTCCCCCTCTTCGTAGTAAACTGCGCTGGTTATAAACAACATCGAACAGAGACTCCGGTAAGCCTTGTGCTTAACCGCCGACTTGATTGAGCCGCTGATTTCTCTTTTCGCGTCGGAGAACCTGGAATTGTTGAATAGAGTCATAACCCTGCTGTAACGCACCCTTAGCAGTTGTTCGTATTCGTTGGCCGATTTCGATATTCTTTCAGCTTCTGACATACTAATTCGATGTTCGTCTTTGGACCCCAGATTTTCGTAATTGTGCATAAAAGTGACATACAGCCTAGCTCGAACTGTGGGAGCCAACGCATTGGGTTCTACCATTTCCAAACGAGCGAGCGACTCGCTGAAATCGCCCGCGTTGTACAGAGCGACGGCCTCCTCAAGCAACAGAAGAAAATACGTTTCCGATTTTTTGTTTTTCAAAAGTTGCTTTCCGTCCTTCAGAATTTTCCAGCAGGCATCGATCTTCCCAGTTCGCTCCAGGGCCGTTGCATACTTGTAATAGAAGCTCAACGGGATCTCTCGTTTCCGCCGGCGGAACTGGTCCTCCACTACCTTCACCACTCCCCCGTAGTTCGTCACCATCCACTCCGCCTGGAGGGCCTGCTTGATGAAGTACCGTTCCAGATGCCATTTCCGTTTCTTCCATTCCTGCGCTCTCAGTTTTTTCACGTAGTCGATCCCTGCCTCACAAAGGCGGCGTAGCGCAAACACATCCTTGGCATCCCGGCCGATCCGAAGCGCGCGAATCCGCATCACGAGTGCTTCCCGGGGCGCACCCAAGCGCTCGTAGTGGTGCGACATCGTCTCAAGGAATTCAACCGAATCGACGGGGGTAGCGTTCAAGAAATCGATGTAACGCTTGTGAATCCGCTTTCTTGTCTTACTATCCAACGCGTCGTAGATGGCGTCTCTTACCTGATCGTTTATGATACCGATCCTCGTGGTCTCTTGGGTTTCGATAAGCTCGATGATCCGATGAGGCTTCAAGGCTTCGATTGTCTCTTCGATCTGGGAACTTGGTAGGCCAGATATTTCCGAGAGGTCTTCCATCGATAACAGCGCAGGGTTACAGGCCAACCAGGAGAGAAGCTCTTTTTCTCTGTCCCTTAACTCCGCAACGAGGCCCTGATAGTAGGCCCGAGCCGAATCCGCCTTCGCAACACGCTCACCTCGCGGCTCATGGAAATGCCACCTCCCATGCTCACGCTGAAGATCCCCGTCGGCGATGGCTTGTTTGAGTGAGGCATAGAGCGCCCCGCTGCTCTCTAGATTCGCCTGGAGAAAGACCGCGAGGGAGGTTTGTTCTTTACGCCCGGAGAGTTGCCCGCGAAATCGCTCGGTAATCGCATCGACATCCACCTTACTTGGTGGAGGCACTTCGATACCGGCAAAGCCCGGCTCTTTTGATGCGAGTGTCGGGAGTGCCTTTTCGAGAGCCGCACGTTTGCCGACTGTGACGAGGAAGATACCTCCCTCGTTGCCCTCAGCAATCGAAAGGCCCAGACGTTTGCCCACATACTCGAGGAACTCCCTCTCCTCACCGCTCATCCGATTGTAGTCATCGACAACGAGAACCACACCGCCTCGTTCACCCAGCGACCGCAACCGACCCCAACCGGCAACAAACCGGTCGATCGCGATTGAGCTTGGATCGACGGCTTGCGATGGAGCACGTGCTTTCCGACCGTCATCAAGAGCAACGATCTCCTGGTAGTCGCTTTCCTCGCCAAGCGCAACGACGTTCACTCCGCGAAGGCGAAGCTCATTTTTTAGCTCCAGGAGCAAATGACTCTTACCACTCTCGGGAGGACCCGAGACGGCGATTACTCGAGCGACATCGGTTATGGGTCCTTCGGCTGGTTCCGGTATGGTCGCCGCCGCTGTCGTGAGGAGATCCTCGCGGATTCGTTCTTCGAGATCGGTCACGGGGCCCTTCAGAATCTCCGATACCGGTTCCGCAGGCGGTTTCTCCTTACGCTCGAGGTCCTTAAGCGGTGGGGTTTTCACCGCATCCGCCGCCGCGCGGGCTCTTTTCTGTAGGGCCTCACTCAATCCAACTGCCCAACCGCGAAGCTCCTCCCACGCCTCCTCTTTTCCCACGAGCCCCAACGAGTCGATATACCCCAACGCATACGCACGCTCGAACCCGGCTGTCTCTTCACCCAAACGCGCGGACATTGCCCGGCGGAATTCCACAAACGCCGAGAGCCGCTCACCTGGCTCTTTGCTCATAAGCTTTTCGATCCATGGGTAGAGTTCGGCATAGTCTACTTTTTGCCTTTCGAATGAGACCTCTCGTGTGAGGTGTGCCTGAAGGATGTCGTGTGTGCTCCCCTCGAACGGGAGACGTCCTTCGACGAGTTCGCAGATGATCACTCCCAACGAGTAGTAGTCCGCGGCGCGGGTCAGGTTTTCTTCCCCGCGAATGACTTCCGGTGCCATATACCCGGGCGTGCCAACGAGCTTGACCTCGCCGCCGGACTCTCGGCGGTAGCTGAGCCCAAAGTCGATGAGCATCGCAAGGGGCCTCTCGTCTTCGCCAAACGCGTGGCTTCGCCGGACGAGGACATTACCCGGTTTTAGATCGAGGTGAAGAAGCCCGTGCTCGTGAACAAAGGCAAGGGCCTCGTTCATTTGATACAAGAGAAGCCAAAGGTCGCCTTTTTGCCCGGCGACATACCGGTCGAGCGGCTCGCCCTCTAGGAGTTCCATCACGAGATATCGCCGGCCATCATCGGCAATCCCATAGTCGAATATCTCCGGGAGACTGGGATGATGGAGGGTGCTAAGAATCCTGTATTCGTCCCCGAAACGTTGGACCCCCCGCGCCGTCTCGGTCTGCTCGGGCTTTAGCGCTTTTAGGGCGCGAATCGATCCGTCTTTTCGCGTACGGACCTTATAGACCGTGGCCACCGCCCCCTCCCCAAGCGGCTCGAGCACTTCGTAACGTGGGAGGAAAGGTTGGCCGGTTGTCTTTTTATCAGAAGGTGTCATGTGATGTTCGCCTTGTGGGCCGGGTTGTCTTTTCACTTATAAATATAGAGTAACGAGACTCTGTGGGACCGCCGTCCTAGAATTCAAATATCAACTGAAAGAACCCATGATCATGAATCCGAAACTCCCCCCAATCCTGGGCATCGAGCTCAATCGCTTCGTTGAGACGGAGGATCTTTGAATCGCCAAACACGTACTCAAATGCGATATACATCCGGTTGTCATCGAAGTTTTCTTTTCGAGTAACCATACGCATGAAGGGATCATCGGTGCGCTCTTCGGTGCGTCTGCGAAATTCCGAGACGATCCCCATCTCGAGTATCGCCAACCGACTCTTGCCAAACGCGTAGCGGGCTCCAACCGTCGGGACGATGTACTTATTCACAGTATAGAATGCCTGCTCGTTGTCGTTTCCAATCGCGATCTCCCGCTCCTCAAAACGAACCGAGGCCCGAACGGTGAGACGGTCGTTTACGACGACCCACGCATAGGGGGATAAAAACCACCGCGATTCCCGCCACGCCATGACCGTATCCTCCTCGGTACGCCCGTACAGGTCGCCCTCGAAGTACGTTTGCGGCACCGCCCAAATCCCCCTGTCATCGCGCGCGGTGTCACCCACCACGCGGTCGTCCCAAAACGAGCACTGGCACTCGGGATCTTTGGATTTTCGTTCCTTCCGGTAGCCCGCGTTGATGCCAAAGGCCGTCTGCTCCCGAAGACCGCGCGAGGGATTGAGAATATACTCCGCCCAGCCGGTGATCACCTTGGCATCGGCGCGCTCTTTGGGGATCTTCTCTTGCGTTGCGGTCAGCTCGTCGCCCATCTCGAACTCCGGTATGAACTCACCCGTCGCGCCGACCCAAATACCCGGGATGATCCGCTCGCGAAGATCGAAGGCGTAACGCGTAGGATGATCGGTGTATATGGTCAGCAGACTGTCGTGGCGATCGCGGCGGCGCTCGGAGAAGTTGTTCAAGAAATGAGGCCACTCGACCGAGACCTTGACAAACCGGTTCGTGGCTTCCCTGTGCTGAAACATGAGGCCGATCGAGCTTTCGCGTTTGTCAAGGGTGGGTCGAATAAGGAGCGAGAGGTAGTTTTTGCGGTAGAGCCGTCCTTCGAGTTCGAGAACATCGGCCGCGATCCTGTAAGTCGTGTATCGAAGGAGCCGCCCATGGTAGTAGCGAAACCGCAGCCGGTTGGCGAGGAGGTCCGATGTGACCTTGAGCTCTTCCTCCATGAACCATTGCCCGGTGTTGTTGCTCCCCAGACGAAAACGGATCCGGTTGTCCCCCGCATCCCAGATTTCACGCCACCACCGGGTGTACTCATTGGTGACCACATCGAGGAAATATTCGCCGTTGTCTATCTCGGGCTCCTGCGGGATCGTCCCCGCCAACGCGCTGCCAAACTGACAGCCGATCAAGACAGTGAGAGCCAATGTGAGAATTCGTAGGTTTCTCATTATAGGAGGTCTGTCCATGACGTCATTTCGCCGTCACGTGGTACGCGACGTGACGTCACCATGGTCGGTTGGTCGACTCGTCGCCTCCGGCATCGCGTGACGCCTCAATCGTGACACCGATATCCCGTGACCTCCCAATCGCGGCACCGGTCGTGCATGCCGTCTGGTCCGTGTCACCGAGACCACGTGACGCCCCAATATTATCACGTTTTTTTGCAGGCGGGGCATAACCGCCACCACGGAGTGTCGAGTTGTGGACACTCCGGCATCCTTTATGGTAACGCCCATGCCTCACGCCTGAAAAGAGATAAGGCCTGTTTTGGTAAACCGCCGATGGCAGAGCGACGGCCACCGCACCGGGCTTCGATACCAAATCCCGTGTGTCTACGTGACATAACCGAACCCGCACATTGGTACGATCGATGCGAAAGAGCCGCGCGCCAGCGTGATGGCATCCTGTGCGAGACATGCGCCGGCTCGCGACGTCGGGGAGACGTGTGCCGCGGTAACTCGCGACCTGCCGCGGACGTGCCGCAGCGTAGTCCGCAACACGAACCTGTAACGTTCAACAGAGGATGGGAGGAGGATGTGATGAGGAAGCTTGTTTGGATCGTACCGTTGTTTTCGTTGTTTGTTTTTTCGTGCACTGATCGAGGTTCCCCGATCGTCGAACCCGAGGACCAGGACAATCCGGACATCGTTGTGGAAGAGGAGGGAATCACGGCCAGGTTCTATGATGCGGAAAATGACTTCACCAAGAAGGCGCTCACGAGTATCACCGACGAGAACCCCGTTCGTTCGAGTATCGAACAGTTTGAGGATGAGGGTTATGGGTTCGAGTCCGAAAACTCGTTCGTCGTCAGGGGGGTGGGGCCGGATGGATCGGAATTCGAGCTCACCGTCCTTGCCATGAGCAACACGCGCGACAGGTTTCGGGACGCGGTTTACCTCTTTTGTATCAACTGTTCGGAAGGTTTCTTCACCGTTCCGCTCAGGGTGTCTTTTGACAAGGTGAACCCCAATCCGGACTCCTACCAGATCGACGAGTCGGTGTGGCTTGGATGGATCGGCACCCCACTTCAATCGGTGGGCGCGGGCGCGGCCAGAATGTCGTGGAGCCAGTGGGCGAGATGCGTGAGCGAACGTATTGCCGCCGGTGCCGCCGCCTGCGCGTGGATCTGTCGTTACAGTCCCGCGACATATCTCCAGTGTCTAGCGATCTGCTCGGCGGGCCAGGTGATCTATGCGCTTGTCTATTGCACGATCCAGGCTCTTTGAGGTGTCGCGATGAAGCCGTTTCTCAAATCCGTGGTGCTCTTCCCCGTGTGTCTGGGGTTGTTTCTCGCGGTGCTTCGACGGCTAATCGAGGGTTGGGATCATGCCGATGCGGTTATATGGGCGCTCTTTCTTGGGCTTAGTGTGGGGGTTTGGTTTCCGTTTCTCTTGATGCCATACCTCAGGCGATTCGCGAACCGAACCTGATTGGGCGCGAGGCCCCGGGAGAATTCGAGCGGCGGGAGTCCCTGCGCGCTCAACTTGTCCTGCGACAACGGTTTATGGGATTATGCAAAGAGGGGCGCCTCGGCGCCCCTCCTCGTGCCGCTTTGGCCATCCTTGCCGGTCCTTTTGCACCCGGAGCCAACGTCCCCGCTCGCCTCAACACATCGATCCCATCGTCCCCGTGGCGCCTCCCGTCGAGGCACCCCCCATCAGGCCAGCCCGATTTTGTGCTATAATTACAAGTGACAGGATCCCCACCCACCAGGTAGTTGCCATGAGACCAGCCACATTTCTACTGCTCGTCTCGATGATTTGGGCCGGCTCAGCGATTGCGGAAACCGGCGGTACCCTTGGGCTCTACGTGGACACCGAGGGCATCGAATGCAACATCCCTGATGTTGTCCCAGGACTCCTCACAATCAACCTGATACACAAGACAGACGGGGCTGCGGCCTCTCAATTCTCGCTCCCGATTCCGGCGTGTTTTACGGCGGTCTTTTTGAGCGGGGGTGATCCGTGGGGTTTTTGCCCTAACCCGATCGCCGGTTGTGCCATTGGGTACGGACAGTGTCTCTCCGGGGCAATTTACGTGATTCCGATAAACTTCTTTGGCTACGGCACGACGCCACCGTGTTGTAAGTACACGGTGATGCCGGACCCCGATGCACCTTCGGGTGAGATCGAGGTTGTCGATTGTGAATACAACATCATTTATGGGTTGGGGGAGGTCGCCGTAATCAATGGTGACGGGTCCTGCCCGTGCGGTTACACGGTACCCGCCGAGGAAACGACCTGGGGGCAGGTAAAGGCGCTTTTTGTTGAATAGCGCCGGTGGGGTAACGGACGAGTTTTGCACATACATCCAGCCGACCGCGCATCGGCTGCGGAGGCGTAGCGGGCTCGCGAGTCCGGAGCGTTGGCCAGGAGACTCGTGGGCGATGCGCGGCAGCTGCCGTGTCGTGACTTTCGCATAGCAGCTGTGGCAACGCGGCTTTCCCAGCAGCTGCGGTGTCACGGATTTTGGATGGCAGCTGTAGCAACGCGACTTTCGCAGCAGCTGTGGCAACAGGGCCTTCGCACGGGAGCTGCGGTGCTATGACTTTCGCATAGCAGCTGTGGCAACGTGGTTTTCGCACGGGGACTCCGGCGTCACAATTCTTGCGAGGTGGCTGTGGCGTCACAACCGAACCAGTAACGTCCAAGATGGTGTAACCATGAAGTCGCTTATCGCCATACCCATACTCATCTTGCTCGTAGCAGCCGGCTGCGGGTCGGACGATGTCACCGGACCCCAGAAAGCCTGGGTCGCCACCGACCCTATCCAGTGTCTCGGGAACCCCTGGGAACAGGATTGGCTCGAAGCCCACGGCGGTGACTACGAAGCCTATCCCCGCGATCCGAGCACACCCGGGCTCGAACCCGAGGAAGAGGAAATCATCACTGAGTACTACGATCGCGAGCACGATGTAAAAATCTTCGATATTGAAACGGCGGAGACATACGAGGGTGTTTGCCGAGCTTGCTCGTGTCCGCAGGGCTATACCCTCTACCTCTTGATTCCAACCTTGGACGTGGAGACAATGCTCGATCTCGGATACACGCTCGAGGGACCAAAAAGGTAGTGCGATCATGAAAACCATTATATTTATTTGCGCGCTGGCATTGACGTTGCCGATTCTCGGCTGCCAGCAAGACCCATCTTCACCCGCGACGCCGGATGGGGTTTTGAATGCAACCCTCGAAGTGCCCCGCCCGGTGCTCGTTCCCTATACGAACATCCCGTATCCCTATCCAAACACGCTCTACCGGATTGCCGGAGCGGAATTGGCTCAGGGGCCGGTTGTGATCCTGGAACGTGTTCTCGATGAAGGTTTCGATATGACGAGGGCATGGCACCCGCAGATTTACATTTGCATGGCCGTGTTTCTCGATGAGCTGATCATCGAGCTCGAGGAACCGAATGACGACATATACGATCTGGGTTTCACATCGGATTTCACCGGGACAGCCGGGTCATGTGCCCGATTCTGGAACGAATACAGGTTCATGGAAGATGATCCGGATATCGATCTAAATCGCCGCTGCGCCCATCGGCCGAAAAGGAGGTAATTTTCGCGACGACTTTTCGGCACATGACACGACGCCTCCAAACCTCACTGGGGTGATACGAATGTATAGGACCCTGCTCATAGCGGTGGCGATCCTACTCGCCGCAACGATGGTATTTGCGCAAAACGGGGCGATCTGTCTTTTTGCAGATCCCGGGGGAACCGACTGCAATCTCACCGACGACTCGCCCGGTCTGCTCGAGATATACGTGGTCCATATGCTCTCTGCCGGAGCGATGGCCAGTCAGTTCTGGGCGCCACAACCGAGTTGTATGGTCGGCGCCACCTACGTGGGAGATTACTCTCCGTTTTCCGTAGTGATCGGCAATTCCCAAGAGGGGATGGCCATCGGTTATGGATCGTGTTTCGCAAGCCCGATCTATCTGGCGAAAATCAGTTACCAGACATCCGGTTCGACCGAAGACGACTGCGCCTATCGGGTCATGCCGGATCCAGGCCTCTCGAGCATCGAGGTGGTTGATTGCAACAGCAACCTCAGCTTCGCCGGCGGCGGGAAGATATATTTGAACTCCACCTTGGGGTGCGTTTGCGAAGAGATCACGCCCCCTGATCTGGTCGTCTCACCGTCGTCGCTGCACTTCGGGATGTCGTGGAACCTGCTTACGTTCGACATCATGAATGCCGGTGAAGAAGTGCTGAACTGGACTGTTGCTGACGACCAGGCTTGGATGACGGCAACTCCCCATATGGGAACAAACGATGCCACGATCGTTGTCGAGATCAACCGTGACGGGCTCCCCCCGGCCGACTACTCGGGAACCGTCTCGGTGTTATCCAATGGTGGCGACGAAAACGTCTTTGTCACCATGCAGGTAAGATCCAACTTGTCGGTTCACCCGACGACATTGGACTTTGGAAGCCACGCGGTACAGCACGCGTTTACGATTGAGAACACGGGATCGGGTGTGATGACCTGGTCGACGCATACCCCCGACTCCTGGATCTCGATGAACCCGATGTCGGGAACAAACGACGCGATTGTGTATGTCACCGTGGATCGAACGGGGCTCAACGCAGGCGCCTACACCGGACATGTCTATGTGAACTCCGATGGTGGAAATGCAACGGTCACCGTTCTAATGAACGTCGGACCGGTGTTGTCCGTCACACCGACGTTCCTCGATTTTGGCTATTACGGAGTCCAGGAGTTTTTCGAAATTGAAAACGACGGGAACGGAACACTCAGCTGGTCCGTCACGCCAAACGAGTCATGGATTTTGGCAAACCCCTTGTCCGGAGAAAACGACGCGGCGGTCTATGTCACTGTCAATCGGGATGGGCTCCCGAACGGTCACCACGAGGGAACCATCGACGTGGCATCGAACGGTGGGAGCGATGTGGTTACGGTGGCTGTCGACGTGGGCCCGAACCTCGTTGTCACACCGACGTCGCTTCTGTTCTCCGGAACCACGACGGAACAGACGTTTCTGATACGAAACACGGGAGCGGGGACACTGGACTGGACGGTGAGCCCGGACTCGTCGTGGATGACCGCACACCCGTCGTCGGGTTCGGATGATGCGCTCATCACGGTCACAGCGTACCGGTGCGGGTTTGAGCCGGGCGCTATACGGAATGGATCCATCGCCGTCACATCCAATGGAGGAGACGAGAACGTGTCGGTGACGGCTCACTGGATGCAACGAGTCGCGGCGGTTCCCGACTATCTCGAATTCGAGCGTGAGGGCACCAAGACGAGATCGTTCGATGTGCAGACCCCGTGCGCCGTCGCGGAGCCCGAGCACTGGACGGTGACAGCGGATTCCGCCTGGATCTCGGTCGCTCCGCCGGTGGGCTCCGGCGAGCAGCCCGTGAACGTCACGGTGTCATGGCCAAGCTGGCTTGGGGATGGCCAAGAGACGTTTGGGAAGGTTTACGTGACGACGGAAGACGGTCTCGATACCGCGGAGGTAACGATTCGCGTTTACGATTTTATCCAGGTCCCCACGGAAAAAGAAACCTGGGGCAGCGTCAAGTCGAAGTTCAAGAAATAGGTGGTGACACCGGTCTATAGCGACGCCGGTTTAATACACCTGGGCCAAACCGGTCGACGCGAAAAGGGACGCACGATGCGTCCCTTTTTTGTGGGGCTTGCCCACCTTTTTTCGCCACAACTAGAGTTGCCTACTCAATATAGAGTGCTTTTACCTTCCCCCATGTGGTCTCTTCGGCTGGAAGGGTGCTGCAAATCATCGTTGTCATGCCAATGGCAGAGATCCAAAAACCATCAAGCCACCGAACGGCAGCCAGCCTGCTGGTTATTGGATGCGGAATGACGATAATGGGATTGTCCAGGAAGGGTGGCTCGCAGTTGTCGCAGTTCCACATCACAAGGACTCTCATCATCAAGAACGGAGTAACCACGGGCATCCCATAACCAATGGAAATGCCGGTGGGAGTAGTGCCCTGCACAACATCAGCGGTCACAATGTCGGCGACCCAAATGACGGCCGGCGGGTAGGAGATCGCGAACTCGAAGCCGGCCAACAAGTCACTGAAGTTGTAGGCGTAGACACAAAGGGTGTCCAAGGCGTTAACTCCCTGACATACCTCGCTCTCGCTGGACGGGCAGAAATACGCTTGTATGGCTGGCTTCTGAGCACTGACTGTGGCAAAGCTTAGGACGAGAAACAGCAGTGCCAGACCGAAGATAGCACGTCGTCTGCACATAGCAGCTCCTTTCACAGTCGGACCGTTGAGGACCTCCTGTTTGGGTCAAAAACTATGTGTGATTTATACGAGGTGCTGCGATTCCTCAGGTGTGAAGTGTGGGGATTGTACCATACGGACGGCTTCTTCGTCAACCGACGACTATCAATTTGTTACTTAACACTTGTCAACTCAGCGATGGCCCCGCCCGTACCCACACCGGCCAGATCGGATAAATAAAAGGAGGGACGTGCCCTACGTCCCTCCTTCTCGGGTCCAACCCGCACGATGCTGCGCGGACGCAGATTTACTTCAGCAGCACCGCTCGGGTCACCTTCTCCCCGATTTGAGTCTTGATTCGAACAAAGTACACGCCTGATGCGGCGGGTTCTCCGTTATCGTTTCGCCCGTTCCATTGAACCTCGTTCAGTCCCGCGGTGAAGGTCTTCTCTCTGGCGAGGAGCTTCACCCGCGCACCCGTTACCGAAATCACCTCCGCCGTTACCGGCATTCGTTTGGGCAACGAGAACCGGATCGTCGTCGATGGATTGAACGGGTTGGGCTCCACCGAGACAATCCTAAACGGCATCGGCACGGCGAGATCGCCAACGGCGGTGACGCGGTCGAGCGTCACCGGAATCAGTGTTGGGCTGTTCAACGCATCGCTCACAACGGTGATCGTACAGTTATCCGGTCCCATAGCGGTCGGGGTGACACACACGGCGATCTCTGTCGAGTCACCCGCATTGATCGTGTGATCCGTCATCGATGTGTCGAGGCTAAACGGCGGGTCCGTACACCCGTAGATCCCCGAGATCGTCGCCGTCGCGGGGCCGAGGTTTATGAAGTACACGGTGTCGCATGTCGTCTCGTAGGCGGGTACCATGTCAAAGAGTACCGAAGGCGGGTCGACCGCGACCGTCGCCGCATCGGTGCACTCACATGTCTTGGCGATACTCTTTACAACGACATCGTCAACAAACATGCCCGAGGACGTACCGGTAAAAGC
>CP070677.1:2220597-2230255 GCA_020352495.1 Candidatus Latescibacterota bacterium
TCTCTCTCTCGGCGAAACGGCTCAATCTCACCGCGAGAAGGATTCATCGCTTGTCGATCTGGGAAACTTAATCGACTGGGAGGACGCTCTCAGGGATCGTGTTCCCATCGTGATCAGAGCACCCGACGCGGCGCTTTCTCGCTCGTACAACGTGGTCTCCGAGAGCCTGCTGTTCAAAATAAACCAGTTCAGGAGGAAAGCCGGTGCACCGCGCGTATCTGGAATCTCGGCCGGAATTCGATCCCGGTGACGTGATTGCGAATCAGAGGGTGAAGGAACTGTACTACAAATTCCTCGGCGCGGTCTGCGGTATCCACGACGAGGTGATACTAAAAACGTCGCAAACGGAGTCGAGGATTTTGTTTCGTAACACACTCCTCTGTCGCGTAGTGCCCTATCGAGACCTCTTCCATGTGCAGATCGGAGAGAAAGACACCTGGGAAATTCGGGTCAAGGATGAGGCGTGTTGTGTCGATACCCTGGACCGTGTGTTGGCGAGGTTCCTCGACGTCTACGCTTCTCGGGAGCGTCGGTGATCCTCCGCACCCTAGGCCAGAGTGATTCCCGTCTTGCTTGGGGCGTTCGTATTTAACACGAACCACCCGCCGCATCAGGCCGTCACTAGTGAAAGTCAATTCGAGCGACTAGTGGGTGCAGGAGGAGTATGAACTCAGGGTTGCTGTCTCCGTCATCGATAACGCCCGCCGCAAGACGAATGCCAATCTTAAGGCGCCGCCCGACCATAGGCATGACGTAGGCTCCGCCGAACGCAGCATGGCCGACTTGCTCATAGTTATACCAATGCCAGTTGTATGAGGCTCGCAGCCCCGCTTCAACAACCACAGCAGACGAGTGGTCGTACCGAACGAACATCCTACCGTGAATGATCTCAAGGAGGTACTTGTCAGAATTGTCGAAATGACTGCCAGCGACCAAGCGGAAATTCAGGAGGTCAACTCCGATTCCCACACCGCCTCCTAAAGACAGCCGACCCTGCTCCTGTCGCGAATAACCGATGCCCACGGCCACTGGACTTATGTCAAGTGCGAGCGTACTTTGATCGGTGCGCTCCTGAGCCTGCACCGTTCCAGCCAGGAGCATCAACCCCGTCAATACAGAGACCAGTGCCACGGTCGATACCAGAGCTGTCCAATGGGATAGCGTTGGCAAATCGCCCCCCTTTCGTTTGTGCACCAGGCTTTGGGATGGGATCCACAGTATCTGCCGAGTGTAGCATATCCCTCTTGGTTGGCAATATATCTTCTCGGTCGATGCCTCAGGGCGTGCCGTTCCTTGAGTCGTATTGACATTTCCCGCGGATGGAGTAAGCTACGCGGTGAATGTCTCAACGACGAGATGTTCTGGTGCAGAACAGACGTTTTGATCTCTTTGTGATCACGCGAAAAGCGTTAGGGGGTTCTGGATGACGATTGAATTTAAGGTAGACCACAACAAAGTGCCGGGGATGGACGCCAAGAAGGAACTGGACATCGTCGTCCGCGAGTACGAGCTGCATCGAGGTGAGTTACGCGCACGTCTTGACCACCGTGTCCACGGCATTGGCGTACTGCTAACCACGCTTTTTATTGTTTTTGGTCTTGGTGTCCGTGATGAGCGGCTTCCGGAGGTTTGTGTCGTCGTGCCGTGGTTTCTCATTGGCGCGGCGGCGTTCTTTGGCCATCAGGTGATGTGCGCGACCTTGACGATTTCGTATCTGAAGGATCTTGAACGCCGAATTGGAGTGCTGGACTATCAACGAGGAATAGAGCCGACGCGTCACTCCGCACCGCTTTATCGTAACCCGTATAAAATTCTTTACGTCCTTATGTTTGTTCCACTCCTGCTCGTTTTTGGGTTCAGCCTCTGGCGCAGCCACGAATGGCTGAGCTGGCAGTTGTCCCATCCATCGCTCGTCTGGGTGTATCACGGGTCCGCGGTCGTATTGTTGGCGCTCGTGTTTGCCATGAGTGTCTGGGGGTGCATCCGCAACTCACATTTGCGAGAAGGCCGGGACCATCCCAAAGAGGCAAAAGAATAATCGGTACCGCCGCACTTGGGTGACATCGGTGATCGGGTGTAACCTCCCCAAGAAAATCTCGTATTCCCACGGAGAATCTGATCCAATAAATAGCAGGCTGGTAACGGGCGATAGACGTCAACGGGTTCGAGAACGCACAAAGGAGCTGGATCGGAGTTGTCGAAGCGTCACGCTGTCATTCTCATAGTAGGTCTTCTGCTGTTCGTGCCCTCGCTTTGGACCGATTTCATGCTCGATGATTTTTACTACCTGGGTGCTATCGAAGGCCGTTTTCCCGAGCACAACACCAACCGCAGCCTATTTCCCTTCTTTATCAATGACGAAGAGGCCACGCGGGTCATCGCTGGCCAAGGAGGCTATCCGTGGTGGATTGATGAGCGTGTGAGAGGTGAGACGTTCAGACCACTATCCGATCTGCTAATCAGAGTCGACTACCTGCTCCACGGGAAAACACCGTTCGGTTACCATATGCACTCGCTTGCCTGGTGGGCGGCCACGCTGTTTGTATGTGGCCTGATCTTTAGGCGTGCGTTACCGGGCGCGATCGGCGTGTTTGCGTTGGTGCTTTTCGCGGTCGATGAGGTCCATGTGATGCCGGTCGCATGGATCGCCAACCGCAACGCCCTGGTGGCTGTCGCCCCGATGCGGTTTGGGTTGTGGGCTTGGATTCGCTGGTGTGATGACGGCTGGCGCGCCGGCCGCATCCTGGCACCACTGGGAATCGTGATCGGGATGGCCGGGAGTGAGCTGGGACTCGCGGTGCTCGGCTATTTCATTGCCTACACGCTGCTGGGCATGCCCGCGATCAGTATCCGCGCGCGACTGGTGCGCTTGACGCCTATCGTAGGCTTGGGACTCGCCTATGCATTGGCCTATCGTTTTCTCGGTTTCTACAGCTCAGGGTCCGGCGTGTACCACGACCCCATTCAAGAACCCGCGGGTTTCTTGGGTTTGGTTGTGACCGGGGTTCCCACGCTGCTTGCCAGCGGGATCGCTGGATTCAGCGCCGACTTCTGGTTTGCCGTCCCATCGCTCCGCCCCGCGCAGGTCGTCGTTGGCGGCGTAGTAACCGTTGGTCTGCTCGTCGTGCTTCGCGCATGCTGGGACCATTTGGACGACTCCATCCGGAGGGGACTACGCTGGCTGCTGACCGGCAGCGCTCTTTCGTTAATACCGGTCTCGGCGGTATTCCCCTCGGACAGGATGTTACTCGTACCCGGCATAGGGCTCACCGCCGCTCTCGCCGCAGTGCTTGTGCAAGCCTATCGGTTTTGGCGGACTCGTCGCCATCGATTGCTGGTTGGTGTGGGAGGATACCTTGCCGTCGTTCATCTGCTGGTGGCACCATTCCTCACCGTTTGGATCCAGACCCTTCTGACAAAACACAGCCGCCAATCACTCGCGCTGGCCGCCTCGCCGATTGTGGTCGACGCCGGTGGCAAAGAGACAATCCTCATCTTCGCCCCCGACCACATCGTCAGTCTGTACGTGCCCCTGATGATCGATCACCTCGAGGGCCCGGCTCCACGGAGTTGGAGACCGCTTTCTATCGCTCCCTATGATCACTGGCTGAGGCGCACCGGGTCGCGAACACTGGAGCTCGAGGTAGCGAACGGTGGGGTGATGCTGCGAAGTGTTTTCGAAGAGCTCTACCGGGATCCAAAGAATCAGCTTACTCCAGGAACAGTCGTCGACCGCGATCTGATACGAGTCGAGATCCTATCCGCGAACGATCGCGGCCCCACGCGTGTTGCTTTTCACTTCGATCGAGACTTGTCCGATCCTATGCTCTATTTCCTTGTGTGGCAGGACGGCGAACTTCGCAGCGCGGATCTGCCGGCCGTCGGTGAAGAGGTATTCTTAAAAAGAACGTTGGGGCCGGGAAGGTTCTGAGCGACGAGCGCATATCGACGGACTCCAACACTCATCTTTGAACACTCTGCCGTTCCTGTTACAATATCCGCTGGTACAGGAAACCAGCCACGGCTGACACACCCCATGCGGCACACCGATCTCTCGGAAGGAACACAATGATTGGCCAGACCATATCTCATTACAAAATCCTCGAGGAGCTGGGCGCAGGGGGGATGGGCGTGGTCTACAAGGCCCAGGATCTCAAGCTCAAGCGCATCGTCGCCCTCAAGTTCCTTCCGCGTGAGGCCGTGGTCAGTCCGGACGCAAAAGCCCGGTTGTTGCACGAAGCCCAGGCAGCGGCCGCCCTCGATCACCAGAACATCTGCACGATCTACGAAATCGAAGAAGCCGAGGGCCACACGTTCATCGTCATGGCATTTGTCGAGGGCGAGAGCGTCAAAGAAAAGATCACGGCCGGACCGCTCACCCTAAATGGCGTTCTCGACATTGCCAGACAGACTGCCGAAGGTCTCGCCGAGGCCCACAAGAAAGGGATCGTCCACCGCGACATCAAACCTGCCAACCTGATGGTGTCGCAAAATGGTCAGGTCAAGATCATGGACTTTGGCTTAGCGCGGGCCGAAGGGCAAACAAAACTCACCAAAACCGGAGTATCCATGGGTACCGTCACATACATGTCGCCGGAACAGGCGCGCGGTGACGCGACGGATCACCGGACGGATGTCTGGTCTTTTGGTGTCTCGCTTTTCGAAATGATCGCCGGTCGGCTGCCATTCAAGGGCGAACACGAACACGCCGTTCTCTACTCCATGCTCAACGAGGAACCGGAGCCTTTGACGGCGCTTCGCACGGGTGTTCCCATGGAGCTGGAACGCGTGGTCAACAAGGCGATGGCCAAGCGGCCAGAGGACCGATACCAACACCTGGACGACTTGCTCGTGGATCTCAAAACCGTCGAAAAGCAACTAGGATCGCAAGACGCAAAAACAGGGGTATCGGGTGTTGCCGGCAGAACCGCAGTGGCAAGGAAAACACGCCGCAAACGCGCGGGTTTTGTCGCGGGGGCAGTGGTCTTCTTTACGGCTGTTGTCGTCGTGGCTCTCATTTTTTCTCAATGGGACGGTGGGCCTCGGGATCGGGCTACGTCCGGCGGTGACGAGCGAAAGATCCAGTCCCTGGCGGTTCTCCCTTTTGACAATCTGATGGATGACTCGGAGCAGGAATATTTTGTCGACGGGATGCACGAAGCGTTGATCACCGGTCTGTCAAAACTGGGGTCTTTGCGTGTGATTTCGCGCACGTCGGTGATGCGTTACAGAAATACCGAGAAACCGATGACAGAAATCGCTCGTGAGTTGGATGTCGATGCGCTGATCGAAGGTTCGGTTCTCAGAGTAGGTGACGAGGTGCGAATTACCGCCCAGCTGATCGATGGCACGTCCGATGAACATCTCTGGGCGGAAAACTACGACCGTGACTTGCGAGATATACTCGCTCTGCTCAACGAAGTCGCGGGGGCCATTGCCGAGGAAGTACACGCAACGTTGACGCCGGAGCAAGAGGAGAGGCTTGCGCGAGCACGCGCTGTCGATCCCGATGCGTATGAAGCGTTGCTCCGGGGCACACAACTCTTCAACACGTTCAAACCGGACAATATTCGCGAATCGATCGGTTTTTTTGAGAAAGCGATCGAAATCGATTCAGAGTTTGCCGAGGCCCATGCGAGGAAAGCGGGTGCGTATATGGTGCTGGCTGTAATGGGCTCACGACCGATGGACGTCATGCCGCGAGCGAGAGAAGCGGCACGTAAAGCCCTGGAGCTCGATGACGCTCTTGCCGATGCGCACACCGCCATGGGTTATGTCTTGTTGTATTTTGACCGGGATTGGGAAGCCGGTGGAGAGGCATTCCGTAGAGCTCTGGATATCGATCCCAACAACGCCATGGCGCGTCACGGCTATGCTGACTATTTGATGGCACTAGGTCATCTGGATGAATCGGTTGATCAGGTCTTATTGGGCAGGAAAAGCAATCCCTTGTCGCCTATGACAAACGCGGTCGTGGTGGGGCATCTCTACGCCGCCCGCCGGTACGAGGAGGCCATCGCCGAGGCAGAGAAACTACTGGCCATAGACCCCAACTATTCCGCCGTCCAGGGGTTCCTCCGGCGCGCGTATTGGCAGCTGGGGAAATTCGACGAATCAATCGAATTGCTTCGAGAATCCGGTTGGGGGCGGGAAGCCGGGAACCGGGAAGTCATTGACCGGGCGTACGCCGCATCGGGTCCGCAAGGCGTGATGTTGGCTTTGGCTCAGCGTCTCGAAGCCAAATCCGACTCGGTGTTCATCGATCCTCTCTCCGTAGCCGTCTTTTATGCATGGGCGAACCACATCGACGCTGCCGTGAATTGGCTGGAAAAGGCCGAGGAAGCCCGCTCTCCGACTTTCATACACGTGTTGCTGGATCCTGCCTTTGACCCGCTCCGTGATACTCCGAGATTCAAGGAGTTGTGCCGTCGGCTGAAGTTACGACATTGAGCGATATCTACGAAAATCGTCGCGGCCAGGTCGACGATTTCGCATAGTCGCGTCTCGCCGGCTGTCGCGAATGAGGATTAGTCGTCGAAACGGATTACCGGAGAGCATGCTTGGCGGTCACAGCGGAAACCAGATGATCCACTGTTGAGTAGCATAGCTTTCAGGGTCCTACGGCGAGACTAATCGCCGCGCATGATGGCGACAAGCGAATAATCACCGGAATCGTCGTCCGTGTTTACGTAAACGGATAGCCACTTGGACCATTTGTCTCCATCGCCTATCCGATTGCGTAACCGTACCTCGAGCAATCCGGATTCGGAGGGTGGCAGGGGGATGGACAGCGAGCCCGTCGAGCGGTCGAGCTCTTCGAGCTCCCCGTACTCCGTAATGATCTCGCCGTTTTTTCTTATCGTATACTGGCACTGCGCCTGGGCTCTGTAACCGCGTTCAAACGCAAGGTCGGTGAAGCTCAGCGCCCCGTCTGCAACATCAAAATTATCGAGGGTGTTCACTCTCGAGAACCAGTAGCGGCCCACGATATCACGGCGCTCTTTTAGAACCCCAACCAAATATGCTGCAGCATTAGGGTCAGAGTACTCCGCCACGCTGACTGCTGCCTCGAGCTGCTCGTCCGTAAAAGAGGTCACGATCTTCGCGCCCCAATAACCGTCACGCTTTGTCAAATTTTCGAAGGCCAAGTTCGGAAATATAAACTTGAATTTTTGTGGATGAAACGCGTGAGAATCGAACAGGCCAATAGATCGATAACGAATCTCACGTTTCTTCTCCCACGAAGGGACGTAGAGGCCAAGCGCCAGTGTGTTCAATGTGACCTGATGGGGATCAAAGGTGTTCTCATATCCTGTCCAAACCGGCTTCGGCTCGTCGCCCTCACTGCCCAGCGTCGAGCCGAAGTCGATGAGAAAATGTTTAACAAAACGGCGCCCGTCCTCTTCAACATATGCGTCGAGTGAATTGTTGGCCTTTGTATCGTAATGATTGAGCCAGGCTGCTATCACGCGGAGTCCTCGCAGCTCACGACGGTGCTCGTGCGGGATGAGGTCGTTTGGATCGTCTTTTCGCGTCTTGTGATATTTGAACGGCCCGATGAGCTTGCCATCGATAAATTTGCTCGCCACGGCACGGATCTTCCCATCACGCGCAGTGTCCACGCGGGCAAGAATGTTTCTCAGGTCGTTCTCGTTCATCGAGCGTTTTTCGCCGTTGTCCTCGATCATCACATCTCCGACACGTAGGATCTTTGGATCGAAATACGTGAGGTAGTTTTCCGGTGTGTTATAACCCGATGCGTAGAACAACTTCGTCGAGATCAATTCGGCCGACGTCGTCATCTCGGGCCAGCCTTTTGGATCGAACTTGATGACAAAGCGCCCACCTTCGCTATCCTCGATGGTAAAGCCCGGTGTCACACCCTCTGTTTTGGCGCCGATGATCGTCCATGGACCCGCCGTCTCGGGGCCGCCGCCAGTATTCGGGCCGCGTTTGATTTCCTCGATCGGCATCTGTTTTTTAGCGTTGCGGTTCGTGAACCAGCTGGAGTCGTCGATCTCATCAAACGCGTTGACATTCATGGCCTGTTTGGGTTTGCCGAATAGCTTGCGGAGGTTTCGCGAGTTGTCAAACATTTGTCCGAACTGTCTCGAGATCTGTTTGTCGAATCCATCGGCAAGGATGTGGATCTTTTGTTTGTTGGGTGGCGGAATATCGCGCCGGTCGTCCGGAACCGGATCCGGAACATTGAAACCGGTGTTGCTGCATCCCGCCAACAGCGCGAGAACAACGAAAACAACCGCAGCTCGTAAAACAAAGTGGCTCAGGGAACCGCCGTGTTGATCAGCCGGTGTGGGTCCTCTCAATATTCCAATCATTGACGTGTCCTTATTTGGGTTGGCTTTGCCCGTCAGTTGAGCGTGAAATGCACACGAACACCATCATCGCCAAAACCAAGCTGGAGCGCGGCCAGGATGCCGGAACGCTTCCACATCCTGAAGCCACCACCAAAGGTAAACTCCAAATCACCGGTTTTGAAATCATCGAAGATGCTTCCCGCGACCTGACCCGCATCGACAAATAGGTGCGCGTCCAGAACACGCCATATTGGATAGCGGTATTCCACCGATCCCAAAATCATGTCGCGATCCCGAAAACGTCCCCTGGTGAGTCCACGAATCGTCTCCGTGCGGCCCAATTCGCTCAATTCGTAGAAGGGAATTTCCCGGTCGTCGAAGGGGTCGGCGAATTGACCGGCGAGACGGAATCGAAGGATTCGGGCACGGTGGATATGAAGGTATGTCTTGAGATCGACCTCCACCACGGTAAAACCGAAAAGATCATTGTTCATCTGGCTGCGGACACCGCCGACCAAGCTGGTCTCAAAACCGGAAGAGGGTCGGACCGGCCGGTTTCTTCCGTCGTACTGGAATGCGACCTGTACTTCGCCCATCAAGTTCTCTTTCTCCAGCCCGGGAAGCGACGATTCGGTAAACAGTTCCGTCGTTGACGGCTTTCTGTCATCTTCGCCTCCGGCGACGATATTGTGTCTCAAGCCCAGAACGAGGTCGGTCTGAAATCTTTCCCCAAACCTTTTCCCAAGAAGGATTCTTCCTGTGATTGATTCGTGTTTGAAATTGCTTTCGTTATCCGTGCTTGTTGTGGGGCCGATTCCAAAGAAGCGCTCATCGGGTTGACTGCGGTATTGAACGAGGTACGCCGAAGTCAAAAGACTACCAAACAAGTCAACGCGTTTGAATCGTAGCTCGTAAAGTTGTCGGGCTCTCAAACCGGCGGATGCCGTCGCCGTGAATTTTGATCGCTCATTCAAATAATCCCGGGCAAAAAACTGAGCGCCGGCACCGGATCTCGGCTCAAAAACAGGAAGAACCCCCAACCGCCCGTCCTCCGACGTGAGAAAGTCGATTACTTTTCGATCGATGTCATATTCCTCGTTGAGTGCGATAGCACCGCCCGCGGCCGTAAGACCAAGCCAAAAAGGAAAATAAACCACCTCTCCGGGAAACGACAGGACCCTCTCCCACAGCTCGCGGCTTGGACGCTTCTCGCTTGAGGCGCGTGTCGAATCAGCGGCCTCCTCATCCGACTCAACATCGGATGATTGAGCCTTCACCTGGACATCTGACGAGTGAGCAGGGGGTGGCGACACACCCAACAGCATTCCCACAAAAAGAAA
>CP070677.1:2230355-2249124 GCA_020352495.1 Candidatus Latescibacterota bacterium
ACGCGCGTGCCATGATAACCCCCTTGGCTTCGTGCTCAAAATGATGGGATTCAGGCGGATTATATCACAATGACTGTGTTCCCACACACGCAAATCCACGGTGTTTCGATTGGCCGAGGCGGCGTTCTTGGCGACGCGTTGCCACGAGATTGACAGAGGCGGATTCAACCGACATAATGTTGTTTCCCAGGTCCTTCAAGTGTCTCACACGGCCTCGATGAGTCTCGCGCGGCGAGGGTGGTCTTCACAAACGAACTCGAAAAATATGTAGGCGAAAGACCGATCACTGTGGCCGTATTTGCTAAGTCAAACGACCGAGCGAGGTTTCCATGATAAAAGGGTCGACATCGACGGACAGAATATTGATAGCGGATCTGATGGAGCGCAGCGGTGTTCGCTTTGGCACGAGCGGTGCCAGGGGGCTCGTCACCGATATGTCGGACAGAGTCTGTTACGCGTATACGGCGGGGTTCATCCAGTATTTGGAGAGCACGGGCGAGCTGTCAAGGAAAGACCGGCGAATCGCCGTCGCCGGTGATTACCGGAGCAGCACGGATCGAATCATGACCGCCGTAGGAAAAGCAGTCATCGACCGCGGTTATTTGCCGGTCAACTGCGGCAAAATTCCATCGCCCGCTGTCGCGTTGTACGGCATTCGTCAGAGGATCCCCGCGATAATGGTTACGGGAAGCCACATTCCGGACGACCGCAACGGCATCAAATATAACAAAGGAACCGGTGAAATTTTGAAATTCGACGAAACCGGTATCAAGGAACAAACGGTCGTCGTTCCAGATCATTTTTCTCCGACAGGGATGTTCAAAGAAGAACAAACACTGGGCGTAGTTGTCGACGAGGCACACGAGTTCTACGTTCGACGGTGGCTCGACGCGTATCCATCGGGATGTCTGGCCGGGAAGAGTATAGGCGTCTACGAACACTCCGCGGTGGGAAGGGATCTTCTCTATCGTATCTACACAGATCTCGGCGCCGAGGTCACTCAACTTGGTCGTGCGGAGAAGTTTGTTCCCGTGGATACCGAGGCGATTCGCCCGGAAGATGTGACACTCGCGTCGGAGTGGATGAAAGAGCATGACTTTGACACGATCGTTTCCACAGATGGTGACGGCGACCGGCCGTTGATCAGCGACGAGCGGGGGCGATGGATTCGGGGAGACGTGGCGGGAATCTTAACTGCGCAATACCTTGGCGCGGACGTCGTAGTGACGCCGGTCAGCTGTAATACGGCGGTGGAGAAGTCTGGACTGTTCCAAGAGGTACGCCGCACCGGGATCGGATCGCCATATGTGATCGAGGAGATGGATCGCGCGGTCGATGATGGTGCGAGGTGCGTCGTCGGATATGAAGCCAACGGGGGATTTCTGACGGCGTCCTCCGTGCCAATGGAGAGGGGGATCCTCGAACCCCTTCCCACGCGTGACCCCGTCGTCGTTCATTTGAGTGTGATATGTCTATCGATCGATAAGGGACTTCCGATTTCGGAGCTTCTCCTGTCGTTGCCGCAGCGATACACGGCGAGCGATCGGCTGAAGGAATTTCCACAAGAGAAAAGCAGATCAGGGATCAACGAGCTCATTACTGGTGGCGGCTCAGCGATTGAAGAAATGTTTCCCGATTTTGGCTCGGTGAAGCATACCGATACGACCGACGGCCTCCGAATCACATTCGACAACGACGAAATCCTTCACCTGCGTCCATCGGGGAACGCGCCGGAACTTCGATGTTACACCGAAGCGGCAAGTGAGAGCCGTGCCTGGGAGATCAATCGGATGGGGATCCGCGCACTCGAAAGATGGCGAGGGAGGTAACGCCTCGTTACGGACATGGCGGATACTAGAGATCGAGCTCAAAACAAAAAGACGTTCGACGTCGAAGACCCCTGGCGGGAGCTTGTGTCCGCGTTGGAATCCGATGCGTCTTGGCGGAGCCTGGTGGTCGTCGGGACCGTCGACTCGGGCAAATCGACGCTCTGCCGGTTTATTGGTGCGCATTTCGCGCACCAATTTCGTACGGCGGCAGTCGATTGCGACCCGGGACAATCGGTTCTCGGTCCGCCAACCACCCTGGGGTTTGCCTGGGAACCGCTTGCCACAGACCAGCCGGTGGCGATGCGCTTTATCGGATCGACATCACCTGCCGGGCATTACATGCAGATGCTCACGGGAATCCGGCGACTCGCCGACCGGGCCGTCGAGTTGGGGGCCGAGAGACAGATTTTCGATTCTTCGGGTTATCCCGCGACGCAGATCGGGAAGGAATTCTTTTTCCAGAAACTAGATTTGCTCGCACCTGACCATGTGGCGGCGCTGCAGGAGGACGATGAACTCGAACCCCTCCTTCGGCTCTTCGCAGGACGGGCCAAGCCACGGATCCATCGTCTCCCGATATCGCGTTCTGTCATCGGCCGGAACCAGGCCACCCGCCGAGTCTATCGCCAAGAGAAGTTCAAACGATATTTCAAAGACGGATTCGAACAGATGCTTGCACTCGACCGTGTGGGTCTCCGTGGTGTGACCCAGGCTCTCGAGGTTTCGGTGAACTGGCGAAACCGTCTCGTGGGCCTGTGTGACGCGGATGGTTACGCCGTTGTCCTCGGAATTCTCAAACAGGTCAACCGGGATCGGTCCCGCGTGTGGCTCCACGGACCGCCCTTCAAGAACGACCGGATTGCCTCCGTAGAACTCGGTTCGGTGCGGCTCGATCACCGGTCGGGGAGGGAGATCAGAAGCCCCCGACGTGTTTACCGGGTTGTCAACGACTGAAAACCGGTTATATTATCTGTAGAAGCAGCGTCGACCAAGCGACTCAGTGTCAATTCAGTCCGATGGATGTTGTTGCCTAACGGGCCCTTTGACGCCGGCGGTGTTGACCGGTGCGTCGGGCGGCGCGGCTATTAGGGGGGGCGCGAACATGAAATTCTTCAAATTCACGGTCATATTGCTCGCGAGCATATCGGTGATGTGTTTTCTGGGTTGCGGCACGTCCTCTGACAATGTCGGTGCCGATGGCGAACGCTATACCGAGGACGGCGTTGCGACGGGGGAGACTCCGGCGATCCAACTGGTGGATATCGGTGAATGCAAGAACTTTTCTACCGGAATACCGAGGGTCAGTGCTCCGTCGGATCAGGACTGCATCGAATTCTGGTACGTTGGCGGAAGCGTCCTGAATTTGAGACACGTCAATGCCGGATTCAACTGTTGCCCGGTCGTCGATGTCGATATCCGTGTGGAGGGTGACGTAATCACGATCGAGGAGATCGAAATCGAAGGGATGTGCGCGTGTCTGTGTCTCTTCGACGTGAACTACGAAATCCAGAACCTCGCCCCGGGTGTGTACCACCTGGTCGTCATCGAGCCGTATCTACCAACCGGTGATCCCGTCCTCGAGTTCGACATGGATCTCACGTCAGAGCCAACGGGGAGACACTGCGTGCCGAGGTCCCAGTATCCTTGGGGATTCTGAGCCTCAAGAGACACTATTTGATGAGCACCATTTTGCGAGTCTGCGAGAAACCCGGCATCCGGACTCTGTAGAAATAGACTCCGGTGGCTACCGTCCGGCCCTTGTTGTCCGTTCCATCCCATTTGACGTAAGACCTACCCATTGGATAATCCGCGTCTTCGAGATGGCGAACCAACCTTCCACTGACATCAAAGATGTCGATTCGAACCCGCGCCGCCTTTGAGAGTTCGAACGCTATCGTCGTCGTCGGATTGAACGGGTTTGGAAAATTCTGTGACACCGTCAACCGTCGCGGCGCATGGCTGTCTTTTATCCCGGTTGCCGGGTCGATCCAGTGAGCGATTCCATATGAAGGGATCGAGTCGCCGTTGATACCGCCGGCGCCATCGAGATACGTGCCAGCGATATAAACACCGTCGTCGCCGACGTCGATGCATCTGACGTTGGCACTGCCGACCTTCCCAAGCTTACTCCATTGAACGCCGTCCCAGATTCGGATCAGCGTGGTCCAACCTCCGACAAAGAGGGAGCTACCGTCGAATGCGATTGTGTTCACCCGATAATTTACACCCCCGTTCATGTCCGACCAGGTCGTGCCATTCCATTCGGCGATATTGCTCACGCTGACGCTACCCGCCAGCTCGAATTGACCACCCACATAAAGGCCACCACCGGCGACGGCAGCCATTCCCCGTCCACCGTTGTTCAACCCGCCGTCGAGATCGTACCAGTCGGCGCCGTCCCATCTCGCAATATTGTTGACGACGACACCGCCGGCCGACCCAAAGTAGCCGGATACGTAAAGATTCCCTTCCCATTCAACGATATCCCACACTTCGCCACTCGTGCCGCCGTCGAGATCGTACCAGTCGGCGCCGTCCCATCTCGCGACGTGGGGGATGGGGGTGCCATTTGCCTCCGTGAAGCGACCGCCCAGGTAAATATCGTTGTTCCATTCCTCGATCGCGTAGACCGCGTCATTGGTGCCCCCACCGACATCGTTCCACACGACCCCGTCCCACACGGCCACATGGGCGATCGAATCGTCACCGGACTTGGTGAACCAGCCACCCGCATAAAGATCGGTTCCTGCTTTGGCCAGTGCCTTGACCTTACCGTTGAAACCGTGTCCCAGGTTGTGCCAGCGGGTACCGTCCCATCGTGCGATGTTGTTGGTCTCCCGCCCGCCTGCGTGATCGAAGTTACCGCCGACATACACATCCGCACCGTCGATTAGAACCGATTCTGTCGTGCCGTCGAGACCCTGCCCAAGCGGATGCCATTCCGTCCCATCCCATCGGGCAACACGATTCAACTCTACGACACTACCCGCCCCGGAGAATCGTCCGCCCGCAAAGATTCCGCCCGTGACGCCTGCGATGGAGTTGACGGAGTTGTCCATACCTCCCTCCATCGCATTCCATGCGACGCCGTCCCATCGGGCAATGAACTTGGTCAACACGGCTCCGGCGTGTGAGAAGTGTCCTCCCGCATACAAGTCCCCTTCGATGACGGACAGACATCTCACGATTTGATCGGCGCCACCCCCGATGTCGTTCCAAGCCATACCATCCCATCGGGCAATGTTGTTAACCGCAGTGACGCCGGCCGTGCTGAAAAGACCACCCACGACTAGGTCGCTACCATCGAGACAAATCGAGTACACCGTCCCGTCGGTACCGCCCCCAATGTTGGTCCACACCGTGCCGTTCCATTTTGCGATGTTGTTTACCGTCACGCTCCCGGCTGTTGTGAAGTCGCCGCCGACATAGACATCCATGCCGTCGACGATGATCGATCGCACCGTGGCCAAGCCACCGGATACGCCGGTGTCCAATGCCGACCAACCGATGCCGTCCCATTTCGCAATGCCAGCGGCGGGCGAGCCTCCCGCCGTGGTGAAATCACCACCAACATAGATATCGGTGCCGTCAATCGCGATCGTATAGACGGGTCCACCGAGGCCGCTTCCCAGTGCCGACCAGCTGTTTCCGTCCCATTTGGCGATAGACGCCGCCGGCACACCGCCCGCCTCCGAAAAGCTCCCCCCGGCATACAATATCCCGCCCTCGGCGGCAACGGCGTACACCCATAGGTCCATTCCGCTACCGAGCGCATGCCATCGCTTGCCATCCCATCGGGCGATATACCGCACGTCGCCGCCCCCCGCCTGGTAGAACTCACCACCCGCATACAGATCGACGCCATCGTAGGTGAGAGACCATACAATGTCATCTGTCCCGGGTCGGCCAAAACGGGTATCCCACCCGGCATGGGCTGTGGCCGAGAAGATTGACACAAAAACCAGCGAAGTCAATACGTACCGCATAATAACCACCCCCAAGCCACTTTGTCATTATGAGTATAACACACACCTCTTAACTTGGCGCGGTCGGATGAGCTGGGGGATGGCGCGCCAAACGGTCCACGTCAACCACACTGGGCAAAAACAGGTCCCGGCTCTTTAAGCACTTTGTTGGAGAAGTAATGCTAAAATTGACAACAAGCGGGTGTTTGTGCGATGGCCCACGTCAGGCTGTTACGCTTTGTGATGCCGTTACTTGAGAAAAATCATCTTTCTCGTCTGTACGAACGTCCCCAATTCGAGTCTGACAAAGTAGACACCGCTTGCCACGAGATCGCCAGCACCGTTGCGGCCATCCCACTTTGTACGGTAGCGTCCTGCAGGTCGCTCGTCGTCGACGATTCGTCGCACCCGACGGCCTTTGACGTCATAAATCGTCAATGTCACCCTTCCAGATTCGGCCACGTCATATGAAATCGTCGTCGTTGGATTGAAGGGATTGGGGATGTTTTGGTAGAGCCGGTTGTGCGTGGGAACGACGTCTTGTCGCCTCGCTGCGGAGACTTCGTCCGACACGTTCATTCTCACCGGGATCTCATAACGTGGGATCAGCGGGTCGTTTGTCGTGAGTTCCAGTTCGAGCGCGTATGTTCCCTCGGGGAAGCCCGTCGCATCGAGCGTGAGTCCAATGTCGGTCGAGTCACCGGCCGCCACGACACCGGATAGGGGAGAGACGGTCAGCCATCTCGTACCGGCGAGCCATTGAAAAACCTGTTTTCCGAAGAGCCGATTATCGTTCACGTCTATATTGACATCGTGAAAGATCTGGTCGGCGATAACAACGAGCCGTCCTTTTTCGACAGTGGCGTGGGCTCCGACCGTCACGTACAAGAAATCGTCTACCAGCTTGAACGCGGGTGGCTCGACGGGGGTCAACCGTGCTCCAGGGGTCAAAAGCCGGAGGAATTCGACACCAAACGTCGTCTCGTGTGGATAGACAACTGCAGGCCCGGGAGGGACTCCCACAAGATGATATGTGATATTGGCCCCCAGCCTTTGGAACAAATCGTTGTATTCCGCCTGCGCCGTCGAATTGTCCGCCTCGATCAGGAGACTACCGCCGTGTCGGACCCATGAGACGATAGCATCCTTTTCCTCGTCCGAAAGGATCGATGCAAGGTCACCCAACCACAGAATGTCATAGTCGGCCAGGAGGCCGATGGTCAACGCGTCAAAGCTCTGTGTTACGCTCCCACCCATTGCCACAATTTCTGAAGTCATCTTTGACCACAAATCAATGCCTCCCAGACCATGATCGCCATACCACAATACATCCATCAGTGACAATACCGATCCGGTCTCTTTTGATGAGCGATCCCGGTCGTCCAATGACCGAGCGGCGTCGTCTCCAGCGGCGGCCTCCAGACCGAGGTCTCCGTCGTTGTCGAATCTGAAGTTCAGGTCGACACTCCAAGTGAGATCGCTCGGTCCCGCATTTCTAAGAGCGAGCGATTCCTGTTCCGACTCGTCGGGTGCGATCGTAACCGTGACAGAGTCCCGGGAGACAACGCTGATCGGTGCGTTTTGAACGTCGGCGATCAGCGTGATCTCGACAGTCGGATTTGCGGGATCGTTATTCGAAATGCTGAGCGTCCGTACGAGAAGACCCAGGGCAACGGGGTTGATCGTGACGGTGACGGTATCGACGCCGGTGGGGGGTACGTCAAACACCGTGGGACTGGCGGTAAATTCGGGGCCGTCGATCGAGATATCAGTCACGCTCAAAACGTCTGTACCATCGTTGGTGACTGCGAGTCCGACGCTCGTCGGATGACCCGAAAACACGACGCCAAAATCGAGACTGTCCGCTACGGTTATCGAGGGGACTCCGTGAACATTCATAAACACCGGGACAATAGCGGGTGAATCCGATAGTGCGTTGTGTGTGATCACAATCCTGCCCTCGTAGCATCCACCTAGAACGCTACTAGCGTCGAAGTCAACGTAGATGTCCACAGACACGCCGGGAGATAGTGTTTCCGATTCGCGGTCTATTCTAAACCATGTCGCCGGTACCCACGATCCAATCGCTAACCGCTCCTGGGCCTCCAGCGTGAGCTCGAGCGACACGGCGTCCTGTGTTCCATCATTTGAGATCGTTACGATTTGCGTTAGTGTGTCCCCGATGTCGACATCCACCACTAGAGAGTCCGGCGAAAATCCCAAGACCGGAGGATCGAAAACATGGGCAGTGAAGGGAACGGCGAGCGAGCTCTGGTCCCGGTCATTGCTTTCTATTGTAATGACGCCAGTAGTTGGACCCGGCGACACCGGTGAGATCGTTGCAGTGAGGACCTCGGTATCGCGGGGCGGTAGGGTGAAGGACGACGGGACGACGGTTACTAGCGGGGGGTCGGAGTAGACATCAGTCACCACGACGTCCATCTCGAACCCCGCGTTGAACGCGTCAAAGGAGGCGCTGACTGGTACGCCAATGACCACCTCGCCAAACGCAATGAGGGAGTCCCTGACGACGATATTCGGCACGTCAATTACATCGAGGCTAACCGACACGCGGTTTTCCGGGTCGACGGGATCGTTGTTCGCGATAACCAGCTCGAGTTCATGATGTCCGCCGGTCTGGGTCGTGGCGTCGATGTCTAGTGACACATCGATGCTGTGCCCGGGGGGGAGGATCCCCGTTTTGGGCGATACCGACAGCCAAACGTCACCGTCCGCAAATCGAATCTCATCCCACCACGCCTGAGAATCTGGACTATAGTTGTAGAGGTCGATCGTACGAACGCCTTCTCCAGTCGCGCTCATCGTAAACGGCATACCTGCCTTGATCAACTGTTTGTCGAGATAGTAGTCGAACGTCTTGTCTTCGAAATCTACATTCTTGAACTCGAACCAATACCAACGGTTTGCCTCGTACGGCACGTCAAATTGTTGGCCCGGGTGTCCCGCGTTGACACCGATCCGTCCGGATGAGCTAAACAGAATATAGAAGATGAGCGAGTTGCTTTGGTCTCGCAGTACAAAATAGCCATCCGATTCGGAGGACGAGCCGGGGCGAATGTGAACGCTGATGTAGCTGGGTTTTTCGCCTTCCAACATTCTTGTCACACCGTTTGCGTGTCCAGCCGGCGATTCGAATTCATGGTAACTGTATCTCGTAAAATTTGCCGCCGTTACGTCTGTGACTTCCTTTTCCCCGGCTCCGCGCTCGATCCATCCGTCGAAGTCGCCGTCCTCAAAGTCGTCAAAGAAATGCGTACCGGGATCTGCGTTCAGACGCTCGGTAAATGTGTCTTCCGGTTGGAGGGTTTCAAATGGCGCAGCCGGTCTTTGACTATCTGCGGGCGTAAGCAGCTCGTCCGTGTGTGCAATGTTTGTCTTGGTGTGGAGATCAGCCGGTGGTGGCGTTGGTTGACCCGATAGCACGATCGATGGCTCGGGGAGTTCCAGGGATACGTCAAACGTCAGATCGCTCAAGCCTGTGTTGGTCAGCGTCACCGTCCGCGTGGTCTTCTCATCGGAGTACAGGGTCTCATCCATTTGCGCGGGGTCAACGTTGATCCGGGGAGGGTCGAGCACGTTCGCGGTTAGTGAAACGACGACCACTTGCTCATCGGGATCACCGGTAACCATCGTCAGCGATCCCGACAACATTCCCACGAGGCTGGGATCGCATTCGACCTGTATCTCTCTCCCCTCGTTTGGTAACAAGACAAACATTCCCACATCCGGTGTGAAATCGGGCTCATCGACGCTGACGTCCGTCACCAACAAGTATTCCGGCCCGCTGTTGAAAACCCTGAGTGACCTTGTGACCGGATGCCCCCGGTAAACGACGTCAAAATTCAGATTTTCCTCTGACAGCTCGATGTCCGGGGCCGCAGCGACACCGAGTTTGGCGTTTACGGTCACTTGGCCTTCGTTGACATCCGTACTCTCAATAATCAAGTCGGCTTCGTACAAGCCGCCGGAAAGACCTGTCGCATCGAACAGAACTGGCAATTCCTGCACTCCGCCCGCCGGGAGGATCCCTGAGTCGGATGACAATGACAGCCACAGCGGATGCGACAGCCACTCGAAAACCTGCCGGGCAAAGAGACGATTGTCTTCGGCGGCGATCCGAGACGATTCGATCCTATCGTCTTCGAAGACCTCATCCGCCATAGCCAAGATCCGTCCGCTCCCGTACGTGCTGTATGCAACACAGGGAACACCGGCGCCGTCCGAGATCAGGACACCGGCGGGTGGGGCGGCGAGAGAAAGTTGGGCGAGGTTCGCGTCGAGCGTCACGGCAACAAGTTTGTTGGTGGTGGGGTGCGGTGCTACATTCTCCGTCACACCGGGCGTACCCGACGTTGCCAGGAATTCAATCCCCGTTGCGAGACGCGTGAGGATGTGGTTGAACGTCTGGACGGTTGCCTCGTTGTCCCCCTCGAGAAGGAGGCCACCTCCCTTGGAGAGCCATCCGCTGAGCGCCGCCAGCTCGTCATCCGACCATGCCCGATACGTCTGGTGATCTGTGAGCCATACGATGTCGACGTCTTCTAGGAGAGGTGGTGTAATCGACTGATGGTTCTCGACAACTTCAGCTCCTCGATCCTCCAGGTCGGCTATAATCGAATCCCACGAGTCCTGGACTTGGCCGTGCGAGATGTCAAACAGGATCGTTATGTCTGTTAGGAGACCCTCGTGCGGGTAACCGGGTATCCGCGGTTCATCGCCTGCGGTGGTACCCGTTGGGTTTGTGATGTCGCTCCGGGCGGCGCCCGGGACAAAGGACGGATTAGCAAGGGAAGCCCGCCATTCGAATTCGGTAGCGCCGTCGTTTTCGATCATTATAGATTTTGTCGCTTTGTTCCCCGTGATGACCGTTTTGACAAGCGGTGACGGGGAGACGGTGATATGGGTTGCGGGAATTACCGGCCCTGTTGTCACCGTAGCAACGTTCGAAAGCGGAGATTGATTTCCCGCGTCGTCTAGAGTCCGAAGCGCAAAGTAATAGGTGGCCGTGTGTTCGAGGCTTCTTATTTTCGATGTCTCGATGCTTCCCGATGGTTGAGGCGTGGGGGTATCCGCCACCTTGAGCGAGGTGGGGAAATTGGTCTCGTCCAACGGCCACGTCGCATACCGAAGATCGTAGGCCCGCGCGGTCCCCGATAAACCGTCGTCACCGGTAGCCGTCCACTGGAGTGTGATCTCGTTTGCCACCGCCGACGCCACCAGGTCATCCGCGGGCGTTGGCGAGATGCTGTCCAATCTGGCGAGCGCCCTACCGATGTTGAGTCGGCCGCCACTTACCGTGAGCCCTTCGAGTTCCGGCAGTGGGTCGGTGGTCGAGAGGATGAGATCCTTGACCTCGATATAAGATAGCTCCGGCGCCGCCGACCAGATCAGCGCCGCGGCGCCTGCGACATGCGGGGAAGACATCGACGTTCCCGTGTAGGACGAATAGTTGTTCGCGGGCGTGCAACTCAAGATCCTCGTTCCCGGCGCTCCAAGATCGACCGAAGCCGGCCCATAGCTCGACCACACTTGTCGTTTGTCATCTCTTGTTGTGTTCGCCACGGCGATGATGTTGTCGGTGTCGAATCTCTGGGGTATCGCCCCAAAGAGATCGACATTCAACCGGCTGTTGCCCGCCGAGGTCACAACCAACGCGCCGGCGTCGCGTGCGTTCTCGATGGAGAGTCGGAGTGTCTCCCCGCCGATCACGCCGCTGGCAGACCAGCTGTGGTTGGTTATCCGCGCCCCCATCGTAGTGGCGTAATCGATCGCTTGGGCTGCGTCGAATACAGTTCCTCGGCCGGCGGCGTCGAGTGTCTTGAGTGGCAATATTCGAGCGGACCAACACACACCGACAATACCGACACTATTGTTGCCAACTGCCGCAATCGTTCCGCTGACGTGGGTCCCGTGGCTGACATCGTCCATCGGATCGTTGTCGTCGTCGACAAAGTCCCACCCCCGGACATCGTCGACATACCCATTGTGGTCGTCATCGACACCATTGTTGGGGATTTCGTTGGGGTTGGTGAAAATGTTTGCGGCGAGGTCCTCATGGTTGTAGTCGCCACCGGTGTCGACTACGCCGATCAGAACGTTTGTCCCCGTGTCGATGTCCCATGCGTTGGTAGCGTCGATATCCGCGTCGTGTTTCCCGCCCTTCTCTCCTGAATTGTAGAGACCCCAGAGTTCATCGAACCGGGCGTCGTTGGGAAAGGTCCCGTCCATTGTGACGTAATAGTTAGGTTCGACGTATTCGATCAGAGGATTGGATTTGAAGTGTTCGATGGCTTCCTCGACAGTCATCCCACTGATCTGCCAGAGTTCAGCGCCTATCGATGCGATCCGGGCCTTTAGCCGGGAACTCGGTGTCAGGGGATCCCTGGACGCTGCTCTATCAGGTGAAGAGTCCCTGAACTTCACAATGACTTGATTTTGAACGTACACGGGTTCGCCAGGATTTGTCTGGTTTTGAACGGGGCGGGCGGCACCAACGACGAGGGCGAGAAGGAATATGGCCGTAACGCTTTTCATCGTGTTCACTGTCACCATGTGGGCGGGCGCCTGCCCGCGGTTGTTTGCGCGAATCGTTTTTCCCTACTTTAAGAAAGTCATTTTTTTTGCTTTCACGATCGTGCCGTCTGCCGTCGTCAGGGCCAGACGGTACAAATACACTCCGCTGCTTACGATCACACCCCGATCGTCACGTCCTTCCCATTCGACCCAGTGTGGTCCGGCACTTTGGAATTCATCGACAAGCGTCCGGATCTTTTGTCCGAGAGCGTTGTAAATCGTGAGCTCGACGCTGCCCGCCGAAGGGAGCCGGTAGCTCACGGCCGTTATGGGATTGAAAGGATTGGGTGTGTTTTGTTCCAGGGAGATCCCGTTGGGGACGGTCAGTGTCTCTGTATCGATACCCGTCCCAAAGGTCGGAGCCAACGCGAGCGCACGGGCGGTCACAAACTGGACCAGGCCGATGATTGTTCCTTTTCCATTCGTTTTATCGATGAGGATCAAATACGTACGGTCATCGGGTGAGGGAGTCTCGTTATCCCGGTTGTTTGACGATAAACCATATAGGAAACCCGGCGCGTCGAACGCAAGCCCGCGCACCGGATTGAGGAGATCGGTAAAACCAAGCAGGTAGGTGTCCGCCGTTTGCGGATCGACCATGTAAATGGCATCTATGTCTCGGTGTGACATATAGAGCGAACCGTCGGTCGGGTCAAAGGCAATTGCGTCGGGACCAAACTCGACGCCGGTCATTCCCACCACAGTGGGTGCGCCTGTCGCTGTGTCGACTGTGACGAGCTCCCCGACAAACGTGACGGCGTAGAGGACGTCATTCCGGTCGAATGCCATTCCCCAGTAGAAACTCTCCATAAACCCCACGAGATGTGCCCAACCGGTCTCCCCGTCGAGGCGGTACAAGTTCCAATAGTCGACGGCGAAGATCTCTCCCTGGGAGTTGATCGCCAGACCTTCGATTTGCTCCAGACCGGTCGGACCGACGCCAACCGAAGCGCCGCTCGTCGGGTCAATCGTGAAAAGCGGAACACCATCCCATTCGCAAGCGCCACCATAGAGGACGTCGAAACTGCCGGGGTTGATCGTGTCGGTATGGGTTGAAGGGTGGAGCGAGGATTGTAGGTCGGCACTGATGGGCTTAGCCCATATGAAAAACAGCGTGGTTATTAGAATCAAGCAGCGCATGTTTGCTCTGAGAGCCCGTCTGTCATAATGGTAACGCATGACGCTGTTCTGGGCAACCGAGATGTGGGGTGGAGGGAAGGGGGAGACATCAGGAGCAGAACATCCTCGGTTCCCCGGGGGCTTTCTCTGACTACGGAACCACGATGGGAATTGTTGCGCACAAAGACCGAGCCACGGATGTCGGTCGATTGTCAACCTCGGACACCGGTGCTATTCTATGTGTGACATGTCTCACGCGATGGTCGCGACGTCGGATAAGAGTGCCGTGTGAGCAATCATGGGAGCGGCCGCGGCGAGCGGTGGTACTTTTGGAGACTGGACGGAGAGGTGATGGCGATGAAAACGCATTCGAGACGGCATTTTTTGAAATCGTGTATGTGTCTGACCGTTTCGGGGTTGGGTGCTTCTTTTTTACCACGCACTGCCTCGACCGATGCAGACGGTTTGTCCACCGGCCTGTCGGTTCTCTTTGAGAACGGGAAGGACCCTCAGTCGGGAAGGGGAGCTGCCAAGATAGACGCAGACTTTAAACCGCCTTACCTCGATCTCCACGCAAGCGGTGAACTCAAAAAGAGAGGCAACGCGCTTTGGCAAATAATGGAAAGCTGCGAGCTTTGTCCGAGGGAATGTGGAGTCGGTCGGCTCGACGGGGACGAGGGTTTTTGTGAGGCATCGTCACAGCTCGAGATTTCATCGTTTCACCCGCATTTTGGCGAGGAAAGACCACTCGTTGGAAAAGGTGGGTCGGGCACAGTCTTCTTTACAAACTGTGGTTTGAGGTGTGTCTTTTGTATCAATTGGGAGATTAGCCAGGGTGGCCAGGGGACGGAAAGAACAATTGAAAACCTCGCCGAGATGATGCTCAAGCTCCAAGAGCGTGGGTGTCACAACATAAACGTCGTTACACCGACACACTACTCACCACATATCGTGTTGGCGCTCGATCTGGCCGCGGCAAAGGGCTTGAGGCTACCGCTCGTGTGGAACACATGCGGTTGGGAACGGATCGAGATTCTCGAGAAGCTCGATGGTGTCGTCGACATCTACTTGCCCGATTTCAAATACGCGGATGGACGAGAAGCGGCGAAGTACTCATCGGATGCGGAATCTTATCCCGAAATGACACAAAAAGCGCGAATCGAGATGCATCGGCAGGTGGGTGTCGCCAAACCTGCTGCAGATGGGCTCATGTACAGAGGTCTGATGATTCGTCATCTGGTCATGCCAAACGATGTCGGCGGAACCAAACAAGTGATCGATTGGATCGCCGCCAATCTTCCTAAGGACACCTATTTCAACATCATGTCGCAGTACCGACCTATGTACAAGGCATTCGACTACCCCGAGATCTCACGACGGGTAACCCGCGAGGAATACGAAGCCGCGGTGAGGTGGGCAAGGGAAGCGGGGCTTACCAATCTTGATATTCAGGGCTATCGCGGATGATACGGGCCCGTTACGGTGCCCGCCGCCGGATTGCTTTTCACTTGTGTTCCCGTACGTATAGAAGAGTGGAGCAGCAGACGGAGTGTATCGTCTGTGAGTCGGAACACCCGGTATGATCTGAGTGTCAACACAGCTTTACACCCACAACAAAAACGGTGAAACGATAACGTGGAACGCATACCCATCGTTATCACCGGGATGTGGACGTGGGTGTGTATGGGGGGAAAGTGTACGTCGCCCTACCTCACTCTGTGAGAACGAGTTGCGTCGTTTACTTCTGAGCCCGAGCGTCAGGGTATTTCTTTACAAGTCGGGCCAAATAAGGTATAATAAGTTGTTAACCTGAAGGGACTTGGGGCGCATCGTGTCATTTGGTGCGCGGGCACGCCTGTGGGGGTTGTCCCTCTTGTCTACGCGTTCGCGGCGTGTGCGGCACCGATCTTTGTGACACGCGCCGCATCTCTCTTACGGCAAGCTTTTCTCAATATCTAGCCAAATCGAGACTTCGGGCTTTCCTGTAGTCTAGCAGCAGCACCCGAGGCGGTCTGTATCTATGCCCGATGATCAAAAGGGCAGCCCGTTTGTTACCGACCCGGCGGCGCCACGCGTCCAAACGTATGCGTCCAACCGAGCGTGTGTCTTCGCGGGTCTGTACCAATCGCTTACATCTCCACGAATCCAGAGTTTTTTGCGGACAGATCGAGCCGAGGTTTGGGCCGACCGTAGTCGAACAATCCCGAATGATGTCGGTTCGACCAGCTTCGATCAAAATGACAGGGGGAAATGCTCATGAGACGACCGATATCAATCACAGGTGTAGCTTCGGTTGTGTTGGGCCTCGTGATTGTCACGGCACACGCGACGCAGATCATTTATCAAACTCCAAAACAGATGGGACAGGAGTCTTCCCTTGTAGTGAGAGGGAAGGTCAGTGGGGTGCGTTCGTTTTGGAACGACACACGGACAAAGGTTCTGACCGAAACTACGGTGAGCGTCGAGGAAACATACAAGGGATTCGGTGATGGGGTTGTTCGGATTCTGCAGTTGGGTGGGGTCGTGGACAACGTACGCGTACACGTCCACGGGGCGCCGGGATGGCAACACGGGGAGGAAGTGGTCCTATTCCTTGAACGAATTAACGCGGAGAGTTATCGCGTCTCCGGGTTATCCCAGGGGAAGTTCAAGGTCGAACGCGACCCGGTAACCGGCGAGGCGTTCATCACACGTCCAGTTCTGGATGACGCGGAACTCGTGGGAGCACCATCGCGTGAGGGCGCCGAAAAGACATCGCAAGCCGTCAAGATGCCTCTTGATAAATTCATCGATGACGCGCTGGGGCGTCGGTAAGGGGGGGGCGACGATGTTTTTCAGCCTATTGAAACCAGATCAAGAAATAGTTGAGAAATTGACACGTGAAGTCAGGTGCGGGGAGCGCAAGATTCTACCGATCGTTGTCGCCATATTGTGTGTGTTCGTTGTTGCGACATCATCGTTTGCTCAGGTGCTCTCACACGAAGAGATCAGTCAGACGGAGGGGTTCCTCAACAAGTTATTGGACGCCGACCAGTTTGGGAGTTCGGTAACGACACTGGGTGATGTCGACGGTGATGGGACGGACGATGTGGCCGTCGGTGAGTGGATGGGTGATTTCGAAGGGCAAAACCGTGGGACGGTGTGGATTCTCTTTCTGAACACAGACGGGACCGTCGCCAAGCGGCAGAATATCGCCGCGGGGAGAGGTGGTTTTCCTCACACCACGACCGTCGACGACAACGATCGTTTTGGGATATCGGTTGCCGGGATAGGTGATCTCGATTTGGACGGCGTCCCCGATTTGGCCGTTGGAGCGGCCCTCGATGACGACGGGGGGGCCGGCCCGTCTGCGAATCGAGGAGCCGTGTGGATCTTATTTCTCAATGACGACGGAACGGTAAAGGCGTACCAGAAGATCAGTGATACCGAAGGCAATTTCACAGGCGTGCTAGACGACGAGGATCGTTTCGGTGTGTCGGTGGCGTTTCTTGGGGATCTGGATCTCGACACAAACCCCGAGATCGCAGTGGGTGCAGAACTCGATGATGATGGTGCATCCAATGCCGGAGCGGTTTGGATTCTATCCCTCGACACCGGTGGGACCGTCATATCGCACCAGAAAATCAGTGCCACCGAAGGTGGTTTTGGTGGAGTTGTGGCCGCCGATGAACATTTTGGATCGTCTGTCGCGCGGGTTGGCGATCTCGATGGCGACTTGGTGACCGAGCTTGCCGTCGGCGAACGAGATGACGACGACGGGGGGGCCGGATCCGGGGCGATCTGGATCCTGTTTCTCAATACCGACGGGACTGTCCTGTCGGAGCAGAAGATCAGTGCCACCGCGGGCGGGCTCGTCGGTGTTTTGGATCCGGGCGATGGCTTTGGGAGCGCGGTGACGGGGCTGCAGGACTTCAATATTGACGGTGTTGAGGACATTGCGGTGGGTGCGCCCGGCGACGACGACGGCGGTGATGCCCGCGGCGCGATCTACGTGATTTTTCTCAATGATGACGGAACGGTCAATTCGTATCAGAAGATCAGTGACACGTTGGGAGGGTTTACCGGTGTCCTGGATAATGTCGACGAATTCGGCGCGGCGGTAACCATGGTTAACGACCTCAACGGAGGTGGCGTCACCGACCTCCTTGTCGGAGCCCCCATGGATGATGATGGGCTCCCCGAAAACGGCGCCGCCTGGGTGCTCCTAATGGACCCGTCGGGCAACGTGGGGTCCCATCAAAAGATCAGTCAGACGGTGGGTGGTTTTACCACTATTTTGGAGGATGGCGATTGGTTTGGAGAATCGGGGGCGGCGATCGGAGATGTCAATGACGATGGTGTCAACGATCTAGCCGTCGGCGCCCCCTCGGATGACGACGGCGATTCGAATCAGGGCGCTGTTTACATCCTATTCATGAGGACCAACGGAACGGTGGAATGGCACCAAAAGATCAGCGAACAGGCGGGAAACTTCACCGGCGTACTCGATGCCCTCGATCAGTTTGGATCGTCGGTGGTTGGGTTGGGAGACCTCGACGGCGACGGCGTGGAGGACATCGCTGTTGGTGCGCCTCTGGATGACGACGGGGGTACACCGCCAAACGCAAACCGAGGCGCGGTGTGGATCCTGTTTCTCAATGACGATGGTACGGTTAAATCACATCACAAGATCGCCGACAACGTGGGTGGATTCGAGACCACTCTGATCGATGGAGATTTCTTTGGATACTCGCTCGCATACCTTGGCGATTTGGGCACCGACGGTTTGTACGAACTCGCCGTGGGAGCCATCAACGATGACGACGGTGGGACGAGCCGGGGTGCCGTATGGGTGTTGTCGATGTACGACGACGGGTTGGTCGACTCTGCACAGAAGATCAGTGATGACGCGGGGAACTTTACGGGCACGTTGGCTGACGGAGATTACTTCGGTACGTCATTGGCCGCAATCGGGGATCTCAATGGGGATGGACGCCCGGATCTGGTGGCCCGCTATCAGAATGGCGAGCTGATCGAGCGGCACGAGGATCTCGACTACGACGGCACGGCCGACGTCGTGTCGTACTACACGAACGGCAAGCTGGTCCGACGCGAGCTGAGCTCGGAGCAGGTGCTCGAGCAATGGACCGACGAGCACGGCCCGTGAGGCAGCCCCAGAGCCTGCTCCGCGCAGCCGCCTTCCTGCTCGGGTTCGGGCTCTTCGTCTCGGCGGCTGCCGCCCCCCTCTGGTCTCTGGTCGGTCCCGAGGCTCAGCTCACCAAG
>CP070677.1:2249224-2261560 GCA_020352495.1 Candidatus Latescibacterota bacterium
CTGGTCGAGATTACGAGCTTTGGTGAAGGACGGATAGCCCCGGAGAGGGTGACACTCTCGGGGGGTGAGTGGTCGGGGAACGTGACCATGTACCGCGCCGACGAGACCAGCATCAACAGGGGCAACGTCAATATCTACGCGTTTCTCGATGCCGATCCATCGAAAAACGGGACGAGTGATCCGTTCACCGTGCATCCGGGCACATTCGAGCGAGTGCAGGCTGTCGTGCCGGGTCAAAGCCCGCTTCCCGGTAGCGTGAGCGGTGTTACCGGCACGCCGGCAAGCCAGAGCGCCGGTCAGAGTTTTGTCGTCCATGTCTTCGCGACGGACACCTACTGGAACCCGGTACCGAGTGGTGACGTCGTCCGGCTCACATCGAGCGACGCGGCGGCAAGCACACCGGTGTCGGGTGCGCTCAACAACGGCTACCGGGAGTTCACGATTTCACTCGGAACCGTGGGCACCCAAACGCTGTCAGTCTCGGATCAAACTGACGGATCGATTCAGGGAATGACCACGGCGGGGATCCAGGTCATCCCGAGCGCACCACATCATTTCGCCATCGATCCGATTCCGTCACCGGTTACGGCGGGTGACCCGGTCACGGTGACGATCCGTGCGGTGGATGTCGCGGGCAACACGATTCCGGATTACGACGGGGACGCCGTTCTGTCGGCGAATACGGGACCGGCGAGTATATCGCCCGAGGCGATCGTGTTCGCCAACGGCGTCTGGACGGGCACGATGGTGTTCCGCGGAGCCGGTGGCGCGGTGTCGTTCAACTGTTCGGACTACTCGTCCCCACCACACATCGGAACAAGCAACAACTTCGAGGTGTTACCGGGACCGTACTACGGTCTTCAAGTGCTACTCCCCGGGCAAACACCCCGCGGCGGCACAACGAACGGGTTCGAGGGATCACCGGATGACCAGAATGCGGGATCTGGGTTCAACCTGACGGTGCGTGCGGTCGACGAGTTCTGGAACCGCGTTCCAGGAGTCGACAATAGGATTTCACTCCTCTCGTCAGATGCCTTTGCCGACATACCGCACGACACCGTCCTTCAAAACGGGGAACTCATAATCCCCGTCACGTTGTACCGTGTGGGGCAGCAAACGATTACGGTTTCCGACATCGATTCGACCGGAATCGAATCGCACACATCCTCACCCGTTGACGTGCTTCCCGGGGCCTACGCAAGGATCGTCCTCATTGCGCCGGGTCAGACGGTTGCGCCGGGATCCGAGGAGGGGCGGACGGGAGAGGCGACCGATCAATCGATCAACTTCGCCTTCACCGTGACTGTCTACGCCACCGACGATTGGTTCAATCCCGTCGGTGTTGTCACCGATGTTATCGGGATCACATCGAACGACCCGCTGGCAGAGTTACCACCCGACACGCCAATGGTGGACGGGCGTGTTGATCTGAACATTCGTTTGTCGACTGGCGGATACCAGCAGATTACGGCGACGAACATGACCCAAACACTGATGCCTGCGAGTACGACGCAGGTGCGTGCGATTTCGAGCGGGCTGCACCTCGAGGCGGAAGTAACGCCGACTGTGGTTCAGGCCGGCGAACCGTTTGATCTCACCGTCAAGGTGACAAACGACGCGGGGAGTGTGATCCAGGAGATCAACTCGGCCGTTACCGTTCAGGTGCAAAACGCCGCCACACAAGAACCAGGGCGGGGAATTCTCGAAAACACCGAGTTCCAGCTGCTCCAGGGACAGCGGACGGTGACCGAGACCTATACGTATGCCGAACAGATCGTTCTCGTAATACAGGACGATGCGGGTAACACGCCTGCGGTCACCGAAGCCATCACGGTGCTCCCCGGTCCGCCCGCGGCAGTGACGCTTGCCAGCGACCCGACCTGGGTTCGGGGAAACAAACACGCAACGATTTTCGCAATGGTCGTCGACCAATTCGAAAACGGCGTCCCGGATCAACCGGTGGTGTTCGAGCTGCTGAACGGTATGGGAACGCTCACGCCGATCGACTCGTCGACCGCCGCCGACGGCAGCGCGCGGGCGGACTTCTTGAGTCCCCGGGAACCGGAGATCGCCCGTATCCGCGCCACATCAAACAATCTCGTTGCCGAGCTGGACATCGAAACGGCGCTCGTCGACCCGAACAAACCGGGCGGAACGGTAACGAACTATCCGAACCCGTTTCACCCAAGTGACGCTCCCACCACCATTGCGTACAAATTATCGGACAACGCTATGGTGACGATCCGGATCTACACGCTCACCGGCGGGCTGGTGCTCGAAAAAACATTCGCCGCCGGTGGTCAGGGAGGTACTGCGGGTCTGAACGAGTACCGCTGGGACGGTCGAAACGGTGACAACGAGATGGTCGCGAGCGGGGGGTACATACTCGTCATCGAAGCCAAGGGTGACGGAGAGACCATTCACACCATGCGGCGCAAAATCGCGGTTGTGCGATAAAAACGTGATCAAGGAGGTCCCATGAAACGGAATCTCGAACATAAAAAAAGCAGATTCGCGCTAGCCGTCCTTGTGGCCTCGATGCTCGCGCTCCTGAGTGTCACGAATTCGCACGCCGAGGAACAAAACAACGGTGTTCCCGGCGACTGGTTGTCGCGGTATATGGGTCCGCGCCCGGCGGGTATCGGTGGCGCATTCGTGGCGCTCGCAGGCGAGCCTACAGGCATCGTGTGGAACCCCGCGGGACTCTCATTCATGTCGCAGAACACGTTACATATCGAGTCGTCGCGTTTTTATGAATCGACGTCGATCAATGGGTTGAGTTTTGCGGTACCTGGACGGAGATTTCCCAGCGTCGGGCTAACGATTCTCAACCTCAGATCGGGTGACTTTGAGAAGACCAACGAACTCAACGAACCGCTTGGGGAATTCAACCAGAGTGACATGGCTTTTCTCTTCTCCGCGGCAAAAAACATCACACACAAGTTTGCAGCCGGTGCAAATCTCAAGATCGTTCGCCAGGCAGTCGACGACTTCGATGCGGCGGGTGTGGGACTCGATCTCGGTCTCATGTACAGTGTCCTCCCGACGGTTCGCTTGGGGGCATCGGTGCTCAACATCGGTGGCCCGACACTTAACCTGCGGACGATGGACGAAACATATCCTTCGGAGTTCAGAGGCGGTGTCGCCGTCACGTTCTTCGACGGCCGCGGTCTAGTGGCCGCCGAGCTAAACCACCGGTCGGGACCGGGAACGAGCTTTTACGGAGGAACGGAATTCTGGGTCCACCGCACGCTCGCGCTCCGTGTCGGTTATGCGGCGGCGAACCCGAGCGGTGGATTTAGCTATCGGGTGTCGCCGGATTTCCGATTCGACTACGCGGCGACCGATCAGGAGCTAGGGATGATACACCGCCTTGGCGTGTCGTACACGTTTGGTGGTTTCTTCGCCAGCTCGCAAGCGGTCCCCGAAGTCTTTTCGCCGCTTGGACAGCAATCTGTGACCAAGTTCAATCTCAAAGCGAACACAAAGGGTGACGCCAGCTCGTGGACTCTGGAGATCGTTGATAAATCGGGACAGGTTGTCAGGTACTTCAGCGGCAAAGGGGTTCCCCCCGCACACATCATGTGGGATGGCAAGGATGAAACGGGGCTCGCGCTTCCCGACGGCACGTACAAGTACCAACTCGTGGTTGTCGATGAGTACGGCGACGAACTCGTGGCGCATTTGAGAACCGTCGAGATAACGACGGAAGGGCCGAAAGGGACCGTCCCCGTGGTCACCAAAACGGCGACTAAGCAGTAAGGAGTCCCACTTATGGATCGTCCGACAAGAATTGTCCGGTTTGGAATCGCACTGGTTCTGGTATCGGTGATCTGGAGTGCAACCCCAACGGTTGGTGCTGGCGCCGGTGACGAACGCGAGCGGCCGGTCCGTTTGAGCGAAATCGGCATTGAGTTCGAACGGGTGATGACCGGCCCGATTTCGGGCCGAGCGGAAAAACTCAGCGGCACTGCAGTATCGCTGGACGCCTTGATTAAAGAGGGTTTGGAAAGGGACCGAAAAGCTGCCGCGTATCTTCTGTCTGGTGAAATCCGTTTTGCGCTGGGAGATCATGAGGCCGCCGCCGAATCGTTCAAGAACGCGGTCAAGTCCGACAAAGAAGGTGCATTCGCCGACGATGCGGGGTTCGCCGAAATCCTCGCAATCGAGGCGGCGGGACACGACGAGGACGCCGAAAAAGCATGGCGCAAGTGGGAGAAGCGCTACGCGAACAGTCCCCTCATGTCGGAAGTTTGTCTCGCGCGATCCTGGAACGCTCTGCGGCGAAACTCGCTGGGTGAAGCAGTGGCGCATATCTCGCGTCTGGAAACCACGTACCCTTACATGATAGAGGATCCGAGGGTGAGTCTCGTGCAAGCAACGGTTGCCTATTTGCAGGGCGATCCTGGCCGCGCGCTTGCCACCCTCGGCTCCTCCCGCGGCGCGCCGCAGACCTATCTTCGCGGATTGGCTCACCAGGCATCGGGAGAAATGCTCAAGGCGGCGGCGCAGTACCAGTCGGTTGTGGAGCGGTATCCGCACTCGGGTCTTCGCGATCATGCGATGCTCGCCAAGGCCAACGTTTTTCTCGAAAGCGCTGCCTACAAGACCGCTGCCGAGGAGTTCGAGCTCGTGGCTGCACATGCCCGGCACGGCAAAGTGGTCGCTCAGGCCGAACTCCGCCGTGCGGCGTGTGTTTTTCTCGATAATGATCCCGTCACCAGTACAGAACTCCTTCGTGAAGTAACGATTGCGCACAAGGGTACTGATGAGGCTGCTTGCGCGCAACTTCTGCTCGGTGAAGTTTTGCTGGGCCAGTCAGTTTACGAAGACGCCATTCGCGAGTTCAACCGTGTACTATCGGATTATTTCGAACACGAACTTGCCGCATGCGCGCAGTACCGTGTGGGGCAATGTCTCGACGCCCTCGGCCGTCACAACGAGGCAACAAGCGCATACCAGCTGGTGGTCTCCGGATATCCGCTGTCCCCACAGTCACCGGCGGCCGCTTATCTCGCCGGCGTTGGGCTTCTCGATGAAAACCGGCCGCAAGCGGCCGTGCCGTATTTTCAACTCGTTCTCGACCGTTACACAACGGGAAGCGAAGAAACGGGCAGCGTCGGAGACACGGGGAATTCGCACGACGCCGGCGGTGCGGAAAGCCCCGGAGAAGCCACTATTGTATTTTCGACTCCTGAGCGTCAGGAGCTCGTCGAAGCGTCGCTTTGTCTTCTCGAGTACGCATATTATCTCAAAGGGGATTTGGGACAGCTCTCCGGCGTCCCGCATTTGATGCTCCAGCGGATGCCAAAGAGTACATCACGGTGGCGAGCGTACGCTCTTTTGATCGACGCCGACGCGCTCGCCGCGCAAGGACGCTACGAAGAGGCACAGCAGATGCTTGCGTCGCTCATCGATGAATTTCCCGACCACGATGTCGCCGTGCCCGCGAACCGACTCCTCGCATGGATGTACGCGCGTCAGGGAAAGGACGATCTCGCCATCCAAACCGAGGAACGGATGCTGGCCCGGTACGCGTCCGAGCGTGATGCGGCGCATCTGAGCTCTGCGTATCTCAACAAGGCACACATTCTTTTCAACCGAAAACAGTACGAAGACGCTGCCGCGACTTACGACGATTTTCTTGCAAGGTTTCCCGATCATCCCGATCGGTTGCTCGCTCTTTACCAATCGGGGTTATGTCATTACCGGCTTCAACATACAGGGGATGCGGTCGACCGGTGGGAGGAGTTGGTCCTCAATGATCCATCGGCAGAGATCGCCGAACGCGCGTGGGCCCGGGCAGGCGATGTGTATTTCCAGACCGCGCATTACGAAGATGCTAAGCGCTGTTATCGAGGACTGCTCGAGAGCTTTGCCAACAGCCGGGGTGCCGCGCTCGGGATGTTGCGGATGGCACAGTGTGACTACAACGCCGGCCGCGACGCTGATGCGCTCTCCGGGTTTTCGATGGTGGTGGAGAGGTTCGCCGGCACGGGCATCGCACGGGAGGCCGAGCGAGGGATCGAGCGCGCGCTCTACCGCTTGGGACAACGAGAAGATGGGACCGAAGTTCTCGCGCAGCTCGTGGAGGATTACCCGACGAGTTCGTTTGCCGCTGATGCACAATTCGAGATCGCCATGCGGCACTATGAAGCCGAATCATACCCGGAGGCAGCCGACGCGTTTCGCCGTGTGATTCGCCAGTTTCCCAGCTATTCGCAGGCGGACCGCGCGCACTTTTTGATGGCGGATGCCTACAGCCGTTCCGGTGCTGACGCCGATGCGCAAATGGCCTACGAACAGTTTCTCATGTTTTTTCCAGAGAGCGAATTTTGCGCGACGGTGCGGTTCCGGGTTGCGTCGATGCGGTTCGATGCCGGGGACTACATGAGGGCCGCCGTTGATTTCTCGACGGTTGTCGAAGAAGAAACCGATCCCGAGATCGCGGCGGCCTCGCTTTTCAACCTTGCCATGTGTTGGCGAATGCTCGACCGGACCGGCGAAGCGTTCGACACACTCGAACGCTACCGGTCACTCTACCCAGCCGACGAGCGGGCGGTTGATGTGGCGTATCAGCTGGGAGATATCCATGAAAACGCGGGGCGCACCGAAGCGGCCATCAACGAATATGAAACGGCGTTGGCCTCGGGTTCCAACGACCTGGCCGCCGATCTTCACTACCGCCTAGGAAGCTGTCGCGAGACGCTGGGAGACGACAACGGTGCCATTGCCGCCTATAGAAAGGCGATCGGTTTGAAGAATGAGACTGACCCAATCCGGTTGTCGGCGGTAGCGCGTTGCGCGGCGATTTATGAGAAAAAAGGTGAGTACAAAGATGCGATCGCGGCCTATCGCGATCTTGTTCAGAACGCAGAAGATCCCGAGCTGGTGATAGCGGCTAAGGAACGTGTCGAGCAACTCGAAGCCGTCACGAAGTAGTGTTGGACAACTCAACAAGGAGCGGAACCCATGTTTTCGAGCTTTAGTTGGATGGACGCGCTGACGACCAGCCCAATCGTATTGGTCCTCGTGATTTGTAGTGTCGTCACGCTCGGCGCCGCACTCGAACGTATCTATTACTACACAAAACGGCGGGGTAATCCCGACGCCTCATTTCGCAAAGCCGTCATCAGGGTCCGGGAGGGCAGACTCCGCGAGGCTGAAAGGATGCTGGAAGACACCACGCATCCCGTTGGTCCAGTCGGGCTCGAGGTGCTGCGAGGTGCAAATAAACTCGCGGAGACGTTTGAGGAGCGGCTTCACATTACGTTGAGTGCCCAGAAACTCTTGTTGGAGAGAAACCTCAACGTGCTGGGAACGATGGCCGCCGTCGCACCGCTCATCGGACTCTTTGGCACCGTTTGGGGGATTATGCGGGCGTTCTCCGATATGGCGCAAACGGGTTCCGCGGCGCCGTCGGTCGTTGCCGCGGGCGTGGCAGAAGCACTGGTCACAACAGCGGCCGGGCTCGTCGTTGCAGTCCCCGCGCTGATGCTCTACAACCACCTGTCGCGCCGGATGAATGTGATGCTCACGGTGGCCGAGAATATGGGGCGGTCGCTCCGAACCGTGATTGTCGAGGAGAACGCGCGCAAGGAGACTGAAAAGCCCGCGCAACGGCAGGCCGCCGGGGGAACACATTCCCGTACCGTTGACGACGTACTTGAACCCGAGCCGGCTGTTACGAGGTAAACATCATGAAATTCAAGAAACCTGGACAGAGCGGAAACGGCGGGTTGTTCGAGGTAAACATGACCCCACTCATCGACGTGTCGCTTGTTCTCGTGGTGATGCTGTTGTTGACCACACCGCTTGCGTTGGAGTCGAGCATCATGGTGCGTAAGTCCGAGCAGACAGCCGCAAAGGCCGAAAAAACGAACGACGACGACCGCATTGAGCTTCGGGTCATGTCAGCGGAGGCCGTCCGAGTCAACCGGACCGTTGTCGCCCGGGATGACCTTGTTGACGCGCTGCGGCCGTTGGTGAGTGCCGACTCCAACCCCATCGTCGTCATCGGCTGCGAGGACGGTGTTTCCCACGGGGCATTTGTTGACGTCCTCGATCGGGCAAAATTGGCCGGGGCATCGGAGATCGCCGTCACGGGCAAGTGACCACCGGCCGGCTGGTGCGGTTGCACTTGACGACCACTGGCATGGGTCAAATGCAGAAGAACACCGTGTAGATGGAGACGACATGAAACCATTGATTACCGAAAAGATGCCCACGATCGCGCGGATCAATGTCACTCCGATCATCGATGTGGCGTTGGTGCTCGTCATCATTCTGTTGATCACGGCGCCGATGATCGCGGCGAGCAAAATGGAGATCGATTTACCCGAAGCCAGAACGCGAAGCATCGAGGATGAAGTGCGCTTGAGCATTACCATAGGAAAAGACGGCAGTATTGCTGTCGACGAGGACCTCGTCGATCGGAACGCGATCGGTGATATTCTACGTCAACGGATCGACGCCGCGAAGAGCGATAACACACTCATCGTTGTTCGTGCCGATACAGGAACGTCGTACAGACTCGTTCATGACATTCTCAACGACGTTCGGTCAGCGGGAGCGAAAAGAATCGCCATCGCAACACGTCAACGTGGAAAGGTGAACCGATGACGTCACCGCATGCCGGACTATCGCGTGAATTTGCCACGATCACCGAACGCACACGGAAGTTCACCGGTGTGAGCGTCGGCATCCATCTGATAATGTTCCTGTGGTTTATTCTTGCGTTTAGAGTCTCTAGCGAGCAAGAGGGGCTCACAGAGATCACATTTGTCGATCCGGTCGAACCGCTTCCGGCGGCACTTCCCGCCGCCGTTGCGAAGAGCGATCCGGCGCCGACGACGCGTATCGAACGGCAATCCAGAGATCCCCGAGAGGCAAAGTTCGAGCGTGAGGTTCCCGTCGCCGATATGGCGCCGGAGCCCCAGGAGTTAAAACGGGTGGAGGACAAAATCCATGAACGGCTTGCATCACTTCAGACAAAGGCCGTCGAAAAGCCCGTGGACATTACGGCACTGTCGACGCCTTCGCCGGTGGGGCGTCCGAAGCTGGCCGGAGCTTCGGACGCGTTTCGTCCTCCGGCGAAAACGGAACTATCGCGAGCGGAACCGACAAAACCCGAACCGATAACACTCTCGCGGGACAAACGCAGAATCACGAAGGCGGAAATCGCTCCTTCGCCTGTTAGCAATATGCCCGTCGAGCGGGCTCGTCCGAAACGAACCGATAGTGACGCACGGCGCGTGCTCGAGGGGGCTCAACTCACCGGCCCCGTAGCTGATCGCCCCCTCTTATCCTACGATGTGCCCGACTACCCCGAGTGGGCAAAGAGAGAGGCGGTTGAAGGGTCGGTGGTAATCTACTTCGAGGTGCTTCCAGATGGCAGCGTCAAAGAAAACGTGATGGTTGAAAAAACCGCCGGTTTCGCGGATTTCGACGACAACGCCGTCCATGCGCTTCTCGGCTGGCGGTTCGCGCCGCTCCAGCGCGGCGCCACGGGCGAACAGTGGGGAACAATCACATTTCACTACCGGCTCAGCAATGTGAACTGACCGATTGGAAACGCAACCATCAACACGCGGAATGGAGTGACGGCTCATGGCAATCAATCGTACAAGGCAACGGTGTGGTATTGTTTGCAGGTGTTCGTTTGCGTTCGTTTGGTTGATAAGCTTTGTTATACCAGTCGTTGCGCTAGCATCCGATGGAAGTGAGTCGAAATCGCCGGAGGACACGACGATGGCCCTCCAAGGCGGCGAGGAGGGCACAATCTTTAAGAGCCTTCGAATCGAGGGTGAGGACCGGATTCGCATAGAGTTCGACCGTCCGGTGCTCGATTTGGCGCTCGATGCGAGGACGGCGCCCGGTCTCGATTTTGAAATCGTTCGCGCCGCCCTCGCCCGGAACGGTCATGATCTCGTAACGCCGTTTATGCGCCAATCCGCGGTGGCACGCGGGCCGCTGTACGCCCGCCCATGGTTTGATACCTTCACTTCGGGGAACGTTGTTGGTTTTCATCCCGCGATCGAGGGTGTGGAACGCTGGCGGTTGGATGTAGCCGACTCGCGGGGCAACACCGTCATCAGTTACGAAGGCGAAGGTAAACCGCCGGAGGAGATCAATTGGGACGGCCGCATGCTCGACGGCACGCCGGCGCCACCCGGTTTTACATACTCATATGTGCTGGAAGCCTACGACCGAGCCGGAAACAAGCGCAATTTTGTCGGCGAGGGTTTCGAGCTGCCGCCGTACGAAGTGCAAGACGAAAGGGGAGTGGCGTTGCTGTTTTCTGGTAGGGAGCTTCAGAGTCCTGTGCTGCCCTCCGATGCCGCGACCTTGCCCGTACCGATTCTCCTCGAAGCAGCTTCGCGGATCAATCAAACCGCGACCATTGAACATCCGGTTCAGATTGAAGTGACAGCACGCTCATTCGAAGAGGCCAAACGGACGGTCGACGACATCGTTGCCCAACTTACGCCACTGGTTCTCGGGGGTCCATTTCGATTTCAGCCGATCACTACGGTCGAACCCAATGCGCCGGATGTGGGGACAATCCGAATCGGAGTGGTGGTCGAGTAGTCTCTTAAATCGCTCGACTGCGTTTCAATGATCCCGAACAAACCAACGCACTCGTAATGCGTTGGTTGGGGGTGTGCCTTCTATTTATTCCATCCGCAACGAATAACGTCACGTGATTCGGCGCGATCGCCTGGGACACACCGCAGGATGGGTCGCATCGCTTGGATTCGGTGGTAATGGTTACCGTCGATGGACGAGATATGTAACCCGACGTTGGTTCCGTGCAGAGTGCCGCACAGACAAAAGACGCTGAGGAAGAACTTCGGAGAGCTGGGATGTTCTAGGCGGTCTGACGGAAATACCGATGGTGCAGACCTCCCACCATCGGTTCCGTGCGGATTGGTCCCAGATCAGGCGCCTCGACGGGCCGCGGCCGGGGACAATCCTTGTTCAATCCAAGATGAGTCCGAGATTTGTGATAGTAGGTGAAGTAATTCCGTAACACTCTTCTCAAATGCCGCTCGCTGAAGATGATCACATGATCCAGACACTCTCGGCGAATGGATCCAATAGCACGTTCGACGTAGGGATTTTGCCACGGTGATTGGGTTGTTATCAGGACCTGTTTGATATCCAGTGATTCGACTCGACGAACGAACGCCTCCCCGTACTTTTTATCGCGATCCCGAATCATGTACTTGGGTGCCCTATCCCATGGGAACGCTTCGACGATCTGTTGCCCGATCCAGCATGAGGTGGGGGAGTCGGTCACGTTGAAGTGGACGATCCGCCGTCTCTGGTTGGACAAAACGACGAAAACGAACAGTACTCGAAACGTAGCTGTCGGCACGGTGAAGAAATCCACTGAGACAATATCCTTCGCGTGGTTGGTCAGAAACGTCCGCCAACTCTGAGAGGGAGGCTTCCGGTGGCGCACCATGTACTTCGAGACCGTGGCCTGGCTGACCTCGATCCCGAGCTTAAGGAGTTCACCGTGAATCCTCGGGGCACCCCAAAGGGGATTATCGCGGGACATCTGCCGGATAAGTTCGCGAATCTCTTTGGGAACTTTCCGTCGTCCCGCCCACCTCGGTCGGCTCTTCCATCTCCAGTAGAGGCGAAACCCTCGCCTGTGCCATCTGATGACGGTCTCGGGTTGGACGACGGTCAGCGGATTTCGCCAGTCGTCCCAGACTCGAGACAGGATGACCCACAGGGTTCGATCCCGATTGGTCAAGCGGGGCCTTTTGGCATTCCTTTGTAAAACATCGAGCTGATGACGGAGTGCGAGGTTCTCCAAGACCAACGCACGGTCGGACTTCAGCGCGGAGAGAAGCGTTCGGAAAAGGATGGATATCATAGAAGCTATAATATAATAGAGTCGTCGTAAGTTCAAAATTGGCAGGGCGGACGGTATTTTCAGAAGGCACAGTGTTGTACGATCCTTGGGGGCGGGTCGTCGGCGAGCGGCTATTTGAACGAGATCCGTTCCCGTCTAGAGGCTCTCTCCAGCTTGACCGATGATCTTGTCTTACTCCGGGAAATTCATCCGGCGCACCAGATCGTCATAGCGCGGATCCGAGCGCAGGCTTTCCAACTCTGGCTGTTTCGTGTCAGAATTCGTCGGACCAAGTAACCCCTAAAAACAATGGACGGTTCTCGGTATACTGTAAATACCAAGGAGGCTTAGATGAGCCAGAGAAAGGATCCGGAAGCACCAGGGAATCCCAGGGGGACACCTACTCGCAGCCGCGACGCGATTTACCTGCGAGAGTGCTGCTCAGACTTTATTTCAGATAACCATTC
>CP070677.1:2261660-2265771 GCA_020352495.1 Candidatus Latescibacterota bacterium
TAGTCCTCGACCGTGATGTTGTTTGTCACATTTGGATCGATCAGACCAAGACTCGTGATATCGGCGCGATAGGCCACACTCCAGTTTTCGGGGCCGCCACCACCTGACGTGAAGAACAACGTGGGGTTGTTGAGCTGAACCCCGGTGACCGGGTGGGTGCCATTGACTGTGACCTGACCGTCACCGCTTGCGGAGCTATTGAAGCCTTCCCAGTAGAGCAGGACCTGTTCGATCGATGCCCCATCGGGAATCTCCGCATCATCGATGGTGATCGTTCCCGGCTGAGTAAATCTGAGACCTGCGCCACCGATAGCGACTCCGGTCCCCTCGGCGATCGTGATACTCGGGATCCCAAGGGTCTCTGTGCCATCCATGGCGGATTTCAGCAGCCCTGACGGTGGGGGTGTAGGCGCCTGGAGCGGCTCCGGGGGCTCGGTACAGCTAAATACCAGGAGCCCGAGGACCGCAACGAGCACGGTGAATTTATAGAGGTATCTCATACTGCTACCTCCCCATGGGTTGAAAAGCGAAAAAATACCGCAATAGGACGTGCTGCGCTCAGCGCTGCACCACCATCCAGAATATCACAAAAACCCGCGTCCGTATAGGCAAAAATTGCTGTTTCCAATCGGTTCCGGCGATACGACCCTCCAAGTGGGAGAACGGATCGGGCGGGGATAATTGGCTGAGTCGTGGAACGCGTCTCCAATTTGGCTTCTGTTTTTTTTTGCGATCTCGCCAGACGCACGTGCCCCGCCAGAGGTGACACACCTCCTGCCGGGGCACCGGGCGCCGGTAGGGGGTGAGAGAGGGAGGCGTCGTTTGGAACCACGTTCCTCTCCGATCGAAAACGCTAGACATGAGCGATGGCACGGATATCATGATCTGGGTCACGGGCTGGTTGGCCGGCTATCGCGGCCGCATATTAGGTCTATCACTCACAACAACCCGCGGATCTTGCGTGCAAAAAGCCCCGACGAGAGTCGTTACTGCATTTCGTAGTCAACAATACGGATGATAGAGGGTTGACACATGACGGAGAGGTTGAAATCCACGGCTCTGTTGTTTGGCTCGTTTGTGGTCGGCGTTCTCTTGCTCGAACTGGCCGTTCGACTCTTCCTGCCCCAACAGCTCATTCTTCTCCGCCCGGATATCTGGCAGCCCGATAGCATCACGGGTCACCGACATGCGGCAGACATACGTACTCGAGTGAATTGGGGAGAGGGCGCTGTTGATCTCTTTACCGATGAGAATGGCTATCGAATCGACCGACCGGAAGACGCCAACGCGGCGAAGGCCGACATCTCGATACTGGCAATAGGCGATTCTTTTTTGGAGGCGTTGCAGGTCGAAAGCGAACGCACCGTTCCCCAGGTAATCAGGGCGTTGCTGGAGGACCGGTACAACAGGTTTGTCAAGGTCGACAACGCGAGCTCGGCGGGGTGGAACCCCAATCATTACTACAAGGTTGCCGGGCAAGCTCTCTCCCAGACGACATATGATCTGGGGATCGTTTTCCTTTTCGTTGGCAACGACGTGGTCTCAGAAGAGGTCGAGTTCATCAAACCGCGAGCCCCGACAATTCGACATACGCTCCGAATGCCCCGCGGCATCACGCGAGGTGAATTGGTGGATGCCATTCTTTATCCCGTGAATGACTTTCTCGAAAGAACATCGCAACTTTACATCTTTGTCAAAAAGTCGTCGAGCACCCTTTTGACAAGGCTCGGCCTGACAGCGTTGTACATCCCGGCGGTGGTCAAGATCGCTGAAGCGGACTCACCGGATTGGGACGTAACGACGTCGATATGTAAGAAGATCAGCGAGGTTTTTTATGCGCATGACACTCCTCTGTTTTTTGTCCTGTTGCCGATCAACTTTCAGGTGAACGAGGATATATTCGAAGACTACGTCCGTTATTTCGATATCGATCCGCAAAACATCAGTTTGGATCAGCCCAATGAGGAGCTATCAGGTCGTTTTGCTGCGGAGGGTCTTCAATTGGTCGACACGATCGATTGTCTGAGGGAGAAAAGACGCGGCGGCCACACGTTGTACGGTTCCGTTGACACCCATCTGACCGAAGATGGGCACAGGACAATAGCAGAGTGCCTACTGCCTACGATCGAATCCTCCCTGTCGCTGGGGACGGGGAACTGACTACAAACCGATCCCTTTCCCAGAATTATCGAAAGACACGCTCCATCTCAGACCCACCAGACACACATCTTGGATCCATTCTCACACCGGTGGGAACTCCTTCAAGATCTTGTCCACGGTTTTGTTGGCATACGTTTCGATTTCCCTGACGTGCGGATCGTCGTCCAGGGCCCTGACGGTCCAACGACCTTCCACTCGGCGGGATCGATGATGTCGGGGATCGCCGTGCCCTCTAGATGCTCTCGCGAATGGACGCCACCGGATCCGTAGCGGCCGTGATATCCGTAGTACCCGTCGTCGTTAATGAGCGGAAATTTGTCGTCCGCCACTGCGTAGAACGCGATGTGGACATCGGGGCCAACTGGATCTCTTTTCTCTTAGTCCCCACCAAACGCCGCACGGTGGGCTTCACCGTGCGGCGTCCCCATCTTGACCACCGGGACGGTAGACAACCGATGTGGCGGCCGCGGTGGATGTGCCGGTTCGCGAATCTCCATTCGGGTTTCATCAAACGAGCGAGAATTGTCGACGGAAACAGGAACGGCGCTACACACGGGGTCGGTCTACGGGAAATCGTGTGAAAGTCGTCGCGTTACGCGGGTCGGTTCGGTGCTCGTCGTGGAAGACGGTACACTGTCAGTGCCGCGACGAGATAGAAAATGAGCGCAAGTGATCCCGCAGTTCGAAATCCCCATGTCATACCGACCGCGGTGGCAAGTGGTGGCGCTAGAACCGAGGCGAAACCGTTGACTCCCCACGCCCATGGAACGAGACCCGGCTTGGTTTCTTCGAGACGGCGCAGGGCCGTCGGCATTGGGAAACCCATCAAGAACCCCACCGGCCCGATCATTGCAATGGCCGAAACGGCCCGCCACATCGGTGCAAGCGCTGCAATAGAGGCTATGGTCCACCTCACCGTCCACAGCTCGACAAAAGCGACGAGTACCAATACGAGGAGCAAACGGCGAACGGCAGTGAGCCCCGAGGATCGCGGGGAGTCCATACCGGTCTCTCGTGGATCGGAAACGCGGATTCTTTGAGCGACAAGGCTACCCAGACCCGAAAAGAACAGGAAACCCGAAATGGTCAGAGCTCCCGCTTGGACAGGGTCTCCGACAAGATGAATGAGACGTGAGAGCATCGTAATTTCAAGCATCAGATACCCGAGTCCGATCGCGACGAAATACAGGGACGTTCCACCGCGCCCCGGGGACTCTCGGATATCACGGACAAACAAGAGGGGGATCACGGTAAGAACGGCGCCGGCTATCGCAATCCCGATCATTCCCGCCAACACGAACAGGAGGGAGAGCTCGGTACGTGTCAGCCAGAGATCGCCAAATGTCTTTTTGAGTATTCCGATCGATCCGACTTTGCCAAAATTCCCAAAGAACGGTCGATCATCGGTTGGCGCTCGAACGTCAAACGGCCATCCCTGTGTGAACGCAACGGATTCGGCGGACAAGAGCTTCCGCGCGGCGTGGTGGAGCCAATCACCTTTTTCTCCCGGCGGTCCGGGAAGTCGATCGGGTTTGTTGAGCTCGTCGTCGCCAATTCCGGGAAAATAAACCGGTGTGAGCTCACGTTGTCGACACACATCACGGATTTTTGCGATCTCATCGGGCGTCCACGGAGATTTTTTGGCCAGCGTGCAAACGGCGAGATAATCACGGACCACAATGACGTGACGCTCAGGAGAATCGATACCGATCGATCGGAGCGCCCCGACAAGCGTAGCCAGTATCTTGACGTTGTCCCTCGGCGGTGTCTGAATCGCGCGGCACGCGGACACAACACCATCGGGCGACAGACACTCCAGGCAAGCGGCCAACCCCTCGATGGTGACGAGATCGTCTTGGCGGAGACCGGCGACGCCCCCCGTCTCCACGGCCCACGATTCGAGTGTGGCGAGCTGGATGAGATCGAATCGCGTCCCCGTGTGCTCGACATA
>CP070677.1:2265871-2277705 GCA_020352495.1 Candidatus Latescibacterota bacterium
GGACTTGAAAATCGAAGAAGTCGATGTACCAAAACCGGGACCCGGAGAGGTGCTCGTCGAGGTCGCCGCCAACGGTCTCTGTCACACCGATGTGACGTACTACGAGGCGACGATACCCGAGAAAATGCGTATCTACCCGTTGATTCTCGGGCATGAAGCGGCGGGGAAAGTCGTCGCGATGGGCACGGGAGCGGAGGGTCTCGCGGAGGGGGATAGTGTGTTGTTGCCGCCAGTGTACGGATGCGGCGACTGTGATTACTGCCAGGCCGGTCTGGATAACCTCTGCCGCAAGTCCGTATTTCTTGGCGCGAGCCGTCACGGCACCTACGCACAATACGTCGCGCTGCCGGCGAAGTTTGCCTTCAAAATGAAACCGTCGGTGGATCTCGAACGCGCGTGCATCTCGGCGGACTCTGTATCCACCGTTTACTACAGCCTGAAAGAGCGTGTGGGAGTGCAGAAAGGCGAATCTGTCGCGGTGTTTGGTTGCGGCGGTCTCGGGCTGGCGGCATTGAATGTCGCACGGGAGCTCGGGGCGGCAAAGCTCTACGCGGTTGACGTGCGCGAAGAGAGCCTCGAGGCAGCCAAGAAGCTCGGGGCGGAGCCGGTGAACAGTAAGGGCAAGGAAAAAATCTTCAAGGAGCTCAAATCAGCGTCCGGCGACAGCATTCGCATCGCTCTGGACTGTGTCGGGCACGGGACGACCATCACTGAAGCGTTCAACACGGTGTGCAAGGGTGGAGAGGTGTCCGTCATCGGGTTTACCCTCGATGAAGTCAATCTTCGCGCCGGCAACTTTATGGGGCTTCAGAAACGAATCGGCGGTTCGTGGGCCTGCCCCACGCGGCTCTACCCCGAGGTGGTCGAGCTTCTCGAGGGTGGCGGTATTGATTTCGACGTCTTGGTCAGCAAATTCTACGATCTCGAACAGGTCGAGCAGGCCTTTCACGATCTCGAGGCAGGCAAAATTGTTGGCCGGGCGGTTGTTCGTATTCCGCATTAGGGTGGCGAGGTTGTAGCCGGGTGGTAGTCCGTATCCCGCGTTGGGGCGGCGAGACGTTCGGCCGTGTGGCCGTTCGGACAAGGCGTTTGATTGGGCGAGATCGTGGGCCGAGATGTTGGCCCGCGATTGTCCGGACGACGAACCTGACCAGGCCGGAGCGACCGGAAAAACAATACCACCGGAGCGGGACACCGCGTACGCCCCGCGGTACCGAGAGGTGATACGGTATGCTCGAACACGCTTCTGAGCCAGGAGAGAGTTGACTCAAACACGTTTGACAGGAGCACATGTCATGAACCTTGAAAACAAAAACGCGATCGTTACCGGAGGAAGTGTCGGCATCGGATGTGCGATCGTTCCGGCGCTCGCGAGGGCTGGAGCCAATGTGGCGTTGAACTACCGCCGTCATGCGGACGAGGCCAACGCCGTTGTGGCGGACATCGAAAAGATGGGCCGAAAAGGGCTCGCAGTCAAAGCCGACGTGTCGTCTTTCGACGACGCCCAGGCGATGGTAAAAACGGTCGCCGATGAATTCGGCTCCGTGGACATCCTGGTATGTAACGCCGGTGTCAACCGCGACGGTGTCATCTGGAAGATGACCGAACAGCAATGGGACGAGGTCCTCGATATCAACCTAAAGGGCTATTTCAATTACATCCGTGCCGTTGCGCCCTATTTCCGTGAACAAAAACACGGCCGCATCATTAATATTACGTCGATCAATGGTATGAGAGGGAAGTTTGGTCAGTCCAACTATGCGGCATCCAAGGCGGGAATCATAGGTCTTACAAAGACGGTCGCCCGGGAACTCGGCGCGTCACAAGTCACGGTTAACGCCATTGCCCCTGGGATGATCATGACCGAGATGGCCAAAAAACTCGAACAAAAGTGGCTCGACGTTGCCATCGCCGAAACCGTTTTGAACAAGCTTGGTGAGCCTGAGGATGTGGCCCACCTCGTGGTCTTTCTCGCGTCCGATTTGGCGGCACATATCACGGGTCAGATCATCTCGGTCGACGGGGGACAATACATTTGAAAAGCCGTTCCCTCGTTTCGCGGAACGGGTCTGGAACAATCATAAGGAGATGAGTATGGCTGAAGATGTCGTATTGCTCGAAAAAGCAAAGGAGAATGAGCACGTCGCCGTGCTTACGTTGAACAGACCCGATGCGGGGAACGCTCTCAATACCCCCATGCTCGACGCCATGTCGGCCAAGCTCGATGAGGTCGAGAGTGATACATCCATTCGCGTCATGATCATGAAATCCAACGGCGTTCATTCGAGTTTTGGAGCCGATCTCAACGAATTGGTGGTAAAAAAGGGCGATGAGTATACCAACATGTCAAAAAAAGACGCCAAGAAGCACATCGATGACGGTCGCATCGTGGCGAAGAAGTTGTTCGGACTCCGAGTCCCCACGATCGGGATCGTCCACGGGTTCTGCCTTGGTGGCGGCGCCGAGCTCTATACCCTTTGCGATGTTCTGGTTGGTGCATCGGGGGGCAAGGAGGAGCACGGCCTGATGTACGGCTTTCCCGAGCCGACAATTGGGGTAATGGCGGGCTGGATGGGGCCCGAGGTGTTGATCAAACGAATCGGGCCGGGGTTCGCAAAGGATCTCCTGTTTACGGGACGGATGATCAACGGAGATGAAGCCTTCTACATGGGTGTCGTACAAGCGCTCCTGGCCAAGGACGAGCTCGACGGGCGTGCCATGAAATGGGCGGAGATGGTTGCCGCGAACGCGCCTCACGCAGTGGAGTCCACAAGGCGGACCCTCAACCGCGTACTTTTCCCCGATTTCGAAACAGTTGTCGACTCCACCGGAAACGAAACGGTGGACAACCTGATGACGGCCGACTTCGTCAAAGGAGCTAAGAAGATTCTGACCCGGTCGAAAGAACAACCCAAATACGAAAGGCGGTGACAAAAATAGAATGTCATTTCCACTGGATCCACCGGTAATGGTTCTCGCGGGAGCGCGCACACCGTGGGGTAGGTTTACAGGAAGTCTCAAGGAATTCACGTCAACCGATCTGGGTGTGATAGCCGCAAAGGAAGCGATCAAGCGTAGCGGTGTGCCACCCGAGAAGTTTGGTCACACGATCATGGGAAACACACGGGCGACGAGTAGTCTCGACGCCCATCATATGGGTCGGCACGTTGGACTCAAAGCGGGTTTACCGATCGAGGCGGGCGGTCTGATGCTCAACCGTCTCTGTGGCGGTTCGCTCCAGGCGGTAGTAAGCGGCGCCTATATGATCGATTTTGGAGAGGCCGAATACGTGCTCACAGGAGGAACTGAGAGTCTCACCAACTGTCCACATTCCATCTGGAAGCTTCGTAACGGCCTTGGTCTTGGTGAAGGTCGGATGCACGACACGCTTTGGGACGGGCTCGTGGACACGTATTGCAATCTGGGTATGGGCCCGACGGCGGAGAAACTTGCTGCGGAATACGGGATCACACGGGAGGCGTCCGACGAATACGCACTCCGCAGCCAGACGCTTACTGAAAAGGCCCAGAAGGACGGTCTTCTAGCCGAGGAGATCGTGCCCGTCGAATACACCGTCTCGAGAAAAGAAAAGGGAATGCTCAAGGCCGATGAAACGCCAAGACCGACGACGATTGACAAGCTTGCCAAGCTCCGCCCAGCGTTCGTCAAAGACGGCCAGGTGACCGCCGGTAACGCCTGCGGTCTGGCCGACGGTGCAGGGGCAATCGTCATCGGCTCCGCAAAAGCCGCCCAGCGCGATGGCTTGGAACCGATCGGTGAGCTCCTCGCGTGGTCGGTTGTCGGCGTCGCACCCGATATCATGGGCATCGGTCCCGCGCCGGCGATACGCGAAGCGCTCTCGAGAGCCGGGCTCACGTTAGACGACGTGGGGCTTTTCGAGATCAACGAAGCGTTCGCGTGTCAGGTCCTCGCCGTGCTCAAGGACCTGGGATTGGATCAGGAGCGTGTCAACGTGCAAGGCGGCTCGGTCGCACTCGGCCACCCACTGGGAGCAACGGGAGCCCGGTTGACATTGTCGCTTCTCCTTCAGATGGGGCGGAGCAACGTCAAGTACGGGGTCAGTGCTATGTGCATCGGCGGGGGCCAGGGTATGGCCGCAGTATTCCGGAATCCACGCGTGGCGTGAGATCGGCGGCGGGCCGGTCACGGTCCCATGGGTATTGCGTGGGGCCCGTTGGGCAAGACACACGGATCTGGCATGATGAGGTATCCGGTCTTTTTCATCACTGTCAGCGTAGTATTCGGAGGCGTGGCCGTCCGAAACGGGGGCGCGTCACTCATACTGTTGTGGCCGGCCGTCAGTTTTGCGCTTGTCGGGTCCGCGTATGCCGGATTGGGAACACGAATTTTTGGAAAACGGTCTAACGGGACTCTGGATCCGTTTTGCGCGACGGTTTTGTTCCCCTATTTGATATTCCCTTGGCTTGTCTGGCAGGCCGTGCGGGTCGGCACGCGAGAACCAGCCTTCCATCCACTGATCGATGGCATTTTCATTGGCCGACGGCTCCTCACCGACGAATACCCTCCTGGGATCGAATCGGTAGTCGACCTGACCTGCGAATTCTCGGAGTCGAAACATGTCCGCGAGGGACGCACCTATCGGTCGCTACCGACACTCGATGCGTCCGCACCGGAGAGCGCGGCTCTCGAAGCTCTGATCAAAGAAATCATCCAACTCCAAAGGGGAGTGTACATTCACTGCGCGGAAGGCCATGGGCGAACGGCGACGGTGGCGGCGGCGCTGCTTTTGTACATCGGTGAGGCGACCAGCGTGAATGATGCGATAAATTTCGTGCTTCAGAGAAGGCCCAAGGCAAGGATGAACTCGGCTCAGCGGTCAATGGTTGAGTCGTTTGCCGCCACGTTGTGCGAAGAAAGAATTACGGTCTGAGACGGCCGCCACGTCGTGCGAATAGAAAATTAGGGTCTGAAATCGCCACGCCTCAAGACCGAACCGCTTTGAGCCTCTCCACGACCCAACGAATCCACGTCTCGATCCCGTCACCGGTCTTGCAGGATGTCTCGAGAATATCGATATCGGGGTGAACACGTTTTGCGTTCTCATGCGCGCGGGCGAGATCAAACTCCACATACGGTAGTAGATCAATTTTGTTGATCACGACAAGACGGGACTTCACAAATGTGGCGGGGTATTTGAGCGGCTTGTCGTCACCTTCGGTCACGCTCAAAACAACGATCTTCGATGTTTCTCCGAGGTCGAAGCTTGCCGGGCAGACGAGATTGCCAACGTTTTCGATAAAAAGAATGTCGATATCCCTCGCTCCAAGTTTCTCGAGTCCCCGACCGACCATCTGCGCGTTGAGGTGGCAGCTGCCTCGCGTCGTGATTTGTTTCACTGGAGTACCAGAGCGGGCGATCCGAGCCGCGTCGTTGTCGGTTTCGATGTCACCGGTCAAGACAGCAGTGCGCAATTCCGAAGGGAATCGCTCGAGCGATTCTTCCAGTAATGACGTCTTGCCGGCGCCGGGGGCACTGATCAGATTGAGCACGAGCGTTTTTCGCTTGGCAAAGCGCGATCGCAGTTCCGCCGCGACACGATCATTCTCACCGAGCACTTTGGTTTTTGCGGAGACCCGTTTTCTCAATCCTCGACCTCCAGATAGATGATTTCGATCTCGTCTCCCGAAATGGACTCGGTCTGCGATGTGCCGCATTGCGGGCACGAAACATCGTAGTCTATCACGTCAAACTCCCGATCGCAGGTTGGGCACCGGTGTCGGTGGGGGGCGTGCTCGATCTGGAGTTCGAGCGGGTCCAGATCCGTCCCTTTTATCAGGGAATCAAAACCGAACTTCAACGCCTCGGCGTCCACACCCGAGAGCTCCCCCAATCTCAACCCGACGGCTACGATTCGCTCACCCTGCCGCCGTTTCGCGTGGGCCCTGACCGCGTTGATCAAAGATTGCGCAATTGTCATCTCATGCATCGTCTTGTCGCGGATATTTGATTGTGATATGTTTCACAATATTACCACTGTGGGTGATCAGGGAAAGGGTATTCGCGAGCGCTCCTCTCGGATCTCTTCGGTGCTCTCCGGCTCGGGGTTCGTGGTATTCCATGCAATTTGTCTAATTGTAATTAGTTATGGTTATGCCCGGTCGCGGCAGTCTTTCCCCGATCACCGCTGGCCAATGCAGAAAACGACGAAAACGGACTTGCACGAAACATTAACATAGTATATTGTCAACCAAGTAAACAAACATCGGGCAGCATCGCCGGCGTCCCCGGCAGGCCCGATCTGCGACCCGCTCTATCCGACGAAAGGGAAGACAAAACATGCCAGTGGCTGAACGGACACGAATCATCAACGATTTTCTTGCGAGCATGCACATCTTCCACTCCGCCGTCAACGAGCTCATGGCAGAGCAGCTTCGAGAGGATCTTGGAGGGGAGTTGACGATTCCCCAGTTCAGGCTTCTCAAGCTGGTGGCTTCGACCAACATCGAAAGCATCAGCGAGGTGGCAGCCTTTTCCAAGGTAACAAACGCCGCTGCGAGCAAGGCCGTTGACCGGCTTGTAAAACGCGGTCTGATCCAACGCACCGAATCGACAAGCGACCGTCGCGTGAGTCAGCTTTCTCTCACCGGTGAAGGCCATCGACTCCTGGAGCGTTTCGAGACAGCCCAGCATCGCGTACTCGAAGGTCTCTTCATGCAATTCATGCCAAGTGATTTCGTACAGACAGCGCAGCTGCTCGACCGTCTGTCGGCTGATATTGTCGATCTGGAAACGGGACCGCAGGAGATGTGTTTTCGGTGTGGCATCTATTTTCGTGAGAAATGTCTGTTGCGTGACGTGGCCGAACGGACGTGCTACTTCCATGTTCATAAGAGGGAACACGGTGGTGGCGCGGCGCGCGAGTCCGGAGAACAGGTGTAAAGCCTCGGGTCCCGCAGGCGAGCTCCGGGAACAGGTCGCAAGCCCGGCGATGACCCTGCAGGACGTGAAGACGACTCGGGGTTCCCGTGCCGGTAGCGACCCGCGACGGAGTTCAGGGGTCGATGGCGTAATGTCGCGCAACGTGTGGCAGACGGGTATTCGCGGTATATGCCGTTGCAAACTGATATCGAGGATGACACATGGCGATAGATAAGGCGGTTGAGATTTTTTCTGGTTTCCAGGGTGTCCAGGGAGACTTGATCCCGATTCTACAGAGGATTCAAGAGACGGACGGCTATATCTCGGAAGAGGCGATAAAAAACATCTCCCGCTTTCTAAGGATCTCCGAGAACGAAATCTATGGTGTGGCGTCGTTTTATTCTCAGTTTCGTTTCAATGAACCGGGGAGACACTCTGTTAAAGTCTGTTTGGGGACCGCGTGTCATGTTGCGGGTGGCAATATATTGAGCGATGCCGTGCAAAGAGAACTCGGTATCGATCACGGAGAGACGACAAAAGACAAGCGGTTCGATTATGAGCGGGTGGCCTGTTTGGGGTGCTGCGCGTTGGCACCGGTTGTCAAGGTCGGTGACGATATCCACAGTCGTGTCAATGTTCACCGTCTCAACGAAATCCTGGAAGAATATGACTAGCCTAGATCACAAACGAAAAGAAGCCTCGAAGAAGTGGGCCGAGCTCACCGAGAGCAAAGTCCCCGTCATATATCTGGGGACGGCGTCGTGTGGTAGGGCCGCGGGTGCCCTGGATGTGCTGGCTGCGGTCAAGGAAGAGCTCGCCGAACACGGTCTCGAGGCGAGAATCGTGGAAGTCGGGTGTATCGGGCCGTGTTATCTAGAGCCGCTCATGGACATAACGGTACCGGGTGAGCCGCGGATCAGTTACGCCAACGTCACGACAAAAAAGGCCCGGCGTATCGTTGAATCATATCTCGTCGAAGGTGACCCGTTTATCAAATCCGCCGTGGGGTATTTCGGCGACACAACCACGGAGCTCACCAATGGGGTCCCACGGTTCTTCGATCTGCCCATGCTAAAACCGCAGGTCAGGATCGTCTTGAGAAACTGCGGCTTAATTGACCCCGAAGACATCGATCACTACCTGGCAAACGACGGTTACACCGGCGTCATGAAGGCCCTTGAGATGGGTCCCGAGGCCGTCATCAAGGTGGTTGGAGACGCGGGGGTTCGGGGACGCGGGGGTGCAGGGTTTCCCGCGTTCAAAAAGTGGGAGTTGTGCCGGTCCGCACAGGCCGACACCAAATACCTGATCTGCAACGCCGATGAGGGTGACCCCGGTGCGTTTATGAACCGCTCGCTCATCGAGGGTGATCCACACGCCGTTCTCGAGGGGATGTTGATAGCCGCCTATGCCATCGGTGCATCGCATGGATACGTTTACATCAGGGCTGAGTACCCCATGGCCGTCGCGCGTCTGAAGAAAGCCGTGGGCCAGATGAAAGACTATGATTTTCTCGGAAAAAACATCCAGGGGTCGGGGTTTGATTTCGATATCACTATCAAAGAGGGCGCGGGGGCGTTTGTATGCGGTGAAGAAACGGCGCTCATTGCATCGGTGGAAGGCAAACGGGGTATGCCGAGGTCGCGGCCGCCCTATCCAGTGATTTCCGGTCTTTATGGAAAACCCACGGTCATCAATAACGTCGAAACCCTTGGAACGCTGCCAAACGTGCTCCGGAACGGCGCCGCATGGTACAGACAATACGGCGTCGGCGAGAGCCGGGGCACCAAGACGTTCTCACTTGTCGGCAAGGTCAAGCGATCGGGTCTCATCGAAGTACCGATGGGGATGACACTCAGGGAAATCATATTCGACGTTGGGGGCGGCTCGATCAAAAGGTTCAAGGCGGTCCAGACCGGCGGACCATCGGGGGGATGTCTCTCCGAGGAATTTCTCGATCTGCCCGTCGAGTACGAATCGCTCGCCAAGGCCGGATCGATCATGGGGTCGGGTGGACTCATCGTGATGGATGAGGATACGTGTGTGGTGGATGTTGCCCGGTATTTCCTCGATTTCACGCAAAAAGAGTCTTGTGGTAAATGCAGCCCTTGTCGGGTCGGGACGCGGCACATGGTGGAGATTCTAAACAAGATCACAAGCGGGCACGGAACCGAGGAGGATCTCACAAAACTACGCACCTTGGGTGAGGTGATATCGAATACGTCTCTTTGCGGTCTGGGGCAAACGGCTCCGAATCCCGTCCTGACGACGCTTCGCTATTTTGAAGACGAGTATCTCGCGCACGTAAACGGCAAGAGATGCGACGCCGTGGTTTGTACTGATCTGATCGAGTATCGGATTGTCGCGGAGAAGTGTCCGGGATGTCTTCGTTGTATCCGGGTATGTCCCACAGGAGCGATTACCGGGACAAAAAAAGAACCACACGTTCTCGACCCGGACAAATGCGTGAAATGCAGAGCCTGTTATGAAATCTGTCCATTCGACGCCGTCGCCGGTGACGGGCTTCTCATCAAGGCGGAGACAGGAGCGCGCAGTGAATAGGCACGCTGACACATTCACCATCAAGGTCGATGGCAAGGCTCTCGAAGTTGAACGTGGACTCACCGTATTGGAAGTCGCGCGGCGTCACGATATTTATATTCCAACGTTGTGTGCTTACAAGGATCTTACGCCGTTTGGAGCGTGCCGGATGTGTGTGGTGGAGGTCAACGGGATGCGTGGGTTTCCGGCCGCGTGCACGACGCCCGTCTATGAGGGGATGGAAGTCACCACCAACTCGACCAAACTCCACGAGGCGAGGGTCGAGGTCCTCCAGCTCATTCTGAGCGAACATCCATCGACGTGTATGATCTGCGACGAACGTGTTGACTGCGGGGACATACTGGGAACGATTCGAAAAGCCGGTGTGACTACAGGTTGCCGCTACTGTCCGAGCGACGGCGAGTGTGAGCTACAGGATTTGGTCAAAAAACTGGGCGTGACGGAACTCGACTATCCTGTCCGGTACCACGGCCGCCGGGTCGAAAGAGAAGACCCCTTTATGGATCGGGATTACAACCTCTGTATTCTTTGCGGGCGGTGTGTTCGCGTGTGTCAGGAGGTTCGGGGGACGGGGACGCTCGCATTTCGGCAGAGGGGGCCCGATACGGTTGTGGGGACCGCATACGGGCGTTCACACATGGACGCAGGATGCGAGTTCTGTGGGGCGTGTGTCGCCGTTTGCCCAACGGGAGCGCTTTCCGAGAAGGCAAGAAAATGGGAGGGTGTGGCGGAACGCGAAGAAATCTCGACGTGTCCTCTTTGTGGTCTCGGGTGTCAGCTCCGGCTTTTGGTGAAGGGAGACAAGGTGATCGGGAGCCTACCTGCCGATGACCCTCTGGTAAACAATGGACAGCTATGTGTCAAAGGGCGGTTTTGCCTTCCCGAGTTGGTCGATCATCACAAGCGGCTTACCACACCCTATGTCGTGAGCGAGACCGGGAGGGTCGAGACCACCTGGGATGACGCCGTCGGATTGGCGGCGGAAAAATTGGACCGCTGTGACGGTGATGAATTCTCGATGGTCGTCTCCGCCAACTGCACCAACGAAGATCTGTACGTCGCGCAAAAATTCGCCCGTGCCGTCATGGGATCGAACAACATCGATACCGACGCGAGGGCGTTTTATGGGGACGGTTTTGACGCTTACCTCAAGCTCTTGAAGAAGTCCGGCACACTCTCGGAGGTGCAGAACGCCTCGGCGATTCTCTGTGTTGGTTTGGATTCGAGGTTTGCGCAGTCCATTGTGAATATTGAGATAAAAAAGGCGATGGACCGTGGTGCGCGGCTAGTCACGATAAATCCGAGGGAGCACAATCTCACCCTCGTGGCCGATGTGTGGCTAAAGTCCGGGCCGGGCAAAGAGATCGATATTTTGGAAAGACTCTCGTGGTCGGTGGGGGCGAAAGCGGGAACGGCGACGGGGAAGAGGGCTAGGAAACGTCAAAAGGGAATCTCCGCCGCTGCGTTACCAAAGGCGACCGAGATTCTGCGAAAAGCCGACCCCGTGATGATCGTTGTTGGAACCGACGTCGTAAAGAGCGAGTCGGCTCCGGTGATGCTCGAAGCGATCGAAAAATTGGCCGAGATAGTTGACGCCCGTGTGCTCCTGATACCCGCCCAAAACAACTTGGTTGGGTCTCTTTTGATGGGTGCATACCCCGAGCTATTGCCGGACGGGTCGTCGTCTGCGGACACCGTAAAGACCGGTGAAATAGGGACGAAGTGGGGTGTCGATCTTCGTGACGTTTGCCGGCCGCGCGACGGGGAGGTTTCTCGGTCGCGACCAAAGGTAGTCTATTGGGTCGGGTCGCTGCCCGCAAACGGGGGGACGCGGACCGAGTTTTCGATTTTTCAAAATATCTATTCCGCCGATATAGGGAGTCGCACGGGTCTGGTCCTTCCATCCGCTGCGTTCTCGGAAGTGGACGGTACGTTTGTTAGCGGCGAAAGACGCATACAGGCCGTGAAAAAAACGGTGGAGCCCCCAGGGGAAGCTTTACCCGATTGGGAGATCCTTTGCCGGATTGCACGGAAGATGGGGAAGGGTGGGTTCGACTTCAAGAGTGTGGATGATATTCGCGAGGAGATTGCCGGTCTGGTAGACACATTTCGTGAGCGTGATACGGATCGTCGAGATGCGATACCGCTCGAGTGTGACGAGTTGACAGTGACGGCTGACCCCGCACCGTCGAATCGTCCGGAACGTCGTAAGATCAAACGGCGTAGCAAGGCGTATCCGTTTCTCCTTAGCACAACGGTAGCCGAACACACGTATAAGGGGTTCTTCATTGGCGATTTCGTCGAGGGTGGCAGGGCGATTTTTGCCGAGGGTGTTGTGGACATAAGTCCCACGGATGCCGAGAGGGCCGATA
>CP070677.1:2277805-2289533 GCA_020352495.1 Candidatus Latescibacterota bacterium
ACGGGAACGAGATGGATCGTTTGGCGCGGGGATTGTGGCGGTAAGGCGGCTCAAACAGTCCTCGCGCGCCGATCGCCGCCTCGAGAATGCCCACGACATTTCGGGGCGTCGGCGCGCTGCGGAACTCGCCGGCGCACCCCCACAATCCCCGCACCCGATGCGCCGTACCCGCCCCTGTCTCCACGTTGGTAGGTCTTTTTTGCACTCCCACAATCCCCACACGCAATGCACCGGGACGACCCCAGAATCCAGACGGATCAAAGTTAACTAATCAATTTACGCAAGCTCCGTAGCGAATCCCCGCGGACGCTACCCGACACGGGATCGGACGGCCCCTTTTTTGCTCGGTCTTCGGATTTTGCAAGCTCGATCCATTTATGCGGCTTATATCGACTTTCCCAGGCGCCCACACGGGGTCGTCCGGTGAGCCGCCGAGCCTCTGCTATATTTGTAACTATTTGTAATATATGTAGTTAACGGATATGTGTGCCTTTGCGCATCGTATGCCCACACCGTCTCTGTGTGGCACGTGCCTTGCGAATCCGTTGGCCGACTGGGAGGACGCATATGGAGATCGCTAGAAAAAAAGGTTTTACGCTCGTCGAGCTGATGTTTGTGATCCTGGTGTTTGGCCTGCTCATGCTCTTGTCGCTACCTGGTTTTAACAAGTTTCTGCAAACCTGGAAGCTCAACGGCGAGATCGACAAGATGGCCGCCTCGATGAGGACCGCACGGAGCGCCGCAATCATGAAAAACATCGATGCAGTCTTCCAGTTCGATATCAACCAGAACGTCTACTTCTACTTCGAGGACGAAGACGGGGACGGCTCCCGAGACGGCGGGGAATATCGGAGCGCACGATACACGCTGCCACCCGGAATCACTTTCCAAGGGCACACGCTCGCGGGGACGACGATCACGTTTGGCCCCAGAGGAAATGCGAGCCAAAACGGAACCATCACGATACAGAACGCGCTCGCCAAAACCCGGCAGATCAGTCTGTTTGCCGGGACGGGCAATATCCGTGTAGACACATAGAATGAGAGGTCTGGCCGATGTTGAAATCACAGAGAGGAATTGGACTCATAGAGATTCTTATCGCCATGGTGCTTTTCGGAATTGGGCTCAGTTTCGCCATGCGCACACTGCCGGACAGCAACACGATCATGACACGCGGCCGAAACATCACAAAAGCGACCAATCTGGCTCAGGAAAAGATCGAAGAGCTGATGAGCATCCCGTATTCCGATACGGATCTCACCGCAGGAACGCACAATGACCCAGACAACCCAATTGAGCGACATTTCACACGAACTTGGACGGTTACCGATGACATGCCACTCAAAGATATGAAGACGGTCAACGTGACCGTGGATTTCCAAACGGCGAGCAAAGACAGCTCTGTTACGGTTTCGACATTCATTACATCCAGGCGGTGATTCCAGATGAGACTCAAGAAACCAGATAGCAGTGGATTCTCGATGATCGAGCTGGTGTTCAGTATGATGATACTGGGGGTCGTCTTAATCGCGTTTTTTGGAATTTTCTCGCTGTTTCAAAAAAGCTCGGCGCAATCCCACCAGTATGCGGAGGCACAACAGAATTCCAGAATCGCGGTCGATTTCATTACCGATTACCTCCGACAGGCCGGATCGGGGACCGATTATGTCCGCGGGCAGCGTTTCATCGTGCACGCGGCTCCGTACCAGGTTGCCTTCAACGCCGACATAGACAACAGCCAGACGATTGGTGGATACGCGCCGCTGGCCGCGATAAGTCGGGCCCACAGCCCCAATACCGTTCCCGCCTCCGGCACGACGATCTATACCCCTCGCCTCGACTTCCAGTCACCTGCCGAGACGGTTGTTCTAACCATCGATTCGAGTGACGACGGTGTGATCTCAGGAAGCGATCAAGGTGATGACCCGGAGGAGAGCGGAGCCAATACGAACCTGTACGTTCTACGAAGGGTAACCTACGGCTTCGATGGTTCGAGCGTCAACGATGTCCGCCCGACAAATCTGGCTCTGGTAAGAGGCCCCGGCGCGTACTCGAACGGGACACATCCGCAGCCGCTCTTTCAGTATTTCTATGACCACGACGACGACGCACAGACGCCTCTCTTGCTCTTCGGCGACAGTTCGGGTGACGGCAAGCTAAGCGGCGCCGAGATACCGGGGGTCACACCGATGCCGGATTCGCTCCTCGCCAGGATACGAAAGGTGCGTATCACGGTTGTCAGTGAATCCGACAATTTCAACAAGAAGTTCAAGGATACGGATGGATTTTTGACCGTATCGATGAACTCCGAGGTGTTTGTCCGGAACGCGACGCGGTCAAACTCGGTCGTATACGGCTACGTTTATCACGACCTCAATGGTGACGGGGTCCTGGACACGGATGATATCGGTATACCTAACGTCACCGTCAAGCTCGTCGGAACAAACCGCGAGGCGGTAACGAACAGCTACGGTGTCTACTATATGCCGGTGTCTCCGGGTGACTACACGATCCGGGAGGAGGATCCGCCGGGGTACATCTCCACTACACCCAACACAGTAAACGCCGACGTGTCTTCGGGGAGTGCCGTGCAGATCAACTTTGGCGATCAGACCGGGTCGGCTGTGGGTATAATCCGAGGGACCGTGTTTGACGATCTGGATATGGATGGGGTTCGAACGAACGGTGAGGCGGGGTTGCCCGATGTGTTGATTTCGCTTGATACCGGCGAGCAAGTTCACACCAACGCAGAAGGACGCTATCAGTTCGTAATGCCCGTAGGTGGGTATGTGGTCGTCGAGACGGATCCGGACGGGTATGGATCGACCACACCGAACTCTGCTGATGCGGACATCGTAGCCGCTGGGGACACTGTGACCGTCAATTTCGGCGATACGTCGACCCCTCTGAGCGGAACCATCGAAGGTTACGTCTTCGAAGACAACAACATGGACGGCGTTCGTGACGCCGGTGAGTCTGGGCTTTCGAACGTCACGCTTTTCGTCTCTTCCGGTGACAGCACGACGACGAACCCCTCAGGATTCTACCAGTTCTCACTTTCACCCGGCGTTTACTCGATTAAAGAGCGTGATGAACCGGGCTATACATCATCCACGGTCAACACGTACCTGGACATATTGATCACACCGGACACGACGGTCACCCGGGATTTTGGTGATTTTCTCATCAGTCAAAACGACTATATCGAGATCACGATTGGGAACACTGAAAGGGCACTGAGCGTTGCCGGAGCGGATCTCAGGGAAGACACAAAAGCAGACCTCGACATCGTTTTGGGTACTCCGTTTACCGGTGGTAGTGGCAACATGCTCGTGTTTCTCAACAAAAGAAAGAACGCGAATACGGCGCTTGGCGCGCTTTTCGACAGCACACCCAATTATCGCAGGGATGCCGGTCACAACATCAATTCGCTCAACGCATATGATTTTTCCGGCGACAACCGAAACGACGTGTTGAGCGGCATTCAATTCAATATCGGTGCCAACATCCAGATCTGGCATACGGGTGCGAATGGAGTGTTGAGCACTTCACCGGATGACGCATACCAATCGAGTGGCAACACGTTTGTTATGGATTCTAAACTCGCCCACTTGAACAACGACGATGACGTGGACCTCATCCTGGGTTTGAAAACGTCGTCGGGTACGTTCACCGGTGGGATCCAGACGTTCAAAAGACTGGGAAGTGGTGAATACGCGCCTTTGCAGTACGTAACGACGGCCGGGGCGAACGGCGAATATCCTCTTGGAGAAATCTGGGCGGTGGACACAGGGGACGTCGACGGGGATGGTGATGACGACATTGTCGTCGGCTCACGGACAAGCGATTACGTTGGGTACATCGACGTTTACATCAACCTCGACAACGCCTCGGGAGCTTTTGAATGGGGTTCACGGTACTTTGGATTGGGAGCGGTAAACGATCTTCAGGTCATCGACATGATGGAAGATGACGCCGGTGATCCAGACCTGCTTGTCGGTTCGTCGTCCGCCCCCAACTCCGGGTGGTTGATGCTCTGGCAGAACAATGGCGGTGTCTTTGGTAGACCGGATTCGACGGAAAAGGAATTCCCGGCGGGCGTGATACCAAACTGGCCTCATGACGCGGTGGCCCCCGGCGCGGAGATTCTCACGGTCGCTGCCGGTTTGGTAAATCCGGACATATTCCCCGAAGTGTTCTATGGCACGCGAAGCTCGGCCTTTTACGCGGGTGACGTCTACCTTGTGGAGACATACGGGATGCTTCCCTCAACAGGCCGCAGGCTTAATACGACGGGGTTCATCGGTGAAGTCGTGACGATGAACATTGGTGATTTCAACAAAGACAACTGGAAGGATCTTGTCGTCGGGACCCGCTCGTCTTCGACACAGGGCAAACTGTTGATTTACTTCAACGACGGGTGATGCCGGGACACGCGAAAATGTGAAAGGACGGATCAATCATGAAAGTCGGCATAAGGCCAAAGGTTGGGGACGAGAGTGGAAGCGTCCTCGTCGTTACCCTGTTGATCATTTTTGCCGTGGGCGTGATGGGTGCCACGCTCGCGATGCTTTCCGCGATGGATCTCAGGATCTCGGGGAACCAACGCACAACCACGCAGGCTCTCGACGTCGCCGAAGCGGGATTGAGCGAGGCGATACACCGGTTGTCGCTCGCCAACCCCACCAACGCCACCATAGGCGGTTGGACGGGCAATGTCGCGATCGGTGACAACACACCTTATGATCCAAACTGGGAGACGAGAGTCTATCTTATGCCCCCCGGTTCAGCACCGAATGCAGGCGGGAGCATTGTTACCACGGGGACCATTCAGGATCCCAGTCAGACGTATCTCCAGTACAGTGTCAACAGCGGGACCGACGACGTCTTGACGATCAGACACAAGTGGGAAGACCGTAACGGTGACGGTGTCAAAGACCCGAACGAGGTCGTACGTTATGACTCCGAACAGATTCCACCCGAGAATTTTGCATCCGGTTTTCCCGTCGAGATAGTAACGGTCACCGGAAGATTCGCACAGGCTAATCGGACTGTCGAAGCGGAGGTGACCAAGCGAACACTGCTCGCCCGAACATTGGGTGCGATCTACATCGATAAAGCCATAAGTTTTATGGGTAATCCCGGAATCTGCGGTCACAACCACAACATCAACACGCCGGCCGGCACAAAACCTTTTGGGTGTTTTGGCTGGCACGAAGCGAGCGCTCACCTTCCGGGTGTCGCGACGACGGGTGACGAGATACAGGTTTTGGGTGGCGCGGTCGATCTTGCCGGGGATCCCACACCCACGGATACTTCGTCGGCGAATCCGTTTTACACGCTGTCCGAGCTGCTGGGAATCTCTCAGCCGGATCTAAACCAAATGCTTGCCAATGCCGACAACACGTCTCCGGTCAATCCACTCGATGGGATCACTTATTTCAATGGGGACGAACATATTAACTCGAACACCACGGGTACAGGGCTCCTCTATTGTACCGGCGACCTAATCGTCAACGGTACGCTTTCATTCAAGGGTTTGATCTACGTGGAAGGCGACGTAAAGGTTACCGGTGACTGTTGGGTATTAGGATCGGTTGTCGTAAGGGGAAAATCGGACTTCAATACGAGCGCCGGTAACGCGGGTGTTCTGTATAGCAAAGAGGCGATATCGAACTATATCGGCCAGTACATGCCGATGATCATATTGTCGTGGCGTGAGTTGTAAAGAGGCCCGAGAGCAACCGCTGCGACTCACTCGGCTCCGGTTCCAACCGGAGCCGATTTTTTTGTGCGCGTGGGCCGTCATAGAGATGGAACCGAATTCGCTCTGGATTGTAGAATTGCGTGAGATGAAAAAAACGCCAAAAACCATAATCTTAATTGTTTTGTTGTTACTTATTGGTACGTTGGTTCACGCACAGGGGATACTGATCCCAGAACCGCCCCCGCCGGACATCCGTCGGCATCCGATTCCCATCATCATACGAACACATCAAGTCCAAGTGACGATCGAAAACCAGGTGGCATCGACCACCGTCAAACAGGTGTTCGAGAACAAGAGCCGCGTGGATCTCGAAGGTATATATATCTTCCCCGTGCCCACTGGTGCGTCGATCACGGAGTTCTCGATGTGGATGAATGGCGAGAAGGTATCGGGCGAGGTCGTCGAGGCACAGAGAGCCAGACGGATATACGAGGACATCGTTCGTCGGATGAAAGACCCGGGTCTGCTCGAATATCTTGGCCAGGATATGTTCCGCGCCCGGGTCTATCCGATCCCCGGACGCGGGGAAGTGCAAATCGAGATCGTCTACGAAGAGGTTCTCGAACTCGACTCGGGACTCATTGGGTACGCGTATCCGCTTCATACGGAAAATTGCAGACCCAGAAGCCTCGGGAGCTTTGCAATCGACGTGCAAATCAAATCCGACGCCCCAATAAAAAACCTATACAGCCCCACCTTCGACATCGACCGGGAGATCACGGGCACCACGGCCTCGTGCTCGTACGAATCCGATAACTTCATTTCTGACAACGACTTTCTTCTGTACTATACGGTGGCGCACGAAGATGTGGGTCTCACCCTGATGACGCATCCCCCGCGCCGGTTCCGACGTGGTGACGACTCCGGGTATTTCATGCTGCTTCTTTCCCCCGGCAAACCCAACCAGCCGCGAAAGACACCCGGTAAAGACATCATCTTTGTTGTCGATAGGTCTGGCTCGATGAAGGGGGAAAAGATCGAGCAAGCCAAAGAAGCGGCTCGCTTCTGTTTGCAGAGTCTCAATGAGAAAGATCGGTTCAATATCGTGACCTTCTCGACAAATGTCGAGAGTTTCAGTGAGGGGCTGGTTTACAACACAAAAGACGGTACAAAACGAGCACTCCGCTTTGTCGATCGCATCAAGGCCCGGGGAGGCACAGACATAAATGAGGCGTTGCTTGGCGCGCTAAACGTCGGTCCGTCCAAAAGACCACAGATTGTCATATTCATCACCGACGGCGCCCCCACGGTGGGTGAGACGAATGTCGGGAGAATACTGGAGAACATCGCGGACGCAAACAGAGGTAACGTCAGGATCTTTGTCTTTGGCGTGGGATACGATGTCAACACGTTGCTTCTAGACAAACTCGCCACAGAGAACCGTGGGACCGTGGAATACGTGAAACCGGAGGAAAACATCGAGGTCAAGATATCCAACTTCTACTCCAAAGTCAGCCATCCGGTTATGTCGGACATATCGCTCGGGTTTGGAAAGGTGAGGGTATTCGATGTATTTCCTCGCGATTTGCCGGATCTTTTTGACGGGAGCCAGCTTGTCGTGTTGGGCCGGTACGAGGGAGGAGGGGCGACATCTATCGTGCTCACGGGGAATGTCGGCGAGAGGGAAGTCGAACAAGTTTACGACGCGCATTTTGGGGCCAGCCGATACCGGGACCGCTATGACTTCATCCCGAGACTCTGGGCATCACGAACGATCGCCTACCTGATGGAGGAGATCCGGATGCACGGAGCGAAAAGGGAGCTTGTAGACGAGGTCATCGAGCTTTCGTTGGAGTTTGGGATCGTCACACCGTACACGTCTTATCTCATCTTGGAAGACGAGAGACCGAGGTGGCGGCATGTGAGGCCACTGTTCGAAAAGCTCGCACCCGAAGCGCGTGGGGTCGCAGAGGGGATGGCAAGAACGAGCGGCGCCGACGCGGTGGGTCTCAGCAAGATGATCGTCGGGGCCAAGGATAAATCGACCATCGAGGAACCTAGTGGCGAGGGCGTGAGGTTTGTCGCTGGGAAAGCGTTTTATCTCTCCGACGGTGTTTGGACTGACTCGGAGTACGAGGAAGACTCAAGCCTTGTCGAGGTCGAATTTATGAGTGACGAGTACTTCGATCTCCTCCAGAAGGCGCCTGGGATCGCCAAGTATCTCGCACTGGGGGAAGAGGTGATTTTTGTCCACGACGGCGTGGCCTACAAGGTCACCTCGGATTAACACTCCCGCCGTTCTCTTCTGCGAGCGGCCCTGTTTTTTCGTCACTCCTCTTCGAGTTCCAACCCGTAACTGTCACTGATGTCCAACGGCGGCATCGGTCCGTCCAACGGTTTGTTCTCCATAACGTACCAGTCGTACCACTCTATCAACCGATAAAGAATGTCGGCCTTCCCCGGCTGTTTGCGGTTGCCATGCCTCTCACCCGGGTACTGAACTAGACGGACCGCTGGATGATCGTTCATCTTGAGACGCCGGTAGTACTCGAGGCTTTGAGACGGGTGGACGCGCGGGTCGGCCTGTCCGCCGACAATAAGGACGGCGGTCCGGCTCTTGTGGGCGTGATAGATCGGGCTTCGTTCCAGTGACAGCTGCCACATGTCCTCGAGTTTGTCTTTGGAATGGACAAGCCACTCCTCATAGGGGATGTCCGTCGTCCCACGTTTGCTAACCAGGTCGCTGATGCCCACAAACATGCAGGCCGCTTTTACCTTTTCCGTATAGTACGACGAGAACCAGGCGGCGGCAAACCCGCCGTACGAGCCACCGCCAAGCCCGACGCGCTCGCGGTCGACCATACCCTGATCGATCAAATAATCTATGCCATCGGCCACGTCATCGAATTCTTTTCCTGCCGGATCCCCAAGGTGATCGGTTCGAATGACGTCGATCCCATAACCTGTGCTCGACCGGTAGTTGGGCAAAAACACAAAATATCCCTTTCCGGCGAGAACCTGAGGAGGCTGGAAATATCTCGTATGCCATCCGTTGGTGTAATGTGACTCGGGGCCACCATGAACGGTCACTATCAATGGGTATCGCGTTCCTTCTTTGTAGTCGATGGGGTAATACAAGATGCCCTCGATTTCACGTCCGTCCCTGGCCGGGTAACGAACGACCTCCTGTCTGGCCAGCTTGCGCTCGGAGAGCCACGGGTTGAGCGTTGTCATTCGTTTGAGCTTCTTTCCGCCAGACCAGTAGTAAACCTCCAGTGGAACATCTGGAGCAGTGCCCAGCATGGCGAAGTGTTTGAAATTCTTTGTAAAAGTTGGCGTGCCAAAGATTATCCCGGTCTTCTCCGAGTGCAGGATGATTTTGCGGTCGCCCCCCTCGGCTTTGACCGTGCTGAGCGTATTCCACACGCCCTCACCTGCTCGGTATACAACGGTCTTCTTGTCCTTCCACTCTACCCAGTTGATGTGTCCCAGAAAGTCAGCAGGAGTCAAATTGACCGGGTCACCACCCGAGACGTCGATCACGTATGCCTGACTTACCGCATGATCCCACTGTTCCTTGGCCGCAGCGTACGCGATCCTCTTTCCATCGGGGCTAAAGGCGTAGTTCCCAAGCTTCCCGGGGTTATTCGTGAGCTGTCGGAGTTCCTCCGTGGCCACATCGAGAATATGAATCTTCTCGAACATGTAGCGGTAGTCGACGAGGTTCTTCTCGCTTGCCGAGAGCGCGATTGACTTGCCATCGGGGCTGAATTCAAAACCCCACACGGTGAGACCGTCGGTGAGCTGATTGGCATCGATGTCCTCACCCGCATCCACCGGAATCACATAGAGATTCCGATGTTTGAGATTTTCCTCGTAGAATACGAATCCGTAGCCCTTATCTTTGAGTTTCTTCTCGGTTTTGGTTGGAGGCGTCGTGGCGACGTAGGCGATCTGCTTGCCGTCGGGATGCCAACGGAAGGCCGAAACGTTTGTCTCCGAGTGAGTCACCTGAAACGCCTCGCCTCCGTCGGTCGGGATGCTCCACACCTGGGTTTTGGCCTTCTCGCCTCGTTTGGCGAGAAACGCGATATGCGAGCCGTCCGGGCTCCAACTGGGTGAGTTGATCGTGACCTCGCCCGTTATGAATGGGCGAGTCTCCCCTGTACGTGTCGAGACGACGTGGAGTTCGCGATAGTCCGCTCCGGCCTCGTCGTCGGCCTTGCGGGGGACGCGAACCGTGTAGGCGATCCATTTGCCATCAGGACTGATTCTCGCCGATGAAGCCGTTTTTATCATGAGGATGTCCGCTGGCGACAGGGTATCCGCCGCCGGGCTCGCTGCCGGCAACAACCCCACGACAAGCGCCAATACGGCGACGACGATTGTCCGTTTGGGGGTCATGGGTCGTGATGTCTTCATTTCGTGCACTCCTCTCATGGTAGGGATTAAAACGTAGTCACAAATCATGACCCAACCCGGCCCGATTTTCAATCGGAATCAGTGTGTAATTGGAGGGGCGCGACGGTCAGTCTCTCTTCATTTTCGCTACGCTCAAAATTACGTTCGAAGGACCATCGCGCCCCCCGGTAGGGTGATACATGTGGGCGTGGGTTGGCCGTTGAGCGCAATTTTGAGCGTAGCGAGAATGGAGCGAAACGGCCAACCCACACCAGCAAAACAAAGGGCAAAGGGCCATCACTCCCCCAAAGAAAACCCGCCGGGAGCCGATGCAATGCTGTTGACAATTGGGGGGAGTGGGGATAGAATCCCTGGGTATTTAATCGTGTCATACGTAGGTTTGATCCAATTGGTCTGCCTGGCCTGGGCAGGCCGTTCCATCATATATGCCCAATATTGGGAGGAAGGAAGGGCGCATGTCAGCATTCGTCGAACAATTCATGGGTCAGGTCAAGGCGAAGAATCCCGCCGAGCCGGAATTCCATCAGGCGGTTCAAGAAGTTGTGGAATCGCTCGAACTGGTTCTTGATAAACATCCAGAATACCGCGCGGCCAAAATCCTCGAGAGGATCGTGGAGCCGGAGCGGATCATCCTGTTCCGGGTCCCGTGGGTCGATGACCAGGGCGAGGTTCAGGTGAATAAGGGATTCCGTATCGAGATGAACAGCGCGATCGGACCCTATAAGGGTGGCCTCCGTTTTCACCCGTCCGTCAATCTTGGCATCCTGAAGTTTCTTGCTTTCGAGCAGGTCTTCAAGAACAGTCTGACGACTCTGCCTATGGGTGGGGGCACGGGCGGGTCGGATTTCGACCCCAAGGGTAAGAGCGATGCGGAAGTGATGCGGTTTTGCCAGTCCTTTATGAGCGAGCTCTACCGGCACGTCGGTCCCAACACGGACGTTCCGGCGGGCGACATCGGTGTTGGCGGACGTGAAATCGGTTTCTTGTTTGGCCAGTACAAAAAACTCAGAAACGAGTTCACCGGTGTGCTGACCGGCAAGGGGCTCAACTGGGGTGGCTCGTTGATTCGTCCTGAGGCGACGGGATACGGCGCCGTGTACTTCGCGGCCGAAATGCTTGGCACGCGCGGTGAAAGTCTCGAAGGCAAGACGTGTCTGGTGTCGGGCTCGGGCAACGTGGCGCAGTATACGACCGAGAAGGTCCTCGATCTTGGCGGAAAGGTCGTCACGCTCTCCGACTCGTCGGGCTACATCTACGACGAAGAGGGTGTCGATCGCGAAAAACTCGCGTTTGTAATCGATCTAAAAACCGTAAAACGGGGTCGAATCAAGGAGTACGCGGACAAGTACAAGAGCGCGACGTACACACCGGTCGAAGCGGGCCTGGACTACAACCCGCTTTGGGATCACAAGGCCGACTGTGCGTTCCCTTCGGCGACCGAGAACGAGATCAACATGAAAGACGCTAACAATCTGGTCAAGAACAATGTTTATGTGGTCTCGGAGGGCGCCAACATGCCGACAACCGCCGACGGGGTCAATGTGTATCTCGAAAGCAAAATCTTCTATGGCCCTGGAAAGGCCGCGAACGCCGGTGGTG
>CP070677.1:2289633-2307067 GCA_020352495.1 Candidatus Latescibacterota bacterium
ATACCTCAGATCAGAGGCGCTCACGCCATATTCGGAATGATATTTGACGCGGAGCAGGCTCGATGCGTATGCCATGCGGGGATAAACTCGAGCGGCGGGGACGATCGCGGAGGGATCTTTGTGTTTTTTTTGGCGGGTTCGGCTGTGTGATGTGTGGTTTGAAAGAAAACGAGCGTGAGAAACGATGCGACGGCCACTGTGGACAGCCAGCCCCGCGCGGATCTCAGGTCGAGGGATAACGTCAGCGATTGATCCCGGTTCAAATGTGGTGGGGAGCTACTGTGGGTCTACCTCACGTGAGGAAATGAGACCTTGGCGGGCAGCGAAGGTTTTGGAATCGTAGAAGCCAAAAGGAGTCCCGGCGACACCGGTCAACGGGTCGGATGTTACCAGGCACTGACCACCAATCTGGATCGTTTGTCCCAACGAGCAACCCGCATGATAAATCAGAATGGGAAGGGCGTATCCGTTTTCGAAGAAGAACTCCCGGTAATCTCGACCGAGGATCACCCGGCCAAGCACGCCGTCGTTGTCGATATCAATATTCGAACGATCGCGCGAGATGGGTATGACCGGACGACTCGAAATGGCGGAGGTTTCGACGCGATCGAACCGGTCTCCGTCATCGTTGAGATCGATATTCAGGATCGCCTCGTCGAAAACGTCATCATCCGCCCGAGCAACCGACTCGTCGAACACCACCGGCTCACCCCTCCACCCACCGATGCCGTGGAGACGGACGACGTCTTCGGCAAAAACAACGCCCTGTAGGATCGTCATTTTCTCATCGCCGATGTCGCCCTGATAGTATGCAAATCCGGCGTGTCTCGGTTCGATCACGATCTGCGAGGCGGCAATAAGAGCGGGGAACTCGCGCATCGAACGATCGGGTTCGGGTCCCGGTACCGGGATCTTTTGTTTATCGTCCCCCGGCCGAACCGACCGGTGGTATGGAAGATAGCTTCCGCCGTCGATGCTCGAACGGTAGGTCTGTGTAAAGTGCATACGCGATGGGCCCTTGATCAAGATCCGACCTTCGACCGGGAAATGGTCAATGGTCATCTCACCGTGGGGAACGCTGACGGTTTTGCGGGACCACTTGGCCGGATTGCCCTTGGCAACGATGATCGTTCCATGAACGGTGAGGTTCACCCCCAGATCGCTCAGGTCGAGGAGCTCGTCGTCCACGTAAAACACACCGGCGATCTCAATCGACGGCTCTCGACCCGTCGCATCGCACGAAGGACAAAACGTATCGTCGTTTGGGTCAACTCGGCCGTCACCGGCGCATCGCCAACAGACGGTGTTGGTGGGGTAGTGAGTGTGGATCCAGGTGGTGAACGCCTCTGCCGACTCGAAGTAGTGGCCGTCCCCGTCACCAGGTATCTGCGTCGTGACGTGTTCGTCACCCGGTGGGTAGACCGACGAGCCCGTGACGAACTCGAAGTAGGTGCCAAAATTCGGCCGCGGGTCAATGACGGTTCTGGGACCGAAGCCTCCGAGTCTGACCGGTCCCGTACCGTAAGACACACGGTGATCCGTCTCGCCGTCGGCGAGGGACCGGCCGTCGGAGACAGCCGTGTGGGTGGCAAAGAGACTTCCACGTCCACGGCTCACGACGGGATTGTCTGTTTCACCATCAAGATCCAGGTCGACCCCCTCCTCCCATTCGCTCAATCTTTCGAAGTCGCGGATTCGTGCCATGTTATTTAGTGTGACCGCCGTGCCCCGTACCTCACCGTGCACGATCGCCTGTGCTGTGGACCCAACACTCCCCAGGGTAATTGCACCTGCGCTTCTCACGTCACCGTATACGGTGGTTCCGGCTCCGATTTCGATGGCGCCACCATCCCACGCGTTATTGTGCAGATCGCCAACCACCATGCAGTTTCCGTCTTCGGACTCGCCGAATTGGATCTTGTCGCCGGCCGCCAACACGCAACCAAAGGCCGCCGCTGGGTCGAGCCAGATGCCCTCGATCGAAACCGTGTCCGCATCGGTCGTTCCTGTGGCGACGATCCGGACACAATCTCGCGGAACGTCGGGATCATAAACGCCGCGGCCGTCATCGATGGCGTCGAATATCTTCACATCATAGGTGCCGTCCTCGTGGTGAACGGCGCTATGGCCCTCCCGCCACCGTGGGTTTTCCACCAGCTCGTCAACCGAACGCTGCAACGCCGTCTCCGCGATCTCGATAGCGGAAGCGCCGGTGATCTTCGGAATTCGGTCGGTTGAATCATCCCGCTTTGCGTCCCGGTTTTTGACCCGGATCGCCAAAATCGCAAAGACGACAACTACCAGAACGGCGATGGCAATCACCGATCGAGGTATCGTAGCAAAACCAGCGGTACCTCCGCGGCCCATACCAGTGCCTCCTCTGACCAGCAATGGTGATCTTACGGGTTGAGCGGCCCGTTTACCAGTTCGGAAACTCCTGAACCATGCCTGAGGGGGATATTCGGATGCTCTTGAGTGTGCTATCGCTATCGGACAATCTCAACAAAACGACGCCGTCCCGACTCACGATTCGTCCGTCCTCGTTGATCTCGATGTACCCATCCGGCGGGCTGCTGGTCGAACTGATCGACACTTCACTTGGAAACACGCACCGGTCGTTTGGGGTGTCCGGCACCCAACGTCCTCGGGAGTCTTCCCGGAAGACCCGGCATTCGCCTCTTCGATAATCGTAGTGAAGCCGGTAGCGAGTATTGCTTGCGAGAGCCTTCTGACGTGTCAGAAGGATCTTGCTCGAGACGAGCTCGGCTGCTTCATCGATGCTTTGTTTCTTCGGCGGCCCAACGGAAGTGAATGTGAGTTCGACGATGACAAGCACTGCGATGGAGAGAAAAGCGAGCAGTTTCAAAAAACGGATGTTTGGTTTGGCGGTGAGACTCATTGGATTCTGGGGTCGATCGCTACTCCCCCCGTGGTCAGTGTGTATTTGGCAACAAATTCGAGGCTCCAACGGCCCAGTATGCGCCCACAACGACGTGCAAAATCTGTTCCTTCGATATCGGCAGATAGGTCAACCTCGTTTCCGGGGGAGCCAATCAACGGCGTTTTGAGACTGTTTTGTAAAGATATCGCGGATAACAAGTTGCCGGGGTGATCGTTGCGCGCACGCGGTGCGGCCGCTCCCCGCACGTTTCGAGTCGGGCAAGCCCGTTCGGTCGTGTCTCAATCGTAGACGAGGCGAGGTCGGCGTAAGGTATTTTGCACGCCTACCTCCGCGCAACGGATCGTCGGCGGGGTTGTTGGTGCGGGTTTAGCGAGACACCTCGGGGACCCTTCGAAAGACGCGGGCGATCGTGCAAGACGGCGTTGACACACGGGTATGGTCAATTTAGTATGCCCTAGTGCCATTCTAAACCCGATCTACAAACTCCTGATTCGGACGCGAAGAATCGGGGCCGGGATGGGGGATCTATAACCAGAGTAAGATCGGTATGCGCAGCTTGAGATAGGGATTCAAGAGGAGGCCGGTATGACAGGATCAAAAAAACGCGGACAAAAAAAGACCGGCAGAAAATCCGCAGGCCCCGCCGGGAAGCGAGCCACGGGGAAATCCGCATCGGGTGGCGGTGGGAAAACCAAGACGGGCAGGACCAGGAAGGCAGCATCCGGTGGGGTGAGAACCGCGCGGAAGCGGGGCGCCAAGAAGTCGCCCCCGAAAACGTCAAAGAAATCAGCCGGAAAACCGGCGAAGAAGACGAGGACGCTGGCGACGTCAAAAAAGCCCTCGGGTGAAGCAAAGCAAAAACGTCGGCCAAAGCCGAAGTCAGAGATTGCGCTCGAGGGTCTGCCGCTTTTCGAAGGTGGACCGGAATTGAAAGCGGAAACACCGGCCGCCATCCAGGGGGAGCCGTCGCCAAGAGTGCCGCGAGCGATCGTTGGTACTCCGCCCCCACGCGGAAAAGGAACCAAGGAACGAAAAGGCTTTCAAACCGCACAGACCATCGCGCTGAGACAGCGTGAGATCTCGATCAGCGAGTTTTTTGCCAAAAACCGTCATCTGCTCGGATTCGACAGCCTTCCAAAAGCCCTTCTAACAGCGGTCAAGGAGGCGGTCGACAACTCACTCGACTCCTGCGAAGAAGCCGGAATTCCGCCGAACCTGTTGGTCGAAATCCGAGAGCTCTCCGAGAACCGGTATCTATTGCGAGTGGCGGACACCGGCCCCGGTATCGTCAAATCACAGGTCCCCAAAATCTTTGGCAAACTGCTCTACGGATCGAAGTTTCACATTCTCAAACAGGCGCGGGGTCAACAGGGGATCGGGATATCCGCGGCGGTCATGTACTCGCAGCTCACCACCGGCAAACCGGTCAAGGTGATCACACGCACCAATCCCCGTCAGAAAGCGCATGTCTATGAGCTTCAAATTCAAACAAAGACAAACACACCCGTCATCATCAGTGAAGATACTCTCGATTGGGAGCAGCCACATGGTACGCAAATAGAGATGGAGCTCGTGGCTGCCTACAAAAAGGGGTTGCGGTCGGTCGACGCCTATCTGCACCAAGTGGCGCTCGCCAATCCGCATGCTGAGCTGGTTTATCGACCTCCGCGTGATTCGGAGATCGTCTACAAACGAATCACCGAGAAGCTCCCCGCTGAAGCCAAGGCGATCAAACCACATCCCCACGGGGTCGAGCTGGGTGTGCTGCTCGATATGCTAAAGCTCACAAAAGCACGAAACGTAAAAGGTTTTCTCGAGAGGGAATTCTCGCGCATGAGCGCTCGGGCGTCGCTCGATGTGCTCGAGATGGCCGGCATTTCCCCGACGACTTCGCCAAAACGGATCACGCGTGAACAGGCCGAGGAGCTGATCCGGGCGTTCGCGCGCGCAAAAATAATGAAGCCACCGACGGATTGTCTCTCACCGATCGGTGAGGAGTTGCTGGTGGCGAGCGTGGCGAGTGAAGTCGAACCCGATTTTCACACGGCCGTCACCCGTCCTCCGGCGGTGTACCGCGGAAACCCGTTTCAAATCGAGGTCGCGCTCGCCTACGGGGGACCGATGTTTTCCGAGGATGAGATCGTCAAGCTCACTCGCTTTGCCAACCGGGCGCCTCTGGTCTACCAGCAGTCAGCCTGTGCGATCACGCATTCGGTGGTAAACACAGCCTGGAGAAGCTACGGCGTAGCGCAAGCCCGCGGCGCACTGCCATCTGGCCCGATGTTGGTAGTTGTCCATATCGCGTCCGCATGGGTACCGTTTACCTCCGAGAGCAAGGAGGCGATCGCCCATTATCCCGAAATCATCAAGGAAATCAAACTGGCGCTTCAAAAGTGTGGGAGACGGCTTGCCCGATTCATTCGAAGGGGCGTGAAGGCTCGCGAGGAGGCCAAGAAACGCTCCTACATCGAGCAGTACATCCCCCACATCGGCGCAGCGCTAAGAGACATATTGTCATTCTCCGAACGGGAAGAAAAGAAGATCGTGTCAAAGCTGAGCACAACTCTGGAGAAAAGTCGCAAACAGTGAGTGTTGAACCAAGGAGATCGACTTGACTGGTAACACCAAAGTAGTAAAGAAGATCAAGACCGAGGCCACGAGGATCAAGGGAACGATTTTGCAGGGGAAGAAACCATCTATGAAATTCCCGCTTCGTGCCCTGTCCAACGTCAGATATCACGCCAAGAACGGCTATTTCGAGATGCGCGGGAGAAAAAAAGAAAGGACGCTCACCGTCAACACGGTGAAAACGTTCGCCCAGACTCTGCGAATGATGTCCCTTTCAAAAGATCTGTTGGAAACCGATGACATCGCGACAAAACGGGAAGCGTATTACGTGTCGAAGAACTGGGAGGCTGCGCGCTTCAATGAACAACCCGAGTCGGATGCCGTCATCGATGATGTCGAGGCGTTTTTTGGTCTCAACCGCGAGCAGTTGGGTTTCATCCCGGAAGAGAAGGGAGGGGACGTCGCAGGCCGGCTGATTGTCGTCGATCAGGACAGGGACACAAAAAAGAAGATCAGAATCGACTGTACGAAGTTCGGGAGCGGGGCCTATTCGATTCCCATTGCCGTCGAGCATCTCGAGTTCGAAACCAAGGCGGATTTCATCCTCGTCATCGAAACCGCGGGGATGTTCCAGCGCCTCGTCAAACACAACTACTGGAAAAAGGCCAACTGTATCCTCGTTTCGATGGGAGGGGTCCCGACGCGCGCCTGCAGACGTTTCATACGCAGGCTGGCCGACAGCAAAAAACTTCCCGTCTACGTATTTGTCGATGGAGACCCGTACGGCATCAGCAACATCTACCGGACGCTAAAGGTGGGGAGCGGGAACGCAGCCCATCTCAACGAATTCTTCTGTGTTCCACAGGCGCGTTTTTTGGGTATCACTCCTCAGGACATTCAAACCTACAAGCTTCCAACGCATCCACTCAAAGAAGTCGATGTGAAACGCGCCAGGGATGCGATCAAGAACGATCCCTTCATTCTCCACCACAAGCCGTGGCAGAGGGCTTTGGAACAGCTGATAAAAATGGGAGTGAGGGCTGAGCAGCAGGCGCTGGCCAAACACGGACTCAACTACGTAATCGATACGTACTTACCGGAAAAGCTGAGACACCCAGAGAGATTTCTGCCGTAAGCAGGATCGCCCCGATTCACTCGTTCTCCATGTGCGATTCGAGCTCCACGCCGAGCCCGCTGGCAAGGCGGTTTGCATAGCTGTGGTAGGCGGCGACCTGTGCGATGTCGAGTATGTCGGCATCTCTGAATCCGGCACTTCTCAGCGCGTCAATATCGGCTTTTTCGATCTTTGACGGCTCGGCGGTGAGTTTTTTGACGTAGTCGAGCATCGCGATGTCTTTTTGTGGGACATCGGCCTCGCGAAAATCCTCTTCGATCGCCTTGATGAGGAACGGGTTTTTCGTCAGCTGGAAAAGACTCTTCCCGTGGTGACGTACTCCGTAATCACACCCGTTTATTTTGGAGACGACGATGGCGATCATCTCCCGCTGCATACGGCTTAGCCCCGATTTCCCCGTCGTGAGGTGTTGGTAAAGATCGTAGTGGCGTCGAAGGGAATCGGGATTCAAGCTTTGGATCTTGAGAATGTTGTCCACGCCCTCGAATGGGTCTCCGTACTTTTTGTAATGTGTTTTCAAGAAGCCCGTCGCGTTATCTTCGTCGATCGTTTTGATCCAGGCCATGGGATCGTGCCTCCGTTCGAACCTTTTGCGTACCGCTGGAACCTCCCAACGTGACCGAAAAAAGATTATGACAAAGCACGACAGTCGAGGAAAGCGTTGTTTGCGCGCCAAGGCGCGTATCGGCAGGCGTTGTGAGAGAAAATCGTTGCCAACAAGGAAATTAAGACGCCAAAAGCCGCCTTAAATCTCGTGTTCGTAAAAAGTGACGACAAGAAGAAGGGCCAGACGGTGTTTTCGGGTTGAGATTTCGGCAGGTACCTTTCGATTTTGTGGGGAGACGTTTGTTGGACGGGTTGCTAGTCTCCAACGGTAATCCACGGCGTGAGTATGACATACTGGCCATGGCCTTTGAGTGTATACCCGCCACCGGGCAGGTTTGTGATACTGATTTCTCCGGGGTTTGCAGGATCGGCGTTCCACAGGACTACGGTAATGTTTCTCGTAAACGGATTTGTGGGATACACCGCACCGGGCAAAAGCGACTGAAGCTCCGCGTCGTCGGCGGGCTGAGGATACACCGCCCCGTGATCGACGGCGAACACCTCCACCCCCGTTTGGATGACGTGGATGTTGCTCCTCACCGACCCCTCCTTTGACCGTCGGATCAGTCTCTGGAAATTCGGTATCGCGATGGCGGCCAGAAGGCCAATGATTATCACAACGATCATGAGTTCAATGAGCGTAAAACCTTTCGAGTGATTCGATTTGTTTGGTGTCTCGATGGCCGGACCGATCGATGAGGACGTTGTCGCAGATATCATTTGAAGGAGCCTCGATCGTTGGACGAGGTCACTTCACCCCCCCTGCTTCGATTTTTGGCGCCCGGCCTACCTGCGGCGGACCGGACATTCACGATTCGGTCATCAAGAAAAAACCGTGCCACATGGCACATGTTTGGCCGAGAACGTAACGGCAGGTAAAATATGCAGTTAAATCTGTGGCGTGGGTTCAGTTACGTAAGTCGGCAGAGAGACCGGTCGTAGGCTCCGCGTAATGCACGTTGCGTTTGTGCGATTGGTATGTGCGTGGTGCGATCGCCGACCGAACTGTCCACTACGGGGATAGCTGATTCGGGCCAGCTTGACTGATTAACGGTGCTTCTTTAAGATACGGGTATCGCAAGGTTCTTTCGTTTTTCAGATTACGATTACGGTCGAATTGGGAGGATTTCATGGATAGCGAGTCCAAATTGGAGTTGGGAGTCGACGATCTTCGGTGGCGGTGTTCTCCGGATGCGCTGGGCTTTGAGACTACGGATGACATCCCGTGTTGTCAGGATATCATCGGCCAGGATCGAGCGTTGGGCGCTATCCGTTTGGGTCTGGAGATCACAAGCCCCGGATACAACATCTATGTTTCGGGTCTCACCGGTACGGGGAAATCGACAACGATCAAAACGCTGCTCGAGAGCATGCGTCACGGAAAAAAGAAGCTCAAAGACATTTGTTTTGTCCATAACTTTAGAACGCCCGAAATACCTCGTTGCATCGAACTCTCCGCCGGTAACGGGGTGAAGTTCAAAAAATCGCTGTCCGATTTTCTCCGCACGCTAAGAAAACACGTTCCCAAGGTCTTCGAGAGCGACGCTTATACAAAACGTCAGAAGACGATCATCGAGGAGCTTCAAACAAAGCGAGCCGGTCTGGCGGCCGAGCTCGAGAAGGACATCGCAGACAAAGGCTTTCGTTTGCTCGAGGTCCAGTATGGTCCGTTTACGAGACCTGTTGTCATGCCCGTTATCGAGGACCAACCCGTGGAGATGGAGAAGCTCCCGACACTCGTCGAAGCCAAAAAGATCGACGAGAACGAACTCGAAAAAATCAAAAAGGATCACGAGGTGTTGGTGGGCAAGATGGAGGCATTCCTCAAGACGGCCCGCGAGCTCGACCGCGAGCTGGCCGACAAGATCTCGTGGTTGGAAAAGGAGTTCGTAAGCCCCATCGTCGATACATGCGTGAAAGAGATCGCAGAAAAATTCAAGGGCGCAAAGGTAAAGACATACCTAAAGGAGCTTCAAGAATACGCAATCGACAATGTCGACGATTTCAAGGAACCCTCTGCCGAGCAAAAAGAGCGAGGTGAACAAAAAGAGGAGTTTCTGGAATTCGAAGTCAATCTCATCGTGGACAACTCACGCACGAAGAACATTCCCGTGATCATCGAGACGTCGCCAAGTTACGGGAACCTTTTTGGTACAATCGACCGCGTTCATGAGGGGAGGGGAGAGTATAGATCGGATTTGACGATGATCCGGGCGGGATCGCTGCTTCGGGCCAACGGTGGGTTTCTTGTGTTGAGTCTGATCGATATCATAGAGGAGCCGGCGGTGTGGCCGGCCTTGAAGCGAGCGCTCAAGAATGAGAAGGTCGCAATTCAGAGTTTCGACGCATTCCTGTTTCTCCCTACCTCCTCGTTGAAACCGGAGCCGATCGATGTCGATGTGAAGGTGGTACTGGTCGGCGACGCATACTCGTATCAGATCCTATATCACTACGACGAGGATTTCAGAAAGATCTTCAAAGTGAAGGCCGATTTTGACACGGTGATGCCCAATGTCAACGAGAACCTCGCCAGATACGGCCAATTCGTCAAGAGCGTCATCGACAAAGAAAAAATGCTCGCGTTTCACAGCAGCGCCGTGGCCGCGATTGCGGAGGAGGGTTCGAGAATCGCCGGGAGACAGGACAAGCTCACAACGAGATTCAGCGACGTGGCGGACGTCGTTCGGGAGGCGAACTACTGGGCAAAAAAGGAGCGTGCGAAGGTCGTCGAGGCACGCCACGTCGAAAAAGCGATCGACGAAAAGACACACCGTGTCAATCTCGTTGAAGAGAAGATGAGTGAGATGCTCTCCGATGGAACGATACTCCTTGACATCGACGGGGAAAAGATCGGTCAGGTCAATGGGCTTTCCGTCTTCGACCTCGGCGATTACTCGTTTGGCAAACCAAGCCGGATCACCGTCGAGACAGCCATGGGCCGCGCGGGGATCATAAACATCGAGCGCGAAGCGGACATGAGCGGCAAGACCCACAACAAAGGGGTGCTGATCATCGAGGGCTATCTCCGTCGCAAATACGCGCAGGATAAACCGCTCACAATGAGCTCGAGCATCTGCTTCGAACAGTCGTACAGCGGCGTCGATGGTGACAGCGCCTCCTCGACAGAGATCTACGCGATCCTGTCGAGTCTCGCCGAGTTGCCACTACGACAGGACCTTGCCGTGACGGGATCGGTCAACCAAAAAGGCGAGATCCAGCCAATCGGTGGGGTCAATCAAAAGATCGAAGGGTTCTTCGACATATGCAGGATCAAGGGTCTTACGGGCCGGCAGGGAGTGATCATTCCCAAACTCAATCAAAAAGATCTCATGCTAAAGAGCGAGACGATCAAGGCAATCGAAGATGGCAAGTTTCACATCTATGCGATCGAATCCATCGACGAGGGAATCGAGCTGCTCTCCGGCATAAAGGCTGGGAAACGGCTCGAGAACGGTGATTTCGAAAAAGACACGGTAAACTACCTGGTCGACCTGAAGCTCACGCGGTTTGCCGAGCAAATCAAGGACTACCTCGAGACCGGTGATGAAAAAGAGTAGTGACGTCCCCGCGACGCCGTCATCGAACCACTCGCCCGAAGAAATCGTCAGAAAAACCGCCTACGAGATCGAGTTCTCCCTCGTCGGTATAACCGACCTGACCCCGACTTCCCGGTCCAAGATCGTGTTCGACCGTTGGATTCGAGATGGCAGACACGGGGACATGCGTTATCTCTCCGCTGGAGCCGACAAAAGACACAACCCCGCTCTTCTTCTTGACGGCGCGAAGTCTGTGATCTGCGTTGGCGTCAACTACTATTCGGAGGCGAAGGAACGGAGAAATCGAAACGCCGCTCGGCATGGAAACGGCATGGTGGCGATCTACGCTCACGGAGGTGACTATCATAGCGTCATGAGGGAGATGCTCGAGGAACTCGATCGGAGACTCAAGGAGTCTTTTCCCAAGATGACGTCGCAAATCGCTGTGGATACTCAACCGATATCCGAACGGGATATGGCTCTGAAATCCGGCATCGCCTGGCTGGGAAAAAACACCTGCGTAATCTCACCGGAGTTTGGGTCCTGGATATTTCTCGGGGAGTTGATCACCGATTTGCCTCTCGAGACGGATAAGCCGCTAGAGAGTCTCTGCGGCTCGTGCACGAAGTGTATCGATGCGTGCCCGACAGGTGCGCTCGACGAACCCTTTTTGATCGATGCACGCAAGTGCATTTCCTATCTGACGATCGAGAAGCGTGGCGACATACCGGAGTATCTCCACAAGCCAATTGGATTAAACTTGTTTGGGTGTGACGCGTGTCAGCAGGTGTGTCCCTTCAACGAATCCGCTCGGGAATCCTCTGTATTCGACGACCGGCAGCAGAGTCCGATCCTCGACAGGTCACTGGAAGACCTTGTGGAGATCGGAGATGGGGAATTCAAAAGACTTACACGAGACAGCGCGATCTCGCGGTGCAAAGCGGAGGGAATGAGAAGAAACGCGGGCATCGTTGCCAAAAACCTCTGCAACGACTTGTCCCGCGATTGATCGAGCACGTTTTTTTTTCGTTTCCGACCTTACCTAGGCAAAGAACTCCAGATGGGTCGAATTCGGGCCGAGATCCTCTTCGGTTATGACCGCTAAGGATTTGCAGCGATCTTGAGCTCGTCCAGGCTCTTGATAATCCGAAAATGTATTTTGATGTTCAAGATGTCGAAGATGTCGTTTATCAGCGTCGGGATATTCATGAGCACAAGATCCCCACTCTTATCCCGAAGCGACGATACTGTACCGAGCAACAATCCGACGCCGGAGCTGCTAATGAACTCGGTTTCGGAAAGATCAATCACAATCGTGCGCTGACCCTTGCCGACGAGATCGCCAAAGCAGGCATCGAGCTGCGGCACGGTGGCCGAGTTGATGCTTCCGACGGGTCGGATTACGGCCGTATTTTTTGATTCGGTCGGGGTCACAGTGATCGAGAGAGTATTCATTTTTGCCCTCCTGTTCAATTCGTGTGTGGCTGTCTCTCGTCTTTTGATCTTGAAATTGGTGCGATTCCAGATCGCGTCTCTCGTGTACGTGAGGTCCTGAGTGATCTTCTGGAGCAGGTAAAGTCCGAGACCTCTCTTACTACCTGTTCTGATATTTTTCGCAATGTCGACCTCTCTAATGTGCGTTGTGGCGAACTGCTCGGCGTTGTCGCTGTAGGTCACGTCGAAGTGGTCACCCCTGATCACAATCTTGACGGTGGCCTCGGGGTTGTCGTGTTGAAACGTCCCGTGCTCGACCGTGTTTGCTCCCAGTTCGTACGTACATAGCCTCAGGTACGAGAGTGATTCTTCGTCGAACGGAACGGAGTAGCCAATCAACAGCGACACCAAAGTGAGATGTTCCAATACGTCGGGAAAGTCACTGCACCGGAACTGGTACTCAACGTCGGTCCACTCACCGGTACGCGGAACGGTGCAATGAAACTGACAGGCATCACGAGAGGACGGGGCGTTGACTCTTTCCCGTGGGGAGAGGGTAACGGGTCCGCAACTGTCGCGTTTCTTTTGCATTTCTTGAAGCATTACAAATGACATGAGCGGCAGGTTTTTTGGATAACAGATTTTCACGTCGGAGAAGCCGAGGTCCGTGCAGAATCCGATAAACCAAGCGATGTGATCATGATGGGACAGAGATGTCGACTGATCGACCTCGATGGTGATCGCATGGTTCGTAAAATCAATGGAACGGACGATCAAGTGCATGAGCTATTCTCCTCGTCCGGACCCGGAAAAGTTCTCAATGCCTACCGGTGCTACTGCACTCAGCGCCAACAAAGCGATATCGTCGGCCTGTGGAGATCGGCACCGAAACTCTTGTTCCGCCTCTATCAGATGCGGTATCAGCGATCTGGCGCCCGATGACGCCTTTTCGTTACAAATCTCTACAATCCGCTCGTAGCTGAACTGTTCGCCTCGCTCATTCGTTGATTCGTTCAGACCATCGGTGTATTGGAGAATCAGACTCCCCGGTTCCATCTGAATGCTGTACTCGGAGAGTTCCGTGTTGAACTGACTGGCCGCGAAGATACCAAGTGGCGGCCCGGCCATTCTGTGAAACTCGGATCGCTTTTTCGTGCGATTGTAGATCACTAGAGGATTGTGACCCGCGTTTGAATAGACTACACGACCGGTGGTTGCATTCAGTTTGGCGATGAAAAACGTCACGAACATGTTGGGTTTCAAAGTTTTCATCAAAGAGACATTGAGCTCACGAATCAGCTGGATGGGGGAGAGTCCCTGGGCCACGAGACTGTGGACCATGATCTTGAGCATGCCCATGACGACCAGACCGGGGACACCCTTACCCGATACGTCGGCCATAACGAGCGAGATGTTGTCGCGATCGAGGGGGATTACATCCAGGTAGTCTCCGCCGACCTCCGTCGCCGATTGGTAGAAAATGGCAACCTGGTAACCCTCGGGCTCGTGGACCCTTGTCGGAATCAACGTGCCTTGAATCTCTCGGGCAATTTCCAGTTCGTGATCCATTCTCTCCTTGATGACCAGCTCCTCCTGTGCCGTGGCGATCCTGGTCGACATATCGTTGAACGATTCCGCCAGTACGCGGAATTCATTTCTGCTCGGACAGGATATTCTCGTATCCAGACGTCCCTCCCCTAGTCTGTGAACACCCTCCATCAAAAGCCCCATCGGCTTCGAAATCCGTCTAAAAAGGACGAGCGACAAGATCATCCCAAGACTCAACGCGACGGCGCTGCCGATCATCGTGATCGTAAAAGCACGATGCATAGAGTCCTTCAAACCCTGCTTGGAATAGCTTAAGTGAACGTATCCCACGATCTTGTTCAGACTCCGGACGGGTGTTCTCAATGAGAACACCTCGTCGTTTTGATATAGGGTCTCATCGGGCAACAATATGTCGGAGGGTGTGCGTTCATAGTCCGTTACGTCCATCTCATACTTCTTGGAGAGATGCTGAAGCTCCCTGGCGCCGTAGATGATGCCTTCGGCATCTGTGATGACGGCAGAGGTGATACCAGCGCTACTGGCAAGTATCGTTTTCACGAGGGGGAAGAGCTCGAATTCGGGATCCGATCTCAACAGCGCTTTCTCGCTGCTCAGAGCGATATTCCGTCCCTGGAACACGACGGTCTTTTCGATTTCGTGTTTGAGTATCCGTTTTTGGTGCACGATGAGGAAATAGCTGATCGAAACCACGGTGATGAGGAGCAGTGCGATCGAGCCGACGCAAAGCTGCGTCCTCAGTGAGTGAAAAGGACTGATTCTGAATGTTCTACCTTCCACGATACACTCCGCTAAGCTTCTCGAGCTCCTCGTGTGCCTTGCTCAAGTATCGTTTTGCCTTGCTGTTTTCAGGATCGATCGTCAGTACCTTCTGCCAGATCTCGATCGCCTTCGTGTATTCGTGATCGGAATAAAGACGCATTCCGACGAAGAGATACGCCCGCGTCAAGAACGAGGAAACGTTGTGATAGTCTTGATCGACCGTCCACACTCTCAAGAACGAGGCGATGGCGCCATCGAAATCACCATCATCAAACGATTTCATTCCGCGCCGGTAATGGTTTTCGAGCACCTTTTGGTCAGCGGTGGGAGGGCTCGAAGCGTCGTCGGTTGTTTGCCCCGGCGTTTCCGGTTTTGTTGACGCAAGAAGCGCGTGTGCACGAGCTTTTTTGTATTTTTCTATCAGGGCGTGAATCTCGGCAGTGCGAGTATTATACGCCAAAGCGTGCTCCAGATGGTCTATCGCACCAACGTAGTCATCGTTGTCCGCCCGAACCTCGGCGTCGGTCATGTAGCGCCTGACAACCGTCTCGATGCTGTTTTTGCATTTTCCCCGGTATTCTTGGGCCAGTTGATTATCCGGAGCGATTCGCAAGGCCTCTTCGAAACCGGCGAGGGCATCTGCGAACTGACGGTCGGCATAAAGATCGATGCTCGTCTTTAGTAACTGGGTGAGGAGCGTCCGTGAGTTCTTGGCTTCGGTAATTCGTTCGTTGCACTTGCGCGCCAGATTCGTGGCCGCCTGATCTTCGGGGATGTAGGACAATGCTCGGTTGGCGTGGAATAGACCCTGGACATAATCCTTGTTCTCCAGTGCCTTTGTTGCCATCGATATTGCCTGTTGATATCGGGATAACGTTGCCTGTTTCGCCGCATGATCGTTGTCGGGATCCCACAACAGTGCCATTTCGAACTGATCCGCAGCAGCCTCGTATTCCGCCCGGGCAAAGAGACTGTCACCGTTTTCGAGTGCGCGCTCGAGCTGCGAACGTTCGAGGTCGGCCATACGATTTGTCAGCCGTGTGTCGACTTCCTTTTCGAACTCCGCCCTGGCCCTCGCGCGCTGCTCGGAGAGCGTCGAACCAAACTTGACGGTCAGCGAGATTCGGTGGTTGTTGCCAAGGTCTTCACTTCGGTATGCGTAGTCAAGACCGACATTCTTGTAGTGCGCCCCCAGTCCGAAAGTTGGAGTGACGTCATCCATGCCAAACCGTAAGGCAAGGATTCTGTTGTAAACGACTTCCTGTCCAAATCTCAAGTCGAACGGCGAATACCTTGGATTGACGATATCCAATGACGTGACGAGCATAACGTTGCCAAACCCGGAGATGGCCGAGACGCCAAGAGAGAGATTGAACGGATCGGCCACCTTCTCATGGTCGAGTTTGAGGGATGGTTCGATGAGGTTCTGGACCGCGAATCCCTCGCGGAAACCCTTGATAAACGAATTGCCCGAGAAAACCTGGCTGGCCGAGAGTCCAACGTCCAAGCCAATCCCAGATCCGCTGTAGTCACCAAACGACTGATTGTCGATCTTGAGGTTGAATCCGGCGGAGAGAGACGTCGTAATGCTTTTCGCATAACCCAAGAGGAACCTGGTTTGCGCGCTGTGTAGATCAGAGGACAGCAAACGATTCGTCTCATCTCGCTGCTCGACGCCACCAATATCGACTCGCATAAAGCTCACGGCGAGCGTCCCATAGTTCAACAGCGGATGAGCGTAACTAAACGAGTGATAGACCGATTTGGAGTCGAACAACGTTGTTCTGTAAAACACAAACTGTTTTCGCTGGAGGTATCCAAGTCCGGACGGGTTGTAATGCTGAATCGAAGCGTCCTCGCCGTGACTCACGGCGGCGACACCCATTGCCGAAGATCTCGCACCCGTGCCGAGCACAAACGGGAGCTCGGTTCCATACGACTGCGCGTTCGCCTGGCCCGTCGCCAAAGGCGTAGCGAGAAGAACCAGAGCCAGAATTGCTGTCGCCGCGTGTCGCATGATTATCGAATCACTCCAACCTTGCGTTTTAGCGTGACACCCTGTCCGTTGTCGCCGCGGATCTCGAGGACGAGGTAGTAGACCCCGTTGTTCACGACGTCGCCATCACCGTTTTTTCCGTCCCATTTGACGTCCTGGTAGAGTCCGGGGTTCTGACGCTTGTTTTCGAGGAGCGTGATCACCGGTGCGCCCCATATCGTGTACAGCTTGAGCGTGACGCTTGACTTTTGCTCCAAGTAGTAGGTGATCGTAGTCTTCTCCCTTCCGGCGGCGAACGGGTTGGGATAGTTCGTATAGGCGCTTTGGACGTCGGTTCCCAAGATGTGGGTCCAGTTCGTTACGAGAGGGAACCCGGAATCCTGCACGGCGCCTGCCGGCACAGGGTTTCGTGTCACGACATCGGAGACGTCTATCGACGGGGGTTCTTCGATCACAAACCGGAGATTGAAATCGCTCCTTTCGGTATCGATATCGACAAACACCGAGACCGTCTCGTTTTGTGCCGGTGCTATTTGGACGAGGTTGTCCGGTAGGGTAAAAACGATCTCCGTCGCATTGACCTGCCCGTCGACCCTTGTGTCATCATTGGTGACCAGATAGGCGCCTCCCAGAATGCTCGTGGGATTGACCGCAGCACCTTTTGCATCCTTGATTCGCACTCGGAGTCCGTCGAATTCGATCGATGTGTATCCAGGACTGCTTCCGTTTCTTATGACAAAATCGAACGCGCAAAGGTCGGATTCGTCCGTGCTGACATTTGACGGTATACGGGAAATCAGCTGTGCTCCGGCCTGGTTGCTGGGAAGCTGGAGATTCATTGGGCCGGCAACGAACGGAAACGTTCCGGATATGCCAAACACCCGGCTCCCGTCGTTGGCATCACGAACGACGAGCTGTTGCTGTTCGAT
>CP070677.1:2307167-2326836 GCA_020352495.1 Candidatus Latescibacterota bacterium
AAGCGCCAATAACGAGTGCCGTGACCAACATCACCTGGTTTGTCCGCCGATAGTCCATCCCGCCCTCCTTTGGGATTGGGGCCTTTGTTTCTTGCAATTTATCAGCGTTACGTGAGAACATTTAGTGAAGTTACCACCGCCAGCATGAAAAAGAGCTGAAGATTCCTATCGAGTTTTCCTCAGGTTCCGAAGGTTACGTAAGATCAAATAGGGCAAGGGATTTTCACGCGAGACGACAGTGGCAAACGATGGCCGAGATTTTCCCAAGTCATCCCCTTTTCGGCTGGGGCCGTTCTTGGTGCAGCCCGACCGAAACCGACTCACGATAGAGAACCGAGAGATATCCCTCGAACCACGCTTGATGCAGGTTCTGATTTACCTTGCCAGCAAGCAGGGTGAGATTGTTCTCCGGCAACAACTGAAGGACGCGGTTTGGCAAGACACGCTCATGGGGGAAGACTCGCTCAACCGCGCCGTTTCGGATCTACGCCGCGTTCTCGATGACGATACGGCCACCCCGCGATATATCGAGACCATCCGCAAGGTCGGTTATAGGCTAATCGCACCGGTTACCGTTTTGGAGGCGGAAAAGACTGACGAGGCCGGCAAGCCCATTTACGACAGTGACAAAACCGGCGTTTTCAAACGGCAAATGCGGAAGATCTGGCGCCCGGTCTTGCTGATCTGCGTCCTCGCTTGCCTCGCCGTTGTGATCATCGTTAACACGATTCCCGACGACTCTGATCGTGTTTTGCTGCGCCCTTCCATACCTCTGACCAACGAACCGGGGCTCGAGGTGCGACCCGCGCTTTCACCCGACGGAACCCGTGTGGCCTTTGTCAAAAAGACCAGAGGGGGATTCCCCGCCGATATCTACATCGGTCAACGCAATGCCGAATCCCCGTTGCGGCTGACCCACCACCCGGACTACGAGAACTACCCCACTTGGTCACCGGACGGAAATCAACTCGCCTTCGTGAGGGGCACCGACGAATCGGCGGGAATTTTCACCGTTCCGGCCATTGGTGGCGAGCCACGCTGTGTTTACCGGTCGGACGGGTTTCCCCGCCATCTCGACTGGTCACCGGATGGTCGATGGATTGTTTTTTCGGAAAGCCCGGATGACGACGACTATTCTCATCTGAGGTTGCTCGACATGCAAACTGATGACCGCATAACGCGGACACTCACAAACCCGTCTAGAGGCGAGGCAAGCGATTCGTACCCGCGCTTCTCACCCACGAGCAATGAGATTGCCTTCATCCGGACCGGACCCTCGGGACTGTCCGACATTTTTTGTGTGGATGTTGACGACAACCGTATCCGCCGTTTGACGCGGGGACAAATAAATATCTGGGGCTTGGATTGGAGTCCTGAGGGTGATGAAGTCTATTTTTCGTCGTTTGCCGGTGGACCTTACTCCTTATCTGCCGTGTCAGCTCGTGGTCTGACTGTACGGCGGGCACCGGTGTTGAGTGAGTGGGTACGGTTTCCGACTCTTGCTCGGGATGCTTCCCGTCTGGTCTACGAGAGTCGTGAAGAGACCCAGAACATCATGATGCTGTCTCTCGCCGATTCAGCTGCGCGTGTGACCGAGGCCAAACCTCTCGTCGTTTCGAACGCGCTCGATTGCGAACCGTCCTGGTCGCCGGATGGTGGCGAGATTGCCTTCATATCCACTCGTTCCGGCCATCGCGAACTGTGGGTTTGTGAGAGCGACGGCTCGCGTCTGCGACAGCTAACACTTCTCGGCGGGATGTACGTCGCCTCTCCCACCTGGGCACCAAACGGCCGGCAGCTGTCCTTCATGATCGCCGGAGAAGACATCGCTGTGTACGTGATAGACGTCCTCGGTGGTGCGCCACGACGGATAACACCGTCTGGTCACAACGCCCTTCCCTGCAGTTGGTCCCTGGACGGCAACCGAGTCTACTACGCCAGCACCGTTGACGGAGAGTGGCAGATCTGGCAGGTTCGCCCGGACGGAAGTGATGCCGTTCAGGTGACCACCGACGGTGGTATCGCGGCTGTTGAATCCCCGGACGGAAAGACGCTATATCTCGTGCGGCCCGACTGGAACGGAATCTGGAGCCGTCCGCTTGCCGGCGGTGCGTCGGAGTGCACGGTACCCGACTTGCAGGCAGGTTGTTTCCAAAGCTGGACGGTGACGGTGGAGGGAATCTATTTTGTACGGCTCGAGGGTGCTACCACAAAAGTTTTACTACGCGGTTCACGCGGTGACACAACTAGAGAGATCGCCGCTTTCCCCTCATATCCAACTTCACGGTTCAGCATTTCGCCCGACGGCAAATCCCTGCTGTTCGTCCGCAGTGATCATTTGGACATAGATCTAATGATGTTGGATTACCTTCCCTAGGAGCCCCAGTTCCTACTCCCAAGAAACCGGCTTGCTACGTGTTCCACGGGCATGAAGTACGATAGCTGGGTCTGCCGATCATACATAGCCCCCCGCCAGCCAAAGGGATTGCACATTTACACCCGGCTACTCTGGTTCTCCTGCCAAGCCGATCTTTTTTCGGAGCGCATCGAACCGTGGATCCCGGCGCAGGTCATCATCAATCCAGATATGAACATCAAGAAGTATCATGGCAAACTCGCGGTTATCCGCGGACCTCTCGAGCCACTCGAACGTCTCGTCAATATTGCCCAATCCCAAATGAACAAAGGCAATTCCGAACGCTCTGCCTTTCTGAGTGTCCATGTTCGCCAACATTTTCTCGAGTATTTGTCGGCCCTCTTCCCGTCGCCCCATCTTTCCATAGGTATACCCCAGCATCAGATCCAGATTGAAGTATTCACTGTCTATTGCCCGTATCTTGTCAAATTTGGCGAGCGCCTTGTCGTACATTCCCTTCGCGGCATAAACCCGTCCGAGATGCGCATGCGCGGGAGTGAAATTGGGATCCATGGCGATCGTTTTTTCGAGCTGTCGCTCCGCGTCATCGAGTCTTCCCACCCAGGACAAAACACATGCGAGGTCGCGGTTGATTATCATTGATCCCGGATCGAGCTGCTGGGCACGCGTCATGGTCTGCACGGCTTCATCATCGCGGCCGGTGCAGGCAAGCATGACGCCATACCAGTTGTACGTCGTCGCATAACTGGGCCCGAGATCGATGGCGCGTTGAAAGGACCGTTCCGCCGCGGCGTAATCGTGATCGTATACAAATGCTATCCAGCCAAGTGCCGAATGCGCTTCCGGGAGTGAATCGTCCAGCTCGAGCGCCTTTTGAGCCGCTGCGCGAGCGGTCTCCACAAACTCGGCCGGACGACCGAGATGTATGGCCAACATACAATAACATTCCGCCTTGCCCGCGTACGCGAGCGCGTAGTTCGGGTCAATTCCAATCGCCTCGTCAAACAGCACGATCGCCTTGTCGAATCCCTCCTGCGATCGTTTGTTCCACCAAAAACGGCCCTCCAGGTATGCGCGGTAGGCATCGGTGTTATCGGTCGGATTCAGATCTCGGGGGCCTTTTTTGCCGGTATCGAGAAGCGTAATGTCCAGCGCCCGTGCCACTTCTCCGGCTATATCCGACTGTATCGCGAAGATATCGGTCATATCACGTTGATACACTTCGGCCCAGAGGTGTGTCTCGTCGGATACCCTGACGAGCTGGGGTGTGATGCGTACCCGGCTCTGTGTGTCGGAGACGTGTTGCCAACGGATCGTGCCCTCGAGGATGTAATCGACGCCGAGCTCGTCTCCGATGTCTCCAATTGTTTTTTCGGTCTCTTTGTATTGCATCACACTCGTGCGGGCGATGACACCGAGCCCTTCGACTTTTGCCAGCTTGGCGATGAGCTCCTCGGTAACGCCATCGGCGAAATACTCCTCCCCGGGCGGCCCGAGGTTCTCAAACGGCAGCACGGCGAGTATTCTTCTTTCTTGGTCGGGCTTTTCTACGACGGGAGAGAAGTATCGGGGGACAATTACCATTATAATGAGCACGGCAATCGCGGGGACGCACATTATGAGCAGCCAAAGGCCCCGGCCCATCGGTGTTTGAAATCCTCTCAATCCTCCTCTTCTCTTTTTGGCCAATTCCACACGTGTTTGCCAGTCCTGACGTGATTCGACCCATTGTAACTGCTTGAGATCCGCGGCGAGATCCTTCGCCGTCTGGTATCTTTCGGCGGGATCCTTGGCGAGACAGCGGTCGACTACCCTTCCGAACACAACCGGCACCTCGGTGCGCATCCCGGCGAGCGGCTGTGGGTCTTCATTCAGGATCGAGTACATGATCGCCTGCTCGTGACCGCCTTTAAATGGCAACGACCCGGCTATCATTTCGTACAAAACGACGCCCAACGACCATATGTCACTTCGGTGATCGACCGCATCTCCACGCCCCTGTTCAGGAGACATGTACGCCACCGTGCCGACCGTCGAACCATCTTTTGTGAGCTGCGTTATTTCCGGGGATTTGGCAAGACCAAAGTCCATGATCTTCGCCTGACCGGCAGACGTGATCATAATATTGCCGGATTTGATGTCGCGGTGGATGATCTTTTTATTGTGAGCCTCCTGCAGCCCTTCCGCAACCTCGACTGCGATCCTAATAACCTCATCAAGTCCCAACGGGCCGGATTTGATCTTGGTTTTGAGACTTTCTCCTTCGACACATTCCATTGCGATGAATGGTTGATTTTCATACTCGTCAATCTCGTAGACCGTGCAGATATTCGTGTGATTCAACGACGCCGCAGCCTGAGCCTCGTGGATAAAACGAGTTTTATCCTCTTCGGTACCGACAGCTTGGGGTGAGAGAAATTTGAGCGCAACCGTACGCCTGAGCTTCGTGTCCTCGGCTCTGTATACGACACCCATACCCCCCTCGCCGAGCTTTTCGAGGATTTTGTAGTGCGAAATCGTCTTACCGATCATATTCTCTTACCCGTTCCCGCATTTTTTCTACACGCACCCTAAGCTCCGCCATCATCTCTTTGAACTTTGGCTCTTCGCGAATGTCCTCGAAGAGTGGATTCGCTTCGGCAAAACGATATACGACAAAACCAGCGTCGATTGCCTCCCGGAGCCAGTGATACGCGTCAGCCTTGTCATTCAGGACGATGGCGGCCTCGGCGAGTCCGATGAAGATCCGCGGATCGTCCGCTCCCGCCTCGATCATTGCCTTCAACCCGTCCGACGCCCGGATGGCATGATCGGGCGAGTCATCAACATCCCCCGTTTTCTGCAAGAGATATGCATACCGGATGTGTTGCTGAAGTTCGATATGGCGTCTCTGCCCGAGGCTTCTCTCCGGATCCAACACCTTTTCCTGATGCTGTCTCGCATCGATTAGATTGCCCGCGCACATTTCGACCCCTGCCAGGAGCTCGTATCCCAGCGGGCTTTTTGGAACCAACCGGACCACAGCACGAGCAAACTCTCTCGCCGGTTCGCATCGGCCATCGGCAACGTTGAGCCTTGTCAGATGCATCAACGAAATCGCATGCCCTGGATTGACGCCTCGGGCTTCCTCAAGGTATTTCTTAGCAGACTCGAAATCATCCAAACCAATATACACGGCTCCAATTCCAGCCAGATCCAGGGCACGGCCGCCCGGAGTCAAATCGAGCATCAATGCTTTCTTGAACCAGTAAAACGCCTCATCCAACCGCCCCAGATGCAGATTCACAAAACCGCAGTTCGATATGGCAGGCGAGTAATTCAGGTTGTATTCGACGGCCTTTTTGTTGGCCTCTAACGCTTTTTTGCACTCGCCGTTTGTCATATAGGTCAGACCGAGGGCCTTGTAGCCCTCGGCAAGTTCCGGATCCAGCTCGATCGATGTCCGAGCGGCGGTAAACGCCGAATCGAGCCACTCGTGTGAGAAGCCATACTTGGCCACCCTTTGCCCATACGCGTCTCCGAGGCCCGCGTACGCGAGGGCGTAGTGGGGATCGAACTCCAGAGCTTTTTTGAACAAGACAATCGCCTTTTCATTGTCCGCCCGGCTATACCGTGCATAGAATTCGCGCCCCCTGAGATACGCATCATACGCCGCCATATTTTGCGTTGGTGCGGTCTCGATTCTCACTTTCTCTTGGGGCGTGAGCGTCGCTTTTAGTGCGCGTGCAATCTTTTCAGCGACGTCGCTCTGGATTTCGAAAATATCCTTGAGTTCCCGGTCGTACGTGTCCGCCCATAGGTGTTCATCGGTTCCGGCATCGATAAGCTGGCTCACGACGCGTACCTTATTCCCCGCTCGCCGCACACTTCCTTCCAGAATCGCCCCGACACCGAGTTCCTCACCGATTTCCGCGATGTTCTTGTCGGTGTTTTTGTACCGCATCGTCGAGGTCCTCGAGATCACCCGGAGATCGGCTATCTTTGACAAGTGCGCGATGATGTCCTCGGTGATGCCATCGCTGAAGTATTCATTCTCCGGATCGGCGCTGAGGTTGTCGAACGGCAAGACGGCGATCGACTTTCGGTCTTCCGGCACAGACGGTTGGCGACGGATCAACGGATAGACTGCGACAATGGCGACAACGACCGCGAACGCGATACCCAAAGCCGCCCATCGTGACCTGGGTCGTTCGAGTTGCTGGAACGCGGGCTTTTTCCGGCTGACGGCTTTCAGCGCGTCGCGTACTTCGCCAGCATTCGCAATCCGTTTGTCTTTGTCTTTTTCGAGACACCGCATAATGATCTGCAAAAGTGCTTTGGGAAGATCGGGCCGAAGCGTCGCCGGGGCTACCGGGTCCTCGTTTACAATCGCATAACTGATCGCTGTTTCGTGTTCTCCGCGAAATGGGCGATTCCCGGTCACCAGTTGATACAGGATTACTCCAACTGAAAACAGATCGGAACGAGTATCGAGCTCCTCCCCTCGAACCTGCTCCGGCGACATGTAAGAAACGGTCCCTACAGTGCTTCCCGACTTGGTTAGCTCCGCGGCGCCTTTGAGTTTTGCCAGTCCAAAATCTGTTATCTTGATCTTTCCATCTTCGGAGAACATTAGGTTGTCGGGTTTGAGATCTCTGTGAATAAACCCTTTCGCGTGGGCATGTTCGAGTCCATCGAGGATTTGAATCCCGATATCCGCGATCCGCTCAGCCGAGAGGCGGCGACCGCTCTCGCCGATGTCTTTGGTCAGTGTTTTGAGAGTCCCGCCGGGTAGGTACTCAAAAACAATAAATCTTTCACCCTCGTACTCATCCAGCTCATAGATCGTCGCGATGTGGGGATGATTAAGCGCTGAAACGGCTTTGGCCTCGCGTGTGAAGCGTTCGACGTCTTCTTTGGTCTGCAATTTGTCCGGCGGGAGAAACTTGAGCGCAACGGTCCGGTCGAGCTGTGTGTCCTCGGCCTTGTAGACCACACCCATCCCGCCTTCGCCGAGCTTTTCGAGGATGTTGTAGTGGGATATGGTCTCACCAATCATTGGTCTCCACCCGCTTCCGCATTTTTGCAAGACGCGCCCTGAAATCCGCCGTCATTTTCTTGAACTCCGGATCATCACGGAGATCTGCCAAAAGCGGATCCGTTTCAACCATGCGAATGATGACAAAACCGGAATCGAACGCTTTTTGTAGCCACCGGAGAGCTTTGGACCGATTACCCCTGACACACTCCGCCTCGGCGAGCACATAGAATTGAGATGAATTTTCGTTGCCGTTTTTTATCGCATCCTCAAGGGCGTTTGACGCCTCACCGATCAGGACGTTTGCGGCGTCGGTTTCTCCATGTTGCCAAAGAACCCAGGCCAGCTTTACTTGAATGTCTTCACGTCCGCCTCCGAAAGTCGACTGACGATCCGTGCTCAAACCGACAGCTCTTTCAATACGCAGCCTAGCATCGGAGAGATTCCCTTCCATGATATCGACGATCCCCAGCCAATGGTGAAGGAAGGGATTGTCTGGAACGAATTTCAAAAGAAACGACATTGACTTTTTCAATTCATCGTATCGCTGTTCGGTCATATAAAGAGTTGTCGATCCAATAATCGAGATAGCGTTAAAAGGAGCTATCTCCCCCGCCCCTTCAAAGTAGTGCCGTGCCGTTTCCAGATCATCGAGTGACAGATACGCGAAGCCCAATCCGGCAAGGACTTGTGCCCGTAAATCTCCCTCCCCCCCCAGTCGATTCGCTTTTTTGAACCAACGGATTGCTTCATCCATCCGTCCGGTATGTACCGCGATCCACCCCATATTCGCCACTGCAGCTCGATAGTTCGGTTTGTATTCCAGCGCTTTTTCGGTGGCATCCAAGGCCTCGCTGTATCGCCCTTTTGTCATGTACACGAGACCCAGGGCTTTGTGAGCCTCGGCAAGCTCCGGATTCAAACCGATCGCTTTATTGGCGTTGGCGTACGCAGAATCGATCCACACCTCGGAATGGCGAAACATCGCCCCTTTCTGTGCATACGCGTCCGCAAGACCGGCGTATGCGAGAGCGAAGTCCGGATCGATCTCCAACGCGACCTTGTACATCCCAATTGCGACGTCGTTTTCATGTTCCTGATACATGTAGTAATTTTCTCGTCCTTTGAGATACGCCTCGTATGCGGCCATGTTTTGGGTCGGCTCCGTTTTGATTCTGTCTTTTTCTTTCCGAGTCAGTTTGACTTCGAGCGCACGCGCGATTTTTTCGGCCACATCGCTCTGTATTTTGAATATATCGGTGAGCTCACGATCGTAGGTTTCCGCCCACAGGTGCTCATCGGATCGCGCATCGATCAACTGACCTGAGACCCGAACTTGTCCACCCGCGCGCCGAACACTTCCCTCCACAATCGCATCGACACTCAACTCCTCACCGATTTCGCGGATACTCTTTTCGGTATTTTTGTATCGCATCGTGGATGTCCGCGAAATCACACTCAGATCCGCAATTTTGGACAGCTGCGTTATTATGTCGTCGGTGATACCGTCGCTGAAATACTCGTTGTCGGGATCGGCGCTGAGGTTCTCAAATGGAAGGACGGCGATCGACGTCCGACCAGAGGGCAACGGCGACTGCCGCGGGAGGAGCTTGATGACGGCGATGGTTGCGATCACGATAATGGCGACTACACCAAGAACCGCCCACATGACGCCGCGTGAGCCAAGGCGTGTTGTCTTTTTCCCGATCGTTTCTTTGGGACGAAGCGCTTTTAGCGCATCAGACAGTTCCCCGGCACTTTCAAAGCGTCTTTCCTTGTCTTTCTCAAGACACCGCGTGATCACACTGGCCAGCTCGTCCGGTAATTCGGGGCGAAGCGTTTTGGCCGAGACCGGCTCTTCGTTGACAATCGAATAGCCGATGGCCATTTCGTGTTCTCCACGAAACGGCAGTTGTCCGGTCGCCAGCTGATACAAGATCACACCGAAGGAGAACAGATCCGATCGAGCATCCAACTCCTCCCCGCGAGTCTGTTCCGGCGACATATATGAGACCGTTCCCACTGTGCTCCCTGATTTGGTCAGTTGCGGAGAACCTTTGAGCTTGGCCAATCCAAAATCGGTGATCTTGACCTGTCCCTTGTCAGTTAGCAGGAGATTGTCCGGTTTGAGATCTCTGTGGACGACCCCGTTTTCGTGGGCGTGGGCGAGCCCGTCGGCAATCTGGACACCGAAATCGACGACCTGTTCCAAACTCAGATTGCGGCCGGCGTCATGAACATCTTTTGCGAACGTCTTGAGTGTGCCACCCGGGACGTATTCGAGAGCGATGAACTTTCTCCCGTCGGCCTCATCCAGTTCGTAGTTCGTTGCGATGTGTGGGTCGTTTAGCGCCGAGACTGCCCGGGCTTCTCTGTTGAACCGTTCGACTTCCTCGGCGGTCTCTAACCGATCCGGAGGCGGAAACTTGAGCGCCACGACACGGCCAAGCCGGGTGTCCTCGGCCTTGTAGACCACGCCCATACCACCCTCTCCTAGCTTTTCGAGGATCTTGTAGTGGGATATGGTCTGGCCGATCATTCTCTCCTCCGGCGCGTTAGCAGAGTGATGGGCAAGACAAATGATGCGTTTCTTGGGAGTGGATCCATCATAGCCGAATGCCGAACACGTGTACAGCGGCAACCCACTGGACGTCCGTGGGGTCGGCTAGTCCGGGGCCCGGCCCCGCAGGCACAGATGGAACCAACCACGCGCCGACTTCGTAGGTTATTCGTCCGCCTATCAATCAAGACTCGCTGTAGTTCCAACACTCGATTCGCAAGGGGGACCACGTGTGCAGATTGTCGAATAGGGTCGCGGCCTTGCTCGTCGCGGTCTTCCTGCTTCTTCCCACTCTCGCTCCGGCACAGACGCGTATTACAATGGATTCGGGTTATCACGCAAATCCCGCCTGGTCACCCGATGGTAATCTGATCGCATACGACTCCGACCACAGCGGAAATCCCGACATCTGGACCATCCCCGTCGACGGCGGCACACCCACCCGGATCACTACGCATTCCGCGGCGGATCACGCGCCGAGTTGGCCACCCGTCGACCCGACGATCGCTTTCCACTCGGACCGAAGCGGTAACATCGATATCTGGATAATTGGGACGGATGGAGGAACAGCGACACGGGTCACGACCGATGACGCCGACGACCTGCGGCCGATGTGGTCGCCGGATGGAACACAGATCGTCTTCTTCTCGAACCGCGAGGGTAGATTCGACATTTGGACGATCCCGTTGGGGGGAGGATCCGCCGTTCCGATCACGACCGACGCGGCCAATGACATCACACCATGTTAGTCGAACGCTGGAGAAAGGAGTACAATCGAGTGAGACCTCACAGCTCGTTGGGGTACCGACCACCGGCACCACAGGCTGTGGAGCCACCTCAATTAGCTGCGACAGGCTAACCCTGAATATGGTACAAAAAGGTGGGACAGGTCAGGGTTTGCTGACGATTCCGTGAGGGTGGAACGACCTCAACGGTCACTCAAACAAGGAGCGGATGAGATTATGAGAAGTGATTTGAAGTTTATACTCATATCATCGATTGCTGTTGGTTTGTTGGGTTTTCCTTTGACTGCCAGCACTGTCTCATCGAAGGCAACCGGTAAACAGAGCATTCTTGTCATTATGGTGAAATTTCCGGATGTACATCCTTCTTTTTCGGCAGAACAGTTGCAGGAAAAATATTTTGTCAAGCTGGACCGATACCTCAAGGCCGTGTCTTATGAAAAGGCGCGAATAAAAGGAAAAATGACCGATTGGTATACCCTACCGCATGATGTCGCACACTATCGTCTCTCACGACACAACCTCGAAGTCGAGAAAAAAAGGGTATCCAGACTGATCCAAGACGCTGTAAATCTTGCCGATGAAGACGAAGATTTCTCGCGATACTCCATGATCTTTATTTCTCTTGGTGCCAAACACAAGGACTACGGAATGATGGGGTTGTGCGGCTACCCGGGCATGTTGGGCTGGCAAGATCAGCTGCCGATAAAAACCAAAACCAAGAAGCAGGAAATACCCGACGGGGTGGCGATATTTTGCGAGAACGCTCATGTCGGAGTCGTTTTTCACGATATGGCTCACATCATGGGTGGGGTGCACAAGGGGAAACGAGTGCTACCCTGTCTTTACGACCACGATCTGCAGGCAAAGAAAGGCTCGTTCAGAGATCACTATGAGTTTTATCTCATCAATGTTGGGTTTTACGATCCTATGTCCTGTCACTTTTTTGACCTAAAGAAAGGTCCGCCGGGTGTATGTGCCTGGACCAAGATGCGTCTCGGTTGGATGGACTCAGAGAAGACAGTTGAGATTGAAAAGGGTGAGAGCAAAACCGTCCTAATCGGTCCCTTGAGCAGTGGAAAATCTAAGGTCAGTGTGGTTAAGATCCCAATCACCTCCACAACCTATTATCTAATCGAAAACAGACAACCGGTGGGCCCCGATAAGAACATCCCCTCCCACGGAGTCCTCATCTATTATTGCGACGACGGAACAGACGAATGCAGACACGGAAAATCACCGGTAAAACTCGTCGACGCGAATCCTGCAGTTCCTGAGCTCAAGGGTGCGCCTTTTACCGGCGAGGGCAGGGATAACTACACAGATGCCGCGAACAAGATCTCTGTCAAGATCCTTGAACAGGACGGACCGAATTATAGAGTCCATGTATCAAACAACAACTAGACTCCCAGGCAAAAAGACTTGCCGTATGAGTTGCGGCCAGATGGATGGTGGGATGTCGTAAGTGAATGCAGGAACGGCGTGCGAACGGCTCACCGGCCCGGATTGTTGTCCGTGAGCGTGATACTTTGTGATCGAGGGCGACAAGCGTTTCGAATTGCCACTTGTGCGCGAACGAGAATCTCCTTACAGATCAGAGTCTAACGCGGCGGCTCAGTTCCGACCGCCGGTGAACGTCCTTAGAATCGTCCCGTAGTAACCGACGATCCAGCCGACATTCTCATTGGCGAACATGACATCCCGAACAGCACTGGTAATCGGGCATGTCTGAAACGTCCAGGTGGCACCACCGTCGATGGTGGTGGCTATGGTGGCGGGATCCCCGGTGACGTACCAGCCCCGGTTTGAGTCCAGAAAGAACACATCGCTGACATTGCGATCGGTACCGTATTGCTGTTGCACCCACGTCCGCCCACCATCCGTGGTTTTTGCCATGAAACCTTCTTGGCAAACGGCCCATCCGGTGAGGGTATTCACGAAAAAAATCTGATTTATGGCCCTTGGAGCACCCATATCGACAAACTGCCACATGCCACCGCCATTTGTCGTCCGGTAGACGCCACCCGACGTGCCGACACATCCGCTGTCGGCGTCCACGAAGAACACCGCGTTCGAGGGTTCTTCCAGCTGGATCGCCCACGAATCGCCGCCGTCAATGGTTTTCATGACGTAGCCTTCCATGTTGGGCGTGCCCCAGGGGGACGCCACCACCCATCCGGTGTTCTCGTCGACGAAATGGACGGAGCGGAAGTGAGTCGTCACCCCGGCATCCTGGGGCATCCACGTCAAACCTGCGTCGGTCGTTTTAAGAATGACGCTGTTGAGACCCACTGTCCACCCGGTATTGCCAACGAAAGAAACGCGATGCAGACGATTCGTCGACCCGCTAGTGACAACGCTCCAGTTATCGCCCCCGTCCGAGGTGCGAATGATGAAACCGTTGCTGCCAACCGCGATGGCAGTGTTAGCATTGAATACGTGGAGTCCGAAATAGCTTTCCTCGTTGGGTGCCGTCTGCGCGAACCAGCCGACGGGGTTTTGTGTCGTACCGTTAGACTCCGGACAAACCGGACAATCCTCCTCGCAGGACGACAGTAGTGCCATTGCACCCGCGCAGACCAGCAAGAACACCATCGGGACGCTGAAGCGCATCGATTGCATGAATAACCTCCTCAGTGAGTGACGGAACCGTTTTTCCAGTATGTAGATACACCGCCGGCTCCCTTCGCTGAGTATACGACGCGGAAGGCCCCCATGGATAGCGCGCAAGTCGTGTTCCATAACCTTACTCCCCGGACTCAGACCACAACGCCAGCAGCAGATCTGCTACGATAAACATCGTGTATGACGGGATAAGAAACTGATCATCAGTCGATGCCCATCCGTCTCTGTTTGTTTCGGAGTGACTCAAACGGACAGATTCCGATGTTCCGGGTATGATAAGATCTACAGTAGACCCTTCCAAGGGAGGTTTCTCATGGGTTGGATAGCAAACCCTCGGTCGGTTTCAATGGTCCTAATCGTGATCCCCCTAACGCTCTCGATGTCATCCTGCGGCGAGGATAACGAATGCCCGGTATGTCAATCGACGGCGCCTGCCGGCTGGGTTCCTCAGCCCTCTCCGGTCTCGGTCAGTCTGCGAGAAATCGAAGCGGTCGACGGGAACACACTCTTTGTTGCGGGCGACTCGGGTGTGGTGCTCAAAACCACCAACGGAGGGGCAGAGTGGAGGCTGCTGACGACCGGGGCAAGCACGGGCTTCGGGGGCATGTCGTTCGTGGATTCGCAGACGGGGTGGGTATGTGGCGACGAGGGATCCATCCTCAAGACCACCGACGGCGGTGCGACATGGATACCACAGTCGAGCGGAACGATGCAGGAGCTTCGCAGCATCTACTTCGTCGACGCGGAGACGGGGTGGGCGTCCGGTGGCCCGCGCCCCCCCCAACCACAGGAGGGGATTCTCCTCAAATCTACGAATGGCGGCGATACATGGGACACCCAACATAGCGGAATGACGGTAATGGACGCGTTCTTCCTCGATGCGAGGACGGGATGGGCCGTAACGGCCAGCGATACGGTGCTCAGGACGATCGATGGTGGCGACACGTGGACGGAGCACGCAACGGGGGCTCCCGGTGTACTCACGTCCGTGTTCTTTGTGGATGCGGACACGGGGTGGGTCGGCGGCGGAGGGGGCTTCCTGGCGAAGTCCGGCGACGGGGGCCAGACGTGGACGACCGCTCAAAGTAATGTGACTATCGGAATCACGGAGGTACGCTTCGTCGACGCCAGTACCGGGTGGTACGCGGGGCGGTTTGGCACGATAGCCACGTCCGCAGATGGTGGAGCGTCATGGTGGTTCCAGGACAGCCGGACGACCAGTCATCTCATCGATATCATGTTCGTCGGCGATCGCACCGGCTGGATCGTGGGGCAGGACGGCACAATTCTCAAGACGACCACGGGGGGAAGACTTGACTAGCCCCGTCGATGAGAAACGTCCTCAGGGGTTGTCGAATATTCTTCCACCCGTTGTGGTTTTGAGAACCGTTCCCTCGGATCCAACGATCCAACCGGTGTCTTGGTCGACGAAAGTCAGGTCGGCGACCCCGAGCGTGGTCGGGCACGCCTGAAATGATCAGTTCTCGCCTCCGTCGACTGTGGCGCAAATCGTACCGGGACTGTTCGCAACGAACCATCCGAAGTTAGAATCGATGAAGAAGATGTCAGGAATCGTCCGTTCGGTTCCGTCCGCTTGGGGCGTCCAGGTGGCGCCCCCGTCGATTGTCTTGAAGACGACACCACCCCAACCGGCAACCCAACCGATGTTCGCATTCACAAAGCAAACACATCCGAGCCACCCTGGGGCACCGACATCGATAGTGGTCCAAGTGGCGCCGCCGTCGGTCGTCCGATGAATCTGCCCGTCCCCTCCCGCCACGCAACCGCTCTCGGCATCGACGAAAAACAAACTGTTGGCGCTTACGCTGAGCTGCGATTCCCACGTCTCACCACCGTCCACGGATATGGCGACAACCCCCTCGAGCAGCACAGGACCCCAGGCAGAACCCCCGGCCCACCCTACATTCTCATCGATAAATTGAATGTCGCGGAAGTGTGTTGAAAATCCCGGTGTTTTTAGTGTCCACGTGGCACCACCATCTGTGGAATTGAGAAGGACACCGTTGGTTCCTGCGATCCAACCCGTCGCCTCATCCAAAAAGGAGACTTGCCGCAGACTCTCGGTGGTGCCGCTCTCGATCAAATCCCAGGTATTGCCGCCGTCGGCTGATTTCAGAATCGTACCCGAGTCGCCAACGGCGATGATCGTGTTGGCGTTGAGGGCTTGAACCGCTCGGAGGTGTTCCTCGGTAGGTTGGGCTTGTACAAACCATCCGGCGGGTGTGATTGTGCCATCTTCGCATCCGGGACAAGTGGCGCAGTCTTCCCCACAGGAGCAGAACAGAAGGAGCACGGCAGCGGAGGCGATGATCATCGAGCTCGAATAGAATTGTTTGATGCGGAACACTTTGGCCCTCCTTGGATGAAGCTGCAGACCCTTTGGTTTTACGTTGTTCGCGTTCAGCCTGGATTGGATTTCTTTACGGACGCAATATGTGAAAAGAGAAGGTCATACTATACCCGATGATCTGGCCTTCGTCTAATCTTCCAAAAAGGGATCTTGATGCCTTCCTCTTCGTACAATAAACGAACCACCTCGCCAAATTCATCACTGAACATTGACACATTGAGATCACCTGCCGACATCCTCTCATACAAGGATCCAAATTACCGCAGGGGCTGCGGCGTTCTTCAGCGCCCAAAAACTTTTCTCAAGAGTTCCGTCGTTCGTGCGGCAGGATCTTCGCGAATTCGTTTCTCTTCTCCTTCGAGAACGGTAAAGATTCCCTCGATCGTTCGTGCGGTCACGTAATCATCGATGTCGACAGCCTCCGGTTTGTCGATGGGCAACTGATTGTACTTTGCGACGAGATCATTGTAGACATTGTACACACCGACCTCTTCCATTTTCGCCGTGACGATCGGTTGAAATCGCGCCGTGAGCGACGCAGTGGTCTTCCGGCGAAAGTAGTCCGTCGCGGCGGTCTCGCCGCCATTGAGGATTCCGAATGCATCGGAGATACTCATCTGCGTGATCGCCGACCAGAACACGTCGATCGCCTCACCCGAGGCGCGTTCGGCCGCGCGATTCATGCTTCGTTCAAAATCGTCGACATAGGATCCCATGCCGATGTTTTTGAGTGTCTTCGCCACGCTGGCGTATTGTTCGGGCAGCGCGATGCGGATCAGCGCGTTCTTATAAAAGCCGTCCAGTTTCGATGTCGACGCCGTCGATCGTTCAGTCCCGATTCGAAGCGCCTCCTTGAGACCCGCTGTAACGGTCGATTCGTCAAGCGCAACGTCACTTCGGAGCACCTTGTCCACCGTCGAAGCACTAATGCACCCCGTCACCAGAAGCACGGCAACAGCTATAATATGGACGGATTGTGATCTCATTCGAGAATCTTATAGCGAGATATGGTCTCGCCTATCATCCTATCCCTCGTCAACTCTAGATCTGACCTTGTAACGCCTACTCGACTGGCCCCAAGTACCGATCCAGCCAATCAAGTGTTTCCTTGATCATCTCATTACGAAAGCCGTGCACGCTGTGCGCGGTTTCATACACAACGAGACGCTTGTCTTCCATCGGCGTACCCAGAGCCTCGAACAACGGCTTCTGGGATGTCTCGTAGGGAAAGAGATAGTCGTACTTGCCGTTGAGAAGGAGGACCGGGATCTTCACCCGCGGTGCGAAGTTGAAAGGATCAAACGGCGGAGCCACTTGTCGGGTCGTCAGTCCAGCCAATCTCAAGACAGCAACCTGGAATCGTTTGTCCTGCGCCAGGTATTGTGGCGCTAACCAACCTCCCCAGCTGCTGCCGAAATAGGCCAGCTTGTCGTGGGCAATATCATCCCGTGTCTGCAGATAATCGATTGACCGAGACAGATCCTTCCACCACATCAGCATGTGTGCCCTTCGATCTGATGATGTCGTGGTCGTGCTGTAGATGTCAAACCCATCACCTCTTTCATACGTCGATTGAAAGACCGGACAGAGCACAGCGCGGCCGCTGCGAATAACGAAATCGACGAATTCGAAGCTATTGATGCGTCTTCCATTATCGCTCGATCTCATCTGCATGGCGTAGGCGCCTGGAAAAAGAACCGCCACTTGATAGGGAGGTTGAGTCCCGCGAGGCAGAAACAGATACGCGAACATTCTCTCATTACCGTACGCCGCGTCGAACGAGATCTTCTCTATCCGCCAGTGCGGTGGCTCGTCGTCCACGAACTCGACTTGGGCGTTAAGTGGCGTTTGGTCATAACGGTAAAGCTCGAGGTAGGCTTCAAATACTTCATCCGGTACGGGTTTTTCCTTGGTGTAATCCCTTGCAGAATCCCAATGCAGGTCCTGTCGCGCCTCGGTGAGCAGAGTGTCCTCGCCGAGCTGCCTGATACAACGAAAACCGTTACCCTCGGACCGATCGAAAGGAGAACGCGCGTTATTGAAATTGAACATATAGTGCGGTTCATGCCAGCACCCGCCCAATAGGTAACGCTCGCCTTCCTCAGCATTGAAGCACCATTCGCGAGCGTTGCCGGCCATGTCGTAGGTGCCCATGTAGCCCAGACCTTTATGACTGCCAACGGCGGCCAGTCCTTTTTTATCAAAGTTGGAGAGCGGAATGATGTGAGCGCTGGCACCGATGGAGGCGGCGTGAACCCAGTGATGAATTGTCGGCAGGCTCTTTCCGGCAAACTCGGCATACGCTGCCGCCTCGTACCAGCTCACGCCGGTCACAGGGAAATCGGCTCGTCCCTCGGGATAAGCACTGAGCTCCCACGTGGCAGGTCCAGCCCTGCCGGTCGCATCCTGAAAGAAAGCCATGGCTTCTTCCCATGAGAGTGTGTCGCCGTCTTGGACAAAGGTATGCCGCCAGAGATCCGGTCGCTCGTAACCGCCACTATCGACAAAAACCTGGAACTGACGGTTGGTCACCTCGTACCGATCGATCAAAAAATCGGCCAGCGGAAGCGGACGAAACCAACCGATCCCGGCTAGCGGGGCAATGCTGATATTACCGTGGACTCTCACCATCTCCCCGGGAATGGTCCCAGTTGCATCCAGTACGAATTCCAGCGAATCCTTATCGGTCCAGGCTCCAACTTCGATCGGTTCGAAACCTTCCTTCTGGATTTTCAGGCGACAGAATGCGTCAGGCAAATCGATATCTCGTAATGGCGAGCGACCGAGATGTTCCCACTCTCCATCCACATCCCCGTAGGCCTTCATGGAAACATCGGCAGCAGGAGGTACCGTCAACACCGATGTGGTCACCGTGATATCAGACCACAATCGGTCCAGAAGCGGGTCGTCCGGTAAAACATCTCGAACTTGTTTCGCCAGCTGAAAAGCTGCGTACTCCTTCTCACTCTCGACAAGCTCCATTAATCTTGGCAGCGCTTCTCGTCTGGCCCAGCGCGCGCGACTGGTTTGCCGTACAGTCTGGATGAGAAAGGCCAGCAGAATCAACACCAACAAAGCCGCCGGCACAAAAAAAGCAGGCTTCTTGAGCGCTCGAGCGATGGGCTTCACCGTGGTTTCGGTGCGTCGGACCATACCCGCGCTGACCATGAAGTCATCAAGTGCACGGCGCAACTCATCGACAGTCTGGAATCGTTCCTTGGGATCTTTCTTAAGAGTCCGCAAAATGATGCTTTCCAAAGGCTCCGGGATGTCGGCCCGGATCTTCTTTGGAGATGTAGGATCAAAATTGAGAATCGAATACATAACCGCCTGCTCGTGGTCACCTTTGAAAGGCGGCTGTCCACTATTCATCTCGTACAGGACAACGCCCAACGACCAGATGTCCGTCCGATGATCCACTTCCTCGCCGCGTGCTTGCTCGGGTGACATGTACGCCACCGTTCCGACCGTCGTCCCCTCTCGCGTCAGCTGCGTCTTGCTCGGTGACTTCGCCAGACCAAAGTCCATGATCTTCACCCGACCCTCATCTGTGATCATGATGTTTGCGGGTTTTATGTCGCGGTGTACGACCTGTCTACGGTGGGCCTCGTGTAAACCTCCGACAATTTGCATTGCGATGTTCTGTGCTTCTTCCAGCTTCAGAAGACCCGACTCGATCAGGCTTTTGAGACTCCGACCCTCGATATACTCCATTGCGATGAAGGGTTGACCTTCCGCTTCATCGATCTCGTGGACGGTGCAGATGTTGGGATGGTTGAGCGCGGCGGCCGCCTGCGCTTCATGTATGAAGCGGGCTTGTTCGTCTTCCGTTCCCAGTGCCTGGGGAGAGAGGAACTTGAGGGCAACGGTCCGTTTGAGCTTGGTGTCCTCGGCTTTATAGACCACCCCCATCCCACCCTCTCCGAGCTTCTCGAGGACCTTATAGTGGGAGATAGTCTGGCCTATCATTTTACCC
>CP070677.1:2326936-2341588 GCA_020352495.1 Candidatus Latescibacterota bacterium
ACACCTGATTTGCGTTTCTCTTCGATGAGCCGCACGATGTACGAGTCGCTCGAGGGGCCGGTGTTGAAATCACCATCGGTCGTCAGGATCACTCGGTTGTTGCCCTCTTCGATGAAGTTCTTCTGAGCGATTTTGTATGCAAGCTCGATCCCCGCGCCGCCCGCAGTGGATCCGCATGCGTGAAGCTGAAGGATCGCATCGAGTAGTTTCTCCTTCTCGTCACCAGGTGTCGAGCGCAGGTGGAGCCCTGCGGAGCTGGCGTAAACGACGATCGCGATCCGATCCTTGGCCCGAAGGTTTTGAACGAGAAGTTTGAGACCTCGTTTAACGAGCGGGAGTTTGTTTTGTGGCGCCATTGAACCCGACACATCGAGCAGAAACACCAGATTACTCGGCGGGGCATCTTCCACGAATATCTCTCTACCCTTGAGCCCGATGTGAACGAGCCGGTGTTCGGGATTCCACGGACAGCTCGAAACGTCCGCTGTGATCGAAAACGGGTGTCCATCGCCCGGTTCCGGGTAGTCGTAGCTGAAGTAGTTGATAAACTCTTCGATCCGGACCGCATCCGGTGGTGGGAGTACGCCGTTCTCGAGATAGCGTCGCGTGTTGCTGTACGATGCGGCATCGACGTCTACCGAAAACGTCGAAAGCGGGTTGTCGATCGCCGCAAGAAACTCGTTCTCATAGATGCGATCGTAGCTCTCGGTGTTCCACGGTTCCTTTGGGATCCTGATGGAGCCGCATCGAATCCGGGGTGGTTTTAGACATCGTGGCTTACACGGACTCACGCAGGCCGGGGTTTGTCTTTGCGCACGGCATGCGGCTCCGGACTTCTTGCTTTTCGGAGGGCATGGCATGGCGACCTGGGGGGTCATCGGGCCCGATGGTCCCAAGGATTGTTTTAGCGCGGCGGCCCGCCCACCACTCGGGCCGGAACGGTTGCCGAGTGTGGCGCTCGATCGTCCGCCGCCCAGTGGGTCGTTTACTGGAACGCCGTCGGATTGCATCTGGATCTCGCCCGACCGGCCACCGCGTGCGTGGAGCTCGCTACCGGTTTTGACGATACCGGTTTTTAACGCGACGGCATCGATCACGTCGTCAACGGGCATCTCCTTGACCTGTTCTTCGGACATCGAGGCTCGGACGTCGCACGCCGTTACATCGACCGCTTCGCGTTCGCCGACGACGTTGATCACTTGCGTCGTCGCCACGATCGTTACTTCCATCTGAAACATCAGGTGGACCGTCTGCCCCGGATACACACGGACGTTTGATTTCTCGATCGTCTTGTAACCCATCATCATCACTTTGAGCGTGTAGGTGCCCGGAGGAACGTTTGTGATCTCGAAAGAGCCGTCCTCCATGGACATGGCACCTTTTGTCGTACCAAGAAGCACGATGTTTGCGTAAACGAGAGGCTTTTGGGTTTTGACATCGACCACCGTTCCGGCGATCGTGCCATATTCGTTTGCCGGTTTGTCGGACGGCGTTCCCGCCGTCGCCACAAGGATTGTCAGTAGGATAGCGATAGCGATCCTCATGATGGCCACCCCCTTTTGTTCGTATGGAGACGCGGGTCAGTAGGTGTTTCGCGGGGGAGTAGCGTGGAACGATGTGGATCAACGCTGCAAGAGCCTATGGTTCCAACACGAACTGACACGATGAAACTCCTTGGTCATCGTGGGGTCCTGTTCGTGTGGGGGAATATCTGGTGAGGGCATTTATGATGGGGGTTGGTTTGGCGGGGGTTCCACAATCAAAATGCAAAGCGCCTCAAGCTTTGTCAAGCGCCAGTCAGTGGTGTTGTGTTAGCTGCACTTGAAGATTATTGGCCACCGCCCAAGATATAGGCACGGGAAATGCGAGTCCTCGTTGATGTTTTGTGAATGCGGAGGGTCTGAAAGATGATAAAGGACGGTCGTAATGGGTGACTCTGACATCGCTTTGTACATCGCCGTTCTGGCACTCATTGTCATCCTAGGTGCGGTCATCGCTTTCGTCATTGCCTGGCGTGTTCGCAAACGGACTGTTCGCGTCACCGTCGGCGTCCTCCTGCTTGCCGTTGCTGCGGTCTGTGGTGTCCTCTCCCTGCTCGGAGGGGTGCTTGTTGCCGCGTTGGGCGTCGCGGCCTTGGTGTTGGCCGCCAAGACACCGCAACGTACATCGTCGAAAATTCAGGGGAGACCGAACAAACCGTCGGAGGCGACTCAGTAAAGGTAGCGACTGATACCGAAAAAAAACCGTTCCCAGTTGTGAGCGGTTTTTTTTCGACGTTAGAAGACGCTTCGTTTTTTGAGGCTGATATGGACACCGTTATCAGATAATCGCGCGTATTCGAGAGTTGGCACTTTTCGTCTGCCTGCAAACGGCTCCTCGGTGATCGAGCCTTTGTTCATGGAAACGACCTCCCTCTTGCCACCCAATAACCAGCACAGAGTGCCTGCGGAAGGCCGGTTCATCCACACCTGACGTCCACGTTTCCAAAACCCCCACCCCTGGTGGACGGTCCTACCCCACCCCCCAACATCTGCCACCTTGAATACCAGACATTTGTCTGCTATGTTTTGTATGTCCTTTATAGTCAAGGGCTCAGCGGTGCCCTCGGTGCCGGTCGAGGCACAGAGCACGGCCAAAAGAGGGGCACCACCAGCGCCCCCGGAGGCATCGCCGGCGACGTCAAAAGCAAAAAAATGATCAAACCCATCTTCACAACCAGCTATGTCCCGCTTTGGTGTAAGAGCAACTACTCGTTTCTCGAAGGCGCGAGTCACCCCGAGGAGCTCATCGAAGAAGCCTCACGTCTCGGGATAAAATCCATCGCGATCACCGACCGTGATGGTGTCTATGGTGTCGTCCGCGCACATGTCAAAACAAAAGAGCATCCCGTCCACTTGATCATCGGATCCGAAGTCACCATCGATGACAACTCGACACTCATCCTCCTGGCAACAAACGCAAAAGGCTATGCAAATCTCTGCGAACTCATCTCCGACGGTCGGCTCCGTTCCCCCAAAGGTGAAAGCCACGTCACATGGAAAGAACTCTGCGAACATGCCACAGGTCTCATTGCACTCTGGGGTGGTGACCGGAGCTCGATCGCCGGACCAACCGATCCCCTTTTCATTGCCAAACACCTGAAAGAAGCATTTGGCAACCGCCTCTATGCACTCATCGCCCGGCACCGAAAAGCCGAAGAAGCCAAACAGGAACACCGTGTTCGTGAACGTGCAAAGCGGTACGGCATCCCCACCGTCGCGGGAACGGAAGTTCTCTATCATTCACCCGAACGGCGTGATCTGCAGGATGTGCTTACCTGCATCCGTCACGGTGTGACACTTTCGACTGCAGGACGCCTCACAAAACCCAACGCCGAGCACGGACTCAAGACACCGTTTGTTTTTCGTATGCTCTTTGAAGACGACCTCGCATCGGTGGCACGAACCAAAGAGATCGCAGAACGCTGCACCTTTTCCCTAAACGAAATACGCTACCGCTATCCATCGGAAAAGCTCCCAGATGGTACGACATCATCCGAGTGGTTAAAGCATCTCACATTCGAAGGCGCAAAGGAGCGATACCCGGCAAATCGATACCCCAACGGCGTCCCCGACAACGTAATTGCCCAGCTCGAAAAAGAACTCACGCTGATTAAAGACCTCGAGTACGACGGATATTTTTTGACGATGTGGGAGATCGTTCAGTTCTGCCGTCTCGAAGGAATCCTCTGTCAGGGACGTGGCTCGGCGGCAAACTCGGCCGTTTGCTATTGCCTCGGCATCACCGCCGTCGACCCGGTGCAAATGGAACTCTTGTTCGAACGATTTCTCTCAAAAGAGCGTGCCGAGCCACCGGATATCGATCTCGACATCGAACACATCCGGCGTGAGGAAGTCATTCAACACGTCTACGAGAAATACGGACGCTCGCACGCGGCGATGGTCGCCAATGTCGTTCGGTACCGCGCGCGCTCGGCGATCCGCGAAGTGGGAAAGGCCCTCGGTGTGCCGGATACGACCCTCGACCGTGTGGCAAAACTCCTCTCGCACTACGACGACATCACACGCGAGACACTCGACCGCGCGGGTTTTGACCCCGACAACAGCGTGCACCACCATCTCGCACGGCTCGCCGCGGAGATTCAGGATTTCCCTCGGCATCTATCGATTCATCCCGGAGGGTTTCTTCTCGGGCATAAACCGGTTCGTCAGCTCGTCCCCATCGAGAACGCAACGATGCCCGATCGCACGGTGATCCAGTGGGACAAAGAAGATTTGGAATCGCTTGGGCTCTTTAAAGTCGATCTCTTGGGACTTGGGATGCTAACGGTCCTCAACCGCTCGTTTGATCTCATCGAAAAACATTACGGCAAACGGATCACGATGGCCGAGGTCCCCGATGGCGACGAGCCCACATTCGAGATGATCCGGAAGGCCGACACGGTAGGTGTCTTTCAGATTGAAAGCCGCGCGCAGATGGCGATGCTTCCCCGCTTGAAGCCGCGTAACTACTATGACCTCGTGATCGAGGTGAGCATCGTCCGCCCCGGACCGATCACGGGCGGGATGGTCCACCCGTACCTCAGAAGACGCGACCGGATAGAAGAAGTGGTCTACCCACACCCATCACTCGAGCCGGTTCTCAAAAAAACGCTCGGTGTGCCGCTCTTCCAGGAGCAGGTGATGAAGCTTGCCGTGATTGCCGCCGATTACACCCCCGGCGAGGCCGATCAACTCAGACGAGACATGGCGGCATGGCGGCGCTCGGGGCGTCTCGAGCGTCACAAGGAGCGGCTCATTTCAAGGATGCAGGCCAAGGGGATTGCAAAAGAGTTTGCCGAGCGGGTCTTTGAGCAGATCCGCGGGTTTGGCGATTACGGTTTTCCCGAGAGTCACGCGGCGAGCTTTGCCTATATCGGGTATGTCTCTGCATGGCTCAAATGCCACTACCCGGAAGTGTTTGTCTGTGCGCTCCTAAACGCCCAACCAATGGGTTTTTACTCACCGGCAACAATTATCGATGATGGGAAACGACACAACGCGAAGATCCTACCGATAGACGTGCAGGCAAGCCGTTGGGATTGCACGATCGAGGTGTGTGAAAAAGAAACAAAATCTGGTCACAGCAAGAACGCTCGAGTACCAAAGGCCAACGGCGGTAACGGACGTCCAGACCACAAGGAGCAAGAGAGAATCCTTGCCGTCCGGGTTGGTCTCCGGTATGTCAAAGGTTTCAGAGAGGACAGCGGCCGGCGGATCGAAGAAGAACGGGACAAAGCTCCATTCGCATCGATCGATGATTTTATAACGAGAACGGCTCTGGAGGATGGCGCGCTGACACGGCTGGCCGCGGCCGGCGCATTTGAGCGGTTCGAGCACCACCGCCGACACGCTCTCTGGCAGATCCGCGGGCACGACCGGACGACGACTCCCCGGCTTTCCCTCGGGGAACGAGAGCCTCGGGTGGAATTCGACCCGCTCAATTATTTCGAGACGATTGGGTGGGACTACGACAGCACCGGTCACAGCCCGCGCGGGCATCCCCTCGAACCCCTCCGTGAGGAACTCGATGCTATGGGGCTCCCCGATGCCAGGACGATAACCGCAATGAAAAACGGCAAACGCGTGAGCTATGCGGGGATCGTGATCAACCGTCAACGCCCCGGGACGGCAAAGGGGGTCGTGTTCATGACGCTCGAAGACGAGACCGGTTTTGTCAATGTCATCATCTGGAGAAACGTTTTCAAGAAATACATGGTGATCGCAAAGACGGCATCATTTCTGGGTGTCACGGGGAAGCTGCAAAAGGAATCGGGGGTGACTCATCTGGTAGCCGAGTCACTCTGGGATCCAACAACACGGCGAAGACCACGGAAACGCGGGAGCAGGGATTTTCACTAACGGACGAAGACCGAAGAAAGCCAACGCTGGAATTCACTGACGAGTATGAAACGAAGAAAGCGAGGAGGTGAGACTTCCCCTAACCGAGAAGCCGTTTGATGATGTCCTCGTCTCCAGACCGCTCGCCACGCTTTTGCGCGACAACGGCTCTGAGATAGTATTTTTTGCCGTCTTTGGGATCAATGTTTCCAACGAACTCGAGCTTTTTCCAGACTGTAAACCCGTTGTCGAAAAGCAGGTTCATCACATAGTCCTCGGTCTGGTGGTAGACCTTGACGCCAGATTCCTTGTCGGTGGTCTCAAACACACCACGTTTGTCAACCGACCTGTACCCTTCCGTCAAATCGAAAGTCCACTCCTGGTAAGAAAAACCAAAGGTCCCCAGGTCCTTTAACAACCTTGCGACATCCGCCACCAGGGGGGTCAGATCCCGAATCAGGTGAAACACACCGTTTGAGATGACATGATCAAAAGAGTGTTTGGGATACGGGAGGGGAGTCTTACAAATGTCGTGCTCTATGAGTTCATGGGTGAACTCTTTAGCCCGGCAGATGGCGAGCATTTGACTCGAATTGTCGATTCCAAAAATCGTTAGCCCGGCCTTCTGAAACGGCAAAGAACTCAGCCCCGTGCCGATACCAATATCGAGAAGCGTCTGCTCGGCCTCGATGAATTCATACATCAACCCGAGTAGAACCTCGGGGCCAAACCATTTGTACTCCGAAGCTTTCTTGTCGTAATCGGACGCGAATTCGTCGTGCGTGGCCATTGTTACTCGAGGCGATCAGCCCCTCGGACAATCTATAACAGCACCGAGTTCAATTACTCCAGCCATTTTCCAAACAAAGTGAGATACATCATCCGATAGATGACCGTGTTGTCGACGCTGTTGGGTAGCCTCTCCGCGTTCAACCCGTGCGCCCGGGCGATGACTCCGCCACCATAATCACCAAAACCGCCCCACGCTATGCCAAAACCCATCTGAGTACCAAATCGATCCGGCGCAGCCATAAACGGCAACGTCTCCGTGCCATCTCGGCCGTCGAGCGGCGCCCCATTTGTGCCTGTGGACGGGAGCGCTCTCTCGAGCTGCTCGGGGTTGCGAAACCCGACAATGTTCATCCCACCGGCGTTGCTGTCCGCAGCGGTCAGAATCAGTGTGTTTGGGTGCTCTTCCATGAAATCCATCGCCACACCGATTGCGGCATCCGCCCGGCGAGCCGCTTCCAATGTGCCCTTGGCGTTGTTGCTGTTGGCAAAGTTGTCGGTACCTTCTTCCTCGACGACGAGCAGGAATTGCTTCCCCTTATGCGCCAGGATTCGAAGCGCGACTTCGGTCATTTCGGCCACCGACGGTGCCGTCTCTTTGTAAGGCGGGAGACCTTTTTCTCTCAACGTCTCTTCGGTGGCTTGGTTGAACGTATGTCCCGCCGAGAAGAGACCCAGGACCTTTTCCGTACCACTCGGAAGCGCCATCAACTCGTCGCGTGTGTAGACGATGGTATAACCCAACTGTTTGGCGTTTTCGATGTAGTTTTCTCCGTCCTTACGAACCCCCTCCACGCCATGCCGGCCGACAACACCCTCCGGGAGCAGACGTTCCTCGCCTCCCGCCAAGACTATTTCCGCCCCGCTCTCAATGATCTGCTTGCTGATGAAATCGGTCGCCGACCGCGCATATGCGCTTGCGAGAAACACACCGGTGCCCGGTTCGGCGATCTGACCGCTGTTGATCGTCGCGACCGAGAGCCCAGTCTTTTTCGCTTCGATCATGATGCTGCAGTTTTCCCCGGAACGCGATTCGATGCGAAGCAATGGGTTGGAACCGTAGTTATCAAAGGAAGCTTTGGCGCCGTACGCGTGTGTCGTAGCACCGCCATGCGAACTCGAAACGAGTGAGTTTTTGAGATGCCCCCGGTAGACACCCATCTCCTGCATTCTGTCCCAGTTGAGGTCACCGTCCGGGCCGACTTCCAAGAGCCGAAGCGCCGCCCAGGTGGTCGTGCTCGCCCCATCCGGATGAATAAAGATGACGCTCCCCGTTTGGGTACCCGGATTGTCTTCACTCCGGTATGGAGTCGATCCAAGCCCGACAACAAAAGTGGTGATCGCCAACACAACGACTGCAGATCTGTGAGTGAAGTTCATTTTTGCTTCGACCCCCGGTAGGCAGAACGACGCAAATCGTTCGATGTCGGCAGTGCTCCTGCCATCTCGGTTGTTGATTCCGGCTCGTCTGCGACAACGATTTCGATGCATGATAACAAAAATCCCCCGCAACTAGCAGGGGATTATTGTCAGCCGATTCACGCGGTAACTTCAATAAAAACAAGATGTTCCGTTATTCGTGATGCTCCTCGAGGTGTTTCTTTTCGGCCACGCCAAAGTAGGCCTCGTGGAACCCTGCGGTGAGCTCCCTCAGCTTTTCGACATGCTTGAGGTCGGTGGACTGTTTGGCCCTCATCGCCTGGAAAAGCATCTCATGAAGAAACGTCAGCTTTGTGAGATACGCCTTGTGCGCACCTCGATCCTTGGAACTCTCGGGTTTCACACGCTGAGTCATAAAATACTGAGTCACGATATGCTGGATTTTGGTGGCGTGCTCTTCCTTGTTGCTCACCCAACGAACGACCTGATTGTAATTCACCGGATTTGCCGCGGAGAGCTCGACGATCTGTTTCATCGACTTCTCGATGGTCTGGATATGCTCCTTGATCATCTCAATCCGCATTTCATCGGTGTAGATCCCGCAGGGGATTTCACAGTGGGCGTTGGCAGGGGGCGCCCAGCCAGTGAGGCTGATTGCGAGCCCAACGAGCAATGCTACCGCCTTTGTTCTATTCATTGGATAACTCCTTTCGGTCAACGTCAGGAACCTGTTGCGTGACGGCCCTCTATATATAGGTGGTTTCGGGCAGGTGGCATCAAACATGTAGCCGTCGTCTATCAGATTGTGAGAAAATAAGCAATCAGCCGGGCACGGCCAAGACCAAAATTGTCAAAAAGACCAAGCACGTGGGCCCGATAAGGGCAAACGAACGACCGCCCAAAACGGACACGCTCGCAAAACGTGCCCGCAACGAGCACAGCACTTGACATGAACTCACACGAACTCAACAAAAAACTTCACCTCGACCCAAATCTTCACATCATTTTTGCCGTCACGCTCATGGCGATCATGGGGGTGGCAAGTATTACACCGGCGTTTCCTCTCATCGCCCAGGAGCTGGGTGTAACACCAAAACAGATCGGGTATTTGATCACGTACTTCACGTTTCCGGGGGTTTTTCTCACACCAGTCCTCGGGGTGCTCGCCGACCGCGTGGGACGAAAGAAAATCCTTGTTCCTTCGCTCTTTCTCTTTGCCGTTGCCGGCACCGCCTGCACTTTTGTCCGTGATTTCAATTTGCTTCTGGGTTTGAGGTTTATTCAGGGCACGGGAGCAGCGGCGCTCGCCGCGCTCAACGTCACGATCATGGGGGATTTGTACTCGGGTAAAGAACGAACGACCGCGATGGGTTACAACGCGAGTGTTCTGAGCATCGGGACCGCCACGTACCCGTTGGCCGGAGGAGCCCTTGCGATGCTCGGCTGGTACTACCCCTTTGCCTTACCCATAACCGCGATCCCTGTGGGATTGCTTGTTCTTTTTTGGCTGAAATCCCCGGAACCAAAAAGCAAACAACGGCTCGGCATCTATTTTATCAACGTTTGGCGAAGCGTGAGAAAGCTCCCTGTTATAGGACTTCTTCTTGGCGGTTTGGTGACATTTATAGTGCTTTATGGGTCTTATCTCACGTTTTTCCCGTTCCTCATCGAAAACGCCTACGGCGGTTCGCCGCTCGAGATTGGGCTTATTATGTCCGCCACATCAGTCACGACCGCAATAACCACCGCGCGATTGGGGCGGCTCGCACGAAGATACTCGGAGAAATCCCTTCTTACCGCCGGCTATCTCTTGTTCGCCGTGTCCCTCGTGCTCGTGCCTTACGTCCGCACTTTGTGGTTGCTCCTCATCCCTTCGGCGATTTTTGGCGTTGCCGCAGGGATCAACATCACCAATATCATTTCGCTCCTCGCCGGTTTCGCGCGAACGGAACAACGCGCCGCGATGATGTCGATCAACGGTATGGTGCTCCGTCTCGGTCAAACACTTGGGCCCATTGTGATGGCGGGGGTTTTTGGTATGTGGGATCTCGAAGGTGTGTTCTTTGTCGGCGCGCTTTTTTCGTTGGGGATGTTTTTCCTGGCCGCTATTATGGTCAAACAAGTGGACGAGCATGGTGCGTAACCACCGCCCTTGAGATTTAGAGAAACCGATTATTCCCATATCAAAAAAAGGAGTTCTTTATGACAGATCATGTGTACAAGTCGATCGAACTCACCGGGTCATCCCAGACGACCATCGAAGATGCAGTTAAAAATGCCATATCCAAGGCATCAAAGACGCTTCGCAACTTGCGGTGGTTTCAGATCGTGGAGACGCGGGGTCACATCGACGAGGGAAAGGTCAACTACTGGCAAGTGACTTTAAAGGTCGGTTTTACGTTGGAAGACGAGTGATCGTCGTTTAAGGGCCGGCTTCCGGTAGCACTGGTTTGTCGGCCGGTGTCCCGTTGCACCCGTTTGTTGGCCGACGTCTGACGCCGGCACTTCACTGGCTGGATCCGTTAGCACTCGACTGTTTGTCAGCACCCGGCGCCGGCAATTCAACTACCGGTCTCAGCAAGGTCGTTGAGTTCTTTTACAAAGGTATCGATCTCTTCGTCCGAGAACCCCTTCTCCCTGGCCGCCTGTTCGAGCGTTCCCCAGATGGGTTCCCCGCAAGCCAGACACTTGATGTTTTTTTTCATCAAGTAGCTAACCGCTTTGGGAACCTCCTTGATGAAGTCTTCTATTAGAGTATCTTTCTCGATCAAAGATGTCACCTTCGTAGTGTGTGTTTATACCGGTGGCGTCGGCCGATCCTTCCCGGGCAACACATGGATTTCGCGGCCGGCGTTTTTGGGGTCAGATTCACGTTATGGATTTCTTCATCAAGAACCCGATCGGCAACAGCATCGGCACACGTCTTTGATACTCCCTATACTCGTCGCCAAGCTCTGCTACGAGTTTTCGCTCTTCCAAGAACGTACCCGCGACGAGATAACTCGTCAGGATCAGATTTGTCACCAGACGTGCTGCGTCGAGATGTCCCACCCAAAGGAGCGCGATTGCACCTGCGTACCACGGGTGTCGGCACACGCCAAGCACACCCGTCGTGTCGAGATGTCCCGTCTCCGTAAGTCCAATCCCCGAAGCGGATTCGCCCAGCTGGCGAAGCCCGAGAAAACGCAGCAGATCGTAGTGTCGCGCGCCGGTAACGAGAAGCGCCATGCCAATAGCGAGCAAGATCGCCGGTACCACCAACGTAGCGCCGCTCCATCGGAACGCCCACGCGCTCTGAAGCGACCGCCCGTAGAGAACGATCGGCACCAGTGTGGCCAGTGCGATGAAGTTGAAAAACAACCGATAAAAACGGGATGCACGTCCGAGCCGCCCGCTGACAAACCGCACGACTGTTGTCGAAATCATGGCACTGTGCACGACGCACCAGGCAACCCAAAACACAAAAAGTAAAATGTACCGCATTCTCTCCACACGCGGCCACCAATTGTCACGTCTCGGCGAATCGTCCCACAGCTCGCCTTCTGGTGATAAGGCAGCCCCTGCCTTGTACCCGATCAATCCAGAGGAGTGCGGTGCGATCTTAAACCGCGGGTCCTCGATTTGGCTCAATAACGCGTATTTCGCCCCGGCAAGCATAACACAATTACAAGATAACAAAAACGTAGCAGCGGCCAGCTCAAAGCATTATACTGATCGGACTACGATTCGTTTGCCGCTCCGTCGCGGTGCGCCATTTTTTGGCACGGGCTTTTCCATTTTAACCAAATCACGAGGAGACAAAGATGACACGACTCGTCGTATGCCTGCTTGCGTTTCTGTTTGTTGCCCCGAGCTACGCTGAAAAGCGGGCGCTCACCATTGCCGATCTTTACAAGTTAAAGGGTGTCGGTGATCCGCAATTTTCACGCGACGGCAAACGGATTGCCTTTACGGCAACCGAGTATTTTCTCGAAGACGGTAAAAGCAACTCCGACATCTACCTGATGAACGCCGACGGAAGCGGGTTGCGGCAAATGACACGTCATGAGAAGGCGGACTATCACCCCCGGTGGTCTCCCGACGGCCGGTGGCTGCTCTTTGTATCGACACGCGAGAACGGCTCACAGGTGTGGAAGATGCCGGTGAACGGCGGTGAGGCGACACAGGTGACCGACTTCTCGATGGGAGTGAGCGATCCCCGCTGGCTCCCCGACGGCAAGCACATCATTTTCTATACCGATGTATTCCCCGAATGTGGCGCCGATGATGAGTGCAACAAAAAAATCAGTGACGATATGGCCGACGGCCCGGTTCAGGCGCATCTTGCCGACGATCTTTTGTACCGCCATTGGAACTTTTGGAAGGATGGGAAACGATTTCATACGTTTCTCTATAATATGGAAACCGAAGAGTACCTCGATCTGACACCGGGCAACATGGATGCGCCTTCGTTTCTGACCGGTGGTGGTCATGCGGGGTTCGATGTGTCGCCCGACGGGAAAGAGCTCTGCGTCGTTGCCAACGCCGACCCAAACGAGTGGGAAACGACGAACAAGGATCTCTGGCTGGTGCCGATCACGGGGGGGGGGCTTGTCAATATTACTGATGAGAACGAGGCTTACGACGCCCATCCGAAATACTCTCCCAACGGCCGTTATATTGCCTACATCATGCAAAAGGTTCCCACTTACGAGGCGGATCTCTTCCGTCTAGCGATTTACGATCGCGAGAGCGGGGAGAAAACCGTTCTGACCGATGACTTCGACAACTGGGTCGACGACTTCGAGTGGGCGCCGAACTCCAAAGACATTTATTTCACAGCCCACTATCAGGGCACCAATCCGATTTATAAGCTCAACATCAAATCCAAAAAAACAAAGAGGATTGTCGACTTCCGAACGATCAACGCGTTTGACCTTTCGCACGATGGCAAACGTTTTGTTGTATCGAGACGTTCGATTGGCGAACCGACCGAGATCTGGGCGTGCAAGTCCAACGGAAAATCGACGAAGCGTCTTACGACCTTCAACAAACCGGTTGAAGACGAAGTCGACATCCGACCGGTGGAAGCGATGTGGATCGACTCACCCACGGGAAAAAAGATCCATACGTGGGTCGTGAAACCCCACGGGTTTGATCCATCAAAGAAGTACCCGCTGATCTTGAACGTCCACGGTGGCCCACAGGGAATGTGGTGGGATAGCTTTCGCGGTGACTGGCAGGTGTATCCTGGGTGCGGTTATGTGGTTGCCTTTCCCAACCCGCACGGCTCGTCGGGATATGGTCAGGAGTTTACGCTCGCGATATCGCGTGATTGGGCGGGGAAAGTTTACGAGGACGTGATCGCGGTGGCCGATCATATGGCATCGCTTTCCTGGATCGACGAGGACCGTATGGGCGCGATGGGGTGGTCATACGGGGGGTACATGATGATGTGGTTCGCGGGCCACACCGACAAATTCAAGTGTCTCGTGGCGATGATGGGCGCCTACAACCTAACGTCCAAGTGGGGAGCGACCGAAGAGCTTTGGTTTCCTCATTACGACCTCGGTGGTGCGCCGTGGGAATCCGAGGATTACGAGAAATTCTCGCCGCACAACTTTGCGGACAACTTCAAGACACCGTCTCTTGTGATAACGGGTGAAAAGGACTACCGCGTACCCTACACCGAAAGCCTTCAATTCTACACGGCGCTCCGGAAAAAGGGTGTCCCGGCGCGACTGATCGTTTTCAAAAACGACGGACACTGGCCAAACTGGGTCAAATCGATGCCGCTCTATTACAATGCGCATCTCGATTGGTTCCACCAGTACCTCGGCGGCGATCCGGCACCGTATGATGTAAAAGAGATGGTGCGGAACGGGGCGTTCAAAGACAAAGAGGAAACAAAAGAAGAATAGAGGTCCCCGGACCTCAACCGTGCGCCCTAGGGGTTATGCCGATCCTGCTTCCCCAACCGTCTTGAGTTGCGAGGTACACGCCGGACACCGTGTTGCTTTGAACGCGATCGTGGAGAGACAGTACGGGCACTTTTTCTCGGTTGGGTCTCCCGCCTTTGGTTTTTCTTTTCCAAACTCTTCTTCGAGCTTGGTGTCCACCCGATTGATCAGGCGGACGACGAAAAACATGGTGAGCGCCACGATCAAAAACGCCATGAGATTGTTCAGAAACACACCGTAATTGATCGTCACCGCGCCGACGGATTGCGCGTCTCCCAACGTGGCGTAGGGTGCTGCCTTTGATCCCGACTTGAGAAGCAAAAAGAAATTGGCAAAGTCCGCCCGGCCAATCAACAGCCCGATCGGCGGCATGATGATGTCGCCGACAAGCGATTTGACGATCGTTGTAAACGCCGCACCCACCGTGAATCCCACGGCGAGATCGATCAGGCTGCCCCGCAGCGCAAACTTTTTGAATTCACGGACTATTCTCATTCCGGCTCTCCCGTGTGAATGATTCGACTTTCCTTAACCTGAAACGCGAACCTGATCCGTCAATCTTCAAAAAGGGACTGACCGGGCGACGGACGAGCCTTCCGCGACCCTGCGCCCGCTTCGCTCGGCTTCCCGCCTAGCGGCGGGTGATCCTCGCTCGCTCCTGCGCA
>CP070677.1:2341688-2355167 GCA_020352495.1 Candidatus Latescibacterota bacterium
AGAAGATCGTTAAAGAAAGAGCCCGGTCGCGCCACCCTATTGGCCGGCCGGTCGGGAAAATCGATGAGAAGGGCGACCACACGCCCCTCACCCGAGATGGCCTGAAGGGGCCGGAGCCCTTTGCCAAACCATTCGGGGAAAACGGGTGGGGGATGGCTGGTGATCGGTGAAGAACCAACCTCTCGATCGCGCGATTCGGGTCCTGGGGGAATGGCGTTCGCTTTGGGTGACGCAAGCGTTAACGCGAGATGTAAGAGAACTACAGTGGCAAGACAAACAGCAAAAACGCCCTGCGTCGTGGGATGCCGACACATGAGCATAACCTCTGGTAACTGAACAGGAAAGGGTTAGCCCTTTTTTAAAGTGTAACACAAAGAAGCCTCTTGTGCTAGCCCCGTCGAGTCTCGAATTCGTTAACTCACGGGTGGCACAGAACGTGGAAGACACAGCACATAAACCGGTTGCCGGCATGTCTCAGGAAAGGCCGCATGCTGCCGGTGGGGAAAAGTCCACCTCACCAACCGCTCAAAATGCGCACGCGGTGTTACACAACCGAAAAAAGTACTTGCGTTGTATTGAACGCCGCTTTGTGGTCCTGGACGTCTAGGATGGTTGTGTGATCACCGAGAGTGTTCTCTGCTGAATGGACTGCGACTATTCAGCATACATCGCCTTCACCCGGCCCCAAGTTGTCGGCTCGGTTGGTGTGAGACACCCTTCGTTGTTCAGGGTAATTATCCCGTCACCGGTGAAACCGCTGAGGTCCGGGACGCAGCAGGTGAGGACAGCTTCGCTCCCGCTTGTTACATAGCCATGCGCTCCCGCGTTCATGCGTCGACATGTGTTGTTCTCGAATGCTGTAGTATCGGCGGCCAACTGGGATGTGTAATACAAGCAAATGCCACCGCCTTCGTAGGCATAATTGCCTGTCAAAGAACAGCCGTTGAGCGTAACGGAGGTGCCCTCCAACGCTATCCCACCCCCATACAATTGAGCCGAATTGTCGGCGAAGGAGCAGTCAGTGAGCGTGGCAGTGGCGTCATCGCGGACAAACATCCCGCCACCGCCACTCTCAGCCGAGTTGTCGGCGAAGGTGCAATTGGTGAGCGTGGCGGAGGCGTTGTTGTGGAGAGATATCCCAGCACCAGAACCAGCGGAATTGTTCTCGAACTGCGTAGCATCGGCGATCAAATGGGAAGCACCACAGGCGAGAATTGTACCGTCGGAGTCAGCCGTGTTGCCGGTGAAAGAGCAGCTAGTGAGCGTGATGGTAACGTCATCCAAGGCTATGCCGGTACCGCGCCTACCCGAGTTACCGGCGAACGAGCAGTTACTGAGTGTAGCAGAGGTGGTAGGAGCGATGTACATCCCGGCACCCGTGCCGCCGGTAGAATTGTTCGTAAACGTGCAGTTGCTGAGGGAGGCGGACGCGTCGAAAGCAAGAGACATCCCACCGCCTCTCCAGTCCCCGGTGTTGCCCGAAAAGGTGCAACCGGCGAGCGTAATGGTGGATCTGCGCGAAACGTGTATACCGCCGCCAACCGGAGCCCAATTGTTGGAGAGAGCACAGTTGGTAAGTGTGAGGGAGCAGAAGTGGTAACACTCCAGCCCGCCACCGACGTTGTCTGAGAGGACGCAGTCGGTGAGTGTCGGATCGGAGTTATCATGACACGAAATTCCGCCCCCGTTGCCGGCAGAGTTGCCTGAGATCGTGCAGCCGAGAAATGTGGGTGAGGAATTCACGTCGCAACGCACGCCCCCCCCATAATCGGAGGCCGAGTCGCCAGTGATGACACAGTTTTTGACCAATGGGGAGGAGTTGTCCAGACACCATAATCCACCGCCCTCAGAAGCAACCCCACCGGTGATCGTAAACCCTTCGATGCGAGCCGTGTTTGTCACAAACCGACAGTAAATCACCCGATCCTGTTGTTGTGCGTCGATCGTCACACAGCTCGCGTTACCCGTCTCGCTCCGCAGGCACACTCCAGATTTCATCCGAATGTCGTGCTCGTAGTAGGTTCCACAGGCCACAAGCACGGTGTCGCCGGTGGAAGCCAGATTAATCCCACCTTTAATCGTCGCAGCATCTCCGGGCACGTGCCAAGTCTTGGCGGCGGCAGGTGCAGCAAAAAGTGCGCAACTGAGAAGGATGGCGATGATCTGGCAAATCGTTATGATCTTCATAGTATCTTCTCCATGGCTTCTGGTGAGATCCGTCGTGGGTGGTGGTAGGCAATGGGTTTCTTTCGAACCAGCCCCGCCTTACCCTCCCGTTCGTAAGCCTTCTTCCAGTTATAGAACGTCGACCGAGGCACTTCAAATTCACGGCAGGTATTGACAACATTCCCGGTTACTCGGGCCATCTCCAATACCAACAATTTTCGCCTGACTGCCATGGCCTCCTTGACTTCTCTGTCCATGAAAAGGACCTCCTTGCTGAACCTTCAATTCACCGCGAAGTGTCCAAAGAGGTCTCGTATGTTTACACCTAGACGTCAAGGATGGTTGCGCGATCACCGAGAGTGTTCCCTGCTGAACGGACTGCGACTAATCAGCAAACATCGCCTTCAACCGTCCCCACGTGATTGGTTTTGTTGGCGAGAAACACCCATCGTAATTCAGAATTATAATCCCCTCACTGGCAAATCCGCTGAGGTCAGAAACGCTGCAGGTGAGGACAGCCTCACTCCCACTTCCGACAAAACCATGTGCACCCTCATTGGCGGTATTGTCAAAGAATTCGGTCGTATCGGCGGTCAAATACGAAGCGCCTTGCGATGAGTCCTTCAAGTATATCCCGCCGCCCTCGCGAGCCGAGTTTTCGCGAAGAGAGCAATTGATAAGAGCAACCGAGGCGTCGATAAGGTATAGCCCGCCCCCGTAGGAAGAGGCAGCGTTGTTGAAGAACGTGCAGTTTATAAGCGTGGCAGTGGATTTCCACAGATTCATTCCGGCACCTCGTAGGGCGGTGTTGGAGGAAAAATTACAGTCGGTGAGCGTGGTGGGGCCACTGTTAGAACTGCAGTAAATCCCCCTCTTGGAGTTGCCAGAAAACGTGCAGTTTGTAATTGTGGGGGAGGAGGCAGCACCGATCCAGATCCCGGTGCCGAAGTTGTCAGAGACCGTGCAATCGGTCATCGTCGCATCGGAGTTATCCACGATGCGCATCCCAGAACCGCCGTTGGAGGCCGAGTTGCCTGTGATCGTGCAATTGATGAATGTGGCTGAGGAATTGACACCACAGTACACACCGCCGCCGTCCCAGTCGGCCGAGTCACCCGTGATGATACAATTCTCAACCGTCGGGGAAGAGTTGTCCAAGCAGTACAATCCGCCGCCGTTGCCTTCCTCCACGGGGATGGCCCTTTTAGCATAACCCCCGGTGATCGTAAACCCTTCGATGCGAGCCGTGCTCGCCACAAACCGACAGTAAATCACCCTGTCTTGTTGTTGTGCGTCGATCGTCACACAGCTCGCGCTACCCGTTTCGCTCCGCAGGCACACTCCGGATTTCATCCGAATGTCGTGCTCATAGTAGACGCCACAGGCCACGAGCACGGTGTCGTTGGCGGAGGCCAGATTGATTCCGCCTTGTATCGTGGCAGCATCTCCGGGAACATGCCAAGTTTTGGCGGTGGCCGGTGACGCATACAGCGCACAACTCAAAACGATGGCCGTGACCCGGCATAATATCTTAATTCTCATGAACGCCCTCCCGGGAATTTTCAGGATTCCCTTGTGTCACCCTGCCAAAGAACCAGCCTCATTCCCAATCCGCACATCAGAACCGTAAACACCCCGTGAGTTTTTGTTTGGAATCCGTCGAACCGGTAGCGAGGGAGCGTTTGACTATCTGAGAAGCACCATCTTTTTGGCAATTACGCGTTTCCCTGCCATCAAGCGATACAAATACACGCCTGAGCTGACAGGATTTCCTCTCCAATCCTTCCCGTCCCATTCAACTTCTTTGAATCCTCCAGACAGTGTTTTGTTCTCGAGGGTCCTGACCAACCTGCCCTCCACGTCAAAAACGGACAGATTGACCCAGGTTTCTTTGGGCAGGGAAAATGAGATCGTGGTCTTTGGGTTGAATGGATTCGGATAGTTTTGATGGAGCACGAAGGCGAGGGGTTTCAACGATACTTCGACCGAGTGCGACCTCAGCTCCGACCCGTCGGGGCTTACCGCGCCAAGCGCGTAGCGGTAGCTTTTGCCCGGCCGCACGTCGCTGTCGATATAGCGTCTTTCCTCCCGCGGAATCAAGCCGTATCCAGGGATCGATGTCTCCCGATCGCTCCCCGCTTCACGGCGGTGGAGTCTGAAGCCGGCTATGGGTTCATCGGAAAAAACGTCCCACGTGAGTTCAACACCGGCTTCTATGAGGTGTGCGCGGAACTCGTTGAAATAAACCGCGACGGTCGAGGAATCGATCACGATACTCAAATGGATGTCGTTGCCTTCCACGGTGATGTCGACGATGCTCACCTCGGTTTTCACACCGCTGTTGTCCTTGCTCGAGGGATTGGAATAGTCATCGAAGCTGGTGTTTAGCGAGTCCCCTGGGTACGGGTCCGCCCCATCTCCCATCTCGTAATAGTACGCTCTCTTATCCGGACGTTCGAACCATGTGGCCAGGTGGTTTAGCCCGTCCGCCTGCTCGAGTGCAACGCGAAACCAGCCCTCGGTCGGTGTCTTTTCGCCCGGCGGGGAGCCGTGTGTGGGGAACATTGTCTCGTCGACATGCCAGATCAATAGCCCATGACCGGGAAGAAACGTGTCAAAGCCGAGGGGTTGACGGTTTTCGAGAAGAAAATATTCGTCTCCCGGAATTCCATCGCGCCAGACTTTGTAGATGACCGGATCGGTTTCGACCGGTGGGATCGTCAAGTCCAACAGGTTCTCCTCAACCACTGTGGGGGTGACCCACCCGAGTGCCACCTTGCTCCATGCCGACAAGTGGTAGGGACCCGTCCTCAGGGCGCCAAGAGACCCATATCCCATAAGCCCCCAGTATCCGATGCCCCATGTTTCATGCGCGCCGTCGTAGAGGTCCGGGAGCCCCAGTTGGTGCCCGTACTCGTGGGTCACGACACCAAGACATGAGTCCAAGGTATCGGTCCCGGCTGCGTTCAGATTGATTTCGGGCTGCATGGAATAGCCCTCGACGAGAATGTAGCCCCCGCCGGCACGGGGGTCGTTGGTTTCAATGGGTGGGTCGATGCCTGTAGCATGAGGCCAAATGTCCGAAGGGTTGTAGGTGTCGTGCCCTCCCAATCCGGAAACATAGATCAAGCAGGCATCCACGTAGCCGTCGTCATCCCCGGAATTCGGGATCCCATCGGGGCTATCGGAGTCGAAGGTTCCGAAATCGACGGTCGGATCAGCCAAGAGCACAGCGGACACGAAAACCCCGCGGGCTCCGCCCGCAAACCCATAGTTACCGTCATCATACGTGGTCGCGTAGTCTTCCGCTGTCCGGAGCCAACCATATGCCTCTCCGGTTACATCAAAGATCCCGTAGGACTGCTCGAGATAAAAGTCACGAAAGCTCCCCGTGGGATGCGTGCCCTGACTAAAAAGAAGATCGTTAAAGAAAGAGCCCGGTCGCGCCACCCTATTGGCCGGCCGGTCGGGAAAATCGATGAGAAGGGCGACCACACGCCCCTCACCCGCCATGGCCTGAAGGGGCCGGAGCCCTTTGCCAAACCATTCGGGGAAAACCGGTGGGGGATAGCTGGTGATCGTTGAAGAGCCAACCTCTCGATCGCGCGATTCGGGTCCTGGGGGAATGGCGTTCGCTTTGGGTGACGCAAGCGTTAACGCGAGATGGAAGAGAACTACAGTGGCAAGACAAACAGCAAAAACGCCCTGCGTCGTGGGATGCCGACACATGAGCATAACCTTTGGTAACTGAAAAGAAAAAGGTTAACTATCTAGATCATAGCATGGGAAATTCTCCCGAGCAACCTGAAATCTGGTCCTTCTGTCAAGGACGTGTGACGCTTGCGAGAGCGGGGTGCTAGGAGTACGGTGCCGGTCACAATTGTGTTTGGACTAGCACAGGATGTGGTACGATCACGGAGGCGGACTACTAGATCAAGGGGTACCCGGCCTATATTGTTCCTAATTCCAGGAACGGCTTGCCGATGAAGGAGTCCTTCCAAGGTCGGCGGAACTGATGTTCAAGACGTTTGGTGGGCAACGACATTCCTTTAGAAGAGGACGGCTCATGGACAAATTGAGACAAATTACTCGCAAGAGAAAAGAAGCTCATGCAAAGCTGACGAAGATGGATTCGAAGGTGTACCGTGCTTTTCTCGAGATGGAGAAAGCAGCCTATTCGGATGGGGCCCTGTCGAAGAAGTCGAAAGAACTCATAGCTGTAGGGGTCTCGGTGACGATCGATTGTGAATCCTGTATGCAATGGCATATCGAACAGGCCGTTGGATCGGGTGCCACAAAAGAGGAAATCTTGGAAGCCATTGAGGTCGGGATGGAAATGGGAGGTGGGCCCGCCGTAGTCTCGTCGCGGTTCGCGCTCGACGTGATCGAGGATGTGTTCAAAGAGTGATAGTGTTTAAACCGTCGCCGAATGATCGCACGCGGCCGACACACGGAAGTCGATGGACAAGGTAGAGAGTATTCCAATGCCCGCATGGCATCTCTATCTAGTAAGGACGCGAAATGGCAACCTGTATACAGGGATTGCCACCGACGTTTCGCGTAGATTTGCCGAACATCAAGCGAACGGCGGCAGATGCGCAAGATATTTGCGTGGCAGAACACCCTTGCGGCTAGTGTTCAAGAAACGTATCGGAAGCAGGAGCCTCGCCCTAAAGGCGGAATGGCGGATCAAGAGGTTAAAAAAACACCAGAAAGAGCAGATCGTTCGATCCAACCCCAGTAGAGCCAAACTAATCAAGCAACTCGAGCTTTAAGGGGGCGATCTGAGCCGACGGGCGAGAGGTCGATCGCGGGACTCGTAGAACATCTGAGACCTCAGAAGACACGTTGTGGTCAATCCGAACAGGTTCCCAACGGGCTCCCGTGAATCCAGACAAACACACCCCGAAAGAGTCCGTTTCCTGGTATACTAAGAACATAAACCCTGACGAGATGAGGAGAGCCAGTGCCGTTCCCTCGTACCACACTGGGTTCGTTCTCCAGGCGGGGAGGGTTTTTCAGCTCGAGCCTAGCACTCCTTTTCGTTCTCTCCGCAATTGCATCGAACCACGCCCAAGCTAAGACCTGGTACATCAAGGCCGACGGATCGGGAGACGCGCCTACTATTCAGGCTGGGGTGGATAGCGCCGCTGTTGGCGATACGGTGTTGGTGGCGCCCGGTAGGTACACCGACTCGAGTGAGGTGCTCATCAAGGGCGAGTTAAAGACAGTCAATGTGCATCTCTATGAGGACATCGTGATGCTCGCTGGAGGTTACCCCTTTGAGACGATAATAGACTACACGAAAAACGATCACGCGTTGTTTATCGAGAGTACACAAGCGGCGGTTTTCCGTGGGTTTGAAATCTATGTGACACCCGACTGGAGTGGCGTTGGACCTGCGAGACTCGGGGCCATTTGCTCTTCGGGGGCAATCATAGAGGACAACCGATTTGAATATAGCCTCTACGGAGGGGCACTCCGGATCGATGGCTCCTCATTGGAGCCCAGAATCGTACGGAGAAATGTCTTCTACATGAACTATAGTGCTGTGCAGGTACTCGCAGCCAACGTCACAGTAGAGAACAACACGATTATGTCCGGCAATCTAGTCGAGTGTGGTACGGGAGTTTTCGCATCCTCTGATTACGCATCCGACGTAGTGATCCAAAACAACATAATTTTATGGACCAGTACCGCAATCTCGCGTCAACCCGATTGTAATGACGCTGATATCACTGTTAGATGCAATTGCCTAGACGAGTGTATAATCGACGCGAATCAAGTCCGAGATACTTGTTCGGTGGACTCCACCAACTTCTGGATCACACTCGTGGGTGAAGGTCCTCAGTTTTGCGGGGCGGGTGCGAAGAATTTCTTTCTGCAAAGTGATTCCCCATGTGCTCCAGGCAACCATCCAAACGGTTACGATTGTGGGCTAATAGGAGCATTCCCCGTCAACTGCGAAGTAGCCGCAGAGAAATCCACATGGGGATCGATCAAGTCGAGGTATGGGGGAAAGGCCGAGGAAAATTGAGATCGTGGGTGACCGACTGTGAACATAAAAACTGAAATAGCAAGAAAGCTAATCTTCGAAAGCACAAAGTCACCGGCAGCGTGACGGTAGATTCATTATTGACGGCGCTCACTGAGATATATTCGATGCCCGATGCCCAGCCAAATATGAACGCGTTGTGGGATTTGAGGGATGCAGACGTGTCGTCTTTCTCTTCACCGGCGGTAGAGAGGCTGGCCGAGTTTGTTTCCACTCAATGGGGAACGGGCGGCAAGAGCCGAGCGGCACTGGTTGTATTGCAAGACTTGGCTTTTGGTCTCTCGAGGATGTATGAGATCTTGTTGGGAGGGAGGACATCGAGTGACGTACAGGTCTTTCGAGATTATGCAGAAGCGTTGGAGTGGGTGACCACGTCCGACTGATCCTGTGTTTTCGCACGCTACCGACACGCGACAACCGACCCGCGTGCCGATCCGTTCTATCGTAGGGATTCGACAATGACAATTAGGAAGTGTTTTCTGCTGAAAATGACGCTTCTCGTGGGAGTCTGTGGTGTGTGCTTGACACCGGCGGTTTGCGCGGGGAGTCAACGAGAGGCAGGGACCCGTGATTGGGTGGACCGGCTGGTGGATGTAGGGGGCTACAGACTGCATCTTCGTTGTCGGGGTGAGGGATCACCGGTTGTATTGCTCGATACTGGTATTGGTGAGACCTACCGCACATGGGATAACGTGGTCAGTGAACTCTCAGGCGAGACCCGGGTGTGTGTTTACGACAGGGCTGGGTATGGTGAGAGCGAACGTGGGCCCTTCCCCCGGACCGCACGGAGAGTAGCTGGGGAGATGGTTTCTCTAACGAAGAACGGAGACCTGGGACGGCGCTTTGTATTGGTGGGACACTCGTTGGGTGGGATCCATTCCATTGTGTTTGCGGCGGAACACCCGGAACTCGTGGCGGGGATTGTGGTCGTGGATCCGCCACCGATCGATTTCGTAACAGGTAAGCGGTTTCCAAATCTAGGGCGTATGGCGGAGAACCAGACACAATCGTTCAGACAACTTGCCGCGGAACGTCGACAAAGCGGCGACACAACTCAGGCAGCTTTTTTTGAGACGCTCGCCTCCGAGCATGAGATGATGTTTTCGAAAAGCGCACAGCAATTGGGCAGAGTAAGTGACATAGGCGATATACCGTTTATTGTCATCGGTTCCACCAGAGCCAATCCTGCCTTCGAGGACTCAGCCGCTACGTTTCAGGCATTCTGGATAAAATCGAACCAGCGACTGGCCTCGCTATCCGATAGAGGTAAATTCGTACTCGCCCGAGACGCGAGCCACCATGTGCATCTCGATGCACCGGAGATCATACTTGCGGCGATACGGGAGATTGTGAACGCGGAACGAAAAGAAGACCAAGCCGAATAGTGTAGGAAGCTGATGCGCTAAGGTTGATGCGCGCCCTGGCGGGCGTCACAAGGCGAAAAAGAGCCCAACGCCTCTTGTGTCAGAAGGCGTGGAGGAGAGGTCATGTACTACATATTGTTTTATGAAACGGTTGAGAATTTTGTTGAAAAACGTGCTCCATTTCGTAAGGAGCACCTTGATTACGCGAACGCGGCTCACGAGCGTGGGGCTCTAGTAATGGCAGGCGCACTTGACGAGCCCGCGGACAAAGCGGTGCTTGTCTTCAAAGGAGAGGGGGCAGTTGTCGCGGAGAATTTCGCCAAACATGACCCCTACGTCAAAAACGGGCTTATCACCGAATGGCTAGTTCGTCCATGGAACGTGGTTATTGGCGGGCAGTAACTGCACTCGTTTTAGTGCTTCTTTGTTCAAGGAACCGGCAGCTGACATACAGTAGATGTGCGACGCGTTCGGCTGTTATAGAGGGGATGACATGAGCGGCTATTTTGTGGCGCAGATCGATATCCACGATCAACATGAGTACGACCGATATTTAAATGGATTCGACGACGTTTTCAACGAATATGACGGAGAGGTCTATCGCAGCTGGTACCTAGATCTCACAGACATTGAACAGGCGACGTTGACAGACAAGTGGGAAATCTTGCGCTGAGAATAATTTTGTCGGTCATGGGTGGTGGAGCTTTTTACACGCTATGGCTGGCCGTGGCCATACCGAAGTTTCGGTCGCAAGAATCTCCTTCCGAGGTCGTGTTGATGGTCTTAGCGCCTTTGATTACCGCGATGGGATACGGGGTCGGTACGTTGCTCGCGGAACGTCTGGCAAAGCAATCAGACAACGGGGTACTGCGGGCCTGTGTGTGGCCTCTGGTTGGATGTGTCGTAGGCGCGGCGGTCGTCTATCCATTTGGCCCGATGCTTATCGTGTTTGGGATGTTTGTCTTTGGGACAGCCGCTGTGGCAGTGCGGGAGTTCAGGTCAATTCGCAACAGGGCGAAGGTTGACTAATTCATGCAGCGGACATGTTGGAAGGATTTGCGGATTTGTTGACAACGGGAGAATCGAAAATGGTGAGCCAAAAAAAGACAGATGCTCAGAGTAGGATAGCGCTACAGGATATGACATGGCGCGAGATTTCTTCTGCTTTGGAAAAAGGTTTTGATACCGTCGTCGTTATGGTGGGGTCGATCGAACAACATGGACCCCACCTGCCAATCAGCACAGACACTCTCGTTGCCGACGAGCTTGCCATACGTATCGCACGCAAATTGGGTAAAGCGTTGGCCGCACCCACTATCAGGCCGGGATGCTCGGATCATCACATGAGCATGCCCGGAACGATCTCGCTTCGCCCAGAGGTTCTGTTAGAAATACTGCGTGATTACTGCCGCTCTTTTGCCAAGCATGGCTTCAAAAAGATTTTGCTCGCCTCGAGCCACGGGGGAAATTTTGCCCCGTTGGAAACATTTGCCCCTACTCTTGTGCGAGAGTTTCCTCAATTGCAGATCATCCATTACGGAGACCTGAGAGGTTTCATGGACGTATGGAAAGAACAGGTCACGAAGCTTGGGTTGGATCCACAAAAAGCAGCGGGGCACGCGTGTCTTGGTGAAACGAGCGAAGTTCTTTGTCTCAAACCTGAGCTGGTACGGAAAGAAAACTTCGAGCCTGGATTTATCGGATCTTCGAAGGGGTTGATATCGAAAATACTCAGGGAAGGGATTCAATCGGTCACGGAAAACGGGATATTGGGAGATCCCACGGGTGCAGACGAAAACACCGGAGAAGCTCTTCTCGAGGCGATGGCGGTCCATCTATCAGAGTGGGTAAGAGACGAATTGGGAGCGTAGAGTCTAAAAACCCACCATGATTTCAAATATTGCGCGGCCGGTGGACCGGGTTTGGGTCGGACTAATGAAAGGAGGCTGGGCATGCTTCGTGTCTTGAGATTAGCCTTCACCGTGGTAATTTTCTCATTTTTGGCGATTACCATGTCGGGATGTCCCGACGCGAGTATACCTGACATGGATGTGACTTATGTCAGTGTCGAATGTCTGAACGAATGTGTGGACGACGCCGCAGCGCTTCAAATGACGATACTTGCCGTGCCCGAAGTTGGAATATTTCCAGATGGCGTGTCTTGGATGCTTCCCTCAAATGCCGTTCCACCTGTCGTCGTCGAGCCCATCGGTGGGAGTCGGTTTTGCGTAACATTTCAGTTTGATCCGCCGGTTCCGCTCCATGAGTCAGTTCTGATCATGGGGGATTTTTGGGGTGGATACACAGACGTTTTGATGAGCAATGCAGTGTTCTTGAACGAAAGCCCCGTAGCGCATGCTGTCGATAAGCCTGCGGGAAGTACTGCGGCCACTGCGTGTGACACCGTTCCGCCCTGTCCGAGGGGTTCCGCCCCCGGGTTTCAGGTAAGCAATGATCCTATCCTGGGTCTCGTACTGGAGGTATTCAATGCCGGCGGTTCATCCGGGGGGCCGATGACGCTCGAACAATTCCAATGGGTGTCGGTCCAGGACACGGTGCCACCATCACAGCTGGTATGGGGTGACCCCTTGGTGGAATCACTGCCTTGGATCGATCCAAGCTCGAACTTGCCGGTGACTATGAACCCGGGTGAACAACCACTGATCTTTGATATTCCAGACAATACGCTTGAGCACGGACTCGTCGTGTTAGTTCGGAGCCATTCTACCGCTCAAGGGATCGAAATCAGGGGTATCCTGCAAGTGCGATTCAGCCAACCGGTCGATGTGCAACGCACGAACTGGGGACGCATCAAGGGTAAGTACAAGGACGATTAGTGGCCGGTCAAAGCCAAGAAGACCAGTCACAATTCGCCTTACCCTAGCTGTTGCGGGGGTCTGGAGTGTTGACGGGTGTGTGAGGTGCCGTTACTGGGGTGAAGAGAGTTCAGGTCGCGCCAGTGCCTCTGCGACCCTTTGCGGGGAGAGACGCATCATCCGGTAGACCCTTTCACGGCGGCCATCCTTCATCCGTGGGTTGAACCACTCCCAGACGATCTCGCCGTCTCGCGTGACTTCAAACGTCCTGCCGGAATCGCCGTCACATATCAACGTGTTTCCATTGGGCAGCCTCTGGGCTGAACCCTTCGTCGGTGAGAAAAAGTCTTCTCGTGGATCACTCGAGTATTCCCAGACGATCTCTTTGGTGACCGGATCCAATTCGATGACCGTCGAGTATTCCCGACGAACGCCGTTGTCGAACACGAGTATGGTGCCGTCATCCGTCATCGTCGGGTGATGGGGTTCCTCCAGTACGTTCTCGCCCCACACCCAGAGTATCTCCCAATTGTCTTTGTCCAATACGGCAATCTGGTTGATGTTCCTAAAGCAGGTCAAAAGATTTCTGCGGGCGAATCTTCCATCCCGCCGTCCAAGTTCCGTGTCTTGAATCGGCGTCACCGTGTTTGCGTGGAAGTAAGCGAAGATTTCCCTTTTCTTTTCTTCACGTTTCTTTTTTCCCATGAGCGACCTCAGGGCATCACTCAGATCGTCGAGGAGTTTGGAAACGGCCGGTCTATCGAGCTGTGTGTCGAGGAATGATTTCTGGTCAAAGGCCCGCTTGATGTCGTCGAGTCTGTCGTACGTTGAGAACATATCGATCAATGTCCCCTGATTGGTCAGGTGCATGATCGTCGAAAACCTGACGCGCAATCCGCGGTACTCACGTCTGAGTTTTCCCACGACGTAGAGGGTGCCGTCCTCGGCCAATGCGACGTCATGGTGGACGGGGCCGTTTCGTCGCCAGATGAGGTTGGAATCACGGTCGAGCTTTAACAACTCCTTGAATTTTCGGACTACGATTAGTTCACCGTGATCCAGCATGATCGCATGATCC
>CP070677.1:2355267-2360023 GCA_020352495.1 Candidatus Latescibacterota bacterium
CAGACCCCAATTGCGCCCAAGGCCCGTTTTTTCTATACTTTAGAATAGCCCGTACGCATCAAACAAAAAGGCAAGACGTGAGCAACAATCGACCGACCCAGACCGCGTCGCGTGGTTCGACGCGCTTTTTTGGCCTCAACCGTCTCCGGCCGGGAGTCGCCGCCCTGGTCGTGTTGGCCGTCCTCTGGCCCGGCCCCACCGAGACCGCGATCGGCAGCGACCCTGCGGAGGAATACGGGATTCGCATCGCCAGGCTCAAATACGGCGGCGGTGGGGATTGGTACTCGGATCCTTCGTCTATCCCCAACTGGCTCAGGGAGTTCGAGAAGCGCACCGGCATCAAGACCTACCCCGAGGAGAAGATCGTCAGCGTCACGGATGAGAATCTCCGGGCGTTTCCTTTTCTGTATCTCACCGGTCACGGAACCATCCGGTTGACCCCCGAAGAGATCGAGACCCTGCGGAGATACCTCGAGGCCGGCGGGTTTCTCTATGCCGACGACAACTATGGGTTGGACGAGTCGTTTCGCGAGTTCGCCCGGCAGCTTTTTCCGGAAAAAAACCTCGAAGAGCTGCCCAACTCGCACCCGATCTACCATGTTTTCTACGATCTGCCCGGTTTGCCAAAGATTCACGAGCACGACGGTAAGTCGCCACAGGGTTTTGGGATCACGCTCGAGGGGCGGCTCGTTCTTTTCTACACATATGAATCGGATATTGGTGACGGTCTCGAGGATCCGCGGGTTCACAATGATTCGCCGGAGAAGCGGGAACTGGCCATCCGTATGGCTGTAAACATATTAATGTACGCTATTACTCAAAACGCGCTCCCGTGATGTAGCGTAACCGATGATGGAAAAAGACGCCAAGACCCCCAACGTTTTCGAAATCGAGCTCAAACGCGAGCTTCGCAAGATCCTGGCAAAAACGCTCGCCCTTCGGGCGTCTTCGGGTGTGTTGACCTTTGTAGCCCTCGCCGCATGGGTGTTCGTGCTCGTTATTTTGTGGACCGCAGTGACAGATGCACCACCTCTTTCGCACACGGTCGCGGTCAGCCGAATCACCCTTTTGGTGCTTGGTATCTTGTTCGCAACTTTTGTGGTGTACCCAATCGCGAGAACCCCCAGTCTCAGACGACTCACCTTCGAGCTGGAGAACCGAAAGGATTTTCAGGACCTCGTTGCGGCGGGATATGAATTTTCCCAAAACGAACGGGCATCGAAACTCTACTCCCCCGAATTGATACGCGAGGTCGTTCGACAAGCAGTGCGGTCGGTAAAAGGGCTCGAGGTTAGGTTTCTGTTTCTGAGCCGAAAGCACCTCGTATTCGTCCCCCTGGCGTACGGGGCGGTATGTGTTCTTGCGGTGCTCACGCTCGCCACTCCGGATACTCTGCTCGATGCGGGCAAACGAATCGTCGTACCCCGTGAAGCTTCGGCCGTCACACACGAGGCCAATCTCTACTGCTCCCCCGGCGATGTTACGGTCCTCTCCGGGTCGGATGTGGAAGTCACCGCCCGGGACTTTGGCGGTTCGGAGGAACCGGTCACCCTTTCTTACAACCTCTCCAAAGAGTTTTGGAAAACCGAATCCACGGAGGCAAGAGAAATCCCCGGCGGCCGTGAAGCGATCTCCGCGGAACACGTCTACACGTTCAGAGACATAAGGGGTTCGGTCACGTATTTTTTCGAGCGTGGCGGTCGGCAATCACCCAAGTTCACGATTACCGTCGTGCATAAACCGGTGGTGACCACGCTCCGTATGGCGTTGACACCGCCGCCGTACACGGGGGAACCGGCCGACACTCTCGTCGACAGCGGCGGGAATGTTCACGTTCTCGAAGGGACACACGTCGCCGTAAGCGGCACCTCGAACAACGGTCTCGATGCCGCGTGGGTCCAATTTGACGAGGACGAGAAACAACCGATCGATATCTCGGACCGCACCTTTGGGTTCGACTTTCGCGCACTCCAGGACGGCACCTACAGCGTTCTTCTTCGGGACAGTCTCGGACACGAGACCGACGATCCCCTCGTGTACACCGTGGAGGTATTCGAAGATCGGCCACCGGTTCTTGATGTGCTCGAGCCGGGAAACGACGCGACGCTTCCCCGAAATCTCCGTGTCAATGTTGGGTTCGTAGCGGCCGACGATTACGGCGTGCAGAAGGCCGCCGTGTTTTTCCGCAGAGGGGGGGACGAGAAATATCAAGGAGCCACGATCCCATTGGGTGACGACGCCGGGAAGCGGGAGATCATGAAGGCTTTCGTGTGGAGTCTGGAGAACCTCACTTTGTTCCCCGGTGATTATGTCGAGTACTTCTTGCAGGTCGAGGATAACAACATAGTCACGGGGCCGGGTGTCACCAAGAGCCGCGTCTACCAGATTTCCGTACCAACGATGGCGGAACTGTACGAACGGGTGGAAGAGGAAAGCGCCAAACAAACGGATCTGTTCGATGAAGCGCTAAAAGAGGGGAGAGAACTCAAAGAGCGGGTGGACAAGCTATCGCGCGAAATGAAAAAAACCGATCAGCTGGACTGGAGCCAGAAAAAAGAAATCGACAAGGCCGTCGCCTCACAAGAGCTGATCCAAGACAAGCTGGAAGAAATCAACAAATCCCTCGAAGAGACACTCGAATCCCTTTCCGACAATCAAATGACATCACAGCAGATCGGAGAGAAGCTCGAAGAAATACACCGGCTCGTAGAGGAGATCAACAATGAGGCGTTGAACAAGTATATCGAGGAAATGCGGAAAGCGATGGAGAAGCTCGACGCCGATCAGGTTCAACAAGCCCTGGAAAACCTTAATCTCAGTGCTGAGGACCTGCTGAGAAGTCTCGAGCGGACTGAGAACCTTTTGCGGGAGATACAGCGTGAACAACAGATGGAGGAGATCATCCGGAAGACGCGCGACCTGATGGAGGCGCAGGAGAATCTCCACGAAATGACCGGCGAAACCGAAGACCAAGATAAGATGAACGAACTCTCCGTGGACCAAGAGGCGCTTGCGGAAGAGACCTCTGAACTCGAAAAACAGCTCAACGAATTCAGCGAGTCGCTCGAAGATCCGGAGTTTGGGGAAAAGGCCAAACAAACCGCCGACGAGTTCTCGATGAGCCAAACGTCGAAAAAAATGCGAAACGCCTCGAAGAAGCTCCGCGAAGGCCGGAAGAGTCAAGCGATGTCGGATCAAGAACAGGCGATGGATGACCTCATCGGACTCTTTGGCAAGATGGCCGGGATGCAGGCGGACATGCAAGCTGCGTCGGGCCGCAGGGTTGCCGCGAATCTTCAACGGTTGGCCAACAGCACGCTCGATCTTTCGTTCAAACAGGAGAAGCTAACACACATTTTGCGGGAACAGATCGCGATCCAAAACAGTGCGGATCCGGACACCCCGGCCCGGGAACTGGCGAAGGATCAACAAACATACGCAAACGCCATCCACCAGATCGCCGATGAGCTACACGCGATCTCGCAAAGCTCTCTGGTGGTGCCCGAAAGCCTCATTCGCTCGCTGGGCGGTTGCCTCGAGAACATGGAGAAATCGATGCTGTTCCTCGAACAGAACAAACCGTTCATGTCGGTCAATAGCTCCGTGGAGGCAACGACGGCCCTGAATCAAATCACAATGGACTTGTTGCAGGCGTGCGAAAATTGTTCTCAGGGCGGCTGCGGGGGTCAGCCGCAGGGATCCCCACTGCTTCAAGGCCTGCTCGAGGGGCAGCAACGAATGCTACAGCAAACCCAGGAGCTACTCGCGATGCGGGCCGCTCAGGAAAAGCTCTTGCAGGAGATGCAAGCCGAAGTCGATCGGCTTGCGGGCGAGCAGCGGTCGCTCAAGGACATGGCCGAGCAGATTCAAAAAGACCTCAAAGACAACAAACGGGTGTTGGGGCGAATGGACAAAATCGTAGACGAGATGGAAGAGGTCATTCGAGATCTCGAGGGCGGTGTGCTCGACGAGCAGACCCTGCGTAAAGAGGAACGAATATTGAGCCGACTTCTCGATGCGCAGCGTTCGATTCATTCGAGGGACTATGAGAAAAAACGTCTCAGCGTTACGGCCGAGGACATCTTCTCGAGAGCGACCGGGACGCTGTCTGAAGAGACAACATCGCAGACGCTGAGAGAGGAGATTAGACGCGCGATGACACTCAAAGCTCCCGGAGAGTTCGAAGACTTGATAAAGCTTTACTTCCGGGTTTTGGCCGAAGAGGCGCCGGCGGCTCGGCGAAGCGAGTAACATGATGCAATGGATTCAAAGAGGGACATTCGTTGTCATCGGGATCTTGCCACTGATGTTGCCCGTTGCGACCGCACGAACCCAGACCCCTCAATTACCGCCGACCACGGGGAAACGCAGTCTCGCCGCGGCGCTCCGGGTGGTGCGCCCCCTGCTTCGTGAGGATCCGGAGAAGGCGATACAAGTGTTGGTCAATCTCAACGAGCAGCATCCGGCGAGCCCTCAAGTGCTCAATCTGCTTGGTGATTCGTATCTTGTCGTGGGGCGGACGGATTCCGCGATCGCGGTTTATCGCAGGTGTCTTCGCGCGCATCCGACAAACGTCAAGGCTGGCGCGGCGCTCGGGACGCTTCTCATCCAGACGGATCAAAGAGAACGGGGAGAACGGGTTTTCCAGGAGCTTCTCGATCACACGGGGAATTCCGTCAACACGTTTCGTAACATCGGCTCTGCGCTGAGTAAAAATCGATACTACGACCTGGCATTGGGGATGTACGAGGAGGGG
>CP070677.1:2360123-2401692 GCA_020352495.1 Candidatus Latescibacterota bacterium
GGGTAACGGCAATATCGAAGTCGCTGTGAACCTCGATCCACCACCGAACTCCGGTACGGTTCGCCGGGTCGCGGTCCGGCTCAGGAGGCCAGGCCCACCCAACGTCGTCTATATCGCGGTGGCTTGGGACGTCCCCCTGAAGGCGAAGAGGCAGTTTTCGCAATAGCCGTGCGAACGCAATAGAAGGATAATACGCGCGATGGCGTCAGCGGTGCAGACAACCATCCTCCGCTGACGCTCGTTCTATTATATGGCCGACATCTCAGGGGGAAAAGATGATCGGGCGGACTGTATCTCGCTACAGAATCCTTGCAAGCTTGGAAGAATGAAGACGCTCCATCAATAAAGGGGCCAATGAAAGTCCCATATTAAGCGATCTTTTGAATATCCCAAAATGTGGGAAATTTCAGTCGGCGTGGAAATGTATTATCGGTTCAGAAACTAAAATCACCGAACACTTAGGGAAACATTTCTTCTTGAGAAGCTATGAGTATTCCCCGTCAGCCGAGATTACGAATGTGACAGCTACATCAACTCCGACTCAAGATACTGCTCGATCGAACTCGAACCGCTCTGGACCATCTCCATAAGTGATACGAGCGTGAAAAGATGATCGAATCCCATTTTATCCATACCTTCGAGGTTCTTTCTGATCCCGTCCACTGAAAGGTATTCTCCAATGGCCGGGCAGTTCTTCAGCTGTGAATCGAGACATTTCCTCGTTGATGAATCAGCTGGGTAGACGGTTATTTTCTTCGTGTAATGATGCCGGCGCTGGACGATACTCTTTAACCGCTCGGGCAAATGGAAGTAAAGACTTCTAGCGAGGCTGTATATTCCCAGTTTTTTGGAAGTGATCGGAAAATTCCATTCCGAGTTCGGGATATCCGCCACTGTCCGTGACAGCCTCGTCAACACCTCGCGATATAGTCTGAAATTCTTCTTGAATCGATCGGGGAGACTCATGCTGTATTCAAACAGCGGCGACGCGTAGAACGGCGCGACATGCCTTGCGAAAGCCCTGTTTCTGTCTTCGCCCGTGAAATGCCATTTTCTGCACCGGTCGTAAAAGATGAAATGGAGGTATCTCGAAACCATCTCTTTCTCTTCGAATGACGCAAGTCGGTTCCTCAGGCGCGAGACGAGTTCGCGTTCATCCATTCCAGTGATCGAGGCAACAACCCCGGGGCTCAACATGCTGTTGTTCTTATGAGTGTATTCGGTAAGCTCATCGAGTGAGGAGATCCGTCTCCCTGGGGTCGTATCGCGAAGTATCCTGTCGCCCCCGTCTCCCATGACCATGGTGATCTTCTTTCCATAAGCTGCCTTTATCTTGTCGAACAACGATACGACAAAGCAGACACCCAGGGAATTCGTTCCACATTTAATGCCAAGTATGTCCAACACGTCCCGACCGGAAGCACGGGAGAGATGGAACACTATCTGGTCGATGCCAAGTGTCCTGGCGATCTGCCTCGCAAATTCCACCTCGGGCCTGAAAAGCTCATAATAATCAACGAAGGTCGCCGCAGCAAAATCGATGTTCAGATTATTTAGACAGATAGCTAGGGTTCGCGAATCCAGGCCGGCGCTCAGCGAAACGACCGTATTGAAATCATCATCGACCCTGTTCCTGCAGGCGGTGTAGAGCAATTCAACGATATTATCGGCATGAGTGGAGATCTTTTCAGTTCCGGATATTTTCTCGTCGAAATTATAGCTGAAAAGGTTTTCGATTGCTGCTTCGTCTGAGCCGGGACCCGCCCTCAGGCAAGAAGCGGCTTCGAAATGAAAGATGTTTTTCAGGAGGGTTCTTTTGCCAAGGACGAAGCCGAACAAAAGGTATTCCGAAATGGCTTCCCTGTCGAATTCCCTGCTGCCCGTGACGACGAGGATATCCCACGGATTCCTCGATACGAGAAGCAATCCGTCGGTCTGCGAATAGTAAATGGGCAGTCTCCCCAATCTGTCGTTAAAAAGGAGGATGTCGTCAGTCTCTTTATCCAGAAGCACGAGGTTAAATTCGCCGTCAGTGTTCAAGATCCAGTCTGTGACGATATCCCTGGCCTCGACACGATCCAGAAAGACCGATTCGGAGATCTTCCTGAGTTCTTTATGGATTACCTCTGATGATTTTTCGTATATTAAGCCGTCGACGAAGATGACGAATCGGCCATCCTCGAATGTCTGCGTGGAATAATTATCGTGGTATGTATACCCAAGGATCGTTTTATCGCTTTCGAGAAGAAGCTTGCGAGGATATACGGGATCGATGACCCGTGTTGGAAACGTCTCCGCAGATAGGGTGTGCCCGCATGTTTTAAGTTTATTTTGAGTTGACGCCAAATATAAACCGGGCATTGTGACTCCCCCTTCTCATGAAAATCATCTGGATAAGAGGATCTGGGTGGCGACATAAAACCTCTGGTCTGTCCCTTCCAATAATTACGTCCACGTTGATGTTATTACACTCAGCGGATTCCTGTCAAAGAGCGGATATTAGTTAGGAGTCGCCGTAGCTCCCGATCAAGTGGCAGAAGTCAGGCGCGCCGTGAGACGTCCGTTCGCCATCCGCTTCCACTCCAGGCAAACCCGACCCCACCAAACCGCGCTCTGAGACACCAACCCGGGGAGCCATATACCAGGTTGGTGTCTGAGAGCGCAACCCGTCTGGCTGCTTCGCTTTGCATCTCCAGAGTCGAAACCCGGACCGGCAACCTAACAGGCTGAAAGAACCTCGGAGACTCCCCGTACTTCGGATGGAATAAGGCTCAGCAGGCTTCCCGCACCATAACTTCTTGCAGGAGATTCCATTGCGGTCTTTGAGTACCCAGCCCCTGGGTGCTACAATAGCCATTGGTGCGGGAAATCATCCTCGGCTAGCAGCGGCCTCGTATGCTTGACTTGGAACAATCCACCCGATTTATTCGTCTCTCCGGGGGCCGACCAGGGTAGGAAACAAAAAATGATCGGTAAAACAGTTCTCCACTACCAAATCACCGAAGAGATCGGTCGAGGTGGCATGGGTATCGTGTATAAGGCAACCGATACCAAGCTCAAGCGCACCGTGGCGCTCAAGTTTCTGCCACCGGTGGTTAGTCCGGAGGACCGGGCTCGCTTCGAAGTGGAAGCCCAGTCGGTGGCCCACCTGCAACATCCCAATATCTGTGGCATTCACGAGATCAATGAATTCGATGGCCAGACCTTCATCGTTATGCCCTACCTCGACGGAACGGAACTGAAGAACTTAACTGCCGCTGGCCCGATGGAAATCCCGGAGGCCGTTGAGGTGGCCCTACAAGTGGCTCTCGCCCTTCAGGAAGCCCACGAACATGAGATTGTCCACCGGGACATCAAGCCGGCAAATATTCTCATTACCAGAAAGGGCCTCGTCAAGGTGATGGACTTTGGCCTCGCCAAGCGCAGGGACACCACTCAGATAACGAAGGCGGGCACCACCCTGGGAACGGTGGATTACATGTCACCCGAACAGGCTGTCGGTAACCCGGTCGATCACCGAACCGATATCTGGTCATTGGGTGTGATGCTCTATGAGATGCTAACGGGACAGATGCCCTTTTCTGGCGAGTTTGATCAGGCGGTGATTTACTCGATCATCAACCGGCAACCTAAGCCGCTCAGCAGTGTAAGGACCGAGGCGCCGGAAGGACTCCATAACATCCTGGAGAGGGCCTTGAGCAAGAATCCCGACGATCGGTACCAGAATATTGGGGAAATGGTCGCCGACCTCCAGGAAATCCAGTCGGAAGTCGGCGTTCCGGACAGGATCGGTAGCGCCACGGTTGCTGTGGCGGGTCGTCCCAGCACGGGTTCGCGGCATCGCACAGCGAGGCCACGCCAAACCAGTGCGGTCATCGAGGAAATGAGGTACAGACAGGTTCCACTGGTGCTTGGTTTGTATGTGATTTTTTCCGCCTTAATCGTTCTGGTGCTCAAATGGTCGGTAAACCATTTTCCCGTATCCCCGCACCTGCCTGGATTTATTCTTACCTCGCTCGCCTTGCTGCTACCGGTGGTGTTTATTCTCACTTACTTCCGGACTGGTCACCTCGCTTCAAAAGTCGGGGTGCCTGTTTATATCGTTGCGGCGGCGGTGGGAATGTTGCTCGCGTTCCAGAATAAGGATCTCGGCGCGGCCACCGAAACCGTCCGTGTTGTGGACGAAGGCGGTAACACGATTGAGCGCGTTCTCCCCAAAGGCGAGTTCCGTAAACGACTCGCGGTTTTTTATTTCGACAATAAAACCGGGGATCCCAACCTGGACTGGGTGAGTTACGGAATTATACATATGTTGAATTACGATCTGAAACAGGACACCTACGTTTCATCTGATATGGGATTTACTCGGCTGCACAGAGAGGCCGGTTACAATAAACCCGTAGGTTCCCCTCTTCCGCTCAAGCGCGAGTTTGCGAGCCGATTCCACTTTCCACGGTTTTTGGCGGGATCGTTCAGGCAAGAAAACAGCGATTTCATCATTGATGTTGTGCTCTATGATACGAGAAGCGGGCGTCTCTTGAGTGAACACCGCTACCGTGGCGAGAATATTTTCGTGCTGAACGACACAATCTCTATTCAATTGCGCCGGGACATTGGCATTCCTAATTATCATATCGCCAACAATCCCGACCTTCCCGTGTCAGAGATGTTTACGTCGTCATTGGAAGCCCTGGAGCAGTATGTCAAAGGGGCCAACTCAATTTATCAGGACAACAATTACGAACAGGCCGTTTTGGAATTAGAACAAGCTGTCGCAATCGATCCGGCTTTTGCGTCAGCCCACTGGGAACTATACGAGGCCTACAGGGCTTTGAATCAGGGCGACCGAGCACAGGAAGCCATTCGCCTGGCACTCAAACACAAATATCGGCTTCCGGAAAGTGAACAGCTTAGTCTTTTGGATGATTATTACGATCTACGTGAAGATCCAGAAGCGGGTTTTGCGAACGCCAGGCGATGGGCCACCCTGCACCCCGAAGCAGCGGGCGCCCATGTGGCCCTGGCGCAGCATTACGAACGTTCCAGCGACTTCGAGGCAGCGATAGCCGAACGAAAGATTCTGTTCGAAATCGATCCTCAGCGTTTTTCGGAACTTCATGCCATCGGAAGACTGTATGAAAATATCGGCAACGATGATGAAGCGCTCCGCTATTACCATGAATACGCCGAGCTCCATCCCGACAAATATGATTCATATACGACAGTTGGCAGATTCCACAGGCAGCGCGGCGATTACGACAGCGCTAGAGACTACTATAAGAAGGCTCTGCTAGTGGATCCAGAACGGGTTTTCATTCGCACCAGCTTGGCGGAAATAGAGCGACGCACCGGCAATTTTGAGGCGTCATTCACCCAGTGCGAGGAAGCCCTAGCAGGCGCGCATACAGCTAGAGACTCAAGTACGGCGCTGTGGCAACTCATGAAATATTATAGTTTCCGCGGCGAAGCCGAAAAAGCACTCACAGCTCTGGGCATGGCGCTGGAAAAGATGCGAAGAAACATCTCTCCGTTGGGAGTGATGGTAAACACCGTTTTTTCGCTTCCCATATATGTCGATGCTGGCAAAATCGAGGAGGCGATCGCAATCAGCCGGCAATTCGAGAATGAACCAAGTGTTTCTTTCTTCAAGCCTCTAGTTTCGGTAGGATATATTCTCACCTACGCTGCCACCGAAGATTCTTCTTACCTGCAGGAAGTCGAGAAACATGTTGCCCTCTTCGAACAATGGGTAAAAACGGCGGGGATGAGTAACTACCAGTGGGCGGTTGAATACTGCAACGTACTCGTTTCCGAATGGCGTGGAGACTTTGAAGTCGCGTTCGAACATATCAAAGCTGCTCTCGATCAGGTTCCCCCGGATGAGTATAGCCAAAGGGTGAGCATGCTCATTAGGGCTGCCGAAATCACTCGATCCCTGGGAAACTACAGCGAGGCCATCGGCTTCCTCGATCGTCTATTCGTGCTCGAACCTTTGTCACCGGAAGGCCACCTCGAAGCCGCCCGGATATATCATGCTAAAAACCAGCCCCAACAGGCGATTGACCACCTCAAGAAAGCGCTGCAGGTGTGGGAAAACGCCGATCCCACCCATCCCCGCGCTACACAAGCCCGACGTTTCGCCGAGGAGCTCGAAATGTCTAGTTAACCGCGTAGCGTCGAAGGCTCGAACAAGCTGCAACGCAGGCACTCACCAGGTTCGTCACTAAAGCAGCCGCGAATCGGCATAGATTTGGCGTTGGACATGTGCCTGGCTGACTCGGAACTCTCAGACCAGAGCGAGAGTGATGCGCCCGTGACGAAGGCGGCACCAGGTCAGTTCCGTCAAGTCTCTCAAAACCGCGCTCTGAGACACCAACCCGGGGAGCCAGGCAGGACTCGAACCTACTCCCTTAATATGGTGACTCTCCAGAAAGGGACAATGTTTCCCGTCTTACACTTCTTCTTACACATTGACTGTATAAGATGGCCAAGTATGGCCGAATATACGCAACAATAACCGAATACGAATTCGCCGTAACGATTTGACGAGACGCGCAATTACCTCATTCGCAAAGAGTTGACATTCACCCAGCCAACGCACTCGTAATGCGTTGGTTGGGGGACTTTTCGTGAGGGCTAAGATGCAATAAGACAACCGGTTAGGGAATCGGCTGTTTCCGCCCAAATCCCCATCTTACAGTTATCTTACACTTTGGATTTGGCTGGGATAACCGCCTCTATATCAACGAAGCAGAACCATCTTGATTACGCTCGTCTGTGGACCGGCGGCGAGCCGCGCGAAATACACGCCGGAGCTGACGGCAATTCCGCTTGCGTTATGGCCATTCCATGCCACGGTGTGCGCACCAACGTGTTGATTCCTCTCGACGAGGCGGACGACCCATCGACCGGCGGCGTCATAGACATCCAGGGTGACGTGGCTTCGTTCCGGCACATAGTAGCTGATCAATGTTGACGGGTTGAATGGATTGGGAAGGTTTTGGTGAAGCGTGAGGCTCTTCGGCGGCATACCGCGCTGCGGGTGATCAATCCCCACCGGAACACCGCTTCCGGATATTCGTGTAGCATAGATGTCCGTGTCGGTGTCATTTCGATGATCCTGCCATGCCACGATCGCTCCGTAGGTTCCGTCCGAGGTCATGACAACGAGATCCTGGCTTTCCGGCGCCGCACAGACGGCAACGCCGCTATCGGGCCATTGGATGTTTCCGTCACCGTCCAGTCGCTGGGCATAAACGTCGTAGTCTGGGCCGCGTCCATCCGACCAGGCGAGGATGATCCCACCCACACCGTCCGTCACGATCGCGTGATCTTGTTGGTCTCCCGGTTCCCCACAGACAACCTCTCCTCCGGATGACCACATGGCGGTCCCGTTCGAATCGATCCGCTGCGCGTAGATGCCATAATCCCCGTTTCGACGATCACGCCAAGCAATGAAGACGCCCCCGACGCCGTCAGGCAGAATAAGAGGATGCTCCTGATCGTTATCCTCCTCGCAGACGGGAATACCATCTATCACCCACAAGACATTGCCGTCTGTATCGATTCTCTGAGCAAAAATATCATGGTCGCCTCGGCGGCCGTCCTGCCACACGATGACGGCGCCGCCTGCACCGTCAGGGATGATCTCGTACGAGACCTGTGATCCCGTTGCCGTGCAGATCGGGACGCCGCTCGCTGTCCACGAGACGTTGCCGTCTTTGTCGACTCTCTGCGCATAGAGACCGTCGCCTCCGCCCCAGACGACGATCCCGCCATTGGCATCGTCGGTGGCAATCCGAGGCCACCACTGGTATCCGGCGGCTGCACAAACCTCTACGCCACACAGCTCCCAGTAGTTACCGCCACCCTCATCGATGCGTTGTGCTCGCACGTCAAATTCCGTTGTCGAGGTGTCACGCCATTCATGCCAGGTGAGGATAACGCCTCCCACGCCATCAGAACATAGATCGGGACCGTTTAGAAGCCATCCGAAATCCCAACAACCTGCCCCAAAAGCATCCTCAGACCCATCTGCTTTGATCCTGCCTTGGCACGTATACTGACTCCCACCCGATATAATAGCGCCCGTTGCCCAAAACACGCCACCCGCGCCGTCTGGAATCATTCGATGAGAGGAAAACCATCTTTCGCAGATGAAGCTCGTTGACCACTGCAAAACACCCTGCGCATCTACATTGCACACACCGGCAATGTGCGCGTATTCGTACGTGTCGTGGAATAGTATCAACGCCCCGCCAGCGTCATTCGTCACAATAACAGCGGGATATTCGTCATCCGGAGTGGCTCTCACAGGAACTCCGTTCTCGGTCCACTGAGCCTCCGATATGGAGACGACCAAAGACACCATACCGATAAGGACGATTGCGATAAACTTGAGATTCGTCACAACAGCACCCCCATTGACAACGGCGGGAATCACAGCGCGATGGTGCCGGTGTTTCGCCGGGATCAAGGTGAGCAACCACCTTGCTCCCGTTATTAGGCGGACTTTTGGACTTGATTACGCTTTAATTCTAACAAATTAAGTGCGCACTTGACAATTCCGATACAACGGACTCGCCAATTACCGCATTCGCAACTAGTGACTTTCGCCAAGCCAACGCACTCGCAATGCGTTGGTCGGGAGGGCGCTGGCGTGCCTTAACCGACAATGGGACAAAGGATTGTGTGATCGGCTGTTCCCGCCCACCCCCCCATCTTGCAGTTATCTTACACTTAGAATTTGGCTAGTAGCAGCCCTAGCAGCAGATCGGTATCCTACACAACCACATCGGTTACTCAACTGCCTGGCGTGTCGATGTTAGCCAGTGTCGGGGCCTAACGGTCCAACGCATTGTCTCTGCGATGCTGGCGCCGGGTCCGGTTCGCGCCGCACCTGGCAGGGAGTAGGGTTATTCGCTTGCCCAACTGGCCTAGATCTTGCGGGCGGGGCCAATTCGAGTGCCGTGGCCTTGTCAGTGGTAAACCTTTAAAAACAGGTTCGACCCGTACTGCTGCGATGCTCCGCGGCCTCAAAACGACGTTAACCAATCGGGTTCAGGGCACCCAGGAACGCATTGAGTCGAAAAGGGGGTGGTCAGGTGCAGAACATGGTTGTTGCACGTTCCCTCGATGGTTCCATGTTGAAAGGGACGACCAGTGATTTCTTCCCTGCAAAGGACACGTTTCACATTGTGGACAACGGGACGGGGGAAACGAAAGAGGTGCGCGTTTCGGAACTCAAGGCCGTCTTCTTTGTTAAGACCTACGAGGGGAACAAAGATCGTAGAGGTCGTCGAAGCGTTGAGAGAAAGGGTCTTGGCAGAAAAATTATGGTCAGCTTCAAAGACGGTGAGATTATTCTCGGCTATGCGACAAGTTACTCGGACGAAGCCGTCGGATTCTTTGTATTTCCGTCGGACCCCGATGATAATAACGAACGGATATTCGTTGTGAACGCCGCGACGAACGAAGTTCGATTTTTGGTAAACGCTTGACGTCCCTCCACCTCCCTACTCGTGACGCGTGCGTCACGGCGCGCTCATTTCAGGTGAACGGACTCTCATCCGCAGTGTGGCCGTACATGAGCGGCACCGAAACATCCAGTATCCACACACTCGTGTTTGTAGGCGAAAACCGCGGTGAAGCCACACGAAATAAGAACTCGCCATCCCGGGGCGGATCTACTTTTTCGTTTTCGCCTTAGCGTGTTGATTGTTGTTGAGTCCCATCGGGAACTTGAGCTCAGAGATCTTCTTCCACGGACCTTCGAAGTGTGCGCTTATTTGCCAGTTGCCGCATTCCCAACGAATCGATTGAGGGTAGAGCAACGCACTCCAAAACCAGCGCACAGTGCGGCTTCGTTGCGGACCGAAGTGTTCGGAACAGTATGAATATCGTGGAGGCTATGGTATAATGGAATAGACGTAAGGCCAAACGTAACAAGGCAGACGAAATTTTCAGGAGGGAAAGGTTTCACTGTACCATGAGGTTGAGAAGTCGGCCTTTTGACCGGATATCAAACGCGCCCGGAGTTAGCAGGGGGTCGTGAGGTAACTGGTGCCCTTACCGCGACGATTAACAAAGGATACAACACGTGTACGAACAGACTTCCGATAACTGGAACATGCCGCTGGTGTTGCTCGGTATTGTCTTGATTTCGATCGGTGTGCTCATTGGCCTGTGGGTAGTCTCGGTGACTTATAACGTTCTGTATCATCCTGAAGACGTGCCAATTTTGGCTCAGCTTCTTTCGGTGGCAGAGTCCGACGAAGAGTTGTTCCGCGCTACGCGGACCGACGATGGTTTCACGTTTGCAGGATCGGAGGGATTGCGGGGGATTTTGTCATTGTTCGTTTTGTTATTTTTGTTCGCGGCGTTGGGTGCAATTGTTGGTGGTTTTATATCTGGCGGCGCGAAGATTGTTGCCGCTGCCCGACGCAAGGACATGAAATGACGACACTGATGGTGAACGCCTGATGCGCATCCAGCTGAGACGCTGCGCCTGATGCCGGGGGCCGGTAGAAAGACTGCTCGATCACTAAATGACTGAAGATGAACGATGAACTTCCAACGATATTTGTGAGTGAGTATGTCGCGTGGGAATACAAGCACGTAGCCCGCGATTTGGCGAATGGGAAGGTGCCCACCGAGGAAGAGTTGAACTCGCTTGGGAGGGAAGGCTGGGAACTTGTTGGAGTGGTGCGGGAACAAGACACAGTGCACCTATATTTCAAAAGACCGAAGAGCTAACGCTTGATCGAGGGACAACAAGTTGACACGCTGATGGGGGTGGCGGTAAGAGGCAACTAACTTGGGGAGAAACAACACTCAAGCTAGTGGGACTGAGTTGATCTAGTACGGTATTATGGGCACAAAGGGCCGCGAAATGGTCGGCGTGGATATCGAAAGGGTTTTGGAACTCTTGAACAAAGCGCTTGCCGACGAGTGGCTTGCGTATTTTCAGTACTCTGTCAGCGTATAAAAGATCTCCCGATTTAGAAGTTCATCTCTGAGTTTCCCACCGCTCTGGATCGAAGGCCGGATATGTGGTAGAATTACATCCGCAGCTCTCCGAGACCTCTTCCGAAAAAATAAAAACATAGACCGTCTACGCGGGGGTGCACCATGAAAAGCGTAGTATTTGTCGCGGCGGTATTTGCTTTGGTGGCCAGCTGCATCCTGGGGGTTGCCGCGTCCGGACCGCAGCGCGACTCAGCCGCAGATCAACCGATTCTCGGGCTCGAACGCAACTCCGACATGAGCGAGGGCCTCGGCAGGAGCGTCCAGGAATTCGTCTCCGCCGAGGGTCGGTTCGACCTGGAGGCCCTTCGGGCATCAGGCTATGAGGGGCCTCTGGATCTGACCGGATTCGATGTGCGGGTGGGCGGGCCGTTGGACGGGCCGGTGATTCGGCGGGAGCCCGCACGCGCTCCTGCGGGTGACCCGAATGACTGGAAATGGAGACGTGTGCAAACCCTCCAAGGGATTGATGGTGGAGTCTACGCGTTGGCCGCCTACCGAGGTCGGGTGTTTGCGGGGGGGCAGTTCGAAGTTGCGTGCGATACGATTTCCTACAATATCGCCGCCTGGGACGGCACATCGTGGTCGCCGTGCGGATCGGGTACGAACGGCCCGGTGTATGCGCTAACAGTCTTCAACCAACGCCTTATTGCGGGGGGGAGTTTTACGATGGCCGGCGGCACATCTGCAAGCCGCATCGCAAAGTGGGATGGTGGATCCTGGAAGCCTTTGGGTCTGGGGGTGGATGACGAGGTTTACGCGTTGACCGTCTACGACGGGAAGCTCATCGTCGGAGGGTCTTTTGGCACCGCCGGTTTGGTGGTGGCGAACGCCGTTGCATCGTGGTGGGGAGCGGGGGCCGGCTGGTCGTCCCTCGGATCGGGGGTCGACGGGGCTGTATACGCCTTGACGGTTTACGACGATCAGCTCATTGCCGGTGGAATGTTCACTACGGCGGGGGGCGCGTCGGCGGATAACATCGCCGCCTGGAACGGCTCCATGTGGTCGCCTCTGGGACTCGGGATGAATGATGCGGTGAGAGCGCTGACAACATACGACGGCCAGCTGATCGCCGGAGGGGTGTTCACCACGGCGGGAGGGGTGTCAGCGGACTACATCGCCGCTTGGAACGGATCGCTCTGGTCGCCTCTGGGGCTCGGGATGAATGACGCTGTGAGAGCGCTGACAACATACGACGGCCAGTTGATCGCCGGGGGAAGTTTTTGGAGCGCGGGGGGCGTGACTACCTTTCGCGTTGCTTCGTGGAACGGATCGAGTTGGTCACCCGTCGGACCGGGCGTGTACGATACAGTAAGGGCGTTGACGGCGTACGACGGCCAACTGATCGCCGGGGGTGAATTCGAAGGTGCGGGGGGGGTGTCGGCCGTCAACGTGGCGTCATGGGACGGATCCGCCTGGTCACCCCTCGGATCGGGGATCGATAAACGCGTGTTCGCCTTGACGGCGTACAACGCCCAGTTGATTGTGGGAGGAGCCTTTCGGACCGTGGGCGGTGTGCCGGCCAGTCATGTGGCGTCCTGGAACGGGTCCACCTGGTCACCCCTTGGGTCGGGAACTTCGGATTACGTGATCGCCCTGACCGTCTACGACGGAAAGCTGATTGCCGGAGGGGTGTTTCACGATGCGGGGGGGATCGAGGCAGAGCGCGTGGCATCCTGGAACGGGTCCACCTGGTCACCCCTTGGGTCGGGGATTGACAGCAACGTATGGGTGCTGGCCGTCTACGATGACCAGCTCATCGCCGGAGGGAGTTTTACAACCGCGGGCGAAGTGTCCGCCGACAACATTGCGTCGTGGAACGGCTCGGCTTGGTCTGCCCTTGGATCGGGGACCGACGGAGGCGTGTCGGGGTTGGCCGTCTACGATGACGAACTGATCGTTGGCGGGTATTTCACAACGGCCGGTGGCGTGTCGGCAAACTCCATTGCGTCGTGGAACGGCTCGACCTGGTCTGCTCTCGGGGCCGGTGTGGGTAGCGGGGACGTGATCGCCCTGACGGTTTACGATGGTGAGCTCATCGCCGGCGGGGGGTTTACTTCTGCGGGCGGAACGCCTGCCAACAATGTAGCGTCCTGGAACGGATCCGTCTGGTCACCGCTCGGGTCGGGGACCAATAGTAGTGTGTATCAGCTGGCTGTCTTCGACAATGAGCTCATCGCCGGAGGGAGTTTTACAACCGCGGGCGGAGTGTCCGCCAACCACGTGGCCTCCTGGAATGGATCCAGCTGGTCACCCCTCGGGTCGGGAACCAATGATTGGGTGCAAGTATTGACCGTCTACGACAACAAACTCTTCGCCGGGGGTGATTTTACCATCGCGGGGGGGAAGGTCTCGGCCTTTCTGGCGGCGTGGGACACGGACCCGACTGGGATCGACGACGGTCAAGTGCCGCCGCCCGAGTTTGTGCTCTCGCAGAACTACCCAAACCCCTTCAATCCCACTACCACAATCGGTTTTAGGCTCCCCATGCGCGAGATCGTAAACTTGTCCGTATTCAACATCGAGGGCAAGCTGGTCACGACGTTGGTCGATGACACTGCAGTCGAAGGTTTCAACGAAGTTATTTGGAACGGTACGGATTCTCGTGGCAATCAGGTCAGCACCGGCGTTTACTTCTACCGCCTGACCGCGGGGAAACAGACGCTTACGAAGAAGATGGTTCTTTTGAAGTAAGTGTTGAGTGGGGTGCGACAAAGGAGATTTACAAGGACTAACCCAGCGCGTGTTCAAGCGAACGCGAACCGTTCGTGCCCGGTCACTGAGTTGTCAAGGTGACCGGGTTTGTGTTTTGCCTCAGTGTTGAGTCATCAGCCGCCGTGTTCTTTGCGGAAAGAACCGAGACTATTTAGTGTACAGTGCTTTCACCTTGCCCCAGGTGTACTCCTCCACCGGTGTGCAGTTACACAGCACCCCGGGTTGGGGTTTACCACGGACGTCCACCCAGACGTCGTGTGGAGCATGTTCGTACAGTCACGCCGGCCGGGAAAACGAAAAGGGGGCGATGGTTCGCCCCCTTTTCGCACATGAGCACGATCTTCTTGTGTCGAATATCAGTGCTTGCAGTTGCTGAGCGGGCATGGGGAGTCTTCGTTGTAACCCGCCAGCATACTCGTCTGTCCGGCGCGGACCGCATCGATGACCTCGGAGGTCGACAGCGGGTAGTCCACATCCGGGTTCGCGGCGTTCAAGAGCGCGGCGGTGCCATGTCGACCGAGGCGATTCCAGCCATTGCCGTCGCCGCCACCAGCCCGGAGTGCCTGCATCAGCGTGAGGTTCGGATTGAAGTAATCCGTCCCAAACACCGTGTCAAAATCCTGGCCCGGCGTATAACCGGCAGCGACCCATTCGCACTCGTGCATCCGGTGGTTTTTCCAGTAACCCGGTGTACAGCCGTAGCCACCGTTTTCGCAGAACATTGGGCCCTGTATCGATACCTGGGCCGGCGTCTGCACGTCGTTTTCACTCGGATTACACCCAAAGACGAGAACGGCGACCAGCGCGACCCCGATGGCGAGCTGAAGATACCTCATGTCTCTTACCCCCCTTGAGAAAACTCTCTCTTCAACCGGCCGCTGACCGTTGCTGAGACTAAAGCTGCTTTGCCGATTGAAGCGTTTCAGTATAACACGTTTCCGTGGCTTCCGTAAAGGGCAAACGCGGCTTTCCCTTAACGGGCTTCCGCCAGCGCAAGTCTTCAGAACTGTTGGTTCCCGATGGTCTAAGACCTGGGAGACACGGTTCTCGTTTGACTTCCTCCTCTTCGCCCTACCACAGCTCTCCGTTTTTCGCAGCGTCATCGTTCGTTTCTTGATCCGTTTCCTACGGCACAATGCCGGCGGCTATGAATGAATACGGGCGACAATACCACAAGAGTCTCGCCACAACGATTTGACGAAACGCTCAACTGTATTTTTGTCAATGAGTTAGGATGTGGATGGCCAATGCACTCCCAATGTGTAGGTCAGCGGTTCGGTTCCGCTCGCTGCTTCGTGTCGGATTCAATAGGGCAGATTATCCCGCGACGTAGTGGACACTCCGATGTATGATTCTAACACGGAAGGGGTGAGCCATGAGCAAGTCAACCGATCCCGAGAGCGTGGTTCGAGAGAATACCATCGGTGTCTTGAAGTCTGATTTCATCAGATCTGCAAAACTCGCATGAAATACTCTACCACGAACAAGACGAGTGAGCGTGTGCTCCCGATTACCCTGATACTGCTCACAGCTCTTGTTGTGTCAGAACTGATCTCATCCGTTACGTGGCGGATGGCGCACGATACTCCGCTGCTGCACTATACAGCCTATTTGGTTGATAGGCATGACTACGTTCCCTATCAAGACGTCTTTGCGATAAACATGCCGGGGACTATTCTGTTTCATTTGTGTATTGGCAAGCTGTTCGGGTATGGAGATTTGGCTTTCAGACTTACAGACATCGTGTATCTGCTTTTTTTGCTGGCACTTACGTGGAAATTGATGGTGTGCTTCGGCCGGCGCGTCGCATGGGGGGCTGTGCTTCTGTTTGGCGGAATCTACCTTGGCTCCGGCCCCGCGATGAGCCTGCAGAGGGACTACTTGGGAATACTGCCGATAGCGGCGGCCGTGCTTCTATCCAATTCCGTTTTGGGAGAGCGAGTCAACACGTACGTTCGGGCAGTCGTTGTCGGCGCTTTGTTTGGCCTCTCAGCGAGTATTAAACCGCACCTTGCTATCGGTTTGCCGGTTGTCGTTGTTTTTATGGCGACAGCCATACCGAACGGTTCATCTCGAAACGCAGCGTTGATTCGATCGGTCCTCAAGTATGGCGTCGTTTCGATCGGCGGATTTCTGCTTGTGATTGCATTGCCCATCGTATGGCTGTCGAGGAACGGCGGCCTGTTGGAGTTCTGGGCGATGTCGACCAGATACCTGCCGCTGTATCTGAAGTTGATCGGCGAGCACGAGGTGATGTCGGGGTTTAAACGCTGGGCTCAGATCTATGACTCGTACCGCCAGTTCGGGGGACACGCCGTCCTCCTCGCTTCGGGTGTCTTGGGTACATATATGGCTCTGTTTGAAACAAAGCTTTCGTCACGCCAATCTCGATTGGTCGTCTTACTGGCAGTACTGACACTCTTGTATAGCACCTATCCCGTGCTAGCAGGGCAGTTCTTCAATTACCATTGGATGCCTTTCACGTACTTCGCCAGCTTGCTAGCCGCTTTGCTTCTTCGTCCTTTTCCGACAGAGAGCCAGGCCGGTCTCCGACGTGGGTTCGCGGTATTGATGTTTTTATTCCTAATCATTACGACGGTCAGACCCGCGAGCCCCTTCGTGCGGCAGCTGAGCGGAGGGGAACCCGCTCCTCCCGGGCATGGCCGCGTGGACGAAATAGCAGGTTTTCTCGGGACCCACTTGATGCCCGACGACAGAGTGCAGCCCTTGGATTGGACAAGCGGCGCGGTCCACGCCCTGTTACTGTCACATGCGAGGGTGGCCACACCTTTCGTTTATGACTTCCATTTTTACCATCATGTATCTGATCCATACATTCAAAACTTGCGAAGGAAGTTCATAACCCTGCTAGAAAGAGAAAAGCCAAGATTCTTGGTTCTGATGAGTGACAAGGATAGACCGATTGGCGAGGATACAACGACGGAGTTTCCCGAGTTGGAACGCTTCGTGGATGCCAACTATCATGTCGTTCTTGAAGGTGACGGGTATGCTGTTCTAGAGATAAGCAGCCACTGACCTGTTACCCGTTATATTGATTTTGGGGACTTTTCACCGTCGCCTGCGGACAAGCTAGTGGTGCTCGGGCAGTTGAATGAACCATCAAAAGGGGGTGCCGGATGCTATACAAATTGAGAAGCTTTGTTGTGCTTATTGTCCTCGGAGCCCTAGCCTTTTGGGGATGTGGCGACGATAACGGGTCGGGGCCTGGCAAGGTTGAGGTTCAGGACTCCATCAGTATCAAATCGGTGACGCCGAATTCCGGATTGGTCGAAGGTATTCAAACAGATTTCGTTGTCGCTGTTGCGTACCATTTGGCGTCAGCGGATTCCGGTGAGCTTAATGTCGGTTTCAACAACGTTCAAATAGACCAGTTCAACATAGTAAGTGACGCCAAGGCCTTCGTTGCCAAAGGCTCCGGAGAACACCAGTTTAGCGTTTCCGTCTTCCCGAAGAACTGGGGGGACGCCGGCGACTTCAAGGCGTACGTAAACCTATCCGAACACCCACACGGCCCTAGCTGGACACCTCTTGCTACGGATACGCGGGTATTGACCTTTGAGTAAAAGGTGGCGCTGTTTAAAACACAGGCTAACGCAATACGGAGGTTGGCGGTTCGACCCCACCCACCCGCTCCAAGCATCATCTCGAAAATTGTCCGGACACATCCGATCAGCCGTTCAGATGTCGCAGAAGCTCAACTATGAACGTGTGTGGCGGGATAACCGCTTTGAGATTCATGCGTTGACATCCCAGTAGTCGCTCAACAGTGACTTTATTGAACGAGTATGGTATACTCTCCGCGAATTGACTCCAACGAGAATCCCGCCGCCGACAAACACCGCCGAGATGTTTCCTACCTGTGGCCAACCGGCGGGGAAAAGGGTGTGAACGACCGTTGGGGGGTCGAGCTTCGCCCATCGCCTTAGACTTCTCTTTATGTCCAAACACCGGGAGTACGCCCACCTCTTCGACGATCGTCTCAAACGAGGAGGTCAGAATGAAGAGACTGACGTATGGGCTCTTGTGCGTTGCCGTCGTCAGCTTGTTGGCCTCGGTGTCGGTCGCGAGCACACCGACGGTAACGGTGTACTTCGACGAGGCTATGACGATGCGAAGCGTGGACCGTTTGAGCCCCGGTCAGCACACGCTCTACATCGTGGCGGAAGGTTTCGATGCCTTCCTGACGGCGATCGAGTACAAGATCGAATATCCGGCCGGCATGACATGGCTCGAGGATATCGATATGCCCCCTGTCAAGATTGGCAACACGACCGAGGGGATCGCGCAGGCATGGACGAAGCCGGTAGATGCCCACTCTCCCGTGGTGGTTGCCAAAGCTCTCGTGCGCTGGGAGCCAACGGATCGACCGACATGCGAGTTGACGGTCGTACCTTACCCGGGTAGTCCTTCCGTCCGTGCCACGGTGGCGCCGGATCATCGTATTGTAGAGGCAAAGGGTCAGACGTCATACGGCGGTTCGGACAACGAACTTTCGTTGACCAGAAATGTCCCGGCGCTCTACGGCGCAAATCCGAACCCGTTCAAACCCGCCACCCAGATCACCTATTGGGTTCCGGAGAAGGGGCACGTACAACTCAGTGTTTACGATGTAGCCGGGCGGCTGATCGCGACATTGGTGGATGACGTGCGGGACGGCGGAGAGCACACGGTGGGATGGCGTGCCAGTGACCTGCCGAGCGGCGTGTACTTCTGTCGGCTCGTTGTCGGTGAATTTACCGAGAGCAAAAAGATGATGCTACTCAAGTGATCTGGGGCCTCATCCACGTGGCCGGCTTCAGCGGGAGTCGTTATGACCGCGAAGAAGAATCAGCTTCTATAGACTTCACATCACCCACACCCTCTGCCACGCATCACGCGTTACACGAGAACCTCCCTCTGAAAATCGCTCCGAGCGCCGGCCCTACCGTGGATGTGTGTCTGACTTATTTCCACCCAAACCGCTTGGGAGGGAGAATAATGAAAAACTTCTTTATATTGGGTATGGCAACCGTCATTGCTTTTGTTCTCGTAGGCAGTTCACCGGTTGTCAGCTTTTCCCAGCCGTGTCCGTGCATTCTGGTTTGTCCACAGTGTCCTCCCACCATCATAGGACCGGGTCCGCCTGGTGGGACAAAGAGCCCGGACCTTGACGGGAATGGCATGGTAAATCTAGTCGACTTGTCTATTTTCGCCTCGGCCTGGCCGCCGGGACCTTACCTTTACTGCGCGGACTATGATTGCAGCGGCTTTATAGGTCTGCAAGATTTGGCACTCTTTGCGGCTCACTATCAACATATGGGGCCGATTCCCGGGTATAACCAACCGGGGATCGACCACTACAAAACCTACGAGACCCTCGGGCCCACGATTCTCGGACCGTACACCCTCAGGGATCAGTTTGGGGAAGTGGTGGTTACATCCCTTCGGTTGGCAAAAGTCGCGACCCCGGTGGCAAAGAACAACCAGGAGATTTGTGACCCGACGGCTCACCAAACGTGGTGGGATTTCTTGTTCCCGCAGCCGAACCGGATGATAAGGGCCCAGAACCAGTTTGGCACTCACGACTGGATGTTGGGGGATGCCCGGTATCTTCTGCTTCCGGCCCTCAAGAATGAGCCAGCAGGCCAGCCGCCCCCCGAGCTGAACCATTACCTGTGCTACGAGGCTCAGGGACCCACACTGGGCATTGAGGTCTTGTTGACCGATCAGTTCGATCAAGTGACTGTGATCGTTCTAGAAGGGGTGTATTTCTGCAACCCGTGCGAGAAGGAAACTCCGGATGGAACTGTGTATCCCATTGTTGATCCGTGGGCGCATCTGACGGTCTACCTTGTCGAAAACCCGGTGCCGTACGACATTCAAGCATTGGTGCGGGATCAGTTCATGGAAGAGATGCTCATTCTCAATGAGAACCTCTATCTGGCCGTGCCGGCCCTAAAAGAGCTCATTCCAGCCGGATCGTCCGAATGGAACCGTATCAAGGCACTCTACAAAACGGGGGTCCCGGACGAAGAATAAACCGAGGTGAAGGGCCGGCTCTTTGGAGCCGGCCCTATCACCGCGTTGCGGCTTCGGGCGGTATTGATAAGTGGAACGGGAAACAGGATCGCCGTTTCCTATTCCTCCTCGTATTTCGCTTTGAGAGCCTCGACGACGGATGCATCGGCAAGCGTGGTCACGTTCCCCAACGCGCGCCCTTCTGCTACATCCCTCAATAGCCGCCGCATGATCTTACCCGAACGTGTTTTTGGCAAATCGGCGGAGAATATGATCCGCTCGGGTACGGCAAATTTTCCGATCTTTTTTGCCACCCAGTCGGCTAGCTCTTTTTCGAGCGCCTCGCCCGGTTTGTCTTTGTCTCGAAGACTCACGAACGCTATGAGTCCCTGACCTTTGATTTCGTGTTTGACTCCGATGACGGCCGACTCGACTACCGCTTCGTGTTCAACAAACACGCTTTCCAGTTCAGCCGTGCCGATCCTGTGTCCGGAGACGTTCACCACGTCGTCGACTCGGCCGAGGATCCAGAAGTAACCGTCTTTGTCTCTCTTTGCTCCGTCACCGGGAAAATATACGTCAGGCCACTTTGACCAGTACGTCTCCTTGTAACGCTCGGGATCACCGTAAATACCTCTAAGCATTCCCGGCCAGGGTTTTCTAATCGCAAGGAGCCCCGCGTTTGTCTCTTCGTTTTGCTCGTTGAGGATTGTCGCGTCAACACCGTAGAAAGGAAAAGTCACACTGCCCGGCTTTGTCTCGGTGCATCCCGGGAGCGGTGTGATCATGATCCCCCCGGTTTCGGTTTGCCACCATGTGTCGACGACGGGACATTTCTCCTTGCCGATCACCCTGTGGTACCACAACCACGCCTCGGGGTTGATGGGTTCACCGACCGTCCCGAGCAGGCGCAGAGAGGACAGATCGTGTTTGTTGGGCCACTCGTCGCCCCACTTCATAAACGTCCGAATCGCAGTTGGGGCCGTGTAAAAAACGGTGATGCCGTGCCGTTCAACCATATCCCAGAACCGCGCGTTGTCCGGCCAGTTCGGTGTCCCCTCGTACATGAAACACGTGGCTCCATTGGCAAGGGGGCCGTACACAACGTAGCTGTGACCGGTGATCCAGCCGATGTCCGCCGTGCACCAGAACTTATCCTCCGGTTTCAAATCGAAGACGTATTTCGTCGTGAGGTACGCGTATACCATATAGCCACCCGTCGTGTGGATGATTCCTTTGGGGTTCCCCGTCGTCCCGCTCGTATAAAGGAGAAAAAGCATATCCTCGCTGTCCATTTCCTCGGGCGAACATGTGTTTGGCACACCATCCGTGATTTGGTGATACCAATGATCGCGTCCCTCCCTGATGTGACATGGAAAGGTCTCTCCATGCCCTCTTTTGATGACGACGACGTCCTTGACGCAGTCGCATTGAGCGATCGCTTCATCGACGATTTTTTTGAGCGGCAGGACGTTTCCCCTACGCCACCCGCCGTTGGACGTGATAATGAGTCTTGCCTGACAATCGAGGACCCGGTCGCGGATCGAATCGGCGGAAAAGCCGGCAAAAATGACCGTGTGAACCGCGCCAATCCGTGCACAGGCGAGAACGCTAATGATCAGCTCGGGAACCATCGCGAGGTAGATTGCGACCCTATCACCGCGTTTGACACCAAGATTTCGTAGCGCATTTGCGAACCTGTTGACCTCTCGGGCCAGATCCCAGTATGTCAGAACTCTCTGATCTCCGGGCTCGCCTTCCCAAATGATCGCAGCTTTGTTGCGAACCGCCGTCCCAAGATGCCGGTCGAGACAGTTGTACGAGATGTTTGTCCTACCATTCTGGTACCACTTGAAGAAAGGTGCGTCTTCTTCGTTCAAGACCTGATCCCATTTCTTGAACCAGTGGAGTTCTTCGGCGACAGATCCCCAGAACTCCTCGGGATCTTGGATGCTTTTGGAATACCTGGCGAGGTATGCCTCCATGGAAGAGATATGAGCGGATTTCCGAAAGTGGTCGGGTGGAGCAAATCTTCTAGCTTCGTCCAAAATGGATTCCAAATCTCGTTTTTCCATGGTTGATTTTAAATCCTCCTTTCGAGATCTGATCGCAGCCATCGGTTCGTTTCGAGAGACCGGAGCAAAAATGGCTCCAACTCAACGCGTCGACGATGATATACAAACAGTCTGTTTATCGGGCGTTACGGCAGGCCCAGCCGTTGCAGCCGAGGTCAAGCGTTGTTCTTATTGCACGTTTTTTTGCACAAACTCCGCATGGTGTCCGCTAGAAAACGCGAGCATCTCAAATCGGCATTTCGGGTCATTCCACGATACGGAAGGCAGCCTCCCGGCTGTTCACTGTATTGAGGAGTTCATCGGTTATGGTGATCCGGAATTCGAATTCCCCCTCCCATAGATATTGCGAGTCGATCGATAAATGAACGACGTCCCGCGGGCCATGCCACGTCGCACTAAAACTCGATGACATATCGACCGTCGATGGTCTTTCGCGATACCCCGCCTGCCCTGTGGGGAGAGGGCGGACCTCGTATTCGACCGTGTATGACGCGCGATTTCCTTCACCGACACTGAGGTTATACACCTCGAAGTACACCGGTATCGATTCGGATCTCCGGTAGCTCCTCGAGGGATGGGGCACCACCTCGAGTGGGCCTCGGTTGAACGGTGAAACCCGGGTCGTGGGTGCGATTTTGCTCGCAAAAACGATGTCGCTGATCGCGATCTTGCTTTCGAAATCCACACAGGTCACATCGCTCCGGTACGATGCGAGCTTCCCCGTGTTGCGCTCCTCGACAGTCACCGCCATATGGTAGAACCCGGGACTCAGTGAGAACACGAGCTGGATGGGCATGAGCCGCGTGGAGTCGACGGCGCCCTCCACCAGGGGTAGCTCGACGTTCTGTTCGCGACGTCCGACCTCGTTTCGTTCTGTGTCCCAAAACACCGCCGTCGCCTTGTACTCCTTGGTGTTTGTGCGACTCGTACCTCGATCGACGTCCGCAACGAACTCGACGTTGACGTCGACGCGGTCGACCCACTCACCCCCCCGAAACTGGTCCACGCCAAACACGAACGGGAGCCGGTTGTCCTCGAAATCGTACGGATATGAGGCTGGGGTCTTGCTCAGTACTTCCTGGAACCGGTGGACCCTTTTTTGAAAACTCTCGTACTGATGCGCTGCGTGAGCGCTTGGCAAGGGGGGCACGGCACCCATGAGCTTGTCGATGGGATCGATCCTGTCCATACGGAGGTTTGGAGGGCCTTGCACTCTCTCCAGGTAGTATGTGTACTCACCAGTTCCGACAGCGTCTTCGAACAGCACATACATGTCGTGTTGAGAATAGAACCACAGTTCGCCCGGCCGCCGGTACCCGGCCGGTGAGATCTGCGGTGGGATGATCTGTCGAAATGCCGGTGGCCCATAACGGATGTACACTTCACCACGTTGATCCCACATCGGAAATTTGGGAACGAAAAAATGTGACTCGGCAAACGCCACCCGCCGGTTGTGCTCGATTCGTTTCTCATTCTCTTCCGTTGTGAACACGGGGTCCCGCAGGCTCCAGTAATCTTCGATCCAGGGACGGCGCGAGTGTTCAGTCGTGAGGGACAAGAACTCCTTCAGCTCACCTGGAGTCAGCACGTGACGGAGCGCTTCCACCTCGCGGCGCAGCTCGGGAGGGAACTGGTCGAGGCTCCATCTGACGTAGTCGGGATCGAGTTCCTGGGTTGCGGCCGTTTGGGTTTGGGGTGCCGCCAAAACGAGAAGAATCGAACAAAAAACGATGAGGACCCGGCGCATCATGTTTTCCTCCAAAGCGGAGAGTCAAACTGGCAGGGTGGAATGCTTTGCTGTACGCCGTTGTATCGAATACTCCACTGTGGGTGGTTCCGTCAATAATGGACCCGGAGAAGCCGGTTGGGCAATGTTTTAGTTGCGGACATCGCTGGTAGTCAACTAGCGTTAATTGACGATCTTCTGATGCCTTCGCCCCGCGTTTTCAACCGAATTCCCAAGAGCATTATTCGCCGTCACAACGTCATTTCGATATCGGCCAGGGCCGGTGAATTGGATGGACGAATACAAAGCCCCGTCACTCGTAACTGCCTGCACGCTAAACGACTACCCCCTTTGAATCCTCATGCATTCCTGCTAGAATATCCCTTGGCGCAGACATCCATGATGGGCTGACTTTCCTTCTATTATATAGCCGACGTCTAAGGGGCCGATATGATTGGGCAGACCGTATCTCACTACAAGATCCTCGAAAAGCTCGGCGAGGGTGGGATGGGTGTCGTCTACCAGGCCCATGACACCAAACTCAGACGCACCGTTGCCCTGAAGTTCCTCCGGAGCGAGGCATTCAGGAATGATGAACAAAAGGCGCGTCTGGTGCGGGAAGCGCAAACCGCTGCAGCGCTGGATCATCCGAACATTTGTACGATCTACGAGATCGATGAGGTGGAGGGTCAGATATTCATCTCGATGACGTATGTGGAAGGGGTGGATCTGAAAAAAAGAATTCAGTCCGGGCCGATGGAAATCGACGAGGTCGTGCGGATCGCAATTCGAGTTGCCCGGGGATTAGAGGCGGCGCACAAAAAAGGGATCGTTCACCGCGATATTAAGAGCTCAAACATCATGATTACGGAGGATGGACAGGTCAAAATCATGGATTTTGGACTCGCGAAAATGCGGGGCAGCACGGAGATTTCGAGGACAACGATGAGCGTCGGGACACCATCGTATATGTCTCCCGAGCAGGCGCGGGGGAACGCGGTTGATCATCGAACCGACATATGGTCGTTGGGTGTTTGCCTCTATGAGATGTTCACTGGAAAGCTGCCTTTCGACAATGAGTATGAGTCGGCAATCATTTATTCCATCCTCAATGAGGAGCCAACACCCGCGGTCGAGATCCGACCGGATCTGCCATCGGTGTTGGGAGCCCTTGTTGACAAAGCCATGGCCAAGGATCGGGGTGACAGGGTCCAAAGCGCATCGGAATTTATCATCTCGCTCGAAACGGCAACAACGGAAAAGGCGCTCGAGGTGAAACAGCGCGCGGCATCCGAGACGGGAGGGTTACCGTCGATAGCGGTGATGCCATTTGCGGACATGAGCCCGTTAAAAGATCAGGAGTATTTTTGTGACGGCATCGCCGAGGAGATCATCAACAAACTGGTGCGTTTGAGAGGTCTCCGTGTGGCATCGCGCACATCGGCGTTCGCCTTCAAAGCGAGGTCGGAAGACGTGCGCTCTATCGGTAGGAAACTCGGTGTAGGAACAGTGCTGGAAGGCAGCGTGCGAAAATCTGGAAACCAGGTTCGCGTGACGGGCCAGCTTGTGAGCGTGGAGGACGGGTATCACCTTTGGTCGGATCAGTTTGATCGTGAGCTGGAGGATATCTTTGCCATCCAGGAAGAGATCGCTCACCGAGTTGTCGATGCGTTGAGCGTCACGCTGAGCGACAAAGAAAAGCGACACATCGAGAAGCCGGCTACTGGGAACATCGAAGCCTACGATTTTTACCTTCGTGGGCGGCAGTTTTTCTACCAGGTCACAAGCAAAAGTATGGGGTTTGCCTGCGACATGTTTTCTAAAGCCATCAAGAAGGATCCAGGCTACGCACTGGCGTACGCAGGGCTCGCGGACTGTCATTCCTACATCTACGAATATTTCGAAAGAAAAGAATCGCACTTTGTTGAGGCGATACAATGCAGCCAGAAGGCTCTCGAACTCGATCCAGAGCTTGCCGAAGCGCACGCAGCCAGGGGACAGGCGGCATGGATTGGTCGCAAGTTCGATGAGGCGGAAGCCGAGTTCGAAGAAGCCATACGGCTCAATCCGCGTCTTTTCGAAGCATATCTTTTCTATGCGCGGATGTGTTTTAGCAAGGGACAATTTGAAAGGGCGGCCGAGCTGTTCGAAAAAGCGGAATTGGTGAACTCTACCGACTACCAGACACCAATTCTCCTTGCACAGACATACCGAGCGATGGGCGAGTCAATCAAGAACGAATCTGCGCTGAGGCGGGCATTGGACGCCGTCGAAAATCACCTCGATGCAAAACCTGACGACACACGAGCCATGTATTTCAAAGCTACGGCTCTTTTTGAACTCGGGGAACGAGAAAAGGCGCTCGAATGGGGAAATCGTGCACTCTCCATCGATCCCAAAGATCCGCCGGTTCTTTATTTTATGGCCTGTTTCAACGCCAGGTTTGGCAATCTGGACGAAGCGATCTCTTATCTCGAGAAGTGCGTGGAGGCGGGCTTTTCACACAGGGAATGGATCACACACGATCCCGACATGGACCCGCTCCGCGATCATCCGCGATTCGAGGCGTTGATGGACAGGCTTTCGTGACGGTCGTGCCTATGGCGATGGCTTCTACTTCGGTTAGGGGTGTGCGTCCTGAAAATGGCGCCGTGACGCTGTTTTTGAACTCAGTGGTCTCCTCCTAAAGACTCGATCTAATAGTCGATGCGGATGAGTCGAACGGATGTCTCTGTATTGGTCCACCGAATTGGTCCAGTCTTCTGAATCTCCAAACGTTCCTAACACGGGTCCGAACCGAACAGCCAAAACTCATCCTGAAGATTTTAGTTAAGATTGTTTTTTCGCCCGTATCTGATGTACTCGCGAAACATAGTCGAAGTCTACGACCAGTCCCGATACGCAGAATTTAAAAAAGGGGGGGCGTATGCCGACCTCGCGCAACACTGTTTGGCTGATCGTTGTCATCTTCTGCTCAAGCTCCACTCTCTTTCTTCCCGCCGAGTCTCATGCACAGTCGTTATCTTTTGTCTATTTCAAATCCGAAGTGGGGGCCGGCCTGCAGGACGGATACACCTACGCCCGTTTAAGTGACAGTCAGCACGGGGGTATCACCGTACGTATCGAGAGCAGTGACACCTTGCTCGCGCTTGTTGCTCCCAACGCGACGTCTCCGGGTGCTCCGTTTGTCGACGTGTTTGTTCCAAATGGGTCGATCAATGCGACCTTCTACACGCACGCCCTCGAGGACACAACGGGGACGGCGGCGATTACGGCCACCGCGCCCGGGTTTTCGAGCGTATCGGACCAGGTGGAGGTTGTCCAGCCGGCGCTCCAGCTCTTAAACCTCGCCGGGAACATTGATATTCTCGACCCGGACGATCCTTTTCAGGCTCGGGTGGGAATCCCGACCGTTACCAATGGGGGATTATACGCGGTTCAGAAAGCCCGTGTGGGCGGTCCAGGATTAACGGCGACGGTCTCGAACAGTATGGCTTCCGTGGCTCAACTGGTTACGAGCACGCTGACCGGTCAGGTCGTATCCGTTTCCATTGCCCCGGGTGAATCGGATTCCCCCGAAACGGTGGCAAGCGGCGGCGTGGCGTTCGACGGTCTCTCTGCGGACACAACGGTTGTCTCGGCGACGATCCCGGGTTTTATCCAAACCGATCTTGCCACAAAACAGGTTGTTGTGGAGGCCTCCTCGATCGATTTTCTCACCTTTCCGGCGAAAGTCGGGGCGGGATTTCGGTCGAATGGGATAGTTGCGCGTTTGAGCGGGTCCGGGCATGGTGGTGTCACGGTGCATATCGAATCGGGTGATTCCAGCCTGGCGCTGGTAACGGATCATTCCGGGACCCCTGGGCGCCCGGCGATTGACATCTTTCTGGCCGATGGCAGTTTCGATGCGAGTTTCTACATCTGCGGGCTCGAGGATACAACGGGTATCGTGACGGTGACGGCGAGCGCCTCCGGTTTTTCATCTAGGGTCGAACCGACGCAGATCGTCCAGCCCGCTGTTGAGATTTATGGTTTAGGGACGACGATCGATGTGCTGGACGCGCCGGATGATTTTTACGTCCAAGTGGGAATACCGCGTGATGACCTTTTAGGGCTCGAGGTTTTCAGCCCCGCCCGACCGGGGGGAAGCGGTTTCGTGTCCACGGTAACTAGCTCCGATTCAACCGTCGGTCAACAGGTTACGCTGACAGATACCAGTCACACCGTGAACGTGTTAATCCCCCCCGGACAGTACCGGACCCCCAGCGCCGTCTCGCTTGGCGGTGTGGCGTTCGACGGAATTGCGCTTGGTACAACGACGGTGTCTGCCTCGATCCCCGGTTTTCTGCCAACGCAAGACGCGTTTGTCGATGTGTCGGTGTCACAGCCGGAGGTGACATTTCTGTTCCAGCCGGACGAACTAGGTGCTGGACTGCGAACGAACCAGATCCGCGCCCAGCTCGGGGCGTCGCAGCACGGCGGCGTTACGGTGCACATCGAGGTCGACGATCCGGCGATTGCACTCGTCTCGGATCATGGTGACAGCGTGGGGCAACCGGCGGTGGATGTTTTTCTCAACAACGGGTCGATCGTTGCGAACTACTATCTCCACGCGCTCGAAGACACCAGCGGTACCGTGATGTTGACCGCCTCCGCGCCGGGGTTTACTCCCGACACCATCACTGTGGATGTGGTGCAACCGGGAGTCATGATCTACGCCAATTCGCTTGGGGGCTCCATCGACACGCTTGACCCGTCCGACGCGTTCTACAAGGCCGTTGGGACACCCAACGCCACCAACACGAGCGTGGCGCCGCTCGAACTCCGGCCCGGCTCACCGGGTGTGACGATCACAGTGTCGAGTTCGGACTCAACGGTGGGTCTTCTCCAGACGCTGACGGATACCAGTGGTGTTGTCACCGTCCATATTCCCGCCGGGTCGTCTACATCACCCTTGACGGTTGCGACGGGTGGCGTGGCGCTGGATGGCGTAACACCGGGAGTGACCACCGTCACGTGTTCGGCACCCGGGTTTGTCTCGACAACGGCCGCCTCGAAAACGGTCACGGTAACCGCACCGACAACCGGCTTGATCGGCTTTCCGGCGGCTGTTGGCGCCGGTTTGCAGAGCGCTCAACTGCGGGTCAATCTGAGCGCATCTAATCACGGCGGGATTACGGTTCTTGTCGAATCAGCGGATTCGAGCATTGCACTGGTGTCGAGCTCGCCGGACAGCGCCGGTCGGCCGTTCGCCGACGTGTACGTGCCCGATGGCACACTACAGGGCTCGTTTTATGTCCACGGCGTCGATGATACAACGGGGACTGTTCTTATCAATGTGTCGGCGCCCGGTTTTGTGAGTACCAACGGAACGGCGGACATTCTGGAGCCCGCCGTGGAGATAAGAAACTTGGCGGCCTCCGTGGATGTATCCGATGCGCCGGACGAATTCATCGCTGCGGTCGGCCTTCCAGATGTTGGGCTGTCGACGGTTCCCTATATACAGAAACGGCGGGCCGGGGCACCGCCGCTCGTCGTGACCGTCGCGAGCTCGGATTCGACGACTGCTGATCTAGTGACGCTCGCCGACACCAGCGGTACAGTGACGATTGAGATCCAACCGGGTGACTATTTTTCCGCTTCGACGGTTGCCGCCGGTGGCGTGGCGCTACGCGGCCTAGGTTCGGGGCAAACCATCGTATCCGTCGATATCCCCGGGTTTATCCAGGTAGGTGACGGTACGCAGGTGGTCGATGTCACCAATCAGAACATCTCGTTACTCGGAGTTCCATCCGCCGTAGGTGCCGGGCTCCAAAGCGGGGTCGTCACAGCCCGTCTCGGCGAATCCAGTCATGGCGGCGTGACGATTCAAATTGCCAGCGCAGATTGGGACATCGTGTTGTTGTCGAGCGATCCCGGCACGGAGGGATCCCCCACGCTGGAGATTCCCGTTCTCAATGGACAGACCGACGCGTTGTTTTATGTTCATGGTGTCGATGACACGACGGGAAGCGTTGCTATCACTGCCGACGCCACTGGTTTTGCCAGTGGCTCCGACGTGGTCGACGTCGTAACCCCGGCGGTTCAGATTGCGTTGCTGCCCGATTCGGCGGATATCGTCGAGCCCGATGTGGAGTTTGTTGTCCAAATCGGTGTGGCGAATGCTGGCGGCTCGAGCCTCGAGCAGTTTCAGCCGATCCGTGCCGGTGGTACCGCGCGTACGGTGACGTTGATCAGTTCGGACGGGTCCATTGGCGAATTGGCCACGACAACGGAGACCGAGGACACGGTAGAGGTGTCCATACCCGTTGGAGGATTCGAGACGGCGGGAACGGTAGCGTCTGGCGGTGTGGCTTTTCATCCCGTTTCGAATGGTGTGACAACGGTATCGGCGGAGATCTTTGGTTTTACGACAACTGATGCTGGATCCGTAGATGTACGGGTGGTCGGTGATCCAACGGGGATCGAAGACGACGTGCCTCCCGCACGACTCGCGCTCGATCAGAACCATCCCAACCCTTTCAACCCATCCACGACGATTTCGTTTACGTTGCCTACGAGGACGAAGACCGTCTTGTCGATCTACAACGTTGAGGGCAAACTTGTGGCGACGCTCGTGGATGAGACACTTGACGCTGGATTCAAGGACGTCACCTGGCACGGTAAGGACGTTCGTGGCAATCAAGTCAGCACCGGGGTCTACTTCTACCGCCTGACCGCGGGCAACCAAACGCTAACGAAGAAGATGGTTCTTCTCAAGTAGTATGGAAACGGCTGACTGGGGTTCAGCCGCCGTTTTGTTGGGTCGAGGGGGTAATAGCACGTCTTAACGCGCAATAAAACGGAGACTTGCGACGCAACCTGCTTCGGGACACGGCAATTATTCGGGAATCGGCTGTCCCTCTACCCAAGGTGCGCCCGCCTGCCTCAGTGCTTTCTCCATTTGAGGGAATTGCTGATCAATTATACGTTCCAGAGCGGCTTTTAGCTCGGCGAACTCGCTGTATGCAATTTCCAGGCTCCTCTTGATATTTGGTGTCGGACCATATGTCGAATGTCTGGTGCCGCCCATGACAAAACCCAAACGGCGGTTGATGGTCGGGTTGATTTTTTCTCCGATTTGTCGTTTTGAACGATTGCCATGCAGCTGCTCATCAAACTCCAGTAAGGTTTGCCTCAACTCATACAACTGTGCATCCAAATTCCCGGGCGCGGCTGGTGTTCGCGATAGGGCGGTTCGCATAGCATCGACTTTTTTCAACGCGTTCTCCAAAACCAACGAAGCTGCTGTATTTGCCCGTTGCAGTTCGGCGATTTTTTGCCAGAATGCTGCGGCGTCTTCGTCTTTTGCATCTTCCAATGCTCCTTTACGTAACCGTTCGACTTCAAATGACACGGGACCGGCTAGATCCGTGATCGTCCCATCAATTTGCTTGGATAACGTTACAGTATAATCACCCGGTGCCGCCAGTACACCGATCTGGTTTCCAGCATCAAAATCGCTTCTGTAGTCAATGGCATTGGCGGGCGGAAAACGCAGATCCCAGGCCACTCGGTGGAAGCCTTTTTTAGTGGGACCGGCAATACGTCTTACCACATTGCCGTCGCTGTCTCTTACAGTGAGCCAAATCATGGGCTCCTTTTGCGTACGTTCGGCCTCCAACTCTTCCCAACCGGGGAAGGGAACGTCCTTTTCTTGCTTGACGAGTTTCTTTTCTTTTTCGTGTCGAACGGCTTTTTTTGTCTTTAACTCTTCAGCCAAGTAATAGGTGAAGACGGCACCGAATGTGGGATTCTTGGCCGTGTAAAAAGCGGCCCCCTGGGCGGCCTTTTCGCTAAATCCCAATACGGGACGCTCGATATACCACCAAGCCCTACGGACCGGGAAAAGCGTCGCATCCTGTTTCAATTGATTTTCCGAAACGTGGCGTAACACACTATAGTCATCGAATACGTAAAATCCGCGTCCGAATGTCGCGCCCACTAAGTCGTTTTCCCGGCGTTGAATCGCCAGATCACGGAAGGAAATAGTCGGGACATCGCCGCTCAGTTTTATCCATCGTCCGCCGCCATCTATCGTGAAATAGACTCCGAACTCGGTACCGGCAAATAGCAGCTTGGGTTTGATATGATCCTGGACTACCCTCCAGACCAGCGTCCGCTCGGGGATATTGCCGCTGATCGAACTCCAGCTCTTGCCGCGGTTCCTGCTCTTCAGCAGATATGGATCGAGATCTCCGAACTTGTGATTATCCAGGGCAACATAGACTGTATTGGCATCGTGCAAATCTGCCTTGATGTCATTTACAAACGCAGTCTTGGGCACATTGGGCAGACTGCCGACTTCCAACCGAGGCCAGTTCTTACCGCCGTCTTCGGTAATCTGGATGAGGCCGTCATCGGTACCGGCATAAATGAGGCCTTCCTGTATGGGAGATTCCGCCAACGAGGTAATGGTGTTGTAGTTTGACATGGCCATCATGTCCCACGGCGAATCGTAGCTCCAGGTTTTATCCATAATGGGCAGTGTAATCCGTTCCTGGTCGTGGGTGAGATCATCTGAAATGGCGGTCCAGCTGTCACCGCGGTCGTCGGAACGCCAGATCCGCTGTGATGCAAAATACAACCTCGTTGCGGAGTGCGGGCTTACCAGTATGGGCGCGTCCCAGTTAAAACGCTCGTAGTCCTCACCTGCTTCCGGCTGCGGCTGAATGTAGACAACTTCACCAGTCGTACGATCCACCCGTACTAGAAATCCTTGCTGCATTTCCGAATACACAATGTCGGGATTGCCCGGCTCGGTGGCAGGCTGATGGCCGTCGCCAAAAAGCGTGATAAACCAATCGGAGTTACGAATCCCGTGTCGATTGTCGGTACGGGAGGGACCTCCCTGGGTGTTATTGTCCTGGGTCCCTCCGTAGATGTTGTAGAACGGCTCGGCATCGTCCAAGGCGACTTTGTAAAACTGTGTGGCGGGCAGGTTGGCTATAAAACGCCAGTTTTCCGCCGAGTCAAAACTCTCGTAAATACCGCCATCGGTACCCACGAGTAGATAGTCGGGATCGTCGAGCCGGAAGGCCAGGGCGTGATTGTCTACATGCTTGTGTTCTTCTTTCAGGCGGCGGAAATTCTTGCCGCCGTCTTCCGAGATTTGCATGCGCACATCCATCAGGTAAATTCGGTCAAATTGGTGCGGGCTGGCATAGAGCTCCTGATAGTAATGCGGGCCGGTGCCACCCGAGATGGCTTCGGATTGTTTTTGCCATGACCCGCCGCGATCGGCCGAGCGATAGACGGCGCCGGTCCGGCGATCCAGCTCGATGGCCGCGTAAAGCACATCGGGTCGCTGCGGGGAAATGGCCAGACCGATCTTTCCCATGTTCGATTTGGGCAAACCTTTGCTCAGTTTTTCCCAGGTGTCACCGCCATCGGTGGAACGATGAATCCCGGAACCGGGACCACCACCCATGTATGCGGCAACATTGCGATGGCGCTGCCAGGTCGCCGCGTACAACCAATCGGGATTTCGCGGATCGATCACGATATCGGTCACACCTACCCATTCATCATCTCCCAAGACTTTGTTCCAGGTTTTTCCGTTATCGGTAGATTTGTATAGTCCGCGTTCACCACCTTTCGACCAAAGCGGGCCCTGAGCTGCCGCCCAGATAATATTTGAGTGTTCCGGGTGAATAATGATCTTGGAAATATGGTGTGATTCTTTCAGGCCGAGGTTTTCCCAGCTGGAGCCGCCATCCTGACTTCGATAAATACCGTCACCATAGCCGACGTGTCGGCCACCGACGTTCTCCCCCGTGCCGACCCAGATCACGTGGGGATTGCTTGGATCAATGCTCACACATCCGATGGAATAAGAGGATTGCTCATCGAAAATCGGCTTCCAGGTGATGCCCGAATTCTCTGTTTTCCAGACACCGCCAGACCCGACAGCTACATACCATAGATTGTCGTCATTTGGGTGGATGGCAATATCGGCAATCCGACCCGACATGAGCGCCGGGCCCACATTTCTGAGTTTTAAGCCCGTAAAGGTCGTGTCCGATAAGAGCGATTTATTGTCGTTCTGTCCGGCGAAAACGACACTGGAGATCATTACCAGAACAAATCCAAGCAGGAAAAGGATCATCAGTGTTCTCAAGGGATCACCTTTCGTTTAGGGGTTCTAACTCTCAAATCTGAATTTTGTATTATACAGTATTGCCTCGCTCCCTTTTTTTGACAACTTCATAACTTAGCCGATGTTCTGAAATATCAATTCGACTGGGAATGGCTATTTCAACAACGTCATCCGCCGGGTCTCGGAAAACGCGCCTATCCGTATTTTGCAGAAGTATGTCCCCGATGCGACCGGCTGACCGTTATCGTTCACACCGTGCCAGACAACTTCGTGCCGGCCCGCGCTATAGGGTTTGTCCACGATTGTTCTGACGAGGTTGCCATCAACCGAATAGACAGACAGGTTGACATGTCCGCCCTCGCTCAAATCGAATGAGATCCGAGTCTCCGGGTTGAAAGGATTCGGATAGACTTGGCCAAGGCGAACGGCGAGCGGCGCGGCTTCTCGTGTATCGATGTGTGTCACGTCGGCGATTCCTTGCCATACCATGGTGGGGTCGCCATAGAGATTGAAAGTGTACATATCCCAGTACTCGGCGTAGTGACCCCAGGAATACGTCAAGTTGATAAACAGCTCCGAATCGTACAACGCCTCGCCCACTTTCTCGGGCCCGCTCGGCCCGTCTATCAGGTGGCGACTGAACTCATAGCAGTGAATCTCCCCACCACCACGAGACACCCAGACCACACGGGTGCCGCTTACGACGGCGGCCGCCGCGCCGAACGACGGTTTTGTCAATAGATCGATGCCAAGATTGCCATAGGCGTTTGGCTCGGGGTAGCCAACCAAACAAGAAAGCGCGAACACGATGGAAGGGTAGTCGTCTTCCAGCGTATAGGTCGTTGTGATAAACGGGTAGATTTGGATTTCCTGTGGGTTTGATGATTCCGGCACACCGTCGCCATCGTCCCACGCCCAGTACTTTCCGTAAACACCATCACTCCAACCGTGACCACCCCAGTTGACAACACAGTACTGACCATTTCGCCAGGCGTTTGTGAATGACGTTGAGTTCAACGGTGACCAGGGGTAGACGGATGGCACCAACCCGGTCTGTTCGCTAAAATGGTCTACGGTCCAACCGACCATCACTTGAGTTTCGATCGAGTCGAGGTACGTGGCAAGATCTTTTACCTCCCGTCCGCTAAAATCCTCATTCTCGAACCAGGCAAATGCGCCGGCGTGCAGGGCGTTGTGTTTCCAGGTGCCGTTGTCCTGCTCGAACTGCATTAGCTTTTGGAGCGTGTATGTGATACGCGAGGTATTGCTCGTCGGAATCCTTCCCACAAAAACCTCGGGCAAAAAATCGGGAAGGTCCTGACCCCACTCCCCGGGAAAGCCATCACCATCCAGATCCCAAGATGACCCATCAGCATTGGAGAGATCCGCATAATAATAGTCCGTCGGCACCTCACCGCTCGATGCGTTGGGCACACCGGCGTTGTTCGTATGGTTGTTATAATCGGCGTAACAGTAACGCATCGGAACCGACGACACGTCACCAACGATCAAGAGGTATTCGATACCCCAGGGAGCGTACTGGGCGCGAAGAAAATTGCGGATCTTCGCCGCCAGGTCCGCCCCGGGTTGGGAAGTGATCTCGGGATCAGAGACGAGAACCGTCTCGACCTCGTAGCCCAGCGATTCTTTCCACGGGATAAAGTTGGACATGGTGATCGCCGGGAGCAATGCACTAGTTGTCAAGATCACATAGTCGGGTGTCCCCTGTGTGTTCAGCGGCGAAGGTTCGGTCGTTCCATTCCGGATATGTAAATAAGGTTCAGGCGGTTCGTAGAGCGTTCGCATTTGAGCGTAATTATGGAAAAGCCGTTCGGCGCGTTTATCGGCGACCGTATCCCGCATGAGTGTCTCTTGTTGTAGCGCGTCATCGCTGCCCGGTGCGGGTAGCGTGTATTCGACCGTGATTTGGGCACCCGAATAAAATTCGAGCGCGCCCGAGCGGGGAGAATAGCTAAATGGGCAGAAGGAAACGGCAGCGTATGCGTATTTTCGAAGTGTCCCGGCGCCTGTGAGCGCACCTCGCTTTTCCGGGAACGCGCGGTCCGACGAGTAGACGGCATCGTAGTTGGCCTGCCATTCTTCTTGCATTCGTTCGCGGAGTTCTCCGAAACGGTCCGGATCACCCAAAGGTTGGAGCGCCGGTGCGGGTGCGATCCGGAATCTCCCGGGCAAGACTGTCGCACCGGTACCCCGCACGTGTGCCGATGTGACTCGAGCTCCAGGTGGTAGGGCGATGAGAAACTTTTTGAGCGGGAGACCCGGTTTACCCGGAACGAGGAGGAACCCGTATCCGTCCATCTCGATCCGGTGATTGTCGTCGCTCGACGTAATCGTGTATTCCGGCGTACGAATGGAGAGTGTCAAGCTTTCAGCCGCCAGTGGGGGAGGGCTGAACGAAGTCGCGATGAAAAGAAGGATCGTAACGAAAACAACGCAATACGATAGTGAGTGTCGGAACATCGTCATTTCCTTTCGTCAGTGGAAATGCGCGACCTCCTGAGGCAACCGGTGGTGGGGGCGATCGTAGTGCCGCCGAAGGTTGGCTGTATAATGAGTGTAATCTTTTTACGCGTGAAAATCCATGGTTTTCAAGGTGTGTCGTGGTCAGCGGGGGTCATGATTTTCATAGATTCTATTCCAATCGAACGAATTGCTTCCGGGCAACCTGGAGGAGTATAGCTCTGGCGAATGCCTCGGCCACGATACGGTTACCCTCGGGATTGAGGTGAACCCAGCTCACTAGACAATTCCTGTGTTGGTCCAATTCGGCGATCAGGTCAACGTAGGGTACCTCGTTAACCTTGGCCCACTTTTCGAGATCGTTCATCAAGACACCGTGTGTTAAAAAGTAGAGTTCCTGGGCGTTGATCCGCTTGTTCCCGTCGAGTTCTCGGCGTACGAGTTCGCTCTCCTCTTGGTAAGTAATCCCTTTGATATTTTGTCTGTCCACCAGGAGCGATTTTGCCTGTTGGCTCGCCACGATGAACGTGATGTCGTTTTTCTTGCATTCGTCGAAGATTGAGGAAACATTTCTCAAGAAGTTCTCACTCTTGCCTCGTATATGTTCCTCGACATCTGCCTCCGTGAATGTAACGTTTCTCCGCCTCTTCAAAAAACCGTCAGCAAGGATTACTGTAATCAAATGATCGCGCAGCCACCGGAAGCTCCAACGTAACGGAGAGATTCCACGAAGCCTCTCTCGGACGACATTTTTGTTTTTTCGGACGCTCTTTCGCCACACAGGGCTTTTCCAGGTATCATTTATTCCCTCGTAGAACGTAACGACGTCGGGCTCCAGGAGTAGCGCCTCCACTTCGAAAAGTGCGAATATCTGTCCCGATGTCAAATGCGGTATCCCGAAGTTAATGACTTCGAATCTTTCACTGCCGGGGTATTCACGATTTAGTAACACTTCGAGATAGGAAGGATAGGTATCATCGTCGTGGACCGAAAAGCCGAACGTCGAAGATGCACCGAGCGTAACGACACGAATGACATGTGGGTCCTTCCGTTGATCGAAGTCGCGGCCGCGGAACCCACTGCTGTTTATGGTGGCCCGGACGAGTCGGCCGGACTCGTAGTCACGTGTGAACCTCTCCTGGTGAGGGTGATACTTGAAGTACTTGTCGAGGATGTTCATATCGCCGCTACGAGCGTCTCCACACTTTTGGCGATTCAGGCGAGTGCCATAAAACAGTATGCTCGAACCCATTTGATAGGCAAAGTAGCACCTGAAACCCACCTCGAGTGTCGCAACCGGGATGGCGAAGATGACCAGCCAGAAGAATAACGTTTTCTTCAGGGACAAAGTCGAGGACCCCATCTTCGCTTTGTGGTCCATATCGAGAGGTTTCCAAGAATCTGGCGATAACGTTCGTCTCTCGGCGGAGTGAAGGACGCGCAATGAAAGTCTCTTTCATGGCGCCCTTCGAAAACAGTCGCAGCGCTACGGCCATTCGGCAGAAGCAGAAGTGCTGGGATGAGGGCAAGCGAAACTACTGAAAGGAAATACGATAGTGTGCGGCTGATTACCTCCTCGACCGATGTCGGGCAATCGCGTCGAGTGATCAACTTTCCTATAAGGCCGGAGCTGCGGATCGTGTTGCGATGGACCAAGTAGGAGATCCCACAACGCTCTCGCTACTCATAGTATACCCTACTTCTTCAGAATGTCACCCGTACGCCTTCTGTTCTAGAGCCTGTTGGGATGTAAAGTGCATATGGAGCCAACTCATTGTGAATCAACCCGGTAACAAATGACCGACATGGGTTCCGCACACAGTGAGGCAAACCTATTATCTGTTTGACCTCCGCCCGTCATTCTGGCAACGGCGGCGGTAAAACACGTCACCACGTAGAGTCGATCACCAAAGAAATGGTACCGGTCTCGGTGGGGATCTCCAACTCCCAGGAGAGTCACCTGTCTGACAAAGGTCCCATCGGAGTCGAGGACATCGAACACGCCAATGGACCCATCGGGACGGTCATAAAAGCCCCGGCTTGTCAGCACCCAGCATGTTCCATCATCACGGCAGTGAAGAGCCATGATGTCCTTGTCATAGTCTTCGATCTCGAATCGCGTGCCCGGCAGTATGGCGGCCGGATTGACGTTCGCCCAGTCGTGGACGAACTGTTTTTCTTCTTTGCTCCGCTTCCGGTGCTCGTAGTCCCTCTCTACGATGTAGCTGATTTCGCCATCGGGGTTATACACACTCATCTCGTAATCGTAAAAGCTCGAGGCGACATAGACCTTACCATTCGGGCCAACGTCCCAACGTCCCGTAAGCGACCCTGACTTCTCTTCATAGACAGGAGTCGCCTCATCAAAACTGTGCATCTCTTCATGGTAACGGGCTGTTTCGATCCCGTTATCATCAATCGCGCAAATGAAACGTGTTTTGCGGCTGACCCCGTGCATCACCAGATGATCGCCGGCTCGTGCTATGCGAAATATAATTGGCACCGCGCCCGACTTGTTCTCCGGTATCGTAATCGTGCCCACGGGATCACCCGTTGTGTCAAACAACGCAATCCGACTCGGATAAGCCATGGCAACACAAATAAAGCCCTTCGGAGACAGGCACATGCTGTCCGGCCGGCGCAAATCGCCCGGTCCCTCTCCCTCTCTGCCGATCGTTCTAACAAATTCACCTTCTGGAGAGAACATACTCACTTGGGACAACTGGTAGTCCATGACGTAGACAGACCCATTCTGATCAGCTGTGAGCCCCCTTATGAGACCAAAAAGTTCTCCCTCTTCCTCACTTTCTCCTCCAATCCGCCAAAGTTCCTCGAGTTGGACTGTCTCCGGCGGCTTGACGGGGTTGGCGGGGTTGACGACGTGGCGTACTCCATCCTTGACACTCTCTTGCCCCGTTCTCGATTTGGAATAAGCTGGATGGACCGGCGACAATAAAATCAAGACAAGAAACCAACCCGTGTAGGACAGCAATGCGTTTCCCCTTGGTTTCATCAAATTACCTCCTCCATCATTCCGCACCCTGGACTTGGTCCTTCAATATTGCCTCGCCCTTGGTAAACCACGAAACACCAAAAGCGAAAACGGCGAACGCCTCCAACCAGTATACAGGTTTGATTGGTTTGAGTGACGATTTCACATCGTCCGGAAAAAGCGACAGAATGCCAATCAGCAATATACAAACGAACATCGTGCAACCGCAGATCTTGTAGACCTTATTCCTTTGCTTTTTTCTTCTTGTCGGCGTTCTGTGTTTGTGTGTCTTGGTGAACAGAAGAAGCGAGAAACAAATGAGCGTCAAGAAAAACAACGTGGCAAAGACTTGGTGAAGGTGACCAATGATGCGGGTTCCACCTTCGGTTACGCATTCGGGGTTGGTCGGAAACAGCGCTACACCGACGGCGAATATGCACGCTAGATCACCGACAATATCATCAAGGCATCCGTGACCCCGATATGAGAGCAGAAAGAAACCAATCACACAGAGAATCCCCACGAATACGTCGCGCATGCCGGTATGGTAGTAGCCACTTATGGAGCCCTGGATACCAGTCCGAAAAAATATCAGCGCTCCCAATGACAAGACAAAGGGAAACGCGATTCCCAAAATCCCCACGGTTTTTCTGAGTGCCAAATAAGAAAAGACCATGGATGCTTTGTTTCTCGATCCGTTATCCATGTGAATTCCGTACCTTTCCAGCCCAACGACTGAACGAGTTCAAAAACGTAACAATTCGGCGTTCACCTGCGGGGACGCGACGCTCAATTTGGTCTTTGAGGACCCTCCATTTCGTCACCGTTTGCCGCGTGCCCCGGCCTTCAGCCAAGTTCACAAAACACTACAACGATTCAAGCTCGAACGTCACGTATACGGTCACTTTCTGGTTGATTGCCCCCGGTACAAACGTCTCGGTAGCGAGGTCGGTACTTGGATCAGTGTAAACGACAGAGACGTTGAACGGGCTTGGAGCCCGGGAGCTGGGACGGTATTCATTTATTGTCAAGACTTGTCCAAGCTTCGCTCCGACAACATCAGCCATAGCGGCGGCCTTTTCCTTGGCCACTTGCAGGGCCTTGAGGCGCATATCAGCTCGAACTTCATGAGTCTGTGACGACTCGAAGCTAAAGCTGACCTCCATGTTTGCGCTGGAGACGAGAGTATCGAAAAACTCATCGAATCGCTTGAGATCACGCTGACGCAGGGTAACACTGCGGCTAACAACGAAATATTTGAACTCGCCTTTACGGCCATGTTTGTCGACCTCATATTCACGTCGGACATTGACAACGCCGGTCTCGATGTCACCCTCGTTGATAGATAAATCCTTTTGGAGAGCGACGACGGACTTGATCTTCTCGTCACTTTTCGCCTTGGCCGCACTCAGATTCTTATCGTAGTCAGTTAGAGAAATCTTCCACACGATGTGGTCGGGGGCGATCTTCCATTCAACGGTGCCGGACACAGAAATCGTGCGGACGAGCCCCGGCTCTTCGCCCGAGGCTGTGGAAAAGACCATTAAAACAAAACACAAGGAAATACAAAAGACGCGTGCCATCGTTATCTCCCTTCTGAGTAGCCATGGTGCCAGCGGATGGCGCACCAGGTTCACGCGAAGTTGGACGGCCGCTCATGTGAGTTGCCTCGTGGACTACTGCTGCGCCTCCAGTTTCTTTATCCAGTCACGCGCGGGACGCATGTTTGGCATGATTTCGAGACACTTGCGGTAGTACTCGATTGCCTCCTCGCGGTTGCCCAGCTCGCGGTGCAGGTTTGCGAGTCGCCAGAGGCCGTCCATGGACGTTGGGTGTTTCTCGATCAGATAGTCGAGAATCTCCCTCGCCGAATCACTCGCGCCCGCTGCGCCTAGCTCATCCGCCTTGGCGGCCAGTGTCATCTCGGGAACATCAACCTCAAATCCAAACCGCTCGGACAGCGCCGCGTAGTACACGGTAATGTCCGCAAGTCCTCGCACCTCACGATCTTCGGGGAACCTGTACTCACGAAACAACTCGCGGAGCCCCTCCTTCAACCGTAGCGATGGGATGAAATCCTGATTCTTCTCGATGTAATGCGTTACGAGCGTTAGGTTGCGCGGATTCGCATCGGCGAGCATCTTCTCAAAACGCCGCACGTACTCGATCTCGCGGGTTTTGTCTACGTGGCCCTCGCGATCAGGACACGCAATCTGGAGAAATGTGTATGATGGAAGCCCCTCGGCCATTAGCTCCTCCATCATGGTCATCAGCGCTTCGTGAACGGGTGGGGAACGGAACGGATTCTCGATGATGAATGCATCAAAGAGGCCCTGTCGTTTTGCAAGCGTATAAAGACCGAATGCCGCGCCGGCCTGTGGGCCCATGAGCACCCGGTA
>CP070677.1:2401792-2404660 GCA_020352495.1 Candidatus Latescibacterota bacterium
CTAAGGGGGCGTGTGGTGTTGAGGGAGACACTGGGACACGACATCTTGACCCACGTCGATCTCGACGGGGAGGAGATCGTCGTAAGGGGTGGCGATCGACTTGCGGGGGGTGTGGGCGGACAGACTTATTTGAAGGTGTCCGATGGTTCGCTCCATTTCTTCTCGCGTCGAGACGGAAAACGAATCGAAACGCAACGTGTAGAAAGCGAAGTTTGGTCTGGCTAATCGTTTTATTGAACCGCGTCTTCCGAAGACCAAAGGTCGAGGGAAGGGAGTCGGCAGAAGCGTATTCGGAATGGGAGTACCGCTGGGGGAACTCGCTGGTCCGAGAGTATCTGGAACCGGCGGGTGATCTCAAGTGTAAGAAAGTGTTGGACATCGGGTGTGGGTTGGGCGGAAAAACGGTGGCCTACGGTGAGGCGGGAGCCGCCGAAATATTTGGCGCCGATCTGTCGATCGAACATGTAAAGGCGAGTCATAACTTCGCCGCCGGGCGGGAGCGCTCGTTTGAGTGGGGGTTTGTCGCCGCCGATGCAGCGTTGTTGCCGTGGGCAACGGGCATGTTTGATACGGTCGTTGCCAACGACGCGATGGAACACTTCGCTGAGCCAGAGGCGGCGGTCCGTGAGATGGCGCGCGTCACAAAAGCCGGAGGCGCGGTGTGGCTTTTTTTCACCCCACATTACTCACCGTTCGGGTCGCATCTGTATGACTATGTGTACACGCCGTGGTGTCATCTGTTATTCAGACGGAATCACCTCGGGGGAGCGATTCACGAGATACTCCGGTCACGCAATCGGGAGGCACCTGCAGACGAGATCGAAAAGAAGCTCGAGGGTATCATGAGGTCATACGATACCGAGCTCAACCACATGAGCATAAGACGGTTTCATCGGATCCTGCGGGAGCGCCCGGAGCTCGAGATCATTTATGTAGAGTACAAACCGGCGAAGTTCTCGTTTCTAAAGCTGCTGACAAGACTCCCGCTCGTCCGGGAGTTGTTTACGGGGACGGTGATCTGCAGGTTGAAGAGGGTCGCCGATTGAACGCAGGCGGTATCGTGATCGCGATGCCGCTCAACAAAGAAGGCCAGCTGATTGTGTAATGTGTGCATCTTCATCCAGCTGGATTTGCACGCCCGGAACGTACCATGGTCGCAACAACATTCGTACATAAAGACCGGACGATTTTTGGGAGTGTGGTCATCTCCATCGTGCTTCATCTGGTAATACTGACGCCTGGTCTCCGAAACCTGGTCCCGGATGACCTCTTTAGCCTCGAAGAGCGGGAGATCGAGCTCCCGCCGCTCGAGTTCGAGCTTGTTTCGCCTCCGGAGCGACCGACACCTACGGACCGACTGAGCAGGTATCTGTCCACGGTGTCGTCGGCGGCGAGCGACGATTCACCAGAAAACGACGAGTCCGCTCTTCCGAAGAGGGAAGGTGTCGTTCCCATTCCGGACACCCCTTCGCGACAGGAGGGGGCGGAGGGTGGTGGTGAGAGCGAGCTGCCGCCACTCCCCGAAGAGGTTACCGACCTCGGTGAGGCGTTCGAGCGATCGAAGTTCCTCACACAAAAGTCACCGAGCCGGGCTCCCAGTTTTCCAGAGCAGAATCCCGACTTCAAAAGCGAAAGCTCCGCTCGGGCGTCGGTTGGTGGGATCTCGATCAACACGACGGCTTGGGATTTCGCGCCGTATTTGTTAGACTTGAAGCACCGTATCAAACAGCACTGGATTCCACCGCTTGCGTTTACGGCGCTCGGAGCGATCCACGGCTATACGAGAATCAATTTCAGAATATATCCTGACGGATCGATGCAAGCGCTGGCCGTAGTGGAATCCCACGGGCATGAGTCACTCCACCGGTCCAGTATGAATGCGATCAAAGGAGCCGCGCCGTTCAGGCCGCTCCCGGATGAATTTCCCGAGGAATACTTGGATATCACGTTCGGTTTTTATTATCTACTGCCGGGCGATGAAAAAGAGTTTTTTGGAAAGGAGTAGACTAGATGTGGGCGATCCTCGTTAAGGGGGGGCTGGTCATGATCCCGTTGGCCCTACTCTCGGTGTTGGGTCTCGGGGTCGTCATTGAAAAACTCATCAATTTGCGGACGCAGAAGGTGCTCCAACGAGAGATCATCAACTGTATCGAATCGGTGAAGTCGCCGTCGGATATCCCGATGGCTATCAAGATATGCGAGCGCCATGACACCCCGTTCGCAAACATCGTCCGTGCAGGGCTGGAGGAGTCTGCGTCGTCGCTTCCGGTGGTCCGACAGGCGATGGAAGACACCGGGCGCAGAGAGGTCAAACGGCTGTCCAAATATCTGGTCGTGCTCGAGACGGTGGCCGCAGCCAGTCCGCTTCTCGGGCTCCTGGGAACGGTGTTTGGAATGATCAAGGTGTTCTCGGTTATTAGTATCGCCGGCGTCGGTCAAGCGGGTCTGCTCTCCGGCGGTATCGCCGAAGCGTTGATCACGACCGCCTATGGGCTCTCGATTGGGATCCCCGCATTGATCGCGTTCAACTTTTTCGACTCGCGAGTGGACAATTTCGTTGTCAAAATCGAGACGCACGCTCACCTGCTGTTAAAAAACGTGGCCGCCATGGAAAAACAAACGTCCACCAAAGTGAGAGATATCTCCGATGCGACTTAGGCCAGCCAGAAAACGATCGGTTATTCTCAACGTGACATCGCTCATCGATGTCCTGTTTCTGTTGTTGATATTCTTTATGGTATCAACGACCTTCGATAAACAAACGCAACTCAAGGTCGATCTTCCAAAATCTTCCTCTGAACTGATTCGCGAAGAAAAAAAGGTCAAAAAGATTTCCATTACGATAGATGCTCAGGGGAATTTTTATGC
>CP070677.1:2404760-2430582 GCA_020352495.1 Candidatus Latescibacterota bacterium
GAGTCTCTGACCGATCACTGGTTACCTCCCATGCGATGCGACTTCGGCTGTGAATCTTTTTGTTCTGAGGGCCACCACCCTGGATTAGGAAGATTTGCGGTTTACAACCCAAACGCCCGACACGATGAGCACCGTCCCAGCGGCCAGCGCCCAGTCGAGACGCTCACCCAAGACTATCACTCCGAGCGTTACACTGACCACTGGAATCGTATACGTCACGAGAGAGGCTCTTGTCGGTCCAATGGCATGAAGCAAGTAATAAAAAATATACGATGCGACCCCGGCGCCCAAGACCCCCAACCACGCGAGTGCAACCCACGTCTCGACTCTTGCCGGGACTGCGACGGCTCCACCTATGAGTGGAATCACTCCTTGGAGCACCACGAGAGAAAAGACCATGGAGAAAAACGCTTGCACGAGCGCGCTCACGTTGCGGAGGTGTCTGCGGGCATACACACCACCCACGGCATACGACAAGGCGGCGAGAAGCATCGCTCCCTGTCCGAGAAGATGTCGGCTCACAACGATGGAGAGACCTCCGTTTGTGCCTCCGCCGTCCCGTTGCGTCAACACCACGACACCGGCGAATCCGACGAGTAGACCGACGACCCGCCCGTACGTCATCCGATCGTCGTGTATAAACAGATGTGCAATGAGGATGGTGAAAAGAGGAACGGTGCCGTTCAATACGCCGGCGAGCGCCGAATCGATGGTTTCCTCCGCCCACGAGATCAAGACCCAGGGAATCGCCGAGCTCAAAAGACCAAGCAAGGCCATATCCACCCACGTGCGGAACCTGCGTGGTATCTTCGGCTTCTGGATGGGGAAAAATACGGCAAGACCGATGAGTCCGAGGATTATCCGGAACGTGACGAGCGAAAACGGATCGATCTCCTGGACGGCTATCTTGATCCAAAGAAACGACGCGCCCCAGATAAACGTGAGTGATAGAAAGGCAGCCCATTCTCTGAGTTTCATTTCACCATCACTACGCGACGTCCACGCGCTCCGGCTCGCCGGTATCGGTATCGTAGATTACGAACGTGGCGTTTCCCGTCAATAACCCGTAGATCTCGCCGGGGTTGACGACGAGAGTCCTGCCGACACGCTCGAGGCCGTACTGGTGACTGTGGCCAAAACACACGACGTCGTGGTTTTGGCACGCCACGATCGCGCGCCCGATGTTGTCGAAATGATTAACCGAAAATGTCCTCCCGCCGATATCCAACTCGACGTACTCTCCGTGTATCTTGACGTTCGTGTACTTCCTCGTCGCATCCGTGATCCGATAACGGTCGCCATCGTTGTTGCCAAAGACAACGTGAATTGGCCCGGGGAAACCAACCCCCAGCTCTTTGATTATGAAAGGTGAACACAGATCCCCCAAACAGATCATCTCATCGACACTCTCGAGCTTGGCGAGTGCCGACCTCAGGTTTGGAGTGTTGTCGTGTATGTCGGAAATAATGGCAACGCGCATGACCGACTCCTTCCCAAGTTCCATAACATAATGACCGTTGTCGTTTTTGTTCACTATAGAACAACGATCACACCGATTCAACCCGCTTGCCTCGCCATCCAATTACGGCGATTCTCGAGTTTGCGCTTCAAAACCGCATGCGGGAGCGTTAGAATTTCAAGTCTGCGACAAATCAAAGATTCGAACCATTCCATCGTAAACACACGGGAGGAAAACGATGCGTGTTGAGGAATTCGTAGCACCGGTCGCCTGTGTCGCGATCGTTTGCCTATGCTGTAACTTGTCACACGCCAAAGAGGCCGTCAAACCCCTGTCCGTTGATGATGTGGTTCGCCTTGAAGTGGCAAGTGGATTCGACATATCTCCGGACGGGAGTTGGGTGGTTTGGGTCAAGTCGTCACCGGACAAAGAAACGGACAAGTTCAAAAGAAACCTCTTCCTGTCCGCCACCGAGGACACGGTAACACTCCAAATCACGCGGAGCACGAAGGATGACTACGCACCGGCGTTCTCACCCGACGGCTCCCGAATTGCGTTTCTCAGCCGGCGTGGAAAGGCCAAAGCACAGATTTATCTCTACGACATCCGCGGCGCCGAGCCTGAAAAATTGACAAAGGTCACCGGTGGAATCAGACAATTCGAGTGGCGGGACGCCAAAACAATTCTCTTTTCAGCTCGTGAGGACTCGACGTTTCGCGAACGGAATCTAAAAAAGGGAAAAGACACGACCATCATCGTGGCCGATCAGCAGCACTATTCACCCGTCCGTTTGTTTGAGTTCAATATCGAAAAAAAAGAGACTAGGCGAATCACCGTTAACGAAAGCGCCGTCACCGAATTCGATGTTTCACCGGACGGTCGTTGGGCTGTGACCAATGAAAACGTGGACGTCAACTATACCTACGACAACAAGGTTCCACCTCGACAGTTTCTGACAGATCTCGACACGGGAGACCGCCGCGAGATCTTGACCGCGCCTCACGTGACACCATATCGATTCCGATGGGACGGACAGAGCAAGGGGTTCTACTGTCGGCGTGACGTGGCAAGCGATTCGACTGACACCTACGTGAGCATCCCCCATCTCTACTACTTCGATCTCGACACCGAGACTCTCGCCCAGGTGCCCATCGGATCTGAAAACGGTTTGGGCCGGTCATACGTCGTCGTCGGGAACGGCATCGTCGCCGCACTTGCCGGAGGTGTCAGAGACGACATTGTCTACTTCGAAACGATCGGCAGCCGTGTCAAGAAAAAGCACAAGCTTGCGACCTCGTCCGGAGAACCAATGAGGCTTGCTGCCGGCCAGAAAAATGGAAATCGTCTGGTCTACTTCGTATCCGACGCGTCGACGATTCCGGTGGTAACGACGGGGGTGATCCGCCGAGGCAAGCTCAAAGAGGAGCGCCGACTGACCAAGTTGAACGAGAATCTGAAAAAGAAAACGCTCGCCAAGACCGAGATTATCAGCTGGAAGGGCGCACTCGACGATGAGGTAGAGGGCGTCCTCTACTATCCGCTCGAATACAAAACGGGTGAACGATACCCGGTGATCGTGGTTCTCCATGGCGGCCCCAGTGGCGTTGATCCGGATTTTTTCACCGAGCGGTATACCAACTATCCTCATCTTCTCGCCTCGAAGGGTGCCTTTGTCCTCAAGGTCAACCATCACGGGAGCGGCAACTACGGTCTCCAGTGGGTCGAATCGATAAAGGGGCATTACTACGAATACGAGGTCCCGGACATTTTGACGGGGATAGAACACCTCTCTGAAAAAGGCCTCATCGACACCGACAAGCTGGGAATCATGGGTTGGAGCAACGGTTCTATTCTTGCGATCGAGACGTGTATTCAGGATGATCGTTTTCGCGCGCTGTGCGCCGGCGCCGGTGACGTGAACTGGACGAGCGACTACGGCAACTGCCGGTTTGGCGCCGCCTTTGACAACGCCTATATCGGTGGTCCGCCCTGGGAACTTCCCGAGATTTATGTCGAGAAATCGCCCCTTTTCCGGATGCAGCAGCTAAAGACGCCCACACTGATCATGTTCGGAACCAAAGACACGTCGGTTCCCACCGAACAGGGGTGGCAGCATTTCCGGGCGATGCAACAGATCGGCATGGCACCGGTTCGTTTTCTGCTTTTTCCCGGAGAAACCCACGGATTCCAGAAAATCGCGCACCGAAAACGAAAGATCGAGGAGGAGCTGGCGTGGTTTGACGAGTACCTCTTTGACGACTATCAGAGACCCAACGAGGCGTTTGATGAAAGTTCCCTCCTGGCGGTCGCACTCAAAAGAGCCAAAGCGGCCCGAGAGGGTGCGTTGTTGGGTGTGATGTTCGAAGACATACTCGTTCCCGAGATTGTCGAACACAAGGAGATCAAGGTCGGCCGTTTCGAGATTACGCGATCCCAGTTCAAAGCGTTTAGACCCGAATACGAGGTGTTACCGGGTACGGAGAATCATCCGGCAAACGATGTCCTCTTCGATGACGCCCGCGCCTACTGTGAGTGGCTAAGCGAACGTACGAACCGTCGTTTTAGACTCCCCACCACCAAAGAGATGACGAAGTTTTTGAAGTCGGCCGAGCCGAACCTTTCGCGCGAGAACAACCTCGAACGGTGGGTCGGTTTCATACCGACACCGGAGGAGATATCCTTGCTCGAGCCGAAAATCGATGAGCTCGAGACCGCGCGGTTGTTGCTCGAAGAAGTTGGATGTTTTTCGCCGGTCGGCGACCACGCCGTCTATGATCTCGGTGGCAACGCGGCCGAGTGGGCGGTTGACGGGAGCGGGGAGGGCACAGTGATGGGGCTCTCCGCCGTGTCGTCGCGGGACCCGCGTGTGCCATACACGCCCCCGACGTCCGCATACGTGGGATTCAGAATCGTCGAAGAGTAGCTACACAAACCGCCCATTCTCTATCTCGAGAATCCGGTCGGTCAGTCGATCGAGAAGCCGTTTATCGTGTGACGCGATGACCACTGTGCACGACGCGGATTTCGATTCTTCGATTACGTCGTACAGGATGCGATGGCCTGTCGTATCGAGACACGAGGTGGGCTCGTCGAGCAAAAGGAAACGCGGCTTGAGCGATAGCGCCATGGCGAAAGCCAGTCGGCGCATCTCACCAAGACTGAGACTGAACGGTGACCGCTTCGAAAAGTGAACGGGCTCGAGACCCACTCTCGTGAGCGCATTGGAAATCACGTCGGGGAGCTCTAGTCTGCCGATCCTGAGTGACTTGAGCCCAAACGCAATCTCTTCGAACACCGTCTCGGCGAAGAACAACCGCTCTGGATTTTGAAACAGATGAAAAACCATCTGTTCGGGCCGGCCGGTTCGTCGTGTCCGGTCGACCGCCCTGGGATATTTGCGGTACACGCTGCCGCCGGATGGCTGGAGTACGCCGCTCAATAGCGATAGAAACGTTGTTTTTCCGGTCCCGTTTCGTCCCGCGATCCCAACACACTCTCCCACGCATATGTCGGTCGATATTCGATCGAGCACCGGTTGGTCTGCGTATGCAAATGATGCGTCGCGAAGCGAAATCACCGTCTCACGCGACTCGGCGGATACGGACTCCCGGTCGGGCAGCCCGCCGTCGCGACCACGAGCCTCCTTGTCCAATACCCCGAAGGGAGACTCATCCGGGAGAAGTGTGTCGTAGTCATGTTCCTTCGCCGCCAGGACAAAACGCTCGACCGCACCGTCGAAGAGGATCGCTCCCTCTTGGATGTAGGCCACCCGTTTCGCCTCGCGAAGCTCTTCGCCTCCTGGGGTCGCCCAGATCACACCCACACCGGTCCTGTTGAGCTCAACGACGAAATCGATACACCGTCGCCGCTCGACCGGATCGAGGTATGATGTCGGCTCATCCAACAGGAGCAAGTCCGGATCAGCAAGCCAGACGGTGGCAAGAGCCAAACGTTGTTTTTCTCCACCCGAGAGTTCGTGGGGATTTCGATCGAGAAACGATCCCAACGAGAAACGCTCGATGGCCAGGGTGAGCATTTTGGCGCGTTGCGCGTGGTCATACCGGGGTGAGAGGCTCAAGAGGAGTTCGTTTCGGACCGAACTGGCGACGAACTGATTGTCCGGCTCCTGAAGAAGCAAAGCCATCGTAGGCTTCTTGACCGGCCCGCTTGCGGCGGCCCGGTCTGCTTCTCGGTTCGATCCCCGTGGGGATTCATCTTCGTCATCCACACCGACGTTATCGTGCTCCAACGAGCCAGATTCCACGGGCCAAAGCCCAGCCAATGTTTTCAACAGCGTGGATTTACCGGAGCCGTTGGGTCCAACAAGAGCCAACCAATCCCCTTTTTGCACCGAAAGCGAGACGTTTTTCAGAATCGTTCGAGCTTCGGGACTTCCGGGTGGGAGCGAGACGGTGATGTTTATGAGATTGATCATCAGAGGAGAGCCTCGTAACCATGGTACGATTCAGACCCATTGCGCGGAACGAGCGAGGATCACCCGCCGTTAGGCGGGAAACCGAGCGAAGTGGGCGCCGGGTCTGAATCGCACCATGGTTACTCGAGCTCTTTGAGACGTTTCCGCGCCTCGTTTGCCCACGCGCTTTTGCTATCGATCTCGAGATAACGCCGCCATGCGGCTATGGCCTTTTCCTTCTCCCCTTGTTTTTCGTAACAGACGGCCAGGCTATACAGCGCTCTGGCGTGTGTGGGATCGAGCTCCATGACTCCTTCGAACGCACCGGCAGCATCACCGAACTTGTCGAGATGGAAAAGACACGTCCCAAACGCAAATCTGTATTCCGGTTTCTCGGGGCGCAAACGAACTGCCTTGGCCAATTCCCCCCTCGCGCGCTCATACGATTTCATCTTCTGATATGTGACCCCGAGATTATAGATCGCATCGACGAAATCGGGCTCGATCGTGAGCGATTCCTGAAACTCCTGCACCGCTTCGACGTAGGCACCCTTCTCGGCGAGCTCGAGACCCTTATTGTAAGGGACCCTCGCCCGTTCCTTTTTTTCGATCCGTTCGACGTCTTCGCCGGACAACGGTATCCGGAGCACCATCCCATCTCTCAGGTCGGTGTCACGAACTGCGTTGAACTCGCCAATGACATCGGCCATCTGGGGATTGTCGTAGTACTCGTCGGCAATTACCGACAGCGTCTCGCCCGACTCCACTCTGTGCAGGTACACCTGTTCGGCAGGTTCCCTGGATGGTCCTCCACAACTCGAAACGATCAGCAGAATCGCGACGACAATCCAAATCGCCGGTTGGAGATCGTGTCGGCTCAGCCGGTATGTTGCTTTTTGTCCCACGCTCTTCTCGCCGCCTCGTAGATATCGATGATTGGCACACCAGCCGTTTTGGCCAACGCTCTGCAGGATTCGTATTCGGGACTCATCGTCTCTGCGCCGCCGGGACGATCCGCGATTTTGATCGTGACCGTCCCGTACGGAGTTTCCAGCTTGTCTTTTCGCCGTGGAAGCTCGACACGTTCCTCACGGTGAATTCTCACGCCCAGCGTCGTCGAGTTGGCCATTAGGAAATCAGCGATGCGGTGTGCGTCCATCTCCTCCGTGATCACTGTGAGTTCGACACCGGGACGGTTCTTTTTCATCATCACCTGATTGCAGTACACATCGAGAACACCTTGCGCGAAGAGCTGCTCCATGACGAAACCGTAGACTTCCGGATTCATATCGTCGATCGTGCTCGTCAGGATACACACGTGTCCCATACTCCGCTCGAGAGACCCCACAAATGCGCGCAAGATGTTTGGCAGACCTTCGCTTTCGCGGGTCCCCGCGCCGTATCCCACTCGCGCAGGTGTAATGAAGGCATCTTCCGGGAGCGGCGCGAAAATGGAAGCGATGATCGCCGCGCCGGTAGGTGTCACGAGTTCCTCATCGCGCTCGGCGAGCTTGATCCTGTACCCGGCAAGGAGTTCGAGCGTCGCCGGGGCGGGAATGGGAATCTCGCCGTGCTGGCTGTTTGTCTTTCCCGTTCCCAAAACGATCGGTCGTGTGTAACAGAGAGGATTGCCGAGAAGCTCCAGGGCGACATGAGCACCAAAGATGTCGAACATCGCATCGAGCGCACCCACTTCGTGGAAATGCACGTCGTCACGATCGCTCCCGTGAACCTTGGCCTCGGCTTCCGCCAGCGCATCAAACGTTTTGATTATCCCCTTCTTCACATTGTCTTCAAGCCTCGATCCATTGACAATTTTTCGGATGTCGGACACCGATCGGTGATGGGATTCCGTGGGACACTCCACGATGATTTGTGTCGCCTCGATGACGCCACGCTTTACGGTTTTTCGAGTCGCGCGGACATCCCGAAGCTCGGGGACGCCGAGCACCGTCTCGCAAAGCATCTCGAACGGGACACCCAAGTCAACGAGCGCCGCGAGAAACATATCGCCGCTTGTACCGGAAAACGGATCGATTACTAGAACGTTTGTCATTGGTCGTCTTGCATCTCCTCGGCGATCTTGAGCGCGCGGGCGAGGATCAGCGCCGCCACACACCCCGCGCCAAATCCGTTGTCGATGTTGACCACGCTCACCCCGGCGGAGCAGCTGTTCAACATCCCAAGTAAGGCGGAGAGTCCTTCAAAGCTCGCACCGTATCCGACACTTGTCGGAAGCGCGACCACCGGCGCTCGGGTAAGACTAGCCACGACGCTGGCGAGCGCGCCCTCCATTCCGGCAGCCACCACGATCACATCGGCGCTCTCAATCATCGACTGATACGAGAGAAGGCGGTGTACACCCGCCACGCCCACATCGTAGATACAGTCCACGTGGCACCCGAAAAGTGATGCGGTAATAGCCGCTTCCTCAGCCACTGGGATGTCGGAGGTTCCCGCCGTGATTACGAGGAGATATCCGCGTTTTTCTTGTGGTTTGGCCTCGATCGAGAAAATCCGCGCCGTCTTGTTGTACTCGCCGTCCGGGTAGAGCGTCTTTAGCTTCTCCCCCACTTCTTGGCCAATTCGCGTTACAAGAAAGTTGTTCCCCTTGCGGACGATCGTATCCGCGATGGCGAGGATTTGTTCGTCGGTTTTTCCCTCGCCGTAGACGACTTCTGGAAACCCTTTTCGCAGATGCCGGTGATGATCGACCTTCGCAAATCCGATGTCTTCGAACGGCAGGTGACGGAGGGCGTCGATCACTTCGGTTTCGTCTTTCTTGCCCGATTTGAAATCACCGAGAAGGTTTTTCAGAGCTTCTTCGTCCAACTCAGCGTCCCTCCTTTAACACAGCGACATTCCAGTATCGCCGGCAACGGCGTGTGTATTCGACGCCGATTCCTGTTCGATTTGACGAAGATAACCGTCCATTGTCGTTGTCAAATCGCCGAGCCGTGTACAGGTCATTATTTTCGACCGGATCTCTCTTGCGTTGGGCAGCCGTTTTAGATAGGCGGACATGATGCGGCGCGCAGAGACGATACCCAGTGGCTCCCCACAGTCGCGCACGGACGACCGCACGTGGCAAAGCAGCCCCTCCACACGTTCACGAAAAGAAGGCGGCGTGTAATCCCGGCCGTCAACCGCCGCCGCGATCTCTTCGAATATCCACGGATTACCAATGGCCGCTCGCCCGATCATCACCGCGTCGCAACCCGTCATCGCCTTCATTTCGAAATACGAGTTCGGTCCTGTGACATCCCCGTTTCCCACCACGGGAATCGAGACTGCATCCTTTACGGCCTTGATCAGCATCCAGTCCGCCATGGCCGAAAACGCTTGAGATTTGGCTCTCGCGTGGACCGTGATCATCGACACACCGGCGTCTTCTATCGTACGGGCAATATCTTTGACACCCACTGCCGTGGGCTTGTCCCAACCGGAGCGGATCTTTGCCGAGACGGGAACGCCGCTTTCTTTCACGACGCGTCGACATATTCTGCCCAGAAGCTCCAGGTTTTTTAACACGGCCGAACCACCGTTCTTGTTGACGATCTTTCGCACGGGACACCCGAAATTGAGGTCGATGAAGCGGGGTCTTAGACCGGAAAGAATCGCTGCCGCCTCCCCCATTATCTCGGGGTCGGCCCCAAAAATCTGGAGCGACAGAGGCCCTTCGGCCATATCAAGACCCCGAATCGAGCGGACATGCGGACTGTTACGGACGAGACCCTCGCTGCTGATCATCTCTGTAACCGCCATGTCGGCGCCCCGGTCCAGACAGATCTTGCGAAAGACCGCATCGGTGATTCCGCACAGTGGGGCGAGAACGACCCGAATATCGGAAAGCGGGCCGCCCGACGTGCCCCCAGAGACGGGGCCCGGTGCCGTGGCGGCGACAATGTCGAGGCTCCGGCCTCCGAGACGGATTCTCGTGTGTTTGGTCGAATCCATGGCATAGATGATAATGTCTGAAAAGGGGTTACGCAAGAGCGAAGACTTGCGCTTCGGCGTGACATTCCGTAATTTGATGTCATGATTCATCGCGCCGTCGAAACGATCGAGATACCGACATCGGACGCCTTTCCCGTTCGTGGTGATCTCTATCTCCCCTTATCGGTTGAACCCACCGGTATTGTGGTACTCTGTCACGGTTTCAAAGGCTACAAGACGTGGGGGTTCTTTCCTTATCTTTCCGAGCGGCTTCGCGACGCGGGGCTCGCCGCGCTCTCTATTGATTTTGCCTTCAACGGAACCTTTCCCGAGTCGCCGGGCACGAACGCGTCCGCCCGGGAAACGAAGAACGACCCGGTGTCCGGCGGTCCACGTCCAACTCGGTATCCGCGCCCGGACCTTTTTCGCAACAACACGCTTGGCCGGGAGTACAAGGATCTCGCCGCCGTGATACGTTTTATCGTCGAAGACGGGCTCCAGGAGTACGTGACCACCCCGCTCACGCTCGGTTTGTTTGGCCACAGCCGAGGCGGCGTCGTGGCTCTCCTCAACGCGCTCGAGCACGACGACGTCGCGGCGGTGTGCACGTGGGCGATCCCCGATGGTGCCGATATATTCGACGCGAGACAAAAGGCGAGGTGGCGTCGCGAGGGCGAGATCGATTTTTCAGACGCACACGAAGGCACGCGGTTGAGCGTCGCGGTTCGATACCTCGAGGAACTCGAGCAAAACCACGCGTTCTACGACCTGCGCGGACGTGTTGGGGAGCTTCGCGCACCCCATCTCATCGTACACGGAGAGACGGATCTCGCAGTGAATGTCACTTGTGCACGTATAATCTACGATGCTGAAAAGAAACTCAACGACAAACGCCTCTTGCTGCTCCGCACCGGTCACACGTTTGGCATTCAATACCCCGAGCCCAACGAACCAGAAGCCCCCTCAGAGGCTCTCGTCGAGGCGGCCGATGCCACAGTCGAGTGGTTTTCGCGATATCTTCAGAGAGGAAGTTGACCGATGAATCCGCAAATACGAGGTATTTTAGTCGCTCTGGTTGCGGCGATCGTGGCCGCGCTGATAGTGTTCCTGTTTGTCAACAACCCGTCGCCCCCTGGGTCGTCCCGTCTTGAGCGAACGATTTCGCAGTTCATGAAATGTCTCCCCGATGAGACCACCGACGCGCAACGCGAGGAGATAGAGGGGATCATGACCCGGTTTCACGACAAGGCGCGTACGGGTCGAGTTCATCTCGATGACCTGGATGAGATCAGACAGGATCTCTCGATGTACATCGAGCGGGGCGAGATAACCCGCCTCGAATTGAACGACTTCATGTCAAAGGTGGGAACGGCGACACGGCGGATGGACGAAGAACAAGTACCGCCGGCAGACTAGGAATCGTCGGAATCGTCTGATCCTTCGGTAAACTCCTCACGAAGCACGAAATGTTGAAGCAGTTCGCGCTCGACGTCGCGGAAATTACGGAACGCGGTAAACTCGACACCGTTCTCCCGGCAGTAGCTGAGGAGTTCCCCTTTTGCAAACACATAGTCGGCGTACTCGGACGGGCAACGGTCGGAGAGCCCGTTCCCGATATAAACGACGAAGTAGCCATCCGCCTTGTATTTTTCCATGTGATAGGTCTTACAGTTCCCGCATGAACGGCAATCGAGCATGTCGTAGTAGGGAAATTTCACGTGAAGGGCATGTTCGTTCAAATGGAGATTGTTGGCAAAGAAATCGAGGTCGGCAAGCCCGGTGCGAATCAGCATCTTCTCAATGTAATAATCGAGCCCGTCGCTTACGATGACGATCTCCATACCTCGTCGTTTGGCGAAATCGACGAAGTCTTTGAAATAGGGATCGAGCTTTCGCCGACAAATAAAATGATCAAGCGTCTCACGCGAAACCCGGGCCATCTCGGCTTCCCGCTCGAGACATTCCTTTGACGAAATCAGTCCCTCTTTCCACTGCTTGACGACGGAACGCGACTTTTTGGCGTCGGCAAACGTCTGAAAAAGCAAACTTCCGACGTCCTCCCGAGCGACGGTGCCGTCGAAGTCACAGAGAATGGCAATCTTTTTCATTCGACACTCGCCTTTTTGAGTGCTCTCTCCCTCTCTGCGTAGGTGTACATCTCCGCGAGCGTTGGTGCCATTTGACAGATCTCGAGGACACGTTGGAATTCCTCATCCTTTTCGAGCAAAACGCGATACATCGCTTGTCTTCCAAAGTTCTTCGAGACGATCTCTCGAGTGATCGCTTTCTTCACGTATTCGAGACTCCCGCCGCTAAATTCCTCTTCCTCGAATTCGAATCCGCGATCCCTGATCAGTCCTTTGAAGCGATTCAAAATATCTTCATTTACCTCGAAATCCTCTTTGACCTCATTCTTTGTCGAATAGTCGATCGCGAAGGTGAAGAACAACCCGTCGCGCTCGAGACGTCTCTCGAGGTCACCGTACTCTTTTGGCTCGAATTCGAGATCAGGTGTGATTCCGCCTCCACCGTAGACCACACGGCCACCCGAGGTATGAAAGATCGGCCGATCGATTTCTTCCAGACCGGACTGATCCATCGTTTGTTCCCGCGTCGCATCATCGCTCAAATCTGTCCGGACAGCCGAACTCTGAGCGAGGTCCGCTCTGTCAGCCGAACCCTGAGCGAGCTCTTCGTCCTTTGGCTCATCCTTGTGAATGCTCCGCCCCGAAGGGGTGTAGTATTTGGCCGTCGTGAGCTTCACCGCCTGGGTATCGGTCAGAGGGAAAACCGTCTGAACGGTCCCCTTGCCAAACGAGGTCTGCCCCACGACAAAACCCGCATCCCAATCCTGGAGCGCGCCAGCAACGATCTCGGAAGCGCTTGCGCTCGCCCCGTTGATCATGACGACGATCGGGTAACCCGCATGTTTCCGGCTTTTGCCGGCGTAGTATTTTTGATTGTGATCTTCGTAGCGGCCCTTTGTATAAACGACGAGCTTGTCTTTTTCGAGGAAGAGCTCCGCCACAGACTTCGCTGCCTGAAGAAGTCCCCCGGGGTTCGAACGAAGATCGAGAACGAGCCCCTTCATCTCTTGTGATTCCAGATCACGAAGCGCGTTGTGAAGCTCATCACGTGATGTTTTGGAGAAGCTCGAGAGCTTCACGTATCCCTGATCACCAAACATCCCATAGTAGGAGACGCTTTTGACCTTGATCTTCTCGCGGACGAGATTGTATTCGATCGGCTCGTCGAGACCCGGCCGGCTGACCTTGAAACGGACCGCTGTCCCGGGATCGCCACGAAGATACCGGACCGCCTTCTGAACACGCCAACCTTCCGCCGGTTCGCCTTCGATCTCGACGATTTGGTCACCACCCTGTATGCCCGCCCGATCGGCCGGTGTCCCCTCGATGGGGGAAATGACCGTTGGGTAATTGTCGCGAAACGAAATAAAGATCCCCAGCCCGCCAAACTGACCCTGAGTGCTCACCATCAGATCTTCATAGTCGAGATCGGCCAGGTACTGGCTGTGGGGGTCGAGGTCGGCGAGCATCGCCTCGATCGCTTCGATGATGAGTTCGTGTGTGTCGACATCGTCGACATAAAAGGTCTTTACCTTGTGCACAACCTTCGAGAAAAGCTCCAGATCGGGAACGACCGATTCGCCACCCTGGCTCCGATTCTTGGCAAATGACCCGAGTGAGAAGCTCGAAAATAGGACAAGTAGGATGACAAGCACCGTTTTTCGGGAGATTGGGAATGTCATGGAGCGGGCCTCCAAGTTTAGGGAAATTGCGCGAACTTGCGGTGAAGTTGATGGATGCCTAGCATAAGGCATTCCAACGCCGGATTTCGATAAGCTCTTATAAGCGCAAAGAATATAATCATTTTTTCGGCGTTGATCAATAGTGTCGACGCCGGATTTCGCTGCAATATCGTACGAAAATAACGATATACAGTTCCCGCTTTCTATGATCTCCAAAATGTGGTATGGGTAGGCAACGGGTGCCAACCAACGCGACGGCAAGGGAAGCGACTGATACCAAGAGGCTTACACCACATGAGAAAAAACCGCGGACTGTTCATCGTTCTCGAAGGTATCGACGGATCGGGAACGACCACTCAAGCCAAAAAACTCCACAATTATCTGTCCGACCAGGGGTTCGAAAGCGTGCTCACGAACGAACCGACCGATGAGCCGGTCGGGAAGCTAATTCGTGATGCGCTGTCGCGAAGGATCACATCGCCAAAGACGAGCCGCCGGATCGATTTCTCCGAACGAGCGCTTTGCCTCCTGTTCGCGGCAGACCGCATCGAACACTCGGGCGTCATAGAGGAGGCGCGCTCCGATGGCATCCATGTCGTCTGCGACAGGTACATCCTGTCCTCCATAGCGTACCAATCGTTGGACCCGGGGATCACACCTCGGAGGGTCATCGAAATCAACAAGGGCTGCTCGATTCCCGATATCACCTTCTTGTTGAGAGTCCCCGTCAACGAGTGCCTGTCGCGGTTGAAAAACCGCAAGGACGCCCCGACGATCTACGAGAAAAAAGAATTTCTCGAAGGCATAGACCGGAACTATGCGAAGACGCTCCAGCTGTACAGAAAATCGTTTGGCCCTCTTGTTGCCATAGACGGCACAGCCCCCGAGAACAAGGTTCACAACGAAATCATCAAGCACCTTCGAACCCGTCTGCCACGCTGAGCTAGGACGCGGCTGATCACTCGGGTGAGGGACGGGTTAAACGCGCCCCCGCGTCCGCTTCGCTCGGCTTCCCGCCTGCGGCGGGTGATCCTCGCTCGCTCCCGCGCAAGGGGCCCCGTTTAACCCGTCCCTCAATCGATGCATCTGTTCCGAAGACTACGGATCAGAGCGATGTGTCCTCTGGGGGCTGGTTGTCGGTTTGCGGTTTGTCCGTTTCAGGTGAGGTCGTGTCGTGCGGTAAACCCGCGTCCCCGGCGGAAGCCGTGCCCCCCACACCACCTTGCGTCACTTCGTGTGCATAATGGACACGCTGCAGAACGGTGATCACCGTGCCAAAGGCGATGAGCGTCAGTGTGAAGGAGAGCATCCGGTGTCCCAAGAGCAGCCCCAGGATGAGGAGGGTGAGCCGTTCCGGCCGCTCGAGAAGGCCAATCGTGCATGGGTATCCGAGACCCTCGATCCGTGCGCGGGCATAGCTGACGAGAAAAGAGCCGCCGAGGGCTATCCAGATGATCACGGTCATTAGCGTTGAGTACGTCTCGGCCCGATTGGCGAAATAGACGAGGATCGCGCCAAAGTAGACGAGTTCGCTGATCCGATCGAACGTGGAGTCGATAAACGCCCCGAATTTGGTCGCCTGGCCCCGATGTCTCGCGACCGCTCCATCGAGGATATCGCAGACCCCTGAGATCAGAAGCCAGATGCCGCCCCAGAAAAGCGACCCTTTGGCAACGAGAATCGCTCCATAAAAACTGAAGACGAGCCCAAAGACCGAAATGAGGATCGGCGGTACACCAAGCGAGGAAAGCCCCACAACAACCGGGTCGAGGACTCGTCTCGTCTTTTCTTTGATCGCTTGTTTGTCGAGCGTCATGATCCTCCCCTGGCATTAAACGCATCGCCGTGGCTGCCGATCAACGGAGTCACGCTATCCTAGGGGGACTCGAGCGTCAAGATCATTTGTCTTTTTCGTGCCGGCCGCTAATGAGAAGAACAACTTCTCCGCGGATACGACGGGCGCTATAGAACTCGATGAGCTCCTTCGCCGACCCACGTCTGGTCTCTTCGTGTATTTTGGTGATTTCTCGAACAACGGCAACAGTCCTTCGCCCGAGTGTCGCGTCGATCGACTGGAGTACTTTGAGCAACCTGTGCGGTGAGACGAAATAAACCACCGTTCGGCGTTCCGATTCGAGCGATCTGAGCTTCCGTTCGAGTTCGCCCTTTTTCCTTGGGAGAAATCCCTCGAAAACAAATGCGTCGGTCGGAAAACCGGAAAGCAAGAGCGCGGGAAGAATCGCGTTGGCCCCCGGAACGACAGTGACGGGCACGCCCTCCGCGATTGCCGCACGAATGAGGTAGTAGCCGGGGTCGGAGATCCCCGGCGTCCCGGCATCGGTCACGAGTGCCAGAGTCTCACCGCCTCGGAGCCGCCCGATGATCCGCGGTGTCACTCTTTCCTTGTTGTGGTCGTGATATGGTATGAGTTCGTTGTGGAACCCGAAATGACTGAGCAGTTTTTTTGTCCGGCGGGTGTCCTCGGCAAGGATCGCAGACACGGTTTTTAGTGTTTCCACTCCTCTGAATGTCATGTCACCCAAATTGCCGATGGGGGTGCTGACAAGGATGAGCGATCCGGTGGGAATTTTGGATTGTGAATCGTTCATTCGCGCGACGGCGCCCGAACGCGCCTGTTAACCGGCAGAGCCGAGAGATTCCAACATGTCGGCGACGTGGTCGATATCGTCGGCGTTGACATCGAGGTGCGTGACCATGCGCACCAGGGTCGGGCCAAACGGAACGGCTAGAACTCCGTCTTTCTTCAATTGGGCCAAAAGGAGGTCAACCGAGCCGAATTTCTCGCCGACACGGAAAATCACGATGTTGGTATCGACCGAAAAAGCGAGTTCCAGACCATCGATTGACTCGATCCTCGCTCCCAGCCTCTGGGCATTTTCGTGGTCGTCGGCTAGCCTCTCAACGTGGTGATCGAGGGCATATAATGCGGCGGCCGCAAGAATCCCCGCCTGACGCATCCCCCCGCCAAATTGCTTTCTCTTTCTGCGCGCCTTTTGGACGGTCTCAGCGTCGCTCGCCACCGCAGAGCCCACCGGGGCGCCGAGCCCTTTCGAAAAACACAGGCTCACCGTGTCGGCGCACGCGGCGTACTGGTCGAACGGGATCCCTGTAGCCACAACCGCATTGGCTAGTCTCGCGCCGTCAAGATGGACTCTCAGTCCGCGCTCGATCGTCAATTCTCTGATCCGCTTCATCTCCTCGAGCGGGAAAATGTGCCCGCCCGCGCGATTGTGCGTATTCTCCAACGCAACCACCTTGGTCACCGGCGCGTGGATGTCACGATGTCGAATATGAGGTAGGATTTGCTCGACGGTGATCACCCCTGCGTCTCCGTCCACGGGGTTGAACTGAAGACCGGAGAGCGCCGGAGCGGCGGCCACCTCGTAGTTGAATATGTGGCACTGCCGCTCCAGGATCACCTCATCACCGGGCTCCGTGATGCTCGCGAGCGCTACCTGGTTACCCATGGTACCGCTCGGAACGAACAGCGCCGCTTCTTTACCAAAGAGCTTCGCGATCCGGTCCTCGAGCGCGTTCACCGTCGGATCGTCGCCAAAGACATCGTCACCGACTTCGGCATCCGCGATCGCTCTGCGCATACCGGGGACGGGGCGCGTGACCGTATCGCTCCGAAGATCCACTATCTTCGACATGGAAGTGTTGTCCTGGGGTTCGTTGTCACAAGGGTGTCAGATAAGAAAAGGCTAGGGATGCGAGAGGCCTTGTTACGCGCTGGAGACCATATCTTTGAGTTCTTTTGACACCTTGAAAACGGGGACATTCCGATCGGGAACCGGAACGGCCTCACCGGTCCGCGGATTTCGCGCCATCCGCGCTTTTCTCGCTTTTACTTTGAACGTGCCGAAGCCGCGGATTTCGTAGTGCTTGCCTTCGGCGAGTGCTTTGGAAATCGATTCCAAAAATTGATCCATGGCCATCGCCACGTCCTTTTTTGTCAATCCAGTCTTGCTGGCGATGTCCTCGACGATTTCGGCTTTCGTCATTGTGTTGGCCTCCTTTGCATCTACCACTAACAGAGATCGTCTTTATCTTTTAGACCATAACTTGTGAAAAGTCAAGGATCTTTTGAGATGGCCACGATCCGCCGACATCCCCGATCGCATCGGGCTCATTTTGCACTCGGCATGCAAGACGCCAGACAAAACAGGATTTCCTTACTCGATATCCTGGGAAACAACGGGCCGCTCGTGGAAAAGACGCGTTCGCAAGCGCAATTATTCAATCGAACGGGGTCACGGATCGCGATAAACCGCGTTCTTATGCGGCAAAACCCACTTTGCCAAACCCGAATCAAGGGGGTTGGTACACCGCTTGCTGTCCCGGCCAAATGCTGCGAGGTGGTCGCCGCTGACACCACGACCCTTCTCCACATCGTACCACCTTGCGGCGCTGAGCAAGCAAGGCAGCTTGAAGCCTTTCAACCATTTCGAGGTTCTACGCTTAAGGAGGGCGATCGGAGATGAGCGCCAGAAAGACAACATTGATGACCGTCGTGCTTCTTGGTGTTTGCGCGCTGGTCGCCGGCTGCGGAAGCGATTCTGTTATTACTTCACCGACCGTCGACGAAGCGCCCATCCTGCCACCTCAGAACGTCACAGCGGGTCCGTCAGCGACGAGCAAGCTCGTGCTGTCCTGGGATCCCAACACCCAGAACAAGCTGGCTGGCTACAACGTTTATCGCGTAACGCTTGATACGGATGAGATCGAATTGTTGACTCCGTATTTCATCACCGCTACGAGTTTTGAGGATCCAAGTGCACGCAGGGGCGTGGCGTACGAATACCGGGTCACATCAGTCAGCAAAAATGGCAAGGAGAGCGCGTACGTCGCTATCCTCGTCGAGCTCGAAGGACCCGACGAAGAGCCGTTGGGAAAGAAACAACTTTAGCCTGGAATCAGTTCCGCCGCCGTGAAAAGGGTCCCTCTCCCCGAGAGGGACCTTTTTCGTTGTGTTCCGTTCGATGAATCTTTGCGAGTTTTTTCCCGTCAGAGCACCGTCACGACGATTCCTACGAGGGTGAACAGCCCACCCGCTATGATCTGCATGGGGAGCCAAATGATCCGGCCGAGAATCCCCGTCCACAAAAGCGCCAAGAGAATGAAAAACCCGTACGGTCGGATCGCAACCATCACAGCGGCCCACCGTGATGGAAGATATCTGAATAGAATCCAATGGCCGTCCAAAGGCGGGATCGGAAGGAGATTGAATATCCCAAGCACGCAATTGATCTGTATCATGCTCGCGCAGAGCAGTCTGAAAAAGAGCAGGGAATTTCCCCCGTTTGCCTCGAGTGAGGGGACGTGTTTGTAGACGAGCAGAACGACAATGTAGAGAACCGCTCCCAGCACGGCAAGGATGAAGTTCGAAATAGGGCCCGCCGCGGCGACGTAGGCGTCGTGGACAATCGGGTTCCTGAAATTCCCGGAATTCACTGGAACCGGCTTTGCCCAACCGATGAGGGGTACGCGGTACGGACTCACGATCATAATGAGCGGGATGAGCACGGTCCCGATAGGGTCTAGGTGAGGGAGGGGATTCATGGTTATCCGCCCCATTTCGCGTGCCGTGGGATCGCCGAGCCGCTCAGCGGCCAGCCCGTGGGCGTTCTCATGCACGACCAATGAGAACAACAGCACGGCGTAGCCTACGAGGAATTGGAGTAGTTGTTCGGGTGAAATGTCCATTGTCGACCTCGCTGGAGACGCACGCCCATTACGAACAGCTTACCACAGGGCGCCGCAGAAACCGAGCATTCGATGTCCTCATCTCACATTCAACAACCTGTGACACTGCGGGATGACCCGAACGTCGCTGACGTGCTCGAGGCCAAACCGTTGGGCCCGTTCGATCATTTCGAGCAATGCGCTTCGCCCCCGGGCTCCCCGCGTCCCCTCGAGATAAGCCGAGCTCTCCGGCTGGAGGACCAACGGGATATCCCGACCCGCCCCGGCGATGAGCCGGACCGCCTTTTCGATTTCATCAAACGGCGTGATCGGTTCGACGACCAACTTGACAAACACCTCGACACCCGGTAGCGCCCCGAGAAAATCGCGGTGGACATCCCAGTGATCTTTCCCGGTCGCCGAAGGCAGCTTGATGTCCATTGCAACGACGTCGACGTGTGAGCCCATGCTCCCAAGTCCTCCGACCTCGAGGCCATTTGTCTCCAGGTACACACGGAGCCCGTGGTCCTTGAGACGCCGCGCGATATCGGCCACGAAAGCGGGTTGTTCCAACGGCTCCCCGCCTGTAATACTGACGGTCTTTACCGGTGCGCCGGCACGGACGAGCGTGAGTGTCTCGTCGAGTGCTTCCACCGCGGTCACCGGGTTTGTGAGTTCTCGCGTCTCCCTGCCGTGCACGACACACACGTCCGTCCGCTCTTTGCTCCAAACGGTGTCGCACCAGCGACACGTTGTCGCGCACCCGGCAGTCCTCAGAAACACCTGCCGCTCACCGACGTAAACTCCCTCACCTTGAATCGAACAAAAGATCTCGGAGACGTATCCAGTCTGTTGATCGGTTAATCTCATATTCGTCATGATCGCCGCTCAATGGACACGTGGGCGGCGTAGCCGTTGCGTCCGCCCGCTCTCCGCTGCGGTCGGCTAGGCGCCTCGGGCGCCGAATCCACCCTTGCTCCGAGAAATGGGCAGACGCAACCGCCACACTGCCCACACCGCCCGAGCCTCAAACTGTCACGGGACCGAGCGGACCTTCTTTGTCGCGTACCGGGCGGACTCGACCTCGCGGGTGTACCGGTCGAGCAGCTCCGAGACGAGTCCCACGGCGTCGACTCCCATCTCTTCGAGACCGATGGCGGGAACAGGCGCGCCGGTTGGCCGAATATTGATCCCCAGATGGATCAGCATCGAGCTCGGTCCCGGCGCGGCGATCGATACCGTCAGCTTCCGGTCGCCGCAATACACGTCGTCCCCGCGTCGGGTGACATCGTGCCCGCTTTCGCGCAGGATCTCGCAAAGAAGACACACGAGTAGCCGTTGAAACAAAACCGCCGACTCGAGACAGCATTGGAGATGCTCGGCGATCACGTGAGCCATCGACTCGCTCTTGATGTACGTACCCGCCCGCGCGTCATCCATGTCCACCAGGTCTTCGTTTCTCACATGGCACGGTCCGATGAACCCGGCGGCCGCGTCGCCTTCCACACCGATTTGAGCCCGTACCCAGCCGCTCCGGAGCTCCTTACCGGTGTACGAAATCTCTTCTTCAAGCACCCTATAACGCAACTCTGTGTTGTCCGTATCAGCTAGTGAATTGAAGGGGTGGTCGGATGTCAGCCGGCACGCCGTCCAAGGCGATCTTGAGCCGCCGGCAGGATGAACACCGTCCGCACATAAATTCCCCCGCCTCGTAGCAGCTCCAGATCACGGAAAGCGGCGCGCCAAGTTTCGCACCTAGTTTGAGAATATCTCTCTTGTCCAGGTCCTGAGTGAAGCTCACCACCTGCACGCCGGTTCGCGTCGAAAGTTCCAAACCCCGGTTGACGATTGACACATACTCCGGACGATTATCGGGAAACTCCACTGCCTCCTCCCGATTGAACCCCGTGACAATTCGGTCACATTTGAAACTCTCGGCAAACGACGCGGCCACATTGAGGAATACGCCGTTTCGATTTGGGATCCAAACCGAGTCGACGGTTCGAAGCGAAGAGCCGGCATCGTCGTCCGCTTCCCCACCGAGCCGCATCCCCTCCGGTGATAGTGGTCCAAGCCAGTCCAACTCGACCTCCCGCAGCGGGAGATGATAGAAATTGACCACTCCCAACACCGCGCTCCGCTCCCGAGCGAGCGCACGCTGACCATAGTTGAAAAAGAGCACCAGCCGGACGTCCATCTCGTCGGTCGCCCTGGCGAGCGATACGACCGAATCCAACCCGCCGCTCAATAGGGCGACGGCACGTCTGCCTCCTGCGATCACGGGCGCCACTCTCCTGTTGGGCTCAATAGGGGCCGATGGGCCAGAACCGCATGATTTCTCTAACCTTAACGATTCGCATAATCGAACGCAACTTGATTCGGGAACGGTCTTCTCAGGGTGACAACCGATCCGGCCACGTGCAATTTGCACGGCGGCGACGGCGACAATCGCAGGCTCGTGACTCCACGGTTCCGCCAGGTGACGCAACGTGTTTTAGAAAACGAGGTTAAATACCGGATATCCAGATCGAAATTAATGGAGCCCACTGGTATGTGTTTCGCTCCAACGAGTCGACGAGCTAGAGGTGTATCCACTCAAACGTATTGTCAGAGTCTTCCTATGAACTCAAAAGCTTCCGTAGCACTTGAAAAAGCGCAGGCCGACAGACGCCGCTCGAACTTCAAGAAAGCCTTGTCGCGTCTCGATGAGGGGATCGACAAGTACCCCAATGAACTAATCCTCTACACCGAGGCGATCGACATCGCCATGGAGACGGGCGAATCGCTAAAGGCACTTCAATACGTGAAAACCGCCCAACGACGGCTGCCCGAAGACACTTTCGAAATATTGACCTTTGCCTCGGAAAAAGTAGGAACGTATAACGACCCCATCGTCGGCAAGTTTCTTGTCGAGCACGCCATCAAATCCGAGGATCTGTCCGCCGCCCACGCCGTTGTCGAGAATCTCAAGGAACACACGGCTGACGATCTTCTGCAGCGTATACGAACAAAGAAACAGACACTCGCCACGGCGTTTGGAGGTGGGCTTTCGGTGAAGAATGACCTTGTGAACAACGCGATAACGGAGGCTCTGCTCTGTCTTCGGTTGCACAGGTTAGCGGAAGCCATGGACGGGTTTGTCCAGGTTCTGGACCAAAAGCCTGAGTTACACGGGGCGCTCGAGCCGCTTCTGGCGGAGCTCGAAAGACAACATGCCGAGAACGGCGAATTAAGCTTTGCGTTGGGATGTTGTTATCTTGCCGGTACAAAGCATGAAAAAGGCATAGCCAAAATCATTCGCGGTGCCAAGGAAGTCCCGTCGCTCGCCGAGCAGGCAATACAGAGAATCGAGTCGCTCGGGGATCGGCCCGAGTTTCCCGCGGAGCGACGCCAACTTTATCTTGCCGAGCTTCACATCGACAAGGGCGAGGATCTCCGCGCGTTTGACATGCTGGATCCGATCTTGAAGAAAAACCCAACCCGAGCCGCCGATATCCTCGAGCTGCTGGAACCTCGTGTACGGGAGATCAGCGAGCCCCTTCAGCTCCACTATCTGTATGTCGACGCGGCACTCGCCGTCGGTCGGCGGGACACGGCCATCTCGTTTCTCCGCAGGATTTACAGGATCAAGAGTCACAGAGGCGACGTCATAGCGTGGCTCGACAAAAAGTCGAGTGACCGCTCTACACCGGTCGAAGTGTGCGTGTTTTTTGGGGAGGTGGCTCTCAAAGAGGGAATGTTTGGCAAAGCGATCGAGATTTTCAAAGAGGCCCTCTCGCGTGGACCGCAAGAGGAGTCGACCATCAAGGAACTGCTCTCGCAGCACTCGTCGGTCCCCGTTATCCAACATTTCTTGAACGAGCGTTTTGACGCGGCGAACTCGAGTCACAGGACGACCCCTTACGAGTTCGAAAACTACGACCGCCTCGAACCATCACCCTCGACCCCGCAGTTTTCCGGCGATGTCGGACCGGAGTCGTCGGCCAAACGCGGGGAACGCGGAGGAGAGGCGGAGTTCACACATGACCAATTCGCGCTTGGCGAGGCGGAAGCGGAACGGACCGACGATGTCGGGTTTGACAATCGGGATTTTTCGCTAGACATGGATGGCGCGGACTCGAAGACAGCCACCCCACCGGCGCCGGCGCAGTCGTCCCCCCACGAACCACACCGAGTCCTCGAGGATTCGGATCTATTCGATTATCTCAAACGTGATTTCCAGGGAGATACCGGCATTCCGGCAAATGATCCGCCCGCTACGGACCCCAACACGGATGCGTGGGGCTCGCCGGACCACAAAGAAGAACAGGCTCCGAGTGTCTCTGCGATGCGCGGTGAGGAGCTGGAGTATCCTCAAGACACTCCGACGATGAGCGCTCCCGAGACAGACGAACACACTGTCGGCGATCATCCGTCGGAGGAGACAATCCTCCCGCCGCTGGATGAAGAACACGAGCCTGCCGACTTCGACTCGCTCTACAAGGATTTCGAACACGGTCGGCTCCAATCGGGCCAAATCCTCGATTTGATTTCCGAAGCGGAGCGAACCGATAGATTGGAAGAGATGAAAACACTCCTTGGATTCGAACCCGCCAACCTCGCCGAGGAGTTTACGAGAAAATGCTATCTCGCTAAGTACTACCTCGCTCTGGACCGGCCCCTCCCCGCGCTCGTCGTGCTCAAAGCCGTAAATCCGGGCGGGCTCAGCAAAGAGGAACAAAAGGAACTCTTTTTGCGGATGGCGGAGTGTTACCAGCGGATGCACAACTACGAGGCCGCTCATAGCGTGTTTCTGCGGGTTGTCAGTGACCATCCCGACATCGAAACCATCGATAAAATGGCAAAACTCAACTACGAGAAATATCTCCGGGCTGTTTCCGGAGAGGCACCGGTACTCGAGAAACTCACCTCGTTATGAAACGGACTGAGAAAACAGGAGGCGCGCCGACATGAAGATTTGTCCATTCATTTCCCATTTGCTCGGAGACGAGAACTCCAACACGCTGACGCTGAACAAGAATGCGAGTGGCAGTCCATCTACCAACGAGTCGGGTGATGTTGTCATCCTGGGCTACAACGATCGGGATGGCTCGGAGGTTCAAACCGGCGTATTGACCGAAACTGAATCCGGTGTGAACATAGCCAGTCACGTGGAGTGTCTCAAGGAGTCGTGCCGGTTCTACAAAAAGGACTCGGCGGAGTGTCAGTTCGAGATCGTCTTCGCAAAACTCAGCGACGCCGATTCGAAGGCAACGGCCCCAAAGACGCCGGACCTCTCGAAGGACATAGACAAAATCTGGAAGTTTCAAACAAAAGGCGTGGCAGAGATCGTCGAGAGCTTCGCCGATTCTGAAAGAAAACAGTCCGATTCCTTGGCCCGACTCAAGGAGGAACTCGACAGGGGAATCCAAAAGCTTGGGTCGAAGATCGACGAGTCATCCCTGGAAGACATTCAGAAAGAAATCGACTCGCTTTTGGAGAGAATTGAAGGACGTGAAGAGGGATTTGAGACATTATCGGAGACGATTTCGAAAGCTGTCGCAAACGTGGGCGAAAGCATCGCCAAACTCACCAACGTTTCAAACGACGTATCGAAGCGCGTAGATGAGCTCAAGAACTCACTGCCCGATGAGTCAAGCCTCGAGAGACTCATCGAGAAATCGCTCGACAACACAAACAACAACCTTACCGCCTTTGACTTGACGACTCCGATACGCGCACTCGAGCACAAGATCGAAGAGATCAAAAACAAACAACAGGACGCGACCGAGGGGGTCGAGAAAAAATTGTTGACGGCCATTCAGACTCAAAAGGATCTCGAAGAACAGATCACGAGCTGGAAAGAAGAACTCACCGAGATGGTATCCGGAATCAAACCACAACACGAAGAATGGGAGAAACGCATAGGCGATCTCGTCGAGAACAACAAACAGATCTCCGAATACCTGGAGGAAGGAAATAGGCGCCGCAAGGAGGAACAAACTCGTTTGGGCAAAAAGGAATCGAAAAAGTACAACAACCTAGGTGTGACCAGTTTTCACAATGGTGCCTACGAGCTGGCGAAGGACCAATTCCTCCAGGCCGTCAAACTCGATCCGGAATTTTCCGAGGCGTACAACAACCTCGGACTTGCCTACACGGAACTCGACCAGGACGAAAAGGCCACGGAAGCCTTCGGCCGCGCCGTCGAGCTTTGTCCGTCCCTCCACGCTGCCTACAACAATCTAGGCTACATCTACTACAAACAGGGGAACTACGAGCACGCCATCGAAATGTACAATGAGGCCCTGGGCAGAAACACCAAGAACGGTCCCGCCTATACCAACTTGGGGAACGCCTACTACAGAATGGGTAGGATGGACGACGCCCGCGAAGCCTGGATAAAAGCCTTGGAACTGGATCCTGGGAATGATAAAGCGCGGAGGAATCTCGAGCGGATCAGCGAGGATACCGATTAGAGAATTGCCTCTTGTCGCGCAGCTATTCTTCCGAGCTGTTGGTCCGGCTAACGTTGGTCGCTTCCAGACCTTTCGCGCCC
>CP070677.1:2430682-2440365 GCA_020352495.1 Candidatus Latescibacterota bacterium
ACACAGTCGTGATGGTGAGCGATACAACGGTGACCGCGACCTTCAACCAAGAGAACTACACGCTCACAATCAACATCACAGGCAACGGGTCCGTAGTAAAGACTCCGGATCAACCAACCTACGTGTACGGGGATACGGTGATCGTCGATGCGGTGCCGGATCCGGGTTGGGCGTTCGATTCATGGTCGGATGGACTAACCGGGAGTGAGGACCCAGACACGCTGGTGATGATAAGCGACACGACAGTGACCGCAACATTTGTGCAAGAGAACTACACGCTGACAATCAACATCACAGGTAACGGATCGGTAACCAAAACACCTGACCAACCGACATACCTTTATGGCGATACGGTGATCGTGGAAGCATTCCCGGATGCGGGGTGGGCGTTCGATTCATGGTCAGGCGGGCTAACCGGCAGCGAGAACCCGGACACAGTCGTGATGGTAAGCGATACAACGGTCACAGCGACTTTTGTCGAGGAGGGTTACGTACTAACGATCAACATCAATGGAAACGGATCGGTGACGAAGACACCAGATCAACCGACGTATGTCTACGGAGACACGGTGATCGTCGAAGCGGTGCCGGATCCCGGCTGGACCTTTGACGGTTGGTCGGACGGGCTAACTGGGAGCGAGAACCCGGACACAGTTGTGATGATCAGTGACACGACGGTGACGGCCACATTTTTGCAAGAAAACTACACGTTGACGATCAATATCAATGGGGATGGTTCAGTGACAAAAACGCCCGATCAGCCGACGTATGTCTATGGAGACACGGTGATCGTCGAAGCGGTTCCGGATCCGGGTTGGGCCTTCGACAGTTGGTCGGATGGGCTGAGCGGGAGTGAGAATCCGGATACCGTGGTGATGGTAAGCGACACAACGGTGACCGCCACATTTGTGCAAGAGAACTACACGCTCGCAATCAACATCACAGGTAACGGATCGGTGACAAAGACTCCCGACCAACCTACCTATGTCCAGGGAGATACGGTCGTTGTCGAAGCGTTCCCTGATGCCGAATGGGTGTTCGACTCATGGTCGGACGGGCTAACGGGAAGCGAAAACCCAGATACCGTGGTGATGGTGAGTGATACAACGGTCACCGCGATATTCAAACTGGAGGCATTTCAATCCGATGATTTCAGTTCGACGACACTCGACACAACGTTGTGGCGGTTTATTGATCCCGTTGGCGACGTGACGTTGGTGCTGACTGGAACCAACCTGGTGTTCTACGTTCCGGGTGGTACGCGGCACAATATATCGGACTCCGCGATCCTCGCGCCACGTCTGATGCAGGACGCCGCCGACAAAGACTTTGAGATCGAAGCCAAATTTGATTCGCGAGGGAGTCTCGCGTACCAGGGACAAGGATTTCTCGTACAAGAAGATGAGGACACATATCTCCGGTTCGATGTGATCTTTAGTTCGGGCAATCCTCGAGTATTCGCGGCGTATTACGATCAGGGTTCGGTGGCAACAAAGGTCGACCAATCTGTTCCCGAAACACCGCCGTATCTTCGTGTCACAAGGACCGCTGATTCTTGGGAATATCAATACTCCAACGACGGCACAATCTGGAATAGTGCAGTGACATTTAGTCAAAGCTTGACCGTTACGGAGGTTGGGCTTGTTATCAATAACTCGTCAAACGGCGGGGTTTGGCTGACACCGGCTTTTGTCGGCAATGTCGATTACTTTTTCAATACAGCCGGACCGTTGGTCCCTGAAGACCAAGGAAATCCAAGCGCGGAGACGCCACCGCGTGTCGAGGTCTGGTATGGGACCAATCAGAATTTTGGGCAGTTGGGAATCCCACAACAATGGGTAAACATATTAGGGCGGGTGTGGGACACCGAAGAGGTGGACACGCTCTACTATAGCCTCAACGGCGGAGCAGCGTCGTCGTTGACCATTGGCCCGGATGGGAAACGCCTGGTCGGCGTTGGTGACTACAATATCGAGATCGATTATGCGGATCTGAGCCCAGGAGCGAACCAGGTAGTCGTCACGGCCATAGACACACTGGGAGAGCGGCAGGACACGACGGTAACCGTGAACTACACCGACGGGGTGACCTGGGCGATGCCGTACACAGCGGATTGGCTTACGGCGGGAGAGATAGGGGATGTTGCGCATGTGGTCGACGGACGTTGGTATCTTGTGGACGGCGAGGGTGTACGGGTGGACTCGAGCGCAACGGGGTATGACAGGCTGTTGGTCATGGGTGACCACACATGGATGCCGGACTATGAGGTGCTCGTTCCGATGACAATTGATGCGGGTTCGCTCGGGAGCCCATCTGGGGTGGGAATAGGCATAGGGTGGTTACGCCACATTGGTGCGGAGCAGCCAAGGTTGGATGTTTTGTACCACGCCATAAGCTGGGTGAAGGATGTCCCCAACGATCCGAAGCTATATCTGCAAAACGATGATACAAAAATCAACATCCCTGTGACCGTAGTGGAGGGTGTCCGGTATTGGATGCGGACAAGGTCGCAATCTCTGGGGACCGGGTTGAGTCGAGTGAGTACCAAGATCTGGGAAGACGGTGGTGCCGAACCGCCAGACTGGGATATTACCTACGATTTCCCCACGGTGCTGGGTTCGGTCATATTGATCGCGCACCGATCGATTGCGACGTTTGGCAATGTGACGATCACACCGTTACCGTCGTTGGCACCACATGAACTGACGTTGAACGTCATCGGAAATGGGGCAGTCGGTAAGGTGCCGGATCAGACGAGTTATGCCGACGGAGATACGGTGATTGTAACGGCCACACCGGCCGATGGTTGGGTGTTTGACTCCTGGTCGGATGGACTGAGCGGGAGTGAGAATCCCGATACGATAGTGATGTTCAGTGACACGACCGTCACAGCAACATTCATTGAGGAAAACTATGTTCTCACAACCAATGTGAACGGGAGCGGGACTGTTCAGAGAACTCCGGATCAGCCAACCTATAATCACGGTGACACGGTAGTCGTCAATGCGATACCGGCCGGCGGTTGGGAATTCACGGGATGGTCGGATGGATTGAGCGGGACAGAGAATCCTGACACCGTGATCATGTTGAGTGACACCACGGTGACGGCGAATTTCGTTGGTGGTCCGATTGCATACTGGATGCTCGACGAGAGCGATGGCACGACGGCTGTGGATTCGGTCGGGTCAAACCACGGGACCCTGAACAACGGACCTGTCTGGCGTCCGAGTGGCGGCAAAATTAATGGAGCCTTGGAATTCGACGGGAGCGACGACTACGTGGATCTCGGGACGATGGATGTCTCCACTGGCTCGGGGATCTCGATTGTGCTCTGGTTCCGCGCGGATGATTTCGACCAGCATGATGGCCGGTTTATCTCAAAGGCGGTGGGTCCGGTGGGTGACGATCACTACTGGATGGTGAGCACAGTAGACTCAACAGGGCTCCGTTTCCGGGTCAAAACCGGCGGGGTCACGACGACATTGTCAACGGCCACGGGAGAGATTCAGGCGGGTGAATGGTACCACGTGGCAGCCACGTACGACGGCGCCAACATGCGGATTTACAAGAACGCTGTAGTCGTCGCCGAAACGGGCAAGACAGGGAAGGTAGACTCGGATCCTGGTGCAGGGGTGGCATTGGGCAACCAGCCCCCGGTTGCGGGGGGCAGGCCTTTCGACGGGCTGCTAGATGATGTTCGGGTGTACGATCGCGGATTGGATTCGACGGAAGTTGCCTTGCTGGCCAATCCGGGAACAAATACCCCTCCTCTGGCTAGCTTTGTTGCGACGCCAAAGTCTGGAGCGGCACCCCTCGAGGTCAGCTTTGATGCGAGCGGATCAACGGATCCGGATGGGGATACCCTGAGCTTCAGCTGGGATTTTGGCGATGGCACCGATCCAGGCACGGGAGAGACGGTCGTTCACACGTATACGGCCATAGACACCTACCTCGTTACGCTCACTGTGACGGATACGTTGGGGAAGACGGATACGGCGACGGATACGATTATGGTCGACACGATGATTCCGTTTGCGCTCACGATCAATATCGTCGGCGCCGGGACGGTGGAGAGACTCCCCGATCAATCCACTTATGTTTACGGGGACACGGTGATCCTCACCGCGCAACCGGACACAGGATGGTTCTTTGACTCATGGACCGATGGTCTGACAGGTAGTGAGAACCCGGACACCGTTGTGATCGCAAGCGACACTACTGTGACAGCGATATTTGACATTGGGACAGGGATCGACCGTGTTCCAAGCGTTAAGACCCTCACCGTGCGTCAGAATCACCCAAACCCATTTGCGGTCGACACCTATATCGAATACGGGCTCCCACGATCGTCAGGTGTGGAAATATTGATTTATGATGTGGCGGGAAAACGTGTGTTCCACAGACGGATATCCAACGCACAAAGAGGATGGAACAACTTTGTCTTTCGAGGGATAGACCAAGACGGGAGACCTCTGGCCAGCGGTGTGTACTTCTACCAAGTGAGAACCAGAGAACGGTCTGTTACCAAAAAAATGGTCGTGTTGCGTTAAACCCCAAGAACGGCGAGAGTAGTCCATGCGGTAACTTCGGTCTTTCTGGGGCGTAAAAAATCATTCCCCTTAAGCGAAATTCAACAAGACACCCACCTCAATTCTCAGCCGCCTGGTTACGGCTCATCTCCTTTCTTCTTTTCGAAAACAATCTTTTTTCATTGCGTTAAAACACCACCTATGGTAGAGCGGCAAGAAACGGGACGCTTGGTGCGTTGCCACCAGTGGGGAAGCGGTAGAGGTTCGGGTAATGTCCCGGAGCACGGGTCGTAGTCAAGGAGTAAACATGCCGAACCTGGCAGGTATCTTCGACATGAGGTCGACCCCGACCGACACTGTTGCGGCGGTGTCGGCGTTCACACGTGTACTAGATGTGCCTGGCGTCAAATACACTGTCCGGTCTTGGCGTGACGAGCGTTTCGGCGCAGTGAATCTGTTAACCGGTATATGTGGGAACACCCATCAACCGGCGACGGCGGACGGCCAAATTGTTCTCTTTCTCGATGGTGAGGTCTGTAATCTCGCCGAGGTACTACAAACACCGGTAAACACGGAGCCCGACATTGCCGACCCAACGAGGGCTTGCCTCGAGCTGTACCTGCAGAACGGAGACGACTTTGTGAAGCAATTGATCGGGCAGTTCAACATCCTCGTCTACGATCGGCCGAACCGCAACGTCAAGGTGTTCAACGATCGCATGGGGTATAGACCGTTCTATTATTGGTCGGCCGATGGTTTGGCGCTCTTCGGTCTCGAGAAGAAAGCGATCTTTGTAGGGTTGGGGAAAACCCCACCCTTCGACCCCACAGGTATACTCGAGTTCATGACGTTTGGACACAACCTAGACGACCGCACGATCTTCAGTGGGATTCGGGTAATGCCGCCGGGTGCCGTGTTGGAGGTTGGGGACAACGGCGCATGTGTGCGGCGGTATTGGTGTGCCGCTTTTAATGGGAAAAACCGTGGAATTTCCGTAGACGAGGCTGCTGGGGAGCTCGGTCACCGGGTATGTCGCGCGGTGCGACGGTGGACGCGGAGCGGCCGTGAGTACGGCATCTTGCTAAGCGGTGGACTCGACAGTAGAGCGGCCGCCGGCGCGCTCGCACGCTTGCACCGCCACGTGACCAGTTTTACGTTTGGGCCGGACGGTTTTCCCGATCTTGAGTATGGCCGACAACTCGCAGACGAGCTGGGTTTCGCGTTCCATCGCTTGACCTATGACCACGTGCCTTTGGCTGGCGTGTTACCGAGCATCGTCTGGCGTACCGAGGGGTCCCGTTCGTTCAACGAGTTGCTCTCGATAGTGCAACACCGTTACATTCGACCCAAGGCGGCGGTCATTTTCACCGGACATCACGGAGGTGTGCTTACGGGTGCGCATCTGTTGCCGACACAGTTTCTCGTACGCAATACGCGCCAATTGGCGGAACACATCCTCGCGAAGCGGACATTGCTTCGACTTCCCACACTTCGCGTTATATTCAAGGCGTCCTTTTTGGACGAGGTTCATCCGGAGATGGTACGACGGCTTGAACAGTCTCTTCTCGCTTTGGAGGAGGATCGTCTGCCGCTCGCCCACAGTCTTTGGGACATAACGGTGCGGGAACCCCGGTTCACGTTTTGTTCTCCGGCCGTCGACAGATATGTTGTCGAAGTGGTCACGCCGTTCACCGATAACGAAGTGGTGGACTGGATGTTGGGCTTGCCGGTCCGACATCTCTTCGCCCAAAAGGTCTACAAGCGAATGATCATTCGGACGTTCCCCGAAATAGCGGGTGTGCCGTGGGCCAAGACGGGACGGCCCTTGTGCAACAGTGTGATGGTCGATTTGGCCTTTCTGGGATGGCTATTCGCGGCGAAACGACTTCGGCGTTTGGGTGGTCGGGCGCGGGTGAGCTGGGCCGGTCCGAATTTTGGAGATCTTAGGTCGGCTGCCGCTGCGTTCCTTGCATTGGACGCTTTTCCCGATGAGCTGTTTGACCGAGACGGAATCCGGCGAGTGACGCAGGCGGTGCTGGAAGAAGGCGCAACTCCCAAACCGTTCTTCATGTTGTTGACGTTGGCCGAATGCGTGCGACTTTTCGGAAGCGGAGGATTAGAGACGCCACCGCGCGAGATAATACCCGTCCTCTAAACAGCACGAGGCGGCCGGCATCAGTACACTTCAAACAAACAACGAGCTCCTTGAGTTCCAGATTTGACAAGCAACGGCTAACGTTGGATCAACAACTGAGCTCGGGTATCACAATGGCACGCACCGGGGGGTCGATCGTCACAGCCAAACGTGCTCGGCGATGGTGGGATTGAGCGCTCTCAGTCGAGGCAGGTATTTCGATGCGGTTTTGCGGTACCGATCGATATCGACTTCGGACATGTTGTCACGCCAGTCGGTGGTCTCCCGAATTTCGGAGAAGTTACCAAGACGCATGAGGTTTCCTACGACGTGGTGAGGCGCGTTGGCAAAGTCTCTCAACGACAAAGATTCGATTCCCAGATAGCCGCATATCTTCTTCATCGTTCCCTCTGGGTTGCCACAAAGCTCCGAATAACTGATCTGTGTATACTTCGCCTGATCAAGCCTCGCCAGACATCGGCAAATAGTGATTTGTTCCCTGAACCATTTATGTGTGGCGGCTTCAACGGTTCGGGACTTCCCAAAATACTTCGCGGACTTCAGATAGGAGTAGGCCCCCGCTATGCCGTTTTTGAAAAGGTAAATCACCTTGACGTCAAAGCGCTTGCTCAAGAACAACATCCGATATGGGTTCTTGTTGTTGTCAAGGAAGACAGAGGCTTTTTGTAAGTCCAACACAGCTTGAAACATCGCCTGGTTCCGCGAGTACATTCTAGCCTTTTCTCTACGATACCACGGGATCAAATCGACGATGCTGTCCCTTACTCTTTCGGCGATCGAGGAATTCACGCGCGGTATCTTTTCCGTCAACGCGGCATTTATGCGGGGGTTGCCGCTGAGGCGTAACAGCATGTCCATGTCATGAACTTCAAACGGAAGACCTTTGGCTCTGATCGCATCCCGCAGCTCGATAAAAAACCGGCATTCCCTGATTTTTTCACCACACGAGCACCGGTAATCGGGATCCTTGGCGATGTCTCCCATGGCGTCGACTTCACTTATCGTACCGATGGCGGGGTGGGCATTCAGAATCAAGGCAAGAAGAGTCGATCCCGAGTAGGATGAAGATGTGATGTAGGCGACTGGAATATTTTTCATGGAATCACAGCGTTGTAAACATCCCCGGTTCTTCTGCAAACGGCGATAATACTGACTGCACGGTTTGTAGGCAATTTAAACTCGCATGTTATGTTCCGGTCTCATTGCGCTTCGGATCATCAACCCGGAGAGGGAACCCCCAAAGCTCAATCCCTGCGTGCCAGGCGCTCGAAAAGCGACGCATATTTCGATACCATACGATCAAGCGTGTATTTCTCGCGAACGGTTCGACCAGCGGCGGCGGCAATCGCCCTGGCAACCGATTCGTTATCGAAAAGATCGACAAGAACGGCTGCCAATTCCTCTCCATCGGCGGGTGATATGAGCCTGCCGTTGACACCGTCCTCTATCATGTCGGGTACCGACCCGACTTTGCTCGCCACTACCGGCACCCCGGCAGCCATGGCCTCCATCACTGCCAGGGGCAACGTCTCGACAGCGGGATGAGACGGAAGCACCACTGCGTCTGCTATGTGCAACAAGTCTGACACGTCCTTTCTCTCTCCCAGAAACACGACACTGTTCTGAACCTTGTGGGTGAGCGTCATACGCTCCAATTCCTCGCGTCTGGGCCCGTCTCCAACAATCAGAAACTTGATCTCGGGTCGGTTCGGTGCAAGTATACTGGCCGCCTGGATTAGAGCCTCATGGGCCTTTTCGGGTCTTAGACCGGCCACCATCATCACGATCTTGTCGTTTTGGCCAATATCGAGTTGGTGGCGAAGGGTGCGTGTCTTTTCCGCGTCGGCGTTTTCGTAGACTTGAGGCACGATCCCGTTTTCTATGATCGTGATCCGGTCTGGATTGAAACCGTCGATGTGCTCGATGTATCGTGCGTGTGAATCACTGAGGGCGATGACGGAAGATATCGAGGCCAGAAAAAGCCGGTCGATTACGTTGAAGCTCCTTTTGCTATTCATCGTACCCGTATTGTGAACGGCGATGACCATGGCCCCGGTATCGGCGAACAGCGAGCAGAGACCTCCCCAAAACTTGGCGTTTCGGTGGCAATTCAGAACCAGGAATACGTCCGGAGAAAAAGCCCGGACTCGTCGAGTGAGCCTCACAATGAGAAAAGGATCGAATCGAAGTCGCTGGATCCTGGAGAACCCGCGAATTCCGTGGTCCAGGAGGCTTTGGCCAATGGTTCCAGGTTCTTTGAGAAAATAGACCTCGCTTTCGAATTTATCGGGGTCGAGACGTGTCAGGACATTGAACGTGACCCGTTCTGCGCCTCCCGTGGGCAAAGTGGAAACAAGCACCCCAACTCTGATTTTGCTATCAGGATTCGATGTAATCACCACGCGTTCCCCTAAACAAGACACCCTCTACCAGTGCGTTGACTGATCTGCGAAGCTATTCCGTCCTCTCAACTTTCTTTATCAGCCACGTTTTTGTGAGTTCTTAAAAAGAGTTCTCCCTCAAAGTGCCACATGTGTTGTTAAAGCCGCTCTAAAGCTAACACTCGACTTTTCGTTGGCCAAGATCAAGTTTTGGCGATTGTTGATACCGGTCGGGGTCCACCTCTTGTTTTTTTGGCACCCGCCGGGGGCTGCGACGACAACCGCGATGAGTTCAAAAACCGAAGCTCGCAAGTTTCAAGCCGAGTGTGTTCATGATTTCGAGCGTGTGGATGAACCGGCGAGGACACGGGGTGAAAGAGTGCACAGTGAAGTAGCCTCTGCAGCGTACGGTAGAATGACGAATCGCTTTGCGGAAGGTTTTGGTGTCGACGCTGATGAGACGGTAACCAATTTGGCCCGCCAATCGCTCAAATGATCTTGTGGCATAGGACTTGCGTTGCCGGTCAGGAGTCGTGGCGATAGCTCGCATTTCTAACAAGATACATGAACTGACGGACATAATCTACTGTCTATTATGAAGATAGAAAAGTACAGCAA
>CP070677.1:2440465-2469868 GCA_020352495.1 Candidatus Latescibacterota bacterium
CGCCTCATCGCTTAGCTCTTTGTTCCCGTTTTCGGAAAGACCGTTGAGGCCAGCCTCGAGCGAGCGCAGAGCTTTTTGCAGTGCCTCGTTGAAGGTGCGGCCCAATGCAAGCACTTCACCGATCGACTTCATCTGTGGGGAAAGCTCGTCGCGTGCTCCCTTGAACTTTTCGAAGTTCCACCTCGGTATCTTGACGACACAGTAGTCAAGAGCCGGTTCGAAGGAGGCAGGAATGGATCCGACGATATCGTTTGGGAGTTGATTCAACGTATAACCGAGCGCGAGTTTTGTTGCGATTTTTGCGATCGGGTAGCCGGTCGCCTTGCTGGCCAACGCGCTCGAACGGGACACACGGGGGTTCATTTCGATCACCAGCAGACGTCCCGTCTCCGGCTCGAGTGCGAACTGTACGTTGGCCCCGCCCGAAATCCCGACGAGCCGCATGATGTTGAACGCGGCATCCCGCATCCGTTGATAATCCTTGTCACTCAGGGTCTGAACCGGGGCCACTGTTATGCTGTCACCCGTGTGGGTGCCCATCGGATCGAGATTCTCGATCGAGCAAATCACCACGCAGTTGTCCTCGCAGTCCCGCATGACCTCGAGCTCGAACTCCTTCCACCCTTCTACCGATTCCTCCAATAACACTTCGCCGATCGGTGATCTCTGAAGCCCGCTTTTTACTATGTCGATAAACGTGTCGCGGTTCCTGGCAAGTCCGCTTCCGCTCCCACCCAGGGTGAACGAGGGACGTACGATGAGCGGGAGTCCAAGCGTGGTAAGGCACTCCACGGCCTCCTCCACGCTCGTTACGATGGCGCTCTTGGGAACTTCGCAACCGGCATCCAACGCCAGTTGTCGGAAGCTTCGCCGGTCTTCCGCCCTTCGTATCGCATCGAGGTTGACACCGAGTAGTCTCACACCGGATTCCTCTAGGACGCCGCGTTCGGAGAGCTCAAAAGCCAAATTCAGTGCCGTTTGTCCTCCCAATGTGGGGAGAACCGAATCACATCCTTCGCTGTCGATGATTGCGACGCACGCGTCGAAGGTCAGCGGCTCGATATACGTTGCGTCGGAGAGCTCCGGGTCCGTCATGATCGTTGCCGGATTGCTGTTGAGAAGGGCCACGCGGATCCCTTCTTCTTTCAATGCTCGGATCGCCTGGGTCCCCGAGTAGTCGAACTCGCAGCCTTGACCGATGACGATCGGCCCGGATCCGATGACGAGTACGCTTCTGACGTCATGACGTTTGGGCATCGCCAACCCTTTCCCGCGGCGCGGTGCCCTCAGAGGGCAACGTGGAACGCACTCCGGTTGCGCGTGTTTTCACCCGGTCAAAAAATTCCTGAAAAATAAACGATGTATCGTGGGGTCCCGGTGACGCCTCGGGATGAAACTGCACGCACTCGAGCACTCGGTCATCACACCTGAATCCCTCGACCGTCCCGTCGTTCAAATTCGTATAGGTGATCTCGACACCATCCGCAATCGCAGGGAGGTCACCGGTCACGGCATATCCGTGATTCTGGCTCGTCACGAACACGCGTTTGGTCCGGTGACAGATTACAGGCTGGTTGGCGCCGCGATGCCCGAACTTGAGTTTGTATGTGTGTCCCCCAATAGAGAGCGCCGCGATCTGGTGTCCAAGACAGATTCCAAGGACGGGAATTCGCCCGATAAGTTCTCGAGTGGCCGCGACGGCACCGGGAACGTCTGCCGGGTCTCCGGGTCCGTTCGAAAGAACCACGAAGTCCAAATCCATCTCGAAGAGTTCGTCGACGGGAAAACTCCCATCGCCCCCACCGTGGGTACCGATGATGACGGTTTCGACGCCAAGCGAGCCCACGGACGAGACAATACTACTCTTGACACCAAAATCGACCACGGCGACCCGGCCCGCTACGCCACCCTCGGTCCTCAAGTCCCCGCTTACCGTGTCGACAAGATGCTGTCCTGTGCTGAATCGTTTGGTGCGCGCCATTTCGAGAAGCATCTTGTCCGAATGATCAATTGAACCGATGACCCCGACCACCGCGCCATCGGTCCGGACACGGAGCGCGAGCGATCGGGTATCCACATCGCTGAGCCCCGGCACCCCATGGTCCACCATAAATGACTCGAGACTCCGCCGACCCGGGGCGGGTGAGAAGAACGGCGAGAGCTCCCGCACAACCAACGCACGTGCCGCGCAGAAGTCCTTTTCGCCGTATGCGACGTGAACACCATAGTTGCCGATCTGAGGATAGGTCATCACAACGATCTGTCCCGCGTACGAAGGATCGGTGAGGATTTCCTGGTAACCCGTCATGCTCGTGTTGAAAATGACCTCACCCCACACGGGAAGACGACCCGACCCGACCAACCGGCCGTCAAAACGGGTGCCATCGGCGAGAATGAGTTTGCCCCGCCGCCCAAGTTCCGTATTCTGACCGTTACCGCCGTTCACAAAGACCACCCCGTCGTCGATGACCAACAATTCCCCGGCCACAAAAAAAACCGCCGAAGGCGGTTTTGCAGACTCCCCAGGTGCAGAAGAAAAAATCTTCCACAAAGCTGGAAGATCCATCATATCCGTTGGAGTGTATTTTCACGGGGTCCCTTTCCAGCCTCTCGGTGCTAGTTTAAAAGGATCGCGATTTGGGGGAGACTTTATGAAGCCCAGTGGATTTCGTCAAGGAATATTTCGCGCGGCCAAACGCGGTGTGGGCGATGCCGTTAACCTACTGTGAGTCAACCCCTTCGACACCCGAGTTTCCCAGACCCTGTCATTGTGACCTCAGACGTTGAAGCGGATGAAGAGAATGTCGCCGTCCTCGACGATGTAGTCGCGGCCCTTGACGGCGAGCTTACCCGCGCTTTTTACCTTTTCTTCACTCCCGAGCTCGCGGAGGTCACTCAGTTTGATCACTTCGGCTCGAATGAACCCTCGAGCCATATCGGTGTGAATCTTCCCCGCCGCTTCAACGGCAGCCGCTCCCTTGCGGACAAACCATTGCCGGAGCTCGTCACCGGCAACGGTAAAGAAGGAAACGAGACCGAGGGCTTCGATACACTGCCGGGTGAGGATGTGAAGAGCGGTAGCCTCGAGCCCCATCTCGGTCATGAATTCCGCCCGCTCCTCCTCGGACTCGAGCGCGGCGATCTCCGCCTCCATCGCCGCGGCAACCTGCACACACCTGATCTTCGAGGACTGGTACCTTTGCGACAGCTCATCTATACGCGCCGTGCTCGATACGTCACTGTCGGAGACGTTGAGCACAACGAGCATCTCCCTCGCGGAGAGCAACGGATAACTTCGAATGAGCTTTTCTTCATCCGACGACATCTCGACGAGACGCAACGGACGCTCCTCATCGAGATGTTTTTTGAATCTCGTAAGGAGCTTCTTTTCAAAGAGCGCAGCTTCGTCTTTGACCTTTCGGAGATCTTTTTCGATCCGTTCCAGCCGTTTTTCGATGAATATCAGATCGTGAAGAACGAATTCGTCGTTTACGTAGCCGACGTCACGCAACGGATCGATCGATCCCCGTATATGATAGACGGAATCGTCCTTGAACCCTCTCACGACATGACAAAACACCTCGACCTCGGCCAAGTCGCGAAAGATATTCCCCTTCGATACCGATTGGTCTTCTATTTTTTGGGGAAGAAGCACGTCGAGACGTGCCCTCTGATATCGTTTCGGATTGTAGGTCTCGAGTAGAAAGTCCAATCGGGGGTCGATGATCTCCGCCACACCGCGCACCGTCTTTGTCGCGTCCCCACGGTGTTCGAGCGCCGCCTTGCCGACAAGGAGACCAAAAAGCGTTTTCTTCCCGGTCTGCGGAAGACCTATGATCCCGATATTCATAACAACACCGGATTCTTCAACAAATACAAACCGCTGATCCCCCGCGCGTCAGACTCAGTCGCAGAATCAGCGGTTCAATTCGGATGCTCAACGAGCCAGAGTTGTCTAACCTGTCTAGATCTCCACGAAAACATCTTCCCCTTCGACGGTGACTTTGTACGTTTCCACCGGGGAGACGGCTGGGAGGGCCAGAGCCTCTCCTGTTCTGAGATCAAATATTGCCCCGTGATCCGGGCACTGGACCTGACAACCTTCGAGAAGCTCTCCTTCGGAAAGATAAGCCATCGCGTGTGAGCAGGTGTCCGCTATCGAATAGTACTCACCGTTTACCCGCGCCACTAGAACCGGCTCACCTTCGACATCGAAGGATTTCATCGTGTTGTCCGGCAAATCACCTGTTTTGCAAATCTTTGTCTTCATGCGATTACCTCTGCCACAAACTGGCGGGCCTTTGGCTATCGTGAATCGACTCGGCGGCGGCGGCGCCTCACCCAACCGTGTCTCTAGCCCTCTTTGAGCGCCGACAGCAGCTCGAGCAGTGCTTTCTTCCCATCCCCAAACATCATGAGCGTGTTGTCAGCCGCAAAAAGCGGATTGGGTATGCCGGCGAAACCGGGGCTCAGGCTCCGCTTGACGATGACAACGGTTCGACATTTGTCCACGTCGATGATCGGCATCCCGGCGATCGGACTCTTCGGATCGGTCCTCGCAACCGGGTTCACAACGTCGTTGGCTCCGATGACCATTGCGACATCGACGGTCTCGAGCGTCGGGTTGATCTCGTCCATTTCCTTTAGTTGGTCGTATTCCACGTTTGCCTCGGCGAGAAGCACATTCATATGCCCGGGCATTCGTCCTGCCACCGGGTGGATCGCATACTCGACGACCGCACCCTTCTGGGACGTGAGAAAGTTGGCGAGATCTCTCACGACGTGTTGCGCCTGCGCGACCGCCATTCCGTAACCCGGAACGATGACAACACGCTGGGCCGTGTCGAACAGCATCGCGACTTCTTCGGGTGAAGCGGCTTTGACCTTGCCCGCGTAAACCTCGTCGGCCGTGGCCGAACCTTCAGCTGGCGCCAGCGTACCAAAAAGCACGTTGGCCAGAGACCGATTCATCGCCTTGCACATAATACTCGTAAGAATCAGCCCCGAAGCACCGACAAGAGAACCCGCAATGATGAGAACATTGTTCGACAACACAAAGCCCGTTGCCGTCGCCGCCAGACCCGAATACGAGTTGAGGAGCGCAATCACAACGGGCATATCCGCGCCGCCAATGGGTATGGTGAGCAGAATTCCCATCACACCGGCGACCAGAGCGAGTATCCAATAGAGCGAGATTTGTGTCGGATCGATGATGATCAACGCTCCCAGGACGACGCAAACAACTGCAAGAAGCGCGTTGACGACCTGTTGTCCGGGAAAATGAATCGCCCCGCCGGGGATCAGTTTCTCCCATAACTTGAGAAACGCGATGAGACTCCCCCAAAACGTGACCGAACCGATGATACCCGAAGCCACCGTCGCGACGACCAGCTGCGTCATCGATCCGGTGATATCCACGAGTCCCGACTCGATGAGAGCTGCTCCCGCCACGAGCACTGATGCCGCGCCGCCAAAACCGTTGAACAACGCGACCATTTGCGGCATGGCGGTCATCTGGATTTTGATGGCGAAGACGGCGCCGATGAGTCCGCCAACAATCGCTCCGGCTATGATCATTTCGAAACCGATAATGCGTTGGTCGAACAACGTAACGGCAATAGCAAGAAGCATCCCCACGGCACCGGTAAGGTTGCCCCGCACCGCGGATCGAGGATGCGTGAGTCCTTTTAGCCCGAAGACGAACATCGCCGACGCCAAAAGATAAGTTAAGTTAATGACTACTTCTCTCATTTCTGGATCCTTTGTTTTCTCACTCAAAAATCATTGGCAGATCGACTCACTTTGGATTCGACGAACCCGGAATTGGTTTATTTCCGTCTGAACATCTCGAGCATCCGGTGCGTCACCATAAAACCACCAACGACGTTTATCGTCGCGAACACTACCGCGAGGAAACCGAGCACGGTGGTCAGAGTCGTAAGCTTGGTTCCCGCTGAGAGAATCGCACCAATGACCGTGATCCCCGATATAGCGTTAGACCCAGACATCAGCGGTGTGTGGAGCGTCGGGGGAACCTTGGTGATCACCTCGAACCCGACAAAAATGGCTAAAACAAAAATCGTCAGTGCAACGACGAAGGCTTCCACTACGCTTACCTCCCTTCTCAAGCTCCAGCATGGGAAGCTTCGAGCAATTCACGTACACGCGGCAAAACGACTTCGCCGCCCTTTGCGACCATCGTATCTTTAATGATCTCATCTTCCATATTCAGATCGATCGCGCCGTCCTTCACCAGATTCTGGAAAAACGTCGTAATGTTCTTTGCGTACATCTGGCTTGCGTGATACGGCACCGTCGAGGGAACGTTCAATGGACCCAAGATAGAGACACCGTGCACCTCCACCGTCTCGCCGGGTTTGGTAAGGTCACAGTTCCCACCACGCTCGGCGGCAAGATCCACCACGACCGACCCTGGAGACATTCCTTTGACCATCTCTTCGGTCACGAGAATGGGTGCCTTCTTCCCCGGAACCGCCGCCGTCGTAATCACGACATCGTTCTCGGCCACAACCTTGGTCATCACTTCACGTTGTTTCTTGTAAAACTCCTCATCCATCGCCTTGGCGTAGCCACCCTTGTCCTCGGCATCGCCGGCCTCGAGTTCGAGTTCGACAAACTTCGCGCCGAGACTGAGAACCTGATCCTTGACCGCCGGACGGATATCGTAGGCGCTCACCACCGCGCCAAGACGTTTCGCCGTGGCGATCGCTTGGAGTCCCGCAACACCCACGCCGATGACAAAGACCCTCGCGGGAGCGATCGTGCCCGCCGCGGTCATAAACATCGGGAATATCTTTGGAAGTGTTTCCGCCGCCAAGAGAACCGACTTGTACCCGGCAACGGTGGCCATGGACGAAAGCACGTCCATGCTTTGAGCGCGTGTTATCCTGGGAAGGAGTTCGAGTGAGAAAAGGGTCACACCGCGCTGGGCAAGGTCTTTTGACAAGCCCGGCTCACCAAGGGACTCCGTGAAGCCAATAACGATCTGACTTTGCTTCATCTTATCGAGATCCGCACGTCCCGCCTCGGGATTTGCGCCCAGCGTCCGAACCTGAAAAATCACTTCCGCCCGGTCAAAAATCTCACTTCTGGAGGCAATCTTCGCCCCCTTTCGTGTGAAGCTGTCGTCGGTGATCCCGGCCGCGATCCCCGCGCCGGATTCGACAAGAACCTCCGCCCCTGACTTCACCAGGGCGGGAACGGTCTCAGGGACGACCGCCACCCGGCGCTCCCCGGCAAATGTCTCCTTGGGAACACCCACTATGATTGGTTTAGTCTGTTCTGTCATGGAAACCGTGGCCTCCTCTCTTCACCTCCGTGGGCGTCTATTTCAACCTCGTCACCAACATCGCCCACAAGCGGACATCATACATAAAAAGACCAAAGTTGTCTGCGCAACCCGTGTGGCCAGATAGTGTTGTTTTATGTAAAGGTCTGGATAAGAAACGAAACGATAACACGATTTGCCACCCCGCGGAAGCGAAAACCGCAAAAAACTTACACCGCCGGGGGAGGCCACGGCCATGGCCGATCTGGACGTCCAAAGGCCTTGTGCTCGGCGGCGGGGGCGGCTCAGAGACCCATCAGCTCACGGACGTATTTGGGTGGCGGAGAACCGTGCGAGAGCAGTTCGTTATGCATCTTCTTGAGGTTTGCCGCCGGGCCATATTTGCTCTCGTACGCCTTTCGGATTTCGTTGACCTCGATATTGCCCACGTAATACGTGGATAGCTGTGTCGAAGTGAGACACGCCCGGCGCCACTTCCCCACCGCCTCGCCCTCTTCCTGAAATCCCTCGTTCATCATTAGGGCAAGGGCTTCTCCCTCTGTCATTCCCTCCGCGTGGATCTTCTGATCAATAATGGCGTTGATGATCATCCTAAGACGCATTTTGAGCTGCTGCATCTTGAGTTCGGGCCCGCCATACCCCCTCTCCACCATGAGCTGCTCCGAGTAGGTGGCCCAACCTTCGACGAACGGCCCGCTGGCAAAGACCGCCCGGATCATCGTCGGCGCCTCGAAACGGTTGGCGTGGGCAAGCTGCAAGTAGTGACCGGGCATGGCCTCGTGGATCGTCAGCTCGTGAAGCATGAAATCATTGTATTCGCGGAAAAACGATGTCGAGCGCTCCTCGGACCAGTCTTCCGGTGTCGGAGATATGGCGAAGAACGTCTCGGCCTCTTGCTCCAGCGGACCCGGCGCGTCACAATACGCGACGGCGACACCACGTTGAAATTCCGGCATGACAATGAGTTCGATCGGCTCATCTGGTACGTCCACAAGATCGTGACGCAACACGAATTCCCGGCACTCCTCGAGACATTGTCTGGATTTATCCACTATGGTCTCATTCGTGGGGTGAGACTCGGCCAAACTGTCCAGCACTTGTTTGATCAAGCGTTTTCGGCCCTCCGGGGTATCCGGCTTCCCGGCGCGGTGTGGGTTTTCGACAAGCGGAAGGGCCGTCTCGAACATCGCATTCTGCGTCTCGACCAGATCGGCTTCGGCCTTCTTGAGGATCCCCTCCATTTTCATGTCCGAGTGGAGTGTAAGACGAAGCTTCATTTTGAAACGCTTCTTCCCCAAACGAAACTCACCTTTTGACTCGGGCAACAGGTCGTTTTCCATCCAAGACCCGTAGTATCGCAGCGCACCGACGGCCTTCTCTCGTGCCTCGTTCAACTGCTTCTCCATCTTTGGGACTTGTTCGACGAACTCATCGAGCTGCTTCTCTATGAGGTTGATCGTTCCTTCGTTCCGAAGAATGGCCGTCTCCGTATGCACCCTTGGAGGGTTCTTCAGATTTGCTTTCGCCATGGCGGTCACGCGCGGAATCATTTCCAGACGGCTCTTTAGATTGCGGAGACGTTCATCGAGTGGGGCAAAATCTCTGGCGACCAAATTGTAGATGGCGCCGCCAACATTATAAATGAGGGGATTCCACTCGTGCTCTTTGAGTTCCTCGAGTCCATAGATCGATTTTTCGATCTGATTCTTGAGAATGTAGTAGTCGACGCGATTGACATCGCTGAGTTTGTCCGGATCGATTCTTCGCAACAGCTTGAGATACTTCTTTTGATACCGGATACCCGCCTTGACCCCGGCCACACTATAATCGTTCAACCGGTCATCGTACCGATGATCGCCGAGTTCGGTGGCCGCTTCCGGATACATCTTGAGGTAATCCTCGACGTAGTCACCGGCGAGTGTCTCGAATATGTGGTCTTCGGGGTACGAGCTCGCACACGAGCCAAGAAACATCAAAGCTCCCACCAACAGCAGGTCGATTCCGATTCGCATTCCTGATCCTTTCTTCTGCCTTTGTCAAACCGATCGCGACATGACGCGTGTCGGCAAACCTTGATCCGTCACACCTGGAAACAACTTGAGTTATAGGCGCACGGGCACCCGAGCTATTCCGGTTTTTCCCCCTCGGTTCCGCCCTCGATCACCACCTCGCCAAAAGCTTCGAGGAAATCATAGTCGCTGATCCACGTTGTATACATGATCCCACAGGCGCCGGGAGTCTTCGCAAGAGACTTCAACCATTCTCCCGCGTCGTCGACACTGCGCTTGTCATAGTACCCGCAACCGATGGTCCGAAATCCCAGTTCATCAAAATGGCGCAGGCTCTTTTTACGAATGTCGTATTTCCAGCACGCTATGATAACGTCTTTTGGTATGTACTTCCAAGAGCCATCAAGATTCCCGTTGAACAGGTGAAATCCGGCCCTCGCGTTGTGATGGGGATCGAGCATATCCGACCAGACAAATATCTCGGCGTTGGGATTGACGCTTCGGACCAGCTCGACCTGTCGCGTGACGCAGTCTCCAAGCAGCTGCCCTGCCGACAGCCCCCGGCGTTCGCAGTCGACACACCATCCACCCTGTCGAATTTCGGACATCGAAAACCAATAGTAGTCTGGCGCGATTTGTTCGTGGACCTTTTTGACGATGTCGCTCCATATCTCGTGGGTCTTTGGGTCCGACATACATACGCCCATCTGTCCCACCCCCACTTTCAACGCCAATGCCTGATAGTAATCGACAACGAGCTCGTCTCCCTCCCGGATCCGTCCACCCGGGCGAATCTTGAGTGCCGGCTCGGGGTGATCGGGCTTGAATGACAAAACCGCGTCCTTGACCGGCTCAAAGTCCTCGCCCTCCCGGTATACAACACCCGTATTCCTGTCCTTTACAACCATCGGGGTCCCCGACCTATGCAGCACATTTAGAAACCCCACTTCACCAAGCCGCATATCGTCGATCCAAACCCGACCCTCTCGGCCACGCCAGACACCCGCAAGGATTGTCACGTTGTCGTAGGTAAGACTATTGAAAGCGATTGTCACCTCCCGCCAGTCCTCGGTCGCCTCGGTCAACGGGAGCCAAAACATCAGCATGCGTTTGTCGTTTGTCATTGCCGCGATTTGAAAACTCTTTGGCGGGTCGAGGTCCTCTGTCTTGACCCAAAGCGAGAGCCTGTAACAACGGAACGGGCGGACCGCGACATCCTGCATTACACGAGCCATCCCGCCGCGTGACTCGGTGAAATTCTCGAACCGGAGTGACAAATTGCCCCCGCGGAAGACGTTGCCATCGACAAAGCTGACCTTTCCAGGAAGATCTTGGAACCCAAACCCCAGAGCTTTATCCCCACGGCGGGATTCCAAGCCGCCGTTTCTCAGATGAAGGTCGGGATCCTTTTGGAGAACGGTCTCTCCGCCCCTCACGACCAGCGGAACGTTTTTGACGGGCACGGCGGCGGCAAGATTACGATCGTGTGCAAGAATGCCGCCGGCGTACCCGACGGAGAAAATGTCGGGGATGAGATCCATTTGATGGCCATCGCAGATACGCTTCACAGCCCGTAAACGCTCGAGATACTTCGGGGATTTGAGGGCGATTCGATCAAACGATCCGGAAAGAACGATTCCGTTGTAACCGTGCCGGGAGGCGCGTTCCACAATATCGCGGATTTCTTCGACGTGTTTGTCCTTTTCCAGGTTACGTTGGACAAACACGAGATAGTGAGGATATGCGACAGGTTTCGACCGGCTCGTCATCCCCACAGCCATTTCGGCTGCCAGTATCAAACCGAGAAATCCCACGGCAACAAATCGTCTCACTGACACGGCGCCCCCGGGCACCTGTCACCTCTCACAATCACCGGGGGTCTCCCGTCGATCTGCGGGGCGCGACGAGCATCGGGTCTCAAGATCCGCCGGTCTCGACGGTCTGCGCGCGTCGAGCGAATCGTAGCGGGAGTCTTGGTCGGATCTTTCGGACGCTCTTGGGAACAGCCAAGAGTCTTCTTACGGACCGCCGGGATCTCGACGTTGTCTTGGACCAAGCACCGGAGGCGGTGTTCCACGCGCCCGATGACAGGCTTCTTAGCCCGCCAGCCAGAGTCTGGCTAACACTGCCACCCACTTGGACAGCCGCCTTTGAACCGTCCCAGATATTTCTCCCGATCTTCGTAAAGAATCCAACCGCGGCGTTCATCTTCTCGATGTAGATCCTTAGAAGGTTGTAGATCACAACAGCGAGAAAACACTCCGTCAAAACGAGGACTATGAAGAACGCCGGTGTCGTTTTCAAGATCACGAGACCCTGAACGCTCCATGAGAGTTCATCGATCGACCGGTAGATATACTTTACCAGGGGGAGCAAAAAAGGAAGGGCGTAGAGAAACGCCGCTTTGACCACGAGCGCATGTTGCCTTTGTTGGATCCTCGCCGGCTCGGTACCTTCCTTCTGTCCCCTCGAGTGGATCCTGTTCCACCCGGTTCGGACACGTTCCAGCAAAAAAATCGTCACAAAGGTATAGAGGATGTTCTCCTTGTTGTTCCTTGCCGTGTTCCAAAATCCGAAAAACATAGGGCCGTCACCTCCAGAGAAGATATCGATCTAAGGGAAGATGCTTTGAGAAAAATACGATGTCGATTCGCGTTAAATCAAACGCATTCTCCCGCCGCGATCCGGATCGGCCCGTTCAACAATTCGTTACGCGTCCCGCTTGGGGACCTCTTTTCGGAAAAGGGATAGCGATACCAGTTTTGCGGATTTTTCGAACCATAACGAAGTGGGTAAGGTCTTGACGGGTGGACAGAACCCGGCATCGGTGTTAAACTCGCATCATCGTAAGCCATAGCCCACTCACGCTCGTATCCGAAAACAAACAGACCCATCGAGGCGGTACCAAATGGACAGACGATCGTTTCTTAGAACGCTTTCCGTAGGTCTGATCGGCGCGAGATACGTGGATCCGACCAACCTCTTTGCATCTTCTCCCGAGGAATCAACGATTCTCTCGATCGTGCGTGGTGACGATGTCACCCTGGCAACGACGAAAGCGCTGGAGCCGCTCGGTGGGATGTCGAGCTTCGTGTCCCGAGGCGACGTGGTCATCGTCAAGCCCAACATAGGGTGGGACCGCACGCCCGAGCAGGCGGCAAACACAAACCCACACGTGGTAGCCACGCTGGTAAGACTCGCCTACGATTCGGGAGCCAAGAAGGTCAAGGTCTTTGACAACACGTGCAATACAGCGAGGCGGTGCTACAAGCGGAGTGGTATCGAGGAGGCCGCCCGCGGGGCTGGCGCAGATGTGTTTTTGGTCGAGGAGCGAAAATTCAAGACGGTGGATCTGGGAGGCGAGGTTCTCAAGGAGTGGTTGGTGTACAAAGACGCCTTGGAGGCGGACAAGATCATCAATGTTCCAACCCTCAAACATCACACCCTGGCGCGGCTCACCATTTCGATGAAAAACCTCATGGGTCTGATTGGCGGTGCGAGGAATCTGCTCCACCAGAAGCTCGACAATAGCATTGTCGACCTCGCGACGTTTTTCAAACCGACCCTCACGGTCCTCGACGCTATTCGTATACTGACCGCGAACGGACCACAGGGTGGAAATCTAGCCGACGTGAAGATCGGAAATACGATCGCCGCCTCACGGGACCAGGTAGCGATCGACGCCTTTGGTGCGTCCCTGTTTGGGATGACGCCCGATGACTTCCCACACATTCGCGAGGCACACGCGAGAGGTTTGGGTGAGAAAGACTTGACCAAGGTTAAAACGATCGAGCAGAGCCTTTCGTAACGTGGCAGCGAAGAAGAAAATATCCAAGCTGAAAAAGTCGAGGATAATCTCTCAAACCGTTTTCCTCTCTATTTTTATCTTTCTTCTCACCAAAACCGAATACCACGGGCGGGATTTGATTGCCTACCCGGTGAAGGTGTTTCTCGAGCTTGATCCGCTGATCCTGCTTTCCACATTTCTCTCATCGCACACTGTTGCCGTGGGGCTGTATCTGGGCTTGATCTTTGTTGCGATAACGGTACTGATCGGAAGGGGGTTTTGCGGCTGGTTCTGCCCGCTAGGAGCCCTCCACGATCTCGTGGGTTCGCTGAAAAAGCAAAAAAAGAAAAAGCCAAAGGAAGAAACGCGTCTGGACAAATACGGTGTCAAAGCCAAATATTACATCCTCGTCGGTATACTCATCGCCGCCGTGTTTCAGATCCATCTTGTGGGGATCCTCGATCCAATCGCCCTGACCATCCGGTCCTTCTCGGTCGGGATAAGCCCGGCGTTCAACTATCTCGTTCACGGCTTCTTTGATCTGCTCTACCGTACGGACATTGGAGCGGTGGCGGCGGTGAGCGAACCGGTCTACGAGTTTTTGCGAAACAACGTGGTTTCTTTTGGCCGGCCGTCGTTTCAACAGGGCAGCTTTATCGGGCTGCTATTCATCGGCATTCTTGCTCTCAACTTCGTACGAAAACGATTCTGGTGCCGGTACCTCTGCCCAACGGGGGCGCTTCTGGCCTTGATCTCCAGATTCTCTCTTTTGAACCACAAACTGGAGAGCGAGGAATGTAACGACTGTAAACTGTGCCTGGCGACCTGCGCCGGCGGGGCCCGGCCCTACCCCGAGGACGACTGGAGGGGGTCGGAGTGCGTGTTGTGCATGAATTGCCACAGCATCTGTCCGACACAGGCAATTTCATTCAAATTCGGGAAACCCGAGCCCAGCGCGCGTCGTACTGACTTGAAGCGGCGGTATGTGCTTAAGGCGGGTGGGGTGGGGCTGGCAAGCCTCGCGATGTTCAGACTCAATCCCGTGCGCGAAACGGGAGACGCCCTGCTCGTCCGCCCCCCGGGCTCCGTGGAGGAACAAGAGTTTCTCAGGCGGTGTATAAAGTGCGGGGAGTGTATGAAGGTCTGCATCACCAACGGTCTGCACCCCACATTTCTTCAGGCCGGATTCGAGGGCATCTGGTCTCCCATATTGATATCCCGTATTGGATACTGCGAATTCAATTGTACGCTGTGCGGGCAGGTCTGCCCCACGGATGCCATAGAACACTTGGCCACGGAGGAGAAGCAAAAACGAAAGATTGGTCTCGCGTTTATCGATCAGAACCGGTGTCTGCCGTATGCGTTCAAGATCAGCTGCATCGTTTGCGAGGAACACTGTCCAACGAGTCCCAAAGCGATCCTGTTCGAACCCGAGACCGTTATCACCGATGAAGGAGAGAAGGAACTCAAGATGCCCGTCATCGATCCCGAGGTGTGCATCGGGTGCGGGATCTGCGAATACTACTGTCCTGTGGGTGAAGAGGCTGCGATTCGCGTCAGCAGTGTCGGAGAAGACCGTTCGGAGAAGAACCGGATTCTCTTGTAGACACGGATTCGGATGATACGACGAGACCCGAACCCCGCCCACTCAGTCGGGCCGGCATCGAGCTGGTGAGAACAGCTCCATTGGTCTCGCAACACGGTCACACGAGACATGGCATGGCGACACGAAGTCGTTAACGTGTCACGCGTCAAAACCGAATGGAGGCACGATGAAAACCTTAGTAGTAATGCTCGCAGTTTCACTGGCCATCGCGTCAGTCGCCGCGGCGGACGTTTGCATCAAACAGGAAACACTCACCGACGAATACTACTACGGCGGCCGCATCAGACCGGCCCAAGAGACCGTCGCCGAAATGTGGTTTGGCGAAAAAAAGTGGGTGTACATAACCGAACACCGAAAGATCGTCGTCGATCTTACTAAAAATTCGCTCTTGTTCGCGAACCTTGATGACTCGACGTACGCGGAAACAACCCTGCCATTGGATTGGGCCAATCTCGCCGACGAACAGACCGTCGGTTTTCTGCAACAATATCCGCGAAAAGGGACGGTGGAATCGACAGACGAAACCAAAAAGATCGATGGACGACAATGCAGGTTGTTCAAGACAACCTCGTGGATCCCCGTCGATCAAGGAAAATACGACGAAAGAGATGAAAGCATCTGGGCATCAACGGATCTTCCCATAGATTGGGAATCATACGGTGAGATACAGTCGAATATCTTCACGCTCATGAACTACGGTGACGAGTACGCGGAGGAACTCAAAAAGATCAACGGTCTTCCTATTTCGTTGGATGCCGAGGTCTTCATCAAGGGTTTTAGCGTCAAGTCGACGGAGAGAATTCAAGAGGTCATCGAAAAGGATCCGCCGGCGGATATCTACTCCGCGCCGAAGGGATTCACCAAGAAAGAGAAGCTTTCGATGCAGGACATTCGAGGATAGCGTATCGGGCAACCCGAACGAGAGCAATGCAGCGGTCGAAGAATCGAGGAGGCTACGATGGACACAAAAGAGCTGAACGAAGGTCGGAGAGGGTTTTTGAAGAAAGGCGTGACCGGGCTGGCCGGCATGGCCATTCTTCCGTCGGTTTTGAGCGGCGAGGCTCGAGCCGAATCCGAGGAAAAGAAAACGAAGAAAAGCGACAAAATCATCTACAGAAAATTCGGAAAGACCGGCCTGAAGCTCCCCATCGTGAGTATGGGTGTCATGAATGCCGACAACCCGGAGTTGGTCAAGGCTGCTCTCGACGCGGGGATCGTGCATCTCGACACGGCGCATGCCTACCAACGCGGTCGAAACGAAGAGATGATAGGCGGGGTCATCAAGGACATGCCGCGTGATTCGTTTGTCATCGCGACAAAGATCGCTATGCCCCAGGATCGGCGAACCGGTCGTTTTACCGACGAGGCCACTCCGGAGGGTTTTATGGAAAAGTTCGAGACCAGTCTCAAACGACTCGGCCTCGACTACGTGGACATTCTGTACCTCCACAGTATCGTGTCGAGAGAGGACACACTTCATGAGCCGTTTCTCAACGTGATGCAGAAACTAAAGCAAGAGGGAAGAATCCGGTTCATAGGGGTTTCGACACATAGAAACGAGCCAGAGGTGATCCGAACCGCGGTAGAGAGCAAAATATACGACGTAGTCCTGACGGCCTACAATTTCCGTCAACCGCATGTTGCAGAGGTCGAGAAGGCCATGGAAGAGGCCGACAAGGCCGGGGTCGGTGTCGTCGTCATGAAGACGCAGGCCGGCGTGTTTTGGGACCGCGAGAGACAACACCCCATCAACATGAAAGCGGCGCTCAAGTGGGCGCTCCAAAAGGAGTATGTCCACACGTCGATTCCCGGATTTACCGAATTCGACCAATTGGAACTCGATCTCTCGGTTATGGAGGACCTGAAGCTCACACCCGCCGAGGAACTCGATCTCAGTGAGGACAAACAGATGGGTGTGACCGGTATGTATTGTGACCAGTGCTCGAAATGCGTGCCGCAGTGCGCCAAGGGTGTGGAGATCCCCACTCTGATGCGGAGCTACATGTACGCGTATGGATATCGAAATCTCGCGGTTGCCAAAGACACGTTGGAGTCACGCGGGATATCCGATGTACCGTGTGAACGGTGTGATGCCTGCACGGTGAAATGCACGATGAACTTTGATGTGCGAAACAAGATAAGGGACATTGCGAGAATTCGACAGGTCCCCGATGATTTCATCGTGTGATTTTGGCGGGATTCCAACGAGTCGGAATCCGTTGAAAAGAGAGGTATCCAGTGACTGCAAAAACCGCCGCGTTTTGCCTCGCTCTAGTCATGTGTCTGTTGCCGTCGTGTGTACATAGCTCGGAAACGGACGAGATGACGGGACTGTTTCCCGATATCGAAGGCTGGACAAAAGATGGCGATCCGCTCGTTTTCTTCCCCGAGACTCTTTTCGAGTACATAAACGGGGCTGCGGAGGTCTACCTCAGTTACGACTTCGAAAAGCTTGCCGCGTTGAGTTACGACAGCGGCGAAAAGAAGAGTGTCACAGTCGATGTGTACCAGCACCGTGACCTGCGGAACGCCTTTGGTATTTACAGCCAGGAGAAACCCGCCAAAGGCAACTTCCTCCCGATTGGCACACAGGGCTACTACGACAAGGGGGTCCTCAACTTCTTTCACGGTCCGCACTATGTCAAAATCGCCGGTTTTTACCTCGAGGACGAGGACCAGGATTTCCTGACCTCGCTTGCCACCGAGGTTGCCAAACGCATCGGCGGTGAGCCGGCTTTCCCCACGGCGTTCTCCTGTTTCCCCGAGTCCGGCAAGATCGAGAACTCGGAGAAGTACATCGCCAAACATTTCCTTGGACACGGCTTTCTAGGGTCGGCGTACACGGCCGAATACGAGACAGGGGATAAAAACTTGAGGTTGTTTGTCATTGAGGCAGGCGACAGATCCCACGCCGAGGACATGCTCAAAAAATACTTCGAGCTAGTAGAGAAGAAAGGCGGGCAAGTCACTGAAACACAAGGCGGTTATCGTTTCGATGATCCGCATCGAACGTCTGATGGTCCCGTGAACCTACGAACCGCCGGCAGGTACATCTGGGGGCTCTTCACCGATGATACGGACACGGCGGGGGACCTTCTCACGAGCACCGAAGCGAATCTCAAAAAGGCGGGGCTCGTCGAATAGACACATTGCCCGAAACACACAGTGGGCTGTGAAAGTGTTTTCGCCCTCCCTATTGAGCGCCGTCAAACATTCCTGCTTGTCGCAGCCAGGAGCCGGCGCTCAAAATCGGGCTCAAACACTTTCACAGCCCACTTCACACTTTCAAGGAAATCTATTCGGTGCTTTCCTCCGTTGGCTCGTCCGCCGTTTCGGGCGTTGGCTCGGGCCGATATTCATCAAAGATCGCATCGTCAATCTCTTTGTTGAACTCGATCTCCTCCCACTGGTACTCCGATATTACTGCGCCATTTTGATACACGGTCACGCGGAACGGCACTGTTAGCCCGCCGGTTTTTCGGTAGTCGTCGAAAAACACATGCATCGAGCCGCCTCCCTCGATCCGGCGGACCGGTAGATGGGTCTCCGTGCTCAGATCGAAGAGCACCGTGTCCCCTTCGTCCACCACACCTACGCGGGCGATGTCCGCGGCAGTGACCAACGAGTCATCGGGAACATCGGTTACGAGATAACATGTGTCGCTCTCGGACGCATAATAGGCCACACCGTCGATCGTTCGCATTAGCTGTGTCAATCGATCGGTGTAGCGCTGATTTTGCCGGACTCCGAGGTTCACCATCATCCATACTTCGCCACCATTATAATAGTAGGTGAAAAAGAACGGGTGATCATAGGCGCTGTAGTCTTGATCTAGCTTCATCTTGTCCGGTTTCTTGACCCATTCCGTGCAATTCGCATGAAGCTCGCCCCAGCCCGGCCAGTTGGATGTGAGATGCCCCTTGTTGATCCTCGTCGTCCATGCGGTCGCCCTTTTCTCTCCTCCCATAGCTTTGACCGCCTTGACGAGAAGAGCTTTTGCGGGATCCGTCTCTTTTTCGGCGCACCCCGTCTGGAGCGTTAACGCCGCAAGCGACATGCAAAACACAACGAGCAGCAGCGTCCCGACATTGCCGCGATATCGTATCCGTTTCATCAGTGTCCTCCCCTATTTGCGTCAGACAGTGAGCTCGGTATGGGCTTCGACGAGCTTGTGTTTAATCGAAATACCAAACGGGCATGAACCGGTGCACGGAGCGGAGCAGTATTGGCACTGGTGCGCGTTCTTTGATGCGGGAAGCGCCGCATAGAGTCCCATCGCATCCTTCTCCCGTCCGTAATTATGGAAATACAACCGGTAACGAAGAATGTCGTTTATCGGTACCCCCTGGGGACAGTTTGCGAGACAAGCACCACATCCCGGCCTGCAATAGTCGCTATCGAGGAGCATGCCGTACTTCTCGAGCGCCTTCTTCTCGTCGGGCGTGAGTTTTGGTGTTCCCGAGGCTCCGACGAACTCATCGACATCTTCGAAGGTGCTCATGGTAAGCGAGATCGTATCGATGTTCGGCTGGGCGAGCATCCATCTGAGAAGCGCTTGTCGGATGGTTCTGCCGTCTTTAATAAAGGCCGAGTAATCGATCTTTCTGGCAGCCGAGAGGCTTTTCATGGCCACGACGGCGATGTCCTTTTCCCGCGCTTTTGCAAGTACGGGCTCGAGTCCCTTTGTCATGTAGTTCATCCCCGGCATGATCATGTCGATGCCGGTGTTTTCGATCAGCCACGAGAAATCTTCGACCAACCTGGGGCCGTGTGAGCTTGCCCCCCACGCCCGTATTTTTCCCGCCTTTTTGGCTTTCTCGAAGGCCTCATAGGTGTTTCGATTCTCGATCCGGGTACGGTCACCAAGATTGGGATCGCCCACAGAATGGATCATGCAACAATCGATGTAATCGGTGTTGAGGCGCTCAAGACTCTCTTCGATCGCCTTTGTGACTTCTTGGACGGAGACCTCCGCAGTGATGAGTTCAGGTTCGAGCTTCGTTGCCACAAAGAGTTTATCTCTTTTCTCGGGAAAGATTTTCCCTATCACGACCTCCATATCGAAGTACTGACGAGCCGTGTCGACGTAGTTGATGCCACGTTCCATCGCGTACTCGAGCATCGCCGGATCCGTCATCCGCGCATTGCCAAATGCGATGTCGGAGACCTTCCACCCCGTGCGACCGAGCTTTCGGTAGTCCTTGATCTGGGGTTTGTCTTTCGTGCCGCTTTCCGCCTGGGCAAGCTGGACGACGGGTGTTTTCGCTTTTAGGCCTTGTGTCGCTCCGGCGATCCCAAGACCTGCTCCAACAACCGTGGCAATACCTTTTCCCAAAAAGTTACGTCGCGAAATGGTCGAATCGGGGTCCTTCATTGTACACCTCGCTTTGAGATAGCATGACGCTGCCGGCACAGCGGAAACATTGGACGATGGGTCGGATTCGTCTTGAAAACAAACGGTGGGCTAAATGACGGGGTCTTATCGTAACCGTGAGTCGTCGTGGCGGCGGCTCCCTGTTTGTGCACAGGCGGCGTTTCCCGGTTTGCTGCTGACGGAGTTGCCGCGAACGATTGTACTTACCTGTGACGGTGAGGTCAAGAAATTGAATTCGGCGAAAGGGGCCCTCTTGAAACCGCCGACGACGCTCGGCGTCTCGAAAAGCCAGGACCTCCGCTCGTTTTCCCGCATAACGCCGATCGACGTCGTTGGGATCCCAATTCACCGGCGTCCGAGAGCGCCTCATTTGGGAGATATTCTGAAAATCCTTTTGATATCCTCGCTAACGAGATACAGACATGGGACCATACCGAGCGTGAGCGGGGTCGCAAATACGATCCCGTAGCCCAACGCGAGAACCATGGGGGCGATAAACGGGTCCGAGCCCCCGATACCGTAGACGAGGGGGAGAACACCGGCCACGGTGGTCAGTGATGTCAGAAGCACGGCTCGGAACCTGTCCGCCGCTCCCTGCGCAACAATGTCACGGATATTCGTATCGGGAGATTGGCGGCGGAGTCTGTTGATATGGTTCACGAGCACGAGCGAGTCGTTGACCACGACTCCCGAGAGCCCCACCGTACCCATCATGGCGAGAAAACCAAGATCCTTACCGTGGAGCGCAAAGGCGACGATCACTCCCATCACACCAAATGGGATAGAACTCATGACGATAAAGGGTTGTGTTGCTGAGTTGAAAAGCAGAATGAGGATGAAATATATGCCAAGCACAGCGATGACGAAGGCCTGAAACAGACTTGTCATCGACTCCTCCATCTCCTGAGCCTCGCCCCCGATCACAAACCGCATTCCCGGCCAGTCCCTGCCGAGATCGAAGTGACCCACGACATCGTGCGAGATTTCCGTCGGGGTCGCTACGCCCTTCACATAATCGGAGGTCACGGTGATCGCACGCTCCCCGTCGAAATGATAGTAGTTGGACGGACCGGGACCGGTCTCGAGTGTCGCAACGTCCTTTAGCGGTATCAGACGACCCCGGGGATTGGGAATCAACAGCTCGCGAAGATACCGGGGGTTTTTTCGCGCCTCTTCGTTGAGCTTCACACGAAAATCTACATCTGCGTCACCATATCGGACACTGGTGACGACCTCCCCATCGTAGGCCACACGCACGTTTTGAGCGATATCCGCAACGGTGAGCCCGACTCTTGCCAGTCTGTCGTAGTTGACGTTGATCTGCACCTGGTCCTTTCCCGGTTTGTCGTCCCGGTCGATATCCTTGACCCCATCCATCGCGGACATGAGAGCCACGACCGAATCGGCCAACGCCCTACGCATCTCATCGTCGGATCCAACGACCCGGATCGTCACGGGGCGACCAACGGGGGGACCACCCGCGTCGATGTAGTACACGATGCTGTCAAATCCCTCCAGTAGATCGGTTCTCTCCCGAAGATCCTCCACGATACGATCCGCCGTCCTCGACCTTTCGGCGTACGGTGTGAGGTTGACGCGGATAAGCGCCCAGTTCTCGTTCTCACCCAGCGCAAAACCACCCTGCGTTCCCACTCGGGCCACGTAAGATTCGAGCTCCTCACCCGGAAGTTCCGCGACGATGTTTTCCAACTCCTTGACCTTGTCCGACGTGTGCTCCAGCGACGAACCGGTTGGGAGTTCGACGAGCAGATAGAACGTGTCGGCAGCGTCCGCCGGAAAGAGGACAAAATCCATGTAGTTCACCGCGTACCAAAGAGAGCCGGCCAGTAGAAGAATGCTGATCAAAATGAACAGGTATCTAAGTTTGAGCACATGGCGCATGGTCCGTTCATAGAACCGTCTCACCACGCGGAACCAACTTCTCGCCGTCCGATCCTTTGCACCGGCCGCGTCGTCTTTGAGCCCCCAAATAAGGTGAGCGGGAAGCGCCACGACGGCTTCGAAGAGAGTAATAAACAGTGCAAGTGACATCACGACCGGAACGACGAATACAAACTTGCCCATCATACCCGACATAAAGAAAAGCGGTGCAAACGCCACAAACGTCGTAATGATCGTGGTCAGCACGGGCAAAAATACCTCGTGAATTCCCTCCACCGCGGCTTTTAGCGGTGGCTCACCGCGTTCGCGGTACTTGTGGATGTTCTCAGCTATGATGATGCCGTCATCGACAATGATACCGATCACCTGCACCAGGACGGCAAGCGATACGATCTCGATGTAGACATTGAAAACGGGCATCAAGAAAATGACACCACACACCGTGACAGGGATTCCCAACGCCACCCAAAACGCGCTCCTGAGACTGAGAAAACTCGCGAGCATCAAGAGCACGAGACACAACCCGATGAGACCGTTCGTCCCCACTATTTTCAAACGGTTGCGAACATAATAGGACTGGTCGTCGGCGTACAGTACTTCGACCCCTTCGGGCAGACTACCGTTGAGCCCATCGACGAGCTCTTTAACTTGATCAACCGTCCGAATCACATCGGCGGTACCTTTCTTGTTCACGAAAAATGATATCGCCTTTTTCCCCTCCATCCGTGAAAGGACACGCTGCTCTTCGAAGTCATTTTTTACGATGGCGAGATCACGTATCCGTATGACCGGTCCGTCGAACGTTGCGCGGACAATGACGTCCTCCACCTCCATCGGGTCCTCGAACTGTGCTATCGTAACGACTTTCTTCTCGTCGGTATACGATTCGAAACTGCCGCCTGTAGCCCGGATGTTTCGCGCGGTGACGGCCATCATCACTTCACGGAGCGGGACCTGGTATTCCTTCATCGCCCATGGCGAAACCTCGATGTGGATCTCGCGGTCGAGGTACCCATATTTGTCAAGACTCGCCACCCCGGGAAGGTTTTTGAGATCTTTCTCGAGTCGCCTTGCGTATTCGCGCAGTTCTTCATATGGAATGTCTCCCGAGAGCCCCACCTCGATCACGGGGAAGATGTCGGTGGTCCACTCGGTGATGAGCGGTGCCTCGGTCACCTCCTCCGGCATATCCGTTACCCGGTCGATCGCTTCCCGGATATCGCGTTTGACACCCTCCTGATCCTTCTCATCGGGATCGATGCGTACGTAAACGACCGAGATGTTCTCCATCGAAAAGGAAGTCATCCGATCGATACCCGAGACTTCCTTGATTTCGTCTTCGAGTTTGTTTGTGACATTCAGCTCGACATCTTCCGGAGACGCACCCTGATAGACGGTTGTTATCGTGAGCTCGCCGAAATCCACCTCGGGGAACATGTCGCGCTTGATTCGGGTGTACGCGCTCAACCCCAACAGAATCGTCATAACTGTTACGAGATTGGCCAGCGTATGGCGTTCGGCGAAGAATCTAAAAAAGCTCTTCATGGCAGTCTCCTGCTACTGCGGCAGCAGCTCGTCTGTCAGTGCCCTATAAGTCAAAACGAGCTGTTGATACGTCGCGGCGTTCAGTGCGTACACGAGCTGCGCCGACGACTCATCATCCCGGCTTTGGATCACAAACGTGAGCTCTCCCCTTCCTTGATTGTACCGGCTTTGTTCCTCCCTCGTCTTTTCTCGCGCAGTCTCTATTTGCGTCCGATTGAGCTCCATTATGTTCACGAGTTCATCGACCTCTATGAGAATTTTTCTGATCTCCGCCTCTAGAGCGAGGACAACGCTTTCGATTTCCTTTTCGAGCTGTCGAACCTCGAGATCGATCTTGGAAACGTCATTTTGTGCGGTTCTGTTCCCCAGTGGATACCGAAAATCGAGAGAGACAGCCACATCGGGTTTGTCCAAACTCAACGCGTCGAAAAAATCGCTGTCGCCTTGCTGAAGTCCGCCGCTCAGGTTCAAGAACAGCTGGGGTTTGGTCGTCTCCTCGAACCCCTTCTTCTGATACGCGAGTTGTTGGAGTCGCAAATCGAGCGCGGCCACGATTCTCTCATGCTCTATGTTTTCTACGGCCTCCTCGATCGTGGGCAATGCCTCCAGTTTGTAGATATCGAAATCCGGTGTAAGCGAGTAGAGTTCGTCGCTTTGGGCTATCACGGCAAGTTCGGCACGTCTCGCCGCAAACCTTGATTCACTTCGGACGACGTTTTGTTTTGCCACCTGAAGCGCATCCTTGGCTCGTAACACATCCACCTCGTCAACCAGGTAGGCCTCGCGTTTTCTCGAGACCGTCTCGAGCTGTTTTTCGGCGAATCGAAGCCGCTCCCTGCCAATCCTCAGCTCTTCCGCAATTACAACCCATTCGAGAAAACGAAGACCGACATCGAGAAGAAACTGCTCCTGGTTCTCGAGCGACTGGACTTCCGAAAAATGCACGTTGAAATCGCTCAACTCATATTGCAGACGATCGAGAATTCCACCCCGGTTCTGGAGGAGTGGATGCGAGTACGTTGCGTAGATCCGGTTCTCGAAGAACTCGGTTGGTCCGATGGGGACAACGATATCGCCGCCCAGGGAGGGAATGACAATATCAGGTAGCTTCTGATCGGTGACGTTGGTTACCCACGACACGGAGAACCGCCCACCCGTCTTCCAAAACGTTCGTCCCGCACCCGCTTCGATACCACCGGCGTAGACCTGTTCCGGCACAAACGGACCGGCGCTCACTGGTTTTTGATAGGCCAGAAATGCCGATGAATTGGCAACCCAATCTTCCATCCCAAGAAAACGGTCCCTTTGTTTTTCCTCGATCTCGGCCTGTATTTGCTCCTTTGTGAAAAATGGATGGCGACCTTTGACATCTGTAAGATAGTCGTCCATCGATATGGTTTGCGCAAATCCACCTTGGGCAGCCAACAGCACAATCACGAATCCGAAAACGAGCCGTGTCATCTATCAACACCTTCTTTCACTGGCAGTGCACGCTGTTATTACCATTTGTTGTAGATCCAGTCCGGTACAATCCTGGCAAGCCATGCGACAAGCCGCCATCTTCGGGTGATGTACACCCTTTTCTTTTTATTGCGTATCGCGCTGAAGATCTGTCGTGCAGCCTTCTCCGGAGAAGAGACCCAGAACAACCTAGGCCGTCCCTCTATCATTTGCGTTCTCACAAAACCTGGTCTTATGTCGGTTACGTGTATGGGCATTCCCGACGTGGCGATTTTGTGACGTAATCCTTCCATGTAGTTCGAAATGAAAGCTTTCGAGGCGTTGTAAACGGGTGATCCCTTCGCGCCCCTCAGACCGGCAATCGAGGAGATACCCACAAGATGGCCTTTACCTTTGTTTGTGAAATATTCCAACGCCGCTTCGGCCACAGCGACAAAACCGGTGACGTTGGTGTTGATCATTGCCTGTAACTCATCCCAGCTCCCGTTCCGATACAATACTCCGGAGTTGATCACAATCACGTCGGCTCCGTTCATCTCCCGGACGAGTTCGTTTAGGATTTGCGGTGCCGCCTCCGCATCGCGAATATCCATCTTTCTCGCGTACGTTCTTGTTTGAATTCTCCTGTCGAGTTCATCGAGCAAATTTTGACGGCGTCCCGTCAGCCCCACTTCGAAGCCGTTGTTCGCGAGCTCGATGGCCAGGGCCTCGCCGATCCCGGACGTGGCCCCAACTACGATCGCTTTTTTTGAGTCATTCATCGATCTGCGTCCTCAAGGTATTGCCGATCAACTCAAAGAAATACTCGATCAACTCGTCCGGATTTAGGTTGTGGCATTCGCGAATCATCTGTCCCTTTGTCGAAACAATCTGGAGCAGTCCCACCGAGACGCCATAAAGCGTCATCGCCGTTTTCATTGGGTCGAGATCGGGACGGATCGTCCCGTCGTCGATCCCCGCTTGCACCGCACGTGCGCATATTTCGAATGTATGGTTACTCTGGCTCAGGCATTCTGCGGCATAACCGGACTCGTCGTCGTACGGAAGATCGGCCGACTCGAAATAGAGCATGGCCTGAAAGTAGTCGGGGTGTGTTTTGGCGAATTCGAAGAACGCTCGCCCGATCGCTTCGGTCTTCTCGATTCCCGATTCGTGGGCCTTCAACGTCTCCTCGAATTTGGCCTGGAGTATGGCAAGACCACGCAGGATGATTGCGAGGTACAGGTCCTCTTTGTTTTTGAAATAGAGATAGAGCGTTCCCTTGCTGAGTTCCGAGACGTCGGCGATTTCATCCATCGTCGAATTCGCGATTCCTTTTGAGAAAAACACGGCCTCGGCGGCGTCGATGATGTCGTTTCGGCGTTGCTCTTTCTCTCGTTCTCTTCTTTCGGCAGTACCCATTGAGCAGTTCCCCCTCCTTGGGCTCAAACCGCGCTCATATACGCGGGCCCATTATATGACTGACCATCAGTCATAATGTTACTGAATTATATTCAGTGTTGCGCCGGGACGCAAGCCTCTTTTGAGGCGCGATTCGCTCAGTCTTTTTAGCGATTTATTTTTAACTGGTTACACGTTTGGCAGGTAACTGAGCGACGTGCTAGAGAACGAAACAGGTGCGCTGCACGATCTAGCTCGGTCGGCGATCCGTCGGCCGGTTCGAAACCGGTTCGGGGACATTAGGTGGATTCGAACCAACGCCCCGTAGCTTAAAAGGCTGCTGCTCTATCCAGTTGAGGATTAATCCAAAAACCACGCTTTAATGCTACCCCACGTGCTCGGCTCGACCGGAATACTTCCAGAATGCAGCCAATGCCGGGTAAACAGCACAAAATCGATGAGATCGACGTTGTCGCTACAATAGTAGTCCTTATCCGGATCGAATGACATCAGATACTCCACAGCGAACAACGAGAAATCCACGATTGACACAAAACCGTCCCCGTCGAGATCCGGGGTGTGATGCTGACCCGGCAGTTCACCGGGTAGGATAACTCCGCCGTCGCCAGCCGGACAATCGAGGATGCATTGTTCCAGTGCATATCCTGCCGTTGTCGCTCGAGAAGCTGTAGTGATTCCCTCAGGGGCGCATCCAACGCAACCGCCGCAAACCACGCTGGTGTAACCAATGACGTCCTGGAATACCAGATCTGATGTCACGGCCCGAAGAGAACCGGTCATCGGGTGCGCTGCGAACTCGATGAGGATGTTAGTTGTCACGCACCCCTCGCACAGCCACAATATGATAAGTTCCTCTATGATGACGGGGCTGGATGCATCCTGTGGTGTAAAGAGGGCCATCGATAGACCGTTGATAGGATCCCCAATTTTCAGGCCACGTTCAGGCGATGAAAACCCAATCCACATGATCTCTGGAGGAAATTGAATTTTGTATTCGATTCCCTCAATCGGTGTTGAGAATCCAAAAGCTGCCAGATACAGCGTATCCAGAACAGTTCCCGGAGGTGCATCCGGGCAGTCGGCATGTTGTTGTGTAAGAGCTTGATCGAAGTACAAGGCGATGCTAGGTTGGCCGATTGCGCAGACGGGGATAAAAGCGGTAGAAAATAATAGCAGCACGAGACTGGATCTGACGAGTGCTCTCTTCATAGAGGCCTCCTCTCGTGTCAACCAATTTGATTAATTCTTATTATACCACAAAACCTCAATAGTGAGGTCATTTTTTTGAAATGATAAGTGGCGGAGCTTTCAATGGTGACCGCTCTGGATGATTCATCTAACTCTCTGGAAGATCACCGGAACGGTTCGAAAATCGTTCAGACCGGGGAGGCGGCAGACCCCCCTCGAACTTGGGAGGTATTTCAGTAAATGCAACCTGAATACAAGATCACCACCATTGCCGCCGCCTTCATGGCGTCGATCGCTTCTTTTGTGGCCTTGCCCGTCACTTCGCCGTTTGTGATCCGTTCTACGCGGTCCTTACGGGTTTTGAGTTTTTTCTTATCGAAATTGGCTTTAAGAACGCCGGTACTTTTCGCCAAAGACAAGAGCACGGCGGTACGAGGTTCGACTTGATCGGTGTCGGTGAATATCGCATCTCGTAGCCTATCCATTATCCGCCGCTCCGGCTCCGGGTTGATCTCAGGATAAATTTTCCGAGAGAAGACCAGAAGTACCTTGTCTTCGTCCGAACGCAGAATCCCCCGCTTGCACAGTTGTTTTGCTATTTTGTGTTTGAGCTTTTTCACACGAGCGAAGCGTAATACCCACATCCGTAACTGGGCGCGTCTCCTGGCATCGACGACTTTTCGAAGACATTCATCGATGATCGGATCGCCCAATGGTCTCGAACTCGTGAGCCGCAGGAATTTTTTCTTTCCATTCGTTTCGACCGTCACGCGTCCTTCGAGCAGCAATTCGGCTAATACGGCGCCGCCAATCGCGTACTGATAATTGGTTCCGGACGCTATGGTCCCCGACTGATTGCGAAGCGCAAGTAGCGTTATTTCTTCGTGGAGAAACAGTTGTTTATTCATTCTGCTAATTCCCTTCTCAGGCGTGGAGAGATTGCGTTCATTCATGTGCCTGCAGCGTTTCATCTTACTGAAATGTCTCCGTTATGTCTACTCGTTCAATCTTGTCCAGAGGCTCACAATAAAGTGGAAAGACACAATCGGATCGCCTTGGGCTCGCGCGAACCCACTAGCGGGGATCAATCTGACAGTCCGTTTGACACAAACGCTCACCGGAGAAATATTTGGCGACCGTTCAGGAATTTCTCGGCATGTGCACGGGAACGGTTCGCCAATCATCCAGTTCGGGGGGCGAAACGTACGTTTTTGCGAACTCGGGGGACCTTCACCGGCAGAGTTCGTAAAACGTTCATTTTGGGGAGCCAACTTCTTAAAACAATGCCCTGCAACAAATCCCGTTGCAGGGCATTGTCGTGTGTCGAACCTGTTGATCGGTACTCCACGTTAATCGTCTTGATAGAAGGAACGAATGAGCGCCTTCTGTTCAATGATTGAATCGTATTTCATTTGTGTGATACAAGACTGGATATCGGCCTTCCAAGAACTACTCGGAATGGGTGAGGCAGCATGACAGGTGAGACGATCGTATTGACGGTGTTTGGAGTCTGCGCGGGTGCCGCCGCCACCGTGACGATGGACGTGTTGGGGAGCGTTGCTCGGAGGATCGGTTTCGTCGCGGGCGCGAAGGGGCAATGGGTTGGTCGGTGGTATCTCGGCATCGCCCGGGGCCAGTTCGTTCACTCGAACATCGCTGACGCCCCGGAACAAGCTGGTGAGAAACGAGCTGCACTGATCGGGCACTACGCGATCGGAATCGCACTTGGTGTACTCTATGTCGTCGGTGCCGGCTGGCTTGGCGTCTCACCGGGAGCGTTTCTCATCGCGCTCGGTTACGGGGTTGCAACTTGCGTGTTTC
>CP070677.1:2469968-2479749 GCA_020352495.1 Candidatus Latescibacterota bacterium
AAGCGACCCATCCACATTCATTCGGCGCGGGTGGGAAATGTTCCCGGTGAGCATCAAGTTGTTTTTGCCACGGACGAAGAGATGATCACGGTCTCACACCGGGCGTTGTCGAGAGAGGCGTTTGCAAAGGGGGCGCTTCGGGCGGCGAGATACCTTGTGACCCAGCCAAAAGGTATGTTCACGATGAGGGATCTGATTGAGGCGCAGCATGGCTAGGTTTTCGACAAAATTGATCCCACTGATCGCTTTCGTTCTCGGGATGCTTGGTGCGGGGCAGCCCGCGTTCGCTCAATATCCGTATGGTAAAAACAAGGTCGTTTACTCGAAAAGAGAATGGAAGGTTTTAAAAACCCAAAACGTCGACATCTATTATTATCCCTCCGAGGAGAACCTGGTAGCGTTTGCCGCGCCGATCGTTGAGGAGACGTTTCACGAGTTTGCCGAATTCTTTGATCTCGAATTCAGAGATGCGTTACCTCTCGTCTTTTACAGTTCTCACCACGATTTTCAGCAGACAAACATCATTCCCTCGTTGATTTCGGATTACACGGCCGGCTTTACCGATTTGGTCAAGGGCCGGATTGCGATCCCGTTCTCCGGGTCGCTGTGGGAGTTTAGACATGTGATCCGTCACGAGATGGTGCACGCGTTTATGCTCGAAAAGCTCGGTGCCGTGATGCGGTCACGCGGAAAGTTCAGTAATTCGTATCCTCCTTTGTGGTTCGTAGAAGGACTGGCGGAATACGTCGCATCACCGGAAGCAGACACACGAAGTCATATGTTCATACGGGATGCACTCTTGCACAATCGGCTGCCTGACCTTGAGAACATATGGCGCATCGAGGGCTCGTTCCTCATGTACAAACAAGGGGAGGCAGTCGTCCGTTACATCGCAACGAATTATGGGGATGAAGCAGTGATCCAAATCATCGAGAACTGGTGGATGTCGGACAATTTCTCGTTGGTCCTCAAAAAAACGATCAACATGGACCTGAGAGAGCTCAATGACGCCTTTTTTAGGAGCGCAAAACGGAGATACTTTCCTTCGATTCTGTACAGCACCTTTGCCGCCGACGTCGGGGAACAGCTGACGGAACCCCGGACGTTTCACAACCGTCCCGTGGCGGCGCGTTGTTCGGATGGCGATATCGTCGTTTACGCCCTGGGGGCGGAGGACGGTGTCATCAGCGTCGTGAAGTTCTCGCGCGATAAATACGGTCGGTTGACACGTGAGATCCTCGTCGAGGGGAGCCTTTCCACCAACTTCGAGTCGATTCCGGCCTTCCGCAGCAAAATGGAAGCGAGAGGCGATACGCTCTTGTTCGTGTCGAAAAGACATGACAAAGACGCTGTTTATTTGTGGGATGTCAAAAGAAACAAAGCGATCGACCAACTGACGTTCCCCAATCTCAGCGTTGTATCTTCGCCGACTCTCTCACCGGACGGGCAACGGATCGTGTTTAGCGCCATCGATAGAACGGGTAAGATGGACCTGTTCCTCTATGATCGCGCCGAGGGCGGGCTCGAGCGTCTGACAAACGATTCCTTTGCCGAACACGATCCGGACTATCATCCGTCAAAAGATATCGTTATCTTTGGGTCCGACCGCTGTAAGAGCGGAACCGGGGAGCACCAAGGGATCTACATGATCGATGTCGGTACGAGACAACTAACGGCATTGACGTGCGGTTTGGCGAAAGACTCGTATCCGGATTGGTCTCCCGATGGTGACGGGTTCTTGTTTTCGTCGGACCGCGACGACGTTTTCAACGTTTACTACTACGATTGGCATCGAGAAACGGTCATCAAGCAGACGAGCGTTCTAGGTGGTGTCACGACACCGTCGTTTCTGCCCGACGGATCCGGATTTGTCGCCAGCGGATACTATCGCGGCGAATTTCACTTGTTCGAATTTCCACTGAAAAAAGACGGAATCGGACTGACCGAGGATATAGCAGCCGACGCCAACGAGCCTTCCGAGCCAAATTGGAAAAAAAGGGAGCCCGAGGAGATCAGCTACCAGACTGAGGACTATAAGATGAAACTCGGTCTCGATTTTGCCGGGGCGGGAGTGGCAATCGATCCCAACTTTGGTGCTTTGGGAAACGGCGGTCAGCTGGTTCTCACCGACATCCTGGGAAACCATCAGTTCTACATTTTCTTTGCCAACTCCTCGGAGGGTGTGGACGACTTTTTCAAAAGGCTTAACCTCGGTGTCAACTATGTGAATCTCAGCCGCCGCCTGCACTATTCGCTTGGTGTGTTCCATCTAAACAGCTACGTGAGAGATCCGTTTCTCATTTACAGAATCGAAGAGCGGACCGGTGTGTCGGGTGGACTGAGCTTCCCATTTAGCAGGTTTTCACGTGTCGATGGGGCTCTTGTGCTCCGTCTGATCGAGCGGCGGAACGGTTTCGAAGAGCTGGGTGCGGAGCGGAGTTTCGTGGGCACGACGTTTTTGTCGCACGTCGTCGACAAGACGCTCTGGACCATCGGCGGCCCTCTCAAAGGTTGGCGGTACTACGTCACCGTCGGGCACACGGTCGATTTCAGGGATCGTGGTTTTGAGAGCACCGTTTTGCACTTCGACGTCCGGAAGTACTTCAAGATCACGGATCGCATCGTCCTTGCCGAGAGATTTCTCACCCGCAACAGTTATGGGACCGATACGGAGATCTTCTACCTCGGGGGGCCCTGGGATTTTCGGGGGTACGATTTCAGAGAGTTTTTTGGAAGGACCACCTACCTGATCAACAATGAGCTCCGGTTCCCGCTCATCGATCGATTCGCGTTGGGTCTGCCGTTTGGCACAATAGAAACACCGAGAATGAGGGGCGCGCTCTTCTTCGATCTGGGAAAAACCAGCCGATTCATTGCCGATACGGAATGGTTGGGGTCGTTCGGGGGGGGAGTGGAGCTCAACCTCGGATACGCCCCCGTCATTCGTGTCAACTTTACACGAGCCACAGATTTCAGTACTATATCGGACAACACCGAGCTGGAACTATTTATCGGTTACAATTACTAGCCGTGGTGTCTCGATTGTACGGACGGGCGACGTCTCTCTCGGGAGCGGACGAGGGCGTTGCGGAGGCCCTTGTGTGCGGAGCGAGCGAGGATCACCCGCCGCTAGGCGGGAAGCCGAGCGAAGCGGGCGCAGGGCCAAGAAACGTCCCTCGTCCGCTCCTGAAATGACAAGCTAAACGCCCGGACAGTCGGGACATCAAGCGAATTCTCGTCTGTGGTAATCATCGAAACGGAGACAACGATGCGGTGGAGCAAATTGTACCTGCCTACCTACAAAGAGAGTCCGAGTGACGCAGAGATACCTAGCCACCAATTGATGATTCGGGCTGGAGTGATACGGAAGCTCACCGCCGGCGTGTACACGTTTCTTCCGCTGGGTTATCGGGTTTTGAAAAAAATCGAAAACATCGTCCGTGAGGAAATGAACCGAACGGGAAGTCAAGAGATCCTCATGCCGATCCTGCATCCCGCCGAGTTGTACGAGGAGAGCGGACGACTCCAGAATTTTGGTCCCGAGCTGTTCAAGCTGAATGACAGAAAAAACCGGTTGTTCGCCCTCGGCCCGACCCATGAAGAAGTGGTGACGGACCTGGCCCGGACGGAGATCAGAAGCTACCGGCAGCTGCCACAGTGTCTCTACCAAATCCTCACGAAGTTCCGTGACGAAATCCGTCCGCGATTTGGGGTGATGAGGGCCCGTGAATTCATCATGAAAGACGCGTACAGTTTTCACGAATCGCATGAGTCCCTCGAGGAAACCTACCGCACAATGGCCGACGCATACCGACGGATTCTAAACCGGTGTGGGCTCGAGAACATCATGGTGGAAGCCGACGCGGGGGTCATCGGTGGGGACGTCAATCATGAGTTCATCGTTTTTGCGGAGGAGGGAGAGAGCGAGATCTTTACGTGCCAATGTGGGTACACGGCAAACTCGGAAAGGGCCGAGAGCGCTGGGAGGCCGCTCAAATCACCGGAAAAGATCCTTGCTTCGCCAATGCGGGTCGAGACGCCGGGTCAGAAGACCATCGAGGAGGTGAGCCGTTTTCTCAACACGGAGCCGTCACAGCTGGTCAAGACGCTGCTCTATCGATCCGGCGAGGAGGTCGTTGCGGCGCTCATTCCCGGCGACCGCAGTCTGAACGAGACGAAGTTGGCCAAACTGCTTCAGGATCCTTGGATCGAAACGTTGGACGATGAATCGATACGAAAACTCACCGGGGCCGAGGCGGGGTACTCGGGACCAGTGGGGTTACCGGACAAGACACGGATTATCGCCGACACGCTTCTCGACGACTACGAGGGAATGATCGTCGGCGCCAACGAGAACGACACTCATCTCCGAGGAGTGAAGATGGGGCGGGATTTCGAACCGACCGAGACGGCCAGCATCAGTACCGTCAAATCCGGTGATCGGTGTGCCCGGTGTGGCGAGTCCGAACTGGTAACACGACGGGGGGTCGAGCTGGGGCATATCTTCAAGCTAGATACAAAGTACAGCAAAAGCATGAATGCAACGTTTCTCGATCAACAAGGCAAGGAACGCGAATTTATCATGGGGTGTTATGGATTTGGCGTGTCGCGTGCCGTCGCGGCCGCCGTCGAGGCAAATCATGATGATCGAGGGATTCTCTGGCCCCTGTCGATTACGCCGTTTGACGCGATCATGCTCCCGATAAACGTGAGCGATACGCACACGATGGAGGTCGCGGAGTCGCTCTATGCGGAGCTCACGGAGGCGGGGTGGGAGGTCCTGTTCGACGACCGGGATCTTCGCGCCGGTTTTCGTTTCAAGGACGCGGATCTCGTGGGGATTCCGATCCGCATCACCCTCGGGGAACGAAACCTCAAGACGAACAAAATCGAAATCTACCATCGAAGAGACGACAGGTCCGAGCTCGTGGACAGGGAGGATGTGATCGGCGTTCTGGCGGACGTCTACGGTTCTTTGAGATAGACCAAGGCCGACCTCGCGAAGAAGAATCACGTTCGATTGTCTGTGATGGGAACGGGCCCGGCCAGCCAGATAGCGAGAGTCGGTCTTATTCGTTGGAGCTCAGTTTAGATTTGAGACGGGCCGCTTTGTTTGGGTGAATAATCCCGCGGCCGGCCGCCTTGTCGAGGATCGACTGAATCTCGTTCATCGCCTCGACCCTCTTTTCCTGCGGCATCTCGCGTATGTTTTTGAGGGTGGTTCTAAGTGAGCTCCGGCCAGCGCGGTTTCGGACCTGACGTTTGAGGTTGGTCTTGACGCGCTTTTTGGCCGATTTATGTTGTGGCATCTTCAAATCCTCCTCGATACAATCGGACAAAATAGAACATTAACCTAACAGCTTAGTTCCCTCGAGTCAAGAGAAAGCTATGGCAAACGGGATCGATACGGCGCTCGATCAATTTCTCGACTACCTTGTAAGCGAAAAGGGGCTGTTGCCCAATTCGATCGAGGCCTATGGCCGTGATCTCCGTCTCTACCTCGACACGTTGGAAAAAGTCGGGATCAGTACCACGACCGAGATCGGGGAGGACGCGCTGGAGCTCCACTTGGTCAAACTCTCCCGGCGCGGAATGGCGCCGACGTCAAGGGCGCGGGCGTTGTCCGCTATCCGCCACTTCCATAAATTCTTGATGAGGGAGGGCGTCGTCAAGAAAGACGCCGCGGCGGGAATCGCGCGTCCCAAACGATCAAAACGGATTCCCAAAGTCCTCACAATCGAACAGGTGGAGCGGTTGCTGAGCACCCCCGAGGACGATGTGCTTGGGATCCGTGACCGGGCGATGTTGGAGATGACCTACGCGGCGGGATTACGTGTATCGGAGCTTTGTGACCTGATGTTCGAACAGGTGCTCGAGAAGGACATGTTGCTGGTGATCAAGGGAAAGGGGGGCAAACAGCGGATTGTCCCCTTTGGCAGACCGGCCGCTAGGGCGTTTTCGGCGTATTTATCCGGTTCACGGCCACACCTCGCCCGGGGAAAAGTGGTTCCGTACGTGTTTCTCAATCACCACGGGAACAAGATTTCCCGGGTTGGATTCTTCAAGCGGCTCAAACACCACGCGAAATCCGCCGGTATCAGACGTGAGGTCAGCCCCCACGTTCTCCGGCACTCTTTTGCCACTCACCTTCTGGAAGGTGGGGCGGATCTCAGATATGTCCAAGAACTTCTCGGTCACGCAGACATATCGACGACACAAATCTATACGACGGTCGACTCGCGTCATCTTATCGAGGTCCACAGGGCTTTCCACCCACGCGCCTAGCAGGTGCAGTTTTCCTCTGAACATACGCGACGACAGTAACGTGTAAGCCGGCGAAAGCGAGAAGAGTTCGAGTGCCTAAGATCGCTTGACACCCTTTGAGATCTAGGCATAGAATCGGGCACAAATCCGGTTTGGACCAAAAGCAGGTTCGACGTGAACGATGTAAAAGGCAAAACCTATAAGGCGGAACTCGAGGGGATCAAGGCGCCGCTTGGTGTGATTCTCTACCTGATCAAGCGGGACAATATCGACATCTACGATATCCCGATAGCGAAGATCACAAAGGACTATCTCGAGTATCTGGACCTCATGGAGCAGCTCCAGATCGACCTGGCCGGTGAGTTTTTTGTTTTGGCGGCGACTCTGATGCGGATCAAAGCCCAAATGCTACTCCGCAGAGACGACGACACGGAAGACCCGCGCGAAGAGCTTGTCCGGAATCTGTTGGAATACAAAAAGATGGTTGAGGCCGCGCGTTCGTTCAAGAAACTGGAAGATGAACGGCTCCGGGTTTTTCAACGTCCGGTACCCCAAAACGAAAAAGAGCTACGCGCCGAGCCGGTTCTCGAACTCAGTCTATACGAGATCATGAAGGCATTCCGCCAGATCATGTCGGAGTTCGAGACCGATGAGGTATCCGAGATCCAACCGGAAGAGTTTACAATCGAAGAAAAGATCGATGTGATTCTGTCCCTTGTCGCCGAGAGGCGACACGTGGGGTTTCGCGAGCTGTTCAGGAATATTGCCAGCCGTCTGGAGGTGGTTGTGACTTTTATCGCGTTGCTCGAGTTGCTCAAGAGGTCGGCCATCAGGTGCAGACAGGAAGGCGCGTTTGGTGAGATTTGGATTCGCGGAGCCGAGGAGTCGCCAAACGATGACGCGGGAGATACTCGGTCGGAACCGGAGAATCCGTAATCGGGCAAAAGGGACCTGCAGTCTGCGAATTCGTGGGAGGCGAGAAAAACTGAATGGAACAACTCAATCTCGATGACATCATTGTAGCGCTGTTGTTTGCGTCGGACGAACCCTTGTCGGTGAAAAAAATTTCGGCTGTGCTCGGGGACACCGAGCTGTCGGAAATTCGCGAATCCGTGGAGAGGGTGGGGAGGAAATTCGGAGGCGAGGGTTCCGCCATACGGCTCGAGCAGGTTGCTGGGGGGTTCCAGTTGTCCACGAGCAGTGCCTATTCAGATTACGTGGCGCGGTTATACCGGGGAAGACGCAAGCAGCGTCTCTCGAAAGCGGCGATGGAAACCCTTGCCATAATAGCGTACAGACAGCCAGTGACTAGGGCGGATATTGAGAACCTCCGCGGGGTCGGTTGTGGCGGGGTGATCATGACTCTGATGGAACGTTCACTGATCCGGATCGTGGGAAAGGCGAAAGTCCTTGGGTCGCCGTTTCTTTACGGAACGACACAAGAGTTTCTCGAGTACCTCGGTCTCAACAGTCTCAAAGATCTGCCAAGTATGGAAGACCTCGAGGCGCTTCTCGAAAAGGAAGCCGCTTTGGAACCCGGTGACGATTTGAATGGAGCCGTCGCGTTCGAGACCGAACCCTCCGAGCCGGCTGGAAGCATTGGTGATTTGGAGACGCCAGCGGTCGAGGGGATCGACGACGGACCGGACAACGATCAGTCGGTCTCGACGATCCAGTCGGTGGAGGATCCCGCTCCGGGCGAAGACCCGCAAGACAGTTCCACGGACACCATCCGCATTGATGAACAAGAAAAATGTTGATACGGAACCAATCCGGCTGAATCGGTATCTCGCTATGCTGGGTGTGGGATCGAGACGGGCTTGCGATGACCTGATCGCCTCGGGAAGGGTAAGAGTCGACAAAAGACGCGTCGATACCATCGGCGTCAAGATCGTCCCGGGCGTAAACACGGTGCACATCGACAGGATTCCGCTCGAAAACCCTCCCAGACCGGTGGTGTTACTCCTCAACAAGCCGTTGGGGGTGGTATCCACGGTCTCCGATCCGCAGGGTCGACCAACGGTATTGGACTTGTGCAAACGATTCGCGCGAAACAAACGGCTATTCCCGGTCGGACGTCTCGACATAAATACAACGGGGGCGATTCTGCTCACCAACGACGGGAAGTTGTGCTATCGTCTTACACATCCGAGGTACGAGATTCCTCGCGTGTACATAGTCCGGGTCAGGGGGCTGGTGGATGAGCGGAAATTGAAAAGACTGGACAAGATGACCGCTCCCCCGGGTCGGCATGCGGGGCGCCGACCGGGCGCTCAGCTCGTTAGGGGATTGGAACGCGAATCGATTCTGAAGATCACGCTACACGAGGGACGACATCGGCAGGTGCGGCGGATGTGCCAGGTGGTCGGGCTTAGGGTCGTCCAACTAAGACGGGTCCAGTTTGGCCCCATAACGATTCGAAAACTGCCTCTGGGAGCGGTGAGGCCGCTTGAGAAGAACGAACTGGAAAAACTAAAGCGTTTGGCTTCGTGAAGGAGGGAGCGGGATATGAATCCTGGTAAGTTGGCGAAACCTTTTCTCAACGATATCAACCCGTACAAACCGGGTAAGCCCATGGAGCAGGTTCAAAGAGAAAGGGGAATCACTACACCTCTGGTGAAACTCGCCTCGAATGAAAACCCGTACCCACCGCATGAAACAATCAGGCAAGCGTTGATAAAAGCGATTGACGGAATCAACCGTTATCCGGAGTCGGGGGCGCCGGACTTGACGACCCGTATTGCAAACCTTCTCGACGTAGAGCCGGAAGAAGTATTTGTGGGGAATGGCACAAACGAGATCATCGACCTCCTGGTGCGGGCTTATGTTGAACCGGACGAGAACACGGTGTTTTCGGCGTTGAGTTTCGTGATCTACAAACTGGTCAGCAAACAGTGTGGTGTCGGGGGTATCGAAGTGCCGAGCAAGGACTACCGTCACGACCTGCCCGCCATGGCTCAAGCCGTGAATAAAAAGACCAAAATCGTCTTTTTGTGCAATCCGAACAATCCTACGGGGACGGTCAACTCGGCGGACGAAGTTGAATCGTTTCTCTCGAACGTGCCTGACAACGTTCTGGTCGTATTCGATCAGGCGTATCTCGAATATGTCGATACAGCGGACTACCCTGATGTATATTCGCTCAGAAAAAAAAGAAATACGATCATTTCTCTGAGGACATTTTCGAAAACTTTTTCGCTGGCGGGTCTGAGAATCGGGTACGCGATCGCCGATAAAGAAGTGGTCGAAATCCTCAATAAGATGCGACAACCGTTCAATGTCAACCGGTTGGCGCAGGCCGCTGCGCTGGCGGCCCTCGAATGCCGTGATGAGCTGAGCGGGTATATCGACGAAACGATCCGTGAAAGGGAAAGGATTCGCAACGAAATCATATCGCTGGGATGTGAATGTCCCTCGTCGCAGACGAATTTTCTTTTTGTCATCCCCAAACCCGGTGCCGAGAATGTTTGCCGACACCTCGAGGATCTGGGGATCATCGTAAGACCGTGCGAACAGT
>CP070677.1:2479849-2504522 GCA_020352495.1 Candidatus Latescibacterota bacterium
AGCCGTTCTGCACTCACCCGATAGAGCGTTTCCTCGTCGGTTTCCCGTATGTCGGAGACGCTTTTAGCGATTCCTCCGCCCGCCTTGGCGATCTCGGCGTACGGGACGCCTTGCGTGCGCTTTTCGTACTCGTCGAGCCTGTATTTCGCGAACACGGTGTGGGTGTGACAATCGACAAAACCCGGAATGACGACCGCACCACCGGCATCGATTTCTACACAGTCTTCAACCGGGTGACAGGTTTGCAGCACCTCGTCGGAGGCTCCGGCGGCGACGATCCGGCCGCCAAAAGCAGCAAGACCGCCGTCTTCGACCAAGCCGATGTCGGCTAGCCCGGCTCCTCTGCGGGGCTCCCTCGTGGGGCTCTTGAGTGTGAGGAGTTGGCGGCAGTTTTTGACAAAAAGATCGACGTCCCGTTTCAAACACCGCTCCTTGTGAGTCTCAAACACGGGTTGTCATCTTGAGCGCAGGAACCGCAGGTTGTCACAGTGTCGGTCAGCTCTCGAGAAACGGGATTCTAATTCCGTTGTGCTTCGCACTTTCGATCGCAGCGTCGTAACCTGCATCCGCATGTCTTGCAATCCCTATGCCAGGGTCGCAAGTCAGACAACGCTCGATTTTTTCCGCGCCTTCCCGCGTACCGTCCACAACGACGGCAAGCCCGGCGTGAATCGAAAGACCCATCCCAACCCCACCACCATGATGAACGGATACCCAGGCAGCGCCGCTCACCGCGTTCAAAAGGGCGTTCAAGATCGGCCAGTCGGCGACGGCATCACTCCCATCGATCATCGCCTCGGTTTCCCGGTAAGGACTCGCCACCGATCCGCTGTCGAGATGATCCCGACCGATCACGATCGGCGCGCTGATCTTCCCCCTGGCGACCAACTCGTTGAGCGCGAGCCCAAACTCCGCCCGTTCACCGTACTTGAGCCAACAAATTCTCGACGGTAACCCCTGAAACGCGACTTTTTCTCGCGCGAGCCCAATCCACCGTGTCAGCGCTTCCTTCTTTGGAAAAAGCTCTAGTATGAGATCATCGGTAACCGCGATGTCCTTCGGGTCACCAGAGATGGCGATCCAACGAAACGGGCCGCTACCCTGACAAAAGAGAGGCCGGATAAAAGCGGGGACAAAACCTGGAAACGCAAACGCATCCTTGTATCCTGCCTGTTCGGCCTGGCCACGAATGTTATTCCCGTAGTCGAACACGATGGAGCCGGCTTTCTTGAAGCCTACCATCGCCGTGACATGTTTGACGATCGAGGTCATCGCGCGTGAAATGTATTCCTTTGGGTCGCTCGAACGAAGCGCCTCCGCCTCTTCCACGCTCAGCCCTTCCGGAACGTATCCGTTCAACGGATCGTGAGCGGATGTTTGATCGGTCACGACATCCACCTCGAGACCGCGCTTCAAAATCTCGGGAAACACCTCCGCTGCATTTCCCAAAAGACCGATCGACAACGGCGTCCGTTTTTGTTTCGCATCGATGGCGCGCTCACACGCTTCATCGATATCCTCGACCATCACATCGACATAACGTGTCTTTAGCCGTTTTCGGATCCGATCCGGGTTTACTTCGACCGCCAAACAGACACCCTCGTTCATAGTCACAGCCAGAGGCTGTGCGCCCCCCATCCCTCCCAACCCACCGGTCAGCACGAGCCTTCCCTTGAGTGAAGAGCCCAAATGTTTCTCGGCACACGCGGCAAACGTTTCATACGTCCCCTGGAGAATCCCTTGCGTCCCGATGTACATCCAACTTCCCGCCGTCATTTGCCCGAACATCATCAGGTCCTTGGTTTCCAACTCCCAAAAATGCTCCCATGTCGCCCATTTCGGAACGAGTAACGAATTGGCGATCAGCGCGCGTGGTGCTCCCGGATGGGTTTTGAAAACGCCAACCGGTTTCCCCGACTGCACGAGCAGTGTCTCGTCCCCTTCGAGCTTTTTCAACGCGCTCACAATGCGCTCGAATGCCTCCCAGTTCCGGGCGGCCTTCCCCCGCCCACCGTAAACAACGAGGTTTTTCGGGTCCTCGGCAACTTCAGGATCCAGATTGTTACACAGCATCCGAAGCGCAGCCTCTTGAAACCAGCCCTTGCAATTGAGCTTTGTGCCTCGCGGGGCGCGGATACTCTTGGCGGCATTATTGATCGACATATCGGTTCCTCCTGGACCCAGTCTATCACTTACCGGATGTCAGCAAAAGAAGGAATCTCGTTGGGTGTGGCGCATGCCGGACGGGTAACCGTTCGCCCAAATCCACCATCGTTTGACAACTCATCGCCACCGATTTTAAGCGGTGAACAACGGGCTCCCCGCGACCCCTCGCCCTCGACCTACTCGGAAGAATGACGGATGAACGTGTTCAACACTGCGGTTGAGCCGTGCCTACGCCAACTACGCACCACCCGCGCTCAAAAGCTGCGGTCGAGAATGACATGGACTTTTGTCTGACGAAGTGAAAGCCTATCGCCGATCCCAAAGCTAATGTCGATGTTCCCGATTCTCGACTGGGTCCTGAGCCCAAACCCGTAACCGACGGGATATAGCTCCTCTTTTGTGACCGTCGCGGATGCGGACACCGACTCCTGCAACACATATCCGCCGTCTACGAAAACGTATCCGTTTTCCCGTGCGCTCCTTCCCACGCGCAGTTCCGATCTCACATACGCGATCCGGCGGCCGTGAAACTGGTTCTCCCGGTACCCTCGAAGGGTCCCCGCACCCCCGAGGTAGAACTGCTCGGACAACGGCACAAAATCTTCCCCACTCTCCAACCCCCGGTAGTTCATTTCCGCAAAACCGTGTACGTTTCTGGTCAAGCCGACCGATGCGCTGAGCCGAGCCTCGAAAATGTATTGCGATACGGACTCATCCCCACCTCCGCCCCGTCTGCGGATCTTTTTCGCGGCATAGGCGTGACGCGCACGAAGATCGATGTACGCGCCTCGGTCTTCCTTGCCCTTGACGAAAGAGTTCCCACCGACGATACGAAACCTTATACTGTTCGACACATCTCCCTCGCTAAACGTGTTTCGATCACCGAACAATCCGAGATCGACACCAAACAATCCGCCCCAAAGGCGACCAATCGGCGCAGACGATTCCAATCCGACAGACTGCCAGGTGTAGAGTGTATCCTGACCGATTTGCTCCAGTCTCAACCCCATACTCATTCGCCGTCCGAGGAAGAACCGTTCTCGGAACGCCAGCCGTGTTTCGTTTCGGCCTTGACCGTCGTTTCGCCAGTGGATGCCGAGGTCCCGGAGCGACCCTCCGATGTTTGTCAAATCGAGACGGACGACACCGCTGAGTACCCTTTCTGTTTCCGCCTCGCGGTCGGCGTAACCGATCGCCCCCGAGAAGCTGTTGTTTCTCAGCGGTTCGACTACTTCGATCAGCGCCTCGACGCCGCCGTCTGGGGAGATTCGGACCGCCGGGTACGAAACGGCGTCGAATACGCCGCTGCTCGTCAAACGCAAATACGACTCCCTCAGCCGTTCGCCGCTGTAGGACTCACCCGTCTTGAGCCCCGACAGCTTGACCGCAAGCTCCTCCCTGGTGTGTTCGAGACCGACAAACTTCACGTGGCTGAGGCTTTGCCGCCCCCCCTCGACGACGTGCATGGAAAGACCAACGCTGTTCGTGTTCGCTTCGAGTTCCAGACTGTCGATCCATACCTGGGCAAAGGGATATCCGTCGGCGTCGTACATCTCGAGAAGTCCGTCAATGGCCCGTTTCAATTCGTCGGGCCGAAAACGATCTCCCGGTTGCAGACCAAGAATGTTTCGCACTTTTTCTTCGGAATAATTCTCCTCCCCTTTAACCGCGATGCTTCGATACTGCGCCGGCTCCCCCTCATCGATTCTCAGGATCAACGTCGAATCCGATCCTTCCCTCTCGATGCGAAACGTCGCGAGCAAATGACCTCGCTGAAGGTAAGCGGTCTGTACGCCATTTAGGAATTTGACGGGACTGTGAACGTCAATCGCGTCCGCGGGAAGCATCTTCTTGATTTCGTCGTCGGTGAACTGATGGTTCCCCTGCACCTCGATCGGCGCACGCTCCGCCGCCACCGTTGCGCACGGCGCCCCAACGATCAGGACTGTCATTAAGACACCGATCGACGGTTTAAAAGAACGCTCGTGTCTCCAAAGTGAATTCATGATCCAGAATCCTTTTGCCCAAGAACGTCTCCTCGCTTCTGCCTTTGTATGTGGCAAGTACGGAAATGATTCGTGACAACCTCAGGTTTGGGGTCAGACCCCATCGGTGGGTCGTTCCCGGGTTCGAATAAAAAAACGGTTTCACGTCCGCTTCCACTGGAGTACTGAACCGCGTTATTTCGTAGGTTGCGAAAAGGTTGACCGCCTTCGACAAGCGCCACACCAATCTCGGTTTGAAGGCCAACGCGATCTCCTCCGCCTTCGACTCGCGATCCTTTTGCTGGCGGAGCTCCACCTCGCCATCGAGAGAACTCCCCGCCGAGAACCTGAGTCCCCAACCGGCCGCTATCGCCCGCCCACGCACGTCATAGGTGCTCCCCGTCCCTGCCGTCAAACCGGCACCGTCACGGCGTCTGACCTCTCTGCGCAACTCGACATTGGCGCTTACCACTTTGGTAAGCGATCTGTCGACCCTCAATATTTGCTGCTCGAAGAATCGCTCTTCGTTGATGTCATTGAATCGATTCTCTTCCTCGTCGTCTCTCTGATAACGAAACGTCAGCGACAATTTCGGATTTGCGCCGAGAAGCAACCACTCCTGTCTGAGCGACACGACACCCGAGAGAGTTGACTCGTCCCGCTGCAGAGCTGAGGGAAAAAGCAGATACACTTTGTAGGCTTTGTCGAACGTCGTTTCTTCTTTTACGCTCAACGACTGGTTCAAAGACACGTTCGACCCGAGCCACGAGATCAGGCCATCGCCGTTTTTTGGGGTTGGCAGCTTCCATGACAGATTCCATGTAAAGTCCACCCGCTGGGTGGGGACCGTCTCGGTCGTTGGCAGAAACACAAGCGTATAATCACCCCGTCCCTTGCCAACAGGTTCGCCAAGCTTGTTGTAGTCCCCTTGCCCTTCGCCCACAAAAACGACCGTTTTCTGTTGGATACGGGACTGGTTCTGACTTATCTCGTAGTCCAGATTCGAATTGACACCGATTCGATCCAGACGAAACAGACCCTTGAGCCTGGCGAGGTCGGACGTCTGACTACCGCCGAATCGCCTGTCGTCTTGAACGCGATGGGTGTACTGGATTTCACCCTGTACCGCTCTCAAACCGCGCGACGCGACCAGTCCCCCCAACGTGAAATCCCTTCTCGTGTCCACCCATCCCAAAGTCGAGTCGGCAAGCTCTTCGGTAAAACGTTCTTCTCCGTGAACCGAGAACGAGAATCTGCCATCTCGCCGGCTCCCTAGCCTAACGAGATATCGATCGTACGCAATGCCGCTGTCCGGATGGACGGTGGAGCTGACGAGAAACTCCTCCTGTCCGTACTCGACCGACGGCAGCAATTTCCAAAACCCGTAGGAGGCCGACACCGTCCCGTGACGTCTCGTGCGCTGGCTGTCATCGCCCTTCACATCCGTGTCGAACGCGCGTCCTGTCAATCGCCGATCCTCGCTCGCCGCTATCGTCGTCCGGACTTCCTGTTTGATCCCGTCGAAGTTGTCCCGTTTTATCCTCCCCAATGAGTAGTCGAGCTTGACCTTGTCCGCACGTGAAAATGTGGAGATGAGCTCCTCAATGATTTCCCTGCCCCTCTGCACTTCGCGCTCGAGGTTCCAATCGCGATAGAAATACCAGGTCCTCGTCTTTTCAAGACCTTTGAAGTGATCCTCGATCGTGCTAACCGATCCGACGAGATCGATTGTGCCAACCAGTGCGGGTATCTTCTTGATACCAAGCCTGATCTCACCGGCGTCCCCCACGTTATCGGTATCGCCCAGAGGAGACAGTGTATTTGCGTCAAAATCACTCACGTTGTATTGGAGATCGAAATCGAGATGATCGGATTCTTTTTTCAAACGTGTCGTATAGACGGTGTGCGACTGTGGAAGGGGAAGCTTCTTCCCGATGACGAAATTGCCGCCTTCCCCGCCCACGAAACGGTATATCGGAGAGCCCCTAACGCTTACCCCATCGAGGATGTACTCTCCCGCTCCGGGACCTACCTCGACGAACGCCAAAACATAAGCTCCAAGCGTATCGTCATACTCAAAGTGCTCGGGCTCTCCGCCGATCGTATCCGCGGGGATTAGGACATACTCTCCTTTTCCCTCACCAACGAACGTGACACCGCTGGCGATGGCCTGTGTCTCGTCGTCACCCGCCTCCGCCAGCAGCCTCTTGTCGTCTTCATCCAGAGTGACCGACTTTGGCCGATCAAAATCGTCACGTTCCCGCGCCGCGAGCACGCTCAGTGTGAATCCACCGGGAACCGCCTCGGTCCGTGTACTCCCAAAAACGGAAGTCCTGTCGTACTGTTCCTGGGTGACTTCGAAATCGACGGCGATCTCCGTATCGTCGGTGACAGGTCTTTTTGGAGTGAACGTTATCGTGCCCCTGTCGTAGTCGATCGTGTAGTCTCGATTCTGACCTCTTAGCAGAAGCGCGCCGTTGAAATACACCTTTTCCGTACCGGCAATGACGACTTCTCCGACGATTCTCCCCTGCGAGAGCAATTCGTAGGGTCCCTGTAGTTGGTCCGTGCCTCGAAAAGACACCGTTCGGAACACACCCTTGCTCGATCCACCGGCGAGCTCCACTCTCGTCCTATCTCCCACATCGACCCGCCCAGCCGCTCCTTTGAGTTCCCTTCTAAAAGCATTGAAATCCGAGAAGTTGTTGGCGAACGCAAAATCTCCGAGCGTTGCGCCCGCTCTGGGTCCGGTGAATTCCACGTAGACCTTGTCGAGGTACTCGAGTTCTTGGGTGTTCCCCTCGGGCTGTATGGGGAGATTGTTGTCCGAGAGGAGTGCCTTGACATGGATCGTAGAGGTGAGATCCCCTTCCACGGTCGCCCGCAGTGTTTGATCGAGCGAGGCGCTCCGATTTGAGCCAACCGAGAAGCTAATCGACTTGACGCCGCCAAAAACGAGATTACCGGCGGGATTGAACAGTGGCTGTGTCTGACGCGTCTCGATTCTAGGGGCAGGTATAACGTCGTCGCCGGCGGCGAACTCGATGGGTCGAAGTGAGTAGACCGAGTTCAATAGAAACGGTAATCTCGTGTACGAGACGACCACGACGGCATCCTCGTCGAGGAGTGTCTTGATCCTCAGAAGACCTCGCTGGTAGTTGATTTCGTAGTCCTGGGGCGCGAGCTCGAGGCTGTCGACAACAACGCGTTCGCTACCAGCGAGGATAAACGGCGAGCTGAGACCCACGCGTTTTCCTCTTCGCACCGTCTCGAGCGTATCGACGACGGAGCCCCAAGATCTCCAATCGTATTGGCCGGTTTCCGCTAGACTGGGTCCCGCAGCAAGAGCCAAGAAGAGCCCCACGCGGACGATTTTTGACGGACGCACTCTAATACGACATCACCTGAAGACGAAAAGGGAACTGTTGGCCGCGTCTGTTACGTACACTCGTCCCGACCTCGTGACTTCGACATCCGTCGGTTCGAATCTGGATACCCCTTTTGGTGTGATCGAACGGATGAACACCCCTTCTTCATCGAAAACGAACACGCGACCCGCCGCGGGATCCGCGACGAAAACGTTACCCTTGTTGTCGATAACCGCCCTCCTTGGCTTTGCCATGGGATTGTTGTCTTGTGTGGTGGGAATGGATCTCAGATACGTGCCGCCGGAATCGAACAACTGGACCCGCTTGTTGCCCGAATCGGTGACGAGAAGATTCCCATCGCTGGTGAAAGTGATGCCTTCCGGCGCATCGAACTGCCCTTGTGAGGATCCGTAACTTCCGAACACAAGCTCGATGGAGAGGTAGGAGTCGAAAAGAATCACCTGGTGGTTTTTGACGTCGGTTACCGCGATTCGGCCGGAGTCGTCGACATCCAAGCCAATCGGCGTGATCCTCTGACCGGGAACCACCGCGTCGAATCTGATCAATATGTCGCGGTACGCACCACGATTGTCAAAACGCAAAAGCGTCCTCTCCACCGGGTCGAGCGCGTACACAAAAAAACCGCTCAGTTTTACATCGCTGGGATAAAAGCCGGGTTGCTGCGTCGGCTTTTGAAATTCGAGCGACTCCCCCGACGGCTCGACCCAACAAACCACTCTGCCAGGAAGCCCGTCGGCAACGAACACGTTATCCGAGAAACCTATCGTAACCGCCAACGGATCACCGAGGGTTATCCCACCGAACGTAGTAAAGACCGCCTCGGGCTCGTCGGCTCCCGGTGGATCGAGCTCGATTCCTTGAGACGCACACCCGTTGAGTGCGCACAGAATTAACAAAGATGTCGAAATGAAAACGTGACTCGAAATCATCGGATTCCTGACGATCCTCTGGGCAGGCTGGTTTGAGGAAGGGGCGAGCCGGACACCGGTTAAAACGTTTTGACGATCGATAAACCCGTCTGAAATCCGTCGCTCGCGCTTTGCCACGGAGCACCAAATTCAACCCGGTAGCTGTTCTCGCCCGCGCCGGGGTCCCGACCGGCGTCCTTGGCCGCTCCGATTGCAAAAAACGCACTCGCTGTGCGGTTCAACAATGCCGCGGCGAAAGCATAAAGCGCGCGCCGGTAAGAGCGCCGACTGGCAGACCTTCGATGTCGGAAATCGCGACGGATGTCCTCGCTCTTCCACACCCAGGGCTCGTAGTCCGACACGCGGTTGTTGGCGAAGTAGTTCTCCAGCGTTTCCGTGTCCACGTCGGGATATAGTTCTAGTCTGCCATCACTCTTGATGGCTTCCTCGTATTGCACCCAGGAGTCATACTCCCCGATAATGCTGTAATAATCATCCGAATGGTCGCCGCCGGAGATGCCGGCGAAATCCTGGGCGAAGTCCTTGTAGCCTTCCTCCCTCAAATAGCCCTGAACCATGAACACGATGAAGTTTGTCCAAATCACTCCTTCGACGGCAAAGAACAGCTTCGCCCGATTCCTGTCCCCCACATAGTAATGTCCAAGACCCGGCAGCAGCAGCGAATACACGACGGCTACGGTTTTTGATTTCGAAGTGGTGACGCCGGAGTATTCGTCCCCGGTTGAAAGGAGAGTCCGTGTCGGAGGCAAACGGGACGAGTCTGCGGTTTTCATCGCGATATCCGACTTGATCTGCGGCGCCACCCGCAACGTGAATGCCGAGGCGCTCCCCGCAAGTGACGCGACCAACACCGGTAATATCAGTACTATCCCAATTTGTTTTCGCATGGACATCATCAAAAACGGTATTTGAGCACGATCCTCCCCGAGTCGAGACCGGTGGGCCGCGCGCTTATCGAGAGCTTCTTTTCGTCCTTCACTTCGTTGTTGTCCGACTGATCCTTTCGCACGAGCAGCACCGTTTCGACAAGCGAAACAACACGGGCCGCCAAGCTCAGGTAGATGAACTTTTGAGCGCGGTCCAGCTCATCGTTGCTCTTTTTGCGCATATTCCGATACACGTCACGAAGCGCCGTACTTCTCGGCGGATCGTCGGGATTCGCGACATCATCCCACTCCCAATCCTCCCACCCGGAGATAAACCAGTCATATTTGCCGATGTTTTCGTAGTAATTCTGCTTTTCCTCTTCCCTCGAATGCCACGTGTGATAGCCGGGCCAGCCGCTCCATGATGTCCGTCCGATCGAATCGACCATCTCGAAAGTCCTATTTTCGTCACGCAGATCCCGGACCGTTGGGTGATCGTATATCCACTTGTCATAGCTCCAATGCTCGTCGGCGAACCGCTCGTACTCAGCGCGGCTATCTAGCCCTTTGTTGTGATAAACCGCGTACCCCGTCCACGCTACCGCCTCGACGGCCACGAGGGGGACTCCCAGTTTATAATATCCCATGTAAATCTCACCCGCCCCCGGGACGAGGAGCGAGAGCAAAACGGGAATGTACTTATTTCTTTTCCGCGACTCCACGGCGTCGCCCTGTAACAGCGGTGAGCTTTGGGGCACGCCGTCGTACCTGAGCAGCCCACTGTTCGCCGTTTCGACACGCACCGTTGGCACGTCGAGTTTCATGGCATCTGGTGTGCGGTAGGTCGATACGGTAAGCGGAATGAAATCGGCGACAGCACCCTTTCGCGGGGTCGCCGGACGGGGCTCGTTGGCGGGCTTGGCCAGGAGCACATTCGAACAAAAGAAGAGAACTGCGAACGCAGAGGCGACTATAAACTCATTCCGCACGGCTGACCTTTTCACAGCCAGTCTGTGACTGACCTAGAGTTCTGTCAGGGGAAAAACTGACCTAAAAAGACACCGAGACCGACCAGCGATGGACCCGATCCAGAGTCTGGGCTTGGGGGACGTTCGCGTAGTCGAGCGCCACCCTTCCTTTGTAGATAAAGCCCAATCCGTACGTGAAATCCTTGAAGTCCCCGTCCTCGTCGTAGACGTAACCAAGACGCCCCGCGAGCAAGTTGATGTAGCGGTACTCGACCCCCATATGATAGATCTCACTCCTACGGGTCTTGGTAGCGCTGTCGATCAGCCACACGAGACTCTGTTCGAAATCGAACGTCATCAAGAAGCTGTTGACATCGTCCTGGATGGGTCGATAACCGACGCCAAGCCGCAGTGTGAAAGGCAACGGGTCGCTCTGTTCTTGGTCAATAAAGGAGATGTCGGGCCCGAGGTTCGTCAGTGCGGCGCCAAAACTGAGTTTGTGTTGTGGAATCTTCCATAGCATCCCTGCATCCACCGCGACGGAAGATCCCGTACCATCGAGTTGCTCGAGAGTGAGATTCGCTGGCGCCAAGTCAGCATGAATGAATTTGCCTGAGAGTCCGAGCCCGATGTTGTCCGACAGCGGGATCGCAAAACTCACCACCCCGGACGCCTCCCAGCTCTTGAACTCACCTTTCTTCTCACCTTGCGTGTTGGTGGCCACACTCGTTCCATACGTCAAATAGATCACAGCGATGCTCAATGTGCCAACGCCCGAGATCTCGTTTGTAAAACCGAGAAACTCGTAGTAAACATCGCTCGCCAGGTCAGGAACAAGCTGGCTGTGCATCAACGCGAGATTCCTACCTCTCAAAAACGCCAAGCCACCGGGATTCCACCAGGCCGCCGTGGCATCGTCTGCGATCGCGACATAACTTTCCCCCATCCCGTTGGCCCGGGCACCGGGGGGAATTATTTGTGAAGGAACTCCCGCTTCGCCGACAGCAAACGCCGTAGCAGTCACGCACAGCAGAACCGTTGCGACGACGCTGCTAAAAAGCTTGATGTGCATATACTTAGACCCTCCCATTCGTCTAAATGATATAAAGATTTTTCCGTGGGGTCAAGCGGTTAAACCAAATTAACACAATCCCTATTCGATCTTGACGACCTTCCCCCTCAGGATCTGCGGTGTCCGGTCGAGTCCGACAAAACTCACCCGGGCCACGTACAGATACGTCCCATTGGCAATCTGGTCACCGGCGGAGTCCTTTCCGTCCCAGAAGATCCAAGCGTCTCCCGCATCCATTGTATCACGAAGCCTCCGGATCCGTTTGCCGGACACAGTGAATATGTCCAGCCGGATCTCAGCTCTGTCCGTGAGGCTAAATAAAAAGTAAGTGGTTGTCGCAAAAGGATTTGGGTAATTTAGGATAAACTCGGCGGCGAAATTCATCGGGTCCGTGAGCGTAAAATCCAACGTGTCCAGCGTGACCTGCCCAAAACTGTCCGCCACCTTGAAGATCGCTCGGTGATCTCCCACGGCCAGATCGGGGAGCGGGAACGTCAGCGTCCCCGACGTGTCGGTCCCCCCGTGGTCGAATTGGAAGGACTCGGTGACGTCCAGGGGCAAATCGGCCTTGTCAAACACAAAAGCGATCCTCCCCTCCGGCGTCGTATTGAGGATGTTGATCCCATCGGCGTCGTTGACCCGGGCCTGGAGCACCGCACCTGGCTTGACGATCCGTTGGCCCCCCTTGAATCCCATCTCGACGCGAGGTGGACCATCGAGCGGTGTGAGGACGGTTGTGTCCCCCGGAGACGGCGACGCAAAGACCGTCGTGTCGCTAAGCGCCACCGCATCTTCGGTGCCGTCATCGGCATATCCGCGAACAAAAGCCATCGGGCCGGTTCTGGAAAACCGGGGAATTTTGAAACTGAACTCGAACTCGCCACCCGTGACATCAGCCGTCCCGTGGTAGACGGTTCCCCCCGGATAACGGTAATGAACAAAAGCCGTCCCGTCGGAATTGGAATAGTTGACCGATCTGTCGGGTTCCCTCACAACGAGATCGACGCTACCGGAAAACCCGGTGTCCACGACACCGCCACGGAGGACCTCACCGTGAAGCGTCTGTCGTTTTCCCGCGACCATCGTGTCTACATCGACCGCAGAGAACCGCACCGCGCGGCGAGGTGACACGAGCGGCATCGACGGATCGCCGAGAAAATTGTATTTGTGGCTGTTTTCTTCCATAACGATCTTGTTGCCGGCCTGAATCAGCGAGCCGACCTTGGCTCGAAGCAGCGCCACCCCAAGAGGCTCGGGGAGTCCGGGCTCACGAGGCGAGGCTTCCTGGAAAAACCAGAGGTTGAGGGTCGCATTGGGATCGATCAGCGAGACTTCCGAGGCGGTCACCGTCGCGATGGCCCCACCGCCGTCCCTGAGAAGGAGCTTTTCGGAGAGACTCCTTGCCTGGGCCCGGCCAAAGTCACCGATCGTACAGCTAAACGCCATGAACAATGGGAGCCGAAGGCCGTTTCTGAGGTTACTGACGTCTTTGCCGAGAAACACCTGCTCGTCCGCCATCACAGACGAGCTCCCGTGACCCACGTAGTTGATCACGAGCGCTCCCTTGTTCCATATGTCGAGAAAGTCGAGCCGGCTCGCCGGCTTGATCCCCGATATCGCCGGATACTCGGTCAGATAGATTTTGTGCGGTTCGAGAAACGGTGCCATGTACCCATGCGCAATGCTCTCGGATTGCACGGTAAAGATTGTCTGAGTATTGTTTGACGGAGATTTCTCGTCGTCGGCCACCAAAACGATCCTGTTTCGCCAAGGTCCGAATTCGGCCGCCGTTTCATAATCGATTACCTTTTGGACCAGAAAATCTGCCTCCGAAACGCTGCCCGCGGGAAGACGTCCCACCGCCATCTGGATAAAATTCGCTCCCGTACTATCCGGAAGTTCCATCTCCACAAACCAGTCGTCCGTTGCATACGCGTCGAGGTTCCGCGGCTCAAGATTGAGATTGGTCGTCACGAAGTTTTCCTGCGGCGTCACATAGTTCTTGAAATCGGCGTTGGCATCGCCAAGGAGAAACAGGAATGTGAGAAGCGGGTATCCATTGCCATCGGTAAAGTTGTCGTAGAGAAACTTGCAGTAGTTGCGTATCGCCATGGGATCGACGAGCCCGCCGGAGAAATTGTCGAAAACGTCTTCGGTCATGACGACATCGATGGCCGGAATCCCCGGGTAGGGATAATGGGTTCTCCTGTATTCTCTGAAGTTATCCGCCGAGTTCGCGAAGCTCGGGTGCGTGATGATCAACATATTTGGCGATGTCGTAACGTTTCGCAAATCCCTCGGAGAATGGCGTTGCATCCCCAGCGGTCGTTCGAAGTCGGTCGAGCTGCTCGCCCAGAGATACTGTCTGTGGGTCCCCACCGTTGAGGCAAAGCGAATCTCACGTCGTCCCCCCGTATCCGTCTCCACAAAACCGTCCAGGCGTTTGGGTTTGAATAGGTCTGTGACATCGAACAGATATACCGGCGTCCCCTCTGCGAAGTTCGTAACCTTGTAGTTGATCGCGCCGGTCGTGTCCGGGGATGAAAAAAGCAGCCGCTCGTTGTAGGCGCGCAGTTCGCGGTGATAAAAGACCTCGTAAAAATCGAAGTACATGAAATCAGTGGGATGAAGATCACGAGGTATGCGAAGCTGGAGAACGTTCGCGTTTTCACCTTCGATGAGAAAATACCCCGTCGCCACCACGGGAACGGCGGTTTCGTAGCCCGAGGCTTTCGTGTCGAATACCTTCTCCGCGATCGTGTTCCCGTTCATTATGTACACGGCGTGATGGTTGTCGTTCAGCTCGCCGTAGATATACGGCGCCAGCGCGGTGGTCCGGAAGGTCTGGGGGCGCGAATCGTCCAGATCGCGGACGGTGAAAGCCGGGAACGTGATCGTTTCTGGGTTCTTTTTGCTGAGTATTTCGAGCCACAACCACCCGTCGCCTCCGAAAGTGAATGTTTCGACACGATTGTCTTCGAAATAGAGCCGTTCCTCAAAGGTCTCGATATCGGGCTCAGCGGGGAGCGGTGCCGCGTCCACCTGCTCCATCCGCGCCGGAGCGCCGGGGAAACCGGGGCTGTCATCCCAGGTGAGGTAGTATATGTTTTCCTTTGCATACAGATGATCGTGGTATTGCTCTCTTGCCACACCCGGTTCGTACCAGTCCGCCCAACCCTCGGTCCCCAAACCATAGAAAATAATCCGGTCCGCCGGATCGAAAGTCCCGTCCCCACCGTACTCGACAAGGACATCGCACTCGGTCATCCACTGACCGGAGATCCAAGTCCCGTCGTCATCTTGGAACGGGAGGCCAAACGTGTCACGCCGTTCTTGCTCCTGTCCCCCGCCCGTGAACATTCGGAAGCTCGTAGGATCCTCGATGATGGCCGGGTCGACCCCGATCTGCGCGAGATCCCCGCCGGTGATCGCGTACACACCAGGGGTCGTCGTCCGAATCTTTACCCAATTGGACGAGAGCGAGAAGTGGGGATCGGGGATCGCTCTGGCTCCCTTATCCGTTTGCTCCGTCAGCGATCTGATCCGACGATCCACCTTGCGTGTCGGTGTGGGAATATGCAACCTGTTGATCACGAGCCCCGCCAGGAGCGGATCTGATTTGGCCGAGGCAACAGTCGCATCTGATGGCGTGTATGTCACCTCGATGGTGTAGCCCGACCACGTTCGCTCCACACCGGCACCGTAGTCGACCTGCGACGCGAAACAGTCGACGGCAATCACCCTCGTTTTTCTAAAAATGAATGGATCCGAGACGATAAACACCCGCGTGGGAAAGAAACCAGGAGGCATCGTGGCCTCGGGGACGATCCCTGGTGGGTCGCTGCTCGTCACAACCTCGGGAAGACCTCCCCGCCGGTCCACAGGCGCTCCCGCTCGACGTTCGACTCGGTACCCGCCCGTCATCGGTATCGCGACGTAGAACCGCTCATACCTCAACGGCGGGAGACCGGGCGTGTTGAGCACCGGTCCAGATCCGAACGCCCCCTCCGGCGCCGACCCATCGAAACGAACATCGACAACGAGCCGACCGTTGTCTTCCCCGGTGAGCGTGACACCGGCCTCCGCTGTCCCGGGTCCGGACAGAATCAGAAGAACCAGAGTTACGGAAACAAATTCCCGATACATGTGAGATATTCTATTCAAAAGTCGTTCAAGTCCTGGGCTGAAGCCCGCTCCGATGTTCAATTGATTTGGGCCTAAGACTCCAATGTTTCGGCACGGTCGATCAACATGATCGGTATGTCCTGCTCGTTGATCGGATACTTGAGTTTGCAGTCGTGACAAATCAAGTATCTTCCTGCCTCGTCCAACTCAACCTTTTTTTTGCACTTCGGACAGGCAAGTATCTCAAGCAATTCGCGTTTGATCATGTTTCGGGCTCCCTAAGGGCAGGGGTGGTAGGGCAGAAACTCTCTTATCAAACCGACAGAAGCTATTGGCTGGCAATAAGATGTTAAAACAATATCTCTCATACTGTCAAGCCGAATCTTCCGCGAAGAATCCCATGTTCATGTATTTGGCGCGCCGTTTCTCGACCAGCTTTGCCGGTTCGAAGTGTTGAAGGTAATCGAGCTCTTCATATATGACCCGTTTGAGCTCCGCGGCCATGGTCTTTGGGTCCCGGTGGGCACCCCCAACCGGCTCGTCTATTACACGGTCAATGACGCCCAGTTCGAGCAGATTCCTGGAAGTGAGTTTCAAAGCCTCCGCGGCGTCTTTGTTTTTCTCCTGGTTTTTCCATAGTATTGCCGCACACCCCTCGGGCGATATCACCGCGTAGATCGCGTACTCCAACATCAGGATCCGATCGCCCACACCAAGGGCCAATGCGCCGCCGCTGCCCCCTTCCCCGATGACCACGGAAAGTATCGGCACGGTGAGCCCCGACATCTCCCTGAGATTCCTCGCAATCGCCTCCGCCTGTCCACGTTCTTCGGCACCGATCCCAGGGTACGCCCCCGGTGTATCGATCATGGTAACGATCGGAAGATCGAACTTCTCCGCCAGCTTCATCAGCCTCCGCGCCTTTCGGTAACCTTCCGGGTGTGGCATGCCAAAGTTGCGCAGTAGATTCTCTTTTGTGTTTCGACCCTTTTGATGACCGATAATGACGATCCGTTTGTCATCCAAAGACATCAAGCCACCGACAATAGAGGGATCGTCGGCAAAGGCTCTATCTCCATGAAGCTCCATGAAATCGTCGGACATCTCGCCAATATAATCCGTTGTGTAAGGCCTCAGCGGGTGTCTCGCCAGCTGGACATGTTGCCACGCGGTCAGCTTGGAGTAGATGTCTTTTCTAAGCTTGTCGGCCTTTTCACTGAGCTTCTTGACCTCTTCGTCGACAGATATCTTCTGTACCGATGCAAGCTGCTCGAGCTCCGCGATCTTGCGTTCGAGCTCGACGATCGGTTTCTCAAAATCGAGAAACGGGCTGGCCGCCGCTCCCGGACGATCCTTGTTATCGGTTGTCATCGGCGAATTGCTCCTAGAAGAAATCAATGATCGCGAGTTCGAATTCCCGTCCGACACTTCGCGTCGGTCCATTACCCGTCAGGTCGCGAAACACAAGCGTCATCATAAGACTCTCCCCGTAGAACCACCGCACGGCGCCATCGAGATAGACCCCCCCGCGACCAAAACGGCTGCCCTTCGCATTGTCGTTCAGGGCCGCGTCGATATCAAGCACGAAAGCCAATCGTTTGAGAATCGTCCAATCCGCGCCCAAGAACAGGTTCGGGTCATCGTCGTCCTCCCTCTCCGTTGTGAACGACACACCGCCGTGAAATGCCGCGTCACCAAGGGCGAGCATGTAGTTCTTGCTCACCACCACGTAGAACCCCGCCGACTTTCGTTGATAACGCTCCAGGTCTTCGTCGTACCTGCCCTGGCCCTGGGTATCGAGGCCAATCGCCAGGGCCGGCGCGTTGGACTCTTCGATGATTCGGAGCCGGAGCTGGAACCCGATCCGGTCATTGAGCTCCGGGCTACCATAACCGAGAACGTTTTGCATTCCAAACGACGCCCCGATATGGAAGAAATTCTTGAAACCAACACCCGCCTCGGCGAGCAAGCTGCTTTCGGGCCCCGCCTTCGCCCTGACCAGGTAAGAGCCGTGGTCGAGCAACCCGGCCGTGGGGTGATCGATGATGTACAGTGGTTGCGCCACTTGACAAGCGGTGTCCGTGGGAGCGCCAAATCCACCGGCACCGGCGAGAAGAATTATCAGAACATACCGCTTCATGGAGCGTTCTTTGGGACGGCGGGTACGAGTTTGATGTTCTTGGCGCCAAACGAACCGGAAAGCTCGGTGAGGAGCTCGTAGTCCAGCTTGACCGCGAGCGACCTGGAACGGATTACACATGTTTTTCTGCCTTGATCGACCAGGTGAAAGAAGACTTGAGACTCCCCCTGGCTCCCCATGAACAACCGTTTCACGCGGTCGAGTTCGTCCTCGCTCACTCGTTCGAGGTCGATCGTGATGTGAACCTCCTGTGAGTCGGGTGGGTGGTCTTCATCGATCGGTGTGACCGCGTTGACGAGGAGTTTCCCTTCCCCACCGTTTCGACACGACACCTTCCCCTCAAGAAGGAGGACACGGTCCGAGGAGATGTGCTTCTTGTTTCTCGAAAGCACGTCGGAGAACATGACCGCTTCCGCTTGCCCCTCTGAGTCTTCCACGGTAACAAAAGCCATCGGATTTTGCTTCTTGTCGAACGTGGTTTTGACATTGCTGACCAGTCCGCCGACGACGACGTGTTTTCCATTCGAACTCGATTTGAGTTTCGTCGTCGTCACAGAACTCATCATTTGAAGCACGTCTTTGAACTTATCCAGCGGGTGTCCCGACAAGAAGAACCCCAGCGATTCCTTCTCGCGTCGAAGCTGTTCGGGCCCGCTCCACGGTTCACACTCTTCCAACTCATCGTCGACGAACGCATCTTGGTCGGCAAAAAGGGCAAACTGGCCTTTCTCGGCGTCACGAGTACTCCGCGACGTCTTCTCGAGGATCGTCTCGAGGTTGTGAAGCTTTTGCGCACGGTGCCCGGGAAGCCCGTCCAACGCGCCGGACTGAATAAGGCTCTCGACGACCCGACGGTTGACCAGCCTTGAGCTCACGCGCGAGCAGAAGTTGTACAGCGATGCGTAAGGGCCGCTTTGATTTCGCTCCGCGATGATGTGGTTTATCGCGTTCAATCCCACGTTTTTGACGGCCGCGAGGCCGTAGTAGATACGCCCGTCCTCTACTCCAAACTCCGCACCGCATTTGTTGATGTCCGGTGGGACAATTTCGATCCCCATGTCGCGGCAGTCTTCTAGAAGCGTCAATATCCGGTCACTGTCGTCAAATTCGCTCGTGAGGTTGGCCGCCATGAACTCGGCCGGATAGTTCGCTTTGAGATACGCCGTTCGAACCGAGATAATCGCATAGGCGGCGCTGTGCGATTTATTGAACCCGTAGCTGGCAAATTTCTCCATTCGGTCAAAGATCTTTTCCGCCTTGGGCTTCGAAATCTTGTTCTTCTTCGCGCCGTCGATGAACTTTCGTCGCTGTCTGGCCATCACGGCTCGATCTTTTTTCCCCATGGCCTTTCTCAATAAATCCGCCTCTCCGAGAGTGAAACCGCCAAGCGCACTGGCGATCTTCATCACCTGTTCCTGGTAGAGGATGACGCCGTATGTTTCTTTCAGAATGGGTTCGAGCATCGGATCCTCGTACGTGATCTTCTTTCGTCCGTGTTTGCAGTCGACGAACTGGCTCACCATGTCGCTACCGAGCGGTCCCGGACGGTAGAGCGCGTTCACCGCGACGATGTCGCTGAACGACTCGGGCTGGAGACTCTTCAAGAGATCACGCATGCCACCGCTCTCCAGCTGAAAGACTCCGACCGTGCCCGCGCGTCTCAGCAAATCAAAAGTGGGGCCGTCGTCAAACGGGATCCGCGCGGGATCGACCTCGGTACCGTGGTTCTTCTCAATCATCTGGATCGCCTTGGCGACCACGGTGAGCGTACGGAGCCCCAATATGTCGATCTTGAGGAGGCCGACTGCTTCCGCGCTCTTCATGTCGTATTGGCTGGTGATCTCACCTTTGTTGGTTCGATAAAGAGGAAGATGATTCATCAGTGGCGTCGGTGTGATGATCATCCCCGCCGCGTGAATCGACGCGTGACGGGTGAGTCCCTCCAGCGTGAGAGAGAGTTCCATGAGCTTTTTGTACGGATGGTCATCGAGCGTCAGGTTTTGCAGTTCCGGGATCGTTTTGGCGGCTTCCTCCAGAGACGTTCCCGGCAACCCGGGAATGAGTTTTGCAATCTTGTCCACCTCGTTGTAGGGGATCTTTAGGACCCGCCCCACGTCCCTTACCACACCGCGCGCCGCCATCGTGCCAAACGTTATGATCTGGCAGACATTGTCCTTCCCGTATCTATCGATGACATACTTGATCACCTCGTCGCGCCGCTCGTAACAAAAATCGATGTCGATGTCGGGCATGCTCACGCGTTCCGGATTGAGCATTCTTTCGAAAAGGAGACCGTGTTCGAGGGGGTCGACATCGGTGATACCGAGGACGTAGCACAAGAGACTCCCCGCAGCGCTTCCTCGTCCCGGACCGACGGGTATCCCTGCGCTTTTGGCGTGGTTGACGATGTCACGGACGACGAGGAAGTATCCACCGTAATCCATCTTGTCGATTACAGAGAGTTCGTAATCGAGTCTCTGTGTGATTTCATCACTCGCTTCGGGGTATCGGTTTTTCACTCCGTCGCTGGCAAGGTGTCTGAGGTATTCGGAGTTCGAGTCAAATCCACTGGGAAGCGGGAATTTTGGGAGGTGAAGAACACTGTCTTCGAGTTCGACCGTACATTGTTCGGCAATCGCCATCGAGTTCTCGACCGCTTCCGGAACATCGCGAAAGAGTTCGAACATCTCCTCGGCCGTTTTGAAATAGAGCTCGGCAGTGCGGAAACGAAACCGGCGCGGGTCTTCGAAATCACTCCCCGTCTGGAGGCAGAGCAACACTTCGTGCGCCTCCGTATCGTTGCGGTCGAGATAATGGACGTCGTTGGTGGCGACCATGGGGATCCCCGTCTCGCGCGAGATCTTCACCATCGCCTCGACTGCCTTCTTTTCGTCTTCGATCCCGTGATCCTGCAACTCCAAATACAGTCCGTCTTTTCCAAATATCTCTTTTAGGCGCTCCGCCTTCCTCTTGGCATCGTCGTACCCGGAATGCAAGATCGTTTGCGGAATGTCACCGCGAAGACACGACGTCATCGCGACGAGCCCGTTACTATGTTCTTCGAGCGCCTCCATGTCGATACGGGGTTTGTAATAGAAACCTTCCAGATACCCGATCGAGCTCAAGCGCATGAGATTCCGATACCCGTCGAGGTTTTTGGCAAGAAGAATCAAATGGTTGATCTGCGAGAGCTCGCCTTTTTTCTTCGCCTTGTCCGCTCGGCTTCCGCGCGTAACATAGGCTTCCATCCCCAGAATGGGTCTGATGCCGTTCCTACGCGCTGTCCTGTAGAACTTGACGGCGCCGAACATGTTGCCATGGTCGGTGAGCGCCACGGCGCTCATTCCAAGCTCTTTGGCTCGGCTGACGAGCCTTTCGACTTTTATGGCGCCATCGAGAAGACTGTATTCGGAGTGGACGTGTAGGTGTACGAAATCACGGGGCATTGTGTTTGGTCTCTCTTCCGCTGTCGCCCGTTTTTGGCGTGGGTATGTGAAATTCTGTGTCCCGCTTGGAGGCATTTCCCATCCGGTCAACCGCAACGACCGAGACGTCATGCACACCGATTATATTTTGGTTTCTGAAGAGGACAAACATTTTTTCCGAAATTCCGTCCCATCTGGCAATTTGTTTGTTTCCATCGACGTAGACCTCGGTGCGTTCGTAGTCGACGCCGCTCCCTTTGTCCAAAATGGGAATGACGAGCTCGGGAGACTTCTTCCCCGTGGCGTGACTCTTCCGAAAATTGACCCGAGGTGTACCGATCCTCGGTCCCAACGTGTCGAGAAACACCGAATAGACACCCGGTGCATCGACATACGCGGAAACGGTGTCCCCACGGACGAACGACGAGACAAACGCCCATTCGTCCTTTCCGCTCGTCAACCGATAGAACGCCTCCCTCCCGTCGCTTGCTCGATCGAGCCGGAAGGTGACTTCCACCGAGCTTTTGAAGGCGAGTGATAGAGGTCCAACCCGAACGGCGTCCGTGACTGGACACAGTTCGTCCGTTGGGTATCGCGTCCTGCTGATGTCGCCTTCCCATGTCATCAAATAGAGAAACGCGTCGGAATAGAGCGATCCCTCGCGTGTCTTGAGGTTCCCCTTCCCACCCGCCAGATCGGGGAACGCACCCTTGACGGCTTGCGTGTGGGGTACGGGAAGTACGTTTACATGGCGGACCAGACCGGCGTGTTTTATCCCAAACGACAACGGTTGGCCGGTTTGACCGACCGAGGACGTCCAATCCGTCTCTCGCCCGTCCGAACCCTCGGCGACACCCGTCGACGCCACGGGGCCACACGGCACTGGACCCCAAGCGATAACACTCCGTTGTATATTCAACAGATCTTTAAAAAAATAACACCCGGGAAGCGCTCCCTCGGCCATGCGAAAGGCAGGGGGCCTCGTGATACCACGCTTGCCGGAAGGAGTCGCCAAGTCCGCAACGGGCACGCTGAACGGCAGCGTCGCAACGGTGACGTTCCCCCCGCGGTCGATCGCCCTCACCTTCGCGGTGTAAACACGCCCCCCCTCCTCCCGGTCGGGCGGCGGGAGCGAGTCGGTATCGATGACACCACCGCCCTCGAAATAACGGTCCCAGAGGGTCTCACCTTCTCTCTGGAAGAGAAAGAGAAAATGTCCGGAATCGGTACGAGCACGCTCCATGTCATAGGCGATCTCCACTTCGCCAGTGTGCTCGTACGTGAAGCGATTTAGCTCGATCACCGAGAGGAGCCGTTCATCGACCAAGAGCTCCAGACGATACGGCGCGAGACGTCCCGATGACGAGGTGAGACGGTCGATGACGCGCGCACTCAGCCCTACACGGCCGCTGACGCGTACCGTATCGGTAGCGGCGAACGTGGTCGAGTCGTCTCTTCGAAGACCCTGTACGACCGGAAAACATGCACCCTCGACGGTCGACGACGGTGTCAGCGGGAACCAGCCCACCTCGCTGATGCACGGTGGCACGGCGTCCTCAAGGCGCCACCCGATCGTGAGCGGATTGAGGGGATTTTGATCAGGGTCCCGGACTTCGAAATGGAGGTGTGGGGCGGAAGTACCGGTTCTCCCCGTGAAACCAATGATCTCGCCACGCCGAACCGGGAGCGCCTCCGGTTCGAGATAGAGATCCACTCGGTAACGACCCGCGGCCACTTGGGCGTCGTAGACAACGCTGTCCAGAACCGCCGAGCGTTCGCTGAGGTGCGCATACACGACGATCTCGCCGGTGTGCAGGGTAAGATAGACCGTCTTCCCGTACCCATAGGGAGAGGAACGCAGCCTCGATACGCAACCGTCGCCGACGGCCCGGCAGGGCACCCCTTCTTTTCCAAACGTCCGTATGTCGAGACCCGCGTGGAGATGTCCCCGGCGGAATTCGCCAAAACTCGACGACAGCTCAATGGGAATATCGAGAGGCCACATGCGCGGCGGGTGCGCCGACGGGTCACCGCCCGATGAAACGGCCACGGACCCGACAAAAACCGGGATCGACACCATGGCAACGACATAGACGAGTCGGTTTGATGGTTTCAATCGCATGTTTGGCTCCCAAAACTGGCCAAAGGTACCACCGTGTTTCGGGCACTGTCAACAAATCGGCTTGCCGCCTCGCAGAGCCGTCCAACTCCCACGCTGACAACCGACTCCGTGCCACCGGATCTTGCACACGGGACCGCGATATGGTAATCTCTCCCCTGCCAAAATCGTCACACATACGAGATCCATATTTGAGGAGTACGATGCCATATGATGCGTACAATGCGTGAAAACACAAAGGTGATCCTCTGGATAGTGGTCGTCGCCTTCGTAGTTACAATTTTCGCCGTTTGGGGGCTCGATCTTCGTACGGGTCAACAAACCGGTGACCCCAACTTGATCGGAAAGGTCAACGGGATTCCGATCACTCGGGCGCAGTATCAGTCGTTTTACGAGATGCTGGCCAGTCAGTTCCGCTCCGCGTCGAGCACACAAACACTGACATACGCTCAGGAGGAGTTCATCGCGAGCCAGGCGTGGGACAACCTCATCATGTCGATCCTCACCGACCAGGAGATCGAGAAACTCGGTATAAAGGCAAGCAACGAGGAAATCGTGAGCTTCCTCCGCGACTCTCCGCCACCCGAGATCCGGCAATATTTCGTCGATGACGAGGGGAATTTTGACAATCAGTCGTACCAGGCGGCGCTCAACAATCCTGAGATCGACTGGACCAATCTCGAGCAGCTGGCAAGAGAGCGCATTCCACGTCTCAAGCTCCAAAACTACTTGTCCGCGCAGGTTCACGTCAGCGAGGACGAAGTCCTTCGGAACTACATGGAAGAAAACGTCGAGATGAAAATCGCGTATGCGAAGTTCCCGATGGAAGAGACCGATCTCGGCGACTACGCTCCGACGGACGAAGAAATCAAGGAATACTACACGACGCACCAAGAAGAGTTCTTCGAGCCGGCCAAAGCGCGTCTCGATGTGATCCGAATCGAGTTCGAACCAAGCGCCACGGACCTCTCGGATGCCGAATACACGGCAAGACGGGTGCAGGAACAGATTCTCGCTGGGGAGGATTTCGGTGTGCTGGCAAAAACGTACTCCGAGGCGCCGACGTCGCAGGTCGAGGGTAACACGGGGTTCATCAAGAAGGGCCAACGGGAAGACAACTACTTCGATGCCCTCGAACAGATGAACGCGGGAGACGTCAGCCCCCCCGTCGCAGGCGAATCGGGATACTACATTCTCAAGCTCATCGAAAAACGAACCGGGGAGTCGGAAGAGGACGAATACAACGTACAGGAAATACTGATCAAATCGATGCTGAGTCGACAGACGGTTGACTCACTCTACACCCTGGCGAACGATATGCGTGACAAGGCAACGGAGATCGGTCTCGAAGAGGCGGCAGCGGCGTTTCAATTCGAAATGCTCACACCGGAGCCGTTTGGCGAGGATGAGCCCATCGGGGAGCTGGGATTCGTTCGTGCGTTGAATCGGTTCGCCTTCGCCAACGAGATCGGTACACTAAGCCCCGTCC
>CP070677.1:2504622-2508039 GCA_020352495.1 Candidatus Latescibacterota bacterium
CCGTTCATTCCGCTGCGCATTCGACGTCAACTGTCGCACTCCTCTGTCATTCTTACGGCCAAGCAGTACGGTGCCCACACCGAGCCTGGCGGATCACCGGTAACGGCAATCTTGGGCTCGCCCCGACCCCTCTCTCCCACACACTGAAAACAACCTCCGCCAGCATATCAACCTTTCTTGTTATGGATCTCCCAGTAGACCTCTTCATATTTTGCGGTCATTTGTTCGATTCCAAAACGCTGAGTCACGAGGTCGCGCGCCTTTTCGGTCATCGCCATCGCCTCACCGGGATTTTTTAACACCCATAGGATCGCCTCGGCAAGCTTGGCCGGATCACCCGGTGGCACCATTTTCCCCGTGACGCCGTCCTCTACAATTTCAGGGATTCCCCCGACGCGCGTCGCAACGACGGGTACACCTACCGCCATTGCCTCCAACAATGTGATACCCAAACCTTCTTCCTTGGACGGCAATGCGAAGACATCGAAAACCGATAATATCGCGCCGATGTCCTTTTGTTCCCCAATAAACTTCACCGAATCCGCCAATCCCATTTGCCGGACTTGATCTCTCAATTTCTCCCGCAGTTCGCCGGCGCCGACCAATACGAGCCTGGCCGTATCGATTTCCTGAACGACCCGGCCGAACGCCTCGATGAGGGTGGTGTGGTTCTTCTCCGGAGACAGACGCGCGACGAGACCAATGACCGGGTCATCCACTCCGAAACCCATATTGGCCTTGTGTCGGGCGGTTTCGGGTGCAACACACGAGGCAAGTGAGGCAACGTCGATGCCGTTGGCGATGGTTATTACTTTGTCCGTTCTCAGACCCGCCTCGTTGATCGCGCTCCGCCGAACAAAATCGGAAACGGTGATCACCCGATCAACGATCGGTAGTCGCTGAAACCACGCATGGCGTCTCCGATGAGGAAAGACCGGTCCGTGCGCAGTGTACACAACCGACGCATTTCGCGTCAGAGAACCGGCAATCGAACCGTAAAACAAGCCCCCAAAATTGTGGCAGTGAACAATGTCCAGTCCGCTTCGCCTGAACATCCGCGCCAAGCGAAACGGCAATCTGAAGTCTATGCCCGGTTTTTTCCCGAGGGCGGTCGCTTCGTGTCCCTTTTGCAGTACGTCCGCCATGAGTTCACCGCCGTCCTCAAGACAGTACACCGACGATAAGAATCGATCCGGGTCGACGTTGTCAATCAGACTCACTACAATTCGCTCCAGGCCACCGATCCCGAGGTTCTGAACGACATGTCCTATTCTGCACTCCGGGTGCCGTTTCTTTTCCGAGCCCCTAGTCATCGTCTGCTCCCTCGTGTTGCGTGCGCCAGTAGGCGAGGAATCTCTGGAGTCCCTCTTCCGTACCAACAAGCTGCCGCCAACCCGTGCTCTTCAACTTGCTATTGTCAAAAGTGTGACCTTTCCACAGATTAGAGCTTTTGTAAGGGGTCAGAACTGCGGGAAGCTGTCCCTTCGAAAAAGCGTGGTATCTCTCCACGAGTCTCGACATCAACACGGTGACGAAGTAAGGTGTCGTCACATACCTCATCCGTTCGACATCACGCCGGTAGAGCCGCAAAAACTTTTTCGAAGTCGGCAGATCATCATCAACCACGTTGTACACGTCGCCATCACCTTGCCGGCTGGCGATAACGATCGCTTCCGCGCAGTTATCCACGTAGGTGAGCGGGAGTAGGTTGTTCCGTCCGAAGTGAAAGAAAATCCCAAACACGCGGATCCCAACGCGTGTCGATATCGCCGCCCCTCCGGGCCCGTAGACCACACCCGGACGGACAACAACCAGTGGAAGCCCGTGTTTTTGTCGATATTCGTGAAACAGCTGCTCCTGCCGGATTTTGGAATAAGAATAATGATCTCGACGCTCCGGGTGCGGTTCGAGCGGAGTCGTCTCGTCGATGACGGCCCCGCGAGGGAGATCACTCGTCCCATAGACCCCAAACGAACTTACCAGAACGACCCGCCTCGCCCCCCCCTCGATCAAGGCGTCCAGCAGGTTCTTGGAGGATACGACGGTATTTTGAAATAGGTCTGCCGCGCTTCCCCTCATGGCCGCTGCGAGATGGTATACGATATCGGCACCACCCACCACCTCCCTCGCAAACTCTGCCGATCTGAGGTCACCCACACACGTCTCCACGGCCGCCTCTGGAAAACGAGACGAAACGTCACCTAGCCTGGACACACCTCGCCCGCGACGCACGACGCACCGTATGTCCGTTTCCCCGTGGGCGAGCAGTCGTTCCACCACCGCCGTTCCCAAGAAACCGTTTGCGCCTGTGACAAGGACTTTCATTTCTTCTTGTCCGCTCTAGACCGCTCCACCTCTTCGACGACGCGGTCTATTAGCCAGGCCACTCTGAGAATCTCGCCATACGAGATGGGCGGCGCTGAACCAGCGATGATACTGTCGTAGAACGAGGCGATGAGCCGGTTGAGTCCGGCAAAAAACTGAAATTCCGAACGTGCAAACCTGAGGACGTTTTTGCATCCTTCCCGGAAATACTGTCGGCTCTGTGAAAACGCCGGCATCAAGCGCCCGATTGCGCTCGGCAGCTTGGCGCGCCCGTCGATCGTAACGGTCCGCGCAATGTAGTCCACGTGGGCGGCGCTTTTCGTCCCGTAGAACCGTAAAAAGTGTCCCGCGGGTTTGCCGTGTGAAGAGAGGGTTGCGTATGCGGATGTGTTTTCCCCGACAATCACGGCCCTCAGCTCGTCAAACACATCATCGCGCGTGTCACCACACACTTCTCGCCGTCTTTTGTACGCTGTCGCGTACACGGACGGCCTCTCATCGGGGATAAATTCGGTGAACTTGTTGAGAACATGATCGAGATTGTTCTGCAAGAGCTTCCCTGGGAGGCTATGGACCCAGTGATCTTCACTCTCCAGGACCGCCCTGCCAAAAACGCCGCTTAGGTCGTACCCGTAGTAACTCTCCACGTGGATCGGATCGCCCAGGTGACCGCGGCGGATGAGCTCCCGCAGAGCAACGGCCGGGGGATCGAATACGTAAGTGTAACCGACCGTGAGCTTTTTTCTAGACGCCTCGGCAAAACGGACTAGCTGATGGGTTTCTGCGTAGTCTACACCGACGGGTTTCTCGACAAGAACGTGACAACCCGCCTCGATGGCGGTTGTTGCCAGGGAAAGGTGAGATCGGGGTGGTGTCGTGATGTGAATAACGTCTGGCCGTTCGTTCTCGAGCATACGCTCAAAATCGTCGTAATGCGCCGGAACCTGGTAACGAGCCGCCAGCTGTTCGGCCATGAGCTGCTCAACGTCGGACACGGCTACGACACGTGCGTTTTTTAGTTTTTTGATTTCCTCAATGTGACCATCGGCAATTTTTCCGCACCCGACGATCGCCACTTTCAAAATCATGATC
>CP070677.1:2508139-2517467 GCA_020352495.1 Candidatus Latescibacterota bacterium
GATGGTACCGGAAATCGAGAAGGCGATTCAGGCCTCCGAGCTGGGACTCAATCCCCAGAGCGACGGGACGTTGATCCGGCTCCCGATTCCCCCATTGACAGAAGAGCGTCGAAAAGACCTTGTCAAAGTGGTCAAGCGGTGCGCCGAGGAGGCACGTGTCGCGCTTCGGAACATCAGGCGGGACGCCAACGAGAAGTACAAGAAACTGGAGAGAGAACACAAGATGTCCGAAGATGAGATGCACACACGGCAGGACGAAGTACAAAAGGCCACCGACAAGTATGTGGAGCAGGTTGATGAGGTGATATCCGCCAAAGAGAAAGAGATAATGGAGATATGAACAGCGGGGCACGTTCCCCGCAAAGGCGCTCTCGTGTGTCACGACGCAACACCTCTTTGGCAGGCCGAATGCAAAACGACATAGAAAAACGAACCCAGCAACTCAGGAACTCCGAGAATCTTCCCGACCACATCGCGATTATCATGGATGGCAACGGTCGGTGGGCGCAGAAGCGAAATCTCCCTCGTCTCGAAGGCCACCGTGTCGGAAGAGACTCGGTACGTGCCGTCGTGCGTGCCTGCGCCGAGATAGGAATTTCCTACCTCACGCTGTACACGTTTTCGTTGGAGAACTGGCAGCGTCCTGCCGAAGAAGTTCAGGGGTTGATGGTATTGCTCGAAGAAGTCCTCAAAAAGGAATCCGACGAGCTCGACCAAAACGGAGTCCGGCTCCGTGCAATGGGCCGTTTGGACATGCTTCCGCCTGCAACCAAGAAGGCTCTCGAACAAACGATGGCGAGGCTGGAGAAGAACGATCGTCTCGTATTGACGTTGGCCCTGAGCTACGGGGGACGTGCAGAAATCGTTGATGCGTCGCGGCGACTTGCCGAAAACGTGCGACAGGGAGCGATCGCGGTAGAGGATATCGATGACGCTGTTTTCAGACGCTTTCTTTACGACCCCGCGTTGCCCGATCCTGATCTCCTCGTCCGGACGAGCGGTGAGTTGAGGGTGTCCAACTTCATGTTGTGGCAGATCGCGTACTCAGAGATACTTGTCACCGACGTGCTCTGGCCCGATTTTCGGGAGAGAGAACTCATTGAAAGCATCGAGGCCTACCAAAAACGGGAGAGAAGATACGGGCTTTGAGCGAATCGATATGAATCGCCACCAGAGCAACTCGGTCCGCAAAACCTTTCTCAACTCGTCCATCTTTCTACGGGTGGCCGCGTCGGTGGTTTTCATCCCGTGTTTTATCATCATTACCAATACGGGTGGGTATCATTTCTTGCTGCTGATCGATGCGGTGATCTTTGTCGGGATGTGGGAATTTTACCGGATGATGGAGGCCAAAGGAATCCGGCCGTACAAGATGATCGGGATTTTGTGCAGCCTCGTTCTGTCCTGGTACGTGTTCTTCAGAAACGGCGTCTACGCAAACCTGTTTTTGACCCTTGTGCTGGTGACACTCATGTGTTTGGAGTTGACGAGAAAAGAGACCAAGATGGCCGTCAACCACATCGCGATCACGGTTCTCGGTGTCATCTATATTGGGTTTCTTGGTTCCCACTTGATCATGCTCCGTGAGTTTCCTCTTGCCATTAATCTCGACTACGGCATGGGAAGCTCATTCGTGTTTCTCGCCTTCATCGTAACGTGGGCTGGGGACACGGGGGCGTACATCGTTGGGTCGGCGGTGGGGAAACGCCCCTTGATTCCAAGAATCTCGAAGAAAAAAACGAAAGAGGGATCGATTGGAGGGCTCATGTTCTCGATCGGTGCCGCGCTTGTTGCCAAGGAGACGTTTGCGGACTACCTCGGGCTATGGCAGGCTCTCACGCTGGGATTTCTCGCGGGTGTGCTGGGTCAACTCGGTGATCTCTTCGAGTCGTTGATCAAACGCGACGTCGAGACAAAAGACGCATCGGAGATGATCCCCGGGCATGGTGGAATACTCGATCGTTTTGACAGTTTGCTCTTTACGTCACCGATAATTTACTACTTCATCAAATTTGTTGTGTTCAAGTGAGATTGGGAAGTGGACAGGCGAAAATGACCAAGCGAATTGTTGTGTTGGGTTCGACGGGCTCCGTAGGGCGAAGTGTTTTGGACGTGGTGTCGCACTACACGGAACATTTCGAGATCGTGGGATTGGCAGCGCGATCGAGGACTTCGCTCTTGCGGGAGCAGTGCGCGGCACACCCAGGGGCCAAATTCGTCGTACAGGACGCAGCCGCCCACCGCCGCGTTGTCGAGGACAATCCGGAGTTGGCCTCGCGCAGCGTTTCGGACGGACGGGAACCATTCGTGCGGCTGATCGAGGAAACAAAACCCGATCTACTCGTGAACTGTCTTGTCGGATTTGTTGGGCTAAAGCCGACACTGGCGGCGCTGGAGATCGGCGTTCCGGTGGCGCTCGCCAACAAGGAAGCGATCGTGACGGGTGGGGAATTGGTGATCAACGCCTCCAAACGCTCCGGTGCGCCGGTGATCCCCATTGACAGCGAGCACGTGGCGATAAGCCAATGTCTCAAAGGCTCCCAAACGGCGGACGTGAAAAAAGTGTATTTGACCGCGTCGGGTGGAGCGCTTCGGGATCGGGCACCCGAAGAAATGTCCGATGTGCGGGTCGAAGATGTGCTTGACCATCCGACGTGGAATATGGGTAACAAGATCACGGTGGATAGCGCCACACTGCTCAACAAAGGGTTCGAAGTGATCGAGGCCCATTGGCTTTTCGACTTGCCCCTCGAGACGATCGAAGTGGTGATTCATCCTCAATCGATCATTCACTGTCTCGTCGAGTTCAAGGACAACTCGATATTGGCGCAGATGGGGTTTCCCGACATGAGACTGCCGGTGCTCTACGCCCTCACGTACCCCGACCGGGTCGCGACCGATCTGGCCCCCAGTGTGGTCACCGATTTTCCGGAACTCACCCTCACGCGTGTGGACGAACGACGGTACCCGTGCCTTTCACTCGCTCTTCGGGCCGCGGAAAACGGCGGAAACGTCCCGGCTATTCTCAACTCGGCGAACGAGATCGCGGTTGGCGCTTTTCTTGCAAGTAAGATCCCATTTTCGAAGATCTACGAGATCATTGAGACCGCCGTAAACCACATCCCCCCCAGCGAGATACGCTCGTTTGAAGATGTGCTTGAGGCGGATCGGGCAACAAGGGCGTATATTAAAGAGGAATTCGGTTTGTAAAAATGGTATGACAGGTGTTCTCGTTCGGAGGCGCGCACCGGAGCGAGCCAGCGAGGACAACGTCGTACAACAAGAAAGACAGACATGCTAATTACAATTCTTGCAGGCGTATTCATATTGAGCATTGTGATCATCGTCCACGAGTTTGGGCATTTTATCGTGGCCAAAAAGTTGGGGATTTTCGTGAAGGTGTTTTCCGTCGGTTTCGGACGGAAGTTGATCAAAAAAAGAATCGGCGAGACGGTCTACGCGATCTCGGCTCTTCCTTTTGGCGGCTACGTCAAATTCGCCGGCGAATCGGAAACTGACATCGAGCAGGGTGGCGACAAAGCCGAGGAACCCAAAGAACAAAAGACGGACGAGATTCCCGACAGCGAAATCGATCCCGATCGTTATTTCATAAACAAGCGCCCTCTCATCCGAAGTGCGGTGGTCTTTGCGGGGCCGTTTTTCAATTATGTCCTAGCGGTTCTCATCTATGTGGCGATGTTCGCGATTCAGGGACTGCGATTGCTTCCCGAGACGGCTACGATCGGACAGGTTACCGCCGGTTCTCCCGCGGATTCAGTCGGTCTGATGGTTGGCGACGAGATTCTCGAGATCGCGGGGACGGAAGTCGCGAGTTGGGGTGACATAGTCGACGTTATTAGCGTCGAAAAGGACAACGTGATACCCTTCCACATCAAGCGCGGCGTTGAGCGGCTCGATATCGATTTCAAATGTAGGATCGAAGATAACCGGATAGAAATCGGGTTCCTCCCCCATATCGCGTCCTTGATCGGTCAGGTCAAACGGGATGGCCCGGCGTACGAGGTCGGGATCCGTCCCGGTGCGACGATCGATGCGATCAACGACACACTCGTTTCGAGTTTCTATGACATCGAACGGATCATCCACGCCAACCCAAATGTTCCCCTGGAGATACGCTGGTCACAAAACGAAGTTGAGCATGTCGATTCCGTAACCCCGGTTCCAAAAAAGGTACTCAAAGAGGGGTCCAGGACCGAGTTTGAAATTGTCGGCCAGATCGGCGTGGGACCTCACTACGAGACCGAGCGGGTCCCGTTGCACCGTGCAGCCGTGATGGGTTTCGAGTCCTCCAATCGGATGATCAAGGAGATAGTCTTGTTCCTGAGGTTGCTGCTCACGGGTCGGGCCGGCGTGGATGCGCTTGGGGGTCCAATTCTCATTACCCAAATGGCCGGGGATATGGCTCGATGGGGGTTCAATTACCTAATTTATTTTCTGGCGTTTTTTAGTATCAATCTCTGTATTTTCAATCTGCTGCCAATCCTTCCTTTTGACGGTGGTCACCTGACGCTGTTCTTCTATGAGGGTGTCGCGCGGCGGCGTGTCAATCGGAGGCTGAGGGAACTTCTGACGCAGGCGGGGTTCGTGTTGTTGATTTTGTTGATGGTGTTCGTAGTCGTCATCGACCTCAGCCGGTGCACAGGATCCTCACCGACTCTTTTCTGATTCCGCTGCTCGGGCGCGAGCGGCGGCCCTCAATTTTCGCTCGATATTTTGATAGACGAACACCCAACGGTCCGGGTCCGTATTGAGCGCCTGGATCGTATTTGCAATGCGAAGTGTATCCATCGTAGAATCGATGGCTGCGAACAAACTGTCTGATTTTACACGACTTACAGAGTATTGATCCCGAGCTTCGATGATTCTGACATACGCGTCTACCAAATAGGCTTCGTCCTCGGATAACTCCAGAATCTCCGTTTGCTTCTCGCTGGTAGTGCAGTAGGATGACACGAAGACGAGGACGAGAATTAGACAGATTTTTCCCAAGGGAAGCCGGGAAAGTACGGAAAACGCACGACAGGTCAACGAATTCATGTTAGCAATCCGAGTTTCGACGAGAAAAGTGGTCGCCGACAAAACGGCACTCCGGACTGATACTACTCCATGGGTGTGCGCGATTGCAATCCTCTCTTTGTTACTCACGTTGCCCGAGCTAGTTTCCGCCCAAGAGGTAGATGTTTCGTCAAAAAGAAAAGAACCGTTCATAAGCCGGATCGTCATAAATGGGAACGAATCCTTCACCGACAAAGATCTCAAACAGCTGATGACTACCAAAGAGCCCTCGTTTTTCGCCGTATTCAAAAAACCGCGGGTGAATCGCGAGGTACTTCGAAGAGATATTGCCGGTCTTGAAGCCTTCTATCATTCAAACGGGTTTTTGGAGGCACGGGTGGAGCTGGAAAAGCTTCGAATCCTCGAGGATCAGGCGTTTGCCGACATTATTATTAGTGTGGAAGAGGGTGAACCCACGCGGGTGGAACGGGTCGATTTCGAAACGGGAGGCGTCCTACGAGCGCAAGAATTGGCCAAAGGTCTACACATGAGACCGGGTGTCCCGTTCAACCCCTCGCTCATAAACACTGACGTATATACGATAAAACGAAAGCACTTCGAAAAAGGTCTCCTCGCCGTTGAAGTCGACGACTCGGTGTCCGTCGAAGGAAAACGGGTCGCCGTTTTTTATCGCATCACGCCGGGGCCAGTGATCAAGATCCGAGACATCGAGATCCGTGGCAACCGGCTCACAAAGGATTTCATCGTCGAGAAGGAGCTGGTATTCAAGCAGGGAGAGGCGTTCCGGCTTGCCAAGGCCGTCGAGACCCAAAGGAACCTTTTTGAGACGGGGCTGTTCACAGAGGCGGAGATCATCCCCGAGGACCTCGATATAGAGTCCCAGACGGTGGACATCGTCGTTCGGGTAAGAGAAAGGAAATCAGCGTATTTCGAGTTCGGATTTGGCGTTGGCAACGTGCTGGGAAGTCGTGTAATCGGCGAATGGGGGGATCGAAATCTGTTTGGAACGGGGCGACGCCTTGGGCTGAAAGCGGAGTACTCGGTCGGCATCTTCGAGGGAGGAGAATTCGATTTCGAGTCGTTTGACCCGCGGGTGAAGTTCTACAGGTATGATCTCGAGTTTGGCCAGCGGCATTTTTTGGGGACCAAGGTGTTCTTGGGGTTCAACGCGTTTCTCGAGAAGGACGCAACCGTGGAGCCCATCGTGGTTCGGAGCCGGGGCTTCGCAGTAGGGGGAGTGAGACATCTCAGCCCTCGGACCGATGTGGTGCTACGTCTTTCCGATGCGAGAATCAAACGTGAGGTGCCCGATGTTGGGGCCGAGAAATCAACCACGAGACTCATCGCCTCGACGATCAGCCACGACACACGCGACTTTATCCTCGATCCCCACCGTGGCGGCTACCGCGATTTGCGGCTGGAGATCGCCGGCGGGATTCTGGGTGGCGAAAACGATTTCTACACCGCCAATACGGCGTTGCAGAAATATTGGGGCATTGGTCGGAGTACGACGTTTGCGATCCGGGGACGCGTCGGGTACGCCGATGCGTACGGGTCGTCAAAAGAACGAGGCGTCCCCGTGGAGAACCGTTATTTTACAGGGGGTGGGAACTCCGTGAGGGGGTATAGGGAAAACAGCCTTGGACCGACCGAGGAGATCGAGACGTCGACGGGTGAGCTGGAGGAAACCGCCGTCGGTGGGGAGTTTCTCCTAGTGACCAATGCGGAGCTCCGTTTCCCGCTCCCCCTGCTCTCGCGGTTCCGGTTCTCCGCGGCGACGTTCTTTGACGGCGGGAACTCATGGCGGGACATCGAAAGCGTGGATCTCCGCGATTTTCGACCGTTTGCCGATAGAGAAGAGGTCGCAGAGAAAGATTTTCGCTACAGTGTCGGATTTGGGATTCGTTACAACACCCCCGTCGGGCCGATCCGGTTGGACATGGGGTTTCCCATCAAACGGGATGAGTCGACGGATCGATATCGTCTCCACCTGAGTCTGGGACAGATTTTCTAGTTTAGCGACATGGACAAGAAAAAGAGAAGAATAAGACTCCGCCGAGGGCTCACCTTTGCGTTGGCGATTTTGCTCACCGTGGTTATTGCGGTCGTTGTGTTTCAACGCAGTGGAATCCTTTCGTATCAGCTTAGCAAATACGTCAATGATCATTATTTTCGGGACACGCCTTTTAGCTTCTCCTGCGGCAAGATATCGGGGGACCTGGTGGGTCACGTGTCTCTGGCCAAACCGGTGATTCGCTACGAAGGCGAGGATCGGTCGCTAAAGGTCTTTGCGGCAGACCGAATAGACGTCGACTACGATCTCCTCGAGGTTCTCAAACTGAGAATGATGGTGAGTTACCTCGGGATCGAAGGTGCGAGGATCTCTGTGTGGAACGATGAAGAGGGGAAACCGATACTTCCAATTCCGGCCGAATACGGTGAGGGGGAGGAACAAGCCATTACGCCGCATGTCGAGGTGGAGAGGTTTTCGATCCAGGACCTTCAGTTTGCCGTGGAGACCGCCGAGACGACCTACACGGTGGAAAATCTGGATCTGAGCGGATCATTGCGTTTTGTCGAGGGCACGGGCGAAGTCGAAGTCAATCACGGCACAGCTCGAGTGGTCGAAACGGGCACTCAAGTCCAATCGTTACAAGCAGAGGTGGAATTTGGGCCGGGGACCATTGCCGTTAGCAATCTCGTTTTCCGGCTCGACGAATCGTTTGTCATGTTGAGCGGCAGATACGAAAACGAACGCTTTCAACATGTTCAGGGGGTCTTCAATCCTTTGAATCTGGATGAGTTGTCGTCGTTGGGGCTCATCAATGAATCGGGCGAGGTAGGCGGGAGTGTCGTAGTCGAGGGTGTCCCCGACTCGCTCGACATAAGGGGAAGTCTTACCGGCCGGGGCCTTGGGCTTGTGTTTAGCGGACTTTCGTTCGAGGGCATCGTGACTCCACAGCGCGTGCATTTCTCAACAATCCGGGGTCAGGTGTTTGGCACACGGCTTGCCGGTGACCTGGTCTACGCGCGAGACACCGGTGGATACACGTTTGAAGGTGAGTGCGAAGGTCTCGATATCTCACACGGGTTTCTACCCGATCGCGGAATTCCGACTACCGATCTCAACGGGTCCGTTTATCTCGACCACGACGGCGTGACAAAGTCATACGAGATCCGAACGGATTTGACGCGATCGACGATAAGTGATTTCGAGAGCGAAGCCATTCGCTTCAACGCCAATTGGAACCGACAGACCGGGCTCAGTGTCCGCTCGTTGACCCTTTCGCGTCCCGGTTTTGTTCTGGACGGGTTCGGGACCCTCGATAAGAAAGACAATGTCGATCTCATATTGAACCTCAAAGGGAGCGATCTCGACTACCTAATGACGTATCTATCGCTTCCCCTCGTTGGGGGGTCGGTTGATCTCGCGGGCAAATTGGTCGGCCCCATCGATCGGCTCCAGTTGAATCTCAACGGATCGTGGCACGATCTGGACTACGTCGGCGCACGAATCGACACGGGTACCGTCCACGCCGAAGCACGAAACATCAGGAGCGAGGATGTGAGCGCGAGGGTAGATGTCGAAGGTCGGCACCTCGATATTCTTGGCCGGGCTTTCTCGGATCCTCACATCCGTTTCGAAGCCGCCCCCGGCGCCATCGCCGTTCGCGATTTTAGTTTTTCTCTTGGCGACACGTTTATCACGACGGACTTCGAGGTGGAACCTGGGGAATTGGAAACCACGATTCATCTCAAACATCTCGCCATCGACATGCCGCAATCGACGTGGAAAAACAGAGAGCCCTCGACAGTGAAGTTAACCGACGCGTCGACGTTCATCGACACGCTGATTCTGGAATCCAACGGGCACGAGGTGGGTGTGGTCGGGAGTTACTCGACCGACCAACGATGGTGCGATCTATATACCTGGGGAAACAACCTCGATCTCGCGCTGTTGGCGACGACGGTGGGCGCGCCGATCCGGGTAGAGGGGGTGGGTGCGTATCAAGCGCGATTTTCCGAAAATCTGGACAATCCAAAGATCGAGCTTTTCATCGATCTTGCCAACGGTGTGATCGACAGTCTCCTTTTCGACCGTCTGGTGTTGGACGGGCGTTTTTCCGGGGATGGTTATGCGATCGATCACTTATGTATCAATCACGAGGGGGATTCGCTCACGGTCAACGGGACGTGGAGCCACGACCAGTCGCCGATCGTAATGTTGAAATCCGGTATCAACAAGGACGACGCAATGAGCGCCCGGCTCGCCGCCACGGTCACAGGTTAC
>CP070677.1:2517567-2542225 GCA_020352495.1 Candidatus Latescibacterota bacterium
CATCGCCTTTCTCAGAGTCTTCCCCGCGGCGCTCGAAACACCGGGCGCCTCGCCAAGGCGCTGCAGGTGGTCATCTATCGAGAGGCAGGCCAACCTGAGCCGTTCGTATCCACGCTTCGCCTCCTCCAGCCGTTCGCGTGAATACTCGCTGGGTTTGCGAAAGTGAGCGGAAAGAAGATAGAATCGAACGACCTCACCGCTGAATTCTCCGAGCACGTCTTCCATGGCGAAAAAGTGACCCGTCGATTTGGACATCTTCTCGCCCTTGAGATTCAACAGTCCGTTGTGAAGCCAGAAGTGTACGAACGGGTGACCGGTTGCAGCCTCGGATTGGGCAAGTTCATTTTCATGATGGGGAAAAATGAGATCCTCGCCGCCACCGTGGAAGTCTAGTGTTTCGCCGAGGTATTTCATCGACATTGCGGAACACTCGATGTGCCAACCCGGTCGACCACGTCCCCAGGGGCTGTCCCACCACGGTTCATCGGGTTTGGCCCCTTTCCACAATGCGAAATCCAGGGGATCGTCTTTGTGCTCGCCAACGGCGATTCGTGCGCCGGCCATAAGGTCGTCGACCTTCCGTTTGGACAGTTTCCCGTAGTCATCGAACGTCCGCACGCGGAAATAAACATCGCCACCGGCTTCGTACGCGTGCCCCTTCTCGACGAGCGTCGCAATGAGATCGATGATCTCCTGTATGTGCTCCGTCGCTTTTGGATAGAGTGTTGCCGGTCGGATGTGCAATGCGTTGGCCGCGTCAAAGTACGCCTTGATGTTTCTCTCGGCAACCTCTGTATAGTCGACGCCTTCTTCGTTGGCCTTGTCGATGATTTTGTCGTCTATATCGGTGAAGTTCTGTATGAACGTAACATCGTAGCCTTTGTACTCCAGATACCGGCGGATCATATCACCCGCAACAAACGCAAGCATATGACCCATGTGCGGCTTGTCCTGAACGGTCATCCCACAGAAATAGACCCCGACCTTGCCCTCGTGCACGGGTTGGAATTCGAGCTTTTTCGCTCGTTGCGTATCGTAGACTCTGAGTGACATCTGATCCCCCGGGTTCTTCTGTTTTCGCTTTATGATTCAGCTACCCGCCACGACCCATTCAAAGCATCCCGCCGTTGTGGCGCCTAATTATAGCCTCTCGAGCGGCATCGCCAAATGCAAAATACGATCCACGAGTTCCGGAAATTCGATTCCCACCGACTTTGCCGCTTTTGGAACAAGACTAATGGAGGTCATACCGGGAAGCGTGTTCACCTCGAGGAAGTAGTGATTCCCCTCGGGTGAAAGACGAAGGTCGACTCGCCCGTATCCGCTACAGCCCAGGGCCTGGTACGCCGCGTTGGCAGACCGCGCGATCGCGTCAGTGACCGTTTCTTCGAGCGGCGCCGGCACGAGGTATTCGCACGCCCCTGAGGTGTATTTGTTCCGGTAGTCATAAAAACCCGTTTTGGGACGAATCTCGAGTAAGGGGAGTTCGACACCGTCGAGCTTTGCCGCAGTGACTTCTGAGCCTTCAATGTACTCTTCGATTAGATAAGGTCCGCCAAACGAAGCGGCCTCTTCGATGGCCGCCGCGAGTTCCTCCTTTGTCCGGACGATTGTCACACCGACGCTCGATCCCTCCTGGTTTGGCTTGACAACCGCGGGGAGCGAGGGGGTTTTCATCACGCGGCGTTGGATGTCAGGGAGGTTGTGCTTTGGTGGTTCGACATAGAGCTGCTTTGCGACCGGAACGCCATCGTGCGAGACGATACGTTTTGCGAGACGCTTGTTCATCGCAAGCATCGACGCGCGCGCACCGCTTCCCGTGTAGGGAATACCGAGATAGTCGAGAACAGCCTGAAACGTGCCGTCTTCGCCCGCGCCACCGTGAAGGGCATTGAATACGATGTCGCACCCGAGCAGTTCGAACTCGTTGAGCACGGACGTGAAGTTTTTTCGGGCAACAAATCGCTCGGGACCCATGCGTGGTGGCTCACCGGTAATCCGCGCGTCATCGAAAAAGGGCCCCGGGTCCTCCGTCGGTTTGATCTCGGGATGTAGGGGATCGGTCACGACGACACGATGACCGCACTCGCGGAGCGCCTCGTAGATGCTCTTTCCACTGTCGAGCGAAACGTCTCTCTCCGCCGAGTCCCCCCCGACGACCAGCATGATGTTGAGTTTTCTGGTAATCGGCATGATCGTTAAACTCCTTCGTATTCTGTCGGGTCCCGAATCGTTTTGTTCGTTATCGTCTACTTGATGAACCTTATCGAAACCGGATATTTGAAGTGTTCTCCTTCGTTCGCTTTGATGGCGCCGATGATCGGGAAAACCACCGCCGCCAGCAGCACGATCAAGAGCAACCCAAACCCGATGATCACCAAAGCCAGAAGAACACTTATGACAAAAGCGATAAATACCGTGATCTGAAAGTTGACGGCCTCCTTGCCTTGTTCATCGATAAACGGGTGGTCTTCCCGCTTGAGTAGCCATACCACCAACGGGCCCAGTAGAAAACCGATTCCATTACCCAATAGTCCGACGAGAGCCACGAGGTGACAGATTGTCGCCCACCTTCGGGCATCTCTGTCGATTGCCTCCGTCTGTTTTGTATCGTCCGTCATCTCGGTTCAACCCCTTCCGTGATATTTTGACGGATCAAGCTTCACGCCCGTCCGCACGGTCCCGTGACCGATCCTTCTCTTTTGACATCATAATCCGCAATATCCACAATATACCGACACCCGTCCATAAAAGCCCGAAAATCCACCTCCCGTTTGGCTCATCCGTCGTCCCCACCCCGAGGAATGACAGCACCGCCATGACGAAGCACCCGATCGCCAGGATCAATCGGACCGTGGCCCCGATTTTGCGCTTGTTCATCGATCACCTCTTTATCTGCAACCCGACACCCGTCGGGATATTGAACGATTCGTCTTTGATCGGCTGCCCGCTTCCCGAGATCATGTTCTCGAGTTCATACAATCATTGTCCGCCTAACCAGAACTATCCCGTTCTCTCGCATGCCTCAGGAGATCCAACAGCGTCTTTCGACCCTTGAGTTCTGCGACTCCCGCGAGGTCCGGACCGTGGACCGATCCGGTCAACGCCGCCCGGATTGGGAAAAAGAGCGCCTTTCCCTTTTGCCCCGTTGTTTTTCCGATGCGTTTCATCGCTGATTTGAACTCCTCCGCAGTGATCTCCCCGGCAGATTGCTCGAGCGCCGTCTCCAACGCCGTTATCACATCGCGCGCTTCTCGTGTCTGCAAAACCGCTTTGGCCTCGTCATCGAGCCGCGGTGGATTGAGGAAAGGGATCGATTTCTCGTTCAAATCGTCGAGCGTGTCGATCTTTTCGTGGAGCAATTCGAGCATCCGCCGTCTCGCTCTCGTATCATATGTTTCGCGGATTTCTGTTGGGAAAAACCCATCCGCCGTCTCAAACAACTCATCGACCGGTGTCCGTCTGATGTACTGACCATTCATCCACCGAAGCTTTCCCCTATCGTACACCGCGGCGCTCTTTGAGATCCGATCCAAAGTGAAGTGCTCGATGAGTTCACCGACCGCGAGGATCTCCTTCTCTTCGGGATGAGACCACCCGAGAAGAACAAGGTAATTGAAAACCGCTCCGGCAAGACATCCCATCGCCCTCAACTCGCCAACCGAACTGGCGCCATGCCGCTTGCTAAGCTTGGATTTGTCCTCTGCAAGAATCAGCGGCAGATGTCCAAACTGCGGAATTGGCAAATCGAGCGCCTCATAGATCAGGATCTGCCTCAGCGTATTTGGTAAATGCTCTTCCCCACGCAACACCTGTGTGATTCCCATCGCATGGTCGTCGAGCGCGGCGGCGAAGTTGTATGTGGGATTCCCGTTCGAGCGGAGCAACACGAAATCACCGACCATGTCGGTGGGGAGCTCTATCGACTCCCGTATGAGATCACGAAAACCGACGACACCATCGGGCACTCTGAAGCGGATGACTTCGGGTACTTCGGCTTTACGGTTTGCTGCGACCTCGCCCGGCGTGAGCGATCGGCATGTGCCGTCGTAGTGCGGAGACTGTCCGCTGTCGATCGCTTGTTTGCGCTTTGCCTCGAGAACGTCATCCGTGCAAAAACACGGATACGCAACCCCTGCTTCAACCATGGTCTCGGCCTCGCGGCGGTACATCTCCAATCGATCCGACTGTCGATACGGGCCCCGGGGTCCGCCGACGTCCGGTCCTTCGTCCCAGTCCACTCCCAACCAACGGAGATCTTCCACGAGCGAGTTCTCGCTTTCTCTGGTGCTCCGCTCGACATCGGTGTCCTCGATGCGAAGAACAAACGTCCCACGATTGTGTCGCGCAAAGAGCCAGTTGAAAATCGCCGTGCGGGCGCCACCCACGTGAAGATACCCCGTGGGGCTTGGGGCAAATCGAACTCTGAGGCCGTTCTTCGCCATACGGATCAACCACCAGTCTTCGTCACGGCGACCACTGCCTGCGCGGCAATTACCTCACCGCGTCCCACTGCACCGTGACCCTCCCATGTCGTCGCTTTGACACCTACGCGTCCAGATTCGATCCCAAGGTGAGAAGCGATGGCCGTCTGCATCTCTTTCTTGCGATTTCCAAGCCGCACCGCATCACTCATGACAACACAATCGACATTTGCGATGCGATATCCGTGCTGCGTTACCATGTCTCGAACGCCCTTCAGGAACTCCGTACCTGGAAAATCTTTGTATTTGGGATCGGTGTCGGGAAAGTGCTCACCTATGTCACCCAGCGCAAGAGCGCCTAGCAACGCATCACAGATCGCGTGACAGACAACGTCTGCATCGGAATGCCCTTCGAGTCCTTTCTCGGCACCCTTGAATTGGACGCCACCCAGCCAAAGCTCTCGGCCCTCAACGAGGGAATGAACATCCCAGCCGATACCGGTCCGATACATTTCGGTTCTCCCTTATGTTATCTCCGTCGTGTAGCGGTTTAGACTTGGGGATGGACAGCTTTTTGCCGTTCCCGATAAAGGTCTCTGCAAAAAGTTGTCCATCCTTACTTCACGTCAGCGCTTGGGGATGCTTGGCGTTTTGCCGCTCCTGATAAAAGTCGCTGCAAAACGCCAAGCATCCCCACCTAGAGTCGACTGCGGCCACTGTGAATCGTCAACGTTTTAGTTTTTCCAGGATTGCTTCCGCTATCACGGCGTCCTCAACGAACGTGACCTTGATATTTGTGCGCTCGCCCGGGATCGTGCGAACGTTTTCGCCGAGTGCGAACACGAGCGAGCCATCGTCGCTTGATGAGAAACCCCGTGCCCTGGCTTTGCGGTGTGCTCTAACCAGCAAGCTCGTCCTGAATCCCTGCGGTGTTTGAACACCGGAGATGTGCACGCGGTCGAGAACTGCGTCGACCGCTTCCCCTTCCTCCCGAACGAGCGTGTCCACCACCGGCCACGCGGGCACAACGGCTTCGTCTCTTTTTAGTGCATCCAGAACTCGATCGACAAGCGCGTGTGTCAGACACGGTCTGGCGGCGTCGTGCACCAAGACGGTCTCGGCAAACGAATCGAACGTTTCCAGCCCCAGCCAAACCGATTCCTGCCGCGTTTGGCCCCCCGGTACGATTCGATCGACTTTGTGGAGTCTGTGTGTTTCGACTATCTCGCCCACGCGTTCCTCTTCCCCCGGCGCAGCCACGATCGTTATCGAATCGATGGCGGCGTGCGCGGCGAAACACTCGGTGGCCCACACGATCATGGGACGGCCGAGAAGCGTGTAGAACTTTTTGGGTACGCTTCCCTCGAACCGCTCTCCGGTTCCCGCGGCCATAATAAGGGCGATCGTTTTTGGCATGTTCGAAATCCCAGATACGACGTGTGTACCCTGTCCGACCTACTCGCGCGCAAGCCTTTCGAAGCGGGTGTACTCTTTTAGAAACGCGAGTCTGACCGTGCCTGTCGGTCCGTTTCGCTGTTTGGCGATGATCACTTCGGCGACGCCGGCGTTTTCCGATTCTTCTCCTTCGTAAAACTCCGGTCTGTACAGCATAAGCACGGTGTCTGCATCCTGCTCGATGGCACCGCTCTCACGTAGATCGGAAAGCATCGGCCGCCGATCGCCACCCCGTGACTCCACGGCACGGGACAGCTGAGAGAGACAGATCACGGGAATATCGAGCTCCTTGGCCAGGTTTTTGAGGTTTCTGGATATCATCGAGATCTGTTGCTGGCGGTTTTCGGCGTACTCGCGAACGGTTATGAGCTGCAGATAGTCGATGAGAACACAACCCACGTTGACCTCCGCCTTGAGCCGTCTCGCCTTGGCCCTGAGCTCCATCATCGTCACCCCCGCCGAGTCGTCGATATAAAGCGGCGCCTCGCTCAGATAACCGGCTACTATCGCGAGTTCCGCGAACTCCGAACTCTTGATATATCCGCCTCGCAGCCTGTGCGAGTCGACCCGTGCCTCACTGCAGAGAAGCCGCATCACGAGCTGCTCGGAGGACATCTCGAGACTGAACATCCCGACGGGCATCTTCTCTTTGATCGCCAGATGTTGAGCGATGTTTAGCGCGAAACTCGTTTTGCCCATCGACGGCCGGCCGGCAACAATAACGAGCTCTGCGTTCTGAAACCCCGAGGTGTACGCATCGAGTTCGTCGAACGGAGACGGAAGACCCGATATTCCGCCGCGCTCGGAGAGCTCCTCGAGGTTCCCAAAACGGTCTTTGATGATCTTGCCGATGGGCTCGAACCCTTTTCGGATGCCGCGTTCGGTCACCTCGAAGATCATCCGCTCGGCCTCATCGAGCACTATTCTCGCGCTTTCTCTTCCCAGCAACGCTTGTGTCGAAATGTCACCGGAGATGCTTATGAGTTTCCGAAGAAGGAATTTGTCGAAAACTTCTTGAGCGTAATACTCGGCGTTCGCCGCAGTATGAACGCTGTCCAATATCTTCGTGAGGTACGTAGGGCCGCCAACAGCCTGGTATTCACCAAGACGTTTGAGCTCTTCGGACAGCGTGACGACATCTATCGCCTCGCCTCTATTGCTCAAGGTCTCCATCGCCTGAAAGATCTTTTGATGGGCCTGTTTGTAGAAAGTCTCTTGCGAGAGGTGCTCGGTGATGACCGAATACGTGGAGTTATCGATCAGTACGGCACCGATCACCGCCATTTCTGCTTCGATCGAATGAGGGGGAATCTTGTCCGTTCTGTCAGTTGGTGAACGATCTGCCACATCAACCTCCCAATCTGGTTTTGACAACCGTAACCGCCCAAATAGCCAATTCATGTGAAGCGCACGGCCGCCAACCAACGGTCAAACCGGCTGAGACGGTGTGTGCTTCCGCACAAGAAAAATCGACTCTACTCATCCGATATAATCGATCTGAGCTTCTTGAAGTCCTCCCACGCCCCCTTTTTCAGTCCCGGGTTTCTCAGCAGGGCAGCCGGATGGTAGGTAACAAGCACAGGAATCCCGCAGTACGAATTCTCGGTACTACGAAGCGTCGCAAGCGGCTCTTTTGTGTCCAGCAGCCACTGTGCGGCGATCCGTCCGAGGGCGCAGATCAGTTTTGGCTTGATTAACTCTATCTGTGCAACAAGGTACCTCTCGCAACAACGCACCTCTTCTTCCAAGGGGTCACGATTCTGAGGCGGGCGACATTTCACGATGTTCGTTATATACACATCCTCGCGTCGGAGATCGATCGCAGCCAATATTTTTGTCAAGAGCTGACCGGATCTTCCCACAAACGGCTCCCCCTTTTGATCTTCGTCCCGTCCCGGGCCTTCACCAATAAACATGACACGGGTCTCGGGGTCACCCGTGCCAAATACCGCGTTGGTTCGCCCACCGTGAAGCGCGCACTCATCGCAGGTCTTCACTTTCGATTCGAGTTCAGCCAGACGTTTGGCAACGTTTGCCGGAGTTGTTTTCATGTCTTTTTCGGTATCGGTGGCGGGCGCCGTCTTTTTTTCAAATCCCATCCCCGTCTCGGGGACGACCGTCTCCACGTCCGTGTCTTTGCTCGATGTCGGGGACGGTGCGAGGTACAGCGATTTTATACCCTTTTGATCGAGTCTTTTTAAGTAAGAAATCAGCTCGGGAATGATTTCCTGTGGACAATTCTTGGGAAAACCTTTCATTTCGTTGCTTCCGTCTTGGCGCGACCGGGGTCTCCGCAACCCGGCGCAGTGACGCTGTTGAATTCGATCTCTTGGGCCGACCGCCGGAGCTGTCGGTTCCTTCTCTCGAGTTCCCCGCGGTACCAAAGACGGGTGGCCTAGCGTGCCTCCACGAGGATTTTCTGGAATGCTTTCTCCGTGCGAGCCGTTTGGAGAATGATATCGGCGATTTCGTGTTTGCTCTTGAGACCCGTTGACAGCACTTCGCCTTCCGCGTTGTAGATGGTCACGGCGTTGGTTTCGTGTTCGAACGCCGCGCCTTTTTCCAACGGGTTGTTGACGACGATGAGATCACACTTTTTCTTGGCGAGCTTTTTCTCTGTATTGGCCTTGATGTTCTCCGTTTCAAGGGCAAACCCAATGATGAATCGCTTCCCTTTCATCTTGCCAAGCGATTCGAGGATATCTTCGGTCCGGGTAAGCTCGACCGTCCACGTGTCGCCCTTTATCTTTTGCGCCGATGGCGAGGCCACCGAATAGTCCGAAACGGCGGCGGCCATGATGAGAACGTCACTTTCAACAAATTCCTTTTTAAGCGCCTCTGACATTTCGGCGGACGTCCTTGTCTCGATCAAACGGACGCCAATCGGAGGCCGCACGAACACCCGCCCCATGACGACGGTGACTCTGGCACCCCTGTTTCTCGCCGCTTCGGCCAGCGCAAACCCCATTCTACCCGAGGACCGATTTGTGATCACGCGAACCGGATCGAGGTCTTCTTCGGTGCCGCCCACGCTGACGAGCACCCTGAGTTTGCTGAAGTCCGAACTACAGACCGTTTTCACGTGTTCGATGATCTTCTCGGGCTCAGCCATTCTACCCTCCGCCTCGTACCCGCACGCAAGATCTCCTGATTCGGGCGGAACGACGCGAAATCCCCGGGCACCGAGTTGCCGGAGGTTATCCTGTGTCGCCTTGTTCCGCCACATCGCATCGTTCATGGCAGGCGCGAGCACGACGGGACCCTCGTAAGCCGAGATAACCGTGCTCAGCAAATCGTCCGCAGCGCCGCCGGCACATTTGGCGATGGTATTGGCTGTAGTGGGAGCCACAATGACCAGATCCGGCCACTTGGCCAGATCGACGTGTTCGACGGGAGACTCGTCACCCGGTTCACCCTCGGCACCGAACAAGCGCGTGTGTACTTTGTTTTCGGATAAGGTTTCAAACGTGAGGGGTGTGACGAATTCGCGAGCCGCCTCGGTCATAACGACCTTGACAGCCGCTCCCTCGTTGCGGAGAAGTCTCAACAGGTAAACGGACTTGTACGCGGCGATCCCACCGGTAACGCCCAGGAGTATTCGTTTTCCCTCGAGCCCGCCTGTCATTTGCCTTCGTTGGAAAGAGAAGGATAGAAAATGCCGAAGGCCAGCCGCTCGTCCAAAGCTTGATTATTCGCTCTCGTCCTCGAAATCAGGCGGTTGGGTTTCTCCCTCGGCGAACCTGTAATTGACCTTGTTTTCCAGCAGTCGTCTGAGGGCCATCATGGTTGGTTTCTCGTCCACTTCCCCCTGCGCGCCGCGAATGAGCAGCGAGTTGATCCGCCTTGCCTCCTTGGCGATCACACGCACGGCCTCGTACTTGTTTGGAATCACTGTCGTCAACTTTTCGATGAGCACGATTTCTTTCATCAAATCTCTCCCACTCGCTATTTGCAGCTACCGGTCAACTCTCAAAACGAACCATTGCCAAACTGCTCGATAAAGGTCGTATCGTATCGGACACGCCGGGAGCGTTCGGCCTCGATGATCGCGCGAATCGCACTTACCGCTTCATCGAGGTCGTCATTCACGACGGCGTACTCATATTGGCGGAGTGCTTTTATCTCTTCGCGTGCGTTCGCCAGACGAAGCTCTATCTCCCCTTCGAAATCGGTGTTTCGGTGTCTGATCCGTTGCTCGAGCACCTCGAAGGACGGTGGTAAAATAAATATCATTACGGCATCGGGAAAGGCTTTTTTTACCCTGTTCCCGCCCTGGACGTCGATGTTGAGAACCACGTCGAGTCCCTTCTCGAGCGAGCCCTCGACAAAATCCCTGGGGGTTCCGTAGAAATGACCATGAACCTCCGCCCACTCGACGAGCTTGTCTTGCTTGAGCTTTTCGAACTCCTCCTTATCTACAAAGTTGTAGGAGTCACCTTCTTTTTCACCGTTCCGCTTCGGCCGGGTCGTCACCGAAACCGACCGTCGAAGCGAGGAATCCCCAAAGGTAAGCTTCTCTACCAGTGTGGTTTTCCCAACACCCGACGGGCCGGATACAACGATCGGAAATGCTTTTGTCTTTCTCAACCACCCTCCCGAGGGTAATGCTTTGGCGAGTTCTCCTTCCGCGATGCCGGACAAAGCTACTCGAGATTCTGGATCTGTTCTCTTAGCCTTTCCGTTTCCTCTTTAAGCGAAACCATGTGCTCAACGACTTCGGCGTCCGCGGCCTTCGATGCGATCGTCGTCCCCTCCCGGTGTATTTCCTGGAGCAGATAAGTGAGCTTTTTCGACACCGGCCCGCCTTCATCCAGACACGCTTTGAACTGCGACATGTGGCTCTTGAGCCGGGTCGTCTCCTCTGTGAAATCGAGCCGGTCAGCCAGAAGCGCAATCTCGGTCATCCACCGGTCCCGATCCACCCGTGCCCCCTCCATTATCTTGTTCAGGCGTTCTTTGAGAGCGGCACTGTGGTGTGCCATTACTTTGGGTGCGCGTTTTTCGACTTTTTTTATCACCTTGTTGATTTGAGTGATCCGAGCGCGGATATCCGACTCCAGTGCCTTTCCTTCATCTTCCCGCATCTTCACGCATGCCGTGAGCGCTTGTTTGATCCCCTTCTTCACCATGGGCCACAGTATTTCGGAGTCGTTTTCGTTCTCCTCGAGTTCGAAAACTTCCGGCAGGGTTGCCAGCGTGTCGATGTCGATGTCCGACTCGAGGGCGTGTTTCTTGGCAAACTTGCGGAGCTGGTCGATGTATTGTTCCATGAGCGGAACGTTGATAGCGACGTTGTACTTTGGGAGCTCGGTATCGGCGGTGACGGAAATTGATATCCTGCCACGGGAGATTTTCTCCTTGAGCATTTCCTTTATTTCGTGTTCACGATGGAGCAGTGCCTTTGGGAGCTTGCTCGAAATGTCGAAGTAGCGGTGGTTGACAGTGCGAATCTCCACTGATACCCTTGCGGACCGGCTGGAGACATCCGCCTGGCCAAACCCAGTCATACTGACCAACATACGTGTCGCTCCTTGAATAAACGACGACAGGCTTTCGAGACGACCTATATTAGAGGGAGACCACCCATCTGTCAATGGGTAAATCCTCGCATTATAATGACTTATTTCTATCGCAGCTAACCCACGCTTCCGATGAACCATTTGCTTCTCCACCTACTGGTCCGAACCACCACCCCCTTGATTCGAGGGAGGAGGGTTGGAATTGTCCGGTATCTTCCGCCCATTCTCTCGATTGAACTCGCGGGGGACACCGACCCCCGGTTTCTTGTAGCGATAATTTCGAACCCGGGCCCGTACTGCTATCTGGGAGCGCACGATCCGATATCCGGTGTAGGCAACGAGGTGTTCAAGCGGATCCACGGGGCACCGGTCGTCGAGTTTGCACAGGTGGATGAGGATCGGGTCATACGGCTGGGTCTTGGAAGGGGCCGTGACCGTGTCGATCTCGATCTCCAGCTCTTTGGAAGCCGGGCCAGGGTGCGTATCCTCGGGGCGGAGGCGATCATCGAATCGCTCGACACACACGAAAACGGCAAGCCCAGGCCGGCGCTTTGGCCGCCCTCACGTGAGAGTTTGGTGACGATATCCTCCGAGGCGCTCGTGCGGGCTGTGAGTTCGCGGGAGCCCCTCGACAAAATGGTCCCCGGTCTGACCGCCGAGATGCTCGAGTGCTTTGGGCAACCCAGGGGGGGAACCGATTGGGATGGCCTGCTCGAGTTTAGAGACTGTCTCCTCCGGGGGGCCTGCCGTTTCCGTCTTGTAGCGCATGGCCGTGCCGGCGGGGTCGCACCGGTCCCGGAACGCCCGCTGGACCAGCCACCATTTAAGGATATCCCGTTGCTCTCGCCGCCGTTTGAGGATCCCGTGCCCGCATGCGAATCCGTCGGAAGAGGGATTCTCTCCTCGATCCAGGAGGACATGATCGACCGACACGCCAGCCCCTTGCGAAAGCACCTCGAGAATCGCAGACGGCTTGCCGCCAAACTGGCCACAAACCTCGAGAAGGCCGACTCGTTTGTCGTGTGGCGGAATGAGGCAAACACTCTCGCGGCGTTTCAATCCAGGATTCCCGCCGGCGCTTCCCAAGTGGAACTTCCCGATCTCTATGGCCCGGGTACAGTGACAACGATCAAACTCGACCCGGCCCTGCCGATCCAAGAGCAGATCGAAAAACGATACAAACGGGCGACAAAACTCGAGAGAAGCCGCGTTGCTATCGAGAAGCGGATTCAAAGGATACAAGAAGAGATCCGAGGGTTGGAGTCCGATATCCTCGAAATCAAAAAGCAAAAAACATTGAGCGAAGCCGTCCAACGGATCGAGGCCGCCATTGGGCGACATCATCTGAAACCCAGGTCGGGCGCCGCGGCAAAGACGGGCCGGGACACCAAAACCTACAGACGCATAGATCTGGATTCGGTGTGGTTTGTTTTGGTGGGGCGGAACGACCGGGAAAACGAGGAGATCACATTTCAGTTGGCCGCCCCCGATGATGTATGGCTGCACGCACAACAGGTTGCCGGATCGCACGTCGTTCTCAAATCACGAGGGGCTCCGGGAAACCCACCGGAGACCATCCTGGAGACGGCCGCATCGATCGCGGCCTACCATTCGAAGGCGAGACACGCCTCGCTAGTACCCGTGATCTACACACTTCGAAAGTACGTCCGCCGATTCAAGGGCTCAAAACGGGGGCAGGTCGTCTGCGAGCGCGAAAAGACGATTTTCACCGAGCCAAAACTGCCACCAGACGAAGTCTCCCAGGGGGGCTGAATCGAGGCGGCCCCACACCTCACCGCCAATCCAGATCGAGAAAAGCCCAAACACAAGAAGAGGCACGCAGCAACTCGTGCCTCTCCTCGCGTTTAAGAGGGCAATACACCAGCGGAATCAAGCTAAGGGCAAGGGCTATGATTCACTGGCCTGACAAGCCACTCAGGGGAAGGTGACAGGTTTAGCACCTGCTGACCTTTTCGATAGAGCCTTGGCGTAGCCAGATGCATTACCCTCTCGTTGCCACCGAGTGTTCCCTCTTCCTGTGTTCCTGTTTTCACCGGAACACAGCCATTCCAGGCAACAAGCCAGGGAACGACGTTACACTACGTCGCAATTACTATGCCAAAGGAAGCGGCCCCGCCGAATATGCGGGGCCGTTAAGGTCCTACCAAAGAAGGGGTTATGGGAAACGTTTTCTGCCGATTAGTGGCCGCCTAAAGCCTCCGACTGTCTCTGTAAAAATATTTAACGCTCGTAAATAATCCTTACTTTTCTGTGAATCCGCCCTCCGTGAGCAGGATTCCGCTCCATTCCTCTTCTGGAGGCTCGCCATCATAAATGAACTCGTCCCCCTCCTCCCACCAAATCCGCAGGATATTGCCAGGCGCATTCCCCCCCTGCTGACCGGATGAACGGGTTCGGACGCGGACTTCGATCTCGTTTTCACTTATGAACTGAAAATTGGCGATCAGAGGAACGGAAGTCGTAAAGACGAGTGTCTGCTGAGCGTACTCGACCGTCGTGATCCCCTGTGGGATGGCTTTTTGCATTGGCAATGGAAGTTGCTGAGCCATCAAGGCGCCGGGTGACGCCAGGACGACTGCCAATACAAAGGCGAGTAATATCCTTGGAAACACTCTCATTACTTCCCCCTTCTCAGAGGTTGTCGAGTGCCCTGGTCGGCACAAGACTTTCTCAAGCTTTCACATCAGTGACGTGCCGCTTGAAGTGGATTGTCAGCTCGAATACTCCCAACGTAATATAGCACAACATTTCTTCTTGTGGTAGACACAATATTATCGAATTCTCCTCGCTCACGCTCAAAAAGACCCCCTGCCCCCCGGGGTCCCCTCCCCGTTCACCCTCTCCAGCTGCGGGCCCCGACGGCGGATATTCCCGTCTCGTGTTGTGACCCGGGCCTCATCGAGATGTTCGAGGAGCGGGATGGCGTGTTTTCGGGTGATCCCGAACATGTCTTTGAACTCGCCCACGGCAAGCTCTGAACTCTTTTGAAAAAAACGAGATAACTCTTTGACACACCATTCGAGCGACTCGCGGTGGACGTACCCATCCTCCCCGATTCGCTCGACGACACCGGTTTCTCTCAATAGCCGGAGGGCATCCTGGAACCGGCTTTTTCCTTTCCACTCCTTTTCGATATCCGCCTGTTTTTTGAAAAGCAGCCCCGGCTCCCGGATGATATCCTCGAGCCGGCGGATTTCCTCAGCCACGTCGTCCGCGAGCTCGAGATTTTCCGACCCCGAGCGGACACGGTTGTCTCTAACAAAGATCGGTCTCAGCTTCGTCAGCACGTCGAGTACGTTGTTGAAAAGCGGTGTTGCATGGGGGAACCGAGTCCGTTGCCTCACTTCCTCCTTGTCGATCCCGTATCTCAATGGATGTGTCCTGGCGTAGTCCTCAGCCATCCCGAAGACGGTGTCGGCAAGCGTCTCGAGCGCCCGCCGGTGGAAGAGGGTGCCGTCGATATCGACGATGTCACCTTCGGCGATCAGTTCGCGGATGACAGCGAGATCATGGGCTTCCGCGTCGGCCCCACGAAGTCCAGCCGCCTCGACGATCTGCGACAGTTTGTCCTTTGGGTCACCGCGCTCGTGGAGGCGGAGCCTATCGACCACCGCTTGGTCTCGCCGCCGGTGTTTTGTGGCACGGGCATCGATAATCCGCCCGCCGCCAAAGACCATCGACGGAGAGTACTTGCGGATGACAAAATAGTCCCCTTCGGCTCCGACGATCGGTGACTCGAGCCGCATTTGAACAAGCCCGCTGTCACCAGAGCGGAGCTCGTCGCTTTCAAGAAGAACGGCTCGTCCGAGCACTTCTTTTGCCCCGTGATGGAGCCGAATCCGCTCCCTCTGTTTGAGTTCGAACTGGGCGTACTTCGCGAGATTGACTCGGGCATCGAACATGTAACTGATCACGAACTCTGACGGCGTCACCAGCATGTCCCCACGCCCGACCTCGTCAAGCTTGGCCCCCTGAAGAGCGATGGCGAGACGCTCGCCGGCATAGCCCGTCTCGCGCTTTTCACCAAAACTTTGGATTTCCCGAACGCGGACGGTTTTTTCGGAAGGCAGAAGCTCGAGCGATGCGCCAACGGTTGCGGCGCCGGAATAACAGCTACCCGTTACGACCACACCGATGCCCTGTTTGTGAAATACGCGATCGACGGCCAAGCGAAAGGGCCCCGCGATGTCGCGCTCGGTCACGCGGTCGGCCAGCTGCTTGAGCGTGTGTTTGAGTTCGTCAACGCCCGCGCCCGTCTTGGCCGACGTCTCGACGACATGAGCGTTCTCCAGAAATGTCCCCCCGACCAAATCGGCGACTTCGTCCTTCACGATTGCGAGCATCTCCTCGGTAGCCAGGTCGGTCTTCGAAATAACAACGACACCGGACTCAATGGCTAGCGAATTGAGGACCTCGAGGTGCTCTTTGGTCTGGGGCATCACCCCTTCATCCGCCGCCACCACCAACATCGCCAAATCGATCCCTCCCGCTCCGGCCACCATGTTTTTGACAAAACGCTCGTGTCCGGGGACATCGACTACTCCGAGGGTCGTCTCGGGATCGAGTGGAAGCGGCGCGAAACCGAGTTCGATCGAGATTCCCCGTTCCTTCTCTTCCTTTAGCCGATCGGTGTCCCAGCCGGTGAGACGGCTGACGAGTTGTGTCTTGCCGTGGTCAACATGACCGGCGGTGCCGAGTATGAATCGTCGTTTTGTCAATCAAAAACCCGTGTGCGGGAGGAGACGTGGGGCTGTCCGCGCGTCTCTTCTTTCAGGGGACCTGAGAGTGTTCGAGATCGATCCCACGCGTTGACTCGGTGGTCGAAACGACCCCGGGAGTCCTAGAGCGTGACAGGGAGATCGAGAACATTCTCACGTCCCCCGTTTACCTACGCTCCAACCAGACCCGCCGGTCTAGTCGGACACTCGTTGGATATCGGCGCCGAGTTTCCGTAGCTTTTTCTCTATGGTCTCGTAGCCGCGATCGATGTGATACACGCGCAGAATCTCGGTTCGCCCTTTTGCCATCAAGGCGCCGATGATCAAGGCGGAACTCGCCCGGATGTCCGTCGCCATGACCGGTGCGCCTTCTAATCCTCTGACCCCATTGATCACCGCAAGGTTGCCATCGAGTCTGATGTTCGCGGCAAGTCGGCGGAGCTCCGGAACGTGGGTGAACCGATCCGGGTAGATCGTATCCTTGACGGTGCTCGTTCCCTTCGCGCGACACAGGACGGCCATCATTTGGGCCTGCATATCGGTTGGGAACCCCGGATATTCTCGCGTCACGACGTGAACGGGTTCCACCCGATCCGGTCCTTGAACATCGATGTTGTCTTCGTCGATATCGATCTTTGCCCCACACACCTTGAGTGCATCCAACACGGCCCCAAGGTGCGCGGGAGCGCATTTCGTTATTCTCACCCGGCCGGCGGTGGCTGCGGCCGCCGCGGCGAAGGTCCCCGCCTCGATCCGATCGGGCATCACACGATAACGAAAAGGATCGATCGTCTCCACACCGGTGACGGTCATCGTGGAGCTGCCGAGTCCCTCTATCTCGGCTCCGGCGCTTCGGAGCGCTTTGGCCAGCTCGACGATCTCGGGCTCTAGAGCGGAGTTCTTTAGGACCGTCACACCCTTGGCAAGCACCGACGCCATGAGGGCTTGAGCAGTTGCGCCAACACTCGATATCGGAAACACGACCTCGGCTCCCTTTAGCCGCCGCGCGGCGGCATTGATGTAACCATGCTCGAACGTTATCTTGGCCCCCAGCCGTTCGAGGGCCATAAGGTGAAGATCAATCGGACGTGGTCCCCACGCGCATCCACCCGGCATACTCACCCGGGCTTCTCGATGAGCGGCAACAAGCGGACCCAGCACATAGATCGACGCGCGCATCGTACGGACAAGGTCATAGGGCGCTTCGAAAGAGGTGAGCCGGGTCGTATCGATGGTGATGACACCTTTTTCGAATTCCACCTCGGCGCCCAAAATCCCAAGCAGCCGCATCATCGTCGACACGTCTCTAAGATTGGGGACGTTTTCGATAACGCTCTTCCCACGCGTAAGAAGCGCTGCTGCCATGAGCGGGAGCACCGCGTTTTTCGCCCCGCTGATCTCGACGGCGCCTCGAAGCGTGCAAGGCCCGTTGATCACAAATTTGTCCATGGATACGCTCCTCAAAGATCGTCGCAGTCAGCCCCGGGGTTTCTTAGGTCTTGTGGACGTGGGCGTGGTGTCTGCCCTCTCTCCGCTGCGGTCGGCTACGCGACTCCGTCGCGTGATCCTCCCTTGCTCCGAGGAATGGGCTGCCACCACGCCCACATCCACCGAACCAACAAGGTAGGACCAGCCAGGCCCTCCGTCCCGATCGCCGCCCACCAGGGCACAACCGGTCTTTGCCGCGTCGCGAATTCATTCTAGGGGATAATGTCAGATCCGACGAGCGGAAATATCAAGCCTTTCGACCGGTAATGACACGATCGAGCCCGTTGTAGTCCTTGTGGATTTCGACATCTATGAGCGACGCCGCTCGCAACATCTCCGCCACCGGCCCACCTTGTGCCTCTCCGATCTCGAACGCGACGATTCCTCGGGACCTGACCGCGCCGATCATGAGCGGAATGATCTTTCGATAGAAGTCAAGCCCGTCGGGTCCTCCGTCGAGACTCATGGCTGGCTCGTGTGCTCGTATCTCCGGTGGCAGCCGCGGGATGTCTCCCGTCCGGACGTAAGGGGGGTTACAAACGATCGCGTCATACAGGCGCGAGTTGTTTTTCAGAAACTCACGCGCTTCTGATTCGACGCAACGAATTCGTCCGCCGACCCCGTTGAGGTTTGCGTTTGCTTTGGTAAGATCAGCTGCGGTGGGATCGATATCCACCGCAACACCGTTGACACCGGGATTGCGCCGGACGAGAGAAACGACGATCACACCAGTGCCGCAACACAGGTCGAGTATGGCAAGTGAATCCTCATCGGCAAGCGGTGAGCCCTTTTTTGACAAGACTACCGGGGGCAATGAAGCTTCAACTCGTTCGACGAGCAACTCCGTATCGGGACGCGGTATGAACACACCGGGCAGTGTCCGAAAAGGTAGCGACATGAACTCGGTCGATTCGAGGATGTATTGAAGTGGCTCGCGCGCGCCCCGCCGCTCCACCAGCCTATCGAATTTCTCGCTCTGGGAGTAGTCGAGTAGTCTGTGGGGGTCTATATAAAGCTCCTGCGATCGGCACCCGAGTGTGTACGACATCATCCACTCGGCGTTTCGTCTCGCGTTTGGCACGCCGCGTTTGTTCAAATATGATTCCGCTCTTCGCAGCAGCTCGAGGACATCTGGGGAGTCGGCAATCATGGGTTGGTTTTCGACCCGTGAAGTCCGCGCTAGCGGACCACCACAACATCTCAGCCGCGCTTCACCCGCCCGAGACCGTGATCATGACGAACATGTTGGTTCCCCAAGGCGAGTGCGACTCCGCTGTCACGTTTCGTCACCACGTTTACTCGTTGATTCTTTCCATCACGTCGGCCTGGGCCAACGCGGTGATCAGTTCGTCCAGTTCGCCGCCCAGGATCTCATTCAGTCTGTGAAGCGTGAGGCCGATCCGATGGTCTGTCACACGTTGTTGCGGGTAATTGTAGGTTCTTATCTTTGCACTCCGGTCTCCGGAACCGATTTGGGTCTTCCTCTCCAGTGAGACCTTTTCTTCTTGCTCTTTCTGCGCTTTCTCTAGCAACCGTGCCCGCAACACTTTGAGGGCTTTATCTTTGTTCTTATGCTGCGATTTCTCATCCTGACAGGTTACGACCAGACCCGTGGGAAGGTGAGTGATCCGCACCGCGCTGTCCGTGGTGTTGACGCTTTGCCCCCCCGGCCCACTCGAGCGGAATACGTCGATCCGTAGATCCCTGGGGTTGATGGCCACGTCAACCTCTTCTGCTTCGGGAAGCACTGCAACCGACACTGCAGAAGTGTGAATCCGTCCGCTCGACTCCGTTACGGGCACTCGTTGAACCCGGTGGACTCCCCGTTCGAACTTGAGCGTACCGTACGCGTCCTTTCCCTCGACGAGGAAAATGATCTCCTTGAAACCACCAATGCCCGTAGGATTACTCGAAAGCACATCAATCTTCCACCCCTTTGATTCCGCGAAACGGGTATACATCCGCATCATATCCGCCGCGAATAAATTGGCCTCTTCCCCACCAGTGCCCGCACGTATCTCTACGATCGTGTTTCTCGTATCACTCGGGTCCTTTGGAACGAGCAGGAACTAGAGCTTCTGCTCGAGTTCCTCGCGTTTTGGCTCGAGCTCCTCGCGTTCCGTCTTTGCGAGCGAGACGAGCTCGGCATCGTCGTTGGCGTTGATTACCGCTTCGTCGTCCTCGAGGGTTGTGTAAATGTCTTGAAGCTGCTTCGCCACTGACACGACTTCCTCCATCTCCGAGCGTTCCTTGGCGATCTCTTTGTAACAACTTGGGTCGGCGAGAACTTTCTCGTCAGTGAGGAGTTCGGTGATTTCTTCGAACTTGGACAGTATTTGCTTTACTTGTTCTTCCATCTGATAGTTTCCCGGCGTGACTGACGTGGTCCATCAACTCGCAGGGATCTCGAGCTTGACCGCTTGTCGGTCCAAACACGCCTCGAGCGCCGCTATAGCGACTTCGAGCATATCTTCGGTAGGTGGTTTCGTGGTTATCCGCTGCAGTGCAAGGCCCGGCCATATAGCCGGCTTCAACCATTTACCGATCCGTCTCTTTGCGGAAAGCTTGATGAACTCGAACGAAATGCCCGCAATCAACGGTATCATGGCAAAACGAAGAAGTCGGTCGGTCATGTTTTCGGGTTTGCCCATGAACACAAAGACCACGATGCTCACCAGCATCACGACGATCAAAAAACTAGTCCCACACCGCGGGTGGAATGTTGAATGCTTCTTGGCGTTTGCCGCGGTTAGCTCTTCGCCCGTCTCGAACGCATAGATCGTCATATGTTCGGCGCCGTGGTATTGAAAGATCCTGCGCATCTCCTTCCATCTCGATATCGCAACAATATAGAGGAGGAAAACGGCCAGTCGAAACGCACCGTCCACGAGGTTGAAGACAACGCCGCTCTGGAACCCCAACCACTCGGTGAGCATCAACGGAACATAGAAGAACAGCAGCAGCCCCAACCCAAGGGCCAAAACCACGGACCCGCCCAACGCGAGTGACGTGCCGATTTTGCCCTTTTTTTTGTGCGTGTCCTCTTCGACCGCCTGCGAGGCCGAATACGTGAGCGACTGAATGCCGATGTACAACGTTTCTATTAGAGTGAAGGCCCCGCGAATGATTGGGATGTTCAGAATCTTGAAACGCCGAATCAGACTCTTGAAGGGCGTCTTTTGAATGACGATCCGCCCCTGGGGCGTCCTCACCGCGGTGGCGTAGTGTGTCGGTGAGCGCATCATAACGCCCTCGATTACCGCCTGGCCACCGATACTGGTACGTTTCTCAGACATAACACAGGTGGACGACTTCCAAGGGAAAGTTCACTGTGGGGACGAACTAGTCGGAGTCTTTGTAATTGTACTTGCTACGGAACCGCTCGACCCGGCCGGTAGAGTCGACAAGTTTTTGCTTTCCGGTGAAGAACGGATGGCAACTTGAGCAGATTTCCACGTGGATGTCCTCGACGGTAGACCGCGTCTCGATGACATTCCCGCAGTGGCAGGTAATTGTGGTGGTTCTGTATTTCGGATGGATTTTTGCTTTCATAACTTTTTCTCCCGTTTCGCTCGCCTTCACCACCACCCAACCCGTTCGCCTGTTGTGCCTATGCTTGCGAATCAGCCGGCGTGTTGACTAACCGGTCAATTATAGTGTTTTGCCAACCCTAAGGCAACACCTAAATTCAAGGCCCATGGGGCTCTTAGGCGTTCATCGATTTTAGAAACCCCGAATTGTTTTTCGTCTTTCCGAGCTTCTCCAACAGAAACTCCATCGCCTCGACAAGCGGTTTTTCGTTGAGGAATTTCCTCAATATCCAGATTTTGTCCAGATCGTTCTTAGCGATGAGAAGCTCCTCTTTCCGGGTCCCCGATCGAAAGATATCTACCGCGGGGAAGATACGTTTGTCACTGAGACGCCGGTCGAGAACGAGCTCCATGTTACCCGTTCCCTTGAATTCCTCAAAGATCACGTCATCCATACGGCTCCCCGTCTCGATCAGGGCCGTCGCCATAATCGTCAGACTACCGTTGCCTTCTATGTTCCGAGCGGCGCCAAAAAACCGTTTGGGCCGTTGAAGCGCGTTGGAATCCACACCACCCGAGAGAATCTTGCCGCTGTGTGGAACCACCGAGTTGTGAGCCCTCGCGAGACGGGTGATACTATCGAGAAGTATCACGACATCCTTCCCATGCTCGACAAGCCGTTTGGCCTTCTCTATTACCATGTCGGCCACCTGAACGTGCCGCTCCGCAGGCTCGTCAAACGTCGAGCTTATTACCTCTCCATCGACCGAGCGCTCCATATCGGTGACCTCTTCGGGACGCTCGTCGATGAGAAGCACAATGAGGTACACCTCTTTGTTATTCGCCGTGATCGCGTTCGCAATCTTCTGAAGGAGGATCGTTTTGCCCGTCCGCGGAGGAGCGACAATGAGGCCACGCTGTCCTTTTCCAATGGGGGTGAGCAGATTGATCAAACGGGTAGAGAGATCGCCCGCCTTGTGTTCGACATTGAGCATCTCTTCCGGGAAGAGCGGTGTCAAGTTGTCGAAAAACGGTTTTGTTTTTGCGACATCGGGGTGCTCAAAGTTCACGGCCTCCACCCGCAAAAGAGCGAAGTACCTCTCTGAGTCTTTCGGCGATCGAATCTGCCCGGAGATCGTGTCACCCGTGCGAAGATCGAATTTTTTGATTTGCGACGGCGACACGTAGATGTCGTCCGGCCCCGGCAAATAGTTGTAGTCGGGTGATCGCAGAAATCCGTAGCCTTCGGGTAGAACCTGAAGAACCCCTTCGGCGAAAATCAGACCATTCTGCTGAGTCTGGGCTTCAAGTATCTTGAAGATCAATTCCTGTTTCCGCATGCTGCTCGTTCCATCGATGTTCAAGGAAACCGCAACACTCATGAGCTCGGGAATTGTCTTGCCCTTCAGCTCAGCGATGTCCATTGACTCACTCCTGGTAGTAATTGGAATCCTCCTCCTCCGTGGACCTCAAGATGCCCGTGATTGTAATAGTGAATTGGTGCCTATACGGTGATTTCTTAGCGTATGACATCTAAGAAACCGGCTCTTTTGCGATGTGTTGAGTTAGTTCATGAAACTTGCAGTCTCAGAGGGCTTGATCGTGAGTGACCGTGGGTCCCGGAGACTCCAACGATCCTACTATCGTGATTTGATCAAGCGTTCAACGCTACCCGATGATCCAAGTTTTGGGACGCTGCCAATGGTTCTTTGCAATTTCTATTCCAGGTCCCAAAACCCATCTCGGTTTTCGCTACCACGTCTGCCGACAGCATCGTTTGCCCCGGCAACGGAGCTTTTATCGGCCGGTTTTTCAGACGGACTGACCTGGAAGAAATCCAGCTATTGGCCCCCGCTCTTACTCCGCAAGATCTCGTCATAACGGGACGAGCACTGACGGGCTTTCTCCTTTTCTCCCAACTCGTTATAAATCCGCGCTAAGATCCGCCAGCCGTTCTCGTCGTCCGGTTTGACCCCAACATACCGCTCGCCCCATTGGGCCGCCTGCCGCCAATCTTTCGCCACGACATACGCAACCGTGATGTTGTAAATCGTCGTCGGCTCGTCGGGCTGCAGTTCGAGGGCTTTCTGATAGAATTCGATCGATTTCGCCAGTTCCTCGGCGTCCCCTTCCTTTCCGGTCTGGAAATGGGCGACCCCAAGATTGTAGAACAGGTTGAAATCTTCCGCGCCGATTTTAGCACGCGCCCTCTGTGCCAAATCCAGAAAGACGGCCGCACCTTTCCAGTCCTTGCCGTCCAGTCGATCATAGCCAATCTTTTCGATGACCCTGTAGTTGGTCGGATCCTCTTCGACAAGCCGGTTGAATCGTGAAACCGCTTCCTCGGGTTTGCCAGACTTCGCCAGCACTTCGCCCGCATAACTCAACGCGTCGATGTAATGCTTTTCCGATGGATTGGAAAGCTCCAACACCTTATCGAAATTTGGGACGGCCTTTTCAAAGTACACCGGATTGTCCGGGTTCCGGTTACCCAGCTGTGTATAGGTCGTTCCAAGCTGAAAATACCCCTTGGGCTCCGTCGGATTCGCCTTGGATGCCTTTTCGAACTCCGTCGCCGCACCCTCGAGGTCTTCATCTTTGAGTAGGTTCAATGCGCGATTGTAGTGTTTGGCAAAATTGCTCTGGATGTTGTTGTCGACGTCCTTTTGGCGTTTGGGATCGATCTGTGCAGCCGTCGTAAAGTGTTCGTACGCCAAGTCAACGCTATCGAGATAGCTGTACGAAATTCCAAGTTGGAAATGGGCTTCTGCATCCTTTGGGTTTTTTACCAACGCTTCATTGGCAGTCTTTATGGCGAGATCGTATCTCCCCGACTGGTTGTGAAGAATTGCGCTCGTCGTCTCGACCGATTTGCAGCCGGCCAAGAATAGCGCCGTAATGACAACCAATGCTCCTATCATCCGTACCATTGATCGACCCTCCCCTGTCGACAGATCTTTGGCAACACCGTGGGTTGCGCGACGCATCCCACACCTATTTGCAGTCAATCCCGTTAACTAAGTGTGCAAGCCAGTTTTCGCAGCACGTTCTTCGTCACTCGCAGGTTCATAAATGGCAGCTGATTTTGATCAAACCTAAGGAAGGTGCCTCTTACGGTAAACTCACCGCAGCGGGTAGACAGAATTTCCACATTTCGGGGGTGTTCCTGCCCCTTATATAATCACTTTCACCCCGAGTGTCAAGGTATTTTAGGTAGCGCCTTTGATCCATGTCAAAGCTTTTTGTTCCGAATTTGACGCGGCAATTATGGACTCGTGCGCGTAGACTGACCGACTCTTTTCTCAAGGTGCTTTCAAAACCAGCTCCGCCTGGTGCGGGGTTAACCCGTTTCAATTAATATAGTTGTGTAGGAGCACGGCAATTATCAGTAGAACGACTCGGGGTCCACATCCCAACGAATCTCGACCGAACTACCGCCTCGTTCGCGATCGGCCACTTTTTGATACAAGCTCAACAACTCCCGTTTTTGTGAGCCGGTGAGC
>CP070677.1:2542325-2553048 GCA_020352495.1 Candidatus Latescibacterota bacterium
AAGAACCAAACGCCGTTAAGGATTCGTCCGGTCATGACGATCCCAACATTTCGGCACCGAGGGTAAACAAACCCATCCGGTTTTTCCATAAAAACAACGGGCAGGCGTGTTGTGAGGGAAATCGTACAACGAGAAACAAGACCGAACTCACTCCGGTCGGAGGGCGAGGTGGAATATGGATGAGTCTATCGGGATGATACGTCTGGAGCTCTCGTCCATGAGGATGTGGATTCTGTCGCCGTATCTCGAGAGACGCTTGAGAAGACGTGACAGCTGGCCGAGCTGCTCACGCGGGAATTCCGCGATCTGGAGCGTAACCGACGAGCGGGTTTTCTGCAGCAAGTGTTCCACATGACCGGTGACACTCTTGAACGACACCGGTTCCAACCGCCCCGTCATGGATATCCGGACCGCGGTCGCCGCGTCGGCGAACTCGCGAGCGGTGACCCGAAGCGCACCCTTGTGGCGTCGGTCACGAAACACCTTCTTCATTCTCTCGACGTGGCGGCGGACGCGTTGTGCATCCCTCCGGAACTCCCGCACAAAATGACGATCCATGTAATTCTTCATGGAGAGCCCCATGATCCAGTCGTTAATCACCAATGGAATGAGCTTTGGCTTGTGAAACGGAACGGACAGGAGAAAACGGAATATCCTCGACACACCACCCGGGAGCAACGCCCGGGTAAAGAACTGGCGAAGAATACGCGCCCGCTCTCCCAGGGTAAATTCGAATGTGAGTCCCCGCCGAGAGAAATACCGGACCTTGTTTCGGATACGATCCGAGATACCGCGATCGCTAAAGAGCCTATAGTGGAGTTTGCGGTACCCTTCCACCAATTCGGCATAGGTCATTCGTTTTGGAATAACATTTGTCTTTAGCTTCGAGTTGTCCACGGCAAACACATTGGGGATGAGTCGGTTTTCCCGCTTCAACCGGTCAAAGAGTGGGGTTTTGGGAATGGCGGTCAAAAGACCGATCATCGACATCAGAATTCCCGATTTTTCTATAAAACCGCATTGTTTGTCGAATACTTCGGTCGTGTCGTTGTCAAAACCGACGATAAAGCCGCCAAGAACATCGATACCGTAGGAGTAAATCGTCCGCACCGACGCGAGAATGTCCTGATTGGTGTTCTGTATCTTCTTGGTTTCCTTCAAGCTCTCCTCGTCAGGCGACTCGATACCAATGAAAAGCCACTCAAAGCCAGCATCACGAAAAAGCTCGAGCATCTCGCTATCGCCGGCTACGTTCAGCGAAACTTCGGTTCCAAAGGCAAACCCATTACCGTGTTTTTGTTGATAGCCCGCGAGGAACTTCAACAGTTCCTTCGCCTGCTTCTTGTTTCCAATCAAGTTGTCGTCGACAAAAAACACGGACCTGGCGTTTTGTTTTCGCAGCTCGTCCAGTTCCCTTCCCACTTGTGCCAAGGGTTTTGTGCGGGGCCTTCGGCCAAACATGACAATGATGTCACAGAACTCACACCGAAACGGACACCCGCGGGAAAACTGGAGACTCACCGCGGTGTACTTGCTGAGGTCAAGAAGATCAAAGCGGGGCACAGGTGAGTCGGAGAGCGAAACGTTCCCCGTCTCGCGATACAGACTCTTGGGACTACCGGACTCGAAATCGCGGCAAAACTCCGGCCAGATGTACTCGGCCTCGCCGGCGATGACGGTGTCCGCCAGCTCCTCGTAGGATTCTGGGCAAAGCGAAGCCTGGCTACCCCCGGCAACGACGTAGTAACCCCCGCGTCTGTAAAACGCCAGAAGCGATTTCTGACGGCTGAACTGGACGCCCATTCCACAGACGCCGATGATGTCCGCGTCGGGCTGGAGTGGGATCGTCTCGATGTTCTCGTCGATGATCTCGACCTCCCAGCGATCGGGACAGAGCGCAGCAACGGTGGCAAGCCCCAGTGGAGGGTTCACCGTTCGTTTGGTGGGCAAGAACGTATCGACCGCCCATTTGTGACTCCAGAAGCTTTCGGGAGCCTTTGGATTGATGAGAAGCAGCTTCATTGTTCTTGCGGTCTTCTGCTCGACCGAGATACCACAGCGTAAGTGCCAAAAATATAACAGAATGTGTCAACAAAAGGCGAACGAAATCGACCAAATGTTGAATTGACCCTTTTATTGGACAGTCGGCCAGTCATATTCATCCGCAACGGCGGCAAGTATCTCAAAAGAAAGCGGAAGACCCGCCACCCCATTTGTCATGATGACAGCGCCTTTCCCCGTCGCGGAGGAGGTGACCACTATGCTGGTGGCACCTGGGTTATTATGACCAGCATACAAAAAATACAGATTCTGTCCTTCTCCTAGCAAGAAGACACCCAAACCCTGTCCTGTGATTCCCCCAAGTGCAGCCGGGTCAAGCTCGCGCTGCACGGTAAACATCCGTTGAACCGAAGCCTGTGACAGTACGGCATCGGATTTGTCCTGATAAGCGCGCATCAGTTCTATTGCAAAACGCGCCAGATCACTCGAAGTGGTCACAAGACCACCTTGGGCCAGGGCTGTTGGATGTTGAGGCCGGTCATGTGCCGTTCCCTCCTGGTCATGTGGGAGGGCTATGTTCGTTTTGAACTCCGCCTTCAAAGGATGCACCAATGTGCTGTTTTTCATACCGAGGGGATCGAACAAGACTTCCCGTGCGATTTGAGAGAATGGTTTGTCCAACACATCTTCGAGCAACAGCTGGATCACGAGATATCCAAAATTCGAATACTGCCATTGAGTACCTGGGGTAAATTCAACAACGGCGGCTAGGTTTTTGGCGGGCGCCTCACCCTTTAGAACCTGAACGAGCGTGGGGACACTGCCCTCTTCCTCGCTAAACCCACCATCGGGTCTGTTGAGACCGGATTGGTGTGTTAGAAGCGATCGCAGTGTGACTTTCTTTTCCGCAGTAAACTCACTCTCGGGGATCTTCCACGATTTCAATCGCTGATTGACATCCTCATCGAGATCCAACTGACCCTGTTCGACCAGACGAAGCGCAATCACCGAGGCGAGCAGCTTTGTGGTCGATGCGGCTTCAAAGACCGTTTTTGTGTCTACCGGTTTGTCACTCCCCGCGTCGATCAGTCCGTATGCCTTCTCCCATTCGATCTGGTAGTCATTTATGACCGCAATACTGACACCCGGTACGCCAAATTGGGTCATCCGTTCGGACAGTCCCATCTTTTCCCGTCCCTCGGGTGGGCCTGCTTGAAAGATCTGTATTGGTGCCTTTACCTCCACGAGACCGTTCTCGACACCGCTTACTTTTTTCTCGATTTGTTCGTCGTTTTTCTGTGAGGCGCATAAGATGCCAACTATCAAAACAGTTACGGATATCACGAACGGACGCATGTTTACCCTCCTCGTGTCCCGTGCCTTGATCGATCGCTTTTCAAATATGACGGTGAGCACGAGGCTCGAGTTTCACAAATTGACGTGCGTAGTATGGCGTGATTGTCGCGAGTCAGAGAGCCGGCAAGTGTTTGTTAGATAATAAGATAGATGGAAGATGTTAGCCGGGCGAGTCAGCGTGACTTCGGCTCGGGGAGTCTCAATTCTGTCAGGAGCAGGCCAATCGTTGACAGCAGACCGAAAAGGAAGAACCGCCACAGACCGTTTGCGATGAGGTCGCCAACCGCGATAGTCCCGGAGTAACCCAAAATAGTGGATGTAGCGGTGTGGAGGATACCAACAACACTCCCACACACCGCCCCCGCAATTACCCGCCTCGGCAACGGTGCCCCGCGCGCCCCCAGCGTTACCAAAGTGCCACACAGCAACGGCACCACGACCACAAAACCCCAGATCTGTTTGAGACTCGGAAGATGCCCCAACCTGTTGAGATGATCGTAATCAGCCAATCCAAATATCGCGGCGCCGGCCAAGGTACAGACAACCACATGCCAGTATCGTGGTTTCAATGTAGCTCGGATCTTTTCGCGCTCTTTCATCCTGCGCCGGATTGTGAGCGGCCAATTGTAAAACAGCGAGAAGACCCAATGTTCGAGGAGGGCGCCCCTTTCACCAAACACCGGAACCATGTGCACCACCTCGGTCGCCCAGTGCGCGGCCATAAAACGTGCCATCGTCGGGTAACGATAGGCCATCTGGATGGGAAATGCGAGATACCCCACATACTTAAAGAACCCGAGAAAGACGGCGATATTGTAGTCCTTGAAGTTCCGTTCCCGGGCGACCAACCACACGACATAAAGCCCACGGGCGAGCGAACCCGGCGATACGGGCACGACCTGAAACAACGCGATGATTCCCAGACCAATGGCATAGGCCTGGGCACGGGGCATGTCGGGATGGGTCAATACATAAATGGCAGCGACGATAACAGAGACAATCTGCGTGACAGGTAGTGTGCAGAGGTGTACGGCGAGACTCTTGAGATATTTTTGGATGAATGGTTCGTCCACACGCTTGAGAATTGTGTCCGCGTCCTCTTCGCTTAGCAGCTGGTTTTGTTTTCCTTCGGTCACCATATCCCGCAGCCATTCTTCGCGAAGCTCAGCTCTGAAATAAAGCCGTACCGGCCGGATCAGCACAAAATCCAAACGATCCTTGGCGTATTCCCAGTCGGACATGAATCGATGTAGCTTCGACGGGAGAATCGACAGCGGCAGGTGAAACACACTGCGCCAGACGTGGTTTGCCATTGCCGATGCCTTTTGATCACTGAGTCTCCCGCCCCGGTGCCAGCCAATCATTTTCTCCAGAAGTGTGGCCCGAACCGACCGCTTCAGATAGTCCCAGCTCGAGAGCATACCGCCATAGTGTCTACGCCAGTAGGACTGACCCCAGATCCGCCGCAGAAACGCACCTAGCAAAGGTATGAATCCGAGCAGGTTGAAGATAAACGTCAGGACTGTGTTGCGTCTGAGCCGAGACTCGGCCCCTTCATCGATCAGGTTGCGGATTTTCCATCCGGTTATGGTGCTGCTGATCATCGTGGACCACAAACGGGGGCTGTAGAGCAAGCGAAAATGGTTGTGTGTCACATCAGGAATCGAGTTTCTGTAGATCTCTTCTGAGTCTTTCAACGCCTCCAACATCGGAGCCGCATCGGAGAATTGCTCGTGATTCGACTCAATATAATCTTCCAGCTTTGTCAGATCGCCCCGATCGAACTGGACAAGACTCCCCCGCATGAGCCCTTTGCCGATGAGCTTGAAATCGCCCGGGCTCATTGGCAAAAACGGCAACAGGGCAAGCCCCGCACGAAAGTCAACGGCCACCAGTCCTTCGGTTGGCGCGTCTTCGGTGTCTTTTCGTTTTAGGCAGTTGGGTTGGCTCTTCCATGTCGTCCACTCGTATTGCCTGGCAAATTCGTGCCCCCCCATCGTGTGGAGGAGCTCGACGAACCGATGCATGAACTCGTGCTTTGTTCGAAACTCCGGCGAGCCCACCAACGTTTCGTCGTAATCCTTGCCCCTGAGCCACCGCCCCAACATACCATTGTGATCATTGACCTCGAGACGCCATGTTCTTCCCTCGATCCACTCGCTCAATTCACCACAGCTACCGAGATTGCTATCCACAAAGGTCGCGTGGATGTCGGCTACGGATGTCTCGTCCCCGAAGTGGATCTTTGTTCCCCGGCGGATCAGTTTTTGCCAAAGCGCACCGGCCCTCGCCGCCGCCGGGTTGACCTGCAATTGAAACGGTCCCTGAAAGCCGATCCAGTAGAGGACATTGCGGAAAAAGCGGGAAAAACCCGAGGGTGGGACAAGCACCTTCATGGCGTAGATGCCACCCACATCGAGACCCGGTATCGGGCGGTCGTTTGATTGAATATCGAGAAGCTTGACGCGATACACTTGGCCGGCAAAACCGCCACCGACAAAACTTTGAACGACGAGACGAACGTGCCCTTGATTGGGTTCGGCTACACCCGTCACGTCGTATGCCAACTCGGTTCCCGCCTCGTAGCGTTGCACACGCATGGGTCTGTGTAGCTTTGCCCTGTGGAACCCCTCTTCGAGAAGTTTCTGAACATCAAGTGAATATTCTACGTCCATCTTATACTCACAACGGAGTGGGCGTGGTGGTCACGCGTGAGCCGTCTACAGATCTATCGCGTCGATGTCACGGAGCATGTTACTCGCTGCAGGGCTTTTGGAAATCGAGTGAATCTACCACCTTAGCAAGGATTGTGTCAAACATTGGACGGTGGACCCAGATCACACACCCCAACACGAGGATCTGACCGTGTACACCTTATACACAGTTTTGAGGTCGCTCGAGCCCACGCTCAGGGGATGCCTTCAAAAAGGGCAAAAAAACCGGAGCCACAGAGACTCCGGTTTAGAGGGTCAGCAGATGCGAGGCTGCAGCACAAACGCTACGTGCCACTGTTTGAAAAATCTATTTCAGCTTGTCCTTGAAAACGTCCTGAAACTTTTTCACCTTGGGAACGATCACCGCGCGACAATACCCGGCTTCCGGGTTGCGTTTGAAATAATTCTGATGATACTCCTCCGCCTCGTAGAACACCTTCAGGGGGACAACCTGGGTCACAACGGGCCGGGGCAGATCGCCCGATGATTCGATCTCCGCGATCTTTTTTTCCACAATCTGCTTTTGCTGATCATCGTGATAAAAGACAACCGATCGATATCGGGTTCCAACATCGGCACCCTGCCGATTCAATGTCGTTGGGTCGTGGATGGAAAAGAAGACATCGAGTATCTCCTCGAACCCAACCACTTCGGGATCAAACCGCACCTGGACGACTTCGGCATGCCCCGTCGTTCCCGAGCAGACCTGTTCGTACGACGGGCTCTTAAGCGATCCACCCGAATAACCGGAAACGACACCTTGGACACCCTTTAGCTCTTCGAAAACGGCTTCGAGACACCAAAAACAACCGCCACCCAATGTGGCAACTTCGAGCTTGGATTCCGATTCCTTGGCCGGTTTGTTTTTCTCGTTCATTTGCTGCCCCTTCAAGAACGCCAACTGACCTGGCAGTGTCCACCCAAGAACTAGAGATAGTATCAAGATCAATTTCGACATCAGCGCTTTGCTCCACTTCGCTGGAGAATAACGGGGTGAACACCGGTGATAGACCCCACCAACCGGCAGTCCATTTGCTCACCGGTGCCAACTGTCACCCCATTTCACAGAGCTTCGGCATATCACGTGTCTCTCATTAGTAGAAATACGCCCGAAAAGCTTACATGTGACATCGATACCTCGAACTCAATGTCAAGGGCTCGTATCTTGTTATTGACAAAGGTTTTTCAGGATCGGTCGACGGCAGGATCATTCGCGGCGGACGCCTTCGGCCCAAAAAGTCCCGTACCACAACGCCGCATCGGGGAGGCGGGCCCACTCTTTGAGATCGGAAATGGCCTTATCGAAATCGCTTGCGGTTATTGATGACGTGTCCAGGATCGTTTGCCGGGCGCCGCCGAGCACACCGGCGAAATTCTCGACAAACGCGTCAAACAGAGGATTACCCGCACAGCTGCTAAAGGGGAGCCACTGATTTCGAGCGGGGTTTGCCCCGGCTTCATGTAGCAGCGAAACGAGACGCCGACCGATGAAGGGATCGTTTCCCAGCTTCCGGAAACTGTCGGCGTAGGTTCGCCAAAGTTGCTCGATCACGGGAAGCTCCGGCCAGATACGCATCACATCATGATCGTCGTCTTCGAGGATCACTCGTCCCCCGACCTTAACAGCCCGCACCATCGTACGAACAACCGACAGCGGATCGGGTACGTGTTCGAGAAGAAAACGGGCATGCGCGACATCAAAGGTTCCCCATTCGTTTTTTTCGAGCGGAATATCAACCGCATCCCCCCGTCTGAATTCCGCTAAACCATGCTCACCGTCGGATTTCGCTTGTCGAATGGCTTCCTCGATTTGTCTGGGATCCCTCTCGACCCCGACAACCTCTCCCTCCGTCCCCACGGTTCGGGCCATCATGCGCGTGAACTGACCCAACCCGCTTCCGATATCGAGGATCTTCTCGCCACCTTTCAGATCCATCGCCTCGAGCGAGGCGTCGTTCAAAAGATCGTTCAACAGCGAGAGGCGTTTTTGTTCCCTCGAATCTGAACCGTGTATGTATTCCCCACCGTCGGTTTTCATCGTCGCTCATTTCAGATATGACACACTGGTGTTCAGTACACGTGTTATGGGTCACGACCGAGAATGCTTGTTCTTTGGCGCTGTCCGCTTGTTCTTTGGCGCGGCCCGCTTGCTCTTTGGCGCTGTCCGTTCGCTCTTCTCCCGTCCGGGATAGTATAACGACGCGGATGTCCAGAATCGGACACCGTGACGCTCCACGATCTGCACCTTTCCACTGGCCTGCAACTCGGCCAAGGCTTCTTTGACCTCACCCGGTGTCCACCGGGCCAGCGTGTCTTCGATCTCGTCCTCGCGCATCGGGTGACGACTCACGATACCGATCACCGCGTCGACCGCCGTCTCGAACCCGCCCATGTCAAAGTCCGTATCGACCGGGTGGACAACCCGGGCGCTCCCGCCAAGAATCGCCAACGCCCTGAGAAGGCCTTCGTCATCGGGAGGCTCGATCCATGTCTCCGCAGGGGGCCGCACCGGAAGACTGATGTGCACCTCGTCGGGCTTCACCCGCCGAAGAACATCGGCAATGTCCCGCAGAGATTCTTCCGTGTCGTTCACTCCCCGGACCAGCATCACCTCGGGCCACAGCTTGCCCTTGTATTCCTTCCGGAAGGATACAAGCCCGTCTATGTATTGGTCATACGATATTCCCGGATGCGGTCGGTTGACTTTTCGAAACATTTCCTTTGTCCCCGCGTCGATCGTCGGCATCACCGCGTCGACCGCAAGCGCGTCCCCTCGGACATCGGGAAGATGCAAAAAAGAACCGTTTGTGAGAAGCGCCACGGGAATGCGGGTCATGCTCTTCACGGCTCGAATAAGCCGCCCGATACTCGCGTGTAGAAGTGGTTCCCCGGAGCCAGCAAATGTGATCCAGTCGATCTCCGAGGGATCGTGCTGGGAGAGGGCTTCCTCGATCTCCCTGATGATTTCTTCGGGTGGAAAAAAGTCCCTTCGCTCGTTCACGAGCGGAATGCTCCGTCCGAGCTGGCAATAAATGCAGTTCCAATTACACGTCTTTATGGGGACCGGGTCGATCCCCAATGACCGACCGAGACGCCGCGAGGGCACAGGTCCAAATACGTAGTTCATCGTTTCTCTCCAACCATAGACGCCGGTTCGCAAGTATATCAAACGATGGTAAGACCGCACTCGTTTCGTAACCGAGCGAGGCCCGGTATTCGGCGGTCAATCAAACCGCCAAAGCCCCGCCTCACGAGCAATCCGATATGCCCGGTTGAGCTCTTCATGTTCGGGCCGGCGGTTGATCTCGGTATAGCGGATCTCTCCCTTACGCCCTTTTGTCCCCACTTTGTTTTCCGGTCGGTACTGCGCCATGATGTTCACAAATGTATCGGGAGAGACATCGTTGGCCAACCACTCGAAAATTGCCTTGGTTTCGTGGAGAAGCCCCGGCATGACGAGGTGCCGCAGGAGAACGCCACGTCGCGCAACTCCCTCGGGACTAAAACGAAGCGGGCCGACCTGACGGTGCATCTCGAGAATCGCTTCGCGTGCCCGCACCGGGTAGTCCTTCGCCTTGACAAGACGGCGAGATGACTCTCGCTCCCAGAATTTGAAGTCCGGCATGTAGATGTCGACCAGTCCGTCGAGGAGTGTGAGCGATTCGATCGAATCGTACGCACTCGTGTTGTATACAATCGGTATCGATAGTCCCTTTGGAATCGCTTCGCCGATCGCCTCGATGACCTGGGGAACGACGTGTTCTGGTGTCACAAAATTGATATTGTGACAACCGAGATTCTGCAGCTCGATCATTAGTTCGGCGATCTGATCTGCCGTGCATTCCGTGCCGGTCGCCTGTTGGCTGATATCCCAGTTTTGGCAGAAAACACATCTGAGATTACAGAGCGCAAAGAAGATCGTACCCGAACCTTTCCAACCGCGAAGACAATCCTCTTCACCAAAATGCGGGCTAACGCTGGCCACCCTGGCATACCGGCCCGTATGGCATACCTTGGGCTCTTCCTCGATCCGGTTGATGTGGCAGTATCTTGGGCAGGCGGCGCAGTCCTCGAGCTCTTTCATCGCCGCGGCGAATCTAGTGGGAATTTCACCCGAACGTTCGAGCTCGAAATACGCAGGCTCAAAGGGGTCGAGCACAAACTTTGGGTCAGGCGGGCTGAGGTTATGCGGGAATTTGAACATCAATATATAGTATAGCGGTCGAGGGGAAGCGGACACAAGCTGCTGCGGGGCTAATCAGAATCGGATGAACCTTCTGGTTGGGCGTCCTGATCAAGATCGTTCAACAGGTTCTCAGACAAACCTAGCCAAGCCAAAGCAGCGTCGGCGGCTCGGAATACTACGAACTCCCAAGGCACATCGTCGCTGAAGACTTCATACATGCGGGCCAGGCCAAAAGAGACGTCGTCTGGAGCCACTACAGCGACCTTCGGTCTTCCAGTGGTGCCCTCAAACTGCCTCCGAATGAAGCCGGCGAATTCGTTTAGGGCTGCAGCGCTTCTTACATAACTCTGTGCTTGTCGCAGGTCAACCAATAGGTTGAATGACTTGTCGATTCGAGTGTCTTCGTAAAGAGCCTTGTAGAACGAGAGAAATTCATCATCGGTCACGGCTCCAACGTGAACAAAGA
>CP070677.1:2553148-2569810 GCA_020352495.1 Candidatus Latescibacterota bacterium
CACCACCCCAATACGGTTGTATCGGCTGGTGGCGATGTGTATCTCTGTTCGATGAGTGCTTGTATCTCAGATGGATTTGCTGGCCGAGCGGGGGACTCCATCACCTGACGGTTTTCGGGGCTTCGATGCTGAGTTTTTTTTGCCCCAGCGATGGGCGGGATCAAGGTTATTGTTATAAGAACGCATGTAAGTACGGCGGTCGCTCTTTTCATCACCGGCCCTCCATCCTTTTTGGGGACTCGTCGTGGACGTGACTGATTCCAGCTGCTCCACAAACGTCTCGCAGCCTGATCGGAGATGACGTCACATCACCTTATTTCAAGAGCACCATCTTCTTGGTCTGGCTAAATCCTTTCGTGGATAACTTGTAGAAATACACACCGCTCGAGACCGGTTGGCCCTGATCGTTTGATCCATCCCACTCGCTGGCAAACCCGCCTTCCTTTGGTGTCTGGGTGTCGTCCACCACAGTCCGTACCAACTGTCCAGCCACATTGTAGATCTTGAGCGACACATGTGCTCGGTTCTTGATCGTGTACCTGATCGTCGTCGTTGGGTTGAACGGGTTTGGGTAGGCGTTGTGCAAACGATTCGTCAATGCCAGCGGATCGAGACCAACGGGCACGGGCTCGATGAGCTCCTTCTCGAGCCAGATGAGAATATCCCGCATCACTTCAGTGTGATCGAGAGTCACGTGGTGTGGTGGACTATCCAGCGCCGGGATTTCATAGCGGATATAGTTGAACGCGTGTCCCGAGAGCACACATCGCGCCGTCGAGCCAGCCATGTTCGCTGTCGCCTGCGCAAGAATCGCGGCATCCCCCGAGCTTGGGTATTCCACCTGTTCGCTACACAGCGGTCCCGACGGAGCAAGGACGTCGAAATCATTTATCGACGGGCACCCGCCAAAAGCAACCCAATAATCCGACCTTGGCGGAGCGGGGGGGGTTGCAAGATTGTCGAACACGACGTAGAGCGATTCTGTCAGATCCCCGTAGACCGTCGGAGAGGGGGCTTCACCCCAGGCGACGTGGTCTCCACTGAGCAGGTTGAAACTCATCCAATTGCCGCGGTAGGTCACGGCTCCCGGGCCCGTCAACGTAACCCACTCCTCGGCCAGGTCGTCACCAAAGAACGCGTTCCCCGGATTGTCCGGGTGGTTGTCCATAAAGAGGTGCAACAAGGTCCAGTCATCGGATTTTTCGGGCCCACTGCCAAAGTTCGACGGGCTGCCGTCACCGACAAGACCGTGGCGCAGGTCGCCCGTGTTCCACAGGATGTTTTGGTAGACGATCTCCGGATCACCGATGAGCTGACGCTGGAAGTCCTTCACTCGGGACGCCAGGCTGTTTCCGACAAACGAGGACGGACCAAGAACGTCAAAGATGTCCACGTACGCCGAGAAGGTCGCGTAGAATGGGGCATTGAGCCGCTCACCCTCGATGCACATGAGCCACAGAGTCGCGAGCACCCAGTCGAAATAAAGCTCGGCGGGACCGCCACGGTCATCGCAGTCGTCGACAAAGAGAATGTCACCTTCGGGCAAGCGGCCGCTGTCGGGCAGGATCATAAACTCGCATGGCTGATGACATGCCTCATCCCAGCTGAGCGTTGTATTGCTCGCCCCCTGACCCATCCGGAAGACTTTGTCTCGGTGCCAGTAGCTCGGAGGGCCGTCATTTGGCACCGCTTCAAAGAAATAGTAGATCGTATCACCGGGTACAAATTCACCGACGTTACCCGCGGGATCCTCGACTGTATGCAACCCGTTGTAAATATCCATCAGGTCGATACAGTACCGATCCGACACGAGTCCGCCACCTGCGCTGTACACAAAGTCACACTGGTGCTTCCAGTAGGTCCAGGGGCCACAGGTCATCGAACCCAAGTACGGATAACGCAAGGCGCCGGCCATTGGATCACCCGGATACCGGGTGTTGTCAGGTGACTGGATACTCGTCGGTGTATGTCCCGGTGTACATAAGTGCGACCCCACACGGACCCAGCAGTACACCTGAGGCGGGATGCTCGGATCCGGCTCCTCTGTCTCGCCGATAGGGGTGTACACGTGGCTGGGGTCATCAACCTCGACAACCGCCGAGTCCCCGGGAATAATACCCGGGCTACTGTATGGCAACATGTCGATCGCCATGTCGGCCCGCGCAAAGCTCTGGCACGTGATATCACCGTCCTCCGGGAAGTTGTCGTTGAAGAGGTCGATGTGACGAACGCTCCACTGAGGACCCTGGACACCGATACGAACGAGTCTCACCTGGTCGAATAACGGGGCATGGCTGTGGCAAGAACCGGTTCCATAGAGTCCGCACCAGTATTTGCACAAGTCAATCGCGTCAAGGACAACCCTGATGGAATCCGTACTCGCCGGAATAAACGCCCCGACCTCAAAGGTCGTACGGATCCAGTCTTTCTGGTCACCGTAATAGACAAATCTATAGGTCGGCCAGTAATACGGACAGTTTGTGGTCGCGTCCTTAGCGTGAATTTCGAAGGTGTAGAATTGGAGATTGTCGAGTGGCAGATCTCGATAGGTTAGAAACTGTAACTCGTACTGGTTCCCCGAACCTTGGTTTGGGATCCACGGAGACCAGATTTGGTTCCATAAGTACAGCCCGTTCTCATCGGGTCCGTATGGCATGGCTCCCTGAGGCCACCACCCGCCGCATCCATAGTTGGTAATCGCTGGATCGTCGAAGAAGCCCCACAAATGCGAGTTCAGGAATTTGCAGGGATCCTCCTGCACAACGTTCATGGCGGGGTGGAGTTGGGCGTAGATGCCAAAGCCGGGTGCTGGAACGGCTCCCCAGACCATATCGTTGGAACCCTTCTGTCCGCACATTTCATCTTCCCAGTCCTCGAAACAGTCAAAGCTCCCGCCGACATCCGGGCAGGAGACCGTAATGTCATCGACCTTGAATGCTCCTTCGTTCGAATCCCAGAGTCCATCCTCATCCGACCACCCAGTGTCCGAAACAAAGCGGAAACGAAGTCTGGTCGCGTAATCCGGGGGGGTAATGACAAAGCTCTCGAAGAGCGGACCACCCACGCCATCGTAGTAGCCCGTCCCACCGTTTACAGGCAGATCCATCCAGTCCTGTTGCACGCCGTCCCAGTACTGCACGTATGTAAGATCATACCCAGGCTCGGATTCCCACACGGCCGTATACGAAAACGTGAGCGTCGTGCACACAAGGGTCTGGGATTCGAGACTCTGATCCCAGTTATTCCCGTATCCAGGAAGCTCCGCCCATGAGCAATACGGGTCACCTTCGGCCAGACATCGGCCACACCACATGGATTTTTCGCCATTGATTGGCGTGATGGGACAACAGTTAGGTCCCGCCGCGCCCGAGCCATCCACATGAAAAAACGAATCCAGCTCCGCGGTGCGGTCTATCTTTGCCCACCCTTGCTCGTCGGGGCCGCCCACGGCCGAGTCGAATTGCCACCACCCCAATACGGTTGTATCGGCGGGCGGTGACGTGTACCTCTGATCGATGAGTGCTTGTATCTCGGAGGGATTTGCCGGGCGGGCGGGGACGTCCATCACGTAACGGTTTTCGGGGATCCGATCCCGAGTTTTTTTCGCACCGGCGATAGGGGGGGTCAAGGCTATTGCAACAAGAACGCATACAAATGCGATAGTCGCCCTTCGCATCTTAGGCCCTCCATCCTTTCTGGGGACTCGTCGAAGACGTGACTATTGCCGGTTGCCCCACAACGGTCTCACAACCTGATCGGAGATGACGTCACGTCACCTTATTTCAAGAGCACCATCTTCTTGGTCTGGCTAAATCCTTTCGTGGATAACTTGTAGAAATACACACCGCTCGAAACCGGCTGACCCTGGTCGTTCAACCCGTTCCATTCTTTGGCAAACCCCCGCTCGCGTGGTGTCTGGATCTCGTTCACCAGATTCCGAACCAATTGTCCGGCGGCATTGTAGATTCGAAGTGACACATGCGCGCGTTCTTTGATCGAGTACTCGATTGTCGTCGCTGGATTGAACGGATTTGGGTAGGCATTGTGCAAACGATTCTCGAACGCCACCGGATCGATCCCTACAGGTTCGGGAACCACATTTTCAAACCAGATGATAATGTCCCGGAGGTGCTCGACACGGATTGGAACCGGTTGGCCCGGAATCATCGTCTCGCAGATATAGTTGAATGCAAACCCTGAGAGAACAAACCGTGCCGTTGTCTGCGCCGTTGGCGTTGCCTGCGCAAGCACGGCGGCGTCACCCGAGAACGGATATTTCATCTCGAGTTTGGAAAGACCGGTCGCTTCGAGCACATCGAAGTCGTTGATCACCGGACAACCGCCAAACGCGATCAGTGCGTCGGAGCCGTTTGGGGATTGCGGTGGATCAAAAACGGGGTGCGACGCTGGATCGCCGCTCCATACCGTTGGTGATACCGGCTCGCCCCAATAGAGATGGCTTCCATCCAGCAGGATGTGATTCATGTAGACCGATCTGACGGCAACGGCTCCGGCTCCGGCGAGTTGGGCCCACTCCTCGGCAATGTCGTCTCCCGATAGGTATACGCCCGGGTTCTCCGGGTGATTGTCGAGAAACGTGTAGAGCAGTTGGTAGTCGTCGGACTTCTCCGCACCGCTCCCACCGTTCTCCTCTCCACCGTCTCCGATCAAGGCGCTCGAGAGATCGCTCGTACACCAGATGATCTTCTGATAGATCTCCACAGGGTCACCAATGATCTGTACGGTGACATCCTTGACACGCGAAGCGAGGCTGTTCCCGACCGCCGACGACGGACCCATGACATCGTAACGGTCGACGTGCGACCTGATTAACAACCAGTCGAATGCATTGTCGAAGTAAACCTGTGTCGGCCCACCTCGATCATCCGCGTCGTCGACATAGAGAATGTCACCCGCGTCACCTGGCAGCCGGCCGGCATCGGGAAGGATCGAGAACTCACACGGATCTTTGCACGCCTCCACCATACTGTGCGTCGTGCGATTCGCACCCTGGCCCTTTAGCGTCCGGTGCCAGTAGGTCCACTGGCCACCTGTGTTTTGGGCGCCAAAGAAGTACCAGATCGTATCTCCGGGCGTGAAGACGCCGATATTAGCGAGCTGGTCTTCGTTGACGTGATTCCCGTCGGCGATGTCCATCAAGTCGAAACAAAACCGGTCGCTGATTGGATGTCCGCCCACCGTGAAGGCGGTGTCTGTTCGGAACTGGCTCCACATATTCCCACCGCATGATATGTCTCCGACCCAGGGATAGCGGGTCGTGCCTGGGTTTGGTGTGTTGGGTGGACGCACATCGGGTGATTGGATCGTAAGCCCGCTCTTTGGCGGATTGGGTGGGGGACCGTTTGTACCGACTCGTACGTAACAATAAACGGCCGCACCCCCAAAGGTCACGTCCGGCGCCAGACCGTTGGGATCGACCACGTCTACGATTATGGAGTCACCGGGGAGGATCCCTCCGGTGTTGTGGGAGAGAATATCCGCCGCCATATCCGCGCGCGCGGTTCCCGTGATCGTGCCATCTTCGGAGAAATTGTCTTGGAAGAGATCGATGTGACGAACCTGCCACTGTGGGCCCTCGGAGTCGACACGGACGAGCCTCACCTGATCGAACAACGGTGCATGACTATGACACGCGCCGGTTCCATAAATACCGCACCAGTATTTGCACATGTCAACCGCGCCAAGCGCGACCCGTATCGAATCGGCATTGCTCTGGATCAGGGGTCCGACGCTCCAACGCCCCGCACGCCAGTCCTTTTGCCCCCCGTAATATACAAAGCTGTAGTCTTCCCAATTGCCGGGACAGTTGGTAACGACATCTTTCGAACTGATATGCCACATGTAGAATAGCAGGTTGTCAAGAGGGAGGTCGCGGTACACCGAGAAGCTAAAGAGATATTCGTTGCCGGTACCCGCATTGCCGACCCATGGTGACCATATTTCATTATGCATGTACCAACCGTTTTCATCGGGTCCGTATGGGATGGCGCCTTGAAGCGGCCATCCGCCACACGCATAGTTTGTGCTCGACGGGTCGTCAAAGAACCCCCAAATGTTCGATATCAAACGCCGGCACGGGTCCTCCTGGATCACCGTGGCACCGGCGTGGAGGGCGGCGAGGATGCCATACGATGGCGCCGGCTTGGCCTGCCATATCGAGTCGTTGGAGCGTTTGCTTCCGCACGCTTCATCCTCCCAATCTTCGAAGTGCGTGAAGCTTCCCCCTACATCCTGGCATAACACCGTGATGTCGTCCACCTTGAACGCGCCTTCGTTGGTCGGCCACAATCCATCCTGATCCGACCAGCCGCCATCCGATACAAAATGAAACCTCAGTTTTGTCGATGCCTCCGGTGGGTTGATGACAAAACTCTCAAAGAGGGGACCACCAGAGCCGTCGTAGTACCCGGTGCCGCCGTCGACGGGGAGGGCCACCCAGTCGGCCTGAGTGACATCCCAATACTGCGCATACGTCAAATCATATCCGGGTTCGGAATCCCAAACCGCCGTATAGGAAAACGTGAGCGTCGTGCAGCTGAAAGCTTGGGATTCGAGACTCTGGTCCCAACCGTTTCCGTACCCCGGGAGCGTCGCCCATCCGCAGTACGGTTCGTCGATGCTGGGACATTTCCCGCACCACATGGATTTTTGACCCGAGATCGGTGTGATCGGACAACAGTCGGGTCCCGCGCCCACGCCATCCACGTGAAAAAACGTGTCGAGCTGAGCGGTCAAATCAAGCGATGACCAACCCTGTTCCCAGGGATTGCCACTAATGGTATCGAACTGCCACCACGCCAGTAGCGTGGTGCTCGCCGCGGCGGCCCTGTAGACCAACCCCTGGGGTAATCCGGCTGCAGGTGCGGACGCCGTTGGCACTTCGATAAACCGATAGTCTGCCAAAGTCTTTCCTTGTGTGTTCTTTGCCAGAGCCCCCGATGCGAGCGTCGTTGTCGCAATCAACACACACAAAGTGATCACAAGAGCACGTCTCATCACACTAGCTCCCTTCGTGTGGGGTATCGATCATGGAGTCGTGTTGTGGATACGAAGAATCGTGACTGCTGAGGCGGGTTATTCGAGTAGGCGTTTTTCACGACCGACCGACCCCCCGTTTCTCTTGGACGGGTTTACTCAAACATCAGGAGAGAGCGCACCGCGTCACCGCGCGTGGGTCGGCACTGTGACATCCTCGGGCTTGGGATGTCAACACCCGCAAGGAACGCGTAAGGTTCAGGCTGCTCTATATGCTCCTCCTGTAAGTTCATATTATACCATAATTTCCGTTGTTTCTTCAAGCACTATTCCTCGGGTATGACCTGCTCGTCTCCGAATCCCTGCCGTCATGTGGCTAACCCGTTTGGTTCCATCATAAAACGGCGCCGGCAACGAGTGCCGACCCCGTGAAAGAGTCGTAGCCAGATCGTCCCTTGGACCATCCGAACGCAGGTCCAACGCGTGTATGTACGTCACCGTAAGATGCGTTCGTAAATCGAGCAAGTTGGTAGGAAAAGTCGGAAGGCCTATTCTTCATACAGCGCATCGATTTCCCGCTGGAACTTTTTCTCGATGGCGCGGCGTTTGACCTTGAGGGTGGGTGTAAGCTCGTCTTTCTCGATCGAAAAATCCGTGTCGGCGAGAATGAACTTCTTCACCCGCTCGAATCCGGCCAGGTGTTCGCTTTTCCGTTCGATCTCTTCACCGATCTTCTTGATCACGGCGGGATGACGAACGAGATCGCTCTCGTTCTCGTAAGGGATGCCGGCGGCATCGGCAAACGCGGTGAGGTTTTCAAAATTGGGAACGAGGACCGCGGAAATAAAGTTCCGCTGGTTTCCGAGTACGACCGCCTGCGTAATGTACTTACTCGTTTTGAGCAGACCCTCGATCGGCTGGGGTGCGACGTTTTTGCCGCCCGAGGTAACGATGATGTCCTTTTTTCGGTCCGTGATAACGATAAAACCATCGTCGTCGATATACCCGATATCACCCGTGTAGAGCCAACCGTCTCTGATCGTTTCCTTCGTGATATCCGGTTTCTTGAAATAACCTTGTGTGACGTTTGGCCCCTTGATGAGGATTTCGCCGTCCTCGGCAATCTTGACTTCGACCCCGGGAAAGGGCTTACCGATCGTGCCAAACTTGAAGGCGCCAAAAAGATTGGCTGACGTAATCGCCGCTGTCTCCGTCAGACCGTATCCCTCGAGCACAGGCAGACCGGCCGCGTAGAAAAACTCAGCGATGTCCCGGGCCAGCGCTGCGCCACCCGATACAAAGAAACGGAGTTTCCCGCCGGTTCGCGCCCTCAACTTCTTGAATACGAGTCGGCTTGCCACCCGATACTCTAGCTTGGTCTGGGGTTTGACCCGGTCCTGGAGAAGTTCGGTCACATATTTCTTCCCTACACCAACCCCCCAGAAAAACAGATTCTTCTTGAGCGCCGATCCGGCCGTCGCGGTATCGAGAACCCGGGCGTAGATCTTTTCATAAAGCCTCGGAACACTGATCATCACCGTGGGTGATACTTCGGCCATATCGTCGGTCAACGTGTCCATGCTCTCCGCGTAGGCGATGGTGACGCCACAGTGGAGCATCGCATAGTACCCGCACGTCCTTTCGAAGACATGGCTCAACGGCAAAAAAGACAAACACCGGTCCTCCGGGACCATATCAAAGGCATCGGTGGCAATCTGAACACCCGACACAAAGTTCCAGTGTGTGAGTATCGTGCCCTTTGGGTCACCGGTGGTGCCCGACGTGTAGATGATGCTCGCCCAGTCGTTCTTGTCGATCGTACTGATACGCCGCTCGAAGGTCGATTCATTGTTCAGTCTGGTTCCCTCGACCATGAGATCACCAAGCGTCTGAATTGGCGGTTCGGCCTCAAGCTGTTCAAAGGAGAAGACATGGAGCAAACTGGGGAGGCGCTCCCGGATCGACCTTATTTTCTCATACTGTGTTTGGTCCGATACAAAAACGGCGCGAGCCTCCGAGTCTTTGAGAATATATTCCACCTGGTTAGCCGGGAGGGTGGCATAGACTGGAACGTTGACGCACCCCGCGGAAAGTATGGCCAGATCGGCGATCGCCCACTCGAGCCGGTTCTCGGAGAGCAGGGCGATTCGGTCACCCTTGACAAGGTGCGACGCCAAGAGTCCCCGTGTGGCCTTTTCCACAGCGGTCAACATCTCACTGTGTGAGACGTCCACATACTCGCTCCGCACCCTGTCCCGTTTCTTGTATTGAAACGCCGCGTCTTTCTTGAAAGTGGTGGCGGCGCGGAGAAATAGACTCGGGACGGTTTCTACGGGCATTGTCTTGTCGGCCGGATAAGCGTTGCGTGTTGTGACACTATCAATTACCTTACAGTATCTTTTCGCGTTTTTCAGGTGTCAACAGCTTTTGGTGGGGTAGAGGGCAAAAACTGAACGTAGCCGCCGTTTGTCAAACCACGACCGCATAACCATTTTCAAAAAAGTAGCACGCCTTGGTTGTCTCTGGTTATAATAGCCACCCTCATACCCGGAAGGTCGGTGTGTCCACCGCAAAGCTCAACGCAATAATCACGCAACGCCACGATTTTGGGACGGGCGCGTGGGTCATACATGTCGTCCCGGACGGCTGGACGCTGGCCGACTTCGAAGCGGGTCAGCACACTGCGCTCGGGCTTCCCGGGACGGCGCCACGCTGCAAGGGGTCTCTCGCCGAACCACCGCTCAAAAAACCCGAGAAGCTCATCAAGAGGGCATACTCGATCGTGTCGAGTCCGCTCGAGAGAGATCGTCTCGAGTTCTATCTCGTTTTGATCGACGGCGGCGCGCTCACACCCCGGCTATACGATCTTCGACCGGGGGACAGGTTGTGGATGTCCCCAAAGATTACGGGTAGCTTCGTTCTCTCCCAGGCGCCACCCGACGCGAACCTCGTCTTGGTTGCCACGGGAAGCGGGATTGCCCCGTATGTGAGCATGCTCCGCACGATTCTCAAACCCGACATCAAGCGGCGTATTGCGCTTCTTCATGGGGTCCGGACGTCACAAGACCTCGGTTTCATGAAGGAGATGCTCGCCATGCAAAGGGTGTCGCCACACTTCACTTACATTCCGACAATCAGCCGACCAAAAAACGAGATCGTTACATGGACGGGGAGGACCGGGTACGTGCAACAAATCTGGGAGTCCCGCGCGCTAAGTGACATCTGGGGGTTTGACCCGGCACCCGAGAACACACACATTTTCTTGTCCGGGAGCCCGGCGATGATCGAATCCATGGTAGACCACCTCGGCAGGGACGGTTTTACCGAGCACACACGCACAAACCCCGGCCACATCCACCTCGAAAAATACTGGTAGACCGACGCGTCGGTGCTCTCAGCGATTCACAAAATCATCCGACTTCAAAAAATAGAAGTGGTTGGTCGGCCCGTGTCCTTTGCCGATGGCAAGCGAGTGCTCGATGGCACGGGTGATGTACGTTTTGGCATTCTCGATGGCCCGGATGGGCGGTTCACCAAGCGCGATCCGCGCGGTTATCGCGGCCGAATACGTACATCCGGTACCGTGAAGGTTGGTCGTGTCGATGAATTTCGCTTTGAAAACATGAAACTCCGCGCCGTCGAAGAGGACATCGGTAGCTTGATCAAAATCTGCGTGGCCGCCCTTGATGAGGACATTGCGCGGACCGTACCTGCTGATTTGTTCTGCAGCTCTTTTCATCTTGTCGGCAGAGTCTATCTCGAGGTCGGCGAGCAGCTGGGCTTCGTGGATGTTGGGGGTGACGACGAGCGCCAACGGCAGCAACCGTTTTTTGAGACTCGCTATGGCGTCGTCCTTGAGAAGCTTGAAACCGCTTTTCGAAATCATAACGGGATCGACGACGAGGTTCTCGAAGCGGCGTTGTGAGAGCGCATCTGCCACCGTTTCGACGATGGCGGCCGATGAGAGCATCCCCGTTTTTGCAGCGGAAATGTCAAAATCGTCAAAGACAGCGTCCATCTGCGCGGCGATAACATCCAGCGGAAGTTCGAACGCACCCGTCACGGCGACGGTGTTCTGCGCCGTAACCGCCGTGAGAACCGACGTCCCAAAAACACCGTGAGCGTGAAACGTTTTGAGATCCGCTTGGATACCTGCTCCCCCGCCGGAATCCGAACCGGCGATCGTCAACACCTGCTTCATTACAGTTCACTCCTTTTGGATGTTTCGACTCGAATCAATCGCGATCTTGAGCTCCCCGGTTGCCCGTCGTGGATCGGTTTGACCGCAGACAGCGGCGATGACGGCGACCCCCCACGAACCGGCGTCGACAACGGGAAGGATGTTTTTCCGATCGATTCCGCCGATGGCGATGACCGGAATTTTGAGCGCCCGCGTAACGGCCCGGAGGGTCTCGATCCCTCTGGGCGCACCCTTTTTTGACTTGGTTGACGTGGGGTAGATGTGGCCGAATCCCACGTAATCCGCGCCGTCCCTCTCGGCCTCGAGCGCTTCCTCCAGCGTCGATGCCGACCCGCCGATTATTTTTGCCGGGCCTAGGATCTCACGCGCGGCCGCTATCGGCAGATCGTCGCGACCAAGGTGAACACCCGCCGCGCCGGTGGCAAGAGCGATGTCGGCCCGATCGTTAATAATCAAGGGAACATTTGCCTCCCGGCACACGCGGCCGACTTCTCTTGCTATCTCGAAAAGCTCACCGGTGTCCTTGTTTTTTTCTCGGAGTTGGATCGTATCGGCTCCTCCTTGAATGGCGAACCGCGCGATTTCCACGTGTGTAAACCTGTTTTGAATCGAGGTATCTGTCAGTACGTGAAGTCGACCGATTCGCATCTTCATAGTGCTCCCAACGCGCTCTTGAATTCGTGGGTGGATCCCGTGATGTCGTCCGTGGCGAGAATCGCGGATATGACCGCTACCCCTTGTGCGCCACACTCGAGACAGGATCTCGCTCTTCCCGGCGTTATGCCACCGATGGCAAATACTGGAATTGACACGGCCTCAGCCACGGTGCGGAGCGCGTCGAGTCCCTGGGGGGGGCCGTAGCTCAGCTTGGAACGGGTTTCGAAGACCGGCCCAAAGGTGAGGAAATGTGCTCCGTCTCTCTCCGCCCGCTTCGCGCCCTCGACCGAGTGGGTGCTCGCACCAATGAGGGAGGAATGTCCGAGAGATTTTCCCGCCTCCAAAACGGGAAAACCCTTCTCTGGACAGTGAACCCCATCGGCACGGGCGGCAAGGGCGATATCCACACGATCATTGACGAACAGCTTTGTTCCATGTCTCTTTGTCGAGTCGCGGAGCCGAAGCGCCATTTGGTACAGCGGTCTTGTGGCGATGTCCTTTTCGCGAAGCTGAACGGCACGGACGCCGGCGCGACATGCCGTCTCGATGGCAGCGTTGATTGCAACCGTAATGGCGGCGTCGGGGGGTGCTTCGCGCGCAACCTCTTCGTTGGCGGGTCCGACACCCTCATCACGTGCTCCCGTGTTTTCCGTGGCAAGGAGTCTACGGTCAGTGATGAGATATAGGTGAAAATCAATCATTCGGTTCGGCGCCGATCATCCCATCAAACGGGCTCGACGCGGAGGCGTAGAGTTTTTTGGGGATTCTCCCCGCGAGATAGGCCAGACGTCCCGCCTCGGCGGCCTGTCTCATCGCACGGGCCATCATTACTGGATGCTTGGCTTCGGCCACCGCCGTGTTTAGAAGAACGCCGTCACACCCGAGCTCCATAGCAATCGCCACATCCGACGCGGTTCCGACACCGGCGTCGACGATCACGGGAACGTCGACGGTTTCCCGAATGATCCGCAGGTTGTATGGATTCCGGATCCCCATCCCGGATCCGATCGGTGCTCCAAGAGGCATAACGGCCGGACACCCCAACCCCGCGAGCTTTTTGCACGTGATGGGATCGTCGTTGCAATACGGCAGGACGACAAAACCTTTGGCCAACAGTTCTTCCGTTGCTCGTAGGAGCTCGGGCACGTCGGGGAAAAGCGTCTCGTCATCTCCGATGACTTCGAGCTTGATCCAGTTTGTCTGGAGCGCCTCGCGCGCAAGTTCAGCGGTGAGCACCGCCTCTTTGGCCGTGAAACAGCCAGCTGTGTTTGGCAGAATGAAGTAATTCTCACCGCCAAGCATGTTGAGAACACTCTCACTCGATCGGTCCTTGAGATTGACACGGCGGATGGCGACCGTCACCATTTCGGTTCCGCTCGCCTCGAGTGCCTCGAGCATCACTCGTGGATTTGGATACCTGGCGGAACCCATTATCAAACGCGACTGAAACGTTCTGTCCGCTACCCGAAAAGCGTCCATCGATGTACCTCGTGATGACGGGGTTTGAACTAGCCGCCCTGGACGGCATGTATCACTTCAATGACGTCTCCCGGCTCGAGACGGGTGGTTTTCCAGTGGATCTTTGGAACCACCGTGTCGTTCACTGCGACGGCAACCCCCTTCATATTCGCAGAGAGGTCGAGTCGCGTGAGAAGATCTTCGAGTGACCGGACGTCATCGACGTCTTTCTTTTCTCCGTTTATCGTCAACTGCATTTTTCACCACCCGTTCGCAAAAATATGATCGGAACTCCGCCGAGTGGGTCAACGTGTCCGTTTGGACCGAGAGAACCTCGATGGGTGAAACGGTTCGAGGAGTCCAGGGCGTGTTCCTTCGAGGATCATATCGACGAGCCCGTAGGCGGTAGCCGGGGCAAGCAGAATCCCGTGACGGTAGTGTCCCGTTGCGTAGAACAAACCCTCGATTCCAGACGGTCCGACCAGCGGTTCGTGATCACGGCTCCCCGGCCGGAGCCCCACTTCGATGCCCTCGATCGCCAAATCGTATATCGACGGGATTGCTTCCCATCCACGCTCCAGGAGCCTCATCACGGGGCCCGCCGTCGGTGTTACATCAAACCCCATCTCCTCCTGTGTCGCGCCGACGAGTAGTCTCCCATCATCCTTTGGCAGCAGATAGACGTCCGGCGCCCGTACAACGTGTCCAAGCTCATAGTCGGTGTCCATTCGGAGCGTGACGATCTGCCCCTTGACCGGGCGAACCGGGGGACGGATGTCGTCGGGAATTCCGTCGATACAATTCGACCAACAACCCGCTGCGATAACGACGGCGGCCGCGTCGATGTCTTCGTTTTTGGTCGCGACACCGGCAACCTCGCCGTTGCGCAGTACGATGGAGACGGCGGGTGTATTCTCCTTCAAGACGCCTCCGCGTTTGACAAAAGCGGTTTTGAGCGCGTCCATCAGCTCGCGGTTGTTGACCTGACTGTCATCGGGGAGCCAGATCGCCGCCGTGATCTTCGGCGACAGCAACGGCTCGATGTCTCGGCCCGCGCTTCCCGGAAGCCACGTGACAGGGAGCCCCAGATGTTCGCGAAATTCGTAGAGCCGGCGTATGCGCTCTGTGTCGTCGCGATGAAAACCAACGATCAACGTGCCGCGATCATCGAGTTCGATTCTTTGCCCCGAATCCTCGTCGAGCTCGTCTAGAAACTGGGGAAACTGGCTCAGGCTCTCCATCCCGATTTTTAGGAAATCCTCTTCCTCGAACCCGACCTCGGAGTGTGGCGCAAGCATGCCGGCGGCAACCCAGCTTGCCCCCCGGCCGGCGGTTTCACGCTCGCAGAGTGTCACAGGCGCGCCGCGGCGAAGAAGCTGCCACCCAACGGAAAGACCAATGATCCCACCGCCGATGATAACAACGTTATGCCTGTCGGAGTGTCCTTTGGCGCTGTTCATTCTCTTCACCCAACGTTCGGCTCTCTCACGGTAAATCCCGGAATCGGTGTCAAAAAAACCGCTGACCCTCCCGTCGAAGAGAGCACCAGCGGCGCCTTGAGCTTTGATGTCCCTTCGCCGGCATTACCCGGATCAGGTTCAAAGGGTGTGTTCTCAGCCCGCCCCGCTCTGGACGAGCACCCCGTAAGTGATGGTTTCAGCTATGAAAAACATACCACAAGGACGTGCGATGTCAAGCCTCCCGTCGTTTTGACCACAATGGCCCGCGCCGCCAAGGTCGGGAGCGACGGCTCCGGTCGCCAGGTTTTTTTCCGAGCGACCGGTATCGTTTTGCTGTATAATCTTCGGAACTCTTTTTCCCCAAATACACACAAAGGAGGTTACGACGTGATCGCACCAAGAACGGGAACAGCTTCTAAATGGCTACGCCTTTTCGCGCCGTTGATGGCGCTCGTTGTCGTGGCATTTTGGGTTGCCGCGGTGTTGCCGGTTCAATCCGAAACGACTGAGACCAAGACATTCGAGTATCCACCGGCAAAAAAGGTGGATGTTGTTGACGATTTCCACGGTACTCAGGTCGCGGATCCGTACAGGTGGTTGGAAGACCACGAGTCCGACGAGACAACAGCCTGGGTAGACGCTCAGAACAAGATCACACAGCATTTCATTCAGGATATTCCGGCACGGGAAGCGATAGAGACGAGACTGACCGAGCTTTGGAACTATCCTCGGTACTCGCTCCCTTACAAACACGGAGGCCGCTATTTCTTCTACAAGAACGACGGACTGCAGAATCAATCCGTGCTCTACGTGCAGGAGACCCTCGAGAGCGACCCCAAGGTAGTTATCGATCCCAACACGCTCAGCGAGGACGGGACCATAGCGCTCACCGGTACCGGCTATAGCGAGGACGGGAAATACCTTGCGTATGCGTTATCGAAAAGCGGAAGCGACTGGCAGGAGGTCATGATCCGCGAAATCGACACCGGCGAAATCTTCGACGAGGTGCTCAAGTGGTGTAAGTTTTCGAGTCTCGCATGGAAACACGATAACACCGGTTTTTACTACAACCGTTTCCCCGAGGAGGGAAGTGTCCCGGAGGAGGATCGAAACAACTTCAGCAAGGTGTACTGGCACATGTTGGGGACGCCCCAGTCGGAAGACGTTCTCATCTACGAGGACCCGGCAAACAAAGAGTACGGGTTTTACCCGTTTGTCACCGATGACGGCAAATACCTCGGGATTGGGGTTTATCACGGCACCGACCCAAAAAACGGTGTTTACTACCGGGAAATCGAGAGCGATGGGGAGTTCATAAAGCTGATCGATCTGGGGATTGCGGAATTCAACTTCATCGACAACATAGGGACGACATGTTATTTCAACACGGATTTCGAAGCGTCAAAGGGCCGTGTGATAACCATCGATCACGAGCAACCAGGACAGGAAAACTGGCGGGAGGTGATTCCCGAGTCCGACGACGTGATCCATTATGTCTCCATGGTGGACAACAAGCTCATCGTCGCTTACATGCACCACGCTCACCACAAGGTGAAGATCTTTGGGACAGACGGCGGTTTTGTCCGCGAGCTGGAGCTTCCCACGATCGGTACGGTCTATGGGCTCTCGGGAAGAAGGACGGATACGGATATGTTCTTTGGACTGACATCGTTCCTCTTTCCGGCGACGGCATTTCGCTACGATTTCAAAACGGAAACGGCGACGGTGTTCCGGGAGTCGGAAATCGACTTCGACCCCTCGGGATACGAGACCAAACAGGTCTTCTATACCTCCAAGGACGGCACGCGTGTGCCGATGTTCATAACCCACAAAAAGGGTCAGCAACTCGACGGCAACAACCCAACGATTCTTTATGGTTACGGTGGTTTC
>CP070677.1:2569910-2576406 GCA_020352495.1 Candidatus Latescibacterota bacterium
CTCCAACCTCCCCCAAAGGCCGAAAGCCCTTGGGATCTGACAGTTCCTCGTGCGTCGTCATGTTTAGGTACCCTCTGTGGATTAGACAATCTGGACTGGATATATCTGGCAGGCGGAAGTTGATAATCTTCCGAAGGCGCGCCGAGCACGCCAAACTGGGAAGCGCCGCCTATGTTTTCATACGGGGCCAAACCGCCGCTGGTTCCTAATAATATGTCGGCATTACAAATAAAAAGCAATTCGGTTCCACGGGAACCGACTTTCTTCTCACCAGCTCGCGACCGCGGCAACACCACTCGTTGGTGCTGTCCCGGCGGGTCGGTCTTTTTGGCCCGTTGCCCGGTCGAAGCTCCCCCCAAAAACAAACAAATCGCGTCCCGATGTCGCGCCATGCGGTGGTTCGAGCATAACGGGTAACTCTTTAAAATATAACATGATTAAGGCTGCTCGGGGCGGAAGCCCGTCGAGATGCGGGTGAACGCCTCCCGCAACTACCGCCACCAGCCTGTCCCTGACGCGTGGCCGGAGACGGATAACGCGCTGCTCCAGGTTGCCGGTGCGCGTCGCAGTCTGAGCGGTTTGCGGTAGAACCGATCATCAAACCGAGATCTTCCCCTCACAGACACGGAAGACGTGCGATGAATTGCCGCTCCCCCAATCCATCGTCGTCGGCGAGGTCACAAAAAGCTGGTGTCTATCGTCGAGCATCCCTTTGAGCTTTTCTCCCACGTCATCGTCGAGCTCTGAGAAAAGATCATCGAGAAGCAGCACGCACGGTTCACCCAGCTTTTCTTCCATATACGAGAGTTCAGCGAGTCTCAATAGGATGGCGAGAAGCCTCCGTTGACCTTGTGATCCAAAGCGCCGCAGATCCCGCCCGTTCAACACAAACTTGACATCGTCCCTGTGCGGCCCCACGAGCGTTGTCCGCCGCCGTGTTTCTTCCTCTTCGATGTCGGCCAGCCTGACGGCAAAGTGTTCTTCGCGGTTTATTCCCTCCGGGAGATCGTTTGATATGTCCGACTCGTAGACGACCTCGAGAGGAAACGCCACGTTCAACGACTGAATGTGCGACCCGATGTGTACCGAGAGTTCCCTGATCAGATCCTCACGTCTCTCTATGAGAGCGCATCCTGTTCGTACCAACTCCCCATCCCAAACGCTACGTCCCGAGCGCGATACCCCGCTTTTCAACGACGCATTCCGCTGCGTCAGCACGCGGCGATACGCTCTTAGCTCGCTGAGGTATACGCGGTCCGTCATGCTTCCCGTCATATCGAGAAACCGCCGGCGTTCCGCCGGAAACCCAGAGGCCAACGCGAGATCTTGAGGGCCAAAGAGAACGCACGGATAGTGCCCGACGAGTTCGGATAGCTTGGCGACTTCCTCGTCATTTTTTTTGATCCGCTTGGTTCCGTCCCGTTCGATCGACGCCGATAACGTTTCCACATCCTCGCTCGAATAGTCCACCGTGACCTCTATGCGGCAGAACGGCTCTGTGAAATTCACAAGATCCGTATCGCGGCTCGTCCTAAACGAGCGCCCAAACTTGAAAATATGGAGGGCTTCGAGAAGGTTTGTTTTCCCGTGACCGTTGTCGCCCACGAAGATGTTAACCCCGGGCGAGAACAAAAGTGGTTCGTGCGTGAGATTACGGAAGTGAGTACTCGACAGACGCTGGATACGCAAGAGCTCGGACCCTTGAACCGGGTTAGTCGTTGAGTCGAAGCGGCATCAGGAGACAATGATACTGTATATCATCCGGGCCGCCAACGGGAAGCAACATCCCCGCTGTATCGTTTCGGTCTAGAAGGATCGTAACGTCGTCGGTATCCATCGTTTTCAAGATATCCAAGAGATAACGAGCGTTGTAACCAATGTCCATCGGCTCACTGCCAAACGAACATGGTATTTCTTCCACCGCTTCGCCGACATCCGGGGTATTGACACTCACCGTCAGCGTGTCCTTTCCCACGGCGAGCTTCACTTGATGTGTGATAACGCTGGATAGAATTGCAACACGCCTGCACGCGTCCGTGAATTCTTCACGACTGACGACAAGCTCTTTCTCGTTCTGTTTGGGGATGACCTGCGTATAATCGGGAAACGGTCCTTCGAGGAGACGAGAATAAACAATGCTGTCTTCAAGATCGAACGTGACGTGGTTCTCGGCAAGCGAGATCTTCACCTCTTTCTTGTCATCGAACAACGACCGGAGGATATTCAGTGCTTTTGGTGATACGATGAAGTCTTTTCCTTCGACGGCGGTATAATCGCCCGAGCGGACAATTTTTGAAAGCCGATGCCCGTCGGTGGCCACCATTGTGAAATCATCTTTCTTCACTTCCCACAGAACGCCGCATAGCGCCGGGCGTGTGAGATCATTGGACACCGCGTAGATCGTTTTGAGGATCATGTCGTTGATCGTCTTTGTCTCCATCGAAAAAGTCGCCAGCGGTTTTTGTTCGGGTAGTTTTGGAAATTCATCCGCATTTTTGCCGACCATACGGAAGCGGCTCTTGCGACATTTTACCGAGACCTTGTCACCATCTACGACGATCTCCACTTTGTCCTCGGGTAGCGATCGGACGATTTCGAAGAATTTTTTTCCAGGGACGGCGATTTTCCCTTCTTGTTAGATTTCTCAATCCAGCAGCGTGGTGAGTGACACATCTAGATAGTTTGCCGTTTGATACACATTCCACTTCTTCGCTTCCATCAAGAACGTCGATAAGATTGGCAGAGACGTCTTGGTTGGCACAACGGCTGATATCCCCTGTATCTTTTTGGTCAAGAGTTTTTGATCCACCGAAAACTTCACAACCGGACCTCCTGAACCTGCGAGATGAATCTGATTTGACAGTTTAGACGTTGGTTGACTATAAGGGAACCTTTGGATACTTGCAAGTCGGATGTCATACGAGCTCATAATCCAAAGCCGTGCGCGGTCTTGTCCCCTCTGTTCTTCTACTAATAGTATTTAAGAAATAAACCAGAAGTAGTAGTAGGCGCTGTTGAAATGTGGACAACGAACGCGATCCCCTTCTTTTTACCATTTTCCGTCGGCGGCTGTTGTTGATTGGTTGTTTTGTCGATGTTGAAAAACAAGAGCTTGTCCCCCACCGGTTGAATATCAACAACGATTCCACAACAGATATCCACGAGAGTTGATAATTTTACGTGAGCTCCTTTCTGAGCTGAACGACCGTGGCCTTGAGTGATACATCCTCTACCATTTTTTCGCGTATCTTCTGGCACGCGTGAATTACCGTTGTATGATCTCTCCCACCGAAACGCTGTCCAATTTGTGTGAGCGAACAGCTCGTCAGTTCGCGAGAGAGGTAGATCGCAATTTGTCTCGGAAATGCATAGGCCGCCGTGCGCACTTTTGACTTCATGGCATCGACCGGCACTCGGTAATGCTGCGCCACGACCTTCTGGATTATGGCAATGCTCGTTTTCTTTGGTGCCTGTTTGATCAAATCCTTGAGCACCTCCCTCGACGTTTCAAGAGTGATCTCTTCACCGTAGACGCCCGCGTGAACCACAAGCTTAACAAGACTGCCTTCGAGCTCGCGTATGTTGCTTCGCACGTTGTCGGCTATAAACGCCAGGACCTCATCGGGAATGTGCTGTTTTTCCCTTTCGACCTTTTTCTTGAGAATCGCCACGCGTGTCTCGTAATCCGGTGGCTGGATGTCGGCGATGAGACCCCATTCGAAACGTGAAACAAGGCGTTCCTCCAGAGTTGGAATCTCCTTTGGAGGCCGATCACTGGTCACAACAATCTGTCTGTTCGCACCATGGAGCGAGTTGAACGTGTGAAAAAATTCTTCCTGTGTGCTCTCTTTCCCCGCGAGAAACTGTATGTCATCGATCAGGAGAACGTCGACGCTGCGGTACTTCTCTCGGAACTCATGACTCTTGCCCTGCCGGATCGCCGTGATGAGCTCGTTCATAAAAGTCTCGGCCGAGCTGTAATGGGTTCTGATCCCGTCTTTGGTCTCGTGAAGATCGTGCCCGATCGCCTGCATCAAATGCGTTTTCCCTAGGCCCACTCCACCGTAAATGAAAAGTGGATTGTACGCATTCGCTGGGTTTTCGGCAACGGCGCGACATGCCGCGTAAGCCATGCGGCTGTTGCTGCCTTGAACGAATTCGGCGAAAACGTACTTGGGATTGAGCGGTTCGCCGCCGTGCCCGTTTTTCTTTTTGATGACCTGTGGTGGAGCGATCTCCACACGCCGCGGAGAAAAATCGTCTGGCGACCCGTTGGCGTGTGTGAAACGCACGTCGGTTTCGGTCTCGAGGAGATCTCTAAACACGTAACAAATCTTATCCCTGTGATGTTCCTCGACCCACTCCATGGAAAACTTGCTGGGGCATTCGATGGTGATCGTGTTCTCTTCAATGGAGGTCAAGCGCATGGGCTTGAACCAGGTCTCCAGCGTCTGCTTGGTGACCATTGTGCTGATCTGGGTGAGAAACTCGGACCAGATCCGATCGTAGCCTCCGCTTGAAGGGTGGATTGACATCTTGAGTGCCCTTTCTCGGTTTGAAGGTGGCTACTGCTAAAGACACCCATCCGACGGACGGGGTGCCCTGGCCTTTAACAACGAGTTCGATGTTCAGAAAAAAAGCCCGTAAAGCAACGAGCGATAAGGGTTATACAGTGGTTATCCACAATTGTGGACAAGAACGCAACCAATTAACAAACAACAAATTACACAACTAGGGGCAACATAACCAGACAGGTTGTCCACAACGCTCTCCAAAAGCAGCTGAGTTTCTTGTTGTTGGGAAAAAACCGTAATGACTTGAGAGACACTCGACTGAGTGGTGGAGAAACTACCAGAAAACGAGCAGCCGTTTCAAGGGCAAAATCGAGTTTCCCACAAGAATCCCCAACGTGATTGTTGATAACTGGTTATTTCCGTTTCGACCGTGGATTACTTTGGCTGACAAATGCCTTGACTTGGAGCATTTTTTGGGGTAGTTTGTTTGTTTCGAGCGCCGACGCTCGAATATGCACCCGGTTCAGCGTAACTCTTTGTTATCATTGGTGGAATAAGATCTGAACGGCGGTTGACCGGAGAGAGACTGTGAAACGGACATTTCAACCCAAGCTACAGAGCAGAGCGCGAGTTCACGGATTCCGCAAACGGATGAGCACTCGCGGCGGAAGATTGGTGCTCAAGCGCCGCCGCAAGAAGGGGAGAAAACGGCTCGCCGTCTAGGTGGCCGCCAACTCCTGTGGCGCTTGGCGGGAGGCTGTCGGACCGCGGCTTGGGTGGTGTGATGACTCGGAACGTTCTACGAAGCCCGTGGCAGTTTCGCCTGGTTTACCAAACTGGCAAGAAGATCACTTGTAAATACGCGGTTCTTTTCTATCACAAGACCGGTGAACCGAATGGCGGCCCCCTTTTTGGGGTAGTAGCGAGCAAAAGGGTCGGAGGCGCCGTAAACCGAAACCGGGCAAAACGGCTGCTCCGCGAGGCCATTCGGGGCACGGCACATCGATTCAAGAGTGGGGATCTTTGGGTGGTTCTCGTTGCCAAACGCAGCATCCTCGATGCGACGTTTGACGACCTCACAAAAGATCTCCGAGATGCGTTGGTGGGTGAGGGGTTGATTCGAGGCGAAGCCTCGTCTTAATTATCGTAATATCAGTTAATTAACCGCACTTTCAATGATGAGTATATCTAGCGGATTTCTGATCGCAGCGATTGGCGCATACCGAAAGCTCGTGTCACCGTATCTCCCCCGGTGCTGTCGATTCTACCCCAGCTGCTCCACATACGCCGTTCAGTCCATCAAAAAGTATGGTGCCCTGCGCGGCACGATTCGGGCGGTCCAACGGATTGCCCGGTGTCATCCCTGGCATCCCGGGGGCGTCGACCCCGTCCGCTAGCCTGTAACGACTAGGAGTCTGTCCTGGAAAGACGTCTACTATCAGCTTTTCTGCTCTCGATGGCGCTCATCCTGGCGTATCAGATCTTTTACTATGCCCCCCGGATGAAAAAAGTCGAGGAAGCGCGGAAGGCCCGGCTCGCACAGGAGAGGTTGGAGCAGATGGCAGCCATGGCCGACCGCGACTCGACAGGCTTCGCGATGGGAGTCGATAGCTTGGGTGCACCGGTCCCCGATGAAGAGAGACCCTTCGAGCTCGCGCCGGATTTGGATCCATTGCAATCGGGTCTCCCCCGCGCCCAGATCGGTTCGGCGCACGGGATCGTCGTAACCACCCCGCTCTACGAAATCACGCTATCCACGGCGGGGGCCGAAATCGTGTCGGCCAAGCTCCTCGAGTTCAAAACGTTTGGGGATCCCGTTCAGCTCTTCAACGGAGTTGGTGGAGAGGAAGGCGACACGCGGTCGGGCGGTGCGGCCAACGTGGCGCTCCACGGTGACGAGCAAACCGTTGCGCTCTCCAACGTGCTTTTTGAGGCGGTCCTCGAGGGGCGGGTCGAGCCTCTCCCGGACGGAGCCACGGTTC
>CP070677.1:2576506-2643938 GCA_020352495.1 Candidatus Latescibacterota bacterium
CCAATCAAGACAGAAATGGGCAGGTACTTCCGGGCAAGCGCCGCACGGTGACGGGCGAGGCGGATTTCTTCCTCGAGCCGTCTCTGTTGCGCCTCGCGTCTTCGGTTGGCCTCCTCCGCCCAGGCGGTTTCCTCGGCAAAGACTTGTTGCAGACGTGGTCTTTCGGTAGCCAGCGGAACATCTGGGAAGTGCCCGGCCGGACACAAGACACGCGCTTCCCAATACGCTCGAGCAGGGAGCGGTGAGACATCCAACGAGACCACCCCCGAGGGAAGGATGCGAACGACACCGTGGAGCGGTCCGTGTGCCCACGCCTTCAGATCGGAAGACTCGACACCCGTCGGCATCTGCACTCTGACCGAGACGTTTCCAATTGGTCGGTCCCACCCTTCGCCCACAAATTTGAAATATAGCTCGGCCGTGTCCGGATAACGACGTACGACCCCTTTTATCGTGTACGTGAGGGAAAACGTCCGCCTCTCGTTTTTTGCCGTGTAGTACCACGTGACCTTTGTCCGGCCTTCATTTCTCGTTATCGTGAAAGACCCGGGGCGCCCGTCCGTCGACTCCGTGTACCGCCTTCCTCCGGCCTCAATGACCACATCCGATACACGTTCGTCCGCTCTTGTTGGAATCTCACGAAAGGCATATGAAAAACCGCCATCGAACGTATACGTGATGTTCTCCGTGATCTCCATCGAACCGTCGGGCCCGACCACCGCGGTGATCCGAATGTCATCGACAGAATACGATTTCGCCCAGCCCTCGGCCGACAACGCGCCCAGCACGAACATTAAGGCCAATGAACACCAAAAATAACGCATGATATTATCTACCCATTAATACTCTGACCATTCAAGGGCAAAAAAGCCCTCCGGCCGGTTGCCGGAGGGCTCAAAGTCCCGGTTTCCAACCACCCTGGTGACAGTTGTCGTCACTAACGTTTTGGACCGATCTTGATTACGACGCGCCGATTCTTGGCGCGATCCTCCGCCGTTTCGTTGTCCGCGATCGGTTGGAATTCGCCGTACCCCACCGCCGAGAGTCGATCGGCTTCCATCTCGTGTTTTTTCATCATATAGTGAACAACCGCGCACGCACGGTGTGAGGCAAGCTCCCAGTTGGATGGGTATTTGTTCCGGTAAGCCATGGCGAGACCGACGTTATCCGTGTGACCTTCGACGCGAATTTGACGCTCGGGATAGTTCCCCGCCACTTCGGCAATCTTGTCGATCACGTCTTTCCCCGACTGAGAAAGCGTGGCGCTTCCCGAATTGAAAAGAACCGCTTCCGACACGGTCACAACCGACTGGGCGTCCTTTTCCTCTAGCCATACCTGCTCTTTTGCCTTGTAATCGGCAAGCGCATCGTTCAGCTCCTGGCTCAGCTCGGCATTCCGCTGTTCCTCGCCCGAGAGCTTCTGTTGAAGACCGGTTACCTCACCTTCGAGCTCGGCGATCCGGGCGTCCTTCTCCATCAGTTCCTTTTTGTTCGCCGCACAGCCCATGGCGAGGAGGCCAATGACTAGAGCCACCACGATCCAAGATCTTTCCCTCATATACAACCTGCCTTGGTTGAGTGTGTAAAGCGGCAACGGGTTTTGACAATGGGCGCGTTTGAGTGTCCGTCACATCACGACAAAGACGACATGTTAATCGTATTGTTAAACTCCGTCAACAAGAATTGATACGGGCTCTTCCGGGCCAAGACCTAACTTGCGTTTTCGGAATCGGCTCTCAGCCGCGTTCTCACGACGACCTCCGAATGAAGCGTCCGGTGAACGGGGCACTTGTCGGCGATCTCGAGAAGCCGCGCACGTTGATCGTTGTCGAGAGGACCTCCGACTTGGATTTCGCGCTCGATTACATCGATCTTTCCCACCTGCGTCTCGCACTGTTCGCAATCCGCCGCGTGGATCTTTTCGTGCGAGAGCCTTACGATGATCTCATGGAGCGGCCACTCCTTGCGGTCCGCATACATTCTCAACGTGATCGATGTGCAAGCCCCCAAACCGGCGAGTAGATACTGGTACGGTGAACCGCCTTTGTCCGTCCCACCGACCGACAACGGTTCATCGGCCGTCATTTGGTGGACACCGGCCGCAATCTCCGTTCGGTATCTCTCCTGCTCGGTCCGGACGATCACCTCACCTTTCTCTCCACGATCCGCCCCGTCCGGGTAATCGACGTATTTGCGTCCCCAAGCAGCCACAACTTCGCCAACGTAACATGAGTCGTTTTCGTCGCCGAGAAGATGATCCGCCCGATCGAGCGAAACAAAGCTCTTTGGATGCCGGGCAGCGACAAAAATCTCCTGCGCGTTCTCGATCCCCACGATGTTGTCACTCGGTGAGTGAAAAATCAGCAGCGCCTTCCCAAGGTTTCCAATGTGTTCCTGCATCCTCGAGCGCTCGAGATCGTCAAGAAACTGTTTTTTGATCCGAAACGACCGGCCGGCGAGAACCACAACCGCCTCCCCCGACTTCTCGATCACATCCGCCGCGTCGCGGAGCACCTTTTTTAGGTGACGCGGATCGCTCGGTGCGGCGATCGTTGCCACCGCCACCGCGGAGGGTATTCTGGAGGCGGCCTGGAGGATTGCCGCGCCTCCCAGTGAATGACCGACGAGTATTTTGGGTGCTTGGTGATGCGTCCCGAGGAAATTCGCCGCGGCGACGAGATCTTCCACGTTTGACGAGAAGTTCGTGTCGGCGAAGTCGCCTCCGCTCTCCCCCAACCCCGTGAAATCAAACCGAAACACCGCGATTCCTCTCCCACACAATGCTCGGCTGATGTTTGTGACCGATTTGTAGTTCTTCGAACACGTGAAACAATGTGCAAAGAGCGCAAACGCCATGGGCTTTCCGGACAACGGGAGATCCAGTCTGGCGGAAAGCTTGTCTCCGGCGTTGTTCTCAAAAGTGATCCTATGGGTTATCATGTCTTTTCCCCTGTGTTAATGTCCCGGTTCGAGTGTAGGATACCACACTCACCGAGAGACTGGACTTCCCATACCACGGCCGACATCGCCACGCACAAGGACCCATTCCTCTTGAACCAACCGAGGTAACGCCTTACGGACAAATAGGTTATGGACAGGCACGTCGACCGGTTTCGCGCCAATTCACCACTTCCCCTTTTCCCCTGGATGCGTTATGATCAGGTACCTCGAACCGCTTTCTGCCCGTGAGGGCCTTGCGGAGAGTTCCCGTGTCCAGCCGACGGGATCCCATTTCCAAGAGGTAGTAAACAAGACAACTTACGCGCTGAACGAATCTATCGAATTATCAGGCCAAGGCCGTGTATATAGTCCTCAGAGGTTCTTTCCCGGGGAATAGGCACCTAAGTGTACTCGTAACAATCGGCCCCACCCCACCGTATACTAGAGAGCACGTTTTTTTTCGACGCAAAGAAAGGAGCTGGATGTGAGCACTTTTACACGTTCGACAGTAAAACCCCTAAAGATCGCAAACATGAACACCCGCCACCGGACGCTGTGGGCGTTGGCCGTGTTCGTCACGGCGGCCATGGTACTGATCCAGTGTGCGTTGCCGACGCAGGCGGCCGACTGGAAGGGTAAGGAAACCACAAAAGACGGTATCCGTTGTCTTGTCAGCCCCCGCGAACCAATGGAGCCCCGTATCACGTCCGAACTCGAGGAGCTTTGGCGGATCGGGGGGGACACGGACGACGAGGACGAGTTCTTTGGCGTCATTCTGCAAATCCTGACGGACGACCACGGGAACGTGTATCTTCTCGATTCGCAACTCAATCAAGTCAAGGTTTTCTCTCCCGACGGTGAGTACGTCAGAGAGTTCGGACGCGAGGGCGAGGGTCCAGGCGAGTTCCGGTTCGCGTCGGATATGTTTTTCACCGCCGACGGAAACATCGGAGTCCTGCAGGCGGCCCCCGGCAAGATCATTCTCTTCACACCCGAGGGTGAGCCGGCCGGTGAACATCCGATTCCAACGCGTGAAGACGGTGGCATGGTGATCCTATCCAATGGATCTTACAGGGCGGGCAATCTCGTCTTGCTCGCCATGGCGCAGGCCTTCTCAGAGAACCGTTACGAACGAACCGATTACTTGGTTAGCGTCGATCCCGAAGGCGGCGAAAAAGCCCGTTACCATTCAAGGTCGCGCGTGCTCGATACCGCGAACCCCGTTTTGAGCGAAGGCGAGTGGACACCGTTTTCCGGCCGCTGGGCGATCGGCGCGGATGGACGCGTATACGTGTGCACGAGCCGCGATGACTACACGATCAAAACCTGGAACCGCGATGGCACACCCGACCGTATCATTGAGCGCGAATACACTCACCGCAAAAGGACAGCCGAACAAAAGAAGGTTATCGACGACCTATTTGGAGTATTCGCCAACATGATTCCAAACGGGACGTTCGAGACCTCGGATTACGACGGCGATATCGCGGCCATCTATGTTCGCGAGGACGGCAGCCTTTGGGTCCTCACGAGCGACGGGACGCGTGATCTCCCCGATGGGAGTCTGGGAGTTTTTGATATTTTCGATCAGGAGGGCCGTCTCCTTCGGCAGGTTGCATTGAACGGTGACGGAGATCCGGAAACCGATGGCTACTATTTTTCCGGTGACCGTATGTATGTAGTAACGGACTGGCTGCAGGCGCTCATATCGCTCCAATCGGGTGAACAGTCGTTCCAGGTCGGGGACGAGGAGCCCGAGCCGATGAGCGTGATCTGCTACCAGCTTGCCGCCGATGTTCAGACGTCGCAAAAATAGACACTCGAACCAAGCGCTCTGCCGGCCCCCCACCGGCAGAGCCACCTATACCGAAATATGAAACACTCACACAGTTCCCTTTCGATAAGACCCAGAGTGAGACACTGGTGTTGGTTGATCGCCGTCATTATGTGCATTATGTGTCTTTGTTTGCCGCTCACCGGATGCGGTTCGGGCGAGTCTGGGGAACAAGACGATTCCAAAGAGACGGGCGACAGCACCGAGGTGAAGACGGACACGGACGACAAATCGGATGACACGGCCGGCGCGGATACCACCACCGCCAAAAAGAAAAAGAAGAAGACACGTGAACGGACGACGTCGGTAAACGCGGCGAATGTGAGCCGGGGCGATCTCATCATCCCGGTCGTTGCAGAGGGCACCGTTCGTGCGCGTCAGTCCGCGGAAATCCGTACCGAGATCAACGGTCGGATCGCGAGGATCGCCGCCCGCGAGGGGCAACGGGTTCGAAAAGCCCAACTGATTCTCAGCCTGGACGCGCGGGAATATGAAGTGGCAGCGGAAGAGGCGCGCTCAAAATATCTCCAAGCATTGAGCGTTCTGGCTGTCGAAGAGGATTCTGCCGAAGTCTTCGAGCGTCCCTCGGAGATCATTGAAAAGATACGCGAACTCAAACAGCTCGAGAAAAAGGGCACCATTACACGTGAGGAACGCCTCGCCCGCGAGATTGCCCTGGATGTCCAGGCGCTCAGAGAAGGCGAGTTTCGCATCGACATGGCCGCTGCTCGCAGCGGTGTGACGACGGCGCGTACGACGCTCGAACGCGCGTACCTGGACCTCGAGCGAACGGAGATACGAGCTCCGTTTTCCGGGGTTGTCACCGGGCTCACGCTCTCGGCCGGCGAACACGTTACGACGAGTCAAACCGTGTGCACGCTGGTAAACAACACCGATCTCGAGGCGGAGGTAGGCGTGCTCGAATCGGACATCGGTTATCTCGATGTTGGACGTCCCGCGCTCCTCGCAATACCCGCGCTGGGCGAAACACTCAGTGTTGACGTCGATGTGATCAGCCCCCATTTCGATCGTTCGAGCCGAACTTGCGAAGTGCTTCTCCGGCTCGAGAATCCAGGCCAGCGGGTAAGACCTGGAATGTTCGTGCGGGCAATCATTGCCGGACAGAAGTTTGAAGACCGTCTCCTCGCTCCGCGCGAGGCGATCCTGACCCGCGATGGCCGGCCGCTTCTCTTCAAAGTCGAAGGTGACCGCGCCAAGTGGCTTTACCTCCAAATCGGCCAACAAAACGATTACGTCGTCGAGATCGAACGCGTTCTGCAGGGTGGGACGCTGTCCCCCGGTGACCGGGTCGTCGTGTCAAATCACCTCACGCTTTCCCACGACGCCAAGATCAAAGTCAAAAAGACGGTCCCATTCGGTGATCCGTGGGAAGCCAGGGAGTAAGGTGACGCAATGCTGCGTTTCGTCATCCAGCGCCCTATCGCTATCAGCATGTTCTTTCTCGCGCTGATGTTGATTGGGATCCTGAGCTTCCGACGTCTTCCCGTTGACCTTCTTCCATCGATCACATATCCCCGACTCACAGTCATTACCACGTACGAGGACATCCCCGCAGAGGACCTCGAACGGTTGGTTACGCAAAGACTCGAGGAGGTCGTTACCGCGCTTTCCGGGGTGCGCCGAGTCATCTCGCGAACCCGAGAAGGTATCTCGATCATCACCGTCGAGTACGAATGGGGAACGCAAATGGATTTTGCGAATCTCCATCTCAGAGAGGCGGTGGATCGCGTTGCGTTTCGTGACGATTTTCCAACGGATGCCGAACGCCCTGTGATCCTGCGGTGGGATCCGCTTTCCCGTCCGATCAGCATTCTCACGCTAAAAGGCACAGACCGAATCGAATCGATGACCGAGTTCGCTACCGAAGTCGTAAAACCGGCCCTCCAACAGGTGGACGGCGTGAGCCAGGCCGAGGTCGTCGGTGGCGCCGAGCGCGAAATCCTCGTCGAACCCGACGTGAAGAAGATGGCGATTTATGGCGTTACAATTGAGGACATCCAGCGAGCGCTCGCGCGAAGCAACGTTTCGTTTCCCGGTGGCAAAATTCGCAAGGGGCCACTCCACCTGAGCCTTCGGATCGTGGGCGAATACGAGACCCTCGATGATATAGAAGCGACCGACATCATCCGGCCCGGTCAGTCTCCCGTGCGCGTTTCCGACGTGGCCCGTGTTGTCGATACTGTCAAGGATCCCGAAGGCATCACGCTTCTCGGCGGTGACCCCGTCGTTTCGTTTCTGCTATACAAAGAGCCCGAGGCGAACACCATTCAAGTCTCCGAAGAGGTCGACCGGGCTCTGGAAGTGTTGGTCGAAGACTACGGTGATTTCGACTATGAGTTCGTCTACCGGGACGCCGATTACGTGCGTGCGTCATTCCAAGGTCTCGTTCAATCATTGATCATCGGTGCGTGTCTTGCTTTTCTCGTCCTGTTCTTTTTTCTCCGCGACGTGAGAAGCCCGGTCGTCGTCGGAATCTCGATCCCCGTTTCGATCTTTATCGCATTCGCTTTTCTGTACTTCGGAAGAGTCAAACTCAACCTGATGAGCCTCGGTGGTCTTTCTCTGGCGGCAGGTATGTTGGTCGACAACGCCATCGTCGTTCTCGAAAACATCAACCGCCACCTGACGGACGTTTTTCGAAAACACCCCGAGTCACCTGCGTCCGCCAACGATTCGGCGGAACTGGGCAGACGGCGCAAAGTAGCCGAGGCGTCCGTAAGGGGAACGGGAGAAGTCGCAAGGGCCGTACTGGCCGCGACGTTTACGACAGTGGCCGTTTTCTTCCCCGTCGTCTATGTCCCAGGGATTGCCGGCGCGTTTTTCCGGGATCAGGCTCTCGCCGTTGTTTTTTCGCTTCTCGTCTCTATCGGCACGGCGCTTCTGCTCCAGCCGATGCTCTCCGCCCGGCTGTTGTCAAAGCGCCATGGGCCTCCGAAAGGGATATTCCGATTGTTTGCCCGGGGATTCGACTCCGTTTACAACGGGTACCACGTCATATTGGTAAAAGTGCTCCGCCGCCCGGGGCTCATGTTGACCTGCTTGGCCGTGGGGCTGGTCGCAGCGGCTCTACTCGGTCTCCAACTCCGCCGGAGCTTCATGCCCGAACGAAGCGCGGGTGATCTCCGAATCGAACTCGAACTGCCAAGCGGCACTCCCCTGGAAGAGACCGCTGCAACAGTGGCGTCGTTCGCCGAGTGGCTGGACGCGGACGATGATGTCAAGAGTGTCTTTGCCCAGGTAGGACGGACGGAAAAAACCCTCGAATCGCTCAACGAGTACACTGCGCCAAACACGGCGAACATTCGCGTCATTCTCAACCCCGGCCGCGGGGGACGAAAGAAAGGGCAGCGTATTCAGACCGAGGCAACGCAGCGACTCGCTCAGATGCCCGGGATACAATACGCATTCCGCGAGGAAGGCATCGGGCTGGGCGAGATTCTGGCGACCGACGAGGCACCTTTCAGTCTCGGCGTCGTTGCCGAGGACCCACTCGCTGCCGTCGAGGTCGCCGAAGAACTGATGCGTCGTCTCTCCGACGGTTCGACACTCCGTGATCTACAGGTCGATCGTGTCATCGGGACACCAAATCTCGTGGTGCAACTCGACGCCGAAGAGATCCTAAGAAGCGGTCTCGATCCGGACGCGGTGGCCCGCGAGCTGCGCAATCGTATTCGTGGTGTCGAGGCCACGACGTTTAACGAGGTCGATCAGCGGATCGACATCTCGGTTCGGATTCCCAGGAAGCAGCGCAGGGATCTCTCGTTGGCGTTGAATTCACCGGTGGAGTTGGCCGACGGGGAAACGGTTCCGTTACGCTCGTACCTCGACGTGAGTGAGGAGAGTCCGGTTCGTGAGCTTACGCGCCGTAATCAGAGACGTATGGTCACCATCTCGGCCGATCTCCAGGGTGGCTCACTCGACGACGCGTGGCGTGAGGCAATGGACGCCGCATCGACCATGGATCTCCCGTCCGGAGTGGCCATAGTCCAAAGCGGCCAGCGCGCCGAAATGACACGGAGCTTCAGAGACCTCGGTTGGGCAATGCTCCTGGCGGTCCTCCTCGTTTACATGATTCTAGCCGCGCAGTTCGAGTCGTTTGTCGACCCGCTCTTGATCGCGGTGGTTCTACCAATCGGGCTTGGGGGCTCGATTCTGGCCATCGGGGTCACCGGCGGATCGGTCAATATCCTTTCGCTGATTGGTATGGTTGCGTTGATTGGCATCGCCGTAAACGACGCGATAATCAAGGTGGATACCATCCGACGGCTCCGCGCCCAAGGGATGGATGGCTATCCGGCCATCGTCGAAGCGAGCCGTCTGCGATTCCGACCGATTCTGATGACGAGCGCATCGACGATTCTCGCCATGGTCCCGCTTGCCGTTGGGATGGGAAGCGGTGAACAACTCCAACGACCCTTGGCGTTGACGATCATCGGTGGACTCTTCCTTACCACGGCGCTCACGCTTTTCTACACACCGATCCTCTACCAGGTCGTACACAAGATCCGGAGGACCGAGGAATGACACCCTTTTTTGTGAGGCACCCCGTTAGCACGTGGATGATATTTGCGGCATTCGTGCTATTGGGCGCCTACGCGGTGCCACGACTCCAGATTGAAGCGATACCTGAGACGGACCTCCCAACCCTAACTATTTACACGTATTGGAACGGTGCGTCCCCCCAGGCGGTCCAACGATCGATTACCATTCCCGTCGAGGAGGCGGCCCGTAAGGTCCACGGTGTGGAGACGGTCAAATCGCGTAGCTGGGCGGGACGGTCGCAGGTCGAGGTCTCGTTTCGAAGAGACGTGGATATCGACTTCGCCCGCGTCGATCTCAACGAACAGCTCGGCGAGGTGCGGCGGAACCTCCCGCTAAACGCCAGCCAACCTCAGATCGTGGCGTACGTCCCGGAGGAGTTCCGGACCGACCAGTTCTTTACCTTTAGCCTCGAGTCGCCGCTCGACCCGAACGAACTCCGCGAACTCGCCGAGACCTGGGTTACACCCCAGTTGATCGCCCTCGAGGGTGTCGCCGATGCCCGTGTATTGGGTGGCGCAAATCCGTTGATAAAGATCTTTCTCGACAGACAAAAGCTCGATCTCTACGACATAACACCCGATGAAATCTTCGCCGCAGTCGACCGGCTTGATGAGCTAAACGGCGCCGGAACCATTTACCAGGCCGGAACGGAGAAATTCGTAGCTCTTAGAAGTCCCGTCCAATTCAATCGGCTTCAACGGGCGACAGTCGCCCAACGTGGTGACAGGATGTTTACGCTCGGGATGCTTGGGGAGGTCCACCGCGACTTCGAGGACCCGGTTTATTTCGTACGGTCGAACGGAAAAAACGTGGTCAACATTTTTGTCGAAAAGCGAAGCGGCGCCAACTCGGTGGGTGTCAGCAGGGCGCTTAGAAAAGCTCTCCCGCAGATGGAGGCCGAGGTCCCTTTCGAAGTCACTTTCCACATCGATGAGGATCAGGGTGAGGAACTCGAATCCAAGCTCAAAGAACTCGTGTACCGTTCTCTTGTGATTCTCTTACTATTGTTCCTGCTTCTTGCGATCTCACTCCGTCAAATCAAGCTCACCGCGATCGTCACGGGCTCGATCGTATTCGCGATCGTCATTTCGCTCAGTTTCTTCTATTTTCTCCGCATCTCGGTCAACTTCATCACGATCAGCGGGCTTACCGTATGTTTTGGTCTCATTCTCGACAACAGCATTTTGGTTCTCGATGCCATCCACAGACGGCTTCGTTCGATGGACAGGGCGGAGGCTGCGGGTCTTTCGCGAATGGCCAAACTCAAAGTGGCGTTTGAGATGATTTTGGGTGGGACCCGTGAGGTCTTGTTCCCCATTCTCGCCACGACGACGACAACCGTTGTCGCGTTTGTCTCTTTTATCTTTCTCTCCGGTCGGTTGGCGCTCTTTTACGTTCCCCTTGGAATTTCCGTAGCAACGGCACTCGTCGCGTCGTTATTTGTCGCGTTTGGGTGGGTGCCCATGGTGCTTCACCGGGGCTGGGCCGCACCGATGGTCCGCCGCACCGCCGACGGACCCAACGACATTCGGGACCCACAGGAACTGGCGAAGTTCACCGACGACGCCCCGGATTTCATGGCGCGCCGCCCGATACTCGAGCGGATCACCCAATGGAATCAAAGACTGTGGTGGATCATCGTTCCGGCGACTTTTGGTCTCTTTGTGTGGGCGGGGTTTGTCTACGACTCCAAGGTCATAAAAGGTGGGTTTTGGCGTCTTCCCGATATCGAACAGCTCATCTGTTATCTCGAGATGCCCGCCGGTACCGACATCAGACTCACTTCCGAGACTCTGATGCTTTTCGAAGAGGCGCTCATGCCGGTCCGCGATGGTGTGCGGATGCGATCACAAACGTGGGGAAACCAGGGGTTGATCCGTGTTGAGTTCGAGGACGATGTGCGCGAATCGGAGACGCCGCTCTACTACCGGACGCTACTCATGGAACAGGCGGACAAGCTCGGCGGCACCTCGGTGTTCATTTCGGGCTTCTCCGAGACGCCCTACGTAAAGGGATCCTTTGGAGGATCGATGCTCAACTCGATGATCAAAATCACAGGGTTCAACTCGCAAAGACTCAAAGAAATCGCTGAGAGGACGCTTCGTGAGATCGAACGAAACCGACGTGTGAGAAACGCTCGCATCACCACTGGCTCCCAGTTCGAGAGGATTTTCCAGGAAGAGGTCGTGATCAACGTCGACCGTGACAAGCTGGCCGTCCACGGCCTGAGCGTTATGGAGATCGTGGGGCACTTGAGACGACTCCTCGGAGTGGACACACCGTGGACAATGCTGATCGACGAGGAGCAGAAACGCGTCCAACTCGCCTTCGAGGACTCGGAAGACATCGAGTTCGCCGACGCCGCACAGACACTCATCCAAACACCTGCCGGCGAAAACGTCCGTGTGGCCGATCTGGTGAGTGTCGATGTCCTGCCGCTTTCCGGATCGATCATACGCGAAGATCAACGGTACACGACAAACATCAACTGGGAATATGTCGGAACGGATCAGATGAGACTTGCTTTCATAAAAAAGGTCATGGACTCCCTCGATCTGCCCTATGGTTACGATGCCGAGGAAGCCCAACGCGAGTTTTTCTCGGAAGAAGAGGAAGAAGAGCTCACGCTGACGCTGGTGTTGGCCGTGACATTCATCTTCATGGTGCTCGCCGCCTTGTTCGAGAGCGTCGCGCTCCCGTTTCTCGTTCTGATCTCTCTTCCCATGGCCTTGGTCGGGGTCTTTGTGATTTTCTGGTTGACCAATTCGGCATTTGACTCGTCCGCGCGGATCGGTTTGATCCTGCTGTTTGGTATCGTCGTCAACAACGCGATACTCCTCGCAAGCCGATTTCGGACCGAGGCCACCCTTGTTCTCAAATCGAAGCTTGGCGTGGATCCAACGAGAAAGCTCGCCCTGTTTACCAACACGCGCACACAGCCCGGTGGCATCGATCTTTGGCAGCTTCCGCGCTCCGAACGCGCGGACCTGCTCCGGAGAGCCGTCGGTCGCGCCACACGTATCCGCCTCCGCTCGATTCTCTTGACCAGCGGCACGACGATAGTCGGTTTGGCACCGCTTCTGGTCCACTTCCGCGAGACCGAAGACAAAGACATCTGGGAGAATCTCGCCCTCGCTTCGATCGGGGGTCTGGCCTCGAGCACGGTCTTGATTCTCATTGCGATCCCACCGCTCTACTACTTCTGCGTCCGATGCGGCTGGTTGTGGCGGGCGCTATGGCAATGGTTGTTCCACCGCAAACCCAAATCCCCCAAGTCCAAATCCGCCGCCTGACCAAGCGGGCACTTGCAAACCGTTCTTTGATAGGTTAGCTTTGTCAAAGGGCAGTGAGTCGACTTTTGTTGATCGGGTGTGAGGACGATCGGCGCAACCCGATGCGAAAAAGGCACATTAAGGAGTAAAACGATGTATGAGGAGACGAGTTACAATTGGCGCGGTAAGGACGGCACTCGAATTAGAGTCGGTGTCGAACCGTCGCATACCCTAGCAAATGTCTGCCGTTTCGTGGTTGATCCGCCGATTTATCCCGATGGTGCCGTCCATTTTGCAGATCAGGGAAAGACGGCCTACTCGCCGCTTGCCAAGAAGCTGCTTGATCTCGACGATGTCGCCGAGGTTCTCATCGCCGGCGACTCGGTAACGGTGACAACTGAAAGTCACGCCGACTGGGAATCCCTCGCCCCCAAGATCGCAGAGGCCATTCGTATCCAAATTGATTCGGGAGACCCCTGCGTAACCGAAGAGCACAAAAAAAGTCTTCCGTCCCCCGATGTAATCAGAGAGAAGGTCCAGACACTGATCGACACCGCAATCAATCCTGCGATCTCGTCCCATGGTGGTAGCGTCACCCTCGTCAATGTGATCGACAATAACGTCGTTTTGGAGTTTGGTGGCGGTTGCCAAGGGTGTGGGATGGCTCACGTGACCCTCAAATACGGCGTCGAAAGACTGATCCGTGAGCACGTCCCGGAGGTCGGGCAGGTTCTGGATACGACCGATCACGCGAGCGGAGAAAACCCCTACTACTCCCGGTCAAGCTGACCCCGGAGGCGCGACACCACGAACCCGAACGACGTCCTCACGACGACGCAGCGGGATTTCTCGGTCCGTGCTCACACGCCGATGACCTTGACCAGAACACGCTTCCGACGACGGCCATCGAACTCGCCATAAAAGATTTGCTCCCAAGGCCCGAAATCAAGCTTGCCACCGGTTATGGCGACCACGACCTCACGCCCCATGATCTGTCTCTTGAGATGCGCGTCTCCGTTGTCTTCCCCCGTCCGGTTATGCCGGTAGTGACTGACAGGCTCGTGCGGAGCCAGCCGCTCCAACCAGTCATCGTAGTCTTGATGCAGCCCTGATTCGTCATCGTTGATAAACACCGAAGCGGTAATATGCATGGCGTTGACCAAAACCAATCCCTCTGTCACGCCGCTTTCACGCAGACAGTCGTCGACCTCCCCCGTTATGTTGATGAACCCGCGGCGGTTCGGGATGTTGAACCACAACTCCCTCCGGTAGCTTTTCATTTGCATCACCTCTCGTTTTGACCGTTGGGGTGCTTCCATCGGTGCCGATTAATATCCGCAATCGACCGACAACCCAGACACCGAAGCGGCACCTCAACGAATGATCCTCACTATACAAAACGCCACCGGGGATCGGCGCGTCCGTATCCCCGGTGGCGGTGTATTGGTCCGAGCCGCGCCCCGGGCGACTCGAGCCGCACGCCGAGAGGGTGGTTATTCCCCCGTCTTCGTTTCGGCGGCTTTCTTCTCGGCCTTCATTTTTTTGGCCGCTTCCTCCAACATCTTGTTCGTCTTTCGCGAGTTGTCGGAATAGGCATGGAGAGCTTTCACCCCTTCATCGGTGTTCGATGAAGCCACCATGATCTGACCGAGCTGCGCGTCGAACTTCTCGAAGGTGATATCGTCCCTGCCCTTCAGCTTGAACATACCCACACAAAACGGGCACAGCTGTGCTTCCTTCTCCTCAGCCGAGAGTTTTGCCGCTTCCGCCCGTGCGGCCTCGCACTTTTCCTCACACGCCCGAAAATCGCCAACGTGCTCCTCGTTGGCCATCAAAAACGCCACGACAAAGCCATTTGACGTGTCAAAGATGTCGTATCTTATGTTCTGCATCACCTGCGGGTATTCCCCATAGGGCTTGCAAGCTACACAGTTCATCATCTTCATCATCGTCTCTTCGGGTGTCATTTCTCCGGCAAATGCCAGCGAGCTGACAACCAGCACCGAGACGACTGCAACACTCATGAGCGTTTTCACCTTTACCTCCTCACGATTCAGGTGATTCCCCCGATTCCACGACCGAGTACCGTTGTTCAGCCTCTTGACCCGACAGATACTCCTATGGAACGGTATCGGTGTGGCTCTTCGATGTGACAGACGATACCAATGGCCGATCGACAGGGTCCCCGTTTTTACGCCCCAACGCCCCCCAACACCACCGACCTCTCTCACTCGCGTCGGATCATCAACCAACATTAGCGCGTCACTTGGCGACACCGAGCTTTTTGAGAAAGGACTCCATCAGACACCACTTGGTGAACGCGGACTGGAGAAGATTCAATCCAACAAAAGCGGTAAAAAAGAGCCAGTATGGATGATGGATACGGGACAAGATGAGGGATCCCAAAACGAAGCTGCCTGCAATGGCCCGGATGTATCTTTCCATCGTCATACGTGTTCTCCTCGACACTCGTTCACGTCTCTCAACACCGTCTTGTTATCACGCCCAATTATAAAAAATCGCCGGTCCAACACAAGCGGTTTCTGGCTTCCCCCGCTCGAGCTCGTAAAGGCGGCCGGATTTCCCCTTACAGGCAAAGAAAAAGCGCCCGGATGTAAACGGGCGCTTCTCTTGTCCTCTACCTTATGTACGAAACAGTCTACTCTGCGTAGAGCGATTTCACCTTACCCCAGGTGGAATCCTCAGCCGGGACATCGCACTGACAGGATCCGTCAGCATTAATGATGCCCTCTCCCCCGGTCGCAAAGATCAAGTTGTTCACACAGTCCACAACCTCGATCTGACCCGAAGGAACGGCCGGATCGGGTAGGATTTGGTAGTAACAACACGAGCCGGTCAGACCCTGGCAGAAAAAGCTGATGTCCAGGACGTTGTTCGGGCTAGGGATACACGCGCCGAATCCGACGGCCACACCGGTCTGAGAGTTGCCGATGGTGACCGGGTAAAGCGCCGTATCGGACAGGTATGTCCCGAGGAAACAAGCCGGCACCGGTGCCCAAAACTGACAGGCAGTCGCACCCGGCGAGTTCACATGAACCACATGATAGGTGCAAAGACCCGGAACAAGATCCTGGAGATTGCAGTCGGTACCCATGGGATCGCCAAAGATGCCGATGCTACCCGCCTGGGCAAACACCACGCTCGCTGCGAAAAGCATTGCGACCGCGAGGTATACCACTTTCTTCATAACGTTACTCCTCCTTTAGTACAACGCACGTTGTTGAATCACTGCAGCTGGCAACCAGGAGAAGCACGTCACCATCCCGTGAGCGCAAGAGGGGAAGGAGATCCATGCTCCACTGTTGCTCTCCCATTATATCACAAGCTCGAACTCCCCGTCAATTAAAGAGTTTCGCTTTTGCCTTGTAGGAAAACCGGAAACAAGGCATACCATCGGGACAAAAACCAACGCCATTATTGTACAACCCAAAGATATCTCGAAGATCTTCCAGTAAATATGGGCACAAACGCCGCCACCTTCCCCGTCACCACCGGTATGTCCGTCACTCCGAAAACGGGGAATCGCAATCCATGTTGGGACAGTTGTGGGAATCACTCGATGGTCCCGGAACTCATGGGCACACAGAAGTCAGGGATACCGCCACGATTGAAATCGTGTCAGGCGGAACCTGCAATGTCATTATGGGAGATGAGAAATTCGTGGCCACTCGCGGGGAGTAGCCCGGGCAAGTCATCGACATCCGCGTCGACGCTGACGCGCGCACCAGGCGGCACACAGGGATCCGTCACACAACGGATTGTATCAACCCCGCTATCACCTTGAGCACGGTCTTGCCAATCGCTTTGGCCACCGTTAGAACCACGCTCACATAGCTCTTTATCGCCGAAACGGTATCGTTCTCGTCGAGCGAACAGGTATCGAGCCGTGCGATGATATCGGTGCCCGGTATCGTCACGTCGTTTACCGACAACAGTTCCGCCGTCGAATCTCGATAGATCCCCGTATCACCGGACGCTTGCGCGAAGACCAACGTGAGGAGCGCGACGACAATCGTTGCCAAAACCGTTCGTTTCATTGGATCCTCCCGGACTGTCTCGTCTTCTATACGTTTGCACAGCCCAAAGGTTCCACCGTCCGACGATCGACCGCACAAACCGCTCTTTGACAGCAGGTTGCCACCAACACTGGTGGCGGGTCCTCCCGCCTAGACCCCGACCAGCTGGACAACAACCTTTCGGTTTCTCGACCGGTTGTCAAAGTCCGCGAGGACGAGTTGCTGCCAGGTTCCCAACATCATCTTGCCGCTCGAGAAAGGAACCGAGTGCGAGGTCTTGAGCAGAAACGACCGCATGTGCGAAAACCCGTTTCCGTCATGCCAGGTATTGTCGTGGTGATACGGCCGGTCCGAAGGGAGCACCTTCTCGAAAAACTCCGGGATGTCTTTGAGCAAGCCGGGTTCATACTCGACCGTGCTGATCGCAGCCGTCGAGCCCATCACCGCGACACAGGCGATGCCATCCCGCAACCCCGACCGGCCGAGGCAATCATGAACCTTGTCCGTGATATCCTCGAGATGGCAATACCCGTTGGACTTGATCGTGAAATCATACGTTTTGACGTTCATAACAAGATGAGGATAACAGAACCTTCGGGATTGTCCAAACCTGAGTCGCCCGGCGCACGAACTGGATTCAAGCCCGACAAACGTGTTAAAATAGGACAACGCCGGGAGGTCACGATTTTGCAAAACCGTTTGACCAGGGTGGCAATCGGCCTCGTCCTCGTTGGTTTGTTGGAGTTCCTTCGTGTTGGGGCGGCGGGAACTCCAGCGAAGTCAGAACCGCCTCAGCTTTCCCCGACCGCCCCCAACGAGTCCCTTAGTCCCCGCTCCCCGAGTTCCCGGACCGACGCTCTCTTTGAAGAAAACGTGGCGTTTTGGGCACCCGATCCGAGCGGCACGACGGAAATCCTCTCGGCCGTCTGGGGTCAGAACGACGAGTTTGTCGTTGTCGGGTCCAACGGAACCATCCTCCACTATGACGGCACGCTATGGCAGCCGATGAACAGCGGCACGACAGTCGATCTCCAGGGTGTTTGGGGGCATTCTTTGACGGATATCTTTGCCGTTGGCCCCGACGGCACAATCATTCGGCACAGCGGTTCCGCATGGCTCCAGATGCAGACACCCACCACCGAGTTTCTTCGCGGAGTCTGGGGCACCTCGCCGTCGGATGTATTCGTCACGGGCACGAGAGGTACCATCATCCACTATGACGGTATTCACTGGCAAAGCATGGAAAGTAACAATCCCAATCGCCTCTACGACATCTGGGGTAGTTCCAACACGGACATCTTTGTCGTCGGCCACCTGGCCACAGTCCTTCACTTCGACGGCTCGACCTGGACAACCATGGACAGCGGCGCGCGCACGACGCTGTGGGGCGTATGGGGCGACTCAACCGGTTACGTCTTTGCGGTCGGTGGCGGTGGTGTCATCGTTCGCTATGACGGGTCGGACTGGTCGCAGATGATCAGCGGAACTACGGAAACACTGCTCCGCGTATGGGGAACGTCCACAGACAACGTTTTCGCAGTGGGCGGCAATGGCACGATTCTGCAATATGACGGCTCCGCGTGGCGTGCGACCAACAGCGGAACGTCGCACACCCTCAAAGACGTCTACGGAACCTCCGAGACCACGATCCTCGCTGTTGGCGAGAATGGAACAATCCTTCGTTACTTCGGCGATGACGTCCCCGTTTTTTTGCAGGACTTCCGCGTCAATGCCTTGCCCGACGCCGCGTCGATCGTCTGGCAAATAAGCGGCGACGCGCAGGTTCGAGGGTTCCGGATTCACAAAAGGTGGCCCGACGGCACGTTGTCGTCGATTCCTTCGCCAACCACGCTGATTCACCCCACCCAACGTACCTATCTGGACGACAACCTCACGGTAGGAGGCGTTTATCATTATGCTCTCGCGATCCATGCACTCGACGGATTCGCGACGCGGTCACCGTGGATAGGCGTGGCTATACCTCTATACCCGTTGATCCTGCATCAAAATGCGCCAAACCCATTCAATCCTGAGACGAGGGTCGAGTTTTTTCTGCCGGTGCGCAGCTCTGTGAATTTGGCCGTTTTCGAGGTGAGCGGCAGACATGTCGTGACCCTCATCAATGAGGTCTTGCCGGCAGGCCATCATTTCGTGGATTGGAATGGCCGAAACGCCACCGGCCATCCGGTGGCAACCGGCGTTTACATATGCCGTCTGCGGGCCGGAAAAAGCCAACTTTCGACAAAAATGACCCTCGCGAAATGAGTATTTGTGCTCGAACGCGTCGTGGCCACAAGATCCTGACCTAGGCGATCCCACCCTGCACAATGACGACGTACACCAGGCATCGGTCACTGGCCTGTCTCTTCCGTTGTCGCAGTCACGGGGTTCGTTATGTCGAGCACGATCTTCCAGGTGCTTGCGGGTTCCCGCACCCATATTCTCAAATAACTCTCTCTCTCCTCTTCCCCTCCGTTCAACCGGCCCGAGCCAATACGCCCCGTGCCGTACGTATATCCAAGATCACCGGAACGGGACACACCACCGGAGATCGGCTCGAACGATACCCGTGGGTTCTCACCACCCAAGACAGTACGGAGACCCTCTTTGCCCGTCACAGGAAAAGCATCCATTCGGCACAACTTTATGTCGTCCGCGGCAAACTCCTCCAAGGCGGCAAGGACCCCTCGTTTTTGGGACACGCCGGAAAACTCGCGGTCGACACCCAACAGCACATCGAGCTCGGTCCCCGCGTCGCCGGCTGAGGGACGATGTCCCTTTCGATTTCTGTTCGGCACAGCAACCGTTGATCCCAGGCTTGTCGGTTTTTCATGCACCGTTCCCACGTCGATCACGACCTGCCATCTTGCGCCCGGTTTTCGCCGCCATACCGAGACATACTCCCCAAAGATGTCTGGCTCGACACCCGCCCCCTCCACGCTGTACGTCCAAGGCCCCGTCGTGTAACCGAGATCGCCGGCACTCGCGATATCTGCAAGAACGGGTTCCCAACTGAGCAACGCCTTGGAGTCCGGCTGATCGAGATACCACTGTCTGCCATTCACTGGTTGCGGCCGAAAGATCACGGCGTCGTCGGCAAGGTTGGCCAAGAACGCCGCGCGAACCCCCAGAGCCTCGGCGGCTTTTGCGAACCGTCGTTCTGCCTCGACAAGACCCCGGAGTTCAGCACTCACGTTCGCCGATCGCTCACAACCGACGAGCGCGAACGCGCAGGCAAACACCGCCAATCCGATTCGTTTCAATTCTCCCACCCTTCCGTTGTTTGTTTTACTTGCAGGGCAAGAACCGAACGGCCGTTTCCATTTCCTCGAGCACCTGTTCGAGCGCCGACAACGCCTCGTCGATGTCCTGCCCCGTAGTTTTGTGCGACATCGAAAACCTCACCGAACAGTGAGCATCCTCTTCGGATCGTCCCATGGCGATCAACACATGTGTCGGTTTTGGCGATCCCGACTTGCACGCAGACCCCGACGAGATCGAGACTCCGTGCTGATCGAGCGCCACGACCAGCGATTCGCCTCGAAGTCCCGGGAGAGTCATATTGAGCGTGTTGGGAAGCCTCTTCTCACGATGTCCGTTGAGTATCGCGTCGGGGACGAGTCGTTTGACGCCCTCCTCGAGACGATCCCTCAACAGTCTCATTTCTCCGGATTTGTTGACGTTTCTTAGCGCAAGCACGGCGGCCTCTCCCATCCCGACGATCGCCGGCACGTTCTCCGTCCCCGCTCGCAATCCACCCTCCTGCATTCCCCCGTGGAGAAGCGGCTCCAGCTTGATACCCTTTCTCACGTACAGGGCGCCAACACCCTTTGGCCCGTGGAACTTGTGACCGGAGAGGGTGAGCATATCGACGCCAAGCTCTTCCACGTCGATCTTTATTTTTCCAGCTGCCTGCACGGCATCGGTGTGAAACAACACGCCCTTGGAGTGAGCGATCCGGCACAACTCCTCGATTGGGAGAATCGTTCCAACTTCGTTATTGGCCATCATGACCGACACGAGAACCGTTCGCTCATTGATCGCCGACTCGAGCGTACTCGGATCCAAACAACCCTCTTGATCCACCTCGAGATAGGTCACCTCATGACCGTGTCGCTCCAAAAACCCGCACGTTCCCAACACAGCCGGATGTTCAACCCGGGTCGTAACAACGTGATTCAGCTGGCCCCGATGAGCGAACGCCACGCCCTTGACCGCCAGATTGTCCGCTTCCGATCCCCCACCGGTGAACATGATTCTGCGTGGACGCGCGTTTATTAGCTGACCCACCTGTCGCCGCGCCCGATCGATTGCCTCCCTGGCGTCGCGCCCGGCTCCGTGGATGCTCGATGGGTTCCCGTGTTTTGTCTCCAAATATGGCAGCATCGCTTGCCGAACCTCGTCGGCCAACTCGGTGGTTGCGTTGTTGTCGAGGTATATCCGTGTAGCAGATTTCTTCCGTTGCCGCTGTCTCCCAACCGGACGTGAGCCGCCTCCCACTTTCGAATGTTCAAATGTTTTCTCTTTCGCCGGTCTTTTCTTTTTGCGAACCTGCGCACCGCCGCCGAGCTCGTTCACTCTCACGACATCGCAAAGAAGCGCTTTGTACACGGGAAACCCCGTTATCTCGTCGTAGTTGGTGATGTCGGTGAGCTCGTTGACATTCCGCTCCCGCCACTCCCGGGGCCCAGCGGGCGCCCCTCCACCCATGTTGCATTCGACGGCACCCTCCGTGATATACTCCGTCACACGGGCACGAAATTTGACAGCCCCTCGGGGTGTCCGTACCTCGACAAGATCACCGTCTTCGATACCTCGTGATTCGGCGTCAGCGACGTTGATCTCCACAAAGGGTTCGGGATTGTCCTTTACAAGACCATCGATCCCGTGATGCTGCGATCGAAAATCGGTATGCAGCCGCGCGCCGGAGTTGAAAACCAGCGGGAAATCCGCAGCCAACTCCCTGTCGGCAACTGGTCCCTCGGTGGGCTCGGTGTATTTTGGCAACGGCTCGTATCCATACTCATCGAGAATCATCGAGTGGATTTCGAACTTGCCCGTTGGCGTATCGAATCCCGGTTTTCCGTCTTTTCGAAGTCTCCCCTTCTCCCATTTCTTGAACTCCATCATTGGTGTGTCGATCTTCACCCATCCCCCCGCGTTTTCTACATCCTCGAGCGTATACCCCGAGCCTTCGAGCGCCGTTCGAATCATCTCTTCTTCGGACTGCGGGTAGAGGTGACCGTACCCCAACCGGTCGGCCAGCCCCGCCATGATCAAGTAGTCGTTCCGCGCCTCCCCGACCGGCTCAATCAACTTCTCCCTCAAACGAAATAGCGGACCATATACCATATATGAATCGATCTCGAACATTGTCGTCGCTGGAAGTACCACATCAGCGTAGCTGGCGTCCGCCGTGAGCTGGCGGTCTATGCAGACAAGATATTCGAGCCTGGAGAGCGTCTCACGCCAGAGAGGTGTCTGTGGCCATGACGTCATCAGAGACGCCCCGTGAACGATCAAGCCGCGGATGCGATACGGGTCGCTCTTGAGGACCGAGTCCACGAGTCCACTTGCGTGTGACTCGCCACGATAGTCGCTGTAAACCGGAAATCGTTGACGCGCGACGGCCAGGTCGATGTTTGGGTTCTTTTGATTACAGTTCCGGTTTATCGGGAAATGGGTACGGAGCATCGCAAGCCCGATCCCCCCGGGAACGTCCAACTGACCGGCGAGCGCAAAGAGTGTGAGAACAGCACGTATCGCTTGAACGCCGGTGTTGGAATACTCCAACCCCGTATACATAACCGGACAAGCCCCGGTGGCGTTGCAGATTCGGCGAGCCAACTCACGCGTCGTGTCGGCCGGCACACCGGTGATCGATTCCACGACCTCGGGTGAGAAGTGTTGAACGTAACTCTTGAGTTCGTCGAAACCGTGACACCAGTTTTCGGCAAAATCTTCGTCATGGAGGTCCTCATCGATCATGACTTCGATGATCCCAAGAGCGAGCGCACCGTCGGTGCCCGGTCGGATCGGAACCCACTGCGCCCCCGTTCTTCGTGTCGTCTCACTCATTCGAGGATCGATGACAATGACGTCGGCGCTTCGGTTTGCCGCCGCTTCCAGACGGTGCATGTCGAGAGGTGGCGAGTCGGTGGCTGGGTTCGCGCCCCACACGACGAGCGTTTCCGCGTTCTCGATGTCTGTGAACATGTCGACGAGCATTCTTCCCATCGTCACATGCGGTGCGATCATGGCAAACGACACGTAACAGAGCGCACCGACACCCATCGTGTTGGGTGATCCAAAGGGGAACAGAACGTTTGACGCCGATGATACGGCCACGCCCTTCGGTTGATACATGTCGCACAGCGACAGTTCGAATGCCCCTCGCCCCGTATAAATCGCCACCGCCTCGGGCCCTGATTCTTTTTTTATGTTCAACAGCCGACGCGAAATTTCGTCGTACGCCTCATCCCATGTGAATCGTTCGAACTCGCGGGACGGTTTTGGACCGACACGCCTCAGGGGGTGTCTCAGTCGATGCGTGGAATAGACAATCTCCGGGGCGTGTTCGCCACGTCTGCAAATCATCCCCAACGGATGACCCTTGTCCGCGCGGATGTCGATCATCTCCCCATCCCGGATGGCCACTTCAACCCAACACCCGGCCGGACAAATTCCGCAGATCCCCTTCTTCCATTCGGGGCTAACGGTTCTGTAATTGGCTTTCTTCGACACCTCGAATCGCCTCTCCATCTGGCCCGATCGGAGATGTTTCCGTCTCACAGACACGGCAAACGGATCCCCGCTTCGTGCGTTGTCGAAAGGACAAAAGCAGAGCCCGGTCGTACAAGCCTGATCCGACTCGACAACCGGGCTCTATTGAATCGCCATCGCGTTGGCGGTGCCCGACCGGTGGATCTTCATCACCACCGGTTTCACACACCGATTCACGTCCTGGTGCTGTCATCGGCAAATCGACGACAACTACTCAAGACTACTTGCCTTTCGCGATGTCCTCGAGCATGGCAGTCGTCAAAGACTTCGGCCGCTCGATCGGATAGCCAAGCGCTCGTGACCAGGTGAGGTTCGCCAGGGTCCCGATGGCGCGCCCGATGCCAAAGAGCACCGTGTAGAACGAGTAATCAGTGACACCGTAATACCACTGAATGACTCCGGACTGCGCGTCGACGTTTGGCCACGGATTCTTTGCTTTCCCCTGTTCCTGGAGTACGCCGGGTGCGACTTTGTAGATCATGCTGATCACCTTGAACAGCGGGTAATCCGGCAAGTTCTTCAGACAGAACTCACGCTGCGACGTATAGCGCGGGTCTGTCTTCCGGAGCACCGCGTGCCCGTAGCCCGGGATTACCTGTCCGCTGTTCAGCGTTTCCCACAGCGCGTCTTTGACCACGTCCTCCGTCGGCTCCTTGTCTCCGAGCTTCTCCATGAAGTTCTGCGTCCACCGCAGCACCTCCTCGTTCGCGAGACCGTGGAGCGGTCCGGCCAGACCATTGATCCCCGCCGACAGCGCGTAGTAGCAGTCGGACAGCGCGGACCCAACGAGGTGAATCGCGTGCGCCGAGACGTTCCCCGACTCGTGATCCGAGTGCAGGATGAAATACATACGCGCAACGTCGTCGTAGGGATGATCGATCCCCATCATGTGGGCGAAATTCCCGCCCAGGTCGAGTTTTGGATCCGGCGCGACGATGTCACCGTTCTTGAATTTGTGACGATAGATGAACGCCCCGATGGTCGGCAGCTTCGCCATCAAATTGCAGCAGTCCTCGTACATCGGGTCCCAGAGCTCCATCTTGCTCAGCCCCTCGCGGTACTTCTTGGCAAAGACGGACTCGCGCTGCATCGACAGGATCGCCGTCGAGAACATCGTCATCGGGTGGGTGTCCGGAGACATCGCCCGAAGAACATCCCACACGTATGATGGAACTTCGGAACGGGCCTTGAAGTCGGCAGCCACTTCCTGCGCCTGCTCGAGCGTCGGTACATCACCGGTCAAGATGAAATACCAAAAGCCCTCCACGTACGGGTAGTCGCTACCCGGCACCTTTGGCAGTGCTTCGAAGGTCTCCGGTATTGTCTTGCCACGGAACCGGATCCCTTCCATCGGGTCCAGATACGAGGTGTCGGTCACCAGACACCTGACCCCACGGGCTCCGCCGATGACCTGGGCAATCGTCACATCGCTGACTTTGACATCCCCGTGCTCCTTGAGGAGCTTGGTCGTGCGAGGACGATGCTCGTCGATTTTTTGCGCCAGCACTTTCTTGAGCGTGGACATGCTCACTCTCCCTTCGCTTGAGTTGACTCATCCCCGAGTCGCCGCCTCCGCGGCTTTTTTGCATCGGTGGATTCGTGCTGAGACCTACATAGGAAACACTTGTTTTGACTCACAAAGAGATGCCGTCCGTACCTTGCGCCCTGGTGATTTCGACTCGATTCTTCTGACTCCGGCCGCAACGCCGGTCCACAACACCTCTCGAACGAGAACTGGCGATCACGATTTTCTGGCATCATTCGTTGATCTCCGACGTCAGCTTCTGTTTCGCCAGAATCTCGAGGGGAAAAGGTTCTTGCTCTAATTGCTCCTCTCTTTTGGGAAAAAACTTCTGCAGATCGGTCAGATGAACACCGATGTCCGGCGTCATACCCGTGTCGATCAGCTTACGCGCAATCCGTATGTATTCGTCGCGTACCATGTTGATGAACTTGTCTTTGCTCCGATCCTTCTCCGAAATACTCCTGAACTCGAAGTATTCCCGGGTGTTCTGCGGGGCTTTGAGAATCAGGGTGGGAGTCTTGTCTTCCTCCTCTTCCACCCGCCCCCGAAACGTGGCTTCGTAAAACATCGGGGATAGGTCTTCGTGTGTGATGTTCCAGTAGCGCTGGTATGGCCTGTGGGTGAAGAAGTCGATCTTGTCTTCTTCGGTCACGCCGATCGCAAAGATGCTACCTGGGAACTGTGAATCCGAGATCTCGTAGTCGGAGTACACCACTTCGCCGCACTTAGTGAGCTTGTCATCTTCGACTGTGCCGACCTTCTTGGCATGCTCTGTCCGTTTTTGCGAACGCACCTCCTTGATCCCACGAAGAAGCTCCAGCTTCTCGCATTCCGGAGCGTGTTTCGCCGCTGCCTCGCCCTCTTTCTGGAACGGTAGAGAGATTGAAATCGTGGTCCCCTTGTCCACCTCGCTCTCGATCGAGAGCTCCCCCCCAAAATCCGCAACAGTCTGTCTGACAAAAACGAAACCGAGGGAATGGAGCTCTCCGTCGAGATTCTTCTTGTCGATCATAAGCTGCTGGATCTTCTCCGGTCCCATCCCCGACCCCGTATCCCGCACACGCAGAACGACCTTGTCGCCCTCGCGGTCGACACCGATGTTGAGGACACCCACCTTTCTGTGATTCATCGCATCCACCGCGTTCATGACTAGGTTGAAAAACATCCGGCGGAATCGATATCGATTGCCTTGAAGAATCGCCGAGTCCATGTTTTCGATTTGGATATCAACCCTCGCGCTCGATTTCTGGATAACGTATCCGTAGATGACGCTGCGGACAAAGTCCTGCAGTTCCTCGGCAATATCGAACTCCTCGGCGAGATCCTTGCTGCCCTTCTCCTCCATGAAATGCTGGATTCGATAGTACACACCGCAGATCCACCGAATACAGTTCAGGTATTGCGGACAGGATCGGACGCTTCTCGAATCCTTTGGCAGAAACGACAACAGCTGGTCACTACGGCCCCATCTGGGGTTGAGGATCAGCTCGCATATGTCGTAGATTGTCTCGACGTACTTCTCACCCACCGCCAGAATCGTCCTGTCCGGAGAGAAGCTTTTTACCGCATTGCTGTACTCTTGAAGTATCTTCCGCTGACTGACCGCCTTGGCTTTGAGCTCTTGCAGATCCTCATCGTGAAGGGCCCGGGCCTGCTCGATGTTGTGGACTTCCAAATCGGTGTTGACCGTCACGTGAAAATGGATCACCTCGTTGATAAAGCTCTCCACCCGTAGATCATGTATGAGGAACTTGATCTCCGCGACTTCCTTCTTTATGTCTTTCGTGTCCTTGACCATGGCTCGACCAGTGACGTGAACCAACGCTCTTTTGGGAGTTTGTAACCTCTCACACCCGGCCCTTCCGCGCCCGATCGACAGTCGTGGGAACACCGAGGATTATACGAGTGTCTCGAGGGGTTGAGGATCGACACCTTCGGAGTCTGATGCACCTGCGCGCCTGGCGCTCCTGAGACTACCAGATTCCTGCTGGTCTCGCAAGCGATTGAGCGACACACGGGGTTTTAATGTGTCAACGTCGGCCGCGACCATCGCGGGCAGATCAGACCCGTTTTGGGCCCGATTCGATGACCTCCCGCGAACATCCTTCCTCGAAAAGCTTGAAGTTCTCGATGAACCGTGCGACCAAGGCGTCGTATTTCTTCCAGTATTCCTTTTTGTCCCCCCACGAGCTGGCCGGCTCGAGGACGTCCTCTGGCACGTCGGGACAGGTCAGAGGCACCTCAAAGCCAAACAGTCTATCCTTTCGATACTCAACGTTGTCCAGTTTCCCGGTGAGGGCGGCATCCAGAAGGTTCCTCGTGTGGCCGATGCTGATTCGTTTGCCGACTCCAAAACGTCCTCCCACCCATCCAGTGTTCACGAGCCAGCATTTTGCCTTGTGTTTGAGCATCCGTTCCTTGAGCATCTGAGCGTATTCGAACGGATGTCTGACCATAAACGGAGCCCCAAAGCACGCACTAAAGGTGATCTCCGGCTCGATTCCAAGTCCGATTTCAGTTCCAGCAATCTTTGAAGTGTAGCCGCTAATAAAATGATATTGCGCCTGTTCCGGATTGAGGAGGGCGATCGGCGGCATCACCCCGGACGCGTCACACGTCAGAAAAATGATGTTCTTTGGGTGGGTGTGAACATAGCCCTCGGCAACCCCATTGGGGATGAATTCGATTGGGTACGAAGCTCTTGTGTTTTCGGTCAGTATGTCGTCGTCGAGATCGATTCTCCTGCTTACCGGGTCAAAAACCACATTCTCCAGAATCGTCCGGAACCGCTTGGTGGTTGCATAGATCTGCGGCTCGTGTTCCGCAGACAGACGTATCACCTTTGCATAACAACCGCCCTCGAAATTGAACACTCCCTCTGCACTCCACCCATGTTCGTCGTCGCCGATCAAGCGTCTCTTGGGGTCGGCCGAGAGCGTGGTCTTCCCCGTTCCGCTGAGCCCAAAGAACAGCGCAACGTCCCCCCCGTCTCCCACGTTGGCCGAACAGTGCATCGGTAGGACATCATCGAATGTGAGAAGGAAGTTCAATACGGTAAAGACAGACTTCTTGATCTCCCCGCCATAGAGCGAGTTGCAGATGATCCCCACCCGTTGATCGAAATTCAGAATGATCGCGGTATTGCTCCGCGTTCCGTCTATCTTGGGGTCGACCCTGAAACCGTCCAATGCGATCACCGTGAAGTCCGGTACAAATCGTTTGAGCGCGTCCTGATCGTCTATGGTGATGAACATGTTTCGGGCAAAGAGACTGTGCCACGCCTTCTCCGTTATGATTCGAACGTTCAGCCGGTACTGAGGATCGGCCCCGGCATAACAGTCCTGCACAAAAAGCTCCTCGTCTTGACAATACGCCTGCATCCGCGACTGGAGGGCGTTGAACTTCTCACTGCCAAACGGCCGGTTGTATACTCCCCACCAGACTTTGTCTTCGGTCGACTGCTCTCTCACGACATACTTATCCGCAGCGGCACGCGCCGTGTGTCTCCCGGTATTTACGAGAATCGGACCTTCGTGCGCAATCCTTCCCTCGTTACGAAACACGATCTCTTCGTAAAGAGCCGGATCGGGCAGATTCCAGTAGACCTGATAAAGATGGTCGAGCCCGTGATTATTTAGCTTGTAGTCCGAAGCGAGTACTTCCGCTTCTTTCATCGCAGGAGTTTTGAATTTCAAATATTTGCTCATGTCCAATCCCTCACCAGCTTGCGGTCGCCAATGTACAGCTCGTTTGGCGAATTCGGATCCAACGCCCACTTCATTCGTTCGATTCCTTCAGTAATGTCTTTAATCGCGCCGCAGTAGCTCAACCGGAGATACCCATCCAGGCCAAACTCGGCTCCCGGCACCGTTAGCACCTGAACCTTGTCGATCAAATACTCCGACAACTTGTTCGAGTTTTTCTCGTACGCACTGAAGTCCGCAAAACAGTAGAAGGTACCGTCGGGTTTTGTGACCTTCACTCCCTCGAAGGAGTTGAGTCGCTCCATCATTACGTTCCGGTTGTTTTCGAGTGTGACTCGAAGGTTCTCCACGCTCGATTGAATACCGTTCAAGGCGCCAACCGCGGCCATCTGCAACAAGACAGATGGACCCGATGTCTGATGACCCTGAATATTGGTCATCACCTCGATGAGCTTCTTGGCAGCCACAGCCCAGCCAATTCTAAACCCTGTCATCGCGTACTGTTTGGAAACGCCGTTGACGAGAATGAGCTTCGACTCATCAAGAGGCTTCTTTGTGTAATCGAATGGGTTGATAGGTTTTCGTCCGTCGAAAATCAGACGGTGATAGATGTCATCCATAATCAGATATAGATCCCGCTTCTCGCAAAATGCCACGACATCCGCGATAAACTCTTCCGAATACATCGCGCCGCTTGGATTGTTCGGGCTGTTGATGATCACGGCCTTGGTGTATGACCCCACGCGCTGCTCGATGTCCAGAAGCCGGGGATAAAACGTCCCGTCCTCGGGGAGCGCGGCCACTCCAATCGCGCCACAGAGTTTTGCCATATCCGGATAACTCACCCAGTAGGGCGCGGGATAGATGACCTCCTCTTGCGGATTGAGAACGGTCTGTAACGCGACCATCTCCGCCTGTTTTGCCCCGCCGGATGCCATGACGTTTTCCGGTGCCACCAGACGATGGTAGAATTCCTCGGTGTACCGGATGATGGCCTTCTTCAGGGCGGGGATCCCATCGGCGGGCGTGTATCTTATTTCGCCGGAGTTGAGAAGCCCCGTCGTCGCGAGAACCGCGTCCACCGGGGCCCTGCTTTTCGGCTCGCCTCCACCGAGATGAATCACCGGATCCCCCTTTTCGCGAAGGATTGCCGCCTTCTCGTTGAGGGCAAGCGTGGGGGAGGCGTGGATCGTCTTGGCAATTTCACTCAAACTCATAATCGGACCTCTGTGTGGATAACAATCGAATCTGACCAAATATGTGTGTTCAGCTTTCGATAACGGATAGAATACTCTAGCTTATTTCCAATCCCGTATTCGTTCAACTGCTTTTTTTTCGGGGTCTACGGGCACTCCCCGGGCGAGTCGGCATGACCGACCTCGACCCATCCCGGTTGATCACAACCAGATCGACGCCCGGGGTCCTTACCCCGGGCGTCGATCTGAACCCGCTCGCTCACCGGTCACAGGACGCGTCCGTTGTGCGTCCGCCCATCGGCTCCACCACGCGCCGGCAAGACGCCGTGGCCAACTCACCACCGCACTGACTCAACCGCCGTACAACCTACCGGTCTTCGTCTCTAATCCCCATCCCGCTACGGTCGGGATACGGCGGCCGCTTTGGCTTCTTGTACGGGTGTCGTTTGAGCTCGTCCAGCATGTGATCGATGGCCGCATCGAGTTGAACGTCCTTGCCGCCAACCATTTTTGCCGGATCATCTATGACTTCGATATCGGGATCGACACCGTGCCCCTCGATCCCCCACGTGCCATCCTTTTCGTAAAACGCGAACGTCGGGGCGCTTGTATAGCCGCCATCGATCAATCGCGGATTGCCGCTGAGACCCACGAGACCTCCCCAGGTGCGCGTACCGATTAGTTTGCCCAATCCCGCCTCTCTGAACCAGAACGGGAAGTAATCACCACCGGACCCAGCCAGCCCGTTGATCAACATACACTTCGGCCCTTGATGAGCGTCGGGAGGCCACGGGAAGGAGTCGTCCCGATCGCGAAGCGCCCAGTAGTTGGCTATCGGCCGATTGAGGAGCTCGATGAAACGTGTGGGAATCTGGCCACCCCCGTTCCACCGTTCGTCGATGATCAATGCGTCGACGTCGACTTGTCCAAAATACTGGCGAACGAGCTCGTTCTGACCCCAGATGCTCGTGTTTGGGACATAGATATATCCAACCCTTTCATCGGTCTTCTCCGCAACATAGGCGCGGTTCTTCTCGACCCAGGCCCGGTAGCGAAGCATGTACTGCGAGCCTTCGAGTTTTACGAGTACATGACGCGCCTTGTCACTCATGGTCGGTTCTTCACTTACGGTCAGCGTTACCGTCCGATTTGCCAACCCGACAAAGGCGGCCCACGGGTCCTTCGCCGTATCCACGGGGACGCCGTTTACCGCGAGGAGGTAATCGCCTTCTTTTATATCGATACCGGGCTGGCTCAGGGGCCCCCTGCCGTCGACGTCCCACGGGGCAGCCTCGAGAATCCTCGCCACGCGGTATGCACCGTTTTCTAGTTTGAAATCACACCCGGGCATACCAACGCTCACACTCGGAGCCTCCTCCACATCACCGCCAAAGTAGTATGCATGTCCCACGTTGAGCTCGGAGATCATCTCGCGGATCACATAGCTAACGTCTTCCCGCGAGGCGCAGTCTTTTAGCATTGGGCCGTAGTGTTCACGCACCGCCTCCCAATCGACGCCGTGCATATTGGGGTCGTAGAAGTAATCTCTCTGTATGCGCCATGCGTCGTTAAAGATCTGATTCCATTCCTCGCGTGGGTCTATTTGGCTCATCATACCCGACGTGGACACCATATCTTTGAGCTTTTGATCGGGCTTGGCGTCGACGATCGCCATGCCACGCTCCCAAGTCACGACGAGAAGCTTCTTACCGTCCGCAGACATCGCATAACCCCTGACGCCCTTCACAACGGTCTTTTCCCTTTCGTCCTCCTTCTCCTCATCCAGATCGAGGAGGTGAATCGACGTCTTCTCGTCCATCCCGCGAAGCGGGTTTCTCTCGTATATGAGCTTTCCCTCGTCGTTCACGTTCAACTGCGAGAAATTGCCACGTTCGACGGGGAGCAGAACGGCCCGGCGCTCGAAGTCTTCGAGATCGATCTTCACGGGCTCCGGTTTATCCTCGTCCTTGGAGTCCTTCTCTTCTTTTTCCCCCTCTTCCTTCTCTTTGTCTGCTTCGTCTTTCTTTTCCTCGTCGTCCTTTTCGTCCGCTTTTTCGTCGTCCTCCTTGTCCCACGTTTCGTCATCGCTCTTTGGTGCGAGCGGCGACGCGATTTCCTTTGTCAATGGAACGGCATAGAGCCGATCTGTATGAGCGTAGATCCAAGTCGTTCCGACATCTTCGTACATCGGTGACGAAAAATCCCGAAGGCTGGCAAAATAGAGATACTTCCCCTCGCGGTCGAACGTCGGCCAGGTATCATGGAACATCCCGCTCGTGACCTTCTGTTTCTTTTCGTCCTCGATATCGTAGAGCCAAATGGCGTTGGGTGTGATCATCCCCTCCCTGAGACTGTAGGCCATCCATTTCGAATCGCTCGACCAACTCACACGGGTTGCCCTTCCCCAACCCTTGTATTGATCCACCTTTTTTGTCTTTCCGCTTTCGACATCGGTGAGGTGAAGCTTCCCGGCTTTGTCCCAGAAACAGATCCACTTCGAGTCCGGCGACCAGGTCGGCAGGTAGAGGTAGCCGGCCTTGAGACTCGTGAGCCGCCGCGTCTCCCCCCGACCATCCGACTGCATGACATAGAGCTCGTACTCGCCGGTTTCATCCGAGAAATACGCGATCCATCGCCCATCGGGACTCCAGGAAGGATCCCTTTCGGCATAGCCGCTCGTGCGGTGAAGATTGATCGGTGAACCCTTCTTTGCCGGGAGCGTCCAGATGTCTCCTCTCGCTCCCACGACGACACGTTTACCCGTGGATGATATGTCACGCCTGAATATTAGATCGCTCGTGTCGATCGCCTGGACACGGATCTTTGGCCGGTCTCCGGGAATGGTTATCGAGATGCTTCGCGATTTCTCGCTTGCCAGATCGAGGAGATAGATGTCCGATGCGTGTTGGAAAACGATCTCCCCTTGTCCCTCCGATCCCGGACCAATCGAAGGCCACTTGACGTCGTAGTCCCGATACGTTGTAACCTGACTATTCTCACCGGTCTTCACATCGTGAACCCAGATGTTCAAACGATGTCCCTTACCGGCATCCGAGAGGTAATAGATCTTATCCCCATTCCACATGGGTTGGGTATCGGTTCCTTCCCAGTCTGTGATTTTCTTCGATTCGTGTGTTTTTAGGTTGAAGAGCCAGATATCTGTCGCCATCCCACCCCGGTACCTTTTCCACGTCCGGTGATCTCTGCTGTGTGGCGTGTAGGCAAGCCACTCGCCGTCTTCGCTCACCGCTCCGTTGGCCCCGTAAGGCACGGGCAGCTTCTCCGGCAGACCACCTTCGGCCGAGACGGTGAACATCTCTTGGGCCCTGGGGTAGTCGTACATCCCATAGGCCCAGAACATCAACCGGCCGTCCGGTGTCCAATCGGTTATCACTTCGTTTGACGGATGGTGTGTGACACGAAATGGTGTGCCACCCGATGTGGGTACCGTGTATAGATCGAGGTCGCCGTCGTAGTTCCCCATAAATGCAATCGTCTCCCCGTCAGGGCTGAACCTCGGGTACGCCTCCGCACCGGGCGGACCCGCCAAAGGCGTCGCCAAACCACCTTCTTTGGGTACAAGCCAGAGATCGTTGGCATAAAGAAACGCGATGTGCGTCTCGCTCACATCCGGGTACCTCAGCATTCCCGCGTGTGGCTCGACTGCAACTGCCTCGGCCGCGAACCCAAACAAAAGACCCAACAACGGTATCGCGGCGCAGAATCTGGAAACGGCCATCTCGACTCCTCCTTCTGATGACGTTGGATGAACGTTCTCCGTAGACGTGGGGGGATCAATCATTACATACGAAACGGGGAGGATAAAGTTCTACTTTTCGTTCCACCCCCGGAGTGGGTATTCGGTCTTTTGACTCCGGTCGACTGACCGTATTATACTCGACTCGTCTCGGGGAAAAGCCTCGGCGGAAACGGAGGATCTAGATGCGTCCCACGGTAACTCGCGAAGAGCTCTCCAGACTGGGAATCGACGCCACGATGTCCCGCGAGATCTTGGATAAGCTCAATGCGATCCCTCGGGACACACCTCCGGCAGCGGTCTGGCGCGAGGTCTCTCGATCGGTGCTCTCAGCGGATATTCCGTTCGTTGTTCACAGTCTTCTTTTTGAGACGATATTCGCGAGCTGGGACCACTCGCACGGTCCCCCACCCGTGTGGATCCCGTCCGAGCAAGAAATCAGGTCCTCGAACGTCGCCGCCTTTTGCAAAAAGGCGAACATATCGAGAGTGAGCGATCTCCACGCCTGGTCGGCGGAGAACCGGAGCGCGTTCTGGGAGACTGTCGTTGATATTCTCGGTATACGTTTCCGGAAATCCCCTAAGGCGATCGTCGATCTTGCCGATGGCATCGAAATGCCACGTTGGCTCGTGGGCGCACGCCTCAACATCGCGGAGAGCTGTTTCCAGGCGCCCGGTGACGCACTGGCCGTGGTGTATCAGCCCGAGGGTGGCGCGATACAAAGAGCGACCTACGCTCAGCTCGACCGGCTCTCGAACCGGGTTGCGAATTCCCTGCTCGAGCTCGGTATCAAACACGGCGATCGAATCGCCATTGCCATGCCGATGACGTTGGAAGCGGTGGCGGCATATCTTGGGATCGTCAAAGCGGGCTTTGCCGTTGTGTCCATCGCGGACAGCTTTGCCGCCGAAGAGATGGCAACTCGTCTCCGAATTGCCGATACGAAGGCCGTTGTGACGCAGGATGTCGTCCTTCGCGCTGGCAAAACGCTTCCCATGTATGAAAAGGTGGTGGACGCCGGAGCAAAAACAGCCATCGTCGTTTTGACTCGAGATTCAACCGGTATCGCGCTTCGTGAGAACGACATCGGTTGGGATTCATTTCTTGTCGAGAACGACGTTTTTGACGCGATCCCATGCGATCCCGACGAGGTGATCAACATTCTCTTCTCGTCGGGCACAACCGGTGACCCCAAGGCCATTCCCTGGACCCAGACAACACCAATCAAATGTGCGATGGACGGCTTTCTGCATCATGACATCACACCGGGAGAAGTCGTCGTGTGGCCGACGAACCTTGGGTGGATGATGGGCCCGTGGCTGATTTTCGCAACCTTGGTGAATCGCGGAACGATGGCCCTTTATTATGGAGCCGCGGTGACCCGGGAGTTTTGCGAGTTTGTCCAGAACGTGGGAGTGAAGATGCTCGGTGTCGTACCGAGCCTGGTCAAAGCATGGAGGAAGGCGGACACCGTTCGCGGTCTCGACTGGTCATCGATCAAAGCATTCAGCTCCACCGGTGAAGTTTCGAATCCCGATGACTACCTCTATCTCATGTCGCTGGCCGGGTACCGCCCGGTCATCGAGTACTGCGGCGGTACCGAGATCGGAGGCGGTTACATCTCGGGGACCATCGTCCAACCCGCGTCGCCCTCAACATTCACGACGCCTTCGTTTGGACTCGACTTTTGTATTCTCGACGAGAGCGGGAAGCCGGCGCGGAGCGGCGAACTCTTTATCATTCCCCCATCGATTGGGCTTTCCAACACGCTACTCAACCGCGACCACCACGAGGTTTATTACGCCGGTACCCCCCGCGGTCCAAACGGCGAGTTGCTAAGAAGACATGGCGACGAGACAGAGGCGCTCCCCGGAGGGTACTACAGAGGGCGCGGCCGCGCCGATGATACGATGAACCTGGGCGGCATCAAGGTGAGTTCATCAGAGATCGAGAGGACGTTGAATTCGGTCGACGGACTATTCGAAACCGCCGCAATTGCTGTCGATCCACCCGGAGGCGGACCCAGTCGTCTCGTGATCTATCTTGTGCCGGAACCCGGCGCCGACCTCAAACCCGAGACCGTGAAAAAAGACATGCAGCGTGCCATCGCCACGGGACTAAACCCGCTGTTCAAGATCCACGATGTCCGTGTGGTCGACACGCTTCCGCGGACCGCCTCCAACAAAGTCATGAGACGTGCTCTACGGGAAGGTTACGCGAAGAACGAATAAACAGCACAACACCAACCTGGATGCAATACGGCCGGATGTTCATCGGTTCCTGACACTACCGACGCCCATCCGGCCGCGTTCACTTCCACAATATGTCAAACCGTCTCGGACGGCTATTCGGAATAGATCGCCTTTATGGCCCCCCAGGAACTCTCCTTAGTCGGCACCGTCGTGTCATGTGAGAACGCCGTCTTACACTCGTTCCCGTCGCGGTGGAGATTGTAGTTTTCGTCGGAGAAGGCGTAGATTCTCACGCCATAGCAGATCTCCCACACGATGTGGTGGGTCACCTGATCCGAGTAGTTGTTGCCGTGCTCCGTCGGTGTCGAGACGACGAGATCACCGATCGGATAGTACCATCCCAAACCCGCGTCGTACAAAATGGGATTCCCATCGACCCAGATATTGGGTACACACCACTCCGGCTCGAATTGATCGAACACGAGTAGTATGTTGACATACGTCGTCGGCTCGTCGCTAAAACCGTCAACGATCAAATTGAAGTCCGTGCCGATCGCATAGTACCCCTGGTTGTCTTCGTCCAACACAAACCCCGTGAGACCCGGAGCCTGATAGACCTCCCAGGCAATCTCGTGGGTGATGGCGTCGATCAACACCTCTCCGCCTCGATCGTACATCGGATCATAGAGCGAATCTCCCGGTCCGACCGTGTAGTACTCGCTCGACTCGTAGTGATACTCGCACGGACCTTCCGGATAAACGATGAGACAGGGATCGGGGGTTGCGTGACCGGCCGCAGGAAAGAGAGCTACACTCAAAAACACGAAACCTAAGCCACAAAGCGCTGCCCTTAGCAGATTTCGCATTACACCCTCCTCTCGGAAATTGAACCGGTGACAGGCGCCTCGGGTGTATCTGCGCCTCGCGGGCCAAAATTCAACTTACTGCGAAACCAAACCGCGCTGCTCGACGTTCTTTTTGCTGGTTGTAATATCTTTGTTGGATTTGGCTACACGGTGACTTCGATGTACGCTCAGTAATGGAACGTGTTGTGGTTCTCGGCGAAGCCAAACGACGTATTCGCCCCATAAGAACGCCCCTGACGTCGTGCGTTGCATATTATACCACAAACGGTTGTTGAAATCCACGTCTAACCTCTTCAAAAGCCAAAGCAAACGATACATGCACGAATTCTTCCGAGGGCTCTTCCACACCCTCGACCGAACCATTCCGGGCTGGACAACTCCACCACTGGCCGCTATGTTTGAACGAAGTGCAAACGAGGAACCGAGTGTCGTTACCATGCCGACTAGTGCGATTTTGATCAGCAGTGACCGCGCCGCGAGCGGAATCCGTCCTGATCGGACCACCGCACTGCTTTCCGACAAGCTGAGTGCCTTGGGTTTTGACGTTGTTCACAACGCGGTCGTCCCAGATGACAAACTTGGCATTGTCAAAACATTGCGCGCGTGGGTTAATGAAGGAATTGAAGTGATCCTGATATCCGGCGGGACCGGCGTGGCCCCCACCGATGTCACGCCTGAAGCGACGCTCGAGGTCATTACTCGTCGCGTACCGGGTATGGAGGAAGCGATGCGCCGCGTATCGCACGAGAAGACTCCGTTTGCGATGCTTGCACGCGGGGTCGTCGGAATCGCCCGGTCGAGTCTCGTCATCAACTTGCCGGGCAGTCCGACGGGCGCAGTCGAGAATCTCGAGGTCGTCGCTCCCGTCTTGGAACACGCGCTCGAGCTAATTCAAGGGGGCACACCCGACGGATGAGCGATCACGAAACACATCCCAGCAGTTGTCTGACGGATCTCAGCGGCCGGAGACTCTCGTACCTCCGTATCTCGCTTACCGACAGGTGCAACCTCAGATGCGACTACTGTTATCACTCCGTGAACGAATCACAAATCGCGGAGAGGGAACTCTCCGATGACGAGGTGATCCGTCTCGTCCGTGTCTTTTCCAAAATGGGGTTCGACAAGATCCGTTTCACCGGCGGCGAGCTTCTCTTGCGCGATCGCGTAGTCGATCTGATACGAGAGACGGCCGTCACAGCCGGTGTGTCACTGATAGGAATTACGACAAATGGTCTTTTGCTGGAGAAACACTTGCCGGGGCTCATCGACGCCGGTCTCAATCGACTCAATGTGAGTTTGGACACGTTGGATCGGGAAAAATTCAAACGCATCACGGGAGTCGACGGTCTCGATCGGGTAACCAGCGTAATCTCGCGAGCCCTGGAAACGAATGTGTTCCCGCGAGTCAAAATCAATACCTTGGTCATGCGGGGCGTGAACGATGACGAAATCGATAAGCTCGCCGACTGGGGGCTCTCTCGCCGGACCGATCTGAGGTTTATTGAGTTTATGCCGACCCGTGGTTCGGGTTGGGAAGAGAGTCGCTTTGTCAGTCAAGACGAGATGATTGAACGCGTCCGTGGTCCACTCGACATCGACCCGGTGATCGAGCCCAACAGTGGGCCCGCCTTGACATTCAAACAACGGGGCCGCCCGGGGCGCGTCAGCTTCATCTCCGCGGTCAGCCGAAGCTTTTGCAACGAGTGTAACCGGCTTCGCGTCACATCCAGGGGTACAGTCGTTGGCTGTCTTTTTAGTGGGAAAGAAATACGCATTCGCGAGCTTCTCGATCCGCGCGTCGATGATGAAACGATCATTGCCGTCATCAAGACCCTGACACGATCACAAGATTTCAGACGAGGGATCGAAAATCGAACCCGCACCTGGGAAGGCCCGTCAATGAGGGGGATTGGGGGATGAGCAGGCGTAAACCCACACATCTCGACGACGCCGGCAAAGCGCGGATGGTTGACATCGGGGGCAAGAGAGAGACCAATCGTCGTGCTGTTGCGTCCGCGCGGGTCGTGGTTTCCGATGAGTTGCTCGTCATGTTGAAGAACAACACCCTAGAGAAAGGTGATGCGATCGCAGCCGCCCGCCTCGCCGGCATCCAGGCGGCCAAACGAACGGGCGACCTGATTCCCCTCTGTCACCCCCTGCCCCTCAGCTATGTCGACGTCGATCTCCAGCTCATTGACGAACCGCCTTCCATCGTTATCACGACCGAGGCGCGGACCCATTACCGGACGGGCGTCGAGATGGAGGCTCTGACGGCGGCGGCTGTTGCGGCATTGACGATTTATGACATGGGGAAGAGCATCGATCGAATGATCGCGATCGAACACGTTCGGCTCGAGAGCAAAAGCGGCGGCGCCAGCGGGGAGTGGTCGCGGCGCGATTCGTCCCCTAGCGAAACCGGTTTGAACCCGAAACCTCGTATCAAACGAGAGGGACGCATGACGAAGCCAAAACAAAACAAAGCGCAAGTGCACAAGATTTCTGTTGCCCCGACCACGGGTGAAAAAAAACAGAACGTCGCTCTGGCGGTGATCACTGCCGGCCGGGGCGTAGAAGGGGACGCTCATTCGACGACGGACCGCCCCCTGAGCCTGCTCCCTCTGGAAAGCTTCCATAAGGTGCAACACCCCGATCTCGATGTTCACCCAGGCGACTTTGCGGAAAACGTCACCACGTCCGGGCTCGATTTTACACGGCTTCGCGTCGGTTCGCGCTTGCGTCTCGGCGCCTCCGTCGAGATCGAAGTCGTTCAAATTGGAAAAGAATGTCATAACGGGTGCGTAATCAGAGAGACCGTGGGCGATTGCATCATGCCGAGTGAGGGCGTTTTTGCCCGTGCCCTCACCAGTGGTGAGATACGAGAAGGTGATCCTATCGAGATCCTGGAGAGTGGCGATCGCGTTTCCGAGACTCCCACTGTCGGTTGACCCGCCGTGTTTCGATTTTTGCAGAGCAATCCCAAATCGCTAAGATGACAATACGTATATCGCTTGCGAGGCTGGCTTGAGTACACTTTACCCGGACATCACGGGCTATATTCTGGCGGGCGGACGCAGCCGCCGATTTGGCAAAGACAAACGCCAGATTCTCATTGGTGGGATCTCTCTATTGGAGAAGACGCGTCGACTTCTCGTGGATCTTCTTGGCCGCGAACCGTTCGTCGTGGGCGACAACCTGTCCGATCTGGTTCTCGACCCTTCGACAATAGTCCCCGATTCCCGTCCGGGTTGCGGTCCCCTGGGCGGTTTGGTTGCCGCCCTTTCTCATTCACCAACGGTCTGGAGTCTTGTTATGGCGGCCGACATGCCGTTTCTGACGATCGAGGATCTTCGTCGGCTTGCCGATGCCCGAGCAGAGAGATTCGATGTGGTAGCCTTAAGTAGGACCGGCGCACCGGAGCCTCTTGCCGCGCTGTATCACATTCGACGTCTGCACTACTGGCACGAGTGTCTCGATTCCGGTCTGTATTCACTGGCCAAGAGCATCAAGACCCTAGATTGCAAGACGGTGATACTTGGCGCCTCCTCGAGATCCCTTCAAAACATAAATACTCCAGACGTCTTGGACGTAATCGAGAACGATTTATGACGACACACTTTTTCCGGATCACTGGAGCGAAAAACAGTGGTAAAACCACACTCATTGTGAAGTTGACGGAGGAACTGATTGGCAGGGGATACCGCGTCGGCACAATGAAACACAGCTCACACGATCACGAGTTCGACCGGTCGGGATCGGATTCTCATCATCACTCCGTGGCTGGAAGCAGCGCGACAATCATCCTCTCCCCCAACAAGCTCGTTTGCCACACAAAACGCCCGCCCAGCGAAGAACTCTTTGCGATCATCCGGCAAGCCTACCACGACATCGACATTGTGTTGTGTGAGGGTTTCGCGAGATTCCCGGTTGCTCCTCAACCGACACCGATGATCGAATGCGTGGCTGCCGGTGAAGATCCCCTCTTCACTGGTGATCCGGACCTGGTGGCCGTCGTGGCGGACAAAACACTCCCCGTCGATGTTCCGCTGTTTCCGCACTCCGCGACCACCGAACTGGCGACTTGGTTGGAGAAGACTTTTCACCTCGCGCCCGACACAAACACCGGTTCGCCATAGCCGGCCGAAAGGCAACTGTCCATGGACGAGATGAAAGACAGCCCACACACTCGTACGCCACAATCCGCCCCCTCTCACGAGGCGGCGTCGGAACGAGTCCCGACAACGATCAGACAGAACATCCGTCAAATGCGGTTCAATCTTGCGGAACTCTCAGGCTCAATGGGTGACCTGGGGACGTTTCTCCCGCTGGTCGCCGGGATGGCGTTTGTTTGTGAAATGGACCTCGGGGTCATTCTGATTCTTGCCGGTATTGCCAACATAACCGTTGGAATCGTCTTTGGCATGCCGGTGCCCGTACAGCCGATGAAGGCGATCGCCGCTGTCGCGGTTGCCGAATCGCTTCTCCCCGACCAAATAGCAGCCGCCGGTCTAATCGTCGGGGCGGTCATGTTGGCTCTCGGAGCGACACGGATCGTCCAATATGTTGAAAAAGTCATCCCGCTCCCCGTGGTAAGAGGGATACAGCTGGGTGTCGGACTCAAGCTAATGTTGCAGGCCGTACGTCTCGTGGCCGAGACCTCTTGGATCGGTCTGGACAGCGTGGCGGTCGGTCTTGGCGCCGCCTGTCTCATTGTGTTTGTGAACCGGTGGAAAAGATCTCCCGGTGCGCTCGTTCTGTTTGCCGCAGGTGTCGTCGTCGCCCTGTTGGAGACCCCGGCGCTTACACGATCCCTCTCGATCGGGGCACCAGAGTTTGTTTTCATCCTTCCGTCGGCGCGCTCCTGGTTCGACGGTTTTGTTCATGGCGCGGTTCCCCAGCTCCCTCTCACCGTGCTCAATTCCGTAATTGCCGTCTGCGCGTTAAGCGGTGATCTATTTCCCGGACGCCGCATACCGGCACCCACGATGGCCTCGTCCGTTGGACTCATGAATTTGCTCACATGTTGGTTTGGGGCCGTCCCCATGTGTCACGGATCGGGCGGACTTGCCGGGCAGTACTACTTTGGCGCCAGGAGCGGTGGCTCCATGGTGATGTTGGGAATCATCAATCTCACCGTTGGACTCGTTCTTGGAGCCGCAGCAGCAGCCATCATCCACGCTTACCCCCGGTCGTTTCTTGGGGTGATGCTCTTTTTCGCCGGATTTGAGCTGGCCAAACCGGCGCGCGATCAGAGGGGTGGACGAGAGATATCGATCACAATAGTCACCGCGGCGCTGATCGTCGGTATCAATACGCTCGTCGGATTCGCGACCGGGATGGCACTGGCAGCCGTGTTGTCGCTCAGACGTACTCGCTAGACGGATTCGACTCTCCAAACCCCATGTAGGCGTAGGATATCGCCCAAAATGATGCACGACTGACGCCTACGAACACTCCCCGGCGCCAATCGTAGGCGGGTAGGACGAGGAGCCGACACCCGCATGGAATCGCAACAAACCCACCCAGGCACCCCGGATCGTCCGCCAAGACGGGCGGGCCCCCATCTTCTCCACGACCGATTTGACCCATACGGGCGGGCATTAACGCTTGAAAATAATAAGCTATTGTGATAAAATAGCTTTCAAGGCATTGGGAAAAAACTAGGGAGAGACACGTGGCTTCTGCGGCCCTTTTGAGAAGAATCGGGTGTGCAGCCCTATTTCTCTTCCTGGCGTCACCTGTGTCGGCGCAGCTTGAGGACCAGTTATCATCATACACAGGTCGGAATGCCTCTGGTTATCTCGAGCCCTTGGTGGATGCGTTCGCCGCAGATCTAAACGCCGGGCTCTACCATTCTGCGCACATTTCAAGGGGGGGGCTTCAGGCAAGTATAGAGATCCTGTTCATGTCCGTGTTTTTCACGGACGAAGACAGAACGTTTACGGCCACAACCGAGGGTGGTTTTCAACCGCCCCAACAAACGTATGCTCCGACGGTCGTCGGAGCCAAGAAAGCCGTATACGTCGACGGCGTTGCCGGGACGAAGTTTGCGTTTCCAGGAGGATTCGATCTCAATTCGTTTTCTTTTGCCGTGCCGCAGCTTCGTGTGGGCTCTCTTTACGGAACTGAAGCGCTCATCCGGTTCGGACTGTATTACACCGGAAACGCGGACGTCGAGACCCCGATGCTTTATGGGTTTGGTCTTCGACACAGCGTTTCACAGTATATACGACAGCACGTGAGCGATCGCTTCCCCGTCCGTTTGGCTGTCGGGGCGTTCTGGCAGCGTTTTTCGATGGGGGAAAACGAAAGGGGTGATGATTTACTAGTAGCTGACGCGTTATCCGTGGGACTCCACATGAGTAAGCGATTTACGAGATTGGAGCCTTACGCGGGTGTATCCTACGAGACCTTCTCAACCGAAGTGTCATACCTGGGAGAATCGCCCGATGATGAAATCAATCTTACGCTCGAGTCAGAGGACCATGTCCGTCTCACACTCGGGTTATCATACAACATCGCTTTCGTGGTCGCGCACGGGGAGTACAACATTGGTGGCCAGAACGCTTTCGCATTGGGGCTGGCCTTGCAACATCGTCCGTCAGAATAGGAGTGTGACAGTATGAGGGTCGCAAAAATAGTCATGTTGCCAGTCGTTTGCATGCTCATTTTCGCAAGCGGCTGCGTTTATGACGAGCTGGCAAGTGAGGTTGTCGTCACTGAGAAGGTTGTTGTTCAATTCAAGGAGCACCGGGTGAGTCCGGACATCAATAGTGCGGTGGTGTGCGATCGTTTTCGGCAGCGGCTGCTTGGAATTCTCGATGATCATGGTGCCACGCTCGACGATATCGTGAGCATCACGATGGTGAGCGGCCAATACAAAGTCGCCAAGCCCGCGAAGGATAAGTCCATCGACTGGACGGTCGCGGGTGACGTCACCGTCGCGCGTCAGGATGACCCGAGCGGTCCCGTCACCGAGGGTCCGGAAACGTTTGTGAACTTTACCACTCAGCCGCTACAACCGGCCAAGAGCACACCGATCTATGCGGATCTGAATTCAGCCGGTGTGACAGTGATCAACAACGCGCTGGAGGATCTTCGCAACGGTGGGGATCCCCGTCTTGTCCTCAACATGGGGAGTGACAATATCACACCCGCTCCGAGCCCATCGAACCCGCTCGATTTTAGTTGGCTCGCGATGGTGACGTTCCAGGTCGTCATTGACATGGACAAGACAGAATAGAAAATAGCCGTGCTCTAAATTGGGTAACCTGACAACTTAGGCAGGGGGCGCGTGTCTTAGCGGCCCCCTCTGCATCACTGGAACCAGGAGCGTATACCCATGAAGACACATGTCATGCGACTTGTCGTTCTTCCGGTCTTCTGCCTGCTCACTCTCGCCGGGGGTTGTGTATACGACGACTTAACGAGCGAGATGGTGGTCACCGAAAAGATCTGTGTAACCCTTGACGAGTACCGCGAAAGCGGGACCCTCGGGAGTGCAGTCGTTTGTGACCAGATTGCCGATCGCGTCTACAAGCTGCTCGATAAACACAATTCCAAGGTAAAGGATATCAAGAGCATCGGCGTGATCAGCGGAACTTATCGGGCGGCCCGGCCGTCGCAGGCCGACCACGATTGGACGATTACATCCGAAGTCACGATAAAGAGGCAGGACAACCCGGCCGGACCGGTCACCGATGGCCCTGAGACGTTTGTCAATTTGACGAGCCAATCGCTTCGCGCGGCGCAGGGCGGGCCCATTTACGCCGATCTAAACTCCGACGGCGTCGGCCTCATTGCGAGAGCGTTGGGCGATTTGTTGCTCGGTGAGGATCCTCGTCTCATCGTCACGATGGAAGGGGGCACGATCGATCCGGAACCCACGCCGGCGGATCCGCTGTCGTTTAGCTGGCGTGTCTGCGTGACGTTTCAGGTGGTCATTGAGAAGCACCTGAACAAATAAACCCGAGTCCGTACGGTCTTAGCACACAATCGCCACAACAACGACCCCAACACGCCGTGATTTGTGGGGAGGGGTGTTGTGTGGCGTTTCGTGTTTTTACTCCGTGACACGTCGTGCACTCTGTCCGGTCGGATCCAGCCCAGCAATTGCCATGGCCAGATCGTTGGACATTTGCCCGCGTGGTGTTGGGATCTCCATGTCCATGTAGTATTCGCACCGGTCGATCAACTCTCCCACCGCAGCACCCACCACCGCGTAGACAAAGAATCTCTCAAATTCGAATGCCACGACGGCGGTCGGGACGACCAGGCCTATGAAGACCCGTGTGAGAGACAGGGCCCATCTCGGGTTCCCGCGGTGCGTTCTCAGATGATGCTTCCCAATCGCGTACAAAATGAGTCTGAGCACGGCGAGCGTAACGACCGTGGGGACATCCCTCGCAATGAGACCGGCGACAAACAAACCGACGAGAACCACCTGACCACTGTGCTGGTTCAGCCCCCTCGCCCCGGTCACACCATACAACCGGTCCATGGCGAACAACGCGGCAAAGCCGATCCCGGCACACATCCAACCCACCGAGCTCAGGTGGGGCACCCCGATCAGGTAAAGCGTGGCCGCTGCCAAAAACAAAGGAAACAGGATGACTTCGCGGCTAAGCCATGACTGCCTCCAGTTGAGCATCGCCCGGTGGGCGCGTCTCTTCCTTCCAATGTGGAGCGTGCTGAGCAGGAAGCCAGCGACTCCGGCTGTCAAAAACAGGGCGGGGTCGATCCTCACCGTTGAGACAACTGTCGCTGTCAGGTATCCGGTCATCCACGCAGCAATCAGTGTGAAAACGACCAAGCTCCATTCGTTGCTCAGCGAAATCTTCCTGTCACGAGTGGTTTTCCGGTCGTCCCCGACCGAAACGGACAAACCCGTCCCCCCACTGCCACTGGCCCTTGGGAACGATCGTTCCTCCCGCAAATCCACAAACTGGATCGCCGGTTTGGCACCGCTGTCGGGAAATCCGAGAGTATTGCGGTTCCCGTCTTGCAGATTGTCGTCAGCGATCCCCAACGCCCCCGTCGGGCAGAGCGACACGCACACGGGGTCCTCCCCTACGCTCAGGCGGTGTTCGCAGAACGTGCACTTCTCCATCACTTCCGCCACAGGATCGAACTGCGGCGCGTCGTATGGACACACCCACGAACAGTATTTGCAGCCGATACAGAGTTCTTTGTCTATTGTGACCGCACCGGTCACGGGATCCTTCGAGTATGCCAGCGCCGGGCAGTACTTCATACATGGCGGGTCCAGGCAGTGGTAACACGCCCGCGAGTGATGAAATACGGGTATCCCTGGAATCCGTGCGGCGTTGAACGTGTTTATCCGCCGCCACGCCATCCCGATCGGGAGCTCGTTCTCGATGGCGCACGCTATCTGACAAGCCGAGCAGCCCGTGCATTTGTTTACGTCGAACAAAAATCCCTTCTGCATCACCGCGCTCTTTCGACCTCCACAAGGGCGTCATGAAACGCCGCGCCATGCGCCATATCCGTCTCGCGCCCCAGGGAACAGATATTGACCGTTCCGCCTTCCGAGATCCACCAGCCGTTGGTGACCGAGACACATCCCCTCTTGATGCTATAGTCGTAACGTGCCTCGAGCTCGATCGATCCCCGTTCGTTGAACACCCGCACCATTGTCCGATCCGTTATCCCTCTACTCCTGGCGTCCTCGGGGTGTATCTCGACAAAAGGGGCAGGACTGAGATCACGAATCATATCCAGATTATTGAACTGTGAGTGGATCCTGTCTTTCGTGTTTGGCGTGAGAAAATAAAGCGGATATTTTCCCGACTCCGGTGTTTTTTGCCGGATCGACTCCTCTGGCTCCACGTACGTCGGGAGCGGATCGACGCCCCACCAATCTTTCGCCTGTTGTGACACCAGTTCGATCTTTCCCGATGGTGTCTGGAACACCATGTCCGAGAACGCCACCTCCTCTTGCCCTGGCGCCAATACCGGTCCCTCTCTCAGCCGCTCGATTGAAAGTTCGGGAAACGGCTCGAGCTTTTTTTTAAGAAAAGCCTCGACGTCGGCATCCGTCGGGCCTGGGATACACTCCTCTATTATATCCTTTTCCGGAATGCCAAGACGCTGGGCCAGCCTGAAATACATCTCGGACTCGGGTTTCACATTACCGGGTGGGTCCATCACCTTCTGTTTGAGCTGAATGTACGTGTGCCAATAGGCGTTGATCACATCCGTCTGTTCGAACATCGTTTTGGCAGGAAGAACGATGTCGGCTTCTCGCGCCGTGTCGGTCAAAAACTGTTCAACAACGACGCGAAAATCCAGCGACCGAAATGCCTCGAGCACCGTGTCGGTCTCCGGATTCTGTGTGACCGGATTTCCACGTTCGACCCACACCATCTTGAGCGGTGGATCATCGGTTTCGATCATGTCCCGCCCGAGTTTGGCTGTCGATACTGATACTCGAACGACACCATCCGGTTCTTTCGGGGGATAAAAGGCGATCGGGTCTTTCACCTTGTCGAATATATGGCTCTGGAGATTGGCAAAGATCCATCCCGCTCCGGGTTTGCCGATGTTTCCCGTAATTGCCAGAAGCGCAAGGATCGCCCGCATCGTCTGCCCACTATTCGTGTAACGCTGCATCCCGAACCCCGCGTTGATCGTCACGGGTTTTACCTCTCCAATCAAACCGGCGATTTCGTGGATGTAACCGACGGGAACGTCGGAGATCTGCGAGGCCCTCTCCGGTGTCATCCCTTCGACCATCTCGGCAAACTCGGAGAACCCATGAACGTGGGCGTCGATGAACTCACCGTCGAGTTTGTCGTTTCGGATCAGAAGATGGGCGATGGCCAATGCCACTGCCCCGTCCGATCCCGGTCTAGGTTGTATGAGGAGCTGCGCCCGCTCGGATGATTCGGTTCGTCGTGGATCGATGACGATCAACTTCGCCCCTCCATCGAGCGCCTCGTTGATAAAGGGCATCTGATGAATGTTTGTCTCAGCGGCGTTCTTCCCCCAGAGAACGATCAGCTTGGCCTTCGCGATATCCCATGGGGCGTTGTGCTTGTTCTCACCAAGCGTAAGCCTCGTCGCTTCGAGACCGGCCGACCAACACAGATCACCAAATGTCGTTGTGCATCCCCCGTAGAGCTTCCAGAACGCCGTCCCTACGATGTTCAACAACCCTTTTGTCCCGCTTCCGTTGTAATAAAAGACGCTCTGTGGCCCAAACGCGGCCCGGTAATGCCTGAGACGTTCCGCGATCGTCTCCAACGCCACATCCCATGAGATCGGCTCGAATTCGCCGCTCCAGCCAATTTTTCTCAGTGGATCGAGGATACGGTGTGGAGAGTGAACGCGCTCGATGTAACTGAGCCCCTTGAGACAGGGGCCTTCGCGTGTGGCTTGGTTTCCGGGATGGGATTCGATCCTTTTGAGGCGGTTGTTCTCCACGTACACCTTCATCGTGCACGTGCTGTAACAGTTGCGCGGACACCCCGTCGTATACACTTTCATGCTCGCTGATGCTCCCGGTGTCTATCCCACGGAAAAGCTAATCGAGCCGAGTGCCCGTTCGAGCCTTTGGATCTGTTCACGGTCCAGTGGTGAAATTGGTGGCCGGACATTGCGCCAACCATCACTTCCAGTGTGTTCCGCCATTACGTGCTTGAGCGCTGCAATCAACGGGAATTCGTCAAATGTCTGTCGGATCAGAGTTAGTCTTTGTTGAAGTTCGCGGACGTCGTCCGTTTGCCACCGGTTGTGAATCTCCGCAGCCAGACGACTCGTAACATTGATCGTTGCCGAAATGCACCCTGCCCCGCCCATCTCCAAGAGATCGAGAAGAAAAATCTCCGTCCCGGGAAACACCCGCAGACCGGGAAATGATTGACGGATCATTTTCATATGTCCGAAATCACCACCCGAGTCCTTGATTCCCACGATGGTATCGGGATATGCCGTCGTCAGCCTCGAGATCAAATCGCGGTCCAACGGCACCCCGGTCATCTGAGGAAAATGATACAGATACATCTCCAGACGAGTATCACTCAACTGTTGTACAACTCGGGCATACGCGTCGTAAACACCGTTGTCGTCCACACCCTTGTAATAAAAGGGAGGTAACACGAGGACGCCACCTACGCCGAGATCCATCGCGTGCCTCGTCAGCAACACCGTATCGGGAAGTGCGCAACACCCCGTTCCCACGAGCAGTCTATTCGCGGGGATTCTATTTTTAACGAGGGTCTCCAACGCATCCATTCGCTCCTTGGCCGAAAATGACGTCGCCTCCCCAGTCGTTCCAAATACCGCGATACCGTCGCATCCATTACCAAGAAGCCACCCACAGTGATCCGCCAACGCGACGTGATCGACGGCGAGGTCCTTGGTTTCTGGTGTCAGGGTCGCTGCAAAAATTCCTGTCGGCAGCGTACCTCTCTGCCCTTCCTGCTTTTCTACCATCATCGAATCTCTCCTGCTTGTAGCTCTTGGATATGATTTCCGCGAGTTTTTCCAGACCGATTCATCCTATGTTTTGGCCACACCACAAATCCCCGAAGCGGCTCTCGTGGGGCGGCAACTCTACTTGGGATACTCTTGCACCTCGTCGTACATGTAGTCCACCTCGATCCCCGCCTCCCGGAGCATCTCCTCCGACTCTTCGGCGTTGTGGTATCTCCGCTCACAGACGACCCGCTCGATGCCGCAGTTGATCAGGAGCATCGTACACGTCCGGCACGGTGTCATCCTTGTGTAAATCGTCGCCCCCGCTATCGAGACGCCGATCCTCGCCGCCTGGCATATCGCGTTCTGTTCGGCGTGTACAGTCCTCATACAGTGTTCCGTTATCTCACCGTTCTCGTGAGTCACTTTCTTGATCTGGTGACCCACCTCGTCACAGTGTGAAAACCCGGTCGGCGAACCTACATACCCCGACACGATGAGTTGTTTGTCTCGGGCGATCACGCAGCCACTCTTTCCGCGGTCGCAAGTGGCCCGCTTGGAGATCGCGTTCGCCACCTCCATAAAGTAATCGTCCCACGAAGGCCGACCGCTCTTTTTTTCACGTTCTTTTCTGTTTGCCATTAGTGAGACCTCCGACTGATTATTCACAGGCAGCCGAGTAACGAAGCTCGGCGTCTTGGTGAACCACTCCGGACAATAACTCGTCGCCGCCGAAAAGACACCCAACAGGACGCGGAATCGTATCTGAACCCGGTCAAATCAAACACCGTCGGCAGAGCGGCTACCAAGGGTTTGTGGCCCAAACCGAGAACTCCGGCACAAAGCCACGATCGTCCATTTCGAGAACGGATTTTATAGCGTAGGCGATCTCTAACGATCGCAGTTTGTTTGGCGGCGCGGTGCGTTCAACTCGATCTGGGCTCCCGATCGCCGTCGCCACTTCGCTTGGATTGATCAGAAACACGCGGATATTGTGTTTTCGAAGCTCGGCCTGCCAACACATCGTCATCCCCCGGAGGGCGAATTTGCTCGCCGCGTACACCGTGCCTCTCTCGTAACCCTTGAGTCCCGCCGTTGAGCCGACGTTTACGATGTGACCCCGGTTTTGTTTTTTGAATATCTTCACCGCTTCGGCGGTCATTAATGCCGCGCCAAACACATTGGTTCTGAAAACCGTCTCCAGATCATCAAGTGTGACATCCTCCGCGTAGCGAGGAAGACCTATGCCCGCATTATTGACAAGACACTCCAGCCCACCGAATTCGTCAAGAAATCGTTTGTAGGTTTCCCCGACATCCTTGGGATCACCGACGTCAGCGACAATTGGATACGATCCCGTCTCGGTGGCAGCCCGCTCGAGTCGTCTCGAGTCCCGCCCCGTGATCCCGACCTTGGCACCTCCCTCCACAAACAACTTCGCCGTTGCCTTGCCGATCCCCAGACTACCGCCGGTGATGAGAATCCTCGAGGCGTCGAGCTTCATTGATATTCCTTTCGTGCTATCCCCCAAGCTACCGCAGAGTTCCGGTTCTCAAACGGTCCGACAGCCCTCAAGACCAGACGCACCCGTTCCCATGAACCCACTGCGCGCAACCGCCCGCGCGTTGCCGTCGAGATTCCGATAGTCTACCACGTCCCGCGCCCCAGCGCCCGTCTCCTCATGGACGGAAAACCGGCACCGGGCGTCGAGTCACGGGGTCAATAACCGGTTGACAGCCGGTTGCAGGCGACATAACCTATTTGATAGCTGGTGTTTGTTCCTGAACCGATACCCTGGTGTGCCGGTATCGGACAGTGACTGTCTAATTCGGTTGACACTGCGGAGTTCGGATTATCCGCTACGCGACCGGGCAAGATCATTTGCCGCATGCGAGTGGACGCAATCCGTGGCCCGTGTGTCGGATGTTTCTCACCCCGTCTACCGGGGGGGACGCGGTGATCGGCCAGAAGATATCCCACTATCGTATTACCGAGCGCGTAAGCGAGGGTGGAATGGGGACGGTTTACAAGGCGCTCGATCTTACTCTCGAACGTACCGTCGCCGTCAAAGTAATAACCCCCTCCCATCGAGATCCCCGGATCGCCAATCAACGGTTTATCCGGGAGGCTCAAGCCGTCGCCCGCATCGATCACCCCAATGTTGTCACGTTCTACGACGTCGTCCAAAAAGGTGACGCCAACTTCCTCGTCATGCAGTTTGTGACCGGGGTATCTCTGCGGGAGAAGCTCCGAGAGGGCCCTCTCGAGATGTCCGAAGCGTTCCAGTTTGGCTGTGAGATCGCCTCCGGGCTCCAGGCCGCCCACGAGATTGGTGTGGTACACCGGGATATCAAACCTGAGAACGTCATGGTGGATTCGAACGGCCATGCAAAAGTGCTCGACTTCGGTGTTGCACATCTTGTCGATCGCTCGACACTAACCGGCAAAGGAAGAAGAATAATAGGAACGCTTCCCTACATGGCCCCCGAACAGATTCAGGGTCACCCCGTTGATTCGAGGGTCGACGTCTACTCACTCGGTGCGGTGATCTTCGAGATGATCACGGGAAAACTCCCGTTCGAAAGCAAGGAAGAGGCGGCGCTTTTTTACCAGATTCTCAACGAGGATCCCCCCGCGCTCGCGTCGGTGATACCGGACGTGCCCGACGGTGTTGATGATATCCTCGCAAAGGCGTTGGCCAAGAGACCCGACCGGAGGTACCAGACCGTCGCCGAAATGCTACACGATCTCGAGGTAGCACGCTCCAAAATCGAGTCTCCCCCGCCTGTCGGGGAACGGCTCTACGCCCGTTCCAGAAAGCGACGTCGCAGGCTCATTCTAGCCGTTGTCATCCCGATGATACTCTTGGGTATCGCAGCGGTGCTGATCACCCGACCCGAGTGGATACCCGGATGGCCTTCGGAACCACCACCCGAGGTGACGACACCGGTGCTCGAGAAAAAACACCTCGCCGTCCTCCCGTTCGCCAATGTGGGAGGGGACCCTGCCAACAAGCCACTTTGTGACGGCTTGGTAGAGGTGCTCACCACGATGATAACCGGCATGGAACAGTTTCAAGAGGCCCTGTGGGTCGTCCCCGCCAGCGAGGTTCGACGTGGAGAAGTCGAGAGTGTTGCCGATGCCCAGGGAACATTTGGTGTGAATCTCGTCATTACGGGGAGCGTACAGCGGTTCGCCGATGGGATCCGCTTGACGCTCAACCTCGTCGACGCAGTCACTCAAAGACAAATTCGCTCGACGATGATCGAGAGCCGGAGAATCCACGTTTCGAGCCTTCAAGATGAGACTGTGGTAAAGGTAGCGGAAATGTTGAACGTCGAACTCGAGCCCCAAGATCGCCGACTTCTGACGGCGGGGAGCACGAGGGTGCCGGGCGCTTACGAATACTACGTCCAGGGATTGGGGTACCTCCAACGCTACGAGACGGCGGGCAACATCGACCACGCGATTCGACTCTTCGAACAGGCCATCGCCCACGATACCCGGTACGCCCTTGCCTACGCGGGGTTGGGAGAAGCCGCCTGGCAGATGTACGACCAGACCAAGAATCCGAAATGGGTCGAGAAGGCCCAGTCGTACTGCAATCAGGCAGCGAGGATAGACGACAATCTGGCCCCGGTCCACGCAACGCTGGGAATCATCCACCGTGGACAGGGGCGCTACGATGACGCCGTGCGAGAGTTTCAACGGGCCCTCACAATCGATCCCGCCAATGCCGATGCGTACCGGGGTCTCGCCCTCACATATCAGGAAGGCGGACAACTGGACAAGGCCGAGTCGACGTATCAGAAGGCGATCGAACTGAGACCCGGATATTGGGGCGGTTACAGTCACCTGGGGTATTTTTATCTTGGAACCGGGGACTTCGAGAAGGCCGAAACGATGTACAAAAAGGTGATCGAGCTGACACCCGATAACATACGCGGCTACAATATGCTGATCGTCGTCTACTTCTACCTCGGTGACGTGATATCGGCAGAGGCGATGTACAAAAAGTCGATCGCCATAAAACCCAGCGCCGTCGCCCATACCAATATGGCTGCCGTTTATATCTATCTCAAACGCTACGACGATGCGATACCCGTTCTCGAGGGAGCAACCCAGCTGGGTGTCGAAGACCCAATCATTTGGGGAAATCTTGCCGACGCCTATCGGTATTCATCTGCGAACGATGACAAGGCCGTTGAGACATACCGACGGGCGATCCGCTTGTGCGAGGCCCAGCTCGAAGTGAATCCGAACAGTGCCACACAACTCGCATTACAGGCGCTTTTCTATGCGAAAACGGGGGACATTGAAAAAGCGCTCGAACTGATACGCAAGGCTCTCGATCTCCAGCCCGACGATTGGATGATTTTGATCTGGAAAGCGATTATCCTCGAGCTCTCCGGCGATCGCGATGCCGCGCTCGACGCTCTCAGAGATGCCCTTGAACACGGAGCTCCTCTCGAAGCCATCGAGGATGAGCCCGAATTCGAAGATCTTCGCAAGGATCCGCGTTACAAAGAGCTAATCGAACAGTAGGCTTCCCAACACGGCTCTCGATTGCATCCTACTCCGCCACTTGTAAACTATCCAGTAAATATGATATACTGTGAGCCTCCCAAGGATGTAGGTGCAGCGTAACTACGTCTCAGGAAAAAGCAGGGCCCGCATCAAGGCAACCGCAGTTAGGTGGGTTATTGGTGAGGTGTCAGCAATAAGGAGGTTGGTCATGTCGGCCGCAGTAAAAGTCGGTTGTGTGAACGGCGATTTCTCTTATTCGGACCAGCTCTGCGAGCTCAAGAGAGGAGACGTCGTCGAGATCACTTCCGAACAAGGCTACCCTATCGCCGTACATATCGGGTGGAAAACGCCGTTCAACAAGGGCCGCGACCGTGCCCCGGCGGGTGAGAAAATCGAACTCACAGTCCTAAGCGACGCAATACCCGGCGAATACAAATACCTCGTGGCGGTCTACGAGCCTAAGAAAGACAAAATCTGGACCGATGACCCGTACTTCATCATCAAACCCTGAGCCGGCCATTATCTCGCTCGTGGCTTGGGATAAAAATCGAGTCATCTCCATTTGACTCCAAATGCTGAAGGGGCAATAAGGCGTCCGCTCTCGTCGTAATGAGAGACGCTAACGCGTAAGGAGCCCTTTTTGTTACCAAAGACGAGCAGCAGCCCGAACACATGGATCAGGATCTTCGGTGCGAGGAACTGCCCCCACGGCAGGCCACGTCACGGGCGTCCCATCTCCGCTCCAGACTCACCCCCCTTGTGAGCTATCCACCAAATATGGTATAATTTAGCTCCCCTCACGATACAGGTGCAGCGTAGATACGCCTCAAAAAGACCGGATCACACGGCCACCGCCTTACCAGCGCCGGCGCGAGGCGTCAGCCCAAAGGAGGTTCGTCATGCCCGAAGTGAAGATCAGTTGTGTCGACGGCGATTTTTCCTACTCGGACCAAGCCTGCTACATCGAGAGGAAACACAAGACCGTCCAAATCAGGTGCGAACAGGGTTACCCGTTCGCCGTACACATCGGGTGGAACACACCGTTCGAAAAGGGCCGTGATCGCGCCAAAGGTGGTGAGACGATATACCTCCATCTCAAGAAAGACGCCCTACCCGGCGAATACAAGTACCTTGTGGCGGTCTACGACCCAAAGACAGAAGAGATCTGGACTGACGACCCGTATTTCATCATCAAACCCTGACTTGCCGTCTCCCCCCGCAGATACTGGGTAGGCTCTCGTTAGCTCCGAGCCGACCGGTGTTTGCGTTACTTCCGGTTTGGACAGAAGATTGAGACTTGACATTTTGTTGGAGTTGATATATCATAATGATATATTACCGAATGATATACTTATGAAAAGCAAGACGACCACCAGATACGCGATCCTCGGGCTCTTGAGCATCCAACCGATGTCCGGATACGACATGAAGCAGTTCGTGGATATGGCATTCAAACACTTTTGGTCCGAGAGCTACGGTCGGCTCTATCCTACGCTACGGCAGCTCGAGACGGAAGGTCTTCTCAAATCGAGGGTGTATCGACAACGCGGTCGACCGGACCGGCGCGTCCACACGATCACCGACAAAGGACGCCGTGAACTGACCGAGTGGCTCGAACAACCCGCATCGCTGCCCCGTGTCCGAAGCGATCTACTGCTCAAGCTATTCTTCGGACACAACGTCCCCGTTCCATCCAGTATCGAACAAATCCGCCGGCAACGCGAAGTCCTGGAGACGGTCCTCAAGACCCTACAGTCTTATCGTCCCGCCGTGGACGAGGGGGGTCTCTCCGGTGATCAGCGTATGTTTTTCCTTCTCACCATCCGAAATGGAGAGCTGGTCAACAAGGCACGAATCAAGTGGTGTGACGAGGCGATCAAGATCCTGAGCAAACACGTGTCATCGAACGAGGAGACTCCATCATGAAACTCCGAGCCGCTGGGCGTTGCTCCCGAATATCTGTTTTCGTCGTCTGTCTTTTGTGTCCGATCGATGCCCCCGGGCAACCGCGGTTCGCGAAGACTGACACCCGCGTCCCCATGTCAGACGGCACCCAGTTGGCGTCCGACCTCTATCTGCCCGAGAGCGGCGCACCTTTCCCCACGATTGTAATACGAACGCCCTATGGTAAGGACCAAATGAAAGTCTTTGCGGAGTTCTTTGCCACCAACGGATACGCCGTCGTTGTCCAGGATGTCCGTGGGAAGTGGGCGTCGGAGGGAGAAATCGTCCCCTTTGTCGACGAACAGCAGGACGGTGTCGAAACGCTCGACTGGATCGTGGAACAAGAATGGAGCAACGGCGACATCGGAATGTGGGGATCGTCATATCTGTCGTACTGCGCCTTGACCGTGGCCGAAGCGCAACATCCGGCGCTCAAAACGATCTTTAGCAACTCCGGTTGGCTCAACGGTGACAAAATCAACTCGCCCGGAGGCGCCCTCCACTGGATGTTGATGCTCCCCTGGACATTACACGAAGCTACGCTCAAGACGCGGTCGCTTCAGAACTACGATTTGGACGAGCTTTTCAGACATGTTCCTCTCAAAGATGTGATGGCATCGGTCGGAATCAACGACCCCGTCTGGGAGAACCCGGATACGCTTTCCGTAATGGACGTGTACGATTGCTCGGACATAAAAATCCCGATCTTTCACCTCACGGGGTGGTATGATTTTGTGCACCCGTCGGCGCTCTTCGTATACGAGACGGTGAGAGCAGCGACGTCACATCCCCAAAGGCTCCTGGTGGGCCCGTGGGTGCACGACCAGCTGTGGACACCCTACACACAGGTCGGTGACCAGGATCTAGGAGACGAATCGGTAATGGGGATCGAACAACTCAACGGTCTCGCCCTTACGTGGTTCGACCATTGGCTCAAAGGCGCCGGGGACGAAGTGATGACCGAACCACCGATCAAACTGTTTGTGCTCGGCGAAAACAAATGGCACACATTCGAAGAGTGGCCTCCACGGAACGTCAGTTACGAGCCGTGGTTTCTAACGAGCGGCGGCAATGCAAACACGCGACACGGCGACGGCGAGCTAATCGCCAAACCATCCGACGAAACGCCCGGCCTCGACACGTTTGTTTTTGACCCGATGGACCCCGTGCCTACCACGGGCGGCGCAAACTTTCACTTCTTCCCCGACAGGCTTGGCATCAGGGACCAACGCGAAGTCGAAGATCGCGATGACGTGCTCGTATACACTTCGGCACCGGTCACAGAGGAGCTCCTCGTCATCGGGCCCGTCACCGCGGTGATCCACGTCTCAACCGATGGAAAGGACACCGACTTCACGGCCAAACTCGTCGAGATCCGCGAGGACGGATATGCCGCCAATATCGTCGAAGGAATCATCCGGGCGAGCTTTCGCAACTCCCGCGATCAGGCGGATCTTTTGGAGCCGGGACGGATCTACGAGCTAAAGATCGATCTTGGCGCAACGGCGTTGGCCATCAAACCGAATCATCGAATCCGTCTCGAGATCTCGAGCAGCAATTTCCCAAAATATGACCGAAACCCAAACACGGGGGAGCATCCCTGGACCGCCGTCGAGTATAGAGCGGCAAAACAGACCGTTTACCATGGTAGCGAACACCCGTCGCGGGTCGTTCTCCCCGTCGTGAAATGACGGGATTGACCCACGGGAACAAAGTCGAAATTTCGCACAAAAGGAGGTGCGTCGAATGAATCCGAACCGACTCATGGGGTTACTTATTGTTGTCACCGTTGTTGCGATGTCTCTCTCGTGTGCCAAACGTCCCACAATCGGCCCGCTGGAGAGAGGAATCGAGCATTTCGAGAACCAAGACTACGCAGCCGCCAAAGAGGCGTTCGATCTCGCGTTCGAACAGGAGCCCGAGAACCCGGCGATACCGTACTACCTCGGCCAGATCGCCCTCCGAGATGGTGACAACGACAAGGCGATCGAGCTTCTCGAGAAGGCCGTTTCGATGGACGAGACGAACCCTGGTTATCACCTCGTTTTGGGACAGGCGTACGTACAGAAACTGCAAACGGTCACGATGTTCGAAAAGGCCACATTTGCCGCCAAGGTCAAAGGAGAGTTTGAGAAAGCTGTCGAGGTGGATCCCGAACATGTGGGTGCCCGGGTGGCCCTCGCGAGCTTTTATCTACAGGCGCCCCCGATCGCGGGTGGTAGTGTCAAAAAAGCCAAGGAACACGCCGAAGTGATAAAAAACCTCGATCCCACACAGGGGCACGGATTCATGGCTCAAATATATGTGAAAGAGAAAGACTACGCCGCAGCGGAAATAGAGTACGAGGCGCTTGTGGCGCTTTCACCGGATGATCCCGATATCCACTATCAACTCGGTATGCTCCATCAATCGACCGAGGATTTCGACAAGGCTTTTGCCGCATTCGAGAAAGCCCTCTCCCTCGACCCGGACCACACCGCCTCGCTATACCAGATGGGACGCACGGGTGTGTTCTCCGGCGAGAACCTCGAACGGTGCATCGAGTGCATGAAGACCTATTTGGGGAAAGAACTGCACCCGGGCAACCCCTCCAAGGCCGCGGCGCATTGGCGGCTTGGGATGTTGTACGAAAAGATGGGAGACAAAGACCTCGCCAGGAAAGAATACGAGACGGCGCTCGAGTTAGAACCCGAAAACGAGGAGGCAAAGAAGTCACTCGAAGCCCTCGAGTGATCCGTGCTTCATCCTTATCTTGTACGTTGCGATTCCAAACGTCGGGACGGGGTGCACTGAGTACCCCGTCCCGACCCATTCATCTATTCGAAAAGAGGGGGATGTTGTTCGTTGAAGTCGGTTGCCTCCTGGTACATCCTGGCAACCGCCATGAGCGTCCCCTCGTCATATAGTCCCCCTATGAACGAGATACTCACGGGACTTCCCTCTTCATTGAAACCGTTTGGCAGTACGACGCACGGGTGACCCGTGAGGTTTGTCAGCAGGAGATTGTCACCGCCAAATGACGGGGCGACGTACACGTCCACTTGATCAAACAGCCGTGCCATGTCCTGGATGATCATGTGACGGATCCGATTTGCCTGAACGTACTCCACCGCGGGGATAAAACGCGAAGATCGGAACACATTCGGCCATGCGTTTTTGATTTGACGGACCATAAGGTCGTCCCGATTCGATCTGGTGAGATCGTCGAACGCAGCCGCCGCTTCCGCGCTGAGCACAAACGCGAGCGATCCGACGGGATAGTCGGGAAGATCGATCGGAATCAGATCGACTCCAAGATCGGCCAGCTTATCCAGCGTTGCCCGATCCGTCTCTTTGAGCTCATAGTCTTCGTCGAACAGACTTTTTGTGTATCCGATTCTGATTTTCTTGAGATCGACATTCGAGTTATAGCCAAACGGCACATCGACAACCGTCTGATCCACACCATCGGGCCCAACGATGGCATCGAGCACAATCGCGCAGTCTTCCACCGTCCGGCAGATCGGCCCGATCTTATCCATCGACCAGCTCAGCGCCATTGCTCCCGTCCGGCTAACCCGCCCGTATGTCGGACGAAGACCGGTTGTTCCACACCGCGTCGAGGGCGACACAATCGAGCCCCACGTCTCGGTGCCGACTGCAAAGGCGACCAGACCCGCAGCAGTGGCCGACGCCGAACCCGCTGAAGAGCCGCTCGAGCCCTGTTCGAGATTCCATGGATTCAGTGTCTGCCCTCCAAACCACACATCTCCCCACGCCAGGGCGCCAAGCGAGAGTTTGGCCACCAGAACGGCACCGGCCTCTTCCAGCCTCTTGATCACAGTCGCGTTCTCGTCGATCATTTGGTTCTTGTACGGCATCGCACCCCAAGTGGTCGTGTACCCCTTGACGGCAAGCAGGTCCTTGGCGCCGTACGGAATCCCATGCAGGGGGCCGCGATACTTTCCAGCCGCGATTTCCTCATCGGCGAGCCGCGCCTGTTCCATCGCTAGATCTTCGGTCATCGTCACGACACACTTCAGCTTTGGACCATGTGTTTTGAGTCGCTCGATGTACACACGGGTGAGCTCTGTCGATGAGATTTTGCGCGTGCGTATCAGTTCCGAGAGGTCACGAACCGAATAAAACGCCAACTTTTCCATATCCTCTGGGACCTCGGTCCGCATTGGCAGGCTCAAGACGATCTCGTCCCCATCGATCCCAACACGTGCTCCAGCGGGTATCGGGTTAAATTGGATTGCCGGTGGTATGGGGTTCCCGATGGCAAGTGTCCGCAATTCCTTGTAACTCTCGAGATTTTCCACGAGGTCGTCGATCATGGAATCCCTTTCCACCTGCGTGAACTGGAGACCGATTAGCTTTTCGGCCTCTGCAACCGTCGACGTCGTAATCGCCGCCCTGTCGCACGTCATTCCAAGAATGAAAAAGACGACGCCTGTCACAACGAAAAGAGTCCCTCTTTTCCAGTGTTTGATCATGGATCGCTCCTTATCCGTTTGTCGGTGAGAATCCGCGTTACAAATAAGGTTATAGATCGTGTATTCTACCACAGGTGGTCGCATGTTCGGGATACCCATCCTTGATTCTCCGAGGAGCCTTTTTCAGGAGTCGATATGCCGCACGCGAATCGGAGGCTGACGGGATTTCTCGTCGTTCTTATCCTCGTCATCGCCGTTTTATTTGTAGGATCCCACATCTACCGCAACCGCGATCACCGGGAGCATTTCCTGGAAAAAAAGGGGGAGTTGGTGCGGATCACCGACTCGCTCATGACAGACACGGGCGATCATTTGCTCTTCGACGTGGAGCTCGAGAATGCAGAAGGAATCCGCCTAGCGGCGCTGCTCAAAGTCCCAAAACCCACGTCGGACCCAGGTGTCGCCTACCCGGTCATCGTCATGCTCGCCGGTCTTAGAACCGGCAAAAAAAGTCTCGAGTTTGTCAAGGACCCTGGCAATGTCATTTTGTTCGCCCTCGACTATCCATATGAGGGCAAGGTCAGCAAGCTCGGGTGGTGGGAATTCATCGTCCGCCTCCCCGCGATGCGTCGCGCGGTACTCAATACTGTGCCTGCCGTTATGCTCGGTGTCGACTATCTGTGCCAAAGAAACGATGTCGATCAGACACGAATCATTCTCGCCGGGGGCAGCATCGGCGCCTTGTTCGCACCCGCGGTGGGGGCTGCGGACAACAGGATTGCCGCCGTTGCGTTGCTCTTTGGGGCAGGAGATCTCGAGGCAATATTCGAAGCGAACATGAATTTGCCCGTTGGGTTGGGTGGCCCCGCAGCATGGCTCTGCGGATTGATTACTTCCCCGGTCGAGCCATTGAAGTATATCGAAAGAATCTCCCCACGACCGTTATTGATGATCAACGGCTCCGATGATCCGAAGTTGCCCGAGAGGTGCATAAAGGGTCTGTACGAGAGGGCACGCCAGCCAAAAACAATTCGGTGGTTTCCCACCGGTCACGTGGATATACGATCCACGGAATTTCACGAGAAGATCAGAGAGGAACTCGTGCTCTGGCTTGGCGAAAACGATCTCGTGGAAGCTGATGCGTCTCGGCCTTGAACCGCTGCGTCGATACGCCGTAAACCGTAACCTAAGACGATGAGTCCTCCGACCATGGCCACGGTTTGGTTTTCGCGTGGGCTCAAACCGGTCTCCGCTACGCCTCCTTTGCGCGGCGGATCGCCTTGATCTCGGAGAGAATCTCACCCAACACGGCGGCCGAACGTCCCGCCGGTTCATCGTCTGTCTCGGCGGCCGTCGGCGCCATCCCGCTACGAAACCGCCGAAGTTCGTCGGCCACGATCTCATACACCTCCTGATGGTTTGGGAGACCGACCAATGATTCCTCGGCGCCCTTCGCACCGCTCATGCCTGCCGTTTGAATGTTGAGTGTTCCGATTCCAAAGAACCACCGGTCGAAGATGTCGCGTTTAACGGCGATGTTGGTGACGGTTCGGTACGGGACGTGTTTCACCGATTTGACGAAAATACCAACACGAACGATCACTTCGTCATTTTGAATCTCGTAGCTGAGGCTCCGGTAATACGGCCCCACCAACAAGATCGCCACGAGCCACCAAGCGGTGTTGACGATAACCAAAACCGTGGCGACGATCCCACCCTCACGGCCCCCCTCCTCGAGACTAATCAGCCACCCCATCAGCAGGGCCGCCACGCCAATCGCCGTTGCTAGAAGTGTTACGTTGAGAGCCAACTTTCCCAGGTATTGGCCGCTGGGTCTGAAAATACGTGTTTCCATGTTTTTGCCTCCCACGGCGACGTGTCTTCTTGCATTCAAAGCATCCGGCACGTCGGCGCCGTGCCAGTGCCAGATGGGAAAGGATACGCACAAACGCCCACAGGCGTCACGACGAGATCCTCTTCTCTATTCGTCTCGATCTGCCAATCTCCGATTGTCAATACCCGGATGACGGTCGGAATATTCAACACCGAAAACGACAACAACCACAATGCGTTAGGACTACACTCCAACCGGTGAGCCACGATCGCGGAAATGCCCTTCTCTTTTTCCTTGAAATTGCGTAACTTCCTTCCTACGTTTCTATCTCAACTGTGGGCCATTTTCTCGATACCTCAAGACTCGTCCAACTAGCTGATGACAACAAACGGGCGCAATTGGTTTTACTTCGCACTGAGCGCCGGGGTGATTGCGGTTTGCTCGGTGGCTCTAATATGGATGTTTCCCGGGACCCGCGGTATCTTGTGGCTCGCTCTCTACTCGATCCCCGCCCACATGTTTATTTCCCCGTTTTCACATGAGGCGGTCCTCCTCTACTATGCCAAATTTACCGCCGCTCATTGGTGCGCCATCGCCTCGCTCATCGGATGTCTGATCGCGGGTTTGTGGGACTACTGGCTGTTCATCCCCCTCATCCACCACCCACGGGTCCGCTCCAAATACGCAAGAACGGGATTGTACAAAAAATCGGTCAGATTGTTTCGCAAGTGGCCGTTCTGGGCGTTGGTCATCTTTGGCCTCACACCGATTCCCTTTTACCCCATCAAGTTTCTGGCGATCGCAGACCACTATCCAATGAGGCGATACCTTCTGGCCCTCATTGTAGGACGCACACCGCGCTTCTACGTTCTGGCTTTCCTGGGGTACGTCTTCAAACTGCCAAACTGGAGCTTGGTCGTGCTGGCCCTGATCATCCTCATCGTGACGATCGTCAAGAACCGTCAGGGAGAAAAGGGCAACGGAGATATCGAGCGAGAGACCGACTTTGCTGACGGGGTCATCGAGGTTTGCGCTGCGCCTAGCGCTTCTGAAGTTCACGCGAAATCCACAACGTCCGGTAGATCGACGTAGCAACCGTTCCCACCGCAATCACCACGACAACGATCAGCAACACAAAGCCCGTATCGCGGCCCAAAGCGGCTGACACGGTGGGGTCGAGGATGCCACCGACTCCCAGAAGCAACATCCGTTCAGCGCGCTGCATCAAACCTTTTTTGCACAGCACCCCGAGACTTTCACCCCGCGCCCGCGTGTAGCTCACCATCATCGATCCGCCGAATGCCAAGAGGACCGCCACAGCGCGAATTCCGGATCCAAAGAACAACGTCATGCCAATAAACGCGGCAAACTCGCTAAACCGATCGAGCGTCGAATCGAGAAACGCTCCGCTTTTGTTGGCCAATCCTCGTCCCCGGGCAACCTCTCCGTCCATGACGTCGGCAAACCCACTGAGAAGAATCATCCAGCCCGCCGTCGGAAGCTGACCCCTGGCGAAAAACACGAGGCTTCCCAAGCCAAATACAACGGCGAGTATGTTATAAAACAACGGCGACAAACGGAGCGCCAACGAAACCCGAATCACCGGCCGAATAAACCAGTAAAACCAGTTTCGGACCCAGAAACCGAGAACAAAGGATCCTCCCCGACCGGTTTTGTCCTGCGCGCCACTTCGCCCCTCGGGGATCGCACGGTAGACGACCATCGTAAGCGCCACGAGTCCCAGCGCTCCCACAAAAAACGACAGTTCGGCTCTCATATTGGATTTCCGTTACTGCTGGGTTTGTCCTCGCCCGCTGGTCGCGAGCGCTTCCTCCGAGGCCGCATGGCGTTCAGCACCTTGAACAGCTTGGGCCACAAAAGAAGGGCCGGCAAACGGCGCTCCGCCTTTGTGAGTTCCAGGTGGACCCCGGTCCGCCGTTCGGCCTTTCGTGCGATATAGTCGAGCCAGTCTTCAAAGGTGAGCATATACTTGGCCCAACGAAGGGTCGCACGAACCTTCGACTTGGCAAAAAACACACGCCAGTACAACCGGTCGGAGATCCCGGGCGGCTTGGTCAGACAGTAACCCCCATCGATCCGGCGAAGCCGCCCCTCCCCGACTGCCTCCTCGAGGATTCGTCCGTACATCAGCGTAAAGTACGACCTTTGGGCGTCGAAAACTTCACGCACCCGAGCCTGCGATTCCGGACGGATCTCGCCGGCGTAGGACACATCGAGCATCCGGAGACAGAACTCGAGGACGGTGAATCTCTCCGGAAGATATACGGGGACCCATTCGACCGATACGCGGCGTGCGGTTTCGATTTCTTCCTCGATCTGTTCGCGTTCGCGGATGCTCCGGCTGTACACGATCTGGAAGCGTTGCACGAGCCGCCCCCGGCAAAAGTGATCACGGGCATCCGGGGACAACGCTTTGCCAAAGTCCTCGCGACTTATCACAAAACATTTTGCCCCGCCGCGCAGATCCCCCGGATCACGCAGATAAATGATGTTAGGGGGCATGATTCGATTCAACGCGGCCATGATGCTTGCCCGTCGAGCCGCGGGGAGCCTTATATGAATGTCCCTGTAGAAGGCCCAGTAGTCCTCGACAATCACAAAAAGATCCGCTGCGCTGTCGGCGGTCGGGGAAGTCCCCACAAGAACCGACCCGAAAAAGACCACCGCCACCAGATTGGACCCACACGCCTCGGACAAAATGTCAAGACTCTCGCGGACCTGCGGGGCGATTTCGGGTTGCGGGCCATGACCAGTACCCGCCCCCGCAGGATGAAGCTCCCGAACGACACCTGGCTTTTGCCGTTTCGAAGCGTCACGCCCCTTGTGTATCGGATCCGTCTCGTAGTCCGACATCTTTCCCACCCTCAACTGTCGGCGGTCGTTTTGTCAACCTGCCGTATTTCCTCCAGTTTTGTTCGCATGTGGCGTTCCATGCTATCGATAAAGGCATCCGCGCCATCGGCACCGTCAAACGCGAACGGTCCTACACTGTCGACCCTTATCCTCATCGAGCTCACGTTTCGAATAAATCCACCGACGCTGGTCGATTGCCAAAGCCCATCCAAAACCACGACGTATACCGACCACTCACGCGCGCCGAGAATCGCTTTGAGCCCCCCCGTTCGGAATGGTCTGATCCCGCCATCGCGGCTCCTCGAACCCTCTGGATAGATCACGAGCGGTTGCGCTACCTCGGAGGCCATCTCGCGTAGCGATCTGAGCTGCTCCGCGTCTCCCTCCCCTGGACGCACCGTGGGGTGCCCGTACAGTCGGATCATGTGCGAGATCAGTGGCAACCCCGTCCGGTACCGGTCTCTTGCCACGATCTTGGGATACCCACCGTCGAAGCATCTCACGGCGATCGGTATGTCGAGCAGAGATTGGTGGTTCATGAGTATGAGCGTTCCCGGCAGAGCGGGTATTTTGGGAAGAATCTCCATATTCGCCCCGCCAATTCGCTCGAACACCCATTGAGCGATATCGCTCAATCCGCGAAGCCAGGATGTCAAGATCCGCTCGCGGGCCGAGGGGCGAAGTTTAATAATGACAACGACTACCGTCCGTTGGATGAGGTCCGCACCAATAAACATTAGCCCTACCAGAACCGTCGTCACAAGCCCTCTGGGTTTCAAGAATTTAATGCTTCCCTCCTTCGCCCCGCTGTGGTATCAGTAGCGAACAATCGCAATCCGAAGCGACGACTTTTCACTTCTTGACAACGGATGGTGATTCGCACAGAGTAGAGTAACCCTTAGAACCTAAACCGACTAGCGTGGAACCGTCAAGACAACAAGCCCAAAAACTCCCCAATGAGGAGTCCCCCGCGGGTGAAGTGGCCCCAGGGCAGAAAGCCCCCGATGGCAACCCGCCGCAAACGCGTGAGATAACGGACCGCGGGGCCGATCGGTCGCTCGACTACGACTACAGCAATTTCTTCTGGGGCGCCGGCGACGACCTGTTTGATATTTTCCAGCCTTTCGAAGAATGGTACAGAGAGGCCCGTCCCGCTGGCTACTATCTCTTTGGCCTCCCGATGCGAACGGCCCCCGCAACTCGTATCGACGTCATCGAGACGAAAAACAACCGTGAGCTCAAGAACCTCATCAACTTCGCATCCTACAATTATCTTGGACTGTCTTACCGCCCGGAGGTCGTTGAGGCCGTCGTTGAGGCAACCAGGAGATACGGTAGCGGCGCATCGGGTTCTCCGATCCTCAGCGGCACCATCGAGCTCCACGAGCAGCTCACGGAGAAGATCGCCCGATTTAAGAAAAAACAAGACGCCCTGGTCTTTCCGTCGGGTTACAGCGCGAACCTCGGAGTGATCGCTGGGCTGATGCGGTCGGGTGACCTGGCAATTACCGACCAGTACGCGCACGCGAGCATCGTGGATGGGATCATACTCTCCAAGGCGAACGTCCGATATTTTCGCCATAACAGCATAGGGGACCTCGAGCGAAAACTAAAAGGATTTCAGGGCAAGAAGCTGGTCATCGTCGAAGGGGTCTACTCGATGGATGGGGATCTCGCGAAGCTCCCTGAGATCGTTGACGTGTCCAAGCGCTACGGTGCTCGGATCATGATCGACGAGGCTCACTCGACATTCCTCTTTGGCAAGAATGGACGCGGGGTGGCCGAGCATTTCGGGTTGGAAGACGAGGTCGACATCCACTTTGGCACGTTCTCCAAAACGCTTGGCGGGGTCGGTGGTTTTGTCGTCGGCTCCCGAGCGCTGATCACCTACCTCAAGGGATTTGCGCGCTCGCGAGTCTTCTCGTGCGCGCTCCCACCCGGGGTCGCCGCAGGGTTGATCAAGGCGCTCGAAATAGTCGAGACGGAACCAGAGCTCCGGTCGACACTGTGGGAGAACGTGGAATACATACAGAACCTCCTCCGCAGGGCGGGCGTGGACGTCGGCCAGTCGAACTCGCAAGTTATTCCTATTATGGTGCGGGATGATGACCGCATATTCAAGATCGCCGAAGAAATGATACACGAAGGCGTTTACCTGAACCCCGTCCGCTACCCGGCGGTGGGTAAACACAGATCACGTTTCCGGATTTCGATCACCGCCGGCCACACCAAAGAGCAACTGGCCGAGGGGGCAGAAATCATCAAACGCGTCCTGGAAAGACACGGATTATGCCGCTGACGACTTACCGTTTCAAAAACGCCGCCAACGCTTTTTTTGAGATGACAAGGGACAATGCCCGAGAGATACTCCCCAAACATCTTCAACCAATGGAGATTCGGCACGGACAGGGTGTCTTTGCCGTTACCGCATTCGACTTTACCGACAGTATGGTCGGTCCCTACACAGAGATCGTTCTCGCGGTAATCGTGCCGCCGTTGGTGAGACCAGGCGACGAAATGCCAAAATCCGCGTTTTATCCGTTTGTTGTTGCCACGAGCACCAAAGCGGCACGGGATCATGCCATCGAACGGTGGCACCTCCCCCACTATATGAAGGACATCGCCGTCGAGTTCGACGAAGCCGACGACAGGATGAGCGTTCGCGTTCACGAATCGGAGAGACCAATCGTCGACTTCACGATCAGCCATCACACTTGGACGGCGGCCGACG
>CP070677.1:2644038-2678093 GCA_020352495.1 Candidatus Latescibacterota bacterium
ATCATCTGTGCTGACAGATGGAAATCGCCGGTGACGATCACACGCTTGATACCGTGCGATTTGAGCCAATCGATCGCCCGGTTGAGCTCGGCGTTCACGTCGCTGTTATAGCTTTCGCGGCCGATCGTTATGACACCGACATTCCCGTCGTGTTCGGCGTTGACATAGAGCTGTTGCCATTCCGGGCCGCTCACGAGTTCGAAAACCTCGGGGTGCCATGCTTTCTTCGCAGCGGCCGGGTGGCGTTTGTGATACGCCTCCACCATCTTGATGGCGGCATCGGGACCGTATTCGCGGATCAAAGCGAGAATGCCTTTACGGAACTGGGCACACAACTCGCCGATAATATTAATATGCGAGAGATGTGCGCGTTTCTCATGGAGCATGAGACTCGCCATTTGGAAAATCGGCCCCAGGATCCACGCCTTGAACTCCTCTTCCTCTTCCGCATCGAGCTTCCAGTCGACGAGAGGTCTAAAATGGTTGAGCGGATACCAGTTCTGACCGCTCTCTTTGCGTTCGTCGAGCTCGGGTGTCGGTGTAAACACGTCTCCGTACTGCTTGCTCAAGTGGAACAAACACGACCACGTGAGGAAATTCGCACCCTGGGCGCCAATCGCGTCGTGGGCACGGAACGGGTTTGGCCCCACGAGCTTCCGGATGAACTTGTCGGCTTTCCAGAACGGCATGTTCGACGCGCGGTGATACCGAAGACCCGCCAGAGTGAGACCACAGAACAACACATCGAGAACAAACGACCAGTCGTCACTCACGGCCACGGGAATCAATCCCAGGGCCCAAAAGAGTTTTGTAACGGCGGACGGTTTGGGCTCGACAATCTCCCACACCTTGTTGATCTCGTGCGGAAATGCCGGGTGAGCGATCCCCACACCAAGTTGCGATCTCGGGAAGCCCGACGTGACCGAACGAATCTCGATCTTGGGGAACTCTCCCCTAAAGATTTCATAATGGGATTTCTTGATGTCCAATACCTCAGGGATCGCCTCGAGGAGGAACTTCGGATTGGAGTCCTTTAGCTGCGAAGGAAGGTGAGAACCGTCGTAGGAGAGCCGAATGATGTTTTCCATCACCTTGTTGGCACCTTCGCGGCCAAATGCACTCACCAAACCCGAATATTGTTTGCCGATTCCATCCGGGACACCGGGAAAGTCGAGCGCAATGATCGACACGTCATACGGCTGGAGTCTCGAGCCGAGCTGCATGGTTTTTCCGGCTCCAACGATACCGTTGGCCCCGGAGATCACCAGCGAACCGCGTTTGCCCGTTTTGCCAAACACCTGATCGACGAGGTCCGCGGTGCTGGTTGGCAGCTCACCGCGCTCAAAGATTTCGAGAACCGACCCCAGACCCAACGTTTCGAGTGTTGATTGTCTCATCGTTGTTGCCATCAGCGATCACCTCCCCCCGTGACTTTCAATATGCCGGCGATACCAATATCCCCCGCGGCACATCCGAATATCAGCACGTAGCCACCACCCAAATCGACGGCCTCTTCGAGACCTTCGATCAACACCCTCATCAGGGTTGGACCTTGGGGGTGACCCCACACCAACGGACAACCCGTGTTGTTCATGTTGTGCCAGTCGTAATCCAAAACTTTTGAGAAAATGGCGTCGTTGACGGCAAACGGATTGTGGTTTTTGACGACGGCCATATCGTTCATTGTGAGACCCGTCTGCTGAAGCAGTTTCTGAACGGCGAGCGCGGGCGCCTCGGGCATGTGGTTCGGTAGGGTCCTGATTTCCGTTTTTGCCACGAACTGGATGTCGATCTCCGGACGGGGACTGAGCTCTCGCGCCTTCTCCTTCGTCGTCACCAGTAGCACCGCCATGCCATCCGACGCGTGGGTTTGGGTGCCCCCGGTAACACACGTATCGAGCTCCCTCATCGCCCGGAGCCCGTTGAGTGTGATCTTTCGTACACCGGCGTCCTCATCGACCCGCCCCAGCGGCCGACCTTGAATGTTGAGCACCTCGAGCGGAACCAAAACGCGGTCGAGAAACCCGGATTCCTTGGCATTGAAATACTGTTCGTAACGGTGAAAGGCGAGATCGTCGACTTCCTTTCGGTCTACCTTGTGTTTTCGCGCGGCGATACCGGCCGTGGTGATCATGGCGTTCCCCGTTGCCGGATCAAACCCAAAGTTGTCCCAGACATCACTAAGGGCCACCGTTCTCTCGTACGAGCGGCGTTCGGGGAAGACGCCAACCGGCGAGTCGCTCGTCCGGTCAAAGGTAAGCACTCCGACCACATCGTACGCCCCGCTTTGCACCTCGTTGCCACCGAGCAGAGTGGCCTGAAGCCCCGTTGCGCACGCCTGTTCCATGTGGTAGCCCGGCAACCTCTCACCCAGACAGCTCGACACGAGTGGCGCCGTCCAGAATTTCCAGTGCCATGGAATTGTCGAGCCGATCACGAGGTAGTCCAGCTCGTTTTTTGGTACCTGCCTTTTTCCGAGAATTCTGTTTGCCGACTCTCCGGCAAACTGACCGATGTTGACTTCGGCCAGGGGTGACATTTGCCAAGCGGGAAAATAACTGCTTCCCCACGTGCCGTAGGGAATCCTTGCCCGCGGAAACATCGCGTCTCCGTTTTTCATGGATAACTCCTTGTGTCGTCTGGCGACGTAACAAAAGGTGGATTGGCGCGCGAGGCGGTGAGACTCATATTCATGAGTCCCAAAACTCAGAGAACAAGGCGCTAAGGAAACACACCGTCGTTTTCCACCTACCCGGCTTTCCCGGCGACCGGTTGGCCATTCGTCGATGCGCGGCCCTTGATTCTAATTATTTGCAATACTATACGAGATTCCCCGGAGCTTCAACCCCAGAATGAGAACCGTTAGCGGTTGATTTTCCTGCTCTTGCGTTGGAAGGCAGACCGCCGCGGAAAATGTGAGCCAAATGCCGACCCGCCCTACAATTCAACACGTTCCAACTCTTCGGCCACAGCAAAACCGTTTTTCTCGATTGTCTTTCGTGCGTCGCTCTCCGGGCGAAGCGCGGGATTGGTGTGGTTGAGGTGAAGAAAACGGACTTTGGCGCGGTCCGCGGGTGGAAGAGATCCCAGGCGTTCCATCGTGTGCGCAATCATTGGATGCGGAAAACCCGACATGTCACGACCGGGGATCTCGCCATCGGCATAGAACGTCCCGTCCAGGTAGCATACATCCGACTCGGCCACGACGTTCTCGATCCGTGTCCCCATCTCGTCCCACTCTTCCCAGCTGTCGATATCGGGGATGTAGATCACCGACCGGTTGGGCCCGGTGATCCGATACCCCACGACCTCGGAATATTCCTGCCGGTGCGGGACGAGAAACGGTTCGATGGAGAGGCGAGGGTTTAGCTCTACGGGTGAGCCGTCGCTAAGTCGATACAGCTCGATGTTCTTGTAACGGACGAGTTGGTCCCATGGTCCGTTTGTCGATAGGTATTCGAACATTCTTGGCATGGCATGGACCGGGACGTCGCTGGCCCCCATCACCTCGTGACCAAGGTGGACGAGCCCCGTGTAGTGCCCGATGTGCGCATGGGTGAGAAACATACCGCTCAAGCCCGGCCGGCCCTCGGCCGGCGCCACCTCGTCGAGAATGTGCAACTGCCTGGGGAAATCGGGTGTGCAGTCGATCATCCACCGCTCTGACGTCGTCGGGTCGACAATTGCGAGACACACGACGTGTCGGTGGAAATCATCGTCGCGCCACCCCTTGTGCTCCTTTGTGCCCGCCTGTGGAACACCTCCGTCCTGTGCGATCCCCAATACGATCAGGTAGGGGCTCTTTGTTTGGCTTTTGTTCGCCGCTTCGTCTTGAGCACTACTCGATAGGAAGAACAGACCGAGCGAGAACACGAGTCCAATTGCGACGGTCATTGTTGACTCCTTGTTCAATCGGATCGAAAGTTTACGCAAACACGATGGTGCCCCTACGCCGACAACACCAAATGAGTATACAACTCCCATCCCGCCGGGCGAGCAGATTTTGTACGGTGTTCACACGGCAGACGGAAACCGGCCGGGAATTCCGGATGAAGAGCGAGATGGTCGTTCGGTTGCAGCCTGTAATCGCGGGCTTGACAGATTCTTGGTTTTTTGGTTGAATTGCCAAGTTATGGCAAAGTCCAAGGCGACCAAAATGGATGCGAAGACACACGCCCGTTTCGAGGCGCGTGCTCGAATCATAAAGGCAATGGCGCACCCCTCCCGTCTTTTTATCGTCGATCAGTTGTCTCGCCGGGAACACTGCGTTTACGAACTCACGGAGATGATTGGTGCGGACGTTTCAACCGTGTCGAAACACCTCGCTATACTCAAGGGAGCCGGTATCGTCCAAGACGAAAAACGCGGAACGCAGGTCTTTTACAGACTTCAGGTACCATGCGTGCTCAATTTCTTCTCATGCGTGGAGTCCGTCCTGAAATCCAAGGCAAAAGAGCAGATGGAGTTGTTGCGGTAGTCGGGGAGCGTTTTTTCTTGCCATAGCCCGGCAGTCGGGCCAGACGGGCCACAATTGATTGCGAGCATATGTGATGTCGTGGAAACGGGAATGGAAAATACTGGCCCTAATTTTTGTCGTATTCGTCGTCCTCTTCTATCTCCCCGTGGGCACGGAACGATTTGACAGAGCCATCCTGGAGGCCCTTCATCTCGCCAAGTGGTACGCACAAGAACACGTCATCTTTTGCCTCGTTCCGGCGTTTTTTATAGCTGGTGCGATTGCCGTTTTTGTTCGGCAGTCATCTGTCATCAAGTACCTAGGGGCAAGAGCAAACAAGGGTCTCGCATACGGAGTCGCATCGGTTTCGGGTACGATTCTTGCCGTCTGCTCGTGCACCATCCTACCGCTCTTTGCCGGTATCTATCGACGAGGCGCGGGACTTGGTCCGGCCACGGCGTTTCTTTACTCGGGCCCCGCGATCAACATCCTCGCAATCATCCTGACCGCCCGCGTGCTCGGTCTCGAGTTGGGCATCGCCCGGGCGCTTGGAGCCGTTCTGTTCAGCGTCGTCGTCGGACTCCTCATGAGCCTCGTGTTCCGAAATGAAGAAGATGAAACGATCGACACAACGACGGATGTCGTCGACACCCGAACGACCAGACCGCTTTGGCAAAACGCGTTGTTTTTTGTCTCTATGGTTGGGATCCTCGTGTTCGCCAACTGGGGTAAACCGTCGGATCCCCACGGCATTTGGTATTCAATCTACTCGGCGAAGTGGTTGATTACCAGCACCTTAGGTGTCGCGTTCGCGGCGATCCTCATCCTTTGGTTCAATTTGAAGTGGTGGCAGGTTGTGATGGCGTCTCTGCCGGCGGTTTTGCTGACAGTAGCCCTCGGAGACGAGCCCCTCGTCCCATTTGTGGCGGGAGTGGTTGGGCTGTCAGTGATAACGAGCACCGACAAAGGCGAGACCGGTGAGTGGTTCGAATCGTCTTGGGATCTCGCAAAGCAGATTCTTCCGCTGCTTTTCATCGGCGTCCTCATCGCAGGTTTTTGTCTGGGTCGTCCTGGTGAGCATGGCGTGATTCCATCCCGATGGGTAAGCAGTTTGGTGGGTGACAATTCCATCGGCGCAAACTTTTTCGCATCGGTGGTGGGCGCATTTATGTATTTCGCGACCCTTACCGAGGTGCCGATCCTCGAGGGACTTCTTGGTGCTGGTATGGGGAAAGGCCCGGCACTGGCTCTTTTGTTGGCGGGCCCTGCGCTCAGTCTGCCCAACATGCTTGTTATTAGAAGCGTAATCGGCACCCGAAAAACAATTGTTTTTGTATCTCTCGTCGTCGTCATGGCGACGGTTTCTGGCGTCATATACGGAAACCTTTTCGAGTAGGAGATCAACGGTGAAAAAGATCGAGATTCTCGGGCCGGGTTGTGCGAAATGCAAAAAGCTCTTTGAGAACGTCGAAATGGCGGTTCGTGAATTGGGGGTTGAATATGAAGTCGAGAAGGTCACCGATATCAACGAGATCGTCGCGGCCGGGGTTATTTCGACTCCGGCAATAACGATCGACGGCGTAGTCATATCGTCCGGGCGCGTGTTGTCCGTAGACGAGATCAAAAACATCCTGGCGTAAAAACCGCGACAGGGCCAACAAAAGTGAGGGACACTGTGAGACCACGGATCATTGTTACATCAATTCTTTTGCTCTTTGTCGGTGCGAGCGTACTGTATCTCGTATTCGATGAGACCCGTCATCGAGAAGCGGTTGAGCCACCTGGAGACTCATCTGCCCGACAATCCATCGAGGCGACCACCGCCTCGGAATCTGTCGACCACAGGGTGATCGTCTACTATTTTCATGGGAACAAGCGTTGTAACACGTGTCGGACGATCGAAGCCTACGCAGAGGAAGCCATCCACTTAAGCTTCCCTGACGAGATAAAGACCGGAAAGCTCGAATGGCGAGTCATCAACGTGGATGAACCGGAGAACGAACATTATGTCAAAGACTATCGACTCAGCACACGGTCGGTGGTTCTTGTCGATATGGAGAACGGCGTGCAGCAGAAGTGGGACAATCTCGACCAGGTGTGGCAGCTTGTGCGGAACAAGCCTGCATTTGTTGACTACATCGTTGAAAACACGGACGCATATTTGGCTGACGAAGATGGCTGATTATTTTTGGGTTTCATTATCCGCACTGTGGCTCGGTATTCTTACGTCGGTCAGTCCCTGCCCACTGGCGACAAATATCGCAGCGATATCGTTCATTGGTAGACGCGTTGAGAGTCCACGAGAAGTGCTCCTTTGCGGCACCTTGTACACGGTGGGCAGGACAATTACCTACGTGATCTTGGGAGCCTTATTGGCGTACAGCCTGCTAAGCACTCCATACGTGTCGCACGTTTTGCAGAAATACATGAACAAGATCCTCGGTCCGATTTTGATACTTGTGGGCATGTTTCTCCTGGATCTCATACGGGTGAGTTGGAGCGGGGCGGAAATCGGCAGTCACCTCGAACATCGAGCGCGAAAAATGGGATTGTGGGGGGCGGGGTTGCTTGGGATCGGATTCGCACTATCGTTCTGCCCAGTTTCGGCGGCGTTGTTCTTCGGTAGTCTCCTGCCGTTGGCCGTCCAGAGTAACTCTCCGGTCTTCCTTCCATTGCTTTACGGTGTAGGCACTGCTCTCCCAGTCGTTGTTTTTGCGATCGTCATCTCCGTGAGCGCCCATTCGTTGGGAAAAGCTTTCGCGAGCGTCACTCTTGTGGAACGGTGGGCACGTCGAATCACAGGGATCGTGTTCATCGGTGTGGGGATCTATTTCACCGTGGTCTACATCTTTGGGTTCAGCTTCTGAGTGACGCCGGGAAAGATGTTTGGCCGGCGGTGAAATCTTTCCGGGCGTGAAAGACATCTCTTTACACAAGCTCCCCCGGCAAGGAAAATCGATTTGACGCGCGTCGTTAAAACGACGTTACCAAAGTGGGTACCGTGCAACCTGCAAAATCAAAACATACAAGAGAAGACCAAAACTGGAAGATCTGGGTCGATACGGGCGGGACCTTCACGGACTGTCTCGCGGTCGACAACAAAGAAAGACTCCATCGTGTCAAGCTGCTCAGCAACAGTGCCCTGCGCGGGTCGATCGATGAAGTCATCTCTCCCCGCGAAATCCGCGTGCGCGAAGGATGGGGGGTGCCCTCCGATTTCATTTGCGGTTTCCAGTTTTGCCTGCTCGAGACGAGCCACCGCAAGCTTACGGTCGAGGCATACGATCACACACAATCCACGATTGTCGTGGACAAACCCTTACCCCCCAAGACCCCCGACGGCGCCGCCTTTGAAGTCCGCTCGTTCGAAGAAGCGCCGGTTCTGGCCGCCCGTCTCGCTACCGGAACGCCTGCAAAGCTTCCCCTCCCCAAGATGTCCATGCGGCTTGGATCGACGAGAGGAACCAATGCGTTGCTCCAGCGACGCGGAGCCCCTACTGCGTTTTTTGTCACGGAGGGATTTGCCGATCTCCTCGTAATTCGAAACCAACAGCGGCCCGAACTCTTCGCACTCGACATCTGCAAACCGGAGCCGTTCTACGATGCCGTCGTGGAAGTCCCGGAACGGATAGTGGCGGGAGGCGGCGTTCTCACACCGCTCGAACTCGATGGTCTCCGGGCGGACGTCTCCCGTCTGTTGGACACCGGTATCCACTGCGCGGCGGTGGCGCTCATGCACAGCTATGCAAATCCATCTCACGAACACACGCTGGCCAAATTTCTCCTCGGTGAGGGTTTTCGACACGTCTCCTGCTCGTCGGATTTAGCCCCGTTTATCAAGCTCCTACCACGGGCCGAGACCGCGGTCGTCGATGCCTATCTCGCCCCGATCATCGACGACTATCTCGATCGAATACAGGCTCCACTCGGAAGCCGGCGATTGCACGTCATGACAAGCGCCGGGGGGATGATGCAGCCGGGTTCATATCACGCCAAGGATAGTCTGTTGAGTGGTCCGGCGGGTGGTGTGGTAGGCGCCGTGCTCGCCGGTCGTCGATCCGGGTTTTCACAAATCATTGCGTTCGATATGGGCGGTACGAGTACCGATGTGTCCCGCTTTGATGGTGACTACGACTACACCTTCGAACACGAGGTTGGGGACGCCCACCTCGTTGCACCCGCGTTGGCCATCGAAAGCGTTGCCGCCGGGGGTGGATCGATTTGTCGTTTTGATGGGGTGGAACTCCACGTGGGTCCGGAAAGCGCGGGCGCCGATCCCGGACCGGCCTGCTACGGCGCCGGAGGCCCCCTCACCTTGACCGACGTAAACCTATTGTTGGGCCGACTCGAGGGGAAACGTTTTGACATTCCAATCAATCCGGATCTGGCAAAAAGCGCGTTCGACGATTTGCATCGGTCGATCGAAAAAAAGAAGAATCAGACCATCGCGCGCGAAAGTCTTCTGGAAGGCCTCCGCCATATTGCAAACGAGCGGATGGCGGATGCGATCCGACGCATTTCCATCCGGAAGGGCTACGACCCAAAGGAGTACGCTCTCGTCGCCTTTGGCGGCGCCGGCGGGCAGCACGCCTGCGCGGTCGCCGAACATCTGGGTATTGACACCATCGTGGTTCCGGAAGACGCCAGTCTTCTTAGCGCCCTCGGGTTGGGGCACGCGGCAATCGAACGTCTTGCCGAACGCCAGGTCCTACGGCGGCTCGATGAGATCCGCGCGAGGATTCCCGAATGGATCGACGAGCTTGCCAAAGAAGCGGTCACGGAGCTCGAAAGAGAAGGTTTTGCCAAGAACGACATCGAGATCCGACGGACCATCATTAGTATGCGTTTCACCGGACAGGATTCGGGACTACAAGTTGAATTCGATAGCGCATCCTCGATTGATATGGACTTCCGGTCAAAGTACGAAAAGGTGTTCGGATATTACCCAAAAGACCGCCCGATCGAAATCGAATCGATACGTATTGTGGCATCTTCCCGTTTGGAAAACGACATACCGAGAATCTCGAAAACCCATCCCACCCGTGTCACGCCCTCCCGGAAACTCGACGCATGGTTTGATGGCGGATGGAGACCCATTCCGGTTTTTGAACGCGACGATATTCCCCCGGGTACAGAGATTTGTGGACCGGCGCTCGTATTCGAGCGATACAGCGTCACCGCCGTGGAAAATGATTGGATGCTCAGAATGGATGACAGCCGCGCGTTGGTATTGCAGAAAACACAAACGGGCGAATCGACAATCAAAACCGCCCACCCGGAGGTAATCCGACTCGAGCTTTTCACGAATCGATTCACAACGATCGCGAAGGAAATGGGTGAAATGCTCCGTCGAACGGCAATCTCCACAAACGTGAAGGAACGGATGGACTTCTCGTGCGCGCTGCTCGACGCAGACGGTGAGCTGGTAGTCAACGCGCCCCACATACCCGTCCATCTGGGTGCAATTGGGATGTGTGTGCGAGGCGTGCGCGAGGCGGGGCCAATGGAACCCGGTGATGTCGTTGTCACCAACCACCCAAAATACGGCGGATCGCATCTGCCCGATGTGACTGTCGTCTCACCTGTTCATCTGCCCGATGGACAGCTGCTTGGATACGTGGCCAACCGCGCGCACCACGCCGAGATCGGAGGCGCCCAACCGGGCTCTATGCCTTCGACGGCATCGACGCTTGCCGAAGAAGGCGTGGTCATACCTCCAACGCACGTTTTCAAAAACGGCCGGGCCTGCTGGGACGACCTCGAGCGGCTTCTCGCCGAGGCGCCACACCCGTCGCGTGCGATCGATGAGAACCTCGCCGATCTTCGCGCCGCGGTAGCCGCCAATCGTAAGGGGGGGGCTGCGCTGCTAAAGCTTGCCGAGGATCATGGTAAAGACACCGTTCGACACTACATGACGGCGCTCAAAGAGTGGGCAGCGTCAAAAATCCGAGCGGCACTTCAGAAGGTCCCCGATGGGACGTACGAAGCTACCGAACGACTCGATGATGGATCGGTGCTCCGCGTCAAGATTGACATTGCGGGAGATCATGCGCATGCCGACTTCTCGGGGTCTGCCGGTGTTAGTCCAGGCAATCTCAATGCGACACCGGCCGTGGTGACCAGCGTGGTGATATATGTGTTGCGTCTGTTGGTAAAAGAGACTCTGCCGCTAAACGAGGGGCTCATGCACGCGATCACCTTGAACGTACCACGCGGGCTACTCAACCCGCCGTTCCACGACGATCCGACACGCGCGCCGGCCGTTGTCGGGGGAAACGTCGAGACGAGCCAACGTCTCGTCGACTGTTTGCTCAAGGCCCTCGAGCTGGCGGCGTGCAGTCAAGGCACGATGAACAACGTCTCGTTTGGAACCGATCGCTTCAGTTACTACGAGACCGTCTGCGGTGGGGCGGGTGCCGGACCCGATTTCGACGGTGCAAGCGCGGTTCATACTCACATGACCAACACCCGAATCACCGACCCGGAGATTCTCGAGCACCGTTACCCCATTCGTCTCGAGCGGTTTGCGATCCGCCGGGGATCCGGTGGAGATGGTGCGTATCGCGGTGGTGATGGAGCGGTTCGGGAGATGACATTCTTGGACCGTATGTCCCTCTCTGTCCTGGGGCAACATCGTGTGATCGGGCCATACGGGCTAAGGGGTGGCGACGCGGGAAAACAAGCGGTGCAACGTCTGGTGAGGGCAAACGGTGAGACCGTCAAACTGGGGTCGATCGATGGATGCGAGGTAGGCCCGGGTGATCGATTCATTCTGGAAACACCAGGTGGTGGGGGGTATGGCGAAAAAAAGAGCGATGACAGCGGCTGACACGCCGACGTCTTAGTTGAGACTGTAGGCTGAAAACAAGATGCGACGTCTATTGCACATACTGTTCTGGTCGGTTATCGCAGCCGCGTTTATCGGTCCGGGGACGGTCACCACGGCGGCCTCGTCGGGGGCGCGTTTTGGGTTCTCACTTCTTTGGGCGTTGCTTTTTTCGACGGTAGCGTGTTTGGTGTTGCAGGAAGCGAGCGCTCGCGTGACGGTGGTTTCGGGTCGGACACTGGCGCGGGCCATAAGAGAACGGTTTCGCCGTGGCGCCATGGGTCTGCTCGTCGTGCTCATGGTACTCGGTGCGATCGTGCTCGGGTGCGCGGCGTACGAGGCGGGGAACATCCTGGGGAGCGTCGCCGGCGCCAGTCTAAAAACAGGGATCTCACCAAGGCTTCTCACCCTCGTAATTGGATTCTCAGCGGGGCTGCTTCTATTTCTGGGCACCACACAAACCGTCGCAAGAATCTTGGGCGTGCTCGTCGCGTTTATGGGCGTGGCATTTCTCGTGACTGCCGTCTTGATCAAACCACCCCTCGTGGCACTCGTCAAAGGAACCTTGGTGCCGACACTTCCTCCCGGCTCGAGTCTTCTCGTACTGGGACTCATCGGTACCACCGTGGTTCCGTACAATCTATTTCTGGGTTCGGGAATTGCCGCGGGACAGAAACTGGGCGAGCTGCGGTTTGGCCTGAGTGTCGCCATCATTCTTGGCGGCATCATCTCGAAGGGTATCCAGGTTGTCGGCACCGCGATCGCCTCGACATTCAGCTTTCAGACGCTCTCCATTGCGCTTTCACAACAGCTTGGCGAGTGGGCGGCGGTGTTCTTTGCCATCGGTTTGTTTGCCGCGGGGTTCTCCTCGGCGGTCACCGCACCGCTCGCAGCCGCTATCACGGCACAAGGCCTCTTCGACTCGGCAAAACACGAAAAGTGGCGCGAACGCTCGTGGCGCTATCGCGGTATATGGTTGGCCGTTTTGGCGACGGGCGTCTTCTTCGGTATCATCGACGTCCGACCGGTTCCTGCAATCATTATCGCGCAGGCCCTAAACGGCATGCTGTTGCCGTTTGTGGCGATATTTCTTTTTCTCGTCGTGAATGACCGTCCGCTAATGGGTGACCGGGGAATAAATGGCCTGCTGTCAAACGTTCTGATGAGCGTCGTCGTCGCCGTAACGATCGTCCTCGGGGTCTCGAAGACGGCCCAAGCGGTGACGTCCGCTGTGGGGCTGCCGGCGCCCACCGAACGGGTGCTCCTCGTCGCCTCCGCCGCAATCGCCGTGGCGATCGCCGCCTGTCTCGCACGAGTCGCCATCCGACGACGACGTTGAATTCGAGACCCCGCTCGAACCCGGAAACACCAGCCCTCCAGATTCGTAGACAATCTTATGACCGGCCGGCTTGTGCGGTAGTGTCAAGACTTGTGCGCCGGTATCGACACTAGTCCGTTTTTGTTGTACAATAATATGGAGTGTTATCGTTGAGCTGGGGCAAGGGACTCTGATGAGTACGTCTCGAAAGACATTCGTGTCCACAGCCCTCATTGTGGCGCTGGGACTTACAGCCCTCACGATCACCAATTGCGGGGACGACGGGAAATCCCGACCTCCCGATGACATTATCGGCCCTCAGACAGACACGATTCCACCCGCGGATGTCACCGATTTGAGACTCCGCTCACCGACTCACCAGACACTGGCACTCGCCTGGACAGCCCCCGGAGATGACGGGGACGAGGGCAGGGCGGCACGGTACGAGATCTGCCTTTCAAAATCTCCGATCACCAACGAGAACTGGGAAGACGCCACGCCGCTCGACCCGGACATCGTACCAGTGCCAAAACCCGGTGGACACGTCGAGACGATTGTCGTACAGGACCTGGATTCAAGCACCCGATACTATTTCGCGCTCAAGACGATCGACGATGCCGACAACGAGTCCGGTTTGTCCAACTGCGTCTCGGAGATGACTCTCGCCGAGGCCTATCCCCCGGCGGATGTGGCCGATCTCGCGGCGGTCGCAACCGACCCAACGTCGTTCGAGTTGACGTGGACGGCCCCCGGTGATGATTGGATGTCGGGTACGGCATCGCATTACGACATTCGGTACGCATCTTGGCCCATCCTCAGCGAGTCGGGTTGGGACTCGGCGACACCACTGAGCGATCTCCCACCACCAAAACCCGCCGGTGAGACGGAATCCTTCACGGTTACCGGAATCGACATGGCGAATTACTTCTTCGCGCTCAAAACGGCGGATGAACTGTACAACTGGTCGGGGATTTCGAATCCCGCCCCCGCTTTGGAGTTCGGTGAGGTGCTGTGGGCGTTTCCATCATACGTCGTGCTTGGAGGAGAAACGTACGTTACGTTTGTCGCCCCCACATACAACGTTCCCACCAGAGTGAGCGTACATGATTTGAGTTACGGAAGCCTCTATTGCGGAGACGGAGTGATCGTGGATCTCGTTTGGGAAACGCTCCCCCCCGGGATCTACACGGTCACATTCGATTTTTTCAACGAAGAAACGAATAGGTACTTTGATTTCGGCATCTATCGGTTGTCATTATGTTATGGGCCCAGTATGCAAAAACGTCAGTGGATAAGCTTCTGGGAGGAGCCCCCCGCTTCGCACGTCTCACCACCCCTCAACCCCAATTCGTCGATCCAGGAATGAACGTGACGCCCGCCGCTGCCAATCCGTGAATCCAACGGGGAACGTGACGAGGATGATTCCGATTTACGGGAGGAAAGGCAAACCTGCGGCGCGACAGGCACCACGCCGGTAACCTTCCGGAAACAAGTTCCGCAAATCGGCGAGGGTCAACTCCAGATCCTTGCACACCTCGAAGATCGTCGGGATATCGTGGGTCTTGCGGTAGTGGTCTCGAAGATAGTCAATCACTTGCCAGTGTCTGTCGCTCAGACCCAAAGGGAGATCCCACTCGGTGACGATCAAGTACGCGAACTGACGATCCCATCGATCGAAATCCGCCAAGAAACCATTCGGCGACATATTGTAGTTTGCCTTGAGCAGCCGGTACGACTCATAGGTCAACCAGATGTTGTGCTTGTACATGAAATCGTAATTAATGCCGGCTATCTTGCAGGCCCCGCGGTGGTAGCCGGTTGGGAAGAGACTCCTGAGCTTGCCCAGGCGCATCCCATTGTCGGCACACGCGATAACGACAACCGGAACGGTTTTCTCTTCAAGGAACTTTGTTCGCAGATAACGGATGAATTCCCAGTGCGCTTCGGTCAGGCCGTCATGTATACCCACTCGCTGCGCCATTGCGACGGCGAACTCGGCGTCCCACTGATCCGGCGGATCCAGAAACCCGTGGCGATCCAAGGTGTAGGTCTTGCCGTTTTCGAGAGTCATCATTTCTTCGGGCATTGGCATCGTCCTTCTCTATTTTTGCAGTACCCCACTCGTCCCGCCCCCATGGGCTCTTTCCGTATTTAGCAAGTCACGAATGGACTCGAGTGAGGTTTCGTCCGAGATGTCGGCTATCGTGTAGTCGTCGAGCAGCTGGTTGATGCGTTGTTCGAGTAGCATCCAAACCAGTCGACTCTGACAGAAATCCGGCGTTGCACAGTCCTTGGGAATCTCGGTGACGAGATCGATGGGGCCGGTCACCGCTCGGAGGACGTCACCGATCGTGATCTCATTTGCCGCGCGCCCCAGGAGATAGCCGCCGTTCCGACCACAGATAGCACGCAGGATGCAGTGGCTCTTGAGGGCCATGGCCAGCTGCTCCAAAAAACTCTTGGAAATGTTTGTGGCTTTGGCCACGTCGGAGAGCCGAACGGGGTCCCCGGTATCGCCCTGTCGGTGCACCTCCAACGTAAGCCTAACCGCGTATCTGGCGCGGGAGGATAGTCTCATGACCTTCTCCCCTTTCTCCCATCAATCGTCATAGTTGACTCGCTCGGCAGCCTTGCCATTGATCAATATCGAGCGAGAGAGCATGTCGTGCACGCCGCCGACCGCTACGTCCTCCTTGTGGTATTCCATGAGTTGCGTCAACTGACGTTTGCAATTTGAACAAGCTGCCGCCACATATTTGGCGTCGGTATCCCGTATCTGTTCCATTTTCTTTTTACCCGTGATGGTCATACGGAACTCGTAGATATCATCCATGGCAGAGAGGCCGCCACCGCCGCCGCAGCACCAGTTATCGCCGCGATTGGGATACATTTCCCTGAAGTCCTGGCAGCTGGCTTCCATGATGATACGAGGCTCCTCGACGATGTTGCATGACCGGCCGAAGTTGCACGGATCGTGGTAAGTCACCGGCTGGGGGTTCTTGCTCTTGTCGAACTGAAGTTCACCGGTCAAGATCTTTTCGGCGGTGAACTCCATACAGTTCACAATCTCAAAGGGAAGGTCACCCCACCATTTCCCGGGCTCCATCATCATCTTCATGATGCGGTACGCATGCCCGCACTCACCCATAAACAGCACCTTGGCGCCGAGTCGTTTCGCCTCTTTGATGTACGGCTCGTTGTCCGCCTTCATGGATTTGTCGTCGCCGGTAAACAGACCGTAGTTGGCCCCATCGAACAACCGCGAACTCATGGTCCACTTGTCCTGCAGCCCGAGCACGTAGAACACTTTCGCAATTCCAGTCGTGGCCTCTGGATTGACAAGCACGTCTCCCGAAGGCGGAACGTAAAAATACTCCGCTCCCTCTACATCCACGGGTATTTTGATATCGATCCCGTGCTCGTCTCGCATTTCTTCCTCGAGGAACTCGATGGCCGCCTTGAACGCCTCCAGAGTGGCACCATCGGTGTTGCCAGTCTCGAGCGAAATCTCGACCACCCTTTTCATCGTGTCCGGCGTCAATCCGAGCTTGTCAAGGATGGCGCGGCCTTTGCGGGTGATTACGGAGTTGTCGATGCCCATCGGACAGAAAGTGGCGCAGCGCCGACACCCGGTACACGAGTAGAAGTGCTCGACCCATTCTTCAACCTCGCGGTCCTCGTAGTCACGGGCGCCAACGAGACCGCCGAGCAATTTACCGCTCCTTGTATTGTGCTTTTTGTATATCGAACGAATCAGATCCGAACGCGCAGCGGGGTTGTACTTCTTGCTGGGATCGCCAAAGTATACGGGGCATTGCGTCGCACAGGTGCCGCACTTGACGCACGTTTCCATATATGTCTTCAACACCCTTGGCCCATCCTTGATGGCACCGATGGCGCCTACTACCTCACCGGCGACGTCGCGCGGCTCCCGCTCGGTCTTTGGCAGGTCTACGACGACGGGGGTCTCTTCCTTGCCCGGAACCATCTTTCTGGGTGTCGTATCGCCTGGTCTGGCCTGTGCAGCCTTTTCGCCGTCATGCTCAGGAACGGTTTCCTCCGCTCTGACATTTCGCTCACTCATCATTATCTCCTCTTGATCAGTGCTTGGGTGAAGAAGATTCCTCCAAAATGCATTATCTTCGAGAACGGGACGTAAATGATCAGCACCATGGCCAGCAACGCGTGGACCTGAAACATACCGTTGTTCACAACAATCGGCGAGAAAGTAACGAGCGATCGGGCCCATGCACGTGTCTCCGCGAGCTCGAAATGCGTGCCAAAGCGCATCAAGTCTCCGGTAAATATGATTGCGATCAGAAGCAGCAGCGCGAAAAAGTCGCTGAAGTTGGAGATCTCGCGTGTACGTTGTTGGACGATTCGCCGGAATAAAAGGAGTAGCCCGGTTGCCAACAGCACAACCCCGGCCGCTCCACCGAGGGTCGAAGACATGGCGTCGATGCCTTCCGGCGAGACACCGATACTCATCAACACGCGATCGATCAGTCCCGTAAAGACGCGGATGTGGCCGAGAAAAACCAGGGCGAGAGTGGCATGAAACACCCAGGCGAAGAACCACAAGACCCTATCTCCCCGGAAAAGACTGGGGAAGAAAAAGGTTTCGGCTAGAACACCCCCGGTTGCCGAGCCCCCCGCCGGAAACAGTGTCATCTTTCCTGGCTGGGGCGTCTTGAACCAGGTGTAAAAACGGTTGATCATCCCGGCCGCGAAAACCACAACGGCCAGGTAGGGGAGAACCCCCAAGACAAAAAAGGATGCTGAGTTCATTTGATGCCTCTCTGGGTTGTTTGACGTGTGCTCACAGACATCCACTCGGTCGTGGCAAACCGGCCAGCCGATACGCGCCCTTGGCGATCCCACACGGAAACAGCTCACAAATGTGCCGGGAAGACATGTCGGTGGCTTTGGCGATTTTTACGACGGGTGGCCCTTCGCGATGCTTCTGGTAGTACGCGCGCACGAATTCGATGATTTTCCAGTGCTCGTCGGTGAGAGGTCCGAGGTCGTTTCGCTCGGCCAGTTCCCGGGCTACTCTTCGGGACCAACCGGAGTCTTCGCTGAGCAGAAAACCGTCGCCGTCCAGCAAATCCTCCCTGAGTGCTCCTGCATCCATCTTGTTACCTCCGGATGGAAGGCTGGGAGCGTTCTACGGTGTCGAGCGAAGCGGAAGAAGAGCATCAGGAAGGCTTGACGAGCCTTTCCCGAGTCTTTAGATTGAGGGAGTGAAACGCACGACAGCCGTTGTGCATTCACGCCTGGCTCGACGGGTTGGTTTTGACTGGCCTCCCGTCGGGCCCTTTTTTCCGGTTTCACCCGGCCGGGGCGAAGAACGCCCCCAGTTCCCATGGTTCTGTCCGGGGATGGCTTCCCCGGACGGTTAACAGCATAAGCGGCCTAGTCCGTCCTGTGTTGACCCTCCTTTTTCAGGCATTCGATTATTTCTCCGATTTCACCTATGCCAAAGGGTCGCTCCATACGAGCGAAAAACTCCTTGTCGCATTCCGGGGGAAACTCATCCTCTCTCCCGGCGAGTACGACTCGCACCGAGGGAATCCTAGGGTCGTGTAACAGGTGGTGACTGATGTCGCTGCTGGCCTGACGACCAATAGAGCAGTCCACCACGGCAAAATCGGGGCGGAAATCCGTGATCTTCAATGAACAGATGTACTCGCAATCGGCGATTTCCAGATTGAAGTCCGCGGTATCCTCGGCGCGCCGCAGATCCGCGGTCAACGTTTCGTCGTCGGTCACCACAAGCACGTTGGTGCGTTGTTCATGAACCAGTCGGTAATATTCGCATTCGTCACAAGTGCTTTTACAGAAAGCTTTGAGATGACCGGATTGAGGGGCGAGTTTGGCGACCTCGTAACATCGTTGGGCGCGCATGAGGTAGACGGCACATCCGGCGCAGTTTTCCGGAAGGCCACCGTTCCCGTAGAATTCCCAACAGTATTCAAAAGGTTTCGGGCGTGGACTTGTCGTGCCTGTGGGTGAATTTTGGAGGTCGTTACTAATACGGCTCAGATCGCGCGGGTCGATTCGGTGGTGCCCCCCGGCGGTACGCCAGGCTGGCAGTCGGCCCGAACGGATCCATTTCAAAACCGTATCTGGGGTGACCGCCAAAATGGTGGCCGCCTGCCCGGTCGTGAGGTAGTTCGAAGCCATAGAAATAACCCTTTTTATGGGTTTTATTGATTTGATTTTCCCCTATTTCAGCGAGGGTGTCAAGAAATACTTATCGATTTTATCGGATTTATCGGATTGGGGAGTCTTTTATAAACAGCTCGTACAATGACCGTTAGGTGTGATGCTTACCCCGCGGCATGATCGTGGACACCCGAATGAGACCTGTTCCCATCGGGGCATCAACACTCGACGGCGACACGCCGATGCCTCAAAAACAATGCACGGAAGAACTCTTGAACGTTGCGTGGAGCTGTGTCCCCGACTGAACATCGAGCTTTTCGAATGATGCATAGGTGAGAAGCACGTCGAGTTTCATTTCGTTGACGGCGACTCGGACATTGACCAGCACATCGTGAAATTCCCAGCTTTCCACGACACACCGAAACTGATTTCTCGCACTGGACTCAAACGGTTCCCGTGAAAGGATGATCTCCTCGGGTCGGATCCATATGTGCCGGTAGGCGTCCTCCCTCTCCCCCACGTGAATATTCACCCCATCCACATGGCAGGATCCGTCCTCGAACCCGCTTGCCGCAAAGATATTCCGCATACCAAGAACACGTGCCACGTCTTTGTCGGTGGGTTTTCGAAAGAGCTCGGCCGGCACGCCGATCTGACGAAGCCGTCCGTCGAGCATGACTCCCACACGGTGGCCCACCGTGAGCGCCTCATGGACGTCGTGTGTCACATGCACAAACGTGGTACCCGTTGTCTCCTGTGCGTGCTTGAGTTGGCGCCTGAGCCGCCGCCGGAGCCGCAGGTCGACAGCCGACAGCGGTTCGTCGAGGAGCAGCAGTTGGGGTTCGACGACCAGGGCACGGGCCAGAGCCGCACGCTGTTGTTCGCCACCGGAGAGTGTGTCGGGCATGCGTCCGAGAAGCGGTTCGATGTCCAGATCTCTCGCTGCGTCCAACGTTTTCTCTTCCGCTTCAGCTTTTGACCAACCTCTCGATCTCAAGCCGTAGGCGATGTTTTCCGACACCGTCATGTGCGAAAACAACGCATAATCCTGGTACATGATGCCAAACCCACGACGCTCCGGAGCCAGCGTTGTGATGTCTCTTCCGCACCAGTACAGCCGCCCCGAATCGGGCCGGAGGAGCCCCGCGATGATCTCGAGCAGCACGGTCTTCCCCACCCCTGAGGGGCCGACGAGAACGAGGTACTCACCTTCGTGTACCGTAAGATCGAGACCAGGAAGCTTGAAGTCGCCCAGCGTCTTCGTCACGGTTTTGAGTTCGAGTGTCATCTCACCTCCCCCCGCTTCGGTCTCGAGAGAAATCGCAATAGGGCGAATCCGATGACACAAACCAATATGAGAACCACGGCGGCCGCACGCGCGTACGTCAATCCAAAATCGGAAAAACGTTGGAAAACGAGGATGGGTGTCGTCATTGGGTGATACGCAATGATGATCACCGCGCCAAATTCGCTGATACCGCGCGCCCACATCAGCACCATTCCCGAGAAGACCGCACGCCACGCCAACGGGAGCGAAATCGTAAAAAACACCCGCGAGGGTCGTGCGCCCAGTGTCCGGGCGACGTTCTCAAGACGTACGGGCACCGCGGTGAACCCCTCGCGCGCCGCATTGACGAGAAACGGTACCGACACAAAAGCCATCGCGGTGGCGATACCGGCTTCTTCGCCGACGAATTCGATTCCCAACGGACCGGCGATCTTTTGGGCGAGCGAGTGCCGTCCGATCACGGTGAGTAACGCAAGACCGGCGGCGGAGTGCGGGATCATTATGGGAAGATCGATGACACCGAGAACCAACGACCGGCCAGGAAAACGCGCGTGCGCGAGGAGATACGCCAGTGGCACGCCAAACAATATGCTGATGATCGTCGCCACACCGGCGGCCCGGAGCGTCAAAAAAATAGACGCCCAAAGCTCCCTGTCGCCCAACGCTTCGGACAGTTCCGACGCGGAACTGTCGAGTGTGATCCGCACGAGCGGGGCCACGATGAACAACAGCATCAACGCGCCCAGCAGAAAAAATGCGAGATGAAAAAACGACGGCCGGCTCCCAAAGATCATTGATGGCCCCCGAGCTCAGTAGCAGGTTCTCTATAGCCGATCGAACGAGGTGGGCGGTGTGGCGAGTTACGCACACCGATGAGGATTCTATTTAGCCACATCTTTCTGCACGCAGAGAGGTCTTAGGGTCTCGGGTATTCCGTCGAAATGCGCCGTCGACGCTGGAACGATGGGAGGTTGTCCGTTTCGCTCCATGATCTCTTGGCCTTCTGGAGAGAGGAGCAATTTTATCCATTCTTCGGCAAGTTCCCGATTCTCGCTGATCCGAGGAATCGTCACACCGTATACCATCGGTGCGCCGGTACGTTCGATATACTCCCCCGGTTTTTTCCCTGTCAGACTCAATTTTGCCGTCGCGTACAACTCGCCGAGATCCGACGACTTGAGATTCACCTCATCGGGCAATACGATGTACTCGAGACGGTGTTGGATCGCGACGGAACGGTAAATAAAGATATAGTCGAGTTCCCCGGATTCCAAGAGCGCGAGGAGATCCGTCTCTTTGGGGCGGATGAATTTGCGGCCACCCTTCTCCTCGAGCTTTTTTGCGAGCCCCGGCTGGGAGAAATAACGTTCCGCCAGCTGGAACACCATCACCGTGCGGTATCCGCACGGATCCCGGTTCGGATCCGAACGCCCAAACCAAACGTCGTCGGAGAGCAACACCTCCGGCCAGTTCTTGGCCGTAATCGAATCCCGTTGTTTCGAACGTTTCGTGAAGGCGATAATCATCTCGTTCGTTGCAAACCGTATGCTGTACTCGGCGTGATCGGGGATGAGCAAATTATCGATGACCTCGTAATCGGCGCTCCCCAGAACGTCACAGGGCCGCCCGAGATCACACACCTTTCGTGCCGTATCGCGGCTTCCCGCCGCTTCGGCTTTGACAGTCACGTTTGGGTACAGCTCGTTAAACTTTCTCGAGATCTCACGAAAAGGGACCGAAAGACTCCCCGCATGGAAAATCACGAGCTCACCCATGACATCCCTCTCTTTCTTTGACTGCGCAAAACCGACTTCGGGAGCGGTGCCCCCTCCCACAAAAAGCCCGATCAGAACAGCAATGACAAGACGACGCTGGATTTCCATACCGCGGATACTACTTTCCCTCTAATAGTTCGTCATGATTCAGTGTGACACCTGCGCGCTGAGCCCGGAAAACTGCAGCTACCGGCTCCACTCCTCAAACGTCATCATTTTGAGTTCGGCGCCGGCGGGCAGTCGTTCTATGCCGGCGGGAATCATGAGAAATCCGTCTGCCCCCATCACCGCGTTGATATGCGCCGAGCCATGATAGACGACCGGCTCCGCAAGTCCCTCGGCGGTGATACGGCTTGGCACAAACGCCAGACGGTCACCCGGCTTTTGCCGCCGTTCCTTTGCCAACCGGATCTTGAAAACCTTTGGCTCGTACGTCCATCCCGTGAGCAACCCAACAGCGCGAAGGACATAGACGTGAAACGTCACATAAACCGCCACAGGATTGCCTGGTAGACCAAACAGTATTCCCTTCTCACCCGTGGCAAATGTCAATGGCTTCCCCGGCTTTGTCGCCACACGTGAGATATGAATCTCGAGCCCACATTGCCTTATGGCGTCGGGGACATAATCAAAATCCCCCACGGAGACGCCACCCGAGACCAATACGATATCGGCACGGGTTAGTGCGTTTTGGATCGCCTTTGTGAGTTTTGGGGGATCGTCGGGCAGCACTTCCGAGAGCGTCACGTCAAGCCCCCACCTCCGAGTCAACTCGCAGAGAAGCGGGCCGTTTGTGTTCATGATCTTGCCCGGGCCAAGATCCGACGGAGAGTCCACGAGCTCATCACCCGTTGCGATCACCGCGGCACGAACGGGCTTGGACACCTCGACCGTCGATATTCCGCAACCGGTCAAGTTCGAGATCTCCAAAGGGCCCACCCTCGCTCCCGCTTTGACTATCGTGTCTCCGACTGCGATGTCCTCGGCTTTCTTGCAGATGTGACGGGAAGCGGACGGTTTTTCGAACTGCACGTACCCGTCCTTTTCGACCGCCTGCTCGATCATGACGACCTTGCCGACGCCGGGTGGTACGGGAGCCCCGGTCATTACTTTAACTGTCGTCCCCGGCTCGAGCTTGTCGATCCCCGGTTCCCCCGCGGAGACGACACCCACGACCCGATACGTTTCACTCGGGTCGTCCTCCAGGATCGCGTATCCATCCATGGCCGATTTGTCGAACGGTGGCAAATTCACTTTGGATTTTTGATCGGCGGCAAGAATGCGGCCGGCCGCCTCCCGGACGGGAATCGTCTCGGTTGGCACGCGCCCTCGGATCTTGTCTTGGAGAATCGATATCGCGGTTTCGAGAGAAATCATCGCTAATCCTTCACAGTTTCGAGTCGGGCACGGAGGGTCCCGGCTGTCTGACATGAGAAACATCCGCCTGTCTTTCGGGACACGCCCGTAGACAGGCTTCGACTATTGTAATCGATCGGGTGAGACATCGTAAGGGGTTTCTCTCCTCGAACGCGGACCCGTCCGGTGGGGCATCTTCGAGGTAGTTTTGCGCACTAGGTGTGGATCGCCCCAGAGGATCTCGCCTCCGGTCTTTTCCCGATTCTGGGGTTTTCAGAACCGCGAATACATGTTTAATTAGATAGAGCAAAACGATTTCAGTGGGACCCGTCGTCCCCGCGTCGAAAGGTGATCGCATGGCAGTCAAGGTCCTGCTACCAGCCGTCTTCCGCCGCTTTGTCAATAAACAGGAGTCCATCGAAATCGAGGCCAAAACGGTGGGCGAACTCTTGAAGAAACTCGTCAGCGAACACGAGTCGCTCGGTCGTGTGTTTCTCAATGACGAGGGCGAATTCTTGAGTGCCATCAATGTCTTTGTCAATGACGAGAACATACGTGCTCTCGACGGGTACGACACTGCGCTCGAGGAAGGTGACGTAGTAAACATCGTTCCTGCAATTGCTGGCGGGACTTGCCAATCAGGCCTTTCCTCGTGGTAGGGCGACCGCCCGAAGGCCCAGATTCCCGTGGTCGAGGGCCAGCCTAGCAAAAACGTCCCAAAACCTTACTTCCGCGCGTGTTGAACGGCACTTGTGAACAGGCGGTGTGTACTGGTATCCTATCCGAGGGCGCTGCGGCGCCCTTACACAAACGAAACGGAGACAAAAACGACGATCTAATGAGGCGTACCAACTCTGAAACCCGGTGACGCCCGGGTTGCTAAACGGATCACGGCGTCGAGAGGAGAACGACACAATGGCGGAAGAAAAAAAGACAACCATCAAAAAGATCCGCTCGGCCGGCCCGATGCGACAGCTGATGGCCGATTATTTCAAAGAACTCGATGAGGCATCAAAAACGGGTAGTCCCCAGATTGCGTGGTGTACAAGTGTCGGACCTGCGGAGCTTCTTCGGTCTTTTGGCTTTCTCGTTTACTTCCCCGAGAATCACGGAGCCATGCTCGGGTCATCACGTATGGCACCGGATCTGATTCCGGCCGCCAACGCTATCGGCTACTCACCCGATATCTGTTCGTACCTGACGAGCGATATCGGGTCGTATCTCCGAAAAAACACCCCCCTCACAAAAGCCTTTGGTATGGAGACCGTGCCGCTACCGGATGTGCTCGTGTACAACACAAACCAGTGCCGGGACGTGAAGGATTGGTTTTCCTTTTATGAACGGGAGCTCGAGGTGCCGTGTATCGGTATCGATACGATGCGGCAGATCGGTGACATCACACCCGAACACATCAGTGGTCTCATCGGTCAGCACAAGGCGCTCATACCCATTCTCGAAGAGATATCGGGACAAAAATTCGACATAGACCGCCTAAGGGAAACCGTCAAGTCCTCCTACGAATGCACAAAGGGGTGGAAGAAAGTTCTCCGTATCGCCGAAAAACGTCCATCGCCGATCACGTTCTTCGACGCGACGATTCACATGGGGCCCGCCGTGGTGCTCCGTGGTGACGATCGCGCGGTGCAATACTACGAGACGCTCAACGCCGAACTGGAGGAACGAGTGGCAAACGGGGTCGGCGCGGTTGATGACGAGACCTACCGTTTCTACTGGGAAGGGATGCCGGTATGGGGTAAACTTCGCGAACACGCCGAGTTCTTCGCCGAGAAGAAATCGTGTGTCGTCGCCTCTACGTATTGCAACAGTTGGATCTTCGAGGACCTCGAGCACGAGGATCCGTTTGAGGGGATGGCCCGGGCTTACACAGAACTCTTTATCGTGCGCTCGGAGGGTTACAAAGAGAAATATCTCGAGAATATGGTCCGCGACTATAATATTAGCGGGATCATTTATCACGATGCAAAGACGTGCCCAAACAACTCGAACAACAGATATGGTCTGCCGCTTCGTTTTTCGAAGAGTTCCGGTGTTCCCCACGTAGTGATAAACGGTGACCTCAACGATCTTCGTCTCTACTCCGAGGAACAGGCGAAAACCCAGTTCGAGGCTTTGGTGGAGCAAATCAGCGAGAAGGCCAAATGATCTTGCTTAACGGGGTGGGACTGGGAGCGTGACCCAAAAGAAAAAAAACGATTCCAAATCAGCCTCATCCGATCGCGGTCTCTACTGCGGCGTGGATGTCGGAGCCTCGGCCACCAAGCTGACCTTGATCGATGCGGCAAAAGAAATCCGCGCGATGGTGGTTCGTCCTTCGGGCGTCGATTATGCCGCGACGGCGAAGGAGTGTCTTGCCCAGGCATTGAGCGAGGCTGGGAATGCTTCGAAGCTCGCTCGATCCGTTTCCACGGGCTACGGGCGGCACAACGTAAAGTATGCCGACGCATCGCTCACGGAGATCCACTGCCACGGGATCGGCTGCTACCATTATATTCCACATTCGATCTCCATCGTCGACATCGGTGGACAAGACAACAAGGTAATCCGTCTCGATGACACGGGACAACGAATCGATTTCAAAATGAACCGAAAATGCGCCGCCGGCACAGGCGCATTTATCGAGGAGATCGCACTCAGGCTGGGGGTCAAGATCGACGAGATGGATCCCCTTGCGCGGCGCACCGATCACACGGTGCGGCTGAGCAGCTTTTGCACGGTTTTCGCCAAAACCGAGATTCTCGCGCACCTGCGACGAGGCGTCGATGTGGCGGAAATCGTCCGGGGAGCCTTTATGTCGGTGATCCAGCGCGTTGTGGAGATGGATCCGCTCGACACGGAAGTGGTGCTCACGGGCGGTGTGGTGGCATATAATCCGATCATAGCCGAGATATTTTCGGAAAAAATCGGACGGCGTGTGGAGGTACCTCCACATCCCCAGTTTACGGGAGCACTGGGGGCGGCACTGATTGCATTGCAGCAAAGCACGAACGAATAACAAACAAACCTTTATCCTAGTAATTAAAACAAACGCGTTACCGGTTCCAGCTGGAAAAGGAGAGATAGCATGCTTGATGGTCTTTTCAAACCGAGGTCGGTCGCCATCATCGGCGCATCCAAAAATCCGTATTCTATCGGGCACATCGTGATCAAAAACCTCGCCGATTACGGTTTCAAGGGTCCGATCTTTCCGATCAACCCAAAGGGTGGAAACATCCGGAGCTTTAGGTGTTACAAGTCGGTCCTTGAGGTCCCGGATGAGATCGACCTCGTGAACATCTCGATCAGAGCCGATCTGCTTCCGCACGTGATCAAAGAATGCGGAGAGAAAGGTGTGAAGTTCCTGATCGTACACAGTGCGGGTTTCAAGGAGGTAGGCGAAGAAGGAATCAAGCGCGAAAGAGAAATGGTTGAGCTTGCGAACAGCTATGGGATGCGCGTCTTTGGGCCAAACTCCCAGGGGATTCAGAACGCTGATCCCGAGGTGTCCGTTTATGCAAACTTCACGTTTGTACCGATGAACCCCGGTAATGTATCGATCGTCGCTCAGGGCGGCGGAATGGGTGAGATGCTAAAACTTCATCTGTACAATGTCGGTCTCGGTCATCGCATGTACGCCTCGTACGGAAACGAATGCGATCTCTCGATGCCCGAGATACTCGACTACTACGGGCAGGACGAGGGTACACGTGTCATCATGATGCAGACAGAGAGCTTCAAAAACCCAGAGGTGTTCCTCGATGTCGCATCACGTATTACGCCAAACAAACCGATTCTTGCTATTAAAGCGGGACGGACACGCGAGGGGTCGGTTGCCGTGTCGTCTCACACCGGGACACTGGTCGACCAGGCGGCTATGGCCACTGCGATGTACCGCAAAGCCGGTGTCGTCGAGTTTCACGACACGCATCAGATGATAAAGGCCGCCATCGCGTTTTCGACACAGGAACCGCCGACGGGCAAACGCATCGGTATGATCACCAACACCGGCGGCCCGGGAATTCAGGCAGTGGATGAGGCGATCGAGAGCGGGCTGACGCTGGCCAAGTGGTCCGACAAAGGGAAAAAGCGTCTCGAGGAAACCCAATACGCGGAGGCCAGTCTTGGAAACCCCGTGGACGTCGTCGCAACTGCGGGACCGGATCACTATTTTGCGGCGATGGATACGCTCCTCAAGGAAGACGGCACCGACATGCTGCTCGTCTTTTTTGTGACCGCCCCATTTGTCGATCTCGACGCAATCGCCGCACGCATCAAGGAGGCGTATTCGAGCTCGCCAAAACCGGTCGTTGTCGTAATCGAAACGAGAGAGCTCTGGTACGGGTTGATCAACAGTCTCCGTGAGGGTGGTATTCCCGTTTACGAGTTTGCAGAAGATGGCGCAAGGGCGCTTGCCGCAATGGCGAAATATGCCGAGCTGCGTGACCGGAAGAAAGAATCGCCGCCCGAGCTCAAAGTGGATCGTGCTGCGGCCGAGGCAATCGTCAAACGGTATGAAGGGAAGGACGCGTACATCCCACAGCGCGAAGCGTTCGAGCTTCTTGGCGCCTATGGAATTCCCGTTCCCAAGGTTGTCGAGGTAAAGGGCAAGAGTGATCTCGACGCCGCGGCAAAAGAGGTTGGATTCCCCTGTGTCCTCAAAGTGGATTCTGCCGACGTCATTCACAAGTCCGACGAGGGTGGCGTCATTCTAAACATTGCGGATGAGAAACAGCTGGCCGGCGCGTTCGACGAGATCCAAAGCCGTTTCTCGGGAAAGAAAGCCACATTCATCGTCATGGAACAAAAACCCGCCGGAGAAGAGATCATCATAGGCGCGACCGCTTCGCCGGGTCTGGGGAGCCTAGTGATGTTTGGATTGGGTGGTGTCTTTGTCGAGGTAATGAAGGACGTGATCGTTGCGCTTGCACCGCTCAGCAAACCCGAGGCCCGTGAGATGATGCAAGGGATCAAGGGCTACCCCGTTCTCGAAGGCGTCCGTGGTAAGGGCGTGGACCTCGACGCCGTCGAAGACCTGCTGCTCCGTGTGTCGCGTTTGGCCGCAGATTTCCCGAATATTACGGAAATGGATCTCAACCCCATCTTTGCATACCCGGCAGGGATGGCACCAATGGCCGTTGATGTTCGGCTGAAGATTTCCTAGGGAACGGCGGTCGCTTCGTGCACTGGATTCCCATCACCGTCGTCGTTATCTATGTAGTCGCGTTGTTTGTGGTGACGTGGTGGGCTCGCCGCCTGACTGCGAGAGGTGCGGGAGGCATTGTAGGGTACCTGCTGGCGGGACGGGGACTACCCGCCGGAGTCTCCGCGGCGCTTCTGGCCGGTCTCGCCGTTGGCGGCGCCTCTACCATCGGGGTGGCCGAACGGGCCTACCATGTCGGGTTTTCCGCCGGATGGTACAACGCGGCGTGGGCGTTTGGGGCGTTGGTTATGGGTCTCGTCGCCGCCAGACGCTACCGGCGTTTTGAAATCACAACACTCCCCGAGCTCTTCGAACGGTACTACAGCACCGCGGCGCGAGTCGTTGCCGTCGTCGGTCAGCTCGTTCTCCAGGTCGTCATCACTTCCCTCCAGTATGTCGCGGGCGGCGCGATTCTTTCCTCATTGATGCCCGGTGTTTTTACTTTCCGTTCGGGCATGGCGGTCACCGCCGTCGTCTTTGTCGGTATCACATTGATCGGGGGTTTTTGGGCCGCCGGTCTAACCAATGTGATCAATGTCATAGTCATCTATGCCGGTATCGGACTTGGCGCCATTTTGACGGTGGATCGTCTGGGCGGAGTCTCCGCCCTGGCGGAACAAATTCCGGTGGATCACCCAGGGTTTGATCTGTTTGCCGTGGGGCCGGCGCTCATCTTGGGGTGGTTTATCGTCATGCTCACGACCGTGCACTCCACCCAGGCGGTGATCCAAATCGGCTTTGCGTCAAAGAACGAGACCGCGGCATCGAGGGCGTACCTCATCGGGAGTGCGTTGATCTTCCCCGTTGGTTTCATCAGCGCCATTATCGGGATGGCTGCGGTGGTGCTCCATCCGGGAATCGTACCCGCAGAAGCGCTCCCCAAAGTGGTATTGGATCTTTCGCCATTGGCAGCGGGGATCATTCTCGCCGGACTCTGGGCCGCCGACGTGAGCACTGCGTCGGCGCTTCTCTTGGGCAGTGCCACATTGGTATCAAGCGATATTATCAAACGTTTCTTTGCTCCCAACCTGAGCGCTGTTCGTGATCAACTGGTCTGCCGTGCGACGGTTCTGGTGCTTAGCATTTTTACGTTTCTATTGGCTCTCACCGTGAGGGGAATCCTCAGGATGCTCCTCATCGGTCTCACCTTGACGACCGCCTACACGCTTCTCGTTCTGATGACGATGTTCTGGCCGGCAATGTGCCGTAAGTCATCGGCCACTTGGACGCTTGTCACGACGATGGCCGCGCTTGTCGTTTGGCTCCTGCTCCCCGAAAGCTGGCGTTTTCTGCCTCATCCTATTTATTTCACATGGCTCGTGAGCCTGGTGACGTTCTTTCTTGTTGCGGTGTTTGACAAGAGGAAGATCGAGGAGAAGCACGTCGTAAACCGATGACCAAAAAAGAAAGGCGTACAGATTTGCCTTTGTGGGGCAAACGTCGAGTCGCCGTTTGCCTGATCGCGACTGGGCTGTCTCTGATACTTGGTACTTCGACTTCCCATGGAACGGGCTACGGCGTGAAAGCGGGCGATCGGATTCGGCTGAAAACCCTCCAGATCCGGACGCACTTCTATGGTGAGCGTCTTCACGAATCGAACTCGCTTACGGGGACTGTCGTGCTCCTGGATGAACAGTTGGTCCATTTGAAATTGGCGGAAAGCCAGGATACCATTTCCGTCCGCCGCGATTCGATAACGTGGATCGAAAAGAGTGTCGGGCTCAAAACAAGAAAGGGCGAGGGCAAGTTTATCGGAACGGTTCTAGGGGCCGTCGCCGGGGCGGGGATTGGTGTCGCGATCGCTTACGCACCCAGGCTTTCTGGAAGCGATGAATGCAGACCCAGTAGGATCGGCGAACCAGGTTGTAGTGGGATGGCCGTTGTGTTGGGGGCGATTGGGCTCGTCGCGGGGGCGGTGGGTGGAAACATACTGGGCGGAACCATTGGTGACGGTATGGAGTACGAAAAGTGGGAACGGATCAGATGGTTGCAACGCGATTTTGGACTGCAACTGCGCTCTCCGATGGGTGGCTCAGGTTTGAGAGTCAGTCTCGCGGTCCGATTTTGAGCTTTTGAGCTTTTGCCACACCCCCCTATCGCTGACTACAACCCGAGAAACTGGATACAAAGCCCGGAAATGCATATTGTCGCCCCGGCTAAGGCATGTGCATATCGGTTGAGCCGCCCCAGGTTTGCAAAAGAAACACCCCACGATGACAAAACGACGATCGCCAGCATCGTGCCAATCGTCGTCACTCCAAACAAACCCGCCACGAGAAATACGCCGCCTGCACTGCTCTTGGCCGCGGGATACATCAGGATGGGTATGAGCGGTTCGCACGGGCCAAACACAAAGATGGTGAAGAGCACCCACGGTGTGATGTCTCGACCGTCGGCATCATGGACGTGTGCGTGATCCGAATGATGGGAGTGGACGTGATCATGTATGTGCCCATCACCATGCGTGTGCACATGTCTATGTGGTCGATTCCGCACGGCACGATGAACACCCCACACAAAATATGCGAGGCCAAAGCCAATCAGAAGCCAGGCGGTGACCGCACCGCGAAACCCTTCGAGCATCTCGAGCTTCATAACCTCGACGCCCAGGACCACGCCAATCAACCCCAGGACGACCGAACTCAACACGTGCCCGAGACCACAGAAAAACGTCACCCATGCGGTCTTTCGTAGTGACCAACGCCGGGCGCGGCCCATCACGACAAACGGAAGGTAATGATCCGGTCCGAAGACCGTATGGATAAAGCCAATCGAAACCGCTGTTCCGCAAAGGATGATGATGTCTGAATTCACGTGTTTTTCCCTCGGTGTTGATCACCGGCCGACTGTGGGTGGGTGTGGGGTAGCCCCTCGTGCGGCCGGGATTGGTCGCCGTCTGACCGTCAAAACCGGCCTGGACGGCTCCCTATCATAATACACACGGAGCGGGTCTTTGGGAACTCATTTTCCGATGGCCGCTTCGATCCCGGTCGCGCCGCGGGCATCTACGCAGTACAATCATGACGAAGCAAGCGCCTCCCCCTCATGAAATGAGCCAGGCAACCGGCAGGACGGTAGGATTTTGTTAACCGCACAGAATATTTACACACCATCCCTTGTCCAATATCGAGGACTCTAATGCGATCGTGTTTGTTAATTCTGGCCACGGTTTCAGTCTTGACATCGAGTGTACTTGCTGATGATAAAGTTCCTCTTCCCCCCTTAGAGCCTGAGGTGGAAAATAAGCTCAATTCTTGGTTAAACAAACACAGCTCAACCCCGGAGGAGTATATCGTCGCGAAGTTTGCTAACCGTGACATAGTATTTATAGGTGAGTTCCATCGTATCCGCCACGATCCGATACTCGTCCAGAATGTGATACCCCTTCTCTACGAAAACGGCATATATAATCTAGGTCTCGAATTCATTTGTGCTCGTGACCAGGCGAGTGTGGATTCTCTTCTTTCGGCATCATCCTACAACCAAGCAGAGGCAAACCGTGTTTTCTGGAATGGATGGCCGTTTTGGGGGTACCAGGAATACGTGGATATCTTAAAGGCGGCTTGGCTCTTGAATCATCAACTACCTGAAGGCAGTCGTCTCTTTCGTGTTATTGGGTTGGATGCATTTTCCGACTGGAGCGGAGTATGGAAACCGGAGGACAAACAGGCACCCGACTTCCGTGAACAGGTATATCCCGAGGGGGATAGAGATGAAATGATGGCAAATGTGATCAAACGCGAGATCCTGGCCAATGGAGGGAAAGCTCTTATTTATTCGGGCAGCAATCATGCTTTCACACGATTTCAATACGCGGCAGTGGATGCGATCACAGGTGAGATCATTGAACGCCGGTCGAAACGTATGGGACACCGTATCTATCGAGAGATTGCGGATCGGTGTTTTTTTATTTTTCTTCATGCACCATGGGACGCCGCGATTGGTTCGCCCGATCGCTTGGTATACCCGGCGGACGGTGTTATCGATGCACTATTTCAAAATAGGCTACCAGAAGAGCGTCGTTGTGGATTTGATGTAGTAGGAAGCCCGTTTGGTCGATTGCCCGGAAAAACTTCTTACTGGTCTCACTCGTCAGAGAAATTTAATTTGGAGATGTTTTGTGACGGATGGATATATCAGATGCCAATATCGGAGTACGAAGGAGTCATAGTAATACCCGATTGGTTTAACGAGGCGAACCATGAAGAGGCGATTGCTCAAATAATGAACCCTGATCCACGAGTGAAAAATCGAGATCGCAGTGTCGAGGATCTCGTGAAAATCCTATCACGATCGGCGGACATCAAACGGAGATTTGCCAAATTTCATTGATTTGTGCGAAAGGAAGGACGAACCATGAACCATTTCAAATCACTTAGCCTGGCGATTGGTGTATTCCTCGCACTCGCGACAACGGCTCCCGCGCAGGACGCCGAAGTCGATCAAGCTAAAACCGCACAAGTTACGACACCCGAACCGCAAGCGTTTCTAGAATCCCTCGTCGGTTCGTGGGAGGGCACGTGTCGCACGTGGTTTCGCCCCGGCGAACTTGCCGATGAGTCAAAGGTGAAGGGCGAATTCCGCTTGATTCTCGGCGGGCGCTTAGTGCGTCATACGTATGAGGGAGAACTCCAGGGTAAACCTCGCACCGGCGAGGAGACGATCGCGTTTAATTCTGTTAAGAAGAAGTTTCAGACATCGTGGGTAGATGATTTCCATATGAACTACGGAATCATGTTTTCAGAGGGCGACGGCACCAAAACGGGTTTTACCGTTGTCGGGAAATACTCCGTTGGTCCCGATCAGCCACCTTGGGGCTGGAAGACCGTGTTCGAATTGGCCGACAAAGATCATCTCACCGTCACCGCATACAACGTGTTGCCGGACGGAACAGAAGCGAAGGCCGTCGAAACAAAATATACTCGAAAACCGTAACAAAGATACCAAGCTAACTCACCTGTGATAGCTGGCCACCAAGGCCTCGCACCGGAGCACGGTTGTCCTTCAGCTTTTCATGGAAGGAAACCACATGAAAGCGATCGTTCAAACCGACTACGGCTCACCGGATGTCTTCGAACTCAGGGAAATCGACAAGCCAACGGTCAAGGATAACGATGTGCTGGTACGCGTTCACGCGGCCGCCCTCCATGCAGGTGACTACTTTACCATGAGAGGCAGCCCGTACCCCGTGCGCTTTGCGGCCGGGTGGCCCAAACCTAGAAACTACGTTCCGGGATACGATGTAGCAGGGCACGTTGAGGCGGTCGGCAATAACGTAAAGCGGTTTCAACCGGGTGACGAGGTATTCGGTACGTGCAAGGGCACCTGCGCCGAGTATGTGTGCGCCAGAGAGAAAGACTTCTCGTCAAAGCCGGCCAACCTCACGCTCGAGCAGGCCGCGGCCGTATCTGTCTCCGCGATCACAGCTCTCATCGGTCTTCGCGATGTGGGAAAGATACAGCCAGGGCATAAGGTCTTGATCAATGGTGCGTGGGGTGGGGTGGGTACGTTCGCCGTGCAGATTGCCAAGGCGTTCGGAGCAGAAGTGACCGGTGTCTGCAGTACGAGGAAGATGGACATGGTCCGATCGATCGGCGCAGACCATGTTATTGATTACGCCCAGGAGGACTTCACGCAAAGTGGGCAACACTATGATATCATCCTCGATCAA
>CP070677.1:2678193-2681972 GCA_020352495.1 Candidatus Latescibacterota bacterium
CATCCCCGTTGGCCACCGAGAGCGGCCCATAGTAGACAACGTATCCGGCGATGTCCGGCTCCGAGTTCTCCTCCCACGCGACAGTCAGGCAACCGGGCCCCGTTTCGGACACTTGCACCTGTTGAGGAGGTAGCGGTGCCTGGGTGTGCTGATCTTGGTCGTTTGTCACGTGCGCCGACACCTCCGCCGCGTAGGCGCTCTCAAGACCGGAATGGGTTATTGCGGTCAGAGTGAAATAGTAGGTGCCATCCTCGAGATCGGTCACCGTATGGCTGGTTGTCGTGCTGACGTACTCGATATCGGCGTATTCAGCACTCTGCCCCTGCTCCACCGATGATGCGCCGTAGTAGATCACGTACCCGGCAACGTGGCTTTCCGGGTTGGAATTCCAACTCAAATTGACAGAACCGGTATTTGTTCCCACGGCGACAAAGCCGGTCGGCGAGGACGGCACGCCACCCTCCGTTGTAAACTCCCAACGCAAAACAGTTGTGTTTGGCGGCGTGGCGAAATCCGACACCGTCAAACTCACCTCTACGATCGAACCCTCGGGAAGATCGCCCTCGGGCTTACACATAGCCGCGTACATCGACTGATCCCCAACAAACACTACCTTCTGGGGAGGTGTGTCGTTGATCAAAACACTCAGCGAACTCGAGTCGACACCCGTTTGTCCGTCCGAGAGGACAAAAAAGACAGTCGCCGTGGTAGGAACGTCGACGGCTCCGGGGAGCGGGCCTCCCACAACGATCCTCGGAGGGATTTCATCCGGCCCGACCACGGTCAATCGCTTTTCGGTCGAGTAGTCGCTGTACTGACCTGATGTGTTGTAGGCCCTAACCATGAAGTAGTGAATTCCTTGTTCGAAGCCGCAGATTTCTCTTGAGGTCACATTTCCAACATCGACTGAATCGGCATCTCCTGGAGAACCTGCCACAGGCCCGTAGTAGACTTTATAACCGGCGATGTCCGGCTCCGGGTTGGCGAGCCAGGAAACGGTCACACATCCGGGTCTCGTTTCTAATACATCCACGCCTTGAGGGGCGGTCGGTCCACCCGACACGTCGTTCGTGACATCGGCCGACACTTCTGGCGAAAAGTCGCTATAAAGATCCAAGTCGTTTTTTGCCCGCAGTGCAAAATAGTTCGTGCCGGTCATCAGACCGCAAAGCTCTTCACCCGTGACGACTCCTACGTCCTGGGAATTCGGGTACTCAGTGGCTTCCCCACCGGCTACGGACTCGGTTCCCCAGTAAATGGTGTAGCCGGTGATGTTGTCCTCGGAATTGGCATCCCAACTCAGCGCGGCACAACCCGTATTCGTCCCTTGGGCAACGAGCCCGGTCGGAACCGACGGCCGGCTGTCCCCCGTTGTAAAGCTCCACGTCTTGTTTCCCTGGTTTGGCGGTGAGGCCAAATCTCTCGCAGCGACCTCGATTGTGATCGTGGTGTTTCCGGGGAGCAGTCCGGCGGGTACGCAGACGACCGAGTAACCTGAAGGAGTGTTGGTGTAGTTTATCCATCCCGGACTCGATCCGTTGATTAGTACGCTTATCGACGCCTGGTCCACACCAGTCTTATCGTCCGAGACAACGAAAGAGACAACCTCATCTTGAGGAACGCCGACCTCTCCTTCCTCGGGATCGAGCATCGAGAAAACCGGCGGGTCGGAATCCGGCCCTACAACGTCCACACGTTTTTCCGCCGAGAATTCGCTAAAATTGTTCTCCGTATCGTACGCCTTGACCGCGAAGTACTGCGGTCCTTCCAGAAGCCCGCACACCACGTGTGATGTGACGTTTGCCACGTCTTCCGAGTTGGCATAGTCGCCTGCTTGGCCTTGTGCCACGGAAGCGGGTCCGTAATACACGACGTAACCCGCGAGGTCCGGCTCGGAGTTTGCCTCCCAGGTTACCGTCACACATCCGGGCGTGGTCTCCGAGACCTGGACATTTTGAGGCGGGAACAGTTCTGGAGGCACCGTATTCGACACATCGGCTGAAACCTCCGGAGCATAATCGCTCATGAGACCGGCCTCGTTCTCCGCCCGTAACGAAATATAAAACGTACCATCCGGGAGGGCCGGGATCATGTACGTCGTAACCGGGCCAACCGGCTGCGAGTTTTCGTACTCCGTCGCTTGGCCCATTGCGACTGATTGATCCCCGTAATAGACCGTATAACCCGAAATGTCATTCTCAGGATTCGGATTCCAGCTCACATGCACACAACCCGTGTCGGTACCCACGGCCGTCAGTCCCGTCGGAATCGACGGTGGGGCCACTGTCGTGGTGAAGCTCCAGCTCTCGTTCATAAGATTTGGAGGCGAAGCGAGGTCCGAGGCGGTTACCTGCACCGTCACCGTGGCGTCTGAGGGCAATCCCCCCGCCGGGGTACACGTCACCATGTAATCGGGGAGGTTGGGTGTGATGGTCACGCTCGCCGGAGCATTGCCATTGATCAAGACCGTAATCGAACTCTGGTCGACACCGGTGTGATCGTCGGAGACGATAAAGAAGATCTCCTCCATGGCGGGGTCGACATTCACCTCATTTTGATCCGGTATTCGCGCCAAAATAATCGGGGGGTCCGTGTCGGGGCCAAGGACATCGAGCCGCTTCTCTTCCGAGTAGCTGCTGTACTCGTTCCTATCGTTGTATGCCTTTACGGCGAAATAGTACGTGCCTTGTTCGAAGCTACAGTCGTTCCAGGACAACATGTTTCCGACGTCTACTGCGTGCAGATACTCAATGGCGTCCCCCTGATCGACGGAAAGCGGACCGTAATACACGACGTAACCCGATAGATCCGGTTCCGAGTTGGCGTCCCATGTCACAGATACGCATCCAGGCGCGGGTTCCGAGACTTCGACCGACTGTGGTGGAAGCGGTGGCGACGGTACGTAGATATCAAAGTGTGCCGTTATCTCCATATTGCCCACGATCACGACGGTGGCAGGATTTTCAACGCCCGTCAGTGCCCCCGACCATCCAGTAAAAACGGAATCAGGATGCGGATCCGCGAGCAACACAACCTGTTCACCATAAAGATACTGGGCCTTGTCGGGGGATTTCGTAACCGTTCCCCCGCCGTCCGGATCCACAGTAAGCGTGTACGTCTCTTGGATGAAAGTGGCCGTCACCGTCACGTCACTACCCGTTATCACAATCGTCTCCGGGTTTGTACTGCCACTCAAGTCTCCCGACCAACTGTCAAAAATCCAGCCCGGGTCGGGTACCGCGGTGAGGACGATTGTGTCTCCGTTTCCATAGGTCGCCTGATCTGGATCGACGTCAATCCAACCACTGCCAACGACGTTCGTGGTGAGCTCGTATGCACCTTCGTTGAAATTCGCGGTGACGGTCGTGTTCCCTGTGATTGTGATCGTCGTCGGATTTTCGGTGCCGCCGAGCCCACCCGACCAGCTACTGAAGCTCCACCCGGTGTTCGGAACCGCTTCAACGTTCACAATGTCGCCGTAAACGTATGTGGATTGATCTGGTGTCTTGGTCACCGAGCCGCCGCCGTTGACATTAGTCGTTAGCGTGTACGTCTCCTGAATAAATGTGGCCGTCACCGTCACGTCACTACCCGCTATCACAATCGTCTCCGGGTTCGTACTGCCACTCAAGTCCCCCGACCAGCTGTCAAAGACCCAACCCGGGTCGGGTACCGCCGTGAGGACGATTGTGTCTCCGTTTCGATAGGTCGCTTGATCTGGATCGACGTCAATCGAACCACTGCCAACCACGTCTGTCGTGAGCTCGTACACACGCTCC
>CP070677.1:2682072-2693417 GCA_020352495.1 Candidatus Latescibacterota bacterium
GGATGAATCAGCCTACGTTCCTACGCCTAAGGCAATCAGGTAATGACAGTCTAAAACTCTTCGGCAAAACATTCAAGCCAAAAGCCGGGGCAGAAAACTGGATACGCTGAGAAAAGTGCTTGATGACGGGAAAAAGCAGAAACACCGGAATCATCACCGGAACCATACCGGGCAGGGTCAACGACTGGGCGTCTTTTGGGTCGTTGCACGCCGAGCCCAAAGCGGCGAGAATCGCGCCCATCATAACGATGGCTGCGAGCATATATACGAAGAACCACGGGAGCACGTGGTATGGGATGTACTCCCCGAGATCCATATATCTGATCACGATGATACCGCCGATCACATACACGGCCGACGCGGTCAGCGATACCCCGACACCCCCAATGATCTTGCCCAACATAAAATCAAACGGTTTGACCGTGGAGAGGATCATCTCGGCGATCCGGTGGTTTTTCTCCTCCATGACGGCATGCAACAGCGGCATCGCCCCCATCATGAGCATCATGAACATCAACATGGACATGATCGCTGGAACACCCACCGCTTCGCCCTCGTTGCTCCGCCGGGCATCTTGGACCTCACCCGTCCCTTCATCGAAGGACACAAGACCAAGACCCTGGATGTTGAGCCATATGAGCGTGTCGTCAACAGTGGATTCGTCGACTCCCGCCTCGGCAACCCGTCTTTTCCTGAGCTGTGTGTTGACGGGCCATCCCAGCCACCCGCGCATGTCATCCATCACTGGGTTCTTCGAGTGATAAGCGATTCGGCAGGCGTCCTGATCTTCACCGGGATGAAGAACTTCGGGGCCGATCTCGAGAAACGCGTGGAGTTCACCACGTCGAACCCGGTTGGAGAGCTCGAGCCGCTGGGTCCTTGGATCGGTGGTGTTGGGTTCCACGATTTCCACGTGGTAGGCGGGTCGGATCTTCTTCCCCGTTTCTTCATCAAAAATGGACTCGGCGTTTCGCCTCTCCGCGGCCTCGACCAAAGCGTTCGCCACGACACCCGAGTGATCGACAACGGCGAGCGTTTTGTCCCTAGTATCGACACGATTCTTGGTCAGGATTATGGCGATCGTGCTGCCACCCATCAAAAGCGGTGCCACGACCAGCGCGATGACAAATCCCTTGGTTCTAACGGCGACCTTGTACTCTCGCCTGGCAATTCGTAGAACCCTACGCATGTTCGTCCTGCCGTTCCTCAGCTTCGGGCCCCGCGATCCGCACAAAGATATCGTGCAGCGATGGTTTTGCGATTTCAAAACTCCGGACCCGGGTTCGAGACATGATCTCGGCCAGGGTTTTTTGAGGGTCACAGTCCGACGTCATGCGAAGCTCCTGCGTCCGCCCAAAATCCCTGACGTTTTCCACACCGGCGAGATTATCGAGCGATTCTCGCCCGTCCTCGATACGGACCCGCAGCGTGTCGTGCCCGTAGGCATCCTGGATCGAACTGAGCGTTCCATCGAGAACCTTGCGCCCTTTGAAAATCATAAAAATAAAATCGCACATCCGTTCGGCGACACTCATGTCGTGTGTGCTGAATATCACCGTTGCTCCGTTTTCCCGAAGCTCCAGAACCGCTTCTCGAAGAATATCCGTGTTTACCGGATCCAACCCGGTAAACGGCTCGTCGAGAATCACGAGGGGCGGGCGGGTAACCACCGTAGCGATGAACTGAGCCTTCTGGCTCATGCCCTTGCTGAGCGTTTCCACTTTTTTGTTGGCCCAATCGGTGAGGTCGAATCTTCCGAGCCAACGGTCAACCTCATCGTCGACTCTGCGACCGCTCTTGAGCTCGCCGTAGAACTTTAAAACATCGCGCACCTTCATGTTCTTGTATAGCCCGCGTTCCTCGGGGAGATAACCGATGTGGTCGATGCGTGACCCGACAGCGTCGCTTCCTAATACCCGGATCACACCCCGGTCCGGATAAAAGATGTTCATGATCATGCGAAGGGTCGTGGTCTTGCCCGAACCGTTGGGCCCGATGAACCCATAGATACAACCCTCGGGAACAGCGAGCGACAGATCGTCAACGGCGGTGACACTGCCAAACGTCTTGGTCACATTTTCGAGCTCAACGGCATTCACCAAAGATCCCCTCGTAGTACAATCTCTTATTCACATCTGCAGCCACCGGTGCACCCGTTCTCGCAGGGAACGGGAGTAGCACCGATGGTGTCGTGTTTTCGAAATAAATGATGACATCGAATTCCTCGGGCAGTCTCGCGTTGTAGAAATAAGCCCCGGGGTTTGAGTCGTCGTAGAGCGCGCCGATACTCCGAAACCTCCGCGGGCCCGGAATCCAATCCGTCGCAGTCGAGTCGAAATCGACTCCTCTCAGATCGAGAATCATCCGCGGCATGTCGGCACCGCGAAAGTGATACGAGTAACTGTCTTCGGGTGGCAATTTGACCGAATGGCTCTTGAGTTCCCCCACGCCCTGCCAGTAGTCATAGTCCCTCGCATTGAACGACCCTTTAAAGAAGCTGAATGCGAGAACGACCATGTCATCCTGATACTGTTGTCGAAGATGCGACCCCATGGTTCGCGAGCTTATTGGGTCGACACCGACATGGTAATTGTGAGCCCAAAGAACGATTTTCGCGCCTGGTCCTTTCTGTTCGATAATCCACGAGGCGTTTTCCGCCATGTACGTATCACGGGTTATGTATGAAGGTTCCCGCGCCGCATAGAAGCGTTCCCCTTGTTGCACGATTCGGGCGCTCTGCAACGCGTAGGCGAAGTCCTTTGCGCTGGATCGCACTTCATAAGTTGCTTGGCGTTGGTCCATCATGTCGTACACCTGTTGGAGTTGATCTCGTATGATGTTTTGTGTCGCGGGCGGAACATTTTGATAGGATCCCAGCGCATCGAGCCACGGCCGAAAGTTGTCGAAGAGCAGTTCATACACTGGGGCGTTCGCGGGATCGACCTCCGCCACGTAGGCTTCGACGTTTTCCATCGCCATCCTCGGGTATTGCATGTCAAAACCATGAAAGCTCACACCGTTTTCCCGCATCCATAGAATCATGTCCAGGACTTCCTGTGTGTTCCACGTCCAGAAATAGAGCCCAGCTAGGAGCGCCGCTGGATCCCCGTCTCCCGTTTGTATGTAATCGTTCACGAGATTGGATTCGGGCCAAGTTGCTTCGATCGCAAAACTCGTGAAGCCCATTTCTTTGACGAGAAACTCCAAAAGGCGATGTTTCATGAGAAAAAACTGCCGTGTGCCGTGAGTGGCTTCTCCCAGCGCGACGATTCGCGCGTCGCCTATGATATCCCGTAGTGGCTCTAGATCATCAAAACCGTGACCGGCTATGGGGGTTGCAAATGGAACCGCGTTTCCCTTTAGCCAGGCCACGATTTCGGGGGCAACGTTGACTTTGTCTTCCTCAGGCGCCGTCGGCGGAGACTCGTCCCTGCCACAACCGAGCGCTGCCACAACGAGGACGATCAGAATGAGATAGAGTCTCCCTCTGCGCAAGCCGGTTTCCTCCCGATTATCAGTCCGAGGATGCTCCAATTCAATTCACGCTTAAGAGGCGCCCGCGACGATGCATCTTCCCGCGATGAAGAGAGACCACAATGCACAACCTCTTTCATCGGACAAGGGGAAATAGATGGTGACGGTCATTATACACGAATGTGTGGGATCTATTCAACTGAGCGGTGAGACACCGGTCTTGCGCGAGCAGCGGTTTTCGAGGGACCGTTTGTTGTTTGAATCAGCACCGAGATTTCGCGACACGCCCTGACGACTACCGGATCCTAAGCATCCGCCCCAAACCCGCAAAACCCCTCCTCGTCAACGCAAACGAATCTTCGACGAGTGTCGTGTTGGTGGGTAAAAGGATCGAGGTGAGAAATGTCGAAATGAACAGCCCCCCCATGATGACGAGTGCCATCGAGTAGTAGTACACGTCACCCAGCGACGGTCGTTGGATCGCCATCGGCAAGAGGCTCATTAGTGTTGTGATGGCGGTCATCAGGATCGGCCGGAGTCTCTCGCGGCCGCCCTTGATCATTGCCTCGAAGCGATCCATCCCGCGTCGGCGGTAGCTGTTGATATGCTCGATCATCACAATCCCGTTATTGACGACTATACCTATAAGCAGGAGTAACCCCACCGCAGCGGGTTGGTCGAAATCTGTCCCCGTAAGGTACAAGGTCCATATCGCCCCGGAGATCGCAAATGGCAACGCGATCAACAAACCGATCGCCTGGCGAACGGACTCGAATAGCCCGGCCATAACCGCGAAGATCAACAACAGCGCAAGAAGCAGATTCACGAGAAACTCGCGGGATCGTTCCCGCTGGCGCTGCTCCCAACGTCCAAACGTCCACGAGTACCCGTACGGCATTTCCATGCTGTTCATCGCCGTTGTGACGAGCGGCACGTATTCCTCCCGTGTCCCTTCCTCATATCGTGCGCCGACCCATACACTGGTAAGCCGGTCGTCCCGCTGGATCCGCTCGGCCCCGGGCATCTCTTTGAATTCGGCGAGCGAGGCCAGCGGCACCCTCTCACCATCGGAGGTCCACAGGGGAAGATGCGTGAGTTGGGATACCGACTCCGTTTCCTTCTCATCGAGCGTGAGCCTCATCTCCCGCTCACCATCCGGTGTGCGGTACCGTTGGAGCCGCCGGCCGCGATACGTCAGGCCGACAACCTCGGCGGGCTGCATCGGAGAGACCCCGTAACGCGAGGCGAGATCGCGGTCGAGCTCCACATGAAGCTCTTGGCCCCCCTGTTCGTTGCTCGACTGCGGATCACCAAGACCCGGAATCCCGGCGAGGAGCTGTTTGGCCTCTTCGGCGAGCCGTGCGAGAACCTCAGAGTCTTCACCAACGATTTGGAACCAAACCTGTTTGCCGCGGTCGTGCCGCCAGAATCGCCGGTTTTCCATGACCTCGAGCTTGACACCGGCGATTTCCGGAAGGACATCCCGAAGGCGCTGGCGGACCATCGAGAAATTCTCCGGTGTTGCTTCACCTTCATGCAGATAGATACGGGTGAGAGTCCACCGGTCGCTCCAAAAACTGTAGATCGACTGCGCCTTGAACTCGTCGCGATGCGGCTCGAGAATCTGTTCGACCTGGGTGACGAGCTTTTCCTTGTTTTCGAGACTCATCTCTTCACTGATGTCATAACGGACCTGAACAAACATCTCGCTCTCGGTCGTTCCAAAGTTTTTGTCGATCTTCATAAAGGGGTACACGGCCATCGCTATGACGCCGATCCCGATGATCGGTGTCAGCCACCGGTGCCGGAGATTGAATTTGAGAAGCCGCACGTAATGATGTTCGAGCCACGTGATCACACGACCGCGGGGTTTTGGCTCCGCCCGAATGAACCACGACGTCGCCATCGGTATGAGAGTCTGACTGATAAAGAGCGACGCGAGCAGTGTGAGACTTGCCGCAATGGCAAGCTCCTTGAGATAGATGTTCATCTCGCTCGGCTTGTTGAATATGAGCGGCAGAAAAACGATAACGGACGTGAGCGTCGCCGCTATCACCGCCGTAGACACCTCTCGGGCCCCCAGACGCGATGCGGTTGTGCGGTCGTAACCAAGCTCGCGGTGACGGAAAATGTTTTCCATCACCACGACGGCGTTATCGACCAGCATCCCGATCCCCACGATGAGACCCAGCAGCGAGAGCGTATTGAGCGTTTTCCCCTGTGCCCAGATGATCCCACAGGTGACGATCAAGGAAAACGGTATGCATAGCACCGAGACCAGCGTCGTTCCCACGCGTCGCAAAAAACCAAAGAGCACGAGGGAGGCGAGAATCCCACCAAAGATGCCGGTGAACGTGAGATCCCTGAGCGTCTTTCTGATCTCTTTGCCTTGGCTGAACCAGACGAGGAAGTTGATCCCTTCCAACTCCGGGTCCACGCCCATCGCGTTGATTCGCTCACCGATCTCTTCGCAGACTTCGACGGTGTTTGCCTTCGCCTCCTGACTGACAGTTATTCCGATCGCGAAGTTCCCGTCGAGGTGCCGGCCGTACTCGAGCGGAGGTTCTTCGTAGACTACATCGGCGATGTCTTTCAACCGCAGACCGTCTGCGCGGATCGGAAGGTTTTGAATTTCCTCCACATCTTTGAAAGACCCCACCGTCCGAACGGCAAAGCGTGTCGTCCCCTCGGTGAGCTTGCCAAGCGACATATCGAAATTGCTGTTTCGCAGAATAGTCGTGACTTCACGGATGTCCACCCCGTGGGCCTCGATATCGGCAATTCGCAGATTGATACGCACCTCACGTGGATTTACGCCATCGAGCCGAACCTGTGCAACACCCGGGATGCGTTCTAAGGGTCTTATAATCTTCCGGTCGAGAAGGTCGTAGCTCTCGCTCAAGTCGCGTTTTGATGAGATCCGCCCTTCGACGATCGGCATATCCGCCTCGCGTGCGTCCCAATGTGTGCCCACGGTGATGTCCCCGATGTCGTCGGGGAGATCGCGTCGGATTCGATCGATCTTTTCCCAAACCTCGACACGTGCCAGCGCCATATCGATCGACCACTCGAACTGTAGGCGAACCATACCGCCGTCCCGGTCGCACGCCGACCATATCTGACGAAGTCCTTTGACCGAACCCAACGCATCCTCGACCGGACGGACGATCATACGTTCGACTTGCTCGGGCGAGGCGTTTTCGTACGGCACCCGGACGAACAAGTGGGGCTCATCGAAATCCGGAAGAAAAGCAAGCGGTAGGCGGAATAGCGCCACAAGACCCAGAACGACAAGACTCACGATGATCATGAGCGTCGTGACATGTCTCTTGATGGCAAGTTCGGGGAGTGTCACGCCGTTACCCTTTCTTCTGTTTGAATGTCTTCTTCGGCCCGCAGTCTTGAGGGCACCACCATATACGCAGCCGGAATGACAACCAGCGTGAGCAATGTGCTCAAAAAGAGCCCCGATGCCACCGTGATCGCAAGCGGCGATCTCAGCTCGGCACCTTCACCCCAGCTCAGCGCCATTGGGATGAGGGCGAGAATAGTTGTTAGTGTCGTCATCAGAATCGGCCGGAGTCGGATATGACCCGCACGGATGACCGCTTCGAGCTTGTCCACCCCCGCACGGCGCAACCGGTTGATTGCGTCGATCAGGACGATGGCGTTGTTGACCACGATTCCGACAAGCATGATCGTCCCGATCAAAACAATTACAGTAATCGTCGTTCCCGTAACCAACAAACCGACAATCACTCCGACGAGTGCAAGCGGAATGGTGAAGAGCACTATAAACGGATGGATGAATGATTCGAATGTCGCCGCCATAACGAGGTAGACGAGAAAGATCGCCAAGGCCAACGCGAAACGGAGACTTGCGAACGAAGTCTGCATCTCCTGGTTCTGACCGGCGAGCTCGGTGGTGATCCCCGGTGGCGGGACCACATTCTCGACGGCTCGTTCGATATCCGCGATGGCCGACCCCAGACTCCTCCCTTTGAGGTTTGCCGAAATAACCGCCGCACGCTGTTGTTGCAGCCGGTGGATCTCGGCCGGCCCCCGGTCGAGACGGACATCGGCAACGGACAACAGTCGAATCGGCTGACCATCGGGCCCCGGGAGGACGAGGTTTCGAACATCGCCAACCGATGAGCGCGTGATCTCCTGGTTGCGGATCCGCACGTCGATCTGACGATCTTCTTCTTTGAACCTCGTGGGAACAACTCCCTGGACACGACCTCTCAACGTCTCCGACAAAGCCCCCATATCCAAACCGAGACCGGCCAAACGCCGCCGGTCGAAGATCACCTGAATCTCGGGGTTGCCGGCTTCGAGCGATGAGCGCACGTCGACGAGCCCGGGGATCGCATTCATTTCCCGCGCGAGTTCGAGAGAATGATTTCGAAGATCCTCGAGATTCTCTCCATAGAGAACGACCTCGACGGGTGTCTTGAGGCTAAAATACGACGGCCTCCCAAATTTGACATCGAGATCGGGGATGAGCTCGAACTGTTGGCGAAGGTTCTCCGCCGTCGCTGCCTCACCCAGCTGATCGGTCCTGTCCTTCATCACGATATTGAGCTGCCCGAGGTTTTCCGCTTTTGTATTGAGCGACATACCCCCGGCTATGAGACGGCTTCCGATCGTGCTGTAGTTATACTCGATAGTTGCATCGCCGGCAGCCACCCTTTCCATTTTTGTAATAACACGATCGGTCGCCGCCAGTGATGTGCCCTCGGGCATATTGACTTCGAAGAAAAACTCGCCCTCACTGAGCGGCGGGATCAGCTCGGTCCCAAGAAACCGGAGCGAGCCGATGGCGGCAAAGAACAACCCAAACGCGATGACGAGGGTCGCCCAACGGAGACGAATTGCGCCCCGAACGAACCGATCGTAGGCTTGCGAGAATGCCCCAAGCGTCATCTTTGGCTCGGTGTCGATGGCCGCGCCGCGAAGCCTTTTTCCTCGCAACCGCCCCCCCAAGGCACTCAACATCGGTATCATCGTCACGGCGACGATGAGTGACGCAAGAAGACTGATCGTCACCGTCCATGCCTGGTCTTTGAATAGCTGACCGGCGATCCCTTCGACAAATATGATCGGCAAAAAAACGGCGACTGTCGTAAGAGTGGAGGCGACGATTGCAGGGCCGACCTCGGAAGTTCCTTCCACCGCGGTTTGCGACAACGCCTGCCCCGCGGATTTTTTCCGAAAGATCGATTCGAGCACGACGATCGAATTGTCAACGAGCATACCGATCCCCAATGTGAGCCCGCCAAGCGACATAATATTGAGAGAAATGTCCATCCGGTACATAACGAGGAAAGTAGCGATGACGGAAAGCGGGATGGAGGTTGCGATAATGAGCGTGCTGCGGGGATCACGCAGAAACGCAAAAAGAACAAGCACGGCAAGGATACCACCGATTACGGCGGCGTTTCTCACTTCGCTGATCGCCTGTTGGATGAAATGTGATTGGTCGAAAAGAACCGTCATCGAGTACCCCGGCGGGAGCTTGTCTTTCCACTCATCGATCCGCTCGCTCACAAGTCGTGATACGGTCACCGTGTTGGCATCGCCTTCTTTGTATAGTGCTATCTCGACGCACTCTTCGCTGTTGACCCGGGTGATCTCCTCACGTTCTTTTGTCCCCATCTGAACCGTTGCCACGTCACGAAGTCGCACGATCCCATACTCGTCCTGTTGAACGATGAGGTCGCCGATCTCTTCGACATCATCGAACTCGTTGACCGTTCGGATGAGATACTGATTGTCCGCCCCACGAAGCGCCCCTCCGGGGAGGTTCACGTTCGAAACACCGACAACCTGACTGATCCGGTCCAGGGGTATACCGAGAGCGGCAAGTCTTTCCTGATCGACATTGATTTGAACCTCGTCTTCGAGTCCTCCCTTGATCTGGGCGGCGGCCACACCCAGAACCGTCTCAAAATCGGGTTTGATCTTCTTTTCTGCCAGACGTCTGATTTCAACGAGGTTGCCTGTGCCCGACAAAGCGAGCCGTACGATCGGGTCGAGCGATGGATCGTACCGGAGGACGATGGGGTCTTCCGCCTCCTCGGGCAGAACCAACCGGTCGATTTTTTCGCGAACCTCCATGGACAACATGTCCATGTCGGATTTCCAGTCGAACTCGAGCGTAACTTCGGACACACCAGGGCGCGAGACCGAGTGGATCGTCTGGAGCCCTCGAAGTACGCCAACCACCTCTTCGACGGGCCGTGTGATGAGATACTCGACTTCCTGAGGCGCGGTGTCCGGAAAATCCGTCTGGATGGTGAGCGATGGGTATGTGATGTCAGGGAAAAGCTCGAGAGAAAGCCGCTGGTACCCGACAAATCCAAACGCCGCAACGGCCAGGGCAAACATGATGACACTCACCCGGCGGCGGACCGCAAGCGCGACGAATGGGCGCATTAGGAACCTGCCTGTTTGGTTTGCTTTTCTTGTTCGGTTGGTTTTTCCTTCTCGGCCTGAGGAGCAGCAAGAGAATCGCCCTCGAGGATTTTGATCGGGGCGCCGTGTTTGAGCGAGCGTTGCCCCTTTGTGACAATCCGTTCACCGTCCGCGAGGCCGTCCAGGATCTCGGCGTTCATATCGTCCTGAAACCCGACCTCGACGACCCGTCGCTCGGCGGTGCTGTCGGCGGCGACATAAACAATCTGATCACCTCGATCGGTAAACACCGCGTTTTTAGGAACCAGAGTGCTTCCAAACCGTTTTTCGGTGACGATCGACACCTCGGCAAAATCTCCCGGCCGTGTATCAAATGGGTATTCGGGAATCTCGATCGTGACCTTGATCGTTCCGCTCGATGGGTCGATGATGGGACTCACCAGTTTGATCCGGCCTTCGAGCCGCTCTTGATTGCTGTCGAGAAGGAGCTGAACCGGTTGGTCGGGTTTTAGTTTCTTGAATTCTTTGGATGGCACATGGACAACGGCAAGAAGCGGATCAAAATCCGAGACGACAAAAAGCGGTGTCCCAACGCTAACGTTCTGTCCCACATCTACGAGACGCTGGACGACACGCCCTGCAAAGGGGGATCTCACCCTTGTGTATGAGAGATCGAGCCGCGCTAGTCCTTCGGCAGCCTCCGCCGCCTTGAGCTGGTTTTTGACATCTTCGAACTCCTCGGCCGAGACGAGTTGCTGCTCGAACATATCGGAGAGGCGATTGTACCGGTCTTTGAGGTTGGCCGTATTCGCTTCTGCTTGGGCGACACGAAGCTTGTACTCGCTGGCCTCGATCTGAAGGAGAACGTCCCCCTTTTTTACGAGGTCTCCTTCTTCGCACCCCAAGGCTTCCACGACACCGGTCACACGCGCCAGTACTTCCGCCTCCTTCTCGGCCGTCAACGTCGCGGTGGCGGTATAGTAGCTAGCGATCGCTCCGACACGGGCCGCCTCTACGGCCACGGGCACCGGTGGCTGAGACGGACCGCGTCTTCCCTCGCGTCCCTGGCCGCCGCCTGCAGCGCGGGCCTGTTGCGAGCCGGCATCGTCGCCATTCTTGCCACACCCGGCCACACCGCCCACTACAAACCAGGCGATCGCCAAAACCATCAAGCACAACGCCCCCCGGCGCAATACCACTGGGCGTGTCTTTTTCAAAACTCCAACCTCCCCCAAAGGCCGAAAGCCCTTGGGATCTGACAGTTCCTCGTGCGTCGTCATGTTTAGGTACCTTCTGTGGATTAGACAATCTGGACTGGATATATCTGGCAGGCGGGAGTTGATATTTTTCCGAAGGCGTGCCGAGCACGCCACACCCGGAAGCGCCGCCTATGTCTTCATACGGGGCCAAACCGCCGCTGGTTCCTAATAATATGTCGGCATTACAAATAAAAA
>CP070677.1:2693517-2699523 GCA_020352495.1 Candidatus Latescibacterota bacterium
ACCGGCGGTGTCATTCAAGGCGTATTCAAAGTGATCCGTCTCGACAACGGGCGTCTCAAGGTTTTCCAGACACGTCTCGCTATGGGAACGTATGTCACGATCACCGTCGTCAGCGAGTCGAGGCACCGGGCCGAAGAAGCGATTGGCCGAGCGTTTGAAGAGATGACCCGCTTGATCGACATCTTTAACCGATACGACTCGTCGACACCCCTCTCCGTGCTCAATCAACAGGGGTATCTTACCGGTCCGCCTGCTGAGCTGACGGATGTCGTGACACGGGCAATAGAGATCTGCAAGCTGAGCCACGGCGCATTCGACATTACCGTTAAACCGATCGTCGACCTTTTCAAAAACCACGGTGATGATCGCCGCCCTGCACCTGATGACATCGACGAGACTCTCACCCTCGTGGGTTCGGACAAAATCGAACTTGCCGTCGACCGAATCGGGTTTCAACGGGCCGGAATGGGTATGACGCTCGACGGGATCGCAAAAGGGTATATTGTGGATCGGATTTCCGATGTCCTCGTCTCTCACGGCGTCGACAATCACTTGATAAATGCCGGTGGAGACATCCGCGCCCGTGGAGCACGTCAAGACAAAAGGCCCTGGGCCGTTGCCATACAGGATCCCCAAAAGAAGGGCAATTATCCCCAGGTGGTTCGTTTGACCGACGGGGCCGTCGCCACATCGGGGAGCTACGAGGTGTACTATGACCAACAGAGGATCCTTCACCATATAATAGACCCCCAGATCGGAACCTCCCCCAATCACAACGTCAGCGTGTCCGTAATGTCGGAATCCGTTATGCAGGCCGATGCTCTCTCAACCGCCGTGTTTGTGCTACGGCAAACGGCCGGCAAACGCCTCATCGAGTCGATGCCAAATAGCTCGTCTCTTGTTATCGACTCGAACCTCACGCAGTATCGATCGGATGGTTGGCCGTCCACGCACGACGAGATGTCGTAAAAACCTCCTTGGACGTACGTCACTTCCCCGGCAAAACCGTTGCCCGTTGACAGCGGGCTCCTTGGTCTTCGCAGGTTGGCGGGTGCCCCACCGGAAGTAACCTTTTTTCGCCCATCGTTTTTGTTGACGGATTAAACAAAACCCCAATAAGCTCGCCGTTGGACGGTGAACGGTCCGTTCAGGCGCTGAAGACGCTCCGTGCGCCGGATTGTTGCCTGACCGGACGAAGCGAATGGAACTCGGGCAATCAATATCTCGTTTCTCAAACGAAAGGGGCGCGTTGTGACATCGTATCGTCGGCTCATGGTGGTGGGGACTATGGCTTTTGCGTTGTGTGTTTCAGGTGCGACCGGGGTTTTCGGACAGGTCTCGTTCGAACTGGGACTCAAAGCCGGTGTCGGGCTCACCAAACTGAGTGGTGATGACACGAAAGCGTCATCCATCATCATCGAGGATCCGGAATTCAGTCTGAATCTGCAGGGAGACTTGGGAGATTCAAAACTTGGGTTCGTTGTCGGTGGGTACGGTGCCGTACACGTTACGCACCAGTTCGGCGTACGGCTAGAGGCGTTGTACCTCAGGAAGGGTGGGAAGGGAGATGTCTCGGTAGAGGCGGACATCCCCGGGTTTGGGGTCATCAATTTTGATGCTGAGGTGACGGCCACGCTAGATTACATCGAACTCCCGCTTCTCGCCGTGGTGTCCTTTCCCGCTGGTCCCTCAGGGTCGTTCGAGGTTTTTGCCGGACCCGCATTGGCATTCAAGACAAAGGCGGAGATCGAGGTCGAGGTGACCACGTTGGGCCAGACTGAGAAAGAGGACATCGGAGATGAAACAAAGGGAACCGACTTTGGTGGCGTCATCGGAGCGGGCTTTGTGTTCGAACTCGCGAGAGTCGACCTCTTCGCCGACGTTCGGTATACGTACGGATTCACGAAAATCCTTGATATCGCCGAGGATTTCGACATAAAAAACAGCGCGTTCGGGCTAATGGTCGGCGTGGCCTTACCGTTGCCGATGAACTGACCTCCGCGAAAACAGACGCGCACGGATTGCCGATCGACAGCCTCGTATTGCCCCCCAAAAACGGGCACCGCCTTATCCGTGTTGGCGTGTGTCGTCACAAAAGAACGGTACGCCTCCACACAAGAATCACCGAGCGCCACCAAAGAACCATCCGCGGGGCTCGATCCAACAATCCAGCGGCAATGTGAACGCCGTTATTTTTTTGCCTGTTTCTTGGCTTCCTCTCGAGAGTCTTTTTTGGCCTTATTGAACTTCTCCAGCTGGTCGGCCAGATACTTGTCCTCGGGGTCTTTCTCCACCGCCTCCTCACCGATCTCGATTGCCTTGTCGTACTCGCCCATCGCATAGTAAAGCTCCCCAAGCGTATCCAGTATGCTGGCATCTCTGCCGGAGAGCTCAACAGCCTTCAGCGCCACGGGGAGCGCTCTGTCCATGCCGACCTTTTTCGAGGCGCAGAACCACGCGAACGAGTTCATTGCTTTTGGGTCGTCGGGGTGACGATCGACGTAGGTCAGGTACCACTCGATGCACTCGTCGGCATTTCCATTCTTGTGATGTGCGCGGGCGCCCATAACGAGCGCACGGTCGTGCCACTCACTATCGGCGAACTCCTCGGTCATTTTCCCATACAGCTCGAGCGCACGGTCATACGACTCGCTTCGATAATTGACATCGGCGAGGGCGTAAATCACCTCCGCCTTCTCATCTCCCGCGACGTCCGGTGAGAGATCGAGAAACGTCTTCAACGCCTTCGTCGCCTTCTCCATCCGCCCGGCATCGGCGTGTTTCATACCAAGGGTCTTCCAGGCCTCGGGATCCTTCGGATCGTTTTTGACTCTTTCTTCGTAAAAGGCAACGGTACCGATTCCGTTCTTGTAGTCGGTCAACACTTTGACAAATTCATCGGGGTCGAGGTAACCCAAGTGCCGGTCGATCTCCTTGCCATCCGGGCCGATGAGAATCAACGTCGGATACGCATTCACCTTGAATTCTTTGGCAAGAGTCTCACCCTCGTCTTTCTCCGCGTCGTATTTGACGGCGATCATCTCGTTCAAAAACGCGATGACCTTCTCGTCCTTGTAGGTTACCTTTTCGAGTTTCTTGCATGGCCCACACCACGTCGTATAGAAGTCGACAAAGACGTGTTGATCCTTTGTTTGGGCCTGTTTGATGATTTCGCCGTACGGGACCTCCGCCCATTTGACGTCAGCCAGTGCTGGAAGCGCAACGAGCACTCCCAACAGGCACACACCGACACCTATCACGCGTGACATGCTCCTTGTCATGGGATCCTCCTGCCGTCACAGTCCGATGAATACAATTATCCCCGCAGCATCCCGTGGGGCATGAGCGGGGTACCTGGCCCAGGAGTCTACCAGTTCATCGCGCCGGTTGCCAGTCCGATCGTGCAAAACACGAATCCCAACTGGTCTGGCGACAACATTATAAGACTATCATTAACAGGGAGTTATAAGTGTTATCTCACGTACCACGAGAGGTTTTCGCGAGGCGCGGACGATGTGGTGTGGCTTCGACGGCCTCCGGCAGGCCCGCAAAAGGTCGCCCGGTCACCTGATTAGCGTCATCTTCCTCGTCAGAGTCTCGCTCCCTGCCACGAGCCTAAAGAAGTACACACCCGAGCTCACGGGGTCCCCGTTTTGGTTTCTCCCATCCCATCGGTACTCGTTGTCTCCTTCCGGCAAAACGTCTTCGACGATTGTACGAACGAGTCTCCCTTCGACGTCGAAAACCGACAGTCTTACGTTCATCGAGTGGGGCAATACAAACGAGATCGTCGTGGTTGGGTTAAAAGGATTGGGACGGTTCTGACGGAGCTCGATCTCCGTGATTGGTTTTTTTGCTCCGCGAACACCCGAAGGGTCGGCGCGTGTCAGAACATAAAGACCGTCTTCACCATCGGCTATGAATACATTTTCGGCGCCAACAGCAACACCATAGGCATAATCACCCGTATCGTAGTATCCCACCTCGATCGGAGAGCCTGGGGCGGTGACATCGATGACCCGGACGCCATCGGCTCGATCGGCCACATATGCAAAACGACCGTCAACGGCTACTTCGTACGCCAGATCGGCCGTATCGTAAAACCCCATTTCGTACGGCCGCACCGGATCGTCCAGGTTGACTATTCGAAGCCCGGCGTAGAAATCAGCGACGTAGGCGATACTCCCCACTGCGGCGACACCCATCGCGACCCCTCTTGTGTTGTGCCGGGCGACTTGGACGGGGTTCCTCGGATCGGACACATCAATGATCCGAAGACCATTGAACCCGTCGGTAACCAGGACATACTGGTCGTACTTCGCCACCGCGTTCGCCCAATCCCCCGCATCGTAATAACCAACTTCGAACGGGTCCGTGACGTCGGAGACATCGATTATTCGAAGCCCTTCGGACCAGTCAGCAACGTACGCGAATTCACCGTGAACGATGACGTCACGTGCATCACCCTCCGTGTCGTAATACCCGACTTCGAACAAATCCGGAGGACTGGAGACGTCTATGATCCGCAGGCCGTCAACCCAATCCGCCAGGTACGCAAATTTGTCGACGACCGCGACGCTCTTCACGTATCCGTCCGTGTCATACGACCCCAGCTCAACGGGGTCCCTCGGATCCGCGATGTCGATCACACGGAGTCCATCAAATCGATCGGCAAGGTACGCGCGATCCCCTGCGACCGTGACATCTACGATGTCGCTTCCGCTGTCGTCAAAATAACCGACTTCGTGTGGAACTCCCATATCCGAGACATCTATTACACGGAGTCCGTCAAAACGGTCGGCCACATAGACGAGGTCCCGAACAATGGCAACATCCGATGCATAATCACCAGTTTCGTAAAGAGCCACCTGGTGTGGGTCCGAAGGATCAGAGATGTCTAAGATCCGGAGACCTGCGTAACCTTCGGTTACAAAAACATGGTCACCGCTTACCGCGACGTCCGAGGTCAGTCCGCTCAGGTATTGGAACCCGGTCTCGATGGGGTGTCCGGGATCGGACACATCGATCACCCGAAGGCCAAATGTCCAATCCGCCACAAACGCGTGATTACCAGCGACCGTCACGTCGCCCGCGAAATCGCCCGTGCTCAAGCGCCCGATTTCGTTAGGCGTCTTCGGATCGGAGACATCGATGACAAGCAGCCCCTCCCCCCCGTCAGCGACAAAGAGAATATCACCACGAACAAAAACGTCCGCGACTGATCCATCGGTATCGAGAGAACCGATTTGCTCCGGGCTCGTCGGATCCGAGTAGTCGACCACACAAAGACCATCGTTCCCAGCACCGATAAACGCGTATCCGGCCTCTGTGGCCACACTATATGCTGGACCGGTTGTAACACAGCTCCCCGCTTCGACCGGTTGGCTCGGATCTGAAATGTCGACCACTCGGAGACCGTCCCTTCCCGCGACCCCAAAAGCATGATCCCCGTCGATACTCACATCGAATATGGGGCTTGGCAGAACGATTTTCCCCAACTCATAAGGCGCCGTTGGCTCCTCGACGTCGACGATCTGGACGTAACCGCCATTGCCAATAATGGCCATGGTTCCTGCGACGGCGACAGCTCCACACGGCCCATTCGCCCACCGACCGACAAGATCAATGTTCTTGGAACGATCGGGTGGCTCAGAAGCCCCGAGCGCGGGATCGATTAGGAGGCAACCCACCGCAGCGACCAAGGCGATAGTGGGGACAAACGCCGTGCGGCGGACAGCGGCCAACTCAAAAAAACCGGCGATTAATCTCTCGACGTTTCTCATGGTGTGCCCCTCGACAACGGCCACAAATCGATGCTTCGACTACCGCTCATCGTCACCGGGGAAGATGGTCCAGGGATTGGTGGGCAAGTCCGCCAAATGCCCGTTTAGCCATTCGTACTGAGGGTGTTTCCGCAGAAACTCTTCGGCGTCGAATCTCAAATCACAGGAATGCCCCCATTTCGCCCACAGCTTCCAGTCCTTTGCCATATCGGTGCTAACGACC
>CP070677.1:2699623-2711975 GCA_020352495.1 Candidatus Latescibacterota bacterium
ACTTTGGAGTTTAAAAATGTCAGCAAGAAGTGAAATTCAAGACCGCCTGGCGGAACTTTGCATAGAACTTGAACTAAACGAGGTTTATGGGGTTGTCAAAGGCAGTCAACCAGGAAGTCATGGTCGTCCTGTTCGGACGGTCAACTTCTGCCATCCTGCGTCATCTCCTTCCGTGGCTAACTGTTCGGGACAGGCTAACGCTAACACATCACTGCAACGAGAGGAAGAGATAACCTTGATTGGGCGGAGCTGGAAGCGATATGGAGTGTGTAGCTTGGGCGTCGTATTGCCACTACCTCCGCCCGTAATGATGGAGAACTAGTCTACACCGGCCGTACTGCCTAGAATTTCTCGTCGTATTTCGTCCACAGCTCGTCTCCGAGCGACCACGCCCGCTCAACGACCCGATCCCCCCATTTGACGCCGTACTCCGTCAGGAATTTCTTGGCCTTCTTGGGGTTTTTCTCGAGCAGACGCAGGGCCTTCTCTTCGACGTTTGTCTGATCGGCAAAAAGCTCCTCCTGAAGAGGCTTCCAGACCGTTGTGACATCGTGCCTCATGTCGCCCCACCGTTGAGCGGTCAGTGTGCCCAGCCGGTTGAACGCCCACCAGGCGGAGTCACGTGTGTAGCCGTTCACGCGCCCAGGCGTTTTGTAGTAGCGGGACACGTCGGTGACGCTGCAATAAATCGGTACGTATATGGACGTCGCCACGTTGTCGATCGCCATCCATACCACGCCGCCAACCTCGTTGGGCAACCAGTCACGTGACTGGGTGATCGTCGCGTACATCGTATACCACCGAGCGATCGTCCGTTCTCCGCGCCACCCCCAACCTCCGTTGACATCGAAGATCTTGTTCATGTCGTACGGCATGAAGGGATTGGCCAGCGGCGATATCTCGTGCTCGCCGTCTGCGTTCACCGATGTGATGTGCTTGACGAAGTTGTAGTCGGTCCCTTCGAAGTAGTCCTGGAAGAGCCGGACCATCTTTTCGAGCGATACGAGCGTGTCCGGTTTGACCGAAAAGGGGAAGTTGTTCGAGTTGGCATGAAGCTTTAGCGAAGGTGCGCAGAGATCGAACACACGCCACTCGCGGCGTGTCGCCGCGTACGACATCCGGCCCTCCGGATCGTATGCGTAACAGAATTCAAAGGGCCCGTTTGCCGGATCCCACCACCCGCTGTCCTGCGCAACCGAGTGGACGTTCTCGGATGCCATGAAATAATCTGGATTCTCGAGATCGATGTAACGGATCCGGCTGGCGTTGGCGCTCACACAGATTTGGTCGTCGGGGACTCTTTGAGCCGCCCAAATCGAGCCGAGGTTCCCCTGCCCGGGTCCGACGATCTCGAAATGCCAGGCCTCATTGGGATCACAAAACGACAGGCACTCCCCGACATCGATCCATCCGTATTTGCCGGTGAGTTCTCCGGCCAGCTTGACCGCCTCTCTTGCCGTCGAGCATCGTTCCAGAACGAGCTGTACGAGCTGTTGACAGTCGATAAACCCACTATCCGACTTGAGGGACTCGCGCCCTCCAAACGTCGACTCACCGACGGCAAGCTGCTCGTCGTTCATGCACGGGTAGGCGGTGTTGATAAATCCGTGTGTGCGCTCCACCTGTGGGATCTCGCCGACCGGTACATGCTTGTATGCCGGCATCGCAAGCGAGTCTTCGTTGGTCCTCTTGACCATTGTCACCATCGAGCCTTTTTTGTGCCTTTTGCCTGGGACGATGTTGAACCACGAGCGGGTCCGGTGGCTGTCACAGGTGTGCGATGTCATGACCGAACCATCGGCCGAGGCTTTTTTCCCCACAGTGATAATCGTGCATTCATCCGGTCGTTCGTTTATGCGGTCTTTGCGGGCCGAGTCGTCCGCGAACGCGGGCGAGCACTGAAAGATCACCATGGATGCGAGCGCGATCACACCCAATAAGAGTCCGAGGCGTGTCAATGTTATCTGGTGTCGTCTTGAGCGTCTGATGACATTTCCTCCTGTGTTAGTCGTGGTTGGGAGCACACGATAATAATCTCGTGAGCGAACGCGGGCGGTTTTTTTGACACGCACACCCGGGCGGGCCGTAGGGTACCCAACTCCGGGGCGCACAGGTGTCCCCAATGAACTCCACGGGCTGTCCGCGCAGGTTACGGGTCAGGGGACCATAATATCACACTGGTGAACTCGTGTTACAGAGGGAATGGGGAGCGGTCTTTGGTTTTGGCCTGGAGTATTGGAACACCCCCCGGGGCGGGAAGACGACGTCAAGTCACTGGGACAATTACATTTCAAGCGGCACTCAGCCGTAGTATAATAGACGGCGCCCGGCGAGGCGGGCAGAGGAAATGTACAATGGGCGGTGGAATGTGGGTTGTTTATCGTCGAACACAGTGGGATGTTGAATGAACAAGGGTGCCAAGGAACCGCAACGCAGCCTTGTTGGTCTGTGGCTGCTCATTATCATCGCGACGTTGTTACTCCTATCACCATTCCTTTTCGTATCGTTCCCTCCGTCAACAGACCTTCCACAGCATCTTGGCCAGATCTATCTGCTCACGGAGACCCTCCGGGGAAACACCGACTTGTTTTCGGTCAATTGGCATGCCCCCAACAACCTGTGCTATTTGCTCCTGGCTGCTAATGCATACGTGTTTCCTGCTCCACTTTCCGGGAAGATGACGATGATGATCCTGCTATTACTTTGGATCGGCTCGGTTGTCTTTCTTGCCTGGAGCCGCGGCCGCCATTTGGAGGGCTCCATTCTCGCCGTGCTGCTTGGTTACAACATGACTTTTTACTGGGGATTTCTGAATTTTCTGATCGGCTGGCCGGTCTTTGTCCTCTGGCTAAATGAGTCGTTGAAGCCCTTGAACAAAAGGCGTTGGTTTTTCTTGTTTCTCTTATCAATCCTTCTCTATGGCAGTCACGCTTTGTGGTTCTTTATCGGTTCCGTCTGGCTTATTCTCCGCGCCATCACTCGCAAAGAAGGCTGGAGATCTCTCGTCTACGGTATTACTCCCATCGTACCGGTAGGAATCGCTGCCGTCGCATGGTACATGACTTTGTCTTCGGCTCGCGAAATCGCGGGATTTGATACGGCACCACATTGGTTTCACAGTCCATGGGAAAGACTACTCCCGGGTTACCTCGTCAACTCGATGTTTGGAGGAATAAAAGGGATCTTCGAGCCGTTGGCGGCGGGCGCCATATTGGGGTGGGTTCTTTTTTCTATTTATACAAATCGTCGGCGGTTAAAAAAGAGGATCGACACCCCGCTTCTTGGATGTGCGTTGATGTTGACCTTGATAATGTTGTTTGCTCCGGAAAAATATATGAACACGATCTTCTTCTCGCAGCGATGGTTTCCCTGCGCGATTATTCTCGCGATCGTTGCTCTCCCACTGCCGGTAGCAAATAGACATTTGATCCGAGTCTTCACGCTTTGCGTGCTCGTCATGTTCTCCGCCGGCACGGCGAGGGCGTGGTATTTGTTTCAACAAAGAGAACTGGTGGGGTTGGAAGAGTCTCTTGGCGCGCTTCCGAGGGATCAACGCGTGTTGGGTCTCAGTTTCGTGAAGACAAGTGAGTATCTCAAGGGGAGTCCGTTTGTACAAACCTTCGCGTATGCACAGGTTTTGAAGGGAGGCGATCTCAATTTTTCCTTTGCTGCACACGCCTCTGGAATAGTCCGATACAAAAATCCCATGAAATACGAGTATACTCTCGGCCTCGAGTGGTTTCCCGAACAGGTGAGGTATCGAGATTTCGAGCACTTTGATTATGTTTTGGTCAATGGGGATGAGAATATGCATGCGCGATTTTCCGATTCGGCCATCCATGAGCCCGTAACGGACACGGGAAGGTGGCATCTCTACAAAATTGTCGATTAGATTAAGGGGCTGCCAACCGGAAAAAACGCCGAGCAAGAGGGCGTCGAATCACTTTACCTTATCCCGCCGGTTGAGTGCCCTTAGGGGCGCACGCTACATCACCGTTCGAGAGACCGGTGAAAACAACGAGGCAACGAAGATGAACAAGCAAGGCCCGGCAAACGGCACACGACAAAAAACCGTCGGACGGTTGATGATAGGCGCCGGGCTGCTGCTCATCATAAGTGTTGTTGTATATATCCCCGCATTTGATGCGGGATTCTACGCGGATGACGATGGCCTCCTTGTTCGCAATGAGCGACTTCAGACAACGGATGGACTTGGCGAGATATGGAGCGACCGTGAAGGTACGTATGGCTTGTACTATCCGCTGACGTTCACGACGTATTGGATCGAATATCAACTATGGGGTCTGAACCCCCCGGGGTATCACGTCAATAATGTGATCCTCCATGCGATAAACGCTCTTCTGGTTTGGATCGTTCTGCGTCGACTGCGGTTGCCGTGGGCATGGTTCGCCGCGGCGGTCTTTGCGCTGCACCCCGTGCACGTCGAGTCTGTGGCGTGGGTGACCGAACGAAGAAACACACTCTCCGGCCTCTTCTATCTCCTCTCACTGCTCGCGTACCTTGGCTTCCAGCCGATCGGTGACTCTCGGCGAGCGAAGGGTCTGGCGGTCAGGCCACATCGGAGATGGGTGATGTATGCCCTGTCGATGACGTTCTTTGTGGCCGCCCTGCTGAGCAAGACCGTCACGTTGACTCTGCCCGCAGCGATCCTGCTGTTGATGTGGTGGAGACGGGGACGCTTGGTGTGGCGGGACACGTGGCCCGTTGTTCCGTTTTTCGTGGTGGGGATTGCGCTCAGTTTTTTGACAGTCGGTTTGGAACGGAGCTTTATCCAAGAAGGAGGACCCGGGTGGGGCATGCATTCGACGCTGGATCGGTTTCTGATCGCCGGTCGCGTCGTCTGGTTCTATCTCGGGAAAGTGTTGTTTCCCGTCCGTCTCGCATTCCACTATCCACGTTGGACGATCGACGCTCATCTGTGGTGGCAGCATCTTTATCCCGCGGCGGCGATTGCCTTGCTCGTCACGCTTTTTTGTGTGCGGCGGCGGTTGGGCAGAGGGCCTTTGGCCGCCCTCTTGTTCTTTGGCGGCACACTCGTCCCGGTTTTGGGATTTGTTGACTATTTCTACATGACATATTCGTTTGTGGCAGATCGTTTTCTCTATTTGCCGAGCATTGGAATGATCACTCTTGTCGTAGCCGGTGCCGCAACGGGCATTCAGAGGTTGGGGCCCACGGCCGTAAAAACAGCTCGAGCGGTTTGTGTTGTCGTCCTCGTTGTTCTCGGAGCCGGTGTTTGGCAGAGGAGCATGGCTTACGAAACCACGGAGACGTTATATCGGGACGTGCTGGCCAAGTATCCCGACGCTTGGCTTGCTCACTACAGTCTTGGTTGCGTCCTCGGTGCCAATAACCGACCCGACGAAGCTATCACCCATCTGGAGGCCGCGCTGCGTCTCAAACCCAACTTCCCCGCGATTCGCGGGTACCTAGGGGTCGTTTACTCTCAGGTTGGCCGTTACGACGACGCCCTTCGCATGTATCAGGAGGCCTTGAGACAACACCCAGACGACGAGGTCATCCGAACAAACCTCGGCTTTACTTACATTCACATCGGAGAATACGACAAGGGGATAGAGGAATACACAAGGGCGCTCCAAATCAATCCGCACTACGAGCCCGCCCTCCGAAACCTCGCGCAGTTTGTGCTCTATCGCATTGATTCACTTTTTGAGGCTGGAGAGGCAGACGCGGCGCGAGATTTTGCCGGCGAGGCACGCGGCTTGGCCACACGGCTTGGTGTGCAGCAGCTGGTCAGCCAGATCGACCAGTTGGTACGACAGCATACACCCCCCCAGCAATAGCTTTGGGGACCTTACCCGCCGCTCCGAACCCGTTGCTTTGTTTGCGGTTGGTTCCCCGGGTTGGTGTCTGGGAACGTGGATTTGTGGGACTGGGTGAGTTTGGAATGAAAACAAACAGCAACGGGAGGTCTCGCCGTGCGCCTGCCTGCCGCCGTCTGACCAGTGGTTATTGGAATTCTCATTAATATTGGTTCTTTGAGAAAAACCCGCTCAATGCGAGAATGGCAGCTCTTGTGGAATGGTCGGAAGACACGTCTCCTAAAAAATCGATATTTTGCTTTGACAATCGTGATTCAGGTGTTAAGTTGAAGCAACTCAGAGAATAACCCTGCCCCGCTCGTTTCCGCAACTTTCACCCCTGCAGTTTCGACACCCGGATCAGAGTCTAATTCCCCGAGTTCAGCGTGAACAAGCATTTAGCTTGTCACGGAAACTAAGTAACCCGCGGTTGCTGCTAAATGCCAAAGGGCACCGCAAAAGATTCGAGGGGTGGAAAAAGGAGTTATTCCATGTCCAACAAGAGACTTTATGTCGGCAACCTTCCGTTTGACGCAACGAACGAGGCCGTCCGCACCGCTTTCGAGGCGTTCGGAACCGTTCATGATGTGTCGCTCGTAACCGATCGCGACACAGGCCGCCCGAGGGGATTCGGCTTTGTCGAGATGGATGCCCAGTCGGCCACCGCGGCGATCGAAGGGCTCAACGAGAAGGACTTCGGGGGACGCACCATCACCGTCAATGAGGCGCGTGAGCGGAACTCACGGGGTGGTCGCAGATATTAGAGCTTGGAATGGCCATCCAGCGAAAAGAAGGGGGTCGCTATGGCGACCCCTTTCTTTTGAACGGCTGATGCCGTCAGAAGATGCGCAAAGCCCGGGGAAGATTCAATCCAATTTGAGGAAGGCACGGAATGGCGAAACGCGGCAAATATGGGCTCGACAAACGCCTCAAGGAATTAAAGAAAAAAAAGAAGCGGGATGAAAAACTCGAGCGTAAACGGATGAAGAAGCAGGGTGCTCAAAACGACTCGGAGGAGAGTCGGGAAGCGCCGGTAGAAGCGACCGACGGGGACTTGACGCCTGATGGCGAGACCAAAGAGCTTGAGCACCGATAAGTGCGGCCGCCCTGCGACGCGGCGAACTCTCGAAACACGTCGCGATAAAGCCGCGCGTTTCTCCTGTTTGAAAGATTGCTCACGAGCGCAAAAATGGGCTTACGCCTCCCAATCAACCAACCCCACGCCCGGCGCACAATGCGCGCCAACGAATAAAACTCTCGGTTGCAGATGTCTGTTTCTCTAAAGATGTCGGTCCGGCTCAGGTGTTTGTAACGGGCCACTGGAAGGGTCAGCGTGTAATACTTCCAGTCTTCCGGGAACGCAGAGACCACAATACGGGCCTCCGCTTCCATCGTGTCCCACAAGTCCGTGCCAGGCAATGGTGTTAGACAATTCAGGTTCAGCAGATCCACCCCGTAGTGATTGGCTGCGGTTGCGATCCGTCGCCCAATGCCCCGCTCGTCTACGTCCAAACCCATGATGAACGAGCCGGCCACCACCAGGCCGCGCTGCTGAATCCGCCGGACGGAGGCTCTGAAGTCACGGCCTTTGCGGTTGTTGAACTTCTTGCGGATTTCGGCCAGCCCCTCATCGCTCGGTGATTCAAAGCCAATGAAGACACCGACACAGCCGGCCTCGACGGCCAGCCGAAGCAGCTCTTCGTCGTCTGCGATGTTGATCGTCGATTGGGCAATCCACTTCTTGCCGAGGTTTGCCCGGATCAAGGCCCGAAGCAGCTCCTTGGCGCCGGCAATATGCTTCTTGGTCGTGCCGATGAGGTTGTCGTCCACAACGAGCACATGGCTTTCTTGAATCAGTTTGAATTCCTGCACCACGTCCTCGATCGCGCGGCGACGGTATTCCCTCCCGTTGAATGCGCTGACGCTGCAGAAACTGCAGTTGAGCGGACATCCACGAGCAGTCTGGACCGACCCAAAGAAATAACCACTTGGCAGCAGATCATGCCGCGCGAGCGGAATCTGCTCCACCTCCGCGTGGCTACCCTCGTAAATTGGCTTCAGGGCACCCTGCCGGAAGTCTTTGAGGACCTGCGCCCATATACCTTCGGCTTCGCCCGTGACCACGGTGTCCACCCGCTCCGACGCCTCCTCCGGACACATGCTCGCGTGGATACCACCCATCACGACGGGCACACCACGGGTACGGAACTTGGAGGCCACTTCGTAGGCGCGGGGCGCCTGCGAAGTGAATGCGGTGATCCCTACCAGGTCGGGTTGTGGCATACCCACGTAGTCGGGCAGACCGAGATTCTCGTCTACTACGGTAATGTCCCACTCCTTAGGAGTCAGACCGGCTAAAACCAGTAGGCCGAGCGGCTTCCAAACCCGATATTTGTTCCAACGGTTTTCTTTGATCTTGACCATGCTCGACAAGCGATTGCACGGATTTATCAGAAGCAGTCGCATACGTACTCCCAACGTGTTGCTGCTAATTGCTACCAATCGATGGCCGACCCGGGCGCCGGTCCCCGTTGCGCACTACCGCACACCCTCTACCTCCCGAAGAATCAGGACAATACTGTCCAGCTTGCTCAGCGAGCCGCCTGGCATGAAAACCACGTTTCCGCCGGTTTCCAGAACCTTTTCGATAAGCACGTCGACGACATCGTCGATCTCGTCCCTCACATCCACGTTTGGCGATACGGTCACCGTTCCGTCCGCTTTGCTTATGCTTCCCCTAACGTGATAGCCCTCCTCGACCAGCAAAGTGGCACACGGTGCCCCGTTCATCCGCCGGGCAACTGCGTCCAGCCCACAAATTTTTTGGGCGTCCGCGGCGATCTCCAGATCGCGTAAAGCCTTTTCCCGCAAACCTGACATGGCCTCCTTGACCACAGGCCAGACAATCCTGCCCAAATCATGCAGAGACGTCGTGGTGTAGTCGCCGTCGACGCGTCCGACAATTGCTCTTCCATGAGCCGTCACTGATGTGAACGCGGTCTGGAGTTCCTTTTCACCTGTCACAACGACGATCAACGGCTCCCGCCCGTAGTAACGACCAAAACGCTCGTCCGCGACCTCCAGAAACTCGCGCAGGCGTTCGTCCTGGTCGACTGATTCGGCCCGACTGGCTATCCGTGCCGATGCGTCAACGGGAAAATCTTGGTTGTGAATATCGATGAGAGTATCGCGGAACGCTTCAAAAAGCCCGATAGTCTGTTTACTCAGAGAAATGACATAATAATGTGTGCTAAGGCGCACGCGTACTGCTCCCTTTTTGGATCAAGTTAACGCGCGGCCCGTTCGGGTACAATCAGCCGAAAGGATGGAAAATGGGTTAGTTCTTTCGGACTAGAAATGCATGACCGTCGCCCCGGATTGAGCGCGTCTTGGCAGACTCAGCGGGAGGATTATCACGCCGTGGTCATTCAGGCGGGATTCTGCGCGCGAACGCAGCTATCTGAAGCCGGCTCCGCAGCGCAAGCTTCTCCAGAATATTGTGGATATGACTCTTCACCGTGTGCGTGGCAATGTGGAGGCGCGACGCGATTTCCTTGTTGCTCAATCCTTCGGAAATCAGGTCGATGATCTCTCTCTCCCTGGCGGTCAGCCGCAATGACTTGTCGGGCATGTCCTTTCCGCTCTTCAGCGCGGATTCGACAATTTGGGTGAAGAGGGATGTGGTCATCGCCGGTGGCAGCACTTTCTGACCTTCTGCAACCGCATGGATGGTGTCGACATAGTCTTCCAGCGCGGCGCTCTTGAGAATGAAACCGGATCCTCCTGCCTTGACAAACTCGAAAATGTCGACCTCTTCGGGAAGGATGTCCATGGCCACGACTTTGACCTCTGGAAACTCCTTGCGCAACCGGGCCATCAGTTTAAGACTGTTCGCCTTTTCCAGCCCGAGGTCCAGCAGCACGACGTCTGGCGTGTTTTTGGATCCATGCAGTTTTCGCAACGCGTCGCCGTCCTCAGCGCGTGCAACAACCTCGAATCCACCATGCTTATTGAGCATGGCAGCAATGCCCTCGCGTAAAAGACGATTGTCCTCGATCAAAAAAACTCGTGTTTTTGCCATGGAGACTCCCGGTGCTCGCCCCAGTGGTCGCTCCGTAGACCGCGCTTGTTTGGCGTCTCCCACATCCCCTGTTAACACTCATGCGGCCGGAGATGATTTGCCATTTTATAGGGTGTCTGCGACCAAGGTCAAGGCCAACGCGAGGCAAACGAGCGGCGGGGTCAGTCGCATAACATGCTTGTATTCGACTGTGTAATCGTGAGGAATGTCAGTGGCTCCCCGCGTTGGTGTATGGGGTGTGGTGATGTTGTGGGATAGTGATGGATCGGAAATGACACGGTGACGAAGGATCTCCCGACCACGGCGCTCATTGGAAACCGCTGGACTCATATTCCGCAGCCGCGGTCAGAGCAATCGTGTGTTGCGGCACCGGCGACAACCCTCGCCAGTTATGCCGTTTATGTAACCCAAATAAACGAATTGACTTACGTGAATGCATCGGCTATACTTCAAAGATATTCGTCGAACGCTGATCCTGGGTGTTCGATTGAAAAAGATGAACGGACGATACGATCCCACCCACCCGCATACAAGGAGGAAACATGAAACGCAGGGTGCCGCTCGTTTTGTCGATGGTTTTGCTCGTGGCGATCGTGTGGATGCTCCACACGGACGCGCCAAGCTCGATCGAGAATAAGGATGTTTCAATTACACCGCCTACGGAAGCCGGGTTGAAGGTGCACATCGACCCGGCCACAAAGGAGCCCATGGATGGGCCCCTTCAACCGAGTCTGGCTATCCCCCCCATGGAAGACCCTCTCAATTTTTCCGATGAGGGTTTGATCCTCGAGGACAGTCCGGTTAGCGGCGAGATGGTGAATTTGCAGGGCCGTTTCCGACACAGATACACCGCCGCTATGGGCGCTGATGGCGAGCGCATCGTCGGCTGTGATCTCCATAAATCGACCGAGAAAGAAAACTCAGATAGCGAGGAGGAGTGATCGATCATGGCAAGTTTACGAACATATCGAACGCTCCTGGTGATGGCCGTTCTCGCTATTGGAGTCACCCTCGCCGTCCCGAGCGCCAACGCAGCGAACATCAACATCATCAATCTCGACGGTCCGGGTGAGGGCTTCAACGACCCGACACCTGTCTCTCCCGTCGGTGGCAACCCCGGGACGACCCTGGGTCAGCAGCGTCTGAATTGTTTTATCCGGGCGGGACAAATCTGGGGGGCGATCCTATCGAGCAGCGTTACGATTGACATTGACGCAAATATGGATCCGCTGTTCTGCAATGCGACATCCGCGGTTCTCGGTTCAGCCGGCCCCAACACGGTGCACCGCAACTACGCGGGCGCGCCCTTGGCCAATACCTGGTACGTGCAGGCCGAGGCCAATTCGCACGCCGGCGTCGATCTCTCCGGCAGCTCGGACGGGGGAATGACGTTCAACAGTAACTTGAACGGAGATCCCGGGTGTCTGGGTGGCCTCCAGTGGTACTACGGGTTCGACGAGTCGCCACCGGGCGGCGACATCGACTTTGTCACCGTGCTGGTTCACGAGATGGCCCATGTCCTTGGGTTCTTGACGTTAATAGGCTCGGACGGTTCGTTGTTTTATTCGACCCACGATGTGTACGAGCGTCTCATGTACCACGATGGCGCCGTACCACCCGACTATCCGTCCATGACAAACGCGCAACGTGCAGCCGGCAACATAGGTGACCCAAATCTGGTCTTTGACGGGTTCTATACCAACCAAGAAGCGGCGGCGATTCCCCTTACCGCCGGCGTGACCAACGGTCGGGTCCGGCTACACGGCCCCAATCCGTACCAGAGCGGATCATCTCTCTCGCACTTTAGCACGGCCGTCTTTCCGAATCAGATCATGGAGCCGTACTACACCGGTCCCGATCACACACCCGAACTGGATCCGCAGCTCATGAAGGACATCGGATGGGTGCTCATCTCGACACCGGTGTGTTCGGTAGACCCGACCACCATCGATTTTGGCACGGTCACCGTGGGAAGCTACAAGGACACGACGTTTACAATCGAGAACACCGGTGGCGGAACACTAAGCGGCACGGTCAGCGAGTCGTGCCCCGATTACGATATCATCTCGGGTGGGGGACCGTACTCGTTGGGTGCGGGTCAGTCGGTCGTGGTGACGCTTCGCTTTGAGCCCCAATCGAGCGGTGTCAAGCCTTGCACGGTTGAGACCGGCGACGCCCTGTGCACCGATGTCTCTTGCACGGGCGTGGGTGAAGACCCACCGGTGTGTTTGGTCGATCCGACGAATATCGACTTTGGCACGGTCACAGTGGGAAGCTACAAGGACACGACGTTTACGATCGAGAACACCGGCGGCGGGACGCTAAGCGGCACGGTCAGCGAGTCGTGCCCCGATTACGATATCATCTCGGGTGGGGGACCGTACTCGTTGGGTGCGGGTCAGTCGGTCGTGGTGACGCTTCGCTTTGA
>CP070677.1:2712075-2735261 GCA_020352495.1 Candidatus Latescibacterota bacterium
AAAAGTCCGAGGGGGCGCCCTTTGATACGGCGGAGCATGCAACGTTTGGTTGTGTTGTCGAATATCACAACGGGGTTGTGTCCGGCGTTCGAAAACGTAAGGTCTCCGGATTCCGTATCCAAAACGGCGAGAAACATCGTGACAAACATGTTTCGGCGCATGTTGGTCGCGAGCGATTCGTTGAGTCGTCGGATGACGTTCTTTGGGGACAGGCCTTTTTTGATCAAATCGTGTGCCATTATCTTGAGCATGGCCATAACGACGAGGCCGGGGATCCCCTTGCCGGACACGTCTGCCATGACGAACGCAATGCGGGTGGAGTCAATGGGAATTACGTCAACGTAGTCGCCGCCGACCTGCATCGCCGCCTTGTAGTAAGTTGCGATCTCATAACCGTCGGGCTGTTTGATGTTCGCTGGTATCAACGTACGCTGAATGTCGTGCGCGATCTCGAGCTCGCGGTCCATGATCTTTTTCGCGACGAGCTCCTGTTGGGCGGAGGAGAGTTTCGAAGCCATCTCGTTGAACGAGGTGGCCAGGAGGCGGAACTCGTTGTTGTTTGGGAGATTGATACGAGTCTCGAGCTCTCCGCGACCAAAGGCGTCCACACCACGAATCATGATGTCCATGGGGTGTGAGATGCGTCTAAAGAGCAACAATGAGAGGACTATCCCCAGGGCAAAGGTCGCGACCGCACAGATCACGGTAATCGTCACGGCCCGGCTCATCGAGTCGAGGAGCTCCTGCTTCGAGTACCTCATATAGACAAACCCGATCGTTTTTCCCAGACCGGCAATCGGGGTTTTCAACAAAAACGAGTGTTGACTCTCAAGAAGCTTCTCCTCGTCCTCGAGCATGTGAGCTACGACGGGGCCGTAGTCGCCGAGGTCCAGTTCGAGGGGTTTGGATACGTTTTGGAGCTCGAGATCCGCTTGGATAAGGTTCTCGGCGTCCGTGATCACGACGTACTCGACACCATCGTTGCGCGAGGAAATACGCTTCAAGATCGGGAACAACTCGTACTCGGGATCGGATCTGAGCAGCGCTTTGCGACTGCTCAGGGCGATGTTTCGTCCTTGGAGAACGATCGTTTTCTGGAGCTCGCCAACCAGGATCCGTTTCTGATGTTCGATGAGGAGGTAGCTCACCGATGCCAGTGTAAGGGCAAGAAGGGCGATGGCTCCTGTGCAGAGTTGGGTCTTGAGTGAGTAGAATGGGTTGAGTCTACGTTTATTCTCAGTCATCGTATACGCTTTCGACTTTCTTGATCTCGTCGGCGGTTTTTCTCAAATAGCGTTTTGCTTTTGCGTTCTGTGGGTCTATGCTCAGCACCTTCTTCCAAATCTCCATCGCTTCGCTGTAGTTGTCTTCGGAATACAGCCGAATCCCAATAAACAGATAAGCCCTGGTCAGGATATTCGAGACATCGTGAAAACTGGGATCGGCGCTCCAAACATCGGTAAAGAGCTCCACCGCCCGTCGGAAATTGCCGTCGTTGAAATATTCCATCCCACGATCGTATTTGTTTTCGAGTTCCTCCGCGTCGACGGGCGGTCTTTTGACCTCGACGGGCTTGGGTGTCGGTACAGCGGGTTTTTGACGGGCCACAGCCTCGGCCGTGCGCAGCTTCTCCAATTTGGCGATTTCGACCGGTATGCGGGGATCGTCGGGTTTGAGGAGACCGGCCTTCGCCAAGAGATCGGACGCACCGTCGTAGTCTCCCTGTGTGGCCAGACGCCGTGCATCGCGGATGCTCGTCCGAACGAATTCCTCGATATGCGCCACACATTTTCTCCGGTACTCGCCGGCCAACTCATTTGGCGGATCGAGAATCAAAACCTCATCGAAACCGGCCAACGCGCGCCCGTACTCACGCTCCGCATAGAGTTCGATCGATGTCTTTAGAAGGTCATCCACGAGCTCTGTTCGGTTCTCCGCTTCTTGAAGCTTGGCCTGGCAAAAGTCCGCCTGCGCCTGAGCGTCGGGGTCGCCGGGGACGATGTCGAGCGCCTGTTTGGCGTACAACAAACCAAGTACGTAATCATCGTCGGACACGGCGTCGTTGCTTTGGTTCATCAACTGGTGATATCGGCATTTCGTTAAGCTTTCTTCTGCGTGTTCGTTTTGGGGGTCCCATAACAGCGTGGATTCGTAATGTGTCAGCGCTTCTTCGTACTTCTCGAGCGCGAAAAGACTATCCCCCGTCTGGAGGGCCGAGTTTATTTGAGCACGCTCGAGTTCATCCATCCCTTGAATGATCTTATTGTTGACCTCACGTTCGAGAGCGGCGCGCGCGTTTGCCCTTTTTTCGGGAATCGAGGATCCGAACCTTACCGAAAGTGAAAAGCGGTGGTTCCCGCCGATATCCACGCTCCGGTAGGCGTAGTCAAAGGCGACGTTCTTATAGCTCGCCCCCAAACCATACGCGACGGACTGGTCATCGAGACCCAATCGGACGGAGAAGTGATCGGCGTATGTGATTTCCTGTCCGATCTGAATTCTAAACGGAGAGAACCGGGGTCTTACCAGATCGACAAACGTCTCGAGATTTGCGCCTTTGAAGGATGACAACATCGAGGCTCCGAAGGCGATCTGCATGGGATCTGCGACCTTCTCTTGGTCGAGCTTGACGGAAGGCTCTATGAGATTCTGCATCACAAAACCCTGTCGGAAGCCTCTTATGAACGAATGAGCTTTGGTATGCTGGGTCGCCGATATACCGACGTCCAGCCCTATCCCCGAGCCGCTGAAACTCCCAAATGAATGCCGGTCGATTTTGAGATTGAACCCGCCTGCAATAGACGAAGTGATGTTGTTTGCGTAACCCAACAGAATCCGTGTTTGTGTGTTGTGGAGGTCTTCACTCAACAATTGGTTGTTGTCATTTCGTTCCTCTATACCGCCAACACTCAGCCGGAGTACGCTTACGCCGATGGTCCCATAATTGAGCAGTGGGTGAGCATAGCTGAACGTGAGGTAGTGCGTGTCGGAATCGAACAGAGTCGTTCGGAAAAACGAAAACTGCTTCCATTCCAGATAGCTGAGCCCGGACGGGTTGTAGTACTGGACGGACGCGTCGTCTCTCAACGTCGTTCCGGCCGTTCCCAAACCGGCTGCGCGCGCGCTGGTGCCGACGACAAAGGGAAGCTCGGTTCCGTATGACTGCGCCATGGCAACGAGAGGCCTGGAGAACGCCGCCAGCGCGATAAGGATTGGGAGACAACGCCTGATCATCTAACCACCCCCACTTTCCTCTTCAGAGTGGCCCGTGATCCGTCTTCACCACGTGTCTCAAGGATCATCAAATAGGTGCCGTTGTTGACCACGTCTCCATCACCGTTTTGACCATCCCAGATCACATCCTGGTGCAGCCCCGGTTGGAGTCTCTTGTTGTTGATCAGCGTTCTTACTGGTGCTCCCCATACGGTGTATATCGTGAGGCGGACGGTTGAGGGTTGGTCGAGATAGAACGTTATCCGGGTCGTTCCCCTGCCCGCCGCGAATGGGTTTGGGTAGTTCGTGAACGCCTGTTGCGCGTTCCCGCCGAGAACGTGTGTGAATGCGGTGCGAAGCGGATACCCAATATTATCGAGTGTGCCAACGGTCAGAGTATCGCTGGTTATGGCATCGATGACCTCGCTTGCCGACGCGTTTCGGATGACAAAACGCAGGTCCACGTTTTGAATTTTCGCGTCCATGTCGGCCACGAAGGTCAACGTGTCCGTGGTCGAGGGGCTTACCGACACGCCGCCGGCTGGAATATCGAACGAAATCACATCGGTGTCGATCTGTCCCGAAACGATGGCGCTGTCCGGCCCGACAATCTGAGCTCCGCCGAGTAGCTTCGCCGGCTCGAGTTTTTTGCCCTTTGGATCCTCAATTGTCACCCGCAGTTCTCTGAGTTCCGCCGGTGTGTGGCCCGGCGGATTACCGTTTTCCAATACGAGGTCGAACGCTTCGATACCTTTGGTGTTTGCCGTGACGTTCTGCGGGACCTTGGAGATGATGCCGAGTTGGACCGCGCCGCTTGGGATCTGGAGTTGAGTCGGCCCGGCTACGAACGGAAACTCACCCGATATCCCCAATTGTCGTTTGCCGTCGTTCCCATCGAGGACGACGATATGTTGCTCCGATAACCTCGCCTCAAAAACATCGGGCGCAAACAACGGTTTCGAATCGAGATGTACGGACAGCGTTTCGGTTGTGGCGGGGGCGATCGTGACGGCATCACTGAGCTTGCACTCGGCCAACGGTTGAACGCTGCTGAGTGACGTGACTCGCGACAACGTGTCCCCCGAGTTTACGACGTACAGTGTGCTGAAATAGTCTCCCGGGAAGAAGGGATCTCCGTTGATCTTGGCAAAACGAAGAGCGAGCGAATCAACGAGAAGTGACGATGAGAGCGAGGTGTCCGCGTGAGTCAGTATGAGATCCATGATGGGAACGTAGCCCGTAGACGGAAGAATTGACTCAGGCGTCTTATCGACATAACTCGCAGAGAGCCCGCTGGCGGGGTTTTCGAACAAAATCCGATTCGAGGCGAATGGAAAATCAATCGTCATTGGATCCATGGCGGATACGCCGACGATCTGGGCGTTGTTGATGTCACGGACGATGATCGAGTGTGGGCCGGGGACCGTCGCGTAAAAGGCTCCGACTTGTGGAAAATCTTTCAGACCGACAACAACTTCTATGTGTTCCATAACCTCGGGCGCCACGATGAATGGCGTGGTCAGATTGGCGACGATCTGGTTTCCAATCGAGGGAATGTCCTGTGTCGTGAACAGCAACTGGTCGCCCGATCGTACGTCCAGCTGATAGATGATCTGAGCCGGTGGGATATCGGATCCCGTTGTGTCAAAGAAATTGAGCGTCAGACCGGTGATGATTTCGCTCGCCGTGTTGGGATTTCCCGGGTTTAGCAATGACAGCGAAATAAGACCGACGTCTTCTTGACCGGTGTTTGCGTAAATGATTTGCGGGGTGTCTGCTGAAACCAAAAGGCTTTCTGCGCGCTCGTTGACAAAAATGTCCGTCGTGCGCCACGGTAATGTCTCGGTCGTAGAGAGTAATATCGGATTGGCGTCGTTTGCGTCGACGACTCCGATGTCGGCCAAACCATCGATCGATAATCTAAACGAGGTGAATGGTGCGTCGTTTGTGATTTCACAAACCGCATTAAAGACGAGTGAATCGCCTGGGAGCAGCTCCGTTGGGTCCGGTATTCCGAGGTGCAACGGATTCGTTGTAGAGTCCGTGAGCGAAAACACATGCCCCGTGCCATCGATATTGAGAAAAGTAATCTTGTTGAGAATTGTGTTTGGTGGAACAGGAATTCCGCTTCCGTTTTGAAGGATTAGACGTGCGCCGGTGAATTCAACGGGTGCCGACAAACTGTCAAAGTCGTCATAACTCAAGCCGAGTTTGAAGAGCGGAACATCCGGCTGGCCGCGGTTTGCCGAGGCCGGCGCGGAATTCGAAATACTCAAAGGTATGGTGTTGGCCCGGTTGTGAAGTTGAAGGGTGGCAGTGCAGGTTTGTTCCGAGACGACGACGCTGTCGTGGTCATGCGCGAATCCGCAAAAGGTAATTTCGCCGGCGATATCTGCTGAGAAAACCCACGTTATTGTGGAGTCCTCACCCGGTGGCAGGTCGACGGAAACCGGCGTGGGTCCGGACGTTAGTGACACCGAGCCCGAACCGTTGATCGTGAGGGGGGCGGGCGAGACCCCGAGGAGCGTGTCTACGCCCTCGTTTCGAACGATCATATTTAACACGAGAGATTGTCCGACGCTGTATGCGGAGCGATCGGCACGTAACTCCGAAATGAGCGGATCAGTGGATATCATCTGTTGGCCGGGGTTCGCGATGGCCTCATCAACCGGTCCGTCATTTCCGGACGTCACTTGGATGCCGTTTATCGGGATGTTTGCCTGGAAGGTCGCTCCGTCGGTCGGTGTATTCGATACCGAGAAGGATACATAGGCATGAAGCCCGCCGAGAGGGATGTTCTCGTTCAGCGCAAAAGAGTTTGTCCATACGGTGCCGTTCCAATCGAGGAATGCGAGTGGTTGGTCGTCGACGGGATCGAAGGCGTCTGGATCACCGGCGGCTTCGATCCACAGTCGGACATTGTCGATGTCGGCACCAGACACCGCCGAACCGAGATTTTCGATGCTCACATAATCCAACCTGTCCGGCCAGATCCCGTTCGATGGGATCCTCATCGACATGGCCGCGACGTCTTGATCACCGGGTGCCGCCCGGTATTGGGGAACGGAGAACAACTCGACTTGTTTGGCGACCATTCCGTCGGTGACATCGAGCCCCGGTGAATTGATCGGAAATTCACCCTCGATGTCGGTGTTGACGGGCACGACCGTTATACCGTCCTCGTCGAAGAGCTTGATGTCGACACTCACCGAATCCCGGACATGCAGAGGGACGTCGTAGCCGATGAAGATGTAAGAAACCTGCTCGGAGGGAAGCGTGAGGGCGATGGACTCGAGCGTGTATGACGCGCCATCCGAATGGGACGCGGCGACCAGAGAATCCGAGTTTGGATCAAAAAGACCGTTGGTGTCGATGTCTGCGTACGCAAAAACACTGTCGATTTCGGAGCTCGACGCGGTTCCCGCCTGAAACAGTTTGAGCTGATCGAGGGTCAAGTCGTAGGAGTAACCGTTGTAGAAACCGATACCAAAGTTGAGGTTTTTCTCGGATCCCGGGTAGACGATCTGGTCCCCGACCGAATATGGGAAGACCGTCAGTTGGTCCGGCTTTGGAATGACCCGGACGGACGGGTCCTCCACCGGTTCGTCGATCGGGCCGTCATTGCCCGATGCGACCCGAATACCCATAACGGGAACCGAGAATTGTATCGAGCCGCCAACCGTGTAGTCGTTACTAATATCGCCCCCGACAAAGAAGGTTGTCGTTTGCTCACAAGTCATCAAGAGCGGGAGGGCCAGACCAACAATCTCGTAGTCGCGGGTCCCCGGTGTCGCCAGATCCTCGGAAAAATCACCGTGATATATGTCGTCGACTGATCCTCCGTCATAAACTCCGTTACCGCCGTCTTGATAGAGCGAAAGCAGTTCGAAGTGTTCCGACGATGCGCTTCCGAGATTCTCGATCTCGACAGACTCAAGCGTGTCGACCTGATATGCGTTTGCGGAAACGCCAAACTCAAAAAGGAGTACGTTTGACCCGCCACTGACGATGAGACTATCGGATTCGGGTCTTAATTCGATCTGATGTGCCATCATCCCGTCGACGACTCGCGGTAGGGGAGTCGTCATCGGAAATACTCCGGTGATACCGATGTCTGTGTCAAAACCCAGTGACGCGTCCGAGGTAAGCCCCGCGCGAAGCGTGTCTCCATCGCTTGCGCAGAACGAATCGATATCGGCAACGACGAGGAGATACTTTTGCTCGTCGGCGGAGAAGGAAATATTCATGTCGGCCGCTGTGAGCTGGCCGGCGGTGAAAACAAGCTGGTCCGCGACGACGACGTCCCAACTATCAACGGTACCGTTGCCGTCATCGCTCAAAACCTTCAACCCTGCAAAAGCCCGGTCGAGGTCGTTGAGGGATCCAACCCCCGCCGAAGAATTCGTCAACGTGAGAGTGTCGAGCTCGACTGCCTGGGCGGTATTGTTCTCGACACTGAAGAGGAGCATCGGAACGTCGTCGGCGGCGGGGTGGGGAGTCTTGGGTCCCAGCGGCAGATTTACCACATGGATTTTGTCGACTTTGCGAAGCACGAACGATTTGGGCAAGATGAACTCGTTGTCGATCGGCCCGTCGTCCGCCGACTCGACTTCGATCCCGTCGAGGGGAATCCCCGGACGGAACTGTTTGTCGCCGCCGAGATCGACAGAAACATCAGCCGTCAAAAACAAAACGGCGGTCGGGCTCAGCGGTACGTTGAGCCCCGTGATCTGAATCCGGTCACCGGAGTGGACGAGCGGGCCGAGCTCCTCGTCGACATCGAGGTCGAGGGTGCCGTTGCCGTCGTCACGATAGAGACGAAGGGTCAGAAGGTCGCCCGAAATGGTATCGGGTGCGTAATTCTTGAGCGACAACCCAGTCAAAACGTCCGGTTCGTAGCCGTTTTGTGGAATGATCACGGTGAAAAGCCAGTTGTCGTCGCTACCCGAGTCCAATGTGTCCAGAAGTGTTGGTGTCATCGAAATCTGGTGCGACACCATCCCGTTCACAACGAGTCTTCCAAACGAATCCAATGGGTAGAGTGGGGAGAAGTCGTCTGCGATAAGCGTATTGCCCTGAAACACGACATCCGATGTGGCGCTGACAACGGCGTCCAACTCATCCCCGTCTCGTGCGAGAACCGAGTCGATATCCACGGTTACGATGAGCGCGCGGCGGCTCGATCCCGAAATCCGCCAATTTCCACCGATTGCGAATGTCGCGGCGTTGGATGCGAACACCGTTTGGACAACCACAGTATCGGCAGGAGAGAGCCCCATGCTCGAATCGACGTCGTCGAGCAAATAGACCGTTTCGATTTCGCCGTCGAGCTGTGCCGGTGTACCCGCGCCAAACGACACGTTGGTGACCACAAGCGAGTCCAACAGACGCTCGTCGGGATAACCGTTCTGGCAATCGATGAGCAGTATGGGGTGGTTTCGCTGGCCCGGTGATACATCCTCGACGTCCAACGGTATGGCGGAGATCCGTATCTTTGGCGTATCGATAAAAATATTGTTGCGTCCCGTCGTCGATACGGTGTCCGCGTACGGAAACGACGCATCATCAACGCCGTAAAGGCTGAGTGTGAAATCGTAATATGCCGGGGCCGTTATTCCCGGTGGCACGGGTTCTGGTGCGAAGGTCAGAGTGAAGTTGTCGGCAGCCGGCGGTACGTATGTCGGATTTGCCAACGCCGCAATGTAGTCGTTGATGCCGTCCGAGAAAAAGATCGTCGACGTCGTGTCGAGCATGACACCCAGTACCGATACATTATCGACCCCTATACGGAGTGAGAGTTGTGGGTCGTTGACAAATGTCGCACTCGGGTACACCGAACCCGCCACGTCGATAATCGATACCTTTGAGCTCACCGTCACGACGAAGGTATCCTCAACGGCCAAGGCACCGGAGTCGGTGGCACGAACGACGACGGCTGCACTGCCGTTCTGCCCGGCCGTGATGCTCAGATCCAACGCGCTGTCCGCGTCGATCGTCACACCAACGAGGCTGGGATTTGTGTTACTCACAACGCTAAAGGAAAGCGCCGAACCGTCTTCGACATCGTCGAACACGTCATTGAGGTCTCTGTAGTTGTCGAGGGGTGGCGAGTCTTCGGCAACGATCGTATCGGGGATAGCCGAGGCCACGGTCGGCGGATCGTTGACTTGCGTGACGATCACGACAAGCGTGTCCTCGGCAAAAAGAGCTCCGGAATCGGTCGCCCGGATGACAATTGTGGCGCTCCCGGCCCGGTTGGGCGCAACGCCCAAATCCAGTGCGCTGTCGGGGTCGACTACGGCCGTGACAAGCGATGGGTTCGAGTTGTCTTCGATGGTAAAGGTCAGGGCGCTGCCGTCTTCGAGATCGGTGAAGACATCGTTTAGATCCCGATAGTCATCGACCGGCGAAGAGTCTTCGGCGACGGTCGTATCGGGGATGGCGGATGCCACCGTCGGTGGGTCGTTCGACGGTGTGACGGTAACGAGAAGTGTGTCCTCGGCAATCTTTCCTCCCGAATCGGTGGCACGGACGACAATAGTCGCGTCGCCGTATTGATCTGGGAAAAAGCTCATGTCCAGGGCGCTGTCCGCATCGACGACTGTAGTGACCAGACCGGGATCGCTATTGCTCTGAATTGAGAAGTGCAGTGCGCTACCGTCTTCTGCGTCTATGAAGACATTGTTCAAATCGCGGTAGTCATCGATCGGTGGTGAGTCCTCGGTTACGGTTGTGTCGGGTATGGCCGAGACGACCGTCGGCGGATTGTTGGGATTGCAGATGTCATATTCGATCTGAACGTCATCGGCGAAGAAATAACTGGACGCAATGCCCCCAAATCCATGAAATCGAATTAGCGTGTTGGGTGAAGCGAATGGAGTGATGTCAAAAACCCGGGAGACGGGGTTTAGGTCGGTGCCGTCGAGGGCATGGAATGTCAGAAATGACCAAAACATACCACCGTCACTGGAAATGGAAACCACGATAAAACCGCCGGGAGACCCCAGAAGCTGTCTTTGATAGGAGTAGCTCAAAGTAGCCGAGACGGCACCCGAGAGATCGGCCTCTCTCAATAACCCGCGGTTGTTGATATTTGCGCCGTTACCACCGATCCGCAGCGCATTCGAGGACACTTGGACGATTCCGCTCGCAGGTCCATCGGCTTCACCGGTTTCTTCCCAGTCGTCCGACCAGTTGACACTTCCGTCGTTGCCGTCGTATTCGACGTCGTTGAATTCATCCCGTACGTTTTGAACGCAAAAGGACAGGTACGTCGTGGCAATATTGGAGAGGTCTTCGCCGTCGTTGGCGACAAACTCGATCACACGATCCGAACGATCGGGGGCCGGCGATGTGTTGTCATAGACGATGGTGCGAAGCACTTGTTGAAACGAGTCGGGCGGGGCCGGGCCCGATAGTATTAACACGCCTCCCGAATATGAGGAACTGATACCGGTAACGCCTGTGTTCGCCGTTAGAACCTCATCGGCTCCGTCGAGTGGGTTCGTGAGGGTCACGATCAGCGAGTCAAGATTGGGGCTATCCAAGTCGATCACAGTGGCATCGTTATCGACGACGGGCACGGGGCCGTCCCCTTCGGAGAACACTGTGGCAAAATCAGCGCCCGGTTGACCCGAGCTGTCGTCGGCGTCGAGGTCCAGCGCCGGTGGTGCGTTGGGGATGACGGTCACAGTCAGCGTGTCCTCGACAAACATGCCGTCTAAGTCTGTTGCCCGGACCACAATCGTCGCAAATCCGGTTTGACTCGGTGCGATGCTCAGGTCGAGAGCGCTGTCGGCATCGATTGTGGCCGTCACAAGCCCGGGGTTGCTGTTGTCTTCAATTGTGAAATCCAACAAGAAGCTGCCGTCTTCCACATCGTCGAAGACATCGTTCAAATCCCTGTAATTGTCGATGGGTGGGGCATCTTCACTGACTGTGGTGTCGGGTATGGCGGCGGCGACGGTCGGTTGCGTCGCAGTCGCGCTACCCCGGAACGCGACCCAGAAGTAGTCTTCGCCGTTTGCGTTGACCCTGGGATCCCATCCGACCTCGAATCCGTCGGGCAGAAGACCCTGTATTCCGTTGGTAAAACTCAAGCCTGCATCGACCGTCAGAGTGACGTCACCCACGATCACGTTGGGACGGTGAACGGTCCCCGAGCCATTCTGTTGCCGCGTAAGGATGACATACGACGGTTCGAGCCCGGGTGCCGTAATGTCGCGGTTGTCAGAACCATCGCCGGGGTACACATCGCTCGTTGTGACGTTCGGATGTTCTTTCCAGGCCACGTAGTGGTAGGTGTGACCTGTCTCGTTCACTGTGTTGTGGGTTCCGATTTGGAAGCCGGTCGGTAAGAAATCTTCGATCCGATCGCTCTTCTCGTCGTCCGCGTCGAATGGGAGACTCCTGTCGAACGCCTCCGCCCTGAACCGCTGCATGGCGACCTCGCCACCCTCGTCCATGATGATCACATACGTAGGCATGAATCCGGTGGCAATAAGCCGGCCGTCGACATGATCGCCCGGGTAGGTTCCCACCTCGATCTTTTGGGGCCACACGGCGATGGCGACGTAATAGTATGTGGTCGACGACGCGTTGACCATCACATCGGGACCGACGGTAAATCCGTCCACGTCGAGCGATTTGATACGATCGGGTAGGAGGCCGGTCGCCGGACCGAGGGGCTTGCACATGTTGGGTGGCATGGTCGCTGTACGTATCACCGCTGGCTCGTTGATGTCCCCTTTGATGATTACGATGTTTGGCTGAAACCCAACGTCTGTAATCGGGCGGCTGCTTTGACCATCGCCCTCATAGGTCCCCGTCACCATTTGGACAGCGGACACCTCGGTCGCCGTTAGACCCACGACGAGCAAAATCAATGGGAATTGCCTAAATATCCTGCACATGGGGCGCACAGTACCTGACCAATAACGGGATGGGCGTCTCGTTGCGCCACTCTTAAGCCGTTATTTGATAATGTGTTGCGAATTATGGGTGTGGGTAACTCCCACTCGACACGGGGTTGGAAGCAATCCCCGTACCGGTTCACCCTCGTCATCGGTCTCCAGCACCAGGCGTAGTCCAACCCGCAACCCGTTCGGGCTTGATTCCGTAGAAAATCAGTGGCTTTCGATTGAATTCTGGGCGGTACGGACGTGTAAAAGAACCTCGAGAAGACGTTCCGTGCGAGGAGATCCCAGACGTCTGCGGCAACATAGTGGAGAATTCTTAGCACCGGTCACAGGGACTCGTTGTGTCATTCGACCGTCGGCGCACTCAAAAGAGGATGGGTACCCATATGAAACGCGCGTTGATATTTCTGATCGTCCTGACCGTGTGTGGCGCGGGGGCAAAATCAGATCCCCCTGAATCCGGCTTTTATGGGTTTCGTCTCGAAAGAAACGGGCCGTGTATCTCTGAAAGACAGAGACGGGAAATCCGCGAAACGGTCCGGGAGGAGAGAAACCGGTTCGAGGCGCAAGGGTTGCTTCGGTTGTCCGATCAGGACGCAGTGATCAAGTTCGTATGGCCGGTGAAGGCCGCCGATTGGGTGACCGATCCAGGGTTTTACGGGGTCTCCGGTTTCCCGGATCACGACACATTGTACCCGAACCATCTATTGGATTATGACTGTGGCGCGAGAACCTACGATCTCGACATTGGCTACAACCACACGGGAACCGACATTTTTAATTGGCCGTTTCTTTGGAACAAGATGGATCATGATGAGGTCGAGGTTATCGCCGCCTGCGAGGGAGTCATCGTGTACCGGCTCGATGGCTACTTCGACAGAAGTTGTGGGTTGGGTGGTGGAAACGCCAATGTTCTCGTGCTGCTCCATGACAACGGCTCGGTGTCTGTCTATGGGCATATGAAGAGGGGTTCGTTGACCAGAAAGACCGAAGGAGATACGCTCGCCGCCGGCGAGTACATCGGTATCGTTGGGAGCTCCGGCTGGTCGACGGGACCGCATTTGCATTTCGAGGTATGGGACTCGGACGACAACATGATCGATCCGTGGGAAGGCGCGTGCAACAACACGATCACCGAGTCATGGTGGGCGGTGCAGAAACCGTACTTTGACCCTGCCATCAATAAGATTTCTACACACGCCGCCCCGGTGGATTGGCAGGATTGCCCGTACCAAGACATCACACACATCTCGGACGTCTTTGTCCAAGGAGACGTCGTGTATTTCTACACGTTTGGCAAAGACGGGCTGCGATTCGACACATACGATTACGCGATCTACAGACCCGACGGGTCCGTCTTTGATGCTTGGACGTATGAATTTCAAGCGGCCAATTACGCGGCGGCGTACGCCATATTCTGGGGCAAGCAAATCCCAATCGATGAGCAGGTGGGCAAGTGGAAATACGAAGTGGTCCTTAGAGGGCAGGTCTACGAACACGATTTCTATGTGGGGGGCGTGCCGGTATTTTTCAACACGGTCGACGCGGTGGTCGGCCGCGTTTTTGTCGAGCTGACCTGGGATGTGTTATCCGATGAACCGCTCGACGGATTTGCGATCTACCGAAAAGAAGACGGCGCGTCGTGCGAAGTGCCCGTCGTCGGTGAGCTGTTGAGTCCACAGACACGGCGTTATGTCGATCCGGACGTGAGGGCTGGTGCGAGCTATTCGTATGTCGTGAGCGCAGTAGAGCGAGATGGTGGCGAAGTCCGGTCGGCCCCCGTTTATGTATCTCTCGGTTCGTATTCGATCGAGCTTGTCCAGAACTACCCAAACCCGTTCAATCCAACGACGACGATCGAGTACACGATGCCCCAACGTTCGGTCGTCGATCTGAGTATCTACGACCCGCAGGGAAGGCTCATCGTCACGCTCGAGCGGGGAACCCACGATGGCGGAGCCCATCGGGCGACGTGGGACGGCCGAGATGCCAGGGGTGCCGTGGTGAGCAGCGGAGTGTATTTCTATCGTCTCACCATCGATGGACGCGTTTTGACAAAAAAGATGATCTTCTTGAAGTAAGGGTTGAGGGGGGTCGAATCGGTTACCTGCTCGGTGCAGTATCCTCGTCCACCTGTGTTGAATGTTTCGCGCCCACCCCCGCACACGCACAGGTTATGCAAATCCATCATAACCGCCCTACTTCCAGTCCTCGCCGGCACGAGCTCGAAAGTATTACGCACACGCGATCACCCCTCTGCGTCTCTCGTCACGTGCGCAGGCGCAGAAGCGCGCGCTAGAGGGACGCATCCGAGCCATCACGTGTGCGCTTTCGTTTACCGTATGACTGTAAATCGACCCGTGGCTACATGGTCGCCGGATTTCACTCGGTAGAAGTACACTCCGCTTCGATTGAGTCGGAGACCGTCTGTGTCACCTCCCAATTCGATCGAGCTCCATCTCACGGGTAGATTGGCACGACTGATCCGTCCCACGCGGCGTCCGGCTACATCGTACACGCCGAGCGTGATATCACCACCTTGTGGCAAAAAGACAAAAAGCGCGAACTCTCCGCGGTTTGGGTTGGGATATGCAAGCACGGTGAGCCCGGGTGGGCGCCCCGACGACGCAATGCCGGTCGGCACCTCGACGGCCGTCTTGAGAACGTGATTCAAAGGGTCGAAAACCAAACTCGTTGGTTCATCGGAAAACGTCAGTTGATAAAGCTCGCTCGAGCTGTCTATGGGAAGCCTGAGGAGCGAGTCGCCGGAAGCGGTCGTCACGAGGATTTCGATGGGCAGCGTGAACACCGGTGCGTTCATCTGAACCTGGTCGACATAGAGGTTCATGTGATAAACCGAGCCGTCGGTGAAATAGTTCCAACAATACTCGTATTCGGGGTAGCCAGCCTGGTAGACCCACTCGTCAAAGAAATCGTATAGATCGATCCCCGATACTGTTTCACAAACTGTCTTGAAATCCTCGGTGGTTGCCGTCGTGAACGCATAGGTCTGATGGTATGTTCGCATCACATCGAAAAAGGCCGTATCACCGATCACGTAACGGAGCATGTGCAGTATCCACGCACCCTTCTCATAAACCGTCGCACCCCACATCAAAACCGGGTCGTATATGGGGAATCTCCCGCTCTCAGCGTCCTCTTGGAAGTACGCATCCTTGAAATGCTCCAATCTCGCGTTCAACGCCGCCGGCCCACCGCTGTGCTCGTGCCAGAGCGCATCACCGTACGTGGCAAAGCCTTCGTTGAGCCAGATCTCCATCCAGTTGGCCATCGTCACACTGTTTCCAAACCACGAGTGGGCCAGCTCGTGTGCCACCACCCAGTCGTAATAGTTGTCACCTGTCACCAAGACCTTTCCGTACGTCGTGCAGGTAAAGTTTTCCATCGCGCCACCGACCTCGCCAAGCGCGGTGCCATAGACTTCCTCGATAAAGGGGTACTGGGCAAATGCATCCGAGAAGAACTCCATCATGGCGGGCGCGTTGGCAAACGACACCTGTGCGTCGGCGAGCTTCGCTGCCGTCACATAGTAGGGCATCTCCATCGAGTCCGTCGGCGAGTAGTGATACCAGTGTGAAAAGAACACATAGTTTGCGATGGCAACGGAGGTAAGATAAGTCGAGTGCGTGTACCGCGTGTCCCAGTGATAGGTCTTTGTGCCATCGAGGTTGTCGGTTTCCGAAACAAGGAGACCGTTTGATGCGCAGAATCGATTATCTGGGACGGTGCAGATCATCTCGCTCGTCGCTTTGTCCCACGGCTCGTCGTAACAGGGGTACCAATTCCGCGCCTTGTCGGGTTCGCTCATGCTGAAAACGACCCATGAGTAAAACCGGAGTCCCTGAGGGTGAGGAGGGAAACCGTTGTAGTCGACGCTTACCGTCAGCGTGTCACCCGATGTGTAGACACCGCCGAGGTCGATGTAAATTCGGTTGCTGTCACGCGTAAAACCAAGCGGTGAGGACTCCATCTCGACCGATGTGACGGTGAGGGTATCGATGAGATAGAGCAGGAACGAATCGAGTTCGGCTGCGACGACGGCAAACGTCACGTGGACGGTGCCGTCGATGGTTCTGGCAACCGGGTCGATTGCGATATCGAGCACATAGTGGGTGACATCGAACCCCACTAGATCCTCGGCCTCGGACGGCATCAGCGAGGGCAGCCGTCCGGTTTTTGGATCAACCGCAGCGTCCCTTTTTGCGCCGTAGAGGATCTCGTAACCCTTGCCGTCCCGCGCGGTCTGGGCATCGAGAGATTCGGTGAGGGTGAGCACGGCAAGTGCCAACGGAACAATGACCATATATTTCATCAAGCACTTCATGTGATGGCTGTAAGCTTATGCTATTTAATTATTTGAATTGTAGCAACCCAGGTCCCTTTTGATCAGACAAAACACAGGGGACACCCGCTCCACGCCCGTATATTCACGCGCCGAAGGGGAGGGCTCGCTCTACTTCGCTCCCCGGTCCAACTCAAAAATAGGTCTTTTGTCGGCGTTCGAACACCGAAATATGACTGCGTTTGTGACCCACCCGTCATTTCGACGACGAAACGGCATGGAGGCACATCCAACGGATGGTCGTGAAGGGGATCGTTGATGCCTTTTCCGCTCCCGGTCCTCACGCGCGCGGGTGAAGAAGCGCGCGTTGCGGAGGTCTCGTCGGAGCCATCAAAGCTCCCCTCTCTTTTTAATTCGATTAGGACTACGAACGCCCCCAGCGGTTACCCGTCATGTTTGGCGATGAACTCCTCCGCCTTTTCCACTAGATCCCGGTTTCCGAGAAACAACGGTGTTCGTTGATGAAGATCCAAGGGTTCGACGTCCCGGAGCGGCCCCCGGCCCGTAGAGGCGTAACCCCCAGCCTGCTCGATCACATACGCCATCGGATTGGCCTCGTAGAGGAGTCTGAGTTTTCCGTGAGGTTTCTTGGGGTCCCGTGTGTCTGCGGGATAGTAAAATACCCCTCCGGCAAGAAGCGTGCGGTGGATATCGGAGACCATTGATCCGATGTAGCGGAGAGAAAGCGAGCGTGACGCGCCCTCTTCGCCCTGGAGCCAGCGGGTGTACCGCTTGATTCCCTCCGTCCAGTACTTTTCGTACCCCTGGTTGACACTGTAATACATCGGTGGATCCGGAAGCCGGATGTTCTCATGCGAGAGGAGAAACTCCCCGATACTCGGGTCGAGCGTAAATCCGTAAACGCCGTGACCCGCCGTGTAGACGAGCATCGTACTCGAACCATAAACCACATACCCGCCGGCGACGATTTCCGATCCCTTCTGCAGCACATCTTCGAGTGTCCCTGGGCCGGAAGCCGATACTCGTCTATAAATCGCGAAGATCGTCCCGACGGACACATTGAAATCGATGTTTGATGACCCGTCGAGAGGATCGAAGAGAAGCACATACTTTCCGGTCGGGTACTGTTCCGGTATATGAATGAGATCCTGTTCTTCTTCGGAGGCCATGACGGCCAGACGCCCCGTATGGTCGTTGAGCTGAAAAATCGTCTGTTGGGCGTAGAGGTCGAGCTTTTGGACCTCCTCCCCCTGGACGTTTTCTTGCCCAGCCGCGCCGAGGATGTCGGCGAGCCCCGCCCGTGTCGTGCGGCTTGCGATGAGCTTTCCGGCAAGCGCGATATCATAGAGCACCTGGGTCAGAGTCCCGCTTGCGTCTGGAAACGCCTCCTGTTCGTGCAGGATGTGTCTTTCGATCGTGATTACATTGGAAGTAACTCGTGTGGTGGCCATTGCTCCATTCCTCCCCGATGGATGGTGGCACCTTCGCGGGCACGTGCCGGAGCCCCGTGTGCGGAAATCGGTTCGATTCTACACCGAGTGAGAGGGGATTGCACCCCAAATCCGGCAACCCCAAATTTGCCGTTGAAATCCTCACGCGGAATCCGCTATCATGTTTGGCTGCAAGCACAACCCATCTCAAGAACCAGATCGCGACTAAGGAACGCTTGGGGTGGTTTTTTGTATAAGGTGCATTATCGTAACAGCGAGCCCTCGAGATCGGGAGTCCGGACCCCGATCGGGAGCGCGCCGATCGTTCGAAACAATTATCCACAAGACTGCAGGGGAAGGTTATGGGAGAAACTCCATCCAAAATCATGATCGAGGCAAAGGGGATCACCAAGTACTTCGGGCCCTTTGTCGCCGTCAATGATCTGAGCTTCTCGATTCCACAGGGACAGATCGTGGCCTTTCTTGGTCCAAACGGAGCGGGGAAATCGACGACGATGAGGATCCTGAGCGGGTTTCTGGCGCCGAGTGCGGGAACGGCGGAAATCGCCGGGTTCAATGTCATCGATGACAGGCTGGAAGCGGCCAAACGGCTGGGATACCTCCCGGAGAACGGGCCACTCTACAACGATATGACCCCGATTGGTCTGCTCAAGTTTTTTGGCGAGGCCCGATGTATTGATCCGGACAAGCTCCGGGAACGGCTCGACGTCGTCATCGAACAGTGCGCGATTCGTGACGTGCTGGAGAAGCCGATTGGTAAGCTCTCCAGGGGATACCGGCAACGAGTGGGACTGGCGCAGGCTCTGCTCCACGATCCCGATGTCCTTGTAATGGACGAGCCCACGGCGGGTCTCGACCCCAACCAGATCCGCGACTTTCGGCAGAACATCAAAGTGTTGGGGCTCACCAAGACGATTTTGATTTCCACGCACATTTTGCAGGAAGTTGTCGCAGTGAGTGGCCGGGTGCTTCTTATTCACGAGGGCAAGTTGATTTACGACGGGTCACCAGACGAATTGAAGCAAGACGGGTCGCTCGAAGAGCCATTCTACCGGATGACCAACTATGGGAATCCCAGCGGCTCAATTGCGGGGAGAGTGGGTGAAAATGACAGGGAACAAGATTAACTTCACGGTTGTCAAGGCGCTGTGCAAGCGCGATCTCCGGCTCTATTTCAGCAATCCGACCGGATACGTGTTCATCACGCTGTTTATTTTTCTGAGCGCAGCCGCGGCGTTCTGGCAAGAACGATTCTTCCTCAATAACTTGGCGAATCTCGATCAGCTCAACGTGATGTTTCCGTTTCTGCTGATGTTCTTCGTCCCGGCGATCACGATGGGTGTGTGGGCGGATGAGCGGAAACAGGGAACCGACGAGCTTCTTTTGACGCTTCCGGCAACCGATCTCGAGATCGTAATCGGCAAATATCTCTCCACGCTCGGGATCTACACGGCGGCTCTTCTACTATCGCTCAGCCACCTCATCGTTCTGTTCTGGCTCGGGAACCCGGATCTCGGGCTGATGGTCGCGAACTACGCTGGATACTGGCTGATTGGCGCGACTTTCATCTCGATCGGGATGCTCGCCTCGTTGCTGAGTCCGAACATGACCATCGCCTTTATCCTTGGAGCGGTATTATGCTCGCTCTTTGTCCACCTCGGGTCAATCCTGGGAGTCCTCGGCCGGTCCGCGGAGAATCTGGCTTCGCCTCTGACCGTTTTCGAATACTTTGGCGACTTTGCCCGTGGCGTGGTGAGTCTGTCGGGCTTGGTCTACTTTGTGTCGACAACAGCGACGCTGTTGTATCTCAACGTTGTTTTTCTCAGCCGGAGAAGCTGGCCGCAGGAAGCAGACGGGTACAAAATGTGGATACACCACACCGCGAGAGCCGTGGCGGTGGTTGTCGCCGTTGTTGCTTTTAATGTGCTGGTCGGCCGGATGAGTCTCAGGGTGGATCTCACCGCGGGCAGGCTCCACTCGCTCTCGAAGGAAACACGTAACCTCGTCAAAGAAATCCCAAACGACCGGAGGGTGTTCGTCCAGGCCTACCTGAGCAAAGATGTCCCCAACCCGTTCTTTCAGACTCGGGCAAATCTCTACGGATTTCTCAGAGTAATCGATTCGGTGGCGGGGGAAAAGGTCCAGGTAATCATACAGGACACGGAGCCGTTTAGTGAGGAAGCCCGGGAAGCGAGGGAGACGTTTGGAATCGTCCCCGTGGAGGTGCCCGTTGTTGGGGGGCGCGTGCAAACTTCACAGTTGTTTATGGGTGTCGCGTTCACCTGTGGCGCGGAAGAAGATGTGATCCCATTCTTTGACCGTGGATTGCCAACGGAGTATGAGCTGGCGAGGAGCATCAGGGTAGTGGCGCGCACCCAAAGAAAGAAGATTGGCGTGATCAACACACAGGTCAAGCTCTTTGGCGGTTTTGATTTCAATACGTTTCAGAGCCAGCCGAGCTGGCCGGTAGTCGAGGAACTCAAGAAACAGTACGAAGTCGTTCAGATATCGGCCAAGGAAGCCATCACCGACGAGCTGGATGGCTTGCTGGTGGCTCTTCCGTCCTCGCTGTCTCAGGCGGAGATGGACAACCTGCGCGCATACATCGAAGCGGGCAACCCATCGCTTCTCGTGGTAGATCCGCTGCCCATCATTGACATCGCGCTCTCGCCATCCGAGGAGAGCGGCGCCAATGTGAACCCGTTTATGCGAAATAAGGGGCCGCAGCCCGAGCCAAAGGGGGATATCAACGGCCTGTTGCGCGAGTTGGGGGTCCAGTGGAACACGCAACAGATCATTTGGGACGCCTACAACCCGCACCCGGAACTGGCCAACCTTCCCCCCGAAGTCGTCTTTGTGGGAGCGGGGAACAAGAATCCAAATTCCTTTAATCCGAGCTACGAGGTCACACAGGGGCTTCAGGAACTCGTGCTCCTCTTCCCCGGAACGATCGAGAAAGCTCCGGGCTCGCCGTATTCTTTTGAGACTCTCGTCAAGTCGGGAATGGTTTCGGGGGCCGCCCGCTATGACCAGCTCGTTCAACGGTCGTTTTTTGGTGTTCAGCTGGTCACGAGAGGTCTCCAACACTTCCCTACGAGGAATGACTACACACTTGCCGCGCATGTCGTTGGTGGCGCGGCGCCAGCCGACAGCGCGGAGACGCCGAAGAACGTCAACGTCATCGTCATCGGGGATCTCGATTTTGTGTCGAACCAGTTCTTCGAAATCCGCAAACGCGGGATCGAGGGGCTCAATTTTGACAATGTATCGTTTTTTCTCAACTGTATCGACTTGCTCGTGGGGGACGACTCTTTTATTGCTCTGAGAAAACGGCGAGTGAAACACCGGACGCTCGAGACGGTCGAGTCGCGGACGCGCGAGTATGTCGAGCGTCGTGCCCAGGAAGAGCAGGAGGCCGAGGCGGAAGCCCAACGGGCACTCGCGGAAGCGCAGAGGCGTCTCGATGAGAAGGTGACGTATGTTCGACAGCGGACCGACCTGGACTCGCAAACAAAGCAAATCATGGCGAGAAACCTCCAGGAGGTAGAGTCCAGACGATTCGAAGCGATGAAGACCAATATCACCGCCAAAAAGGACGCCAAGATCCAGCGAAGCAAGGAGAACATGGAATCGCAGATACGGGCCATCCAGAGCAATATAAAGATGCTCGCCGGTCTTGTTCCACCAATACCGGTATTTTTGGTCGGCATCCTGGTGTTCGTCCGCCGCAGAAAACGCGAGAAAGAGGGAGCTGCGGCCGCAAGGAGGTTGAGGGGGTAAGCAATGAGTGAAACAAGAAAAACAATTGTCTTCTGTGTTGTCGCTGTCGTACTCGCCGTGCTTGCCATGATTACGGCTCCGAAACGGATAACCCCGGATTCTTTTCTGGATCAGGGAGAACCGTTCTTTCCCGAGTTCATCGATCCCAACGCGGCACAGACTCTCGAGGTGATCGATTTTGACGAAGCAACGGGTTCTGCGCTTCCGTTCAAGGTGACGTTCTCGGAAGGGAGGTGGACGATTCCCTCGCACCACAACTATCCGGCAGACGCCAAAGATCGGCTTGCCGAAACCGCCGCTGGGATCATCGGGATAAAGAAAGATGATTTCCGCTCGAACAACGTCGCCGATCACGAGGCGTGTGGGGTGATCGACCCGCTGGACGAAAACGCTTTGAGCCTCAAAGGACGTGGCCAGCGCGTGACGGTCAAAGGCGAAAACGACGTCTTGCTCGCAGATTTCATTGTCGGGAATACGGTAGAGGGCCGGGAGGATCTTCGGTTTGTTCGTGTGCCGGATCAGAAGCGTGTCTATGCCGCACGGATGGATCTCGATATCTCGACCAAATTCACCGACTGGATCGAAACGGACCTTCTCGAGGCGGCTAAGGACGATTTCGATAACATAACGCTCAAGGATTATTCGATCAACGAGCAGACGGGACGGGTAAACGAGGGGGATGTGATCGTCCTCGTGAAACAAGAGGACTGGACCACACCGGGGTTGCGCGAGGATCAAGAGATTGACAAAACCAAACTCAATAATCTCCTGTCGGGGTTGGACGATCTGAGAATCGAGGGTGTCAGGCCCAAACCGGAGGGTTTGACCGCGACGCTTACCAGGTCCGCCGATAGCTTGAGGATTGGCACGGCCGAGATGCTATCGCTTCAGGGAAAGGGATACTATTTCTCCCGTGATGGTCGGTTGTTGTCGAACGAAGGAGAAGTCCAGGCTCGGACCAAAGATGGCTTGGCCTACACGTTGCGTTTTGGCGAGGTTGTCTACGGGACCGGTATGGCGGTAACTGCAGGGATGGAATCCGATGAGGGCGGGGCCGTTGCTTCTGGTGAAAACCGGTATCTTTTTGTCACGGTTCGATTCCAAGAGGCGCTTTTTCCCGAACCCCCCAGCCCCGAGAACACCAACTTCTTAAACAAGGCAGACAGTCTGTGGACCGACGATGATTTTGCGAATAAGAATCTGCACGACGCGCACCAACAGTGGCGCACAAAGGTCAACCGATCTCGGACAAGAGCGTCCGAACTCAATGCGAGATTCGCAAAGTGGTACTATGTGATTTCATCGGCCAATTTCGAGAAGCTTCGTCCGCCACGCGCCGAACTCATCAAAAAGAAGGAAAGCTAGGGCTCGTCATACGAGTTGGGAGAAAAAGGCTGACCGGTCGCCGGTCGGCCTTTTTTGTTGGGGTTGACGCACTTTGCCGGGGCTATTGGGGGACCCAGACCCGTTGCGCGGAACCAGCGAGGATCAACAGCCGTC
>CP070677.1:2735361-2739306 GCA_020352495.1 Candidatus Latescibacterota bacterium
GAAAGATAGGGTGTTCTCTCACCCAGCACGGCCGGGCCAAACTGACCACCGGAAGAACGAACATGGACGTAAACGGCGGGGGTCCCCGTCGAGGCCTCGTTCATCAGACTGTCCACATCATCCCACACCTTGACCACGGCCGAGTCACCGGGAGCGACCGATACGGGTGGATTCTGAACCTCGCGGCCCGTGTCCATCCGTACAAAACCGGTGGTCGAACCGTCCGACGGGAAGCTGTCGTGGAACATATCCTCGGGGTAGGCGCTCCACTGGAGGCCTTTTGGATCGAGGCGGAGCACACGGACGTCATCGAACATCGGGGCGATCGTGTGGCACATGTCACACTCGGGAATACCCATACAAAACGAATGCGCGTCCCACGCCCCCAGCGCGATTTGTATCTCATCGGCGCTCGGATCGATCGAGCCCCCGATGTCCAGCCGGTGGGTCGTCCACTCCTTGTTTCCGCCATAGAAGAGCCAGTTGGGGTTCACCCAATCGAGCGACGGACAGATCACTCCCGGGATAATCGACCCGATCTGAATATAGTAAACCACCGCGTTGTCATAGAAGTACAGATCGCGGTACGCGGAGAACTCGAGCTGGACCTTTGAAGCCGTCGGGGGGATCGGCGTGCCATGGATATCCTGGGTGATATCGATCGCAGGCGACCAGATCTCGTTTTGGAGATAGAGTCCATCGTGACCATAGGGCACGACGGGTCGCAAACCGGGGTTGCACCCCCAAGTATCGGGCGAGTCCTTGAAGAAACCCCACGCGTACGACCGGCCGTTGACACAGTCGATATGGAGATCACCCGTGTCAAAAAGACCGGCATAGTCGCCAAAACCTTCGGTCGCCCCGGATGTGGCGACCCAAACACCATCGTCGGTTTCGGTCGCCCCCACCGCTTCGCCTTCGAAGTTCTCGAAGTGGATCGGCCCGGTCCCATCCGATACAGTGACGTTGTCCAGCTGGATCGCCCCATCCGTATCGTAGATGCAGTCCTCGTCGGACCAACCCGAGTCGGACTCGAAACGGATCCGGAACTTGATCGTTCCGTCGTGGTTCGCCGCAAGGATGTTGTACGACAATGGGACGTTTGATCCAATCCCGTCGATCGTATCGAGATTCTGCCACAGGCTGCCCGTGCCGAGATACTCGACATACACATAATCGTAACCCGGCTCGGTATCCCAATTGGCAACAAACGAAAACGTTACGTCTCCCGTCACACCAAATCCATCGGGGGTCTCGAGGTTTTCGGACCAGCTATTGCCGTACCCAGGGAGACAGAGGTACTCGCAAAACGGTTCCGTCGTGCTGTCGGGATGCGCACCACACCACATCGCCTGAATGCCCCCACCAACGGGTACCATGACCGTATCCACATGAAAGAACGGTCCGGCCACGGGTTCGGTCATGTCGATCGAGGTCCATCCCTCCGGATCGGGCCCAACCAACCCTTCAAAGGTGTAATCCGCCACCACATAGGTGTCCGGTGGCTGCGCGGCATAAACGGGAACTGGCGATGGGGGTGGGGTCATCTCCTCGCCAACCGCGCCCTTGAGCGGTAGGCGAAGCGTGACACCGGGAGACAACGGATCGAGCGATCCGCCCGGACCCAGTCGCGTAGGTGAAGGGGGAGTGACGACTTGGGTCCTACCGGCATCGGCGGGTGGCAAAACCAACAACGCAATACACACCATGGAGATCGCTGCGGCCGCAAGACGCACGGCCACCTTTGTCAGGGGTCTCGGTGGCATTCCTAACCTCCTGGTTTGAGAAAAGGTTCTAACGATACCTCCTGGTTTGAGAGGGGGGGTCTATCCATAGTATAACATACGGACACGAAACCTGTGGAACCGACACTCACAGCGGATTTCTCGGGCCCTGGAGGCCGGGTCGTCTCGGAGCCTGGGTTCAGACCGTGGCGTGGCCATCGAGGATGATGCAACTTTTACTGACCCTGGGGAGTAATAATAGGTACAGGCGCGTTGACGGTGACACGCACGACAAATGCGGTCCGGACGGGTCAGGGAGGAGCAAGATCATGAAGCTCAAAACACGGGAAGTCTACGGTGCCGTAATCGTGAACATCGAAGGGCAACTGGTCGGTGGCCCCAATTCGGAGATATTTCGGCGGTTTGTTGGCGGACTGCTGCACGAAGGCAAGAAGCGCATCATCGTCAACCTCCGCAACGTGCCCTGGGCGAACAGCCAGGGTGTCGGCATGTTGATCGGCGCCCTCACGAGCGCGAAGAATGCGGGTGGCGAACTGGTGTTGTCCAACGTGACGGACAAAATCCACAGTATCCTTTCCGTCACGCGGCTGCTTATGTTGTTTACGACCTTCGACACGGTAGACGAAGCGGTGGAATATTTGCGGGATCTGGAACGGACGCCAAGGACCGTGCAAGGTTTGTCGTAATCCACGCCGGACGGGGCGTCGCTCCCCCTTCTTTGTTTGAGGCTCCAGCTTTTACCGGTGGCTGTTAAGCGACATCGGCGGCGCTTTCGCCGAGATATCCTCACGTCGTTACCATTCCCCCTGAGGTCATATTCGTTCGAATTCCCACGCTTGCAACAAAGCTGGGAATCTGTTATTGTCCCAGCTTTTGGAGACCCAAGAGGGAATAATGGAAAAGTTTTTCAGATTCGTCGAAAGAGTGGGGAACAAGCTTCCTCATCCCCTCATTCTGTTTGTCTACCTGTGCGTGATCGTGGTGTTTACATCACTGCTCGCCGGTCTCATGAAATGGTCCGCGGTGGATCCCAAAACGGGGGAAACCGTTGTGGCGATAAACCTTTTCTCCGCGCACGGATTGCAGGACTTCTTGGAGAAAATGGTCACCAACTTCGCTCATTTCGCCCCGTTGGGACTCGTGATTGTCATGCTCATGGGTGTTGCGATCACCGAGAAGAGCGGCTACCTCGAGGCATTTATCAGAACGGTCATCGGGCGAGTCCCTTCCTGGTTTGTTATCCCCGTCATTATTGTGGCGGGTGCCTGCGGAAACATCGGATCGGACGCCGGAATCGTCGTTGTTCCGCCGATCGCCGCGATAATTTTCAAACGAATGGGAAAACACCCTCTCGCAGGGCTCGTTCTGGGTTATGCGGCGGCAACCGCCGGCTTCACCGCGAACCTGATACCCGCTGGGACAGATGTGCTGCTCGCAGCGATTACGACGGAGATCTACGGCGCCACTGAACCGGGCGCGGAGGTGGTTGCGACGTGTAACTGGTATTTCATGATCGTAGCCACCCTCGTTCTTGCTGTTGTCGGGACATTTGTAGCCCGAAAATACACGATTCCAATGTGTGATAGATACGAGCTGACGGGGAAGGAAGAAACAACAGAAAAAACTCTAACATCCAGAGAGAAAACTGGGCTCGTGTGGGCCACCGTTGCGGGGCTTGTTTATCTCTTTGTCATTTCATTAACGATCGTTCCGGCCAACGGAATCTTGAGACACCCGGATCCTGCACAATTCATGAGGTCTCCCTTTTTCAAGAGTCTGGTCCCAATCCTATTTTTCCTCTTTGTAGTAGTGGGGTATGTCTACGGGAAGATTGTCGGAACCATAAAGAAATCGGGAGACGCTGCCCACTTTATGATAGACGGTGTCCGTGATCTTGCACCGTACATTGCGATGATCTTTGTGGTAGCCCAGTTCGTTTCACTTTTCCAATGGTCGCAGCTCGATCAGATCATTTCGATCAAAGGCGCCATAATGCTGCAGTCAACGGGGTTTTCGGGGATTCCCTTGTTTGTGAGTTTCATCGTCGTGACGCTCTTTATGAACCTGTTTATTGGGAGTGGTTCGGCGAAATGGGTCGTGATGGCACCGATTTTTGTTCCGATGTTCTATCATATCGGTTTGAATCCCGCCTTTACTCAGCTTCTATATCGTATCGGAGACTCGGTTACGAACGGGATCA
>CP070677.1:2739406-2794314 GCA_020352495.1 Candidatus Latescibacterota bacterium
GAATAACGAGGATGCGGAAAGTGAATGAGAAAACGTTACTTAGTGTTCTGGCAACAGATTCGGGCGCTTTTAATTCTTCTATTATGGGTCGTTCTTTCTCATGCGAACCCATCACACCATATGCGTATTAGCAGAAGAACTAGCAGATGAGCTCACGCTCAAAACGTCGGCCTCTTCCACACTACCGACTCTTAGGACATTTGTCCGGTGACTGATTTCTGGTCATTTTCCAGACCTTTTCTTCCGAGATGTTTTTTCGTTAAGAGCCTTCATCACTGGTTCTACCGATTCCGCCGGTAAACGCCTGTTGGCGCCGATTTTTTTTCGGCGTCTCACCAACCAGTCTCGATGGCTCTTTTTCAGTAGCGTCGGATGATAGGCCTCGACGATGACCAAGTATTGCGCCACAGTCCGCGGCGCCTTCCCCGTGACCTGGGCGATGGTCTCGACATCGAAGCCCTTTCTCAGAAGCACTTTGATCCTACTATACGTTCCCAGGTAGTTGTCGACAGCGCCCAAGCCATGACCCGTTGCTCTAGCGATATCCGGCGGACTCATCCCTTCTTCAAACTTCCGGCAGATGATCCCTTTATGGGTCGGCGAACTGCCCATGTCCAAGACATATCCTTTGAGCGGAAGGGCCTCGCCAGTTTCTTCTTCGTACGTGCGAACATAATCCTGAACCTTACTGAGCGTTCGGTTCATCAGTACCGATAACTCCGCGCCACTGAGGAGTCCGCCCTGTTCAGCAGCACTCTGGAGCAAACGCACCGCCGTCGCCATGTCTCTTCGAAACTCCTTCCTCCGATTTTGCTTCGGATCCCGTCCCGAGCCCCCGACCATCCGTGACTCGATCTCGGCTTTCGTCACCAACGGCAGCCGTACCATCTGGACCCCGTACTCTTCGGCGCGCTTTCCCCAGCTGACCTTTGACCCCTCTCCCGCCTTCGTCGTCGCCCACAAAATCGTTCCCGGACTCTGGTGCTTCGTCTCGGGGAAAAACTCCCGGTGTAACTCCATGATACGCTCCACCATCATCCGGATCACCCGATGGCTACCCACGAGCTTAAACTCCGTCTCGAGCATGTGCTCGACGGCGGACGCAAAATCCCGACGGCCCACCGTCTTGTATCGATCCGGGAGCGTCCTCATCACGAACCCCCTTTTTCGGCCCCGTTGGGGCCCAGGATCCGACGCACCTGCCTCGCAATCTCGTCGATTCGATCCCGGCAGGCTTCTCCCCAATAACGCTCTCGAAGCTCAAGATACTCCTCTGCCAATCGTTCACTCACGCCAAGCACATAGCCGATCTCCCCTGCACATCGTACCCCGCGTTCCCACAACACCACCACCCGCCCAAAGCTCTCCACGTACCGCTTGATCGCGCTCGCGCTATGTCGAGCTCGACGCATGATCTCCGAGTACGTCATCCCGCGTAAATACAGCTCGACGATCTTCGCCTTGTGCGATTGCCCACGGCCCATTTGTTTCACCATCCCGCGCGTCGGTACCCAAACCCCCTCCCCTCGAATCGCCGCCACGTCCCGTCGGATCGTTCGAACATCCGTCTGCACCAGCCGTGCGAGATCCTCCTGCGTCAATACGCCCCCTTGCTCCACCGCTTCCTCCGCCATCCGCACCAAACGAAGGCGACGTAATCTCGTCGCCCCATACCGCGCCATCACATCCAAATCCTCTAGCCCGCCGTCCATCGTCAAAACCACCCCGACCTTTTTCATCGCCCCCAGTGGCTTGCCTGCCGGCTCGTCCACACTCACCGCGGTCACACATATCTGACCTTCTCTCACCCCTCCGTTCCGCCCTGATGACAGAAGCACCTGCTTCGCCGCGTCCAACACTGCCCGCGACGTCGCAGGTGCTAACTCAAAATCTCTTTCCAGCTCGTAGAGAAACTGCCGCTCGCTCGTCTTCTCCCTTAGACGCTCCGTTTGAGTCCGAGCCATTGCGTCCTCCTTCTCTGTCCGCTTAACCGCGGTGCAATGGTTCGAGGCTATCGAACTCAAACACCCCGTTCAAGCGAAAGTGGGAGGACAAATGTCCTTATCGAAGCAGCACCATTTTTCGGGTAGCGATTCGCTCTCCTGCGCTGAGTCTGTAAAAATAAACGCCTGAGGCGACCGACTCGCCCGAATTGTTCGTACCGTCCCACGTGACCGTATGACTTCCGCCAGGCATCTCTTTGGCGACGACGGTTTTCACCAATCGACCCGACACATCGTATACGCGAAGTGTAACCAGGCCATTCTCGGGTAGAGTGAACCGTATTCTCGTCTCGGGGTTGAACGGGTTTGGGTAGTTCTGTCCCAGACCAAACTGGAATTTGGGTTGACGCGTGACGATGCCGGAGGGGATGTACGGTTCACCGAAACAACTACCGAGAATAAACTCGACGTTTGCGCGGAGTTGATCATGATTCCATCGGTAAGGACGCCCGCTAATGAAAACAAACTGCGCGCCGTCCGCTCTGTCCGTACCGCCGCCGACCGGCTCTCGCCAGACCCCCAGCCCCCGGTGTGTAGAGAACGAGATAGTCTCCTTGAGGAGAAGTGTGCTCTCCGAAGTGGCCAGTGACGTGTCGAACACCGCGCAGTAATTCTGGGTACTTATCAGGCTCATGTCGTTGAGGCCGGGGTAGGTCGCTACGCAGTTGTTGAGGGTGTTGTTCGTGTTCTCCCGCCAGGTGATTCCAAGGTAGTCGCGGAGTGGCTCAGTGATAAAGCTTTGACCTCTTCGTGTCACGAGGAGCACGTTACCTCCCGCCTCGAGGTAGGGAAGAATGGGGCTGTTTGACCATTTGCTCAGGTCACCGTTGTAGTGGTTGCCGACCCAAACAACGGTGGAGAACTGTTTGATCGAATCACCAGGGACTTCCCCATGTCCGATCGGCGGAGGAAGATTTGCGGGATACCCGGAGCCCGTTTCGTCAAAACAATCCCAGAACGTGATATCATGACTTCCCCAGAACACACTGTCTTCGTAAGCGGTCCAGATTTCGGATCCGTACACATCGAAATCCACGCCGTTGACAACGAGGATTCCCCGGTGAAACGTTGGGCTGATGATCGGTTCTTCGACACTTCTCAAGATCCACTCGTCTTCATCGAGCCGGACGCCAAGCGGCCGGTCGTCGACTACCAATGTAAAGCTCTGTGTTGCCAGGCTGTCCCACACCACGAGTGTTGTGTCACCGACCGGTGTCACCACCTTGACATCGATGGGCATTTTGAAGATGTAGTTGGTCTGGAGTTGATCGATTGTGAGCGCGATCTCGTACTGGCTGGCCGACTGAGTCGAGTTCCAATTGTAACTGTACATCGGATAGTACTCCTCGTATATCCACTCGTGGAAAAACCAATCGAGATCCATACCGGATAGCGCCTCACACAGATCCCTGAACTCTTCGGTTGTCGCCGTGCCGTACTGATAACGGGTGTCGGCGTAGTATGTCTGCAGTATCAAAAAGAACGTGCTGTCGCCGACCACGTGTCTCAACATGTGAAGCACCCATGAGGCCTTGTTGTAGGAGAGACCCGAGTGGAAGATCCTCCCAAAATCGCTCGGGTCGGGAACATAGATCGTGCCCGAGCCGAGATATTTCGCGTACTCCATATCCTGATGGTACTGATCCATTCCGTAGGTGACCTCGGACCAAAGCGCTTCGGAATACGTGGCGAATCCCTCGTTGAGCCAGATGTGGTGAAAACTATCGCATGTGATCATATCGCCCCACCACATGTGCGCCAGCTCGTGCGCGATCAGGTACTCGCTCCACCCTCCAAGGCTCGTAATCGTCTGGTGTTCCATCCCACCGCCCCATGTAAACTCGGCATGACCGTATTTCTCCTCCAGAAACGGGTACTCACCAAAAAGTCCCGCGAAGACCTCGATCATGGGAACGGTGAGCGCATAGGTTGCCTGTACGGCGTCGTAGTGGTCGGGAAACACGTAGTATGCGACCTCCATCGAGTCCGTCGGGGAGTGGTGGTACCAGTGCGAGAACATGGTGTACGGATGAATGGCCACCGAAACGAGATACGTTGTGATTGGGTAGCCCTCATGCCAGTTGTAGGTTTTTGTCGATCCGTTGTCGACTTCGCTGACCAGTGTGCCGTTGGACGCGACGATTAAATGGTCGGGGACGGTGATGTGGATGTCGACGGAGTCCGCCTTGTCGGCGGGAATGTCTTTGCAGGGCCACCAGCTCCGTGCGCCATAGGGTTCGCTGAGACTCCAAATCATGTCTTGCCCGCCATAAGAATCAAACCCAAACGCGCCATATGAAGCGCTCGGAGTACCGCTGTAATCGATAAAAATCGTAAACGTCTCACCAAGGGTAAGCGTGGTAGACAACGTCACGGTGAGAATGTCACCTACGTGCGAATACCCGAGCGGTCCAACCGGATCGGAAACCTGGGAGACGGTCATGTTGCTCAAGAGATCCACGTCGACGGTCTTCAGTGACGCTGCCACTACTTCGGCGGTCATCGTCACAGTGCCGGATACGATCTCCGCAACCGGGTCGATGTCCAGGTCGAGGTCATAGTACTTCACGTCGTAGTCAGCTTGGCTCGCCGTCTGAGTAATCCCGGCTAGGTGCAACCGTTCGAATCGTTCTGCCTTCTTTCTCGCAAGTTCACGTCTAAACTCACGGGGCATCTGATCCTGTGCGAACGAGGACAATGGGATTGTGACCGCGAACAAAAACATGGCAAGGGGCCCAATCCGTCGACTCACGGCGTTGAAGAGATATCTTCCAACATGACCGGACATCGAATTACCCCCGGGGTATTTTGTCGAAGTTCGTGAAGAGACACAGTCGTTGAGGAATCGGCAGGGCAGACGCCGCAAAGCGCGTGGTTTCGTGGATTGCCGGGTCCTAACGGTCTAACATCATCACAATGATAACATGTTTGTCCAATATTTTCAATCAATTAGGACGACGAGCAGTGTCGGTCGCCGTCGCGCACAAGGGCGGGGTAACCAATCGATTGTTGTTTGTTCCACACCGGGTTGGGTTGGATCGGAGCATAAGTCCAAACGTCAAACGGCATATTGCCTGGGCCGTTGTCGGCGTGTTATGGTTTTATCAACGCCCACTGGTTCCAATCCCATACCGAGACGAAGGGTCATTCACACATGACGTCTGCAGCAGCTTCTCGGGCTCTCCGTTTGCTAGTCGTTGGTGTATTGTGCCTGTCCACTTTTTTTGGCGTGGCAAACGTCGTTGCGCGTGCGAGGGCACGATCATCAACACCGATCCAGCGTGTCTATGTCGGCACCCACGAGAGCGATAGGTCCTCGATCGAGTCCGGAATGCTCCCACGCAGGACTTCTGCGGTTCTCGACACATTTGTTTTGGCGACGTACTCGTTCGATCAAGGGGGATCACCATCGACCGAGGGTTGGGTCGGCGTCGACGAAACATCCCAACAAGATACGTTTTTTCACGTCGCCGACGCGATCGAGCTGGACGGCGGCGACACGGGTCACCTGATCGTGCTCGAGGGAACGCGGTCGATGTGGTGCGGGGTCGATGCGGCCGGCCAAGGCGAGTACTGCAGTTGGGTCAGCCTCCCGGGCTACGGTAATAGTTGGCGCCAGACGTTTTCTTCTCTCCCGTTTCCGCGCGTGAGTGATGTCGAGTTTGCGTATATCATCCGCTGGGATGTCGAACCCTGGGAAGACCGGATATATGTAGAGTACCGCGATGAAAATAACGCCTGGGTACCGTTGCTTGCCGGCCCGCCTTGGAATGATTTCTATGACAAAAAAGGTTTTGCTCACGAGAACTGGGTCCTTCCCGATAGCGTGCTTGGCGACTCGGTCCAGGTACGATTTCGCGTAACAACGGACGGTGCATGGTCGGACGAGGATGGGTTCGAGAACACCGATGGTGCGGTGATCATCGACAGCCTCGTCTTGAAGGATGACACCGGGATCATCGACTTCCAGAATTTCGAGTTCGAACCGGTAGGAGCGCACCGGACCAATGACGGGCATTGGGTTGCCGGCTTTACGGTTGACCCTTACGGGGATTTTAGCGGGCTCTATCCCGGGGAGACGCTTCTTCAGGAGGATCCTTGCTTTGCCAACATATCGTCGGTCTGGGCGTTCATCAACGGTTCGACCGCCGACTATGGCTGTGGGGGGCATCCCGAACAGACCGCGGTACCCTTCCGGAACGCCGATGGTTTATATCTCGGAAATGAGATCTGGTCGCCGCCGATCGACTGGACCGAGGACGAACTTGGCATACCGGTTCCTTCGACCGCCGCGAGCGCACGACTCGAGTTCGACGTCTATAGAGACCTTCCGGTCGACAACCTCGTGTTTTATTCGTATGCGGTACGCTCCATAAAAGAGGGGTGTCCGGACAGGGAGTGGGAGAGGATCTCTGCGATGGTAGGTTATGGTGAGGCCAAGGACTGGTTCCGCGAGTCCGTCGAATTCGGACATCTCATCGACGCCGACGCGGATCAGATTCAGGTGTCGCTCCAGGCGTTGGATCTCTGTGGGTGGTACTGCGGGATATACGGTGATGGGGACTGTCACAGTCACGCACCGCTCTTTGACAATGTGCGGGTTGTCCGTATCGACACCAGGGGGCCGGTGTGGACTCATCCTGTGTGGTACTCAGCATCGTTGGAGCTCTTTCAGGACAATTTTGCCGAGGATGGAACGACAACGGGCACCGTACGGATCGATGCGGCCCTAGACCTGTTCACGGTGGGTAATCCCGACGTTCTTCCCGGTGACTCCGCATGTGTATACGTCTCGCATCCCGGTGTGGGCATCGACGATCACGTTCCCGGTGATCCACAGAGCGGTCCCGCCGTGTACTGTCACATCCGCGATGTATCACCGGTCAAATCGGGGGCGACGGTCTCGGGATCTCTCGATAGATGGCCCGTCGTGGTGTCGTCCGGGGGGTGGACGGTACTCCGGTGTGACTTCTCGTATGATCAGTATGGTTCGAAACGGGACGGACAGTACTGTGTCGATCTCAACGACTCGCTCTATACACCCGGGGATACGATCGAGTACTACTTCTCGGCGCGCGACGCGAACGGTAACACAAACTTCTGGGTAGAGTCGGTGGGGACGGTCGAGACAGAGGCGGAAGCGCGGTCGGCCTCCATAGAGGTCACGTGTCTACCGGCAAACGGGCTGAACGGCGCAACTGATATTCTATACGTCGACGATTTCGACGGTGGAGGGGCGCAACCATACTACGATTCGGCATTCAAAGCGCTGGACATCGTGCCCGACCGGTACGACGTTAGAGCACCGGCCTCCCTGACGGGGAACGGGCCGGGCGCGCGAGTCGTTGACGTCCTCGCGCAGCTGGGTTGCTATCGCAAGATCATTTGGAACTCCGGCACTCTCGCTTCGGGTTTGATCGGAGATGGAACGGGGAGCCCGGAGAAGTCGGATGATTTTGGGATGCTCTTTGAGTTCCTCGATCAGCATCCCGACGGCGGCGGGCTTTACATATCGGGTGACCATATCTGTTCCGAGTGGATCACGCTGACAGGGGCGGGTGCTGTAGACCTCAGGGGAACCTATTTACAGTTCGACGTGGTCGGTGAGGATCACGTAGTTCTTGGGCAGCCGGTTTCACCGCCCGTCATCGGCGAGCCCGGGAAGTGTTTTGATAACCCTTCCGGACCAGACACACTGGTCGTGCATGGTGGGTGCCCCGCGATAAACAGGTTCGATGTCCTCGAATCGTTGGGTGCATCGGAGATGGCCATGAGCTACTCGGGGCAATCGAGTTATGGCTCGGTGCTTACGCAGGTGACACCCAACTCGGTGGGAGACACGGCTCGGGTCGTCGTGTCAGGGTTCAGCTACCACGAAATTCATGACGATCGTGTGCAGTTACCGGTGGATAGGGTGAAACACATGCTCAGTATCTTGAGGTGGCTGGACAATGAGATTGATGACCCAACCGACGTGGGTGACGTGGCTCGTTACACAAACGAGCTTGGACAAAACGTTCCGAATCCATTCAATCCAAAAACTAGAATCTCGTATTCGATAAGAGAACCTTCGCACGTCTCGCTGAGAATCTACAACGTGGCGGGTCAGCTGGTGAAGACGCTGGTCGACGACGTAGAAACACCCCGTTCGCGAGGATTCGTCGTCGAATGGGACGGAAGGAATGACTCGGGTGAGTTGGTATCGAGCGGCGTGTATTTCTACCGGTTGGTGACAAAGGACTACACGCAAACCAGGAAAATGGTGGTCTTGAAATAGCTCCTCGCCGGTTTCCACCTGGAAACCTTTTCTCCCGACCTCCGTACGCAAAGGTAAAAGCAAATCGCCGTCGGGAACGACCCGCCGGTGTCGCATCTCACCCCACACCCTTGAGCGCTACTTGAAGTCAAGTTGTTAACTAATTGCCACAAATCCAGTTATGGTTTGTGTCGAAAGGAGTCAAGCCATGAGTCGATTTCTTCGGGGTTCGCCGCATGTCGTGCGCCCACTTGCGCGTGCGGGTCTTTGCGTATTGGCGATGGTCTTGTTTGTGTGCCCCTTGCAGACGAGCACCGCGGCCGAGAAAAGACCGTTGATGAGGTTCCCCGATGTCCACGATAACACCATCGTCTTTGTCTATGGTGAGGACATCTGGACGGTCCCGGTCGAGGGAGGTGTCGCAACGCGTATAACCGGTCATGACGGGGAGGAACGATTTCCAAAATTCTCACCCGACGGAAAGACAATCGCGTTTACAGGCGAGTACGATGGCAATTTCGACGTGTATGTGATGAGCGTTCATGGGGGTGAAATCAACCGTGTGACGTACCATCCGGGTTTCGATGCCGTTGTCGGTTGGCATCCCACCAACGGGAAAATACTCTTCCGTTCCCGTCGACACAGCTTCAACCGGTTTGATCGTCTCTTCCTTGTATCACCGGATGGGACGGGACTCGAAGAACTCATTCTGCATGAGGCGGCGCAGGGCAGCTTCTTCGAGGACGCAACTAAGATCGCCTATAACCGGGAGGCGCGAGAGTTCAGAACCTGGAAACGGTACAAGGGCGGGAACGCACAAGATCTTTACGTTTTCGATTTTGAGAAGAACACGGACACAAAGCTGACCGAGTTCGAAGGTACCGATAGAATGCCGATGTGGATCGGAAACAAGATCTACTTCAGCTCCGACCGCGATCGGGTGCTCAACATCTATGCGTATGACACGAATACAAAGGAGATCGTACAAGTGACGCGTCATACGGATTATGATGTCCGACGACCCAGCCAGGGTGGGGATCGAATCGTCTACGAGCTTGGCGGGACTCTATGGCTTCTCGACACAACGACGGCAAAGACCAGCGAAGTTCCCGTTAAGATCCTGACCGACGCCGAGGAGACCCGTCCATACATGAGAGATGTCGATGGATATATCACCGGGTTCCACTGCTCACCGTCGGGAAAGAGGGCGCTGATCGTGGCGCGTGGAGAGGTCTTTACCGTTCCGCAAAAAGAAGGACCGACGAGAAACCTCACAAAAGACCCCGGTGCCCGCGACAAGGATGCCGTATGGTCGCCCGATGGCAAGACCATTGCCTACCTGTCGGACAAGAACGGGGAATACGAGATTCATCTCGTGGACCCCAAGGGCGCGAGCGAAGCCGTAAGGTTGACCCGTCACAAGAATGGGTACCGCCACACGCTCCGGTGGTCACCGGACAGCAAGAAGATCGCTTTTGCCGATCAGACGCTCCGTTGTTACTACGTCGATGTCGACAGCAAAAAGGTCGTCGAGGTCGACAAGGCGGAATACGAAAACGTCGACGTATCGCTTGACCTAAAGCCGATCTACGATTTCGCGTGGTCGCCGGACAGCCGGTATATCGCTTACTCGAAGATGGATGCCGACCAGGTTTACAAGATCTATGTCTACTCGATCGATACCGGTGACATCCATTGCGTGAGTAACGGTCTGTTCAACGACTTTGGCCCCGTTTTTTCCCGAGACGGCGAGCACTTATTTTTCATATCGAACCGGCGTTTTGATCCAACATTCTGTGATTTCGAATGGGAACTCGTGTACAAGAGGGTCGCGGGTATCTACTGCGTGACGCTCAGGGCGGATGGCGAGTCGGTTCTTCCTTTCGAAAGCGATGAAGAAAAGATCGAAGAAGACGGAGACTCAAAGAACGAGGACGAGAAGAACGAAAAAGAAGGGCCGAAAAACATAAGGATCGATTTCGATGGTATCGCAGACCGGATTGAGGCGCTGCCGCTCCCGCGTGGTAACTACCGCAGATTGGCTGCGGGCGAGAAAGCGCTCTTCTATTTGAACAAGAACGAGGGTGATTTCAACCGGTTCGAGTTTCGGTCGATCGGCCCGATGGATCTCTACCGGTTCTCATTCGAGGATCGCGAGGAAAAGTCGGTGATCAGCGGGATCGGCGGGTACGAGCTCTCCGCAGACGGGAAAAAAATCGTATACCGGCAGGAAGATTCGATCGGAATCATCGATTCAAGCGCAGAAGATTCGGCTGGGGAGCCACTCGATTTGTCGGGCTTGAGAATGCGTCTCGATCCATTGGCGGAGTGGAGACAGATTTACAACGAGGCCTGGCGATTGGAACGGGATTTCTACTACGAGCCCGAAATGCACGGGCTCGATTGGGATGCGATGAAAAAGAAATACGGCAGGCTTCTTCCACACGTTTCCTGCCGCCAGGATATGCGATACCTCGTGGGGGAACTCATCGGAGAGCTCAACACCTCTCATACATATGTGTATGGTGGAGATAGGCGTCGTCGAGCCGACCGGGTGAACGTCGGTATGTTGGGTGTTGATTGGGAAGTCGACGCAAAAAACAACCGTTACCGGTTCAAAAAGATCTACCGGGTCCCCGATTGGACGCGTGAGATCATACCGCCGCTTTCCAAACCCGGCGTCGGTGTGCGCGAGGGCGACTACCTCCTACGGGTCAACGGGCAGGAGGTGACCGCGGACCGGAACATCTACAGCTTTTTCCAAGATCTGGCCGGCGAGCAGGTGACCCTTCTTGTCAATGACAAGCCAACAGATAGAGAAGCCAAAGAGTATACGGTCGAGCCGTTGAGGGGCGAGCGGACTCTCCGTTATTTGGATTGGGTGGAGCACAACCGTATGGTAGCCGAGAAGGCGTCGGATGGTCAGATCGGGTACATTCATCTTCCCGATACGTATCTTGGGGCGGCGCGCGAGTTTCCCAAATATTTTTACGCGCAGAGCCGCAAGAAGGGGCTTATCGTAGACGGCCGCTTCAACGGAGGTGGTCTGGATCCGGACATCTTTCTCCAGCGTTTGGACAAAAAACTGCTCTCGTACTGGACCCGCCGGTACTCACACGATCAAACCGACCCCGCCATCGTGACGACCGCTCATCTCGTGTGCCTGACAAACCGTCAGGCGGGATCGGGTGGTGATATGCTCCCCCTCGAGTTTCAAACCAAGGGGATGGGCCCCGTCATCGGGACACGGACCTGGGGTGGTCTGGTCGGTGTGTCGATGTTTATCGGGATGATAGACGGTGGAGGACTGACCGCGCCGGATTACCGGATTTACGACCGCCAGGGAAATTGGGTCGTCGAAAACGTTGGGGTCCACCCGGATATCATTGTCGATCTCGATCCGGTCGAGATGTCACAGGGTCACGACGCCCAATTGATGAAAGGGATCGAGGTTCTCACCGAGAAGATCAAAATAGACCCGCGGCCATGGCCAAAACACGAGTCCTTAAAAACTGACGGATAGACGGTTCTCGGCCGCCTCCCGGCTGTACGGTGAGATCGTCTGCCGCAAAAGAGGGTGAATCCCGCTTTCCGGGTTCGCCCTCTTTGTATTGAGCCCCGACTCCAGTGGTGCCGTGTTCGAGACCGATCGGGGCTCGTGAGCCCCGTCCTCCCGATGAAAATTGACATAGGTCAAAAAATGGTATCGCAATCACCAACGCATGGAAAAGACAGCAACCAAATCGATCGCTTTCTCGTCTAAACGTGGTAAGGGGTGTGGTGTTGGCGGGGTGAATTGTCCGAAGCACCGGGCGGGTCCCAAATGAGGAGGAGAAGATGCGATACATAACGGTAGGGATTGCGTTGATTTGTATCGTTGGTGTTTGGGTGGTGGAGGTGTGTGCCGAGAAAAACCAATGGGAGTTCTCGGGTGTCACCACGATAAAGATCGACGGAGTATCGGGGGATGTCGTCATCCGCGCCGCGGACGGCAAAAAGGGCCGCGTGGAGTTGAAGGCCGACGTCCATCCGCCGGAGAATTTTCGGGCCGAGGTCGAGCAAGACGGGAAAAAGCTATACATCGACGAGGACTTTAGGGGTGGAAATACGAGCGGACCGGTGGAGTGGACGATCTATCTCCCGAAGGGGCGTGAAATCCCGACGATACGAATCTCGAACGCGTCGGGTGATTTCGACTGCAAAGGCGTCGCTTGTGAGATCGATCTCAACACGGCGAGCGGCGACATCGAGCTGTTGGATGTCAAGCTCGCCCGGGGTTCGAAACTGAATACGGCAAGTGGCGACTTCACGATCGAGAAGATGACGGTGAGAGAAGACACAAAATTCAGCACGGCGAGCGGTGACATCGAACTCGTCGACGTCACGATCGAGGAAGATTGTCGGTTTTCGACGGCATCCGGAAACATCGAGTGCAGGCAGAGCAGATGTATGGATGATGTGGGGTTGTCCTCTGCCAGCGGAGACGTGGTCGTCAAGGACACCGAGCTTCTGGGGGAGGGTGAATTCTCATCGGCCTCGGGTGATGTATCCGTATATTTTTCGAGACTTCCCAAGACCGATTTTACGGCGTCAAGCGCCTCGGGTGATGTGCTTCTCGATGTGGAGAATTTTGGTGACGATTTCACTCTGATAATGGTCAAGCGCGAGGACAGAGGTCGGATTTCCTGCCCGTTCGAGTATACCGATGAGGACACATTCGAAGATCATCACGTGTACGAAGAGAAAATCGTCAAACGTGGCTCGGGCAGGCCGGTTATCGAGCTCAGGACGGCCTCGGGTAAAGTGGTCGTCAAGGACTAACCCCCTCGGCGACTGCGTATTCACATTCTGAGGGAACCCGTGTAGAATCGGGGCATGATCGCGTCGAAATGGTCGCGTGAATCTCGCGTCGTGCTCCCCATACTTCTCGTTGCGCTTGCCGTTCGGCTACATAAGATCGGCTGGGGGCTGCCGTTTGTATTGGAGGAGGCCACGCCGCTCAAGATGGCTTGGGCGATGTGGGGGTGGGGAATGCCGGCCGGGGTCGATCTCAATCCGCATTTCTTCAACTACCCGAGTCTTACCATTTACATTCATTTCGTCGCACAGGGAATCCTGTACCTGTTGATGAAGATCGGTGGTCTCGCCGGCTCCGCCGCAGACTATCATGCCCGCTACCTCGTAGATCCGACACCCTTCTATTATGTCGGCCGGTCGCTATCAGCACTTTTTGGTGTGGGGACCGTGTGGCTGACATGGCTGGTTGGGTGGCGCATCGCGGGCCGGTGGGCCGGAATCGCCGGGGCCGCGTTAATGGCGGTCAATGTCTTTCACGTGTCACGCTCCCAGATGATCGAAGTGGACCTGCCGCTCACGTTTTTCGTGGTGCTCGCGTTGTGGTTCTTGCTTCGCCAGACCGAACGTCGGTCGCTCATGATCTACCTTCTTGCGGGGGCAGCTGTGGGATTCGCCGTATCGACCAAATACACCGGAGCGATACTGCTCTATCCGCTTTTTGTAGCGCATCTCCTTGCCATCCGGAAGGATAGGGGCGATCCCAATTGGTCATGTCCCGTGTTGTCGGTGTGTGTCGCGGCGGGGGTATTTGTCCTGACATCTCCTTTTGTTGTCTTGGACGCGGGGACGTTCTTCGAACACATCGGGGCGGAGCGACAACACATGCGCCTCGGTCACTTTGGATTGGACAGCTCATCGAGCGGGATCTTTTATCTCCGCTCACTGGTCGGAACTCTGTTGGGTTGGCCGGCCACTATTCTGGCGTTCGCCGGTCTTGTTTATTTCACAGTCGTGCGGCGTCAGGCGGCCGCGCTCGTTTTGGCGGCGTTCTTGATCCCCTACCTGCTCGCCGTTCTTACTTGGGCAATGCATGCTGACCGGTATTTGCTGCCGGTGATCCCATTGTTTGTGACGTTTGCGGTAGCGCTTCCGGTCGAGGTCTTCTCAAAACCGCCTGCATCCCGGTGGCCACATTGGATTCGCGTCGGCGCCATTGCTGCGTTGGTTGTCGTGTTGGCCATTCCGGCTGTTGCCGGATACCCCTCTTACTTGCGGAGTATCCGGCGAGACACACGGACCGAGGCTGCCAAGTGGATCGAAGCCAATATTCCCTCGGGATCTTACTTCGTCGTCGAGCCGTATGGGCCCGAGCTTTTTGGCCCTCAAAAGATATCGCAGTTGGGTTCGGCAATGCGAAGAAAGGTCCTCGAACTGAAAAAAGACACGCCGAACTACGCGGTGTTGTGGGTCCCGATGTTTCAGGTCAGACCGGAACGTTCCGAAGTATTCTACGATCACAGCTTGTACGAAAACGCGGATTACATTGTGTCAACGGGCGCAGCGCGGTCCCGTTACGCCAAGGAACCCGCTCGCTTCCGGCGGCAGCTCGCGTTTTATGACAGTCTCGAGACCGGGTACGAGAAGATCGCCAAATTCACACCAGCCGGTGGCGGCGGATCGGTAATTACCGTTTACAAGAATCCCCACCACGGGAAACAGTTCAGCAAACGGGAGGAGGTCGCTCCGCCCCGACCACTCCGTCACCGACACAGCTCAACAACCGGTTCCGAAGAGCTTTTTTATTTCAACCTTGGAATCAACTATGAAATATTCCTCCGTCTCCCCGAGGCGATCGCCAGTTATGACCTCGCCTTCCGGTACGGAGTCGGACGCCCCACTACGTTCAAAAACCTTGTACTGAGGAAAACCCATTGTCTGATGATGTTGGGCCGCGTGGAGGAGGCGGTAGGTTACCTGCAGACGATGATACCCAAAGCACCCACACCGGGTGTGCGTGAACACCTCCAAAAGATACGGGATGCAATTCGCCGGGGGGAAACGTCGGGGAGCCGCTGAGTCAATTTTGTTGGAGCTGGTCACGGCTCGGTTGTACGAGGGTTATGTTACAATTATATTGAATAGAGACCCCACCAGAACGAGACAAAGACGCTCTGCCAGCCCTTCCAAGGAGGCACGAGATGCGTTTGCAGCTCCCCCCGAAGTCATTGCTACTGATCTCGATTGTGGTGGCCATAGCGGGTATTGGAGTCGTTGGGTCGGTTCCACCCGCTGTGGGTGACCAGAGTCAAACACGCCTGCCGGTAATCCGCGAAGTGCCTAATGATCCTCCGGGCATTCCAGCAAGACCCGTTCCGGGGGCCCTGCCCGCGCCACCCGTTCAGTTTGGGTCGTTTACAAGCATCCAGGCCAACGTCGGCCCGGGTGGTGTCAACATCATGGGCGACGCGGCGAACGAACCATCGATCGCAGTCGACCCGACTTTTCCCAATCGGATGGCCATCGGCTGGCGACAGTTCGATACGATCACGTCGGATTTCCGTGAGGCGGGTTATGCGTACAGCAATGACGGCGGACGGTCGTGGACGTTTCCCGGTGTTCTCGAAAACGATATTTTCCGGAGCGATCCGGTTCTCGATTTTGATGCGCAGGGGAATTTCTACTACTCGAGTCTCAGGTACGAGAACCCAGACTTCTGGTGTGATGTGTTCAAATCGTGGAATGGGGGGATGACGTGGGCTCCAAAAATCTACGCCTATGGTGGTGACAAACAGTGGATCACGGTCGACAGGAGTGGTGGGATCGGGGATGGAATCATCTATCAAGCGTGGAGCATTGCCGGAAGTTGTTGTAACGACAGCACGTTTACCCGTTCGATCGACGGCGGGACGCACTTTTCGATCCCCCAGGAAATCCCAAACAACCCGGTGTGGGGGACGATGGCTGTCGGCTCGGGTGGAGAGCTTTATTTGGCTGGAATAGACATCAATGCCCCGGGGACGTTTTATGTCGCCAAGTCGACGGATGCCAACGATCCCGCGTCAACGCCATCATTCGATTTTGTGACGCAAGTAGAGATGCTGGGCAATGTCAGGTATTTCTCCCCAGGGAGCCCCAATCCGGAGGGGCTTCTCGGCCAGGTGTGGATCGCGGTGGACCGGACGACCGGCCCGACAGCGGGGTATGTCTATTTGCTCGCTTCGGTGGATGCCGCGGGTCCCGATCCTCTGGAGATCCATTTTGCCCGGAGCACCGACGGCGGCGTGACATGGAGCGCACCGGTCCGGGTCAATGACGACCCGTCTCTTTCGAATTGGCAGTGGTTTGGCACGATGGCCGTCGCTCCCAACGGCCGGATCGACGCGGTCTGGAACGATACTCGAAATACCGGTCAGGCCAACCTCAGCCAACTCTACTACGCCCATTCCACGGACGGAGGTGCAAGCTGGTCCGTCAATCAGCCGGTGAGTCCCATTTTTGACAGTTATCTCGGGTGGCCCCAGCAGGCCAAGCTCGGTGACTACTACGACATGATATCGGACGATGTGGGAGCCCACGTGGCCTGGGCGGCCACCTTCAACGAAGAGCAGGACGTCTACTACTTGCGAATCGGTGACTACGACTGCAATACGAACGGCGTCGGCGATTCGCTTGACATCGCTCACGGCACGAGTCCCGATCTCAATAGCAACGGGATACCGGACGAGTGTGACGACGTGTTTACAGCCGTGGTGTCAAACACGGCGACCTCATACCGTCTCCATCAAAACGTTCCCAACCCCTTCAATCCGACGACCACAATTCGGTTCGATCTCCCCCCGGGCGGCGGACCCGTGAAGCTTCAGGTCTTTGATGTTACGGGTCGGCTGATCCGTACGCTCGTGGACGGCTTTGAGACTGGTGGAATCAGATCAGTCCGTTGGAACGGGACCGACGCAAAAGGGAATGGGGTCGTTTCGGGATTGTATTTCTACCGGCTGGAAGCCTCGGGTTACACGGAGACGCGAAAACTGATCCTTTTGAAATAAGGGGTCTTCTCTTCTTCACGGGTTTGAACACAGGCATCTGTGTCAGTATCGCGGTGTCAAAGTGGAACGAATCACATTTAAACAAAAAGAAAAGCATCTAAGACTTGACACCGGGATCACTACAGTTTTATAAGTGAAGTAGGGTTCGCAACTGCTCGTGATACTCGGTTGCGCGGTTTCTGTTTCTCATTCCTAAACACCCGCAGCATCGGCTGAGATCAGCACATCGCCCACCGCCAACTGTGTAATCGTTCTTGATGGTAGCAGCTTAGCTCGATAACAGGTGCCCTTCGCCACCGGGATATTACCCTCACCAGTGTCGCCCTATTGATTCGGACGCATTCCTTCTGGCTGTCGATATCAGAAAGGACGTGCTATGGTTTTGCCCGACAAGGCAGCCGTAGGATCCGGAGAGACAGCGCTTGTCGGTACTTACTTGCCTCGATGCTGCGGCATCGCCACCTTCACCTACGATCTCGCCGAAACCCTCGCCCGCGTTCATCCAAGTCGCTCTGGTGTCATCGTCGCCGCAATGAACGACAGACCAGAGGGATACGCGTACCCCGAACGGGTCAAGTTACAGATTCGGTGTGATGTTGTCGATGACTTCTTGCAAGCGGCCGAGTACCTGAATCGACACAGCAGGGTCGTGAGCCTGCAACACGAATACGGGATCTTTGGGGGCGGTTGTGGGGAGAATGTGCTTCATCTTATTCGAAGACTTCGGGTCCCACTTGTGGTTACGTGTCATACCGTGTATCCGGAACCCGACCCCGATAAAAAAGCGGTTTTTGACGAGATCGTATCGAGGGCGGACCGGTTGATCGTTATGAACCAGTACGCGATGCCGTATCTGGAGTCTCTTCACGGCGCGCGCCGGAGTCAGATTGTATACATACGACACGGGATCCATGACGTACCGTTCGTCGATCCACCTGTCAAGAAACGAGTGTTTGGCGTCAACGGACCGGTTTTGCTCACATTTGGACTCCTCCATCGCAACAAGGGGTTAGAGCAGGCGGTGGAAGCGATGGCGACGATCGTACGTGCCAGACCCGATGCGACCTATGTGGTCGCCGGAGAAACCCACCCCGTGATCAAAAGGGAAGAGGGCGAAGCATACCGAAGCGAGCTCAAACACCAGGTGAAGACGTTAGGGCTCGAAAGTCATGTGAAATTCATCGATCGCTTTGCCGAACTCTCGGATTTGATGGCGTATCTGGAAGAAACCGATATTTTTGTAGCACCTTACCTGACTCTCGATCACATGACCAGCGGACCGCTTTCCTACGCGGTGGGCGCGGGGAAGCCGGTGGTCGCAACACCGTTTTTGCATGCGCGCGAACTCTTGGCCAACGGACGCGGTCGGTTCGTGCCGGTCGGCGACCCGCTTGCATTGGCAGAAGTTGTTCTCGATTTGCTCGAAAACCAGCCTGCAAGGGATGCTATGCGACGTAGGGCGTACGCTCACACACGGAGCATGGTCTGGCCTGCGATCGCCCGTGAGTATGCTCGTATCTTCGACGATGTGACCCGAGAGGTAGAGCCGCTTCGGGTGGGGGAGAAGGTTGTCAGCTCCGTTGCCGCTCAACCGACGGTGGCTGTTCGATCGACGGCTCATCGGGACGCAATTCCACCTTCCTGACGACGAGTGGCTTGGCTCGATTCGCCGAGTTTCGCTCTCGGCGATCACACCGCTGCGGGTATTGTTGCGTTTGGTGAATCGGAGCGGTATATACCTCAGCGACGCGGTACGACCGAGCTCCCCCCGAACACACGATTTCCCTTTTTATGTGCGATCGTCGAGACTCAAGTCCCCGTTTTGCCGATTGTCTCACCGATGAAAAGTGCGCGGAGAGTGAATACGTAATCGGGAAGCGAGTCGAAGTGGGCGCATGCTGGTTTTCGGCTGCAGTCACAGTTTGAGATGTAGTAGTATAGTGGTTGCTTGTCCGCAAAACGAAACCTCCATGGAAGACAAACAACGGGATCGGGACTGGCGCGCCATGACAATTAGAAAAATGACCCCTTCAGATATTCGGTTCGCGTTGGATCTTACCAACGCGGAGGGCTGGGTCGGTGAGACGCGAGACGTTTTCGAAGCGTTCCTTGCGTACGATCCGGCTGGGTGTTTCATCGCCGAGCACGATGCACGGGAGGTGGGGGTTTGTGTGGCCACGCGGTATCGCACCAGCGGTTTCATTGGCGAGCTGATCGTCGTCAAGGATATGCGTGGGCTTGGTTATGGAAGGAAGCTATTCGAATGTTCGATCCGATATCTCAAATCCCACGGGATCGAAAACATCTATCTCGACGGCGATCTCGATGCCGTGCCTTTTTACGAGACGATCGGGTTTAGGAAAATCTGTCGTTCCCTGAGATTCGTGGGAAGGCTGGCGGGCAGAAGAAACGGTCTCATTCGAAACGCCGGGCCTGAAGACACCGATGTCGTATGCGGCATCGATCGAGACCTTTATGGAGACGACCGTGGGTTTTTCCTGCGTCGCCGTCTCGAGCTGTTTTCTCGGCTCAATCTCGTGCTGGAGATCGATGGTCGATTGTGCGGGTATATCATGGCGCATCCCGGTAACGGAGTGCTATCCGTCGGGCCGTGGGCCGTGTTCGATTGTCAGGAAAAGGCAAAACTACTCCTCGAGGCCGCGGCGTCGGAGGCAGGCGGGCAGCCATTGAGAATCGGTGTTCTGGAATCGAGCACGGCGGCGGTTGACTTGATCGAGTCCATCGGATCGTTCGAGGAACAGACACCGTGTTGGCGAATGGGTCTTGGGCCGTCTTCGGCGATCGGGGGCGATGACCGGCTCTACGCCATCGGATCTGCCGCCAAGGGGTAGACGGGTCGCGTGCGCGGCTCCCCGTTGTGTAGTGTCGTGTTTTGACATAACCGAGTTCGGTCTGGCACGGTTTGTCGGATCGTGGCGCACGGGGTTTGCAGCAGGCGCGAATTCGGGGCAAGGAGACCAAGAACGATGAAGATCGCACTCATTCAACAACGCGCCACAAAAGACCGCGATGCTAACCGCCGCCGCGGCGTCGGTGCGGTGAGGGAGGCCGTCGACCACGGGGCCGGTGTCGTGTGTTTTGCCGAACTCGCCTTCGAACCGTTCTATCCACAGGAACCGGCGACGCCGGCCAGTCTGGCGCTCGCCGAGCCGATACCAGGGCCGACGACAGAGCTGTTCGCGAAGCTCGCGGCCGAGCTTGGTATCGTCATCGTGCTCAACCTCTTCGAGCGGGACGGCGATCGCACATACGATGCCTCACCCGTGATCGATGCCGATGGGCGCCTTCTTGGAACGACGCGAATGGTGCACATCACCGACTACGCGTGTTTTCACGAGAAAGGATACTACACACCAAGCGAGCGTGGCGCGCCCGTGTACAACACGGCCTGTGGCAGAATCGGTGTCTCGATTTGTTACGATCGTCATTATCCGGAGTATATGCGCGCACTTGCCTTGGGTGGGGCCGAGCTGGTGATCGTACCGCAGGCGGGTGCCAAAGGTGAATGGCCGGAAGGTCTGTTCGAAGCCGAAATGCGTGTTGCGGCGTTTCAGAACGGTTATTTCACCGCTTTGTGCAACCGTGTCGGACCCGAAACAAAGCTCACCTTTGCCGGGGAGTCTTTTATTTGTGATCCGTCGGGCAACGTCATCGCCCGCGCCGGGAGCGGCACCGAAGAAATGCTTCTCTGTGACATCGATTTACTAAGAGTCGCGGACTCACATGCGCGTCGTTTGTTTCTCCGGGATCGCCGGCCAGATCTCTACGCCGAATGGCTCGGCAAGTAACTAAGGAAGGATCGAAGAGTGCGACCGATCTTTTCAAGCCTGGAACGCGGTGGGAGAAGACCGCTAGTCGCCTTGGTCGTCGCGGCCGCGTTCGCGCTGGGACATTTCGGGAATCCCGCCGCGGCGCCGGGCGGGCGATCGGGGTGTTTTATGATACTCGTCGGTAAGGGCGCCACCGCTGATGGATCGGTGCTTCTTGCGCACAACAACGATCTGACGGGTGAAGAACCGTCGCTGATCGAAAAGAATCCAAGGCAAAAACACGCTCCGGGGGATGTCATCACGTTCCCGTCGGGTTTGGAGATGCCGCAGATCGCGGAGACGTTTGAGTGGCTGGTTCTGCGGATTGCGGAGGGGTTCGCCGAAGGCGATGCAGTTGCGATCAATGAATTCCAGGTGGCGATCGCCGGAGGCGTCGCGCTCGGTCGCGACCGAAACGAAAAGGCTAAAAAGGCAGACCCTCTTGTGAAGAGGGGGTTGACGGGAGGTGTGCGGTACATCGCGCTCCAACGCTCGAGGACCGCGCGAGAATGCGTCGCTCTTGTCGGCAATCTGTACAACAGGTACGGCGTGACATATCCCAGCGGTTTTGGTGTCGCGGATCCTCAAGAGATATGGTACATCGAATCGGGCGGCGGACACACTTGGGCTGCCGTTCGAATACCGGACGACGCCTATTGGGTCCAGGCAAACGGGTATCGAATTGGCACGATAGACCCCGGGGATACCGCGAACACGTTGACGTCTCCGGATCTCTTCGAATTCTGTGAAAAGCATGGGTTATGGGATCCAGGCAAAGGTCCTTTCAGTTTTCGGAGTGCGTTCGGTGGGCAATATGCCAAAACGGAAGGGGAGGAGTACTACAACAGACGACGCGTGTGGAGAGCAATGGATTTGCTGAGCCCGTCGCTGGAGCTCGATGCCGAGGCGAAAGAATATCCGATGTCCGCGCTGCCCGAAAAAAAGGTCACGCTCGAGAAACTGTTTGAGATCCTTCGAGACCACTATGACGGAACCAAGTATGATGGGTACGGGCGTGAATCAGAATCCTCGGGAGAAAGACTGATTGCGTCTCCCACCTGTGTTCATACCGATGTGATTCAGCTCAGAGGCGACATGCCAGCTGACGTTGGGGCTGTTCTTTGGGCGGGGTTGAGTCGGCCGATGGGAACGGTCTACCTGCCCTTTTATTTTGGAATCGATCGCGTGCCGGAAGCTTACTCCACGACGGAGGAAAGCGCCGGTTCTGCGTTCTTTGTCTACAAAAAGCTCTCGGAACTGTTGATCGCGGACTATGCCAACCGTATGGACACGGTTCTGTCGGTCTGGAACCATCTCGAACAAAGTAGCGTCGAGTTTCAAAACGTGGTCGACGAAACCGCTCTTAGAATCCACAAAAAAAAGCCCGACATGGCGGGACACTTTCTCACAACATATTTGTTTGGTTTGGCTGATCAAGCCCTTCAAGCTGCAAAACGCCTCACACTCGAACTCGACACCACGAATTCCGATCGAGGAAGTGGATCCAATTAACCGACGGGCCATGTAATGGCTAGGTTATCTCACTAGCCACTTGAGCGCTTCCTTGTGGAACGCCCGCCATAACACCGACGTCAGTTGCTCCACCGTGTCACCCGGTTTGGTGCTGCCGGGTTCGATGTGATATCGATCCGGAAGCACGATCCGGAACGACAAATCCATACCGCTTTGGTCCCAGCCGGCGCCGCCCGTCGTTTCGATCCGGACGTTCTTGCCATGCCGCGTGACCTGGATGTTGATGGGCTCAGCAGTTTTTTGGGCCATACCCTTTGGTGTTCCGCGCCTGGTCCTTTTGACGATGACGAGGACATCGTCACCTTGCCACCGTTCGATCTTCACATCGGTGGGAGGGGCCTCCAAGTCGATTACCCCACCCTCATCGAGCGAGATAGACATGGTGACGCTCTCGACCTCCGGCTCTTCGTCGGATGTCTCTTTCTCGGCGGGCTCAACTTGCTCAGCCCCTGAAGCGTCGGTTTGAGGTTCGCCGGCGGCTTCGGAAGAACATCCAAAGGCCATCCCAAAAGACCAGACGATCACGATCAACGCAAGCCCGAAAATCCAAACCACCGCGGACGAATTTGCTGTCGCGGTACGCGCTCTTGCGATCGAGTGTGATAGAATTTGCATCACGGTCTCCAGATTGTGGGGCTTCTCACTCGCCTTTGTCCCTGAGGGACCGGATGACAGCGCCGCCGTGGGGAAGATGGTGTGTCTCGAGATGCAGCTACAGCGGTCGGCCGGCCGCGGTTGTCAAATCTAAAATCGTTTCCGATGGGGGCCCTGTCAACACCAACAAAACACTTTTCGCGTGTGAATCTCGCGTTATCATATCTTTAGACGCCTGAGCATTTGATTTGGTTGCACGTTTTTTGTGGTGTTGACATGTGTCATTTGTAATATTGACCTATGTCAATTATTTGCCCCTAGTTATGACTGCCAAACCTGGAGGCGGCAGTCAGGGCGAAAATGATGCCGGTGGCCCTGTCATGGTCCACGCGCGTGAAGATGGTTAAAAGGACGATCCTGGGAATATTTGCCCATCCCGACGATGAGTCGATGGGTCCGGGTGCCACGTTTGCCAAATACGCGGCCGTTGGGCACCGTGTCGCATTTGTCACCGCGACCGACGGCGGTGCCGGTCGGCTCTACGCCGAGCGGCCGTCCGACAATGCTGATCTGCGCGCGCTTCGTCGCAAGGAGACGCTTCGGGCGGCGAAGACGCTCGGTGTCGAATTCTTGGGTTTCATGGGATGGGATGACGGAAACCTGGAAAAAGTGAGTGTGCTCGACATCGAGACCGAAATCGTGAAGGTCATTCGCAAGGAGAACCCCGACGTTGTCGTGACGTTTCACGCGTCCGGGATCTCATATCATCCCGATCATCGGGTGATCGCGCTCGCACTCAAGGGCGCGTTTATGGGGAGCGGGCGGTTCGGTTGGTACGGGAATTCCGATGTCGACAAGCTAGCTCCGCATCAACCTTCCAAGCTCTATTACTACACGATCATGAGGTCGTTGATCGACAGGGTGGACTGGCCGCGAGAGATTTACGCGTCATCCGACGACGAAGTGACGACGGTCATCGACACTCGCGATACTGCCGATGTCAAGTGGAGGGCGATCCAAGACCATCAAACACAGAGCAACGGACCGCCTTTCGAACTCTTGTACGACTCCGGATTTTTTGAACGCGAGGCGTTTGTTCGCGTGTTTCCCACCTGGAATCCGGGAAACATAAGGGAGACAGATCTGCTCGAAGGCCTCCCATGACGGTGGTTGGCCGGTATCCGTCGGAGCCTCCAGATACCGCAGGGCTTGGTCTATTCGGGCTGACCAGTGGTTGAAAGCATGTACACGGCAAACGATGCCAGCCAATGCTCGCCCTCGTAATGACCGCGGGCCACATGCGCCAGTGCATCCTCCGCGTGTCGCCCGGCCGCCTGGAGAAGGACATTCGTCGATGCGGCATCCTTGGGGAGGGCGGAAGCGATGCCCACCATGCACCAGGCACGGCTGAGATTCAAACCATCGAGGTGGACGATCTTCGGGTCGGTTCGATCCGCCACCGTCGCGGGTTCGATCAGCGATCTTGGTTCGCTCCGTTCCAACGACGGGAGAAATTCCTCGAACCATTTGGCGAATGCCGGAGGTTCGAGAACTCGTCGCATCAAGTCGGCTTCCATCAAGCATGGCGAAAAGAAGTCGTCACCACCCGGCTCCCACTTGGCTGGATAATCGGTGTCGTTTTCGAAATACGTCAGGCTGCGCGCGACAAGCAGATGTTCGAGTTCGGTGTCTCCGACCGTCCGTGCGTAATCCAGCGCAAACGCGATTCCAAATGCCGTGTTTGGATGTACACCGGTGCGGATCGGATACGTCTGCCTGGGAAGAAAATCGATATAACGGTCAACGATCGCTCTTGTCAAAGGTTCGAGATTCGCCGACCATCGCTTGGCGTCGGGATCATTCCAGCGGTGGAGTTCCTCGGCGAGTTTGAGCAACCATGCCCATCCATACGTCCGCTCGAACGATTTTCGGTTTGGCTGATCGAGATAGGCCACCTCCCGCTCGACGTTCTCAGCGGTAAGATTATCGTTCAGGGCGGCCCTTATCTCGGATGCTTCGGAAAGTTCGGGGAATAGCCGGAGGAGACGCACCAGCATCCAGTGTCCATGGACGGCGGAGTGCCAGTCAAAGCATCCGAAAAAAACAGGGTGAAGTGACTTGGGATTCTGGACTTCCTCCTTGTTGTTCATCACGTGAGACGGTTTGTTAGGGTACTCCCTCTTGATGCACTCCAGTGCAAGACGTGAAAACGAAGAAGCTGTCTGGGGCGTGAGCTTGATATCGATCATCAGAGAAACCTCGGGCGTGCTTTTGTTCTTGTTTTCACGCGCCGTTTCCGCAACGAACGCGGGGAACGACGCAACGAGTGAGACGATCAAGAAAACGGTTATCCGTTGATTTTTTTTCATACGACCTCCCTCCTGGGCGGGCCGGATCATGGGCCCGATCACATCGAAATATAACCACGTTTGACCGGTGATGAGTACTGAATTCTGGAGTTCCACCGACGCACGTTGACGGGGAACCGTTTTTTTCTGCGTGGGTTCTTTTACGGCCTTTCCACGGGGTGGAATTTGGTGTAAAGTAGCTATATTTACAAATGAACGACCTAAATCGAAAACTCACTCCACATGTCGCCGGCCGCGGAGAAAGGAGGGAGAGGGATGAAGGTAGTAGACATCATGAATCGCCAACCCGTCACTGTTACGCCGGACACCTTCATGCGCGACTTTGCACAGCTCATGTTGAGGTATCACCTCAACGACGTGCTGGTCGTAGACGATGATCAAAGGCTCATCGGTATTGTCACGTACGAGGATGTTTTTCGAATGCTGCTGCCTGATTACAGTGAGGTTACCGAGGATGCAACACGCTGGACGGCGCCGGAGGCGATCGAAGACCGTCTGTTGGCGGTGGCCAGGATGCCAGCTCGGGAGTTCATGTCGAGCAATATTCACACCGTCTCACCCCAGACGTCAGCGATTCACGCTGGGTCCATCATGAACGTACGCAAGATCAAGCAGCTCCCGGTAGTGGAGAGTGGCAGGTTGGTTGGTGTAGTGAGCTACACCGACATCACATGGGGCTTATTGACGAGGTACTACATCGGCGCATTCTACCGGCGAAAGTAAACGACGTTGAGAGGGATGTGAGGTGTGAAGTGTCTGCGTTGACGAGACGTTCGTTTTGCATTGCTGTTCTGTGCTGCTCCGGCGCCCGGCGTTCGACGGCCTTCGATGGCTGGGCCTGGTTTGGATAATGAGTGGGATGTGGGGTGTTGTTCGGTTTGAGGTAAATAAGAATCCGAGTCGACCAGCCTTGTGGTCGATACGAGTTTGACCGAAAACGGGAACGGGGTCTCCGATCATAAAGGAGACCCCGTGTGTCGTGGCTGAGAGGTAGTGTGGGTTATTTAATGAGGATCATTTTCTTGACGTTGGTAAACCCACCGGCTTTGACGCGATACAGATACATGCCGGTGGCAACCGGTCTTCCGCTGGTATCCCGACCGTCCCAGTTCACATCGACGAATGCCGGGCCACTGGTTGAACCATGGAACCGTCTGATCAATTGCCCCGCCACATTGTAAATGTGGAGCGTCCATGAAACCGCCTCGGGGACAGCGATCGTGATCCTCGTGTTCGGATTGAACGGATTCGGGTAGTTCTGCCCAAGGTCGAACCGCGTGGGGAGATTGACGACGGGTTCAACCGGTACGGCGTCATCGGATTCCGACCCGCCGCGAAGATCCGGCAAAGAGCTCGTCTTGGAATTACATTCCACTATAAACCGGCAACCGTCAAATCCTCGGTTGATCGCGTCGACCGCGTTGTTTATTTCGGGTATGGTCGCACCCGCCGTGTACCCGCCACCCAAAGCCCGATTCGCCAAGTCGTACAACCCCTGGACGGTCGGCCACAGACCAAGCTCGGTGATGGCCGCGAGCACTGACGGGGCGATCGTATAGTGGCCTATTGGCGCGTTCGTGTTCAGGACATCGTCTTCGGTCCCATAGAGACCGTCGGGCCCGGGCAGGGCGGGTTGGGTGCAGAATTCCTCGGAGAGAGGGAACAAGAATAACGGTGAGTTGACCCTCATGTTCAGGCCGAGAGTGATCGTCTGACCGAGGAGGACGTTTTCGAATTTGCCGTTGCTGTCAAGCGGGACAGCTTTTGGCGAGGCAATACAGTCGGAGTCCCTCAGAGTCGAGTTCCCCGTGTACGACAACGTCGTGGGAGTCGTCCCTGCAGGAAGCCGTTCGATAATGCAGTGTGCGGACTTGAAGGGGATCCTAAGTGATCTTCCGTCCAATCCGACCACCAGCGCGGACTGGCTCAGGGCCGCCTGAATGATCTCCAGCGTCGGCATATAATTGAACGTCCCACCGTAGTTACCATAGAAGCCCTGCGTATGTGTACAGAGCGCGTCGACCTCGCACTTATAAGAGATCCTCTGTGTGCACTCGTCCGATGTGTTGCCACAGTAGTCCGCGGCGACCCATTTGCGAATCGCACTAAAGGTCCACGGTTCGGAACCTAGGACCGAGTCCTCCTCGACCATGACCAGGGTGGGGTTCGGGTCACAGTTGTCGATGGCCGTCGGCTCACCAAACACGAGTATATCGGGGCACTCGACCATCTCATCCGAAGGACACGATGTGATTTCGGGTGGCGTATCGTCATCGATCGTGATCGTTTGGACAAAATCTGTCGAATTGAAGCAATCGTCGTATATTCTGTAGACCCGTGTGATGACTTCAGGGCACACGTTACCATCGGAAAAATCATCCATGTGCATCACCGTCGGGTTACCACAGTTGTCCGTGGCGCTGATCAATCCGATGGACGGTGGCGGTACGTCGTCGTTGCACTGTACCGTGATAGGTCCAGGGCCGGAATCCACCGATGGGGGTGTCGTGTCGATCACGGTGATTGTCTGGATGCACTCGACCATGTTGCCACAGTCGTCGGTTATGCGGTAAACCCGTGAAATTGTCTCCGGGCACGACTGACCGTCCGAAAAATCGCCATGGTGGACGACCGTAACGTGGCCACAGTTGTCCGTTGCCGCAACGTCCCGTATGTCGGCTGGGGGCACGTCACCGACACATTCGACCGTGACAGGACCGGCACAGGCGGCAACCGGATCCGTCTCGTCGCGAATCGAGATGATCTGAGTGAAATCCGCGGTGTTTCCGCAATCATCTGTCGCGCGATATGTGCGGGTAACATGTTCCGGACAAGTATTGCCGTCCGATGTATCACCGACGTGGGTAACCGTAACATTTCCACAGTTGTCCGTCGCCGTTATCAGATTGATATCGGCGGCGGGTATGTCGCCTCGGCATTCGACATCGACATCGGCCGGACCCGAGATCTCCGGTGGAGTCGTATCGTCGATCGTAAAGACCTGCACGTGGTCCGTAGCGTTACCGCATTCATCGGTGGCCCGGTACGTCCGGGTGATTCTTTCGGGACACGAAATCCCGTCCGAGACATCACCAACATGAGTCACGGTGACCGATCCACAGTTGTCGGTCGCGGCTATCAAACCGATGTCAGCCGACGGGATCTCGTCGTGACACTCGAGGGTCATGTCCTCCGGTCCGACAACCTCGGGCGCGGTCGTATCGTGGACGCGGATCGTCTGTGGGATCTCCGTCACGTTTCCGCAGCCGTCCACGGCCCGATAGGTGCGCGTGATGGTCTCGGGGCATGTGTTCCCGTCCGACGTGTCGCCGACGTGGCTTACGGTCACCGGACCGCAGTTATCCGTGGCCGCGACGACATTGATATCCGGAGGCGGAACATTGTCGCTGCATTCGACCGTGACCATCTCGATGGGTGACACCGTCGGAGGCGTTGTGTCATGGATGGTGATGAGCTGGACAAACGTCGTTGCGTTTCCGCAGTCGTCCACCGCCTGGTACGTTCGCGTGATGATCTCGGGACATGTGTTGCCGTCTGAGACATCGCTCATATGTGTGACGGACACGCCCCCGCAATCATCGGTCGCCGTAATCAGATTGTCGTCGGGTACGGGGACGTCGCCGGGGCACTGGACCGTCAACGGTCCCGGACCCGAAACGATTTCGGGGGGCGTGTCGTCGACCACATGAATGATTTGCACGCAGGACGTGGCATTACCGCACACATCAGTCACGGTCCACGTTCTGAACACGGTGTACTCTTGCGCACAAGCACCGGGGGCGACGGAGTCCACGAAGGCGATCCCGGGATCACCGCACTCGTCCGTCGCAAACGGCCAACCGAGATCATCCGGCGAGGTGGCGGCTGTGCACGGAACAGTGAGTTCCGTGGGGCACGTCAGAACCGGTGCGGTTTCATCCAGACACTTATTGAGCTGAAACGGTTCGATAAAGTCCTTCAGATCGGCACTGGCCGACGCGGAGGACTTTGTCCGGACGAACACCGTGGCAATGGCAAAACACTCACCAAATTCGGGAAGCAGGGTGTTCAGGTTTGCCATCGCTTCGCCAAATTGATTGATTTCGTAATGGCCGTTGCCAAACGCGTCATACGTCGTTGTTACGATGGAATCAACGTTGGCGGCGACATAAGCCGAACCGGCGGGGAACGGGACGACGACGTAGGTATACCCACCGGCGCCGTCGGACTCCCAGCGCTGCGCAGAGAATACAGCCTGTGCACCACCATTTGTCAGCGTGATTGTGAGGACCACATCGCCGATCGTCCGCCCACCGTGAGGACCGTCCGATGTAAACGAGCCATCAGGGTTCTTTGTCAGGGTGTTCTGAAGAAATTCGAAGTCGATGTAGCTGGTACCGCTGACCGATCGGCGATCGCCACCGACGGTGACCCAGAGGTTCCCGCTTTCGTCTTCGGTTAGATGAATGAAACCGTTTTGAATGTCGTCTTTTTGAGGTACGCTCCCGCCTTTCCAGGCGTAGAGGTTTGGATCACCCACAAGCTTGGTGCTCTTGCCAAATATGTCTTGATCGTCGTTCTTGACGAGATCGAGAATGTGGAGCGTGATGAGCGGATCCTTCGGACTCCCGTCGGGGAACAAAATGCCCGTTCCCGGGCCGGATGATCCATCCAGCCAGTCGTTGCCAAGACTAACTGTTCCGCCGGGGTTGTTTGAGTAAAGATTTCCGTCGATCTCGAACCCGTTGCCAAGCCCGGGTTGAGGAGCCTGCGCGTGTGTCAGTGAAACCATCGGCACGCACAGAAGAACGGCGACGGTGAGAAGAATCATCCGCAGGCCTACTTGGCCACGGATGAAGTGCAGACCGGCATCCATGAGGGTCTCCCTTCGCTGAAAAACCGTATGTCCATGGGACTAGATGCAAAATCTCCAAGGAGGTCATCCTCGTGTTTATTAGATATACGTATCCCTCGAGTAACAACTCGTAACTATGAGAAACGATGAGATAGGTTGATGGATGGAAGGCGGATTTACTGCACGCTATAGAGTTTACTTTATCATAAAATGCGCAACCTTTTCAACAAACTTTTTTGAAAAATTTTTCAGATTCAACGAGGTGTGAAAACGCGCCATCATGAATATGATCGACAGTTAATCGTGCGCCATTGCGAGTCGAAGCGCAAACCGATCGGGGGTATGATGAGCGGGTTGGAAAGAGTGTGTTTGAATGGATGATGATTCAGCGTAAGATCGGACTATGCCTTACGCCAGATCTCGAGTGCTTCACGTTTTTTCCGATCTTCCTCGGCAGCTCTGATCTCGGTCCGCAAAAACAACCCTTTTCTAACAAGGGCCCGGTACCGATCGATGAATGTCATTAGGCTCTCGGGCAATGCATTCGGATCTGGACAGTCGGAATCCAACTTGTCGGAAGTGGGGAGATATCCAAACCGGCGAAGTATCGGTTTGATTTCACCGGTCACCGAATTTATCGCGTCGGCCACATCTTTTGGCATTCCCTTTGAGAAATCGATATTGGACCACTGCTCGCCACGCACGCGATGCGTCCAAAATTTGCATTGGCCAACGAGTCGCGCGACCAGTGCCTGGGTGTTGGCATCGATTTGCTGGATCATACCCTTCATATCTGCCAGCTTGGTGGGGCCGAGGTCTTTGGTTCGTTCGTAGTATCTCGCCACATAATACTCGGCGCACCGCCAGAACCACGACCGGACAAACTTCTCGGTCTCGGACATGAACGCCCGGCTGACGGACTCCATCTCTCTTATCGCTTGCTCCAGCTCATCCGCCGGGTTTTTGGGCACGTGCGTTGGCTGCGACATCGAACTCCGTTCCTCCGTAAGACACGCTGACGACTACCCTACGCCGGGTAGGTGATGGCGCAGGTATTCCTCGACATACCGAGAAAGCGAAAAACATGCCACAAATAGGGGGTACCGGCATAATCCAATCCGTTGAAAGTTCGTGAGTTAGTCGGGCCGTTCCGCGCGGTCAGTGTCCGGGAGATTGCTATTTACACTATCCCTCGCAAGCTGGTCAGATACCTGCGGCACAACCATCGCCCACCGTGCAGGATTTGTTTTGACAGCCCCAATCGTGCCGGAGAACGAAAGCCCGGCCTCCGACCGGGCTTTCGTTACATGGAACACTCCAACCCCGAAAGGTCAGCCGCGTCGATCCTTGATCCCGTGTGCTTCGAGTGCTCTCTTCATCCACGTTCGAAGTCGGCGTAGTTTTTCGGCCGATTCCGGTTTTGTTTTATCGGATTGGCGCCAGCTGCTCGAACGGGTCGCGAGTCCGCCGTTTGGATCATCGAGGTAGATCTCGATGCCAAACGCGTCGACACCGTTTTCCACCGTGACGGGGATCCACTCCTCGGTCTGTGTATTCATATAGATGCCAAACGGGTCGGTGTCCGGATCGAAATCAGAGTTGTAATTGACGTCCATAAAAGCGCCGACCCAGTAGGTCCCCGGCATCAATCCGCCATCGAACATACCTATGGCCCAGTCCGGATAAAACGTGATCGGACCCCCATCGGTTCCAAAATCGGGTTCAGGGAATCCACCGGTTGTGTCGAAGGTCGCCGTGTCAAACGCGCCGACGAAAAACGGCACGCTGGAGAGCAATTCCGTGTGAAGGTCGCCCACGTAGACGACCGTTCCCGATATCGCTTCGGCATCGATGAGCGGAATGTTCACGTCATAAACCGTGTTTCCGTTGTCGATCAGCACGCTGTCGTAATCGAAGTCATACATGCGAATGTCTATACCGTACGCCCCGATCGCGTCGCCACGTTCGGGGTCGAGCTCCCCATCGCCGTTCGAATCCATGATGGCAAACGGGAAGTACCAGTTGTCGGGGAGGTGTTCGATCATGTAAGTGTCATCCGTCTCGACGAACGCAGCTCCGTAAATCTCAATATACTCGCCGTTGTCAAACGGCGTCGTCGTGGGGGCAAGTACGATCGCCCCCGTCGGATCGTCGGCCTGCGTCGAGTACGGATCACCCGTGACCGTTCCGGAAATTCTCCCAATGGCAAGCGACGAGCCTGTTGTGAACTGGATCGTTACCGACTCCTCCATGCCGTTCCCGGCAAGGTCCCTTACTTCTCCCTGCGGTATCACCATCAGGTACTGTGTGTCGTCCATTAGGGGTTCGAAGGGTTCGAAGCTGATCGTCCTCCCACCGTTGCTCCATTCCGGAATACCGTCTCCCGGGCTGGGTGCGATCATCACACCGTCTTCATCGAGAGACTGTGGATCGATAGGTTCGGAAAATGTGAGCCTGAGAACGCTCTCCGTCGAGACGTTTGTGGCACCATCGACCGGGATCGAAGAGACGAGCGTTGGTGGCGTCACGTCGGGGACGGTCGTTGTCCGGAACGACCAGCTGGTCGGCGCCAGCGGGTTGCCCGCCCAATCGTAAGCCGCGCTGGAAAACGCGACCGTATAGTTGGTGTTGAGCTCGAGCGACTGAATCGGAGTGAACACGAACTCATTTGCATGATCTTGGTCCATTGTGAACGGAACGTTGCCACCCCCATTCGTCCACGAAAACGCGTCATAGACGCTCGAGAAATCCATCGGTTCCGAAAAGTGCACGATGAACGATTGACTGGTGCCCACACCCGTGGCTCCGGGGCCCGGCTCTCGCGCAACAATCTCCGGGGGCGTTAGATCCGGGTCGCTCGATCCGGTAAAAGTGCCCGCCGATGTGCCGGCCAACTGGTTGCCGTGGACGTCTCTGATTCCCTTGATGTAGATATCGTAAGGTACGTCGGACATCGCTTCGTGTGTTGTAATCATCACCTTTTTATCACCCGGCTGCAAAACCACAGTGGCCACCCACGCCGTGTCACCCGGCGAGGCCGAGCGGGGTGCGTCTGTCACCGACTCCTTGTCGGTCTGCGGGGTTGCGGTTGGGCTGGGCGCTTTTTCGACGATCGTGTAGTTGTCCGTCCGCTCCGCCGAAGGTTTGTTGAGAGCCTCGTCGAAAGTGACCTCCACATGGTAGGCGTCGACGCCGATGATGCTGGTCACCACTGGGGGAGTGGTGTCGAGCGCACAGGAACCTGACGGTATCAAGAAAACGCTATAGCCGAAGCAACGCCCATGCCGCAATCAAAATTGTCACATTTGATTGACAATCGCGTGTGCGACACAGAACCCGCAGCTGTAACGTAAATTGGGGATTGACGATATCACGTCTGTGTGGCGAGTAGGGGTTTTCCTCACACGCGGCCTGTTTTTGGGAAAGTGGTTGATACTCTTCCCAAGATTTTTTGGGACCTAGCTCGGGCGGACGGTCAGGATCTGTCGACACAGCCACCCCGAGATATTATATTGAAAACAGCGAGCCGTGATACCGGCTCAGTGGCATTATCGAAGTGGTGAAGGATTTCAAAGTTCCGATAATGCCGTCGGCCCCCATGCCTTGCCCGAGACGTGGGGGCCTGTTCTGTGTTGGGGATGGGTCGCCTTCTGTGTTTCGCAATCGATGACCGGTGCCGCAGGCTCTATTTGGCCTCAGAGTTTGACGGACCCGCATTGGTCTCGCCCGTGTACTTGACAACGACCAGCGTTAGATCGTCCGACGCAGGCGCGCCATCGGTGAAGTGTCTGATCGCCCCTATGATACCGTCCGTGATCTCGGCGGCGCTGTCATGCCGTAGACTTCGGACTGTGGCGGCCAGCCGCTCTTCTCCAAAAAATTCCTCGTTGTCGGGGTCGTGGTCCCCGTCGTGTTCGATCGGTTTGGGAAGTGGGTCGGGGGTCGCCCAACTATCACCGGTGCGGGTTCCGTGTGCTTCGGTGACGCCGTCCGAGTACAACACGATGACGTCTCCAATGTCGAATGCCAGCACGGAGGACGAGTACTCCGAGTCAGCGATTACTCCGAGCGGCAGTCCTGTGCTCCCAAGCCACTCGGACTCTCCCTTTGCGTTGATCTTTAGCGGTGGGTTGTGCCCTGCGCACGCGTATCGGATACGTTTCTCTCGTGGTTCGACAACACCGTAAAAGAACGTCACGAATCGTCCTGGTTCCACTTGATCGGCGATTAGCTGGTTCATGCGAGTGAGGACCCGATCCTCGTCCGAGTAGAGTCGGGATTCGGCTCTGAATGCGGCGAGCGTGTTCGACATGAGGAGAGCGGCGGGGATACTCTTGCCGGACACATCGCCGATGGCCAAACCCAGGCGCCCGTCGGGGAGGGGCAGGAAATGAAAGAGGTCACCTCCGACCTCGCGGCTGGGGAACGAAACGCCCGTCACGTCCAGCCCCGGGATCATCGGCGCCTCTTGAGGCAGGAGACGCTGTTGTATCTGTCGAGCGACCGCCAGATCCGCCTCGAGACGCTCCTTCTCTAGAAGTGCCTGTTGGTGTTGCTTCAAATTGGCCGCCATCGTATTGAACGACTGGGCCAACGTGCTGAGCTCGTCATCACCCTGAACGGGCACGCGATGATCCAGCTCACCGTCACCGATACGACGGGCGGCGGCGGCGAGATTTTCGACATCATCCAAAATGCCCTGTGCAACGTTTCTCCCAGTCCGAACGGCGGAAAGTTCGGCGAATATAAACATCAAGAGTATGACCGATAAGGTCAGAATAACGGCCATGTTTGTCGACAAGAAGAATCTTCCCGCGGTCAGACTGTCGACAAATCGCTCGAGAGATGTTTTGAGAGTAAGGGTCACCGCCCCCACCGGCTTTGGTGAGGGAGGTTCGAGCCAGTTGCCCAGCGGAAAAAACTTCCGTGCGAAATACCGAGTTCCGCGCCACAAACCTGTCGCCTCACGGTCCGTTTCCGATGAGGCCGAGACCGTGTATGTCGTGTCGCTCCACGCGGAATCACCCACGCCGATGAAGATCGTTGGTGAGATGTATACCTTCGGGTTGACCTCGACAAACACGTCCACCCCGACACGTAAAGCAAGTCGCTTGAGGAGAAGTGAGTCGAGCGGTGTGTAGATCTCAGCTCGAGTGATTCTCTCGGTCCCGACCCGCGTCCGTGAGGCGGTCAGGTAAAGCGCGCCGTTCGTTTCGATCAAACCCGCCGACATCGAATCTGTCGCGAGACTCTCAAAGCCAGCCAGCACGAGAAGCGTATCCGGTGTCATTGGTGTTGCCATTTTCGCCACGAGCACAGTGTCCGTTGTAGCGTGACGGCGATCGATGCCGGTGACGTGCCCCGTGATGTCGAATTGTCTCATCACGATGTGTGAGCTTGGAGCGTCGGGGTCGAGCCACCGTTGTGCATCGGACATGACGCCGCGCAAGGCGTCGGATTCGAGAACTGTTCCGTAACCGGATAGTTGATCGATTACCATGCCGGCGCCGTGGAGATTGCGTTCGATCGTGTCGTCGAGCTCTGTTTGGATCATTCGTGTTTTGTGGACGCCGGTGCCAAAGTATAGTCCCAGAAGCGCCGCGGCAATGGCCAACGTACCAGGAATCAATCTGTAGAGCGCCAACGTGAATATCATCCGGCGCTTGAGGCTAAAACCGCGAAGACTGATCCGGACCACGAGGAGACGGACGAATACGACGAGAAGTTGAAGGCGAAAAAATAAGATCAGGATACGAATCGTCCAGTTCCAGGGTGAAGCAAGCACATGCGCGGCGGGCGCGGGATCGAGGAGGGGCCCCGCCACCAGCGACAACGGCGGCATGTTACTGAGGTCTCCAACCTTGTCCACGTCGTTCTGCGTCACGTATCCAGAGATGTCGACCGATAAGAGGAGCAACAACAAAAACGAAGCGGCAAAGAGCCCCAGACGTCTCGCCCCGCGGATCGACTGATCCCACTGGAGTCTGCCAAACGCGACGACAACGGCCACAAAGCTCGCCAAGTCGAGGGGTCTCGGTGTGAAAAGTATCCCGACCGTTCCAAGGATGAGCAGGGTCGCCGTGACGCGGCCAAGTGACGGTTTGACGATTCGCAGCCAGGCACCCAGTGCGAGAAGCAAAAACACCGTTCGCACGAGTTGCATCAGCCAAACGGCCCACAACGTAGCGGGCAACCGCTCGGTAATCACCGCGGGGTCGGCTTTGAGCCACTCAAGGAGCAGCGACAAAAGAATGAGGACGGCTCCCTGTGCGCCAAGCGCCAAACCGATCGACAAAACGGCCGGCTCGTAGGGCGGTTTCATGGCTCGCGCGCGACGCCAAATCAGGGCGACGGCTGCCAGGATCAACATCGTCTCGACAAAGATTAACAGCGGCACGTTTGACCCCTCGTTTTCGAACTGACCCGCGATCACGAACTTATTTGGTCAGGCAATGTGAACCGGGCGTTACGCGACCGAGCACGTCATGTGATTGTTACAAAGCAAGACCTTGTGGGGAAGACGCCTGTGATATTCTATTGTAAGACGCGTCTCTTTTCATCAGAATCCTTCCGTGTCGTTCGAGCGAGACGGAGCCAGGACGTGGAGTCGCTCGCCGCTCATACGCAGCGCAAGATGGCGGGAACCGGGCCGCCGAGAATCATCAGCGGCGCGGCGACGGCGAGGACGGACGACCTATGTGACGATGACATCTGATTCACGCATAGTCCAAGAGGCGATCCCCAACCGAGGCCAACTGCGTCTCCGGCTCCCGCCGTTGACATTGACGGCCATTTGGGCGAGCACGGCACTCTCGGTGGATGTGCGCCAACCGGATCTGGGAGAAGCGTTGTGGCGACATGGTACCGGTGATTTTTTGTTGAACCTGGTCTTGTATGTTCCAGTTGGCATCATACTCTGTCGCTATGGATGTCTGATTTCCGGGCTCGCGGCGGCCGGTTTGTCTATATTAATAGAGTGTGTTCAACTTTTTTACCCGGATCGCTTCACCACTTCTGCTGACGTTGTGGCAAACACTCTCGGCGCCGTGGTTGGCTGTCTGATATTTGGACAGGTCAGCCACCACACTCGTCGGATTCTTGAATCGATCGAGCTCACCCGCCGTGTTGGTGGTTTTTTGCTTGGTGTGGGTCTCGTTTTTTTAGTGCTCGTCTCTTTTCCTCGGGGACCGTCCGATTTTCGCAACTGGGATCCGGAATGCCGGTTGCTGTTGGGTGACGAGCTAACCGGTGATCGTCGCTTTCGGGGGACCGTTTCGAAGACGGTGATTCTCCGAACGTGTTTGGACGCGGAGTTGGTCTCGCGACTCTCCGAGGAAAACGCAAGTGCGCTCTTTGTCTCGGGGAGACTTGCCGAGGACGTAATCTACACCTGTGAAAGCGTGGGCGAGTTTGAGCGGGTACGGGGAAAGCCGCTCCTGGAGGGAGCTCACCAAAAGGAGTTTTTCGATACTCTCGTTCAAACCGGAACCTTGACGCTTCTCGTGTGGTTCCGCACCGACGACCTCTTGCAGTCGGGACCGACACGAATCGTGAGTTACTCGAAGAGTCCGCGGAGGCAAAACTTCGTTCTCGGGCAGGAAGGGCGAAACCTCGTTTTCCGAGTGCTTACTCCGACGACGGCTCCCAGCGGCTTCACGCCACAGTTGGAAACCCAACGTGTATTGGTTGATGGACGCGATACCTTTGTGGCGGCCACATACGATGGGCGAAACGCTCGCGTCTATCTCGACGGCCGACGGATCGAACGGCTGAACCTCCGTGCTCATGGGCGGTTATCTCCTTTTCTTGCGGACAGCGGCCTGCCGGCTGTGTCGGCGCTCGCGGGGATGTTGGTGAGTCTCGGAGTTTTCGGTATATCGGTGTGGTTTTTTGGCCATCGCTGGCTCGTGGGCGCCTTGGTGGGGTTTAATACAGGTGTGATATTCCTTCTCATGGGTGGCGCGGATGCTCTGACCGAATTCTCCGTATGGATACCGGTCCTCGGGTTGTGGGGGGGCGTTGTGGCGGCCAGCTCGATTCGCCGCGCCCCCGGAACTGAAAACGCGCTGGGTGGTTGCGAGATCGCGCCGTCGATTGGCAACTGATATGCTGGCAGGTATGCCTTCGTGTTGACAGTCATTCGACGTCTCGTCTATCTTTCCCCCGAAAGGACGGGAGTATGATCCAAAAGCCAAAAGGTAGCCTGCTTTTTAGCGTCGCAGGGGCACGGGGAATCGTCGGTGAGGGGCTCACCGTCGATGTTGTGACAAGACTCACTCTTGCGTTCTGTTCGAACCTCGCACCGGGAGCCGTTGTTGTCGGACGGGACACACGCCCCTCGGGTGAGTCGCTTCAGTCAGCCGTCAACGCCGCGGTGACGGCGACCGGTCGGGAGTGCGTCGATCTTGGGATCGCCACGACGCCCACCGTAGAGATTATGGTGGAGAGATTGGGCGCATCGGGAGGGATCATCGTGTCTGCGAGCCACAACCCCGTTGAATGGAACGCCCTCAAATTCCTTGATGAGCGCGGTGTCTTTGTGACGAAACGCCTCGGGGATGTGGTGCACGACACTTATGTAAACGAAGCGTTCGATCTTGCAGACGCTACTTCCACAGGCCGAATCACGCGTTACCACCGAGCTTCTCGGGATCACATCGATGACATTCTCGGTCTCCGCGTGATCGACGTCGAGAGTATCCGGCGCCGAGAGTTCAAGGTCGTCATCGACGCGATAAATGGAGCGGGCAGTGTCATTGCGCCGGATTTGTTGAGAGAGCTTGGGGTGAAGGTCGTCGAGATGAACTGTAAAACCGATGGTGATTTCTGCCGCGATCCCGAACCGCGAGCCGAGCATCTCGGTGAGCTCGCCGAGCGTGTGAAGACGGAACACGCTGATCTCGGTTTTGCGCTCGATCCCGATGCGGACAGACTGGCGCTCGTAGACGAAACGGGTAGACCACTCAGTGAAGAACACACGCTGGTCTTGGCGGTGGATTATGTGCTCGAGGCCGAGAGACGGGGACCCGTTGTCGTCAACCTAAGCACCTCGGCGCTAATCGACTGGGTCGCGAACAAACACAAGACATCGGTTGTCCGGACACCGGTTGGTGAAGCGCACGTCGTCGAGGCTATGCTGCGTGAGGGAGCACCCGTTGGAGGGGAGGGAAACGGGGGCGTGATCTACCCGGCGCTTCACCCAGGGCGGGATGGGCTGCTTGGTATGGCCCTCATTTTGCAGCTGCTCTCAGTCCGGGACATACCATTGGGTGATCAGATGAGGCGGTACCCATCGTTCTTTATGTCAAAGACAAAGATAGACCTTCGTGGCGAGTTCTCCCTCGATGGGATTTCTAGCTTAATCCGGGGTTTGGAACCTGCTAAAATAGACATACAGGATGGTGTGAAGGCGATCTTCGATGACGGGTGGTTTCATGTGCGGGTGTCCAACACTGAAGGTGTCGTCAGGGTCATCGCCGAAGCGCTGACGGAGGACCGGACAGCAGCCCTTCAGGCGGTGGCCAAAGAAGCCCTCGACAACCTCTGGGGCCAATAGAACCAACATGAAGCGAGCGAAATAACTATGTGTGGAATAATCGGTTATATCGGAAAAAGCCAAGCGCTCCCGATCCTGATGGAGGGTCTGAAGCGTCTCGAATATCGCGGTTACGACTCGGCGGGTGTTGCAATTATAGAGAACGGCAACATGCTGATCGAGAAAACAGAGGGCAAAATCGCCCATCTGGAACAGCACCTTTCAGGCATGGATTGTCCCGGTGTCACCGGAATTGCCCACACGCGCTGGGCAACGCACGGGGAGCCGAACACGGATAACGCCCACCCTCACATCGACTGTTCGGGAACGCTCGCCGTCGCTCACAACGGCATCATCGAGAATTTTCAGGTCTTGAAGAAACGGCTCCAACGAAAGGGTCACAAGTTCGTCACGGAAACCGACACCGAAGTGATCGCCCATCTCATCGAAGATTACTACAACGGATCGCTGGAGGACGCGGTTCAGAAAGCGTCCCAACAGCTCGAAGGCACCTACGGGATCGTCATTTTGTCCAAGAACGAGCCTAACAAGCTGATCGGCGTCCGAAACGGGAGCCCGCTTGTGGTTGGAGTTGCCGACAACGAGTATTTTTTGGCCTCGGACGTGTCAGCGATCCTCAAGCACACGCGTCAGGTAATCTATCTCGATGACAAAGAAATGGCGATCGTCGAGCCAAGCGGTTTCAAAACCATGACGATCGAAAACGTCACGGTGGACAAGGCAATCGAGGAAGTCGACTGGGATCTCGACATGATCGAAAAGGGCGGCTTTCCGCACTTTATGCTCAAAGAAATCTTCGAACAGCCGGAAACGATACGCAATGCGACGCGTGGACGGTTGGTTTACGAGGCGGGAGAGGTACGACTGGGTGGGCTAGGTATGGCGACGCCAAAGCTCCGCGATATCAACCGTCTCGTGCTGATCGCGTGCGGAACCAGTTGGCACGCCGGGCTCATCGGTGAGTACATGATCGAGGAACACGCGCGGGTACCAGTCGAGGTCGAATACGCGTCTGAGTTTCGTTACCGGAATCCGATCATCGAACGCGACACGGTAACCATTGCCATTAGCCAGTCGGGCGAAACGATCGACACGCTCGAAGCAATGCGTGAAGCGAAACGTAAGGGCTCGTACGTCCTGGGAGTCTGTAATGTCGTGGGAAGCACCATCGCGCGTGAGAGCGAAGGCGGTGTATACATACACGCAGGCCCCGAGATCGGTGTGGCCTCAACCAAGGCGTTTACGTCTCAGATCACAGTCCTTGCACTCATTGCGCTGCTGCTGGGGCGAATGCGGGTGATGTCAAAGGCAAAGGGTCAGGAGATCATTCAGGCGCTTTACAAGATCCCGGAACAGGTGCAACAGATCCTCGACCAAAACGATCAGATCTACGAGATCGCGAAGGCCTACTGCAACGACACGAACTTCCTGTATCTGGGACGGGGGGAGAATTTCCCCGTCGCGCTCGAAGGCGCCTTGAAGCTCAAGGAGATCTCCTACGTGCACGCCGAGGGGTACCCCGCCGCTGAGATGAAACACGGACCCATCGCGCTGATAGACGAGAACATGCCGGTTGTGGTCATTTGCCCGAAGGATAACGCGTACAAAAAGATTCTGGGCAACATCGCCGAGGTGAAAGCACGAAAAGGACGGCTTGTCGTGATCGCAAACGAGGACGACGTCGAGGCAAAAAAAGTCGCGGATCACGTGATCACGATCCCAATGACCCTGGATCTCTTGTATCCTCTCCTTACGGTGATCCCGCTTCAGCTGCTTGCTTATCACATCGCGGTGCTGAGGGGCTGCGATGTTGATCAGCCTCGCAATTTGGCCAAGAGTGTAACAGTGGAGTAATGGATGAAAAAAATCATTAGAACGGATAAAGCGCCGGCGGCGATCGGCCCCTACAGCCAGGCGGTGGATACGGGGGAGTATGTTTTCGTGGCGGGTCAGGTTGGAATTGATCCACCGGAGGGCAAGATCGTTTCGGACAAGGTCACCGATCAAACGCGGCAGGCGCTCGAGAATCTAAAAGCGATCCTCGAGGCGGCGGGGCTCGGGATGGACAACGTGGTAAAAGCGACCGTTTTTTTGGCTTCCATGGACGATTTTCAGGATATGAACAGCGTTTACTCGGAGTACTTCGCGAATGACCCTCCTGCTCGAGCCGCTTTCGAGGTTGCCGCGCTGCCTCTTGGAGCGCGGGTCGAGATCGAAGCTATTGCGAAACGTTAATCACGCGGGAGTCCGCGCCTCGGGATTCAAATATTTTGTGCGATCTGCCCAATCCAGTTATCTTACGTCGTGCGGGAATGGACGGGTCCTGGTGGACCTCGGGGACTTCAAATCCCTATGTCGGACGTTAATAGCGGTCGAGGTGGGTTCGATTCCCACACATTCCCGCCAAATTACGTGTGCGTCGATTCGGAAATCGGATGAAGACCTTTTGTGCCGTTCTAATAATCATGGTGTACGCCGGATCAGCTTGGTCCAAAGACGTAGATGACACCCGTGCTGCCGCACCGCTTGCCTTCGCTCGGGCTCGGGGGGACACAATCGAGGAAATCCGCCAATCCGACACAGAAAACAAACGCGAGCTAAAAAAGAACATGGCCCGGCTCGGGGCGTCGGAGATCGAGGGCACAAAAAAATGGGAACGAAGAAAAAACGCCAAGGTCGCGATGCTCTGCAGCATGGTCCTACCCGGCCTGGGACAGCTCTACAACGGTCGCCGGTTCAAAACGGTCTTGGCGGTGGGCGCGTTTAGCTTCTATGCCGGGCATGCGATACTGGACAAAAAAGAGTCGGACAGACGAAAAAAAGCACGAGGCACACACCCTTATAAAAGCTTCCCTTGGAGGCAAGAAGACCTGTTCTACGAGTTTTACAAGGAGAATTCGAGAACGTACGCGTGGTGGGCGGGTGCGGCGTGGTTGATCATCGTGCTCGATGCCTTCGTCGATGCCCATCTTTTCGACGTGCGGGCTGTGACTCCGATGGTAGTCCGGGGAGATGGCGACGCGAATTACCTCGCACTGTCGATCGATTTCTGATTCACTATCGACACGATTCTTCAAAGATGGTTCCATGGGCACTTCACAGGAACGTATAAGAAACTTCTGTATTATCGCGCATATCGATCATGGGAAATCCACGTTGGCGGACAGGTTTCTCGAACGGACAAGAACGATCGATCAGAAACAGATGAGAGACCAGGTGCTCGACACGATGGATCTCGAGCGCGAGCGCGGTATTACGATCAAGAGCCATCCGATCCGGATGGATTACGTGGGGGGGGACGGATCGGAATACGTCTTCAATCTGATCGATACGCCGGGTCACGTCGATTTTACCTACGAGGTGTCGAGGAGTCTCTCGGCGTGCGAGGGCGCTTTGCTCGTCGTCGATGCCGTACAAGGGGTCCAGGCGCAGACGATATCCAATCTGTACCTCGCCATCGAAAACGGGCTCGAAATCATTCCCGTCATCAACAAGATCGATATTCCCATTGCGAGGGTGGACTTTGTCACCGAGCAGCTCGTAACGCTTCTTGGTGTCCGAAAAGACGATGTGCTCCGTGTCAGCGCACGGGATGGCCTTGGTATCGACGAGTTGATGGAGGCGATCGTCGCACGGATTCCGCCGCCCTCGGGAGACCCGGACGGAAGGCTAAAGGCGCTGATCTTCGATTCGCATTTTAACGTATACAAAGGCGCCGTCGTTTATGTCAGAGTGTTCGACGGTGTCCTCCGGACGGAAGATTCGATACGGTTGCTATCGAACGACAGGGTGTTTGAAACGATGGAGGTCGGCTATTTCCGTTTGAAAACGGCGGCCAGTGATTCACTTGGGCCGGGTGAAGTCGGCTATGTGCACACCGGGATCAAGAGTCTCCGGGAAACAAAAGTGGGTGATACGCTGACCCATGACACCAGGCCATGCGACAAGGCACTTTCAGGTTTCAAAGAGATCAAATCAATGGTGTTCAGCGGTCTCTATCCGATGGACGCCGATGATTACACGAACCTCCGGGACGCCTTGGAAAAGCTCCAGCTCAACGATTCGGCGTTTACCTTCGAACCGGAGACGTCGGCGGCGCTCGGTTTTGGCTTCAGGTGCGGGTTTCTTGGATTGCTCCACGTCGAGGTGATTCAGGAACGGCTGGAGAGGGAGTACTCGATGGGGCTTATTACGACAATGCCCAGCGTCAAGTATCGTGTCGTACAGAAAGACGGTGAGACGGTCGAAATCGACAACCCGGCGCGGTTTCCTATGGGGGGCGATTTCGAGCGGATCGAGGAACCGTACGTTCGGACGGAAATCATCACACCAAACGATTACGTCGGTGCGATCATGAAACTGAATCAGGATAAACGGGGCACGTTTATCGAGATGGATTACCTCAGCGTGGATCGACTCCGCTTGCGTTATGAGATACCTCTGGCTGAGATTCTTGTCGACTACTATGACAAATTGAAAAGCGTGAGCAAGGGCTATGCGAGCTTGGACTACGAGTTCGTTGGACATCGACCGGGGGATCTGGTGCGGCTCGACGTGGCGCTCAACGGAGACCCGGTGGACGCGCTGTCTGTCATTATCCACAAAGATAAGGCGTATCACTGGGGGAGGGAGCTATCCGAGAGACTCAGGGAGGTCATACCCCGCCAGCTCTACGATGTCGCGATTCAGGCCTGTGTCGGGAACCGGGTGATTGCGAGGACGAATGTCAAGGCCTTGAGAAAGAACGTGACGGCGAAGTGCTACGGCGGTGATATCACGCGAAAAAGAAAACTTCTCGAGAAACAGAAAGAAGGGAAGAAACGTATGAAGATGGTGGGAAAGGTCGAAGTACCACAGGAGGCTTTTCTTGCCGTCTTGAAAGTCGACCGCTCAAACTGATATAATTAATAGACGGAAAGATTGACCCGGGAGTCAGGGATTCTGGATTTGAGCGTCGACGCGACTTCCGCAGCGCCGGCTTCTGCGCCCGCCGACGCGAGGACCAGGAGCGGAGAGGCTCAAATTTAGAATCGCGAATAACCGCCTCACCGCACCCGTCCGATTCCGATCGAAGAGGGCGACGATATAAGACCGAAATGTAAACTACGAAAGGAACGACATGTTTCGCAAGGCGACAAAGGGCACGCCCCGCCGCAAATCGATTATCCGCGAGTATACGGAGATCATTACCATGGCGGTCGTTCTCGCCTTCTTTGTGAGGACGTTCTTCATTCAGGCATTCAAGATCCCATCGGAGAGTATGGAAGATACACTTCTGGTTGGTGATTTTCTCTTCGCAAACAAGTTCGTCTACGGGGCGAAGTTTCCGTTTGTCGACAGACGTCTTCCCGGAGTACGTGACCCCGAGCCCGGGGATATCATTATCTTCAAGTACCCGGGAGACAAACGCACCGACTACATCAAAAGATGTGTCGCTGTGGAGGGGCAGACCGTAGAAGTGAAGGGAAAAAAGCTCTACGTCGACGGCGTGCCCCAGGACGAGGCGTACGCAAAGTACTACCACGGCTCCAACTTCGGCCCCTACCGGGTCCCCGATGGCCACATATTCATGATGGGGGACAATCGGGACAACAGCGCCGATAGCCGGGTGTGGGGTCCCCTCAAAAAGGATCTCATTCTTGGCAAGGCGATGTTCATCTACTTTTCGTGGAGCGCCGGTGACCGCAGGGTCCGGTTCGGCAGAATCGGAGACATCATTCGATAACAATGAGGACGGTTTCTCTTTACGTTCACATCCCTTTTTGCGAACGGCGTTGTCCTTATTGTACCTTCTACCATGTCCCAAAGACCGACCGGGCGATGGAGACACGTCTCGTCGAGGGCCTCATCGGCGAGTTCCGGATCGCCGGTGCGGATCTAGGGAGACAATTCCAAATCCCAACCGTCTATTTTGGGGGAGGCACGCCCTCGCTTCTTGACCACCGTTCTTTTGAGATCCTCATCGACGAGATTTCACCCTTTCTGACCGCGGGATCGGTCGAGATTACCGTCGAGTCGAACCCGGAAGATGTGAACGAGCGGCTGATGCAAAACCTCAGCGGGATCGGCGTCAACCGTTTGAGCCTCGGGATTCAATCGATGAGCTCGAGGGCGCAGAATGTTTTGAAGCGCTGCACGCCGCGGTCAAACGAGCAGGCTGTCAGGATCGCGAAGCGGTATTTCCAGAATATCAGTCTCGATCTTTTGTTGGGAATCCCCGGCGGTACCGCGCGCGAGCTCGAGGAGTCACTGGCGGCAGTCGACCGGTTCGAGCCGCAGCACGTCTCAGTATATTGCCTGGAGCCCGGGGGGGTCATTCCACCGGACACGGATGACTTTTTCGACCGCGTTGACATGGAGCGGGCGGCCGATGAATACCTTCTCGTATGCGATCGACTTCGAACGCGCGGTTTCGGTCACTACGAGGTGTCGAATTTCGCCCGTTCAGGGTTCGAGTCGCGCCACAATAAAGTTTATTGGAACGGTGGGGAGTACCTGGGAATCGGACCAAGCGCACATTCGTTTATCGAGGGAGAGAGGTATTCCAACGTCCCGTCGATCGACCAATATCTCGCCGAATGGCCGATGTTTCCTCGAACGGTTCGTCGGCATGAGGTTCGCGGCGAGACCGAACGACGGTTGGAAGAAATCATGCTCGATCTCAGGACGTCCGTCGGCACTCCGCTCGACCGGTTGAAATGCAACCCCCGCCTCGTCGACGAACTCGTTGACGAGGACCTCGCCAGTATCGTCGAAGAGAGACTGGTTCTCACCGACCGTGGTTACCTCGTGCTCAATGAAATCGTTCACCGGCTCTCCGGGGGACCGTGGGCGGCGAGCGCGTGACACCTGCCCGCTTTTCCCCTGACAAAGCCCCATCGATACGTCGGCGGTCACTTGACAGTTTGCGGATGTAAGGATAAATTGTACATTGGCTTCGGCCCGTAAGGTGACACGCCATGTTAACGGAAAGAGACCTGCAGATACTCCGGACGATCGTCGATCTCTATGTCCGCGAAGGAGTGCCCGTTAGCTCGCTCGCCGTAAAGGAGTCGGCCGGGCTGGCCGTCAGCACCGCGACCATACGCAATGTCATGGCCGGGCTCGAACGGAATGGGCTACTCAAAAAACCCCACACTTCCGGAGGACGTATGCCAACCGACGAGGGTTACAGGACCTACGTGGATCAGTTGGAAACTCGCCGGGGGTTTCACGATGAGTTCGCGACCCGATTTCGAGACGAGCTTCGAGATCAAGATTTGGATGTGAACACGATCATGGCCTCCGCGTCGAGAATCTTGGGGACATTGTCAAAGAACTTCGCAGTTGTGTACGGCTCGGTCGTTCAGGAGAGTCGTGTCAGCCGGATTCAACTCATCGAGCTCGAGGGGACGAGGATATTGGTCGTTGCAAATCTTACGCCCGAGTACGAGCGAACCGCCGTAATACGGATGGATCGGCGGTTTTCGCGGGACGTCATAGAACGAGCCGGAGAGTGGATCAATCGAATCGTCCAAAACAAGACTCTGCCCGAGGCCAAGGAGGGACTCGAACTGGCCATCCGGGATAACGTCACCGATGAGGGCATCATCACGCGCGAGATCGCCATCCACCGTGAGGATATTTTCTCGGAGCCCCCGGCCGTAGAACTCTACTTCGAAGAACGCGGCCATCTCCTCGAGCAACCCGAACTGTCGGATCCGAAGCTCCTGCAACTGTTGCTGCGGTTTCTTCACGACAAACAATACCTCACGTCGATTCTATCGGAACGGCTTGGTGAGAGAACCCGGATCACCATCGGGGGCGAACACAAGGCACAGGAACTCAAGGCGTTCAGTTTCGTCACCGCAGGTTATCGGATGGGTGTGGCAACGGGGGTCCTCGGCATCATTGGTCCGACCCGGATGCGCTACGGATACATCCGCGACCTCGTCGACTCTGCCGCGCACGAACTCGAGGCGGTCGGCGAGGAGTATTTCTAGAACGCGACTACTCCCTATAACAGAAAACGGTTGCGCGTCCTCGTTCACATCGGGTACGTTCGGGCAAGACGAACTGCGAGGACCGCCGATCTTTTCGCGGTCTCGGCACGTCTCCTGCAGGAAAGGGAGTGGCACAGGGTTCCGTTTTTCCACGCCAAGGAGCTTCACGTGATTGAAGACCAAAAGCAGCCACGAGGCGATGCGGCAACCAATGAAGATCCCTCGCCGAGCCCCGAGGATAGTGACCCGCGTGGGGCGGGCATAAAGGTTCCGGAAGCCGCGGATTCCGCCGGCTCTGAGAAAGATTCCAAGGCTGACTCAGACCGGAAACGCGGTGAGCCGAGTGAAGCTAAGCCAAGCAAACTCACCAAAAAAGAGATCCTGACCCTTCTGACCGAGAAGAACGAAACGATACTCGAGCTCACGGAAAAGAGCGAGGCGCTCGAAGCCAAAAACAAGGAGTTGAAGGACAAATGGCTCCGAAGCGCCGCCGAGTTCGAAAATTACCGAAAACGCACGCGCAAGGAATGGGAATTGCTTCAGCAGCAAACCAAAGCGGACGTAATTCTTGAGATACTCGGCGTCGTGGACGATTTTGAGCGGGCGTTTTCGGTAGTGGGTGAGCAAGACGACGAGTTCGTTCAGGGTATTCGATTGATCTACAACAACTTAATGTCGTCCCTGGAAAAACTCGGCATAAACAGGATCGAAGCCCTCGACACCCCGTTTGACCCCAACTACCACATGGCGGTTGCCCAGATCGAGCAAGAAGGCGCAGAACAGAACCATGTCGTCGAGGTTATTGAACATGGTTATCTTTTGGGCAACGCTGTGGTTCGACCCGCCAAAGTCGTAATTGCAAAATAATATAGCCAATTGGAATTTGCACCCTGAGGACTCCTTCTCTCGCCAAGGAGAATAGTATGCCCGACGTAATCGGTATTGATCTGGGGACCACCAATTCCTGTGTCAGCCTCATCGAAGGCGGGGAGCCAACTGTTGTCCCAAACTCGGAGGGCAATCTGACCACGCCATCGGTCGTTGCGTTTTCAAAAAACGGAGAGCGGTTGGTTGGACACATCGCCAAACGCCAATTGATCACGAACCCCGAGAATACCGTCTACTCTGTCAAACGGTTTATGGGGTGCAAGTATTCAGAACGTGCCGACGAGGCAAAGAGAATGCCCTACCAAGTCTTGGAAGGGAAGAATGGTGAGATTCTCATTACCATCAAAGACCGTCAGTACCGGCCTGAGGAGATGTCGGCGATGCTACTGCAAAACCTCAAACAAGTCGCCGAGGAGTATGCGGGGAATGAGGTCACCAAGGCGGTCATCACCGTTCCGGCGTATTTCAACGACGCCCAGAGGCAGGCCACAAAAGACGCCGGTCAGATCGCCGGGCTGGAGGTGCTGAGAATCATCAACGAGCCGACAGCGGCGGCCCTCGCGTATGGTTTGGACAAACAGGACACCGGGGTGGTCGCCGTCTACGACCTCGGCGGCGGAACGTTTGACATATCGATCTTGGAGTTGAGCGACGGCGTCTTTCAAGTCAAGGCGACAAACGGAGACACAAACCTTGGCGGGGACGACTTCGACCGTAAGATCATGGACTGGATCATCGAGGAGTTCAAAAAAGAAAGCGGTGTGGACATCTCGGATGAGAAGATGGCGATACAACGGGTCAAAGAGTCCGCGGAAAAAGCCAAATGCGAGCTATCCACTGCGTTGGAGACGACGATCAATCTTCCGTTCCTCGCCGCAGACGAGACGGGCCCAAGACATTTGGAGACGGTGCTCACACGTGCCGCAATGGAAAAGCTCGTTGAAGACCTGATAAAGAAAACCATCGAGCCCTGCAAGAAAGCTCTCCAGGATGCGAAGCTCAAGACCACCAATATCGAATCGGTCATCCTAGTTGGCGGTTCAACCCGGATGCCCGCCGTGCGTGAAGCGGTGAAGAGCTTTTTCCAAAAGGAGCCCCACAAGGGTGTCAATCCGGACGAGGTGGTTGCGCGTGGAGCAGCAATTCAGGCAGGAGTTCTTTCCGGGGAGGTCGACGAGGTTCTTCTGCTCGATGTCACACCGCTTTCGCTCGGCATCGAGACGCTGGGCGGTGTAATGACCAAACTCATCACGCGCAACACGACGATTCCAACAAAAAAGAGCCAGATCTTTTCGACGGCGACGGACAATCAACCCGCCGTAAGCGTGCACGTGTTGCAGGGCGAGCGCGAAATGGCTAAAGACAACCGGACGCTCGGACGCTTCGATCTCGTCGGCATCCCGCCGGCGCCGAGGGGCGTGCCACAAATCGAGGTCACTTTCGATATCGATGCCAATGGCATCGTACATGTTTCCGCGAGGGATCTCGGAACAGGCAAGGCCCAGCAGATCGTCATCAAACAGTCCGGCGGTCTCTGTTCGGCCGAGATCGAACGAATGATCCTCGAGGCCGAAAAGCACGCCGAGGAGGACAGGTCGAAAAAGGCTTATTCGGAGGCACGCAACGAAGCTCAAGTCCTGCTCTATTCGACGGAACAGACAATCAAGGACTTTGCGGACAAGTTCACGCCCGACGAGATGGTGGAGATCAAAGCCGCCATGGACGCGCTCAACCAAATCAAGGACAGCGAAGGACGCAATATTGCGGATCTCAAGGACGCAACCGAGAAGCTCCAGGCGATCATGCATCGGTTCGCAGAACTGATGTACAGCACTCTCGAATCGAGCGATATTCCCGATTGAATATAGGCTGGTCTTTGCATCCGACCCCTTTCGTGCTATATTCGCTTGGAATTGGACTCCAAGTGAGGGAGGGGTTTTGTTTCGATGGCAAAACGAGACTACTATGACGTTTTGGGTCTAGACCGAAACGCTACCACCGATCAAATAAAAAAGGCCTACCGGAAGCTGGCCCTCGATTATCACCCCGACCGAAATCCCGGTGACGCCACGGCTGAAGAGAAGTTCAAAGAGGCCACCGAGGCTTACGAAGTGCTCCGTGATTCGGAGAAACGGTCGCTTTACGACCAGTATGGGCACGCGGGGGTATCAGGCAGACCTGGAGCCGAAGGCTTTGGGTTTGGCGCGGAGTTCGATCTATCCGATGCGCTACGCGCATTCATGAGGGATTTCGGGGGATTCGGATTCGGTGATCTCTTTGGCGGGACGGGCAGAACAAGGACCCGGACCCGACAGAGGCAGGGGAACGACCTCCAGGTCAAAGTCAAGCTCACTCTCGAGGAGGTAGCAGCGGGCGTTGAGAAACAGATCAAGGTAAACAGTCTTGTCGCGTGCGCGGCGTGCAAGGGCTCGGGTGCCAGCCCGGGATCGACGGCGTCGGTGTGTGACGTGTGTGGTGGGACTGGCCAGATCAAACACGTTCAACGTTCGCTGTTCGGGCAGTTTGTCAATGTTACGGAGTGTCACCGCTGCGACGGTCAGGGAAAGGTTGTCCAAGACCCGTGCGGGGAGTGCAGGGGAACCGGGACGGTCCGAGGGAGCGAGAAGATCAGCGTGAAAATACCCGCCGGTGTGGCGAGCGGCAACTACATCACGATCCAGGGTGGTGGTGATGCCGGCGAGCGGGGTGGACCAAAAGGCAACCTCTATGTGATCATCGAAGAGCTTCCGCACAGTCTTTTTGAGCGGCACGGAAACGACATCTTGATGGATTTGCCGCTCACCATTTCGCAGCTCGCACTGGGGACAAAGATCGAGGTCCCCACGCTTGCCGGGAAAGTCCTGCTCAAGGTTCCGTCGGGAACGCCGTCACACAAAATCTTCCGTCTCAAGAACAAAGGTATTCCAAGACTCCATAGCTACGGAGTGGGCGATCAAATGGTCCGTGTGGTCGCGTGGGTGCCCGACAAGCTTAGTAAGCACGAGAAAGATCTCTTTCAGGAGCTCGAGAAATCTCTTGGCGAGAGGGTGCCTCGACCGGGCGAACGTTAGGTTTGGATCCATGCATCGCGGCTCATCCCACCGTTTTCTGTTCTATTCGAAAGAGCTGGACCGTCCTTCCAAATCCGTCGAGCTCAACGGAGACGAACATCATCACGCCTCAAAGGTGTTGCGGTTGAATACGGGTGACATCGTTTTCGTGACAAACGGCCGCGGTCTAATCTCGAGGTGTGAGGTCGAGGACATTGGACGAGCTACGACTCGGCTTGGAGTTCGGGGCTTGGAGGTGGACGCACGGGTGAATCGGCCCCTGACGCTTGCCCTCGGCTGTCTGAAAAAGGATGCTTTCGAACAGGCCGTGCGGCAATGCACCGAGCTTGGCGTAGACTGTTGTGTTCCGTTCGCGTCACAGAAGTCGCACCTCAAGGAATACACGGGCGTGTTTCTCGAACGGCTTCGACGCGTCGCCCTCGCCTCGATGAAACAGTCGTTTCGGGCGACGCTGCCCGTGATCGAAGGGGCCATCCAGTTCGATGAGCTTATCGCAAGGGCTCGTCGTGCAGAGCTCGTGATCGTTGGTGACTCGGACGGCGACCCCCTAACAGAGGATCCCGCTCAGAGATCCCTTATGATCATCGTCGGTCCCGAGGGCGGCTTCACAGAGCGTGAGAAAACCGATCTCTCCTCCATCGGAAGCATTTATGCCTCTGTTTCCTCCAATCGTCTTCGCTCAGAGACCGCTGCAGCATCGCTTGCCGCCGTTGTCCAGGGCCTTCGACGGGGCCGGGCAACCGGCGCGACCGACTCGATTGACAGCCCCTAGGAATTCGCCTAGACTATGACGCCGGGTGGATTGGGGAAGCCTCAGCAAGAGTCTATAATACGATCGTGTACTGTCTTACGGACAAGTTCGTAGCCAAAGGAGCAGTCGGATGATCTCCGAAAATCTCGTGCAAGATATGAAAGTCGCGATGAAATCGGGCGACAAAGTAAAACTCGGCGTCATCCGGATGCTTTTATCGGAGCTCAAGAATGCGCAGATCGCGGCGGGTCACGAGCTCTCGGAGCAGGAAGAGCAAAAAGTGATTTCCTCCTACGCCAAGAAACGAAAGGAAACGGTGGAAACATACAAGGAGGCGGGTCGAAGCGACTTGGCGGAGAAGGAAGAGTACGAGTACGACCTCACGATCTCCTACTTGCCTCCCCAGATGGATGAAGATGAACTGGTCAATATCATTGCCGATTCCATGAATGCTCTGTTCGATGGTTCAGCCATCAGCGCGTCGCCAGGCAGCGGAACCGAAGCGCTGCAAAATGACGTTCGCAGTGCCGTCGCTTCATGGTTTGATTCCAAAGATTCTCAATTCAGCACCGACTTCGGCATCGGTTTTGATTTTGAAGACAACGATGGAAAGGTATTCAAATTCTCCCAGGCCGACCGAGGCCGATTTGAGGATGCGCTGACATCCCCGCAGAGCGCAGCCGCGGTGCACCAAGCGCTTTTCGGAATCGAATCCGGCGGACTGTTCAACCAGATTCATTCCGCCCTGACGGCCGCCGGCACCGGCAGGGAACTTCAAACGAGTCTGAACGGCCTTTTTCTGGATGTAACCATTTAGTATTCATCGGTTCAGGGTTCGGGGTTCAAAGGTTCAGAGGTTCCGACCAATAAATGCTGGCTCCGACAAAGCCAGGCATGTTTTTGGCTGGCCACCGGGGTGCATTATGTTCGAAACTGAACCTCTGAACGCTGAACCTTGAACCCTGGAACTTAGCTTCCCCATATAGTAATCAACACCGCGCCGGCGACCATCAGCAGGGTGCCGAGCGTCCGCACGGCAATGTTTTTCTCCTTAAAAATGACGCCGCCGTAGATGAGCCCCAGAACCACGCTGAAACGCTTAACCGCTATCATATAAGCCGCTTTGGTCAGGGAAATGGCAAAGGCGTGTAACAGAACATGGGCAAAGAATAGAAGCCCGACAATGATTCCTTTCTGTTTTTGGGCCCGGAAGGTCCGCAGTGTAATCTTACCGAAGATCCGAAATCCCGCCACCAGTAAGATATTCAGGATCGCAAAAAACGTTATTGAAAAAAACAATGGCGATGAATGCATGATGGCCTGTTTGCCGAAGACGGCGCCCAAGCTGTAGGCGAAGGCCACGATGAGCATCAGCCAGGAACCGGTTTCGCGGAAAACCGCTTTCAAGGGCGCGAGCAAAGCGTTTTTTGCAGGCTCCAAGTTTAATATGTAACCGCCCGTGCAGATGATGACAATCCCGACAATTCCCCAGGCATTGGGCATTTCATCTAAAACAATGAAGCCGGTCAGAATCATAAATACCGGTGTGAAAGACAGATAGGGCAACGTTAAAGACAGCGGCGAGACCTGAATGGCGCGCATATGCAAAGAAAAACCGATGGCGTTAATCGGCAGGCAGAATAAAAAAGCCCGCAGAAACACCGCATCCAGGGGAGGCACCGGAACAAAGGGCAGTGTCAAAATCAGCAAGGGAAGACTGTAAATTAACGGATAGGCCAGCATCTGGTATATACTCAGGCCGGAGAAAAATTTTTTCACCCAGGCATCGTGGGAAGCGACCGCCAGGGCCGTCAAAAAAGACAAAACAAACCACAACATCTTTTATGGGTTCCTTATTATATGATGCAAATTTGGCACTAACCGTCTGGCACCTTAAACTTCTCACCCCGATCTTTCAAGAGTAGATCTTGCCGAGTCAACACCGGGGTGCTATAAATAAAATTAGAAGCTATCTAAAAAATAGTAGATCACGCCAATTACTGGTGGCTGGAAGCCACTCCCACATCTCAATGTCAATAGTGGGAGCGGCATCTTGCCGCGATATAGGGGGGTCCATGAAACGCAGCAAAATATTTAAACTCTTAAAATCGGATCGCCCTGTGGATCAGGTGCTGGTAAAAGGGTGGGTGCGCACCCGGCGCGATTCCAAAGGGTTTTCCTTCATCGAAGTCAACGACGGCTCCAGCCTGAAAAACATCCAGGTGGTGGCCGATGAAAAACTGCCCAACTATGAAGACGTAAAAAAGCTGACCACCGGCTCGGCCCTGGCTGTTTGCGGACAGCTGGTCGAATCCAAAGGGGGCGGTCAGAAATGGGAAATCCTGGCAGACAGCCTGGAGATCATTCACCTGGCACC
>CP070677.1:2794414-2796956 GCA_020352495.1 Candidatus Latescibacterota bacterium
CAGATCATTCTCGGCGGAGTAGGTAGATGCGACGGGTGAGAGGGTTCCATCGGCTTCGGCCTCCGCCAAGCCCAGATTGAGCAGCTTGAATTCCCGTTTGTGATCGTAATCCGAGCGTGGATTGGGGAGCCCCACGGCGTAGAAGTATTTTTGCGAGTTTTCCAGCATCTCTTCGACCGCGTTGAACTGAATCGGGTGCAACGGGTGTTTGGGTGAAAACTTCAACGTGCGTCCGCCTTCCATCACAATATTGCCAAGACCAAGCGCCACAGAGGCGATTCCGTCCGCAGGCTTGATCGGAGGTATTGGATAATAGTTGTGGGAACTCACCACACCGGCGAAGTCCGGGTAGAATCGATTTTGGTGACGCGAGCCAACCAGCTTCTGAATCACCACCGCCATCTTCTCCTCCTCGAGTCGATACGGTGTGGCCTTGATGTACGACTTGGCACAATGTGAGAAGGTGGATGCATACACCCGTTTGACCGCGGACACGAGCTCCTCCAACCTTGCTTCCAGATCGTGGTGGTTGTTTGGAATCATGTAACTTCTGTAGATCCCGGCGAAGGGTTGGTATTGAGAGTCTTCGAGCAGACTCGAAGATCGCACGGAAAGCGGGTATCTCATCAGTTCGAGAAGCTCGCGGAGCGAATTTGTCGCCTCTTTGGGATACTCGGCGTCGAGAAACCGACGCTCGATCTCGTCATCATCGGTGGATCTGAGTGCCACATTATGAAGGTCGTTTTCCTCCATGAAACGATCGAAAACGTCTGTCCCCACCACCACGGTCGGTGGGACCGAGACCCTCACGCCATCGAAACGATCGCTCAGCACGTATGTGAATATCATCGAATTCATAAATGCGAGCCCCCGTCCCTTCCCCCCGAGTGAGCCCCCACCGATCCGCGCAAAACTCCCCGCGGGATCGAACGTCTGGGGATCGAAATCGACAACGCTCCCTTGTTGTTGGGCGACGCGGAGATCGCGAAGACACTGGATCAGATACCGTCTGATGTCGCTGATCGACTCGTAGTCGGACACCCTCTGGGGTCGGATTTTATAGGCGAGCAAAAACTCGGTTCTCGCTTTCAGCCAGTTCGAAAAATGATTTCGTTCCCCGTGGTAACGGAGACTCTCGTCAGGGATGCGATGAAGTTGTTCTTCGAGGCTACGAAGATCCGTCGCGCGTCCGACTTCGGTCCCGTTCGGAAGCCGGAAGACAAAATCTCCAAACGAGAAGTTGTTCTTCATAAACGTACTCAGGTCGTTGAGCAACGTCGGGGAATCCTTGAGAAAAAACGAGACACCGAGTTGATCTGCTAGCGTCTTGTTCTTTGGGTCACGGGACTGGAGCAAAATCGGGATGTCCGGGTGGGAAGCTTTAACCGCTCTGGTAAACGCGACCCCCGCTTCGGGATCGCTCTCCCCATCCCTGGGGAACTCCATGTCGGATATCACGCCGAGGATATGGGCGTGGTATTTGTCGTAGTAATCCCATGCCTCCTCATAGGTGCCACACAGAAGGATTTTGGGTCTCGCCCTCCGTCTGAGCAGTTTGTGCGCTGGATTGACGCCTTCGGAGATGAGGCTCTGCGTGTGACGCATTAGCTCGGTGTAGACGATAGGGAGATAGGACGAATAAAAACGAACGTTATCCTCGATGAGAATGATCGACTGGACACCTACCAGTTTCGTGTCGTGGTCGACATTGGACCGGTCTTCGACGAACTTGATGATGGCAAGGAGAATCCGAAAATCCCCCTGCCAGAGGAAAACTTTGTCGATATCCGATACGTCGTAGTTCGCCATCAAATCGTTGAGGGCCCTCGTGTCGTACGTAAGGAGGACTATGGGAATGTCGCTTCTCGTTTTCCTGACCTTTTTTGCAAAATCGATCGCGTGCATGTCACCCAGCCGCAAGGACGTGATCACAAGATCGAACCGTTTGTCCTGTTGGATCATCGACGCCGCTTCGTGACCACTCGAGACGCGTGTAATCCCGGGCGCGTCGCTCAGATTGAGTCCCATGTACTCGTTGAGGAGAGATTCGTGAAGCCGGCCGTCCTCGGCCAGGATGAACGAGTCATAAATGCTCGAAACGAGCAGTATGTTGTGAACTTTGTTGCGGACGAGATCCTGAAACCGTTGAAACCGGTCGCCGTAGCCATGCTCGAAATCCTTGAGATCGTAGTCCTTCATTACCCTATCACCTCACGGACAAACGTCCTACAACAACGAGAGCGTCCCGCAGCCGTTTGCTCTTGGCCGCCTTGACAACCGACCCTGACGGCTTTTTGATTTGTTTCCGGCCGCCCGTGGATCCGTTCGTTGCCGCTTGTAGATCCGTTTCCGGCGGTCTCCATAATTGATTCTGGTCCTTTTTGTCTTCGACCCGCCCCACGTGCATGATCGATTACGGCTACCCGCGTGACCACTTTCATCCGTCATTATAATAGAAAACGGAGTGGAATTGTTCCACTCCGTTTTCGCAAGCCAAAATGGCTCCCACTGCGTCGTTAGACGACACCCTGATCGAGCATCG
>CP070677.1:2797056-2842312 GCA_020352495.1 Candidatus Latescibacterota bacterium
CGCGGAGGAGTGGATTACGTTGACGGGCCCGGGCGCTGTGACCTACCGCGGCAACTGGATGAGCTTTAACCTGCTAAGCGGAGACCACGTGGCCTGGGGTGAGAACGTTTCTCCGACCGTCTATGGAGACCTGACCGAATCGCTCTATGTCGTCTTCGATGACGTGGCGTTCCCCCCCGCTCCACCACGGTCGGATTATTGGGTCGCTTTTGGCGGGTGCCCGTCGATCAACGATTTCGATGTGCTTGCTCCAACGGGACCGCCATGTAGCGAGCAGGTGGAATATCCGATCTCGGGAGACGCCGCGATTCTTGCGCAGGCGGCGACAAACGCGGCAGCCACCACGGCCCGTTGTGTGCTCTCGGGGCACGGTTTCAACTATATCCGTTATGAGATCCCGGCGCTGGACAGTCCACCACACACCGCTCTCGATCATACCGAAGTGATGCGGGATATTCTCGTCTGGTTCGAGAATGTTATCGATGAGCCCATTAGTGTCGATCCGTTGGCGCTCGCGAACCGTTTGCACAACGCCTACCCAAACCCGTTCAACCCAACGACGACGATCGAGTACTCGATCAGAGAGCGGGCACATGTGTCGCTCAAGATCTACAATGTGGCGGGCCAGCTCGTACGAACACTTGCCGATGAGAACCAGACGCCACGGGTGGAGGGATTTACGGTGACATGGGACGGAAACAACAATGCAGGCCAACCGGTCTCGAGCGGTGTGTATTTCTATAAGCTAGCGACGAAAGGATTTAGTCAGACCAAGAAAATGGTTCTTTTGAAATAATTCTCGTTGGCAAACATGGACGGCTCAACGGCAGTTCCGACGCGACTTCCGCAGCGCGCGCTTCTGCGCCTGCGCGCGCGAGGAATAGAAGTGGAGGAACTGTTGTTGAGCCGTTCCCATCGAGGAGTCGTTACTCATCCCCTCGGTGAGTTGCCATCAGATCTCGTACTTCTCTTTCTCGATAAAGTAATCCGCAATCTCCAGACGAAGCCCCAACGTATCGACCGGGATGTTCCTGGTTAGTCGTCTGAGCGCGGCAAGCATCGTCCGCAGCTCGTCTCCATCCGAACACGCGGCGAGCACCTCGCGGGCCCATTGGTCGATCTTACCGATCGTGTCGTAGATATAGAGCCGCGTCATCTTGAAAACGACATCGGCACCGTCTTCGCCTTTTGAGGCGGCAATCTTCAACGTACGGAGGAGCGCCGATTCCATTCCATATGCCTCGATGATGATGTCGGCAAGATTGCCCAAAACGCCCTGCTGATCCTGGAGTTTATCCATAAACTTCTGGACCGCGACACCCGCCGTCAGAAGCGACACCTTCTTGACGTTTTGAACGAGCTTTTTCTCTTCGATGAGAAGCCCCTCTTCTTCGGTTTCCTCCATCATTGGAAATTCCAACAACTCATCCTGGAGCTTCTTGGCCGCCGCCATAAGGGGGATTTCCCCTTTCATGGCCCGTTTCAGGAGCATTCCCGGTATCAACATCCGGTTGATCTCGTTTGTGCCCTCGTAGATTCGGCCGATCCGGGCGTCTCTAAAGTAACGCTCCGCCGGGTAATCCTCGACGTACCCGTACCCGCCAAAGATTTGCACCGACTCGTCGGCGACATAGCCGATCATCTCGGTTCCTTTGACTTTCATGATCGAGCACTCGGTGACATACTCCTCGATTCCCTTCATCGTCAGCTCCGACGCGTCATCTGCGTCCCTGTCGATGGGCGAGAGTATGCCGTCCATCAATCCGGCGGTCCGATACGACATGCTCTCGGTGACGTAGGTGTAGGTTGCCATATTGGCGATCTTGTTTTTGATCATCCCAAACGACGCGATGGGTTTTCCAAATTGCTGACGTTCATTTGCGTATTTGATCGAATCATCGATGGCGATCTTCGCACTCCCTACCGATCCAACCCCCAGCTTGAAACGGCCCACATTCAAGATATTGAATGCGATCTTGTGACCCTTTCCTTTTTCACCGAGCAGGTTTTCCACCGGCACCTTGACGTTGTCGAGAAAGATCTGCACGGTCGACGATCCGCGGATGCCGAGTTTCTTTTCCTCCGCTCCGAGCGTCAATCCATCATAGCCCCGTTCGACTATAAACGCTGAGAACTCTTCGCCACCGACCTTAGCAAACACAATGATCAGATCGGCAAACCCGCCGTTTGACAAAAAGGTTTTCTCGCCGTTCAAGATGTAATACTTGCCGTCATCGGAAAGATCCGCCCGGGTCTTGGCAGCCAGCGCGTCCGACCCGCTTCCCGCCTCGGTAAGCGCGTATGAGCCGATCAGCTCACCCGTCGCGAGCTTTGTCAGATACTTCTCCTTTTGTACCGGTGTCCCGAAGTACGAGACGGGGAGTGTTCCGATCCCGATGTGGACGGCATAGGTGACTGCAAACGCCCCGCCCTTTGAGATGACTTCGGTAACGAGCATCGAGGTTGCCTTATCGAGCTCGAGACCGCCGTACTTCTCGGGCACGTCGATCATCAGAAGCCCCAACTCACCGGACTTCTTTAGAAGCTCGACCATTACGCCTTCTTCCTTGGCCTCCGTTTGCTCGATCTTTGGGATCACTTCGTTGTGGATAAAATCCTCGGCGGTTTTTGCGAACATCCTTTGTTCCTCGGTAAAATCCTCCGGGGTGAAGATACTCGCCGGGTCGGTCTCTTCGATCAAAAAACTCCCGCCTTTTGGCAGATCGTCCGCCATAACACGTCTCCTTTAACCGTTATCTAACTCACGAGTTCAAAAATCCCAGCCGCTCCCATCCCGCCGCCGATACACATCGTTACCATGCCATACTTTGCTTTTCGTCGTTTCATCTCGTACAGAACCGTGCACGAGAGTTTGTTCCCCGTGCATCCCAACGGGTGTCCAAGAGCGATGGCGCCTCCGTTTACGTTTACCCGATCCTCGGGGAGCCCGAGCTTCTTCACAACGTAACAGCTCTGTGCAGCGAACGCCTCGTTTAACTCGATCACTCCCATGTCTTCGAGCTTGAGCTTTGTCTTTTTGAGTACCTTTGGAACCGCTTCCACCGGCCCAATCCCCATCAGATCCGGCTCGACACCGGCGGTAGCGTATCCCACAAATCGGGCAAGCGGTGTCACACCGAGCTTTTTGACCATTTTTTCGCTCGCGACGAGCGTCGCGCTCGCACCATCGCTCATCTGGGACGTGTTCCCCGGTGTGACGGTCCCGTCAACCATGAATACCGGTTTCAACTTGGCCAGAGCTTCGAGTGATGTATCCCTTCGTGGTCCTTCGTCGACCTCGAAGATCGCCTCTTTTGTCTCGACCTTTCCCTTTTCGTTGACAACAGGCGTTCTGACGCTGAACGGCATGATCTCCTCTTTGAATTTCCCCTCGTCGATCGCCGCGGCCGCTTTTTGATGACTCGCGAACGCAAACTCATCCTGTTCTTCGCGTGTGATGTTGAACTTCGAGGCGACGCGTTCGGCGGTGAGTCCAACGGTGATGTAGTATTCGGGTTTTGTCTCGACGATTTCCAGATTCGGCACAACTTTGTGACCACCCATCGGGATCAGACTCATCGACTCGGTGCCACCGGCAATCACGAGATCCGCATCACCCAAACGAATTTTGTTGGCTGCGTAACTGATCGTCTCGAGACCCGATGCGCAAAAACGGTTGATCGTAAGCGCCGAGACTTCCTTGGGGAAGTCCGCTGCCAGCAGTGCCATCCGCGCGACATTCAGACCCTGTTCGGCCTCGGGCATGGCGCAACCCATCGCGACGTCATCGATGAGCTTGGGATCCAGCCCCGGGACCCGCGCGACAACCTCTTTCAGGACGGCCGCTCCCATGTCGTCGGGCCGTGTGTTCTTTAGCGCACCTCTAGGGGCCTTTCCGACAGCCGTCCGAACGGCCGCTATGATATAGGCGTCTTTCATTTCGTTTCCTTTTCGGTTAGTCGTAAAAGACCGCCACCTAATTACGGAGTGGTCTGCCCTTTTTTAGCATGTGTTGAATTCGTTCCTGGGTCTTGCGCTGGCCACAGAGTCTCAAAAATACTTCCCGTTCGAGATCGAGAAGGTGTTGCTCAGTTCGTTTGGTTCCCGCAACGACCCTCCCACCACAGAGTACCGTCGCCAGCTCACCGCCAAGGTACTCGTCATACTCACTGATGTATTTTGCCTCTTTCATCGTGTAGAGAAACGTTTTGATCGCACCGAGCCCACTCTCCCCGACAACCGGGACTTCGACCGTCGGATCCGGCGGCCTGTACCCCTGTTCGGCGAGCCCCTTCGCCATGGCTCTTGCGCAATAGATCAGCCGGTCGGGATTGAGTGTGATGGCATCCGAAGTCCTCAAAAAGCGAAGTCCCCGGGCTTCTTCGGCGCTCGTTGCGACTTTTGCCATACCAATCGTCTCGAATGTCGCACGGACGTATGGAAAATGATCGACACCATCGACCAATGGCACGCCCTCGAGATTTCTCAAGAGCAGCTCTTTGCATCCCCCCGCCGCCGGGATGAGTCCCACACCCACTTCGACAAGACCGATATACGATTCCGCCGAGGCGTATACATGACCCGCTCCCAAACACACCTCGCAGCCACCGGCAAGCGTCATCCCAAACGGCGCGGCCACCACGGGACGTTTGCTGTACTTGAGCGCCATATTGGCCCTCTGAAACGCCCGGATCATCACATCGATGTCCTCCCAGTTTCCCTCCTGGGCCTCGAGGAGAAGCAGCATCAGATTTGCACCGGCCGAGAACAGCGTCCCCTGGTTGCCAATTACCAGGCCATCGTAGTTCTGCTCGGTTTCTTTGACGGCGGCATTGATCATCTGGATGATGTCGGCGCCGATGGCATTCATTTTTGAATGAAACTCGAGACAGAGGATACCGTCCCCGATATCGATCAGACTCGAGCTGGCGTTTTTCTTGACTACTTTGTTTTGTTTCTTTAGCACGCCGAGATTGATTGTCGCCTCACGCTCCGGAAGTTCACTGTGCGTTCCACCTGGCACAAAGTGGTATTGCGTGAACTTCTCGTCTTCCGTATAGAAGCGTTTCGACTCCGTCCCGAGTACGTCGGTGACAACGGCCGGTACCTCCCGGCCTTCCTTCTCGAGACGAGCCACCACCTTCTCCACACCCATCGCGTCCCACAGCTCGAACGGACCAAGCTCCCAGTTGAACCCCCACTTCATCGCCCGGTCAATTTGGACAATGTCATCTGTGATCTCTCCAAGCCGGTTGGCCGAATAGACGATGGTTTCGGACAGCACCCGCCAGAGAAATTCCGCCGCGCGGTCTTTTCCTTTGAGTATCGCGCCGACGCGCTCGGCCGTGTCGTCGATGTTTCGAATAAGCTCGAGCGATGGAAACTTCGCGCGTTCACGTGAGCGGTAATCAAACGTGTTGTAGTCGAGCGTGAGGATCTCTGATTTGCCGTCCTTCTTGACCTTTTTGTAAAAGCCCATCCCGGTTTTGTCACCGAGAAGACTCTTTTCCGCCATTTTGTGAATCATCTCGGGGAGGTCAAAGGACTCACGGCATTCATCGCCCACGGCGCGGTCGTAAACGGTCTTGGAGGCGTGAACAAGCGTATCGAGCCCGACAAGATCAACGGTTCGAAACGTGGCGCTCTTGGGTCTCCCGATAACCGGACCCGTCAGAGTGTCAACCTCTTCGATCGTGTACCCGCCTTCGAGCATCGCGCGGAGCGCCGAGACCATCGAGTAGATGCCGATTCGGTTCGCAATAAAGTTGGGCGTGTCCTTCGCGATGACGATACCCTTGCCCAGAACCTCTTCACCGAATTGGACGAGGTGCTTCAGAACCTCCGGGTCGGTGGATCCGTGCGAGGCGGCGAGCGGCACGATCTCGAGAAGATACATATAACGGGGAGGATTAAAAAAATGGGTGACGAGAAAACGTTTCTTGAGTGAATCGGAGAGTACGCTCGCCAATTCGGCTATCGGAAGACCCGATGTGTTCGAGCTGAGGATGGCGGTGTCCTTGAGGTGAGGGGCGATCCGGTCAAAGAGCGAGTGTTTGATATCGAGTCTCTCGGTGACCGCCTCGAGCACCCAGTCGACGTCTTTTAGTTTATCGATATCGTCTTCGATGTTTCCCGTCGAAATGAGCCTGGATTTGTCCGCCGTGTAGAATGCTGCCGGTTTGGCTTTCAGAGCTTTCTCGAGCCCACTCCGGGCGAACGCATCACGATACTCCCGCGTCGCGGGATCTGCATCGATTTTCGTCCCTTCGGGTGGGACGATATCGAGAAGAAGCGTGCGTATCCCGGCGTTGGCCAGATGAGCCGCCAGGGTGGCCCCCATCACACCGGCACCGATTACTGCCGCGTGATCGATCGTTTTTCTCATCGACTACCCCCAATTGGCGTTGGCGCTACGTTTTATTTCACCTATACTGTTCGGCTGGCGCCCTGTCAAGCTTGCTGACGCCAGCCGGAAGGGTCAAAGGCACGGGAATTGCGGTATCCGAGGTTGGAAATCGCCGTCGCCAGCAATGGAATTCAAGCAAAGGTGAGGCCATGGTTTGCGACGACTTGACAATTGCCCCCTCGAACCGGAAAACACGAGTCAGTTTGCGCGTGCTTCTCGCCGTCGCGTCGATACTTCTCGTCGCTTCGTGCACGAGCGCCCCGCGATACCGGTCCCACCCAGCCGATCCCTCCGCCTCACCAGGCAAAGCAAACCGGCAAGATATCGTCCAGTACGCAAAGTCTTTTGTCGGAACCCCTTATCGTTATGGTGGGGCAACGCGCAGCGGGGTCGATTGCTCCGGGTTTGTGATCGCCGTCTACCGGGAGTTTGATATTCGTCTTCCGCGGACATCCCTCGATATGAGCAGGGTGGGAAAAGGAGTCGACAAATCGAATATCCGACCCGCCGATCTCGTTTTTTTCAAGACGTCACGAGGAAGTTCCGTGTCGCACGTTGGAATCTACATAGGGGGCGGGAAATTTGTCCACGCATCCACCAGCGCGCGCAGGGTGCGAATCGACGCGCTCAACGACGACTACTTCCGCCGTCGGTACCGGGGAGCCCGCCGGGTGGTAAGCAGCTGACCACGGTTTTTCAGTCGCCCACAAGCTCCGCGATCGTCTCGGTAAGAAGTGTGTTGAACACTTCAGGATCCTCCAACATCAGAAAGTGACCGCGACCAGACATGTACTTCACCTCGTACGATTCCGCGTGCCGCTTCCCCGTCTCCTCGTTTGTCGGGAATCTGTCCGAGTTGATACAGCGAATCGGGATCGTTATCTCATCGAGTGCCTCCACCTGTTTGTAGCTTAGTACGCTCTCGATCGCGCCGATCCCAACCTCGGGTGGAGCCGAGGACATGTCGTTAGCAATCTCTTCCACGAGCGCGGAGTCCGCGTCCGCTGGAAACATCATCCGCACAAAACCTTTGGTAGTCGCCTCGAAATCCGTTTTGAATGCCGCCAAGAACTGCTCGCGTTGTGCCTCGGGGAGATGTCTCTCGAAATCCTGGTACGTATCGACACCCACGAGCCCAATGATCCGCTCCGGCATCCGACGCGCCGCTTCGAGGTTGACCGGCCCACCCATCGAGTGCCCGATCAGTATGACCCGGTCGAGGTCGAGCTTTTTGACGACGGCGACGACATCTTTGGCAAAGGCCTGGACGGTCCATTCCGAGCGTTCCATCCCTGATTCTCCGTGGCCGGCAAGATCGATGGCGACGACCCGGTGTCGCTCGGCGAAGTATGCAAGCTGGTGCTTCCAATAGGACCTGTCGCAACACCAACAGTGGACGAACACGAGGGCCGGTTCCCCGCTGCCTTCGACACTGAAATGGATCGCCACTTCGTCCTCCGAGAGCACCTGGTTTATCGTTTCCGTCGCATACCCGAGCAGAATCAAACCAAACATCAACGCCGCTATCGATACAACCACTACGTTTCTCTTCATCGAGACCTCCAGAGTTCTGTTCCCGTCGAATCTACACGTGCCGTGTGTCGCGATTGCTTTCCGAACACCGCGTTCAATTGGTCCTCCGGTAATACAACATGGCCAGAACCTTTGTTACTCCCATCGCACACATCACGATGAACAAGTCCCAGCGGATCACTTGCTTCGCAATGTATGCGTAGAAGAAAAACACCGCTAACAACACCGTTCCGACCAGTGTTGCCAGTCGTGTCGCCTTGAACCTGTGCGTAATAAACCGCTCGTCAACCATGGCTAATTCCCTCCTCGAGTTTGAACATTTCGTCGGCTGGACAGCGGAAGAACCCGGCGATCTTTAACGCAAGCGGCAAACTTGGGACGTACTTGCCCTTTTCGATCGAAATGATCGTTTGCCTCGACACACGCATCGCCTTTGCCAGTTCCTCTTGCGTGAGTCCGGCGTTGCGTCGGTATTCGCGCACCTTGTTTAAAATCTTGTCACTCATAGTGACGGACGATTATGTCGAGAATCAGTGCGAGTGCACTCAGCCCGATCGAAATCCCTAAAAGCAGGCCCTCGAAGAACGCCGCCCTAGGAATGACACCCTCACCCAGTCGCTCGAGAAAAACCGAAAGCCCAAGCGAAATCATCCCCAGTGGGATCAGTAGTCTCCTGTTTTCGATCACCGTTCTCGCCTCCCTTCTCTCACCGTTTTGTCTGGCCTCTCCAGATGTTCCCCTCAAAATCCCCGAACCCTCGACACCCCGGCGAGTCAAAAGTAAAGCTCGCTTTACATTGTTGTAATATAACCACACCGAAGACGATGTCAAGCGAACTTTACATTTTTCTCCAGTAACTACCGTTTTTTCTTGTGAATTCGTTCGAGATCTGCGCGCCACCGACACCCGCCGGGGCCTTTTTGTCGAATCCTCTTGACAGCTTCCCGTCATTGTGTTCCACTCATTCAGGACGTTCAGAAAGTTTTGTAATCAACAATTTTCTATAGGGATACACATGAACAACTTGCGTGGATTGGCTGAGAATCCCCTGGATGTCTTTATCAAAGGGTGGGGTCGGATGGGGGTATGTTGGGGCGTGGGAAAGGTAATGGCCGAGATCCAGGCCCTTCTTTATACGAGTGCGCGGCCGCTCAGCCTTGGCGAGATGTCCGAACGACTCAAGACGAGTCGGAGCAACATCAGTCTAAACGTGCGAGCCCTCCAGGATCTGGGCGTGGTGCGGAAGGTGATCATCCAGGGTGATCGAAAGGACTACTACACGGCCGAGGTCGACGTCGAAAAGGTGGCGAGGCGGCTCGCGGCGGCCAAGAAAAAGCGCGAGCTCGACCCGGCAATCGAGTTCGTCACTAGAGCCATCGAGGCTGCGGGCGCCTTGGATAACCGGGATTCGTCGGATGGGAACGGCAACCCCGCCGGAGAACTGGATTCGGTGGTCACCGACCGTCTGCTTCAACTAAAAAGTCTGATGGAAAAGATTGGCGTCATCATGGACATGTTTATCGATGACGAGGTCACCGAACTCCGCCAACGGAACGCTACCGAGGTACAAAAGGCGTAGAGGCCCGATCGAAATGTTGCAGGCCATCAAAAAATATGACTCGATGAAAACGGTCATCGAAAAGTGCAACACGAAGGTTCTCGAAGTCCTCGAATCGAGCAATGTCCGCGAAGCAAAAATTGCAGCCGAGAGTTTCAAGAACGGTGGTAAGCGACTTCGCCCCGCGCTCATGATCCTATCATCGCTCGCGCCCACGGGGGGTCCCATAGCAACGGTCAAGCCTCAGCTCATCGATCTTGCCGCCGCCGTTGAGTTGGTTCATCTCGCGACACTTTTTCACGACGATGTCATCGATGAGGTCGAGACGCGGAGGATGCAACGGAGCGCAAGGGCCAAATATGGCAACCACGCTTCCGTGCTTGCCGGCGACTTCGTACTCGCCGAGGCGCTTCTGCTCGTTCAACGGAGCGAACTCAAGCACACGCTACCGGAGTTTTTGCGGACGATTCGCGTGCTCATCCAGGGCGAGAGCCGTGAGACAGCACACAAGTTCGACTTCGACATCAACGAAGCCGCATATTTCGAGATCATCTCGGAGAAGAGCGCGTCGCTCTTTTCCCTCAGTTGCAAGGTGGGCGGATTGAGTTATCATTCCGAATACTCGGATCTGCTTGGCCATTTTGGCTGGAATCTCGGGATGGCCTTCCAGATGATCGATGATCTCGATGACATGCTCGATCTTCCTCGAGGAATGATGGACTGCGATCTCAAGAACGGCTATTTGGCGCTACCGGTGATCCGCACGCTCAACCAGTTGGGCGATGGCAATCGCCAGAGTTTTGTCGACATCATTCGCACCGGCGATTTCACGCGAGAGAAAGAAAAACAAATCGTCCTGTTGTGTCGGGACAACGGTGGGTTCGATCGTACCACCGCGGAGATTCATAAACATCTCGACCGGGCCCGCCAAACACTCGATCGGTTTGAGGCAGACGGTGAGGCGAAGGACTTGCTGAATTCCGTTGTTGTCGACCTCAAATCCTATGCAGATTTGCAGATGGATGGCTTTGTGGAGTTTTCCGAAGCACACAGCTAAAACGTCTCGACCGATCTACTCCCCATCAAATTCACGTATAGGTAACAAAAAGGGGTGAACGACTTGTCATCGAAACACGATCTCGAACGACGTTTCGCGAAACTCGAATCTCAGTTCGACAATTGGGAAAAGATCAAGGACTGCGCAGATCAGTTCATCGACATAATGCTCAACTACCGCCAGAGCGGTCACCCCGGCGGATCGCGTTCGAAGGTCCATGCCTTTGTCGCAACCCTCCTGAGCGGCGCCATGAGATGGGATATTCGTCATCCGGAGAGGACCTTTTCCGATCGCTTTATCCTCGTGGCGGGACATACCGTTCCGCTCATATACGGTACGCTTCCTGTGTTGTTCGAAGCCCTTCGCCTGAAATTCGAACAAACCGGTGACAAACGTTACCTCGTCCCCGACGCTCCGCACCGCGCGCTCTACTGGGAGGACCTCACCTCCTTCCGGCGAAACAAAGGACTTCCCGGTCACGCGGAGATGGAGGGTAGAACCCTGTTTTTGAAATTCAACACGGGCCCTTCCGGACACGGGTCACCGGCGGCCGCCGGTCAGGCCTTGGCGCTCAAAAGGGCTGGCGCCGGCGAGGTCAAGGTGTTCGCTTTTGAGGGCGAAGGTGGTCTCACACCGGGCGCCGCACACGAGACGATGAATTCCGCTTGGGGACTCGGACTCGACAATCTTTATTACGTCGTCGATTGGAACGACTTTGGGATCGACCCACGCCGCTTCAGCTCGGTCATGGACAAGAGCCCACGCGAGTGGTTTGCGTCGCATGGATGGCGGGTCTGCGAAGCGGAGGATGGGAACAATTGGGAGTCGTTGACGCGCGCCCTCGTGGAACTCACGAACGGCGCGAATCCGCGGAAGACCCCAAGCGTTATGTTTATGAAAACCAGAAAGGGCCGTGGGTATTTTAAATTCGACTATGAGTCGCACGGATCACCCCACAAGATGAACTCCGATCTGTTCTGGAAAACCAAGCGCACCTTTATCGACAAATACAGTGTCCGCTTTGAAGGATATGGCGAGGACGCCCCTTCCGACCCCGAGGATATCCGCGAACAAATGTACGCCAACCTGAAGGTCGTTGCGGATGTGATCCGGAAAGACCATGCACTCGTAGACTATATCGCCGAAACGCTCATCGCTCTTGGTGAGTCGGTCCCCGACACGCCTCGCACATTCAAATTCGACGTGTCGAAAAATCCTCTCAAGGACCCGAGACTCTACGATTTCGAACACTACCCTCCCGAGCTCTATGCAAAGCCCGGCGAGAAAAAGCCCAACAGGGCGGCGCTCCAGCAGTTTGGATCGTGGGTGAACACGTGGACGCGAAAGGAATACGATCGACCGCTTTTCATAGCCATGAGCGCCGATCTCGCCGAGTCGACAAATATAGCGGGGTTCGCAAAGGACTTTGGAGAGGAGACGGGTTACGGGTGGTACGATCGGGACACCAACCCCGACGGCACGTTGCTCCCCCAGGCGATAACCGAATTTGCAAACGCGGGGATCTCTGCAGGAATCGCTTCGGTCAATTTTGCACAAAAGCCGTACGATGAGTTCAACGGTTTTCTTTCCAGCTGCTCGACGTATGGCTCATTCTCCTATCTCAAATACGGACTGATGCGTCTCTTCAGCCAGGTGGCTCAGGATTCTGAGATTAAGGTCGGACAGGTGTAATGGGTGGTCGGTCACAGCGGACCGGAGACGGCGGACGATTCCCGAACACACTTTGGAATCTTCTCGCCCGGTGTCACACAGCTTTTCCCGGAGGGACATGTAATCGACGTCCACCCCTGGGAGTTCAACGAGGTCCCCGTCGTAATAGGGGCGGCGCTCAAAACCGGCACACCGATTGTTGCGCTCCATCTCACTCGGCCGCCCATTACGATTCCCGATCGCAGGGTGTTGGGGATCGCCTCCCACTTCGAGGCGGCAAAGGGAGCGTATCTCATCCGTCCCTACAGCGAGAATCTCCCTCGAATGGGCACGGTCGTCGTTCAAGGAACATCCACGACCAATAACCTCACTAAGGTGCTGCCAAAGCTCGATGAGGAAGCCATCAACGTGAAGATCGTGGCGGCGATAAGTCCGCAGCTCTTTGCGATGCAGGACGAAGAATACCGTAATGGAATCTTCTCCAAATCCGACCGGATGGATGCGATGGCGGTCACCAACCGCGCCAAGCGTCTGATGTCTGATTGGATCGATCCGTCAATTTCAGGCGACTACACACTCAGCTCGGATTGGGATGACCGGTGGCGTACCGGAGGAACCGTAGACGAAGTGATCGAAGAGGCGCGGTTGTCTCCAGAGCACATACTCGAAGGAATTCGACGGTTTGCCGCAGATAGGAATAAGAGGCTTTCGCGGCTCGAGGTGTTCTTTGAGCAGTTGAGATAACCAAACGACTGACGTCGAATTCTCTCAATCGGTTTCGTCGGTCGGCTAGATCTCGCGGTCGGAGACGTCGCCCGAAACGGGTTTTGAATCGGGTTCTCGAGTATGACCCATGACCGCCGCTTCCAGCCGATCTTGTCGCGCCCGACGGTCCATGGCCACCGCTTCCAGCCGGTCCTGTCGCGCCTGGTAGAACACGAGCGCACCCGCGGCGATGAGCACCAACGGCCAGAGTCTTACGATCGGCACCAGGACGCGGGCCCCTAGAACGCCGGTCGTTGCCAAGAAACCGAAAACTCCACCTATCACAACTGCGAGACCGACAACGAGCGCGGGTAGCGGCCGATCACCACTCGCCGAGAGAGCGAGCAGCGCGATCCCCACCAAAAGAAGGATTACCGGCCAAAGCGTGCCCATTGCACCCCACGACATGGCGCCGGAAGAAAACAAGAAAAAGAAGATGCCAAGCCCGGTCGCCAGGAGTCCAAAGAAAAGCTGTTCGGGCTTTCGGCCCGTCGCATAGAGCTTGAGCACGAAAACCCCGATGAGAAGTGGGAATGCCGGCCAGATCGCTCCCCAGCCAAACCACATGAGCCCGTTGTTGACGAGCAAAAATAAAAGTCCGACCAAGGCGAGAACAATCCCAAATATTTCTCGATGTCGTTTCGGCGTGTCCATTTCCGATTTTCCTCGGTACGTTCTCATTTTGTGACGTCATCTCGGAAATTGCAAGCATATCCTCGAACAGCCCCGCCTCGGGGCCGTGGCATCGTGAGAGGACTCTCCACCGACACACGATCGCCTGATCAAGGCTAGGAGCCACGAATTGATCCGGGCCCTTGGCGTGGAACGAGCGAGGATCACCCGCCGTCAGGCGGGAAGCCGAGCGAAGTGGGCGCCGGGGCCGGATCAATACGTGGTTCCGACGCGGGTCCTCGCTCGTTCCGCGCAAGCGTCCGGTCCTTCCAGTGGCTCCTCGGAAAACTATTTGTGGATTGTGCGCATACCGAAAATTCAATATACTTCCCCTGCGTTGCGACGTTTCACGACGACGTTTGCCGTGAAGCGTCACCGCATCCGCCGTTGACATTCCCCAAACGGAAAGCTGCATACCATGATTGGAGACAAGGTCGTACCCAAGCCGCACCACACTGCCGCCGCGGAAGGCGTTTTCGCAATCCTCAAGGACAGGATCGGTGACAAAAGGACAACGATGACGATTGCCGGCGAGTCCGGTGCGGGTAAATCCGAGATCGCAGTGGAGCTATCGAGATTCTTTGAGGAGAGCGGCACCAGACCGCTCATATTCCAACAGGATGATTATTTTTTTCTTCCCCCAAAAACCAATGCGGACACGAGGAAGAAGGACATCAAACACGTGGGTCTGGGCGAGGTAAATCTTGCGCTTCTCAACGAGCACACCCGGCTGTTCAAATTCTCACCCAACGAGGACATCGAGAAGCCGTTGGTCATTTTCGAGGAAGATCGCGTCACAAAGGAGACCGTTTCTCCCGCCGATTACGATGTATTGATCGTCGAGGGCACGTACACGACCTTGCTCAACCACGGTGACTACCACGTCTTCATCGACCGAGACTACGGGGACACGCTCAGCCACAGAAGAGACCGAAACCGAGACGAACTCGATGAGTTTTCCGAACGTATTTTGGAAATCGAACATGGTATCATTTCCAGACACAAACGATTGGCCAATATCGTGATCAACAAGGATTACACCGTCACCTGGGTAGACAAATAGAGCGCATCTCCCAAAAGGAAAGACAACTATGTCGAAACTGAAACGCATCTGCATGCTCTCCGTGCACGGTTATTTTGATCCCGTGCCGATCCTTGGAGCGACCGACACTGGAGGACAGGTCACCTATGTAATTGAACTCTCGAAGGCGCTTGCCGAGCTGGGCATCCAGGTGGACATCTACACGAGGCGATTTGGAGGACGTTCGGAAGTCGATCCGGTAAACGACGATGTCCGTGTGATTCGGATACCATGCGGAAATGACGAGTTCATCCGCAAGGAAGACCTCTTCCCCAACCTCGACGAGTACGTCGATAACATGGAATCGTATATTCACGAGAACGGACTCAATTATGATCTAATTCACTCACACTATTGGGATGCGGGATATGTCGGGAGGAACCTCGCCGACCGGTTCAAGCTCCCTTTTATATATACTGCGCACTCGCTGGGCGCGTGGAAAAAGGAACAGATGGGTGGGAATCCCGAGGAAATGGAAGAGCTTTTCAAATTCAAAGAACGCATCCACTGGGAGAACATCATCTTCCGTCGTGCCACCGCGCAAACGGTGACGACACTCGACGGCAAAGAGACGTACAAGCGGCTCTACGATTTCGAGAGTCCCCATCTCGTAACCATCCCACCGGGCGTCGATGTCAGGCGATTTCGTCCCACTCCCACGGAGTTTTCCAGCGGCATCCAAACGCCTGAAGAATTTGTTTTTGCCCTGAGCCGGATCGACTCCAACAAAGGTCTCGACTATCTTATAAAGGCCTTCGCAAAGGTGCGCAAAAAGAGCACCGCAGTCCTAATGATCGGTGGTGGATCCAAGAATCCCAAGGCTCACGAGGTCGACGTCAAGAGGAGCTTGACAGAACTCGTCGATACTCTCGATCTCGGTGATTGGGTTACGTTCACCGGGTACGTTCCTGACGAAGATCTGGATACGTACTATCGAGAAGCACGGCTTTTTGTGCTTCCTTCGAAATATGAGCCATTCGGAATGACGGTTCTCGAAGCAATGGCTTGTGGGACGCCGGTCGTCGCAACGGGATACGGGGGTCTACGCCACGTTCTCACAAACGGAACGGACAGCTTGCTCGTCGATCCGTCAGACCCCGAAGAGCTCTCTTCGGCGATTCTCGATGTACTGACAAACGAATCGCTTGCCGCGAGACTCTCCGATGCGGGTTTGAAGCTAATCGAAGAGCGTTTCTCCTGGCAGAGTATTGCCCGGCAGACTCTCGCTTTTTACGAAAAATACGCCTAGTCCGTGGGCGCAAAAAGCTTTTGACTGATCTCTTAAATTCGATTAAATTGGTCGGGTTGGGGCGCATCGAGCACAACGCCCTGGCGGCGTCTAGACTCGTTTGACGTTCCAGCAAACTCCACGACTATCGAGCTTGATATTCCGTGATGTCCCTGTGCAAAGGAGGACCCTATGATCGGACAAATCGCGAAAATACGGTGGTTGCCGGCTCCGCTCTTGATCGCGGTCGTCACCGTCGTTACGGTTGGAGTTACCTTGATGGCTTTTGACACGGCAAACGCAGAAGAGAAGAATCCCGTTGTGGTGATGCAGACATCGTTTGGTGAGATCACAATCGAACTGTATCCCGACAAGGCTCCTAATACGGTCAAGAACTTCATGTGGTACGTCGACAAGAAGTTCTACGAAGGATTGATCTTCCACCGCGTCATACCCACCTTTATGATTCAGGGCGGCGGTTTTACCAAGGACATGGCAAAAAAACAACCCAACCCACCCATCAAGAATGAGGCAGACAGCGGGTTGTCAAACGAGCGTGGGACGATCGCAATGGCGCGCACGGGCGAGCCACACAGCGCGACCTCCCAGTTTTTTATCAATGTCAAAGACAACAAAGCGCTCGATTTCAAAGCCAAAAACCCTCAGGGTTGGGGTTACTGTGTGTTTGGAAAAGTCATCGAGGGGATGGACGTCGTCGATGAAATCCGTGATGTGAAGACGGTGAGCCGACAAGGTTACGACGATGTGCCCGAAGTACCAGTTGTAATCGAAAAGGTTTACGTAAAAGAAGTAAAGAGCAAGGGCGAAAAAGAAAAGAAGACCGAAGAGGGCTAGTCGAGTTCCGCCGCAACATTCTTTAAATTCAAAAACAAAACCCGTCGCTCGTTTTGCGCGAGCGGCGGGTTTCTTTTTGGCCGTTCGACGGGGGTGCCTCTCGGTCCAATCTCCTCGCTAGCTCGCGCCGATGAGCGTCAGAAACTCATCTTCACCGATGATTCTGATACCGAGTTTCTCTGCTTTCGCCAGCTTGGATCCGGCCTTCACACCGGCCACCACAATAGTGGTTTTGTTCGAAACCGAACTCGATGTCCTGGCGCCGCGTTTTTTTACCTCGGATTCGGCTCGCTCTCGAGACATTCGAGTAAGCCCCCCGGTGAACACGAAGACCTCACCGGCAAGCTGCTCGCTCTCTACGCCCGACGCGGTCACGTAATGGACACCGGCGGCGACGAGCCGCCCGAGCATCGTCCGATTCCGTTTTTCGCTGAAAAACCGCGAGACTTCCTTGGCGATAACCGGCCCCACACCGTACAGCTCGGCGATCTCCTCTTCCGGCGCGTCACGGACCGCCTCTACGGTCGGATAACATTCGGCGAGAATCTCGGCCACCGTGACACCGACATTGCGGATTCCAAGCGCAAAGATGAGCCTCGGCAGGGTCGTGCTCTTGGATTTCTCGATGGCATTGATGATGTTTTCGGCGGATTTTTCTGCCATTCGTTCGAGCGGCGCAAGTTCGCCAACCGTTAGATCGTACAAATCGGCGGGATTTTTGACGAGCCCCGCGTCTACCAATTGGGCGACAAGTTTTTCCCCCAAACCCTCAATGTCCATCGCCTCCCTCGAGGCGAAATGACGGATGCGTTCCCTAACCTGTGCGTCACACTCGAGATTCGGGCAACGAGTCACCGCCTCTCCTTCCTCGCGCACCACAGGGGTCCCGCAGACCGGGCATTTCTTTGGCATATTAAAGGCCCTCTCCTCGCCCGATCGAAGCTCTGGAATTGGGGCGACCACTTCGGGTATAACGTCTCCCGCACGTCTGACGAACACCCAGTCGCCTACAAGCACACCTTTCTTGTTGATCTCATCCTCGTTGTGGAGCGTGGCGTTGGATACGGTGACACCACCAACGGGAACCGGCTCCAACCGTGCTACAGGTGTAAGGGCTCCCGTCCGTCCAACTTGAACATCGATCCCGATAATCCGGGTTCGTTCTTCGTGAGGCGGAAACTTCCACGCGACCGCCCACCTGGGGGATCTCGCACGACTTCCGGCTTCCTTTTGGGAATCAAAATCGTTGAGCTTGATCACCACGCCATCGATTTCATAGGGTAGGCGATCTCTTTTTTTTAGCAAATCGTCGTAGTACGCAATGACTTCTTTGTATTGCACACACCGTTTTGAATATGAACTTATTGGGAGACCCCATTCCCTCACGGTCTCGAGAAATTCCCACTGGGATGAAAACGGGGTTCCGGGACGCGCTCGTGCCGAGCGCGAACCACCCGCACCCCGCACTTCACCAATCCCGTAGACGACGAACTTGAGCGGTCGTGACGCAGTGATTTTGGGATCGAGTTGTTTGAGAGAGCCCGCCGTTAGGTTCCGAGGATTGGCGTAGACCTTCTCTCCCGTTTTCATTTGCTGCTTGTTCAAACGCTCGAAATCCGCCTTGTCCATAAAAACTTCACCGCGCACACTGAGATACCGTGGAGGGTTCTTTCCACGGAGTCTGAGAGGAATGGGGCGAACTGTCTTTATGTTTTCGGTGATATCCTCGCCGTTGATACCATCCCCGCGAGTGGCGCCCTGCGTTAGAACGCCGTCTCTAAAAACAAGTTCGACGGCCACCCCGTCCACTTTGGGTTCGCACACGTAGTCGACACCACCGGCCTCGCCGATTTCGCGGATAAGACGCTCTCGCCACTCGGCAAATTCATCTTGGTCCATCGCGTTTTCGAGCGACAGCATGGGGGTTTCCCGAGTTATCGCCTTGAAATCTTTCTGTGGTGCGGCTCCCACCTTTTGCGTGGGCGAGTCGGTTGTAATGAACTCGGGATGGTCTTTCTCCAAATCGAGTAGACGACGGAACAACCGATCGTACTCCGCGTCGGAAACCAGCGGGTCGTTGAGCACATAGTAGCGATAGTTGTGATGGCGAATCTCGTTTCTCAGAGATTCGATCTCCTTTTCGATCGACCGTTTCGAAGGCACCTTTCCTCCTCCGTGCCGTTGCTGTTGGCTGGTCTTGGTTTGGACGCCGCCGTGCGTGAAATCTGATGTTATCAGAAGGAGGTGGGAATGTGTAAGCGAATTCCCTACAATTTATTGACAGGACTTGAGTTAGACGATCGTCTCCCGGAGCGCCTCTTTCATTGGACAGGCGTCACCCGCTGAAACGCTCTTGAAATGCCGCCATGTTTTTGCTACGAGGAGTGGAAAACGAGGGCAGGGCGCTGGCCCAACGAGCCCGGCCCCGCATCTCAAGTCCTACTCTGCCCGGTCGATCTCGAGACGAGAACGAATAGTGTCAAAAAAAGACTCACCAAAAAAACCGGCTGCTGGTAACAGTCGCCGCATCGGAGAGCTGGAGCGGTTGGGTCCCGGCGGGAGGGAGGTCCTTGTTCTTGGAGTCGACGCACCCGGCTTTGACGATCTCCCTACCGATCGAAAGATATTTGCCTATTATCTCTATCGTGCCGCCATCGCCGGCAACGATATCCTGTACCTGCAAAACCATCGCGATGCCTTTGAGATCAAACGTCTGTTCGAGACGGTGTCCACCAACTCAAAAGGACTTAGAGACGACCTGCGGGACGCGATCAATGAATATCTGAAACTGGTCTGGATCCACCACGGGAATTACCACCATTACACACACACAAAGTTCGTCCCGTCTTCTTTGACGAAAGATGGCCTGAGAGAAGCGGTCCGCTGCGCCCGAGAAAACGGAGCTACTATTCCGACGCGGCCCAACGAGTCGGTCGACGGGCTTCTCGCTCGTCTCGAACAAACGATATTCGATTCGGATCACGAAGCCATTCAGACCAACCAATCCGACGGGGTGGATATCATCGCCACGAGCGCGGTCAACTTCTGGGATGCGGGCATAACAGAAAAGGACATCGAAACCCTTTCTTTGGATTGGCAACACAAGTTGAACGTCCGGTTCACCCGCCGTGACGGAAAGATCACACCCGAAGTCTACAAAATCGGCGGCCTCTATGGAGAAGACCTGGCGACGGTCAGCCACTTCCTCGAATTGGCGCTCCCGTATGCGGAAGACGGCAGCCAACACCGGTCGATAGAGCTTCTCCTCGATTATTATCGGACGGGCGACGAAGAACTCTTTCGTCAACACAGCATCCATTGGCTCAAATCGAACCCCACTGTCGACTACCTCAACGGATTCATCGAACAATACCTCGACCCCCGTGGCATCATCGGTAACTTCGAGGCCAACGTCAGTTATGCCGCCGACGTGGCGATTGTCAGCCGCATCGCCGAAAACGCACTTTATTTTGAAGAGAAGATGCCCTGGCCGGACAAGTTCAAACGGTCGGTTGTCGGGTTGCCCGTTGCCAAAGTCGTAAATGTCCTTGTGGAAACAGGAGACGCGGGGCCCGTGTCTCCGGCAGCGTACAATCTGCCAAACTACAATGACATCCGTCGTGATCACGGGAGCAAGAACGTCATACTCCTGAATATTGAAAACACACGGTCCGAAGCGCTTCTAAAGAAAATGGTCGCGGAGTTTTACCTCCCCGAGTACCGCGACAACGTGCTCGAGTACGCCCACGCCAAGGTTCGGCCGCTAAAAGTTTACATGCACGAGGTAATCGGCCACGGCTCGGGCCAACCCGACCCCGCCACCACAACCGACCCCCGAACTGCACTGGGACGTGTGTACTCGGCACTCGAAGAGTGCCGGGCCGACCTCGTAGCGCTTTATTTCCTGTCAGATCCAAAACTCGTCGAGATTGGCGCGTTCACCAATCAACAACAAGCGGCCATCGTCGAGACCGCCTATGTCATGCAGACTCAGGGTTGGCTCACGCGCTATGACCACATCGTGGACATGCAGGTTCGCGAGGCGCACAACAAGGGAAACCAGCTCATTCTCATGTATCTGCTCGAGAACGGAGGCGATCCGAAAAAGGACTTCGGGCTCGACATGATCGAGCACGACGGTGACTACTTTGTCAGAGTCCGCGACGCTGGTCGAGTGAGGAAAGGGGTTGGCGAGCTACTCGAGAAACTTCAGTTGATGAAGTCAACCGGCGATTATGACGCCGCTGCGGCGCTGTTCGACAGGTTTGGCACACGCGTCAATCCCGATTGGCACCGAAATATCGTCCGGCGGCTCGAGAAACTCAACATTCCCAAGATGAAAGCGTTCGTTTTCCCGAGGTTGGAAGCGGTCATCAAAACCGGGCAAGTGGTAGATGTGCGAGTCTACCATGACGAGGATCTCGCCACACAACAGCTTCGCTTCAGCCGTCTGCGACACGTCACCGATATCGGTACCCACTGACCGATGAGGTCACTTTAACTTTTCCGCGTGAAGATAGTTCCGGAGAGCCTTCAAGTGTTCCCAGGTATCCGTTTTCTTCCTCGGATCCCTCAAAAGAAACGCGGGGTTGTACATCACCATCAACTGGACCCCCGGGAATCTGGGAAGCGTGAAAAACTTCCCCGCTTCATCTTCCATTTTGATATCGGTTCTCGACGAATCCACCCATTTCACCGCCACAGCGCCAAGGAGAAGAATAACCTTGGGGGCCATCAGGGCGATTTGTTTTTCGAGAAACGGGAAACACGCATCAACCTCGTCCTTTGTAGGCGATCGATCGACTTCGGGCTTGCAGCGAACGACGTTGGTAATCAGGACGTCTTCGTTGGGTTCAAGGTCGATGGACTTGAGCATCTTGTCGAGCAGTTCGCCCGCTCGCCCAACAAACGGTTTTCCCACTCGGTCCTCGTTGTCGCCCGGACGCTCGCTGACAATGAGGATCGGCGCCTTGGGGTTTCCGCGATCAATGACGATGTTGCTTCGGCTGTGACAGAGTGTGCAGCGCTGGCAGTCATAGCTGGAGAGTCTTTTTTTGTAGTCGGCGTAGCTCTCCGCGGCCAAGATTTGATTGAGCTCTGTATCAAAAAGATCGATTTGCATTGCCACCCCCCTTTGGGAATCGGCGCTTGCAACAGACAAACGTTACCTGTACACTGCCGTCTATGATTTTCTATCAGATCGAAGCCGGTGGCGACAGGAATTTCTCCTATTTGATGGCCGACAAAGAGGGTGGCAAGGCGGCTTTGTTCGATCCGTCGCGCGACGCGTCGCATTACATGCCGCTGCTCGAAAGGCACGGTCTCGAGGTCCTCTTTATAGTCGTCACACACGGACACGGCGACCACACTTGGGGTGTTTCCGAGGCCAAAAGACGGACCGGCGGGCGAATCGTGGCCTACAAGGGCAGCCACGTCGGCGCCGATGTCAAAGTCGGAGACGGAGATACGCTCGAGCTCGGGTCGATTGTGCTCGAGTTCATCCATACCCCGGGTCACACCGATGACTCCATCTGCATCCTCGGCGGCAAAAAGCTCATTACCGGCGACACACTTTTCGTCGGCAAGGTCGGGGGAACCGACTATGGCAAAGGCGCCAAGAAGGAGTACCACAGTCTTCACAAAAAGCTCATGACACTCGACGACGATGTCGAAGTGTACCCCGGACACGACTATGGCCTCGAACCCACTTCGACGATCGGGCAAGAGCGTAGAACCAACCCCTTTATCCTTCGCGAGTCGTTTGAGTCATTCGTCGAACTCAAACGAAACTGGCTCCAGTACAAACGTGAGCACGGAATCCCGTAAGACTTGTCCCTCCCAGACATCGCAAGTCTGACCACACGAGGGCTGACTGGTCACTGGCGGGCCGGGCGCCCACCGACGAGATGTGCGGTTCATGACGGGCCTAGCGCCCACTTCACTCGGCTTCCCGCCCTGCGCGCGGGTGGTCCTCGTTCGTTCCGCGCAAAGGGCCCGTCACAAACCGCACATCGTCACACCCGCCACCTTGGCCGGGGGCATGCATTTTGCAACAAATGGCTTGTGAATCCTTTGATCTCTCTAATTTTAAACGACTTATAACGGGCGGTGAGTCCGATGAGCGAACACTTTTCCTCCACGGCGGCAAGAATCCGTGCACTGAAGACGTCGATCGTCTCTCTTCTCGAGAGCGATCGTGACAAGGGGATATCAACCGACAAGATAGAACAGAACCGAGACTTGCTCGTCGAGGCATACCAGAAGTTGTTGAACGACGCGGCCACGAAGCTGCTCAAGGATTCCTTTGTCGGATCCGAAGAGTCCGTGCGGTCGATCGAAGAGGTGTACGCCGACTGGCAGGCCATCGACAGGGCGTTTCACGAGACGTTGTCTCTCGCATACCAAGGAGTTGTTCCGCGCCAAAACCTGCTTCTGGACGATATCCATGTGGAACTCAAACATCGCGTTGGTGACCCGATCGCGGCGCTTTACACACGTCTGCATTCGATCTGGACGGAACATCTCGACTCGCATCCTTGGGACGCCCATCTGAGAAACGACCGCAAACACGTGGACACCGAACAACTCGACAAGAGTCTCCACTCGCTGGTCCACGGCGACAACTTCGATGTCGAGGACGCGGTGGAAAAGCTCACAGGCCCGCTTCGGTACGCATTCAGTCGTTACCTCGAGCGTGAGAACGACCCCACCGGTCTTCTCGAAGAGAGCCTTTGGATGCGACCCGAGATCATAGTCATCAACGATTACTGGCAATATCACCCCCAGACGAGGATCATCGATCTCTTGAGCGCGACGGGGCGATCGAAATGCTCCGGTGCTTTCGCCAAGGTCCAGGACTTTTTCGCCGGCGACGAATCGGGCTCCGACCACACGACACCCCAACGAATCACAAACGAGGTTCAGAAGATCTACGGCGACGATAAGGACACGTATCTGCGTTGTCTCATGCTCCATCCCAATCAGGACATACGGCGGTATGCGGTGAGCAATATTGATCTCCCGGGATTCTGGAAGGTCGCAACACCGGAGGCGGTCCCCCTGGCCACCATTCTCAGCATGCTCGAAAAAGTGGTCGGCTCCAATCGCTACGACGAAAACTTCCAGAAGGTGTTTTTTCACGCAGTGTACAGACGGCTCCTCTCGGCAACTTCACGGTCCGAGGTTCTCTATGCCCGTGGAATCGTCAGGATCTTTACTCGACTCCCATTTGTTATGGAAGACCGATACTTTGAGAAGCTCATGGCGGTTGTCGACTATCTCGCCGCAAAGGAAAGACAATACGGCATCCGGGACGGTATGCTAGACGGGTACGTCGAGGAGTTACTCCGAATGAACAAAAAGACGGAGACACGCGACAACGACTCGCCAAACTTCGCAAACATACCCGCAGTGGTCCTGAGAAAGCTCGCCAGAGACGGTCACTTCTGGTTCGATCTGACGATGCACCCCCTATTCAAAATAGCGAAAGAAACAATCCCGCACATCAACAGCGAGGACCGGGCTATTCGCGTCGCGAACAATCACTTGATCAACCAAGACGTGCTTCGCGAGATTGGCAAGAAGCGCGGACTCTTTCACTCGCTTTCTGCGAAGCTCGCCCTTCTTAGCAACCCGCGGACGCCTCCGTCCGTGTCGCTCAGCTACCTCTCGGATCTCAACCGAAGCGATCAAGAGAAGCTGCTTCGCCGGAACACAGTCCATCCCGAAATCAGACAGAGAGTGCTCGAACGCATGCGGATCTGATAGCGAAAAACCTCCTTGCCTTCAAACCCCATATCGAGTAGGCTTCTCCTTCGAGTTACCTCCAGGAAAGGGAATTTTTCGTTTTTGGCACTTGACAACAAAGCTATGCCTAGATTTGCCACAGCCTGTGGTCTGACTGCATTGGTTGTCCTGTCGTTCCACGGTCTCGCATTCGCCGAGACCGCGCACGAGACGACGCATGAAACCGAGTCGCTTGGTGCGCTCCTGCCGATTTGGTCGGTGATCCCCTTTGTCGGGATTCTGTTGTCTATTGCGTTCTTTCCTCTCTTCGCACCAAAATGGTGGCATCATCATTTTCCAAAGGTCTCGGCCTTCTGGGCGACCCTTCTCGCCCTGCCGCTCATCGTGAAATACCGTGGTGAGGCCATCCACGAGATCCTCCACGTGTACATCATCGAATACATACCGTTTATCATCCTGCTCTGGGCTCTGTTCACCGTAGCCGGCGGGATCCATGTCAAAGGGACGCTGAGTGGTTCTCCCACACTCAATCTCATCCTGCTCGTCATCGGTACGGTCATCGCCTCGTGGATGGGGACCACGGGAGCTTCGATGATATTGATCCGACCGGTGTTGCGTGCCAACGCGTGGAGAAGGCACAAGATTCACGTGATCATTTTTTTCATCTTCCTCGTAAGCAATATCGGCGGAGCTCTCACGCCGCTGGGTGATCCGCCTCTCTTCCTGGGCTTTTTGCTGGGTGTCCCGTTCTTCTGGACGATGAAGATCCTCCCGCACATGCTGTTTGTCGCCGTGCCGTTGCTCATACTGTTCTTCCTGATAGACAGTTTTTATTACCGGCGAGAGGAAAAACCGGAGACGACCGAGCGGGTTGCAGTCCGTGTGGAAGGGGCCCACAATCTGATCTTTCTTGCGGGAGTTGTGGGAGCGGTGCTCTTTAGTGGTATGTGGCGTCCGGGGGACGTCAACATACTGGGTGTTCACGAAGGTCTTCAACACATTGTGCGCGATCTCATACTGATCGTGATGGGATTTGCCTCGCTGGCAACCACCAAAAAACAGATCAGAGACGACAATGAATTTACCTGGTTTCCCATCAAGGAAGTGGCAATTCTGTTCGCCGGTATATTTATGTGCATCGTCCCGGCGATCTCCATACTACAGGCGGGTGAACACGGACAGCTCGCGTTCATCATGACAACACTAGAGACTCCCGCTCATTATTACTGGATCACAGGGTCGCTCTCGAGCTTTCTCGACAATGCGCCCTCGTACTTGACGTTCTTCAACTCGCTGCTTGGTAAGTTTTTCACGGGACTTCCCCACCATGAGGGGGTCCACGGACTGCTCACCGAACAAGCCACCTACCTCAAGGCGATTTCGGCGGGCTCAGTGTTCTTTGGAGCGATGACTTACATTGGAAACGCTCCAAACTTCATGGTGAAAAGCATCTCCGAGGAGGCCGGTGTGCGGATGCCATCGTTCTTTGGGTATCCGTTCAAGTACGGGATTCCGATCCTTTTGCCGCTTTTCTTGCTTGTCACATTGGTTTTTTTTAGAATCTAGTTTCGGAGGACGCCATGGCCGTCACATACTACGAGCTGGTGATCAAAGGTAGCGGCAGGCTTTTGAAGGGGTTTGTCCGCGGGTACCAGGCGGCGAAATCGATCAAACGTGGTCTGATTTACTGCAACGACTATCCGATCAACACCCATCATCTGAAAGAGATCCTCACGCTCCGTGGTGACAACGTGCATTTGATCTGCGCTGCACGGTTGCGATCTGCGTTTCTCAAGGCCGTCGAATCCGCGAAGGATCTCGAGTTCGAGGTGCTTTCTGATCAACAGATCACTAGGACGTCTCTCGATTTCGAGTTCTGCACGTTTAACCAAGATGTCGCCTCGGAGCTCAAACGGATATTTAGAACCCTGCCGGTTGGCCTCAAGCTCGCCCAATACGAGCCGAAAGAGTCCGTCGACCCCGATGCAAAAGGGGTGGAGTTCTACGCACCGGCGCACGACTACCGCTTCGAAGCAAAAGGTACGGTCGAGGGTGATATCGAGAAGCTGATCTCGTTTCACGCAAAGCTAGCCGCCCACGAATTCGTCGAAGTCGAAGATATTCTGATCCACGTCTAAACGTCCGACTATTCGGGCGCGACGGCGAGTATCCTGTTCAACTGTCCGGAGTCGTTCACGAGAAGCCCCGCCGCGGGAAGCCGCCTTGTAACCTCGATCCAGAGCGGTTCTTTTGTGAACACATCGGTGAAGATTTTGAGCGCCTCGGTCTCCATTCCATCGGCAAACATCGTGATTGCCGCCCAGTACCTGATTTCTGTCACCTCGGGTGCGAGCTCCATCGCACGGTTGTAGGCTTCCATCGCTCCCTTGCTGTCCCTCGCCACCATTTTCTCATCGCCCTCGTTCATCTTGAGGTAGGCCCGGTTTAGTGTGACGAGACGTCGGAGCTCGGCAAGCGGGGCCGGATGGTCTTCCACACGAAGATCTATGATCCTGTCCTTGTATTCGACTCCAGTCGAGGTTCCCTTCACGATGACCATTGCCGCCGATTGTCTCCCACGTATATCGCCTCCCTCGCTCTGTGCCGCTTCGAGCGCGGCGAGCATCCGCTCGGCGAGATCCCCCGATGAGTTTCGAAACGCCTCCGCCATCGCTTCCCACACCGTGTTCTTTTCCATCAGGTTGGCCATTACGATGAAGTTCCCACCGGCTACATGACCCGCCTCACGGATGCAGTGGCGTCCCGTGTGCACCGCGCGGTTTCCCCTGGCGTCGATCATTCCGACCTGCCTCCACTCGGGGTGTGCATCAGTTTCGAGGAGCCCGTTGAGTGCTTGTTCAGCCGTTTTGCCCGCCTGCATCATCTCGAGTCCCAGCGGGCCGTATGAAACGTCGGTCAGCGACTGCGTCGCGACGGCGCCAACCCCCGCTCTGACCCACGGGACAACCGTGCCCACGGAGAACCAGTGCGATTGAACAGCCACACCGAGCTGTCCAGTATCCGGGTCTCTCGCGACGATCGAATACGTCGTCACCGGTCGAACGGGCTCGTCGCTTACTACTGCGGCCTGGGCTACTGACACGAGACACACAAGAGATAGAACAACGAGTAATCTCATTCGCATGATCAAGATTCCTCCAAGTTTGACGTTACTACCGTTTGTTATTGACGCTGCCCCCTTCCGATTCTATGATAAGAAGCCCTCAAACATATGTTCGTTTATCATACAGGATTCTTACGTCAAAACCTAGCCCACAGACTCAAGGAGACCTCATGAAGCTCAATCCGCCAAAAGAAACCGTTCTCGACCGCTTCTTGAGATACGTAAAAATCGATACTCAGTCCGAGGAGGACTCAAAGAGCTATCCGAGCACGGACAAGCAACTCGTCCTACTCCGGATGCTCGTTGACGAATTGAAGGAGCTCGGTGTCACCGACGCACAGATAGACAAACATGGGTACGTGACGGGTACCGTGCCATCGACCATTCCCGGTGAGGCGGCCGCGGGGATCCCGACAATCGGCTTTATCGCCCACGTGGACACATCCCCCGCCATTACAGGCGAAAACGTAAAACCCGTTGTGCACAAAAACTACTCGGGCGGTGACATCGTCCTGCCCGGAGATAAGTCACAGGTCATCTCTCCAAAGGAGTACCCAAACCTCGAGAAGCGCTACATTGGCATGGACATCGTCACGAGCGATGGAACAACCCTTCTCGGTGCCGACGACAAGGCGGGTGTGGCCCAAATCATGACCGCCGTCGACCAACTCATCCGAAACCCCGATCTCAAACACGGCGCCATTCGGGTTGCGTTTACCCCCGATGAGGAGATCGGGCTTGGCACAAAATACTTCGACGTCAAAAAATTTGGCGCGGACTTCGCATACACGGTGGACGGGGGGCCGCTTGGAGAGATCGAATTCGAGACCTTCAACGCCTTTGCGGCGAACATCAAGATTGTCGGTGTTGGCGTCCACCCCGGCTATGCGAAAGACAAACTCGTAAATGCGATCAAGGTTTTTGCAGACATCATCACACGCCTCCCCAAGGACATGGCCCCGGAGACCACAGAAGAACGCGAGGGCTATATCCACCCGTACGACTTCGACGGTCAGGCCGAGGAAGTGATGATCAAACTGCTGGTGAGGGATTTCGAGATGGACGGTATCGAGGAAAAGAAGCAAATCCTCAGCCGTATTGTCGAGGAGGTGCGCGGTCTCTATCCCAAAGCGAAAATCGATCTGGAGTTCAAGGAACAGTATCTCAATATGCGCTACCCTATTGAAAAAGAGCCACGAGTACTGGAACACGCAGAAGAGGCCATTCGCCGGACCGGTGTCGAACCGCACTATATGTTGATCAGAGGCGGAACCGACGGGGCGAAACTCACGTACGAGGGCCTCTTGACACCCAACCTGTTTGCCGGTGGTGAGGCGTTTCACAGCAAGATCGAGTGGGTGCCGGTTCAGGTGATGGAAAAATCGGTTGAGACGATATTGAATCTTGCTGCGGTGTGGGCGGAAGATTCTGTCGGCTCCTGATTCTGACGACGCCACGGTTTTCTGTCTCGTGTCGGTCCGGAGGCGTTCGCAGACGCTTCAAGACCCGAGTCCTGGTTGCCTGCTGTACTGGGGGAAGTCAAGGATGACAACGAAAGGCGCGCCAACTAGGCGGAACATCAATGAATCCGAATTTGCGTTCGAGTATGAGGTGTTGAGCGGAATCTCAAGGCTGGGATGGCTCGCCCAAGTAGAGAAAGACAACCGCGTTGTAAAAGTCGTTTGCGGCCCTTGGGTAGAAACACATGAGGAGTTTTTCGTGGAAGGCGCGTGGTGTGGGGAGTTTTCCAAAGGACGCTTTGACAAGTCTATCGGGGCTTACGGTTCGGGCGGTTTATTGACACCTTCTTCAGTAATATTCGCATCACCAACGCACACTCGCGAACGGATTTACTCAGTCAAACACAAAAGTCGGGTTTACGTTTCGAACTCAGTGGTTTTCCTGTTGCATAGATCAGGGGAAGAGTTGGATGAGAAATACAACTATTACAAAGAAGACCTGGAAACCGTAGAATTGGGGATCAAGGACTACGAAAGACGGATTCCTCTGAAAAGCGGGAACGACCTACATCTTTATTGTCACTGTAACATGGAAATAGACGCTAAGTTGGGGATTACGGAGACCCAGAAAGCTGCAGTGGAAGACGAATTCGTTGATTATTCGTCGTACAAGAGATTCTTAGAAGACAGCATAACGAGTATTTTCGCCAATGCCAACGATCCCAAAAGAAAGATCAAATACGAGCCCGTCACAACACTGTCGAGTGGTTATGATTCCGCTTGTTGTTCCGTCCTGGCAAAGCGATGTGGCTGCAACGAGGCTTTGACCCTTGTTAAAGGTGCCGTCAAAACTGACAGCGGCACAACGATCGCGCAAAAGCTTGGGCTGGATATAAAGGAAATCGATACACGGGAATACCTAAACTCAAAAAGGAAGTTCATCGAGGCTGAGATATTCTCAGCCGGATTCGCAACACAAGGCACCTATATACTATCACTAGAGGAATACCTCCCGGCGCGTCTACTCATCACCGGTTATCAGGGTGACATTGTTTGGGAGAAGAACCATGAGAGAGTGAATTCCAATATCGAAAATGGCGGTGGTGGCAGTGCGTGGACGGAATTCAGATTACGGGTGGGTTTCATTCATTTTATCGTACCTCATTTGGGGGCTACAAAGATGCCTTCGATACATAGGATATCCAATTCAAGCGAGATGAGCAGGTGGTCGAGCGGAATATCGAACCGTGATCGACCAATTCCCACTAGAATAGTCATGGAAGAAGGTGTCCCTCGGGAGATATTTGGCCTGTCTAAGGACGGCAGTGGGGTTTATCCTTCAAGAACGATGGTTGCGCGTCTTAGGAAACTGTTGCGCAGCAACGCTATCTTCAACCGCATCAAAAAGGGGTTTTCCGGCAAAACCAGGGCCCGCCTGAGAAAAATCGAAGCCGTCGTTACTCATAATATCAGTCTGCTTCTCTCCAGAAAGAGAAAGACGATGGAATACGACAGCTACAAAGACATAATGAAAGAGGAATCGCTAAACGATCTATTTAGTCTGTATCAAAAGTCAAGAAGAGGCACACTGAGCACCTTTATGTTCCTGTGGGGTGTGGAAAAAACCAAAGACAATTACTCGTAAGCGGCGGAAATTTGCCCCGTGACTGCCTGACAGACCCGAGATGCTCCGCGACGCGGGACAAGACCACCGCGACAAACCCGGCGGGAGGGACAAAAACCGGAGTCAAAGGCCATAGGCCCTGCGGTCGGTCGGGACGCCGGCACCCAGGGCTCGACACGTCGAAATGCACACGGTGAAAAAATCATCGAACTTTCAAAAAAAACCGGCATAATCCCGCCTACCTTGTGAAAACTATCACGATTGGCGTCGCACCAGCCGTTCACCCTACACCTCACAACGCGGATTTTTTCCCGACGAACCCGCAAAAAATTGATTTTGATCAAGTTTTTGGATATATTGCCCCTATCCGCACTTGACCGCTCGAAAACGGCTAACTATAATCAATTCGAGAAGTTATGAGCAGCGCAACAGATCCGATAAAAAAGTACACCGATCAGGAGTACAAATACGGTTTTGTCACCGACATCGAACAGGAGGTGATCCCCAAGGGTCTCAACGAGGAGATCATCGCCCTGATTTCGGCAAAGAAGAACGAACCCGAATGGATGCTCGAGTGGCGTCTTCAGGCGTACCGCAACTGGACAAAGATGACCGAGCCGAAGTGGCCAAAGGTGCACTATCCCCCGGTTGATTTCCAGGATCTCCATTACTACGCGGCACCGAAGTCAAAAGACGACGCGCCCAAGAGTCTCGATGAAATTGATCCCGAAATCCGACGGACCTTTGACAAACTCGGCATCCCGCTCGAGGAACAGCTTGCGTTGGCGGGGGTTGCCGTCGATGCCGTCTTCGACAGCGTGTCCGTCGCAACGACGTTTCAGAGCAAGTTGGCGGAAAAAGGAATCATCTTTTGCCCGTTTTCGGAAGCCGTCCTCAACCACCCCGAACTCGTTCGTCAGTATCTCGGCACGGTGGTACCCTACTACGACAATTTTTATGCCGCATTGAACTCGGCCGTCTTTAGCGACGGGTCATTCTGCTATATCCCAAAAGGCGTCCGTTGCCCGATGGAGCTCTCGACGTATTTCAGGATCAACGCGTCACAGACGGGACAGTTCGAGAGAACGCTCATCGTCGCCGAGGAGGACGCCTATGTGAGCTACCTCGAAGGTTGCACGGCCCCGATGCGCGATGAGAACCAGCTTCATGCCGCGGTGGTAGAGCTCGTCGCAATGGAGAACGCGCAGATCAAGTACTCCACCGTCCAGAACTGGTACCCTGGTGACAAGGAGGGCAAAGGCGGCATCTACAATTTTGTCACAAAACGGGGGCATTGCCGCGGCGCCGGCTCGAAGATCTCATGGACCCAGGTCGAGACCGGTTCGGCGATCACATGGAAATACCCGAGCTGCGTTCTCCTGGGTGATGATTCGGTCGGGGAATTTTACTCGGTGGCGCTTACTAACAATTATCAACAGGCCGACACGGGTACGAAGATGATCCACGTCGGGAAAAACACCTCGAGCACAATCGTCTCCAAAGGTATTTCGGCCGGGCGTGGTCAGAACAGTTACCGCGGGCTCGTGCAGATCGACAAGGGCGCCGTGAACGCCCGCAACTATACACAATGTGATTCGATGCTGATCGGCGAGAAATGCGGGGCGCATACGTTTCCCTATGTCGAGGTGAAGAACACGTCATCCACGGTCGAACACGAGGCATCGACGTCGAAGATCGGCGAAGATCAGATCTTTTACTGCCAGCAGCGGGGGATGAAGCCCGAGGACGCCGTCAATATGATCGTCAACGGCTTCTGCAAAGAAGTCTTCCGTGAGCTACCAATGGAGTTTGCTGTTGAAGCACAGCGGCTCCTCGAGGTGAGCCTCGAAGGCAGCGTTGGATAAATCTTCTTGGTCTATCTGATACCAGCAGTCCTCGTCGGGACGCAATGACCAGAAAAAGGAAACTGGGCCTATGCTAGAAATCAAGAATCTGCACGCGAGTATCCAGGGAAAAGAAATTCTCAAAGGCGTCGATCTCAAAGTGAGTGCCGGCCAAGTGCACGCGATCATGGGTCCAAACGGATCCGGGAAAAGCACGCTGGCGCAGGTTATAGCGGGGCGTGACACGTTCGACGTCACCAGCGGTGACATTCTTTACAAGGGCAAGAGTATTCTCGAGATGGCCCCCGAGGAGCGCGCTTGCGAAGGGATCTTTCTCGCGTTCCAGTATCCCGTGGAGATTCCCGGTGTCCGCAACTCGTACTTTCTCAAGTCGGCGCTAAACGCCAAGCGGAAATACAACGGCGAGGACGAGATCGACGCAATGGAGTTTCTCGCTCTGATCAAGGATAAAATCGAGCTGCTCGAGATCAAGAAGAGCTTTATAGAACGTCCGGTAAACGACGGTTTCTCGGGCGGCGAAAAAAAGCGAAACGAAGTGCTTCAGATGGCCGTTCTCGAACCCACGCTCGCGGTTCTCGACGAGACCGACTCCGGTCTCGATATCGATGCGCTCAAGATCGTCGCCAACGGTGTCAACGCGTTGCGCGGCCCCGGTCGGGCGATTGTCGTGGTCACTCATTACCAGCGTCTTTTGAATTACATAGTCCCGGATGTCGTCCATGTGCTGCTCGATGGGCGCATCGTAAAAACGGGCGACCGAGACCTCGCCCTCGAACTGGAAGACAAGGGATACGCCGAGGTTCAAAAACAGGCCGCCAAAGGCTAGGTGCTCGGCCCCGGCCCGTTCGAAGCGGAAGGTTCTCGTACGACCACCCTGTAAAGATCCGTCACGAAATGGCAGACAAAGAAACCTATATTTCGAAATTCGCCGAACTGGAGACAAAGCTCTCCGAGACGGCCCCGTCGTGGGTCCATGACATTCGGAAATCGGCGATCGACCGATTCGCCGAACAGGGCTTCCCGACGACAAAAAACGAGCAATGGCGGTTCACACGTGTCCGGCCGCTGCTGCGGCATGATTTCGAGCCGGTCCTTGAGTACGAACAGGACGGTTTGCCCGCCCGCAAGCTCGACGAGCTGTGCATCGAAGACACGGGCTGCCGGAGGGTCACGTTTGTAAACGGACACTTCGCGGCGGATCTCTCGGATCTCGGGAAACTCCCAAAAGGTGTCCGAATCGAGAGTCTACAGAAGGCCCTCCAGACGGATCCCGAGCGAGTACAGCGACACCTGTCGAAATACGCGGATACCGGAAACAACCCCTTTGTAGCGCTCAACACGGCCCATTTGATCGACGGGACATTTATTTATCTTCCCAAAGACACGAGGGTCAAAGAACCCATCCACCTGCTCCACGTCACCCGTTCGAATGCGAAACCGATCTTGTCTCACCCGCGTATACTCATCGTCGCCGAAGCGAACACCAGGGCGTCGATCGTGGAGAGCTACATAGGTTTTGACGCGGACACGTATTTCACGAACCCGGTGACCGAGATCACCGTCATGGACCGCGCGGAGATCGACCACTGCAAGCTCCAGAAGGAAAGTGCCGCTGCTTATCATATGGGAACCGTACAGGTTCACCTGGGAAGGGACAGCCGTTTCAAAACCGACTTTATCTCTATCGGTGGCACTCTAGTGAGAAACGACGTCAACGCCGTGCTCGACGATGAAGGAATCGAGTGCTCGGTAAACGGCCTATATTTGGCCAACGGCCATCAGCACATCGACAATCACACGCTCATCGAGCACGCAAAACCTCACTGTACCAGCAACGAGCTCTTTAAGGGGATCTTGAGCGACCGGGCCAAGGCGGTTTTTAACGGCCGGATCCACGTGCACCCCGATGCGCAAAAAACCGACGCAAGGCAGACCAACAGATGTATCCTTTTGTCCGACGACGCCCAGATCAACACGAATCCTCAGCTCGAGATCTACGCCGACGATGTCAAGTGCACACATGGGGCGGCGGTGGGTCAGATCGATGAGAACGCCGTCTTTTACCTCCGTTCCCGCGGTATCGAGAAGTCGGCGGCACGGCAAATGCTCATCGAGGCTTTCGCAGCCGAGGTGCTCGAGGGAATCAAGATCAATCCGGTACGCGAACGATTGACGATGGATATAATAGATTGGTTTACGAAGGCGAGAGGGGCAGGAAAGGCGGACTGAATCGATTATGACCGGCTTTGCAGAATCAGCAAAACGTGGGCGGGAGACCACTCACACACCAGCACTTGATGTCGGACGCATCCGGAGGGACTTCCCTATTCTGGATCAGCGGATCCATGGTAAGCCGCTGGTCTATTTGGATAACGCTGCGACGAGTCAGAAGCCGCAGTCCGTGATCGATGCGCTGACCCACTACTATGCATTTGACAACTCGAACGTCCACCGGGGTGTGCACTCGCTCAGCATGCGCGCCACGCAAGCCTACGAAGACTCGCGAAAGAAGACGCAACGATTTATCAGTGCTGCCGACCCGTCGGAAATCATTTTCGTTCGCGGGACAACCGAGGGCATCAATCTGGTGGCACAGTCTTACGGCCGACCCCGTCTTCGCGCCGGCGACGAGGTGTTGATATCCGCCATGGAACATCATTCCAACATTGTCCCCTGGCAGATACTCTGCGAGGAAATCGGCGCATCGCTCCGGGTGACCCCCATGAACGAGAACGGCGAGATTCTGATCGACGAATACGAGATGCTACTCACACCAAAGACGCGAATCGTCTCCATTGTCCACGTATCCAATTCGCTGGGAACGATCAATCCGATCGAGCAGATGATCGAAATGGCCCATGCGCGCCAGGTTCCCGTCGTAGTCGATGGCGCCCAGGCAGCGCCTCATATCGAGGTGGATGTTCAGAAGCTCGATTGCGACTTCTTTGTGTTTTCCAGCCACAAGATGTACGGCCCGACGGGAATCGGTGTCGTTTACGGAAAACGAGATCTGTTAGACGCGATGCCACCGTACCAGGGTGGTGGCGACATGATCGCCTCGGTCACGTTCGAAAAAACGACCTACAACACGCTGCCTCATAAGTTCGAGGCCGGAACACCCAATGTGGCCGGTGTTGTTGGCCTGGGCGCTGCGATCGATTACGTCCAAAGCGTCGGTCTTCCAGCTATCGCCGCACACGAGCATGACCTCGTGAACTACGCGACCGAGAAGCTGCTGACAATCGACGGGGTACGATTGATCGGGACCGCCAAAAGGAAGGCCGGGATCGTTTCCTTTGTTCTCGAAGGCGTTCATCCCCATGATGTCGGCACGATCCTCGACAACGAAGGTGTAGCAATTCGAACGGGACACCACTGTACGCAGCCGGTTATGGATTTCTTCAAGGTTCCGGCGACGTCACGTGCGTCATTTGCCATGTACAACACGCGAGACGACATCGACGCCTTAATCGCAGCGATGACCAAGGTGAAAGAGGTGTTTGGGAATGGATGAGCTTCGCGATCTCTACCAGGAGATGCTCCTGGATCACCACAAGCACCCGCGCAACTATGGCAAACTCGAAAATGCCAACCGCAAAGCCGAGGGGTACAACCCGCTGTGCGGGGACAAGGTGACGATCTACCTGCTCCTGCACGATGACGTCATCGAAGATATCGCATTCGAGGGTGTCGGATGCGCTATCTGTAAGGCGAGTTGTTCCGTCATGACCGAGGTCCTCAAAGGCCGGCCGGAGGCCGAGGCGGAGAAGCTCTTTGGCGAATTCCATGATCTCGTCACCAGCGATCCGGACTCGATGGTCGACACCGACGGCCTTGGCAAGCTCGCCATCTTCGCCGGTGTTCGCGAGTTCCCGATGCGGATCAAGTGCGCAACACTGGCGTGGCATACCATGCGCGCGGCGCTCAGACAGTCGGATGACGTCGTAACAACGGAATAAGGGGAAATCATGGAAAACCCGCCGCCGGAGAACGCAAAAAACACCGAAGCCATAAGAAAACTGGTGATCGAAACCATCAAGACGGTCTACGATCCGGAGATTCCCGTCGATATCTACGAACTTGGACTCATCTACAGCATCGATATAAGCCCCGACGGCAAGGTCGACATCAAAATGACACTCACGTCACCGGCGTGCCCGGTGGCGGAGATCCTTCCGGTAGAGGTGGATCGCAAGACCCGGTCCATCGACGGTGTGACGGATGTCAACGTCGAGCTCGTTTGGGATCCCCCATGGTCGCCGGAGCGGATGTCCGAGGCCGCGCGTCTCGAGCTCAACATGTGATCGAACTACCTTCATTTTATTATTCGAGGAGTATACAATCATGTACCCGGACGAAATCGTTAACCCGTGTCGAGACGAACTCACACAAATCGGATTTGAAGAACTGCGGACGGCCTCCGAAGTCCAAACCGCTATAGAAGGCGAATCAGGGACTATGCTGCTGGTCGTAAACTCGGTGTGCGGATGTGCGGCGGGCAGCGCCCGCCCGGCGGTCCGCCTCGCGCTCGAGCATTCGACTATCCCCGACCGGATTGTCACCGTCTTTGCCGGTGTCGATACCGAAGCAACGGCAAAGGCCCGGTCGTACATGACCGGGCGCACACCGTCATCACCGGCAATCGCTCTTTTCAAGAACGGTCAGCTCGCGTATATGTTGGACCGTCACATGATCGAAGGACGAGAACCCGAATCGATAGCGAAGGACGTCAAAAAGGCGTTCGACAAACACTGCGGGGAATAGGCTTTATACCTCGCTCTTTGCACGGAGCGCGCAACACCAATCACTTGGCGATGGATAATCGCGGTCCAAGCCAACCTCAGAAGTTGATCCTCTTTATACGCCGCTTTTCGAAATAGTCCTCAGGAGCCGAGTAGACATCGGATGGTGGTTCCCTCAACGAAACCTCGATGACCTCTTCGATGATCCTCTCTTCGGTTAAGAATCGTTTGTTTCTAAAATCGGTATACATTTGGATTCCTCGGATCTTGGCGAGCTCTTGCCGGCAGACGCCGTCACGGTTATACATCCTTCTCAGACAATCCAAAAATCCGTAGAACGGTTCCAGGTCAACGGGGACGTCGGTCGTCGCCCACACTTTGTAGCTCTGCTCGTTCGTCATGTCACCGTTTATCACCTGCCAGAAAGTCACTTTGTACTCCATGCACTCTTTGTCGAGAAACGTCTCCGATTTGCCCGTCACATCGACCTCCCCCGTGTATCTCGATTCCCTGTGACGCCGCAGTATGTCTCTTGATAGCACATCAGATAGGTCGAGCGGGAGAGGCGCTTCGACATAGGTCTCGGCGTTGTGATCAATAAATGTAAACAGGCTGTCACGCAGATTAAAAATGATTGTTCTGCCTCTCTGACTCTCCGAACACCTGCCGTCTCCAATCCATGTCTCGTTTACACCAAGTCTTTTGGAACCCACGGGGATTCCCATGAAATACCTTTTTCCACGGACGACAGACCTGATGTACAGGTCACCGCCTTTTGAATCGAATTCCCCGGGCGAGGTCTCGTATGACTCCTCGTCAGAGATCATTGATTCGACGGCCTGCCCCTCGACGTCGCCGATCCCGGTTTCCGTACGGCTTCCCGCCATCGGAAGGATCAAAAAGGTCACTAGCACGGCCGCTAAAAAAGCCGTGGCGCCCATTAGATTTCGATTTCGCCATGTCTCTTTCTCGAGCCACCTGAGACGCGGCATCAATCGGAACGGTTCCTCGAAGACTCCGAGGAGTCCAAGACCGGGTTCAACGGATTCCGTCAAGAGTGCCCTGGCCGTGTTGAGAAGCGTTTGCCGGTATCTAGTGGTTTTTTCTCTCAACAGATCCGCAACCGTCAAATCGCAACAGATCTCCCTTACGTGTTGAATCTGTTTTCTTGCCAGAATGAGAAACGGGTTGAACCAGTAGACGATCTGAAGCAGAAGACACAGACCGTGCAACCACAGATCGCCACGTTTGAGATGGGCCATTTCGTGAAGCAGAACGTGTTCGGCCTCCTCGCGAGAAAGCGAATTCGTGTAGTTCTTTGGAAGAAACATGACCGGATCAAAGATCCCACAAACCGCGGGAGTCACAATCCTATCGGAAAATACAATGGCCGGTAGCCGACCGAGCTTGAGACGCTCCGCTGTCTTTACCAAAAGTTCGTGATACCATACGGGAATTGTCTGTTTCTTTTCCTGCTCCTCGTGCCACCGGCGGAGAATCTTGATCCGTCCAAGAATCAGGGCAACGAAAAAGATCATACCCAGAATCCATAGCCCAAACACATAGACCTGCCAGATCGGTTTCACGCTCGCGGTCTTGGAATCCGGTGGCATTTGGTCCATCTGGACAACGCCGGTCGCCGGGGTCTCATCCGGGGTTGTCGCATCGGACTCCGCCGGGACGGGAGCTTGGTCCGACACACCTTCGACTCCCGGCGTTTCAGGTTTCTCTCCGCCCCTCAAATCGACTTGGCTCTGAACCTTCTGATGAAACACCGGCACAACGCCGCTAGGCAGCGACCATGTGGGTGGAATCACGAGCTTGAGAAGCACGAGTAGCCAGAGCGCATACCGAACTTGGGGCCAGATCCACTTGCGAATCAACAGATCCGCCGTCCACATGAGGAGGATCAAGAGACTAACCTGCCAGAACATCGAGCTCATCCAGTCCCACCAAAATTGAGCGACTTGATTGAGTAGGCTCATCACTTTTTCCCCCGTGATTTCGACTCCTCCTCGCGGAGGGCTTGTTTGAGTTGTTGGCGTTGTTTTGGTGTGAGTTTTTTGTCCGCAGCCAGAAAATGCAAAAACGGCCCAACGGCGCCGTCAAAGGCCTGATCCAAAAACGATCTCAACGCTTTACGTCGTGCCTGTTCCCTGGTGACGAGGGGTTCATAGACACTCATGTTGCCTCGTTTGTGTTCCTTCACCGCGTTTTTTGCCGCCAACCTCGTTAGCATGGTTTTGATTGTCGTGTACGCCCAATCCACGTCGTCGGGCAGCTCGTCGGCCACCTCCCGCGCGGTGGCAGGATGGTTTTTCCAGAGTGCGTTCATGATCTGCCATTCGGATTCTGTCAGACGCATCGCCTAGCCTCCCTTCTACGATTGTAGAAAACCTACTACAACTGTAGAAGTATGTCAAGGAGATATTGTGCGGGGAAAACAAATTTGGATCGGTAGGGCTTTTCGGATGGCGGGATCTTGGCTCTCCTCCAAGGAAAAGAACCTGGCTAACTCGTTGTTTGGAAGCGTGTTACATGGCCTCCGCCCGTGTGTGAGTCATTGATAGGACCGTCAGGCGACGGCGGATTTTCGGGGTCCGAGTTGAGCGCGTTGTCAGTCATTACTTTTGCTCAAATAAACGGCACTCTGACCATCCGTTTCTGTTCCATGCGCAAAACTCTGGATAGAGTATCCACACTCTTCGAGGATAGAAAACAGATAGTCTTTTTTGTATCTCACAATATGAAGGGGGCCAACGCATTTCATGCGATAGTTCTCTGGGTTTATCGTAATATTCGGGACATCCTCCTCAACAAAGGTCGTGAAGAATATATTTCCTTTGTCAGCGAGAATACGCAAAAACTCTTTGAGATATACCCTCATATCCTCTTCAGTTGTGTGAGAAAAGACGGAAAACAGATAGACTATGTCAACGGTCTTTGACTCGACCTCAAAACGAAAACCATCTTTTATTTTAACACCGCCCTTGTTGTATCTTTCGTTGTAGAGGTTGAGATGTTTGAATTTGAAAGAAGGGTGATCTCTTTCGATATAGTGTTTACACCAATCAATAGACCTTCGGTCAACATCTACTCCCATATAGTCCATCTCGCCCAGTACACGAAGAATACCAATCGGTAGGCGGCCTTGGCCACAGCCTACGTCCAATACCCGGCTGTCTTGAGTGCACTGAAACCGGTCAATCAGGCGATTGGCCTCTCCTTCAGCCGATTTTAAGTAGAAGTTATCATTCTTAAATTCAGCGCCACACCATCTTCTCTTCGCTGGCGGGATAATGCTTCCCGATACTTCGACGTAGTCGTTTCTTGGCAAGATCTTCCTGATTGTCCTAAAGATGATATCTGCTTTTCGAGTCATGAAATTCTCATCCGTTGAATGGCTAATCGACCGCGCATCAGCTGCACGGGAGATAGCACTTGACGTGCCCTGCAGGCCGCGTTACGCCGCAGCGTGTCGGCTCACTCCGTTGGTTAAACGGGGAATTTCTTGTCTAAACCAAGAATCTTGCTCAGAATCCCTCCGTCGGGGTAGCCAGCGTTGTTCACAGCGATCATGCCACTATTGAGAGGACGGCGCTTCGCGGCAAGAACAAACTCGTTATTGACACCTTTCATCACTTCCAACGCATTTAGTTTGAAGGCAAATGCGATATTTAGAGTATCACTATACGTCAGATTGTTACCACGCAGTTTTTCCCCGAGATATGTCCCGCATGTCATCCACACCAGCTCTTTGTACGCTCGATTGCCACGTTTGCCACCGTAGGGCATGGCAAATGGAATTGAATCGACAACTAAGAACCCGTGTTGAGCTAGTGCCGAAAGTGTTGCCTCAACTCCAAGCTCGTTGTAGATCGGCCGACCAAAAAAAGCACGGCACAGCGCGTTCATCAGGGTTCGAGGGCGACTGAGCGGATCCAATATATACTGCGGTCGGCCTGTCTCGCTCCATGGGGGAGCTTCGGCCACAAGAAGATACTGGACCATACGATCAGGGATCTGATCTACATACCGTTGCCAGAGACCTTCCGTATGTTCGAATATCTCATTGAGACGCGTAAGCGTACTGGCGGAGAGTCGAGATCCAAACAGTCGGCCCAAGACCGATAGTTCTTCACGATACTTCTGCTCAAGAGGTTGCTTCACGCTACGCATTAAACTGTATTCATTCTAGATCGTCTGATGACTCCTGTTCTTCCAGCTTTTTTCCAGCATTCATCTCGACAATCGTCTCGATTGCGCGTCTCCGATCCTTGTTATGTAGATCGTACAAAGCTCCAAAAGTCGTAATTGTCGCCCCCCCCGTTCCGCCTCGTCGTGCTTTTCTTGATATCCGAACGAATATGATCAAGACGATTGCCAAGATCAAGAGTGCAAGACCCAATGAAATCCAGTTGTTCATAAACCTAAGTCTCTCTACGAAAGCCTGTCTAAAATAACTTTAGCTACTTGTCAATTCTATCTTCAAACACTTCTTTCGCTAAACTTTGAAACGTCACCAGTGGTCTGCCTAATCATATCTTTAAGCGGTATTGAATAAGCCCAACGCCTTGGCGCTCTGATGCGGCGCTCCCCTACGTCTCGGAACACCCCCGTGAACGCCATCACTCGAACCATGTTCCCGGCTCTCGCGTGGTCAGTGACAGCGCCTAGCTAAACAGTCAGCCTTCCAAAACGCGAAGATGTGCAACCCATGGGCCGACTTCGGACGCATAGCGCTTTGCCATCGTTCGGACAATCTGTCCAATATGACCCAAGTCGTGAACGACCCAAGTTGACAACGTCTGTCGAAGGGTGACAACGCCCAAATCAGGATGACGACCCTCCAACTCCAAATGCTCTGTGGCTAAGTCGAGTTCATCTAAGGCAATGAGACTGCTTTTCCGCAAAGTTGTGAACTCTTCGAGTAACTGGTTCAACGATTTTCCCTTGCTGGCCTCGAACTGGGCAAAACGGTCGAACGGTTCGAAGGTCTTTCCGGCTCCGTGCTCAAGGATAATTCGCGTTCGTGGAATCCAGTCGGTCAATTCACCGTGAATCAAGTGACCGACGATATCGAAAGGGCTCCAGGTGCCGGGACCTTCATTCTGTCTTGCCCATTTATCTGGAAGATCCTGAAGGAGTGATGTAAGAACAACCGGCGTTCTGGCAAGGATATCTCTGGCTGACCTGAGTTCAAATTCCATGGAATCGTTCTCCAAGAGGAAGCAAAAGTTGTTTCCTGTCTGTCTAGCGTTTAGCTTCAGCCGCGAGCGAAGCGAGTCGGACTGAAAGCTGTTGTTAGCGATTTCAAATGAATCCTCAACATTTCATTGTGTTACCGGCGCGGCAACGCCACAGTAATATTCTCGGTGCTTCCCCGCGTGTATTTTTTTCGTTCTACCAAGGTCATGTTACGACTAAACGTTAACCCCCAAGGCGGAGGGTAGGTCCCAAGATCGCTGCAGAGTCATATTTCTCTCGAACCTTCATATCCTTCTTCTCTTCCAGATAGGTATCGAAATAAGTTAGACGATCGGCCGGCGTCAACCAAGTTCCGAAGTGCTCATTTGTTTGAATGTCGTAGTGCTCAATCGGGACTATCACCCCATGCCCCGGTTCAAGCCTATCGAGAACAAGCGAATGCTCCCGCTCCATATCGCCACGATTGTCGATCGCATCGAACCCAACGCGTATGTCCGTCGCATTCGATCTTCCAACATTTCGCAATAACAAAAACGTCAGGTAATGATTCGTAGTATCTTCATTGTATGACTTAATCTCTGTGTAAATCGTATTCTCTCGATGGTGTAGAGAGGTCGCATATGGAAGGGCGTTCTCTAAGAAACGTAGCCATTTAAGCATTGCTTCATCGAATGTGTTCTGGTGATCGGTCCACTCCTTGATCGATTGGAAATCTGTAACAACGTAGTCAACGGATATATCCGCTTGCATTTTGCGTCTTTCAGCTTCAGCGATTTTGAGTTCTAGTTCCTGTTTCTTGACTTGCAGATCAAGCAGGGTTTGTTCTTGGCTGCGTTTGTCGAAGTACTGAAAAGCACCGAAGGTGAGTGAAGCTATAGATATCAGAATGGGAATCCACACAGCGAGTTTCTCTTTGTGTGTCAATCGGGACATACTACACCTCATAAATAAGCTAGCTAACGTCAGCATAACCTGCAAGCGCAGGCCGGCGTGGGGCCTGCCACAGCAGAGCCCGTGACAGGAAAGATTGTCAGGTTCATGCAGCCGTTAGGAGGCATTATCCCTCGGGCGGTTCTAACTTAAAGCCCAGTTGTGTGCGCAACCCAAGCGCGTCGACAGCCTCCCAGCCCTCTGCAAATTTCCCGTCTCTGACGACGTCGATCGAGATCGTGAAGAACTCAACTCGATTGCCAGTAGGCTCCACCCCAAGATACTCACCCAGATGGGTTCCACTGACGCTCCATCTGACAACCACCTTCTTGCCATCACTGACTACGTCAATCGGCATCAGTTTGAAGTCGGGAAAACCATTGAAGAGACCCTCAAACCTAGTCTTCACTTTGTCAAATCCAGCAACGTCGCCACTGGCAAGATGCCACACATAATCGTCTGCCATTAGACTGCTCATCATTTCAAAGTTCTGACTCGAAACTGCCTCTCCCCAGCGCTCCGCCAGCTGGCGATGTGACTCAGCTGTGTCAGCGGGAACATCCTGCTCCTGCGTTGTGCACCCAGAGCTGACAATAAACACCAAGAACATGACGCCAAGGAGTTTCATTCTCCTAATGTCCTCCTAACGTCTACGATCACCCGCCCGGCATCAAAGCCAAGTGGTATTCATCAGTGGACAGTCTACTCGAAGGATCTATGGTTGACCAACCTTTCCGTTGCCGGGTCGGCATGCAACGTATTGTTCGGCACCAGTTCAGTCTCTCAGTTGCAGGTCGTTTGGTGGCCATATTCAGTGTTGGGGGCCCCGGAGTTGGCCCCCCTCCGATTAGGCCAGAGGTCCAACAGGTTTTTCCTGTCCTCTTTTCACGATCAATATGCGCATCACGACATACAGGAGGGCACCGTTCAAGATGTGCCAGAGAAAATGGGTGCCGAATGGCACAAAGGGACAACTAAGCATATCAATGGACCGAAAGGTCAGGGCTGCGAGAAAGAGAATGAGCCCGACCCCCAACAAATACCGTTCGGGTTGCTGAGAAGTATAGTGATATACGGCTAGGCACAGAAGAACGCACAATGTTGGAGCGTAAAGGATTGATCCGTTGAAGTAAGGTGGCACCTGCACCATGAGGATGCTAAGCACGGAGTAGCCGCTCAGCAACCCTGCAGAGACAAGTACCGACACGTTTGCACAATCGCGAAAATACAGCCAGAGAAACCATAGCTGGAACAGAAGAATCGGTATCAAATCCATGGGCTTTGCCCACGGAGTTGCAGCCATGTGCCAAATGGCGCTTCCGATCCCAACGGTAGCAGACAGGAACAGGAGCACCATGATGTCCCACGCGTGAACGTAGCGACGCTTCGCGACCTTCCAGGCACAAACGGTTGCCACAAGAAAAGCAGCATTCGTGATTGCGTTGAGCGGTTCCTCGAAAAGCCCCGGACTATGCCTTTCGCAGTAGATGTCGATCATGAGTCACGACTCCTGCCGAACGGGTCGCGTTTAAGCTGCGGCCGAACCTGGTGCGATGGATGCCCTGCAGCCATCGTGACAGGAAAAGGCCGTCCGCTTGAGTGATGGAATGGACTCCTCCCGCGGTACAATCGGTCTTGCACGACCAGACCGCTTTCGGCTTCTAGAGAGCCAATCACTGTTTTGTGATAAGGAGGAGTCCACCATGTACCATACTACCATTGCCGTCGATC
>CP070677.1:2842412-2848041 GCA_020352495.1 Candidatus Latescibacterota bacterium
CTCCCCGGGGCAGGGTGCTGGGTAACGCCCAGTGGAAGTGATTCCAAGGAAAGTGCCACAGAAAGAATACCGCCCAAGCCGCGGGCAACCGCGGACGGCAAGGGTGAAAAGGTGAGGTAAAAGCTCACCAGTACCGCTGGTGACAGCGGTAGCTCGGCAAACCCCACCCGGTGAAAGACCAAATAGAAGGGAAGAAGACGCCCCGCTTCGTTTGACCCTCGGGTTGGTCGCAAGAGATGTCTGGCAACAGGCACCCCAGATAAATGGCCGTCACCCCCACGGGGGAACAGAACTCGGCTTATGGCCTGCTCAGCCCCTTGGTTCTACCAATGTGAGGATGATCACGGGTCTCGCTCTCACTTTCCTCACAACGCCCAAGGATCGGTCGGGACCGGGGACCATTCCCACCATCGTCCACGGGCTCGATCGCGTCGCCGAACAACTACACAAATGTCAACAAAGTGACCAAGACATTGAACAAATTTGTCTGGGAGCAAGCCGACACGCCGGGTAGCGATAAGGTCCAAGAACTCGCCCGCGTTTTCGATATCCCAACCTCGGCTGCGCGTTTTCTTGCCGCCCGCGGATTTACCGTCGAATCGGCACGCCGGTATCTCGAGCCCGCGGAAGGTCAGCCCCATGACCCGTTTCTTTTCGACAACATGGGACGTGCCGTCGAGTGCGTGAGAAAGGCGGTCGAGACCAAGGCGCGGGTCCTGATCCACGGTGACTACGACGTCGATGGTATCTGTGGGACTGCGTTGCTCTATCACTATCTTCGCGATGTCGTCCCAAAGGTGTTGCGGTATCTCCCGGACCGGCGAAAAGATGGTTATGGGATTGCCGGTCGGGCCGTTGACTGGGCGGTGGAAAACCGTGTCGGACTCTTTATCGCCGTGGATTGCGGAACTTCGGATGGTGAACTGATTGCACGGCTCGAGTCGGAGGGTATAGATGTCATCGTCTGTGACCATCACGAGTTGTCAAAAGACAATAGCGCTTCGGGGATAATGCTCAATCCCTCGCGACCGGAGGAAGGCTACCCTTTCAAGGGTCTTTGCGGAACCGGCGTAGCCTTCAAACTCGTTCGGGCACTCGAGAGCACCGGCATCACCGGAGCGGCGCCTCCAGCTTCGTTGCTCGATTTTCTCGCCGTGGCAACGGTTGCCGACCTTGCACCGCTGGTGGACGAAAACCGGTATTACGTCCAGGAAGGCCTTAAGCAGATCAACGGCTCGAGTCGGCTTGGTCTGGACGCGCTTATGAGTGCTTCCGGGCTGGACAAGCCGGAGGTCAATTCGTATCACATCGGATTCATACTGGCTCCGCGGATCAATGCACCGGGTAGAATTTCCAATGCGAAGCCGGCGCTCGAACTCTTGTGCACGGACAACGAAGAGCGCGCCGCAGATTTGGCGCAGATCCTCGAGTCGGACAACTACGAGAGAAGACTCCTTACTGAACGAGTCCACGATGAGGTCATGAAAATGATAGAGGACATTCCCGACCGACACGAGCGAGGCGGGTATGTTCTCGCCGGAGAAAATTGGAACGAGGGGGTGCTGGGCATCGCGGCGGCGAGAGTGGTTGATGAATTTGGCAAACCGGCCGTCTTGATCAGCGTTCAAGGCGATTCAGGTAAGGGTTCGGGACGGAGCGTACCGGGCGTGGATCTCAAGGAGCAACTTGATCGGTGCGGCCAGCATTTGACCCGGTACGGGGGGCACGCTCAAGCCGTCGGTCTGACGATCGCGGCGTCAAAGGTAGAGGCGTTTGCCGACGAACTCTCGTGTCGTCTGTCGGAAGCGACGAAGTCGCTTCCGCGAAGGCCGCTCCTTCGAATCGACGCTGAGCTGGCTCTGCGCGAGTGCTCATTGGAACTCGTTGACTTCTTGACGCGGTGCGAGCCGTTTGGGAAGGGGAACAAAAGCCCCTTGTGGGTGGTCCGTGACGTGGTCATCACTCCCGGGACGCGCTACGTTGGAAAGGGTCATTTGAAACTCCATTTCCGGGACAGTCACGGCGAGGACGCCGAGGGGATCTGTTTCAATTGGGATACACGAAACATCGCTGCGGAGTCGCTTCAAGGGCTCGTGGTTGATCTTGCCGTCTCGATCAAAAAGGGGTACTACCTGGAGCGGCACTACCCGGAAATTCAGGTGTTGGACATCCGGGAACACGAGGGTTAGGCGATGCGCGCTGTAATCCAAAGAGTGAGCCGTGCGAGTGTGGATGTGAACGGCGAAATCGTCGGAAGCATCGAAATAGGCCTGCTCGTTTTGGTCGGTTTTGTGAAAAACGACTCCGACGACGTCCTCCGCTGGATGGCGCGAAAGATCATCTCGTTGAGGGTGTTCGAAGATCCCGAAGGAAAGATGAATCTCGATCTGGAGACGGTCGGTGGTCGCATCCTCGTTGTCTCGCAGTTTACGTTGTACGGGGATTGCAGAAAGGGCAAACGGCCGAGCTTTGACAGGAGCGCTCCACCGATCCTCGCGGAAGCGTTGTATAATCGTTTTGTGGAGGTGCTCCGCGAGGAGGCTCCATTCGAAATCGAGACGGGTGTGTTTCAGGCCCACATGAATGTGAGCCTTGTGAATGACGGTCCCGTTACACTGGTTCTCGAGAAGGAGGCGACGTGAACCCGCTTCTTCCCGAAGAGGCCCAACGAAACTTGATCCTCGCTTCTCGTTCGCCCAGGCGTAGAGACATCCTTCGGCGTTTGGATTTTGAGTTCGAGATCATACCGGCGCGCGAACACGTGGAGGACGAGGCATCGTGTGATGATCCATTCGAACGTCCCGAGGTTCGCGCCCGTCTGAAGGCCGCCGATGTGTCATCTCGCCACCCGGACGCGATTGTGATCGGCGCCGACACCGTCGTGATCATCGACGGAGACGTTCTCGAGAAACCGTCCGATGACGGGGAATCGATCCGGTTTCTTCGGCGGTTGAGCGGGCGAGAGCATACCGTTGTTACCGGGGTTGCGGTCCGACGAGACTCGAACGGTCTGGACCTCGGGGCGAGAGAAGAGACAAAGGTGCGCTTTCGCAAGCTGACCGACACCGAAGTGCTCCGATACGTTGCATCGGGGGAGGGCCGGGGCAAGGCGGGGTCCTACGCCGTGCAAGGTCTGGGGGCGGGTCTTGTGCGTTCGATCAATGGGTGTTTTTACAACGTTGTCGGATTGCCCGTCTCGCTTTTGTTCGATCTGCTCAGAAAGGTTTAGCCCATCTCATGAAAATCATCCCGACAATCGTCTTTGAAAAGGGCGCGATCGAGATCATCGATCAGACGCTCCTCCCCGTCGAGTATAAGATTCTCCGGCTGACAAAGGTCGAAGACCTCTGCGAGGCGATCAGGACCCTGCGGATTCGTGGCGCGCCCGCGCTCGGTGTCGCCGGTGCTTATGGTCTGTTACTTGCCGTGGAGGAGAAATGGGGTCTGTACGATTCGTATTACTTCGATACGGAGGCGGCGATCCTCGATGCGTTTCCGTCGATCGTCACCATTGGCGCGGTCCAGCAGGTTCTCGAACGCAACGCGCAGATGATCCTGAGCACTCGCCCGACCGCCATCAATCTTGCCTGGGCGATCGATCGGATGAAAGCGATTTACGCGAAGGCTTGGGATGCTCCGGTCGACATGCTCCGCGCGCTTCACAGTGAGGCAGTCAAAATCTACAAAGAGGATCTCGAAATGTGTCTGGCGATCGGTCGCAACGGCGCCCAACTCCTCAACGATGGTGACAAGGTCATTACGCACTGCAACACCGGCGGTCTGGCGACGAGCGGCTACGGTACCGCCCTGGCGGTCGTTTTCGCCGCGGTCGAGAACGGCAAAAGGATCCATGTCTTTGCCGACGAGACTCGTCCACTTCTGCAAGGCGCCCGGCTCAATACGTGGGAGTGTCTCGAACGCGGGATACCTGTGAGCGTCCTTTGCGATGGCGCGGCCGCGTCACTTATGAGACAGGAAAAAATCGCCTGAGCCATAGTCGGGTCTGATCGGATTGCGGCCAACGGAGACACGGCGAACAAAATCGGGACATTGGGGCTCGCCATTACCGCCACCCGCTTCGGGGTCCCGTTCTATGTTGCTGCCCCGTCGAGCACCATCGATCCGTCCGTGCCCAATGGAGCCGCCATCCCGATCGAGCAACGATCCGCCGACGAAGTAAAAAGTTTCCGAGGAGTAACGATCGCCCCCGAGGATGCCGGCGCGTTCAATCCCGCCTTTGATGTAACACCACACGACTTGATCGCCGGCTTTATTACCGAAAAAGGAATCGTTCAACCACCGTTCGAACGCTGAAAGCGGTGGCGTATTTGGAAATCACTGCGGGAGGAACAATGAAATTGACTCTGGTCTTGATGGTCGTGGTAAGCACACTCGCGGGTTGTAGCTCTGAATCCGTTGAGGAGGAGGGGGTCAAAATGACGATCCAATTGACAAGCCCGGCGTTCGGGGAAGGACAGCCCATTCCGAAGAGGCACTCCTGTGACGGGGAGGATCTCTCACCGGTTTTGAAATGGACGAACGCACCCGAAAACACGATGAGCTTTGCGCTCATATGCGACGATCCGGACGCGCCGATGGGTACCTGGGTGCACTGGGTCCTCTTCAATCTACCGCCGGAGACTGCGGAGCTGGTCGAAGGCGTTCCAGCACAGCCGGAGGGGCCGGACGGTGCAAAACAGGGGATATCCGATTTCAAACGTCCTGGATACGGTGGGCCGTGTCCACCACCCGGGAAACCTCATCGTTACTACTTCAAGCTCTATGCGTTGGACACGATGCTGGAGCTCAAAGACAAAGCCACCAAGAGAGACCTCGAGAAGGCGATGGAAGACCACATCTTGGCAAAAGGGCAGTTGATGGGGACGTACAAACGTTGATCCGCTGCGTAAACGGATGAGCGTCGAGACTGAATCTGGTGTCCACACTAAAAGGGGAGGGTCCATCCATGCGTGTATTTCTGTTTCTGATCGTCGCAACGTGTCTGGTTTGTGCGGCTGTTGCAGACGCGATGCAGGCTTCCGACAAGGAGGCCATTGTGAAGGCCGCACTGGATTACGCCGAGGGGTGGTACGAAGGCGATGCCGACCGAATGGCAACCTGTCTTCATCCCGAACTCGCCAAAAGAGTCATGAAGATGAATCGAGAAACGGGTGAGGGCAAGCTGGAGAGTATGGGCAAAGAGACCTTGGTCGAGTATACAAAAGCGGGGTACGGTAAGAGCACACCCAAAGAGAAACAGCTAAAAGAGGTCACGGTTCTCGACGTTTTTGGGAACGCCGCGAGCGCGAAAATCGAAATGTCGGACTGGATCGACTATTTGCACCTCGCAAAGTCGAACGGCAAGTGGGTCATCGTAAACGTCCTTTGGGAGATGAAACCGCGCGCTGAATGAGCAGGTGAACGCCGGTGGTTTGGCGTGGTGTAGGTCGTTTCTGGTTGCGGTGGGTCAGTTGAGGCGGGTGATTGATGTACAGGCCCGTTGCTCGGAGCAAGGGAGGATCCCGCGACGCAGTCGCGTAGCCGACCGCAGCGGAGAGCGGGTCTGCTAAACGACCATCCGTCCTGATCCGTCTACCACAACAAGAGCGGGGCGACTGTGCCACACCAC
>CP070677.1:2848141-2850701 GCA_020352495.1 Candidatus Latescibacterota bacterium
ACCTTCTTCGCGGTTTCCCGATCTGACAGTCCCCGCAACCATTGAGAACCCGCGACGAAAAACAACGCGAACACCTTGAAGTTGGACGTACTCATCACCCGTTGGATCTCATCGAGCGAGTCGCACTTCTCAAAGTCCGCTTGGATCTCTCCTAGAATCGTCTCTTGCTTGTTCGTCCGATATTCCAAGCGTCCCTCGACAAACATGGGGAGGAACCCACCGACTTGGTGAAGGCGATCCCACTCCCTCGAAATGCGCTCGGGAAAAATGTCTCCCGCGATCTTCTGTCCCAGAGAACGACGAATCCGCGAGAACACTCCGCGCTTTTTCGGTTGCTCCTCTGCGACTTGGATCTCGACGTTGGTATCTCCGCTCATTTTAGATTACCTTGAAGAACCACAACGCCAAAATGATGAGTCCCGCGATAGCGGCGATCTTCCAGAGGCTTCCCTTGATCCGTTGGATCAACGGTTTCTCCGTGTCCATCACCGTCTTGACGGTGTTACGGATCTTCGACATTCCTTGATCCACGTCCTTCCGATAGTTCCGAGCGTCCGCTTGATCCGCTTCGTTGATGTCCTCCAACGTAGACGCGTGACGCTTCAACGACATGAATTTGGCTCGTTCATAGTCGCACTCAATCTCTAACTTCTCGATCTTGGAGAGTTGCGTCTTGTTGAACTCTGCCTCCTTCGCGAACTCTTCAAACGTCAACGAGCAATCGTTGATCGCGCACACGGGAGCGTAGCGTCCCCGCTCGTCTTGCACCCAATCTTTCACGTAGACGCTAATATCTTCACACGCGGGATGCTTGATCGCGAGTCCCAAACAGAAAAATTCGCCTTGCGTCAAGAATCGGAAACACTCCAACGGGGAACCCTTCAGCTTCCAAAAGGCGTAAGAAAACACGAACGGAAACTCGGAGCGTCGATCCCAATACTGATAACGCCTCCCTAAATCAACGAACCATCCCTCGCCTCCGTCCGCGAAGTCGCACACTTTAAAGAACCCGTCGGGAGGAATCATCAAGTCGTATTTCGTCGCTCCTCCGTCGGGGAACTTCCATGCGGATTGCGGGAAGTTCCGATGACGCGTCGCGTACACCTTCGCATACGAGTAAATTCCATAACAATACATTCCCCACAACGCGGACATCAGTAAAATCGAGACTTCCAAGAACGGATCGGGAACAAACATGAAACACCCCATATAGCCGAGGAGCCACGGAACCGCAAGGATCGCTCCCATCTTCCCCTCCGATTGGAGGTAGTTGAGTCCCGTGATCCCTCCCACTCGCCAACGTCTCCAACTCTCCAAGAGTCCCGATAGACCAAACATGACTATTTCGCCTCCTCCTCCTTCGCGTCGAGATCTACCTTCTTCCATCTCGACTCGACAAGTTCAAACGGGTTCGAGATCTTGTCCCGTCTCGTTGTCGAGGAAGGACTAGAATTATCCGAGACGGGACGTTCCGACTCGGAGCGTGACAACGAAACTTTAGGCGATCTCCGAACCACATGGAAAAACAAGGCAACCGCGACTCCCGTCCCCAACCCATTCGTCCATTCATACTCGCACTCGTTGTACGGGACTCCGTAGCGGGACAAGTCAAACATATCAAACGTGGGAACTCCCCACAAGATCCGCGACTCGCGAAGGAGGAACACCGACAACACGACGAGACACCCGACGAGCGCGAGTCCCCGCTTGGAGATCTTCATTCCCTCACCTTCTCAATGACGATATACGGTCTACCGTCTTGTCCCCGCTTGGTGATAACGCGGACGAGGATTTGTTTTCCCCGTTGAACGTTCATTTTCTCCAAGTTCTCGCGGGGAATGTTGACTCCGTTGCTCGTTCCGCGACGGCTCGGAAACACGACGGGCTTCTTGGATTTAGCTAAAACTTCGTCGTTCTCGGACAATCCAACACGCTCCCGACATGAGCATTATGCGTATGATGTTTATAACCTTTATGTGCGCGAACATACCATGAGCATACCGTCTAAAAAAAAGGAGGAAAACCACATCAAAGAATCTACGTTGCTTGTGCTTATCATCGTCGGAGCCTTACTCCTCACCCAAGCGGGCAACCTGGGAACCCTCCGCGACTTCGGACAAGGCATCGACTTGTCGTTCCTCTTCGGAGGAACCGCGTCGGGACTCGTGGATGTCAACAAAAGCGTCGATTTCGCCTTAACCAACAAGTACGCGGGAACCGCGCTCACGTCCAAGACGCTCCTCGTCTACGAGCGAACCGCGACGGGAGTCGTCCAAAAACACTCGTTGACAACCGACGGAACCGATGGAACCGCCGCCACACCCGTCACGTACAAGTCGGGGACGGAACTCTGGGTCTACTACGCGAACTCCAACGACAAACAATGGTTTAAAGTGATCGTGCCGCAGATGAACCCGTCGGACGCAGAATCCGCAACCGTCAACTCCTATTGCCTCGAATCCTTCGCGATTGGAACCTACACGACGGACGCGTTGGAATACGCCAACGGAACCGCGCAAGCGGACGCGTCCACGCTCAACACGACCAAGTGTGGATCCGC
>CP070677.1:2850801-2854213 GCA_020352495.1 Candidatus Latescibacterota bacterium
ATGACGTGATCGGAATAAAGATCTGCCGGTCGAAGTTCGGGCCGCCGAGAAAGCTCCCACCCTGTTCTTCCATGACGCCGATGACACGAAACTTCGTGCGACCGATCTTTATGGTCTTGTTTATGGGATTCGCCGCCTCAAACAAACCGTCTCGAACGTCTGTCCCAATCACGCAAACGTTCTTCTTATACGTGACATCAAATGATGACATAAACCGGCCGCTCTCCGGTTGAGCGCTGGAGACAATCGTCTGCTTTTCGGTCGTACCAATGACTCTCACGCTACCCATGGTCTCGGCGCGGTATTTGACATCGCGCTGCCCGTTCATTGTAGGATTGACAATGGCTTTTCCGCGCAATTTTTGTTCTAATTCATCAGCTTCCCGAAGTTGGAGATGTGGACGATTTCGATACAAGAAGAAATCACCCATGACCACCCAGGGCATACGCGACACGTAAATCACATCCGCGCCCACGGCGGAGAAGCTCTGACGGAATCTGTTTTGCAGCCCGTTTGCCGCGGTCATGGTGAGAACCACCGCGACAATGCCGATGATGATGCCCAATGTTGTCAGTGCACCGCGGGCCTTGTTGGCGCGGATTGCACTGACTGCAATTTGGAACGACTCGCCGAGATCAATCGCCAGTCTCATTCTGTTTGAACCCCTACCGTCTTCGTGTTGTCTTATCCAGCTCCGCCACAGCTTCAGTGTTCGCCGCTGGGGTACGTTCCTGGTGATCCGGCGTCACTCTCGATCGAACCGTCCTTTAGTCGAACGGCACGCAGCGCATGCTTTGCGATGTAGTCTTCGTGGGTCACCAGGATGATAGTGTGACCGGCATCGTGCAACTCGTCGAGCACCGTCATGATCTCATCTCCAGTCTTGCTGTCGAGATTGCCGGTAGGCTCATCGGCAAGAATGATGGATGGGTTGTAAACCAGCGCTCGAGCGATCGCTACTCTTTGTCTCTGTCCACCCGACAGTTCGTTTGGCTTGTGTTTCATGCGATCGGCAAGTCCCACTCTCTCGATCGCTTTCTCTGTGCGCTCCCGGCGTTTCGCCTTCCGAACCCCACCGTAGACCAGCGGTAGCTCGACGTTGTGGAAAACGTTTGCCCGAGGTATGAGATTGAAGGTCTGAAACACGAATCCGATTCGGCGGTTGCGGATTTCAGCCAACTGGTTTTCGGACATGTCTGCCACCATCTGACCTTCAAGGGAGTACGACCCCGAGGTCGGTGTGTCTAGGCAACCGATGACGTTCATCAGCGTTGACTTTCCGGACCCGGACGGCCCCATGACGGCGATGTATTCGTTCTTGACGATATCGAGCGACACGCCTCGCAACGCGTGCACCTCGTCGGCACCCATGACGTAGGTCTTTACGATGTCCCTGAGTGACAGGGTGGCTTCCGTCAATGCTCGTGTCATTTCCCTACCCCATTGGCTTTGTTGGGATCGTTGCTGACGGTTACCACCGCACCGTTCTCGAGATCCTTGGAGATCGCGCGATAGCTACCGGTGACGACTTCGTCGCCTTCCTCGAGGCCCTCGAGGATTTCGATGAGTTCATCGCTCTGGATGCCGGTCTTGACCTGTTTGGCAATCGCTTTCCCTTCTTCGATACAGAACACGATCTCCACGAACCCGTCCCGATCGGCCTTGTAGCGCGCTTCTGCGTCCTCCCGATCCTCACCCTTCATCGTGAGTTGATCCACAGTTCTGACCGCGACGCTCTGGATGGGCACGCTCAGCGCGCTTTCATTCGTCTTGGTGAAAACCTCCGCGGTGGCCGTCATTCCTGGACGGAGTGTCTCAGGGGGATCGATGATGCTGATCTTGATCTCAAACTCGGTCTTCTGATCAGTGGTGCCGGCGGCAGTGACATTGGCGCTATTGGCAATCTCAGAGACAACCCCGTTCAAAATCTGATCCAGCAGGGCATCAACTTCGATTTCAGCCCGTTGACCAATGGCAACGGATACGATGTCGTTCTCGTCGACGTTGACCTGGGCTTCCATCTCCGAGAGATCTGAGATCACGAGAATTACATCCTCCTGAAACTGGGACCCGATGGCGATTTCGCCCTGTTCCTTGTTCAGGTCACTAATCGTCCCGGACATGGGAGCATATATTCTGGTCTTGGATAAATCGTCACGCGCCTGTTTCAGCGCGGCCTTGGCCTGCTCCACCTGATTCATTGCAGATTCATAGCGTGCCACTTCAACCTGGTATGCCGCCTGCTTATCCTCGAATACCGCTTCGGACTCCACATTCTGCGCCACTAGCTCCTTTGACCGGGTGAATTCCCTCTCTGCCATGTCCCTGTTCTCACGTACAAGGGTAGCGTTCGCCTGCGCGGATCGTACATTCGCCTCGGCACTTTCGACAGCGGCTATGTAGCGTTCCCTGTCCAACTCCACCAGGAATGCGCTCTCCTCAACCCACTGTCCCTCCGCTACGGCCAGCTTCGTGATCTTCGCACTCACATCCGCGCTGATCTTGATCTGGGTTTTGGGTTGGATCTTCCCTGTAGCAGCGACCTTCTGCACGATTTTTTGCCGATCGACCTTGGCCGTCTGCACTTCCAAAATCTTATCGTCGCCGCCGCGGAGAGCCACACCACCTATGGCGCCGCCCACCACAACGATCGCGGCACCGATCAGTAGGGGTTTTCTCTTCATCGTCCAGATGCCTCCATTCTCTCACAGTCAACGGGTTATACGAGGCTCGGTATCACGATAAGAGTACGTGAAAATCAGACATAAGGTTACCGCGCCATTCCACGAATGCCGGGCCATCAGCTTCGGCCGGATAGGTCATTGGCTCGTGGTTTCCCGGATCCGTGACGATGCCTCCAACCCGGCAGGTTCGCAACCTGAGACGAACGATTTCTCCGGGTTACAGCGAGTGTTCTAAGAGTACAACTCGCCGACGGGACCGAAAAGGCCAATATCGGCGTTCCCAAAGCGATTTGGACTTCCTATTGAGGGCGGGCCGAGCAGCGCCGAGGCAATGCGCGGGGCGACCGAGAATCGACGCGGATCATTATTGACAAGCCAAGCAGTGGCTCGTCCGAGAAACTCAAGTAGGGTGTCGGTCTGCTAATGGGGCTGCAAGTAGCCAAATCCAAACTGCAAGATAACCGTAAGATGGGGGTTTTGGGCGGATGTGCGGGGGCCGCTAAATGCGTGAACACGACTGGAGTCTTTGAGCGGAATCAAACCGGTCGAACTGAGGAAGAGTGTCTATTAGTTTTCAGAGGGTCTGTCTCAAAGTGCTTGACGACTTACAGTGTTTCCCGTCAGAAGTGAGTGGACAGATAGGGGCTGAAAACTAAGAGACGGTTCTGCTGCGGCGACTCAATACCGGGATAAAACCTTTTTACACGTGATCGACTAGCCAAATCCAA
>CP070677.1:2854313-2859746 GCA_020352495.1 Candidatus Latescibacterota bacterium
GACCGATAGTTCTGGGAGCGCTCTGGCGAACGCCGCTGAGAATCGCTCGAATACTTCTTCGAATATCTTGCGTATTGCTTTGCTTACCACTTGGTCGGGTTCGGTGATGGCACGCCCCATCAGCCGTGGGAGCAGTCCGCGATCACGCGCCGGCCCACGGTGACGCCGAATCGCCGGCGCCAAAAAGGCCTCGATGACCTCCTCGATCGGGAGCACTCCGGTAGGGTGATTGGATTCGATCCCGTCGAGGAGCCGGAGGCGTTCGGTGTTCATCGGGGCGGCACGACGTCTCAGAACGGCCTCCATCAGACCTCCTTTGGACCCAAAATGGTAGTGCACCGAGGCGGTGTTCACACCCGCCTCCTTTATGATCGCGCGGAGCGATACCGCACCAAACCCGTTGGAAGCAAATAACTTCTCAGCCGCATCGAGGATTCTCGTTTTTGTGTCCGCGTCTTTCAAGACCGGTTTCCTTTGTCGAATGATTAAATTAAACGAATGATTTAATCATTTGTCAAGTCGAAAACCACCGCTTGGTGTTGTACTATAGGTACCGAGGCATCAAACTTCGCGATGGCTCGTAATCCCAACCTCGAGGAGGAGATCCGATGTCCGGTAGCGAGTTCGATCGGCGAGAATTTCTGAAAGTGTTATTGGGCGGTGTCTCGATGGTCGCATTTGACTGGTCGGTGTTTCCAAAAGGCGCACGCGCTCGCATGGCCGACAACGAGTACGATGCCGTCATCATCGGCTCGGGTCTCGGGGGACTAAGTTGCGCGGCGGCGTTTGCCCGACAGGGCTTTCGAGCGCTCGTTTTGGAAAAGCACGACAGAGCCGGTGGGTACGCAACGACATTCAAACGTCCTGGTGGGTTTGTTTTTGACGTGTCGCTTCATTCCACGGCGGTTGGGGAAAGAGACGGTGTATACAACGTGATTCCGGGTTTTTCCGAGATCACCGATGTCGAGTTCGTTCCTCACCCCGTTCTTTACCGGTCGGTCTTCCCCGAGCATGACATACGTGTCCCGCAACGAGACGTTCCGACGTTCATCGATCTCTTGGCAGGTCATTTCGAAGACGAGCGGGAGGGGATCCAAGGGATATTCGAAGACATGAACGGACTGTCGAACGACGTCCAGAGATTCATGGGGACCGGCGGAGACGTCGATATGGACCAGCTCGAAGTCGACTTCCCGCATTTGGCCCGGAATTACACGAGAACCTGGGCCGACATGGTCGACGCTCGGATCCGCAATCCAAAACTCAAGGCAGTCGTTTCATCGCTGTGGGGATACTATGGGCTTCCACCATCCAAGCTGGCCAGCGTCTACTATGCGCTTCCCACGGCCGGGTATCTGGAGTATGGCGGGTACTACCCTCATGGGAAGTCGCAGAAAATCAGCAACGCCTTTGTCCGGTTTATCGAAGAGCGGGAGGGAACGGTCCTTCTTAAGACCCGTGTCAAAGAGATCATGATCGAAAACCACGCGGCTGTTGGTGTGCTGACCGAAGACGGTAGAACCTACAAAGGAAAGGTCGTCGTGTCAAACGCCAACGCGTACGACACGTTTCATACGATGATGAACGAAGATGAATATCTTGCCGACTATCTGGCGCGGATGGACCAGTTCAGTGTGAGTTTGTCTTCATTTCAGGTCTTCCTCGGGTTGAACAAAGACCTGATCGCAGAGACGGGGATCAAAGACACGGAGATTTTCTACCAGCCCAGCTACGATCTCGATGCCCACTACAAGGCGGCTCTCGAGGCCGATGTGGAGGCCGGCATGGTCGCAATCACGCTCTATGACAATCTGTACGAGGGGTACTCGCCCAAGGGAAAAAACACACTCAACATTCTAGTGCTTCAAGGATATGACTACTGGGAAAAGTACGCGACCGACTATTGGAAACGCGAAAAAACGGCGTATATAGCCGAAAAAGAACGAATGGCCAGGGTGCTCATCGAAATAGCCGAGAAAAAACTTCTTCCGGGACTCTCGAAAGCAATCGAGGTCAAAGAGATTGGAACACCGCTTACGAACATCCGGTACACAAATAACTACCGGGGAGCCATATACGGTTGGGATCAGACAGTGGACAATTCCGGACAAAACCGGCTGGGTCACAAAACTCCGATCAACAACCTTTACCTAACCGGAGCCTGGACACGTCCCGGACACGGTTACGGTGGCGTCATATGGAGTGGGATCGAGTGCTTTGGTGAAATCATGGGAGAGTGGTGAGCAGGTAGACGTCAGAGTGCGTTAGTGCTGGTTGCGCCCGGTCAAGGGAAGGGTGTTCGGCCACGGACGCGGGGGTTTGGGGTCACGAAAAGACGAAATCAACATTCCCACCTTGGTCGAGTCGGGCGCGAAGAAACACATTCAGTCTCATATGTTCCATTCCTCACTGACGAGTCGTGAGACGAGCGGTTGTAGAATGCGGTAGGTTGCCCCCCACAGCTTGTACCGGCCAATCCGGTAATACGCGATTTGCTTGGGTCCCGGCCATTCCGGAAAGCTCCATTCCTCTTCGCCGTGGTTCTCCGGGAGTAGGAGATCGGCGATGGGAACATCAATGATCTCCTCGATCTCCCGCTCATCTCTTTTCCAGGATCGGGATGGTGTGATCCGGACGAGATACGGATAGATCCGAAAACCCGTGGACAGAGTCTCGATCGGGGGGAGAGCCTCGAACATCTCGACATTTTCAGGGTCGAGACCGATCTCTTCACTTGCTTCCCTCTTTGCTGTCTCCGCCATCGATTGATCCCCGGGCGCACGTTTACCACCTGGAAACGCGATCTGTCCACCGTGAACACCGCCTTCGGTCCGGCGGACCAGAAGTATCCTCAGGCTACCGTCCTCCGCACGGTAGACAGGCACCAACACGGCGGCTTCCTGGATGGCGTCTTCGCCAACGATTTGTTCGACACCCGACTGGATCAGCGTCCACTGAAGAAGCATCTGGTCTCGGATCGGTATCGGTCGGATATCGGATGCTCGTATTTCGCGGCTTACATCGTTAAAAGCGCTCGCATCTCGAAGGCGTTCCTGCCACCCAGTGATTTGTTCGCGCCACCTTTTGGCCACCGGGTCGTCGGGCTCGATTGTCTCGCCCACACCCGGCAGGACAAACAGAGGCACCTCCGAAACCAGGGTCAACGGATCGCCCCCAAACGACCGGATCGTTTCCATCGAGCTGGGTCGGAATCGGCTGGCAGTATCGGTATCACCCAGGTTTCTAAAATACTCCGCCATCGCGTTCGAATTCGGTCTCGTGCAAAAGCCCCTATCGATTCGAACAAAACCCTTTTCGCCATTCCTTTGTACGTCGTGCAGGGCGTAACCGAGACGCCCCGCGGCATCGCGACAAAATTCTTTCACGACGCCGCATCGTCCAATCCAATCTGGATCGATTAGGAACCACGGACCACCACCAACGGCCATACCATGAAGCGACACGTGGAGGGAGAATGTTGAGGGGGCGGACCGCCACCAATCGTAGACGGCCCGGTTTTCGGGGCGCGCGTCGTGATCATCTTCATCCCGTGGAAAGGCGAACTCGACGTCATCACCGGGCGGTTCGCGAACGACGTGCCGCAGGTAACTCACAATGTCATAGTGATCCCCGGCGCGGGCGCGCCACGCCTTGTTTCTTTCAGCGCCGTCCGGATTGATGTCGGGGACAATCCACCACTCGAATCGGGAGAGAAGCTCGGAGTGCGACGCAGCACCGGCCAGATAACGCACGAACCTCTCGAGCAACACGGGGCCCACCGGCTCATCGGCATGGCAGCCGGCAAGAAGACTGATCTTGATCGGGCCTCCGCCAAATCGATACCCGATCACGGGGCGACCCTCTCGCGAACGCCCAAGCTCGGTCCCACGAGTAGCTTTTGACGGCTTCTCGGCGGTCAAGTCCTCGAAAAACGGCAGGTTTGTCATAGCGCAGCTTTGTGTAAGACCGATGGGAGCACCGGAATCCACAACACGTGAACACATGGCTGACGGAACACGGTCCAGGCGGTCACCGTCATCACTAATCACTACGCCGGTCGGCGTGGCAAGATCCGCGACACTGTTGGTGCTCCAACGATCACATCTCGAATACCAGCGACACGGTGAAAAGCGTGTCGAGGTCCTCCAGCGGCACGAGCACCTTCTCACCGGTCGAAACTCCGCCCGAGGTCAGAAGTTCGATCTCGGTGAGGGCCGGTTCGTTTTCCCACAAGAGTTGGATGGCGGGTTTGAATTTCAGATGAGTGCTGACCGATATCGGGAGTTCATTCTTGAAATCGATCCGGAAGTCATCCGTGTTGTCGAGATTCCAGTCGGCAACGAGTGTGCTCAAGAATTCGGTCGTCCCGGTGAGCTTGCGCCAGAAATCGAACCCGAATCTGGCACCGGGGAAGTCGGTTTTGATAAACGGGTTTTCGACGACCTCTTCCTCAAAGGTATAGGTGACGCCGTAATCGGTCTTGAGCCGCATGTCATCCCTGTCAAACCAGGTATTACCAGCACCGGCGGCAACGAGAAACCGGCTCTCGATACCTGCGAATTCGTTCCTAAGCCAGTCGGTTCCGCCAAAGACGAGGAAGTATTTGCTGATCTTGTAATCATAGCGTCCCCGAGCAAAGTAGAGTTCTGCCGTTTTTTCGGTTCGCTTTACTTCCCGGAGCACGTAATCATCGGGCGACGATCCAATGGCCGTTCGGGTTTTGATCGACGACTCCGTCCGGGCACCGCCGAGCTCGAGTTTGAGCCCCGAACTCTTCCAGATCCGTCGTGTGGTAGCCCCAAGACCAAACGTGCTCGTCTCGGAGTTACCGGACGTCCACACTGAAGCCAACTCGGCTGTGAAAAACCATCCGTACTTCTTGGTGTCTTCTTGTGCGTTAACGTCAGGAACAAACAAAAAACCGGTGAGGGCGAGGCCGGCTATCAATAGAATGGCGACGCGACAAAGCTTGTTGAATACAGATCGACCGTCCATGGATCCTCCAGAGCCAAAAGTCCAAAATCGTTCGAAACACAAATGGAGCAAAGAAGAGTTCGACGACGTTTCCGTCGAGTGTGTTGTCACTCAATATTACCCATGAATTTATAGAATGAATCCGATCCAGTCAAGAGAGCCAAGCATGTTGCGTGGCGAGCGGGTCAATTGTGGGGTGATCGAGGTCTGTTACCGGGGAGTAAATCTTGCTCCATCATCCTTCGGAAAACCGAGGAGAGAGATCCAGGGGTGAATTAGGGGCTTTCGAAGTCCCTGCTCCCGCTTCGCTCGGCTTCCCGCCTCGCGGCGGGCGATCCTCGCTCGCTCCCGCGCAAAGGGACTTCGAAAGCCCCTAGTTCATCCACATATCCTCGTAAACTTGCCGAAGGATGATGGATCAAGGCTGGTTCGACGAGAGGAGTTCCCTGACGGCGTGCA
>CP070677.1:2859846-2871854 GCA_020352495.1 Candidatus Latescibacterota bacterium
CACCTTAAACTCGGCAGCAACCGTATTGGCCGGGGCAGGATCAAAAACGACCTTCCAGATCCCAAGCGTGTCCTGACCGCCGGCGCACCCGACATACAGTGCTCCCTCTTCCTCGGAGTCCACGTTGATCATCGTGCGACTTTCGAGAAAGTCATCGCCCAGATTGCTCGCGCCGTGGAGACCCGTCTCCTCGTCGACGGTAAAGAGGAACTCCAGTGGGCCGTGCTCGAGCGATTTGTCTTCCATGATGGCAAGACTCATCGCCACAGCAATACCGTTGTCTGCGCCCAGCGTCGTGCCGTTCGCCATGAGCGTGTTCCCTTTTTTCACGATCTCGATGGGATCTTTCATAAAGTCGTGGTTTTTGTCCTTGTTCTTCTCACACACCATATCGAGGTGTCCCTGGAGACAGGTCCCTCGGGTGTTCTCGCGTCCCGGCGAGGCGGTTTTTCTCACCACAACGTTGCCATACGCGTCCGCTTCTGCTTTGAGCCCGAGCTTTTTGGCTGTCGTGCGAACGTACTCGGATATTTTCTCCTCGTTTTTCGAGCACCGTGGAATCTCCGATATCTCGGCAAAGTACTCCCACACGCGCCGTGGCTCGAGCCCTTTTATGGCATCAGACATTTCATTCCCCTTTCTACGAAGATGAATACCAGAGATTGATGTGTAAATCCTCCCGCCGATCCGACGGGTCTACGCATTTTGATGATCTCAACCGATGAATTATGACTTTCAAATCAGTCGCAGCGGGCTTGCGATTGGATTACCCCGCCCATTCGCCTCCACCGTCAGTAGAGCGCGACACAGCGGGGCTACCGTAACCCGGAAGCCCCACTTGACTGCCGCTATTTTGTACGATTCCGGGAACCCGCCACTCGCCTCAGCGGATTCCGTGCGTTGACGTCATCCTAATGCGCCGCACTTGGCGGTGCGGGCTCATCCGGCGAACCCGCATTGTTGAGCGGGAACCGCACCAGAATCCAACCGATCAGGACGAACACCAACAGGCTGATATAGAACGGAAATGGGAAGATCCCGGAAAAACCTGGGAGCCACTCATTGTACTTGATGTCAAACATCGCCAAGGCGGCAAACAACAATCCGATCAAGGCCTCACCGGCGATCAGCCCGGCGGCGAGAAGGACCCCGATGTTGTCAACCCGTGCCTTCTGAGCGTCGTTGTGCCCTTTCTTGAGGTTGAAACGCTCGACGATGCCCTTGATCATCCCACCTATAAAGATCGCAAACGTAGTCTCGAGCGGAAGGTACATCCCGACGCACACGATCATCGGGCTCTTGACCTGCATTAGGATAAAGCCCAGACCCATCAGCATTCCGACGATCACGAGCGGCCACGCCATCTCGCCCCCGACGATACCCCTCGACAGAAGCGCCATCAAGCTGGCTTGCGGCGCGGGATACATCTCGCCGCCCAGACCCTCGCCACCCATCTTGATATCACCCTGATGGAGAATGATCAGCGGTACAAACATGACGGCCGAGGCGACAACAATACCGATCAGGTCACCGGCCTGCATTCTCCACGGCGTACCGCCAAGAATGTGACCGACTTTGAGGTCTTGGAGCATCTCACCCGCAACCGCGGCCGCCACGCACACCACTGCGGCAACACCCAACACCGCAGCCACACCCGGATCGCCTTTCATCCCGAGAATCACCATGAGAACAGCCGCTACGAGCAATGTCGAGAGCGTCAGTCCACTAACCGGGTTGTTGCTCGAACCGATGATCCCGACAAGATACCCGGACACGGCGGCGAAAAAGAACCCCGCCACGACCATCACAATGGTGGCCACGAGTGCGGCAAAGAAGGACTGGGCGAAATACAGGTAGATGAAAAACGTCGCGATGGACGCCAAACCGATCCCAACCATGATCCATTTGAAGTTGATGTCCCTCTCGGTCCGGATCGTAACGTGCTCGCCTGTCGCGGCCTTCTTCACGTCACCGATCGAACGTTGAAGACCCGTGAACAGACTCTCTCTCATCCGGTAGAGCGTGTAAACGGCGCTCACCAACATACCGCCGATCGCTATGGGACGAACGATGTACTTCCATACGTTGGTGGCCGTCTCCGCCCACGTTTGTTCACCGGCCGCCGCTCCCTCTGGGAGAAGAGACGGTCCGATAAAGTAGGTGAGAATTGGAACAAACAACCCCCACGCGGCCAACCCACCGCTAAACGTGAGCGAGCCAAGCTGGGGTCCGATGATATAGCCGACACCGATATAGGCGGGGCTCACACCCGGAGAACTCAGGAGCATGCCACCCTGACCGGTCGCGACCGCTCCCTCCGACAACCCGATCTGAGACTTGCTCCACGTGACGAACTTTTCCCAAGAGGTCGCGAACACACGAAACTGCGCCATCGCCTGGATGACAGCCCCGACTCCCATCGCGCCAAAAAGGTACGCCGCACCGGTCCCGCCGGCGCGCCCCGCTTTGTGGATTTCCGAAGCGGCCTGGGATTCAGGGAACGGCAGCTCGGGATCCTCGACCATCACACGACGGAGCAACGCAACAAACATGATTCCAAGAACGCCACCTGCGATCATGATCGCCGTCGATTCCAGGTAGTGACCTTTTGTTGCGAACTCGGGCCACAAACCCCCGATGAAAAAAGCGGGCAACGTAAAAATCGCTCCCGCCGCAATCGACTCACCGATCGATCCCACCGTACGGGCGAAGTTTTCCTCGAGTATCGTACCTTTGAACAACCGGAGAACCGCCATCCCGATGACTGCCGCCGGATAGGTCGCCGCAATCGTCATACCCGCTTTCAGACCAAGGTACGCATTTGCTGCTCCGAGGACGACACACATGACCAGCCCGATGATCAACGCCTTGAGCGTAAACTCCTTCATGTCCGTGTCCGTCGGCACGTACGGCTTGTATCTTGAATCGGCCATAGTGACTCCTTCTATTGTGGATGAAGTGATCGGTCGTCATTGCGAGGTCGTGTGTCACAATGACAATCGCCCACGTTGCCTCTCCCCCGATGATCCCGCGCTTTGTGCGCGTCGGGATCGGTAGAGCACCGCAACAGATCTGGTAATTCGTCTCCCTCGCCCGAGCGCTCTAACCCCATCTCAACCTGTCGTCAGCGGGCTCGGATCCGTGTTGTGCAAAAAAGGTGGGGAAATCGTACAACTTGAATAATGTTATTGCGTTATATCATCGAACGGGGACGAAGTCAAGCAAAACATCCCGACGCCTCGCCGGGGCCTCGGTACTGCCAGACGTGAAGAAGACGCGCGAAGCCGATCCAGCGGCCGCGGTTGGGGCGAGCGTGGCCGATCGCAGCGGCGTCAGCGGTATCCTACGCCGATTCCCGTGGCGGGATCCTGGAAGATCTCATCGAGCACCTCGCCCTTTGAGTGGGGAACGGAGCAGTCGAGGATCTCCCCGGCAGTGTTGCAGATGTCGCGAAGCGTGCGAGTTTCGGCCACCGTGTGGTTGGCTCTGACATCGGGGCCCAGCACGAGAAGCATGACGTGCTGACACCCTTCGCAAGAATCTCCGTGGCTCTGAAACCCGCCATGAGCGGCGTCGTGCCGCCCGTGATCGTTGGTGACAAAAAGGTATGTGTTGTCCGCGTACGCGGTGTTGCCTTGGAGAAAGGTCCAAATCACCGCGGTGAGCAGGTCGGCGGTCTCGATCGCTTCGATGTAGGTCTCCCAGTTACCCGTATGTCCCGCCCAGTCGACACTCGCGAAGTTGACTACAGTCAGCGGGGGATGATCGTTTTGAAGGACGTCAAGAAGTCGTTCGAAAACGGCGAAGTCTTCGCCAAGCCCGGCATCCTCCACGGCGCCGTAGGCTTCGCCATAGGCGGGATGAGTACTATGGCCGCAGGCCGCGAGGGTGCTCTTTCCTGAGATGATCCTCGCTTCGTCCTGAGGAACGGAGTATGACTTTCTGAAATATTCAAAAAGGGTTGGCTGGTCGGGACGCTCGGTTCCGTCGTTGGCGATAGATTGCCACGTACCCGTCAGTAATGCCGCATGTCCGGGAACCGTCTGTGTCCTTCCTTCGTTCCTGAAATCCTCGAAAAGGGTACCTTGTGGAGCCAACACGTTTGACAAGTACGGTATGTGCGCCCGCGTCGGGTCGCCAAACGATTCGGTGTATCTGAGACCATCGATGACGACGATAATGACGTATGGCCCGTCGTAGAGGGCCTGCGGTGAGCCGACTGGATTTTTCTGGCTTGAAGGTCGTGAGGGAGAATCGGTGCAGCCCTTGATCGAAGCCGCCCCGAACACTAACAGGACTGCAATGGCGCAGACGAGACTCCAACGTTTCATTCTCGACGACCCCCTAATGTCAAGACAGACGAACCCGCCTGTGTTTTGCGGCGGTGCCAAAATCACGGGCCCGGCTGTGACCCCCACAACCCAAAGGATATCGAGCGCTTTGCGAATTCGGAGTAGGGGAGCCGGCCCACAGCGGCACCAAACACGAGAATTATGGACAAACAAGCAAATATCGCACCGGAAACCAAATCAGGGCGGTTCACGGTCGGCAATGACGCCTGGCAATGACGCGCTCTACCCTCGGTCACACGTGTCTTTGGTGACCGCAAATGCCACAGTGATGGCGACAGAAAAATGCGCCGCCCCTGGGCAGAGGCCGCCAGGACGGTGGCCCATCGGAACTGCCGGTTTTTCAGGCTCTTTAGTGGGAAACGGCTTCTAGAGGAACAGACGCGGAGCCGGAGGTCAGTCTTGGAGGGACTTCGTCATGTCGCAAGGCAACGCACCGCTCTACTTATCGCCCACTCTGCCCTTTTCAAGCGGTGCGCCGCCCGCATCAAGTCTCTCTGAGTTCCGCTCAAGGGCTCCCACAGAGGCCGCCAACTCTTGATCGAAGAAAGCGGGTGCCGTGTTTGCTCGTCGCCGGGCAACCCGACATGGATTCTAGGCCCTTGGCGCGATCTCGGCTGATTCCCTGCGATAAGGAAACCCTTTACATTCCAATCACTTGACATGTTCTTCAGCTCCACAACTCTCGTGGTTGGGACGCCGGAGCCACTCGGGATACTTTTGTTTCCTTATCGGATCTGTCGACTCCAGCGCCGAATCCTTACACGCCGCCCGAGAGGGTCCATTGCCGTCGCGGCCAGCGAACCCGGTCAGTCGGGAGCCGCACCGCCACATGTGGCCGTTGGATACGACTTGCGAATCCGCTGCGGTTTTCACTAAAATGACGTGAACCCAACCAGTTAGCCGGGTCCCAGACCAATGAATCTTGTCCGAAGGTACACACGCTGGCTCCACACCCAATGGCCTGCAGGCCACGTCGAATCGCTCCCGCTCGCAAGCGATGACGGGACCACAAATGTTCCGGGCGTGTACGTCGTCGGCGATCTACGTGGCATACCACTGCTCAAGTTTTCGGCCGACGGCGGCGCACGGGCCGTCAGACACATCCTCGATGACGGCTCGTTTCGACGTTCGAGTGCGGAGCGCCCGGCGACAAACGACGTTCTCGATCTCGTGATCGTTGGCGCGGGGGTATCGGGAATGTCGGCGGCGCTCGAGGCCAAAAAAGCAGGATTGGCGTTCGAGATCCTCGAGGCCAACGAACCGTTTTCCACGATCGTCAATTTTCCAAAGGGCAAGCCGATCTACACATATCCCAAGGAAATGACACCCGAGGGAGATCTCCAAGTCACCGCCGATGTCAAGGAAGCCCTGATCGATGAACTCAGAGACCAGACGCTCGGCAGAGGAATCGAGCCTGTTGTGGCTCACGCAGAGCGAGTCGTTCGAAGAGGCAAAGAGATCGAGGTCGTGCTCTCCGAGGGCGATAGTCTCCTGGCGCAACGGGTTATTCTTGCGCTTGGCCGAAGCGGAAATTTTCGCAAGCTGAACGTCCCAGGCGAAAACTTGGACAAGGTCTACAACCGGCTCCACGACCCAAAGGATTTTTGTGGGCGCGCGGCCCTCATTGTCGGGGGTGGTGACAGCGCGCTCGAGACCGCGATTGCGCTCACCCAATGTGGATCCGATGTCACGTTGAGCTACAGAAAAAACGAATTTGCGAGACCAAAGCCGGAAAACCTCGAGATGATCAGAAAGCTCTCCGCGGATCCTCGAGCGGATGTGGCCGTTGAGGAACCTGTGAGCGAACGGGTGACGACCGCGGCAGGCGCCTTTCTAGAGGAACACCGCCAGCCCGGGACCCTCACCCTCAAAATGGAAACAAACGTCCGCGAGATCACTGAGAACAAAGCGACGCTCGAGCACAAAGACGGCAAGACGGAAGATCTGCCAAACGAGGTTGTATTTGCCATGATTGGTCGCGAGGCGCCTTTGGAGTTTTTCCGCCGGTCGCGGATCGACATTGCCGGCGAGTGGAACGCGAAAAAGCTATTGGGGTTTCTCGGGTTCTTTATCTTCTGCGTGGCTCTCTACAATTGGAAGTCCGGTGGTGCTCTCGGAAATCTCTTCTACACAAAAGGATGGTTTCCCACATCCCTCACAAGCACGTTCGCCAACGCCGTGGCCAACCCGAAAACGGTACTTGGAACGCTTGTCATCTCCGCGGCGGGACCCGCCTTCTGGTACACACTCGCCTACTGCATTCTCGTCGTCGTCTTTGGCATTCGGCGAATCCATCGACGGAAGACACCCTACATCAAAGTGCAAACCGTAACGCTCATGGTGATACAGGTGTTCCCGTTGTTTCTCCTTCCCGAGATCATTCTGCCTTTGCTTCACCACAATGGGCATCTTTGGCAACCGCTTGCCGACGCTCTCTTCCCCATCGTGGACTACGGCCACGGACGCGAGTTCTGGCGTGCGTACGGTTTTGTGCTTGCCTGGCCCCTGAACGTGTACAACGTCTTTACGCATTCGCCAATTTGGTGGTGGATGGTGATCTCCTTCATCCAAACCTTCGTCCTCATACCGGCCGCCATCTATTTCTGGGGCAAAGGCGCATACTGCGGATGGATTTGTTCGTGTGGGGCCCTTGCCGAGACTCTCGGAGACACGCACCGTCACAAAATGCCACACGGCCCACGGTGGAACCGGCTAAACATGGCGGGACAAGTGATCCTTCTGATTGCGGCCTTGATCCTTCTACTCCGGATCTACGGTTGGGTCTTTCATAGCGAGTTCGCCGAAAATCTTTTTGCGTTGTCCAAGGACAAATACAAGTGGATCGTCGACGTGTTTCTTGCGGGGGCGGTGGGTTACGGTGTATATTTCTGGCTAAGCGGGAGATTCTGGTGCCGGTTTATGTGCCCCCTCGCGGCATTGATGCACATTTACGCGAGGTTTAGCCGGTTTCGAATCCTTGCCGACAAGAAGAAATGCATCTCGTGCAACATTTGCACTTCCGTCTGCCACCAGGGAATTGATATCATGAATTTCGCCAACAAGGGCTTACCCATGGCAGATCCGGAGTGTGTACGATGCTCTGCATGCGTACAAGGCTGTCCAACCGGCGTACTTACCTTCGGACAAGTTGACCGAGAAGGACGCGAGATCTCGACGGACCGGCTTGCGGCCAGTCCCGTTCAAATCAAAGAGCGTTAACGCGTAGGCCTTTTTCCACAGTTGACACGCGCAAGTTCAGTAACGAAGGAGTCCATGATGCTATCTAAAAAGATGCAGAAAATGTTGAACGATCAGATCAACATGGAGCTGTATTCGGCGTATATCTATTGGTCGATCTCAGCCTACTTTCACAGCATGAATCTCGATGGTTTTGCGCGCTGGATGAGACTTCAGGGACAGGAAGAAATGACGCATGCCGCCAAGATCTTCGATCATGTTCTCGAACGCGACGGCACGGTGACCCTCGCCCAGGTCAAAGGCCCCCCGACGAGTTGGAAGTCGCCGCTTGCCGCATGCCAGGCGGCACTCAAACACGAGCAGATGAATTCAAAGCGGTTCAACACGCTCATGGACGCTGCGTTGTCGGAAAAGGATCACGCGAGTTCGACGTTTCTCCAGTGGTTCGTCGATGAGCAGGTCGAAGAGGAGGCGCAAACCTCCGCGCTTGTTGAAAATGTACGAATGGTAAAGGACTCGGGCGGCGCCCTTTTCATGCTCGACCGCGAGCTGGGAGCACGACAGCTGGGCCCGGAAGAAGGGGCATAGCGCGTCTGTGGGAAATCAAACAAAAACCCCCGTGGTCGTAAGATCGCGGGGGTTTTTGTTTGTCGAAAAAGGTGGTCTCGAAGTCGATTCCACGGATCTTCCCGTAGTAGGCGCCGCTACTTCCACCACACCTCTCGCTCGATGCTTATTGACACCATGAGCTCCTCGCTACCCAACACCTTTGCACGAAACCGGTTCTCTCCCTCTATAACCAATCCGGGTTCGAGCACCGGTCTGACGGAAGGCGGGCGACAAAGTGTGTCTGCCGGACATTCGAACTTGAATATCATCTCGTCATTGAGCCATACCTCGGCCTCGTCGAGATACATCGCCACCGGGCGAAACGTCAACGGGGGTTCGATCCTCAAATAGTAGAGATACGGTCTCGACGGACCCGGGTCAAACACTACAAAGGTCGTATCCACTTCGGTGCCAAGGTGCGACCATGGGCCCACCGGGATCGGGCCAAAGATGCGCTCGAACGGCGGGACGTGCATTGTGACGCCAAAGTGAGCCTCCAGAAAGCTCGTGACCGTGCCATCGGGGAACTCGACGAGCGTAACCAGCAAAGGGTTTGGTGTCGTGAGCGTCATACCGGGCGGTATCATCGCCGTCACTTCGTACACACCTGCATCGAGTCCGCCCACACCATAGCGACCAAAATGATCGGTGTGCGCGGTTATCTCGTTCGCACTGTCACCCGAAGCCCATTTCAAAATGACGGGGATATCCGGTACACCGGGCTCCAGATCCCTCGAGTACACGCCGTCGCCATTCAGGTCGTGAAAAACAACACCGCCGATCATACCCTCGATGGGTCCCTCTCCGATGACGATACGGAACCCGATACTAAACGACATCGGGTCGGGCCAACGGAACTTGACGTTGGCGCGGCCCGTCGCCTCGTCGGGACTGAGGATGTTGTCCTCGCCGAGTTTCCCACTAAAATCAAAAAACGGATTACGATGATAGCTGTACCCGTCGGGGTTCAACACTTCAATTGTGTTGGGTGTCACCGCGGTGATGACGAAATGGACGGGGGGAAAAATGTCGCGATCGGTTTTGTTGACGAGAACAAGGTCGAATGAGACGACTTGATCCGGCTCAATCGTCAGATCGAATGCCCAAACCTCGACACGACCCCGGTACGGATCGCCCAGAGTCACCGTGGACAGAAGAACATCCTTGTCACCTTGCGGATCGATCGTTCCCGTGCCCGTCATCTCTGGGGGATTTTCCACCGTTGTCGGGCTATCGCTGCACGAGAAGAGAAAACCGATGAGAGAAAGCGTCAGAATACCCACACCCAGGAGAGCGGGTAGGTTTCGGTGTTTCATTGGATGCACCCCCTCTGAAGTAGGCTCTGTGGGGTATCTCAATTATAGTAACTTTGACCGAATCTGGCAACACCTCTGACCGTCACGACCGGTGACGGCCACGGCCACACATTCGATTACACTCGGCACTCTCTGTCGCGGCGCTTGAACAACCTCCCGACTCATGGTAGAACAAAACCAGACAGAAAGGAGTTCGAAATGCGTTGGTTACCCGTTTCCGTGATGATCGTGGCATTGATGATTTTGTCCGCCCCCAGCCCAGTTTTGACGGAGGCGAGTTCGAAGTCTATTACGTTTGATGACTTCATCTCACTGGGCAGAGTGTCCGACCCTCAAATATCCCCCGATGGGAAACACGTCGTATTTGTCGTTACCTATTACTGCAAAGAGACGAACAAGGGAAACAGCGACATTTTCATGATCCCGATCGAGGGTGGAGAGGCGCGTCAGCTTACCCAAAATCCGGGTTCTGACTCGCATCCCCGTTTTTCGCCAAATGGCGAGTGGATTGCGTTCAGTTCTTCACGCGGCGACCAATCCCAGATCTGGCTTCTTCCGGCGCACGGCGGCGAAGCCCGTCAGCTCACCCACGTCTCGACCGGTGCCTCTGGCCCCGAGTGGATGCCGGACGGAAAGCACCTCATCTTTACGTCTTCGGTTTACCCGGATTGTCCCGACGACGACTGCAACGCCGAACGCATCAAGGAGGAGGAGGACAACGAGATCCAAGCCCGGGTCTACACCGATCTGCTCTACAGGCACTGGAACGAGTGGCTCGATGAGCGGAGAACCCACATCCTCATCACATCAGTGGACGACGAAACAGCCAAAGATCTCACGCCGGGTGATGTGAATTACCCGACGTTGACGCTCGGAAGCAGTCACGACTATGCGATCTCACCCGACGGTAAAGAGATCTGCGTTGCGGCAAACGAGGAACGAAACCGCGAGAGGAGCATCAATAACGACCTTTTCATTTTCGAGATCGAAGGCGGGACAAAAACGCGCATCACGCAAAACAAGGCAAACGATAACCACCCCGCGTACTCCCCAAACGGAAGATTCATCGCGTACCGCGCAATGGGGCGTCCGGGTTTCGAGGCGGATCAGTACCGGCTGATGCTCTACGACCGGAACACGGGGGAAACGATCGAAGCGGCCCCCGATCTCGCCGAGAAATTCGACCGGTCGGTCAGAAGCATTGTCTGGGCGCGCGACAGCAAAGGCGTATACGTCACTTGTGGCGACGCCGGATTCGTCTCGCTCTATTACGTAGACATCCGGAAAAGGAAGACGACTCAGCTCACCGAAAAACGTTACATCTCATCGGTCGAGGTCCGTCCCGATGGAAAACAAATCGTCTTTTTGGCTCAGAATGCGCAAATGCCCTACGAGATTTTCATCGCAGACAAGAAAGGGAAAAAGATCACGCAGATTTCTCACATCAATGACGCGATTCTCGCTACCATCGATCGGAAGCCGCTCGAAGAGTTCTTCTTCGAGGGCGCCGGAGGCACTCAGGTTCAAGGGTTCTTGCTCAAGCCACCCGGTTTCGACCCCGCTGCAAAGCATCCGCTCGTTTTCATCGTTCACGGGGGCCCCCAGGGTGCCTGGACCGACAGCTGGCACTGGCGGTGGAACTTTCAAATGTGGGCCGCTCCGGGGTACGTAATCGCCCTGGTCAATCCCAGGGGAAGCACCGGATTTGGCCAGAAGTTCACCGACGAGATTTCACGCGACTGGGGTGGAAAGGTTTTCGATGATTTGATGAAGGGGTTGGACCACGTTCTCAAAACCTACCCGTTCATCGATGGCGATCGCATGGCCGCCGCCGGAGCCTCTTACGGCGGTTATATGATGAACTGGTTTGCCGGACACACCGATCGTTTCAAATGCCTGATCAATCACGATGGTGTTTACAATCTGACCAGCATGTACGGGACTACTGAGGAGCTCTGGTTTCCCGAATGGGAATTCGGTGGCGCGCCTTGGGAAGGCGCCGAGGATTACGCCAAGTTCTCGCCACACATGTACGCGAAAAACTTCAAGACACCGATGCTCGTGATTCACGGCGGGAGAGACTATCGTGTGGATCCTTCGGAGGGATTTCAGGTATTTACAGCCCATCGACGACAAGGGGTGCCTGCCAAATTCCTCTATTTCCCCGACGAGGGACACTTTGTGCTCAAGCCACTCAACTCGGAGCTTTGGCACAACACGATCTACGACTGGCTGGCCGAGTGGCTCGAGTGAGAATCTTGCCTCGACCGCGTTGGTGCCTTAGGTTTCCACAACGCGGGAGGGAGGAGCGGTAGACCTCTACATACCCTTTGCGCGGAACGAGCGAGGATCACCCGCCGCCAGGCGGGAAGCCGAGCGACGTGGGCGCTGGGTCTGGGTCACCCCATGGTTCCGACAAACCCTTTGCGCGGAACGAGCGAGGATCGCCCGCCGCTAGGAGGGAAGCCGAGCGACGTGGGCGCGGGGTCTGGGTCACCCCATGGTTCCGACAAATCCTTTGCTCGGAGCGAGG
>CP070677.1:2871954-2874671 GCA_020352495.1 Candidatus Latescibacterota bacterium
ACGCTTCCCGCGTTCAAGGAGCAAAACCGTCCCCACTGTTACCGCTTGAAATCGAGATCTTTGGTCTACCAGTAGGTCGTTATTACAAGATCCATGTGGCGCGTAAGACTTACGACGCGTTCGTGTGTTTTGTAGTTCTCACTCAACCACAATCTAAGGAGGAACCCATGGCGCGCAAGCCTGCCCTGTGTCCTGCTTCTTTGGTGTTTCTGCTGGTTGGTTCAATCCTCCTCGTCGCTCTGGCGCAACCATCGTACGCCGAAGAGCTTTCCTTTTCTCTGACTTTGCCAAAGGAAGATGTCCATGTCATCGCCGGGCCCGGCCTGACGACGGTCCGGGTCGAGGGCAACGGTTACGATGAATTGTCCGAAGAGGGAGCGCCGGAACTTCCATTCCGGATTGTCAACGTGTTGCTTCCTCAGGGTCAAAAGATCGATTCGTTTTCATTCACGCCGGATGTCGGGATCGTACTTGCACGAGGTGCGACTCTCAAAAAGGCGGACGCACAGATTTCGGAAGACGGCACGGCTGGCCGAGGCTCGAGTCTTACCGGTACGGCGGCGATGAGTGACGTTTTCCCGGTATCGCTGGGCAGGTACATTGGTACAGGTTATCTGCACGGGCGCGCCATTGCATCCTTTGCGGTGTTTCCGCTGCGAATTGTCGACGGCGACCTTACTCTGTTCGAAAATCTCACGCTCGAGATCACGACGACCGCGGCGGGAGATGACTGGAAGCCGATGATAAGAGAGCGCTACCGGACCCATTTTCGGGAAGAAGTCGAACACACATTGTCGCGCTTTGTGATAAATCCGGAAATGAGCGCGGGATATCATTTCAATGAGGTGCGTGTAAAAACCAAGAAGGGCGGGTTTCAGCCGACGTCGTATCCCTCGCTCGAGGGCAGCCCGGTGGACTACCTGATCATAACGACCGACGCGCTGGCCTCCGAATTTCAACGGTTGGCCGACTGGAAAACAGAAAAGGGCGTCCCCACGGTGGTTCGAACGATCGAGTTCATCGAGGCGAACACACGAAACGGTGTGGACCTCCAGGAAACGATGCGGTTTTTCATCCAGGACGCGTACGCCAAGTGGGGCGTAACCTATGTACTGCTTGGCGGTGATACAGACGTAATACCGGCGAGATACGCCTTGAGCCGGTTCTACCTCGGCGGCACGGAGATACCGGTCGACATGTACTTCGCCTGTCTCGATGGCTCGTGGAACGACACCCACGACAAGTACTGGGGTGAAGGCTTCAGTATTGTTCCGTATGACAATCCTGATCTCTATGCCGAGGTTTACACGGGCCGCATTCCGATGTCCACCGTGAGCGGGGTCGGAGTCATGATCGATAAGATCATCGATTACGAAACACCGTGTGAAACGGGCTATCAGGATCGATACCTGTTCCTGGCCGAGGTTTTGTTCCCTGTGGATTGGGTGGATCCTGATCCAATCAGTCTCAACGGAGCCGATTTTGCCGAGTTCGTTTATGCGACGTCACTCGAGGGCCAGCCGTTGGATGTCGTGAAAATGTACGAGACGCACTGGCTGTACACGGGCGCGGTCCCGGAAAACAAACAGGCTGCGTTGGATTCCATTGAGGCCGGTTTCAATCAGGTCAATCACATCGGGCACGGATTCCGGTTCAACATGTCGGTGGCGGATGCGAGCATACTCAACGCCGATGCCGATGCGTTGACCAACGGTTGCAAACTATTCAACCTGTACATGCTCAACTGCACCGCCGCGGCCTTCGACTTTTTCTGTCTCGGTGAGCACTTTTTGGCCAATCCGAACGGTGGCGCGGTGTCGGTGGTTGGTGCAAACGAGAGCGCGTTTCCCAATGCTTCCGGTAATTACATGAGTGAGTACTACAGCCTGCTCTACAACCATGACGTTGTTCATATTGGGGAGACGTTTGCCCGCTCCAGACTTCCACGCACACCGATTGCCGAATCCGGTGACAACGTGGACCTGTGGACACACTACATCTATACGATTCTCGCCGACCCCGAGATGTCGATGTTCACGGGAGCGGTGGAGACGGCTGATGTGTTTCACGTCTCGAGCGTCGGACTGGGGACGAACAGCATTCTGGTAAACGTCACTTCAGGGGGTCAACCGGTCGACTCGGCCTATGTGTGTCTCTCGAAGGATGAAGACGACTATCAGTACGGGGCGACAAACTCGCTTGGGAACGTGGTCCTGGACTTCACGGCGGAGTCACCGGGGACGATCAAGGTGGTGGTAACCGGGCTAAACCTCGCCCGACACGAGGGCTCGATCACGGTGGATCCGTCGGCCTCGGCGTATGTGAACTACTCAGGAGTGGTGATCGATGACGACGCGAGCGGGGGAAGCTTTGGGAACGGGGATGGGGTGATCGATGCGGGGGAGACGGTGGATCTGACCCTGGAGCTGGTGAACACGGGGAATGCCTCATCGGGGAACGTGACGGTGACGCTATCGAGCGCGAGTCCGTCGGTGACGGTGGTGGACGGGACGGCCTCATTTGGGGTGATCGGGTCGGGTCAGACCAAGGCGGCGCTCGATCCGGTGCGGGTGACGTTGGGTGTGGGGATCACCGATGAGACGGCGGTGGAGTTCGATCTGTCGATCGAGGAGGGGGGGAGTCCGACATGGGAGGACATGTTCCGTAAGCTCGTCCACGCGCCGGTGTTGGACTTGGTGACGCTGCGGATCGATGAC
>CP070677.1:2874771-2895186 GCA_020352495.1 Candidatus Latescibacterota bacterium
CCAGCTCGATCTCCTTGGCAATGGTCACGCCGTCGTTGGTCACCGTGGGGCTACCAAACTTTTTGTCGATAACAACGTTTCGCCCTTTGGGACCGAGAGTGATCTTGACCGCATTGGCGAGCTGGTCCACACCGGACTTGAGCTTTTCCCTCGCCTCGGATTCGTAGGCAATCTGTTTTGCCATTGTTCAACCCTCCATGTGTTACAATGTTGCCAGGATTTCGCTTTCTTGCAGAATGAGATATTTCTCGTCATCGATGTTGATTTCGGTACCTGAGTATTTCCTGAACAAAACCTTGTCGCCTTTTTTGACTTCCGGTTTGACACGCTCTCCCTTTTCGGTGAGGCGACCCTTACCGACCGCCACTACCTCGCCCTCCTGCGGCTTCTCTTTTGCCGTATCGGGAATGATGATTCCACCTTTGACGGTCTCGCTGCGATCAACGGGCCTCACGATCACTCGATCGGCCAACGGGTTGATATTCATGAAGTTACCTCCTTTCATATCTCAAACGACGATAAATTAGCACTCTCATGCCTTGATTGCTAAACAAACCGAATATACACACGGCCCTTTGCCGATTTCAAGTCAAAAAACCAGTTTTTTTTGGAAAAATGAGGTGGGCAAACCGCCCACGTCGGCGGGGGCCCAACACCCGTTTTTGAGGAGCCTACGTGCGGCCCGTTGCCCCTTCTCCACCCCGCGTCGATCGTAGGCCGCCTTGGGACCCCGTCCGACGGTCACATCCACACAGGGTTTAGCCGCCAGATCCGGTACATCCCTTTGAAGACCAGATTGGGATCGAGCACCCAGGATCGAGGGAGCCGCTTGACGAAGCCCTTGGCCAGACCTCCGGTGACAAACACACGGAGTCGGCCCGACCCCTTGTCTTGAAGAAGTCGGACGGCCTCCTTGATCGCCCCGACCGTGCCCAGATTGGCGCCGAGGATCATTGAAGGCACGGTATCGGAGAACCGGGTGGGGAACGCGTCTTTTGTGGACATCTCGTCGATAACGGGGAGACGACTCGCATACTCCCCCAGCGCCCGAAGTCCAAGCAGCGGACCGACGAGAATCAAGCCACCCCAAAAAGCTCCCCGGTCAAGAAGGTCCACGGTAACCGCCGATCCGATGTCGACCACGATTGCGCCCCCTCCCCGCTTTCCCATGGCCCCGGCTACTGCACAGATCCGGTCGCCACCGAGACTCGCCGGGTTGTCCACACGAAGGCGGAACGGGAGACGGCTCGTGTGGTCGATGCGACACACCTCGACCCCCATGGCGTCGCGCAAAACCGTCGAGAGCGGTTCATCGAGTGGCGGGACGACGGAGGACAAGGCGACCCCGACGACGCCTTTTGGCGAGCTCTTCTCACTCGTCAGCAGACGCCCCGCTACCGCCGGGTCTTTTCTAAGATCGTCCGAGGATACGGCCCCCACGGGCACAATGCGGTCTGGGCCGACCAATGCCAGCTTGGAGGACGTATTGCCGATGTCGACGCACAGCACATTGGCGGTCATCCCGTGCTCCTAACCCGAGAGTGTGATTTCCTCATCGTACAATACCACCCGTGTGTCATCGGATTTCTTGATGACAAGACCACCGTCTTTACTCAAACCGGTAACCAATCCGACCGAAAGTGTGCCACCTCGCCGGAAGGTCACCGTTTTATTCAAGATCATCAGCTTGTCCTCGTACGATTCGACGAAACCTTCAAAGCCTTCCCGTCCGAACCGATCGTACGTGGATTCGAGTCCGCCGAGCACTTTGCCAAGCAGGTCGGTTCTATTGTGCGCGTCTTGCGTCACTTCGTAACACGACGTCGTCTGGGCCCGAATATCCGGTGAGAACTCATCCATTGTCGTGTTCACATTGATCCCAATCCCAACAACAACAAACACACTTCTGCCAATCTTGCTCGAGCTCTCGGAGAGGATCCCGCAGATCTTGCGCCCTCCAACGAGGACGTCGTTTGGCCACTTCAGCTCCACTTCGTGGGCCAGTGCTGTTTCGAGCGTTTCCGCAATGGACAACGAAAAGGCGAGCGTCACCGGAAGCACCGTGCCCGGCGACGCGTCGGGTCGCAGGATGAGTGAAAAGAGAAGACTTCGCCCCGCGGGACTTTCCCACTGACGATCATACCGCCCCCGGCCCTTTGTTTGATGATCGGCGATCACGAGCGTTCCATGGGCCTCCCCGGACTTCGCCAGCTCCACCGCGAGTCGATTGGTGGAGTCCACGGCGTGCAGATAGTAGATCCGGCGGGCGAACACCTCTCCCTCGAGTCGAGACCGTATTGCCTCAGGGAGCAGATCGGCACTATGGCTCATCCGGGACGACCTCCAGACTGAGGTCCAACGCCGGCGCCGAGTGGGTCAACGCCCCGATCGATATGTAGTCCACCCCTTTGATCGCATAATTCCGGGCGTTGGTTAGGTCAATGCCTCCCGACACTTCGAGGGCGGGCTGGTACTCCGGATGGCTCCCCCGGTACTCGTTGAGTGCTCCAACGGCCTCGGAGACCTCTTTGGGCGAGAAATTGTCGAGCATTATCCGGTCGACCGGCGCCCCGAGAAGCTCGCGAAAAAACGTCAGCGAATCGACTTCCACCTCGATCAATCCCGGTGGCCGTTTTTTCTTTAGTAGGGCGATAAGCGTGCGGCTGCCCCCGATTGCCCGAAAATGGTTTTCTTTTACGAGAAGCATGTCGCTCAGATTGAAGCGGTGGTTCTCGCCTCCCCCGACGCGCACGGCATATTTTTCCAAACGGCGAAGCAGCGGTGTCGTTTTTCTCGTGTCTAGAATCCGGATCCCCGTCCCCGCAACGCACTCCACGAACTGAGCCGTAAGTGTCGCCACCCCAGAGAGATGTTGCAGGAAATTCAACGCCACCCGCTCCGCGCTGAGCACGCCGGCCGCCCGACCGGCGATTTCGGCAACGACGTCACCGGAATGCACCCGATCACCGTCGGATACCATCGCATTGAAGCTCGTCTTTGGATCCCTTTCTTCAAAGACGACACGCGCCACATCGAGCCCCGCCACAACTCCACTCGCTCTAGCTTGTAGCTTTGCTCGTATCCCTTTGTCACCGATACCGAGGTACGCAGAGGTTTTGTCGTCCCACGCGCCGTCTTCGGCAAGCGCCTCGTCTACGAGACGCTGAATCTCCTTATGATCCAGTTCCTTTGAATCGTTCACGATACTACCCCGCGTCTTGAGTCAACGTCGGGCTGCCAAACTCGGTGCCCGCGGCGGGAGACGGTGGTTCACCGCTGACTTCGTTTACCGCGTTTCGATTTTCGTTTCGATTGTCCAAATCCCTGCTTTTCCACGGCAAGTTGGATCCGGACCTCTTCCAAACGGTCTCTTAGGCTCGCCGCTTTCTCGAAGTTGAGCGCCTGCGCCTCGCGCAGCATTTCTTCTTCGAGCGCCCGCGCCAGCTCTTCGGTCACCATCTCCTTTTCGAAAATGATGTCGGCCCCGTCCTGGCGTTTGGCATCGGCCACCGATGTGGTGAGCTGGACCTCCTCGAGCGATTTTACGATCCCCTTTGGCACGATACCGTGTTTTTTGTTGTATGCCAACTGAAGCTCGCGTCTCCTGTTGGTCTCATCGATCGCCCGCCTCATCGAGTCCGTGACTTCATCGGCATAGAAGATCACCCGCCCCGACACATGCCGCGCTGCCCGTCCCGCTGTCTGGATAAGACTCGTTCCGCTCCGGAGAAATCCTTCCTTGTCCGCGTCACACACGGCAACCAGCGAGACCTCGGGCAGATCCAACCCCTCTCGCAGCAAATTGATACCAACCAAAACATCGAATTCTCCGAGTCTCAACCCCCGCAGGATTTCCACTCGCTCCAGGGCATCGATGTCCGAGTGGAGATAACGCACCCGTGTTGAGAGCGACGCCAGGTAATCGGTGAGCTCTTCGGCCATCCGCTTCGTGAGAGTCGTCACCAGCACGCGTTCACCCTGAGCCACCCGTTTCCTGACTTCGCCAACGAGTTCGTCTATTTGATTTTTCGCGGGACGCACAATGATCTCCGGGTCGACGAGCCCCGTCGGGCGTATGAGCTGTTCGACGATCTCACCACCGGTAGTTGACAGCTCGTATTCTGCCGGTGTAGCGCTTACATAAACACATTTCTCGACGAGGTCGGCAAACTCCGCGAATTTTAACGGACGGTTGTCCAGGGCTGACGGGAGCCGGAAACCATGCTCGACCAGAGTGAGCTTTCGCGAACGATCCCCATTGTACATCCCGTTCAGTTGGGGAACGGTGACGTGGGACTCATCGATGATCGTTAGAAACGGTCGTTGAAAGTAATCGATCAGAGTGAGCGGGCGCTCGCCCGGTTTGCGTCCCGACAGGTGGCGTGCGTAGTTCTCCACACCGGTGCAGTAACCCATCTCTTCGAGCATCTCGAGATCGTACAGCGTCCGCGATTCGAGCCGTTGGGCCTCGACGAGCTTGTTTTGGGAACGTAGCTCCTCGAGACGCTGTTTCAGTTCCGCGCGTATGCCCTTGATCGCCTCCCGGAGAAGCGGCTCGGGGGTGACAAAGTGCCGCGCCGGATAAATCGTCATCGAGTCGGTGGACCGTTTGACGGCGCCGGTGAGCGGATCGGTTACCGAGAGGGCCTCGATCTCATCCCCAAACAACTCGATTCGAAGCGCCTCTTCTTCATAGGCGGGTCGTATCTCGACCATGTCTCCCCGGACCCGGAAGGTGCCGCGCGTGAAGGCTACGTCGGTTCTCGAGTACTGGATTTCGATGAGCCGACGAAGAAGGTCGTCGCGTTCGATCCGGCCACCGACGTCCAAAACGATGGTCATCTTCTTGAACGCCTCCGGCGAGCCCAACCCATAGATACACGAGACACTCGCAACGACGACGACGTCGGTTCGAGTCATGAGAGCACTCGCCGCCCGGAGACGGAGACGATCGATGTCCTCGTTGATCGACGCGTCCTTCTCGATGTACGTGTTCGTGCTCGGCACGTACGCCTCGGGTTGGTAGTAGTCGTAATAACTCACGAAGTACTCGACGGAGTTCTCGGGGAAAAAACCACTGAACTCGCCGTAGAGCTGGGCTGCGAGCGTTTTGTTATGCGACACGACCAGGGTTGGGAGACCCAGCTCCGCGATCACGTTGGCCATCGTGAACGTTTTCCCCGATCCCGTCACGCCGAGCAGTACCTGACTGTCCGCCCCCTCACGGATCCCGGTAACGAGTTTCTCGATCGCTTGAGGTTGGTCTCCCGTGGGAGCGTAGCTGGATCGGAGCTTGAACGTGTCCATGACCCGTCGGCGGTGCCTAGGCCGGGTGTTGTTCGATCGACTCGGTCTGTTGACCGGCGCCCCGCCGCTCCCCTTTCAGCTGTCTGACCTTCCGCCGCTCCAGTGTGAGAAGTATAACGAGGATGAGGATGACGATGATCAACAGGGGCAGAATAAAGCGTGTAAAGACATGGGGGGATTTGAGCCGTTCTTCCCTCACCGATTCCTCGATGTCCCAGAGGGTGCCGTGCGCAGCCTGTGTGCCACCCCGTTGGCCCTCCATCATCCGCAGCAGGTGCTCCGCATCGAGACCCAAGTATTTGGCGTAGTTCCTCAAAAAACCCTTTAGGTAGATCTCGCTCTCGAACGACGCAAAGTCATCCTGTTCGAGCATCTTGATCACGTCGATGGACAGTCTTGTGTCCCTGTTGACGTCCTCCAACGACAGTTTTTTTGACTCTCGCTCATTCTTGAGAAGCTCACCGACTGTCTCCGAGAACTTCCCGCTTGTCGTTTTTCCGCTCACAGGTCTTCTCCGATAATGTTCAAAGACTCCTCAATCTTTGCGAGCTCCGTCGCCAACAACTCTCTCTTGCTCTCCGCCTTCTCTACGACTTCTTTCCGCGCCTTCTTCATGAACTGCTCATTCCCGAGCTTCTTTTCCACCACACCGAGTTCGCTTTGGATCTTATCTCTCTCTTTCCTGAGTCTCTCGATCTCGGCTTCGAGGTCCGCCACCCCCGTGAGCGGCACAATCACCTCGAACTCACCCACTGGCGAGCTCGCGCTTCCCTTCCCCTTTTCGACGTTTGGCCCATAACGTAGTCGACCAGCCCTGGTGAGAAGCTTGAGCCCCTCAAGCATCTCGTCAAGCTCGCCACCGTCGTCCCCCGGTGTCTTGACTCCAAGCTCGATGCTCGCAGAGGGTTTTACACGATATTGGGCCCGAATGTTTCTCGCCGAGGTCACGAGCCCACGGAAAAGCTCCATCCGATTCTCGGCGTCCCGGTCGATGAGCAGCTCGTTGCCCGCGGGGTAGGGCGACTGGAGAATCAAGCCCCGCGACATCGGAAGCTCGGACCACAGCTCTTCGGTGACGTATGGTACAAACGGGTGCAGGATCTTGATCGACTGCCCGAGCGTATAGAGAAGTACGGCGAACACGGTCCGTTTGTCCCCGTCCCCGTAAAGCCGGTTTTTTGCCAATTCGAGGTACCAGTCGCAAAAGTCGCTCCAGAAAAAATCATAGACCCGTGATGCCGCCTCGTTTAGACGCCAGCCGGTGAGTTTTTCGTCCATATCCTCGATGCAGTTCTCGAGCGCGCTGAGTATCCATCGGTCCTCCCACGTGAAATCCGGTTCGAAACCCAGTCCGCTCCCCTCGTAGAGGCCTTCCCAGGCCACCGCGAAACGGTGATCGACCGCGCCCTTTTCGCCAGACAGATCGACCCCTTCTTTCTCGTAAGCGCCCAGAACCAGCCGCGAAGCTTGCCACAGCTTGTTGACGAAATTCCGACCAGTTTCGAGCTTCTCTTCGGCAAAAATCACGTCGCGTCCCGGTGGGGACAACATGACCAGCGTGAACCGCAGGGCATCGGTCCCATAGTTCTCGATGAGGTCAAGCGGGTCGGGCGAGTTCCCCAGGGACTTGCTCATCTTCCGGCCTTCGGTGTCCCTCACGATTCCCGTCAAGAACACGTCGCGAAACGGGATCTCGTTCATGAACTCCAATGCGGCCATGATCATCCGCGCAACCCAGAAGAATATGATTTCTGACCCGGTTACGAGCACGCTCGTCGGATGGAAGGCCTCGAGGTCCTTTGTCTTGTCCGGCCACCCCAACGGAGAGAAGGTCCACAGCCACGACGAGAACCATGTATCGAGCACGTTCTCATCCTGCGTTAGATCCGCACAGCCACACGTACCGCATTCGGTGGGATCATCGAGGGAGACGGTCAAGTGACCATCCGGGCAATACCAAACCGGGATCCGGTGTCCCCACCAGAGCTGCCGCGAAATGCACCAGTCACGTATGTTGTTCATCCAGCTCAGGTAGACGTTGCGCCAGCGCGGCGGGTAGAAATCTATCTCACCTGCCTCCACCACTTCAATGGCGGGTCTGGCAAGCGGTTCCATCCTCACGAACCACTCCCTCGAGAGCAACGGCTCGATGATCGTGTCGCACCGGTCGTGCTCGCCCACCGCATGACGGTAGGGCTCGATCTTTTCGACGAGATCCTGTTTTTCGAGTTCTTCGAGCAGTTTTTGCCTGCACTCCCAACGATCGAGACCGGCAAACATCTCGCCCGCCGCTTCTGTCATTTTTGCCTCACGGTCGATCACGACGACGCGTGACAAGTCATGGCGCTGACCGATATCGAAATCGTTGGGATCGTGAGCCGGCGTGACCTTGACAAAACCCGAGCCAAACTCGGGATCGACGACTGGGTCCTCTATGATCGGAAGTTCGCGACCGATGATCGGGAGCACGGCGGTCTTTCCCACAAGCGGTTTCTTCGTCTCGTCCTGAGGGCTCACGGCGACGGCTGTGTCACCCAGCATCGTTTCCGGACGCGTTGTAGCCACCGTCACGTGCCCGCCGTCCCTCATCGGATAACGGATCCAGTAGAGTTTTGCGTCCTTCTCACGATAGCGGACCTCTTCGTCCGAAATCGCCGTACCGCACTCGGGGCACCAGTTGACAATGTAATCGCCTCGATAAATCAATCCCTTCTCGTAGAGACGGACGAAGACCGTTCTCACAGCGCGGCTCCGCGGCTCGTCCAGGGTAAATGCTTCCCTCGTCCAGTCGAGCGAGCACCCGAGCTTCTTCATTTGGGCGACGATGTGCTTGTGATGTCTCTCTTTCCACTCCCAAGCGTGTTTGAGAAACTCCTCACGGTTGAGGTCCGCCTTTTCAATGCCTCGGGTCTCGAGATCGATTTCCACAACCTTCTGCGTAGCGATCCCTGCATGATCGGATCCGGGTACATAGAGCGCGTTGTATCCCTGCATTCTCCTCCAACGAATGAGCAAATCCTGAACGCTATCACCGAGAACGTGGCCGACATGAAGTACCCCCGTTACGTTTGGGGGTGGGAGCACGATGACAAACGGTTTCTTCGAAGAAGACACGTCCGGCGTAAACGCCCCGGACCGGTCCCATTCCGCGTTCCATCGGGTTTGGGCTTTGCCAAAATCAAAGAGTCGGTCCAGTGCCATAACAGCGATCCGTTGTGGAATTAGAGTGTTTTTAGGTCACGTTACCGTATCGGTCCGGCTCACCGGCCTGCTTACCGACGACGGTCAAAACGGTTTCAAAAAAGCGCTTAATCGCTTTAAAGATAATAGAGTATCACCCGTCCGGTAAGGGGTCAACGAGAGATCTCCCGCGTTGGGGGTGTCGTCTACAGTGATCGGTGACAGCGTAAAGACTTGGGTGAGGGGAGGGTCGTACGCCGTCGCGACTCGAGGGCCGATTTTCCCTCTCTCCATTCCCGTCGGACACCACCCGGTTGACCGCCCGGGATCTAAGATCTTCCGAGCCCGATGACGATTATGCCCAAAAACATCTCGATCTTGAGGATCCAGCTGGCGCGGTTGAACATGACCCTTTTTGGGAATCTCAACACGATGTAAGCCGCGGCGAGTATACCGGGTACCACGACGAGCTCGATGAGCAGCCCATAGATTCTTCCATAGAACTGCACCAAGGCCGGGAGGGGGGCTGCAACCGCACAGACAAAAAGCAGCGCCGCGCCCCAGTGCGCGGCGCGTCGCGCGCCAAAACGAACCGCCAGTGTCGACGCCCCCACCGCCGAATCGCCCTCCACATCTTCGGCGCCCTTGACTAGCTCCCGCCCCATGACAAATACAAAGGCAAAACCGATGGGAAACACGACCACGTCATAGGTACCGATGACCATGGCCCCGGCGAGAAACGCGCTGGCACACACCGAACCAATGAGAATGTTACCGACCAGGGCGACCCGCTTGGCCTTTCTCGCGTAGAGAAACAAAAGCACCTCCCATATCAACATGAGAACGAGAAGCGCACGTGGAAGAAAAACAAACATGAGCAGCGTCACAATGATCGTACCAACCGAGTAAAGCCGGAACACGTACCGCCTGGATAACCGTCCCGAGGGGATGGGCCGCCTCGGCTTGTTCACCCGGTCGATGTCGGCGTCGAAGTAGTCGTTGATCAGGTTACCCAGACCGGTGACGAACGCGGTAAAGACCACCGCGGGAAGAACCGGATGGAACTCCCTTCCTCCCGAGAGGTAGTACGAGGAATAGACACACACCGCGGCCGCGGCCATGTTGTGAGGACGAAAAAGCTCAAGTGTGGCTAGAAGACGCGCCGACATCACCACACTCCATTACAGATCCCAAAGCGCGTAAACCCGGAGCGTCGAGTTCTCCTCGTCCCTACCCGGTTCGTTGTCCCGGTTTTCGACCGACGCCCAGCCCAGATCGAGACCGACAACGGAGTTGCGCACGAGCTCCCATCTAAGCCCCAGACCCACGAAGAACGTCTTCTCCACAACACCCGATGGGAACGACGGGAAGGGATCGAGTCCTTCCTCGAACTTGCGGTAATCGTTTCCCTCTCCCTGTCGCCGCATGGAAAAGGTGACCGATGTCGTGACATCGGGTCGGGGAAAGACATCCGCATCCAGTCTTATCAAATCGCCATCCGGACCCTCCATCGCTCCCAACGGGGGGAACCCGGCCAGTGGATCACCCGCTCCCGCCACGTGATACTTTAGCGAATCCGCGTGCGTGTAGGTGTAGATGTCGATGTACCTGTACCTGAAACGAACGGTCACCGGTACGGGGTCGCCAAGCGCGAACCGCCCACCGACATCAAAACCGATTTTGTCCGGATTTTCCCCGTCCCGTTGGAACTGGAAGTCGTCGATAAGAAAGCTCCCGTACAAAAGCGCACCGCGGCGCAGCCGGTATTTCAGATCGAACGACCAGAGAAGGTTGTCGTCCTTGGTTTCATTGAACTGATTTGCATAAAAGCTGCTGAGCGGGAGCGTGTAGATCGGATCGATGCCCCGGTCCGGATAGACGGCTGTCTCACCGACGCCAATGGTGAGTGCGCTGATGTCGAATTCGAGACGATGTGCGGAAAACGTCCGGCGCGGGTCGAAAAAAAGGTGCGAATGCAAAAAAGTGAGTCTGAATCTCCTGAACGCCAACCGACCTCCGAGTTTGTCGAGACTCTCCGCCGTCTCGGAGATGAGAAGGTTACCATCATCGGTCGGTCCCCAGTCGGCGTAGTCCCTACCCCAAAACAGCGTCAGCCGTTTCCAGTGAAACACGAGATACGACCGTTCATAGAGCGATGTCAGTCCGTACCAGCTTGTCTCACGCGGCGAGGGCTTCCTTTTGTGTGACCTGTCATCGCGCTCCGGACCATATGTGAACCGATACCGCAACTCGTATGTGATCCAGTCACGAAAGTGAAGCTTCGCAGAGACGTTGGACAATCCGAAAACCCACCAACGGTCGTCGAGTAGTGGCTTCTCGGGTCTCAACCCCAGTTCGATGTCGCCTTCGAGATAAAAAGGATCTTCCTCCAGATAGAGGAGCGGCGGGTCGTAACGCGATTTTGGGTCTTGTTTCGAAACCGCGTCGCCAAACTCGCTCCGGAGCCGATCCAGGTTGAACCGGTCCCGGGAGCCGAGGATTTCGCCGGATGAATCGAGGTTTTTGTCGATTTCCTCCACGTAACCGATGACGTCGTCTCTGTGGTACGGCTTCTCCGACGGAAGCTTGACAAACCCGAGGATCTCGAACCGGGTCAACGCGTCATAGCTCCAATGCTCCGGTGGGATGAATTCCTTGCCTAACGGGTGGGAGTTCAGAAGATTCGGGACGGCGACGATCAGTAACACGCCGAGAATAACAGATATCAGTCCGAGTGGCCTCGAAGAGCTACTGCTTCTCACCCCTGCGGTCACCCTTCTGGAAATAGCGATCAGCGGCCCGGTAATTCTCCTTTGCTTTGTCAACCTGCCCCGCTTTATCGTAGACCACGCCAAGGTAATAGTATGCTTTGCCATCTCTCGGGTTGATCTCGGTCACGCGCTTTAGAGGGGGTATCGCTTTGTTGGGCTCATCCATTCGGTTGTAACAGATCCCGATGTGATAGAGAATCGACGGGTTTTCAGGATCCAACTGAAGCGCGCGTTGAAGGTTTTTCACCGCTTTTCCATCTAGGCCCTTCTTGTGACAACCGAGACCGAGATAAAAATAGGCGTCCTTGTGCGTTGGATCCAGTTTTACGACCTTTTTGAACTCCTCGATGGCGCCGTCGATGTCTCCCCTCTCGAACAACGCTATCCCGAGATTGAAATGCCCCTCGAGGCTCTTTGGATCGAGCTCGATCGCCATCTTGAACTCGTGGATCGCTCGTTCATGTCGGCCGCTCTCCCCGTATAACGCACCGAGATTGAAGTGAGCCTCAGCGCTCTGTGGATTGTATTGAACTGCCTTTCGGAAGAGCTGCATGGCCTTTTCACCTTGCCCCTTGAGATCGAGCAGGTATCCGAGGTTCGAGTACGCCTTGGCATGCGCGGGATCCAATTCGATGGCTTTGCGATAGCGCTCCTCGGCTTCTTGGTACCTCCTCAGATGGGCCAACGTCACACCAAATCGATAATGACACTCTGCGTTGCCAGGCTCGAGATCTATTGCCTTGCGATGCTCCTCGATGGACTCATCGACATCACCGGTCTGTTGAAGAACCCGACCGAGGCAATAGTGGGAAAGCGCACGATCCGGCTGGAGTTCGGCGAGTTTCCGATAACACTGCACGGCTTCTTTGAAGAGTTTGTTGTCGAGAAAAAATTTCGCAGCAGCCTCGAGGTTGACCGGCGAGAGGTCGGATAACCTCACGAGCTGTCTACAGCCCTCGATCGCTTCTTCGATCTCACCGATCGAAGAAAGCAGTTCGACGAGCTCAAAGAGGGCGGATTGATCGCGTGGGTTCTTATCGATCCGCTGGCGCAGTTTGCTGAGCTGCTTGAGGTCTGTTTTTGATGTGGCCGGATTCTCCAACGGACTAGTTTTCCCTTCTGAAACCCGTTCAAAAGGGAAACTAGTACGGATACAAAAAATGTGTCAAGCGAATTTGACCGTCAGGACCGGGGTTATCCCGCCGTTGGAGTACGGGGATCGTCGACGCCACGCCGGGGGCGCACCGGCGTGTCTTCGTCCTACATGTCGTCGTCAACCACCTGGATCTCGAGCGCGAGCTTGATCGGGATGGTCTTTCGTGTCTGGGCACGGGAGACCAACACCGGCACGGTGATAATGCATTCATCTCCGTTGGACGGACTCTTCTCTTGGAGATCGACGTCCTCGGTCGTCGAAATCGCCTCCGAGAGTTCCTCCTCGCGGACCGGCTCCGTCTCGCCCGACCGCCATGGATCCGTTATGAACTCACCGCTCGGGGCTCGCGGCGCCAAATCCGGCCCCCGTTGGTCTGGTTTTTCCTCCAGATCGACCAAACGCCCGACCTTCTCGTCCATACGGCCCGTTTCGAGGGATTCGAAGCCAAACGTCCCTTCTTCCGATTCCTCGTCGGTTTCGGTCACCTCGGGCACCGCAACCTGTGTCCTCGGGGTCTCCGATGTATCCATTGCAGCGACGGGAGCGCCTCCTGCCTGGGGTTGGGCCGACTCGGCAGCCACCTGCGCGGGTCTCGGCCCTGTCATTTGTTCGACCGAACGGGGGGTTCCCCTGTCTTCCACCTCGCGGAGGGCGACGTCGAGGACTTGGGATACCGAATGGTTGACCTCGGATCTTGGTTGCTCTTTCCCCGAGCCGTCCTTCACCGGCGCACGTTTTTGCGCGGGCGGTACCGGGTCGGCCGATCGCTCCAAACGTTCGACCAGACGGTTGTACAACATACCGGCGACCGCCTGAAACGTCTCATAGATACCGATCCCCTGTGTGGCGCTCGCTTCAAAACTTCGCACATTGAGGAGGTTCAATTCGGTTTCCAGCGTCTTCACGGGAAGCGCCTCTTGGAGGTCCCGTTTGTTGTACTGGATCACCCAAGGAATCGTGTCCAGAGTGAGATCGTGTTCGTTCAAGTTCTCTTCGAGATTGCGGAGACTCTCGATATTTTCCTTGAGCTTGGTTGGCGCCGAATCAGCTACAAAAACGACAGCATCGGCTCCTTTGAGAACGAGTTTCCGTGTCGCGTTGTAGTAGACCTGGCCGGGGACCGTGTAGAGTAGCATCCGCGTTTTGTATCCGCTCACATCACCTAACTCTATAGGTAGAAAATCAAAAAACAGCGTTCGATCCGTCCGCGTCTTCATCGACACCATTTTCCCTTTGGAGTCGGACGGCATCCGTTCGTAGATGTACTCGAGGTTCGTCGTTTTTCCGCTTAGCGCAGGTCCGTAGTACACGATCTTTGCGTTGACCTCTGACCCGGAGTAATTGAAGACAACCATGATCATCCCTTTCGAAACACGTCGATTGCGGACTCGACCACTGGCGCGGAGCCGATCGTTTCCGGCAGCCCGGATGTCGGTACGGTTTGATGCAGGGGGGCTGCGGTCGCACGCGCACGTCTCGGCACACTCCGCCGGCCGGTCAACGCGCAATTAACGTGCCAAACTGGCGATGTCTCACCGGCCGCAGAAACTTCTTAACCCATTAAGTCGGCATCGTATACAATACTTCCAGACGTGAATCCGGCGGTCCACCGGTGGACGCAATGCATTCTGCTTGTGTCCATGCTGTTTCGCCGCACACCGGGACTTGCCGGTCGAGAGCCGCTCGTTTGTGGCCACGATCCGGTGGGTCTGACTCGCGGCCCCCGGGGGCCGTCGCGGCCCTCGCCCGTGCCATTTGGAACATGCTCACTCGAGCTGGCGGGAGCGACGGTACGGATGTCCCAGCCCATACGGAAAAAGCACCCACCATTGGGATACGCGCTCAGCACGTGGGTCGTCTCGAAAACCCCACATCGGATCCTCGAGGTCGTGGCCAGCGTCGTTGGTGTCGTCCACTACCTCATCGCCTCCGGAAAACGTCGAAGCTACCTGGCCAACACCGCTTCGGCGGTCGAGTTTGGCCCACAATGTCGACCGTGGCGGGCGTTCCAAAACCAGGTGCTCAACCTTCTCGAACTCCTCAAAGCGGCCTCGGAATCTGAACATGATATCCTTCGCCGAATGACGCTCCATGGGCGACACCATATAGACACCGCACTAAAGGATGGGAAGGGCCTGATCCTCGCGACGTTTCACTCCGGCAATTGGGAGCTGTCCGGTCTGATGCTTGCGATTTCGGGCTACCCGATCACGACGATCGCCGGGGAACAACTAAGAGCCGACTGGTCGGACGAGGTCAAAGCGCTAAAGCGGGACTTCGGGATCAAGTTGGCGGGGCAAAACCGGGGTCTGCGGGAGCTCTACCGGGATCTCGGGTCGAACCGGGTGATCGTTCTTCACCTCGACGGCGATATCTTCACTAGCGGTGTCGAGGTGTCCTTTCTCGGGCGAAACCTGATGGTACCCCGGGGTCCGGCCCGCCTGTCGCGCGCGACGTCTGCACCGGTTGCGTTCGCCTACTGCCGCCGAAACAACCGGAACCGGCTCCACGTATACATCGAACCGGCAATGACACCGCCCAAGACGACCCGCGACGAGCGCGATCTGACACAAGCGATCATCCGGCGGGTGGAAAATTGTATTTTGGAGGACCCTGGGCAGTGGTGTATATTTCGAAACCTCTTTGGTGACCGCTAGTCAGACGAAGACATGAAAGTCATACTCGTGTCACAATCCTACTACCCCCGCCCCGGTGGCGTGACCGAACACGTTCATCACACCGCACGGGGTCTTAGGCGTTTGGGCCATGACGTCACGATCGTAACCTCCGGTTTTGGCAATGGTACGAGGCCAACGTCAGGGGTGGTCCGCGTCGGCCGCAACGTCCTTGTCCCGATCAACGGGGCGTGGGTCAACATGACCGTCGGAGCCAACCTGACAAGGGATCTCAGGACAATCTTCGATAGGGTCAACCCCGATGTCATCCACACCCACTGTCCGCTGGCACCAACACTACCCCTTCTGACCCTTCAGGTTGCGCCGCCCGGTTGTCGAGTCATCGGCACCTTTCACGCAGCCGCAAATCGAAACTTTGCGTATTCGCTGTTCAGACCCTATCTCAACAAGTGGGCCAAAAGACTCGACACCCGCATCGCCGTTTCGAACGCCGCACTCGACCTTGCACAGAAATACGTGCCCGGTGACTACGTGGTGATACCGAACGGCGTCGACTGTTCACGGTTTTCACCGGACAACAAACCGCTCGAGAATCTGTCCGATGACGCGTTCAACATTTTGTACGTGGGAAGGCTGGACAAGCGGAAAGGTTTGAAACACCTTTTTCACGCTGTGGCCCAGGTCGGCCGCGAAACCGACCGCCGAGTCCGACTCGTCGTCGTCGGAGACGACGGCCTCCGTCGCCGTTTTCTTCCCCGAATCCCAAAACGGATCGAGCTTCACCTGGCCGGCGTCGTCAGCGCGGAGTTGCTCCCCAGATACTTTGCTTCCGGTCATGTTCTCTGCTCGCCCGCGACAGATCGCGAGAGTTTTGGGATCGTGCTCCTCGAGGCGATGGCATCCGGCGTACCGGTCATAGGAACCTCGATTCCGGGGTATCTGACGATTCTCAAACACCGTTGGAACTCGCTAGTTGTCCCCCCAAAGGATTCAGAATCGCTCGCCGCTGCCATCATCGAACTGATGAACGACGAAAGGCTCCGGGCCCGGATCCGAAACAACGGTCTCGAATTCGTGAGAGGATACCGTTGGGACGAGATCGTGGAACGGCTGGAGGAGGTCTACGAAAACGGCGACGAGACGGCCTCCGACAGAGCCGCTCCGAGGAAAACGGTTCTTCGGAGCCCGATACAGGTGCAGAGAGCCTAGTGTCTTGGCAACGTCATCAATCGTCAAGATCTGTTTTTTTTCATTTACGATCGCCCAGTTCGTGTCTATCTTTGGCGACCGTCTCCACCAGTTCTCGGTCGTAGGAATGATTGGGAGGGTGGCGCCGGGCTCGAGCATCGAGCTTTTTCAGTTCGCGCTGTTCGGACATTTGCCGATCCTCGTCTTCGCCCCGTTTTTTGGGAGTCTCATCGACCGCGCCAACAGAGCTGTCGTTCTGGTCTCAGTCGATGCGCTCAGAGGCTTCATCGTTTTGTTGATTCCCCTCTTGTATCAACTGATGGGTAACATGTACGCGTTCTATTTGCCTGTCTTTCTCCTGTCGTTGGCAAACCTTCTCTTTGCGCCCGCCAAGTCCGCGGCCATCCCCGAGTATTTCGGGTCCTTGAAGCTGCTCCAAATCAACGCCGCACTATGGGGTCTCGGCATCGTCGGGACGATCGGCGGTTTTCTTCTTGGCGGTTGGTTTTTCGATTTTATGACCTGGCAACTCAGCTTCTATTGCGACGGGGTAAGCTATCTGGTTTCAACTCTCTTTCTGGTACCGCTGTTCTTTCTCTCCAGCGCTTCGATCAAAAAGGCAGCCAGAGAAAGACCAACGGCCACCGGTGAACGCAAACAGCGATTTGGGGCGGGCGCTCTCGTACGATCGATACGTGACGGGATCGAGTTGATCAGAACCAACAGACAGGTGGCGTATTGCCTCATCGCGCAGGCTTCCTTGTTTGGCATACTCGGTATCCTCTATATCGTCGGAATCGGGAGAGTCCAGGAGGTACTCCCACCGGGAAAGACGATCTACTTGAGCGCCGTCGCGACGGCTGGAACGGTGGGTCTTCTGGCTGGATCCGCCTTGGCAACGACCACACAGGGGAAAATTTCCCACAACCGCGTCGTCGCACACTCCGTGATCCTCATCGCGGTCGCGTTGCTCGCGCTCTCGAGGTCCCAAACACTCATACCGATCATGTCGTGGACGTTTATGCTCGGTGTGGGAGTATCGCCGGTAACCATCGTCACGGAAACGCTGCTACAAATGAACATACCGGAATCGTTCAGGGGACGGGTCTTCTCGGCCAGGGAAGTCCTGACAAAGAGTGCGTTTCTCGTCGCCGCGCTCCTCGCCACACTTCTCACCATTGTTCTCCACAAGGCCTTGATCATCTTTTTTATAGGCGTGTTTCTTGCAGTAACGGGGTTGTTGTTTGAAAGAAAGGACTACCTTAGAGTTTAGCTTAGTTTCCAACGATGGGTGATGCTGCCATGAGGATTATCGAAAAGATGCTCACTGAGATGTTTGCGAGACTCCTGAATGTGGAAATTAGCCCAAAGGTGATGAAAAAACTCATACCCGTCGTCTCGGGCGTGTCGGAAAAGATCCACGGTACTCTGGATCTCGATACCGTCCAAGACCAGAACACATTCCGAGCACTGATCTGCAGCATGATCGCCCACGGCTGGGGCCTTGGCATGCACCCCGATAACAACCCGGACACGAACCTCGACGGCAGACCGCTCGAGGTCAAGGTCTGCAAGGACATCCTCGTTCCGATGGAGACTCTAAAGTCGATCCGGTACGTCAAGAAGGACGAGTACGGCCGAGTACGAAAGGCCTTGTTCGAGCCCGACCAAAACGCGAGAATCTGGAATCAGATCGATGAGATGTTGGTGAGGATTGCCAAGGAGAAATGGCAAGAGGATTAGCCGGCCACGTGGTTCCTTTTGGCATTGTTGCGATCGCCCCGCTCACCCAATTCCGAATTTGCTTTCTCCAACTCCAAGACACGGCCGCCGTCTTTGTACTCCACGGTGTCCATGATGCTTTTCATCAAGAACACGCCGCGACCGGATGACCGCATCACGTTTGCCCCTTCTGTAGGGTTTTGTACCTCGTCGACGTCAAACCCCTCCCCTTGGTCTTTGATCCTCAACTTGATCCTCGAGGAACTGATGTAGATTTGGATGCTCACCTTCTTTTCGGGATCGGAGTTGTTTCCGTGGATGATCGCGTTGGTGAGTGCTTCGTCGCATGCCAGCGGAATGTTGATCCTGCATTCCGAAGCGGGAAACGAGAACTCTTTGAGAAGCATCGATATCAAATGGTTGACGCCGAGTACATACGAAAGATCGCTGGGGATGAGAAAATCGAGCCGAACAGACCCACGACTCATGAGATCGGGGTGCCGTTTGAACTGTGGAATGTTCGGAAGCGCGGTAGCGATTTCCCGTTTGAGACTCACCTCGGAGAACGGGGGCAGAAGCAAGCTTTGGACACCAAGTGACTGAAACCTCACGTTGCTCTGTTGCCGGCACTCTTCGAGCATTACGATGTAGTATAGCTGCGGAAAATTGAGCTTGCAGACCCTGAGCGCCGGGGTGTCGACCGAATCACCGGATTCTTCGACGATTACGGCAAAGGCAAGATTGACCTTTTCGCGTTTGGATAACGCGCTCATCAGCCCCTTGATGCTGTCGTATACGGTGTACTTCTTGGGCACGTCGCGGCACTGCGAGAGTATCGACTCGGCGTACTGACTGTCACTCGAGACGACAAACACCTCCGGCTCGCGCGTTCGGGGTGGCTGCGGGTGATTGGCAGAAATCATCTGATCAGAAAACCTTTTGCCCATCCGCCAGAATCTCGTTTAAGGCTTCTTTGAAGTAGTCCGTCGAATTAGCGAGTTCCGGACCAACCTTTTCTTTGTACAATTCCCAGGATTTCTTGATCTCGTCCCCGAGAACGGTCATCAGGGTGCCGTTGATCAACGCTTGATCGCGTTTCTCCTGGTTATAACAGAGGATGTCCGAAACGAGCACGCGAGCAAGACGCTTGGCCCGCGCATCCTGACTGTGCTCGACCGTCGGCTCGCTCTTTGGCGGAGCTGAGCCGGTTTGGGCCGACCCCGGTGTTTCCATCGCGGTTTGATGAACCGTTGGACTGGACGCTCCCCCGGACGGTACCACGGCCTCGCTTGGGGCGGCAAAAACTTTTTGTTCGGAAGGAGCCAACTTGAATACCGCCTGACACTTTGGGCAGCTGACTTTTACCGGTTTGGGCGGAATCTTTGATTCCGGCAGATAGAACTTTGACACACAGTTCTCACATCGAATGATCATATCCACTACCTTCCGCTTCGGTCGTCGGATGGGACCGATCCCCAAAGGCCAAAATGCAAAGGGACCCCCATAAATCGCAACAGGATCCTTGCCGCTGAACCCCATTCGTCCATCGGGAGTAATCCCAAGCAACTATTAAGCCAATAGTACGCGGGTTTCAGTCGATGGATCGTTCCACGAGCTCCGCCCCCATATCACCGAGGTACCTCTTGCATGGCACCGCCTGAGCCCCTTCGAGCCGCGGATCTGTTCGGAGGAGATTCTTGACATGCCGGCTCACGATCTCGATGGCCTTTTGATCGACCGCCGGATTGGCGATCTTTAGCCCGGGAACACCGTGTTGTCTAACACCAAAGAACTCGCCCGGACCCCTGATCCGGAGGTCCTCCTCGGCGATTTCAAACCCGTCGGATACCCGGGTGAGTACGTTTAGCCGCTCACGCGCCGACTGCGAAACCCCTTCATTTTCCAGCAGAAAGCAAAAACCTTCTCGTCCTCCACGTCCGACTCTCCCTCGAAGTTGGTGGATCTGGGAGAGCCCGAACCGTTCGGGATGATGGATCACCATGATGGTCGCTTGTGGAACATGAACTCCGACCTCGATGACAGTGGTTGCGACCAGCAGTTTTGTCTCGCCGGCATGAAAAGATTTCATCACCTCGCCCTTTTCCGCATAGGTCATACGCCCGTGGAGGAGCCCCACCGGCAAATCGGCAAACACCCCTCCGGACAGATCTTCGTAGGCGGAGACGGCCGCCTCCAGATCCTGTTTTTCGGTCTCGTCGATGACCGGATACAAAAAGTAGGCTTGAGAGCCGCTTCCGATCTGCTCGCGAATGAACTCGTACATCGCGTCGCGTTTTTCGGGCGAGACCAGACGGGTTTTGACCGGCGCCCTCCCAGGTGGCATTTCGTCGATTACCGAGAGATCGAGGTCGGCATACGCGGTAAGCGCGAGAGTCCGCGGGATTGGTGTGGCCGTCATCACCAATAGATGCGGGCTTCCGTTTTTCCCAAGCAA
>CP070677.1:2895286-2900469 GCA_020352495.1 Candidatus Latescibacterota bacterium
CTATTTCAGAAGCGTCGATCGGAATCCAGCCCTATTGCCTTTATTTTCCCGCGGGTGTGAATAGCCGCTCTTTAGATCTCTACGTAGGAGGCGCCGATTGGAATATCGCAAGCGATCAGCCGTGGATGACGGCGGATCCGTCATCGGGTGTGGGTTCCCAGACGGTCTCAGTGATGGTGGACCGAACGGGACTCAGTGATGGAGTCTATACCGGCACACTCTTGCTCACATCGGGTGCCGAAAGCAGAACCGTCCCGGTCGAGATGGTCGTTGCGAGCGGTCCGCTTCTATCTGTCAATCCGACGTCGTTGGATTTCACTCCCACTATCACCAGCCACTCGTTTGGGATCGGCAACATCGGCACCGGTACGCTCGATTGGTCGCTAACCCCTGCCGAATCATGGATTGAAATTACTACGCCGATCTCCGGTTCGGGTGACGCGGGGGTTTTTGTCCGCGTGGATCCGGCAGCCGTCCCTCCCGGTGGTCCGCATACGGGACACATAGCCGTTGATTCCAACGGCGGCACAGCCACGGTCACAGTTCAGTTCGATCCGGCGTCGCCGTTCTCTCCAGGTGTTATCGGTCTGTATTCGGACCCGACGGGGACGGACTGCAACATCGAGTACCCTGGTTCTCCGGCGTTGTACAACGTCTATGTCGTGCACTCACGAATGGATGGGGCAACCGCGTGTCAGTTCGCCGCCCCGATCCCGCCGTGCTGGACAAATGCGGTTTATCTTTCCGACGGGGATGTCTACCCCGTCACCATTGGGAACTCGCAATGCGGGAAGGCCATCGGTTATGGCATGTGTTTCACCACCACAGTCACCGTCCTCACCATTCATTATTTCGTTCAAGGGCCACCGACAGAGTACTGTTGCCTGTACCCGGTGGTACCCGACCCCGGCATCCCATCCGGGGAGATCGAGATCGCGGATTGTGTCGGGAACGTCCACGACGCAAAAGGGGGGTTCGCGATCGTCAATCCCGACGCAAGCTGTATGTGTGGAGAGGGTACCGTGCGTGCCGAAGAAGCCACATGGGGGCGGATCAAGGCGATGTACCGGGAGTGACAAAAAACAGATGGAGAATGGGAGAATACACAGGCGCGTCAGAGACGCGGGTGCCCCTCAGGTGCGGTCCTGAGCCAATGTCATCTCGAGATACTGTTGGGCATCGGGGACTGAATCACAAACATGAATGAGTTTTTCGAGTTTTGTAGACTCGAGCTGGCTGGCGACTCGTTTCGATGTGCATACTAATACCGGAATCCCATTTGCGGTTGTGATTCTCCTCCAGAGTCCGATTAGCCAGCCCAACGCTGTTGAGCTCAACCAGGATGCCTGTCTGAGGTCGACTATGAACCCCTTGTTTCCTTCGTCGAGCTCGTAGTCAACGCGCCCCGAAAGATCGGGCGGCTTGTAATCCGGACCTCCCCCAGAAGGTAGGCTAATGACTTCGTTTTCCCGCCCCTGGTCGTCGATATGGCAAACGACCGCTCTGCCTCCTTCGGGCCGAGGATCAAACCGAATCAAAACCGTCGCGTTTTTCCTCATATTCCGGAGAGTCCGCGATTCTGTGTTTACGTCCTCTTGCTCGCTCCGCTGACCACAGTCGGAATTTCGCCCCAAGTTGCCCGTCCACCTCGCGTGGGGTAACACAATTCGTGCTCCCCTCAGGATGCGACAACCCAGCGTGTCAGCTGCCCGTGCGAGCAAGATTCCGGCTACTTCCGTCGTCGCGGCTGGCCTTTTGCAACCGACTTCAAGCGTCTCAGGACCTTCGGATCTTTGGTCAGATCGCTGATGCGTAAAGACATCATCCGCTTGCAGCGGGGACAACGCTGCACCTTCGACTCGTCATAAGGCTCGAGAATAACCTCGCCGCAACTCTCACATTTGATTATTGTTTTTGGCATCGTCCCTCCGCCTGTTTAACGATCATCTAACATCTTATAAAAAGTCCACTATTTCAGAAACACCATTCTGTGGGTCCATGTGTCCCCACCGTGCTCCATACGGACGAAGTACACACCTGATGAGACCCTGACGCCGTTGTTGTCGCAGCCTTCCCAGAGCACCGAGTAGTTACCCATCGGCTGGACTTCGTCGGCCAACAGCCGTATCTCACGCCCCTTCACATCGTAGACAGCCAGCCGCACCAGACCCGTGATCGGGACGGAGTATTCGATCTTTGTCACAGGATTGAAAGGGTTTGGGTAGACTCGGCGCAGGCCCGGTGCGTCGGGCACCTGCCGATCCTCACCAACCCCGGTGGGGTCAGGGCACCCCAACCCCAACGCGCCAATGAGCTCGCCGCTCTCATTGTTTTCCGGTAGACACGGTGAATTCTCGTGGAGCCTAAAGTCTCCGGTTGCGGTGTCACAGAAACGCGGATTCGCACACATGTTTCCGTATATGCCAAGCTGGTCGCTGATGCAGAAAACCCAGTCTCCCCCTGCATTTTGGTAAAGGTCGCAAACGTAGAGCGTGGCAATACCCGTGCCGGCGCACCCCACAGCATAGCCACCGGTGCCAAAGGCGATGACCGTTTTGGATATGGTGACGTCTGCCTCGCCAAAATAGGCAAAACTCCGCACACCACCACCTCCACCCGGGGCACGGTTCGCATAGAACGTGCAACTCTCGATAGTCGGGGAGGAGTCGTGGCACTCCACGCCTCCCCCCCTCGTTGCCCAGTTGCGGACAAAAACACAATAACGAACGAGACCAGCCGAGTCGACCTTGAAGGCGATTCCTCCACCGTATCCACCGCTTCCCGTCGTCTGATTGCTTTCGAACCAGCAATATGAGATAACGACGTTTGTCGTTTCCCAAATACAAATCCCACCACCCGAAACGCCCTTGTTTCTTACAAAGCGGCAGCCCGTTATTCTGACCTCACCCAGTTCGGACAGATGTACCGCGCCACCCTCTTGTATCGACCAGTTGTCCGCAAACTCGCAGTCGTTGAGCGTGAGCTTGCCGGCGCCGGACATCCCGACGTCTATGGCGCCTCCTGAATAGGCGGTATCCGCCGAGAAGATGCAGTTGTTGACCGTAAGGGAGCTGGCACCCCCAGGCCACTTTATGGCGCCGCCGTGACCGCTGGAGTAGCAGTGCGTGATCGTGAGGCCCTCGATGACGATGCCAAGCGGATGATAGTTGAGTAGCTCGAACCCGTAGTGCGGGCTCCCGTCGGTCCGCTCGCAGTCAACGACACAGGACTCGGGATTCATGCTCGCAGACCGGATCATGATTGCTTTTGTGCTGATCTGGATATCGCGGTTGCCGTGCCCTGTGAAGATCCCGTTCGAGAGCAGGATCACATCTCCGTCGCTAGTCGAGTCAACCGCGGCCTGGATCGTTGGCGCGTCGCCCGACCCGTCGGGTTTTACCAGCCAGGTGGCACCGGAAGTGTCATGTGGAGCAATGGAGAGCGTTGCCAGCGCAAGGAATAGACCGAGAAGCAGCCGCGACACGGATACCACCCCCCAATAGTGGTTCGGTCTCGCATGACCGAGCGTCCTGCCGATCGTAATTTAGTATACGATTTACCCTTTTGGCAAGTCAAGTCTTCGTTTTTCAAGGGCTTGCCGGCTAAGCGCTCAAAGGGGGGTGGCTCTTACTCGCAAAAAACTCGAACGATATCACCCTCACCGGAATCGACATCCACCTGCAACTCCCGCAGAGCTTCGTACAGCTCGTCACTGTCGAGTTCGCTGAGCTTGCTAAGATCAACGCCTTGCTTGCCGAGCTTCTCTGAGACATCATCCGGGAGAACGGCCGTCAACTTGATACCCGTCCGGATCAGGGCTAAAGGGACACGCACGTTGACCTTATCGCCTTCTGCGCTGTCGACGTGAACACGTAGGTATTTGAGCTTTGACGGCTGCTCGGTGGTCGACGGCATCGATCCGCGCGTGCCGCTCGCCTCACTGGCACCGAGTTTGTCCAACAAACGTTCCGCGTCTTCGGGCGAAATCTTGCCCTGAGCGAGCATATCGAGAATCTGTCTTCGTTCCTCATTCATGACAATCTCCTTTACACCATTCTCACGTGGATGTGCGTACCGTCTGTCGAGTCGATATCGACCCGCAGACCCGACAGGTGGGCCCCCAGCAGAAGGGCCGTACGCAGCGGCCGCGCCCAAGAGATCCGTAAGAACCAGAGCGCGAACCAGACCACCCAGCCGAGCGGCCAAAACGGCCAGAGTAGAAACATCGGTAGCGGTATCCAGAACCTTCGGCGTCCACCTACACCGACGAGCAACAACGCTGGCAACATCATTCCATCCTTTCGAGGGCTTCTTCGACCGTGATCTCGCCGCGGGAGAGCGCCTGGAGGATCGCCGAGTTTGGGCTCGGCGCGGAAAAGACGCTATCGAGCCGTTCGACGAGACCTCTCAGCCGATTCTTGACCGTCGGGTAGCTGATGTTGAACAACTCCTCCATCTTCCGAATCGAGCCGTGGTGCCGGAGAAAAGCGATCACAAACATCTGATCCTCCTCCGAGAGCCTCCCCAGTGGGGAGACCTCGAATTGACCTTCCAGATCGAGACCGCACTCCTGGCACGACGCCCGTGTAAGCACCATGGGTCTCTCGCAATCCGGACAACAAGCCTTAGAAATATCCATCTCAACCTCCGATATATGTATAATTATGGCCCCATATATTCATTTTGTCAAGTGTTGAATTGAATATTTTTATTATCGACAGACCAGGTGGAAGGTCGAGTGGTCCTCAATAGGGCCTGGCCGGTTCGCAAGATCTGAACGATCTGGGAAGAGTATTAACCCTTTTGTTTGCGACTCTTTTCTTGGTATTGGCGTTCTTATTCGGACTCAAAGTAAACCAGGGCAATGATAAGGAGCTTGGCAAAACAAAGCGTAAGTTAAAAAGAGCATCTGAGAAAAGGAAACGATTCAGCGCCTATTCGATGATTAGGTGAAATAACTCGTTTTTACAATTTTGAAGTGGGCCTTTGCGGGGAAGCTAGCGCCGCAGGACCCGGCGGATGAGCCGGCGGTGGCGTAGCAGCAGAATTACAGGCGGGGATCAGTATGTCTGAACAATTGATCGGTGTCATTATTGGCGGTACGTTTGGTTTCTTGGGGGCAATCCTGGGAAATGTATTGGTCGTCTGGGCAGAAAGACGCCGGGAGAGTCGGGAGAGCCTAC
>CP070677.1:2900569-2908260 GCA_020352495.1 Candidatus Latescibacterota bacterium
GTCTCATTGATGGTTTCGGTTACGGCGATCTCATCGGCTGCGTGGGCCTACAAGACAGACTCCTCGCTAAGACTGCTCCAGAGATTACGCGAGGCGCCGCCAGACAACATGACGCAGCCCACGTCGATGCCATCCGCGGCTCAGGCTGAAAATGCGGTCGTCACCATCAAGTTCGACCATGTGCTCACCGCAGGCGAAATCGCCGAGTACGAACGAATCGGTTTGTCTTTTTTCTACCTCGACGGGGTGATTGCCAGGACGAAATCGATTTATCCCGCACGCATCCCATGGCCGTTGGTCGATCAGGTAAGCGGGAGGGCCGAGGTTCTTCGAATGGAGGGCAGCTGGCGCCCCGGTGTGTTTGCCACACTGGATGTCAGCGCGCACGAGATCGAGGCAGACTCCGCTTGGAGCCGTGAAGACGCCCTTGGGTTCCCCTTGACGGGCAAAGGGATGCGAGTCGCCGATTTCGATACCGGAATCGATGTGTTTCACCCGTCATTCTTCTATGCCGACGGCGATACGGTCGACTGGCTCGATCTGGATCAAAACACGATTTTCAACCCGGGCAGCGATGCCGTCGATCTTGACGGAAACGGCCAATTCAGTCCGGGGGAAACCCTTCGGTTTCTCGATGGCTGGATATACGACGCCGCGCATGTGTGGGGACCCGATGACACAAGCAACGATGACAATCTCTATCAGACGTACTGGGACTGGCTCTATGCCGATCAGAACAACAACGGCTCACGTGATTTTGGGCCGGGGAGCGGTTATTCGGAGAGTGACCCGACCTATGGCGAACGGCTGTTCATTGCACTCGATGACAACGATAACGGGGTGCTCAACCTTGGTGAGAGACTCGTTGCTCTCGGAACATCGAAGATATTCGCCACGATGAACGGCGGCTCCGTGGAGCGTGTGCGAGGGGTCGACCTGATCGATTCCGACGATGATACAAACGGACACGGCACCGCAGTGTCGGGGATTCTGGCGGGGGGAACGGTGGGACGTCACCTCTTCACGGGTATTGCTCCCGACGCCGAGATCCTGGCCGGGTATTTCTTTTCCGGTGTTCCCATCTCCTATCTCATTCCGTGGGCGAGGTCTAGAGACGCCGATGCCATGCTCTATGAGTTTGGCGGATTCCTATACCGTTTTTTGGATGGGTCGTCGCTCGACGAGGAACTGGTTACCACGGAACACTCCGCAATCGTCCAAGTCACCCCATCGGGAAACCTGGGGCGGGGCGGCAAGCACGCCGTGGCGACGGTGACAGCGAACGATTCCATCACTCTCGAGATCGTTGCTCCGTTTTATGGTGGAAACATCCACGTCATATGGGGGACAACCCTTTGGCGAACGAGCATGTCCGACCTCACGTTCCGTCTCCGGTCACCACTGGGAACCGAGGTCACGCTCGATGAGACGGTCTGGTATGTCGACAACTATTACCTTTGGTACGATTATGACACGAGTTCGAGAGGCACACACAAGATGGACCTGTATATCGACAGAAATACGAACCCCGATGTCGAGGGGACCTGGTGGCTCAAAGTCATAAACACCTCGTTGTCGGACCTCGAGATCATCAGCAACGTAGCGGATGAGGTGTCCTCGTGGGCCGGTGGGACGGAGTTCAACAATTTTGTCTCGGATGACAAAAACGTGACATTCCCCGCGACATCCGACAGCGCGCTTGTCAACGGGTCGTACTCGACTCGCGGTTTCGAAGGCTACGATGGAGTCGGAGGTGGATCCATCCCTATCGGTGAGATCAGCAAGTTCAGCGGCCGTGGTAAACGAATCGACGGCCTGAGCCTCCTCGATATCTGCTCGCCGGGCAACTATGATGTTTACTCGACGCGTTCGCACTCCGACCCCGCAGGCTATCCCCTTGGCTCTTACAGACAGTTCAGCGGCACCAGCGCCGCGGGCCCACATGTCGCCGCGGCGGCAGGCATCGTCCAGCAAGCCGCGCCCAACGCAACCGTGGGTCAAGTTGAATACCTGCTCACGTCCGGGGCGGCGACCGACGCGTTTACGGGCGCCGTGTACAACGATACGTGGGGGTACGGAAAACTGAGGATCCTGGGCGCTCTCGGAGTGGCGACGGCGGTCATGGAGATGGCCGACGGAAAGAGAATGCCGCACCTGCATCTCGATCAAAACTATCCGAATCCGTTCAACCCCACGACATGGATTCCTTTCTACCTACCCAGAGACGGACACACGAGCATAACGGTCTACAACGTGAACGGCCAGTTGGTCAAAGTCTTGAGGAATCGGTGGTACAAAAAAGGAGTTTACAGCATCCACTGGGACGGCACGGACCGGGCAGGGCACCACGTCGCATCGGGGCTCTATTTTTGCGTGCTTCGGCAGGGAGGAGAGAAAGAGACGAGGAAAATGGTCTTGGTGAGATGAATTGAGAGCGTCGAGATTGGTGAAGTGGACTCTTTTTGTTTTGATAGACCGGTTCGAGAAAGGTCATTCACTCGTTCTAGGTGGGTAAGTCGATAGACCTGACGAGGGTTCTATTTGGCGGAAATGCTTTTTTTGATCCGCGATTTCGCGTCCTCGGAAAGCTTCGCATCCGGCGGACCGGCAGCGCAGCTCGAAGTCTCACCGATCAGGCGGGAGAGCTTCCCCAGCATTCTGATCTGCTTATCGTAAATTCTGCAAAACTTACAGATCAACAAATGGTACCACAGCTCGATCTTTCGCATCCCTTTGAGCTGTTGATCCCGCAGCTGAGAGGACCTAATAGCCGACTCTTTGCAGTTGATCATCATGTGTTATCGGACCTCCTCCGTCGCTACCCGAAACCAATTCGCATCGAGACATTTTCTCAGCCGTGACCGTGCGCGGTGCAGCATGACCCAAAAGTTGGACGGGGTTACGGAGAGTATCTCGCATATTTCTTCACTCGTTATCCCGTCAATTTCCCTGAGTGTAAACGCCCGCCGGTGTGATTCAGGAAGCCCCGACAGGCAAGTTTGAAACGTCTTCCAAAATTCCTTGCTCTCAACCAATTCTTCGGGGGTGTCCCGCCACTCCAGCATGGGACGTTTCCAGTGACCCGTCTGATCGAAAAACTCCCTGTCGTCCTCTTCCTCCCAGGGTGTGAGGTCCGAAGCCGGGACCTCCACGATATTCTTTCGGAAATGATCCAAGATCTTGTGCCTCAGGATACCCACGAGCCAGGTTCGAAGGGAGGATTTCCCCTTGAACCGGGACGCTGCCTGAAGAGCTGATAGAAATGTCTCCTGAACAAGATCCTCTGCGATGTGGGGGTCCTTGACACGGAGGATCGCAAAACGGTAGAGAGCGTCGCCGTGGAGATCGACCCATTCGGAGGGATCGTGGCTCACACCATCCGTTGACGAATTGACGGCCAGGCGCGGTGACGAATCTTGCATGGAAAAAGGATACCACAAAAACACAGTGTCGTCTATACAAGTGAAAACCCCGCCCTGAGGTTGGGGCGGGGTCTGCGATACGGTCTAGTTCGCGAATACAGCAACGATGGATGAGCACCTTGTCTACTGGTTGTCTACTGATATAGGCTTTTTATCGCACCCCATGATTTGTTTTCCGTAGGCACCGTGAGATCGTGTGAGAAGGCGGTGAAGCAATCTCCCCCATCCTTCATGCCGTTATAATCCTCATCGGCATATGCCCAGATCCTGACTCCATAACAACTCGTCCAAGTGATTTGCATGGTGATCGTATCGGAATAATTGTTACCGTCTTGCGTCGGTGTCGACACCACCAGATCGCCTATTGGATACGTGTTACCTGTGACAGGATTACCATCCACAGTGACCGAAGGATCGCAAAGCTCTGGGTCAGGGTCGAAAACCAAGATGATGTTCTCATAGGTCGTCGGTTGGTTGTTGAACCCGTCGATTACGAGATCGAAAGTCGAACCGACAAAGAAGTATCCTTCGTTCCCATCGGTCGACATCTCGAATCCAATGAGATTCGGTGTCTGGTAGATGTCCCAAGGGATTTCATCGGTGTTGATATCGATCAACACTTCACCACCCCGGTCGTAGAGTGGATCGTACAGGGGATCGCCAAAGGTTACGGTGTAGTACTCGTTCGAATCATAGTGATAGACGGTGGGACCTGCCGGATAGACGATCAAGCATGGATCAGCAAAAGCGACGGCCGGTATGATCAGCGCACTGACAAACGCAAGGGAGACAAGCTTAAAAACCGTTATCTTGACGTTCACCACGGGCTCCTTTCTCTGTGGCTGCCAATAGATCATGGTATTTGAACTCAGATGCAGTTGGACATGGTGTCGGCTCTGCAAGTGAGTCGGGAATGCAGGGTAATCCTTACAGATAGAATAGACCGACCACGGGACCGGCAATCGGAGGGAAGGGTCTCTGTGTATCGGGATCGACTCCGTCACCCCTGTAGGGGATCGTGGAAGTTGCGTTCACATAATGGGTTGGCCAGGATGACCACGGCTTGACAGGCAGACCCCGTTGTTGCAGGCGGATTATTCGGTTGGCGTGGGTGGTACTTAGTTTGGCCCTGTGTACTCGTACACCACGAGCTTCATCGGTTGATACGTCACGTAAACTGGCTTCAGGATATCGTGGAGCGGTTGATGCTCGTGGTCCAATAGCTCATCGATATTATGAAACTTGATACCCGCGTACCGGTCGTCGTAGACAAGATAGTCCGGATCTGCATATCTCAAGACTTGGCGGAGTTTCTCGATCTGAGCCCACTGTAGACCATGGTCTCGGAAGTCAATGAAACGAGCGTTACCCATGTATGGGATGTGCGGTTTTGCCGCGAGAACCGATGTCTCCTTGGTCGCTACGGTCTTGAGCCAGTCCGAGGTGGCTTTGTACTCGGCCGGTTGTCTGTCGAAAAACGCCGTCACCTTCTGCTTGACCGGTAACGCGGTGATCAGCAATGCGACAATAATCGCGATGACTCGAAGCGGGACGCCCGGCCCTCGCGATCCGGATGGCTGAAACGCCGGTTTGAACGGAAGCCATGAGGGCAGGAGATAGAGTGCGCTGGCGATGACGGATCCGATCAAGGGCAGAAAGAAAAAGAAACAGTCTGTCAAAAAGCCAGACGATGCATATGACGAGCGAATAGAGAAGGGTGACGACCAGTAGGATCGCTTTTTTCCTAGTTATTCTTACGATCCACGCCAATGCACCGAACGCGCTGATGACGCCGAGGTTGGGCACGAGCTCGAGCAGTCCACGGGGCAGTTGCCTGAGATCTACGAGCCAGGAGTGGAGGAACTTCTTTGGATCGGAGGCAATCACGTGGTAGAGGCTCGGGTAGGCTTCTAACTTGGGTTGCTTGTTGAAATCGAGCTTGGGCACGTACATCCGCATCGCCACGAGCAGGTGGTTGAGATTGAAAAACGGGTCGCCCGTTTCCCGGATCATGAAAACGAACCAGGGTAATGTGAAGACGAGAAAGCCCGCGTAAAAACATCCAATCCTACGCAGAAACCCGCGGCGCGGTTCGGTATCGTGAATTCGAAACACAACCATCAGCACCGGCACGAGGAGCAGAAACAGGTAGAGGTACCGGGAGAGGTATGCCATTCCGGCAATGACGCCGGCCAGGAACAGTCGAGATGGTCTGGTGCCTTCGTGCGAGAATAAGATCGCGAGTACCCAGAACACCAACGCGAGTGCCAGCATGTCACTCATGATGGCGACGCTATAAATCAGAAACAGTGGATTGAGAGCCAATACGTACGTGGCAACTGCCGCTTCGCCGGGCCTGCTCATTGTTGCGAAGAGACGATATACCGCGATCAATAGTAGGAGAGCCGAAATCATCGACACGAGTTTTGCTGCGGGGAACGGTGGGACACCGAAGAATCGCACGACCCGAATGGCCCAAGGAAAACCGGGGCCGTGATATGGATCGACGCTAAAAAAGGTGGAGGATCTCATCATGTAGAAGACGCCATCCGTCTCGCCTCCGACAACGGGGTAATAGTGGGAGACGAACAGGAATGTCCCGAGAATCGCCATCGCGATCAACAGGAAGAACACGAAAACATGCGCCCGCGGGAGGCGGTCGAGGGATGAGGAAGGATCCGTGGGCGAGGTGTCAGCACTAACAGGCAAGATTCCCCCAGGAGATAATTGCTCGGGCGACCGATTGAACGCTTCACATCTTATCACAGACTCAAACGGCCGGTAAACACGCTCGCTCCGAGGTTAGGATGTGGATGTGTCCCAAAATCACTGTCGGAACGACCCGATAAGTGATACAATGACGCCGCAAGATGAGATGGGGCTCGTTGCGTCGGGTTAACACTGCACGCGGTTTGTACGCGAGCCGTGGGAGTGTTTGTCTATAACCTGATCGCCTCGACAGAAAACCGACTCCGACACCGCAATAGCCCCGTCCCGGTAGGAGGTACTCGGAATGAGCTATGTGGATCTCACTCACGCCGGAGAGGTTGCCGTTCTCACGCTCCATAGAGGCAAGGTCAATGCGTTCAACGAGTCGTTTGTCAAGGAACTCAAGGCTCGGCTCGGTGAACTCTCTGCGGACGTGACCACGAGGGCGCTGATCCTCACTGGGCATGGCAAGTTCTTTTCCTTTGGCTTTGATGTTCCCGAGCTCTACCCTCTGTCAAAAGAAGACTTCACGCGATTTGTGAATCACTTTACGGAGCTCTATACGACACTCTACCTTTACCCCAAACCGGTCATCGCTGCGCTTAACGGACACACAATCGCCGGCGGCTGTATGCTCGCCGTCGCGTGCGACAGACGTCTCATGGCCGAAGGTTCGGCCAAGATTTCACTCAACGAAATCACGTTTGGCGCAACCGTGTTTGCCGGAAGCGTCGACAAGCTTCGCGCCTGTGTGGGACAGAGAAATGCCGAAGAAATTCTCCTTTCCGGGGCGATGTATGGGCCCGAAGAGGCCCTGTCCCTCGGGCTCGTCGATCGGGTCATAGCCGGTGACAAACTGATGCCGGCGGCGCTCGAGGAGGCGCGTGTTCTGGCGTCCAGGGACGGCGCGGTGTTTTCAAACATGAAGAGGCTTTTGCGGGGACCGGTCGTGGAGGCAATGCGATCTCGAGAGAGCGAGTCGATTCGGGAGTTTGTAGAAATCTGGTATTCGGAGTCTACTCGTGAGCAGCTAAAGGGGATCGAGATCAGGAAATAGCCTGCTGGAGCACGATCCATTAGATATGTGTAGCTTCCAGTCGTTGGAACGATTCGTCAGTTGTGTGGGTTGGGATAAAGGGATGGTCTGAAGATGCCCAGAGCTAGCTAACGGACGCTAAACCCACGGGATTCGTAAAGGAGGTTGCCTAATGATTGAAGAGGTCACGGCGCAGAAGCTTGACACCAAGCAGTTCATTGACGAAAAGGTCAACGAAATCAAGAAAGCCGTCGGGGATGGGGAAGCGATCAACGCCCTTTCGGGAGGGGTCGATTCGTCGACGGTCACGATGCTCGGACATCGGGCCCTGGGGAAACGTCTCAAAACCGTTTTTGTCGAGAACGGACTAATGCGTGAGGGAGAACCGGAGCAGGTCGCTGGGTTTTTCCGAAAACGCGGTGTTGCGGTTGACATAGTCGATGCGCGTAAAGAATTCTTTGACGCACTCAGGGGAATCACGGATCCGGAAGAGAAGCGTGAAGCGATAACTCAAACCTTTTACA
>CP070677.1:2908360-2918514 GCA_020352495.1 Candidatus Latescibacterota bacterium
CTGATAGCAGGACTTGCACCTGCTGGACCAACGAACCTTCGCACGGCACACGTGGACCAAAACATGGGCCGTGATCGAACTGCCATGTGCTAATCCTCCCCAGCGGCTATGCTAAGGCTCCAGCAGCTGCTTTTCCGAACAAGGAAACAAGCGCTTTGGCTACGGTCGGGGCCATCTTCGATAGCCGTTTTTTCCAACGCGATACAAGAAGGTCCTTCACGAGCCCATCGAGTAGATCCTTCGGATCATTTCTGCCCGCGGCTACAGATTTGCTGATACTAGCTGTTGCTTCGTTGAAGAGATTCTCGAGATCTCTGAACACCTCCTCGGCGTTGTCGCCAGTGATCCGAACCTCGTGGTGATCGAATCTGCCAGCATCTGCGGGATGGAAGAAAACCACATGCGGAACATTGCCCATCTTGGATTCGCCGATGTGATCCCGGACCATGTCCAGCTCCTCGCTGACATCCACTGTTCCGGTCGTCCATGGAGCCGAGCTCTTTGGGAAATGCAGATAGTAGATACGTAACAATTCTCCTGTAATCCTGTTCAAGGCCGTCCAATACTGCGGTTCCTGCAGCACAGGCCACACGTGCGGGTGCTCTAGATCGCAATAGACCATCGCGGAGAGTGGACGATCAGACTCTTCGATTATCTCCCGAAATCTGCTCGAGAACTCATCGCTTAGGTACCCCTTAGATCCCTCTCGCTCTGTGATCCAGATTGGCTGCATAAGTGACCTCCTTGCGGTTGCCAATAACTCAACGGCCACGATACGGAAAGCAAAGTGGCCGTTCCCTAGCTTAGCGGAAATTGTCTACATAACCGCCTTATCGCTCCACTGCTCGTGCCTCCACAAGCCTCCGCTAGCGCTTCTCCTTTGCTGCTGCGCCGTTCGGAGGGATTAAGGGCGTGTTAGATAAACAACAAGTACAGCTCATTATGTATGGACTGTTCTTTGATGATCGCCCTCTCATCTAGTTCTGTATGTGGAGTATCAGATGCCAAAAACGGCCTGTCAACCGGCTGAAATCGGTATGTTATTAAGGGATGTAACTAAAGGAAGGATTGCGAGTGGGACATAGGCTCAATATTTTTACCTTACGCGAATTTTTTGACCCTACGCCAGGCAACTAGCCTGGTCCGAACCTCTCAACCGGCGAGAATATCGCTCTCCCGGCGGGACACTCACTTCAGAAGCAGCATTCGCTTTGCCTCCGAAAAAGACCCGACGGTGAGTCGATAGAAGTACACGCCGCTGGCCACCGCGTTTCCAGAGCTGTCCCTGCCGTTCCAAACGGCCACATGGTACCCTGGTTCTTTTGCCACGCCACGCAATAGCGATGTGACGACTTCGCCTCGCACGTTGAAGATTTCGAGGTCGACCCTCCCGGGTGTCTCCAGTGCGTAACGAATGATGGTAGACGGATTAAAGGGATTCGGAAAATTCTGATCCAAACCGACGTCAGGCAACCCGTCAGACCTCGTCAGATTGTGATCGGCAAAGAAATCGTCGCTGGCCACCGCGAGCGTCAACTCCTTTCCGATTGCCGTTGATGGGGTCGGGAAGCGATAGGTTGGGTTTTCTCTGAGGTCTTGGGCGACGTCAAATTGCGGGTCGAACAAATAGACATCGAATTCAGGTGGTACGGTCTCGACTCCGTCAATGCTGAGCGTGGCCTCCGACGCCGGCATGTTAGACGTAACAACGATATTCCACAACTCTCCCTCTTGGCAAGGCGGGCGGAAATCCGTCGTATAGTTGTCAGCATACTCGCTCCAGTCGCAGTGGGGAAAGTGGAGAGCAATATAATTGCCAATGGTGGGTGGTTCCAAATGGTCTTCCGCATCGCGCTCGCGAGATGCGGCCCCCGAAACGCCAACATAGTTGAAAAGGTCGGACCTGCCGTTGCAGGAGACCACCAGCTGCATCGTCCATTCATCGGATCCGTATGGTGGTCGAGCCATATCGAACGAGCTTGCGCTCGATGGCGATTCGATGGGAGGAATTATCAAATTGGCCTCTGACAACGCCGGGTTCTTGAAGAAGTAGCCGGTCCACGGCATTAGTACGTTCACAATTTCATAGGCGTTGGTTTGCGGGTCGTGATAATACGGCATACCCCAACCACTCGGGTTGCCACTCGCCGTCAATATGTCGCTCCACGACACCGAAAATGCAAAAGGGTTGGCAATTTGACGCCAGCCGGATTTGGGCACACCCGCAACTGCTGGCTCCAACAGAATCGTGAAGTCCTGGGGTGGAACGGACACGCCGCGTGAAGTATCAAAACCGTTTTTGCGTGCGGCAAGCCAGAAGGCCCGGCCAGGTTCGAAATCCCCAATTGGCGCCTTTGTGAATTCACTATTCGTTCTGCTGCTGGTCATCCAACGGAAAAGCGCCCAGTTTTTGCGGTCATATGGACCCAGGTCGTCGACGAGAACCGAGTCGATGCTGCCGTCGTTCTGGTCGAACGCCAGCGGGATTGAGATCATTTGATACCTGGTGTCCTCCGGGACGGACCCGGATATCGATCGCGAGTAGCTCGATACGCGGACCGCTACAAAGGTCGGGTTTGTCTGTGGGGCTCCCGCTGGAAGCGTCGATTCGTTCTGAGCCGGTGACGCGTCGACGGCTCGGATGTAATACTGGTACCCGCGGATGCCGTCGGACTGCCATGGGATTGTGGCCGCGTATGTGTCTCCGGAAGTGAGCGTCATGACGGCGATGTCGAATGTCTGTTGTCCCGCCAGCCGGTGGTGAAGCTCGGCGGTTCCCACGCCGTAGACGTCGTCGGTGATCTGGGCCGACACGAGAATACTGCTGCCCTGGGGGCTTTCGGAAATTGGATTCGATGTAATCATCGGCCCCGTGCTATCGGGAACAAAAATCTCGAATGTCTGATTGGACGCATCCGTCAGGTTGGGCTTGGTGACACCGGTCAGTCTGACCCTGCAGTTCGTTGAGTTCACATCGCTCGGGACATCCCACGCAAAGCTGCCGGTTGCGGCATCCCAAGCTTGAGCATCCGCGCCGGCGAACTGCCAATTTGTGCCGTCCGTCGTATACTCTACCCTAATCTTATCTACGTAGTCCGAAGTCCAACTAATCGTCTCCCGGGTGCCGCCCTCAAGCTTCTCGCCGCCGTTGGGGGAGACGACCGACAACGAGCCCTGTGAGTACAGCAGGTTGCCGGTATCACGACCGATGATCCAGCAATTCTCGACATTTTGGTAGAAAACCTCCAGGTAATCCTCGGAGGCTGTTCTCTCCAAAACCCAAGTGGCCCCACCGTCTATCGTGTGCAGTATTGTCCCAGCTTTGCCGACCGCAACGCCGTTGTTGACGTCCACGAACGACACGCCCAACAAGTCGTCGGATACACCCGAAGTCTGCTGAGTCCATGGCGCACCGCCGGCGATTGTGGACAGAATCGTGCCGCCGTGGCCGACCGACCAACCCCGCATCGTGGATACAAAATGGACGGCGTTTAGTCGGGTCACACCGGCTGGGCTCGCCTGCGATATCCAATTGGCACCTCCGTCACTCGTCGCGAGAATCGCCCCCGAGGTGCCCACCGTCCAACCATTGTTCGAGCCGACGAAGTCGACAGCAATGAGATGTTTCGCGCCCTCGTGCTGATTTGTCCATGAAACGCCATTGTTGGGCGTATAAATGATGGTCTCGTTCAACCCGACACACCATGCATGATCCCCCGCGTCAGTGAGATAATCAAGGTCTGTGAGATCCACACTCAACCCCGTAGCGGTGGTCGGACTCCATGTGACGCCACCATTGAGTGTGCGCCATACCCCCCCGCTCGAGCCAACCATCAAACCGTGCGTCGTGCTGATGAACTTCAGCGCGGCGAGGTTTTCTGAGATGCCGGTAGCGAATCGATTCCACGACGTGCTGCCATCCGTGGTCCTGAACAACGTATCCCGCTGACTGATGATCCAACCGGTCTTCGTGTTTTGAAAAAGGACGTCCAGCTCAATGTCGAGAAGCGTGTTTCCCGGGAAACGATGCTGAACGATCCATTGGGCCCGCACTGGTGCTGCGAGCAGAATAGCAAGAAGGAGCAGTGAGATCGTTGTTCTCAAGTCATACCCCTCATTCGCAACGTCGGCCCCGAGTCTTCTACTGAGTCAGCCCGAACGCCACTCCGAGTCGAAGCTGCATGTTACGAGTCGTGCCGGTGTCGAACGCATCAAACGCGACGTAGTCTCTCGCGTCGATGAGCAATGAAAAACGTCCGGAGATCGGGACTTTGGCACCGGCGCCAAAGTTCAAACTCAGTATGTCGTCGCTTGAGGAAAAATCATGAAAACCCATCCACCCACCACCCAACTCGGCATATGGAATCACCGATCGCCACTGGCGGAACCGGTACTGGGCATTGACGTTTACCTGCGCCACGAAACCGCTCTGGCCCAGCGCGTCGTCGGTCGGCGTAAAGGCGAGCTCAGCTTCGAGCTGCACCCGTTTTGTCACGCACTTGCGGAGGCTCAATGCGAACGTGAACGCATCGTCAATAGACAGCTTATTGTCGAAGCAAAAGTACCCGACAAAAGCCATAACACTAAACCCGCAGCGCCCCCGGTCAATGATTATACGGGTTGGAAAGCGCTTGTCTTTGAACGAAACGTCCACGGTGGGGCTCTCCGCTCCCGCTACCACCTCGACCCGTTGGACGTAGCCGCCTTCGAGATTATCCACCAAATCCCCAGCCGGACGCGCACCGTTTGATGGTGTGATCGTGATGTCGTCCGCGTGCCCCGGTGCAAGGTAGTTTCCAAAACGGTCCCTGGGCGTGAATGTCACATCGTGCAGTGACCCGGACTCGGATTCGGAGACGAAATCCACGTCGAGGTCAGACGACGTCCAGTCGCCTTCGATATTCGGCTCTATTATATGCGTCTGGACCCGCTCCCGCGTGAAGGCCGCGCCCGAGGTCGTTTTCCCCGTGATCAACAGGCGAACACGATACAACCCCGGGGCTGATACATTCGTCAGCGCGTTCCCGAACACCCCGTCTCCGCTCTCACGGTCGTCGTGAGCACCGTCATCGAACAGCGCTATGGTTTCCGTGACTCTCTTAGGCATCGCTACGTTCTTGATCGATCGCAGATAGCAATATTTCTTGAAGGCGTCCGACACGTACCCGGGAAATTCCATGCCCTTTACGCGCCTCAACTCATCCGCCGTGAGCTTGTTCCCGGCAAACCAGTTGCCCGGCGACTCGGTCGGCGTCGTGAGCTCGACACGCATCTCTACGTTTGGAATCGTGGTGCCGGCTTCGGCCACACCGAACGCCAGCGGCAGCGTGCCACCGGTGGAGATGCGTCCGGCAGGTACACCTTCGATATTGACCTTCAAGTCGGAAGCCCCCCCCACGAAATAGTCCGTGATCTGTCGAGAGTCGGGCGGTAATGGACCGCCGTCGATCCGCAACCGCCAGGTGCCGAGGTGGTCTGCCAAGAAATTCGGCCTAACGACATACATCAAGTAGGTTGCACCTTCGGAATACGCAACGTCATCCAACTCGGCGGCGGTCGACGGCGTTAAAGTAACACCGGGTGCCTCGAGCGTGAACGCGACCTTGCTGGTGTCCCTGGGTTCATGCCACGACGTCACGAAGAATAGCTGACGGTCTTGCTCGGTCACCTCGACATCGAACGCTTTGAGGCTGCCAGGCGTCATAACAAAGCTCGGATCTGAGATCGTCTCCCACTCAAGTACATCGAAGAACGTCTTAATGAGCTCCGTGGTTAACACCGTGACATCCTCATCATGGGTGAAAACCCCGGTCACAAAGCGGGGATCAGTAATGGAGAGAAGAAAATCATAATCCGTTTCCTTCGCGCCGTCCACGCCCATTCCGACGGCCGCTATATTAACGTCGGACGCAATGGGCGGCGGCGGCAGGTCGGGGTGTGGCGAACCGTCGGTCAGAAGGAAAACCACTTTGCCATTCTCAGGAGATGTCGGGATCGTACTCAACTTCGCGTTAGCCTGGATTAGCGCACTGACAATCGGCGTGCCCCACCAGAAGGGGGTGAGCTGGTTGGTTCCGGTGTCCAGTCCATTTACGCAGTCTTTTCCAATGATGTCGCAATATTCGGTCTGGCTCCACGTCCGTAGCTCGACGTCCGTCGACGCGCTGCCACTGAGCCACGAGGCGTCCACGGAGTTGCCTGGAAATTTCGCAAAAGCAAATTTCTTTTGGGCAACGTCACCGCCAGCCGAGAGGGTGAGTATGTTATCAACTATATCGCCGAGAACGGGCAGCGACTGTCGAACGTAATAGAGTCTTTGCCACGACGAGTTGTCGGCTGGGGGGAAAGGAGGGTCTCCCGGGCTGCTCGGGGTACCGGGGCCGCGCTTCGACCCATCGAAGGTGCTGAAGTTCAATCCATTGAGCGAGAATTCCATACTCCCGGACACGTCGATCAGGAAAATGAAATGCATGTTCGCCGGAAATTCTGGCTGCGCCCGCACGGGCACCAGAAGACCCTGCAAAGCAATCAAGGACGCGACGATCAAAGCCCAAGTGTGTTTCATTGTATCCCCTATTTGAATTGCTCACTGCCCGCTCGGTGGGTCAGGCGGGTCGCCAAATTCCGGCTCTGGGCCGTTACCGTTGTCACCCGTGGGCCACAGAAGAACCACCCCACCCACTAGGACGACGGCCTCGACCGCCAACACCGCCGGCTGTTTGGAGAGTCGCTGCCAGAACGAGCAGTACTTCTTGAACTTCCATTTTTTTTTGAGGCGCGTGTCCGCGAACCACCCATCCAGCACAGAAGCGATCGAGGTGGAACCTATCGCAACGCCAGTTCCGGCCGTGAGCTCCGCTTCGGGCACCGAGTCAGCGCTCTCGGTGTGAATAAGCTGAACATTCATGCCCAGCAGACGGCTGCAATCGTCTAACAAAGGTCCTCCCGAGCTTCCCCGTTGGAGCCGCGCGTCGTGAATCACGTATTTTCCGTGTACGTTCGTGATGCTGCCATTGGACCAGGTGAAGGCTTCGCCCAACGGATGGCCGATTGTTCCAACGCTCTCACCCTTCTTTCCAGGGGACTCGCGAAAACAGATCACGTCGATCTCCCCCGGAGGATCTTGAACGACGATGACCGCCATATCCTCGGTATCTGAGTACAGGTCCACGCTCACCTTGCCGACGTGACTTTCTTCCACGCCACCTGAGAAGGAGACGATCACTTCGTCGTAACCCTCAACGACATGGTTAGCTGTCAGAATCAAAGCCTGCCCGCTCACTGTCACACCCACGATCACGCCCGAGCCGACTTCCCGCGCGCCATCCTCGAAGTCGATCAAAACAACGGCGTTGCTCACCTTCTCGTAAACGCTGGAGAAGTCCTCCTGTGCCGCCGCGGTCTTCGCGACCCCTGCGGTCAGCAACATGAAGGCCACAAAGTGCAATGCCCCCGGCCCTCGCATCAGCTTTCCTTCCTCTTCAGTAGGTATTTCGTGATGAAAACGAAAACGGCGAGTGACGTCGTATAAATCAGTATCAGGATTTGGTTGTTCTTGACGACATCGAGCTTTGACCTAACCAGCTGTTGTTGCGCCCGATCAAAAGATCCAACCGTCAAGCTCTTGACCTGATATACGATCGATGCTTCTGCGAACCCTGAAGTCACTCGTAACTCCGCCAGCTGCCCCACGGCGGGTTCGGCCCCGACAAACTCGCCAGATTGAATCTCGTAATCGTCGTCTGGATCGTATTCGGGGAAGAGCACGCCTCCGCGAACGAGCGTGTTTCGTTCTCTCAATCGACCGTCCGGTGTATATTCGGAGACCCCACAGCCGACGTCGGCGACGGTTATGTCTCTAATTAGGATCAGCGGCTCTTCCGACGATTCCGCTTGGACTCGCGCATCGAATTGGATTCGCCCTGAGTCGGAAACTAGAATCGCTTCCGTCCTGGAAAAGCTCACAGGAAAAGAAATTTCCTCCGCAACGCCCAGTTTAGTCTCGTGAAGCATCTCCGAGCCACGCCCGAGGAAGGCACAGTCGACAAGGCGAAGCTGCAGGGAGTCCCCGGTCGAGAGGACAACAGAGAGTTCTGTGGGCACCGATTCTGGATGAGATCGGATCGTCACGTGGTGCTCATTTCCATTCACACGCCAGGAAACTCCCACCCGCCCGCCGATGAAAACGTCGCGCACGGAGAACGCTTCAAGATCCGACATGATTTCGATTCGGCTGTTTGGAGAATTGGGGACCACGGTGACAAGGCCGTTGTCGACGAATCGTCGTGAATCTTCGGCTGCCCACGCGGGGGGGACGCGAAACAGCAACTGGTGCCAATCGGAAACGCTCACGCTTTCAACCCACAACCCGGTATTCAGAATCGACGTTGAATAGTCCGCCTTCCCGTTTGCAACAGTATCGAAGTTGATTTGCTCGCAGGTGACAGTGACACTCGCCGTCGTCACGGGACGGATCGTTTGGAGAACTAACACGATGCCCGCCGTCAGAACAACAACGACAATCAAAATGATCAGCGAGGTCTTGTCAATAGGTACGGTCATGTCACATCTACGATTCGACAGGCGACTAGCCAGAGATATCGAATTTGTGATAGAAGCCGTAATTCAAGGGCACCGTCCGAGTTCTGCCGAAAAGCGGTTTGTAAGTGCCTTTGAGTTTTAAGAGATAGTAACCTTCCCCAACGGGCAATCCGTCATTATCATTGCCGTCCCATTGGATGTAATAGTGCTTGTTGGCTCCGATCGTTTGCGGTTGACTGCTAACAGCAATGTCATCTGTGCGCGCATCAATAATCCACCACTGAATCTCCATTTCCCGCAGCGGAGCGACAACGAAGGTGTAAGCCTGCACGTTCCCGGCCGACTCTCCCGAATAGAGGCACACTGGGAATATCGAGGGCGTTCCACGTTCGACGAAGACAGCTCTCGCGTACAGCTCGCCCACCGGGATCTCGTGTCTATTAATGATGTCTGTTGGCCAACGGAAAGTCGTGAATCCCGGTCCCCAGAGATTTCGAACGGGCTTCACGTGATAGCGCTTCGGCTCTTGTAAAACGTCGACAGACGCGGCAGTCTCCGTCATCGAAAAGATGCCGAGCGTGAGAATCTTGGGTGCCGATTCAAACGCAGAAAACTGGGTCAGGGCAATCGCAGACAGCAATGCGATCTTGTCGCTGGTGACGTTTATTCGATGGTCCGCTTTGATTCCCTCTTCGCGTGGATCGAATTCATCGTCGCGGAACTGGTATTCATCAGTAAACTCCTGCGACCACGTGGTGTTACCGGGACCAAAGTTCTCCATGCTCGCAGCAAAAGCGAGCAAGGCCAAGAGACAGATCAAACGGGATTGCATCACGCGCATTACTTGCACCCCCGCACGACTGAGCGCCGCCGACCAGCGGGTTAATTGTACCATAAACACTTGTCCGCGTGCAGGTCTCTTGTGGATGGCGCGCAAGTTTCCTGAGTGACCTGCCCAATGCAAAAAATTCCAGTCCGTCGTGCTTCTGGGGTATATTTATCGGCGGGCGTGTAAAGAAATCTTGACAGTCATTCCCGTATGGTAAAGAAACTCAGCCGACGGCCAAGCTCTTCGATGAACAAGTTTGGCATCGAATTTTGTCGCCCAATCTCAGCCTAGAACAGGGTGGCAGCGGGTACATTCAGACGATCGGCCGGTTTGGTGATATATAAGTCGCTCATGCGATTCGTCTGTACCGTGCGCAGAATGAACAGCCTAGGATTACTCTTCATGCAGCCTTGCGATAGTAGTACCGCAGCATACCGCCGAGCCGCTCGCGACATAGAACTTCGCCATCACGTCGGCTGACTTCCTCCCCGGGTTCGATCACTCGATTATCGAGACCTTGGTGATTACGCTCCGTGTGGAAATGGTCCAGGAACATGCCAACTGCGTCTCGTAACGACTTCTCGCCGAAAAAGATCATTCGATTGAGACACTCTTCTTTGAGAGAGCGGTGGAAACGCTCTACGTGAGCGTTCAAATTCGGACTTCGTGGCGGGAGTTGTACCGGTTTTATGTCTTCGTTTTTAAAGATCTATTGGAACGCGGGACAAAACTTACCATCCCGATCCATCAGCACGTACCGTTTGCCGTTCAAGAAACCATCAAA
>CP070677.1:2918614-2926840 GCA_020352495.1 Candidatus Latescibacterota bacterium
GGCCCCATATATTCATTTTGTCAAGTGTTGAATTGAATATTTTTATTATCGACAGACCAGGTGGAAGGTCGAGTGGTCCTCAATAGGGCTTGGCGCGGTTGTAACCTGTAGATAGAATTGACACTAGGCACCCAGCGGGGTACTTTGGGTGTCATTTTGGAGGAACCACGATGAGCCAACCGCTAACCCCGGACCTTTTCGCCCGCTACCTCCGTATCCTGGGAACGCCAAGGGCAGCACCCAGCCAAGAGTGCTTGAGCGAGCTGGTTGCGGCGCACCTAATACGAGTGCCTTTCGAGAACATCTCAAAGCTCCATTACCGGAGACACACCGGCCTGTGTGGCCTGCCCGGTTTGGAACGGTTCCTCGATGGCATCGAGCGGCACAACTTCGGGGGCACCTGCTACACCAACAACTACTACTTCAATTTGCTCCTAGCCCACTTGGGCTACGACGTCATTCTGTGCGGGGCGGACATGACCGATCCCGATGTGCACATGGTGAGCATCGCCATTGTGGATGGGCGCGAGTACCTCATAGACGTGGGCTACGCGGCGCCATTTCTGGCGCCGTTTCCTCGCGATTTGACGAGGGATTACGAAGTCACCCTCGGCCGCGATCGCTATGTGCTCAAACCCCAGGATGCACAAGGGTGTTCCCGCCTCGAGCTTTACCGCGACGGCCGTTTGAAACACGGTTATACAGCCAAGCCGACCCCTCGACAGATCGAGCACTTCGGAAAGGTCATCGCCCATTCGTTTACCGACGAGGCCACGTTTATGAATGCTCTTTTACTTGTTCGTTTCTTACCCGAATCCTCTCTAATGGTACGCAACCTCACATTGATCAAGTCCCAGGGGACGGAGTCACACATCCACCAGATAACCGGTCGCGCGGAACTCGTGGAGCTGATCGAAGAACACTTCGCCATACCACGTGCGATCGTCGCCGATGCCATAGCAGATCTCGGTCAACTACAGGATCCGTGGAGTTGACTTGGTTTGTGTCGGGTGTTTGCCGTTACCTTTCGGCTTGCCCGGAGTCCTTGCGTTCATTATTTTCCAATCGCCTCACCACACGTTCTTGGTAGGGCGAGTGGTATCTACAACTGCACGATCTTACTCCTCCCCACGATTCGCCCAGTTTGATGGTCTGCGTTTCCAACTCTCAAGGGGGCAACGAAATGAAACGCTTTCTATTACTGGCGCTTGCACTCGCAGTGCTCCACATCCCGGCAATGGCGTTTGGGCAAGGCGGCACCATCGCCGTTTTCGCGGACCCCATCGGTGAGGATTGTCACCCCAGAGATGTCGCGCCTGGGATCCTTCAGGTCTACGTGGTGCACACCAACACCGAGGGTGTGACGGCATCACAGTTCATGGTTCGAACGGGAGATGGTTTCGAAGGCGTGTATCTTGGTGAATATCTGGCCGATCCCAATGATGTCGCCATTGGAGATGCTTTCGCTGGTGTCCAAATGGGATACGGTGAATGTCTCTCCGCACCGATTCATCTCATCACGATGTCGTTCTATGTAACGGGATCGTCGCCCGAGTGTTGCTATTTCGAGGTTGTCGAATATCCTCGAAGCGATCCTCCGGGTATTAATGCCGTAGACTGCGACATGAACCTCGTCGACGCCGAGGGAGGAACAACCTTTGTGAATCCCGATGGCAACTGTGTCTGTGACGTACCCGGTGGGCCCACACCGGTGGAGCTCACGACATGGAGCCGTGTCAAAGCGATGTATGCCGGTAACTAAAAAGGCCGAACGACATTGATACGGGCCGACAATCGCGCTCCGCGCGTATTACTGATATCGAGAGATCTCAGTCAGCGGCGTAGATCGACTTGATCTTTCCCCACGTACTCGCGTCAACCGACACGGGTGCCTCACCGAGTCCTAGGCACATGGACTCGCCACCCACCAGTTCGCCCCACGCCCCAGTGTCACACCGTGTGTAAACCGGGTTCATCGGCCAGATACCCGCGATGGTCGGACAAGCGGTTTGAAAGCAGACTGTTCCGCTCGACACGTAGAACATCACCTGGTAGACGGCGAGCACGAGCAGCTCCCCCTCAGTTGTCGGGCAAACCTCCGGGTCTACACGAACCGCCTCGGAACAGGCGTCGATGATGACCTGAACCTGATATGAGTTGTCTACGATAACGGAGGTCGAGAGAACAAGGACGGGGCCCGGGTCAATCAACAGCTCGGAAATCGAGAAGGATGCAATGCCACCCTCGGGTGCCCGAGCGACCAGATAAAGCTCGGTAATGACAAAGGGTACAACCTCGTCGCAGTTCATCGTCCCGGCGGTATCGAAAAACAAACCGACTTCTCCCACCGCGAGGGGACTTTCGGTGGGCGGCGGCGGGCATTCCGCCAACCCGGGCGCCGGCGTCAGCGTGATGAACAAAACGCAGGCAAAGACAACGAGTACCGGTTTTCGAAGGCGATCTGCGAGGACTGCGTTGGCGTCCATGACCAACCCCCTTTCATCATGATTTTAGCCCGTTTTGGAGCATTTGACAACGTCTTCGACGAGGGTGGGCGATTCGTGGGGATTGCGACTTTCGGAGAAAAACCGGCACACAGACCCGAGTTTTTCCCATAGGTCTTATTCCCGTGGACAGGTTCGAGTTCTATACGCGGGGTCTCATTCCCAGGGCGGGAGGTTACCCTCGTCTGCGAGCTCTTTCATCGACTCCCTGAGTCGAAACATAAACGCCTCTCGGCTCCCGGGCCACCTCAGCGTCTCGCCTACAAAGACATCACAGAAGAACGGCACGGGAAGCCAGGACCCTTTGGGAAGTACCTTTCCCGCGCCGTGAAGAAAAACCGGAACCACGGGCACGTCGGAGTGTCGTTCGATGAGATACGATATCCCTTTTTTGAACTCGGCCATTTGTTCGGGCTCACCGCGTGTGCCTTCCGGGAACAAGATCACGATGTCGCCACGCTCGAGCGCCTCGGTCACACCGGCAAACGGATCTTCGCCTTTTTCACGGGCCTTACGATCGATCGGAATTATGCCGATGATCTTGAGCGATAACCAACTCATGAACCGTGATCGCAAAAAATAGTCGGCCGCGGCAATGGGTCTGAGCTTGAACAGGTGCCGGAGAGGATAGACCGACATGAGAACCATCGTGTCCAAATGGCTGTTGTGATTGGCAACGATGATGGCGGGTCCCGCCAGGGGAAGCCGGTTTCGATGCCGGACGTTCAACCCAAATATCACAAGGACGAGCGGTCTTACGATCAGAAGAAAAAACAGAATGCTAAGCAGCTTGTTCACCCGGCTCCCCCGCTAGTAGTAGAAATAACGGACAAAATGAAAAAACAACGGCGCCGTGTACGTCAGACTGTCTACGCGGTCGAGCACACCGCCATGTCCCGGGATAAAGCTCCCGCTGTCTTTGATACCTAGATCACGTTTGAGCGCGGAGATCGTCAGATCACCAAAAAAGCCCGCTAGACCGATCAAGACACCCGCAAACAAGGATCCGGCCGGTCCCACAGGTGTCAGCACCGGAGCGAGTAAGACGGCGAGTAGAATCGTCGTGGCCACGCCACCAATCAAACCTTCCCAGGTTTTGTTGGGGCTCACTTTGGGTACGACTTTCCGCCGTCCACGAAATTTTCCCCACACGTACTGTGAAATATCGTTGGCCTGAGTCAAAAACACCAGATAGAGCAGAAGGCCTGCGCCGCCGCCGTTCGGGTTTCCATACCAAGGGAGAACCAAGAGAAACGCCGCATGACTCAAACTGAACACCGCCGCCATCAATCCCCAATGAATCGTTCCAGCGGCACGGAGAAACCCGGTTGTCTCGCCAAACAGCAGCATACGAACCGGAAGAAAAAGAAACATATACACGGGGATAAAGATAATGAACATCCCGTAGGCTTCTATGCCCACCCAAAGATACTGGATGGGTATCGCGAGATATACCCAAAGCAGAACGCTGCGATCCGTTCTCCGCGTTGGGATGAGCGACAAATATTCCTTCAGCGCCAAAAAACTGATGAGCGCAAAAAAGACGAGCGAGATCGCGCGGTTTAGTGAAATCGCGACGGCGAACACAACTGCCATGACCCACCACGAGCGGACACGAAGCTTGAGGCTCGTGGCCTCCGCCGATGGCCTCAACCAGTTGAGAATGTAGACGACGATGGTGGCAGCGACCATGACGATCAGAATTGCCAGAAACACCTGACCGACATTGGTATCGAAAAAACTACCCGTCATTGTCAGCTTCCCCCAGAGCCCTGTGGGCGCGGTTGTAGATTGTCCACACGGAGAGCAACGCAACAATCCCCAAAACAGCGTTCGGCCAGAACCCCGGCTCGAGACCGGCCGCCATGGCCACGGCAAGCAAACCGAATACGAATGCGCGGTCGCTTTTTCCCATCGGCCCGTCGTACCGTCTCGTTCCTCCAATCTGCACGGAAACGACACCGGTCATCTCACTAATGACAGCGAGTAATACGATGACCATGATCAGCGGAAACGAGATGCCGGCGATTCGCCCAAACGGTAGATACATCACCGCATCTGAGACGACGTCCCCCAACTCGTTCAGTATCGCGCCGAGTTTGGTTTTCATATTGTGTTCGCGGGCCAGCATCCCGTCTATGGCGTTGAGAACCATGCGCATGAAAAGCGCCACGGGCAAAACAATCAACGGCCAGTGGGCGCCGGGCCAAACAAAAATGAAACCACCGGCGACCAGCGACAAGATGACGGCGGCGATGGTGACCTGATTTGCCGTGACACCCAGAGAGGCAAGGGCGCCAACCAGAGGGCGGAGCAGGTTCTGAAACGCCGGTTTTATGCCGTAGATACTCGGCATGATCAGGGCTTCTCGCCCCCGACAATCGCGTGGGTGTACGTATCCTCGATCCAAATCCACACCCGCCCGTCCTCTTCTATTCCTTTAACCTGGTAGGTATGCCCGCCCTCGGCGCGAAACGAAAGAGTTCTACCCAAACCGGTGACTTCTCCGTCTGTCGTGCCAAAAAATATCCTGATCTTCCGGTTACCCGCGGGAACTTCGATTTTGTAAACGACCTGTTCGTTTCCCTCATCGTCTTTGGCTGAAAAGTAGATACGAATTCCGGCGACGGTTCGCGATCCCTTGATGACGGCGACATCGTCCCTGGGGAGTCCGGGCCCGGAGTACATTCTGGCCGTGCCGCACCCGAACGCGACGGCGGCAAATATAGCCATCCCGAGTGTTCGCTTTGCCGTCATGATCCGCCGTTTGACCATGCCCTTTCCACTAAGACTGTCAAACCGAGCTGAACGTGAAGCGCCTTTTGATCCGGTGTACAGAGAACAAAGACTTCGATACCGAGTCGACTCGAGTCGATTTTTCACGTGGCAGAATAGGCTAAGGACCGCCCTCACGTCCAGATCGAAACACACGCTACGCGATCCGCACTTGACTTTTTGGCCGAAAAAGTGTAGAATAATGTCCCTTACGAGACGTGTCACGTGAAGTGAGCACCCCTCCGCACCCAAGGAGCGGAACCACCCACACTGCTACTGCATTGAGATTTCTTCTGTAGGACCATCCAAAATAGGTGTAACTAGTGCAGGCGACCGACAGGCTCGTCGTGCGACTTGCGACGACCTCGCTGCCCGATCTGGCATGCCAAGGAGGATTCAGATGACGCGCATGCTCGAGACACGACCACGGTGGATGATACTCTCTCTCGCAGCTCTTCTCCTCGCGACATGTTCGGTTCAACCGGGCCAAGCCGAGGAGCTGTCCTTCTCCATCACACTCCCACAGGATAACGTAACCGTCGTAAACGAGCTGGGATTCTCAACGGTACGAGTCAACGACAACGGATACGAGATTCTCACCGAGGAAGGGTATCCGCAGCTTCCGTTTCGTATCATAAATGTTCTGCTCCCGCAGGGTGAGAAGATCGAATCTTTCGTCTTCGAGTCGACTCCGGCCATCATGCTCCAACAAAACGCAAGGATGGAGTTGTTTGGTCCGATGACCACCGGAGACGGCACCATCGGCCGCGGCACCCCGTTTGTGCGCGCGTCCGCCGATGTCGACGTGTTTCCCGAATCGTTGGGCAAGTACCTAGGAACAGGTTACCTACATGGCCGCGCCATTGCGTCTTTCGCAGTGTTTCCGCTGCGGTTGATCGGGGACAATCTCGAACTGACCGAAAACACGACACTGCGGCTCACCACCTCTCCGGCGGGCGAATCCGCGCGGCCGATAGTACGAGAACGTTATCGGAGCCATTTTCAAGAAAAGGTTGCGCAAACGTTGTCACGCCTCGTGATAAATCCGGAAATGAGCGCGGGATATCATTTCAATGAGGTGCGTGTAAAAACCAAGAAGGGCGGGTTTCAGCCGACGTCGTATCCCTCGCTCGAGGGCAGCCCGGTGGATTACCTGATCATAACGACCGACGCGCTGGCCTCCGAATTTCAACGGCTGGCCGACTGGAAAACGGAAAAGGGCGTCCCCACGGTGGTTCGAACGATCGAGTTCATCGAGGCAAACACACGAAACGGGGTGGACCTCCAGGAGACGATGCGGTTTTTCATCCAGGACGCGTACGCCAAGTGGGGCATAACCTACGTACTGCTTGGCGGTGATACGGACGTACTGCCCCCCAGATACGCGCTCAGCCGCTACTATATCGAGCCGATCGAACTCACGGTCGATATGTATTTCGCCTGTCTAGATGGATCATGGAATGACAATCACGATCAGTATTTCGGCGAGGGATTTCAAACCGTTCCGTTCGACAATCCGGATCTCTATGCGGAGGTCTACAACGGGCGGTTCCCATGTTCCACGGTGAGCGACCTGTCATTGTTGATCGACAAGGTGATTTTCTACGAGACGCCGTGTGATACCGATTATCAGGACCGCTATATCTTCTTTGCCGAAGTGCTGTTTCCGTTGAACTGGCCTGAAGAGCCCATGACGCTCAACGGTGCGGACTTTGCCGAGTACATTTACGCCACCTGTCTAGAAGGCAAGCCGTTGGATGTCGTGAAAATGTACGAAACGGACTGGTTGTACACGGGCGCGATCCCGGAAAACAAACAGGCTGCGATGGATTCTTTGGATGTCGGTTTTAATCACGTCAATCACATTGGACACGGATTCCGTTACAACATGTCGGTGGCGGATGCGAGCATACTCAACGCCGATGCCGACGCGCTGACCAATGGGTGCAAATATTTCAATCTATACATGCTCAACTGCACCGCCGCTGCTTACGAATTTTTCTGTCTTGCCGAGCATTTTCTCATGAATCCAAACGGAGGCGCCGTATCCGCCATCGGTGCAAACCACAGCGCGTTCCCAAATGCCGCCGGCAACTATATGAACGAATACTACAACTTGCTCTTTAACCAGGATGTGGTTCACGTCGGTAAGACGTTTGCCGATTCGAGACTCTTGCGCACACCGATTGCCGAATCCGGTGACAACGTGGACCTGTGGACACACTACATCTATACGATTCTTGCCGACCCCGAGATGTCGATCTTCACCAGAGCGGTGGAGACGGCAGATGTCTTTCACGTCTCGAGCGTCGGACTGGGGACGAACAGCATTCTGGTAAACGTCACTTCAGGGGGTCAACCGGTCGACTCGGCCCATGTGTGTCTCTCGAAGGATGAAGACGACTATCAGTACGGGGCGACGAACTCGCTTGGGAACGTGGTCCTGGATTTCACGGCGGAGTCGCCGGGGACGATCAAGGTGGTGGTAACCGGGCTAAACCTCGCCCGGCACGAGGGCTCGATCACGGTGGATCCGTCGGCCTCGGCGTATGTGAACTACTCAGGAGTCGTGATCGATGACGACGCGAGCGGGGGTAGCTTTGGGAACGGGGACGGAGTGATCGATGCGGGGGAGACGGTGGATCTGACCCTGGAGCTGGTGAACACGGGGAATGCCTCATCGGGGAACGTGACGGTGACGCTCTCAAGCGCGAGTCCGTCGGTGACGGTGGTGGACGGGACGGCCTCATTTGGGGTGATCGGGTCGGGTCAGACCAAGGCGGCGCTCGATCCAGTACGGGTGACATTGGGTGTGGGGATCACCGATGAGACGGCGGTGGAGTTCGATCTGTCGATCGAGGAGGGGGGGAGTCCGACATGGGAGGACATGTTCCGTAAGCTCGTCCACGCGCCGGTGTTGGACTTGGTGACGCTGCGGATCGATGAC
>CP070677.1:2926940-2934412 GCA_020352495.1 Candidatus Latescibacterota bacterium
CTGCGAATCCATTGCCGACGAGATCGAGAGTGTGTGTCCGCGGACGTTCCCTTACAAAAATTGGGGCCGGGAGAATTCGTGCGTGAAGACAACGATGGGTCAGCTGCTCGACTCCTACAAAGACTGCCTGTCCGGTGACCAGCTTTCAGAAGTCCGTAACTGTGTCCTTGCGGAACTGGGATTGTCGAGCGAGGGAAGACCCGACAAAGATCCCCTTCCACACGAACTCTAAAAGCATGCAATCCGAAAAAAGGGGGTGGACCACCACCCCTTTTTGTTGCCCGCCTGGAGATTATTGACTTACCAGTTTGTTTATTACTTCAAAAGACGCATCGATTCCGAACATGCCACATTCGATCGTGACGAAGTCGTCTGTAGTGTTTCAACTGTAGCCGGTTATGTACGTGTTCCCAAAACCATCAACGTTTATAGCTAATGCTCTGTCTATGTCATTGCCTTGTCCGTTGTAACCGGCTACCCACGCCTCATCTCCGGATGATGTGTACTTGACGGTTGTGTAAACCGCGGTGGTGCCTGAACCGACACTCGATCCGGTCATTATAACGTTTCAGACATCAGCTACAGCAAGAGCCCTTGGTATATCGCCACCAAGAGCAGCGCCATCGTCGCTACGCGCCCATAGTGTGTCGCCAGGCGAGTCGTACTTCACCGTAAAATAAGTATCTAGAAATAAAGAGCCACGGGCTTTCGTCGCAAGCCCACGAGTGCCAGCGGCAAGGCGGAGGTCCGTGACACGGTTACCGGGACGGAATTTTCACGAGGCACGGGGATTTTTTGGAAGCGTGAGATAGAAAACGGTGCCCTTTCCGAGGGTCGACTTAACCTCGATTTTGCCCCCGTGGGCCTCGGCTATCTTCTTGACGACGGGAAGTCCAAGACCGGTTCCTTTCGAGGGCTTATTGGTGTAAAACCGATCGAAAACTCTTTTCAAAGTTTGTTCTTCCATACCAACCCCGTTGTCCTCAATCGTGAATAACAGGTCGTCTCGTCGATCGCGACTTGCTATTACGACGAGATCGCCGAGTTCAGACTCGACACAGGCATCGATTGCATTGCCCACCAGATTCAGAAAAGCCTGATAAACGGCAACGCGGTCGATGGGCAGCGGTTTGATGCTATCGTCGAGTTCACAGCGCAATGTGACCCCTTTGTTTTTTGCCGATCCCCCGAGCAGATCAACGACCTGCTGGACAATTTGGTTGGGATTTATCAACTCCAGCTCGGGTTGCCGGTCTGATGTATAAAACAAAATGTCTAGGGTAAGTTTCTCGACATGACGGACGCCGTTTTTGAGTATTCCCCATCCTTTCTCGAGTCTATTCTCATCCTCGTTTCGCATCGCGCTTTCAACAATGTACTCTCCCCCGCGCAATCCACTGAGTGTGTTTCTAAGGCAATGAGCTAGACCGGCTAACGCTTCCCCGATGGCAGCCAGTCGCTCCTGCCGAAGGCGTTCCCGTTGTAGCTCGGACAGCTCCAAGGCTATGGATAGGTGTTTGATGAAGGCCCTGACCACCTCGGGGTTGGCTGCCGTAGCGCGGCCGTCGGGTGAATCCTCTTTCCTTCTGGCGGGCGCCAGAATAATCCCAAGCCGCTGACCATGTCGTTCCAAGGGAAACGCCACCGTGGATCCCTCCCGGATCCTAAAATCCTGGTCAAGTTCGCCCCGGAGCCACCGCTGGACAATGAGGGGGGAGCAAAACGGAACGGCTGGGAGATCTCTTTCACTGGAGATAGAACGTTCGATGATCTCGTCATTCTCCCGGTACGTAACCGTTCCATGGAAGATGCGGGACTCGGGGTGAAAGTGTCCGGCAATGATGAGACAATCCGACTTGAAAATGGATCTTATCAGCTCCACGGCGCGCCGGCGTCTCTCCTCGGGTTGAACGCTCCGACCGAGTTGATCGGCTATGTAGTAGAGATTCTGCAAATCGTCTCGGTGGTTTTTGATTTCCCGAATGCTTTCCTTGAGCCGTTCCCCGGATTTGTTGAACGCATCGGCCAACACTGACAACTCGGTCCGCTCGGAGAGCTGAATCTTCTGATTCAGATCACCGGAGCCGATGGCCCGGGCGCCAGCTACGAGTCTATTGAGTGGTCTATTCAAGTACCGGCTAAGAAACAGACGGGTCGTCAGTATCGTGAAGATAAGAGCGGCGGCGCCGGCAATGATGACGGCAATTTGACTGGTTCGAACCAGTCTGCGTACCGGTCCTAGGGAATGCCAAACATAGACCATGCCCAGAATTGTTCCCTCGTCCGTGTGACATGATCGACACTCCTCTGTATTACGCAAAGGGGCTACGAATAGCGTGAATGGCTCGTCCAAAGGTTTATCGATGAATTTCGATCTAACAGTCGCACGTACAGATCCACCCACATGACAGGGCACACACGGCGGGTCCGTGAGATTGTGTTTCTGACCCCTCGATTCAGGTTCGGAGGAAAAAAGCACCACACCCTGCTTGTTGATAATTTTCAAACGGGTGTTCTTGTCTGCCGGTAGTAGTCGCTCCACTCCTTCCCAGGGGCGGCCCGCGTCTTTTGACTCCATCGATGTCTGGACGCGGGATACTACCATCTGACTCAGACTCTCGACGGACTCGAGATTCGTGGCGTAGAAGGCGTCTTCAAGATGATTCTCGAGCCAGAAGAGAAGGCCAACGAAGAGGACAAAGAGCAGAGGCAGCTGTCGCGCCATAATCCGCCACTGAACGCTGCGATTCTTCTGCCGGTCCGCGGGCGCGTTCCTATTGATTGAGGAGTCTGTCTCACTCATCGCAGTCGAGGCACAATCCCGTCCGGTTTTATACGAACCGAAGTGCAGACGGTACGATCAGGGGAGAAGTTGTTTGACCTTGGCCATCAGGACCGATGGATCGATGGGTTTTTCGATGAAACCCTCTGGTGAAATACCGTCCAGCTTCTCCTTGATCACGGCACCGATCCCTCGGGCGAATTCATCACCGTAAGACTCTTTGGGATCTTCGACACCCGTTGTCATATCAACCCCGGTGGCCTGTGAGGCACCGGTAACGATAATGATCGGGATCTTTTCGAGGTTCCGATCCTTCTTCATCTGCTGATAAACATTCAATCCGCTTTTCCGAGGCATCATGACATCCAACAGGACCAGTGAAGGCGGGTCCGCTTTCATCGCTTCCAAGGCTTCTTCACCGTTGCGTGCGACGGAATACTCGTAGTTATGGTTTTCTAGAATCTGTGAGATGAATAGGACAGTCTCCTCTTGATCCTCGACGACGAGAATTCTCTGCAGCTCCGTCATAATCCCTCCCCGTTCTTGCAGACAACTGTGTCTGCTCCAAAATCAACGACTTATGGTCTTCTCGATCTCCAACACCGACACGGCCATATGGGCTCCTTGGGAGAACTTGGACATATCAGTGCTGTGTTTTCTTCTTTATCGTTCGGTCCGATCTCGGTCTCCTTTCTCTTCGGTTAACCTGGCTAGTACCGTTTGTTATTATTCAGCCCTTATGTGTCCGCTCAGCTTACTCAAAAAAGACACGTACCATCCATTTAGCCTAGCATTTCGCCCAATTAATAACCAGTGAAAATTTTCACCCATCTCTGTCTTAGGTGGGCGGGGGTTGTCCCATTGTCCGAGGCCCTACTGCGGTAATCCGTATTCGGGCGCAAACCGACGGGTCCTTTTTTGACAAAAGTCAACTGATCAACGGTCGTGCTGGTGCGGGAGCAACAAAGGCAAGCCGCGGGATGGTTCGACCCTTTTGCCGCGTTTGCGATCTCACCTGCGGTTCGGGTTGGCCAAATCCAAAGCGTAAGATAACCGCAATGTGGGGTGTTGGGCGCAAGTGCTCGATTTGGTATGCATTTGATGTTATTGGAGTTGGCGAGCGGAATCGCCCCGCTCACCAACGCGTAACGAGTGCGCTGGTCTACCTTGCGTCGATCCCTTGGAAATGCGGTAACTGGCGAATTCGTCGCGTGGACACAGCGAACCTGAATTTGCGTACTTTCGGTTATAGTCGCGTATTCTCGCGGGTTCTATACAATCTTGGTGTAGGAAGAAGTGCAAGACGGAAGGTGCCCCCCAATCTCTATTATATAAAGATCGAAACAGCGGGGTTGAGTCCTATCCCGCCCTCCCGAGCTAGTGTTTGGTGGCGTGATCCTGTGGCCGCCGGCGAAGACTAAACCAGGCTTGAAGTCGTCCACTAGCTTGCCAGCAGAGAAGTAATGGCGACGGTTCGCGATGTCGCGGTCTCTTAACGTATCGTGGCTCTTGCTCTGATCTTCACGGGCGGCTGCGAATCTTCCCAACTCGTCGACCGGTCCGCGAAATACGCCGCAAGTACCAACGAGATCATCACGAAAGCCATGACATATACCCAACCCGGCACACCGGGCGCGTCTCCCTGGGCGTACGAGTGCAGGCCAGAGAGGAAATAATTCACACCAAAGTAAGTCATTCCGATGGACCAGATAGCAAGGAAGCTGCCCGCTGCGATGTGGATCGGGCGGTTCAAAGCCGAGACAAATCGGAAGTGGACGACGAAGGCGTAAACAAGAATGCTCACGAGCGCCCAAGTCTCCTTGGGGTCCCAGCCCCAGTAACGCCCCCACGACTCGTTTGCCCACACACCGCCGAGAAACGTTCCCACGCTCAGAAAAGCCAACCCCGTCACGAGCACCGCCCAATGCAGCTTGTGGAGCTCGAGGATCGCCATGAGCAGCGCTCTTCTTCCAGATGCCTTGAAGAGATGCAGAACGATAATCGCCATCGCGACCAGCGCAGCAAGACCCAAGAACCCGTAGCTTGCCGTGATGACCGTCACGTGGATAATGAGCCACGCCGAAGCAAGCACCGGTACGAGCGGGCTGATGGCGGGATCGAAAGTGGGCAGTGTGGAAACGGCAAGGATCACTGTAGTCAGCAGACCGGCTAGTGCCGCCATTACCCCGTGCCGGTCTCGGGCCTCATACCACAACCCGGCCACTCCAGTCATAAGACCGATAAAGATGAGGCTTTCGTAACCGTTACTCAGCGGAGCGTGGCCGCCGGCGATCCAGCGCAGAACATATCCATACAGGTGATAGAGAACGGCCCCCGCATACACCAATGACCCCACGGCGTAGAGAGGATGACGAAGTGAGTATCTGTCGCCCCGACGTCTGGCAATACCCCACCCGTAGGCGGCGATTAGCAGAACAAAGGCAGCAAGATACGGAACCGTGGTCCACGTAAAGGGCTGCAGCCGGTTAAGCTGCATCTCCGCCTTGCGAACGATTTCCGAAGGTATGACGTCTGCTCCGTACTTGCGCTGTAGAGCGTCGATCGCCTGCGAACCGCGGAGTATTTCGTCACCTCTCGTATCGAGTAGCCCGTGATGAAAGATGTCAAAAACTTCCTGATATTCGGTCTTGATGTCCTCCGCCAGTTCATTGTCGAACTCGCCCGGTCCAATCCACCTATCGTTCTCATCTCCGGGGAGCGGAAAGGCCCGCCAGCTGAGTCCCCGAAGCGCCATAAAAAAAACGTTCACCCGTTCATCCAGCGAAATGAGTTTTCTCTGCGCCTTAGTTCTCTTGTTGTTCGGCGTACGATGGGCTTCCTCCAGGAGACCCGACAATCGATAGCGGTCCGCTTCGTCAAAAAGGTAAGATGGTTTGATGTGCGTGGTGGTCTCAGGAATGCCGATCATCTCCTTGACCTTGGCATTTCGAACTGCGATCACCTCTTGTTCGAGCCAGTAGTGAGGGTAAGCCATAATGCTGAGGTAGAAATCCACAGGCTCCCACCCGTTGAACCGTTTGCTTTTTGCGATTTTCATCACCGTCTCGCGGCTCAGAGTATCAAACGGTTTCATCCGACCTTGAAGATCCTGCACCATGAGCATGCCCACGACCTTCCGTGTCGGTTCGGAGAGAAAGTTTTTCCGGGGCAAGGCCGTATGATGATGCGCACTCTGCCGCTGTTGTGCATGCGGCACGTGCCAATCCGCAGCCCCTAGAAGCGCTGCAAAAGCCAGAAGAGTAATTTTGAAGTGATTGCGCACGTCACATTCCTCGCTTTGTTCCTACGGGGCTTCTGTGCCACACCAACCCTCTTGTAATCGTCACGAGAAAACCGAATCCCACCAGGAAGTATCCGAGGTAAGACGGCCATTTGCCCGGGTCGTGGCTCACCGAGAGCACGGTGCCCTTTTGATCGCGGTCGTACGACGACTGAAAATGCTTGAAGCCACGATATGTCAGCGGGTGGTTCATGTAGATCCGCGCCGTCTGTCCGTTTACGCCACGCTCTTCATCGTAGATCCTCACGTGGCTCTCGAAGCTGGCGGGATTGTTGCTGCCGGGGTACATCGTCAGTACGAAATCGTCGAGATGAACCCGATACGGCACCTCTATCAGAATCGGACCGAAGGTGACCTGAACCTCGCGGCCGCCGACTTCGACAATCGTATCCTCGTCCCATTTGACGACCACGGCCTCACCTCGACTCCCGGAGGCATCGGCAACCACGATTCGAGCCGCGGCCGGCTTGTTTTTATCTTCGCTGTGGTAAGGTTCTTCCACCGCCGACTTCCAATAATCCGACAGGAGGAATCTGAAACCACCGGAGCGCAAAATCGCCCCTTCGGACACCACGAACTTGTCACCCGGCTCCACTTGTTCGTTTAACTCAGCGCCCAGCTCCCGCCGGATCTCGATCGGAAAATCGGCCCGGCCCGTAAGGCTATCACCGTCCGGGGAAATATAGATATTCCTCGTATAGCGATACACCATGTCGAGACGTTTCTCGACTGTCTGTCCATGCGCATGTCCCATGTCGAATTCGGGATGGAATGCAAAAAGCAGTCGCTCGCGTTTTTCGCCGTCCGGCTCCACGATCTCGACCCGGATGGCGGGGTTCGTCATTTCATCGGACAACGACGGTTTCTCGCCGACTCGGAAGCGGGGCGCGAATTCCGTAATACGGAAACGAAAGTCTCCGGCCTTCATCTCCGCCGGCGGGTTGGCTGGAACGGGTAGCGCGTGCAAGCTGCCCTGCAACGTGACTTCGAGGTCGCCGTATGGCGAGCTGGGACTCACTTCGTCTTTTGGCTTCTCGAGCAGGTGAACCTTGACGCCCGCCGTTTCATAGGTGTCCCCGGCCCTGAGAATCTGGTGCCGGTGGCCGGCAGGCAACCCGGACGAATTGAACACTACGGCTGTTTCACCACCGGGTCCTTCGACCAGCCTTTTTCCCATGTTGGGCCAGTACTCCTCAACGGATACACTGTAGGGTTCGTCCGCCAGTTTTACTTCCCGCTGAATCGAGTTCGTGCCCGGCTTAAAAAGCCGAACTGGAAACATCGCCGTTTCTCCATCGGCGGAGATTCTTACGTAATCCCGAGTCGAATACATGTAGTTCGTGGACTCCCCCTCGCGAATCGGCATGTTGCCCTCATACCCCCAGAACC
>CP070677.1:2934512-2948169 GCA_020352495.1 Candidatus Latescibacterota bacterium
CGTATTCAACGTGGGTGGTGGGAGCAGGGTGGCGCTCAACGCCGCGCTCGACATCTTGGTCAACGAAATTTCGGGGACGGACGTCGACATCAACTTCAAGGAACCCGTCAAAGGGGACGTAATGCACACCTACGCCGACATCCGCCTTGCTCAGAAAGAACTGGGGTATTCGCCAAAGGCGGACCTCGAAGAGGGGATCTCGCGCGAGATCGATTGGCTGAAATCGATTCGAAAAACACTTCACTCGGGGTAGGTTGCCCTCGATGGACTTTTCCGTTGTGATACCTGTTTACAATGAGGAGGAGAGCCTTCCGGAGCTCTTTGACGCGCTCGAGTCGGCCATGAGGGAGCTCGGGGGGGAATACGAGTACATCTTTGTCGACGACGGCAGTGTGGATAGGTCTCTGGCCGTATTGAGGGAACTCCATCAGAATTCCACTCACGTGAAGGTGATCAGCTTCCGTCGCAACTACGGCAAATCGGCCGCGCTGTCCGTCGGTTTTAAGCAGGCGAGGGGGGATGTAGTAATCACTATCGATGCCGATCTTCAGGATGACCCCTCGGAAATACCCAGTCTGTTGAGGAAGCTCGATGAAGGGGTGGATCTCGTGTCTGGATGGAAGCGGAACCGTCAGGATCCTTGGACTAAAGTCTTTCTGTCGAGGATCTTCAACTACGTGACCTCCGTGATCAGCGGTTTTCGGCTCCACGATTTCAACTGCGGGTTCAAAGCGTACGAGAGTAACGTCGTTCGCTCAATATCGGTCTACGGCGAACTTCACCGTTTCATACCGGTGCTCGCCGGGTGGGAAGGATACAAAGTCGATGAGGTCCGCGTAAGACACTTTAAAAGGAAGTACGGGAAGAGCAAGTACGGTAGAAAAAGAATCCTCAACGGGTTTTTCGATTTGATCACTGTGATGTTTGTTACACGAAGGGCAATGAACCCGCTGCACTTCTTCGGACGAATCGCCATCGTTCTCTTTGTCATCGGGATGCTTCCTCAGGTCTATTTCTTCTTCCAGTGGCTGGGAGGGGCGGGGTTGAGGGTCCGGCCGATCATGCTCGGTGGTTTCGTAATGATCATCGTGGCGCTTCATATCGCGTCGATCGGTCTGTTGGCTGAACTCATTTCGGCGAGAAGCGCTCGCGATCCCAACTACATATTCAAGGAGTTTCTAGCCGGGCGCTCCGAATCGCAGATCGGGGAGAGCAAGGAAAAGACATGACAAGGAAGGCGTGTCTCGTGGGGCCGGCGTATCCTTATCGAGGTGGCATCGCACATTTCACGTCCGTTCTTGCAAAGGAGTTCGAGAAAGACCACGATGTCCTCGTCGTTAATTTCAAGCGGTTGTACCCTTCGTTTCTTTTTCCCGGGAAAACACAATACGATGAAAGCAATTCGCCGGTGGCGGTAGACACGGAGCGATGTATCGACTCGCTCAATCCGGTGTCGTTTTGGCGAACGGCGAAGGCGATAGCGAGGTTCGAACCCGACTTGGTCGTTTTCCAGTGGTGGCAGCCGTTCTTCGCCGTAGCCTACATGGCGATCATTTTTTGTCTCAACCGTATCGACAAACGGTATGCTTCGAGAATCGTCTTTCTCTGTCACAACGTGTTGCCGCATGAATCGTCACCGATCGACCGGGTATTGATCAGAATCGGATTCAAAATGGTGAACTCGTTCCTCGTACATTCAAGCGAGGATCGCCAAAATCTGCTCACGCTAAAGGGAGACCCAAAGGTCGAGGTTCACCCGCTGCCGATCTTTGACATGTTTGTTCGAGAAAGGTACACGCGGGAGAGTGCACGAGAGGAACTCGGGGTCAGTGGACGGGTCGTGCTCTTCTTTGGGTACATACGGGCGTACAAGGGATTGGGTGTGCTTCTCGACGGTTTCGCGAGGAGCTTGAAAGAAATCGACGCGACGCTCTTCGTGGTGGGTGAGTTCTATGAGGGGAAAGAGCGCTACATGTCGATGATCGAGGATTTGGGGTTACGCGACCGGGTCGTTGTCGTCGACCGATATGTTCCCAACGAGGAAGTGGAGAAGTATTTTGTCGCCTGCGATGTAGTCGCGTTGCCTTATCTATCGGCCACGCAAAGCGCGATCGTACAGGTGGCCTTTAGCTTCCACAGACCGGTTATTGTCACGGCCGTTGGCGGGCTCCCTGAAGTCGTCGAGGATGGAGTGACAGGTTATGTCGTGCAAAAAAACGATCCGGAGGCGCTCGCCGGTGCCCTTTTGAAATTCTTCGAGGAAGGTAAAACCGTCGAGATGGAACAAAATATCGCCAAAACGAAGGTTCGTTTTTCGTGGAGTCGGTGCAAGGAGTTGCTGCTCGGGCTTGCTGGTGAGAGGGGCGCTGGTGCTCCGAGAAGGTGAAATCTGCTTTCTGAGTTTCCACGCATTGGGCTTCGTGGTAACTTCGTTTACGATGGTTTGACACGAGGAAACACGCGATGACGCAGAAAAAGAAGAAAAAAAAGGCGGGACAGGCGCCCAAAAAACCCGCTGCGCCCGAGAAGCCAAAGAAAACCCGGAAAGCCGAGAAACCCGCGAAAACCGATGTGGAAGTCTCAAAGACGCGATTGCCTTTAGAGAGACTCTCGATGAGGTATCGGGTGTTGATGGCCGTTGGGTTGTTGCTGCTTGCGGTGTGTGTGCTTTATCCCGAGCTCGTGTTTCAGAATAAGGTCTTTCTCGCCGGTGATGTCGAGACCGCGGCGAGCTTTGCGACTCCGATCGACCGGGAGATCGAGGCGAGACGGCTTTATCCGTTATGGAACCCGTTCCTTTTCTCGGGAATGCCCAGTTTTGGGAGCCTCTCGTATAACCCGTACGTCTACCCGGTCAATTTTCTCACCGGTCTGCTGGCGAAGTATCTTCATTTCCCGAACTTCACCTGGCTGCTGTTCCACGTGTTTCTGCTCGGGCTGGGCGTTTTTCTTCTTTTGATGGATCGTGGCGTTCATTTTCTCATCGCTGCTGGGGCGGGGATACTCATGATGTGGATGCCAAATCACGTGGCCGTTGGAGCGTACGGTCATGGGACCCAGATGAGTGCCGTCGCGTATATCCCTTTCGCACTGCTGCTTTGGGACCGGATCTGGAGAGGGAAGCCGCTCATGATCCACGCGAGCGCACTCGTCATCGTCCTTGGTCTCCAGCTTCTGCGAGCCCACATACAAATCTCCTATTACACCTTTGCGCTGCTGGGGCTGCACCTGCTCTTTTTTGGCACGCTCAAGATCCGTCAAGCCGTGACCGGCAAAACCGATCCGGAGTATCCCACGGTGATCGGTTTCTTACGGCGCCTACTCCGCCGCGAAGGTTTATCTTCAACCCGTGTAGGGAATTACGAGACTCTTGACCTGTTGGTCGTGTTTGGTCTCGTCGTGTTGTTCGCCCTTGTCATCAGCTCCGTGATTTTTCTTCCCGTCAGAGACTACGCCCAATACTCGATAAGGGGCGCATCGGAAGCGGGAGGACTCGACTACGAATACGCAACGTCGTGGAGTCTTCACCCTCTCGAGAGTCTCACCTTTATCGTTCCATTTTCGTTTGGATTTGGCCGGGGCACGTACCACGGGCATATGCCGTTTACCGATTACCCAAACTACCTGGGACTGGTCGTTGTCATGTTCGCGGTCTGCGCCGCGTTGATCGCAAGGACGCGGTTTGTTTGGTTTTTGTTGTTTGTCGTAGTCGTGTCGACACTCGTCTCATTTGGCAAACACCTTCCCATACTCTACAACCCACTCTTCAAGTGGCTGCCATACTTCAACAAGTTTCGAGTCCCGGTGATGGTCTTGATCGTACAGCAGATTGCCTTTGTGCTTCTCTTTGCCCTTGGTATTTCGGCGGTCGTCAAAACCAAGGCGGAAACGCTTCGGAGACCCGCCTTGTGGTGTGGAATTGCTGCCGTGGGAATGCTCATCGTGGTCGTATTGACATACGGCTATTGGACGGGCGGATTTGTGGACGCGGTGGCCAAGAATATCAGGGCGGTGCGTTCGACAGCGGAGCAACTCCAGTTCGCCGGTCTCGCGGGCAACTATTTGTTTAGGGATCTTTTGAAGTTCTCGTTGATACTCCTCATCCTGTCGGGCGTAGTGCTGCTCTATGGGCGCCGGACAATCGGCGCCGGGCTTCTGACAATGCTGATCATTGGTGTGGCTCTTGTGGACGCCTACGTGGTGGATCTCCACATATTGCACCCCGAGCGGCTATATCCAAAGAATATGTACAATGAAGATCAGCTCAAGATCATCAAAGACAAGACAGTCCGTGACCGTTTTCTCGAGCGGGACGGTGTGATCGAGTTTCTCGAGCAGGACAGATCCCGGCATATCGGAGAATCTCGAGAGGAAGGCGAGATGATCGAGAGTCCGCTCCAAAGGGAGGATCTCTATCGCGTTTTCCCGGCGTTCCATCCGGCGGCGCCGCTCCGGGGGGCGGATTTCCGGACCAACCGCTACATGAACTTTGGCATTTCCTCCGTCGGCGGGTATCATGCCGCCAAGTTGTCGATCTACGATGACTTTGTCAAGGCGCTCGGCACGGCGGTACAAAATTCCAACTATCATCTGCTTCACATGCTCGATGTCCAGTATGTCATCACGAGCCATCCCTTCGAGGATGTTCCGTTTTTCGAACCCGTTTGGCAGGGCTCCGACTACAGGGGCGCACGGAAATACATCTATCGGAATCAGAGGGCGCTTCCCCGTGTGTTCTTTGTTGATCGCTACCGCGTCCACTCCCCGGACGAGATTCTGAACCTTCTTCCGTCCCTCCCGGCGGCCGATGGCACAGATCTTTTGGAAATGGCGCTGCTCGAGGAAAGACCTAAGATCGAACCTGTGTCGAAGGTGGGCGCGCAAGCGCGAATCAAACACTATGGCTTCAACGAGATTCGTATAGACGCCAACCTCCCCAACCCTGCTATATTGATGCTATCAGAGGTGTTTTACCCTCGGTGGAAGGTCTTGGTCGACGGCGAGGCGGGAGAGATCATCAAGGCCAACTACATTTTGAGGGCGGTAGCGCTGCCGGAGGGTCAACACGAAATCGTGTTTCGCTACGATACCTCGCTTCTGAGAAAAGGGCTGTTTCTCTCCGTTGCCGCCTTTGGGGCGATGCTTCTCATACTTCTGATATCGGGTCTTCGTTTGTTTCGAGGGAGCTGAGATTGGAAGCGCTGATCGTCATTCCGACCTATAACGAACGCGAAAATATCAAGGAATTGGTAAAGAGCATCCACGAGCTCGACCGCGACCTCGGTATCCTTGTCGTCGATGACAATTCTCCCGACGGCACGGGCAAGTTCGTTGAGGAACTCAGTGGGAGAGACGGCCGGGTCCACGTGCTTCACCGCCCGGAGAAACTTGGTCTGGGGAGCGCCTACATCGCCGGCTTCAAGTGGGCGCTGAAAAACCCGGACATAAAATATGTCTTTGAGATGGATGCCGATTTCTCACACGATCCAAGAGCCCTGCCCGAGTTCCTCGAGGAGATCAAGAAGGCTGATGTGGTTCTCGGATCGCGTTATCTGGACGGCATCACGGTGATGAATTGGCCGCTTTCGCGGCTGATTCTCAGTGTCGGGGCGAATATCTACACACGCATCGTAACGGGAATGCCGATCAAGGATGCAACAGGTGGATTCAAGTGTTTTCGACGCGAAGTGTTGGAGAGCCTTCCGCTCGATGAGATAAAGAGCGACGGTTATTCGTTCCAGATCGAAGTGAATTTCATCGTTTGGAAAAAGGGCTTCAAGATAAAAGAGATCCCGATCGTCTTTGTAGATCGAACAGCGGGAAGCTCAAAGATGTCGCGGCGGATCATATGGGAGGCGGTTTTTCTGGTCTGGAAACTTCGACTCGAATCGATCGTCGGGATTTTCCGGAGGAAGTGAAAGCCGACGTGGAGTTATCCGTAGTAATCGTAAGCTACAACAGCCTATCGGTGCTTGGTCCATGTCTAGAATCTCTAAAGCGCCAGAGCCTATTTGACAAAACCGAGGTCATCGTCGTTGACAATGCGAGTTCGGACGGAACGCCAAGCATGGTCCGAGAGCGTCACCCCTGGGTGAAGCTCATTGCGGGGCGCAAGAACGTTGGGTTCTCGCGTGGCGTAAACATTGGGATCCGCGAGGCCAGGGGAAGCTACTTTCTCATTCTCAACCCCGATACCGTCGTCAAAGAGGATTCGGTCGAGAAGCTGCTCGTCTTTCTCAAACAGACGCCGTCCGCCGGTATCGTCGGGCCAAAGCTCATCTATCACGACGGCAACCTTCAATACTCGTGCCGGCGGTTTTACACGTTGAAGGTCCTGCTTCTCCGCCGCACGTTTTTTGGAAGGATCTTTCGAAACTCGTCCGCAGTGTCCGACCACCTGATGCTCGATTTCGACCACGAGACGACTCGTGAGGTGGACTGGCTGCTTGGCGCGTGTCTACTCGTACGAAGAGAAGCGGTTGAATCGGTGGGTCTTCTCGACGAGCGGTTTTTCCTCTACTTCGAAGACGTCGATTGGTGTTACAGAATGAAACAAAAAGGATGGGAGATCTACTACCATCCGGATTCCGTCGTGATTCACGACTACGCCAGGGGCAGCGCGCAATCCGTTATAAACCGGTCGTTCATTGCTCATCTCGCCAGTTTTATCCGTTATTACGAAAAATGGAATTTCGTTTTTTACTTTCTCAAGAAATACCGGGAAGTCATAAAAATCTTGTTGTTTCTCTTTGTCGATGTGCTCGCGTTCAATCTCGCATTCGTCTCCGCCTATTACCTCAGGGTGGCGCTCGGCGATATCTTTACAAACCCCATTTTCCCCATAGCGGCCTACAAACGGCTCGTCGTATTCGAGAACCTGCTTTTTGTCTTCACCTATTTCGCCACCGGTCTCTACAGGATCAGACGCGATACGTCGTCGGTTGAAGAGCTTTTCAATATTGGCAGGGCGATTGTTTTTGCGTCGATTCTTCTCATGACGAGCACGTACCTGAGCCACATCCGGACATACTCGCGAATGGTAGTGGCTTTTCTCGTGCCGTTCGCGATCCTCTACGACTGGATTACGCGATCGATCGTCCGCAAGATACACAGGATGCTGCTTGCCCAGAAAATCGATCTCAAGCGAGTGTGTATCGTCGGCCCGATGGGCAAAGCGAGGGAGCTCGAATCAAGACTTCTCGATGACGTCTCGCTCGGCGTCGACGTCGTCGGCGTGATACCAACCGAGGAACCGGAGCCCATGGATGAGCCGGGGGCGTTGGGGCGGTTGGGCGATCTCGACGAGATCGTCGCAAGTTATCGAATTCAAGAGTTGATCTTTCTGCCAAATGCAGTATCCGACGACCGGATCGCCGAATTCGTGACGCTGGGACGGCGGCGTGTGCTCGACGTAACCGTTTTAACGGACTATTCGGGGCTCGTTATCCGACAGGCGTCGGTGGGGAACCTCGTCGGTCGACCGGTTATCGCGTACCGGCGGGACACCCGGTACGCCATAGACCGCATGGCCAAGAGGCTTTTGGATATCGTGTTGGGACTCATTTTTCTCGTGGTTTCCGTGCCGTTTTCTGTGGTATACTTCCTCTACACTTCACTTCGGGGCGGAGTGCCCTTTACTGGAGAGCAACGGCTGCGGTTGGGTCGAGAGCCCTTCGTGTTGCCGATCGCCGGCGATGGGAGTTCAGACGGTCCCTCTGATATAGTCAATCTACCCCTCTTTTGGTTAGTGGTTTCTGGAAAGATGAGCATGGTCGGTCCATACCCATTTCCGTCCGAAGACGCGGGCGCGCTCGACGAGAAGACCGCTTTTCGATTCAGCGTCCGCCCCGGGGTCACCGGTTACTGGCGGATCGGGTCGAGCGACGAGATCCCTCTCGAGGATTTGCTTGCCCAAGACGCGGACTATATTCGAAACTGGTCGCTGGTGCAGGACCTCAAGATTCTGGTGATGTCGTCGGGAAATATGGTTTTTGGTAGAAGACGCAATCCAGTGATCAGGTATCCGGGCTAAAAACCGGGGAATCGACAACGGCTGAAAACAACACCCATGCGAAATCTTACGACACTGTCTTTGATCTTTTTCCTGCTCGTCTTGGCCAATCCAGGCGCATCCGGAGCGGAGGCCAAATGGGTTAGCCACGTCGACCCCAGCCTGATGTCGGAAATCGTGCTGTGGGACGGCGAGCTCTATATTGCCAGCACCGGTGGGCTGCTGATCTACAATCCCTCGAATTCGTCGTTCGAACAGTTTACGAACACGATTGGCCTTCCTTCGAATTTTTTGACATGTCTCACGTTCGACAGTTCGGGTGACATCTACGTTGGAACAGAAGATTCCGGTGTCGCAAGGCTCAGGTTCGTCCCCGGCGGGTTCGATGTCATACCATTGAGTTCCACGTTTCACGGGCTCTCCGACGACCGAATCACATCGCTCACCGCGTGGGGTGACAGCGTAGTGTACGGCACCAAGAACGGAGCGGGGCTGATCATCAAGGGATTTCCGGGACCGCGTTTTGTCAAACGGGACGGTCTGCCGAATGAGGTCGTAAACGACGTCATTGCGGACGAAGACCGGGCATGGATCGCCACGGACAGTGGTGTCGTTTATTTGGACCGGTTTGGTTTCATCACCGAAGTCTCGGCCGGGCTTCCCGATGTAAAAACGCTGTCGTTGGCAAAAACCGATACAGCGCTGTGGGTCGGGACGGCGGCGGGCGTGGCTTATCTCACCCACGCGGGTACAACGTGGGTCCCGGGCGGTCTCGAATCCGAGTCGGTGTTTTCGCTATATTCCGATGGCTCGGTGCTCTGGGCGGGAAGCCGGGCCACCCTCTACGAGAACGATGGCGCCGGGTCGGGTTGGCTCGCCCACCCGATTTTCAACCTTTACGTCAAGTATTCTCTGAACAACAGATTGTCGGAGATCAGGGCAATTCAGCCGATGCCCGACGGGACCGTTTATTTTGGCGCGGGGGATCCAAGACTCCGCCGTCGTGGATGTAACCTCCTATTCTTCGATGGAAATAGCACAGTTGTGGACCGCCCGTTCAAAGGGATTCCTGCGAACACCCTTCTCCGGTTTGCCTTTGACATCGACCAATCGCTTTGGATTTCGACGACGAATTTTGGCGTCGTCAAGCTCACGCCGACAGGGGAATGGTTTGCCTACAATTCGGCAACTGGAGACACGAACCTCAGCTCGAACTTCAATCTGGCCTTTCTTGCCGACTCGCAGGGTTCCAAGTGGTTTTGCTCGCTGTCATATCCCGGTGACACACCGGAGCCGGACCCATTGGATCAGCTCGAGGATCAGCTGGATACAGATTATTCAAACGATACGTGGACCCACCATAGGATCGGTGATGGTGGCGGGGACGGTCTGAGGTCGCTGAGATTCCAAGAAGCGAGAGAAGACCCGGCTGGAAACCGCTGGTTTTTGTCCGACGAGGACCAAGAGAACGCGCCCGGATGGTGGGGGATCAACATACTCAGCCAAGACGGCACGACCTGGCGGCACGTCAACCCGACGAGTACTGATCCCGGCGGTAATCTCGATGGGATGAAAGCGGGGAACGTCGTTGACGTTGCCTTCGGGGAAGACGGTATTGTCTACCTCGCTTTGAGAAACTTTGGAGTGCAGGCGTGGATCCCCGGCGGGTATGACACCGCAAATCTGTTCGATCTCACGGACGACACGTGGATCGTCATCAAGCAGGTCGGCGTGCAGGGAGGCTTTCAGTCCGAGGCAGAGATCTTATCGCTCGCATTGAGGAGCGACGGTGCGCTGTGGGTCGGAACGACCGTGGGGGCGTATAGAATCGTTGGAACCGCGATGACACACATTCCGGCAAACCGCGGCTTTGGGGTCGGGCTCCTCGGTAACGTCGTCAACGATCTGGAATTCGACCGACAAGAGAACCTGTGGATCGCCACCGATTTGGGTCTCAACCGCATTGCACGAGACGATATTGGTGACATTGCGTCGTTCACGACGCCGATCGTGTGGCAAACACAGTTGAACCTATTCTTCCCGCCCGATGTTGTTTCTCCCATAGTGAACGCCGACTGCCGACGTCTCGCTCTGCATCCCGAAAAAACCCTTCTCTACATCGCCACGGGCAACGGTCTGTCAGTGCTCGACATTTCGTCGCTCGAACGGCGGGAAACCGACCTCTCGACGGTGTATCTCTACCCGAATCCGATCCGGACAAGTAGGGGTGATGTGGGTCTAAAAATCGCCAACATCGATTCGGAAGTTCGCGTCGCCGTATACACGCTCGAGGGTGAGCTCGTTCACCGGCAAGAAGCGAGCACCGCCGGCGATGTCGTCTGGGATCTCACGACCAAGTCCGGTTTCCTCGCCGCGAGCGGAGTTTACCTGGTGCGGATCAGCAGCGTAAACGGGTCGGTCGTCAAGATGATTTCACTGATTCAATAACCCGACTCGAGTCGTGTGAGGGTGAACTCGTGGGGCGCGATTTAGCCGTCGTGACGAACGCGTGTAAACGGTAGTGCAGTATCGTAAGGACATGGTAAAGAGAGTCATTATCATCGGTGCAGGTGAAGCGGGCAGGATGGTCGTCCGCGAGATTTTGGCCAACCCCGACGCGGGGTATCAGGTCGTCGGATATCTCGACGATGACACGGCGCTTCACGGACAGACTCTGGAAACTCGTCCTGTCCTTGGCGCATGTGACAGGCTAATCGATCTAGTTCCCGAGAAAGACGTCAAGGAAGCGATCATCGCGGTTCCGACGGGGTCACGGGAGTTTGTGCGGAGGGTGATCACGTTGTGCAGGGACGCGGGAATCTCGTTCAAAATCGTTCCTGGGATGATCGAGATCATCGAAGGGCCCGTTCGTCTCGAACAGATTCGCGACGTGCGTCCGGAAGACCTGTTGGGAAGAGAAACGGTCGAGTTCGACGAAGAAGATCTTCGGCGCGGCCTGGGTGGCCGGAGGATAATGGTGACGGGTGCCGGTGGGTCGATCGGCGGCGAGCTGTGCAGACAAATTGGGCGTTTTGGGCTCGAGGAACTCCAACTTCTGGGCCGTGGAGAGAATCAGATTTTCGACATCGAACACCAACTCAGACTGGCCAATCCAGAGCTCAACGTCCGGGCGGTCATCGCGGACATTCGGGAGGGGAAGGCGCTCACGAGGATGCTCGGCGAGTTGCGACCGCACTACGTCTATCATACCGCCGCACACAAACACGTCCATTACATGGAGGCGTATCCGGAGGAGGCGATAAAAAACAACGTTTTTGGCACGGTGAACCTGATTCGTGCCGCAGTGGAGACGGGGGTGGAGCGTGTGGTCATGATTTCCACAGATAAGGCCGTCAACCCACGAGGCGTAATGGGGGCCTCAAAACGGATCGCCGAGTTTCTCATGACCGACTGGTCGAGAGAGCTCGACAGGCCACGCCTTCTCACAGTCCGGTTTGGAAACGTGCTTGGCAGCCGCGGTAGCGTCGTTCCACTTTTTATCAACCAGATTCGTGCGGGTGGTCCGGTGACGGTGAGCGATCCGCGGGCCACACGTTTTTTTATGTCATTGAAGGAAGCGTGCCTGCTAGTCGTGCAGGCATCGATGATGGGAGACGGTGGCGAAATATTCGTTCTGAGGATGGGAACGCCGCTCAAGATCATCGAGGTGGCAAAGGACCTGATCGCTCTCCACGGGCTGCGCCCGGAACTGGATCTGAAAATCAAAATCGTTGGATTGAGACCCGGCGAAAAACTGCACGAGGCGTTGACGGTGGACGGCGAAGTGGTGACGGATTCCGTTCATGACTACATTTTGGCGGCCCATCCGCAACTACCGGAGGGATGGCACCGCGAGAGAGTTCTGGGGCGTCTGGAAGAGCTGACGCGGGACGGTGATGGGCAAGGTATACGGGACTACTTGAGCGAGTTGATACCCGATGCGCGCTTGGGGGACGGTTAGCTCGTAATGAACATCATGATGGAGAGCAGAGTGGATTCAGGCGAGCAGGAGTTCTTATGACGGCGACAAACGATTCACTCCCCGCGGTCGCGGGTGGCGTACCGTTGAGAAACGAAGTGCTGCCCTTCTACCGTCCCGCGATCGATGAGAGCGACATCAAGCTGGTTTCGGATACACTCCGATCCGGTTGGCTCACGTTGGGGCCCGTTACCACGGATCTCGAGCGGGAGTTGGCCGAGTATCTGGGCGTAAAGAACGTGATCGCGGTAAACTCATGTAGCGCGGCGATGTTCCTTGCGTTAAAAGCGCTGGGGGTGGGTCCCGGGGACGAGGTCGTGACATCGGCGATGACGTTCACCTCCACGGTCAATACGATCATCCACACCGGCGCAACCCCCGTGCTCGCGGATATCGAGACCGAGACGTTTTGCGTGTCGCCCCAGGAGATCGAAAAACGAACGACACCCAGGACAAAGGCGTTCATGCCTGTTCACTTTGGTGGTCAGGCCTGCCGGATCGACGAGGTGCTCGACCTCGCCAGGAGCAGGGGAATACGTGTGATCGAGGACGCGGCGCACAGTTTTGGCGCGTCTTACAACGGAAAAAAGATCGGGACATTTGGCGACGCCACGGCCTTTAGTTTTTATGCCACCAAAAACCTCACGACCGGCGAGGGCGGGTGTTTGTCCACGGCGGACGACGGTCTTGCCAAAAGGCTCAGACAACTATCCTATCACGGTATGTCTCATGACAGCTGGTCGCGGTACGCGGACCGCGGGGCTTGGTTCTATGAGGTCAATGTGCCGGGGTACAAGTGCAACATGAGCGATGTGCTCTCCGCGCTCGGCCTTTCGCAACTCCGGAAGGTGGACGAGCTGACCGCGAGAAGAACCAAGGTCGCCCGATGGTTTATCGAGCGACTCGCGGACTCGGCGTATTTCGAGTTGCCCCGCATCCGACCGGGCAATCAACATACCTGGCATTTGTTTGTGATACGTCTGAGGTTGGAACGCTTGAAGATCGACAGAGACACCTTCACAAAGGCGCTTGGCGCGGAGAATATCGGTTGTTCGGTGCACTTCATTCCCGTCTACAAACATCCCTTTTTCCGATCCTATATCGACGAAACAGACACGTACCCGGTATGTGAGGAGTATTTCTCGCGATGTGTGTCTCTCCCGATTTTTCCGTCGATGCGGGAAGAAGACGTCGATGATGTTGTGACGGCCATGAACCGCATAGCCGCGTATTATGAGAGAACGCAATAGCGAAGAGAAAGCGCCGGGGTAGTCACAGCCGCGGTTCGGTCGTGAGGGAGTAATGGTCAGCAAGCGATGCGAGTAGAGATTCTTGATCGATTCCCCCCCGATCTCAATGAGGTCGCGCTCGATTCCCCGCAGGCGACCTTCTATCACACCGATGTCTGGATCAAATCCATATCAGAGGCCTACCCGTCGATGAAGTTCCGCTGCCTCGTGGCCGAAGACGGTGGGGAGATCGTCGGCTATCTCCCGTTCTTTGTCATGAGCAAAGGACCCACGCGGTCCTTCTGGTCGCTTCCGTTTGGCACCTACGGCGGGCCGGTATCGCGCGGGGATGATCACGTGTCAGGTGTCCTTCTCGAGAGATACACTAAGATGCGGTGGGAGCGCGGGGCGCGGGAGGTGGGGCTCGTAGACTTTTAC
>CP070677.1:2948269-2956770 GCA_020352495.1 Candidatus Latescibacterota bacterium
CCATTACCGATGCTCGTTCCTTTAGTTCTCCAGTGGCCTTCTCGGTTACCTGTCGATAGAATTCGAGCGCCTTGTCCCGGTTCTCGGCCTTCTCGTAGTTCCGGGCCGTTTGGAACAATACGTCGACGTATCGAGGGTCGTCGGGGTCGATTGTTTGCGAAAGTTGTTCCAAAAGCTCGGCTGCGGAGGCGAAATTACCAACCCCTTCGTAACACATGGCCTTCCCGATGATTGCGGCTTCTGTGAATCGAGACTCCCCGTCAGCTTTATCCAGATAGACGTCAAAAGCGTTCAACGCCTCTTCGTATCTCGCCTGCGCGAATAGCGATTTCGCGAGAAAATACCTCGACACCTCACCGGCAGGTTGCCCACCGTAGCGTTCGGCCAGCTGAGAGAACGACACACTCGCCGTCTCGACATCGCGGATGTTGTATTCGCTCATCGCCCGCGCCAGCTCGCGCTCTGACTCCCGGGCCGCCGTCCGTCGAGTGTGGGCGACAAAAAGGATCACGGCGATGGCCACGACCAGAACCACGACCCCGACGACAACCTGCGTGAAATACTGTTGAACGATTTGAGAGGCTTTGACAGTGTACGTAACCAGTTGGTCTTCTTTTATGCGTTTCTTTTTGACTCGTCTCTTCGAAGCCATCGGCTCTAAGCTCCCTTCAAAAATTCACTTACAACAAAACATAACGTATCATAGACCCTCCCGCGAAGCAAGCCTTTTGTCCGGCGCAGGGCCCCCGGAGCGGTGGATTGGCGGGTCATCGCGTCAGAAGAGGCCCGCCCGGCACTCAAAAACGTGTTGACAGCCCCATTCCGTGGAATCCAAGCTCACATGTGATCGAAAGGCGTTGGGGCGCGCCGGGAATCCGCCGCCAGGGGATACCAGGAGGCTTCAGGATGCGCCGGGAACCGCTCTACCATCCCATACTTCGCTTCCCCATCTTGGCTCTGATCGCGTCTATCGTTCTTCTCGAGTTCCCAGGCTCGAGAGATCTCATCGAAACACCATACTCGGGGATCGAGACGATCAATCTGGTCGTGCAAAACGTGGGTGAGGAAAGCCCCAACACCGACAAGGACATACGGCAAAATGACGAGATCCGCGCCGTCGCCGGGGAGCGCGTCCGGAACTATCACCACCTACGCTACTTGGTCAAACGAAACACCGGTTTTGCCCCGCAGGAATACGAGCTCTCACGCGGCGATGAGACGATAACGGTGACCGTGGAGTATGTGCCGATCCCTTCATCGCTCGTCCACAGACGGTTTGGTCGACTCCTTGTCGGGTTTACGTTTCTCCTGACCGGGTTACTGGTGCTTCTCCGCCGGTGCGATTCGATCGGGATCCTTTTCTCGCTCAATTGCACGATTCTCTGTTATTTCCTGGCTGACCGTCCGGTACTGCCCACGCCAAGTCTCCAAATCACCGGGGAGCTGTTTGACGATGCGATGATGGTGTTCTTCCCCGCCGTCTTTCTCCATTTCTTCCGCGTGTTTCCAGGTCGTGTTCGTGTGATGGACCGGCGGGCGCACGTGCGGCGGGTTTTAGTGATCTATGGATTCCCGTCGCTGCTCTTTCTGGTCGGCTCAGTTTTTATCATCAGGAACTTCTTCTTCGTGCGAACGTCGAGTGGTGTGCTCACAATGATGTTGGCCGCGTCCACGTTCTACACGGCCTGGTACCTTTTGGCCTCGCTCATCGTTTTCGTCCGGAACTACCGATTCTCTTCGGTCGCGCAAAAACAAAAACTCCGGATCGCCATCGCGGGAACGGTCGTTGGGATCGTCCCGTTTCTCACCGTGATCGTGTGGCGTCAGATCATGCCGGGTTCCTACACGTTGTGGGAGTTTCTCTCCTCGCTTGGTCTCGTGTTTGTGTCGATATCCTTTGCCTACGCCATTCTCAAACACGGCGCCATAGAGCTCAACATCGTCGTGAGAAAAAGTATCGTCTACGCGTTTCTGACAGGTCTGATCATAGCCGCGTATTACGGATTGGTGAGGTTGCTCGGGGACTACCTCACAAGCGAGTTTAATCTGCGCCCCGCATACTTCTCGGTTATTGCCGTTCTCGTGCTCGCGGTGATTTTTGCGCCCGCCCGCGAGATCGTGCAGGGCGTCGTCGACAGGTTGTTTTTCAGAGGCGATTACGATTACAAAGAAGAAGTCGTCGAATTCAACCGTCAGCTCTCGAGGAAGCTCAAAAAGAGGGAGATTCTCGGCTATTTCTCGGAACGGATGGAGACGCTTCTCAAGTCTTCTTTCTTTGCTTTTTACTCGAGGGATGACAGTGACGGTGAGCTAAAGCTCGATGCTTCGGATGAAAACGGTTCTTCCCTTCCCCCTACGTTTCCAAAAGACTCGCTCCTGGGGCGTTATCTAAGCCGTTACCGCAAAGCACTAATGGTCGAATATCTCGACTCCTCTTGGGGGCGCAGGTATCTCGACGCGACGTCGACCGAGTTTCTGGAAGCGAGTAAAGCTGCGGTCTGTCTCCCCATCGGTTCAGGGGAGTCGCTCTCCGGTCTGATAATACTCGGCTCCAAGCGATCGGGACTTCTCTACACCCGAACCGACTCGGAGTTGCTTGAGACATTTTCGGAGCATTTGGGTTTGGTGTTGGAAAACGCCGAACTTCACGAGGCAACGATGGAGAAAGAACGACTAAAGAACGAAGTGATGCTCGCGCGGGAGATCCAACTCAGTCTGCTTCCCAAAGAGCCGCCTCGACACACCTCCGTCGAGCTTCTCGGACAAATGGTGAGTTCGGTCGAAGTCGGTGGCGACTACTTTGATTACTTCGAGCTCGGGCGCGAGCGGATTGGAGTGGCAATCGGAGATGTGAGCGGAAAAGGTGTTCCCGCAGCCATGCTCATGTCCTCACTACAGGCTGTGTTCAAGAACCTCGCGTTGCGAGACGGGATGAACCCAGGCGACGTGATCAGCGAAGTCAACAAATACCTCTGCTCCAGCGGCAAACCCGAGCAATTCGCGACGTTCTTTTACGGGATCCTCGATCTCAAGGATTCGACCTTTACGTTTTGCAATGCGGGTCATTGCCCGGCCTTACTGGTCAAACCGGATTACGTCGATCGGCTCGGCGAGGGCGGTATGATTCTCGGGATCGAACCCGCCAAACGCTACGCGGAAGGACGTGTCCGAGTAGAACCCGGGAATATGATCTGCCTCTACACCGACGGTGTTACCGAACAGACAAACGCGGGCGGCGATCAGTACGGTGAGAAGGGTCTCATCGAATTCCTACGCGCGAACAGAAACCTACCGCTTTCCGATCTTCAGGAATCGCTTTTTGCATCGGTTCTTGCCTTTGGAGATGGCCGGCAAGACGACGACATCACCAACGTAATCACCAGATACAAAATCGCTTAGGCTTCCACCACCCCCCTGGGGAACGCTTCTTGCTCTTGCGAATCTTTGTGCAATCCAAAGGATCGCCCGGTAGCAGGTAAATCACGACCCTAGTTCAAGGGGGTGCACAATGCAGAAGATTTACCTAATCGATCTACTGTGGTGGCTGAGAAGGTGAGAGTACTCGGTGTTCCCGACTGCCCCGCCTCAGATTGCAGCGCAACCGGGAACACCGCTTCACCATTTTCTTCTGACGATTCCCAGTATCGGGTCCGTACCTTTCTTAAGTAACCCCCCTAACTGATTGTACATAAATACGCTACAAGCATGACACTACATATAATAGTGTGTCACCTGGACGAATCTTCAAAACCTCGAAAGCTCTTTAGCCGACGATTTCAATGCTTTGTCACCAATCTAGATGTGCCCGACAATATTGCACCTTTGGGGGGTTGACAGTTTTTTCAGACGCCGAGTATACTAATAATAACGAGAGTATCCCGAGCCTTCGCGTTAGCCCTCTGCTCTCAAGCTATAATGCTTTAGCGAAGCGGTTGCCGCATGGGCCTCTGATGGGCGATAAGCATACGGTTGGCGACGGGCTAATACTCTCGTTCTTTTTTTGTCCGATTCCCTCCTTGTCTTCGGATTCCCTTACGTCCCCATTCCTGTTTGGGCACTGGAATAATTTGGTCGAACGGAGATGTTCGCGTATCGATGGGGCGTACGCTGTCCGCTGACTTTAGTGAGCGTTGAGTCCAGCCGTGTGGATGTGGTTCCTCAGGGATTATCGGAGAGCCTGAAACGTGTAGCGAACTTGGCGATCCAGCGTAGAGGTTGCCTGGTTCGCCGAAAGCTCAAAACTAGGAGAGTAACAAAGACGATTGACGCCACGATCTGGATAACTGAAGTTGTTTCCTCTGCCATCGGCGGCATGGAAAGCTGAGACATCACGGTAGCGGGTCCCAGCAGTCGATCGAACAAGACACCGACGATCACGCTGACTACGGCAATCGAGCTAATATAGCCGACCAACACACGTCGGCCAAACTGGCGACCCAACACGAGTAGACTTGCTATGTTTGTCGCCGGACCCGCCAGCAAAAACACCAACGCCGCACCCGGGCTGACACCACCGGCGATGAGTCCAACGGCAAGTGGAGTCGAGGCCGTCGCGCATACATACACCGGGATACCAATGGCGAGCATCACGAGATAAGTCAGCGGCGAGCCGCTTACGATACTCTCAAGCCGAAATCCCGGCAACCAGACTACGATGACACCCGCCAGGATGATGCCGATCGCAAGCTGTCCCACGATATCATCGAACATCTCGACAAAACCGAAATGGATTACCCTTGCCGGCCAGCGCCGTTTCGGCGGAGACTCAACAACGGTCTTTTCGTGGATTCCTCGAGCGGGTTCCAGATGGTCTGTCGAAGGGGCATCCGTCGCATCTTTTCCGGTCGACCCAGAGGTGACTCTCTGTCTAGCCCCCCCAGCCCACGCGTCGACCCGGTTGGCGACAAATCCGGTTACGATTGCCGTCGCCATCGCGGCGACCGGCCGCGCCACAGCCATTATCGGTCCAAGCAGCGCAAGTGTAAGAACGATCGAGATTATGTCCGTCTCGGGAACCGAAACGAGAAACGACGCCGTTGCGCCCTTGCTCGCGCCTTGGCGGCGGAGCGTCAACGCTGTTGGGAGCACGCTGCAGGAACACAACGGAAGCGGCATACCAAGGATGGCTGCAAGTACAACGGAGCGCCCGCCTGAGGCTGTGAGAAGCGAGGTGATACGGCGGTACCGGGCAAGCAGCACATTAATAAGACCGGCCAGAAGAAAACCTACCAGAAGATAGACCGATGACTCGTTGAGTATTCGGAGAATCTCATTCCATATTGCTGTCATGTCTCATCGTTCCTAACGCCGGTTTCAACCGACCGGCCGGGATCTTCTCATACGTCGGTTTAGGACCCGGTGTAACGGTTGGAGTGCCAGACTGACTCCAACGTAGACTCCTCCGGCGAGTAGAATCGTCGTGGCGCCGGGCGGGAAATCCGGGCCAAAGCTGATCGCAAGACCCGCTGTCGTAAAGATACCGCTCAACAGAGCCGCGAGGACCATCATATGCCAGAGTCGTTTGGCAAATCTTCCCGCTACGGCAACGGGAAGAGTCATCAGGGCGATAACCATAATGATACCTACTACATAGATGAGAGTTACCACCGTTAGTGCGGTCAGACAAAGCAACAACGTGTAAAACACACCAATATTCACGGCCCGCAGACGCGCATACTCTTCATCGAAGCATACGGCGAGGAGCTGTTTGTAGAACAGCAAGCCAATGACGATAATGACGATATCCAACCCCATGAGCACCCGGATGGCGTTTTCGTCCGCCATAATGATGTTCCCAAACAAATAGGTCATCAAATCGGTCTTGTACCCCGGGGTACGCACGATAAACATGATTCCAATCGCCATCCCGATGGCCCACAGCGCGGAAATGAGCGTATCCTCCCTCTCACGGCCGTAAACCCGAACCATGCTGATGATCACCGCGGCCACCAGGGCGGCCGCCACGGCGCCGTGGAGTGGATGTAGCCAAGACCATTCGTTGACCGTACGGAAATAGTACGCCGCCCCCATTCCGCCCAAAACGGTATGTGCGAGACTCCCGGCGATGAGCGTAATCCGGCGCGTGACGACGTAGGTACCGACAACGCCGCAGGCAACGCTGGCAAGCAACCCTGCGATGACGGCGTTTCGCATGAACGCGTGTGAGGCTACCGCTTCCAGGAATTCGGACATGAGAAGTCTTTAATCCTCGTGGGAGTGGTGTTCGTGGTCGACCAGCCGGACGCCGTGGTCGCCGTACAGCATCGACACGAGATCGCCCTTCATTTCCGACGTCGGATGAAGCGCAACGGTCCGGTTCACGCAGACAACTCTGTTGACATGCTTGGATACAAACGCCACGTCGTGGGACACGACGATGACCGTCATTCTCTCATTCAACGTGTGGAGCAGATCGTGGAGGTCGTCCTGAACCGATGGATCTAGATTCGATGTCGGTTCGTCGAGCAACAACAAGTCTGGTTCCGAAGAAAGCGCACGAGCAATCAGAACACGTTGGCGCTGCCCGCTCGAAAGTCTCGAAAACGACCGGTTGCGCAGATCGGCGCAGCTGACCTCGTCGAGCGCACCGAGGGCGACATCTCGATCCACACGCCTGTAGGGGCCTACGCGTGGCCCCTTGGCCAGTCGACCCATGAGAGCCACATCCATAACGGTCACAGGAAAATCGGGGTCCAACCTGGGATACTGCGGCATGTAGCCGATCCGACGTCTCGACTCGCACGGACGCCGGTCAAATACATCGATGGTTCCGCGTTGGGGCTCCAGGAGGCCGAGGATCAATCTCAGCAGTGTGGTCTTGCCTCCCCCGTTTGGCCCAATGACGGCCGCAAATTCGCCGCCGTTGACATCGACGTTAACATCTTCGAGAACCAGGTTGCGGCCATCGTACGAGAAATCCAGATCCCGAACGCGGATGACGGGCTCACTCTGCATAAACGGCACCTCTTTGTTTAGGGGTGCGATGACGATACATCGGGTGACAAACGGACAAATTCACTCATTTAACGGGTTCCCCAACGCCTCCGCGATGTTTTCGGCCATTCGCCTAAGGTTTGGCAAATAGTCCTTTGCCAGCGGATCTAGCGGCACGAGCCGAGCCCCTACGGCCTCTGCGACTGTCTCGGCAGTTGTCGTCGAAAACTGTGGCTGCACGAAAATGACCTTTACCTTTCTCTCCCTTGCTTTCTCGATCACGGTGGCGAGATGCTTTGGTCCGGGCGTGGCCCCTGCGATTTCGATAGGTATTTGAACGAGTTCATACGCGTCGGTGAAATACCCGTACGCCGGATGGAACACAAAAAGCTCAGAACCTTTCAAGGGCGTGAGCAATTGTCTGATCTCGCGGTCTACACATTCCAGATCCGCGATCAGGCTATCGCAGTTCGTAATATACACATCTGACCTCTGGGAGTCGAGCCGGATCAACGCGTCACGGATGTTCTTCGCGATAGTGATACCCGCTGTTGGACTCAGCCAAACGTGCGGGTCGAACACGGCGGCTGTGGCACCACAGTTCTTTCCGCCTTTTGATATGTTGGATGACCCATGGGATGCGTGAGTGTGCAGGGAACCCGCGTCGGGATGATGATGGCTTTCCGTTGACCGAAGGCTTACACCCTTCTGTGTATAGATGACATCGATTGTTGGAAAGCTGCGCTCTATCCGCGGAACGATCGTATTTTCGATTGCGACGCCGATCGCAAAATAAACACGTGAACGCGCGACATTCGTTATTTGGCGAACCGTTGGCTCATAGGTGGCCGGCGATTGGCCCGGCCCGACCATCACTTGGACATCGACATTCTCGCCGCCGATGCGCTCGACGAAATACGCTTGAGGTAGGATGCTGACGACGCAACTCATCGGGACCCGACTGCGTTCCGTCATCGCCCCAGTTGGTGGGAAGTAGACGGCCGTCAGGCCCATAGTCAACCACACCATCTGGAAAAGGAATCGTGGGCGACGCGATCGCGGTATGCTGCTTGTTGTTGACATTGTGTCCTTGTTGTAGCGCTCCGTCACTCGGCGCACTCCGCGCACCGCCCCCAAAGCACCACCTCATGTCGCTCCATCTGGAATCCAGATGGTGTCATTCTCCGGAGATCGGACGCGCACACCGCTACTTCGAACACGCGTTGACATCCATGGCACACGAAATGGTGGTGGTGTCCCTTCCCCGCTTTTTCGTATCGGTTTGGCTCACCGGGAAGACTGACGACCGTGAGCCAACCATCGTCGAGAAGAATCCTGAGATTGCGGTAAACCGTTGCAATCCCGATCCGGCCGAGTATTTTTCGGCTGTTTTCGAAAACCTCCGATGCGCTCATCGGGCGCCCGGTCTCCTCGAATACGTGGCGGATCACCGTCTTCTGTTGGGTGTTGCGTGCCATGCTGTGTCTAACCCGGACTCGATGTGAGAGCGGTCTGTTCTAATGATAATGGATTCTCAATAAGGAGGCAAGGTTCGAAACGGTAGGCTA
>CP070677.1:2956870-2965637 GCA_020352495.1 Candidatus Latescibacterota bacterium
ACCTTTACCAAACACAGACGCTCGAGCTGTCGTGGGGCACCGCGTATATGCTCGAGCGCGAAGTGTACGACCTGGCGTCCGGCTCTCTCCACTCCACTGAGGCCACGGCTCACCGATGGAGCAACTACATCTCGTTCAAGACGTCGTTCAACGATCGCGCGGGGGCAACATGGATCGCATACGTCCAACCGCGTTTCGACGCGTTTGAAGACGTGCGAGTGTTGGGCGAGGGTGGTCTCGAGTCGAAGTTCACCGATCTGCTGTCGTTGACACTAACCTTGCGCGTACGTTACGATGGTGCTCCGCCCGACGGAGTCAACAAATACGATACGTTTGTCGCGACCGGTCTGAGGATAGACATTTGACCTCGGCCGGTTTTGGCGACAAATCGTAGTGTTGATGCGGTCTTTGCGGGGATGCTCGGATCACGTTGTGATCGTCATCGGCACGCCGCAATCCGGCCCGGATTGTTGGCGGGTGAGTCTCATCAGGGATACAGGATAGAACCAACGACGCCGGAGGAGGACGAATGGAAATCGCGGTCGATTTCGCCGGAGACAAAAAGGTCACCGCAAAGTTCAAAGGGTTTACGGTCGAAACGGACCAGTCAATACGGGGTGGTGGTGGGGGAACGGCCCCCGAACCATTTGGTCTTTTCCTCGCCTCTATCGCGGCGTGCTCAGGTTATTACGTACTCGACTTTTGTCTGACGAGAGACATACCAACCAAGGGCATACGGCTATTCATGCGTACCGAGTGGGACAAGGTCAAAAAACTGGTCGGCAAGATATCGATCGAAATTCAGCTCCCGCCCAGCTTCCCCGAGAAATACGAGAAGGCGGTAGAAAGGGCTGTCGGGGCGTGTAGTGTAAAGAAAAACATCTTTGACCCTCCGGAGTTCGATATATACTCGACAAAGTCCACGTCATGATTCGGTCCGCTGGGGCATTCCGAGGGAGCGCCGCTCGATCGCCGACGAATCTAGAGTGTGTGCCAAGGACACGGGCGGGACGGTTCACAGTGAAGTAACAATCCGGAGTCAAACAAATGATCGTCGTCGAAGATCTGTGGAAAACATTCAAGCTGTCCCGTCAGCAGAAGAAAGAGCTCAGAGATACGCCCGGGGGACGCCGGGACGGGAACGTGGACGCCGTCGCCGGAATCACTTTTACATGTCAGCCGGGCAGGATCTTCTCATTGCTTGGCCCCAACGGGGCGGGTAAAACGACAACGCTCCGTATGATTGCCACCCTTCTCAAACCGACATCGGGGACAATCAAGGTTGCCGGCTTCGACGTTGTCAAAGAGGCTCAGGAAGTACGGCGTCGTCTGGGTTTCTTGACCGGGACGACAAAACTCTACGATCGGCTCACCCCCAACGAAGTCGTCAAGTATTACGCAGATCTGCATGGAATGGATAAGGCTCTCTTCGAGAAGCGGAAGGAAGAGCTGTTTACGGTTCTCGATATGCATGATTTTGCCAAACGGCGCATCGGTAAGCTCTCTACCGGGATGAAGCAAAAGGTGTCGATTGTCCGTACGATAATCCACGATCCCGACATCGTCGTTTTCGACGAACCGACTGTTGGTCTCGACGTGATCACGGCGAAAAACATTATCGAGCTCATCCGGGACTGCAAGAGACAAGGCAAAACGGTCATTTTCTCCACCCACATCATGGGTGAGGTGAGTCTGCTCAGCGACGACCTCGCGATCATCCACGACGGGAAGCTCGTGTATGGTGGAAGCTACAAAGAGTTTGTCGGTCAGATGAAGGGGGAGTCACTCGTAGAAGAGTTTATCCGGCTTCTGGAGGAGGCTCGTTGATGAAGACGATCTTGACGATTTTCAAAAAGGAGCTCATCGATTCGATCCGTGACCGCCGAACCCTGATCGCGATGATCGTTGTGCCGCTTGTTCTGTTTCCCGTTCTCATCAGTATATCGTCAAACATGTTGATCTCTCAGGCGAGGAAGGCCAGGGAGAAGAAGCTGAACATCGGACTTCTAACAAATGGAAACGCGGAGGAATTCAGACAGGATCTGTTCCAACGGGATGATGTGCGGGTCTTCGAGAATCTAACGGTGGAGACGGGTAAATCGCTCGTGCGCTCGGACAGTCTCGATGCGTTTCTCACGTTCGATCCCGAATTCGATCTGAAGGTGGGGCAACTCGAGCCGGGGAACATCACCGTGTATCACAAGTCGACGGAAAGCTCGGCGATCGAGAAAAGGCGCGTCACGCGGTTGATCGAGAATTTTGAAGAAGAGCTGAGGGAGAAACGGTTCGAGACCCTGCAATTGGATGTGTCGATCATAGAGGCCATCGAAGTCGAGGAACACAACCTCGCTTCCACCAAGGAGAAGCTTGCCGAGGAGATCGGTGGTCTTTTGCCGTATCTCATCATCATCTTTTGTTTCATGGGGAGCATGTATCCTGCAATTGACCTTGCTGCCGGAGAGAAGGAACGAGGGACTCTGGAGACCTTGCTCACCTCACCGGCCGGCAGACTCGAGATATTGCTCGGCAAGTTTGGTGTCGTCGTGTTGATCGGATTGCTCACCGCGGCGATATCGATCGTTGGGATGTATATCGGAATCCGACAGAGCCGTGAAATTCCACCCGAACTCCTCCACGCGATTCTCAATATGCTCGAGTGGCAGTCCATTGTCCTCTTGCTGTCGCTTCTGCTACCGTTGACGGTGTTCTTCGCGGCCGGTTTGCTCTCCCTTTCGGTCTTCGCCAAGTCGTTCAAGGAAGCGCAGAGTATCATAAACCCGTTGATGGTCGTCATCATCGTCCCGGCGTTTGTCGGGCTGATGCCGGGAATTGTTCTCAATAGCAAGACAGCGCTGATCCCGATTTTGAACGTCTCTCTCGCCACGAAGGCGATTATTGCGGAGTCAATAACGCCGGGTATTTTAATCGAGGTCTACGTGTCGTTGATTGCCCTCGCGGTGTTGAGCCTGCTCGTATGCAAATGGGTTTTTGGGCGTGAGGGTACGATTTTCCGTGGAACGTGACAAACCAGCTGCCCCCGTCCGTCATAGTGAATCAGACGCAAAACGCACGGCTCCGGTGCGGATGGATATTGGGACACCAGGGTGACCGATATGGTGGAACACGAAGTTTTTGGGATTCGATTCTTGACGTACGAGATGTTCGATCGGCATTTGAATGTCACAAACGTTGTCACAACGCGGCACCGAGGACGGAGCGAAGCCCCGTTCGGATCACTCAATCTCGCACTTCACGTGGGTGACGATCCCGACACCGTTCTCGAAAACCGTGCCATTGTCTCCCAACTCATCGGTTTCGAGCCGGAGACGTTTACCGTGGCGGAACAGGTCCACAGCTCGCACGTCGCCGTCGTGGGAACCGGTGACCGAGGAAAAGGCGCGATCATCGAGACCGACGCGATTCCCTTGGCCGATGCGATGATCACCCGGGCGCCCGACGTGCCGCTGACAGTTCTGATTGCCGACTGTGTCGCGTTGTCGTTTTTCGATCCCGAGAGAAACGCCATCGGTATCGCCCACGCGGGTTGGGCGGGAACGCTCCACCGAATCGCGGAGAAAACCGTCGGGAAGATGGCGGCTGAGTTTGACACGGACCCGTCAAATGTGGAAGTGGCGATGAGTCCGTCCATAGGTCCCTGCCACTACGAGGTGGGTGAGGATGTGGCCCACGCGTTCGAGGTCGAGTTTGGCGATGACGCGGGCAACTTCATCAAGGAATACAACGAGGGGAACTTGCGTCTCGATCTATGGCACGCCAACAAGAGCCAGCTGATCCGTGCCGGTGTTCATGAGAAAAACATAGAGGTCGCCGGTCTGTGCACCGCCTGTCAGACGGACGTCTTTTATTCTCACCGCGCGGAGAAAGGCGGCACGGGCCGTTTTGCCGGAATCATGATGCTCCATTTCTCCGGTTCGAGACACTATTGAACTGCAAGACCGAAGCAACCTCCGACCCCCCATATTCGTAAGTTAAACCAAAACAAAACGGTAGGATGTGGTCGATTCTTTTCTTGACATGTGGGTCCGGAGGCAAATAAATAGAACACGAATTCGTGTTCTTCTTTGGACTCCTTTGAGAGGGGTGAAAGTGATGACCGTTCATTTCTTTGATCGGTTTCGGTCCGTTTCGATGGCGAGACAGTTGCCGACGCTCATCGTCGTGGCTGTGGTGGTTTTGTTGGCGACCACCATGTCTGGCAACCTTGACGCCTATGCCAAGAAGCGCTCAAGCAGAGGGGGACACTCCGTCTCGCAGGAGTCGTTCGACCTGAAGGGATTTGACGCAATCCGGGTCGACGCGGTAGCGGAAATCGAGATTACGATTGGGCCGGAATTCCGGGTTGAGCTGGAGGCTCGCGAGGATCTGATCGATCGTGTGGAAGTCTTTGTCCGAAAAAAGAGCCTGGTCATCGACATGGAGGACGAACGCAGAATCGATTCGGATCGTGGGATTCATCTCGACATTATGATGCCCAAGCTCGTCTCGGTTGTCGTAAAGGGCGTAGCGTGGATCGAGGGTGGTGTCCTTGACAACGAACATCTGGAGATAAGCTGTCCCGGGGTCGGCGAAATGAGATTCCAGGGGGTCGTGGGCCAACTCGATGTGGATCTGCAGGGTGTGGGGGATCTGGATTTCAAGGAGTTGATCGCCGACGACGTCAAGGTGACGCTCGGCGGTGTCGGTGACGTGGTAGTCCACGCGGGCAAACGACTTGATGCACGGGTCAATGGGATGGGGAGCATCCGTTACCACGGCAACCCGGAGAACGTGAGAACGCACGTTGGAGGACTCGGAAGGATCAAACGAATAAAGTAAAGTATTTGAATGGACAATATAAGAACAAGAATATTGATTCTTAAAGATTATGACTAGTACTCGGTCGTCGGTCGTCCGTTCGCCAAGAGGCCTTCTCAGGCCACCGAAACAAGCCAGAAGCCGCAAAACGCTTGGTCGTTTTCTCGACGCTGTGCGTGAACTCCTAGACGAAAAGAACTTCGACGAGATATCGGTAACCGAGATCGCCGCGCGTGCAAATTCATCCGTGGGAGCGTTCTACGCGCGGTTCGAGGATAAGGACGGACTGCTCGACTATCTTGGGGAGCTTTTTTCCGAAGATATGGTTTCGGAGATACGCCGGTGCGAGAGCGAGAGTGGTTGTCAGGACCTTCCCTTGGAACAAACTGTCCGTCAGACGATCCGGATTCTGGTCGAGACACATCGCCGGCACCGTGGGGCATTGAGAGCGCTGGTCATACGTTCGCTTTCGACCGGGGCATCCCGGCCGATACAAAGGGCACGGGAGCTTGCCAAACCAGTGCCGACGCTTGTCGAACAGATAGAGAGGAGGCGAGCCGAGATCAACCACCCGACACCCGAAATCGCCGTCCGCCTCGGACTGGAAATGGTGGCGAGCACAGTCCGTGATCGGATTCTGTTTCCCGGTTTGTCAGTGACGGCGTCGTCCTCCGTTCCGATTACCGACGCCGTGCTCGCCGAGGAGCTCGCGAGGGCGTTTTTGGGTTTTCTTGGTACGGATACGGACTAGGCATCGGGGTTAGTGGGTTCCTGCGTGCCCACCAACCCAGCGCCCACTTCGCTCGGCTTCCCGCCTGACGACGGGTGATCCTCGCTCGTTCCGCGCAAAGGGTTGGTGGGCACGCAGGAACCCACGACTCTGGCCGGATAAGGATCCGACAATGCCAACTTTGTGATCTCGCTTCATGTTCTGCGTTCGGCGCGCGCGGATACGGACGCTAATGTTATGCAGTACACGACCCGCCGTCGGTGTTATCCTCTAGTGACACTGCGAGGCCTGCCGGTAGGTGTCATCTCGTCGGTAGGAAGCGCGTAGAATGGTCCGTGACGATCGAGTGACCGCAAAACGGAGGTTGGATTCCGCTATGCCCCGTAGTCCTAATGCGATTTTTTACGAAGAACAGCGGCTCCGCGAAAACAAGCTCGTGTATTTGGCGTTTCTTGGTGGAGCGGCAATGATAGTTCTTTTTGGCTGGGCGATCGTTCAACAGATCATACTGGGGGAGCCGTTTGGCGACCGGCCGATGGGAGACACAGCGCTGCTGATTGTTGGCCCTCTTTACATTCTTCTTGGAGTTGCCCTTCTCTATATCTTCTTCGAAGGCCGTCTGGTGACCGAGGTGCGCCCCGACGGTCTCTTTGTCCGGTTCATTCCGTTTCACAGAAGGTTCAATCAGATACCGCTTGCGGGGGTGGCGAGGTGTGAGGCGCGAACCTATCGCCCCATAAGGGAGTATGGAGGTTGGGGAATCCGGGGTGGTGTTGGCAAGAAGGCCTATAATGTGTCGGGGAACCAGGGTGTCGAACTGGAGTACGATAACGGAAAGAAACTCCTGATCGGATCGAAGAAAGCCGGCCAGTTGGCGAGCGCGATCGAGTCGATCTCTCACTGACGTGCATAACGGCTCGTCTATCCGCCTAATGGAAGTCACGCGCCCTTTGGAGTGAGAATGTGAAGATCCGAGTTCCCAGGTCGCTCGAAAGAAACGTGCGGATCGGTACCTGCTCTTGGAAGTACGATTCGTGGAAGGGGCTGTACTACGACAAAGGAAAAAACTATCGCGCGGATGATTACCTTCCCGCGTACGCGAGATTCTTGGACTCGGTCGAGGTCGATCAGTGGTTCTGGAGCCTTTTTCCGGGGGGGCTGAAATTGCCCGAGACGAGAACCGTCAAGACGTATGCTGCAAGTGTCCCGGATGATTTTGTCTTCACCGTCAAGGCGCCCAATTCACTCACTCTTACCCACTATTATTCGAGACAGCCAAAACGCCACGCCGAATACGCCGGAAAACCAAATGAGCATTTTCTCGATGTCGAGCTTCTCGAGCGGTTTCTGGACCGCCTCGCCCCACTCGAGAAAAAACTCGGCCCCATCATGTTTCAGTTCGAGTATCTCAATCGGAAAAAGATGCCGTCAAAAGAGATGTTTTTCGACCGTGTTGGAGAATTTATCGCAGCGGCGCCAAGAGGATTCGAGTACGCGATCGAATCAAGAAACCCAAATTACTATTCTCCGGCCTTTTTTGATTTTTTGGGCAAACACAACATCGGGTTTGTCTACATCGAAGGGTATTATATGCCTCCCATCGGGGAGGTATTCGAAGAATACCAGCCAGCGACGGCGGATCACTGTGTGATTCGATTGCATGGTGGTGACAGGCTCGAGATGGAACAGGCTACCGGTGAAGTGTGGAACCGGGTCGTTGAGCCAAAACCGGAAGGACTCGCTGCCGCCGCCCGTATAACCCGTTTCAACAGCCAACGTGGGATCCGCACCTTTGTCAACGTCAACAATCACTACGAGGGCAGCGCTCCGGTGACCATCGAGCGGTTTCTTCAGGTCCTCGAAGAGAAGGTGTAATCCATATGCTCGATTTCGCGCGTTTCAAGGTAATCACTTTTGACTGCTACGGAACGCTCATCGATTGGGAAGGCGGGATCCTCACCGCCGTACGTCCCGTCCTAGCCAAACACGGGGTTGATGTGACGGATCGGGAAGTTCTCGAGACGTTCGCACGCGTCGAGGCCAAACACGAAGACGGTGAGTTCCTCGACTACAGGCTCGTGCTGCGTTTGGTGATGGCTGAGATGAGTCTCAGGTTCTCCTTCGACGCAACCCCGGTCGAGCTCAACTGTTTGTCCGATTCTTTGAAGGACTGGAAACCGTTTCACGACACGCTCGATTCACTCAAAAAGCTCAAGACACGATACAAGCTCGCAATCATCTCCAACATCGATGACAACCTGTTCTCAGCTACGGCGCGGTGTCTGGAAGTCCCGTTTGATTGGACGATCACAGCCCAGCAGGCCAGGGCTTACAAACCCTCTCTCAAGACCTTCGAGTTTGCCCTGGGGAGGATTGGTCATCCCCGGGAACAGATCTTGCACGTCGCCCAAAGCGTCTATCACGACGTCGTTCCGGCAAAGGCAATGGGGCTTGCAACCGTATGGGTAAACCGGCGAGCCGGCAAGCAGGGCTCCGGTGCCACTGTATCAGCTTCTGCCGTTCCGGATTTGGAAGTGCCTGATCTCGAGTCGCTCGTGGACGTAATATTCGAGTGACACCATCGAATCGGAGGTAGCCGTGAATTCCCGAGACCCCTACGATCCGCAGACCGCGTACCGCATCGCCGCATTGATCAACGTGTCGATGGTGGTGAGTCTCTTTATCTATGCGGGTATCGTCGAGTTCTTGAACATCGGGGCCCAATCGTTCGCTCCCATGACCGGTTTGGACATCCCGCGTTATGTGTTTCTGGTTGGGGGGCTGGTGTTCATACCGGTGGCACGGCTCGTGCGGGCGAATCTGCTGCAAAGGTCACCCGACGAACCGCTCGAAACGCTGCTCGTGAAACTCAGCCGAGCGGCGGTTGTCACCGGGGCAATCTGTGAGGTCCCCGCCTTGTTGGGACTCGTGTTGTTCTTCATTGGGGGACAGCGCGTCGATTTTTACCTGCTTTGTGCCGTCTCGGCGGGGATGTTTATCGTTTATTTTCCGCGTTTGTCGCGGTGGAAGGACTGGTTGGGGCGCGCGTACTATCAGCGTCACGCCGACGTTGTCGGCAGCGGGTAAACGCCGTCTTGGTCCGGTTGACTGTCTGTGCCTCGATACGCAGCAGACATAGAAGGGGTTCTTGACGATCCCTTGCGCAGGAGCCGAAAGAGGGGTTCCTGGCGATCCAGCGCCCGCTTCGCTCGGCTACCCGCC
>CP070677.1:2965737-2978069 GCA_020352495.1 Candidatus Latescibacterota bacterium
CGTGGCCCTGCGCCCGCTTCGCTCGGCTTCCCGCCTAGCGGCGGGTGATCCTCGCTCGCTCCTGCGCAAAGGGCCTCGGAATGACCACGCTTCCCGTGTGGCTGCGTGGACGGCCTGCGACCCTCAAAATCTGTAAGACCCCGTGAGAATCAGGCGATGAGACGTTCGATCATCGACCAGGGTTCCGATCGATCGTTTTCCGAGTGAGTACTCGTACGCGGCGTCTATGATCAAGACACGACCCAAGAGGAAACCACATCCCGCCGCGTAGATCTGTCGTTGAGTCTGAACCTCCGCCTTGGTGAGCGCGTTTCCGGCGATGCGATCCGCCTGGAGATATTCGAGCCCGTAGGGGAGGTACGCGTAACCGGCGCGAACACGGACCGGCATAAAGGGGAGGACGAGTTCCGCCCCGGCACGAATGTCGATGACTTGATTGAAGATCGGCCTAAGGTCCTCGTCTTTGAGCTGGCGACTGTTGATTTCAGCCTGGGCCCAGTCTGTATATCCCACGTCGGCAGCGAAAAGCACGTTCGGTGTGCTCAGAGCGAAACCGACGTTTATCCGGAACGGGATCTTGTAGTCCGTGTCGATGGCGAACCGCTGGCTCGTGAACTCACCGGGTGCGTTGAAAAAATACCGAGCTGTTTCCTCTATGGCGTCTCCGCTCAAATTGATCTTGATCGGTGTCGTAACGGACAATCCAAAACGAACCAGCGAGAGCGGGTGATACTGGATTCCGATGGTCGCTCCGTAGCCGTCGAGATCGACCCTCGCATCATCGAGGAGAAACTCGCTCTCCTGTTCACCGGGAACGAACGGTGGCGGATACGCATACGAGAACTGGGTCAGCGCTTTGATCGTCCCGTCCATCATGAAACCGCTGGCCCCCGCAGAAATGGCCGGTGAGAGATCGACGCCAAAGCCCACATTGTAACTATAGATCGATCCCGTCTGTTGAAGTAGATAGTCGTCGAATGTTTCCGAGACGGTGTTGAAACCGCGGTTTAGAATCTGAAAATCGCTCGACATCACACGGTAGACCCCGCCGGCGAATACGAGACTTCCACGGTAGGTGGGGACGGGGTACGCTGCGGCGAAGGCATCGAGTCTCGTGGACGAAAGATCGACCTCGTTGTCGTTCCCGTAGAAAACGTTTGTGAGGTTGTTTTTTTTGTGTTGAAAACCGAGCGAGGTCTCGATTCGGCGAATCCGCGCCAGCCCCGCCGGGTTGTATACCAATGAATATATATCCTCCCCGGCGGCCGTGTAGGCCCCCGCCAACGCAGACGGCCGGGCGCCCACGGTAAAGCGCCCCGTGAAACCGAGATCCTCAATTGTCACCGCTTCGTTGATTTCCTGGGCACGCGAGACGGGGACGGCGAGTATGGTGAGGGCCAACGCGGCAAATACGAAGGTTCCAAAACGCGGGCGGGTCGTGGTCCTTGATACGGGAACTGGGGAATCAGCCATCCTCTTTTTCTTTTTTCCCCCGAGGTCTGACGGTGCGTTTCTTGCTTTTCTCATTTTTTGTATCTCCCTTTTTCTCTTTGTCGCTCGTTTTGGTCCGCACGGACGATCCATATGATTTGCTGTCAGGGGGATGGCCTAGTGTTCGACCGGAGGGGCCAACTTGAGACTTATCGTCCGCGGGGCGATAAGTCCGGCCTGGGAGGGGAACGGTCTCGGAACTCGACGGAGTGTAGTACCAATAAGATTCGTACCACCACGGCACTTGGTAGTAGTACCCCCAATCGTAGTACTGGACTCCGGGGTAACTTCCGTGGTTCGGGGGATGATGAAACGACCAGATCTCATCCTCGTAGTGGCAGTTGGTGCACTGACGATCCCGAACCTCTTGTTGGTAACCCTCCTCTATTACCTTTGGGTGTTTGATAAGGGTGTAGCAAGCCGGCGAGACCAGTGCGGTCACGAGAACGACTAAAAGGAGACGGAAAGATCGTTGCACTGTCATAGCAAACCTCTTATAAGATATATTAAATACGGCTGGAAACAAAGGCAAATCTGGTGCGACAAAACTTGGATCCAGGCAGACGATCGATCGGGAAACCCGGTGTTTCCATTACAGATTGCCGGTTCTTGTCCGATGTGAGTGAGCGATGAAAAACGCTGTGGAATTGAGCCTACGTGTGGCGATCTGGTTCTGCGTCGTGGTGGTCGGTTTTGGCTGTCCGGCGACCGGTATCCCCGGACGCGGGGCCGCATGCGCTGCGTCCGAGACTCCGGCACCCGATCCGCGGAAGGAAGCGGAAGCGCTCGCGGACTACACGGTGGGTGTGTTTTTGCTCGAGAGCGGTTCCGCGAGAGCGGCCATCACACACCTGGAATCCGCGTGGGAGAAGAGCGCTCACGACGCGCATATCGGTGAGAAACTCGCTGAGGCCTATTTTAGTGTGGGTGAACTCGGACAGTGCGAACCGATTGTGGACGAACTGATCGCAAAAGATGAAAACAGCTTCCACCCCGTACTTCTCAAGGCCAAAATCCTCTATTTGCGTTCTTTCAGGGAAGAAGCCCTGACGTATCTAGAACGGCTCGATGCGCATGGCGAGCCGTCATTCGAAGTCCAGAGGATCCTGGCGACAATCTACACCGAGTTGGGAAGGGAACGCGACGCACTCGAGGCCTATGGCAAAGCGGTCCGGATCGAACGTGGTCATCCTTTTTTGCATTACCAGTACGGGCTGCTGCTCAAAAAATTCAACCGAAACGATGAGGCCGTCGATGCTTTTGTAAACGCCGCAAAGTTGAGACCGGGATTTTCCGAAGCCGTGATGGCGGCGGCGGAGATCATGATCGGAAACGAACGATACCAAGAGGCGGAGTCTCTTCTTGAGGAACTCTTGGACGTCAATCCCGACAACTACGAAGCCGTCAAGTTGATATCGGACATATACATCGAGAAGGGCGAACTGGACCGCGCCATACGTCTGCTGGATTTGGAGAACCGCCGTTCGAGACTTCCTCACGACGGGATTCTTCGGTTGGGAAGACTCTACTATGAAGCCGGGAATTACGACAATGCGTTGGACATTTTTCAGTCGCTTTTCGAAAAAAACGACAACAGCCCGGAGCTGGCAAGGGTTCTGGGCGAGATCTCGGCAAGGGCAGGCAAGTCGTCGGAAGCGCTGAGTTACTACCGGGAAGCGATTCGTCTCGGGCCACAGGATTACAGAAATCATCTTGCGCTGTTTTTCGCATCGTCTTCGGCTTTTACGCCGGAAGACACCGAGCGAATCGAGCTGAGCCCGGATGAGGGTGCCCGTCTCCTCGACGCTGCGGCCGCCGTTGTGCGAAACGACGATTTCGAAGGGTTGTATCTGGTCGGCATCTCCTACCAGAGCATCGACTCACTTCCATCCGCACTTGAGTTTCTCAACCGTGCAAATCGCGTCCGCGCCAACGACGAGCGCGTGCTCCTCAACCTGGCGGCGGTGTTGGAAAAAATGGAGCGGTACGAGGATGCCGAGCCCCATCTCGCCGCGCTTCACGACCTCCAGCCCACGGATCCAACAACATGCAACTTCTACGGCTACCTGTTGGCCTTGATGGGAACGGATCTGGAAAAGGCCGAACGGCTCATTCTCACCGCTCTCGAACAGGATCCAGAAAACGGGTACTACATCGACAGTCTCGGATGGGTGTACTTTATGGGAGGTGACTACGACCGGGCGGTTGTCGAGCTCGAGAAGGCGTCGAGCCTCGTCAGAGACGATCCGGTGATTCTCGAACATCTTGGCGATGTGTACACCGCGTTGGACCGCCTGGGCGACGCGCTGAGCGCGTACGAAAAGTCGATGGAACTTCGAGACGACGCCACCGATATCGATGAAATTCGGAAGAAGATCGATGCCACACGAAAACGGCTCGGGGAGTAGGAATCGTCACCGGTGGATCGAAAGGACGCTCGTGGCGATGCTCTGTCTCTCGTTGTGGGTTTTGTCATCGTTGGGATGCGGCTCGAAGGCGATCCGCCTTGGAACCGAGCGAACGGTGTGCTCGGTACTTGATTCGTTGTACCGTACCTCGGGGTTCGAGAAACCGCTCACCCTACATGGCAAAGCAACCATCGACGCGAAACAACGGAGGGTTCGGGGGAAGATCCGAGTCGATGCCAGGCCTCCCGACCAGTTCGTATTCGAGTTTACGAGCAGCATCCTGTTCGGGAGCCAACGCGAGGATTTTGTCTTCTCACTGGTGGCCGACACGTTACGGATCATCGATAGGGAGCGGGGAGAGTACTATGAGGCCGACGACGCCGATCGGATGTTGCGGGAAATGCTCGAAACCGATCTCGCGATAAAACAGGTGGTGTCTCTGGCAACGGGGGGTAGACCGTCCTGCGACGATATGACCGACCTCGGGTTCAGAATGGGCTCGAAAGGCCGGGTGGTTTTCACGGGTCGGTACGGAGGAGAATCATTCCGGGTGGTGTTCGCAGCGGGTCACCGGCGGCTCGAAGAAATCACTTGGCCCCTCCTTTTGGAAGGCCGTGCCGCCGATCGCCTCCGGGTCATCTACGACTGGGAGGCAACCAAAGAGGGGAACGTGGCCCTCCGCGGGATCGTGATGAGCGTGGAGACAAAGGAATGGCGTTGCAAAATCAGGTCTTCGGGGACCGGATAACGCCGGTTGACCGGGAACCTAGACGGGCGACGGGGGTATAAGTGATCGACGAAAGGAAGAGCGTGCACGCGGATTCGCTCAGAGAGAAGTCCAAGCTCAAGACGCTCAGCGACGAAGAGCTGATCCTCAGGGTGCCGGAGGGAGACAACGTTTCCTTCGACATCCTTGTCGATCGATATAAGGTACGTCTCTACAATTACTTATTCAGGTTAGTTCGAGATGAAGATGAAGCAGAGGAGCTGGCTCAAGAAACGTTTGTCAAAGCCTTTATTCACGCGGGGAAGTACAAGACCATCGCCAAGTTTTCCACCTGGCTCTACACGATCGCCACAAACTTGGTCCGAAACCGTCTCCGCGCGAAAAAAAGGGCGCCGCGTTTCCTTTCGTTGTGGAGTCGCGGAAGCGAATCCGAGGATGAGGGAAAGACCATCGACCTCGTCGACCAGTCCCGTTTACCGGACGCCCGGTTCAACGACAGCGAGCTGGGGGAGATCATCAACGAGGCGATCGGCAGAATACCGGAGAAATACCGGGTGAGCTTTGTGTTGAGAGAAGTCAATCAACTGAGTTACGAAGAGATCGCCGCCGCAACCGGGCTCAAACTCGGAACGGTGCGTTCGAGAATCAATCGTGCGAGAAACTATTTTCGAAAACTGTTAGAACCTGTTTTGGAAAGAGGAACTGACTTCTAGGAGGAGTTGGCAAATGAAGTGCCGTCAGGCTAAAAAACTAATCTTCGATTTCATCGATGGGGAGATCTCGGATCAGGATCGCCTGGTGTTGGAACAGCACTTGAGTGAATGCACGTCGTGCGAAACCATGGCTTCGGGTCTGAGCGATAGCCTGAGGCTGCTCCACCGGATCCCACCGGTTGAACCCGATGAGAACTTCAATTGGAAGCTGCGGCTGAGGCTCGCCAAGGAAAAACACGCGCTGCAAACGAGCGCTCCTTCCGAGCGATCGTGGTTGAGGGCCTGGAACACCCGGTTTGCCTTGAGCGCGCTTTCCACTTTTGTGCTTGTTCTCGCGGTTGGTTTCGTTTTGATGAGGTCGGTGTTCGAACCCGTCGGGGGCACCGGAGAGTTCGAGCTTAAGCCCAGTGCGATGCCCCGTGTCTCTACGACTACCGAGAGTGGTCGTCTCACTCAACCTTCGGGAGAGGGCGTGTTGTACGGAAGGGGCATGTTCCGACCGGTCATTTATGGAGATCAGCCCGTCGGGCCACCGGTAGCGAAGACCACGGACCCGCTGCTCGATGTGGATTCTCTAATGGCGCGATATCTCCGCTCGAGGATGGAGGGTTACCGCGTCCAGCTGCTCGAAAGACAGGTTGAGGCTCTTCAGACCGAGCTGCAAAAGTGCAATCCCGAGCAGGACTAGCGAGATCCGCCCGGTTCGATTTCCTTTGCGAACACATCTCGTTTCGCCCTAATATACCAGTGGCATGGTGAAGCCACGTGTCATATCTCGAAGATTTGTCCCCTTGCTTCTAGTGTTCTTTGCCGGCTGTCTCGAGTTGGACATACCACCCGCAGGGTCGTATTCCAACGTGCTGGTGGTGACCGAAGAAGGGGCGCAGGACCCGGTCGCTCGCATGTTGACGCCCCACTTGACCCGGACGATCGACTACTACATTGGCGAGGAGAGCCCGTTCAACGTCGAACATGTTCGCGCCGTCGACCTGGTGGAGGTCCCCGCGACAAAGAACCTCCTTTTTTGCGGTGTCGCAGACCCGCTGACCGACATCGGACGGAACATCATGTCCCAATTGGGGGAAGGTGCCGTGGAGAAGGTGCGTTCCGGTCAAGCAAACATTTTCAAAAGGGAGAATCTTCCCGGTCCCGGTCAGCTGACGATGATCGTGACGGCGAAATCGCGCGATGATCTTGCCGAAGTCATCGCCGAGCGGTCAGACGAATTGGTGGAGGCCATCGAAGAGAGTTGCAGAAGCAGGCTTCGTCATTACCTCTTAAAACACAAGAATGCTGAAATCACTCGGCGGCTTCGCGAGACCTACGGTTTCGCCGTGGAAGTGCCCATCCTCTACAAACTGTTGAGCGAAAAAACCAACCCTCCCGGTGTCGAACTGCTTCGTGAAGGTCCCGCTCGGTTGCTGGGAGTCTTCTGGCTCGATTGGGACCACGAGCCGACATTGGCGGACTCGGCGACGCTTTACGAAGCGCGTGAGCAGTACGTGTGGGAGCGGTATGATGGCGATGTGATGGACTCAACACGTGTGGACTTCTCCAGGACTCGCCTCGGAAAATACTCCGCGGTAAAGATGGAGGGCTACTGTAGCAACACACGCGCGCTTGCCGGGGGGTATTACCAATCGTTTTTTGTCTACGAGGAACGCGACAGGCTCCTTTGGGTCATCGATCTGTTGGTCTTCGCCCCTGGACTCCCAAAGCACCCGCACTTCCGCGAACTCATCGCGTTGGCCGAGACATTCAGGTACGAGTGACCGGCCCGCCGGCCGCCCGCGGCCTGCGTGGGGATGGGGAGTTGGCACGGTAAGTGCATGCTTTTCTACGAATTTTCGTCATTGGCGGGACGTTTTGTCCCGGTTTGACGGACGTGTCTAACGCGCAAAGATTCAACAACCTAGAGCAGCGTTTGGGACCCCGCCGTGGGAGTTGGGGCGGCGTGGCAAACCGAATGTCGTCATGAGCGTAGAGCGTGCAAAATGGGCGGCTTTTTGACGCCCGGCAAACACGCTAGAGAGGCCGAGACGGTGAAGAAACCCTCAGGTCCCGGAAATCACAATCTGGACGATCTTTTCGAAAAATACCGGCGCGCGCCGGACAGCTACGCCTTTGTACCCCTGGCCGATGCGTGCAGAAAGATCGGTCGTCTCGAGGAAGCCCTTGAGATCTGCGAGCAGGGTGTCGCCCGGCATCCGAATTACGCGAGCGGGTACGTCGTCAAAGGAAAATGCCTGTACGATCAGGGCGACTACGAGACGGCGCGTCAAACCTTCGAAAACGTTCTCGGTCTTGATGACAACAATCTCGTCGCGCTCAAGTTCCTCGGGATGATCGAGGCCGATGCAGGACACTTCGACGTTGCCCAAAGATATTTGGAGCGAATCCTCGCCATCGATCCCGAGAACAACGAGATCAAAAAGATCCTCAGGGACGTCGAGGTCGATCGCCAGGTTCTCGCCGAGGGTGAGGATGCGAAGACCGAGGACGTCGTTGAGGAGCATGACGTCAAGGAGAGCGATCGGGGAGAAGGGATCGAAGGGGAGGAGGTCGAAACGCGCGTGGTAAGGGACGGTTCGGACGAAGCCGGTGACGAGTCGTCTCTCTCCGGCGGCGGAATCGAGACATCCGAAGAGCTCGCCTCGATAACGCTGGCCGATATTTTTGCCTCACAGGGGTATTCGGCAAAGGCGGCGAAGATCTACAAAGAAGTGCTCAAGAAACAACCGGACAACGAAGCCGTGCGGCAAAGGCTCGACGACCTTTCGTCTGGGCGTGAACAACCGGGCGTGGTGAGCGACGAGGACGAGCTCACCGCGGCGATCGATGAGCTCGTTGGTGACGTTGGTGATGAGGGGACGGAGGCCGACGGGACACCGAGCGAGCGGTCCTTCGAGCCCGAGGTATTGTATTCCCCCGTGGATAGCATCGAGCCCGATGACGGTTTCGAGAGCGATTTCGTAACCGATCCTCCGGATGACACGAGTGACGTCACAACGGTCGAAGAAGACACGGCACCGGAGGAGGAGCGCACGGAGTCAGCGGAACCTTCCGGACAGGCTGATGGCGATGAGACGAAGCCCCCGCAAATGGGCTCCCCGCGATCAAAAGAAACCACAAAAGAGGCCTCGCAGGGAAGCCAACCACCCCAGATCGATGAGAGCGACGGCCTCAATCATTTCGCCCGATGGCTCAAACAGATGCAAAAGTAATCCGCCAAAAAAACGACCCTCCACGCAATTTTCGTTGTAAAATCTTTTGCTGATTTTTTACCATCTAGCTCAGATGACGCCGGAGCTGTGCCGTCGGCGGGTATCGAAGGTTTTGTTGTTCTTGACAAGGAGACGGGTCGATGGCGGACACCAGTGATTTTCGTAATGGCATGATCCTCGACATCAACGGGGAATATTGGACCATTGTGGAGTTTCAACACGTCAAACCGGGTAAGGGCGGGGCATTCGTACGGACGAAGATCAAAAACCTGATTACAGGCCAGGTAAAAGAAAACACGTTTAGAGCGGGGGAACGTGTGAACGAGGTCCGGGTCGAAAGGCGCCTATACCAATACCTCTATTCGTCCGGCGGTATGTACTACATGATGGACAAGAACACGTATGACCAGATCCCGCTCGATGAGTCGATGATGAAGGAGGCCAAAGGGTATCTCAAAGAAAACATGGACATTGGAATTTACATGGATGGCGAGACGCCGCTGCTTGTGGAGCTGCCACACTTCGTCGAGCTAACCGTGCGACAAACCGAGCCGGGCATACGCGGTGATACGGCGCAAGGGGGGACGAAACCGGCCACGATGGAAACTGGACTCGTCGTTCACGTGCCGCTGTTTATCGACATCGGCGATGTTATCCGTATTGATACACGAACCGGGAAATACCTGGCTCGAGTCTGATCCAGTCAAGCCGACAACGAGGAGAATGTGATGCGAAAGGAAGAGATCCAAGAGTTGATTCGCCTCGTGGAGGAAAGCAAGATAAACGAGCTCGAGGTTTGCGAGGGTAAGCGCAGGATCCGGATCTCAAAGAACCGGGGCGGCCCCTCGGCAACAAGTTCGCGTGGCGCTGAGGTATCCGACGACGTGAGCGAGACGGTGTCGGTCGGTGCCGAAGTCCCCGACGAGAGCAAACTGGCACCAAACTTGAAAGAAATCCCCTCACCGATGGTCGGGACATTCTATCGAGCGCCCGCCCCGGACGCGGACCCTTTTGTCGATGTGGGGCAAGAGGTTGAGGTGGGGCAGACCGTGTGCATCGTCGAGGCCATGAAACTCATGAACGAGATCGGGTCCGATTTCCGCGGGGTCGTTCGAAAAGTGCTCGTGGAGAACGGGCAACCGGTCGAGTTTGGCCAGGCTCTGTTTCTCCTTGAACCTACGTAAGTTACGGGGAGGATGATCGATGAAAATCAAGCAGCTGCTCGAGCGAATGGTGCAGATAGGCGCCTCGGACCTACACATCAAACCCGGCCTTCCGCCGACAATTAGACTGCACGGCAAGCTCCAGCGGCTCGATCATCCCGCTCCGACACCAAAGGACATGGAGGAGGTTGCCAGACAAATACTTACGCCCGTCCAGCGCGAGAAATTCGAGCGCACGCGTGAGGTTGATTTTGCATTTGGCGTGACGGGTCTTGCACGGTTCCGCGCCAATTTCTATGTCCAGAGAAACACGATTGCGATGGTTTTCCGACACGTTCCCGTCATCATCCGGTCGGTCGAAGAGTTGAACCTCCCGCCGGTGATCGGTGAACTGGCGCTCCGTCCCAGAGGGCTCATTCTCGTGACCGGTACCGTGGGGAGCGGCAAATCCACGACTCTCGCGGCGATGGTCAAATCGATCAATCAAACCCTCAACTCCTCGATTGTCACCATCGAGGATCCTATCGAGTTTCTTCATCGCGACGAGAAAAGTATTATCAATCAAAGAGAGGTCGGAAGCGATACCGCATCCTACCACGATGCCCTCCGTCATATACTTCGTCAGGATCCCGATGTGATTCTGATCGGGGAGATCCGTGACCGCGAGACGATGGAGATCGCGCTAAAGGCGGCCGACACCGGACATCTCGTCCTCAGCACACTTCACACCGTGGACGCCACGCAGACAGTCAACCGAGTCATTACGTTTTTCCCACCCCATCAACATCAAGAGGTGAGATACCTTCTTGCAGCCACGCTCCAGGCTGTGATTTGCCAACGTCTCCTGCCACGCGTCGATGAGACAGGGATGATTCCCGCCGTCGAGGTGATGGTGACTACGGGGACCATTCGCGAGTGCATCATCGATCCGGAGAAGACCCCGTTGATCGCGCAATCGATCCGTGAAGGTGTCGTTCAACACAAGATGCAGGCGTTTGATCAGGCGTTGATGCAGCTCTATCAGGAGGGGACCGTTACGCTCGAGGAAGCGCTTCGTGCAAGTTCGAACCCCCACGAGCTTACGCTACGGCTCAAAGGGATCGAGGCCACATCCGACAAAACGTGGGAAGGTTTCGAATCCGGGGAAGTCGACGCCGTGACGCCGAAATAATTCGGGGTTTTCACAGCCCCGAGCCTGTGCTACGTTATCCCGCATGTTTAGAAAGATATTGATCGCCAACAGAGGTGAGATCGCACTCCGTGTCATGCGTGCGTGCAAGGAGCTCGGGGTAAACACCGTCGCCGTACACAGCGAAGCGGACAGCGAGGCGCTCCACGCGAGGTTCGCCGATGAAGCGATCTGCATCGGCGCGAGCCCTGCCAGCGAGAGCTATCTCAACTTCAACCGTATCCTCGCCGCGGCGGAGATCACCGGGGCCGACGCCATCCACCCCGGCTACGGCTTTTTGGCGGAAAACGCGGAATTTGCCGAGATCTGCGAATCGTGTCAAATCGCGTGGATCGGTCCGTCGCCCGAGACCATTTCGAAGATGGGCAACAAATCGCTGGCCAAGCGGATGATGGCTGAGAACGGAGTCCCCGTGGTCCCCGGTTCCGATGGGTCGGTGGAGGGCGAGGGGGCGGCGCTCGAGGCCGCGGAGACCATTGGGTATCCCGTTTTGATCAAGGCCGCGTCGGGGGGAGGCGGCAAAGGAATGCGTGTCGCCGTCACACCGGATGCGTTGATCAACAATCTCCTCATTGCAAGAGCCGAGGCGGAAACCTGCTTTGGCGACCCGTCGATCTATCTCGAGAGATATTTGGAGAACCCCCGGCATGTTGAGGTCCAGCTCATCGGAGACAAACACGGAAACGTGATCCACCTCGGCGAACGTGATTGCTCGATTCAACGTCGGCACCAAAAGTTGATCGAAGAATCCCCCTGTGTTGCGCTCAGTGAAGAGCTCAGGACACGGATCCATGAGACGGCGGTAGCCGGAGCGAAAGCGATGGGTTATCACTCAGCGGGGACGATGGAGTTCCTCGTCGAGGGAGACGAGTTCTTTTTTATGGAAATGAACACGCGGATCCAGGTCGAGCACCCCGTCACCGAGATGGTTACCCGGAGAGATCTGATCAAGGAACAGATTGCAGTTGGGTTTGGGAACCCCCTCTCGATCAGCCAGGAACACATCCGTTTTAACGGGCACGCTATAGAATGTCGGGTCAATGCGGAAGACCCTGCACAGGGATTCATGCCATCCCCCGGCCGCGTGAGTTTTTTCCATTTGCCCGGTGGTATGGGGGTCAGGGTGGATTCGCACGTCTATCAAGGATACGAAATCTCTCCCTTCTATGATTCGATGATCGCCAAGATCATCTGCCATGGTCTCACGAGGGACGAAGCGATCGGCCGGATGCACAGAGCTCTCGAGGAATGTGTGATCGATGGCGTGGAAACCACGCTCGATTTCCACCGGGCGATACTCCGGGATCCCCGATTCCTCAGCGCGGACTTCAGCACTCGGTTCCTGGATGACTTCGTCTGGGACGCCAAAAAATAGGTGGCAGCCCCCCCGAATGGTGCTAGAATTCGCTGCTGAACC
>CP070677.1:2978169-2986088 GCA_020352495.1 Candidatus Latescibacterota bacterium
ACCGCTCTTACTCGCACCTTCGCCGGCTGAGACAAACGCGTTAGCCTCCGCCCACAGTTTCGTTCTCATTCGCAACAGGTTCTGGGTGGTCAATCCCAACGGACGATGTTTCACCAAGCTTCAAGAACAAACATAGAGGTGACCGCTGACTGGATCGTGATCCTGCGCCTGCTTCGCAAAGTTCCGACGGGAAAAAAAGGCGTGGCGGCTAGCTCGTTCGTGACCCTGCAGCCGCTTCGCGAAGCTTCGAAGGAGAACGTATGACGTGACGGACCGTTCGTTTCGTCATTCCTGGCGCAGGAGCGAGCGAGGATCACCCGCCGTCAGGCGGGAAGCCGAGCGACGCGGGCGCGGGATGACGAAACGAACGGTCCGTCACCCGCTGATTCATTTGAAGAATCGGTCTACTCAAAAGACCTACCGAGTAAGTGTCTCGGCACCAGGAGACGTTCTACCCCTTCGAAAAACAGCTCCGTCAGGATCGCCAGCGTCGCCGCCGGAATGGCTCCCTCAAGAATCAACGACGTGTCGTTCAACGCCAACCCCGTCACGATGGGTTCACCGAGCCCACCAGCGCCGATGAATGCGGCGAGTGTTGCCGTCCCGATATTTATGACCGCCGCCGTCCTTACGCCGGCCAGGATCAACGGGGCGGCAAGAGGCACCTCGACAAACCGGAGCCGCTGTCTTTTTGTGAGCCCGATTCCCACGGCCACCTTTTTGAGAACCGGATCTATCGAAAATAGCGCCGACGCCGTGTTTCTCAGAATCGGCAGCAGCGCGTATAGGAACAGCGCGATCACCGCCGGTAGAGCGCCGATCCCAAACAGGGGGATCATCAACGCCAGCAACGCGATGGACGGAATCGTTTGAAGAATGCCGGCGCCGTAGATGGTCGGTCGTGCCAGACGTCCGATGTTGTAGACGGCAACGCCACCCGGTATCGCCACGACCATCGCCGCGATGAGCGCAATAAACGTGAGCTTGAGATGGGTTCCCGTGCGGCGGAGAATTCGCCGCCAGACGGGTTCTGCACGCCGGTCCTTGGAATCCCGGAGAAGATTCGCACGGTCGAGAAAACCGGTTGCGACATCGGCAAAGCTCTTCCCCTCCAACAGCACCTCCGCGTTCAACGATCGCATTTTGGTCTCACTGAGCAGACCCCCGAGTTCTCCCAAAACTCCCCGTGCCCGCAAGCTCAAATCGCCGCGAACAAACGGCGCCGCAAGATAAAGCGGGAAATAACCCCGGTCATCGGCGAGGAGGGTCAGACCATACTTCTCGATGTCGCCGTCCGTAGAGTACACATCGGTAACATCGATCTTGCCTTCGTTGATGGTCTTGTACGCAAGACCATGTTCGATCCCCACCGGGGCGACTCTCAATCCATAGGCCTCGGCCAAACCCGGCCACCCGTCTTTACGATTGAGAAACTCGTGTGAAAAGCCAAAACGAAGATTCTGCAGATTTGTCAAATCACTGATCTTCTCTACCCCGAGTTCCTCAGCTTTAGCCCTCTTGAGCGCGATGGCGTATGTGTTGTTGAATCCAAACGGACTCAGCAACTCGAGATTTAGTGTTTCTTGCAGAGTATCCTGCAATTCGTGATAGGTAAGAGGACGCGCCGATTTGAGTATCGCTTCTTGAACCGTGCCCGAGTATTCGGGATAGACATCGATCTGACCACCCCTCAACGCCTCATAACACACCAGCGTACCTCCCAACCCAAACTTCCTATCCACTCGTTCTCCCCGGTCCTCGAGAAGCTGAGCAATGATCTCCGCCAGGATGTATCCCTCGTTGAACTTCTTGGATCCCACAACGATGACATCACGCGCTGCGACCCCTCCCACAGGACCCGTCAGACCCAGCGTAACCAAAAGCCACAGTATCAATCGTCCCCATGTCATTCCCCTCCTCCTCCCCCAGCTGGGCATCAATGAAAGTCGTTACGAAATCGGACGCCGGGTTCTCGCAAATCTCAGCGTATGTGCCATGTTGAACCACCCGGCCCTCGCAGAGCACGACAAGTCGATCCGCAAGCTTCACGGCCTCTCTCATATCTTGCGTCACGAAAACGATCGTTCTTGCCTCCGCTTGTTGAAGCTTCAAGAATTCCACATGGATTTCGTTTCGCGTAATCGGATCCAACGCACCAAACGGCTCATCCAAGAGAAATATCCTCGGATTCAACATCATTGCGCGACAGAGCCCAACGCGTTGCTGCTGGCCAACGCTCAGCTCATGAGGGTATCGATCACCAAGGTGACGGTCGATTCCGACGCCCTGCAAAAGCGACTCCGCCCTTTCTCTGATTCGATTGGCACTCCAGCCCTCGAGCTTGGCGAGAAGGGTGATGTTGTCCCACACTCTCATGTGTGGAAACAGGCCGATCCCTTGGACCGCGTATCCCATTTGCCGCCGAAGACCGGGAAGCGCGTCGTAGTCTATCGGTTTTGAGAAGACGCAGACTCGACCTTTGGTGGGCCGGATGAGACCGTTTATCAGTTGAAGGAGGGTGGACTTACCACTACCACTCGGCCCGACGACGGCGGTCGTCACACCATCCTCGATTGCCAAATCGACCTTATCGAGAGCCCTTTCCGCCCCGTAGTAGTGGGTGACTTGTTCGAGGACTATTTCCGACATGCCCAATTTCGATCCAGCCGGGTTAGAGAATCAAGAGAAGGCGAGCTTGATCAACGTTTGTTGTTCGAGCTTATGTGCGTTTATGGAGCCGGTGGCCGGGCTTGCGCTCTCGGACCGTTTCACCGTTATCAGGTGTCTCTCACCAAGAATTCGCTGAAGAAGGGGACGCACGTAACCGAGCGCTCCCATGTTGGCCGGTTCCTCCTGAACCCACACGATCTTCCTGGCGTTTGGATGCTTGCTGAGAGCCTCGGCGAGCTCGGTTTTTGGAAACGGATACAGTTGGGCGAGGCATATGACAGCTGTCTTGGCGTCTTGGCGCTTGTTTCGTTCCGCCTTGAGTTCGTGTGCGATCTTGCCCGAACAGATAAGGATCCGATCCGCGTTTTGCACCTCGTCATCGGCCAGGACGAGACGAAAACAACCACCCGAGGCAAACGCGTCGATCGGCGACGAGGCGACCTCGGCCCGCAAGTAACCCTTTGGTGTAAAGATAATCAACGGCTTTCTCCAGATGCGAAGCGCCTGCCTCCGAAGAAGATGGTAGTACTGGCAGCACATCGAAGGTTGGCAAACTTGGATGTTCTCTTCCGCCGCCAGTTGTAGAAACCGTTCGAGTCTCGCGCTCGAATGTTCGGGCCCTTGCCCTTCGAATCCGTGAGGAAGTAGGAGAACCAGTCCGGACAACAGCCTCCACTTGTCCTCTCCGGCACAGAGGACCTGGTCGATCAGCGGCTGCGCGACATTGGCGAAATCACCAAACTGAGCTTCCCAACAAACCAAGGCATCGGGGTAATCACGGCTATACCCGTATTCGAAACCGAGCGCCGCCACTTCCGAGAGCGGCGTATCCACCACGTTGAATCGCCCCTGGTCGGGGTGGAGGTGGGCAAGCGGATAGTATTCCGCCTCGGTTTCAGTGTCGATGATAACGGCGTGTCGTTGGTTGAATGTGCCCCGCCGGCTATCCTGACCGGCAAGACGAACCGGTACGCCTTCCCAGAGCAGCGTCCCCATCGCTAGGGTTTCCGCCATACCCCAATCGACGAGACGCTCACCTGTGGCCATCTTCATTCGCTGATCGAAGAGCTTCTTGATCTTTGGGTGGATGTTGAAACCCTCGGGGACCGTCGAGGTCTTCTCCGCGATCTCCAAAAGTCGTTCCCGCGGGACACCCGTATCGACTTCCAAGGCCGGTATGTACCGCCCGCCACGATATGGATCCCAGTAGGTCGGAAGCCTGTGTAACACCGGCCGGTGGAGTCTCGATCGACCCTCCTCATGTTGACTCTCGAGCTCAGTCCAGATCCTCTCACGGTGTTTCTCTATCGACTCCTCGCTCTCGCCCATTCGTTTCGCGTAGATTTCCCAAAGCATCGGCCTTTTTTCGATCTTCTTGTAAAGAACCGGTTGTGTAATCGATGGGTCTTCGACCTCGCTGTGGCCGTAACGCCGGTACCCGATGATATCCACGATCACGTCATCACCAAACCTGCCTCGGTATTCCATCGCCAACAATCCCGCACGACATACGGCATCGGGATCTTCACCGTTGACGTGGATGATGGGGATCGACAGACGTCTTGCCACGTCCGACGAGTATCTCGACGAGTGGAGTGCCGCAGGTTGTGCGGTAAATCCGACCAGGTTGTTGACGACAATCCGCACGGTGCCCCCCACGTCGTATCCCGAGAGATTCGCCAAGTTGAGAGTCTCCGCGGAGACACCCTGACCGGCAAACGCAGCGTCGCCGTGAAGGGTTATGCAAACGATCTTTCGTCTTGCATCCTCGCCCGCTCGATCTTGTTTGGCACGTACCCGTCCCATGATCACGGGACCTACCGTCTCCAGGTGACTGGGATTGCTGGCGAGATGTACCTCGACCGTTTTTCCGGAGGATGTTTGATGGGTGCCCGTAGCACCAAGATGGTACTTGACGTCACCGGCCCCCAAGACGCTTCTTGGGTCGACATCTTCCATCCCAGCAAAGATGTCGGCAGCCGGGACGCCGACGATATTCGTCATGACGTTCAGTCGACCCCGGTGGCTCATTGCAATCATCGCCGTCTCACCACCATGTCCGACAAAAACGTCCAAAATCGACTCGAGCAGCGGGATCAAACCCGCCACACCTTCGATCGAGTACCGTTTGCTCCCAACGTATCTGGCGTGGAGAAATCGTTCGAACAGCTCGGCTCGGGCAATCCGTTCGAGGATGTCGCCTTGCGAGCCGCTTGTGTGCTCGGATTCCATCCATTGTTGGATCCAACGGGCGCGCTCCCGGTCGATCACATGCATGAACTCCACGCCGACCGGCCCACAGTAGATCTTTTGCCATTGTTCGACCGCGGTGGGCTCCGATTCAGCGGTCGCTTCAACGATGTCCGGATGTTCGAACGGCTCGATCCTCCCGAGCGTATCGAGATCCGCCCGCAGGTATCCCCATCGCCGAAACGCCTCCGCGAGTCGGTCCACCCCCGCGCCGGTTTCGAGTGACGAAGTCGTGTTCTTTCGTTTTCGGGGCATATTCGTCGACTACCTCGTCGAAACGCGCGTCCTTTTAGCACAATGTTGACGTTGCCGGGAAATCCAGAGCATGCTCAGCGGTTCAAGTTCCCCATTTGACAACCGGTATACAACTATACAAATTGAAAACGCCGGGTCAACCCCTATGGCTTCCCCCGCGATCACAGCTCGATGAATGGCGATACCGTCAACAACATGACCGTCGGGATCACACTTGCCAAACGTCCGTTGGGGTACGAAAATCAACGATGACACAACGACCCCGGTTCCTTTGGACCCGACGCGTCGCCGCAACCAGAGAGGAAATGCAGATGAGTCAAAAACCAAGGATACTTGCCTTCGCAGGCAGCGCACGGAAGGGATCCTACAACAAAAAGCTCGTAAAAATCGCCGCCGCGGGAGCGGAAAAGAACGGCGCAGTCGTCACCTACGTAGATCTTCGCGACTTGCCGATGCCGATTTACGATGCCGACCTCGAGACGGCAGAAGGCCTCCCGGCAAATGCCGTCGAGTTCAAGAGGCTCTTGGCAACGCATGACGGTTTTCTCATCGCGTCGCCCGAAAACAACGGAACGATATCGGCACTGCTCAAGAACGTCATCGACTGGGCTTCACGACGACTGGAAGGAGAACCCGCTTATGCAGGTTTCGAGGGTCGGGTCGCGGCGATCATGGCCGCCTCGCCGGGCGCGCTCGGCGGTATTCGCGGATTGACGCAACTCAGGGTGTTGCTCGAGAACATGAAGGTCATGGTGTTGCCTGATCAGAGGGCGTTGTCCGAGGCGCACAAGGCTTTCCTCGAAGACGGCTCGCTCGTCGATTCGAAGACCCAGGCGGCGGTAGAGAGCATCGGCGCCAAGCTTGCGGACACAGTCTCCAGACTAAAACGCTGAATTCACCGCCAATCCGGTGGTGGGGTGGGCTTGTTGTGGAAGACCCCCTCGATCTGTTCCATCACGTCGTCCGTCAGCCCCTCCACGACACCCAACGACTTCATGTTTTCCTTGACTTGATCCCCTGTGGTGGCGCCTGTGATCACCGTGCTCACATTTGGGTTTTTGAGACACCACGCCAGAGCGAGCTGCGCCAACGTACAACCGAGCTCTTTGGCAATCGGTTCGAGGGCCTTTACTTTATCGATTCGTTCTTGTGCGTTTTCTCCAAGCACCATACCACGAAGCCACCCGTATCCATTCAAAGAGAGCCTCGACCCCTCGGGGGCGCCGTTGTTGTATTTGCCCGTAAGGAGTCCGCTTGCTAGTGGGCTCCAGATTGTCGTACCAAGACCAATCTCTTTGTACAGCCGAGCGTATTCTACTTCGACCCGTTCGCGCCGAAAAAGGTTATACTCGGGTTGCTCCATTTGCGGCGGGATCAGGTGTTCTCGCCGTGCTACTCCGCAGGCAGCCATGATTTCCTCTGCGCTCCACTCGCTGGTTCCCCAATAAAACGCTTTCCCTTGGGCGATCAACGTGTTCATCGCCCGGACGGTCTCCTCGATCGGTGTGTGATAATCCGGTCGGTGGCAAAACACCAGGTCCACGTAGTCCATGTCGAGACGTTTGAGCGACGCGTCAATTGCCTCCATGATGTGCTTGCGGGAGAGTCCCCGATCATTTACGCCCTTCCCACCCCAAAAGATCTTTGTCGATATCACGAGATCCGATCGTTTCCACCCTTGTCGTTTGATCACCTTCCCCATCACTCTTTCCGCGTTGCCGTCGTCGTATCCCTCCGCGTTGTCAAAAAAGTTTACCCCCGCCTCATAGGCCGCTGACATGCATTCCGTAGCCGCATCTTCACCCACCTGTCCGCCATACGTGATCCACGCCCCCAACGAAAGCGCTGATAATTTCAAACCCGATGACCCCATATTGCGGAATTCCATAGATCACTGCTCCTTTCCCGTCGAATTGCAGGGCGCCCGTCTAACCGGCTCCTCCACCACCACCACCGCTTCCCCCACCCCCACCGGCACTCGCTCCGCCACCGACACCAGAGGCCGAACTCACCGTCGTGGTCACCGAATCGATCATCGTCGAGAAACCGTCGGCGAGACTCGAGAAGCTCTGGTCGAGACCGCCCCCGTGAGCCGCATAAAACCACACCGGGTATACGGCGTTCCCGCTTCCGTCGGCGATCTGCAGCTTTGGAATCAGTTTTTTGTGCATCCCAAAAATGATGGCCGCAGCGAGGTACGTTGACCACGCCCGCGAGTCGAGTGTTACGGGGCCGAGTGCCCTGCCAAGGGATTTGATGTGTTTCTTGAAATCACGCCATCCCACATAGAGCCGCCTTCCCTCGATTGTGTGTCGGTTCAGGAACACGGTGAAGATCGCCTGAACCGCTCCGAGGATGATCGCGGGGATTCCGGCCGCAGTTTCGCTTTTGACACTCATATACACACCGAGTGTCGTCACGACAAGACCGCACACCACGTTTAGCACCATTGCGCGGATCGGATAAGGTTCGAAGAACTCGTAGGATTTGCACCGCTCCCCGACGGTTTTGACCCACTGGCGAAACCATTTTTGAAACTTCGACCGTTTTTTTGATGCAGCCTTCTTGAGCCCCGCCATCGTGAACGATTTCTGATCGCCCGCCTGTTCCATCATGAATTCGACGAGGTCACGCTCGAACTCATCGAGCTCGGATAACGGCTTGCCCGTGGTTTCAAATCGGTAATCCATTTCCGCTTTTTTCTTGCCAAACCACCCCCGCGACTCGCCCACCGTCTCCTTGAT
>CP070677.1:2986188-3009159 GCA_020352495.1 Candidatus Latescibacterota bacterium
AGCCGTCGTTTTGACTGTGGCTGGCCCGGACGATGTGTTGTGGCGCGTCTTGAAGAGGCGATGCCGAATGGATGCTTGGAAGAATCCCGCGATAAACCCACGCTTCTGACTTGACAAAGGGCTTGCTCATGGATGCGAACTATCCCTGTGGAGGTTCCTAGGGTTCGCGAAAACGTACGACGCGCCCCCCGAACCGGATGATTAGGAGACTGTTCCCAACATGGGCGAAGTGATTGCCCATTTTATTTTTGGTGCTACACTTAGAAACAGGGGAACTGCACGAAAACAATTGTCGGTCTTTTCAATTCTCGACGCGGGTTGGCTTCTCAACATGTTCATAATAAAAGTGTTAACCGTCTGTCGATGAAGCCAGTGCCCTATTGTTCCTGGCATCCCTGCAAGAAGATCTGTTATCAAGGTGTTATGTCCGTATCTCCTACATGAGGGAGGGGTGGCAGAGGACGATTGCGTACTGATGATCCGCACGGGTCAATGACGAATTCAACATCTGCAGCATCAGGCTTGTCAGCACAAGGAGTATTCTGATGGACCCACTCTCTACTATGGGCCGTTTTCAGGTCGTCTTGGCGATGGTCGCTCTCCTGGTCGTGCTCAATTCGGCGTCGGCGTCGGCGTCGGCTCAGTGTATCGATTACGGGGACTGGGACTATCTCCACTGGGTGGGCGGCGTGGATACGCCCGGCACGGCCTGGTGCGTGGCCGTTGCCGGCAACTACGCCTTCGTTGCTCATTAATCCGCTCTCCAGGTGATCGACATTACGAATCCCGCCAGCCCCGTGATCGTGGGCAGCGTGGATACGCTCGACAGGGCCCTTGGCGTGGCCGTAGCGGGCGACTACGCCTACGTGGGTGATGGGCCTTCCGGCCTCCAGGTGATCGATATCGCCGATCCCGCCAACCCCGTGATCGTGGGCAACGTGGCCGGCGGTTATGGTGACGTGGCCGTTGTCGGCGACTACGCCTACGCGGCCGGTGGGTCTTCCGGTCTCGTGGTGATCGACATCACGAATCCCGCCAGCCCCGTGATCGTGGGTAGCGTGGTTACGCCCGGCATGGCCCATAAAGTGGCCGTTGCAGGCAACTACGCCTACGTGACCGATGAGCATCATCTCAGGGTGATCGACATCACGAATCCCGCCAGCCCCGTGATCGTGGGCACCGCGTACCCGAGCGGCTATGTCTGGGATGTGGCCGTTGCAGGCCACTACGCCTACGTGGGCGGTGCAAGTGGCGGAGGCCTCCAGGTGATCGATATCGCCGATCCCGCCAACCCCGTGATCGTGGGTAGCCTGGGTACGCCCAGCACTACCTTTGGCGTGGCCGTTGCGGGCCACTACGCCTACGTGTATGATGAGGTCGCCGGTCTCCAGATGATCGACATCACCCATCCCGCCCACCTCGTAATCGTGGACAGCGTGGATACGCCAGGGGCGGGCTATGGCGTGGCCGTTGTTGGCGAATACGCCTACGTGGGTGATGAGGTCGCCGGTCTCCAGGTGATCGACATCTCCCCCTTGATCGTGGGCAGCGTGGATACGCACGACCATAGCTCTGACGCGGCCGTTGCGGGCGACTACGCGTACGTGACCGATGACTGGGGTTTCCAGGTGATCGACATCACCGACCCCACCGACCCCGTGATCGTGGGCAGCGTGTATACGCCCGGCATGGCGAGAACAGCGGCCGTTGCGGGCGACTACGCCTACGTAGCCGGTGGGCCTTCCGGTCTCCAGGCGATCGACGTCACGAATCCCGCCAGCCCCGTGATTGTGAACAGCGCGGTTACGCCCTATGCCAGCGGCGTGGCCGTTGTTGGCGAATACGCCTACGTGGCTGAATATTCCGGTCTCCAGGTGATCGACATCACCGACCCCACCGACCCCGTGATCGTGGGTAGCGTAGATTCGCCTACCCTAACCACTTCCGTGGCCGTTGCCGGAGACTACGCGTATGTAACTGATTATTCAGGTCTCGAGGTGATCGATATCATGGATCCCGCGATCCCCGTGATCGTGGGTAGCGCCGGTACGCCGGACAGGGCGATGGACGTGGCCATAGCGGGCGACTACGCCTACCTGGCTGATCAGGATTCCGGTTTCCAGGTGATCGACATCACCGACCCCACCGACCCCGTGATCGTGGGCAGCGTGGGTACGCCCCACTCGGCCCATGACGTGGCCGTAGCGGGTAACTACGCCTACGTGGCCGCATATGGTCTCTATGTGATCGACGTCACGAATCCCGCCAGCCCCGTGATTGTGAACAGCGCGGTTACGCCCCATGCCAAAGGCCTGGCCGTAGCGGGCGAGTACGTCTACCTAGCGGCTCTTTGGCCGGCCGGGGGCTTCCAAATCGCGCCCGCGCAATGCGGCGAAACGGTGCCGACCTTTCTCTCTGGTTTCGACGCATACGTTGTCGATGGCGGCGTGCGTATCGTCTGGACACTCTCGGAGGCCGGCGTCGATATGACATTCGACATATCCCGAGCCGTCGGGGACGGTCCGTTCTCGCTCATCACAGCTGACATCGAACGCGACGGGCTCCGGTTCTCCTTTTTCGATGACGCGGTGGAGCCAGGAGCTCACGTGCGCTACCGCGTCGGTGTTACCGACGAGGACGGGTACCGAGCACTATTCTCGACGCAGCCGATCGCAACTCCCAGACTGCAGCTTACGCTCGGGCCCAACGCGCCGAACCCGTTCAACCCCGAAACCACGATTCACTTCACCGTGCCCGAGGCGACACGCGTGCGGTTGGCGGTTTACGACGCTCAGGGGAAACTTGTGCGGACCCTGGTCGATCGCACCGTCACATCGGGGGGCCACTCAGTTGAGTGGAACGGACTTGATCACCGCGGGTTGGCTGCGGCGTCTGGTGTGTACTTCGTCAGGTTGACGTCGGGCAATCAAATTCGTACTAGCAAGCTGACTTTGCTTAAGTGAGTGGGACCCGTTCTTCCCAACGCGTTCCACAGGTAACAACGAACGGTACTCCTCCCCGAACTGGACGTTGTGCCCTACGGCTATTCCGGTGGAGGTCCCGCGGGTTCGCAAAAAGGGGTGAATCCCCGAACCGGTTTCGAACCCAAGTGAGACGAACTCTCCCACCCCAGATCCCGCGCCCCTCCCAGCTCAACCGCCAATTTTCCCGGTATTCCGGCCCGAAATTTGTTAATATATAGAGGGAAGCGACAGGTAAGGTGTCCATGCGGACACAGGGCCTGGCCAAGAAGACAGGAGCCAAGAAAGGAGGTTTCGCCTAAGTGAAGAAGGGGTTTCAACTTGCCCCTCAAGACAAGTTGGTAGAACGAGCCTACCTGGTGGGCGTAAGCCTTCCCGATAGCTCGATCGCTAAGGAAAAAGAACACCTCGACGAGCTCCAGCAACTGGCGACCACCGCCGGAGCCGTGGTGGTTGGCAAGACCGTTCAGGGACGGACCCGGATAGACGGCGCGACGTTTATCGGTCCGGGCAAAGCCCAAGAAATCAAACTCGAATGCGAACGGCTCGACGCCAACCTTCTTATTTTTGACAGTGACCTCTCTCCCGCCCAGGCGAGAAACCTAGAAAGAATCCTCAACATCAATGTCATCGACCGGACCGAGTTGATTCTCGATATTTTCGCGCGTCACGCAAAAACCCAGCAATCGAAGATCCAGGTCGAACTCGCTCAGCTCATCTACACGCTCCCGCGGCTCCGTAAACTCTGGGACCACCTGTCTCGTCAGCAAGGTGGCATCGGCACACGTGGCCCCGGCGAGACACAACTCGAGGTCGACCGCCGCCGCGTCCATGAACGCATCGGTCGGCTCAAGAAACTCCTGAAGACGTTTGGCAGACGAAAAGACATTCTGCGCAAATCCCGCGAGGGATTTCCAGTCGTGGCCGTCGTCGGATACACGAACACCGGAAAATCCACACTCATGAACGCGATGACCGGCGCCGATGCCGTTGTTGTGAACCAGCTCTTCGCCACACTGGACACACTCACACGGAAGATCGAAAATACAAACCACGTTCCAATTCTCCTCGTCGACACGGTCGGATTCATCCGCAAACTTCCGCATCACCTGGTCGAGAGTTTCAGGGCAACGCTTGGGGATATCGCGGAAGCCGATCTCTGGCTCCACATCATCGACGCTTCCCACCCGGGTTTCATGGAGCAGATGGAAGTGGCGGATCAGACACTCCAATCGATCAAAAAATCGGATGTACAAACGCTCTACGTGTTCAACAAGATCGACGCAATCGACCAAGACATTATGGTTGGACTCAGGCGACGCTATCCGGATGCCGTGTTCATTTCAGCCAAGAAACGAATTGGACTGGATGAACTCGAACGGCGCACCCACGAGCTGCTCCTCGGCAAAAACCTAAAGGTCGAGGTGAGGATTCCGGCGGGTGATGGGAAGGCGATCGCAAAGATCACCGGTCTTCTCCACGAACCAACCAGCTCGTTGGTAGATGGTTACTGTGTTTTTGCGGGAATGATCGAAAGCAGGCTTGCCGAACAGCTGGAGAGCATTTCTGGCGCAAGTGTCCGTTATCTGTTTTGACCCTCCTCGGTAGTCCCCGAACCCCCCGTTCTCAAATCGTTATACCTCGTCATCAGGTTTTCTCGCAGCGTCGGAACTGGATGTGAATTTGCCAGCTTCTCATAGTTCTTGTCGAGCCGGAAGATGATGAACTGTGAGAGCAAGATGAACAACAGCGGAAGCGAATAGGTAAGAAACCTTCGCCATGCTTTCTGATACAGAAGCCTGGAAGCCAATACCGTTCCCGAAGCGAGGATCATTATGAATCCGATAGACACAAGGTAGAGATAACGGATGTTCAACCAGTCCTTTGGAAACTCGAAAAAGCAGAACGGCGTGACTGTAATGTACGTCCATGTGATGAAAAACCGAATGGTGCGGTTGCCGAAAACAAAACCAAAGATGCTGTATGACAATATACAAAGAAAAGTGATCACGCGGATTTCAGTGGCGACGTTGTAGATAAAACGCACGACGAGACCTGAGTCGCTGACCAAAGAAGACGCGTGGATCGGGAAGACCATTCGCACGAGGTAGCTTCCAAAAAGCCGGATGACCAGAGGCACGTCGAAGTGGAATGTCTCGCGACCGGGGAGATATGGAGAAAAGATCAGTTTCGCACAGAGCGCGACAAAGGCCACGGCTGCAATGGTCAGAAAGGTCTTGCATAGCACACGTTTTTTTGTCTCCGACCGAAAGAAAAAGTGGAACGCGAGCATACACCCAAGGATGCTAAATGACGTGAGCTTTGTGAGGAGGCTCAGTACGAAAAAGACCAGGGTTCCAAAGAACCAAATCGAGGCTACCCTGCCGCCTTTCTCCAGCTCGTTCTTGAAATAGATGAGCAACGTTAGCAATGTGAGCATCGTAATGAGGAGGTCGCTAATTCCGGAGACGACCATCACGGCCTTTCCGTAGTTGCCAACGGCGCACGCAAACAAGATGGCGGACAGAGTGGCGATCAGCCGGTCCCGGAGCAGCGTGAAGACGAGGAAATAGACGAGAAACGCATTGATCGAGTGGATGAAAATATTAAAGAGGTAATATTTCCAAGCCGAGAACCCGAAGACCGAGTACTCGAGGTAAAAGACAAGCTTGACCAAAGGCTGGAACGGTTGGGTTGCGTAAGAAACAAAGATCTGGCTCCAGGACTCCTGGACGTCCAGCGCCTGCTCGAGATAAAAATAGTCCCCCGTGTGCCAAAAGGTGTTGTCTCGCACGAGCGAGAAAAAAGCGAGGCTTAGGGCGACCAGTAGCCCAAAGAAGAGAATGTTGTTACGCGCCAAGAGGAGCCCCCGGCCGACTCTCTCGTCGGACATTTCAACCCCCAATCGCTAGCAACACGTTAGGAATAGGTGAATTCCGGCTATTTGTCCAGAAAAAAACTCTGCTGCGCAAGGACTTTGGCCCGATCGACACCTTGGGGCATGGTTATTGCTTTTTCACTATATATTGCTTGCCAAAAATCGGGGGCCGGTGCTATAAGGAGCGCGGCCATTACCCAAGCGCACCGACGAAGCGTATGTTTAGGCGGGTAGAACGTTTGGCGCGATGGGTGCGAGAGGGAATTCTGTTGAGCTGAAGCTTGGGAAAGGTGTTTTCACCGTGAAAAAGATTCGGATCGGAGCCTCGAACCAACTGGCGATACGGCCTCTCGTTTTTGGGTTGACCCAATCACCGCACGATGATGTGGAACTCGTCTACGACGAGCTCGGTTCGCTCGCGTTGGCGTTGGAACGCGGTGACCTCGATGCAGCTTTGATTCCAAGCATCGAGTTTTTGAGGGGAGTTGGCGAGTATTCGGTTAGGGGACCGGCGTTGGTCGCCAGGCGGGAAACGGGAAGCTTCATGCTCGTTGTCGACAAACCATTGTCGGAAGTCAGCCGTATCGCCGTCGACGAGTTCAGCCGGACGTCGCTTGTGATTTTGCGGGTTGTGTTGGACAAACTCTACAGGGTCCTTCCTGATATTTGCGTCCGCAAAGCCCAACCTCTCTCCGAGGGCGACTGGAAGAACGATTACGATGGTGTACTCCTCACCGGTGACAAGGGGCTCGAGTACTGCGCCAAAGGAAAAGCCCCCGGGGAGTCCTGTTATGACATCAGCGGGATGTGGTTCTCGCTCTTCTCACGGCCGATCGTTCTGGCTCTTTGGGCGTACAACGAAGAACGCTTGAGGCGAAAACTCGAAGGGTTGCTCGTCGAGTCGAGGGACAGCGGTCTGAAAAACCTTCCGCAGATCTCGACCGAGGTGGCCCGTGCGGCGCCCTTTGACGGTCAGTTCATGCGCAGATTCTACAACGCGGGGTGGAGCTACAACCTGGGTGGTGAGGAGGAAGAAGGGCTGCGTGTGCTCGAGAAGTTCGCACATCACTATCAACTTCTTCAGACCCGGCGCCTGGAGAAGGAGCCCGTCGGGTAGGACAAGATTTCGATACGATCTCGTAGTGGAAAAGGCCGCGGGGACCCGGCGTCCCCGCGGCCTTTTTGCGGACGAAGGTGGTTTTCTAAGGGGCGATGGTGGCTTTGACGCGACTTCCGCAGCACGCTTGTTTACCCGCGCGTGCGGGGAGCAGGAGCGGAGACGCCACCATCGCCCCGCAAAACATGATCTACGACAAGCGTGGTCACCGCGAGCGGCGGGCTTCCAAGCGGCGTTTTTCCTCACCGGCGAGCCGGTCGGCGTGCCGGATTGGCTCGGGGAGCCGATACCGGTTTGCACAGCTGAGTATCATCCGCCGGGATCCGGCGTGATCGGCGAGATGCCCGGGAGATACAAAAACCGGTTTCACACCGTCACGGGTTCTCAACACGCTTCCCACACGTTTCCCGTTGAAGACGAGCGGCGAGTGAGCGCCGCGCGTGTTTCCTACCTCCCCAAATTTCCCAACGAGGAGACTCTTGGCGCAGCCAATCGTCGGTTTCCGTATTAGCAGCCCAAGATGACTGGCGAGTCCAAGCCCTCTCGGATGTGCGATTCCCTGACCGTCGCACAGCATCACGTCAAATGGGGTTTTCACTTTCTGAACACACGTTATGAGGACGGGGATTTCTCGAAACGACAACAACCCCGGTATATAGGGGAACGCGATCTTTCGTTTGGCAAACCGTTTTTCGACCAGCTCGAGATCGGGGAACGTAAGAACGGCAATGGCTCCGACGAGCATTTCCAAACGCTTGCTCACCGCGATATCCGCTCCGGCGACAAACCGGGTCTTTCGGAGCGGTAACGCACGGAGTCTTACTTTCTTGGCGAGTCTCTCCTGGAGGGTGACGGCCTGACGATAGTCCAGGTTCCAGTTGTGATGTGACGGCGGGTTCATGGTCTCTGTTTCGCCGCGTTATTTCAAAGTGATTCCCAGGATGGTGATGTCATCCCACTTGTGATCGTTCCGGCCAAACTCCTTGCTCGACTGGATGAGAGCGTCGCACAGATCTTCACATGAGTTGTTCTTCCCAGCGACCAACACTTCCCGTAGCCGGCTCATATCGAATTGTTCACCATTCTCGTCTTCGACTTCACTAAGGCCATCCGTGTACAAAAGGAGCGTGTCACCGCTCTCCAGCTGGATCAACGTTTCTTCGGCCGGTTGATACAAGTCGTCTTCTATGACACCGAGCATAAACCCCTCGGCAAAAATCTGTTCGACCTCGTTTTGGGAACGCCGCACCCGGTAAGGATGCGGGAGCCCAGCGTTGACGAGCGTGCAGCGGGCTTGATCGACATCGAGAACGAGAACGGCGGCCGCAGCAAAGGTATCGGCGGGGAGTCCCCGGTAAAGAACTCTGTTCATCCCTTTGATGATTTCCGTGGCTCCCACCGGACAATGCGTGAACTGGGCGAAGGCGAACTTCACAACGGCGGTGCTAAGCGCGGCCTGGATTCCATGCCCGGTGGCGTCCGCGACGAGGACGCCCAGCTTGTCATCGGCCAGAGGGATCACGTCGTAAAAGTCCCCTCCAATCTCGAGTGCCGGAAAATACGATGCGTTCATCATCACGCCGTCTAGATTGGGGAGCGTCTCGGGGAGCATGCTTCGCTGGAGCTGCTGGGCCTGACGGAGTTCTCCACGGAGAAGCTCGTCCCGCTGTTGGAGCCTGCTTCGTTCCAGAAGGACTTCGTCGAGCTCGTGGATGCGCTTGGCAAGCGTTTCTTGCAGACTCTTCGTCCTGAGCGCGTTTTGGATGACCAACAAAAACTGCTCGTTGTCCCACGGTTTCTCAACGTATTGGAACAAGCCGACCTCGTTGATCGCTCGAATCGCATTCTCTTTATCTGCGTACCCGGTGAGCAATATCCGGGGCACATCGGGGTAGAGTCTCTTTGCTTCGTCCAACAACTGGAGACCGTTGATTCCGGGCATCAGAAAATCGCTGATGACGAGATCCACCGGTTTCCGTTTGAGCAATTCGATCGCTTCGGAAGGAGACTGCATTTCGACGATATCGAAGTCGGTTTCCAGAGTGAGAAAGGCGCTGAGGCTTTGGGTGACGACGGCGTCATCATCGACGATCAGAATGACCGGTCGGCGGTGCTTTCGAGCTGCTCGATCTGAGGTCGCTTGCATGTGTGCCTAGGGCCCAGGGGGCGGTTGTGTCGGAAACGGAAAAAAGAGCGCGTGCAAATTGCTATTCTAACATAGAGTGTCGGCCGAGACACCTCAACAGCAAAACAATCGCGGGTCTGATGTTGGGGTGGGGCGCCCGAGCTCGCCAACGAGAACATCGTCAGAACCGCGGTTCAACCCGCAGATCCTCCCCTCGAATTCCCAAATGACAAACGCACGAGTTTGTGAAAAGATGTTCAATCGAAAATCAGCTATCCGAGGAGAGATGCACCCGCCCTCGGGGATGGTGGATGGCTAAGCATTCAAATCATTATGCGTAAAACTCGTAACCTCGTTTTCCTGCACGTCGTGGTCTGTCTACTCTTGCTTCCGCGAGGCGCCGAAGGGGAGCGACCCAAGGTTGGCGTGGCGCTGAGCGGCGGTGCGGCCAAAGGGATTGCCCACATCGGCGCGCTCAAGGTCATCGAAGAGGCAGGCGTCCCCGTGGATTTTGTGACGGGTGTGAGTATGGGGAGTATTGTCGGGGGGCTCTACGCGGCGGGGTACACAACGGCGGAACTCGAGTCGTTGGTGCTGGCGATCGATTGGGACGAGCTTTTCACCGACCGGATTCCCAGACGCAACCTGGCTATGGAGCACAAAATTTGGGACAGACGATATCAAATCTCGTTGCCGATCGATGATCGAAAGGTGCAGCTGCCGTCCGGACTCATCGCGGGCCAGAACATTACGCGGACGTTCGCGCGGCTGACGACACCGGTCCAGCATACGCGGGATTTCAGGAAGTTGCCGATTCCGTTCCTCTGTCTGGCAGCCGATATCGCAAACGGTGAGATCGTCGTACTGGACAGTGGACATCTCTCCGAGGCGCTCCGAGCAAGCATGTCGATTCCCACGGTGTTTGCACCCATCAAGATCGGCGACCGTCTGCTCGTCGATGGGGGGCTCGCACGCGTATTGCCCGCCGAGGATGCCAAAAACATGGGAGCGGACATCGTTATCGGGGTGGATGTCGGCGAAAGACCCCGCGATGAGTCGGAACTGAGATCGATCATCGACATGACGCACCAGGCGCTAACGCTCTTCATGACACCGGAGATCGATCGGCAGCGCGAACTGTGCGATATTCTAATTGAACCGGACGTCCATGATGTCGAGCTGTACGAGTTCGGCAAAGGGCGAATGCTCATCGACGAGGGGGAAAAAGCCGCGCGGGCCGTCCTCCCACAGCTCGAGCAGCTCGCCGATTCTCTGAGCCGCCTCGCGTCACCGGAACCGCCCAAGATACGACCGAAAATTCAGGGGTTTTACGTCATCGAAATCGCCATTGAAGGATTGGCCCGTGTGCCGCGGGAGCTGGTCGAGAGAGAGCTGGATTTCGAACTACCTGGACGGCTTACGATATCCGACATCGAAGAGGGCGTCGATCGCGTGTACAACACTCAGCTCTTTCACCGTGTCGCTTACGGTATCGGACCGACCGAGGGTGGATCGAGGCTTACGCTCAGGGTCAGTGAAAAAACGGAAAACCTTTTCAGGATCGGGTTTCGTTACGACAGCCACCGCGAGGGAATGCTCCTTCTCAACACGACATGGCGAGATAACTCCAGCTACGGGGCGACGTTTGCGTTGGATCTCATTCTCTCGGAGGAGTGGGAGATCGATGCCAAGTATTTTATGCATTCCGGTATTTTGCGCGCGTTGGGGGTCAGAGCGCGGGTCAACACGACGAGAAGAGATCTCGATGTCTTCGAAGGCGATCAACGAGTCGCGACGTACCGCACACAGTATTCGTACGCAGAAGCCATGTTGGGATCGATCTTCTCGTCCACTATGAACGCGGCGATAGGGGTGCGGGCCGAGTATATGGATCAGGCACTAGAGACGGGGTCGATCGAGTTCTCGGACAGATACGATACGGTGGTTCCGGTATTTGGGAAGATCACCATCGATTCATATGATAGGACGGTTTTTCCCGCGAGTGGATTCTTCCTCGATCTGAGCGCCGAGTTGGCGGACAGTGACCTGGGGAGCGACGTATCATTCACGAGATACTACCTGGACCAACGGCTGGTACTCCCGCTCCTTCGCAGGCTCTCGCTGCTGCAGGCCGTTTATGTTGGCACAACGCGGGGCGATGGTGCTCCGCCCGGATATCTATTTTACCTGGGTGGTGTCGACCAACCGGTCACCTTTTTGGGAGAAGACGCCACCTTCCTCGGGCTCAAACACCAGGAGCGCACGGGCGAGCACGTTCAAGTGTTTCAACTCGGGGTCCAAATCGAGTTTCTCCCCAACAAGTTCTTGCAGGTGGGATGGAACATAGGAAATACGTTCCACGAATGGAATACCGACCTTGATTTCGACAGATACATCAATGGTGGGGGGATTGCCGTTGGGATGGACACGATTGTGGGCCCGATCACATTCACAATGATGACCAGCGAGCGTCATGATTTCTTGACACATTTCTCGGCTGGATATAGGTTCTAGCGACAACGCAGTTCACAACGGAGACAACCTAACCCATTGAGAGGTGAACCGTCGTGATCTTGGACGGGAAGGCACTTGCGTATCGCGGCAGGCGGGTCAATCCGACCCCGTTTGTGCGGTTGCTCCTGCTTCTGATACTTCTCTATGCCTTTTTTGTCAGCATCTCGCTACTGGGAGCTTCATTCAAGTTCTTTGGCAAGGGTTTTGCCGAACGGTTGCTGACGATGACCTCGAATCCCTTCACGGGACTGTTCATCGGCATTCTAGCGACAAGTCTCGTCCAGAGTTCGTCTACCATTACGTCCATGGTTGTGGGGCTCGTGGCCGGTGGCGCGCTGAGTGTATCGGGGGCAATACCGATCGTTATAGGTTCGAACATCGGCACGAGCGTAACCAACACGCTGGTGTCGGTCGGCCATATCTCGCGGCCCGCGGAGTTCAGGCGGGCGTTTGCCGCCGCAACGATCCACGATTTTTTCAACCTGATTTCCGTTTTGATCATATTTCCGTTGCAACTCGCCACGAACTTTTTAGGCTCGGCCTCCTCGTTCATGGCGCGACAGCTAGAGGAATCCGGTGGATTGGAGTTGATAAACCCCCTGAAAACGATTGTAAGCCCGTCAGTGAAGCTCATCATCAAACTTACCGGCGAGTCCGGTGTGTTGATGTTGATCATAGCGGTTGTGCTTTTGTTCGTTGCGCTCCGTTTCATCGTCGTAAATCTTCGGGCGCTCGTCATCGGCAAGATCGAGCGATTCTTTGACAAGACGCTTTTCCGGAACGCGTTTACCGCATTGCTCCTTGGGCTCGTTGTGACCGTCATGGTGCAGAGCAGTTCGATAACAACCTCCCTTACGGTCCCGCTCGCCGCTGCGTCTATTCTGACACTCAGACAGATATTTCCATTTGCCCTTGGTGCGAACGTGGGAACGACAATCACCGCTATTTTGGCCTCGCTCGTAACAAGCGACCAGGCGGCAGTCACCGTTGCCTTTGCGCATTTGTTGTTCAACGTGACGGGAATAATACTGATCTGGCCGATAAAACGAGTGCCGCTTTATCTTTCGGAGACGCTGGCCGCGGCGTCGATTAAATCGCGGCTCGTCCCAATTGTGTATATATTGGTCGTGTTCTTTCTAATTCCCATTGTCTTGATATATTTCGCGAGGTGATGATCCATGTTCAGATTCAAAGAACTCATCGAGCTTTGGCGGTCGGACAACCTTCTGACCCAAGCGCTCAACGATTCCAACGTGATGTTGCAGCGGACGTACGAGATGTTCAAGGTGTCTTTGAAATCGCTCAGGGAAAGTGACGGGGGCGAGATCGAGGTCGACATCTATGAGCAGGACCGGATGGTCAACAGGTACGAGCAGCAAGTACGTCGCAAAGTGCTCAAACACCTGGCCATAACGGGCAAGGTAAACATCATACCTGGGCTCATACTCACCAGCATTGTTATTGACATCGAGCGCATCGGGGATTTCACAAAAAACATCACAGAGCTCGCCATAGCTCATCCTAAAAAGCTCGACGCCGGAACCTACGAGGACGATGTCAAAAAACTGGAGCAAGGCGTGACGTATCTTTTCGAAGGCGTTGTGCCGGCGCTTCGGGCTTCGGACAAGAAGGCGGCTGCGAAATTGATGGATGAGAGTCTGTGGATGATCGGGAAGTGCGATGAGATCGTCATGAGTCTTAGCAAGACGGAACACCCCTCGATGAAATCCACCGATGCCGTTACGACGGCGCTCTATGTGCGGTATCTGAAGAGAGTCACTGCCCACCTGAGGAATATCACATCAAGCATCGTCAATCCGTTTGAGCTGATAGGGTTCAGGCACGAAGACGAGGACGACTAGTCCGTGATTCGGCGAAATGCCCCTTACAAGCGGGCCAGATGTTCCTTGATGTTGTCGATGCCCTCTTCCTCAGCGGCCCTAGCATCCCGGATGCTCCGGGCCATGACGTGGAGGGTATGTTGATCAGGTTTGCTCTGTGTTTTGAAGAAATCCCAGATGGGTTTCAATAGCGAAGCGACATTCTGATATGACAACACGGCTCTCAGCAAGTTCTCGTTTCGACCGGCGATCGCCTTCAAGTAATCCCGGGCGTAGCAACGCGCCGAGTACCAATGTCCCGCGTAATAAGTCGCGTACGTCGCCACGTGTGAGCTGATCCTGTGTGCGCGTCCGAGTTTGACGATCGAGGCCCACCGATCAAAGATTGTGGCCCAGAGGTCAAACGCGGGAAGACCGTCCTGGTATTTTGGGCGATCGGCCCACTCCTTTTGTTCCGCGTGTGCGACTGCAGTTTTGAGAGAATTGAGGACGGCATCGTCGCGGCTCCGGTTATTGCGCTCTCCCGGAATCGTGACGGACAAGACATCGATGCCGTTTTGTCCCAGCCTTTCGAAGGCGAGGGACGATGGCTCACCTTTCCACGTGAGCGTGTCGTAAGATTGGTTTTCCTCATCATACCCGACGATCAATCCCCACTCGGCTTCCGCGATATCCCATACAATGGCTGGGACACCCCTGTTTATTCCCTCGACGATTGCATCGTGCGCCTGGGCTTTTCTCTCCTGTTCCTTGTCGCCCTCGTCCCACAGCCGACTCACGTAGTGGCAACTGTAACCAGACTGTTCGACTGCTTCCGGTAGGATCGCCGCCCAGCTGAAGACGCTCATGGCGCTTGGACACATCACCTCGTTGACAAAGATCCTAAAGGCAAAGCCGGTGGTCCCCATCAGCCACGCCGGGTCGACCTCCGCGCCCATGTGTCGGAGCGCCGTGGCGAGACTTCCCATGAACGAATGATAGACTCCGGGCTGGCCCGTCTCGCTTGCGTGAGGATCAACATACCACGAAATATTATTCAGCGTTTTGGCCGAGATGACGGGTTCCTTTCTCCCCCCGTGGAGGATGTCACTCTCAGATGAACGTTTTCAGTATTTGTTTGTGCATTCCTTGAAGCTCGCCGTAGGCGTCATCGATTTCCTTGATTTTCTCCTGGAGCTTCCGCATCAATCGGGACCTCTCGACACCGTTGCGAAGGATAATGAGGAGATCGTCGTTGTCCCAGGGCTTCTCTATATATTGGAACAGCCCGACTTCGTTTATCGCCTTGATCGCGTTCTCTTTGTCCGCGTATCCGGTGAGGATGATCCGCGGCACATCGGGTTTCAGTTTTCGCACTTCACCAAGAAAGCTGATACCATCCATTTCGGGCATCAAATAGTCGGACACAACGAGGTCGACCGAATTACCCTCGATGTACTTCAACGCTTCCATGGGATTCTTGAAGCTCTTGACAACATAATCCGTTTCCAAATCGAGAAACGACTCAAGACTCGTAAGAACCATTTCCTCATCATCCACAATCACCACTGTAAGCTTGTCCTCTTCTTGGGTCATGCAGTCCTCCTTGATTACTGTATCGGCAAAATGACTCTGAACGAGGTGCCTTTACCGACCTCGCTTTCGACTTCGATCTTTCCATTATGGTCATCGACGATCTTATAGACTATCGAAAGCCCCAGCCCGGTGCCGACACCAGCGCCTTTTGTCGTGAATCCGGGATCGAAGATCTTCTCTAGGTTTTCCTTTGGAATTCCCTTCCCTGAGTCGCGGATTTCGACGGCGACGCAGTCGTTTGTTCGAAACGTCTTTACGAAAATATCTCCCTTTCCTTCGATCGACTGACTGGCGTTTACGAGGATGTTCATGAACACCTGGTTGATCTGGTTGGGATAACAAGTGATGAGAGGGAGTTCGGCGTAGTCCCGGTGCACGTTTATCCTGTTTTTCATCTCGTGGTGAACCAGTGTCAGGGTGTTCTCGAGTCCTTCATGGATATCGACGCGGTCGCGCTCCGCTTCGTCCAGCCGTGCGAACTTCTTCAGACTCTTCACGATGGTTACGATTCGTCTCATAGCGGACTTGTTGATCGCGTTGAGGTCTTCGATACTGGAGAGTATTTTGGACATATCTGGGTGCTTTCGAATCGCATCCGGCGTAGCAGGATTCTCGACGACTCCCCTCATTCTCGAGAGAGCGCGAATGAGCAGGTCGTTGTTGCTCTTGAGTGCCCCGAGCGGCGTGTTGATCTCGTGTGCCACGCCTGCGACGAGATGCCCCAGCGCCGCCATCTTTTCGGACTGGACGAGCTGTGCCTGCTTGTGACGCAGCTCGAGCGTGCGTTCCTCGACCTTCTTCTCGAGATCCTCTTTGGCCTTCTCCAACCTGTCTTCGAGTTTTCTGCGTTCGGTGACGTCGTGGACCACCTGGAGCTCGGACCAGGAGCCATCCTGATTTCTATAGTAGCTGATCGTGAATTGATAGACCTTTCCGTCGGGATAGTACCGTTCCTCGGCGTAGACCCCCGTGTCATCGACGGTGATCTTCGCGGGCAGCGACCCTTCGGGCGGCTTCTCGTACCAACAACAACGCTGCCTCGGGCGGTCGCCGCCAAACATCTCTCTAAGCTTGGTGTTCTCGAACTCCACTTGTGGTTTACTATCGATGTTTTTTCGGACGCCGAGCCCTACGGGCATCATGTTCAAAATGTATTCGAAATAGTCCCTTTGCTCTGCGCATTCTCTTTCCATCGCCCTTTTCTGTGTCACGTCGCGGCAAATTCGTTGGATGATTTTCTTCTTGCCGTAGGAGATGACCGATGCGCTCACATCAACGGCGATCAAAGCTCGATCCTTTGTAATAAAACTCAGATCCGTGCGTCCCCCCCTACCAGTTGACGAAACCCTCTTGAACAAACCCTCGGCCGCCTCGCGCTCCTCCGGTGGGTGGAGGTCCCACACCTTCATCCCGACGAGTTCGTCAGCCGTGTAGCCGGTCAGTTCCTGGGCCCTTGGGTTCACCTCGAGAATCTCAGCGGTTTTTATGTCGATCGCAAAGATCGCGTCGTTAGCGTGTTCGATCATCTTGCGGTATTTTTCCTCGGACTCTCGGAGACGCTCGTTTTCTTTTTCGTCATGCGTAGACATGAAATAGCAACCTAGTCTCTCGCTATCCTAACCTCGAACGGAAATCCATTGGGCGTTAGAAAACCGGCAGCGTTCACAGTGGAGGAACTCATAATCAGCTACCCGCTTTTGGGGCGATGTCCACCCCGACCCTCTCGAGCAAACCTCGCAGCCGGCCTACGAGTGTTTTGAGAACGTTCTCGGTGATCTGGACGTGATCGGCGAGGATGTCCAGGAAATCATCCCGATCGATCCGGAGGAGCCGGGTCTCATCCAACGCTGTGGCCGTTGCCACCCTCGGAGTGTCTTCGAAAAGCGCCCACGTTCCAAACGCGTCATCGGGCTCGGCAACGGCGATCTCTTCTTCGTTGCGGTGGAGACGCACTTTGCCGCTCAGCACCACGTAGAGAGCATCCGATGGTTCCTCGAATTTGTATATCACGTCGTCGGCGGAATACGTCACCTCCTCGGCAATGGCGGCCAAGTAAGAGAGTTGCTCAGTCGGTATCTCCGAAAAGACGTCAACGTTCTGGAGGCAAATTACTTTTTCGACGATGGTCAACATATTTTTACCTCAGTTCTGTCAATTATTTAGCGGAAAACGCCGGTCGTATCAAGAAGAACCTTCCAAATTCCCGTCGAGTCCCTGTCATCGATTCGCGGCCAAAAAAGCGGTTTCCCTGATCACCGGGTGAGGATCGGTTCTGCACTCCTCGACGAGCTTTCGAATTTCCGGCGGCGATTCTTTTGTAACCGTGAAGATCGCGCAGGCCTTTAGCCAGGGATCGCGTCCCTTTAGGAGATACTCCAGCGACTCGTTGACGTCGTTCACGGTCACGCCAAAAAGCTCACGCCCTCTCCTTATTCTCGCATCGTCAGAGATGTTGTCCATTATCGGTGAGAGATACCGTTTGAGATCCTTTCTGAGAATATTGTCGAGAAACTCGATCGCGTTGGCGCGGAGATCTTTTCGCGTACTCACGATTCCCAGGTACGCGCTGTAGATGTCCTTCGCCGGATAACGAAGTCCGAGAAGCCTGAAGATCCGCTCGAGATTCTCGTCGGTCTTTTCTTCGAGCGCCTTTACAAGGAGTCGCCCCGCCGGGGTGTCGGGGTGTTGATCGATGTGCAGGATCTGAAGAATCGTGTAGTACGATTCCGTTTCCTCGAGGAGCGCGTCGGTGATCGGTTCGCGAGGGAATTTGAGCTCCAGGGAGCGTACACGCAGGTTGTTTAGGGCCTTGATGACGTGGTATTTAATCACCGATTCGACTTGATCGAGCGTCGAAATAAGGACATCTACCGAATGTTGTGTCGGTATGGTGCTCAAAACCCTGCAGAGTCTGCTTCGAACGGGGACCGGGACCGATGTATCGACGATGTGATCGCTGAGCGTACCAACGATCCGATCACCGTAACCGGCAAGCGCGTCACGGGCCGGCCATCTGTACTGTTTGTCCGAGAGTTTTTTGAGGAGCTGTGGGACAAACTCTCGATCACCGGTCCGCCCGGCGCTTCGGATCGCTTGTTCGACAACGACAGGAGACGGATCGTCCATCAGTCCGAGAAGGTGGCCCCGGAATTTGGGGTTGTTCAACTTGCCCAGGGCTTCCGCCACTCGTAAGCGCACGGACTCCGCGTCTTCGCCTTCGCTGGCGAGCAGTTGCCGTATGACATCGTCGTCGACAAGACCACGTACGCCGAGGTCTCGGTGCTCGGCCGCACAGCTCATGGCCGTTGCCTTGATACGGAGATCCGGATCCTCCAAGTGACTTTTCATCAAGTCGAACTGGTCTCCCTCTGACCGTTCGCAGACGTAACGCATCGCGTGGCGCTGGACGTTCGGGTCCCTGTCGGTCAAGAGTTCGCGCATTTCGGCAACGAAATCACTCTCCTGAGCCTGAAGAACCCGCGCGGCTTTGAGTCGAATTTCATTGGACTCGTGGTGGAGGAGCGGCCGTATCGTGTCGACAATCTCGGAGTCCTGGATATCGCTCAGCATTTCGAGGGCATAAGCGATCTGGCGTTCGTTTTTGCTGGCCAGGGCGGTACGAAGGGCCTTGAGCGTCGATGCTTCGGCGATATTGATTCGGAGTTCTCCCGGGTCGATTTCCCTTCGCTCCAGCGCCTTCCGGAACGCGTTGACGTACTCCTTGCGGATGAGAAGCGCCATCGTAATCCAAATCGCGAGAATGAGGAGGACGACCACGCTCAACTGACGCACGGAGAACCCGAGAACACTGACAAACAACAAGAGCAGCAAACCGGCGAAACCCCGGAACCACCGGTCGACAAACATGTCGATGAATATTTTGGTTCGTTTTTTGACCTCGAGGGGTACGGGAAGGAACAGGAGTTCGCGGCCCGTTTTATCGATCGAGTATTTGAAGACTCCGTCGGCGCCGCGAACAAAAATACCGGCAAGCAGTCCCGGGTAGACCAACATTGCAACCGAGGCCGCGAGAAGCCCAAACGGGAGAAAAAGTATCACCCCGCCGACGCCCAGCACCCGTAGAACCCTGTAGCTAAAGAGCAATTGAAATAGAAACGAGATCAAGCTAAGCCGTCCGTAAAACCGACCGAGAAACGATGTGAGTTCTTGTTTTGTGGGAAACGCTTCGACTGAGACGGTTTTGAACTGGAAATCAACAAATGACGCCGTTGCCATGGTCATGGCGATGATTCCCACGATCAACATCAAGTGGCGTGACCGTTTGATCATCTTGAACGTATCACCGTAGCTTTCTTTCTGGCGGGTTTTGGCCCGCGACGGAACCGCGACCTCGACATCGGCTCGGCGTTTTATTGCCCAAACGGAATTGACGAGAAGGACGCACGCTCCGAGAAATATCATACAAAAGAAGAGAAGGTTCTCTGTAGATACGCCGAACAAGCGGACTATGAGACTGGTGACCTCCCCACCGGTGAAGGCCCCGACGATACCGCCCAGTCCAAACAAGACAAATGTCCGTTTGGCCTGTGTGGCGTCGAAAACCGCATTTGCCAGAAGCCAGAACTGGGAGGTCGAGAGAATGCCGAAAATGCTCACCCAGATGTAGAACAGATAAAAAACCCAGGGCTGTGTGAGCTCGAGCAGCCACCTGAGGACAAAGAGGTTGATAATGAGTATCAACGCCGTGGCGTTGATGAGTTGGTTGAGCTTTAGCGATCGGCTTGCCCTCGAGTAGAGGGTCGTTATCGGCACGACGATCAATGCGATCAGGATAAACACAATGGGAAGCTGTTCGGCTCCCAGTTTTACGAGAAACAAGCTGTCGCGGGCGGGCTTGAGGAAGTAGTACGTAACAAGAAGGAGGTAGTAATAAAAAAACATTAGGAGAGTGAGCGCAATCTCCCCTCTTCGAATATCGATGATCGACCCAAAAACACGTTTCATTGTGATGAGTCCATAACCGGTTTCTCGATGATCTGGTGATCGATGAGAACGGCGGGACTTTCGCGCCGGTCTGGCACCGCATAAACGTCTATTGAAATGTGGTCGGGAGTTACCTCGACGAGACAATAGTTGTATACGACATCCTGTCGCACGGAAGCCGCCACCAAACCCTCGCTGCGGTAAGTTTGCTCGAGTTCGGCGATGTCCTCTTTGCTAAGTCCCGGGTGGAGCGGCGCACCGGCGCCTCCCGTGACCACAAAGTGAAGGTCGTTGTTCAAGTCAACATCTCCGATACCCTCGAGGACGTTGTGTTCGTACATATGTTGGTGTCCTGTGAACACGACGGTGACATCGTACCTCGCGAGAAGCTCGAGAAATCGTTGGCGTTTGGACAGGAGATCACGCCCGTTTCCCGGATCCGTCCAATTGTGGTAATGCCCGGCGAAACCGATCGGTGGATGGTGCATGACCACGACCTTGAAGGATTTCTCGCTCGCCCTCAACTCGCGCTCCAACCAGGCGGGTTCTCCGGGGTCTACGCCGCCGCCAAACCACTTCTCGAAAAGAGTGTCCTGCCTGTCGTCGTCGATGAGATTCCCCTGGTCGATGATGATGTCCGAATCGGCAAAAAAGAAATCCACGTCGGGGCATCGGATAACGTAAAACGGCTCGTATTCGAACACATCGAGATAATTGGGCATCCCGTAGGTCGTATCGTTGGCATGCTCATGGTTGCCTACGGTAGGTAGGTAAGGATACTCGAGAACCAGCGGAACTTCGACCTTGTTTTGTTCGATGAATGTCTTCCAGTGGTCCGGGTAACGTCCGTCCGTGGCGATGTCGCCGGTATTGACGATGAAATCCACGTTCGAGCGTTTTGCCTCTTCATAAACGGCGTCACGGACCCGGCGTGCCTGGCGATCGCCATAGTCGGGCTTCATTCGGATGCCATTGATGCTTCCGAGGACACCGTTACCCAACCAGTAGATCTGGTAGAACGGAATGAGCAGCATTTTGGGTGTCCACCAGTTTTCTTTTCTGTAGAAGCGCTCCTTGACCCGCCACCCGGGCCGATTGTCACCATAGACGATGAACCGGGGGTTGTGGTCAACGGATCGGTCTTTGATGAGATCCGGAATCTCGTAATAGGCCGGCTGGTACCGGTCACGAACAAGGCCTTTCTTGGCGCAGCCAAGCCCGGCTATCACGATCAAGACGACCACAGACGGGTAAAACAAACAGCGCATACGTTGGCTCCTCTCTCTACGATAGCCCGATTGTATTGTTCTCATTGAAGGGTGAATTCGTCATTCTTGTCGTTCGATCGCGATAACGGACAAGCCAGCCGGGTTGTCGTCCCGGGCGATGAAGGCGGAAACGTATTTGCTCCACTTTCGAGATTCGCCTCTTCGTGTCCGGATTCTCACCTCGATAACTTCATCGCCAAACGGCGGCACTGCGATTCGAGGTGTTCCCTCGACCTCGATCGGCTCGCCCTGGGGTTTTCCGTCAGTTCTGAACTCAAAGCGATACGTGCTTTGGCCCCTGTCCTCCAAACCGAATTCGACGGCCAGATCGGCGCAGACAAACTCTTGTTTCCCGTCCGTGGAATTCCTTATCTCAAATCTATCCAAGGGGTTGATTTTGTCAAACCAGTACCTGCCGGTGATGTCCCGCCGAGCTACGAGCGTCTCGACGAGATAGTCGGCGGCTTCGGGGTCGGTGTATTGCCCGCTCTCCACAGCGGCCCTCAGCTGGTCCTCCGTGAACGACATCACAATCTTTGCCGCCCAAAAGCCGTCGCGGTCGGTCAGGTTCTCGAACGCCATGTTGGGTGTGACAAATTTGTATTTGTCCGGTCGAAAGTTGTTCGCGTCGAAACGGCCGATCGACGCAAACTCTATCTCTCGGTCTTTCTCCCACCGAGGGACGTAGAGGCCAAGTCCAACGGTGTTTTTGAGCACCTGTGCCGGGTCGTAGGTATGCTCGTACCCTACCCAAAAAGGCATGGGCATGTTCCCCCGGCTACCCAGCGTCGACCCGAAATCAATCAAGTAGTGTTTTACGTAGCGCCGGCCGGATTCGTTCACATAGACATCAAGCGTGTTGTTGGCCTTTGTGTCATAGTTATTGAGCCATGCGGAGATGACGCTGACACTTCTCAACTCGCGTCTATGCTCATGCGGGATGATGTCGTTGGGATCGTCTTTTCGCGTTTTGTAATATCTGAAGGGGCCGACGATTTTGCCCTCGAGAATCTTGCTCGCCATCGCTCGAACCGTCCCGTCCGGACGCCGTGCGATTCGGCTCAAGATATTATCTAGGTCCGCCCTGGTCATTATACGTTTCTTTCCCGACTTGTCCTTGATAACGACGTTTTCCGCCAAGGTGAGAATATCGGGTTGAAACTCGACGATGTAGTTCTCCGGCGTGTTGTATCCCGCCGCGTAAAACAGCTTTGTCGATACGACTTCCGCTCCGGTCGCGAGTTCTGAGTAACCCTGTGGATCGAATTTTAGCAGGTAGCGGTCTCCTCTACTGTCCTCGATCGTAAACCCGTGTGTTACGCCTCCCGGTTTGGCGGCGACAACCGTCCAGCCGTTCAAAATGGCGGGTCCGTCACCAGTGTTGGGCCCGCGCTTGATTTCTTCGAGCGTCATCGGTCTCCGGCCATTCCGGTTTGTAAACCAACTCGAGTTGGCGACCTCATCGAAGGCGTCAACGTTGTAAGCTTGTTTTGGACGTCCTGTCAGCCATCGGATATGTCTCGAGAAATCGAAGGCCTGTTCGAACTGTCGCGCGACCTGTTGATCGAACCCATCCTCCTCCTCGTAGATTTTTCGTTTCTTGGGCGGCGGGATGTCCCGTTGGTCGTCAGGCATGGGGTCGGGAATGTTGAGCCGCCCGGTTCCGCTGCATCCTGATGCAAAGAACGCGAGAACGATCAGCATGACCAGCCTGCGGAATCCGCAGTG
>CP070677.1:3009259-3036044 GCA_020352495.1 Candidatus Latescibacterota bacterium
AATTCGGGGGATTGGTGTGATTTCCCGTCAGAGCGCGGCGCAGTACAAAGACAAAAGCAGAAGCATCAAAGACATCGGTAGTGAGCTGGGCGTGGATTATGTTCTCGAGGGTACCGTGCAGCGCGAACGACCATCCGATCCAACGAGCCGAGTCCGTGTGATCCCACAGCTCGTCAGAGTTTCTGACGACGTCCACGTGTGGGCGGACACCTTTGACGACGAAATGACGGCGATTTTCCGGGTGCAGTCGGAGATTGCCGAGCAAGTCGCGACCGCGCTGGACGTGGCGCTGATCGGGGCCGACCGAAGATCGCTGGCGAAGTCGTATACGGATAATATTGAAGCATACGAATACTATCTCCGGGGGGAGGAGAACAGCCACGTCCTGTACGACGAAAATGTTTACGTTGCGGCGAAGATGTTCGAGAAGGCCATTGAGCTGGATCGGGATTTTGCACTCGCATGGGCGGGGCTCTCGATGGTTCGTTCTTGGTTGTACTTTAGTTTGTCGCAGAAGCATGAACTCCCAAGAGCGAAAGCAGCAGCGGACAGGGCGCTCGAGCTCGATCCCGATCTGCCCGAAGCGCACACTGCACTTGGTTTTTACTACTACCGCTGTCTTCGCGATTACGGAAAAGCACTGAGGCACCTTGCCGAGGCTCAAAAACGGAGGCCAAGTGACGAGAGAGTGATCAGGACTATCGCCCATGTCTACAGGCGCGATGGGCTGTGGGACAAAGCCGTGAATCTATACGAAAAGGCACAAGTGTTGAACCCCCGGGAATTCATGACGCACTACTCGCTGGGGCAAACGTATCGTCTGTTGCGCGAGTACGAAAAGGCAGAACCCTATCTGACCCGCGCTGTCTCGCTGTCGCCGCGTGTCAGTATCGGATATTTGGAGAAAGAGGCGCTCTATCTGAGCTGGGACGGCAACACGGAAAGGGCGCAGCGGGTGTTGAGGGATGCCTTTCGAATGATTGGCCCGTCGAACCTGCCGGGACGTTACTACTCGGCCGTGACAAGAATTCTCCATGCGAGAAGCCCTGAAGTCACCGGTCAGCTGGACCGTATTTTCCTCGGCATACAAGAAGATGACACCACGGATTACTATTTCAACAAAGCGGCAATCCTTGAACAAATGGGTCGAGAGCGGCGATCCATTGTGTATTATGATTCGCTCCGTGTCCATTTGGAGGCGCTGTCCAAACGAGAACAGGCCGTCGATCCTTTTCTGGACGGTTTCTTGGGGCTGGCCTATGCGAAACTGGGTCAAGCGGAGGATGCAGTCCGACACGGCGAGGCCGCAACCGAGAATCTGCCGGTGCCAAAAGATGCCGTGCTTGGACCCTATCTTGTTGCGATACTTGCGGCGATATACACCGAAATCGGAGAGCACGACAAGGCCGTGGCGAAGCTCGATAATTTGTTGTCGATACCGGGTGATCTCTCCGTCCACCTGCTTCGACTCGACCCGATTTGGGATCCCTTGCGGGATCACCCCCGTTTTGCGCGGCTTGTCGCCGAAGAGAAGAACCTCTGAGACTCGCCCGCAAGACGGTATCTCACTGCTAAATAGTCGGATAGCTCGGCAAAGGTGGCCGCGATGCTCCGGCGCCGACTTTTCGATTACTTGCCTGTCCTGCCAAGAGCAATCCCTTCCGCTTCTGTGGCACGCTGTATGCACATCCCCTCCGTCGAAGCAACCGAAAGATCTATTTAACAGGCGCCCGACGCTTTAACCTGTTACATACAAATGAATTGCAGCTTGTGAGCTGCCGTGCGGGATTTGCACATATCCGCGGAAGCGGTAGCTCCCCCCCCAACATCCCGTGAAATCTACAGTCGCAAGCGGGTACAAACGTGTCAGGCGTGAATCGGCCTCTGCGCGGGCTGTGAGATTTCAGACCCATGCCATTCATCGGAAAGACAAAAACCTTGAGGGTCACTATCGGCGTGGCCGTGATTGTCGGCAGCTCGCTGTCGGACGTCGGCGCGGTTACGACTACTAAAGGCGCCCTCGTGTGGCGTTCTGGCAGTTCGACCGTTCCACAGACCAACGAGTGGGATGGTACATCGTTTGGCATACCCGGGCCCACTGCTGACGTCGGTGATTACCGAATCATGACCGGTGCTGAAGCCCCCGGGCGCGATGAGATCCTTATTGTCGGGGTCGATGAAAACAACAGGATCACAGGTGAGATACGGGACGGCGGATTGTGGAACGCGCTACCGTTTAATCCCCTGGCTAACGTCAGCGAATCGTATTGGTGGAGCTTCGCGGTTGCTTACGAGCAGATGAGCAGTGACGGAATAATTGTGTGGAGAAATGGGACCTCAGGAACGGCCGGTTTGTCTTATCGCGTATGGGATGGCAGTGTGTGGTCTGGCGAGCAACCCATCTCGACCCCCGTTAGCGGCGAGCCTAAACAGATGCGTATCGCGACAAGCCCGCATTCCGACGAGATGGTGTTGGTGGTGAGCAATGGGTCGAGCCAGGACTACGCGATCGTTTGGAGCGGCGCTAGTTGGGGCAACAGTGTGACACTGGATTTGGGAAGCGGCGATGATCGAACAGACATCTTCGTGGCATACGAGCAGAAAAGTGGCCACGCAATGGTCGTGTATGGCAAAGGCGCGACGAGCCTCTACTACCGGGTATGGAACGGCGTAAGTTGGAGCGGTGAGGTCAGCCTCCCGAAACCAGGCACCTCAAGTGGCAACGTTCGATGGGCCGTCCTGGGCCCCGATCCCGGCAGCGACCGAATCGCGCTCGGAGTCCTGACCTTCAGTAGTGATATCTGGTTGAACGTGTGGGACGGTACGTCATGGGGGATCTCGGAAACGGCCACGACTTCAGCGCCGGGCGTAAACCATCCGAATATCTCCGTGGCCTTCGAGAGTGGGTCGGGCGAAGCCCTGGCCACCTATGCCGAGAGTGCCACGTCGGTGCGATACCGCACATGGAGCAACGGGGTTGGATGGTCGGGTGAACTGCCCGGTCCAGACATCGAGGACACACCTAACACAATGGTCCTGCAAGCGGACCCTCGTGTAGAAGCCATCATGCTGTCAGTACAGGACAGCGGGAGCGATTTGAATCTCGTGCTCTGGGACGGGACGTCATGGGGGGCGCCAAGCGAACAGGAAACAAACACCACGGAAACAAAGAACCAGCCCTTCGTCTTTCTTTTTGACCAGTCCAATACTCCCCCCTCCTTAGCCGCAGCGATCCCCGATACGACGGTTGCCGAAGACAATCCACCTCTCGACAACTATCGAGATCTAAATGATGTGTTCACCGATGCCGAGGATGGCAGCGCGCTTGATTTCGCGATTCAGAGCAACAGCAACCCGGCTCTGGTTACGGCGGTGATCGATCCGGACAGCGCCCTGGATCTTGGCATCATGCCGGGACAGAGTGGGAGTGCGACGGTTGTGGTCCGGGCAACCGACTCGGGGCTGCTCTTTGTCGAAGACACGTTGGTTGTGACGGTTTCAGCGGTCAACGACGCGCCGGTCGTAGCGGCAGCGATTCCGGATACGACGGTTGCCGAAGACAATCCACCTCTCGACAACTATCGAGATCTCAACGACGTCTTCGACGACGTCGAAGATGGGTCGGCCCTGGCATTTAGCATCGAGAGCAACGACAACCCCGCTCTGGTTACGGCGGTGATCGATCCGGACAGTGCTTTGGATGTGGGCTTTGCGCCGAATCAAAGTGGAAGTGCGACCATCGTCGTTCGGGGAACCGACTCGGGATTGCTTTTTGCGGAGGATACGCTCATAGTGACGGTGACATCGGTTAACGATACCCCCACTACCGTTGCGGCTATTCCCGATACGTCAGTGGCCGAAAACAGTCCACCCATCGACAACTACCGGGACCTCAACGACGTCTTCGACGACGTCGAAGACGGGTCCGCGCTGACATTCAGCATCGAGAGCAACAGCAATCCTGCACTAGTAACGGCCGTGATTGATCCGGACAGTGCGTTGGATATGAGCTTCGCGCCAAATCAGGGAGGCAACGCAACAATCGTGGTTCGAGCTACCGATTCGGGCGCACTTTTTGTCGAGGACACACTGGTCGTAGCCGTTGACACGATGGTGGTTCTCGTCGACGTTCCCGGCTCGCTCTATCCGAACGTAGCGTTTGTCAGTGATCCCCAGCTGGCGTTGCGAATTGGAGTGGACAACACTACCGCGATCGGGGTGGCACTTAATACCACCTCAAAAATTTCCTTTACGGATGGCACAGATGTCTATGAAGCCTCGCTGGCCAATCCCACCTACGTTCCGCCGGCCGCCGACAACTTCACGCTGACGTTCGCGCCCAACGCTGTGCCGCCGACTATCAGTGCGCCGGCCCACTATTATCTAACGCTCGAACTTGCTGGGACCGATGACAATTCATTTTCCTATGCCGACACGCTTTCGACGGCGAGGCGGGACAGCGTACTCATAGACATACCGAGGATCAGGATATCGGCACTGCCGCTGGACGTTGAAAGTGTAAATCCAGGCCAAAGAAACACCCCCATCCTCGCCTTGGATTTCCACAATGGTTACGCAGATGACCGTCTGTTGGACGCGATGATAGTGACAAACGTCTCATTTGGACCGGGCACGCCCTCCGAGCTGGACGGCGAAATCGAGATGCTCTATCTCCTCGACGACGTCGACTCGAGCCAAAGCCTGACGATGGCGGACACCGTTGTGGCCCAGTCGACATTTGCCTCCAACGCTGCGGCCCTCACGGTTTCGGGCGCATGGCGGATTCCAGGCCTCGGCCACCGGTCGCTCATCATTACGGTGGATGTGGATTCGGTCGTCGCTACGGATGGCGATCAACTAGATGCGGCCGTTGTCTCGACCTCAGACATTACGTTTCAGGGAAGTACGGTCATCGCCGATGATTTCTCTCCACTCGATCCGTTGGATTCGTTCGGGAGGCTGATCGTAGATGGGATGGTCGCCCATCAGATGGCAGTAACACCGAGTACTGTCGATACGCTGGAGTCCAACACGAATGACAACTGGCTGTTAACGCTGACTCTCCCAGGGAATGGCTATCAGTCGGACACACTCACAAATCTCTCGATCAAGAACTACACCGTCGATTTCTTGTCGAGCGACTTCGCTGCACTCGAGATCTATCGTGACGACGGCGACGGCCTGTTCGATTCAGCCGTCGATGCCTACATAGGCGCTCTTCAGTATTCGGGCGATCGCTACGAGATTTCAGGGCTCTCGGAGCCCATTGACTCGACCGTGACGCTGCACATCGCAGCCGATGTTGCCACCTCTCCAACCAACGGCAACCATTTTCAGCCGGGTATTCCGTTGGGCGGCATCGAGGTAGCTTCGGAGAACGATGGACCCATAGACGACGAGGTGATTCTCGGCAAGTCATTCACGATTAGGCGGGAACAAAAGATCGAGGTCACCAGCTTGCCAATCCCACCAGCTGTGCCGCATCCCGGCGACGTCGATATTCCACTGTTGCTATTGAGCGTGAGCAACCTGACGCTGCAACCCATCGAACTCGACATGTTGACGCTTCTCAACACGTCCGTTGGGCCCGGCTCAGTCATCGAGCTCGACAATGCGTTCTCTAACGCAAAAGTCTTCGAAGACGATGGGAACGGGATCGTGGACGGTTGGGACAGCCTTGTTACGGGCGGTCTGACTTTCTCGGGCGGCAACCTAATCGCTTCGGGTCTGAACGTGGCGATCGCGCCGGAGGAGTCAAAGCACGTTTTGATTGTTTCTGACATCGATTCCGTGTGCTCGAGGGATGGGGACACGCTTCGAGTCGAGGTATCCGCAAGCGGATCGATTGGTTTCGATCAAGTTTTTCCGATCGAGGGGATTTTCCCAATGGCCACGCCGCAGGCAATGGGCGTCGACGGAATGATGGCCCATCAACTGAGCGTCTTCGCGAGGACGGACAGCGTTATTCTCAGCGAGACCCAGGATATTCTCGCGTTCGACTTCGGACTCCCGGCCAACGGCTACGACCTCGACACACTCCACTCGCTCCAAATAGAGAACCTGGGGAGCGCCACGTCCGAACACTTCCAACGGTTGGCGCTGTACCAGGATGGTGGAAATGGTGTGTTCGATGCAGGAGTAACGGATGATGTCTATGTCGGTGAGTTGTCGGAGAATCTCATCATACCGGGAGGCAAGAACTACGAAATCCAGGGACTCACGGTGGCGCTTCTGACAACGTGTGGCGCCCACACACGATTTTTCATCTCGGCAGATCTTAGGAACGATTTCTCAGTCGGCGGATCGATCCAGTTTGCGATACCGGTCGGGGGTGTCATGGTTGCCTCCGGCAACGACGGACCAGTAGACGCGCTCGTTGCGGATCCTTCGATACAGATTATACCGAAACCTGATCAGCTGACCGTCTTCCCGTACTCCGTCGGCGATCAGATCGTCTATCCGAATTCCAAGAAGAATCTCAATTTTGGTATCGGTTTTTACAACGGTTACACGTTCGCTGTGACGCTGCACGAGGTCAAACTTTTTCAAGTGGGCACCGCGTTGAATTCCGAAATCGACAGCCTCTTTGCCTATGCCGACATTGACACAAACGGGCTCTTCGATCCGACAACGGACTCACTCCTCGTCGCCGTCGCTCCGAGCGGGGTCTCCTATTCGTTGGGGGAATTCGATCTCGACCTGCCTCCACGCAAGGTTTCGTACGTCTTTGTGTGTTACGACCTGCAGTTGGGAGTCGCCGATTCGGTAAAGGTCGACCTCACACTTTTCGACTCCGAGGGAATGTCGGTCACACCGGATGGCACCGAGATCCAGGGTGAGTTCCCCGTCAATTCACCGGGAGTAGATAGAATCGACGGGATGATCGCCGACCAAATCGCTATTGAGCCCGCGCCGGTTTCCAACGTGGCGCCGCTCGATCCCGACGTGCTCGCGATGGTGCTCACGATACCGGCAAACGGTGCCTGGCCGGACATCCTCGAATATCTTAGCGTGCAGAATCTAGGGTCTGCTGTTGACGGCGTCGATATCGCCGATGTGAGGTTGTGGAAAGAAGCGGGGGGTAATCCAAGCGTGTACGAACCCGGTCTGGATCAACCTATCGCATTCCTAATTTGGAACGGGAACGCGTGGAAAAACCCCTTCGCTATTCACACGCCAATACCCGTCTCTGGTCTTCGGACCTATGTGACGTTCTCGGTGGCCAACGATCCGACCGACGGCGCGACGTTCCAGGCGCGACTACCGATCAATGGCATTCTGGTGTCTTCGGGAAACGACGGGCCTATCGATCATGAGATTGCTAGTCCTACTCTACAGGGGATTTCCACCGATCCGTTGATCACATCGCTCACGGTTGACCGTTCGTTTTACAGCATAGGACAGACGATTTCACTGCAAATGCGGCTGAGGAACGAAGGTGTCGACTCGTTGAGTGTTGTCCGTCCGCATCAACCGGTGATCAACGGAACAGGAGCGGTTTCGGTAGTATCGGGCCCGAGTCCGGCCAGTGTTGACTTGCCACCGGGTGTCGACACGGTGATCGTATGGGTGTACTCGGCGGATGTTGCCGGAGATGTCGAGTTCTGCTGCTCGGCTTACGATCAGGATAGCCTGGTCATCTCCAAGCAGACCTGTTCGAATGTCTTCGAGATTCAGAACCGGGCCGACGCTCTTCCTCTCCGTTTGACAAACGCCGCCCCCGCAACAGCAAACCGTGGCCAGAAAAACGTCTCATCATTCCGTTTGCGCGTGGACTACACGGGCTCGACCGAGCCGGCAGCTCCTGCCAGACTCGAAGAGCTGACGCTGAGTGTCCGGAGCGCGGCTGGCACTCTGATACCGCCCAATAGTGTTCTCGACCGGATCACGTTCATGGATGCAAGAGGAGTCAATCAGGGATTCTCCCTGACGGACTCGATCGCCAACCCTGTGCACCTGCGCCCGACGACGCCCCCATTTGTGCCACCTGGGGACTCACTGAGTTTGAACATCCTATGTGACATAACGGATCCCCCCACGTTTGGCTCGTTCCGGTTGAGCATTGGTGGACTCCAAGATATCACCGTCGTAGATGATAACGACGGGTCACCGGTCACTATCAGCCCCGAACACGCATTCCCTTGGCAGACAACGGATTTGATCATCAATGACCCGGCGGACAGTGTGCTTGTTTCGGCAGACTCGAGCTCCAGCATCACGGCGAACACGGGACAAGAAAACGTCCTTCTTTCGACGCTGCGGTTTCTCAACCTGGGCGACGCGAACACGGCCAGAGAAATCGTCACGGATCTCACTTTTGCATTCTTCAACTCCGCCGGTACCGGAGTTGCACCCGGCGACGTCGTCATAAATGTCAAACTAGCGTCCGGCGGACAAACGCTGTTCGAATCGCGGGATGTTCCGACTGTCGGTAATACGTTTCAGGCGAATCTGGTTACACCGCTGATTTTGACACCGGGGGTTTTAGAACCTCTCGATCTCCTCGTCGATCTGCAAGACGCGCCGAACGTCCCGTCATTTCACGTAGAGGTCGAGGGTTCATCGGACGTTGTCGTGCGCGACATCAATACGGAGACAATCGTCACCGTGTCGGCACTCGATCCGGCGCAAATGGATTTCCCGTTCATGTCGAATGAAATCGTCTTTCAATCCGCTGCAACGGGTTTGGTGGCAGCTTTTGAGGACAAGTTACCTCCCTCGATTCTGCCCGCAGACGGAGACGTTGCCGTCATGGATATCGTCTTCACACACGGTGACTCTCCATCCTTTTCGTCTCTTTTACTGGACTCTCTTGCGTTCCGGTTCACGGACCGGGGAGGCAATCCACTGGAGCCGGGCCAGTATTTCGCGACCTTGGGAGTGATTCACGAAGGTGAAACCGCCTCTTTGCTGACGTCGCTCAGCAGCATTTCACCCTTCGCGGAATGTAAATTGACGGACCCGATCTTAATCGCTCCGGCGTCTTCCGAGACGCTATCGGTTTTCGTGGATTCAAAGAACATCTTTGATCCGACTAGTTGCAAGATATCTCTAGATGAACACAACGTCGTTGTACGGGACGCAAACGATGGCAGTCGTCTATTTGGCATTGCTGGATCGTTTCCGCTTGAAGCGGGACCTACGTCTCTGCAGCGGCCCACAGACCTGGTTTTGTGTGGGCTTGTTACGAAAATGCCAAAAAACATCAACACCAAAGCCGATGAGGTAGAGGCGCTCGACCTCGTGATCGACAATGCGAACCCGGAAGGCTTTACTTCTGTTGAAGTCGGGATGGTTTGCGTCTCCATGGAGACCTCAAAGGGTGAGCGACTGAATCCGTCTACGTTGATCAGTGCCGCGCGTCTTCGAAATGGGACGACTGACGTCGCATCGGGTCAAATCAGTGACGAAGAGATCACATTCAATTTGTCACCATCACAGTTCATAGTGCCCTCAACGAAGACGGACACGCTGACGTTATGGGTGGACATCGATGCACGGCGCGAAAACACAACGTTCCGGTTTGTGGTTGAAGACACCTCATCGACGTCTCTTATCGACATTGTCACCGGGGGACCGGTGACGGCGGGAACGATCGACAACTCCGGCTACCCTCTGAAGAGCGCATTCGCTCATCTCCTCGGCACAAAGATGGAAGCCGGTTTCACCAACTTCCCGAATCCGTTCGCGGCCGGGAAAGAGTCAACTCGAATAACGTATTTCCTGGAGCAGCCGTCGCAAGTGAAGCTAACGCTTTACACAATCTTTGGAGAGCTGGTCCGGACGGTGCTGGACGCGCATAGACCACAAAGCGGCCTTTATCAGGATACCGAATGGGATGGCAGAAACGGGGACGGTGACATAGTGAGCAACGGCGTGTACTACCTCGTTCTCGAGATCAAAGGATCCGATGGTAAAACTACGGTTCTAAGACGAAAGGTCGGGGTGCTTCGATGACCAGCCAGCGTGTTCTGTTTTTGGGGATTCTTGTGACCGCTCCTTTGCTTTTTGCACCGAGGGCACTCGCGGGCGACTACTACGGAACGGAATCGCCATTTGTCGTGGGTGCGGGCGCCCGGGCGTCCGCAATGGGCGTCGCGAGCACCGCTCTTTTTAGCGACGCCTCGGTTCTTGCCTATAATCCGGCCGGTTTGAGCTTCCTCGAGCGGGACGAGTTCGTATTCTATCGAACTGTGCTTTTCGATTCGCAGTCTCTCTATCACGCCCTCAGTTACGCCCACCCGTTGGTCGATTTCGGGACTATTGGATTGAGTTTGTTGCGACTGGACGTCGGGGGTATCGAGCAACGAGATGGAAACAACGAGTTGTTGTCCTCCGATCTCAAGAATGCCCAGACAAGATTGCTATTCGGATATGCCACGACACTGACACAAAGGCTCTCGGCGGGGTTCAATCTGAAAGTCGATCATCAAAGTTTTGCCGGTAAATCCGACACCGGTGTGGGTTTGGACCTGGGTGTGACGTCTACGCAGCGGGTTCCGGGCAACTCGATCGTAAAGGCGTTTAATGGGGGCCTCGTCATTCAAAACGTTCTTGAGCCGAAAATCAAACTGCAAGACGTCGAGGTCGCCGACCCGATGAGAATCGCCTTGGGAGTCTCAATGTTGACGGTTCTCAGGAATGTGTACCTTGTGACATCAGTCGACTTCGAACACCCGCGGTTTTCGCCGTTCCAGGTCCGGGTTGGTCAAGAGGTCTCGTATCTCAACCGTTACTCGATCCGAGGGGGTATGGATCACGAAACGCCGACCATGGGTTTCGGTGCCCGGTGGAAAGGGATCAGTTTTGATTACGCGTACCGCAGCCAAGACCTCGATCAGAACCATCGTTTTTCGCTGGCCGTTCGATTTGGCGCGTCGGTTTCGGATAGGAAACTAGCGACGCGCACCACGCTGGAGCGTGAGGTAGACACCACGATCAATTCTCGAATGGCGGATTTCGAACAACGCCAAATCGCAAGAGCGATTCACGAAGCCGACAGTCTCTTTGCAGCTGAGCAGTACGATCCGGCGCTGCATCGGTATGAAGCGGCCTTGCTGTGGGACCCTGAGAACGAACACGCTAAGCTATATTCGATCAAATCTCGGTATTGGAAAGTCATGCGCAACGGGGGCGAGGCGTTCGAGAAGAGCGATTACGTCCAGGCTCTGTTGTATTACCGGCGGGCCTTGGATTACATACCGGCCGATTCTGCAGCGGTGGCCATGGTCGAACGCTGCAATCAGAAGATATCAGCTTCGCAAAGAGCCGCAGAAATCACCCGCCAACTGCTCAGACAAGCAATCGATTTGTACGACAACCGTCAGTATCTGGAGGCCCTGGCGGGATTTGAGGAGGCTCTCAATATTGATCCGACGAACGAATTTGCCTTGGAATTTCGTGTTCGATGTGTCGCGAACATCGACAAGTTGGTCAAGGAACACAAACGAAGAGCTGAGCGTCTGACAAACCAGGGCGACTATGGAGCGGCGATTGGAGAACTAGAGAACGCGCTCTCTTACAGGCCAAACGACGCAACGATCCTTTCGCAGCTGGAGACTATTCGGAGCGAGCGGGAAGAGCATGAGCGGGAGATGGAAGTCCTTCGACAACAACAGGCGCAGGTTGTGGAAACGTCGCCGGAACCCGAACCCGTTCTGTCGTTGGAAGACCAGAAAGAACTCGACCGAAAGTACAGCGAGGCGATGAAGTCGTTCAAGGCGGGTGACTTCGACGACGCCATCCAAGGTTTCCAACAAGTGTGGACTGTGAATTCAGAGTTCCACAACGTTTCCGAATACCTGACCAAGGCGTACCTGTTCAAAGGTATGAGGCTGTACAGCAGGGAACAATACGCCGATGCCGCAAGACTGTGGAGGCAGGCCCTCGGCATCGATCCGGACAACGAAAAGGTCAAACGCTACCTCGCAAAAATCAGTGAAGAGTTGCGAAAAGTCCCGGGGGTTGTAGGTGATCAGGATTAGGGCTTTTGATTCACTAAGAGCTCAACTAATGGCTGGGGCGATCGGTCTTCTGGCCATCACGATTTTTGTGCTCAGTTACGTTCTTATCGAGCACGAGAGGAGTATCTTGACCGACGAGATCGAGAAATCCGTAATCCTTCAGGGACGGAACATCGCCCTCACTAGTGCAAAAGCCTTGTTGCGCAGTGATCCGGAGTACGAACTGTATCCCCTCGTGACGCGGATTTCTGAGAAGAACGAGAATATATTTTCGGTGGTGATTACTGATTCGACGGGACTGATGCTCGGTGGAATGGAACTGCAGAACCTCTCACAGCAAGTGGACTTGAACATGGAGGGTTACCAGGTGCGGCCCTCCAGGTACCTCGAGGTCGGTGAAAGAATGTTCGAGAGCGACGAAGCGTTCATGTTCAGGATTCCAATCCTGAGCCTCGACAACGTTATCGGATACGTTCATATGACCTATTCCAAGCATGAGCTTCTCACGTCAATTGGAAGAGCCATTGTTATGACGGTGACGTGCGGAGTTGGCGCATTCATCTTGGCTATTGCAGTTTCACTTCATCTATTTCGACGGATTTCGCAACCGCTGGAAACATTGGTCAGAGGGGTGAACGCGTTTGGTCTTGGGGGATTCGACACCAGAATCCGCGTGGGAGGGAGCAGAGAGCTACGCGAGCTCACGAGTTCGATCAACCAGATGGCGAAGAATATCGTGGAAGCGCAAAAACAATTGGTGGAGAAAGAGGTGACCGATCGCGAGCTCAATATCGCACATGACATCCAGAGTACGTTGATACCCAAGACAATAGTGGATCTCCCTGGCTACGAGATAGATCTGTATTACAAACCAGCGAGGCAGGTTGGGGGGGACTACCTCGATGTCATCCAGATTGACGAGCAGAAGGCCGCGTTGGTTGTAGCCGATGTGTCCGGAAAAGGTGTACCGGGGCTCGTGGTGACAGGGATGCTCAAAATCATGGTCCACGAGCTCGTCCAAAAGGCGTTGGAACCCAAAGAAATTGTTCGCCGATTGAACATCGCAATCTCGAAGCACCTTAGAAAAAACATGTTTGTCACGATATTTCTCGCAATGCTGGACGTGAAGACTGGAAAGCTCAGTTATGCCTGTGCTGGTCATACACCTACGTTGGTGTACCAACGCGGATTGGACAGCTACGAGTTCAAACGAATGAAAGTCCCGCCGATGGGCATTTTATCGGATGAGGAGTTTTGTCCGAAACTGACTGAAAAACAAATGACCTTTGAGCCAGGAGACGTCTTGCTCCAATACACTGATGGATTGCCGGAATCGCGAAGTTCCAACGGAGAACCTTTTGGATATCAGCGACTTCTCGACCTGTGCCGAGACAACGCGACGGCCGGGCCGCATGAACTGATCGATCTCCTGGTCAGGGCCGAGGAGCGTCTCCGGGGCGACACAGCGCCGCGCGATGATTTGAGCTTGCTCTGTGTCCGGGCAACTGCATCGGAACCAGAACGGGTATCGGCTAATGTCGTATAGAGGTGTGATATGCCGATGATCCTACGATCGGTAGATTTTCAGTCCAAGCGCGTCACCGTGGAAATCACGGACCTCAAACGCGTTGGCTGGTATTGGTCGCTGTGCGATTTCATAGAGTCGTGCAAGAATCTAAGCTTCAGACATATCACACTCTTGTGCTCTGAGGATAACTGGAACGAAATCGTCCGGCTGCTGCGATCCCATCGAAACAAAGTTACCGAAGAGATGCAAATTATGCGTCTGGAAAAAGTCACTCAAAGCTGGCAACGGAGAATGGGCCGGATCCAGTTCGAATGCTCACCCCCCCCGGTTGGAGAAACGGGAGAGGGTGCGCGCCTTGAATATCTCCTCAGAATAATTGGGTTCCCCTTCGGGCTGTCGTTGATAAGCAAGTTTGCTGTTCTTTGCGGAAAGTCCGTAGGTATGTCGGATCGTAAGGTGACAAACCTTCGGTTGGCTGTTTACGAACTGGCGATCAATAGCGTTGAGCACGCGGTGTTCGATTGTCCGATTCCGATGATTGAGATCCAGCTGTCCTTGGGTCGGCAAGATATCAAAGTCACTTATAGGGACAACGCGAGGCCGTTTCCGACGCACCAACCCAGACACAAGTGCGTCGAGGAGAAGCTGCGCAATGGTGACAGGCGTGGTTGGGGCCTCCTTCTAGTACGGCGTGTGGTAACGAATCTGGAATTCGAACGCCGGGGGGAATGGAATTGTACCGATTTCACAATGTCAATGGATGAGCAGGTCTGCGAAAAGAGAAAAGAGAGGCAAGCTATGGAACAATTTTCTGTCGAAATTGTCCCCACCGTCCTTGAGGATGTCGTGGTACTCAAGCCAAAGGGGTCGATTGATTCGGAGTCGGCGGTCTTCCTGGAGAAACATCTCGATTCAGCTGCGGCTAAGGGAAAGTGTCGCGTCGTGCTAGATCTCTCCGCGACCGACTTCGTGAGTAGCTGTGGTGTCGGATTGCTCCTTGGGAGTTCCGCTGCGCTGCGTCACCAAGGTGGGGAACTGATTCTGATGAGTGTTAGCGATGCCGTAGTGCAGATTCTCGATATCGCTGGAATCGACGAATACTTTCGAATGATCTCTGGTTTGGATGAGCTGAGAGTTCGGGCGAAATCTTAAACGAGTTCTATCCGGTGGTTCGGATGAAGCTGGAAAGCGAGAAAAGGCATTACGACAAGGATGTTTCCTACTGGCGAAACCGTTACGAGAAACAAAGCCGGTTGGTCGATGCCATCAACGCCCTTTTGTCGAGGTATGGCAAATCACTCGATTTGCCGGATCTGTATCGTGAGTTCCTCTTGACATTAATGGGGCAGTTTTCGGTCTCCGATGGGTGCCTTTATGCCGTCGAAATCGGGTCGGAGGACGTACACCCGGCATTGTGTTACGGGGAGTTGCGTTTCGAGGATTTGAAATCCATCAATATCCAGTCTCGCATACCGGCATACCTGAGAGAGAATCGTTCTCCATGCCGCATGAGTGAAATGCCAGAATTCATTCTCGAGGATGAGCCCTTCAACACACTGAAGGATGTCGCGGACGTGTGTGGTCCGGTGTGCTTGAAGGACAGAATGTTAGGCATCGTGTTTCTAGGGCGCAAGGTAACGGGAGACAGATTTCACGAGTTTGACCTGAGACTCCTGAGCACATTGTGCGGCATATCGGCGGTAACATTCAACAATGCCCTGTTGCACGAGAGTGCGAAGATATCGATGAATGAAGTCAAGCGTCTTTTCGATCTCAGGACGGAGATGATTAACAGAATAAGCCATGAGTTCCGAACCCCGCTGACAGTCGCGAAAGCCGGTTTGGAAATGGCAAAGGAAATGGACGATCCTGCCTCCGTCCTCGATACCATTTCGGACGCGATCGACGGCCTGGACAATCTCATTTCATCTCTGCTCCAACTAAACCGGCAACATCAAACAGGAAGCATCGATGAAAAACGGAGTTTCAACCTGTGGTCAGAGATATACGAAGTAGTGGCAAAATATAAAGAACAGCTTCAAGCTAAATCACTTACATTGGACCTCAGGAGCTTTTTATTGGAAGAAGCCCCTGAACTCAAAATATCCGCTGGAGACTTCAAGGCTGTCGTCAGTGCCCTACTCGAGAACGCCGTGCGGTTCTCGAACGAGTCTTCGAATATCGAAATCAGCGTGGAACTGGTCACGCGAGCACCCGATGAGACCATCGACGGCCACCTGATCGAGAATTGGGAAACCCACACGCGAAAGGTTCTCCGTGAGTACGGACAAACCAGCAACGGTCGGCATGTCGGACCCGTGCAACCTGGTGAGCGCGATCCAGACCGCGAAGACGTGCAAGAGAACGCCTCAGACATCGAGCACTGTGTTGTTCTCAGAATCACCGACTCTGGAATTGGAATACCCGACGGAGAGATCGGGTTCTTGATAGAACCGTTCCGGCAAGCCTCCAACTCCCCGGACCGCGGTGTCAAAGGGAGGGGCCTCGGGCTGTCAGTTGTGCAAAAGATCCTCGAACGCTGTCAAGGACGGATCTGTTGCAGAAGCAGGGAGGGCATAGGGACGACATTTTCAATCTTTTTGCCGCTGGCGTGATGGATCGAGTCTAGATATCTGCCGAGCTACCGGAATTCAGGACACCGATTGCCCACGAATCCTTCCATCTGTCCTGTCACCACTTGTTGCCACCTCACTCATTATCCTCTTTGATTCAGTTCTGGGTGCCTGCTAGAATTGCCTAGGGTCCGGACGCCGCAACTCGAAAACGGCGGCTAGATCTTGCCTAAATGCTGGTGCACATGATGATCGGCAAAACCATATCGCACTACAAGATACTCGAGAAGCTCGGCGAAGGCGGGATGGGAGTTGTCTACAAGGCGGAGGATCTCAACCTCAAGCGAGTCGTCGCGCTCAAGTTCTTACCGCCGGACCTCACCCGCGACGCGGAAGCCAAGGAACGATTCAAGCAGGAAGCCCAAGCCGCGTCCGCGCTCGACCACTCCAACATATGTACGATTCACGAGATAGACGAGACCGACGACGGGCAGATCTTTATCTGCATGACGTGCTATGAAGGAGAGACGCTAAAGGAAAGAATCGGCAAGGGCCCTTTGCCGATCAAAGACGCCGTCGGAATGGCCACGCAAATTGCCCAGGGTCTGGGCAAGGCCCACGCGAAGGACATCGTTCATCGGGACGTCAAGCCGGCCAACATTTTTGTTACAGACGACAATGAGGTTAAGATCTTTGATTTTGGGCTTGCGAAGCTGACGGGTCAAACACGGCTAACAAAAGCAGGGACCACGCTTGGCACCGTTGCCTATATGTCTCCCGAGCAAACCAGCGGCAGCGACGTGGATCACAGATCGGATATCTGGGCGCTGGGTGTTGTTCTGTACGAAATGGTGGCGGGAAAACTGCCATTTACGGGAGACCACGAACAGGCGGTGATGTACTCGATCGTCAACCGTGAACCGGAACCGTTGACAGCGCTTCGGACCGGTGTGCCCATGGAATTGGATCAGATCGTCACCAAGTGTCTCGAAAAATCACCGGCGGACCGTTACCAACGCATCGAAGAAGTCGTTGTCGATCTGAACCGGCAGACCCGAAGGATGCAGGAGCCCCTTGACGCGCCGTCGCGACGTCCCGCTGGTATCGCCAAAAAACGGAAATCAATCGATCGTTGGGTGGGTGTCGTTCTTGCGGTGATGGCATGTGCTGTCATTGCGTACGCGATCTATTGGCAGCTTTCGCTTCCGGAAAAGAAGAAAGTCGCGGTACCCGCATCCGAGAAACCGATGCTCGTTGTCCTTCCGTTCGAAAACTTGGGGCCGTCGGACGTCGAGTATTTCGCCGATGGCGTCACCGAAGAGATCACAAGCCGGCTGGCGGCATTGAGCGAGCTGGGTGTGATTTCCAGAACGAGTGCTTTTCAATACAAAGGAATGAAAGTGTCGGTCAGGCAAATCGGTGAGGAGTTGGGGGTCGATTATGTGCTCGAAGGGACGGTGCGCTGGGACAAACCAGAGCAGGGGGAGAGCCGGGTGCGCGTTACACCCCAGCTCATCCGTGTTGCCGATGATACCTATCTCTGGTCCGACCGGTACGATCGGGTACTAGAGGACATCTTTGCCGTCCAGACCGAGATCGCCACACACGTAATCGAGCAGTTGAATATCACGCTGCTTGAGCCCGAGCGGCAGACGGTTGAGGCCAAACCAACGGATAACATGGAAGCCTATCAGGCATATCTTCGCGGGCGCGAATACGCAGCTCGCCCCATGTATTCACCGCAATTATCTCAGTTGGCAATTCAAATGTTCGAACGGGCGGTTGAGCTGGATCCTGATTTCGCACTGGCCTATGCCGCTCTCGGCCGGGCAAATTCGTATGTGTTCAACGTGGGTGTCGATCGTACCCAGAATCGCATGGCGAGAGCGAAGGCCGCCGTGGACCGAGCGTTGGAACTCCAGCCCGAGTTGCCGGAAGCCTACCTGGCACTTGGCTATTATTACTACCATTGCCTTCGTGATTTCGACAGGGCGCTCGAAGCGTTTGACACCGCAGGAAAGCGTCTGCCGAACCAGAATGAAGTCCTTCAGCACATTGGCTGGATTCGGCGGAGGCAGGCACGCTGGGATGAGGCGCTGGATCATCACAAACGGTCGCTCGAGCTAAATCCCCGAGACCCGAATCTTCACTTCGAGCTGGGGATAACCCACTTGTATCTACGCAACTACGAGGAAGCTGAAGCGTATCTCGACCAGTCAATTGCACTCGCGCCGGATGAAGTTTGGGGTTATGCGTTCAAGGCAGTGATTTACTGGCTCAAATCGGGTGACCTCGAACGCGCCCGGGCAACGCTGGAGCGGACACCGGAAACCAATGAGCCGTTCCTGCAATTCCTTTGGTTCTTCCAGGAAATATTCGAACGCGACTACCCGGCAGCGCAGAATCGTCTGGCGGCCGTTACAGCCGAGTTTATCGAACTCCCCGATATGTCGCTTACGAAAGAGCAACTCGCCGGTCGTCTCTATCGTCTCATGGGAGAGCGAGACCGTGCCCGGGTCTCGTTTGAGTCCGCTCGTGAGCTTCTCGAGCGCGAAGTTGCCAAGCGCCCCGATGATGGCCGTGTTCACAGTTCACTGGGGATGGTTTATGCAGCACTGGGACAAAGAGAAGACGCAATTCGAGAGGCGAAGCTGGCGATGGAAATGATCCCTGTTTCGGTGGATGCGATGCTGGGACCAAGACAGGTTGACCATCTGGCGTGGGTGTACAGGACTTTGGGCGAATACGAGGCCGCTCTGGATCAGATTGAATACGTATTATCGGTTCCCGCTATGATTTCGACTCCGTATCTTCGGATCGATCCCGGGTGGGATTCCCTGCGAGACAACCCACGCTTTCAACGTATTTTGGAGAAATACTCAGGGGAGAATCCATGATTGGCAAGACCATCTCCCACTACAGGATCCTCGAGAAACTCGGCGAAGGTGGAATGGGTGTCGTCTATAAAGCCGAGGACACAAAACTCAAAAGAACGGTTGCTCTCAAATTTCTCCCTTCTGAACTGACCCGGGACGCAGAGGCCAAGAAACGCTTTGTCCATGAGGCACAGGCGGCCTCCGCCCTCGATCATCCCAACATTTGCACAATTCACGAGATCGACGAGACACCCGAAGGACAGATGTTTATCTGCATGGCATGTTACGAGGGCGAAACGTTGAGAGAAAAGATCTCGAAACGACCCTTGGAGCTCGTGGAAACCGTCGCCATCACAAAGGATATTGCCCGCGGACTGGCCAAAGCACACGAGCAGGGGATTGTTCACCGAGATCTAAAACCCGGCAACATCTTCGTCACCAAAGACGGTCAGGTGAAGATCGTTGACTTCGGGTTGGCCAAGCTGGCCGGAACGACAAAGCTGACAAAGACTGGAATGACGGCAGGTACGGTGGCCTACATGTCGCCGGAGCAGGCAACGGGGAAAGATGTCGACCCGCGGACAGACATCTGGGCACTCGGGGTGACTCTGTACGAAATGATCACCGGCCAGGTGCCGTTCCAGAGTGACTATCATGAAGCAGTGGTGTATTCGATCCTCAACGAAACGGCCAAACCGGTGACGGGACTCCGGTCCGGTGTGCCCCTTGAGCTCGAACGAATCGTCACAAAGTGCATGGAGAAAGACGCCGGTGAGCGTTACCAGACCGCCGGAGATCTTACGGCCGATCTGCGTCATCTGCAGAGAACCACGGGTATTCAACCCGACGAGGTGGGACGGGGGATTCCAACGAGGGGGAAAGGCCGACCACGACGACGGTGGACCCTGGCAGTCGGGTCGGTTGTCGTCGTGGCGATTGTGATAGGGATAGTGTCACGTTATCGCGGGCCATCTCGAATGCCGACCATAACCGAACGAAAGATGCTCGTGGTGCTGCCTTTCGAGAATCTCGGCTCACCCGAAGAAGAATATTTTGCCGCGGGTATCACCGAAGAAATCACCAGCCGTCTGGCCTCGGTCAGAGAACTGGGCGTGATCTCCCGCAAGAGTGCCGTCCATTACGCCGGGACGGACAAGACCATCAAACAGATCGGTGATGAGCTGGGTGTCGAGTATGTGCTCGAAGGGACGGTTCGATGGGCTCGGGCCCCCGGAAGTCCCAGTCGAGTGCGAATCACACCACAGCTCATACGAGCCTCCGACGACACTCATCTCTGGTCGGAACCGTATGATCGCGTCATCGAGGACGTCTTTGAGATCCAGTCTGACATTGCGCAAAGGGTTGTTGAGCAGTTGGGGATAAGCCTGCTCGAGACCGAACGCCCTAATATCGAAGCTCAACCGACCGAAAGCCTCGAAGCGTACCAAGCCTATCTTCGCGGGGGGTACTACGCAGGGCGCCCCCATTTCACCGTGGACAACTGGAGCCAAGCGATCCGGAGCTATCAACGGGCGGCGGAGCTCGATCCCGGATTTGCCCTGGCTCACGCAATGCTCTCTCAGGCACATGCGACGCTGTACTACTTCTGGTACGACAGGTCTGAGGACCGGCGTGAAAAGGCGAGAACGGCGGTGGAGAGGGCAGTCGAGTTGGCGCCAAACGCTCCCGAAGTCCACATCGCCTTTGGTTATTATCACCTCTATGCCGAGGGGAATGCGGAGCACGCTCTCAGAGAGTTTGCAATTGCGGCCAAGGACCTACCGGAAAACGCCGAAGTTCTCGAGGCAAGGGCGGAAGCGTTGAGAAAACAAGGCAAGTGGCGCGAAGCTGTCGACTACTATCAAAAAGCTTGTGAGCTGAGCCCCCGCAATCCGTCTCCCATCGTGGAGCTTGTGTTCACGTACAATAGCATGCGGCGTTATCCCGAGGCCCTGGAAGCTTCTAACGAGTCCATAAAGGTGGCGCCCGATGAAGACTGGTGCTATCTGATGAACGCGCTTGTTTACTGGAGTTCGAAGGGGGTGGCGAAAGAAGCCCGAACGGCGTTGGAATCCGTATCACCAGATCACCGTTTTGCGCCCTGGGCCTGGTACTGGCAAAACATGTTTGAAGGTCGATATCGTGAGGCCATCGATTACCTCTCGTCCACGCCCAGTGATTGGATCAGAATCAAGATATGCGCCAAGCCCGAGGCGCTGTTCTTTGCCTACGCGCACGAGGCGCTCAACGAACCCGAACTCGCGTCGACCGCATATCAAACCGCGAGGACCTTGCTGGAAGACGAGGTCGCGGCGCACCCCGATGATCCACGGTATCACAGCGCTCTTGGTATAGCGTACGCCGCCCTCGGTCAAAAGGAGGACGCGATCCGAGAGGGACAACGGGCCGTCGATCTCTACCCGGCATCACAAGATGCGGTCTACGGGATGCCGTATGTTACCGATCTAGCGCATATCTACACACTGGCAGGCGAACACGAACTCGCATTGGCCACACTAGAAGAGCTTCTTACGGCGCCCTGGTGGATCTCGGTTCCATGGCTCGAGGTGGATCCGCGGTGGAACCGGCTCCGTGATCATCCAGGGTTTCAGCAGTTGTTGAAAAAGTACGCGGTGGCGAAACCATGATCGGCAAGACCATATCCCACTACAAGATCTTGGATAAACTCGGCGAAGGCGGGATGGGTGTTGTCTATAAAGCCGAGGATACAAAGCTCAAGCGGACAGTTGCGTTGAAGTTTCTGCCGCCGGAACTCACGCGTGATAAAACCGCCAAGAAACGGTTTATCCAGGAGGCTCAAACTGCCTCCACCCTCGATCATTCCAACATATGCACCATTCACGAGATCGACGAGACACCCGAAGGGCAAATCTTTATCTGCATGACTTTCTACGAGGGCGAAGCCCTGCGGGCACGCATCGAACGCGGACCGCTCGAGATTGCCGACACGATTGACATCATAACAAGCGTCGCGGAAGGGTTGGCCAAGGCCCACGACAAGGGGATCACACACCGGGATATCAAACCGGCGAATATTTTGATCACAAACGATGAACAAGTAAAAATCGTCGATTTTGGCCTGGCCAAGCTGGCCGGTCAGACGAGGGTAACAAAAACGGGGACAACGGTTGGTACGGCGGCCTACATGTCCCCTGAACAGGCCAAGGGGGGAAATGTCGATCACCGCACAGACATCTGGTCTCTCGGGGTCGTCCTCTACGAAATGGTGACGGGCGAGCTCCCGTTCAAAGGCGAATACGAGCACGCCATAACGTACTCGATCATAAACGAAACACCGCGTCGGGTGACGAGTCTTCGTTCCGACGCTACGCGTGATCTGGAAAAGATCGTCGATAAAGCGCTGGCAAAGAGTCCCGACGACCGGTATCAACACGTACGTGATGTTGTCACCGACCTGAGATCGCTCAAAACACAAATTGAACACAAGACCATAACATCCCCGATAGACGATACCGACACGGTTCCATCGATTGCCGTTCTTCCCTTTGTCAACATGAGCCCGGATCTGGAGAACGCCTATTTTGCCGACGGTCTGGCCGAGGAGCTGATTAATGCGCTGACTCATCTGAAGGGACTACGTGTGGCTGCGCGCACGTCTGCGTTCAGTTTTCGAGGAAAAGAAGTGGATATCCGGGAGATCGGCCAAAAGCTCAACGTACGCACCATTCTGGAAGGTAGCGTCCGGAAGGCCGGCAATCGCCTCCGTGTGACCGCACAGCTAATCAACATCGAGGACGGCTACCATATGTGGTCCGATCGGTACGACCGTGAGATGGAAGACATATTTGCCATACAGGACGAGATCGCTCGCGCGATCGTCCAGCAATTGAGAGTCAAACTCGTTGGTCCGAAGGATCAGACCCTGGTGTCGTGCGGCACCGAGAACCTGGAAGCCTATACCGCTCTTCTCGAGGGACGTTACTACTTACACAGTCTCACGCCCGATGGGTGGGCCAAGAGTTACGAACTGTTAAAAAAATCCATAGCGCTCGACCCGTCGTTCGCTCTTCCCCACGCGTGGCTGTCGGACTACTACCAGAGTCTCGGGTGGTGGGGCGGCTGTCCTCCACATGAGGTGATGCCCAAGTCCCGAGCGGCGGCCCAACGGGCGATCGAGCTCGATGAGAAACTTGGAATGGCCCACGGTGCGCTGGCCGTCGTCCTATGGAGTTACGACTGGGATTCCCGTGGTGCCGAACGAGAGTTCCGGCGGGCTTTGGAGATCGATCCCACCTCGGGTTTTAGTCGTATGCGCTATGCCCTGTATCTTTCTTGCCAGGGAAGAAATGAAGAGACAATTGATCAGGCAAGACTTGCTCTGAGGCTCGAACCACTCGATGGCCTTCTTGCAGCCTGGGTGGCATCCACTCTACTTGGTGTAGGAGCGTTCGAAGAGGCCACGGATACGATTCTCAAAGCGATTGCCATGGAACAAGACCATTGGCAATTGCAACTGTTTCTCGGGTTCGCGTATCTCTTCTCGTCACGAGAAAAGGACGCTGCTGATGTGTTAGAGCAGGCCGTCGATCTCTCGGGGGAGGCCTCGGTTGCGCTGGCTCTGCTCGGCGTGGCCTACCATGCGATGGGGGCGCAACGTGAAGCAGATGAACTTGCCAAACGCCTCGTCGAACGCTCAAGACGGGAGTATGTTGCGCCGTGGCTATTCGCCTGCCTTTCCGCCGCGCGGGGGGAGAAGTCGGATGCGTTAGCTCATCTGAGACGCGCGATAGAGGAGCGCGATCTGTTCATCGTTACAAGGAACATATGGCCCCAGCAGGCTCGTTTAAGAGGTCCCGAGATTGACGCGTTGTTGAAAAAGGCCGGTCTCCGATAAACTCACCGCTCGGTCCTACGGCTCAGTGAGGTGCTCTTGGTTATGATCGGAAAAACCATATCTCACTACAAGATCCTCGAAAAGCTCGGCGAGGGAGGAATGGGTGTGGTCTACAAGGCCGAGGACACAAAGCTCAAACGTCATGTTGCGCTCAAGTTTCTCCCACCTGATCTCACACGCGACGCCAACGCCAGGGAACGGTTCATTCAGGAAGCCCAGGCCGCATCGGCTCTCGATCATTCGAATATCTGCACGATCTACGAGGTCAATCAGACCGATGACGGTCAGATGTATATCAGTATGGCCTGTTATACGGGCGAGACGCTCAAAGAGAAGATCGCCAAAGGGTCCCTCACAATTGACGAGACCGTCAATATTGCCACACAAATTGCCGAGGGACTCTCCAAAGCCCACAAAAAAGAGATCGTCCATCGCGACATCAAACCGGCAAACATCTTTGTGACTGAAGAAGGCGAAGTCAAAATCGTCGACTTTGGGCTGGCGAAGCTCGCCGGTCAGGCGAGGCTCACCAAAACGGGCACGACCGTGGGAACGGTTGCCTACATGTCACCCGAACAGGCACGTGGCGAGGACGTGGACAACAGAACAGACGTCTGGTCGTTGGGTGCTGTTCTCTATGAGATGATCACCGGCCGACCGCCATTTAGGGGGGATCATGAACAGGCGGTCATCTACTCCATTGTGAACCACGAACCGGAAGCCATCGACCGGTTGAGACCTGACGTACCGGTAGCGTTGGAGCGGATCGTGGCCAAGACGATGGAAAAAGACCGGAATCGACGTTATCGGGATCTTTCTGAGTTTATCGGCGAGTTAAAGGGCACTGTGGCACAGCCCGCAGTGACTCGTCGCCCGCGGGGTGCCTGGTCACGAACAACAATGTTCTTTCCATACATCGTCGTGGCGGTGGCATTTGTGCTCATTCTGTTTTCGTTGACCAAGATCTTCCGACCCGAACAGAGACAGCATCGACCGCCTTCCTACAGACAGGTCACATTTAGCGGCCAGGTCCGTTATCCAGCGCTCAGCTCCGATGGCAAGTATGTGGCCTGGTCCGACCGAAAGGACAATACTTCATTTGGTGTTTGGGTAAAGGACCTCGAGACGGGAACTGAAATAAATGTCTTCACCGCCCCTCGCTGTTGGGTGAATCGTTGGTCACCCGATGGGTCACGACTGATGGTCTCCGCGCTCTATGGAGACACGCTAGGGGGGACATTCATCATCCCGCGTTTGGGTGGCGAGCCACGCAAGATCATAGATTCCCCATGGCCCTATACCGCCTGGTCTCCCGACGGCGCGCAGATCGCGTACGTGATGGTCGACACAAGGGAAATCAACATATTCGATCTCGGCACCGGTGAAACGCGTAAGTTGACTCTCGAGAGTGGACTCGGTGACGTTGCCGAGCTGGACTGGTCGGCCGCACACGACAAGTTGCTCTTCCAGGCCGACGACACCAAGTACCAGACGATCTGGGCGATGAGACCGGATGGGACCGGACGGAACCTCTTGCTGAGAACCGAATATGACCCCAGCAGTCTGATCGCCACACCCCGCTGGTCTCCAAAAGGGGATGCCGTTTACTTTTTCAAGTCCAGCGTGAGGGGACAGAGCGTTGTGGATTTGATGAAAATCCCCGTCGATCCGGCAACGGCCGCCCCGGTGGGTGGTCCGGTGTTGGTTCTGAGCGGGTTGTTGTCGGATGCGGGAAGTCTTTCGATAACAGATGATGGGACGCAACTCCTTTACACTCAACAGACGATGTACGCGAATCTGTGGTTGGTGACCGTCGAGGGGGAAGAAGGGAGCTTTGATGTAAAAAAGACACAGCTGACAACGGGGACAACGTGGAAGTCACCCGCGGAGATTTCCCCCGACGGGAATCATTGCGTGTTTGCCATGAGCAGTGGCGAAGCCAGCAATGTCTATGTTATGAGACTTCCAGAGAAGGCGGACGGGCCCGAGACAACAGAATCTCCAAGACAACTGACCTTCTTCAACAGCACCTGTGACGCGCCGGTATGGTCGCCGGACGGAAAGGAAATCGCCTTCTACTCCACCCAAGGTGGCGTCCCAAAGGTCTGGCATATGAAGAGCAGTGGGGGCACGCCAAAACCGTTCGATAATGCGGAATTCGAACCATGGGCGGCTGACGATATCGCGTGGGCCCCCGGGAGAACCCTCATCCACCGCACAGTTGGAGTCCGTGGCTTTAGCCTACTCGATCCCGTGAACGGGACACAGTCAACGCTGGTTGGAGCTGACACGTTGGGATACATTTTCCATCCGGTCTGGTCCCCGGGTGGTAAGAGAGTCGCATTTTTCTGGAATCGGGAACGAGCGAGACCGCCGTCGATGGGCGTCTGGATCAAAGACATGACCGACGGATCGATGTGGAAGATCGCCGACGGTGCCGTGTACCCACTCGCATGGACGCCGGATGGTATGTACGTGTGGGGACTCCGGTACAGCGTGAGAGCAGGGCCGTTAGGCAACGTATTCAAGGTGCCCGTCACCGGTGGGGAACCCATACCCTGGGTCGATTTGCCGTTTGAGAGAGTTGACGCTGACGGCGTGTCGATGACACCCGACGGGCGCAAATATGTCTATTCCAAAGCGGAGAGACACGCGGATGCGTGGATCGTCGAGAATTTCGATCCAGATGTGAAATGACAAGATGATCGGCAAAACGATCTCCCACTATAAGATCCTCGAAAAACTCGGCGAAGGCGGGATGGGTGTGGTCTACAAAGCCGAGGACACAAAACTCAAGCGGACGGTGGCCCTCAAGTTTTTGCCGCCAGAATGGACTCGGGATCAAGAAGCCAAACAACGCTTCATCCAGGAAGCCCAAGCAGCAGCCGCTCTGGACCATCCCAACATCTGCACTGTTCATGAGATAGATGAAGTAGAAGGGAAGACCTTCATAGCCATGGCCTATATCG
>CP070677.1:3036144-3040108 GCA_020352495.1 Candidatus Latescibacterota bacterium
GAAGGTGAACGGGCTCAAAGGTGGGCACTCGGGTCTCGAGATCCACACGGGACGCGGTAACGCGATCAAGATCATAAACCGTGTTTTGATGAGTCTCGAGAACCTGGGCGCGAGACTCTCGAAGATCGATGGGGGAAACAAACACAACGCCATCCCGCGTGAAACGGAGGCGAGGGTGTTCATCCCCAAGAAGAATTGGGAAAAGGCGGTGGCAGTGACCGAGGAGTTCAACGGCGCTATCAAAGCTGAGCTTAGCACCGTCGAGCCCGGCCTTTCCATTTCGCTCACCGAGCTCGAACGAGTGAAGAAGGGTAAAGTCCTCAAGAAATCGCAACAGAAAAAGATCCTTCGGACGATTGCCGGTCTGCCTCATGGAGTCGTGAAGATGAGCGCCGACATCCCCGGGCTGGTGGAGACATCGACCAACGTGGCCGTAATCAAGACCACACCGAAGGCGATCAGGATTGCGACGAGCCAACGGAGCTCGGTTGATTCGGAGATCGTCGAGATCTGTCAGATGGTGGGTTCAATATTCGAGCTTGGAGGCGCAGAAGTCGAGGAAGGCAGTGGTTATCCCGGGTGGAAACCAAATCTGGACTCAGACGTTCTCAAAGTCGCGAAATCGACATACAAGACGCTCTATGGAAAGGAACCCGAGGTAAAGGCCATTCATGCGGGTCTTGAATGCGGTATCATCGGCGCAAAGTTCCCGGGCATGGATATGGTGTCGATGGGTCCGACGCTCGAGGACGTTCACTCTCCCGATGAAAAAATCTATATCGACACGGTGGAGAAGTTCTGGGAATACCTCCTGGCCGTGTTGAAAAACACGAAGTAGTCCGCGTTGTGGGAGGGTGACCGGCCCGTTCTCCGCTGCGGGCGGCTACGCGCCGTCGGCGCGGGACCCTCACCTGCTCAGAAAAGCGGTCCGGTCGTCCTCCCACGACGCTCACCCAAACCAACGCTGAACGGAAACCTGGAACCGCCATGGCGAACAAAGAAGAGAACCTTCTTGACATGATACCATGGCAAAGGCGGGATCACCGCGATTGCGCCGACGGGACAGTCGATGTGATGATTCCCCGTTTTGGAGACAGCCGGATCGGCAGGTTCCTGGGAAAGTCCCTCAAGAACACACCCATACACGTACACCTGGATGAGATTGGCACAGCAGTCTGGCGTCTCTGTGACGGTCGCCGTTCTGTCCAGGATATCGGGCGCTCACTCCAGGAACAGTTTGGCGACCGGATCGAGCCCGTTTACGAACGTCTTGGAATCTTCCTGCATCAAATGAAAAAAGCGGGAATCATAGACTGGAGACGCTAAAACAGCGGGAAACGCCACGTGTCCCCTGGTCACGCGAAAAAGGAGAGGACAATGGATAAAACCTCATTGAAAAAGGTGACAAAGGCCATCGACGGTTATAAGAAGGAGGTCATACGACTCCAGACGGAGCTCTGCAAGATCCCCGCCCTTGGCCCCGAAAACGATGGTGAAGGCGAGGTCAAAAAGGCGGCGTATCTTACGTCCTACCTAAAGAGCGTTGGCTTCAAGAACGTCAAACAGTACAACGCCCCGGACAAACGGGTTCCGTGTGGTTACCGGCCAAACATTGTCGCGCTTTTTCCCGGTGAGGTGACCTCACCACGGGTGTGGATCATGACACACATGGACGTCGTCCCACCGGGCGATCTCAGTATGTGGACCGGCGACCCGTGGAAGGTGAGGGTAAAGGGTGACAAGCTCTACGGGCGTGGATGCGAGGACAACCAACAGGGGATGGTCTCATCGCTTCTTGCGGCAAAGGCGTTCAAGGATACGGGGGTCAAACCTCATCTCCCTTACGGACTTATCCTGTGTGCGGACGAGGAGACCGGAAATCAGCACGGCGTCGGGTATCTTCTCAAACACCATAAGAGTCTTTTCAAAAAGAGTGATCTGATCATAATCCCCGACGCCGGTGATCCAAAGGGCACAATGATAGAGGTGGCCGAGAAAAGCATCCTGTGGTTCAAGGTCAACACAAAGGGAAAACAGACCCATGGTTCGACACCGGAGAAGGGCGCCAACGCACACAAAGCGGCCTGTTATTTCGCCACACGTCTCGAAACGCTCTATAAGAAATTCAGAAAAAGGGACAAGCTGTTCGACCCGCCAATCTCGACCTTTGAGCCAACAAAGAAAGAGGCCAATGTCCCAAACGTGAACACGATCCCCGGTGACGATGTCATGTTCTTTGACTGCCGGGTACTGCCGCAGTACAAGCTCGCCGACGTGATCAAATACGTCACGCAGGTCGCACGCGAGACGGAGAGACGGTACAAGGTCAAAATCGGGCTGGAAATCCCACAGAAAGAGTCGGCTGCGCCTCCCACACCGCCCAACGCCCCCGTCGCGAAGGCGATTGCCAAAGCGGTGAAAGATCTCCGGAAGCGGTCGCCAAAAGCGATGGGGATCGGTGGTGGTACGGTGGGCAAGTACTTCCGGGACAAAGGGTTCTACTGCGCCGTGTGGGGCACGATGGACGAGGTCGCTCACACACCGGACGAGTACTCGAGAATCTCGGCCACTTTGGCGGATGCGAAGATCTTCGCCCACATCGCTCTTCAGGAGTCGTAGCTGACGTGTCATAAGGATTTGACACCAGGGGCGTTTTCAGACCCTTTGCGCGGAACGAGCGAGGATCACCCGCCGTGAGGCAGGAAGCCGAGCGAAGTGGGCGCCCGGTCTGAGAACGCCCCTGGTGTCGAGTCCAACGGTTATTCAGCGAGTTGCTGGAGCTACTACCAAGATCAACATGAGACTACGAATGGCATTCAGCGACGCAAAAGGGCGTCTGTACGATCATCCCAAACTGCTCGCGGCGGGTTGCGACGGGCCGGAGGCCGTCGCGCTCACAAAGAGCGATGTGATTCGTGTTCCACGGGGGAGCGATCTGATGATGTTACCCGGACGACACCCCGTGGGGATCGATCCTTCGACGGGCAAAGAGGTCGTTTTCTCAAGATTTAGGGGAAAACCCGTCTTCGCGGCGGCGGCGTTCATGTCGCCGGCCCACACACAAGGCCACGTAGCGGCATTCGCGTCGCAACCGGACGGGCCGGCACTCCCCCTCTATGCCTATACCGCGCTTGCTTTCTCGGGTGGAAGCTTTTATTCGGCAGGAGTGAGGGTCGATGACGACCCCAGGCAGGACCCGTGGAGGTTCGATCTCGAGGACGTCGAGGGCGGCGCCGGCGAGCCGGCCCTGGTGGAGGGCTGCGGCGAGGGCGGCGGAATCGACGACGGCGCCTCGGGCCGTGTTGATGAGGCAAGCCTTAGGCTGGAAGCCGGCGAGGGCGCGGGCGTCGATCAGGTTTCGGGTGAGGTTGGTGAGAGGTATGTGGAGGGTGACAATGTCACTCTCGGCGTAGAGCTGGGTTTTGGACCTTTCCTCGGCAGCGAAGTCCAGGCCGGTGATGGGGATGATGTCATTAAACAGGACTTTGCCTCCGAAGCCACGGCTACATATGCGGCCGACAGCACGGCCGATGCGACCCATGCCGATGATGCCGATGGTCTGTTGGGCGAGCTCCTTGGGTCCGGGCCGGCTTCGAGCTTCGATGAAGCGGCCGTCTCGAGCAGCCTTGTCTGAGTCGAGGATATGGCGTTGGAGGGCAATGATGAATCCGATGGTCAGTTCGGCGACGGCGCGGGTACTGGCAGCGGGGGTATAGACGACTTCGATGCCGTGGCGGCGGGCAGCGCCCCGGTCGATGGTGTCGAGGCCTACGCCAGCGCGGCCGATGACCTTCAGTTTGGGGGCGGCGGCCATGTCTTCGTCCGTGACGCGCGCGTAGCTTCTGACCAGAAGGGCGTCGGCGTCAGGTAGATGCCGGCGCCATCGGTCAGGCGGGCTGTCGAAGGGGCCGAGGACGCGCCCTGCGGCCTCAAGGCGGGCGACGGCGGATTCGCACATGGGCTC
>CP070677.1:3040208-3046071 GCA_020352495.1 Candidatus Latescibacterota bacterium
GTCAGTTTCAGTGCGGTCCCGGTATATAAGAGAAGGGGCCTCTCTCAGCACTGGCCTTCCTGAACTCGTAACTTCGGTGGTCACCCAAGGGGCCGCAAAAGAGCGAGAAACGCCCGAATTCGGCGACGACAGGCCGTGTGACGGTCTTGACTTCCCGACTGAATCGAGCGGTACTCGTAGGGAGGCAACATGCCTCGCAACCCAAATGATGACAATAAGATAACTGAAAGCAAGTCCAGGACGGGGCTTTGGACGGTGGACGAGGTGGCTAGATTCCTGCGTTGCTCGAAGGACGCAATCTACCGAATGGTCGAACGCCAGGAAATACCCCACATCCGCGTCTTCAAGCGCAAGGGCTTGAGGTTCCGTCCCGAGGAAATTGAGGGGTGGCTCGCCTCGCAGAGAGGTCCACACGCGAAGGAGAGTTGATGGCCAAACGAACACTCAAGCAACTTGAACCTGGAGAAGTCGCACACCTTGACCGAGGCATCTTTGTCCGAAAGAACAGGAACGGGACGTTGAGTTACGGGATTTCCTACCTGTACAAGGGCACGCTCATCCGCGAGATCATCGGACCAACGAAGACACTTGCCAAACAAGTGTTGCAAAGCCGCAAGTCCGAGATCGCCCAGGACAAGTTCAAAATCCCAAAGAAACGAAGGTCACCGAAGTTTGACACGGTGTGCGACCGCTACTTGGAACACGCGAAAAAAGAAAAGAAGTCTTGGCAACGAGACGAGCTCGCACTCAAGATCGCGAAAAAGTTTTTCAAAAAGAAGCGAATCGATGAATTGGCACCTTTTGATTTCGAACGGTTCAAAGCCGCGAGAGCCGACCAAGTCAGTAAATCGACCGTAAATCGTGATCTCAGCGTGCTCAAAAGGCTATTTAACCTTGCGATTGATTGGAACCTTGTCGCAACAAATCCGCTCAAAAAGGTGGCAGTGTATCGACTCGACGAAAAAACGATGCGGGTGTTGTCGCACGAGGAAGAGCGCAGGCTCATCGAAGCAGCTGCCCCCCACATCAGACCACTGATCATCGTGGCCATCAACACCGGTATGCGGCGCGGCGAGTTGTTGAGCCTTCAGTGGGAACAGGTCGATCTTCAGAGCCGAACGATCACGATCAAACACTCGAAGAACGGACGAGTACGCCACATCCCGATAAACAAAACGACCCAGGAGGCTTTTGTCGCGCTACCTGAGCCGCACACCGGCCATGTGTTCCGCTATCACGGGTCACCGATCAAAGAGGTCAAATCGGCCTTCGCTGGAGCGGTGAGGAGGGCGGCTATTCCGCACTGTACACTTCACTCGTGTCGTCACACGTTCGCTACTCGCTTAGTGTCCGCAGGAGTGGACCTTGCAACAGTCAAGGAATTGCTCGGACACGCGTCCGTTTCGACGACGATGAAGTACACGCATCCTGCGCCGCAGCACAAACGGGATGCCGTAGGACGATTGGATTCACATCAGCCCATCGACGCGCCCCTCGAAGTTGTCTCGCAGTCAGATTGAGAATTCTGTTCGTTGCCCCAGACTCTTACTTCAAAAGCACCATCTTCTTCGTCAGCGTCCTATTCCCCGCGGTCAGGCGGTAGAAGTAGACGCCGGTGCTGACTTGGTTGCCGAGGGCGTCCTCGCCATCCCAAGTGACTTCTTTCAATCCTGCATCGAGCACGTTATCCACAAGTGTCTTCACGTGCCGACCCTCAACATCGTAGATTACCAACGTCGCCGTTTTCCTCTCGGGCAGAACAAACGAAATCGTCGTCGTGGGATTAAATGGATTCGGGTGGTTCTGGTGAAGCGTGAATTCTGAACGCTGGGTGATCCCAATTCCAGTAGCCGCTTCGGCAATTCCTGCACACTGGACATTGCAACAAAGGGAATCGCCGAGATCGATCGTGCAATCGTGCAGCCCCGAGGCGGTGGGGCAGAATTGTACTGTCACCATAAGGGACTCGCCCGGCGCAAGACTGTGTTGTCCTCCACCTGAAACGATTTCATAATGGTCGTGTGTCTCGCTGACATTGGCGCTAAGTATGTTGATCCCAGTGTTGGCAATGGTGAATGTTGTGTCGAGAGAATCGTTCACCCAAATTCTGCCAAAATCAAGGGCAGTCGGTTGAACCTGACACGCAAGTAGGCTTACCAAGAATTCATCCCAGTGCGTGCTGATAACGAGTTCCAGATTGGCGGGATTAGCACCTATGTTCAGATAGTTTTCAAAATAATCGTCGCCTCCCACTATGTCTGGTTGATGATCGGGAAAATAAATGCTCAGTCCTCCCGCCGGAGCGTAATATGATCCATGGTGGGTGATATCCACTCGCGCTGCATCCAAGGCGATTATCACCGACATTGCAGCATCTATGATTGCTGAGGAACTGCACGTATCGCTCAGGAGTTGGCAGAGATGGGCCAGATCGACGTAAGAATCCTGGTTTTCATTCCCGTCAACGTCATAGTCAAAGGTGACGAGACTCGGATCCGTTCGAGCTGCCCATATATTGGCATGTTCCGCAGAGAGATTCGCAAGTAAAGCTACGGCGAGTTCGTCCACCCTCGTAGCAAGTAGATCCATCGATGTCCCACACCTGAAAGCCGAGAGCGTCGCACCAGGATAAGATTGGACGATTTCCCGACATAGCGTATCGGAACTCGTGCTTGGATGAAAATTCGGCACCAATATGTCATATTCCCAACCGTCAGCCGGTTCAAGTTCCTCGGAGCCAACTACGAAATCAACGTCGTTCCGAAAGTCATAGGCGATCTCGGTCATGGCCATCAGGCATGCATCAAGCCCGAGGATATCGAGATTACGCTGAAGCTGGGATCTAATGGTGCCAATGGCGCCGCACAGTTCCGCGGTGGTAAAAAAGTTCGACCCGTTGGTCCAGTCCCATGAGATCCCCAGAGGCCCATGCGGTCCAAGAACGGGTCCCCATCCACTCCCGTGGTTCCATATGACCAGACAAATCTTGGAGGTAGGAAATTCGGTCAGTGCGCCTCGTGTGAAGTCCGTTAAAGTCGAAGGATCACCCATATCGAGCTCACCCATCGACCATTTGTTAATTCCCTCGATGTAGTTGGCGAGAACGAGAGGATTTGTATCTGGCTGAACAAGATAGTACGCGCTATTGCCTGAACCCAGCCTATCCCAACATACACCGATTCTTATGGAGTCATTGGACGCGGCGGCGGTCTCCAGTTCGTTGAAATCATCAAAGGATGCGGCGTCAAGATCATTGTCACCGTTTAGATAAACGAGGAAGAACGGCTTTTTGGGGCCGAACCTCGCAACAAAAACGTCTCGATTGCCCGCACTCGGGAGCGGATCGCCGCCGAAATCCACGGCGCCCTCGAATTCTCCCGTGATGACCACATCCCCCAAAAACTCCTCGACAGCGACGGCATGGATATACTGATCATTCGTATCGCCGTAGCGTTGGCTCCAGGTGTGGTTGCCGTTGCGATCGAACTTCGCAACGAAGATGTCCAACAAGCCGGCGCTCACAAGCAGCCCACCGCCAAAGTCCACTATATTACGGAAACTCCCCGCGATGACGACATTCCCCGAATCGTCGACGGCAACACCCGTAGTCCACTGATCATCCGTACTGCCAAAGCTCTGGCTCCAGATGTGAGTACCGTTTGGACCGAACTTTGCGACAAAGATGTCCGTCGAGCCCCCACTCGAGAGCGGTCCCCCACCAAAGTCCACGGTGCCCCAGAACGCTCCCGTGATGATCACTTTTTCCGTCCCGTCGACGGCAACACTGGTACCCAACTGGTCATTCGTATCGCCGAAGTTTTGACTCCAGATGTGAGTACCGCTTGGACCGAACTTTGCGGCAAAGACGTCCGACGCGCCCCCACTCGAGAGCGGTCCACCGCCAAAGTTCACGGTGCCACCGAAGCCCCCCGTGATAATCACGTTTCCCGTCCCGTCGACGGCAACACTCCTGGCTTCCTGCCAGCTCGAATCGCCGAAGCTCTGGCTCCAGATGTGAGTACCGTTTGAACCGAACTTTGCAACGAAGATGTCCGACGAACCCCCACTCGAGAGCGGTCCACCGCCAAAGTTCACGGTGCCACCGAAGCCCCCCGTGACAATCACGTTTCCCGCCCCGTCGGCGGCAACACTCCTAGTCCACTGATTATTCGTATCGCCGAAGCTCTGACTCCATAAATGCGCGCCGTTGGGACTGAATTTCGCAATAAAGATGTCACTACCTGGAGGGTTGCTAGAAAGCGGTCCCCCGCCAAAGTCCACGGTGCCCCCGAAGCGCCCCGTGACAATCACGTTTCCCGAACTGTCGGTGGTAACAGCAAGACCATATTGAATATCCGTATCGCCGAAGCGTTGGCTCCAGGTGTGGTCGCCGGTGGGATCGAACCTCGCAACGAAAATGTCCGTCGAGCCCCCACTCACAAGCAGTCCACCGCCGAAATCGACGGTACTATAGAAATCTCCCACGATGACGACGTGCCCCGATCCGTCGACGGCGACACTCGTGGCTGCCTGCGAAGCCACATCGCCGAAGCGCTGGCTCCAGAGGTGCGCCATTTCTTCAGCCCGAGCGTAGTGAATTGTCAAAAGAAGACACGTGACAACGAGAAAGCATCCTCGGAGGAGCATGGCGAACCTGTCCTTTCCGTTGACTTTGTCCGGATTGGCAACTTTGAAACTGCGCCGGTCGATGGGGCTCAAAATGGCCCAAGACCGTGCCGCATTGCCGGAGGGGAAGAAGGAGTTCTCGTGGGGGAGGTATCAGGGGCCGAGTCCCCAGCCACAAAGACCGCGACTCCAAACCCCTCGCAAAATGATTTCGTCAAATCAACCCGTTGATGTTGGCTATATTATAGCACAAATGAGGGGTCTCATCAGTGGCATACGATTGGCGACGTGCCTAACGCTCTGTTGGCACCGCTTCCAGCCAAATCCAAAGTGTAAGATAACTGTAAGATGGGGGTTTTGGGCGGAAGTGGGCGATCGCGTAAGTCATTGACGTCACTGGCGTTGGCGAGCGGAATCGAACCGCTAACCTAAGATCCCCAAAAAGATATTCCTTTAGGCCGTATCACGTTTCAGGTAGGTTTTGACGAAACCACGCAGGGACGTTCTCGGGTTGACCACAAGCCCTGAAATACCCATCTTGTTTTTTGTGTTTTGTCTTCCGAGCAGGTAACAACGTGATTGGCAAAACCATATCCCACTACAAGATTGTCGAAGAACTTGGACGCGGCGGGATGGGTGTCGTCTACAAGGCTGAAGACACCAAGCTAAAACGGACCGTCGCCCTTAAGTTCCTCTCGCCCCATCTCCTCACGGACAAAAAACAGAAAGCTCGGTTCCTTCACGAGGCCCAAGCCGCCGCCGCACTCGATCATCCCAACATCTCCACAATCCACGAAGTCCACGAGGCCGAAGGCCACGCCTTTATGGTCATGGCCTACATCCAGGGAGAGGATGTGGGGACAAAGCTCGAATCGGGGCCGATGGATTTGGAGGACGCCCTTGAGATCGCCATCCAAGTGGCACGCGGACTCTCGAAGGCCCACGGCGAAGGCATCGTCCATCGCGACATCAAACCAGGCAACGTGATCATCACACCCGAAGGTCAGGCAAAGGTCGTGGACTTTGGTCTGGCCAAACTCGCCGACCAAACCCGGCTTACCAAGACAGGGACCTCGGTGGGAACGGTGCGCTACATGTCCCCAGAGCAGGCCGCCGGAGGTGAGGTGGATCACCGGACCGACATGTGGTCCTTTGGGGTGATGCTCTACGAGATGCTCACGGGCGACATTCCCTTTCGGGGTGAGATCGAGCAGGCGATGATCTACTCGATCATGAA
>CP070677.1:3046171-3128489 GCA_020352495.1 Candidatus Latescibacterota bacterium
CATCGTCATGAGACCGTAGGCCGTGCCGAGCTTTTGTTCTGGGACAATGTAGGCCACCGACGGCCACATCACGGCGGGAATCAGCGAGAATGCAATTCCCATCATCGCCATCGGCACAAGAAGCGGCACATCCGTGTAGGCCATCATGAGATAGACGGGCAAGAGCAATAGTGACCCGTACATCATGAAACGCGCGCGCCGCCCAAACCGGTCCGCCATCAATCCAAAAACCGGGGTAAAGATCATCGCAAATATCGTGATAAAACTCGAAAGGAAACCGGCAAACTCGCGAGACGTCTCGTGTGCTTCCTGGAAGAACTTGATGGCAAACGTTTGGAAGGGGAAAATCGCCGAGTAAAAGGTCACACACAGCAGAACGACGAACCAGTACGAGCGCCCCAGACCGAAAATGTTCGAGAACGTCACCTTCTCGGTCTCGCCCGGCTCGCCAATCTGGTACTTTTTGACCGCGGTGTTCTCCATGATCCAATAGAGAAGCGGTCCGACGACGCAAAACGTCCCAAATCCAACTGCGATCACGAGAGGCCACTGCCAGCTGGTAAACGCGGCCTTCGCCAACGTCGGAGAGTTGAGCGCGAGAAGCGATCCGGCACGGGCGATGAGGAGATTGACTCCGAAGGCGAATGAGAGTTCCTTTCCTTTGAACCACTTGGCGAGAGCCGTTGTCACCGCAACGATGAGCGACTCGGCGCCCAGCCCAAAGATGAGCCGGCCGGTGGCCATGATCGCGAGTTTTCCCGACACAGCCGTGATCACCGCACCGCCAAAACACAGAATGCCAAAAAGCATCGTGGCCCGTTTCACACCGATCCGGTCGATGATAATTCCGCCGATCAACACCATTATGATGTTCGGGGCACTGTAAATCGCATTCAGCGTACCGATGTTTTTGTCGGAAAAACTAAGCTGACTTTTGAGCAGGTCGGCGATCGGGCTCACCGCGTCATACACATAATAATTGCCGAACATCGCCAGACTGATAACGACGAGCACGGACCAGCGGTAGTGTGTCGGCGGAGGTGGCAGAACGTCGGCTTGTGCGTTTGGCAGTGCGTTCATGTCTTCGCTCCTTGGGATTCGTTGCGATCGATCCGGCAGTGATTTGGGCGAGTATACCACACCGGCAACTTGCAGCAACAATTACTATTAGGTCGGCAACTCCCTCCCCCGACGGGAGTTAACATAATATCCGTCGGCGCCACGAGCGTGGACACGCCGTGTGGAGAATGACACGTGACCTTCGATTGAATTGGTCGGCCACCGACCGATCCGGCGATCGGACGTTTGTGCCTCACTTCGGCTGAGCGGCGTTTTCGTGTTATAGTGTTCGAAACCCGACGGCTCACGCCCCTCGGTTTGCCATACGGGAGGCGGCTATCCAATGATTCTTGCCACCCACCAACCCATCTTTCTTCCGTGGCCTGGGTTCTTTTACAAAGCCGGGCGATCTGAGTGCATGATCCTTTTAGACGACGTTCAATTTCCGAGGGGAAGAAGTTGGCTCACCCGAAACCGTCTGAAGAACGAAGACGGTGAAATGTGGCTCACGGTGCCAGTTTGGAGAAAAGGCCGCGGTGTTCAGATCATACGACAAGTCGAAACATACGACGAAAGGGGTTGGCGAAGAAAACACCTGCAAAGCATCCGGCAGAACTATGTCAACGCGCCGTACTTCGAAGAGTACTTCCAGATAGTCGAGTCGATTTACGCGAGAGATCAACGATTTCTGGTCGAATTCAACATCGACATGATTAGATTTTTCTGGGACGCTCTCTCGCTAAAAACGGAGATACTACTCCAATCGGATCTTGGCGTAACGGGTAAGGGAACGGATCTTCTGGTCAAGCTCTGCAAACGAGTCGGGGCGGACCGTCTTCTTGTCTTTCCGATGGTCGAGAAGCATCTCGACCCAGGCGAAATGAGATCACACGGCATCGACCTCGTCTGTGCGAACTTCCATCCACCGGTTTACCCACAGCTTTGGGGGGAGTTTGTCTACAACTTGTCAACTCTCGATCTCCTTCTGAACTGTGGGTCCAAAGCAAAGGAGATCGTTGAGGAAGCCTAGTGGAGGCGTAGTCGAGTTTGCGATCGCGTCGCGCGGTCTCACTCTGACTGTGCCCGGTACTCACTCGGGGTGAGCCCCGTCGTCGACTTGAACTGTCTGGCGAACGCGCTCTGGTCGTAGAAACCACAGTCCATAGCGGTCTCCACCATCGACTTGGTGGTACCCCGCAGGCGGTCGCAGGCGGCTTCGATCCGGGTCTTGGCAATAAACTGACCGGCTGTGAGCTGGAATATTTTTTTCATTCGTTGTTCGAACTGATAGACGGACAACGATGACATGCGAGCCAGCTCCTCGATTCTCAACGGTTCCGCGTAGTGTGTCTGTATGTACCGAATGGCATCGGCCAGTTCCCGGTACCCCTTGGCTTCGTCGGCGGGAACCTGCAGATCTTTTGATATTCCGATCAGCCCAATGGTGGCGCGTTCATCTCGTCTAAGCGGAATCTTGTTTGTGATACACCACCCCGGCTCCCCGCGAACATATAGATGAAGTTCGAGCAGGTCCTTCAAGGGTATTCCCTTCTCCAATACCTCCATGTCCTGCTCATAATAGCTTTCACCCATGGGCGAAGGGAAAAGATCGAGGACTGTTTTACCGAGGAGGTCCTTTTTGTTCTCCAATCCGCACCGTTCGACCAGCGTCTGATTGGCGCTCACATACCGGGCTTCGCGGTTTTTCACAAAAAACACGATATCCGGTACCTGGTCGAACAATTTTTCCAACGCCGTTATCAAGATGAAGTCGTGGGCGTCATCCCCGGGTTTTATTCCCCTGGTTTCTTGTTCGGACATTTGTCGACCCCCAACTTGTGCTGAAAAGGAAGTCTCTTCTCCGATATTCTCCTAGATCAGCATGGTAAAATGAAAGGGTAAAAACGGAAAGTCCCCTACCGGCCAGGGGGCACTCGACGGGTCTCGAGAGGCCACCGGCGGGTTTTCAAAGCCCAATGACAAAAACCGGCGTTATCTTTGATATCAAGAGATTTGCCGTGCACGACGGTCCGGGAATTCGGACCACCGTGTTCCTCAAGGGGTGTCCCCTCTCGTGCTGGTGGTGCCACAACCCGGAAAGCCAATCTGCCAAACCCGATATCCTCTACCGCCGTCACCTCTGTGTCCGGTGCGGCACTTGCGTGGAAACCTGCCCCGAGAATGCCCGGTCCCTCACCGAGAACGGGGTCGAGAGGGATGCTACCTGTTGCACGATTTGCGGAACCTGTGTCGACGTGTGCCCGTCCGGCGCAACGGAAAAGGTGGGTCGTGAACTGACGGCTCGAGACTTGATGGAAGAAATCGAAAGAGATACACCTTTCTACGACCAATCGGGCGGCGGTGTTACGTTTTCGGGTGGCGAGCCGTTGACCCAGCCGGATTTTCTACGCGAGCTCCTCGAACGTTGCGGTGACCGCGACATTCACCGAGCGGTAGACACGTGTGGGTTTGCCGATCCGAGCACCCTTCGGTCCATTGCAGAGAAGACGGATCTCTTTTTGTTCGACTTGAAGCTTATGGACCCGGAACGTCACCTGGAATACACCGGGGTGCGCAACGAACTCATTCTGAGCAATCTGACAATGCTCGCTGGGTCGGGGAAAACGGTTCACGTCCGCATTCCCGTGATCCCGACCATCACAGACGCCGATGAGAATTTCGACGCCATCGGTAGGTTTGTTTCCCGGCTGCCAAAACCACCGCATGTCAGACTGCTGAGACACCACCCGACGGCTATGGAAAAATACGCACGTTTCAAGATGGAAAGACGCCTGCCCGACGGTATGGACACGCCGTCCCGAAAGGAACTTGGGCGAATCGCGTCTCGATTGACCGAGTATGGACTGGAAGTAAGCTACTAACTTTGACCTCAGTTTCGATAGTGAACAGACGGGAGGCATGAACATGAACGAACGCGTGAGTCGGCTCCGACAGGAGAGCTATGATGCGCCGGTCACACTGTCGACCGAACGAGCTGAGTTGATAACCGACTTTCACATCGAGAACAACGGGAAGTTCTCCATCCCTGTGATGCGGGCAAAGGCGTTCGAACATTTGTGCCGCCACAAGACGATACAAATTGGGGACGATGAACTCATTGTTGGCGAACGCGGGCCACGGCCAAAGGCGGTGCCGACGTATCCGGAGTTGACATGTCACAGCGAAGAGGACCTCGGTATCCTGAACAGCCGCCCAAACACGCGTTATGGGACGACTGCTGAAGACATCGCCGTGTACCGTGAGAAGATCATCCCGTTCTGGCGCGGCCGCACGATGCGCGACCGGATTTTCGATGGCCTCTCGGAAGAGTGGAAGACCGCGTATGAGGCCGGAATCTTTACCGAGTTCATGGAACAGCGGGCACCCGGTCACACGACCCTCGACGGCAAGTTCTACACAAAAGGTTTGCTTGACTTCAAGAGAGACATCGAGGAGAGGATCACGAGACTCGACTTTGCCGCAGATCCGGAGGCAACGGCCAAACGTGAGCAGCTCCGGGGTATGAGCATCGCTTGCGATGCGGTGATCCTTTTTGCCGAACGTCATGCCGAACTGGCCGATCGGATGGCCGCCAAAGAGAGCAAGCCAGAGCGACAAGAGGAACTCGAGCGAATTGCATCGATCTGTAGACGGGTCCCGGCTCACGCCCCCCGTGATTTCTGGGAGGCGCTACAGATGTATTGGTTCATGCACCTGGGGACGATCACCGAGCTGAACGGGTGGGACGCGATGAACCCGGGTCACCTCGATCGGTATTTTTTCCCTTTTTACAAACGGGACCTCAATGATGGGACTCTTACACGGGAATCGGCGAAAGAACTCCTCGAGTGTTTCTGGATCAAGTTCAACAACCATCCGGCGCCACCAAAGGTGGGCGTCACCGCAAAGGAGAGCGGCACATACAACGATTTCACGAACATCAATCTGGGCGGTATTCTCCCCGATGGTGCCGATGGGGTCAACGAGCTTACCTACCTGATGCTCGAAGTGATGGATGAGATCCATTTGCTGCAGCCCCAAGGAAACATCCAGCTGAGCAGGAAGAACGAGGACCGTTTTCTCAAAGCCGCCTGCCGGGTGATTCGAAAAGGATACGGATATCCGTCGGTCTTCAACGCCGATGGGGTTGTGGAGCAGATGGTACGTTGTGGTAAACGCATCGAAGACGCGCGCGAAGGGGGTACAAGCGGGTGTGTTGAGACGGGAGCCTTTGGAAAGGAAGCCTACATCCTGACCGGCTACCTCAATACCCCCAAGATTCTCGAGATAACGCTAAACAACGGGATCGATCCGAGGACGGGCAAAAAAATCGGAATCGAGACAGGCGATCCCCGCGACTGCGAATCGTTCGACGAGCTGTTCGAGGCCTTTCGCCGGCAGCTTCTTCATTTCGTCGACATCAAAATCGAAGGGAATCAATTCATCGAACGCATGTATGCCACGTACTCGCCCGCCGTATTTCTCTCGGTGCTGATCGACGACTGCATTGAAAACGGCAAGGATTATAACGACGGCGGCCCCCGTTACAACACGAACTACATCCAATGCGTCGGAATCGGAACGATCACCGACAGCTTCTCGGCCATCCGAAAACATGTCTTCGATGATAAAACGTTATCCATGTCCGATCTTCTCGATGCTCTGACGGCCGATTTTCGGAATGCGGAAACACTGCGACTCAAGCTCGTCAACAAAACACCACGCTACGGCAACGACGATGACTATGCCGACAAGATCATGATGCGTGTGTTCGACGCGCTCCATACGGCCATCGACGGTCGGCCGAATACCAAGGGAGGCGAATATCACATCGACATGTTACCGACAACCTGCCACATCTATTTTGGTTCGGTGCTGGGTGCCTCGGCGGACGGAAGAAACGCTTGGTCCCCCGTGTCCGAGGGTATCTCTCCCGTCCAGGGCGCGGATCGCAAGGGGCCGACCGCCGTCATCAAGTCGGTAGCAAAAATGGATCACCTGCGTACCGGAGGAACATTGCTCAATATGAAGTTTATGCCGAGTGTGTTGGACGACAACGAAGGAATCGAAAAGCTCGCCCAACTCGTTCGCACTTACTTCAGACTCGATGGACATCACATGCAGTTCAACGTCGTCGATGCGGACACATTGCGAAGGGCCCAGGAACATCCGGAAGACCACCGCGACCTGATTGTCCGTGTGGCGGGCTACAGCGATTACTTCTGTGATATCGGCAGAGAGCTGCAAGACGAGATCATTCGGCGCACCGAGCACCAGGCATTTTGACAGACATCACGTATTGCAGCCACGCTTTTTGTGAGGAACCGCACGCCGCCGGTCCGTTTCCGCTCCCCGGTCCATTTTCTGGTTATGTCACCGGCCACAAGCCGTTTCGACCTGCTCCTGTCGGTCCTGAGCAATTTCGAGACGGTCGGACGGAAGTGTCTCAACGAGATACCTGACGACTTCTTCACATGTCCCGTCGTCCCGCGTTTCGAGTGCTTCGATGAGATGCTCGAACGCCGACCAGTACATCGATGCGGTCCATTTTGTTGGCCGTTCGATGGGAACCAGAGGATCGTCGTAACCCCGATACACGTAACGCTCCGTGAGATTCTTGCGGAGCAAATCCGTGTCGACTTCCACGGAGTCGATCGGCATCAGCTGATAAACCGCGCCCTCGAGACGAAGATTTCGCTCCCAGGGCGCGAGCCATCTTGGCCCTGCAAAGCCGCTGATATAAACGGGACGGCGCCATTGATTCTCAGCCAACAGCCGCGTCAGAAGCTGCTCGGCGACGAACACGAACTCCGCTGAATCGGGCGGTATTTGCGTATAAAGCGTATCCGGGATAACGGCCCGGGGGGGCAACGGAGACGAGCCGGGTTGGTCATCGACGGGAAGAGCTATGATCCTTGGCCCTCGATACACTGGTGTGAGATTCTCGAGTTCGGTTTTCGTCAGAGAAAGCGGAAATCGATCATCGTTGGCTTGGATGCTTGCGGGGTACCAGGGCGTGTTCAAGAGACTGAGGTTGCAGATCGTCACATCCGGTCTCACGCCTTCCACCGTTTGCAGATACAACATTGGGAATGTGTCAATGTCCGCATTAGTAAACACGATGGCGTTAGGTGCCATGTAACGAAGTACGTTGTCGGCATAATCGTATGCCAAGAAGTTGTTCGAGCTATCGATGTTTCTATAGTTGCGGGTGAGTTGGGCACCGATCGCGAGAAGCAAAACGATCGCGGTCAGCGCCACTGCGGGCAACCGCCACCGGCGTCTTGTCCTCACGGCCAACCGGAAAACGTAACCGGCGCCGATTGCCATCATCACCGCCCAGATCACAAATGATGGCATATAATGACGGTCGATTGACCGAAAGAAGCTCTCGGGCAGATTGAAATAGACTATTGTAGCGATTGCGGTAATCAAAAACAGAGCAACGAGCCCCAGGGCCATCCTGCGATTGTGTCTCCATAGACCCACTGCTCCAATCACACCAAGCAGCAGTGGGAGAAACCCCAAAAACCCCAACGTACCGTCGAGTGAGAAGAAGTTGTCCTGGAAAGCTCGGACATAATCGGCGGTTTGATAACCCCAGAACGCCGCTTGTCTTGGGAAGATATTCATCAGCCAACCACCGCCGTATTGCTCGAGCGAGACATACTCCCAGAACCGGGAGAGATTATTCGGATTGCCCATATTGATAAACGGTTCTCGCAACGCCATGGGTATCAAAAGCAGATGAAACACCGCGCCGCCTGCGATCCCGATGATCCCCGAGAGCCAGCTCTTGACACACAAAATCGTACGGGGACGTCGAAGAAGGACCCATACGGCGAGACCGGGTAACAAGAGCAGGTTTGTCCGGTGGATGCTAAAATCCAATCCGATCAGTAATGCCGTGGTGAGAAGCCACTTATGAGCCCCCCGGTCATCGGCGTGCAACCACCATCGTGTCATTGCCAGAAAAATGAGCGCCGTAAAAAGCGCCGTCATTATGTAAGGAGTGATTCTGGTCGCATAAAACCAGTGTGTTTGCCCAAACGAAAACAAAAGGGCACCCGCCGCGGCCCCGATAACAAAAGGAGTCGTCGGCCATCGGCTCGTTGGCAAGGTCTGCCCTTGTGGTGTTCCCATCAGGCGAATCGCGATGTGGCTGACCAGCGCCCCCGTCACCGCCGCCATCAGCCCGGCGAAGAGGTTGAGCGCAAAGACTGTGGAGATTCCAAAGGAGAGCTTTGAGACAACCCAACCGGTGAGCACAAGGAGCAACGACCCGGGTGTGTGTGGGATCCCGAGAGTGGCAATCGCGGCGACGCACTCCGGATTGTCCCACCAGCTGATCGATCGAAACGCCGTCAGGGCATAGACTACGAACGCCGCGGCGGTGACACACAGACCGGCCGTCAGCGCGATCAGCCGCGTCCTGTTGAGCGAGGGATTGGTAAGGGGGTCCGTGTCCATGGCCATTTGGTTATACTACCAGGGACATTTCAATGCTCAGTTTTTTTGAAATTCCCCGTGCGCCATCCTTTTTTTTCGCGTAATAAGGCGTCCGTTCTAGTAGTTCGGGTGTCTATATCGAAGGTTGTTCGGTCCCAAACACAACGCCCGTTATTCCTTCACCGCCATCGCGACGAGCTTTTTTCGGTCGACGATCGAACCCTTGTCCAACCAGATGCGCCAAAGCACCTTCGCAAACGTGACATTCGCGATGGGTTCCTTTTCCTCGTCCTGGACGGTGGTAAGAACGATACCATCGGGAAGCCAGCGTAGAACGTACTGGTCGTTCTTCTCGACACCCTTGTCGAAGTAACCGACAAACTGGTCTGCAAACGTGGTGATTACATCCATCTCCTCATCCGAGGCATGTTTTTTGAATCCATCACGGAACGCGTTTTGGATCTTGTCCACACTCACACCACGAGCGAAATCCATAGTGATTTGTTTGGCGTGTCCGTCGGCAAGCGCCGCCTCCAAGGCGGCGTTCTTGTCCTCGAACTCGGCTTGGTCCATGTAATGGGCAATTCCGTAGACTTTGAAAATCAACTTCTTGCGTACCGCCACACCGGTCACACTGAGCGAATACTCCTTGCCGCCGTGTTGAAACGACACGCTCTTGGGGAATTGCTTTTTCGTTGATGATTCCTCTACGAACTCCTGCGCCGCGGCCGTCGACGGAAACACACCCGTTACGAGCACGAAGACACACAAACTGCCGATAAGCCACTTCATGACCGACCTCCCTCGTTATGTGTTACACATGCCGGAAGCCTAACAGAGGGCGGGTTCGATGACTAGTCATTGTCTCACACGGTCCGCAAGAGAGGGGCTCAACAGGCTGCGGTTCGAAGGATTTGAATGGCCGGCACTCTACGTACCATCTCTTCGAGCATTTTGTTGGCTGATACCGGGTCCGAGGTTTCCGAAGGCATATAGGCGACGAGCCAGGCGCGTTGGGTCTCAAGGGTTACCTTCACCTTATCGTTCCCCGTGATCGGGCAGTCCAAGGGTCCGGCTGAATCGCACAGAAGCGGTTTCCCATCGAGATTGAACGGGCCACGAAGTGACAGGTAGTTCTCGCCCGGTCTTCCCGATCGGAACAAGAGTGGCGGGGCGATGGTTCCGTCCGCCATTACACAACACGGAACCGCGAGCTCCGCAGACAAACAGTTGCTTATGTCTACGAGCGGATTAATAGCGGGCAACTCGTCCCCCTTGAGGAGTCTGCGGAGCAAGGCTTCGGAGGACGGACGGTAACGTGTCGGGTCGGTCCCCGCCCTGCGAAACAACCGGCGGAGGGCTGCTACGGTCGGATCGGCCGAAAGGCTCTGGAGGTCGAACCGCTCGCGGGCATGCCCGGCGACTTCGCGTCGGAGATCTGCGAGCGGCTCCTTGTCTCCGGCCGACAGTTCCAGATCGGCCCAAAACAGAACCCAGCCATCGAGTTCCACCCGAACTTCAAAAGGGAGTGACTTCATCCCGTAGAGTCTAGCATAGGTTTCGCGCGGGACAGTTGCCACTTGAGTTGGGCGCGTCCGGCTGGCGACCAATACGGAGGATTGTGGCCCAGTCGGATCCGAGGGGTCCAGGCGGCCCGGTCTCGTGATTACAGTCCCAGGGCAATTCGAACGTTTCGTGGGAAAACCCCATGAATTTCAACGACTTCCGTGAACCTTGCACTTGACATTCACGGGGCGACGTGTTACGATCTCTCCAGTGCAGTGTCCACAACTTTGACGTTCTCTCCCGCCGGTTTCGGTTGCGTTGGGGCCGTGCATTGGAGGACCAGTTCGTCGGAGTGTCGCAGCAACGTCACTGCATCATCATTTTTTAACTAGTTTTCTCGCCCGGTCGGTTTTCGATGATCGGTCAAACTGTCCAGCATTACAACATAAAGCAAAAACTCGGCGAGGGCGGCATGGGTGTCGTCTATAAAGCCGAGGACAGTAGACTCCGACGCGCCGTTGCCCTCAAGTTTCTCCAACCGCACCTGTTCGACAGCGATTTTGGCAGGTCGCGTTTCGTCCACGAGGCACAAGCCGCCGCGTCATTGGACCACCCCAATATATGCACGGTCTATGAAATTGGTGAGGCGGCCAATCGAACGTATATCTCCATGGCATTCATCGAAGGCCAGAGCCTGAGGGACAAGATCCAGTCGGGTCCACTCCAACTCAGCGAGGTAATCGATTTTGGGATCCAGATCGCCCAGGGACTTCAGGCCGCTCATGAGAAGAACATCGTTCATCGTGATATAAAGAGCGCCAATATCATGGTCACACCGGCGGGGCAGGTCAAAATCACCGATTTCGGTCTCGCCAAACTCGCCGGCCGATCAAAGGTAACCAAAACCGGCACCACACTTGGAACCGTCGATTACATGTCTCCCGAACAAGCCCGTGGTGAGAACGTCGACCACCGGACCGACGTTTGGTCGTTGGGGGTGGTTCTTTACGAGATGGTCAGCGGGCTGATGCCCTTCCGCGGCACACTTGATCAAGCCATTGTGTATGCGATCCTCCACGAAGACGCAATGCCGCTCACAGGTGTCGTTGCAGACGTACCGCCCGAACTCGAAATGATCATTGGCAAAGCACTCAAGAAGAACCTCGACGACCGATACCAGAGTATGGCGGAAATGAGAAAGGATCTCATGTCTTTGAAAAGAGAGCTCGATGCCAGGGCGTCGAGAGCCGATGGTGCGGTGGCAAAACGCCAGGTGTCCATAGCGGTTCTTCCCTTTGCCAACATGAGCGCAGATCCCGAGCAAGAGTACTTCTGTGACGGCATGGCCGAAGACATCATAAACGACCTGACGAGCGTCGAGGGATTGAGAGTCGCCTCTCGGACATCGGCGTTTGCTTTCAAAGGCAAACACGACGACATTCGAGAGATCGGGAAGAAACTACGGGTGCAAACGCTGCTCGAGGGAAGTGTGCGAAAAGCCGGAAACCGGCTGCGGATTACAGCCCAGCTGATCAACATCGAGGATGGCTACCACATTTGGTCACAGAGATGGGACCGTGACCTGGAGGATGTGTTTGCGATTCAGGATGAAATATCGGAGGCCATCGTCCAGGTTCTAAAGGTCAAACTGACGCCAAAGGCGAAGCGGGCGATTCATAAGGCCCCCACAAAGGATGTCGAGGCCTATGACCTCTATCTTCGAGGACGAGAACTCTTGCGCCAAGGTGGTCGCTCGAGCATAAAAAAAGCGTTTGAGAAATTCTCACGAGCGATCGAGAAGGATCCCAACTACTCACTGGCCTACGCAGGGATAGCGGATTATTACTCGGTCTTGTTCAACGACGTTGACAAGAACAAAGAGCACCTCAAGAAATCCTTGGAAGCGAGCGAAAAAGCGCTCGAACTCGACCCCGACCTGGCCGAAGCTCATGCCTCCTACGGTTATGCGTTGACCTGCTTCAAGAAAGACTATGAAAACGGTGAGAAAGAGTTCGAGATCGCGCTTCGCCTCAACCCAAAACTTTTCGAAACGTACTACTTCTACGCCCGATCCTGTTTTGCACAAGGGAAAATGGAAAGGGCCGCACAATTGTTCGAGCAAGCCTGTCTGGTGAAGCCCGATGACTACCAGGCACGCTCTTTTCTTGCCCTGGCGTACAAGGCTCTCAACCTCGTCGCGGGTGCCGAGGCGGCCTATCAGAAGAGCGTGGAAAACGCCGAGGCCCATCTCGAACGCAACCCCGATGACCCTCGGGCGTACTACCTGGGCGCGCTCTCCCTTCTCGAACTTGGTGAACGTGAAAAGGGTCTGGAGTGGGCGCACAAGGCGGTGGCGTTGGATCCCCATAGTCCCTTGTTGTTCTACAATATCAGTTGTTTCTTTTCCGTCGCGGGTGAGCTCGAGGACGCCATCGGATACCTGCGAAAAGCGGTCGACGGTTTCGCCGGTGTCGACGTGAGCCTCAAGGACTGGGCGGAAAACGATCCGGACCTGGAGCCAATCAGGTCCGATCCCCGCTTTGACGAGATCATATCGAGGTTGGATTAGCCTCGCTTCATCTCCCGGACCACCGGTGCATCGATGGTCCACCTGCCTGCCTGTATTGCCAGTGTGTTTGCTGATTGACCGTTGTCAGTTGAAGTTGTGAAACAACTTGACTCGCAGAATGTGGTCTTCCGTTTCGAAGCCAACCCCGGAACCCGGCTTGGAAATCTGGAAGACGTAGTGCGCCTCTATTCGCCAGTCCTCTCCGAGGTGGTTCCCAACACCGAAAATGAATCGTATCCGATCCACGAACCCGCTCTTTTTCGGACCGCTGACATCGTCGAAGAACTCGATCGAGACAAGAGAATAGATATTCTCGATGTTGGCAATAACGAACACGGGGGATGTCGTCTGCAATTGATAACGTGCTCGCAAAACGGTATCCCACTCATCGGCCTGCGTTGAATACGTGTTTCGCTGATCGATACGAAAATAGTGAGTAAAGAGAAAACCGTTTGGTTGCGGCCAATAAAGCTTGAGACCCTGCCATGGCCGCAATTCGAATGAATTTCCCCCCCGATCTTGGAACGCATAAAAGAGCCCCACACCACCGTGGAGCGAAACCCATGACCGCACGTCGTAACGAACCGAAGGCCTGATGTAAATCAGACTCCAATCCCCATCGGAAAGCGATTTGCGGGCGCCTTGATCCCCGTTGTAGCGAAAACGATCGTTGAGGTGGTACGTTGTCGTCAGATCTACCCACGATTGAAAATCCGCTCCATCAATAGCCTGCGGCGCTGCTCGTCGTGCCGCGGCTGTCATGAGAATAACGAACGACAAAACGAGAAAACCAATACGTCGCCCATCCGGACGCCGTATTCGGTTGTCAAACAATCCTCGCATGCGGTCCTTCCCTTCTGCGTTATCTGCAGCGCGTCATTTGCCGATGTGAATTGGAACTCAGGTTCAGCAATATTTCGACCTGAAACGAAAATGCGTGCTCGATAGGATTGGAGGTTACATGTCAACGCCGTTATGGGCAATCTTATCTTGACGACAGCCTTCCCGTGTCAGCAATTTCCCGCTGTCTGCAACGCTCCTCCGCCGACAGTTGCCTCTGGCCGACAATTCTTTCCCTCGCGCGAGCCTTTCTCATATCGGCGGCCGTAGGCGAACGCACCAACACACGAGGCCCGCCCGCGAAAATATTTCGCCCTGCCTCGACATCGAAGCCGTTTTTGTGTGGAACCTTCTGTCGAGATTCTTGTCAAACCATCGGATGTGGCAAGTTCAGACACAGTGCCCAGGAGGTGTAACATGGAACAATCAAACAAGTTAGTGCTTTTTGCCATCGTTTTTGTGGGTTGGGCGGCCTTCATACCCCCCGTCGTCGCAGACACCGCTAACATAGAGGCCACCCGAGTTACGCCCCACATGGAGGCGCCGATCAAACCGGGCCAAAATGTCGTTTTTTGCTCCACATTCCAGATCGCCTGGAATCATTTGAAAAACGACATCATCAAAGACGATATCCGTTTGGAAAAACCGTTGGAACTCATCCGGATCTTGAATTTGGAACGCACGGTGCGAACCGGTATCTCGGAAGGGGACTACCTGGCGGTGGCGGGTTATGGGAGCAAGAATATCGCGGACGAGATCAATCAAGCATTGAAAAGGAAATTTGGAGACGAAGCGCCGACTGTCGATAACGTATACAATCAAGATGACGTCATTCTGGCCTATGCGTTTCTTCTCAAGGTACTCCAGTTCGAAAACGCTTTCGAGGATTTCAAGGATCCCATGACGTTCCACGGAGGAGACAACGAAGCACTCGTCGAATCATTTGGCATATATAAGTATTCGGAAGACCGTCACCGTTGGCTGGGTGACAAGGTCGAAGTGTTGGATTACGAACAACACGGTGACTTCATCGTGCGACTCGAATCCAAACACCCCGACGACGAGATCATTCTCGCTCGCGTCAAACCCGGAAAGACTCTTCTCCAAACATACGAACAGGTCGACACACGGATTGCCCGCAGCAAACCGGAAGGTCTGAGCAAGGGTGACCTCCTCATGATCCCGAAGATCGATTTTTCGTTGGATCACCAATACTCGTCTCTTGTTGGCCTCCACGTACTCAACAAGGGATTCGAGGATTATTTCGTACAGGAAGCAAGGCAGGACATCAGATTCACACTGGACGAATCCGGTGCCTCGGTCAAGTCCGCAGCGACACTTGCAATAAAAAAAGGCCCCCCCGTCGATTTCAAAATGCTTGTGTTCCATGACCCGTTTATGATCTATCTAAAAAAGAGGGACGCCAAATATCCCTATCTTGCCATGTGGATCGGAAATCCCGACCTGATGGTTGAGAGTAATTGATCACTGATTGTGAAGCTGGATGCAAAAGCAAGACACCAAGGACGACATAGAGCTCGAAAGTATAGATCTCGCAAAATCGTTTCTTGCCGGTGACCGGCGATCGTTCGACAGATTGATAATGCTGCATAAGAGACTGGTGTTCAACCTCTGCTATCGATCACTGGGGGATTACGATGAGGCCGACGACTGCGCACAAGACGTGTTCATCAAAGTCAGCCGTTCGCTCAAGGATTTCAGGTTCGGATCGAGGTTCACAACCTGGCTCTACCGCATCACCGTGAACACGTGCAAAAACAGGATCGGCTCGCTCGAGTACAGGCTCAGATCGCGAACAGTCCGAATAGACACGGAGAGGGATATGGACGACAAACCCAAAGTGCTCGAGATCGAAAATCATAGACATACGCCCGTTGTCGAGTTCGCAAAAAAAGAGATCGACCATCTGATTCAGTGTGCCGTGAACACGCTGCCGGCCAAACAACGATTGGTTGTCGTACTCCGTGACATCGAGGGACGGTCATACAAGGAAATCGGCGAGATCATGGGATTTGAGCTGGGAACAGTGAAGTCTACGCTGTCTCGGGCGAGGGAGCAGTTACGAGAACTGCTAAAGGGAAAGATATGAGATGGATTGTCGTGACGTAAAAGAGCATCTCTCCGAATATGTTGACGAGATGCTCCCGGAAAAAGAGGCGTCGGAGATCAAGGATCATCTCGCCCGGTGCGCTGATTGTCTGGGCGAATACGAGTCGACGCTCAAGATAATCAAACACATGAACGAGATGGAGACGATCGATGCACCCGCTGAATTCCTCGAAAAAGTAACCGCCAGACTCGAAAAGAGGTTTTCTTTTGGGGGTTGGCTTCGACGCCTCTTTGTGCCACTTCGCGTCAAGCTCCCGCTCGAACTTGCCGGTATCGCTGCCGCCGTTGCGCTGTTGGTCTATGTCTTTGGCGTCAGAGACGGTCGGGATCTATATGAAGTGACGATCTCGATGTCCGGCGAACGGGGGCAGACGATCGTCGTCCCCGAAAAGCCCGGGGAAAAACGGGACGAACCCAAACGTCGCGACAAGAAGGGTGGTGAGAGGAGCCCAAGTCTGGAGGAAGTGATAAGAGCGGCGGGTTGGAGAATCGTGAGCACTGAACGTTGTGAAGACTCTAATATTCCGGCGAGCATGATTGTCGAACTACCGGCGGATGAATATCAAGATCTTCTCGGGGAGTTGAACCGTCTCGGCGTTGTCGAGACAAGACCTTCACCCGTGTTCGAAGAGGAGCAAGATGTCATCAAGGTGAAAATCGTGGTTCAGAACGCGGGCCCCTAGCGCTCTCGGCTTTGTCTTGGCTCGGCTCGTCCCATCACGCCTCCCACGCAGCAGCGCAAATTCCGACAACCTGATGCGATACCGTCTGCTCGGTTCGCGCGTTGACAAGAATTGTGTGAGTGAGAACTCAAAGCCACCGTTTCCTTTTGAAATAGGTAAGCATCGCTCCGCAAATCGCTGCAATCACCAACCAGAAAAATACGTAGCTCCATTTCCAACGCAACTCAGGCATGAAGTCGAAATTCATGCCGTAAATCCCGGCAACGAAGGTGAGCGGCACGAATATCGTCGCAATGATCGTTAGAACCTTCATCACCTCATTCATCCTGTTGCTCATGCTCGAGAGGTAGAGATCCTGCATTCCCGACACCATGTCCCTGAAGGATTCCACGACATCGATCACCTGAACGGTGTGGTCGTACACATCCCTCAAAAAGACGCGGGTTCCCTTCTTGATTAGAGACGACTCGCCGCGCTCCAAGGCACTCACGGCCTCCCGCAACGGCCAGATGGATTTCCGCAAGAAGATTGTCTCCCTCTTGAGCTCGTGGATCATTTGGAGCGATTCGGGTGTGGCGCGATCGATGAGGTCACTTTCCAGACTTTCGATTTGCTCTCCGAAATTCTCGAGAATGACAAAATAGTTGTCCACAACAGCATCGATTAGCGCATACAACAGATAGTCCGGCCCCTGTTTTCGAATTCGCCGCCCTGTGGAACGGATTCGCTCGCGGACGGGTTCGAACACATCGCCGTACCTCTCTTGAAAGGAGAGAACGTAATGGCGTCCCAGAATAAAACTGACTTGTTCGGATGTTACGTGTTTCTTCTCCGGATCGTAGAATAGCATTCGCATGATGACAAAGAGATAGTCCTGGTAATCCTCAACCTTGGGACGCTGGTTGGTGTTCATAACGTCTTCCATCACTAATGGATGAAGCCCGTATTGCTCACCAATTTTGGCAAGGACGTTGGTGTCGTGCAGACCATCGATGTTGATCCAGGAAACCGTTCGAGTATCCCGATACGAACTGCATTCCTCGGCCGATGAGAGCTCTTTCTCCTCGAGAGACTCCGGTGAATAATCGATGACTCTTATCCGCACCCGTTCAACCTTTTTTTCTCCGACATGTTCGAGCGTCCCCGGCGAGGCACCAATCTTTCTCCTCACTGGTCGCAAGAAACGAGGCATCTCGCATCACCTCCGAATATCCGAATTGCCAATCGAAGACGTCGCGGCACTTATGATGCCCTAAACGATCAACGCTTACCGCCAGTATTACGCACGATTCGACAAAAGGGCAAATCAAATAGGCATTGCCATGCGTTGCCGAACACAAAAAATCAGTCAGTCTCGCACCCTCGTCACCACCACCTTGACGCTCACCGATAACTAGAGGATACTTGACCGGAAATGTTTGGATGTCAAGTGGTGTGTTAAGCGAAGTGACGAGCCGATCTCAACTACATTTAGCTGATCCATAAGGGAGGATTCCAATGAAAGACGCGTTCCAAGCCATTCAAGACGTTCTTCAAAACAGACTCTTCACAATCGCGGGAACGCCGGTCGATCTGGCAACGCTTCTAATTTTCCTGTTGATCATCGCCGCAACGTTATGGATTTCGCATGTCCTTCAACGTGGTCTCGTGAGATTCTTTCAGGCACGCGGCGTTCGGGATGAGGCCTCGATAGGGGTCGGGACCCGTCTCCTTCACTATCTCGTATTGATCATCGGGTTTGGTATAGCGATCCACACCATGGGTATCAATTTGACCGCCCTCTTCGCGGCTGGGGCCATTTTTGCCGTGGGTCTCGGGTTTGCGATGCAGAATATCGCTCAGAACTTTGTGTCCGGAATCATTCTTTTGGTAGAGCGTACGATAAAGCCGGCTGACATCCTGGAGGTCGACGGACGAATGGTCCGCGTTGTCCGGCTTGGAGCGCGTGCCACTGTAGTGCGGACCCTTGATGAGGAAGATTTGATCGTGCCGAATTCCACGCTCGTTCAGTCGACGGTGAAGAACTACACGCTCCGCGACGCGCTATATCGTCTCCGAGCCCCCGTTGGTGTTGTCTATGGTTCGGACATGGCCGTCGTGAGACAGGTACTCGAGGATGCGGCAAAGAAACTGGACTGGCGGTCGAAAGACAAAAACCCGGTCGTGTTGATGACGGAGTTCGGAGATTCATCCGTCAATTTTGAGGTGTCGGTCTGGGTGGATAACCCTTGGAAAACACGGGCGCTCCGGTCAGAGCTCAACGAGGCGATTTGGTGGGCACTCAAAAACGCCGGGATCACGATCGCGTTCCCGCAGCTGGACGTTCATCTTGATCCGCCGGTCGTCGAGTCGTTGGAGTCACTGACGGCCGACGGCCGTTAAAAGATTTTTCGAAGGCGAGCACGAATCGTTCACCTGAACTTCGAAAACGATCTCAGCAGATGGAATTTGCGGCGGCCGACGAACAGCTCTCTTGCAGGAAATATTCCTTCCCTCGCAAAACGAACGTCTTCAATAGAATAAAACGCCTTTGGATTGAACTTGTTGACGAGTTCTATGACGTTGGGTAGGTCATGACGTTTGATCACACTGAAGAACAGATGCACCTTTCCGTCGCCGCCTTGAGCATCGACACTGGTGACACCATAGCCATGTTTCCGAAGTGTTTGTATCAGTTCAGTGGCATCGGCTTTGGTAATGACGCGTATGATCCTGCTGCCCAATGCCAATTTGTCCTCTAGGCGTAAACCCGCAAAGGTACCGGCAGCATATCCACCAGCGTAACTCGCGTAGAAGGCTACGTTGTCGAGGTTTCCTATGATTTGCCGAATTGCAAAAAGCCAGATGAGAATCTCAACAAAGCCGACAATCGGCGCGAGGATTTTTTGTCCGCGGGAGATGAACACGATGCGCATTGTGCCAAGCGACACATCCGCCACACGGGCCAAGAAAATTAAAACACTAAGGATAACAATCTGAAGAGGCTCCTCTCCCGCCATTTCGAACTACCTCCAGATAGAGACCCATCGCCTCTGTGTGTTTCCGACAACGATCAAGAGATGGTTTCCGATGACTTGCGCTCGTGTCACGCCAAATTCACGGTATCGCTGGGTTCGCCAGGTAGCTTCTCAATCCAGGTTGTACCCGAGACCCGGCCTACCCGTCGGGTAGAGCGCCCCGTTCTTCAGAACGACGGCGCCGTGCGACGGATCCCCTTGAAGCCCGATGTGCCCGTCGAGATCACAGTAGGCGACGTTCGGACGGGCCAGCGCAAAGTGCAGCCCGGCGGCAATGGCCAGCGTTGCCTCGTCCATACAGCCGACCATGACCTCGAGTCCGGCGGATCTCGCCACCCCGTTTATGAGCAGCGCTTCGTAAATTCCTCCAACTTTCATGAGCTTCACGTTGACCATGTCCACAAGTCCTCGCCGCGCCAGCCTGAAGGCGTCACGAAGACTCATCAGGCTTTCATCAGCCATCACGGGAAGAGGGACCTTCCGCGTAACCAGACCCAACGAGTCGGGCTTGCCGACCGATGTGGGTTGTTCGATGAGTTCGAGACGGATACTCTTCGTAGCCTCGACGAATTGAAGTGTCTCTTCTACCGAGTACCCTTGGTTCGCGTCGAATCGAAGTTGGACGCGTTGCCCCACAGTTTGGCGAACCCGATGGACCCGATCGATATCCTCCTCCACATCCCGTCCACCTTTGATTTTGAGCGCGGTGAACCCCTCAGCCACCCACCGACGCGCGGACTCGACGGTCTCGGCCGGTGGGAGAATACCGATGGTGACACTCGTCTTGAAGCTTCTTCGATATCCTCCGAGAAGCTTCCACAGTGGTAGACCCGCGCTCTTGCCAAGGATATCGTGAATCGCCATATCGATAGCGGCGATGGCAGCGGGTTGTCCCTTGAGTCGCGTTTTCAGCCGCTCGATCAGGCGGGCAATTCGGAGTGGGTCCGCGCCCAAGAGGAGAGGTGTGGCGTATTCGACAGCTCTAAGAACGGATTCAGAGGTTTCTCCCGTGACCTCGAGATCCGGCGCTGCACAGCCGTACCCCGTGATGTCCGTGTTTGTCTCCACCCGAAGAAATACATTCGTCGTCGACTGGACCGTTTCGTAGGCGATCGTGTACGGTTCGGCAAGCTTCATCGTATGGGGCCAGGCTTCGATTTGTGTGATCTTCATGGCGGTTGCCCGACGACTAGTACCGTCTCTGAAAAATCTCGTCCAGTGTCAGTTGTTTGAGGTCTTCGACAAATGCGACGAGATGGCGGATCATTACCCCCCACATTTTTTCCCCTTTTTCCGCGCTTGCCCGCGTGGGGTCTCCCATCACTCCGCTATCAGAGATCCGCTTCGTGAACGCGTACCATGAGATACCCCGTTTCGAGGTAAAATCCAGATAACGGCTCGAAAACTGTGGAACTAGTTTCTCGGCCTCTTTCATGTTGACCAATTCAGGTCTCGTGGCCAGGCTCGTACTCGTCTCGATTTCGCCCGCGTGGACGTCGTTGGGTGTCTCAATCATCGAATAGATGTCAACATCACTCGTCTCGCCGCTGTCCACGCACACAAATATGCGGGCGTCCCGGTTGATCATCTGGGCAGCGAAATTCAATGCCGGGTCGTTGCCGCCGTGGCCGTTGATGATGACGAGCTTGGTAACACCGTTTTTCGCCGCGCTCATGCCAATCTCGTAGACCAGTCGCGAGAGCGTCTCATTGCCAACGCTGATCGTACCACTGAACTCTTCGTGATGATAGGACACACCGTACGGCACGAGCGGCAATACGACCGGTTTTGGATCACTGCACTTCCGAGCCACTGCCATTGCGAGGTAGTACGCATCAAACGCGTCGGTATCCAACGGCAAATGTGGTCCGTGTTGTTCGATCGATCCCACGGGTAAAAGCGCGACGTCAACCTCCTTGAAACGTTTTTTCGCCACCGGCCATGTCATTTCGCCGAGGAGACATCCGTCATCGGGGGTGTCGCGATCCATCGATCGGCCAGTTCCAGGTTTGCTTCTCTCGAACACATACGGTTGGTGCAGGGCAGCATCGGTCGGCAGATCGATTTCTGTCCACATTTTTCCCTTTCGCCGAACCGCACCGTCGGCGTGCTGAAGAAGGATACGGTAGAGGGGAAGCCGCAACTCTTGTGGAATGCCTTCCATCGGTGATCGTTCCTGGTCGAACCGCAGCTTCATGATCTCGGGATGTTCTCTCGATGGTGCGGTGACTCGATCCGTGTCATCGAGTAGCCCGTTCTGCCGAAGCATCCAAACGAGGTGCTCCGCGCCGGCCTGTTCTTGGTGGGTGGGCTTGACAGCAAGCGCGGCCAGACACTCGTCCACCTGTGAGTGGTCGTACCCGCACACTACGGGCGCTCCATCGTTTGCCAAAACCATTCCCACTATTCGACGGCATTTCTCGCATTTCCCGCACGGCCGGACCCGTGAGCCTGCCGTGTGAGCGGCGTGGCAAGACATTTGGTGTTTGAATAGCTCGGGATACCTTTTGACCAACACTTTCTCGATCAGCAGCTCGGATAACGGCCGCAAGATCGAAAACTGACTCATCGCCCAACGCTTCCTGGAGTAGTAACGGCTCAGTGCATTGTCGAAGTATCGGCTTTGATCATAAAGACCGTTGTAGTGCGTTATACCTTTATGTGTAAGACGCGCGGTTGTGTCGTATTCATCGCCAACGACAAGCCGGCCTACACCGCGCTTTCGAAGGATTGGGAGCGCACCAAAAAGAAATACCGCGACGGTCCAAAGCCGGATCGGGTACTCGTCGGACCGGACGGTGGCAAAGTCCTGCCTGACAAACGGGAGGTGACGGAGCATCCATGCGAACACCCGGTCGGAGTTCACCCACACTCGCGAAGTGTTCGGCACGTCGGCCTTGAAGTAGCGAAACGCATTCAACGCCGTAAACCAGTGTCTTCCCGACTCGTTTACAAAAACGGGGTGGGTTTCGTATCCCATCTCACGGAGAAGCCCGAAACTGAGAAGGCTGTCCTTTCCACCGCTCGATAGGATTGCGATTCGATCCGGTTTGCTCTCGGTCGGACTCCAGGGCAAACTCGTTTTGAGTCCTGTGGAATCCGCAAAGGTCAAGGATGCATTCAAATACGACTTTTTCTTTGTTACCGACAAATTCCTCAACGCCGGAACGAGAAACGGGTTGGGTTCGAGGAACTTCTTGACGTAGATTTCCCTCGCCGTGTTTTCCGCCATTTCGGCGAGAAACTTTCTGTCTGCCGTGTCGTAGCCGCCTCTAAAAACGATTTCGTCGCATAAAAGACCGTAGTTCAACGCCACTTGGGCGGCTATCATGTTGGCCAAGTCGCGGTCATTTTCCGAGGAAGGCTCGAAGACGTCCTCCTCGTACCGATAGACCAGCTCGGTCACGTCCCTGCGACCGTTTTGCGTTACCGAATAGGGAGCGGTAAGCCTACGTCGTTCCAGCTTGACGGGGCCAACCTCCAGACGTTCGATGACACGAAGTCTGTCGAGCGCGGGAGCCCCGTCTCGCCCGGCCGAGTTTTTGAAGGGCGACCCGTTATGTTTGGATTGTTTCACTTCCCCTCCCACGAGTGATGACCCGACCAACTGCCATCGGAATCATCACTTTGAATAATGGATCAGAGTGTCAACGAGCCTCCGCGCACCGTGGACGAGCGTGTCCACAGTTGGCAGCCCGGTTGTCCTTTCCATGATCCCGCAGACGGTGTCGATTTCCTCGCGCGGGATACCCTCGTGGTTGACTGCGATCGCTACCACCGGCTTGCCCGATATGATTTCTAACGCTTGGATCTGTCTTGTCAGAGGATGAATGGGATAGCCCGGAAAACCGTCGTATTCCCGTCGAGCGGGGGCGTGTTGTAACACGATCACATCGGGGCGTGTAGCGGCCAGAATTTCGAATCCGCCGGGATAGGCGGGGTTGAGCAGGCTTCCTTGACCTTCGACGACAATGACATCCGGTTTTCGTTCGTCCCAGGCCTTCACGATAACGTGCTCGATTTCGCCGGTGACAAAATCGTTGATCAACGAGTCGAGCATGACCGTGTACCGCGCACCTTGAAGCCAAGCTGTCTGTCCCGTGCCGATCATTTCGACCGTGTATCCCGCCTGTTCGAATCCTTCGACGATTCCCCACGCCGTCGTCCGTTTGCCGACGGCGGAGTCAGTCCCCAACACCGCAATCCGGAACGAAGAGACCTTTTCGATGCCGCCGGTGAAAAAGTGCATCTCCGCCCTGCTCGGCGTCTTGCGTACATCCCGGATCACGACGCCGTTTTCGGAAGCGATCGCGTTGAGCTCCGGATCCTCGGAGAGAAAATCGTGGAGACCGGAATCCACGTTCCATCCGAGCCTCAGTGCCTGCCCTACATCCTCTCTCGCCTTTTGGGAAAGGCGACCACTATCGGGCGCGAGTCCGACGACAAAGTGTGTGGCCCCTTGGCCGTGTGCGTCCGCCATACCCGCCGCCTCCTCCATCGAACCCAGGATCGGGATCCCACGGTTTGTTCCGTCCAGAACACTGCCAGCGTCTTGCCCGCGGTACCGGCTGTCCAGAATGGCAAGAATGTCGTACCGTCTCGTGAATCGCACGAGACCGTGCGCCGTCTTTCCGTTTGGGGTATTGAACGCCCCCTCACAATACACGATCGCCTTTTGTTTGCTTTCGCGGCTCATTTTTTTCCCGTTAACACGGCAACGAAACGGTCATTTGGCAAAGGCTCTCTCACGTGTCGCTCCAAGAGTGCGATGAGGCCGGCTGTAGACGCGGGAAGGATATTGAGACCCTCTCGTTCGCGGATGAGTCTTGAATACGTCATCATTTTTTTGTCCGACGCGTTCTCGGCCCATCCATCGGTCGCTCTTATAGACCGAAGGGCATACTCTCCGTCAATCGAATGCCAGTTGATCAACGGTTCATTTACGCTTGTTTCCCGTATGCCCTCAGGCTGGAGATCTTCACAATGCGGACTCTTCTTGAGCCACGAGTGCACGATCGGGTTTTTTCGCGACGACGACCCTGCGACCATACGTGGCATCCGTGAGGTCTTCCCCCTCCTGTATAGGCTTAGGAACCCTTTGTGAATCCCCGCCAACGTTGTCCCGTTCGACACGGGTACGGCGACCACCGACGGAGCGTCGCGCATCTCGTCATAGATCTCGTATGCAATCTGCCCGTACGCCCTGAGTTGTGTCAGTGTGTTCGCCCCGCCCGGGTTTGCATCATAGATTTCGTCGTCCCTCGCCCGTTTTTGCGAGGCAAGGACGGTGCGCTCATAATCCCCTCCCTCACGGATGATGACAGCTCCAAAGCTTTCCATTTCCTCGATCCGTTGACTCTTGTAACCCAAGGGGACGTAGATGTAGCACTTCAATCCAACCACCGACGCGGCCAACGCCGTGGCCACCCCGTAGTTGCCGCAGGTAGCGACGGTGACGGCATCGTATCCTCTCCGGAGTGCATCACCGGCTTGTACAAAGGCGATGCGGTCTTTCTGGGTACCGGTGGGGTTCCCACCCTCGAACTTGAGGTACAGCTGACGGATTTTTGCCTCGCGTTCTATGTTTCTCGCTCGGGAGAGCGTTGTATCACCAACCTCGGATTCGAGAATATCATCGAAGGCTTCAAGTCGCTCTTCGAGGGGAAGGGACGGGTCTTTGACCGTCTCGGCAGTCGGTGTCAGATCTTCGGAGAATAGCTGTTCCTGTGAAGAAGCTCCATCCAAGACAATGTCGAGGCGTGCACCCCCGGCATCGGTGGTTGTTTCTCTATCCAATTTGTCGTCCCGCATGATTAGGGCATTATAATGTGCCTTGAACCCGACGATTTACCCGATTTTCACTTCGATAGCTTTCGGCTTGGCCGTGGCCGACTTTGGCACATGGAGATAGAGCATCCCATTGTCGAAATTCGCCTGGATCTTCGGCTCGTCTGCGTCGTCGGGCACCTCGAAAGAGCGCACGAATTTACCGTAAGACCGTTCGATCCTGTGGTGTTTCTTGCCCTTCTCCTCTTTCTCCTGCCTGCGCTCACCCTGTATGGTAAGAACACCGTCTTGGACGGTGATCTTAACGTCTTCCTTCCTGATCTCCGGAAGCTCCGCCTTGATCAGGTACTCCTCTACACTCTCGGTGATATCAACGGTAGGTGCCCAGTCTGCGACGCTCAACGACTCTTTTCTCTCTCCAGATCGAGTCAGTTGGCGCCCGCCGAACACCCGGTTCAAACGCTCGGAAAGCTCCAGGAGTTCCCTGAATGGATCCCAACGCGTGATGTTTGTCATCACATCCCCCTTCGCACCACCGGCGTTCCCAGGCCGGGATCAGAAAAAAACGACAACAAAACCATCCGCCGTGAGGCTACTGCGGACTCGCCTCGATGTATCACCTGGAAACGAAATGAGGCTCGTAGCTTGGGGGTGTTGGGGCTGCGTCGGTTCAGAGAGTCCCCCGCGCTTTGTGACATGGACGTCGGTATTCTTGCCATATCCAATGGCATCGGCGCGCCGCGGAACTCGGTGGCGCAGTCCCAACACGCCTTCGCTAGATCCCCTCTATGCAACGTGCAGCTCTGACGCATCGGGGTAAGTCGTCCTACAAATACAGTCACCAAAGCCTCAACGGCAACTAGTACATGTCACCCATACCGGCTCCGCGACCAACAGTCGGCGTTTTTTCCTTATCGGGTTTGTCCGTGACTACCGCTTCCGTCGTCAGGAGAAGACCGGCGACACTACCGGCATTCTGAAGGGCAGACCGCGCCACCTTTGTCGGGTCGACAATGCCCGCCTTGAGCATGTCTTCATACTCACCGGTCGCGGCATTGAAACCGACGTCGATGGGCCCCTTGAGGAGATGCTCCACAACGAGCGACCCCTCGGCACCGGCGTTCGTCGCGATCTGGCGAACCGGCTCCTCGAGCGCGCGGCGAACCATGTCGCGGCCGACCGCTTCATCACCGGAGAGTTGGAGCTTGGCAAGAGCCTTGCCCGCACCGAGCAAAGTGATGCCGCCACCCGGGACGATACCCTCGTCGACCGCGGCGCGAGTTGCCGACAACGCGTCTTCGACACGCGCCTTCTTCTCTTTCAACTCGACTTCGGTGGCGGCACCCACATTGATCACGGCCACGCCGCCGGCCATCTTCGCCAAACGCTCCTGGAGCTTCTCCTTGTCATACTCCGAGGTCGTGTCCTCGATCTGTCGGCGAATTTGAGCAACCCTTGCCTTGATATCAGCTGTCTTACCGCCGCCCTCGACGATCGTCGTGTCTTCTTTGTTGATCGTCACGCGCTTGGCCTTACCCAGATCGGCCACGGTCACGTTTTCCAGTTTGAAACCGGCCTCCTCACTGATCACACGGCCACCGGTCAGGATCGCGATGTCTTCGAGCATCGCCTTCCGCCGGTCACCAAAACCCGGAGCCTTGACCGCAGAGACCTGAAGCGTCCCGCGAAGCTTGTTGACCACCAAGGTCGCCAACGCCTCGCCCTCCACATCCTCTGCTATGAGGAGAAACGGCTTTGAAAGCTGCGCCACCTTCTCGAGGATGGGAAGCAGATCCTTCATCGAGCTGACCTTCTTGTCATGGATCAGAACGAACACGTCTTCGAGTACGACTTCCATCCGCTCGGCATCGGTGACAAAGTACGGTGAGAGATACCCGCGGTCGAACTGCATCCCTTCGACCACTTCCAACGTCGTCTCCATGCTCTTGGCCTCTTCGACCGTGATGACGCCGTCTTTTCCCACCTTCTCCATCGCATCGGCAATCAGATTTCCGATCTCGGGATCGTTGTTCGCGCTGATCGTCGCAACGTTGCTGATCTCTTCACGGTTCTTGATCTGTTTCGACCGCTTGCGGATCTCCTCGACCACGACTTCGACGGCCTTGTTGATCCCGCGTTTGATCGCCATGGGGTTGGCCCCCGCGGTGACGTTCTTGATCCCCAGATGGATCAGCTTTTGCGCGAGAATCGTCGCCGTCGTCGTCCCATCGCCGGCCACGTCCTGAGTCTTGGTGGCCACTTCTTTGACCATTTGGGCGCCCAGGTTTTCGTACGGATCGTCCAGCTCGATCTCCTTGGCAATGGTCACGCCGTCGTTGGTCACCGTGGGGCTACCAAACTTTTTGTCGATAACAACGTTTCGCCCTTTGGGACCGAGAGTGATCTTGACCGCATTGGTGAGCTGGTCCACACCGGACTTGAGCTTCTCTCTTGCCTCGACGTCATAAACCAATTGTTTTGCCATAAGCTGGCCCTCCTTTCACCTCGAACCCGAACTCAACCTTCATATCGTAGCGAGAATGTCGCTCTCTTGAAGAACGATGTATTTTTTGTCATCGATGTTGATTTCGGTACCTGAGTATTTCCTGAACAAAATCTTGTCGCCTTTTTTGACCTCGGGTTTGACACGCTCTCCTTTATCGGTGAGGCGACCCTTGCCGACTGCTATTACTTCTCCCTTTTGGGGTTTTTCTTTCGCGGTGTCAGGAATGATGATCCCGCCCTTCTTTCTGTCGGCCTCTTCAATCGGTTCCACCAATACGTGATCGGATAAAGGACGCATAACCATGATTTCACCTCCGTCCATCGCTCGCCCGCGTTTTTGACCCCACCCGGCACCCTGGCAGTGGGCCTGCGCTTTGCCATCCAGGCCTCCACTCAACGTCGCAGGCGTGAATTTCGAGACAATATTATTTGACATCGAAATGTTTGTCAAGTATTATTTTGATATCTGATATTACCTAACAAAAAATCTTGACGTGGAAATATATATCTGTTAGGCTCAATGATATGAAGCATGTGCAAGATCGCTTTGACATCGTCCGTCAGCAATGGAAGCAGGAGCGACCCGATTTGGACGCCTCCGGTATCGAAGTCGTCGGTCGTATCTTGTTTCTTTCTAGGAAGTTAAGGCGAAGTGCCGCCCGTAAGCTGGCTCGGCTCGGGCTGAATCTCTGGGGGTACGACGTGCTGGCGAGCCTGAGGCGGCAGGGTCCTCCCTTTCGGATGTCCCCGACCGAACTCAGTCGCACGACACTGCTCTCGCCCGCAGCCATGACCAATCGCCTTGACCGTCTCGAGGCTGCAGGATGGGTCCAGCGCCAGCCCGACCCCGTCGACCGCCGGAGTCTGCTCATCGAGCTCACACCCGAGGGACGCGATCTCGTCGATGAGGCCGCCGGCGTTCGACTCAAGGAGGCTATCGACTCGTTGAACCCCTTGTCCGAGTCCGAACGGCGGGATCTCGGCGACTTGCTGCGAAGACTCCTCAACGAGTCCGACGAGACGGAACATCTGTAGCGGGAGTCGGGCTATGGTAGACCAATGCGGCGCACACGAGTGCATGGTTTACAGGCGCCTGCTCGCACGGGCAGAACGAGACGCCAGGATTTTGTATTCGACCCGGCGGGGCACGCGTGGCCGTACTGGTATCAATACTCTTCCTGGCTGAGTTGATGAACCGATGCACCACCAAGAGTTGTTCCGGCGTTGCCCGGATAACCCGATACTCACCGTTGACGACTGGCCCTACCCGGCCAATTCCGTTTTCAATGCCGCAGCGGCCACGATGGCGAATCGGACGGTGCTACTCGTGCGCGTCGAAGATTTCAGGGGGATCTCCCACCTAACCACCGCCAAAAGCAAGAACGGCATAGACGGCTGGCAAATCGATCACAAACCCACTTTCGCACCCGATCCGGATTCATGCCCCGAAGAGGTCTGGGGGATCGAAGACCCACGGGTCACATGGCTTAATGATCAGGAGGAGTGGGGAGTCGCTTACACCGCATATTCCGAAGGTGGCCCTATGGTGTCTCTCGCCACGACGAGAGATTTTTGCAGCTTCGTTCGGATTGGGCCCGTTCTACCTCCCGAAGACAAAGACGCCGCACTGTTTCCCGTAAGGTTCAATGATCAGTGGGCCATGGTACACCGACCCATCTCCACACACGTGCGTCTGGGAGCACATATTTGGGTGTCGTTTTCTCCCGATCTCAAGCATTGGGGAGATCATCAGCACGTCATACTCGCTCGCCACGGCAGCTGGTGGGACGCAAACAAGATCGGTCTTTCCGCGCCACCGATGGAGACTTCCGAGGGGTGGCTGATCCTCTACCACGGGGTAAGGACAACCGTTTCGGGATCGATATACCGGTTGGGACTCGCGCTGCTCGATCTCGATAACCCAACAAGACTCACCCATCGAACCGATGAATGGATCTTTGGGCCCAAGGCTCCATACGAACGCGAGGGGGATGTGGATGAAGTCGTCTTTCCCTGTGGTTGGCTGCGAGACGGCGATGACGTGAGAATGTACTATGGCGCCGCGGACTTGTCGATAGCACTGGCGACGGCCAGCCTTCAAGATTTGCTGGATTTTGTGCTCAGATTCCCGTATCCCCAGCGTAAGTGAACAGTCATTATATCCGTCACTACTCAGAGAGGGAGATCACTCTTGTCACACTGGGCAGAATTGAGTGATATAATGAATCGACGTAAACGTGCCGACACCAGGACGATTCCCCCGGGGTAATTGACATACTTGGAGCAAGAATGAAGATCGCAGTGGTCTATAACCGTGCCAGCAAGAATGTCATCAATTTGTTCGGAATGCCAAACCAGGAACGTATCGGTCTGAAGACCGTCAAACGTATCGTCGATGCGCTCAAGGCGGGTGGTCATCAGGCCGTCGCCTTGGAGGGCGACAAAGAGCTGGTGGAAAAACTCGAAGAGTTCATGCCACGGGTGCTCAAAGGAGAAATCCCGGGTATGGTGTTCAATCTCTCCTACGGGATCCAGGGGCAGGCCCGCTACACCCACGTGCCGAGCATTTTGGAGATGGTCGGGATTCCATATGTGGGGTCGGGGCCATTGGCGCACTCGCTTGCTTTGGACAAGTTCATCTCGAAAATGATATTTCGCCAACATGGTGTGCCCACCGCTGATTTCTCGGTATTGAGAGACCGGGATTTCGAACCACCGGAACTCGACTATCCGTTGATCGTGAAACCACAAAGCGAAGCCGTTTCGTTTGGAATAAAAGTAGTAAAAACCGCCAAGGAGCTTCGAGAAGCCGCTGATGTGATTTTTGCCGAGTACTCACAACCGGTTTTGGTGGAAAAATATATCGACGGTCGTGAGATCAACGTCGGCTTGCTTGGAAACCACCCCGCCGAAGCGCTTCCACCAGCCGAAATATCGTTTGGCCGCACCGGCCCAAAGATTTACCGGTACGAGGACAAAACCGGAAGATCAGGACGAACGATCGGAGTTGACTGCCCCGCCAAGCTGACCCGGTCGCAGGTGACCAAGGCGCAGGACATCGCAAAAGCCGCGTTCAGCGCGCTGGGGTGCTATGACTGCGCGCGCGTCGACATGCGTCTGGATGAACAAGGTAAATTCTATGTTCTAGAGGTAAACAGCCTCCCCAGCCTTGGTGAGCACGGATCGTACACACATGCTGCGGAGGTCGCGGGACTCGACTACACGGCTCTCGTCAACCGGCTGGTTGCCGTGGCCAGCGCTCGGTATTTCGGGACGCCGCACCCACCGCAAATCCCCGCAAAGACGGACGATCCAGGGAAGTTCACGTTCTCCTACATCACACAACGACGGGACGCGATCGAAAAACGTCTAAAGGAGTGGATTTCGTTATCCAGTCGTACATCGGACCCTGTCGGTCTCCGGGAAGCCCGCACCAAGTTCGAAACCGTGCTTACGCAAATGGGGCTTGGCCGTGTTGATGATCTGAGCAACGAGCACTCCGCGTGGACTTGGGTGACCAAAAAGGGTTTGGATAATGGGACTCTGCTCGTTTGTCACCTGGACGTGCCGCTCTCAGCGGAATCCCCACCGGAGGTGTTTCGAAGGGATCCGGAATGGTTATTCGGTGAAGGAGTGGCAAGTTCGCGCGCCCCGGTGGTCATGTTGGAGTTCGCGTTGCAGGCGCTACGCACCCAACGACAATTGCGCAGACGCCGTATCGGAGTGTTATTCTACACCGACGAAGGCAGAGATGCCCTCTACAGCGAAAACGTAGTTCGACGCGCCGCGGCGAAGGCCAAACAGGTACTCGTCCTTCGGCCTGGCCGCACGGGGCATCAGATTCTGACTCAACGCCGTGGTCAAAGAAAATACGAACTCACGGTGGACGGGCCGTCCAGACGAGTCGGACAAGTCCGTACGCAGCCCGAAGCGCTTCTGTGGTTTAGCGAGAAGCTCGCCGCGATCACGAAGCTGTCATCGAGGAAGGAGCGGCTTGCCGTCGCCGCCGTGGACGTGAGAAGTGAGAACTTCCCGACGCTGACACCCCACCGCGTCAGAGCGACCCTGCTCATGAGCTATCTTGACGGTCGCAAGGCTGACGACTTGGAGAAACAGATCCGTGCGATCCTTGGCAAACGTCCTGTTCGATGGAGACTCGAGGTCGTCTCGGATCGACCGCCGATGAAAGACCGCGTAATAAACAAACGACTGGCCAAGGCCCTTTTGTCAACAGCCTCCGAATGGGAAATTGAACTTGATAAGGGCTCTTCCCTTTGGCCGTCTGTAGCCGGGCTGGTAGCGGGAAAGACGGCTGTCGTGTGTGGCGTGGGCCCCGTTGCCCGAGACCTCTATACGCCCCGCGAGGCCATTCAACGGATCAGCTTGGTTCAGCGGGCGATCGTCCTCGCCCAGTTTCTTTTGAAGATCGAAACGAGGTGACGGATTGACGAGGCCACCCAAGAAAACAAAAACCATCAACGTTTCGTCCACCGCGCTTCCGTGGCGTAGTCTCCAGCGAGCCTCGGTATCACGACACGGGATGATCGCGACCGCGCACCACCGGGCTACCGAGATTGGTATCGAGATTCTGGAGAGGGGTGGAAATGCCATCGATGCTGCCGTGGCTTCGGCCTTCGCCCTCGGAGTGTGCGAGCCCGCCGCGAGCGGACTCGGTGGTCAAACGATGATGCTCATCTTCCACGCCCCCACCCGCAAGAAGATTGCGTTGGACGGGTCATCGCGGGCGCCGTACCGCGCGGTGCCAAACTCGCTTGCCCGCGAGGATGTCCGGCGGGGATACACAGCGACGACTGTCCCGAGCACCCCCGCCGTCCTCGACTATGCGCTTCGTACTTACGGCACCCTCAGTCTCAAGCGAGTCCTCGCTCCCGCGATCGAGCTTGCCGAAGACGGATACGAAGTCACCCCGTTGCACCGAACGCTCACCATGCGAGAGCGCAAATACCTGAAGTTGACCAACGCCGCGAAGTTTTTTTTGACCGATATGAAAAAGAGCCCGCCCGTCGGGTACCGACTGCGTCAACCCATTCTCGCCGAGACGTTCCGGAGGCTCGGGCGCAAAGGCGTCAAGGATTTCTACACTGGGGCTATGGCGACTTCGATTCACCGCGATATGGTCCGTAATGGCGGACTCATCCGAAAGGATGATCTCGCCCAAATCCCTTGGCCGATCGAGCGTCGTCCGCTTGCGGGCCGACTGGGACCGGCGCGACTCTTTACGATGCCGCCCCCCGGGGCCGGACGAACGTTGATCGAGATGCTCAATATACTGAGCCACTTTCAACCACATCAATACGATCCCGACACGGCGAAAGGAGCGGTCTGTTTCGCCGAGGTCAATCGTCGGGCGTTCCTCGACCGCCGGGACCGCCCATTTGATCCAAACTTCTATCCACAGGTCGAAGAACGCAAAATGCTCGATATCGACTACGCAAAGCGGGTGGCGCGGCAGACGCGAAACCGGATCCGGTCACACGGAGAGACAACTCACCTGTCGGTAATGGACCGAGATGGAAATGCCGTCGCGCTCACACAGTCTATCGAGAATGTATTTGGCGCGTGTGTGGTCAACGAAGAGCTCGGTTTCCTTTACAACAATTATATGTACGCATTCGAGTATAGTGACTACAGTCATCCGTATTTCATGCGGCCGGGTGCGGTACCCTGGGCGAGCGTCGCCCCCACTATCGTTTTTCACGGGCGGCAACCGTGGCTCGTTATCGGTTCGCCCGGGAGTGAGCGTATCACGCCCTCGATCACCCAAGTCCTCATCCGTCTGTTGAAAGGATACTCCCTTTACGAGGCCATCGAGGCACCGAGGCTCCATTGTTCGCTCGACGGCAGGGTTTCTCTGGAAGCAGATCGGTTTGGCCCCCGCACGATTCCGGCACTCCAACGGCTCGGCTTCGACATCGATGAGCGTGAGTCGTACTCGTTCTATTTGGGCTGCGTTCAGGCCGTCCAAAGAAACGGAAAGCTCTTTCACGGGGCCGCCGATCCCAGACGGGACGGCGCCGCGGGAGGGCCTCGGAAGTGAGTCTCCCGATCCTGATCTCGGTCCCCCACGCGGGACTTCGCATCCCCGAGGAGATCACCACGCTGGTTGAACTAGATCAAGCCGAGATTCGCCGTGATGGGGACGAACAGGCGGCAGAAATATATGGTCCGCTCGAACCGGATGTTGCCGCATACGTGACCACCGATATCGCACGGGCTTTTGTCGACTTGAACCGCGCAGAGGACGACCGCCGAGCGGACGGGGTCGTCAAGACGCATACGTGCTTCAACGTCAAGGTCTACAACACGGAGCTCGGCGAAGACCTCATCGAAACACTGCTCGAGAAATATCATCGGCCCTATCACAAGAAGCTCACCGAACTTGCGGCTCGAGGTGAGGCTCGGGTCGGCATCGACTGTCATACGATGCTTGCCACAGGCCCCCCGGTGGGGCCGGATCCCGGTCGACCACGCCCCGCGGCGTGCGTGAGCAACCTCGATGGAATATCGTGTCCTACGCCTTGGCTGACTTCGTTGGCCGCGCGATTGGAGGAGGCCCTCGGACACGAGATCGCGTTAAACGATCCGTTCAAAGGTGGATTCATAACAAGGACCCATGCTGCGGAGATACCGTGGTTACAACTCGAGATGTCGCGGGGTCCATTCGCGACCGTTCGCGAAAAGAGCCACGCGGTGAGAGAAGCAATCGCGAAATGGGCGGCGGAGCTATGAGAATCTTCCATTGCGAGTCACCGGTATCAACGCGGCTATCCACTCTCGTAACAACCGAACATCCCCATGAATTGCGCACTACCTATCGTTTTCACGTTACGCTTGCCCACCGCAAACCCAGATGCGAGAATTGGAGCGTCTCACCTATGGGCGTGTGGTATCTAGATTGACAGGTGACAATTATGTCGGAACTGTTGTCGGAATTTGCGGATTGGAGCCAACGGTTTCTCGGGGTTTCACCGACAGTGGTGGAACGAATCGCGTGGAGCATCTTGGCATGGCTTATCTACCTCGCACTCCGCGTCGTTGTCTCAGCAGTGGTCGACCGGCGCGTGAGCGATGTCGGAAAAAAGTACCTGTTGGCCAAATCGTTCAATTACATTCTCGGTTTTGCAGTAATCATCGTAACGATGATCATATGGTTTGGCAATGTCACCGGTTGGGCCGCCTATCTCGGAATCCTCTCAGCGGGTCTGGCAATCGCGCTGCAGGACCCTGTCACCAACCTTGCGGGCTGGATCTTCATCACCGTCCGCAAACCATTTGGTGTCGGCGACCGCATCCAAATCGGGGAACACCGGGGTGATGTGATCGACATGCGACTCTTTCAATTCACTCTAGTCGAGATCGGAAACTGGGTCGATGCCGATCAAAGCACGGGACGAATCATCCACATACCCAACGGGTGGGTGTTCAAACACAGTACCGCAAATTACACGGCTGGATTCAATTTCATATGGAACGAACTGCCAATCACGATCACTTTCGAAAGTAATTGGGAAAAGGCCAAACAGATATTGACAGACATTGCGGCCAGACATTCGATTCTCGAAGATCGTGAAGCGCAGGAACAGGTTCGTCGCGCGGCCCGTAAATACCTGATCTATTTCCAGCACCTCACCCCAATCGTCTGGACGTCGGTGGCAGACAACGGTGTGACCTTGACTGTGCGTTACATATGCGAGCCCCGTAAACGCCGCTCCAGCGAAGGAGCCATCTGGGAAGAAGTGCTCAGGGGTTTTGGATCGGCGGATGACATAGACTTCGCCTACCCGACCACCCGGTTCTATAACAACATATCCGAGGGAAAACCAGAGGCAAGAGCCGCGCCTGAGGAGTGAGCTACCGGCTCATCGACCGAAAATAGAATGTGGTAGGGCTATTGTGAGATACTACGTTTCCCGTTTCGCAACGACAATGTCCTGCACGTCGGTGAATTTCTCTCTTCCGGACCACGATCCAAACCGGATCGGCTCGACAATACTGAGATTCTGTTTTTCAAATAACGTTCTGATATGATCTTCCTCATAGGCCACGGCCCGCTCCGGCACCTGTTCATCGATGGACCAACAGCCATCCAACTCTACTCGAAAGTCAAAAGAACTCGATCCATCGGCGATGAGTCGCCGCGACTCGTCATTCAACAAGAAGAAGGTGACAAAGATCGTTCCGCCGATCCTCAGTACTCGTACGATCTCGCTCAGGTAGTTCGCCATATCTTTGGGCAGCATGTGTGTAAACACCGATCCGAGAAAGACAAAGTCGAACCTGTTGCTCTCGTACGGGAATTTGTAGTCCGCGGCCGAATACTTGCCCGTGGGAAGATACTGTTTGTTGTAGATGTCGGCCACGAGGAAACGAAAGTTGGGAAATCTGGATGTGATATTCTCGCGACACCACTTTATGCCCTCGGGGACTATGTCGAACCCGTCGTAGCTCCCGTCTTCTTCCAAGTACGCCGTCAGCGGAACCGCCATGCGGCCAATCCCACATCCGACGTCGAGTATTTTGTCCTCCTTTTTTAGTCCACCGAGTGTGATGAGATACTCGACGTATTTCTCCCCGACCGCTTTGAAATCACCTTCGCCGATGTACCGGCTCAACCCTCTCGGTGGTGTCAGGGGATCTCGTTTTCCCAATACTGAGTCGGTCAAATCCTTTGGATAGTAGTAGAGTCTTCGAAGTGTTTTTACAATCGGCCACGGCACATATTGACGGATGATACTTTTCATGCTGCGTCACCAATACGGACAACGTTTGCACATAATTCTACAACGTCACCCGCAACACCTTACCAGAATCGAACCGATGAGACAATCGATCCTGATCGGCGGCGGACAACAAGACCCGGATCTCCAAAATGCAGACGGGGGGGCCGTCGTCCCCTCCGGACGCTGGGAGATCGCGTTTGTGGGTTCGTTATTTCAATAATATGAGCTTTCTGGTCTCTGAGACACCGCCCGCTTCGATTCTGCAGAAATACATTCCAATGGGTGCCGCATGGGCATCCCACGTGACAACATATTCCCCGGCGGGCTGAACCTCGGTTACCAAATGCTCGACCAACTTCCCCGTGACAGTGTAAACGGATAACCGCACGAACGCTTCTTTGGGCAATACATACTTGATCCGTGTGACCGGGTTGAACGGATTGGGCATCGGTCGCCGAAGCACCACACGGTTTTCACCGGACATGTGGGGGATCGGTGGATCCAAAAGCCCCCCGTGTATCCGCACACAGTCGGTGGACTCGAAAGGTGTTCCATCCAACAGCTGGCCGGTGAGTCTCAGTGATTTTGTCTCACCGTCGAAAACCGGTCCCATCGCCGTGACAATCTGCTGTTTGCGAAACTTGAGTGTCAGATCCATGATCCCGTCCGGCCCGTCTTCCGTACACGCGCACGGTTCTTGGTTGTCCACCGGGGTCGTAACGTCCTCATAACCATATCGAAGCGGCGCCACACCCTCAAGCATAAGTGTCGTCACATCGATCGTGTTGACGTCGAAAACTGGGTTCCCAACCACGGCTACCGGCAGGACCCCGCCTTTTATCAGCTCAGCGTTGACGTCCTCCTCACCGTCACCCATCCCGTCCATCCACTTGATATTCAGCGGATTGGGGCACGAACCCGGTTTGATGTCCAAAGAAAACATCTCACCGACAATCAGATTCACCTTTTTCACATCCCCATTCGTGGACCAGATCGGGGCTTCGGGTCCGATCGGTGTCGCGGGGACGTCATCTATGGTAAACGAAATCACATCCCCCGGGTCGGCGCCTTCATCGACACCTGGGGTCGTAAAATCGTCCCGATAGACCGCCATGAGTCCATACGACCCCGCGGTCGTCACCGTAAACTCCCCACACTGGACGCCATCCGGGTCGTATGCGCGCACCACGGCACCCGGCTCTACAAACCCGAGATCGACAATCGACCCATCGCTCCAAAAGCTCACCCATTCGTTTGTCGGAACGACGTCCGCGTTTGCCGTGACCGGCAAGAGCAAACAGATAATCATCAGCAACCTTTTCATGAAAATCGACCCCCTGTGGCTGTTGAGTGGTTCACCGTCCGTGTTGTAAGATCCGGGAGACATACTCTGCCCTCCAAACATGACAAACGACTATTTCAGAAAGACCATCTTTCGTGTGTTCACATACTCCCCAGCTTTGATCCTGTAGAAATACACCCCGCTGGCAACGGCGTCACCCGATGCGTTTGTCCCATCCCACGTGGCCGTGTACCGCCCCGCGGGCTGCCACTTTCTCACCAACTCTCGAACGACCTGCCCCTTGATGTTGTATATCACCAGGCGAACATCCGAAGCCGTTGGTAGCTCGTATTTGATCGTCGTGGCCGGATTGAACGGGTTCGGATAGTTGTTATGAAGCGCGTACGTCTTGGGCAACGACTGCACAGGATCTTCAGTTGATGTGACGACGTCGCCCAAGTCGATGACATCCCCCATCGCCGTCCATGTCACTCCCGCCGGGATCTCGTAGTCCCCCAGATAGAGTGTTATCTCTTCTCCCACCCCTGGCCCTTCGTCGGTCTCGGTTTGCGGATCATCCTTGTAGACCGTCATGAGTCCAAACTTCCCTTCCGTTGTTACCGTAAAACGTCCGCATACCACGTCATCATTATCGACGGCTTCGACCACCGTCCCCACGGGGAGAAGCTCTCCTCCCACCCGCACTCCATCGCCCCAGATCCCAATCCACTCTCTCGTGGGGGTCACGTTGGCGGCACCACTGCTTTGGGTAACCTCGGTCTTCTGCGCCACGGTAACCATCCCACCCGGGTGAATGGATGACGAGGGGTAAGTCAGCTCGCAGTCGGTCGTGGTTTTCACCCAGTACCCAAACCCAGGTTTCATCAGCTGGAGTGAATTGAATTCAGGAGGTATGCTCGGGTCGAACATCAGCCCGCCGCCCTCGTAGCCCAAAACAACGATGGTGTTAGCAAGGATACTCCCGATTGCATGCGCTGTCGAATCGGCCTCATCCGGGAGGTAGCTCACGAGATTCCAACCCGATGAGAGGGGTATCGGTGTTTCGTGTGGCACCGGATCCCCAATGACAACGAGTTCGTCACCCTCGCTCATACCAAGCCAATACCCGTGCATGTGATCCATCGTATTGAGCGTATTGAACTGAGGAGGGATAGTCGGATCGAATGTCAACCCGCCCCCGTCAAATCCAAGAGCGATTGTGAGATGATCCATGATTCCTGAGAGAACCTCTGGGGTGGCGTCGTCCGCCGTATCGAGATTCCAACTGACGAGATTCCAGTTGGCCGAGAGAGGTAATATCCGACGCGCTGTGACTTGGAGCTCGACGGGCACCGTCAAACGCAACTCGTCCGGGTCATTGCTTCTGACAACGAGGATATCGGTGTACGTACCACCACCCGCGCAACCAATACTCGCGTCAAACCCAATCGTTACTTCTGCCGTACCGTGTGGTGGTACCATCCCGTAGGTGGGACTTGGCGACACCCAACAAACCCTCTCCCCCGTGCTCCAAAGGACGGCGTTTCGGAGGATCAGTGGTATGTCACCCATCCAGGACGGCACACTCGTGTCCAAAAAGACGTTCATCCCAACTACCGCGGCACCCTGGGTGGCGACAAATGGCACTCCGTTGTGCCAACTGGCAACCCATTCTGCCCCGGGAGCAACGCTCGTGGCGGTAAGTAGAGCGGCATACGCAAACTCCGCTCCTTGCATGATGGGATGACTCTCGTCAAACTCCCCCAATACCCCGGTTCCCATGTACCAAATACCTATTTCAAGCGGCGTGTATCCCTCATCCATGAACCGCCCATGTATGGCGTAGTCGGTCCCAAAAACCACCATAAACGCCCCTTCGGTCAGAATCACCGCACCGCCTATATCCACATAGTCGGCGAGAACGTCACCGATCGCGACGGGATCCTGAAAGGGCACATTGACGATGACAATCACACAGTGATAATCGCGGAGTGTTTCGAGTGTCGGCGTGGCGACCTCACCCGCGAAGCGATCCACGATTGCAATCTCTTCGAAAGCAGCAAGCAGACTCTGGATGTTGGCGTCATTGAGACCGCTGTCCAGCAGTAGAACCCGTCGCTGTTCCCCTGTTGAAATATTCTCGAGGATTGGCCATCTCGAATCCGGACGGGACGCCGCGGAGGTTTTGACACCGGCGTCTCCACTTTGATCAGCCGCCAGGCTCGTGAGCCGCGGGATGTCCCGGGCTTTTTGGTGTGACGAAAAATTGTTTTGGGAGGTGTTCGCGGAGTTCTTGATTTCAGGTCGGTCAGCGTAATCATTTGACGAGGTCGTCTGAACCCCGAGAATCGAGAGCCCCGCCTCCCCCTCAAAGACCTCGAAAAACAGATCACCGTTGCCGGTGTTTTCGATCGTCAAAATATGCGTGGACGTCTCTCCGGTAAACAGCTCGTCGCTCAGGGAACCTGGTGTAACGGCGATGTCCGATGATATCACACCCTTCCCTCGGAGTTGCACGCCAACCTCCGCTTCGTCCGGATCGTTACTGCTGACGGTCAGGGTTCCCTCGATAACTCCCTCCGAACTCGGCGTAAACGTCACTTCCAGCTCATGGGTTTCGAAGGGTGCCAGAACAAATCCACTCGGGTCTGTTACAAAATCGGTGTTATCGACCGTAATCCCACTGACGACGAGAGGATCCGCACCCTCGTTTGTGATCATCAATGTATCCGTTTCGACCGAATCCACAAACACCGACCCGTAGTCGATGAGGTCGCGCGATACGGCGATATCGGGCAGAGGCGTAACACTCAAATGCAGGGTTATTCTTACTTCGGGTTGATTTGGATCGTTGCTCGATACGATGAGCGTGTCATCGTATTCGCCACCCAAGACGCACCGGGCTCCGGCATCAAACGTCACCTCAATAAACAGACTCTCGTCCGCCGGGACGGTGTCAAAGTCCGGACAGGCCGACACCCAACAGTTCCACTGCCCAACCCCCGTACTCCAGAGCACCGCGTTGCGGATCACTTCCGGCACGTCGTCGATCCAGTAACCCGTGAAGAGAAAGATGTTGACCGCGGCCACCCTTTCCCCTTTTGTCGCAATGAAATGCTCTCCGTCTTCATAATCGGCAACCCAGACTGCACCGGGGGCCAGAATGGGTTCGGTAACGGTAAAGCTGACTATGTCTTCGACGCAGTTCATGATGGGATGATAAGGGTCATATACGCCAAGCTCTGAAAATGACACGACAGGACCGGGGAGAAACGGCGAGTAACCCTCATCCATAAATCGCCCCTGAAGCGCGAAGTCAAACGGAGGATGGGTTGTGAACGCGCCCTCCGTAACGACAACCGCACCACCGGCGTCGACATAGTCGGCCAACACGTCACCCATGGCTGCCGGGCTCCCCATCGGCGTGTTGATACACACAATCACACAATCGTATTCCAGAAGGGTTTCGAGTGACGGAACCAACTGTTGACCATCGAAAATGTCTACAACTGCAATCTGGGGATAGGCCAACAAAGCGATTTGAATGGCATCGAGGTCGACGTTGCTCTCAATGATCAGAACACTGACCTGTTCACCCAGGTCCAAGGATGCCGCTTGCTCGTTTTGACCGCTCGCTACGTTTATTTTTGAGAACGGCTGGTGTTTCCCCCGCGGGGCAGCTCCCACCAGATCCTTCAACGACCTCACTTCGGTCCCAACTTGGCGCACAAGATCGTTTCCCCGTGCAACCGGCACGCTACTTTGGTGGAGATGATCACCGGGGCGGCGGCTCCCAAACGAAACGATACGGATATCGGTCGCCTGGACACCCGTCGCCCCTTCCGAAATACTGAAAATGAGATCACTCCCCCCGACATTCTCAATCGTCAGGATCTGAGTCGACCTCTCACCCGTCATCAGGTCCGCGCTAAAGGCGTCCGGATATGCCAAGATAACCGGCGCTGTGCCCCCGATGCCTCTCAACGACACATCGATCACAGGCTCGAACGGATCATCACTTGTTATTGTAAGCGTCCCCAGCTTAAGTCCCTCGCTAACCGGGCTGAACGTCACCTCCAGTTCCCAGAATTCTCCGGGTGCCACGACAAATCCACCGGTATCCGCACCGAACTCTGCGTTGTCCAAGCCAATCGAACTCACGTTGAGAACGTCCGACCCCAGGTTTGAGATCACAAGAGTGTCCCTTGCCGTTTCACCGATCCACGTCGGTTCAAAATCCAGCTCGATGGGCGAAACCGCGATATCCGGTGCCGCCGTGACATGAAGCACGACGGGCACGGGGTAGTCCGGTTCGTCCGGATCGTTGCTGGAGACGACGAGAATGTCCTCGTGGTCGCCACCGGCTAGACCCGTCGCATCGAACAGCACATCAACTGTTGCGCTTTCACCCGTCCACACCGTTCCCGACGGAGGAGCCGCGGTCATCCATGGACGGTCGGCAATGTCGAAATCCAAAGTCCCTTCTCCGATATTTCGAATCGTGAGACTCTGCGTGGATGTTCCACCCGTTAGCAGACTCTCTTCCAATGAGAGCGGGTCCACCGATATGTCCGGCGGCCCCAATGTGGTCCCGGACGGCGAATTGGACACATCGGAGACATTGTCCCGTTTGTCGATCACCTTCAGTGCAAAATAGTACATCGTGTCGAAGTCCAAACCGCCCACAGTGAACGTTTCGTACGAGCCCGGAGGGCTTGGTTGAGGTTCGCCGGGGACCTCCGTGGCCAGATCGAAATTTGTTCCAGCGATCGGCGAGAGCGAATAACGAATGTCGTACGAGTCGGCGGTCCATTGGGTGCCATCGTCGCCCGAAGCCGTCCAGGTGAGCGTTATCGAGTTCGATGTGGGAGCGGTGGTTGCCAAATCGGTCACAGCCGCCGGGGGGATCGTATCGACCAACGCACGAAGCGCTCCAAAAACGTTCAGTCTTCCCCCGGTCACCGAACGTCCGACCAGATCGGGTATCGAATCGACTGATGAAAGAATGAGTTCCTTCACCTCGAGGTTGCCAAGACCCGGTGAATCCGCCCAGAGAAGACTCGCAGCGCCTGATACGTGGGGGGCTGCCATGGAGGTCCCGTTGTAATACCCGTATGTATTGCCCGGAAGCGAGCTGTAAATGCCCTGGCCGGGCGCACCGAGATCGACGGTTGTTGCGCCGTAGTTGGAGTTCATCGCCAATCCGTCATTGTGGTTCGTCCAGGCGACGGTGATGATATTTTCCAAATCGTACGCCGCTGGATACTGCGGAAAGACATCGGTGTCCCGCCCCGCGTTTCCCGCTGATGCAACAAACAGCATCCCAGCGTTTCCCGATGCCTCGATAGCATCACGCAGGGCTTCTGATGCACCGCCGCCACCCCAGCTGTTGTTGGTGAGCTTGGCCCCCATCATCGTTGCGTATTCGACGGCCGAAATGGCACCCGACGTGTAACCCTGTCCCTCACTGTTGAGAAACTTCAGCGCCATTATTCGAGCGGACCAGCTGACACCGACCACCCCGATCCCGTTGTTCCCAACGGCGGCGATGGTTCCTGAGACGTGGGAACCGTGACCGTGATCGTCCATGGGGAGTTCGTCGTTGCCCACAAAGTCCCAACCTCTGACATCGTCGACGTAGCCGTTGCCGTCGTCGTCGGTGTCGTTGCCCGGTATCTCCCCGGGATTGATCCACATGTTGGCCGCCAGATCCTCATGAGTCCAATCGACACCGGTATCGATCACACCAACCAATACGGTGTCCCCCGTTTCGATCTGCCAGGCCTCCGGCGCATCGATATCCGCATCCGGTGTACCACCGGTTTGACCGGTGTTATGCAGCCCCCAGAGCCGCTCGAACTCCGGATCATCCGGAAAGAGGTCATCCGCATAAACGATGTAATCCGGTTCGATGTACTCGATCCGGGGATCGTTGGAGAAACGTTCGACCGCGTCCTCGGGAGACAATCCCGAGATTTGCCAGAGTTCGGCATCAATCAATGAAAAATGCCTGATAACCGAGGCCCCGAGATTTGCCAGGACAGCGTCTTTATCAGTGGGCGCGGATCCCGGTCTCATCTTCACGATGACCTGGTTTGGGGCGTGCCCGATGACTTCCTGTGATCCCAAATCCCGGCCTGTCATCGTCAACACTGCGAAGACACCCATCGCGAGCAGTGATAGACCTATCCGTTTCATGATTCCTCCTGAGTAGTCGGCCGCTCATCTCTCGAGTAGTAGGAGACACAACCAATCGAATGTTGTGGTGAGTCCTCCTCCGACATCTGCAGGCGGAGCCCGCCAATGGCACTGTTTCCACAGGCCGGAGAGAGAACCAGTCGATTCAATCCTAATTGTGCAGAATTGCGTGGGGCGACGGTCAGAGGCGGCTGTCGAGAATTGCCGCAACTCGACTCGTCCATTCTCGGTAGAGGTTCGAAGACCACCACAAGCTCCCGCACTTGTGAGGTGAAATGCAATAACTCACACCGGTCGCTGCCCAAGCCGGTGTGGTTGTGTGAGGCAGGGCTCAATTGTACTCGAAGCACGCACGAAAGTCAATGGAGCGGAACAAAGACGAAAAGACCGACAGGTGTTACGACCGTATTGTGGAACTTTGTCGTGACCGTCGGTGGACAATCGGGGTAGCCGCCACGTAGGGTGGTGTTGGCAAATCGGGTGAGGTTCAAATCGAGACGGTTTGTCGGGATCTGGAAAGTTGGCGTCACCCGTCCGTTCGCTGGTCTTGCTGTTCCATTCCATCAACGAGCGCCCGAAATCTCGGATCGTCTTTTATGGGATCGAAATCGCTGTCGTGCTCGACCCAATCCTTATGGGCAAACCCCGCACCAAACGCTTTCTCGAGATAACGAACAGCCTCATCGGCATCACCCAACCGGGAGTGAAAACAGGCAACGCCGTACAAAAGATACGGATCTTCGGGATCGATGGCCTCCGCTCTTCGAACCCATCGACGCGCGCGTTCCGGCTCCCCCAAATCGATGAGCGCAGTGGCCCCGAGGTAAATCGCACGGGAGTCATCCGGGTTGAAATCTAGGTGCTTCTCGATCGCCTCAAGACTCCGCCGATAGACCTCTTTTGCTTCTTCCATACGTTTCATGGTTCTGTACGTAAATGCTTCGAGCGACGGTGCCTGATAGTCCTCCGGGTTGACCTCACCGGCCCGGTGATACATCTCTATTGCTTTCTCGAACTTACCCTGGGCGAAACACGTACGAGCGTAGAAATAATAGCCTTCGAACAACTTGGGATCGAGCAAGATCGCAATATTGAACTCGCGCTCCGCCTCATCGTATCGTTTGCCGACTGAAAGCGCGAGCCCCCGTGCCGCGTGAGCTTCGGCGAGTTCGGGGTCGAGCTCAAGAGCCGTCGCGCTCGACTCCTGCGCCTTACTCATGTGTTCTTCACCACCACCGAAATATAGGCATAGATAAGAATGACAGTCAGCAAGACCGGCGTGGGCGAGCGCATAGTCGGGATCCGTCTTGATCGCCTTCGAAAACATCTCACACGCAAACTCAATCCCACTCCGCTTGGATTGATAAAAGAACTTACGGCCACGGAGATAATAGTCGTATGCCTGTACGTTTTTGGTCGGGGCGCGTTCGATCGCCCGTTTCTCCCTTTCCGTGAGCTGGAGCTTGAGTGCTTGGACAATACTCTCTGCAATCTCTTCTTGGATAACAAAAATGTCTTCCAGTTCGCGGTTGTACTGATCCGACCACAGGTGATAGCCGTCGGACACATTTATCAGCTGTCCTGTGACCCGTACGCGGTTCTCCACCCTCCTTACGCTGCCTTCGAGCACGGTTTCAACGTTCAGTTTTCGTCCAATCTCACGGATGTCTTGGTTTTTCTCTTTGAACGAAAAAGATGAGGTCCGCGCGGTCACGCGAAGGTCGTCTACCTTGGCTAAAGCATTGATGATCTCGTCCGCGATCCCGTCGCAGAAGTAGTCTTGATCCTTGTCAGCGCTCATGTTGACGAATGGCAAGACGGCGATCGACCGTTCCGGCTTCTTTGGAGCAGCGACCTCAGGCGTCCATCCGGAGTCGGTGACTGTGGCGGGGGCACGGAGATGCTCCAACATTCGACCCACGTCTTGGTAACGGTGGACGCGATCCTTTGTCATTGCCCTTTCGACAATTCGGCGAACCTCAACGGATATGTCCGGCCGAAGTTCCTCCAGCGGAACGGGATCGCCATGTAGGATCGCATAAACAACGGCTGGGCCGAAATCACCCTTAAACGGGAGTTCGCCTGTGAGCATCTCGTACAACAAAATACCAAGAGACCAAATGTCTGTCCGGTGATCGATCTTGTCGCCCCGCGCCTGCTCGGGTGAAAGGTACGAGGCGGTTCCCAGCACCGTACCCGTCCTCGTTACCTCTGTCACTCCAGTCAGCTTCGCCACGCCAAAATCCAGAATTTTCACAACGTTGTCTTCCGTTACCATGATGTTCGCCGACTTGATGTCACGGTGAACCATTCCGGCCCGATGAGCTCTGGCAAGCCCCTCCGCGACTTGAATGGCGAACCCGATTGCCTCATCTACCGGCATTGGCCCCCTGGCTGTTTTGTCCTTTAGCGTCTCACCACGGTAAAAATCCATACACATGAAAAAGCGACCGTCCGGGGTTTCGTCTATTTCGTGGATCGTGCAGATGTTGTTGTGCTGAAGTGCCGACGCACCTTGGGCTTCGCGGAGAAACCGCTTCTTCGCGTCCTCGTCTTGGGTAAGACCGGTTGGGAGAAACTTGAGAGCGACGATTCGTTTGAGTTTGAGATCCTTTGCTCTGTACACGACACCCATCCCACCCTCGCCCAACATTTCAAGTATTTTGTAGTGCGATATCGTCTGTCCAATCATCTCTCGCTCCGTGGGATATCGGACGCGTGACGCCAAGACACGTGGGCTTCGGAAGGTCCCGAGGCTTCATCTATTTTAACAGGAGACGGATCACTATCAAAGAGGGGATTCCGAAATCTCGCGATATGGTTGTCGGCTCTACCGATAGTCGGCAATCATTGCAGATCGTATTTGCTTTCTCGAGAGTTTCAGAGATGCTAGAATTCGACTGTCGAGGCCTGTCGACACCAAATCCGATTTCTGGGTTTAGCCAAAGGACGATGGGAGAGATCAATGATTGAGGATCAAACACGCGGCGGTTTCTTTCGCGGCTCTTTGAGAAAGGCGATTTTCTCGATCCTGCTGACAGCGATCGTCTTTTCCCTCAACGCTTGCTCGACCCGAGAGCGCGCCCACGAGGTATATCCGGAAACACATTGGCTCATGTACGAGACGCCCGGTGAGGCGGGATGGTCGTCCGAGAGCCTGGCGAAGGCAAAGCGTCTGTGGGAAGAGATCGACTCTGACGCCTTTATGGTCGTTCATGATGGCGCGATTCTCGTCGCATGGGGTGAGGTGGGCCGGCGATTCATGTGTCACTCGGTTCGAAAAAGCTTTCTCAGCGCGCTCTATGGAATCCATGTCGCCGAGGGAAAGATCGACATTCACAGCACACTCGAGGAACTCGAAATCGATGACGACCCTCCGTTAACCCGTGACGAGAAACAGGCACAGATCATCCATCTTCTCAAATCCCGATCGGGTGTCTATCACCCCGCCGCCTATGAGACCCCGGGTATGAAGGATCGCAGACCCGCGCGGGGCAGCAAGAAACCCGGCGACTTCTGGTACTACAACAACTGGGACTTCAACGCACTGTGCACGATTTTCGAGCAAGAAACCCAAACCAAGATCTTCGAAGAATTCAAAAGACGTATTGCCGATCCTCTTCAAATGGAGGACTTTCGGCTCATGGATACGTATTACCATTTGGAGGACCAGCATTCGATTCATCCCGCCTATCCATTCAAGATGTCCGCGCGCGACATGGCGCGTTTTGGGCTGTTGTTCCTCAGGGATGGCAGATGGACCGACCAGCAGATCATTTCCCCGGAGTGGATCAAACAGAGCAGTTACGCATATTCGGGTGTGCCGGATCGAGACGGTTATGGTTACGGGTACATGTGGTGGATCGTGACGGACAAAGAAGACTCAAAATACGGGATGTACTCCGCATTGGGCGTGGGGCGTCAGATGATCGGGGTTCTCCCGGAGTATGATATTGTGTTTGTCAACCGAGCCGACACATACTACGGGGAGATGACGGACAGAGATGACCTGGATCGGCTGATGGACGCGATCCTCGAGGCGAGATCATCGGCTCCGAAGACACGACCAAAATTCGTGCCCTTTGAAATCCCCGAGAAGCCGAGTACAATTCGTGAATCAATGCCATCTCTCGAACACTATGAATCAGACTTCCGGCTCGACCACGAAGAGATTTTTGTCGAAACGATTCCTTACGTGATTGGGGATATGATCGGAGACACAATTCGCCTGCGAGTGACGGGATCGAATCTATTGGTGACCGACAATCTTGGTCAGAGACTGATACTTATTCCTCGCTCGAAAAGAGAATTCGAACTGGAAGACTCACAAATCCCCGTTTTCTTCGAGTTCGACGAAAAGGATCAGCCCGCGGGTATCATCCTCGATGCGTCCCCCGCGTGGAAGGTTTCAGGACAAATCATCTCACCGTAGCTGGCCGCGAAGCTCACTCGCCCCCAAACACCTCATCGGTCGATTCAGCGGTGGCGGCGCGCACCAACCACCTCTCGAGCTCACCGGACTTCTCGTTGTTGAGGATGCGATCCCTTGCCTCGTCACCGACTTCGACACCACGCGCATCGAGAAGCGATAGAAGGCTCTCGGCAATCTTCCGCGCTTTTTGTTTTCTCTCTTCTTCGGCTTTTCTCTCGGCTTCGAGCTTACGGACCCGCAGGTGATCCCCCGTTGCATCGGCCACCTTTTCGTACCACGATTCGGGATAACCGGGGTGTGTGACCTCACCCAGCTCGTTCTTGACGTTGCCGTCGAGGTATTTGTAGAGCAGGAACTTCCCAAGCTCCCGCCAACGCGTGACCACCGTTTCACCGGCAGTTTTTGTGTAGTCAGTCAGGTAGTCCTTGGCCAACCGCGGGGATTGTTCGTAAAGAGCAAGAGCACCCGAGTCGATTTCCGATTGGTCAGCAAGGAACTTGCACTCGAGCTCGCTCTGTACGGTCTGGATGTCCTTGATCATGTCTCTGTAACGAAGGTAGGCGAAATTGGACACGGAGTTGAACACCCAGAAAGCCGACTCCCACGTCACTTCGCGCCAGGATCCCGTGCCCACGGCGTAGTTGTGGGGCACTTCCCTGACACCACAGTACACCGGAAAGTAGACCGTGCTGTACGTGTCATCGACGCCAAACCAAAGCACACCACCGATGGGATCCGGGAGCCACGATCGCGCCTGAGCGACAAAGGAGAAACCCGTTTGTTGTGTCGACGTGGCTCGTTCGTTGAAGTACCGCTCATCACCCGCCTTCCATGTCAAGGGGCGCCAGCGATAAGGCAGGTCGTAGGGTCCGGCCCCGAGATCCTTCGTCATGTCGAGTTCGGTGCCTTCGAAGTGGTCACGCATAAATCCCATAACGTCTGCCACGGTCAGCTTCCGGTCGGGTTTGACCCACAGGGGATACGGCTCCGCGCCCTCCTTACCCAACGCTCGATCTGCCGGTAGATCGAGCGACGGCGCCGCACGGTTATACATACACCAAACACGCGCATCGCAAAAACGCCGCGCACCAAATCTCGCCGGGCTGTAAGCGTCGGCGAAGCTGAAGTCCTCGTCGTCCCCCTCGAAGTAACCTTTTTCACGGGCAAAGGAAATCACGTCGGGGGCGTAGAGGGTGTTCTTCCGGTCCTTTAGGGGAAACTGTGTGATTCTTGGAGAGTTGGCGTGCGCGCAGATGTAACCGTCCGGCACTCTCCGGGCCACCCATACCGCTCCCTTGTTATCGGGGCCTTTGCCGATCATCTCCATGATCCACACCTCGTTGGGATCCGCGATCGAAAAAGACTCACCGGAGCTGTAGTAACCGTGCTCGGCCACCAGATCGGTCATGACCTTGATTGCTTCACGGGCGGTTTTTGCCCTCTGCAGGGCGATGTACATCAGGCTCCCATAGTCCATGCCCGCTTTGGGATCCCTCAGTTCGCTGCGGCCACCCCATGTCGTCTCACCGATGGACACCTGATGCTCGTTCATGTTGCCGGCGACGGAGTATGTCTCGGGTACCTGATCGATCTTGCCCAGGTACTTCCCCGTGTCCCACTCGTAAACATCCAATTTGGATCCAACGGGATGTTTGCCGGCCGGGGTGAAATACAGCTCACCGTAGAGCACGTGCGAGTCGGCCGCGTATGTGATCATCGTCGAACCATCGGCCGAGGCACCTTTTGAGATCAGAAAATTCGTGCACGCCCACAGGGGTGCTCCCGACAGAGCGATCGCAAGGATCAGGACTGGCAGAATGATCGGAATCGCTTTCTTCATGGTTTGGTGGTACTCCTTTCTAGCGTTTTTGTACGTTGAAATTATGTTGTGGAATCGTCGGGCGCCCCCGAGCCGCCGTTTTTGGCACCCGGGCCCGACTTGCCGGTTGGGCTTGAGAGGACCGGCAGTTGATTGTAGCGCGAAAATGGTGCCTGATCAACAACTAACCGTTGCACTGTAAAACGCGGTTTACAGGTGTATTAACGGCTGAATCGTACTCTGTGTCGCAGGCAGACAAAGATACTCGAGGTGACCAACGCCGGTGTTACCGGTTGCCGGGTCTGCTCTGCACCGTGTATTCGGATTTTTGCGTCAGTTTTATCTGACACTCTCAACGAGTCCGGCAAGACATTCCTCGGCCACCTGGGATGTGGCAAAACACGCATCCGGCATCTACTTCTACCGTTTGAAAGCGGGTAGTTTTATCCAGACCAAGAAGATGATTTTGCTGCGATAGGACAGGTCGCATAACGAATGAGGCTTCTGTACGCTGAAGTCTCATTTGTTCATCTTCGAGTGAAAAGAACCGGCGGGGCCCTTAAAGGCTCCGCCGGTTCTTATTTGTGTCCCGGTGAGTCAATGCCAACTGTGCGGATTTGAAAACTGGTGAAAACGTGTGTTACTCGGTTTTAGTCGTCCCTGCCACAAATGATCCGAGTAAATCGTTTACTCTGCCTCGTATATCTCCTTTATCCGACCCCACGTGCTCGGTTCGACGGCCACGCCTGTTAGGTTGACCGAAATCGAATTGTTGTCCTCATCCGCTTCCTCAACCATATTTCCGAGATCCAACTCGAACGAGGCAAAATCCTCTCCCGAATAATGAATCGTCTGGGGAGGGGTCAAGTACGATTCCTCACAAACGCAATACCAGGACGGGGGTAATGTATCCAAACCGTTCGGGGCACGCGGGACCCACTTGCACTCCCCGTACTCGATTGGAGGTCCTGCTGAATAGACACAGTCACCCTTGCACTCTTCTTCAGTCTGGAAGTTGTAGCAGTCGTTGGTCGACATTGTGACGTCGATCGGCTCGCCATACACGGGGACCCCGTCGAGAAAGAGCCCAATGTCGCTCACGATAATCGTATCCATGAGCATACCATTGAGAATCGAATAGTGGGCGGTGAGCCGGATAGAATCCGGTGCTGGAAAACCAAAGGTGATCGAGTCGGCTCTGATATCGACCCAGAAAGCGGGGTCGTCCTGCGCGACTGGCAGATACACGAGAGCAGTCAAAACGGCCAAAACCACTAACAAGACGTACCTCATACGTCACCCCCCCGTTTAGTGATTCATTGTGGATGGGCCGGTTCGTCCCGGCTGCAAATACGGAGCGCATGTCCCCATGCGCCCCGTCACTCCTCGTCGAACAGAGCCTTAATCCGACCCCACGTGCTCGGTTTGACGGCCACGCCGGTTACGTTGACCGAAACCGAATTGTTCGATTCATCCGGCTCCTCTACCATATTACCGGGATCCAACTCGAACGAGGCAAAATCCTCACCCGAATAATGAACCGTACACGATTTCTGGGCCTTTTTCTCGCAAGCGCACCACTCAGTACCGGGTATTGTGTCTCCCGGAGGTCCGAAAGCTTCGTTCCACACGCACTCCCCGATTTCGATCGGAGGTACCGATGAATAGTAACACTCGCCCTTGCATTCAGCCTCGGTCTTGAAAACATGGCAGTTGTTGTACGACCTTGTGACGTCGATCGGCTCGCCATACACGGGAGCATCGTCGAGAAAGAACCCAATGTCGCTCACGATGATCGTATCCATGGGCATGTGGCTAAAGAACGTGTAGTGCGCTGTAAGCCGAATCGAATCCGGTGCTGGAAAGCCAAAGGTGATCGAGTCGGCTCTGATGTCGACCCAGGGAACAGTGTCGTCTTCCTGTGCCGCCGGCAGATAAACCAGGGCCGTCAAAACGGCCAAAACCACTAACATTACGTATTTCATACGTCACCCCCCTTTTGCGACTCTTTGCGGATGGGCCGGTTCGTCCCGGCCAGAAATACAAAAGTACGTGCCCCGATAGGCCCCTCACTACTCTTCGAAAAGAGCCTTTATCCGACCCCATGTGCTCGGTTCGGTGGCGACCGATCCCACTGACACGGTGATCGAGTTGTTCCATTCTCTAAGTTCTTCTACCACACCGCCTGGATCCAACTCGAAGGTTGCCATATCCTCTCCCGAGTAGAGAACGGTCCGAGTTTTTGAAAAAGATTTTGTACAGACACACGGTTCCGCTATGAATATCGTGTCCATCGGATCGGACTCGAACCACTCGCACTCACCGAATTCGATCGGAGGCACCGAGCTGAAGTAACACTCCCCCTTGCAGTCCTCGGGCGTCGTGAACACATAGCAGTTGTTTAGTGACTTTGTGACGTCGATCGGTTCCCCACCTACCGGAACCCCATCGAGCCAGAAACCCACATCGCTCACGATGATCGTATCCATTAACATACCGTTAAAAACCGTATAATGGCCGGTGAGCCGAATAGAATCCGGCGCTGGAAAACCAAAGGTAAGAGAATCGGCTCTGATGTCGACCCAGGAAGGTGGGTCGTCTCCTTGTGCGGACGGAAGATACACGAGAGCCGTCAGAACCGCTAGCATAACTAGTAACACATATTTCACGCTGTACCCCCTCTTGTGCTGCTCCTTGCCGGCGACCGGGATAGGCCCTGAAGGATGACCACTAACCAGTGCCGAGCGTCAACGTCAGGAATGTGGAAACAGAAGACCAACGATCCGCCGCTGCAAAACGAACCGTCTTTACGTACTAATTTTATCACCTACATCCCCCTGTTACAACCCGTCGACCGGTGTAATGTGGAGCAGGGCACGGTGCTCTTGTCTGGGTTTTTGCACAGTGCTCGGGTCTACAATTGCGGTCCAACGACGAGCCAAGTGGGCTGAACCGACATAAGTTATTGGTATTGTTGCAAGTGAGTGTTACGCGGGTGTCGAGAGTCAGACTACCGGCACACGCGCCCTACCCACTCCTGGCGGGAGACCCGACAGATCGTTTTAAGTGTCTTTCGGCCATCCAGCAGTAGAGAACGGGCACGGTTAGCACCCGAACGACGACAAAGACCATCCCACCAAAGGATGGAATCGCCATCGGGACCATGATGTCGGAACCTCGACCGGTGGATGTCAGGACGGGGATCAAGGCAAGGAGTGTGGTGGCTGCAGTCATCAGAGCCGGCCGGACACGGCGCTTTCCCGCCTCGATGGTAGCGGTTCGAACCGCTTTTACTGTCGATGGTTTTCTGTGCGTGAAGCTTTGTTTCAAATAGGTGGATATGATGACACCGTCATCGGTGGCGATTCCAAAAAGAGCGAGAAAGCCGACCCACACGGCTACGGAGAGATTGTAGTTTCGGATTTGAAACAGTTCGCGCATGTCGACGCCAAGAATTGAAAAATTCAAAAACCAATCCTGGGAGTACAGCCAGATCATAAGAAATCCGCCCGACCAGGCGATGAAGATTCCCGAGAAAACGAGAAACGTCGTCGGGACGTGTTTGAACTGAAAGTAGAGGATCAAGAATATGATGATCAGGGCCAAGGGCAAGACGATCGTCAATCTATTCTCAGAACGGATTTGACTCTCGTAACTTCCCGCAAATGCGTAGCTGACTCCCGCCGGGAGGTCGAGCTCACCGTTGTTGATCTTGCCTCGCAGATATTTCTGGGCGTCTTCGACAACGTCCACCTCAGCGTACCCCGGTCTCTTATCAAAGATGACATAACCGACCAGAAAGGTATCCTCGGATTTGATCACCATCGGTCCGCGGACGAATCGAATCTCCGAGAGTTCCAAAAGTGGAATCTGCGTGCCGTCCGGAGCGGGTACGAGTATGTTGCCGAGATCCTCGATGGAGTTACGCAGTTCACGTTGATAACGGACTCTAACCGGATACCGTTCACGCCCCTCGACTGTCGTCGTGAGCCGTTTGCCCCCGATGGCGACTTCGATCACGTCTTGCACCCCTTGGATGCTTATTCCATACCTTGCGATGGCCTCCCTGTCGATGCCGATCTCGAGATATGGTTTTCCGACGATCCGATCCGCCACTACTGCGGCCGGCTCTATTGACGGCACTTCTTTGAGGAACCGCTCGATTTGCAGACCGATGTGTTCGATCGTCTCCAGATCGGGGCCCTTTATCTTGACGCCCAGCGGCGCACGCATTCCCGACTGGAGCATGACGATACGCGCCGCGATCGGCTGGAGTTTTGGTGCGGAGGTTGTTCCTATCAATTTGCCCGCTTTGATGATTTCGTCCCAAATATCCGTTGGCGTCTTTATGTGATCTCTCCAATTTCGATACGGCCGCCCATGATCGTCGGGTATCAGCTCGCCATGATCATCCCGTGCGAACTCCCCATCTTTTTTGTTGTATTTGAATTTGATGCGGCGCCCGTTCTCGCCGACGATGTATTCCGGCTTGTAGTTGATGACGGTTTCAATCATCGATATCGGGGCGGGGTCCAGGGGTGACTCCGCCCGGCCGAGTTTTCCAACAACGGTCTCGATCTCCGGAATCGACGTGAATGCCTTGTCCTGCGTCTGGAGAACATCCAGAGCTTCACCGATCGATGCGTGAGGCATCGTCGTCGGCATATACAAAAAGGAACCCTCATCCAGATCGGGCATGAACTCTTTTCCCAACCCCGGGAAGGCGTGGTTCAACGAAACGTAAGCTGGCGTCGAGCGGACAAAGTTCGGCACAAAACCAAAGAGTCGATCGAACCCCAACCACACCGCTGTACCGACAAGCACGAGCACGAGCGGCAATACGAGAAACAAGAACTTGTGGTCGAGACACCAACGAAGAATCGGTTCGTATCCCTTGATAAAAAGCTGAACCAGCACGAGGATGCTTCCCAGAAGGATGACAACAAAAAAGAAGTTCAAAATGACTCCCGACCGCACACCCAAAGGCATCCAATGGGAGGCGAGGACCCACGCAACAATAATGACGACAATATAATTGAGCATCGCGGGAGCTCTCGCCGCGATAGGCGTCGGAATGCGACTTTTGAATTGTAGGTACGCCGCCACGAGAATCAGACCAAATCCCGTAAGCCACAACGACCAGTACATCGCCGCGGCGGCCGCGATGAGCAACCCAACCCGCCACATCCGTCGGGAACGTATCGCGGCCTGCCCTTTTGTGAAGAGCAGATGCGCGAACGGCGGAACGAGTGTGAGCGCGACGATGATAGACGCGACGAGCGCGAACGTTTTCGTATAGGCCAGGGGCTTGAACAGCTTTCCCTCGGCCGCTTCCAATGTGAACACTGGGAGGAATGACACAACCGTGGTTGCCACGGCGGTCAACACGGCACCCCCGACCTCCGATGCCGCTGCAAAGATAACGTTTCTCCGGGGTATCTCCGGCGGGGCGCGATCGAGATGTTTCACTATGTTTTCGGAGATCACGATACCCATATCGACGATCGTGCCGATCGCAATTGCGATCCCCGAGAGGGCAACGATGTTGGCATCCACCCTGAACGCTTTCATCGCGATAAACACGATCAGGACGGTCAGCGGCAAAAGTCCCGATATCAGAAGAGAACTGCGAAGGTTCATCATCATGATCACAACGACTATGATCGTGACCAGAATCTCATCGATAAGCGCCGTGTTGAGCGTTCCAAGAGTTTCGTGAATCAATCCGGTGCGATCGTAGAATGGTATGATCGTTACCTGAGAGACTCGGCCGTCCGGGAGTGTTTTTCTGGGAAGACCGGCCGAGATCTCCTGAATTCTTTTCTTTACGTTCTTGATCGCCTCGAGTGGGTTCTCGCCATAACGTACGACAACCACCCCGCCGACGACCTCGGCACCCCCCTTATCCAAAGCCCCTCGACGAAGGGAGGGGCCAAGCGACACCGTGCCCACATCTGCGATTCGAATTGGCACATTTTCGCTTTGCCTGATAACGGTGTTCTCGATATCCGAGATACTCTCGATGAAACCCAACCCGCGAATGACATACTCCGCTTTATTGATCTCGATCGTACGCGCACCGACATCGATATTGGACGTTTTGACCGCCCGAAACACGTCGGTAAGCGCCACGTTGTGCGCCCGCATCGCCTCGGGGTTCACGTCGATCTGATACTCCTGGACAAAACCACCTGCCGAAGCGACTTCGGCCACACCACGCGCCGAGAGAAGTGCGTACCTAACCGTCCAGTCTTGGATCGAACGAAGCTCATGGAGATCCCACCCTCCCGTGGGATTTCCGTCTTTGTCGCGGCCCTCCAGCGTATACCAGAAGATCTGACCGAGCGCGGTCGCGTCGGGGCCAAGGGCGGGCTGAACACCCGAGGGAATCGTGCCGGGCGGCAATGAATTGAGTTTTTCCAATACGCGGCTTCGAGACCAATAGAAGTCGATGCCGTCGTCAAAAATGACATAGACGCTGGAAAATCCGAAGTAGGAGTAACTTCGAATGGTCTTGACCCCGGAGATACCGAGCAGGGCGGTCGTCAAAGGATAGGTGACTTGATCCTCGACGTCCTGAGGAGATCTGCCCCTCCATTCGGTGAAGACGATTTGCTGATTCTCACCGATATCCGGGATCGCATCGACCGGCACGGGATCACGAGGCAATCCACCAAGATCCCAATCGAATGGCGCAACCATGATGCCCCATCCAATGATCACCAGGGTCACCATCGTAACAACGAATTTGTTGTCGATGCAGTACCGGATGACGCGGTCGATCGGAGAGAGTCGACGACCGTCGGTGTCGTACAACTGGTTCGTCATTCGTTATCTCGTCCCTTCAACCGCAGGTTTCAGAGTCTTCTTGATGGCCCCACACCGGAGCATGGTTTTGCCATAGAACGAGTTCCACACCACATCCACTGTCTGAAGCCAGTACGCGCCGTTGTCATACGGCGCCATCGGACAATACGTGAGGTAGTAGTTCAGCTGTCCTGCGTGACCGACCGATTCGTGTAGCTTAATGGTGGCTTTCGAAAGATAAAAAAAAGCATCGCGAGCGGTCTCGATACCCTCCGCGTTCGAGGTTTTTTTCGCCCACTTTGTCAGCTGCTCGGAACTCTTCGTCCATTGCTCTTTCCCGGCGCGTGAAAATGTAGACGCGTTGACGTCTTTTGTGGCAGTGAGGAGTCTCCTCGCGGCCGATTTGGCTTTCTCCAGGTCATCTTTTGCCAACGCCATCTGAACAGCGAAATAGGAATCATATACGGGTGTCAGCGTCTTCCGGGCCTCGTCACTCTCGTTCAATCGTCCGCGACCCAACTCACCACCGTTCGGTGAGACCGATGTCGTTTCGTCCCGATCATGCCGATGACCAATACCCGCTGCGTTTGCCTCGGAAGACATCATGCTGGGTTTGGCTTGGATCTGGAGCTCGCTGTCGATCTTGAAGGCGCCGCTGGAAACGACGAGCTCTCCTTCCTCGATACCCGACTTGACCACATAAAAATCTCCGGCCCGGGGTCCCAGCTCGATTTCGCGTCCCTCGAAGAGCGGTCCGTCGTCGTTGGGAATTTCTACATACACTACGGCGCGTTTACCGGTGATGAGCGGCGCGCTCGCCGGGATCAAAATCGGCGCTTTGTTGATGTCGATCGCTTTTCCGACATAACCAAGCGACGTCGCGGGCACCAGATCCATACCGCAGACATCACACTTACCGGGTCCATCCTTGACGACCTCGGGATGCATCGGTGATATCCACTTGTTGGCCAGGTAATCGTCAACGATATTTCCGTGGCCGTCGATCCGCGACTTGACGACACCACGGACGAACATATCCGGTTTGAGTTTTTTGCTCTTGTTGTCGACGATCGCCCTTACCTTGACGGTCCGGGTTTTTGGGTCTACGAGTGGATCGATGAAACTCACTATCGCCTCAAAGGTCTCGCCGGGAAATGACTGGGAGGTAAACTCCACACGTTGACCGTAGCGTAGCCACGGCAGATCCGATTCATAGGCCTCGAGCATCACCCAAAGCGTGGTGAGATCGGCTATACCATAGATACGGGTGCCCGTTGTGACATACATGCCCTCCCTTGCCTCTTTCTGGACGACGACACCGCCAACGGGGGCGTATATCGTCAGGTGATCCGATGCTTCGTGCGTGGCTTGTATTCGCTCGATTTGCCGGGGAGTAAGACCAAAAAGCCGGAGTTTTTCTCGCGTGGCTTCCAGCGTGGCCTTCGCCGTGTATCGCAAGACCGGGCTCGCCGTGTTATCCAAAGCCGATACCGCGGTGTGCGCCTGGATCAATTCCTCCTGGGCGGCCAACAGTTCCGGGGAATACATCTGCACCAAGTGATCCCCTTTCTTGACGGTTATACCGGTGTAGTCGGCGAACAGCCGGTCCAGTCTGCCAGGAACCCAGGCCGTGATGTATGCGAGCTTGGTCTCGTCGTAGGCAATTCTTCCCACCATACGCACCTCTGCCTCGGCGTACGCTCGCGTGGCCGGTGTCGTCTGAAGCCGCGCCAGTTGTCTGGCCGCCTGCGACATCCTGAGTTGACGGGGCGCGAGTCCGTCCCCGGCTCGCGATTCCAGTGGTATGAGATCCATAAAACAGATCGGGCACTTGCCCGACTTGGGCAGCTTGATCTGCGGGTGCATCGAACAGGTCCACATCGTTGACTCGGGAGGCCGGTCCACCGCGTGGTCTGCGTGTGGGTCTTCCGTTTTGACCGCTCTTTGATCACTGCTCCCAAACATCACGGCGCCAAGCACAAAGGCAAACACGGCAACAGCTCCCAGGGCAACGAGACCTCTTGACCCCCGAAGCGCGAACCTATCGATTGGTGTCCGAAATATTCTGCGTGACGTCATCACTCGTCTCCTTGAGTGCCCAGTCTTCTGTTTCTTCGACTGCTTTTCTGACCACGTTCTTGGCGTGCCCTATCGTTCAAATCCTTCAATCGGAGTCCCCGTAAGTCCTCGACCAATGACCATCTCGATCTCCGCCCTGCTTACGGCCAAATCGGACTTGGCGCGTTCGTACTCGAGCTGGAAGTCGAGCAGCTGGCGTTGGGCGTCCAGCACGCTCAAGAAATCCGCCTCTCCGGCCTGATAGGACGTGTAGCTCGTGTTGAGCGATTGCTCGGCCTTAGGTATCAGTCCGTCGCGGTACAACCGAGTTTTTCTCAACGCGTCTTCGTACTCGAAAACGATCTTCTCCGTTAGCGCCTTCAGATGGTTTTGCGCATTTGCATAATCGTTCCGGGCTTTTCGGTATTGGGCTTCGGCTTCCTTTTTTCGCGACTGGTTCGCCCCAAACCAGATCGGCAGACTCACGCCAACGCTTGCCATCCACGCATCTTCACCGCTGTCCAACACGCCGGGACCACGTGCTTCGCCCGTTTCGATATAGTCCACTCCAATCGTGAAATTGGGATACGACATCTTGGAAGCGAGTCGCTTTGCCGCTGTAGTTTTATCAATGATGGACAAAAGCGACTTCAGATCGGGATTGTTTGCCAGCGCGGCTGTCACGATGCTGTCACGATCTACCGCGGTCTCCACCACTTCGATATTGGTCGGCACCGGGAGCTGAACGCTGTCCGGCAGATTCGTAACCGCCCTGAGCTTTGCCATGACCGGCTCCATCATGTCCTCCGCAGTGTGTAGCCGATCTTCGAGCTTCACAAGCTCGACCTGTGCTTTGATCACGTCCGGGTGTTGTTTCAGCGCGACTCGATACTTGGCCCGCGCGACCGACTCCCAGAACTTGAGCAGTTCGAGATTCTCCTTTGTGATGGCAATGTCTCTTCCCAGAAAGTAGAAGTCGTAATACGCGGACTTCACCTGATAGAAAAGCTTTAGTTTCTCCGAGCGGAACGCCTGATATGCGGCGTTTGCCGCTTCGAGTGTTACATCTTTTCGCGCACTCAGCGTTCCAAACCACGGGAACGTCTGCATCAGCTTGAACCGTTGGTTCTGCGGTCCCACTCGTGTTTCAACGTTCTCGATAAAATACGTGTAGGTAAACACGGGGTCGGGTAGAGTACCCGCGTAACCTGATCTCTCGACGACGGACTTCCATTGATAGAAGGCCGCCTTCAAGGCGGGGCTTTGTTTGGCGGCATAGACGAGATAATCTTTCAGACGGGCATCCGGAGCGAAACGTCCCGGGGCATGGCCGGCCGACTCGTAAACGGTCGCCAGAGAATCAGTGAGGTGGCGGGTCTGCCTTTGATCCAACGCCTTCGCCGATCCGGAGATCATGGCAACCGCCAGAAATGCCAGACTGGCTGATTTGATGAATCCGCGGGGCTTGTTTGGTCTCATGACGATTCTATTTCCTTTTATGGCTCTCCCGAACGCCCGGTACCGGGATCTCTCGCAAGAGTCAAATACAAATAACATGCCACAGTTCATAACTTATTAATTGTCAATGTATTACCGAATCAACACCTGGTCTCCATCGCGGGAAACAGAGAATATTGTCTATTCTGTGTTGACTATTCTTCGGTTATGGCGAATATTCTCTGCGATTCACTCGAGACCCCGTGTGGTGCCGATGGCGTCATCCATCAGGCGGCGTCTCGACGGCCATTACTGATTGATTTATTTGAAGTCACGTATTCTGATTTCCGCAGGGTCATGCGTGGCATACGTGTTGCGTTGCCCCGCAAGACACACCCAGTCTGGAGGCAGAACCGCATGCGGACCGCTGGATCAATCACCACAAAAATCGCCGTTATCGCGGGTGTATCCGTGCTCACGTTGGCCGTGCATTATGGCTGGTTGTTGGAGCCGATCTTTGGGCATGTCCACTGGGTCCATGCGATTCACGGGCGGCTTTGTTACATACCAATTGTAATCGCCGCCGCCTGGTTCGGGCTCCGTGGAGGTTTGATCACAGCCGCTGCAATCTCTCTTCTGGTTCTCCCCTACGTCGTCGGATCGGTTGAGAATTCACGCGACTTGGCGTCTGAAACGGTGGAGATCGTGTTCTATTTTGCGATAGCCACCCTGGCGGGACTGCTCTTTGATCGAGAACTCAGCGCGCGCCGAAGACGACAAGAAGCAGAGCTGCAGATGGAACGTTCACAAAAGTTGTCACTCGCCGGTCAGATTGCCGCCGGGGTTGCACACGAGATCAAAAACCCCTTGGCTTCCATAAAAGGAGCCGCCGATATTCTGGCGGACGATGGGACGTCACACGAGGATCGCGAAGAATTCAAGGGTATCCTTCGAACCGAAATCAAGCGCATCGACACAACCGTGGCCGAGTTTCTCGAGTTCGCCCGCCCGAAGGAATCGAGACTCCGGAAGATCAATCTGACCGACACGCTTCGAAGTACGATACGGCAAATCGAAACCCACGCCAAACGGCAACACGTCTCGATCGACTCCCAGCTGGAGGACGGCATCATCGTCAAAGGCGATCCGGACAAGCTGCACCAGATGACTCTCAATCTTGTGTTAAACGCCATTCAGGCGTCCCGCGAGGGTGACTTAATCAACGTAAATTTGAAAACTTCAACCGGCGCGGCGGCACAGCTTACCGTCACGGATTCCGGCGTCGGCATAGCCAAATCGGACATCGAACATGTTTTTGAACCATTTTTCACGACAAAAACGAGCGGCACGGGATTGGGGCTTGCCATAGTCAAAACCATTGTAGACGGTCACCGGGGTGATATATCCATCGAAAGCAGGGAACACCACGGAACGACAATAACCGTCACGCTTCCTTTATATACGGAGTGAGAATTTGCCATGAAGATTCTACTCGCAGACGATGACAACTCATTACGAAGAGTCGTTCAATTCAAGTTGAAACAGCATGGCCACGACGTGACCACGGTCGAGGACGGTCAACAGGCGCTCGGTCGGATCAAAAAAGATCGATGGGATCTTCTCCTGTCTGATATTCGAATGCCCAACGTCGACGGGATCGAGCTACTCCAACAGGCGAGACAACTCCAGCCTGATCTAAAGGTGATACTGATCACCGCCTACGCCACCGTCTCTCAGGCGGTGCAGGCGGTCAAACTCGGCGCGTTCGACTACATTACAAAACCATTCGAGGACGATGAGCTTTTTGCCGCCATCGACAAGGCGGCGGCTTTTCGAAAACTCGAGACCGAGAACAAACGTCTCAGAGGCCGTTTGGAACAAAGCGAGCGCACGGGGAAGCTTCTTGGTGTTTCAAGACCGTTCAAAGACATGATGTCGATCGTTGACAAAATCGCAGCGACCGATGCCACTGTCCTACTCACCGGGCCATCCGGCACGGGAAAGGAACTCGTCGCCCGAACGATTCATACAAAGAGCACGCGTGCCGACGGCGATTTCGTGGCGATCAACTGTGGCGCGATACCATCGGAGCTTGTCGAGTCCGAGCTTTTTGGCCACAAAAAGGGAGCATTTACCGGAGCTGTAAACGACAAGAAAGGGAAATTCGAGCTTGCTGAGGGCGGAACGATTTTATTGGACGAGGTAGGTGAACTCCCGAACGAGCTTCAGGTAAAACTCCTGCGTGTCCTTCAAGAACGGGTTGTCGAACCCGTTGGCTCCGAAGAGTTGAGACAAATCGATGTTCGAGTTATCGGCGCCACGAACGCCGATTTGCAGATGCGGGTTGCCAAGGGTGAGTTTCGAGAGGATTTGTTTTACCGTCTCAACGTCATTCCCATTCGGGTCCCAAGCCTCGCGGATCGGAGGGAAGACATCCCGATCCTTGTGAAGGAATTTGTGGACAGGTACGCACCCGGTGACAAAGTGGTCGTTTCACGCGAACTCATCGGCCGACTCGAAGAATACTCTTGGCCCGGTAACATCCGCGAACTCGAAAACCTGATAGAAAGAATGGTGATCCTCCGCATATCCGATGAATTGTCGATCAGGGACCTCCCAACTGATTTTGGCGAGACAGGGATCGATGCGGTTGGATCCCCCGTCGCAGATCGGCCACTCCACCTCACCTTCCACGAGGCAGAAGAAAAAATGGTAAGAGAGGCTCTCGACAGGTGCGGATGGAATCGAACACGCGCGGCAAAATACCTAGACATCCCCCGCCACGTGCTGCTCTACCGAATGAAGAAATACAAGATCGAAGAAGAACGTTCTCGCCAGGACTGATTGGTGAGCTGTCGGCGAGCTCGATCAATGTGCGCGACCCCGCCGGGCGGCTCACACGGATCGTACCAATACGCTTCATACGAGTCGAATCGATCCTGACCAGTGAGGTCGTTTATCAGATGTTTCTCTTCTACTCGGGCGTTGTCTCGTCCCCTGTCTCTTCTTCTTTTGTTTTGTGTTCACCGGCCCGTTCCCCCTCGCTGACCTGTTGCTCATCTGGTGGGCGTATGTTCTCATTCTTTTGTTCGTCTTGTTTTCTGTTCCTATGCAGGATCTCCTCACAGAGATGGAGATAATCCTCCGCGCCATGACTCCTCGGCCGATAAGTGAAGATGTCGGCGCCGCATCTAGGAGCCTCTGCGAGGGCGATGTTCTCGCGAATCGTTGTCTCGAACGGCACCCCACCGAGCTTCTCCTGGAGCTCGGCGACAATTTCCCTGTTGAGAATCTTCCGGCCGTCATACCGGGTTACAATGATACCGGCGAGTTCAAGACCGGGGTTTAGCCGTTTTCGCACCACGTCGATCATATGCTCCAGCTTGTCCAGGCTTTCCAACGCAAGATACTCGGCCTGAACCGGAATGACGACCTTGGTCGCGGCCACGAGCGCGTTGACGGCGAGTAGCCCCAGGCTTGGCGGACAGTCGATGAGGATACCATCGAACTCCCCCGAGTACTCGGCGAGCACGTCCCGAAGCAAGCACTCTTTGCCCCTTACGTTTGCCAACGTCGCCTCAGCCCCGGCAAGGCTCAGGTTTGAGGGGATGACCCCCACAGAGAGCTCCCCTTCCCGGTCCGCAAAACGGATTTTTGCCCCGAGGCGTCTTCGAACGACCACGTCTTCGACGCTTGCCTCACCTCGTATGACTTCGTAGATGGTTCCCCTTACCTCGTGGTCCAATATACGGAGAGAGTGGGTCAAGTGGGCCTGCGGATCAAAATCGATGAGCAGGACGCGTTCACCTAGGATCGCAAGCCCGGCGCCGATGTTTACCACAGATGTTGTTTTGCCCACACCACCTTTTTGACTGAGGAACGCCACCGTTTCGGTTTTGCGCATGCTTCCACCTGTCGTTCCCACGCCGTGCACAGAACTCCACGTGCACGCGTCACTTATCCGGAGCACAGGGCCTATCGGGCCTATTGTGAAGAGTCTGTATACGATGCGCGCAATGTTCACAAGAACAATTTTTTCTCGTATCCGGTGTGGGTTGACAGGAGTGTCGCATTATGACGGAGAAGATTCCCGGGAGGAGAACCACGAGATGGTTGTACTCGAGGATTTCTGGATGACGGGATTAGCGCTCCAAGAACGAGTTCGGGGAATTCGGCACTCGTATCAGGAATCGGTTTTCAACGAGGTCAATCGGCGGCGTGCATCCGCCAATTGCCATAGATTTTCGTCCGCGTCCGACCACATCTCAAGAAATGTGGTGTATTCCTGAACCGCATCGGCGGGACGCCCCATTTCGTCGTAAATCTTTCCCAATTCATAGTGTGACAAAGCGTGCGCCCCATAGATGCGAAGCAGGTCCTGGTTCACCCGGGCGGCCTCCTCCAACTGACCGTCCATCCGGTAGGCCATTGCCCGGGCTTCTCTGAACTCGATGTCGTAGAGCCCTCCATAGAATACGCCGCGTTGTTTGATCTCCTCCAGCGCCCGGAGAGCCGACTGTGGATCGTTCGAGGCAAGTTCTATCTCCGCGGTTATCTTGAGAGTGAGGAACCGCACGAGACCACCCCCACGATCTTCCATCGCGCGAAGCTCTACTACCGCCACACGTGCGGCTTCCACTGAATCTAGTGCGGCCAGCGACCTCGCTCGATAGCGCGCAGCCATCATCCGCGCGTAACGTGAGTCGTCGCGGCTCTCGAGCTGTCGGGCCCATTCGAGCACGTCGTCCGCACGTCCCATTCTCAACAAAAAAAGGTTTCGTTGGCTCTCCAGCCGTGTTACCGATTCCAGACCGGAAAGGTCTTGTCGGGCTTCTTCAAATAGATCGAGCGCCTTCTCGAATCGCCCCGCCTCGGCGTGAAGGAGTGAAAGACCAGGCCAAAAAGCGCTGTTTACAAGAATGGGCAATCGCTCGCCGACCCCGAGATCCCTCTCGATCAGTATCTGCTCGAAGATGTCAATGGCCCCCTCGACATCACCCCTGCTGTACGCGCAATACCCAAGACCTTGTTGAGACGACAGGAAGTCGGGATCGATCTCAAGCGCTTTGCGAAAAGCCGATTCCGCGCTGTCGGGGAGACCCGCCTCCAAATATCGCAATGCCAGCTCGTCCCACGCATTCGGGTTATTCGGATGCTGATCGATGTACGAGCGGGCCACTGCAATTGCTTCATCCGCAGGGCCCGTGATTCCGAGACACGTCCCGTAGGTGATACCAAAGAATAGATCGTCGGGGTAGAGCTCGAACCCTTGCTTGGCGATCTTCTTCGCCTCATCGAAATCCCAAAACTGGTAGAGGATTTCGCTGAGGTCGGTGAGACCCCTGCGATCATCCGGCCAACGCGCAAGCAGCTCCTTGAATGTGCCCATGGCACCTTCCAGCCGATAATCTAATTGGTGCCGCCATGCTTCCAGACGCAGCCGGTCTTTTATACCAAGCCGCATTCGCAGCTCCCACGCCTTGTCGGCGTAATCACGTGGGATCTCGACTTCCGAAGCGTCTGACTTTAGCGAGTACTGGACACGGCTGAGCTCGAAGAACGCCAGAGCGAAGGTAGAATCGAGCCGCACGGCAAGCTCCAGTTCGAGAGCTGCCTCGAGCAGACGATTCTCTCCAAACGCCCGAACTCCCGCCACATAATGCCGATGAGCTTCCGGCGAGGATGTGGTGAGCGCAGTGACGGACCATGGTGGGCTCGTAACCTCGACCCCGCTCTCGCTCGCGAGAAGAGGTATTACTTCGGCGATGATCTGGTCGGCGAGAAAGACAATGTCGTCTCCGTCCACACGACGTGCGGCGAAGTTTCTACCGGTGCGGGTGTCAACCAACCGCCAGGTCACGTACGGGCTGCCTCTCGCCCTGGATATCTGTCCCGATAGGAGCATCGTCGCCCCTGCCTGGCGCGCTACCTCGAGCGCCTGGTTTTGATTGATAGGGCCTTGCTCATCGCCGAACAACCGGCGACGCAGATCGTACAGATACTCGGGACTCACTACACGGACAGGGCTGCTCTCTACGAGCCCGACATTTACGAGACCCGTCATTCCGGCGGACACCGTGGGATCCTCAACGCTCGCCAGATCCCGAAAGTCCATCACGGCAAGAGCCAGACCCTCATCCGACGATGGCGCAAGATGCCGCCACAAGAGCAACGAAACGCCGATGAGCGCGACGGCGGCCACACCCGCGATAACGACCACGCCTCTGCGTCCTACCTCCGTTCTAAATCTCCGTGCACGGGCGGTTTTCAACCGGCGCACCGGTTCACCGGTGTCCAGGGTCGCGAGCAATATCTCCAGGTCGTTCACCAGATCCGCTGCGTTTTGATGCCGTTTTTCCACATCCTTTTGCAGAGCTTTGTCAACGATTTGTCCCAACGCTTCGGGAATATCACTTCTAGATGTGGAGAGCGGCTCAGGGTCTTTGTGGACGATCCCGTACAGAATGGCGGCTTCATGATCGCCTCCAAAGGGAGGTCGGCCTGCCAGCAGCTCATAAAGAACTAGGCCCAAAGAGAAGACGTCCGAACGCACGTCCACTTCTTCACCCCGTGCCTGTTCAGGCGACATGTAGGACACAGTTCCGAGAGTGGTTCCGGTCTTGGTGAATTTCGTCGTCCCCGCAAGCTTTGCCAGACCAAAGTCCAAAAGCTTGACTTGGCCGTCGTCGGTGACAAAAACATTGCCCGGTTTGACATCCCGGTGAACGATACCTTTGTCGTGTGCCACGGCAAGCCCGGACGCTACTTGACGCACGATGTCGATCGCATCCTCAATGCCAAAAGGTCCGTTCTCGAGCTTCTTGTCAAGGGGTTCCCCTTCATAATGGGGCATGACGATAAACGTCTGTCCTTCGGGGGTCTCGTCGATCTCGTGGATGGCACAGATGTTTGGGTGGTCCAAAGATGAGGCGGATTTGGCTTCGTGGATAAATCGTCTCTTTGCGTCCTCGTCGGTATCCTGTTGACTCGGTAGAAACTTCATGGCAACGAAACGGTCGAGCTTGAGGTCTCGGGCCTTGTAGACGACACCCATTCCTCCTTCACCGAGTCTCTCAAGGATTTTATAATGCGATACGATGCGGCCGATCATGGGACACCATCCAATGCCACGCTAAAGAAAGACATACAAACAGCTGTGTTGTCGTGTTCTCAGCGCTGCTGTTCACAAGCGATGGTAGCCCCCGTGGCGCTGGCCCTTCAATCCAAAAGACGCGGGCAGGACCACCGTGAACGTAACGGAAGAACACGCCACGTCGACCCAAGGCACACCGCAATTGTTGGCCCGATCCGCGGTATTCCCCACCCACAAGAGGAGACAAACAGGTTGCTCAAAGGGTTCGGTCGACATGAATCGTGCCCGACGTCCCGGATCGGCCCATAAGATGGTGAAAAAAAACCTTTTCCCAGCTCGAACCACCCGTGTTATAATCACCGAGTCTCCCACTCAATTGCCCTTTCGGCACTCAATCACTCCGCGCCTTTGTCTCTGTCAAAGGAGCCCCTGCCATGCGAGCCCGTAGTCGTCTTTTACCCGTTTTGTTCTCAATACTCATCGCGTTGCTGATCACATCCGATGCCTACACCCGAAACCCTATCCGCAATGCATTCTTTAACGTGTACCCGGGAGCGGAAGGATCGAGACTCGACGACCTTCCAAGCAACGCCGGTCACTGCGGTCTTTGTCACTACGATTTCGATGGGGGTGGAACCCGTAACTGGTACGGCGCCGCCGTCGAGGTCGCACGTCAAAGCGCCGGCACCGATGAAGAAGCCATCAGCGTGGTCGCATTGTTCGATCAGGATAACGACGGATATTTGAGCGAAACCGAGATCACCGATCTTGTGAACTTCGCCAACACACCGACGTTTCCCGGTCTTGCCGCAGGCGACACCAACCTGGTGGCCAACGTCGACCTCTCAGACATACGCGATTATCTGACACCGTCCGGATCCACTGATACGACACCGCCCGACGTCACCGTGCTCACTCCCGCCGGTGGTGAGAACTGGAACGCCTTGTCGACTCACTCGGTCACATGGACGGCAACCGACGCCAGCGGCATCGCGCACGTCGATATTTATCATTCGGACGACAACGGTATGACGTTCAAGCAGGTCGGTATGAACGAACCCAACGATGGGAGCTTTGACTGGTTTGTTCCCAACCGCCCCGGTGTGTCGAATATCATCCGTGTCGTCGCCCGTGACAATCCGGGCAACTATGGCTCCAACTGGAGCGCGTCGTTTTCGATCACCGGGACCCTTGGTGGTCTGGCACCCACGACGATGCGTGACATGGATCTCCCCGGGTCGCAGCCGTTCGAAGCACGAACATTCGAGGACCCGGATGCCAACTGCAAGACCTGCCACGGCGAATACAACTATCTCGTCGAGCCTTGGTACCAGTGGAAGGGCAGCATGATGGGACAGGCGATGAGGGATCCGCTCTTCCTGGCATGTGTGGCGATTGCCGAGCAGGACGCGCCGTCGGTCGGCGATTTGTGTCTGCGGTGTCATTCACCGGGTGGTTGGCTCGAAGGCCGTTCGGTCGACACCGGCGGTGGTTTGATGACGGCAAAAGACCGGCAAGGTATCCACTGTGACTTCTGTCACCGGGCCGTCGACCCGATATATGAAGCTGGAATCAGCCCGGCAGAGGACCAGGCGGTGCTCGATTCGCTTTCCACCGGGCCACCACTCGTGTCCGCAAATGGTCAATTTGTGGCCGACCCGGCGCCGATAAGACGTGGCCCATATGACGACGCCATCGCGAGTCACGCGTTTCTCGAGTCTCCTTATCATCGTGAAGCCGACATATGCGGCACGTGTCACGATGTGAGCAACCCCGTTTACGTAGCCGGTGCGACACCGGGCGATTATGTGCTGAACTCGTTTGACACACCGCACCCCGATGGCGACTTGCGCAACATGTTCCCGATCGAGCGCACATACAGTGAGTGGACGGAGACCGCCTATGCGAAGGGTGGTGTATTCGCCCCACAGTTCGCCGGCGCCAAACCTGACGGTATCGTGTCGACTTGTCAGGACTGTCATATGCGTGACATTGCGGGTAAAGGCTGCAGCGAGCCCGGCTCGCCGAGCCGTTCAGACCTACCGTTGCACGATCTGACCGGTGGCAATCACTTTATCGGGGACATCCTTCCATCGTTTTTCCCCACCGAGGTAGATTCGGCTCATCTGAACGCCGCCAAACAGAGGGCCATCTCTATGCTTCAGCTGGCGGCCACGATGGCGCTGGCAACCGGTCAGGTGAGCAACCAGCCGACCGTCACGGTGACGATCACCAACGAGACGGGCCACAAGCTCCCATCGGGGTATCCCGAAGGCCGCCGGATCTGGCTCAATCTGAAGGCGTACGACAGCGAGAATAACCTGATCTACGAATCCGGTGTGTACGACCCGGTGACCGGGGTCCTCACCAAGGACGCTGACATAAAGGTCTATGAGATCAAGCCTGGACTCTCTCCGGCTCTCGGAACGGCCCTTGGATTACCAGCAGGTGAATCGTTCCACTTTGTCGTGAACGATACGGTGTACAGTGATAACCGGATCCCACCGAGGGGATTCACCAACGCGTCGTTCGAGACGATTCAATCGCCGCCGGTGGCTTACGCGTACGCGGACAGCCAGTACTGGGACGAGACGACGTATCTTCTCCCTGCTGAGGCGGTCTTCGCCGAGGCGACACTCTACTACCAGACAGTCTCCAAAGAGTACATCGAGTTCCTCCGCGATGAGAACGTCACGAATACCGCAGGCTTAGATCTCTACAATGCATGGGTTGCGCAGGGCAGGTGCGCACCCGTGGCGATGGTATCCGACTTTACCAACATCGAGATCGATCCGAGCGGCATCGGGGACATACCAAGAATGGAGACCGCTCTGTATCAGAACGCGCCAAACCCGTTCAACCCCTCCACCACGATCCGTTACTCGCTTAGCGAGCGTCAGCGGGTAACGATACAGGTCTATGATGTGGCGGGACGCCTGGTCCGGACCCTCGTCGACGACGAGCGTCCTGCCGGTGTGCAAAAAGTCCAATGGCACGGCGTGAACGACCACGGAGAACGGGTTGCGTCCGGTGTCTACTTCTTTGTGATGCGGGCAAACGGATTCAAGGATGTAAAGAAGGCCGTGTTCCTGAAGTAGACATTTGCCGTGTTGACGAAAAGCCCCGGTTCCGGATTTCCGGGACCGGGGCTTTTTTTGCCTCTTTTGAATCAACAACCAAGATTATTGTTCGTCGCCGTTCTTGGTCGAGTCGGCATCACTGACGACGGGTGTCGTTTTCGGTTCGGTTTCGTCGGGTTGTTGCGTGACGACGACGGCATCGACAGAGTCAGGCTGTTTGCCCGCAACCACCGCGTCGCCCCAGCTTTCGATTTCATCGACAAAGCTCTGGGCAACAACCGCGAGGTCCACCGGTTCGAGATCGGGGTCTTCGAGGACGGCTGCCACACGCTCCAAATTGGCGGATGCCTTCTCGTACGATTCGTCGATCTCGACGGCCAACTGATACGTTTCCTCGGCCGCTCGAAAGTGTCCCGTGCACTCGAGTGCCATCCCGAGGTTGTTGAGAAAAACTGCATTGTCGGGTTGAAGCTCAGCGGCGCGCGCCAACGGCGGCAGCGCTTTGTCGAAGAGTTCTTGTTCGATGTAGACCAGACCAAGATTGTTCATCGACCACGCGTCCTGGTTATCGATCTGGATCGCCCGTTGGTACGACTCGATGGCCTGGGGCCGTTGCCGGATCTCGCGAAAAACACGACCCTTGAGACGATACGCGACATTTGACTCCGGATCGATCTCGAGTGCCGCCCGGATCTTATCCAAGGCATCCATGGGTTTGCCCATTTCCAGATAAACACGGCCGAGGTTGAGATAGCTTTTAACATGATGCGGGTCGAGCTCGAGCGCGTGTGTGAGAGCTTCTACCGCGCGGTCATTATCTCCTGCTTTCCACGCCGAAAGACCCAGCATGTAGTAACCCCATGGGTTTTCACTTTTGCGGTTGGTGTACCGGGTGAAAAGCTCCACAGCCATATCGTAGCGCTTCTCATGAAAAGCTGCCTCCGCCTCTTCGTACGTAACTTCCTTTGGCGGTTCCGGCACCGACGCCGTTGTGTCTTCCCCTTCGCTCGACTCCTGTGTCGCAACAATGACGGGTGGTGGTGCGGTCGTCGTTGGCGTGGAGTTCATTGCGGTCCGCACGGCGAGGTTTGGTGCGACCGTGCTCTCACCACTGCCCCAGTCATACATCGCGATGAACACAATTACCATAACGACGAGAGTGACGCCGGCGACCAAGACGCCTCGGATTTTCGAGCTGCTCAACATGGTGAGCCTCCTTTCGGTTCGAGCCCATCCGGGCTCACGTCCACAGATCTGTCCTTGATCCCCCAATAAGGCAAGTCGAGGACCAGACCGGGGCGAACCGCGGTTTGGCTCGAAACCGTTTATTATATAATTGGTTATGGGAGTGAAAAAACGGACCGCGGGTTTGTCGAGAGGGCTTTGTGTCCAATTGGACACACACACGACCGATCAATTGTGTCCGAACGGACACACGTGATCACGGTCGCTTTAGCTTGTGGCGTCGCATGATCTTCAGAAGGCTAGCGTGGTCGGCGAGCCCGAGTGCCTTCGCGGTGCGGCTGATGTGCCAATCATTACGCTCGAGCGCGGTGACAATGATCTGTCGCTCGGCTTCCGTCTTCAACTCCTGAAGTGTCTTGGGCTCCGCGTCCGTCGTGGGTGACACCTGCTCTCGTACCTCAACAGGCACCTGATCGACTCGGATGAAGTCGTCATCGGTGGCAATGATCATCCGCTCGATGATGTTCCTTAGCTCGCGGACGTTGTTTCGCTTCCACTCATAGCCCATGAGAAGCCCAAGCGCCTTGGGATCGATCCGCTTTCTGCGAACACCAAGACGGGCACCGATACTGGCGGTGAAGTGATCTGCAAGTTCGGAGATGTCGGAAAGGCGATCTCGCAGTGGTGGCACATGAAGCATGTGCACGTTGAGTCGATAATAAAGGTCTTGTCGAAAACGGTTGGACTCCACCTCGGACTCGAGATTGCGGTTGGTCGCGGCAACGACTCTGCCGGTCACTTCGATCGGGCGCTCACCACCGACTCGTGTCACCTGGCGTTCTTCGAGAACCCGAAGTAACCTCGCCTGCGCCGAGGGCGGCAGCTCGCCGATCTCATCGAGAAACAGCGTTCCGCCGGCGGCCAGCTCGAACGCCCCTTTGTGTGTTCGATTCGCCCCGGTGAACGCTCCGCGCTCATGCCCAAAAAGCTCGCTTTCGATCAGGTTCTCGGGGAGCGCGGCACTATTGATCGCCACAAACGGTTTCTTTGGGTCGGACCCCACGCGGTGGAGTTCGCGTGCAACGAGCTCCTTCCCCGTGCCGCTCTCACCCACTATCAACACGGGGCTGGGAATGGGTGCCACACGTGCAATCTGTTCCTTCAGTTGTCGCATCGCCTGGCTCGAGCCGATGAGTGGCGTCTCGGTTCCGAGATCCCTCTTGAGTGCTTTGATCTCGATCTCCAGTTTCGCACGTTCGAGAGCGTTCTCCACCTCTTGAGCCACCCGCTCCATCGATTCGGTCTTATCGATAAAGCTGTACGCACCGAGTTTGATCGCCTTGACACATCGATCGTAGCTGCCGGTGCCCGTGTAGACGATGACAGGAATCTGGATGTCCTCCTTCTTTAGCGCGCGGAGCACCTCGAATCCATCGATATCCGGCATCTCGAGATCCAAAATCACACAGTCCACCGCGTGGCTCATAACGGCTTCCAACGCCTCTCTACCACCGGTCGCGACGAGCGTCTCGAAACCACCGATTCTTTTCAAGTCGTAGGCGTACTGTTCCGCCAAGGCGGCGACATCATCCACGACCAACACCAGTGCCATTTTCATTACTCCCGGTTTGTGATTCCGATCCCTTCACTGCCGACGGAGCCACCGTGGCGCTCCGACCAAACCGCTCACGCATTCCGGCAGCGTCATGCGTCATTCGAAACGCCATCGCAGGGCGGTGCGACGTCTATATTTCGCGCCCTCCGGGCAGATCGACCAAAAAACGACTCCCTTTGCCCTTCTCGCTCTCTACATCGATTGTGCCATCGAGATCCATGACCAGTCTTCGCACGATTGAAAGACCCAACCCCGTACCATCGTCTTTTGTCGTGTAGAAATCGTCAAAGATTTTCGCTCGTTGCTCCTCACTCATTCCGATTCCCGTGTCGGCCACGGTAATCCTAACTCGTGGTCGGTCCGCCTCTCCAGATACGAGTGCCGTCGATATTGTAACGTTGCCGGGTCGGGACTCGAGGCTGTCGATCGCGTTGTCGACGAGGTTCTCGAGTACACGCCGCAGTGACACGGGATCGCCCAGAACGATAACGTTGTCACCCAGCTTCATCTTCAAGTCCGCCCGCCCCGAGCCCCGATAATCCCTGATGACACGCCGCACGATGTCGTTAACATCGCAAGAGCGGTGCTCGCTCCTCGGATATAGGCGAGCGTAGTTGGATGCGAGATTCTCCAAATAGGAAATGCTGGAATCGAGAGTAGTCTGTCTCTCCTGGAAGACCCTGGGTAATTGCCTCGGGTCGTTTCGTGCCGATTGGATCAGGTGACGGAATACGTTGCGGATCGGTGTGAGTCCGTTTTTGATATCGTGGTTCACCTGTCTCGCCAAATCTCCGAGCGTGGCACGCCGCTCTGCATCTTTGATCAGAACCGCGCTCGCACGCAGCCGTTCGGTCATAGTGCCGAGTATTCTCGAGAGAACGCCTATTTCATCCTTGCGGCGAGTCTCAAAATCGATGTCCAAACGATCGAGATCGATGCGTGACGTTTTGTCAGCGAGCTCGACCAGGGGCCGGCTGATCCGTGAGGCAAGCCAGCTTACTAATATGATAGCGAGCACACCGGAAGCGGCCACGGCGAGGAGAAACCATCGATCGATGCTGCTGCGAAGAGCGTGCAGATCGGTCAGCTGGTGTGTAACGCGAAACCTTGCGTTGACCAGCTTCCCACGTTCTGAATCGATGAACGGTATGTTCAACTCCCGCACGATCGCATCGGTCGCGTCAGAACTCCGCGCCACTTCGTCTTCCGGTGATGGCACATCCGTGGTTGGCTCATCCTGACCCGCATCCGAACTCAGCATCCCGCCCGGATACACCAGCGTCACCGTCAGTTCCGCCTCACGTGCCAGACGAACAAGAAGACGTCGTCCCACCTTCGACCCCGCGACGATGTGGAACTGCCTGTTCCCCATCTGTACGGAGTCGACACGGGCCAAAGCAAGAAACGGTGCTTCGGGAGCCCGCGCCTGCACGAGTGCAATCCCATCGGGGGTTGCCGCCAGTAGTCTCGGCAACTGGGGTTCCATTCGATCGAACTCGTTGCGGAAATGTCCGGAACTGATAATGCGGCCGGTTTCATCCTGGATCTGGAGCATAGAGAGCCCGGTGAGCCGCATTACACGACCTGCATAATCGAGAAGGTAACGCCGCTCCTGCTCCGCACGGTCCACCGCGGCCCGGCGAAACCGGTTGTCGTCGACGACCGCTGTTCGAAGAGCGGCAAGCGAATTGGCGATTGCATCGCTTTGATACGCCGCATCCTCCTCGATAACGGCGATCAGTGACTCGACCCGCCGCTCATACTGCGCGGTCAGGCGATCCGTCATTTCATCGCGAACGAACAGTGTGAGCGCGATCATCGGGAGGAGAACCGCCAAGAGAAACGTAACAAGCATTCGGGTGCGAAAGGTCAAATCGGACTACCTCCCCGCCGACGTTCTGTTGACGACGAAAACGTTGCCGTACCAGTCGGTGGTCAATCCAAACTTGTCTTGCTTCGCTATGACGTACGGGCGTGTGTCCACGAGTGGAATCAAAGCCTCGGATAATTCGAACCCCAGGGCCGCCAACCAAGGTGCGCGCTTCAACAGTTCGCACGCCTCATAACACGGATCCGGGGGCCGCCGGGGAACTGAGACCATGTAGGCGAAGTCATCACCGCTTCGGAGGCTCCGGCTCAATTCACTCGTCGTCGTACCTTCCGCAACCATTTCGAAGGTGTTGCCCTTTGGAGCGCAGACTGCCGATATGACGGCAGCCGCGTCGGGAGAAGCGCCAGGATCCGTTGTGGCGAGCGCGACGATCCTCTCGGCGAGATCCCGGGCAACTCCATCGTTCGAATCGTAGACGATACGGAGCACGCCGGACGACGCATGCACAGGTGTAGGTCCAGAGTGGGCGGTCACAAGCTCACCGCAACGGTCGAGATCATCCCACCATGACGGCGGTCGATACCCCCGAGCATCGCCTCTTACCGCATCCCTCGCCAGTCCGTCCAATAGATCCGAAGGGATCGTCTCGGGTACGGTGCCGTTCCTGAGTCTCACGACCCGCGATGTCGAGAGAAGCACGTAGGTTCTCTCCCACGGGAGCGCGACCGTGACAAACTGTGGCCGGCGCCGTGCGTACTCGACTACGGCGGGATCTGCCGTGACCAACATTTCGATAACGCCCTCTAACAGATCTCGTGGGTCATCCGCGGAAGTCTCCATGAACTGGATGTGCGGACACTCTGCGCCAAAGGCCGCGTGGGCCGAGAACATGTGTCCCACCATCGGGGTGGAGACTCTCTTTGATGACGTAATCCGATAGGGTCCGGTACCAAGAGGCCATTGTGAAGTGGTAGAGGGTTTCCGCACCGCAAAGACGGATGCAGTAAGCGTACGTGGAACCTCGCGTGAAGGTTGTTTGAGATACACGTGCACGGTTCTTTTACCAGCAACGCTGGCTGAATCGATGACGGTGTCGAGCGTCACGGCGTCTTGCCAACTCAACACGACGTCGCTGGCGGTCACAGGCGTGCCATCCCAGAAACGCGCACCCTCACGCAACTCAAACGTCCAATGCAAACCGCCTTCCCCACTCTTCCACGACTCAGCAAGACCTCGCCGTACCTCGCCGAGGCAGTCGACATTGATCATGGTCTCGTAAAGATGACCGAATAGGAGCTGCTCGCCGGCGTTGCCCGCCCACGGAGCGCGACCCGGCTCAATTGCGTCAAGCAGCGCGATTATTATCGTGTCCGCGCGTTCCGTAGGTGCCTGAAGGATCTCACATTCCGACGGGAGCACCGACACCGGCCTCACGACGGGCCGCTTGCCACAGTCGGCCAAGGCAACGAGCGTAACCACCCCGATGATTTTCAAAAGGACTGACGCGCGCATCATAGAATAGAAGCCCCAAGAATTTGCGGTGCCATCGGAATGCCGGGCATTACAAGAATCGTAGGATTCTTAGGAACCTTGGGAGTTTCAGGATTTCCCATTTCCTGAGACGAAGATAACAGGACGAGAGGGTCTGTCAATGGTGAGGGCGTTCCTTTATACAGGCGTTTTGGAATTTCGTTTACGGTAATTGATTCAAACGACTTCGTGCATCCTCGACCTGGCGCAACCCGTCGTCTGCCCCAGCCCACATCTCTAGAAACGTTGTGAACGCCCGTTTGGCGTCGTTAAAACGGTTCATTTCCCGATAAATCTTACCCAGCTCGTAGTGCGCAAGAGCGTGGCCCCCGAATTTCCGGAGCAACTCTTGATTCGCCCGTACGGCCTCATCCAACTGCCCCGCCATTCGATGGGCGCGGGCGCGGGCCTCAATGAGCTCAATCGCATACAGCCCGCTGGGCGGTGCTCCATGTCGCTCCATATCGCCAACCAACTCCAGCGCCCTCTCGGGTTTGCCCTCGGCAAGCGCGATTTCGGTCATGATCTTTAGCGCACGGAATCGCACCCCCGCGCCGAGCTCCGGTTCCATGGCGCGTATCTCTTCGACGGCAGACCGGGCGGTCTCGAGAGAGTCGAGTGCGGTCCACGCCTTTGCTTTGAATCGCAATGCGACATACCGTGGATAACCCGCGTCGGTCCGTGTCTCCAGATCCTGGGCCCACCGCAATACATCCGAGGCCCGCCCTACCCGCAATAATAGACTGCTGCGGTTTGTCCCCAGTCTGATCTCGCTTTGGAGCCCGGATACCTGTTGCCCGGCTTCATCAAAAATCTCCAACGCTTTTCCAAACTGACCCGCCTCCGCATAAAAGAGGGAGAGGCACGGAGCCCATGAGTTTTCCGAAAGGACTCTTATCCGTTCTTGGGGCAAGAGGTCGCCGCGTTCCAGGATCCGCTCATGATTCCTGATAGCCCGGGCCACATCACCTTTGCAGTAGTGGCTAATTCCGACGCCCAGTTGAGAGAACAGATAATTGGGATCGATGGCAAGTGCTCGGCCAAAAGCCACTGCCGCGCTGTCGGGCAAACCCAGAGTGAGCCAAACCCACCCAAGGTCATCCCAGGCACTCGGGTTTTGCGGATGTCGCTCGATGTTGGCTCGAGTGACTTCGCGTGCCTCCTCCGATCGACCCAGTAGCAAAAGAGCATCTTTATACATCGCTCCAAAATCATAGTCGTCCGGGTAAAAGGCAAACGCGTCTTTGGCAACTTCGGCCGCTTCATCGAAATACCACCACCAAATCAACACATCACCAAGGTCTCTTAGAATCTCCCGGTCGTCCGGCCAGCGTGTCCGCATCTCCCTGTATAGGGCCAACGCGTTCCCCACGCGGTCGTTCATCTGCTCGCGCCACGCCTCGAGCCGCATCCGATCCTTGGTTCCCAGGCGCGTCCTCGAGTTCCACGCCCTTTCCGTGGCTTCGCGGGCAAGGTCCTGTGCCGCCAGCCAATGCAACTGGACCCGGCCAAGCTCAATAAGGGCGAGGGCGAATGTGGAATCGAGTTCCGCTGCCAGACTGAGTTCACGTACGGCATCCCCGGCTCGAGCTTCTTCGTTTGCCAGCACTCCCAGCACATAATGCCGGTAGGCTTCTGAGGACTCCGTTGTCAACGTGCTGACCGGCGGTGGCTGATCCGGCGTCTCGGCGTCACAACTGCTGGCCAGCAAAGGTAGAACACCGGCAATGATCTGATCGGCGAGGTTTGCCGGATTTTTACCCTCGACCCGTCGTCCGCCAAGACTCTTTCCGTCTTGTGTGTCCATTAGCTGCCAAGTCACATACCGGTCGTCGCCTGTTACCGCCATCTGTCCCGAGAGAAGCATCTGCGCTCCGGATTTCCGCGCAACCTCGAGCGCCTGATCGGCCTCGATCGGACCGCGGCCTGAGCCAAAGAGACGACGGCGAAGATCATAGAGGTACGCAGAACTCACGACCCGGCAAGGACTGCTTTCCACAAGCCCGACTTGAACGAGTCCGGTGATTCCGGCGGTACTGGCAAGATCGTCCGGATTTCCGACATCGAGAAAATCCACAACGGCCACCGACACATCCTCGACCGGCAGGGTTCCCACCCGTTGTCGCCACAAAAGAGTCAACAGAACTGCAACGACGATCACCGCCACAGCTCCCAGGGCAATCACCGAGCGCCGCCCAAAGCTCCAGGTCGGCTGACCGGCGGCCCGGCGCCGCCAACTCGATGTCAGCCCAAGCTCATCTCCCAACGCCTCCAGATCGTTTCTCAGGTCGAGAGCACTCTCGTATCTTTCACTCACGTCTTTTTTTAGTGCTTTCTCGACAATTCGCTGCAAACTCATCGGGACATCTTGCCGGTATTTGGATACGGGTTCGGCCTCCTCGTTCATAATCCTGTACAACATCGACGCCTCATGATCGCTCTCAAATGGCGTGCGACCCGTGAGGAGTTCGTAGAGGACGACTCCCAACGAAAATACATCCGACCTGGCATCCACCTCCGTTCCCCGCGCCTGTTCCGGCGACATGTACGCCACTGTTCCCAATGTCATTCCGGCTTTTGTCATCTTTGTCATCCCTGCAAGCTTTGCCAAACCAAAGTCCAAGGTCTTCACAACCCCTTTTTCTGTCACAAGGATGTTCGCCGGTTTGATGTCACGGTGAAGAATTCCCTGGCTGTGGGCCTCCGAAAGTCCCTCAGCTACCTGGATCACAACATCCAACGCTTCCTCCATCGGGAGCGGCCCTCTTGCGGTTTTTTCTTTCAATGTTTCTCCGTCGTAGTGGTCCAGACATATGAAAATGCGACCGTCAGGCGTTTCATCGATTTCATGAATTGTACAGATGTTGTTGTGTTGGAGTGCGGAGATGGCCTTCGCTTCTTGAACAAAGCGGGCCTTCGCGTCTTTGTCGCGGGTAAGCTCTGGCAGGAGAAATTTGAGAGCAACGGTGCGCCCGAGTTTGGTGTCCTCGGCTTTGTAGACGACACCCATTCCGCCGCCACCGAGTTCTTCGATGATTCTATAGTGAGAAATCGTCTGCCCGATCATCTGTGCTCCTCGATTGATCGGATGTACGGCAAGGGGAGTCCATAGCCGAGAATGGATCACCGCACCAGGGGATATTCTAACAGGAACCGTCGGATCATCAAAGGGTGTAACAAGAACAGCCGCACGGAGTCGTGAAATGGTATGTTCTCGATGTCGAATAAGAAGACGTGACCCGTGTCCGTCCCTTACACGCCACAGACACATAGCGTCCAGTGCCCAGCGGGTCGCAGTGGATAGTGTATGTACTCGAGTGTTTGATCACACCCCGAGCTGCAAACGCAGGGCTAGCGTTCCTCGCCGATCCGATGCCCGACCCGTTTGTCGAAATCGAGAACACCGTCCCGGTGCATGGGTTTCACAGGGATGATCTCCACAGTCCCATCGCGCAGCATGATTTTGCGGTATCCCGGCTCAACGGGTTCCAGGTCGTCCTCGTCCACGCCGACGCGGGCTATGCCTTCGAGAACACAGACGCATGTACCACCGGAATCGCACTGAACCGATAGCAAGGTGCCGGTGACCTCCACGATTCCTTCGGGTGTATAAACACGCAGCTGACTTCCCGCGAAACGCGACCCTGTCTTGAGCCGCAACTCGCCGACATAAAGAGTGCACACGGCCGCACGATCAAACCATCGACCCGGTGTTCGAGGGAGCGTCATCCGCGTTCCACCAACGACTTCGTACAGTACGACATCGTGCGCAGCGAGATCGACCGTGGTGCCGGGCGGCACCTCGATCTCAGCCCCGGAACGGACCATCGAATTCAGTGCGTCGATATCATCCAGATCAAGAGTCTGTCCATCAATCCGTACGTCAGCCGTGCCAACGACCTCAGCAACCCGCAACGCCGGCCCGCGGTTAAGCAACAAAACGGCAAACAACACGACGGCCGCGGCGGCTGCCGGTACAGCCCAACGCCACCACCGGTTGACGGTGAGTCCTCTAACGTCGTCGATTTTCCCAGGTCGGGACGGTTCGAGTTGCCCGCTCGCAAACGCGGCACGAAGTCGTTCGCGAAAATCCGGGTCCGGTGTCGCGGGCGGCAACTCGCGAACCCACTTCGATACGTCCTTTTCGTTAAAATGCTCTTTCGACTTGTCTGTCATTGTTGAAGCCCTCGAATGATCTGCGCCAAGCGTTTCAGCGCCCGCGAGTAGCGCTTACGAACAGCAGCGTGACTCATATTCATCACCGTCGCGATCTCCTCGTGCGGTACACCGCAGTAGTCGTGGAGTATAACCAAAGCACGTGAATGCTCATCGAGTTCGAGTAACGCTCTTTCGACCATGTTCTCGCGCTCCTGCCGCAACAAGACGTCCTCAGGTGTGTCCGGCGCCCCGTGTTGTTCACCAATCGTGGTTGAGTCTGTCGCGATGTCAGGCCGCGCAGCGGTGCGGCGAGCGGCATCACGACAAGTGTTGTATGTAATCGTCGTCAGCCAGGGTTTGGGATGGCGTTCGATATCGAGGCGATCAGCCGCGCGGTATACCTTCAAAAAAACGTCCTGCACAACATCTTCGGCGGTGTCCCGATTACCCAGGAGGCGATACGCGAGGTTATAGACGTAGGGGAAGAATACGTCGAAAAAACGCGTGAGCGCCTCTGGGTCACGCCGTCGCACGCCCTCGAGCATGCTGCGGTCACTCCACGCTCCGCCGGCGTCGTCGGCCGCGTCGCGCGTGTTCCCCACGCTTTTTCGGCGGTGGGGATTTGACACCGTCTACCTCCTACTATGAATACGCACCACCGATTTGGCTGTGTCAGCAAAAAATCGGACCAAGGGTGTCACACCAGGCCGACCCGCGCGTAATGATGGATAAGGAACCGGTTTTCGGTCACGCGTGACATCGGTTCAGGATATCAACTCTGTGACCCAACCGAAAGGATTAACTATGAAACGGCTACTCGCAGTGGGCGTTACACTGCTCACATTGGCGGCTGTATTCGCGGTGGCACAACCTGGGTTTGGAAAACTCTATTACGACGGTCGTATCGTCCGGACGATCGTCCCCCCCGCGGCCAACCCGCAGATGGGAAAGGACAATCTCTATGTTGTTATGGGCGGAGCAACCGGCCAGCTTGCTGTGGCCGCGGTTGCGCCCGGAGACCGAGAGTATCACGGCGGGAAGTGGGCCTTTCACGAAGTGACGTGGAACACGAGCCCGTATTTGTTGACGTCAGAAGCGGAGGTACTGGCTGCCGAGAGCGCCGGTGATGTGACCGTCACGCGTCTACCCGGCAATGACTTCAAGTGCCCGATTCAACCGTAGCCACAATGCCGACGGACCGGTCGCCGGGTTGCCAGACGACGCCGGCGATCGGTCCAAGACCCGACGGCAGGTCATTCTTGACTGTCTTTTGACCTTTTCTCGCGGAGCAGATCGTGGTGGTACGATCCCTCCCGCATCATCTTTGCCCCGCACTCCGGGCACTTCTCTTCCCGGCAGGGCACACCCCTCTGATGCGGGGTCTTGTGTCCGCATTTGGGACAGACACAAGAACCACCCCGACCCATTGGAGGTTGTTTGTTCTCTCGCATATCGTTACTCCGTGTGGTTCATTTTTCGAAGCTCACTTTGCCCGATGACTCTCCCC
>CP070677.1:3128589-3155471 GCA_020352495.1 Candidatus Latescibacterota bacterium
CGGGGAGAACGGGTTTTCCAGGAGCTTCTCGATCACACGGGGAATTCCGTCAACACGTTTCGTAACATCGGCTCTGCGCTGAGTAAAAATCGATACTACGACCTGGCATTGGGGATGTACGAGGAGGGGCGCCGGGTGAACAGAAACAACTACGTTCTCACATTGGACATTGCACATCTTCAGAAGACGATGGGCAATTTTGACACCGCACTCGACGAGTACCTGTTTGTGATCGAGACCTCTCCCAAACACTATAGACTGGCACGGGACAAGATCATAGAACTGGTACGGGATCCCCGCGCCACGCCGGACGACCTCATCTCTCGGCTCAGGACGGAATCCGATAAGGAGACACCCCATCGGAAGGTCGTCATGAACATCCTGGCCTTGACGTATCTCGAACAGGGAATGATCGAGAGTGCGCTCGAGATGGCCCTCGAGGCGGAAGAAGTGGGAGTGTCGGACGGCAAGGTGCTGTTCAATCTGGCCGATCGCACGATATCCGAATACCGGCACCGCCCGTTTGGCGATCGGACGAGGTATTTCGACCTTGGTCTACGCTCGCTCGAAGCTTTTTTGGAAGGACATCCCAAATCGCAGCAGGTACCAAGGGCCAAACTGATGCTGATCGACCTTCTTGTGGATTTGGCCGAAGGTCAGGTCGAGAGCAGACCGGGGCTTCCGCTCGAGACGGCAACGGAGAAAGCGATCGAAGCCCTCGACTGGCTGATCGTGACCTTTCCCGGTACGGATCATGCTGAGTCAGCTTATCTCAAGAAGGGGGATGTGGTATTTCGGCTCAAAAAAAAGCCCCAGGAAGCCCTGGAGATCTACAAGCGGGGATTGAGCAATGCGCGGTTCCAACCGACTGCTTTTGCCGAGCGGCTTGGCCGGTTGTATCTCGTGATCGGTGAGTACGAGAACGCGGCGGAATATTTTGGCCAGTTGATCAGACAACCTGCCGAGGAACTCCAGGAAGCCGGAGTATTCTATACAGGGCTTCTCCTCGGCATCCAGGGCGAATACGAGACTGCGCGTGACACGCTTACGTCGTTGGCAGAAGGTAATCCGGCATCGCAATTTACGAATGACGCCATCCATCTCGCATGGGTGATCGAGGAAGGACTTCAAGGAGACCAAAAAGTACTCGATAGCTACATCGACGCGCTTGAATTCGAAGTGGCGGACGACACGACCGGTGCGGTGAAGGAGCTGAAGAGTATCGTCGCCAAACCAGCGCACACACCGCTACGCTCGAGGGCCCTTTTTAGAATCGGCGAGCTGTACCAGGCATCCGGCGCGCTCGATGAAGCCATAGGAGCCTACGACGCTTTTGTTCGAGAATATCCGTCGGATATCCGCGTCCCCGATGCTCACCGACGGATCGGGCAAGTATACGAACACGGTTATGGCAACATGGATCTGGCGCTGAAAAAGTACGAGGATATTCTTCTCACCTACCCGCACTACATCTACCTCGATGAGGTCAGGGAGGATGTCACTCGTCTTCGAAATATTTCGGTGGACCAGCAATGACGACATCATTCGCAGACAAACCGGCGAGAAAGTTCACGATCGTCTCGATCATTTTGGGGGTCGTGGTAATTGCGCTCCTCCCCGCACTAGCGCAAGGCGCATCGCTGCTCATCCCGATGGATCTCACCCAGACAAATCACTTGAAAGCGTATGGACTCGCGTTTCATGCGCTTCAACAGGGTCACACGGTTTATTGGGTCCTCAATTATAGAGGCGGCAGTTTCATTATGCCGGTTACCCGGGAACTCGTACTCGAAGCGAGGCTAAAGGGTGTCTCGTTCAAAGAAGTGAGCGGCTCCGAAGTCGCACTAATTCACGCGGAGGTCGAGCGAGAGAACATGGAACTCGTCGTTTTGGAAAAAGCCCCCCGGATTGCTGTCTACACACCTCCAAACAAACAGCCGTGGGATGACGCGGTGACGCTCGCGCTGACCTACGCCGACATTCCGTTCGACAAGGTGTTTGACGAGGAGGTGCTCGCCGGCGCGTTGTCCCAATACGATTGGCTTCATCTCCATCACGAAGATTTCACGGGTCAATACGGCAAGTTTTTCGGGGCGTACCGGTACGCGGAATGGTACCGGGCTCAACAGTTGCAGTACGAAGCGCTAGCCAAGAAGCTTGGCTTCAACAAAGTCTCCGACGCCAAAAAAGCCGTGGCAGAAAAAATACGAGTCTATACGTTGAATGGAGGTTTCCTTTTCGCAATGTGCTCGGCCTGTGACACGATCGATTTGGCTTTGGCCGCGCACGGCATCGACATTGTCTCCAAAGAGTACGATTATGACGGTCTGACACCGGGTTTTCAGGACAAGCTCGACTACGATCGTTGCTTTGCCTTTTTTGGGTTCCGCCTCATTACCAACCCGCTCGTTTACGAGTTTTCCAACATCGATACGAGCGACTATGCCAAGGCTCGGGGCAGCGACGTCGACTACTTTGGCCTCTTCGAGTTTTCAGCGAAGTACGACCCCGTGCCGACAATGCTCACACAGAATCACGTAAACGTGGTGAAAGGTTTTCTCGGGCAGACTACCGGTTTCAAAAAAAGCCTCATAAAGAGGAGCGTCGTTATCCTCGGCGAGGATCCTGCACACACGGAAGTGAAGTATCTCCACGGCAATCTTGGTAAAGGAACATTCACCTTCTTAGGTGGCCACGATCCAGAGGACTATCAACACGCCGTTGGAGATCCGCCAACCGACTTGGCGCTTCACGTCAACTCACCGGGCTACAGATTGATCCTCAACAACATTCTCTTCCCAGCGGCAAAAAAGAAGAAACTCAAAACGTAACCTGCAGTTCGTCGTGTCTATGCTGCGGGAAATCCCTTTCGGTTGCGACGAGGGGGATCACGGACACACCGACTTGGACTCGTGCTCTATCGCGGCATGAATGGACGTCGTGTTGAAGACATAACGCTTGACATCGGGGGCATTTTGCAGAATAATGGTTTGAATCCATCGTTTCTGTTGCGGCGGAGTGGAACGCTGTCTTGAGGGGCGATGGGTGGGGACGCGATACAGTAGTTGGTGGATGGAACTATGGAATGATTCTGTGATGAGGATGGAGGTGAAGAAGCCGGGTTGAACTAGAGTCCGGCAACAAAAATGGAAAAAGGATTCACGGAGTGTTTGAAGTGTAGAAATGGTGTGCTGCTGCCGCTTTCGGATTACGGCCGCGACGGCGCTCCGATTCAGTACAAAGCGTGGGTGTGTAACAACCCGGAGTGTGGGTTCAACATTCGAATCGATAACGGTGAAATTAGCGTGGGGAGGGATATCAGCACTTCAGTGAAGTAGGGTCAGCCTACATTCGAGCTGTCTGACGATTTTGGGGGAGTCTTCGATTTGACGGAGTCTCCCTTTTTCATTTTGATCAGGAGGAAGACGAACACCACGGTCGCCGCCCCGACGAGCCAGTAGTCTCTTACATAGGCGGGCATCGAAACGAGCTCGTCTTCGGTCGAGAAACAAAGTTGGACAAACGCCACAGTGTTAAAGATACCGTGGGCCAGCATCGGGTAGGTCAGGTTTGACGTGGCGAAAAAGACGTACCCAAGAAAGATTCCGAACGCGACCATGCTGAGAAGCAACTGCGGAGTCAGGTGTATGACCCCAAAGAACACACCGGCGAGCAACAAAGCAAGCACGCCACCCATGTGTCTACTGAAGATTCGTTGAATCATCCCGCGAAAAACGACTTCCTCAGCGATCGGGACTACAATGCACAGGCCAAAGAACGTGACCAACATTGAGCCGATCCCGGTTGGTTTGATTTCCTTGAGGCTTTCGAGATAGTCCACGGGTGTGGGCGTGAATTTCTGAGAAAGAACATAAATGAAGTCCACGATGACAACAGCGGCCAACGTGGCGACTATGACGTAGGCTGTGACCAGCGGTTTTAGCGAACGGATGGCGAGCTGGTATCTAAAACCGGATGCAAATCTCCGCGTGATGAGGAATACCGGCAAAATGATCCCAAGAATAGGCGCGACGCAGATCCCGATCCGGATTTGTTCGATAATATAAAAAAGCTGCTGGATGAAAACGCTGCTGAGAAGGCACGTGACACTGAAAAACAACAGCAGATAGTTGTTCAAAACCGAGAAAATACTCGGTGTCACCAGATCGTGGTTGCCTTCGGGCCGTTCTTCCATTACGCTACGGCTAAGCCGTTGACAGTTGTCCTTCTTTTCGATACTAACGCAGCGGAATCGCGTGCCGCTACCCACGCCAGAGAAGTCAATACGGTATTCTAGTTCAATTGTAGCGGACATCCAATAACGAATTCATCATGATTAAAGTAGTCATCTTCGATCTCGACAATACCCTCACAGATTTCAAAAGAATGAAAGAAAGCGCCGTGGACGCTGCCGTCGAGGCAATGGTGGACGCGGGGCTTCGTTATCCCACCGAGACGATAAAACAAAATGTATACGACGTGTACGATCGCGAAGGGATCGAGTTCCAAGGAGTTTTTGATGAAGTGCTCCGGGAACTCCTAGGAGAAGTGGACCACAAAATCCTGGCGGCGGGTGTCGTCGCGTACCGAAGAGCGCGGGAAGCCTCGCTGGTGCTCTATCCCCATGTGAGGGTGACTTTGTTCGAGTTGATGAAGCGCGGGATTCGACTCGCTGTGGTTTCCGATGCCCCGCGAAAGGAAGCTTGGCTTCGATTGTGTTATCTGCAACTCCACCACATGTTCGACAAGGTTCTGACATTTGATGACACGGGAGAAAGGAAACCGAGTCCGACGCCGTTCCAAAAGGTTCTCGATCATTTTGGAGTCGGACCGCAAGAGACGCTGATGGTGGGTGACTGGCCGGAACGCGACATCACTGGGGCTGCGCGGCTTGGGATCACGACCGTTTTTGCGCGGTATGGCGACACTTTTGGTACGGTCGAGAGTGGTGCGAAGTACGAGATTCGAGATATTATCGAATTGATCGAGATAGTTGACGATCTCAGGAGAGAGAACGAGGGATCGACGTAGATTTCTCGGCTCCTGGCCAAACGACGAACGGAGTAGAAGCGGTCATGGATGTACTCACGAATGCGAGAATGAAAAAGATCGATGACGAAACCATCGCGCGGTTTTGTCCGGGGATCGAGCTCATGGAACGCGCCGGAAAACAGGTCGCGGATTTCATCCTAGATCGTTTCCCCAAAGAAGGATTCAAGGCGTCGATCTTCGTCGGGCCCGGAAACAACGGCGGCGATGCGCTCGTCGTTGCCCGGCTTCTCAGCGATCGGGGGCGCGCCTGTTCCGTCCTATACCTCAAACCGCCGGAGTCGTTGCCGATCGACGGATTCAAAAACTACGAGCGTCTACGTCAAAGGGTCAGCTCCCACAAACACTTGAAAGAGATCAACCTCACGCGGTCGGACTGGGTCAATCTCATTGGAAGGGATTTTGTCGATTCGACCATTATCGTGGACGGTTTGTTCGGCACGGGTTTGACCCGTGGTCTGGAGGGCCAGGCGCTGGAGGTCATCAGGCTGATCAACGAAAGCGGACTCCCCGTTGTAAGCATCGATACACCGTCGGGCGTCAATGGAGACACCGGCGAGGTCCTGGGCGAGGCCGTGATTGCCGATAGCACGATCACCATGGGTTACCCAAAACTCGGGTTGCTTTTTCACCCGGGGCGCTCCCACGTCGGTGACCTCGTCACCGCCGACCTGGGGTTCCCGGATGAGGTGCTCGAGGTTCATTCTATGGGGGTTCATCTTCTCGACCGCGACGAGGCCGCACGGCGGCTCTCTCCACGCTCCCCCGATGCCCACAAGTATGAATGCGGCACGGCGTTGTTGGTCTCGGGCAGTCGTGAGTATACCGGGGCGACCGTATTGGCCGCTGAGGCGGCGTTGAGGAGTGGATGTGGCATGGTGTATGTGGCTGTGCCGGAAGGTGTCCGAGGCCTTGTCGAAACAAAACTTACAGAGGCGATAACAATACCCGTTGCGGAGACCTCCGTGGGGACGATCGCACCGGGCGCCTGGCCTGCGATCCAACCGTACGTGGACAAGGCAGACGCGCTGATCGTAGGGCCGGGAATGGGGCGTCATCCAGAAACGACCAAGTTTGTCCACGAACTCGTCGCCAAAGCCGGGAAGCCTCTTGTCATCGATGCCGACGGGGTCAATGCCCTCGAGGGAGAGGCAAAACGACTCGAGGCGCTCGATGTGCCCGTCGTAATCACTCCTCACAGCGGCGAGCTCGCGCGCCTGCTCAAGACAGACATCCCCGACGGTCCGTTGGACAGGATCGAGACCACACGAGCGACGGCCAAGTCGCTTTGCGTCACCCTCATTCACAAAGGTGCCCCAACCCTCATTGCATCGAGCGCGGGGGATGTCTGGATCAACTACCACGGGAATTCCGCGCTGGCTACAGCCGGTACGGGCGATGTGCTGACCGGTCTCGTCGGCGGGCTGTTGGCCCAGGATGAGGACGCCCTGGATGCGGCGTGCATGGCGTGTTTTCTCCATGGGCGCGCGGGCGAAATCGCATCGTGGGAGCTTGGGTTGCGGGGGGTCATCGCCGGAGATCTTCTAGCATTCCTCGGCGAGCCGATTCTGGAACTCGAAGCGACGGCAGCCACTCGCCGGCTTTCGTAACCCCTGTATGTGTAATGCCCTAGAACACCGGCGATGCGACCGCATCGGCTGACGGTGGTTGTTGGGAGGAGCCATGTGGTTATGCGGGTCCTGCGCCCGCTTCGCTCGGCTTCCCGCCTCACGGCGGGTGATCGGGAAGCTCCTGGACATGCCCCCGGTCCGCGGGTGAGAATACTCTCGGCCGCCCGCGTGGGTGTTTCTTGACAGCCTGGTGTCTATTTATTAAATAGTAGTCTTTGTTTTTGGGACGTGCTCTGCTGTGCCCGTGGGCTTGTTGGGTCTCTGGGACCCTCCGCCAATTCGAACCCGGAAGGATGGTGTGCTCTCATGCGAAAAAGAACTCCGAGTGAAGTCATCGAGTTCGCCCGTGACCACAAAACGGCAGTGGTCGATCTCAAGTTTCTCGATTTTCCGGGCACATGGCAGCACTTTAGCGTACCTATCGAAGCGCTCACCGAAGAAGCCTTCGACGAAGGCTTTGGATTTGATGGTTCCAGTATCCGCGGATGGCGCAACATCAATGAAAGCGACATGCTGGTGATTCCGGATCCGAATACCGCGTTTATGGATCCGTTCACCAAGGAACCCACACTCAGCCTCGTCGGAGACATCTTCGACCCCATCACCAGAGAGCGGTACAACAGAGATCCCCGAGGAACAGCGTTGCGGGCAGAGAATTACCTAAAGAGCACGGGAATCGCCGACGCAGCCGTATACGGTCCCGAGGCGGAGTTTTTCATATTCGATGACGTGCGTTTCGAACAAAAAGAAAACATGGGGTACTACTACATTGATTCCCAAGAAGGGAGTTGGAACACCGGCCGAGAGGAAACGCCGAATCTCGCATACAAACCGCGGTACAAAGAGGGATATTTCCCGGTTCCACCGACAGATTCGTTTCAGGATCTCAGGTCGGAAATGATGCTAACGCTGATCGAGCTTGGTTGCGATGTCGAAACGCAGCATCACGAGGTCGCCACGGCGGGACAGGCTGAAATCGACATGAAGTTCGACACGCTGACTCGGATGGGCGACAAACTAATGATCTACAAATACGTCATTCGCAACGTTGCCAGAAAGCACGGCAAAACCGTTACGTTCATGGCAAAGCCCGTCTTCAATGACAACGGGTCGGGAATGCACGTGCACCTGAGTCTATGGAAGGGTGACAAGCCACTCTTTTCGGGGAACGGTTACGCGGGCTTGAGCGACGTGGCCCTTCATTATATCGGCGGGCTTCTTAAGCACGCACCGGCGTTGCTGGCGTTTTCGAATCCCACTACAAATTCGTACAAGCGCCTCGTCCCGGGCTTTGAAGCTCCCGTGAATCTTGCATATTCGCAACGCAATCGAAGCGCCGCAATCCGAATCCCCATGTACTCGCCGTCGGCGAAATCGAAACGAATAGAGTTCCGCTGCCCCGACCCGACGTGCAACCCGTATTTGACCTTTGCAGCGATGTTGATGGCGGGGCTGGACGGGATCGAAAACAGAATCGATCCGGGAGAACCTCTCGACAAAAACATATATGATCTTCCGCCCGCCGAGCTGACCAAGATACCCAAGACACCCGCCTCCCTGGCGGATGCCCTCTCGGCGCTCGAAAACGACCACGATTTCCTCCTCAAGGGAGACGTTTTCACCGAGGATGTCGTGCAGACCTGGATCCAATATAAGAAGGAGCGTGAGATCGTCGCTCTCGCGCAGCGGCCCCATCCCTACGAGTTCTTTTTGTACTTCGACGCGTAGACCGAAAACGCTGGCACACGCGACAAATGAAACCGTCCAAACGAAAAACGACAGCGACGAAACAGGAACTAACGCCCGGCGAATCCTTCCTCTATACCTACGAAGCTCCCGTCAGCAGGGAGAGATTCCTCTCGCTCTCACGCGAGTATCTTTCGATTCTTAAAAAAAGCCTCGTCGAGTTCAGAGGTGAGGCGACGAAAGGCAAATCATACGTCCAGGCGTATAGCCGGATCGTCGACGCGATCGTGGGAGTGCTTTTTCAAAGGGCCATACAGGAACACGGTCTGCCGAACGACGAGCCCGGTCTGGCGGTGATCGGTCTGGGGGGATATGGGCGCGGTGAACTGGCACCTTATTCCGACGTCGACATTCTCGTCCTCTGCAAAAGGAAAACCCGCGACGTCAAACGAATTGCCGAATCGTTCATTCAACTGATGTGGGATGTTGGGTTCGAGCTCGGGCACTCCGTCCAGTCTCTTGTCGAGAGTGAGAGTGCGTTTTTCAAACACATGGACGCGCGGACGGCCCTTTCAGAGAGCCGTTGGATTTGCGGGTCGGAATCGATTGCCCGTGAAGCCGAACGGCGGATATGGAAGTGGAGGCAAAGGGATCGTCGAGCATTTTTGAAAAGGAAGATACGCGACGCCACCGTTCGCCATGAAAAGTACGGAGACAGCTATCAACTTATCGAGCCCAATGTCAAGCTTAGCCCCGGGGGGCTCCGGGATTTTCACACCCTCGTGTGGTTGGGGATGGTCGCGGCCGAAGACAAGGGATTGCCGGCACTTCGAGAAAAAGGTCTGCTGCTCCAAGGGGAAGTCGAGGCGCTGGAGAGGGCGTACGATTTCATATTGAAGGTCCGTGTGGAGCTTCATATCTGTTCCAAGTCGAAACAAGACCAGCTCACAGTTCGGATGCAGCGGCGCATCACGGAACGTCTCGGTTACCGTGACAAGGGCGGCCACCTCGCCGTCGAGCTCTTCATGAAAGACTATTACGATCACTCACGCACGATCTATCTAATAACGAGAGACATCATCGAAGAACTCGAGTTTGGTGAGAACACCGGTATCCTCATTGGTAGAGGAAAAAAGTCAGAAGAAACAAAACGACTGACACTCCGCGTCGACAGGAAAAAGATCAAACAGGAACCGCTGTATGTGTTCGTAAGACAGAAAGCGATCGGTCTTCGACTCGATCGCTCGGTCAAACGACGACTGAAAGAATTGCTGGAAACCGATCTGGCCGGCAGGGCGGAGAGAAGCCGGATGAGACGGGATTTTCCAGAACTCCTCCATGACGGCAAGAACGTATCGCTCATTCTTCGGGCGATGCACGAGACCGGGTTCCTGGGTGTCGTAATTCCCGAGTACAAATTTCTCACCAGCCTCAAGCGATACGACTTGTACCATCACTATACGGTCGACGAGCATAGCTTTCAGGTCGTTCGAAATCTGGAAGATCTTGCCGAATCACGGTCGCGACGAATCCAACCATTTGCGAGAATTTATTCGGAAATCGCAGACAAGCAGGCGCTCTTTCTGGCTGCTCTCCTTCACGACATCGGAAAGATACAAGGTCACGGACACGCGAAAAAAGGGGCAAGCCTCTCAAGGAAGATCCTCAAACGGATGTCGGTAAAGACAGCTCAGGTCGAGGGAGTGAGCTTTCTGATCGATGTGCATCTTCTGATGGCTCACTTTAGCCAGCGGCGTGATCCGACGGACATCGGGATGCTTCAGTCGTTTTGTTCGAGGGTTCGGACGAGGCCGAATCTCAAACTGCTTTGTCTTCTCACCTACGCCGATCTCAAAGCGACCTCTCCTCACGCCTGGACCGAGTGGAAACGGACACTGCTCTGGGGGCTCTATCTGAAAGCGTATCAGTTTATGGCCACGAAGGAGAAAAAACCGGAGGCCTTTTACAAGGCGCGAAAGAAAGCGATTCTCCGTGGCTTCAAGGCGGGCGAGGAAAGGGAACGGGCGCTCGCGCATCTAGACAAGCTCCCCGGCCGGTATCTCCTCACGATGAGTGTGTCTCAGGTCCGACGGCATCTTGCGTTGATCGAGAATCTCGATGGAAGTCGGGCCGTTGTAGGTCGCAGGCGGGGCCGCCTGGCGACCGAGATTTCTTTTTGCACGATAGACAAGCCGTACAGGCTCTCACAGCTTTGCGGCGTGCTCACCCTAAACGACTGCAATATCCTGTTCGCCAACGCGTTCACGCGCTCCGACGGAATTGTCGTCGATGTGTTTCACGTCGAAGACATAAGTGGAACGATGCCCGTAGACAAAGAACGCACGGATAAGATCCGCGCCGATCTCGATGACGTCTTGAAAGGTAGACTGAACATACATACCGCCGTGGAAAAACATATCGCAAAATGGAAACGAAAGAAACAGACGAAGATCCCAATACCCTTGAAAATAGAGTTTCATAACGATATTTCCGGTGATGTGACAATCGTAGATATATTCGCTCCCGACCAGCCCGGTCTGCTCTTCAAAATCACGAGGGCGCTCTCGGACGAAGGGTTAACGATCCACAGGGCGCGAATTTCCACCGAGGCACAGCGCGCAATCGATTCGTTCGATTTTCAGGACAAAAATGGCAAGAAAATCAATAGTGCGGTCAGACTGAGGAAAATCAGGACCCGTCTCGAGAAGGAACTGGTTTAGCTCCCCTTGTCCAGCGACGCGACAAATCGTTCGTAACAATCCCGCACGGCACGTTTGGTCTCGGAAAGCCTCTTTTCAATCCCTTCCTCGATCTCGATCCCGAGGAGTGAGAGCGTTCGATCGAGATATCGGGCAATCCACCGTGTTTTTTCGCCGGTTCGAGGTAGAGAGAACTCCTGAAGCTCCAACAAAAAATCAACGTGCCGGAACACGCCCAACGCGCGCGATAGGATAACCCTCTCCTCGCCGGATATCAAATCCGCCGACGCGAGCGTTTCAAGACGTTCTTCCGTGTTGTTGTTGAGCGCGTATGTTTCACCGGTATTGGCCAGCCCCATTGATGTGAGATATTCGATATCATAACGACCTCCGGCGGATCTCTTTGTTTCGAAAACCGAGCGGTCTTCGGGGACGAGCTCCTCGAGTTGCTTTCTCGTGCCCTGAAGAGCAGCGAGTCTTTTTGGAGTCACCGGCGTGGCCAGTTCGGTCATCAGCGATTCGAAAAAGGCGTCGGCCAGCTGTGCATCACCGTTCCAGTAGGAACACTTCGCAAACGCGACGTGTTCCCACGGTGCCATTCGTTTTTTGAAATACCGTTTGTAAGTTCCGAGGTCCTGGACCAGCGGGGCGTTGGCACCTTCCCCACGGAGCCGAAAATCGGTTTTCACAAGATCACGTTCGGAAAGGACCTGATTCATTTTTTGAACACTTCTGGTAACGGGTTCGAGTTCTCTCCCGTCGGTAACCACGAGCAGGTCGAGATCGCTGCCGATTCGCGGTTCGCCAACGCCGAACGACCCAAGCGCCAGGAGCGCGACGCCTTTCGGATTCTCGACGAGCCTTTCGAACACCGCCGACACGAGGAAACGAATCGCCGAGGTGATCGAGTGGGACATCACCTCCGGAAAGGACTCGTTTCTAACGTCGATCACCCACGCGGCGAGGAGTCTTTGGTCCAGAAAACTCCTGAAGTCGGCGTGCATCCGTTCTCCGTTGGACTCCGTCGGGTTCTCGATGAATCTATTCAACGAGTCCCACGTCTCGACCGACGCGGTGAGCAGGCCGCCCGGATCCTCGAACAGCGGATCGAGAACGAAAGGATTACGGCAGAGTTTATTTGTCAACACCGACGATGTGCCGGTGAGACGCTGAATCAGGTCAAAGGCCTGGGGAGCTTCGGAGAGAAAATTGTAAAAACCGCTTTCACTGCGGCTGGCGGTTGCGATTTTCGAGAAGTTGAGAAGCGTAAGATCCGGATCACCTGTGTGAGAACAACCTTCGAGAAGCTTTGGTACGAGCTTTTGGAACGCGGACCTCGTTGTTCTGTCCGCAAGCCTTGGAAACGATCCATACGCCAGTGCTTGAAGGGTAGAGAAGGCCCTTCGGGTGTCACTGAAGCCGAACTCGTTCAGCGCTTCGGTTGCCAACTCTTCGTCGTCCGGTACCAGTGCAACGAGCGGCGATTCGAGATCATTCTCGCCAGCAAAAAAACCCTCACTCAACTGGCGGGTTTTGTTGATGTGTGCGGCGAGCGTCGATAGAAACGAATCATATGTGTAACTGCCAAGCGGCCCCTGCGAGACGCGTCTCGAGAGAAGCTCGGTCTCCTCTTTGGACTCGGGAATCGAGTGTGTCTTTATCTGGTGCATCATCTGCAACCTGTGCTCCACCAGTCTGAAGAACCGGTATGCTTTGCTCAACGTGTCGTGCTCGATCTCGCTCAACAATCCAAGGCGGTGGGCTACTCGCAGTCCTTCCAGCGTATTGGGGACTCTGAGATCAGGTTGGCTGTATCCGTGCAAGAGCTGGAGCGTTTGAAGTATGAACTCAATGTCGCGGATGCCACCTTCCATGAGTTTGATGTTGAACACACGATCGCGGGTCGAGATGCTCTCGCGGATTCGCGTACGCATGTGAGAAATGTCTTCTACCGGAGAACAGGCAAGCGATGGGTTAAAGAAGAGACCAAACACGTTCTCTAGAAAAGCTTCTCCAATGCGGCGATCCCCGGCGATCACTCTTGCCTTCAACATTGCCTGAAACTCCCAGGGTCTCCCACGGCTCTCGTAATAAATTCTCATCGCGGTCAGCGAGTTGACGAGGGGACCGGATACTCCATCGGGGCGGAGTCTCAGATCGGTTCGGTAGAGATACCCTTCGGGGCTCAGCCCGGCGAGAGCATCGGTGAGGCGAGCACCAAGATCGGCATAGAACTCGAGGGCGGCGTCATCCGCGTCCTTGCAAACGTAAATCAGATCGATGTCCGAACTGTAGTTGAGCTCGTACCCGCCAAGTTTGCCCAACGCAAGAACCGCAAAGCCATCGATAGCGGTATCGGAGGTTCGCGCGGATGCCGGTGCGGCCGTCTCGCGATCCTCCCAAAGGTATTTCAACACCACCCGGGTGATCGCTTGAGCGAGATCGCTCAACTGGTGTGTCGTTTTTTCGATGTCGCTGTAACCCAAGAGATCTTTGACACCGATCTTGAGAAGCATTCTTCGTTGGAATCTTCTTGCGGCATTGAGCTTGCCCTCGAGGGACTGAAATTTCGTCGCGTCGAGTTCGAGGTCCCTTTCAAGAGAGGCAATGGTGTCTTCGCCATCCCAAATTTGTTTCTCGATCAGCCAGTAGAGGTAGCCTGGGTTACGGATGATAATGTCGGCCATGTATTGGCTGGATCCGAACAGAATGGCGAGAATCTCTCTGATCGGTTTTCCCTCCGCTAGTGTGTTCAACCAGGCGCGTGACACCCCAACCGTCTCGGCGTATCTCAATAGGTTGACGAGCGCACCGGTGGGATGGGGAGACTCGAGGAATTCGACCATCACAACGGCCAACTGTTTCCTCGATTCCGAGTCGCCAGCGAGCAGCGTGACGATTCTGAAGAAACAGTTTACGAGGGTGGGATTTGGGGCAACGGCGGCTGCGGCCAACCGGGCATCCACGTCGGGTGGTGTAGGGCTGAGAGCGATGTCTTCGATCAACCGGTGGATTTCTTGAAGGGTCGATTCTCGACGAGAGCTCATGGCGTCAATGATACCGCATCACCATTTTTCTTGCCAGGCGTCAACGGCTACTTTAGACTATAGCTGTTATTGACAAGCTTGGTCTAATCTTGGGTTCCATTGGGACACCTCGTGAAAAAGGTCGAAGCATATATCAAACCATTCAAGCTCGATGACGTCAAAGCGGCGTTGATGGAGATGGGCGTCCGCGGGATGAGTGTAACCGAGATCAGAGGCTTTGGCAGACAAAAAGGGCACACCGAGCTCTACAGGGGCAGCGAATACAAGGTCGATTTTCTCCCAAAGACGAAGCTGGAAATCGTAGTGTCCGATGAAATGGTCGAACGAGTCCTAGAGGTGATCCAAAAGGTCGCCCGAACGGGCCAGGTGGGAGACGGAAAAATATTTATTCTCCCAGTCGAAGATGCCATTCGCATCCGCACCGGGGAAAGCGGCGACGGCGCACTCTGAATACTGTTCGAACATAACCCGATTGCGGGCGCGAACTCACCGATCGCTGGCACACCGCCAAAACCACCAGAAACAAATCAGGAAGGAGACAGGGCTTGGTCGTACTTGGGATCGAGACGTCGTGTGACGATACCTCACTCGCCCTTTTCTCGAGCGAACGGGGGATCATAGCGGATCTCACGGCCAATCAACTCATTCATGAGAAGTATGGCGGAGTGGTTCCCGAAATCGCGTCGCGCGCCCACATAAGGAACTTGTTACCAGTCTTCAGCAGGTTGATGGCGGAGTCGGGTATCACGGAGCGGGAGATCGAGGGAATCGGTGTCAGCAACGGCCCAGGGCTGATTGGGTCTCTCCTCGTTGGTGTGAGTTTCGCGAAAGCATTGGCGTTTGCGCTCGACCGTCCGCTCGTGGGAGTCCACCACATAGAAGCGCACATTCTCGCCAACGAGCTAGGTGGAGAATCCCTGGAAACCCCGGCGATTGTGCTCGTCGTCTCAGGAGGTCACACTTCGCTTTACCGGGTTGAGACTGTGGGGCGTTATGAACTCGTGGGAAACACGCGGGACGACGCCGCGGGTGAAGCGTTCGACAAGATCTCAAAGCTTCTCGATTTGGGATTCCCCGGGGGACCGGCGGTCGAAAAGGCGGCAAGCTCCGGAAATCCTCACGCCGTAGAGTTTCCCCGTGCGATGTTGAAGCAGAACAACTTCGATTTGAGTTTCTCCGGTCTGAAGACGGCTGTAAGGCTATACGTGGAAAGCCTTCCAGCACTCACGCCCCAAGTCGTGTCCGATGTAGCGGCATCGGCGCAGGAAGCGATTGTTGACGTTCTCGTTCAAAAGACCATAGCCTGCGCCGTACACCATCGTGTCTCACATGTGTATCTCGCGGGAGGTGTCGCAGCAAACGGAGAACTCCGTGGCAGGCTCTCCGCAGAAAGCGAAAAACTCGACATCACCTACCACGCACCGCTTCTCCGCTACTGTACGGATAACGGCGCTATGGTCGCGTGTGCAGCGGCGAGACATCTCGACATGGGTCGAGACGACGGGCTCGACCTCGATGTCTTCGCTCGACGCCCCGTCACGTCCTGGGTCTGATGCTTCCCAATCCTTTCTTATTGTTCCTCATCTTTCCCCATCGCGGATTGATCCGGTAGAAACGTGTCCGTCGCGAGCGGCTGCCGTAACCGCAATGATCGAATTCTCCCCCGGATGTCCCGCCCAGGCATATTGCATGCTTGGAATCCTCGCAAACGGGCAAAAGATTCGTCGAATGACTGCACCGTAATCCGTGTTGATACGGCACGTTAGGGCTCCGAGTGTTGGCCCCCTGGGGGCGCTCCGGCTTGGCATATTTATTGCCAAATCGGTGTCATTAACCAAGATCGAGGACTGGAGAAACCGAATGTTAGCAGCAGACAGCTCTCCCTACAGAATTTTGGTGGTCGACGACGAGCCACACATCATCCAGATTCTGAAGTTCACGCTCGAAAAAGAAGGGTACCAGGTCTACACCGCGGAGAACGGACAGGTCGCGCTCGAATGCATTCAGGAGATCGAGCCGAACCTCGTGATCCTCGACATTATGATGCCGGTGATGGACGGGTACGAGGTCTGTCGCAAAATGCGAGAAGACTTCAAGATGAATCAGATACCGGTCATCATGCTCTCAGCCAAAGGCGATCCCCTCTCGCGAGTTGAGGGACTCGAAGGCGGCGCCAATGACTATCTCGTGAAGCCGTATTCGAACGAGGAACTTCTTCTTCGCGTAAAAAACGTCCTCGAGTGGAACATCAAACAAAAAGAAGCCAACCCTTTGACTGGACTCCCCGGCAACACCGCCATCGAACGGGAACTCAAGATCAGGATCAATCGCAAAGAACCATACGCCTTCCTTTACATCGACATCGACAATTTCAAAGCGTTCAATGACTACTTCGGCTACCAAAAGGGCGACGAGATCATCACCTATCTCGCGGGTATTTTGACCAAGGCTGTTGAGAAGCTCGGTTCGAAAGAGGATTTCATCGGACACATAGGTGGCGATGACTTTGTGCTCGTTGCTGATCCAACACGTGGGCAGTTCATGGCCAAATATATCATCGATGAATTCGACAAGGGGGCCGTGTTTCTGCTCGGCGAGGACGACGTCAAACGAGGTTATTTCGAAGTTCGAAATCGTCAGGGGGAAATCGCGCGGGTAAGTCTGATGTCCATAACAATAGCCCTTGTGATCAGTACGGACAACAAAATCGAACACTTCGCTGAGATCAATGACATAGCAAGCGAATTGAAAAAGTACGGGAAGAAAGTCAAGGGGAGCGTCGTCATAAAAGAGCGACGACAGGAGACCGCTCCCACGACAAATCAACCCGAATAGATCGCGGCTCCATCAGACAACGCTTCGTGGAGGAAATCAATGAAAGTCCAGACGGGCTCGGAAAAATCCGGGGCTCTTTCGAGTCTTCTCAACGAAGCTAGGGCGGAAGCGGACGATCTGAGACAGAGACTGCAGAAGTACGAGAAGACGCTGCTCTCAACGCGTCTCATCATGGGACACGAGCTGAAAAGGCCGACGACCGCGATCACCGGCTATCTAGATCTGGCAGTCGAAGACGCAACAACCCACAACACCGAAGGTATGCTGGAGGCAATCGCGAAGGCCCAATACGAATGCGGAATACTCAACGAGCTCACGTCTTTTTTTCTCGAGCTGCTCAAAGTCGACGGCGGGTCGGGCAAATCTCATGGAGAGCCGGTTGACGTGAGAGAAAGTGTCGAGGAGGTCGTTGACGGTTTTCCGAAGAATCTCAACGCCCGGCGCCGGGTGGACATAAAAGTTTCGAGAGACGCTGAGGAAGTGCGTCTCGACCGTACAGAGCTGAGAATCATTTTGGCAAACATCCTCGAAAACGCACTCATTTACTCGGATGTAGAGGCACCTGTGAGCGTAGTCATCGAAAAGACACCAGACAAACGAGGAATGGACCCAAATGATCTCCTCAAAATTCGGGTGGTCGATCAAGGCGTGGGGATACCCGATGACTGTCTAAAAAGAATCTTTGAACCTTTTGTGAGGTTGCAGGGTCGTCTCGTGGAGGGAGCTGGCCTCGGTCTTACGCTAGTCCGGAGCTTAGTGGAGCTCCGCGGCGGAAGTATCTACATCCGGAGTTCCGAGGGTCACGGGACCACGGTGTACGTGACGATTCCTGAAGCTGTGAAAGGCAACGAGAGTTCGGTCGTATCATGAATTGGACTACCACTATAGGTTGTTCGGCCTTGGGGAAAGGTTCGGGAAGCGTCACCAGCGGACTCAGACTGCGTATGATGGGACTGTTCGCCTTCTTCATCATCGTCTTCGTAGCAAAAGAGATTGCCGGTTTCACGTACAAATCCAATCTTCTTCTGTTGATGTTTCTCTGTGCCGCGATTCTCCAATCCGGGGGGCACTGGGTCTGGCCGTATTTGGGTAGGTGGCTCGGGTGGCCGGACAAAACGGCCAATTCGGCCCTAACCTGTCATTCGAGTGTGGTGGATCTGTTCGCCACCGTAGGAATCGTCTACCTCACCGGCATGATCGGTAGCCCCTTCCTTTTCTTGCTCGTTGTACCGCTGTTTTTTGCCAGCCACGCGTTCGCAAGCCGTCCGGCCTCGACGGTGTATCTGGCGGGGATGGTTTTTACCGTGGGATTGTTGGGATACCTCGAAATGAAGGGTGTTATTCCGCATTTCGACTGTTACCCGTTCGAGAATGATGTCTATCTCAATAAACACTTTTTCATCGGCTCGCTGCTCGTTCTCGGCGGTTTCCTGAGTCTAATTCTCTTTCTCTCGAACGTGTTTCAGCATCGTTTTTCTGATTCGGTGAATTCGCTGGCCGAACAAGACCGCGATTCAAGAGACAAAATTCAAGAGCTCACCCGTCTTTACGATATCAGTTTGGGTGTAAACGCCGTTATGACCGTCGAGACTCTTCTCAAGATGGTGGCAAAGGAGGCAACACTGCTGTTGTCCAAGCCGTGGGCCGGCATCTTGCTGTTCAGGTCGAACCGTGAGATCACGCACGCGGTCTCGGTCGGCGCACAAGAGACTGATCGAGGTTTCACGGTCATGAACAGAAACGTTGGTCCGCTCACGGAGTGGATTGCGGAAACTAACAAGCCTGTCGTAGTCAGGGACACGCTTGCGGATCAAAGACTCAAGGGCGACAGCATGCTCTCAGACACGAGGATCCGATCGCTGGTTGGTCTGCCTCTGAGTACGGGGCAGAGGACGATTGGCGTGATTTACGTAGGGGATTACGTCCCCAAATCGATAGATAAACATGAAGTACGTCTTCTGACGATAATGAGCGATCAGCTCACAATAGCAATTGCCAAAAGCACTCTCTACGAGACGCTCCAGAGAAAGCTACAGATGTTGGAGGCGAAACTCGAAGATCTCGAGGAAGTCAATCATCTCAAAACGGAGTATGTCTCTCATGTCTCGCACGAATTGAGAACCCCCCTCACGTCGATCAAGGCGTACGCCGAGACGCTGGGCGAGCACATCGAGGATCCTAATTTCACCGAGAAGAAAACGTTTCTGAGTATCATCGAAAAGGAAACGGAGAGGCTCATCCGGATCGTCAATGATATTCTCGATATCTCGAACATAGAGTTTGGTCAAAGACCGTTGGAGCGACAAGTGTTGAACATCCGGAGTGTGATCGATGAAGTTACGTCGGCACTCCAGCCAAAGCTCGATGAAAAGAACATCGAGCTTCAGACCTGTCTTCCCGAGGATTTACCCAGGATCGATGTGGACAAAGATCTCATCACGCAGGTGTTCATCAACTTGGTGACAAATGCAATCAAATATTCGTCCGAGGGTACGACGATAACGGTCAACGCTGAGGAAGAAGCTGTCAGCGTGAAGATCTCCATAAAGGATGAAGGTATAGGGATACCACAAGCGCAAATCGATAAGATCTTCGATCGGTACTATCGCGTCAAATCCGATAAATCGAGAAGGGACGACGGGGTGGGACTCGGACTTGCGATTGTCAAAAGCATAATCGACCGGCACGGCGGTATGATAGAGGTCGAAAGTGAAGAAAACGTTGGCAGCAAGTTCATATTCACGTTGCCCAAGGAGCATTGTGTGAATGACCTGCTCAGTTATTTCTCCCAAGGCGCTGATGGCAAGAGCGGTCTGCACGAGACGCTGCTCAATCTAATCGTCAGAATAATCGCTGAACTTCTCAATGCGAAGATCATCTCGCTCATGTTGCTCGACCGCAGTCGGTCGGAGCTTTTTATCAAAGTATCTTACGGGCTGGATGAATGGGTTGTCGAGCAGGCGCGGGTAAAAGTCGGAGAGGGCATTGCCGGAAAGGTCGCCGAGACGGGCGTACCTCTGCTTATCGACAACATCGAAAAGAACGGTATCCATTCGTCGCCAAACAACCCTCAATACGAAACGGCTTCGCTGCTAAGCGTGCCACTGATTGTGAGTGGGGTCGTGGTCGGCGTCATCAATGTGAACAACAAGATGAATGGGGAGCCGTTCGATCAAGACGACCTGAACTTGCTGGTGTCATTTGGCGAGAGAATCTCGAAAGCGTTGGAGCGGTTGCGTGCAGCTGAAGATTGGAGCTTCGAACTCCAGAATACCGTAGAAGCGGTCAAGAAGATGGTAGAACAGCAGATAGAGACGAAGTCGATCGAGAGGATTGTGGATCTTGCGGTGAAGACGTCGAGAAAACTTGGTCTGAGTGAAAAAGAAGTGAAGGTAATCCAGTACGTGGCGAGTGTTCACGACATCGGTATGACAAAAGTAAGTGATGAGATACTCAACAAAACGTTCCATCTAAGCCGCGAAGAGATCAAGGAGATTCAGACTCATCCAGAGAAAGGAGCCGAACTCATCAGACCGCTCGAGTTCGTCGAACTGGTGAGTCACATTATTCTCTACCACCACGAAAGAGTCGACGGAATGGGCTATCCGATGGGGCTGAAAGGTGACCACATACCGTTGGGTTCTCGAATTCTTGCTGTCATCGACGCGTATCAGTCGATGACAACGGAGAGACCGTATCGCGAACCGTCCACCGAGACAGATGCATTGAGAGAGTTGGTTGAATGCGCCGGTAGGCAATTCGACGCAGAGGTCGTCGACCGGTTTATCGATGTGTTGGCCGACGAAGGGTCGATTTCGCCCGAACAGGCGGCCGGTTTCAAGGGAATGTTGAGCGAAGGCGTAGGAAGCGAAACGCACTGATACCATGACGGTGATTTTCGATCAATATGTCTGTGTATGATCAGATAATACGTCTTGGCAGCGATGCCACAACCGGGTACGTCATGCTGACCGCCGTGCTCGGCGCCATAACGGTGTATATGCTTTGGCGAGCCCGCAACACGATAGTGGACGGTGTCATTCCACCGCTTCTCCTATCACTACTCGTCTTCGGGATTGCCCGAATACCGTTCTGGGAGCTGCGACTCTCTTCGGTCGAAGCGAACCTGTTTACACTCCTTGTATTTTCCTCTCTGAGTCTCGTCGCCTTCTGTTTCGCGATGACCGTGATTTTGAGATTCACGCGACAGACAAAAGAGTCGTCCGCGAATTCCTCGAACACAGAATCGTCCGGCGTAGCATCATCCTGCGACCGTGCTCTGTATCGGGAGATGTTTTATCTCGGCGCTCTCGGCGCCTCGCTGTTTCTCTTCAGGTCTCACGTGGAATCGGCAACGGCATTCATATTTGGGCTGATCAACTTTATGGTGGTCGGCGCGAGTATCAGATTGATTGCATTTGGGTTCGGGGAGATCCTAAAAAGCCCATCGGTCTATAGACGCGGGCTCCTGGTGTGCACCACGGTGTTTGCGCTCTCATGGTTGTTGTACGAGATAACGCCGCTTGTTGCCGAAGAAATATCACAGGTCACGCTCCACCTGGCTAGATTGGTCGATGTGTTGTCGCTGACCGTCGTCTTGGGAATTCTTTTTTCCGGTCATGTGCGTTGGGGAGCGTATTGCGACGCACTCGCGCGTGCGCATCGCCGAGAAAAAGAGATCGCGAATACCGAACTGGAAAAGCTCAATAAGATCGCGAAAGACATCTACGAGGACAGCAACGATTTTATGATCAAGCAGAAGGAACAGACTCTGGCATCGCTGAAAAAAGTAGAGAGACTCGAGAAGATCCTCAAAATGGGGATGGCGATCCAACAGAGGAAAAAGCTCGAAGATCTCCTTCAAATGATCGTCGAACTCGTTCGGGACAACCTGGGGTTCAAAACGGTCGTCTTGAGATTGTTGAACGCTAAGGCTCAGAGCTACGAAACCAAGGCACACGTGGGATTGAGCCCCGAGGTGCAAGACGAAACCGTCAACTACCGCATACCGGTGTCTGAGTTCGAGAAGCTGGTCGAACCGAGATTCCGGATAAGCCGCAGTTATTTTATTAGGAACACTGCACAATGGTATGGCGAAGAAGACGACGACGACAGCGCAATGCTCGTCGACAACACATGGGGTGAGATCGACATGCTAATCGTCCCATTTGCGAACGAGGACGATTCGGTCATCGGGTATCTCACCGTCGAGAATCCGGAGAATCCCAACTTCTCCTTGAGCGACGTCATAGAGAGTCTGGAGAACGTATCGACATTGGCGGTAATCGCGATTCGGAACGCACGGATCTTCGAGGAGCTGGGCTCGAAAAACGAAAAGCTCAAAACCTATGCCGACAAGCTGTCGAACCTCAACAAAATGAAGTCGAACTTCGTCACAACGATTTCTCATGAATTCAGGACACCGCTGACGTCGATCAAGGCGTACTGCGATACGTTGATAAAAAATGCCGACAGCGTGGATCGGGCGCTGCTGAAGGAATTCCTGTTTGTGATCAACGAAGAGAGCGGCCGACTGATGAGTCTGGTCGAGGACATTCTGGATTTCTCGCAGATTGAGTCCGGCGCCCTGAAGTTCGAGAGACGCCCGTGTAATCTCAACACTCTGTTGACCAACGCGGCGGCCGAACTGGCCAAGAACTTCGAACTGAAGCAGATCACGTTGCATCGGTGCCTACCCGAACACAACGTCATTATACACGCCGAGGGCGAGCTTTTGAGACAATTGATAGTGAATCTCCTTCACAACGCGACCAAGTTTTCCAAGAACGGCGGCAACGTGTGTGTGAGATTGGAAGAAGAGGTGGCGGCGGTACGCATTGTCGTCGAAGACGACGGGATAGGTATTCCGGAGGACCAGCTCGAGAAGGTGTTCGAACAGTTTTACCAGGTGGATGGGTCGAACACAAAAGAACACGGAGGCTCGGGTCTCGGTCTCGCGCTGTGCAAGAGCATCGTCGATTGGCACGACGGCAAGATTTGGGTGCAGAACATGACGGGCGGCGGGGCGCGATTCGTCGTCGTCATACCCAAAAAGCAGGTCGTCGTCAAAGCGCACACATTGAAGGTGTCCAATACGGTAAGACGGTTCGAGGTAGAAAGGTTCTTGGAGCTTCTCGTCGAAAACGTGGCGGAGCTGATGAACGTCGACAAAGTTTCTATCATGCTGGTCGACAAGGAACTCGAGGAGCTTCGAATCGAAAGTGCGATAGGAATCCAGGAGGAAGTAGTCCAACACGCTCGCGTCAAGATCGGGGAGGGTATTTCGGGCAGAGTCGTTCAAGATGGCGTGGCGATGCTCGTGACGGATATCGAATCGGATAAGAGGGTCGCGAGGAGCAACAATGATCCGTTCTACGGATCAAAGTCGTTTTTGTCGGTCCCGATTCGCCTCGAGGGCGATGTCGTTGGTGTTGTAAACGTTTCGAGCCCGATCGGTCGCTCCGAATTTACCGATCACGATCTCTCGCTGCTCGAGATTTTCGTGGAGCGCCTCTCTGTCGCCGTTGAGGAATTGGACCGGTTTGCTCACGCGTCGTTGCTCTTTGAAAAGGTGCGCGACACGTTCAAGGCCATTCTCGAATCAAAGCGGTTCATAGAGACCCGAGACAACGACCTGATTTCGATGATCGTAACAAAGGCGATGGGGAAACTCGGGCTCGACCACGAGACGATATCCGCCCTACGTTACATATTGAGCCTATATGATCTCGGTCTGACAAAGGTCGGTTTTCACATCCTCAAGAACCCAAGGGAGCTGTCGCCGAGAGACCGGGAAGAAATCGAAAAGCACACGGTGTTGGGAAGTGAATTGCTCAGGGTCATCGAGCCTTCGTCAAAGGTGAGAGAGGTGGTTCTGTACCACCACGAAAACTACGATGGTAGCGGTTACCCCGGCAAGCTACAAGGTGACGCCATCCCATTGGGAGCCAGAGTCATCAGGGTGGCTGATTCACTTAGGGCGTTGATTTCCGAACGACCGTACCAGCGCAAGTACACGTTTGAAGAAGCAAAGGAAGTACTCACCCACCGGTCCGGAACGTTTTTCGATCCGGAAATAGTGGATGCCTTTGTCAGTGTAATGGACGAATATGCCGCTTTGGTGGAGCAACCGCCAGCAGATGTAGTCACAGTGACACACGCATCGCAAGACGGCGCGCCGAAGCTCGAATAAACGATCGGGTTGCCAAGGAGGAGCAGCAGATGCAAAAAGGCAAGATACTCGTTGTAGACGACGAAGTCTACATCTTGCATATTCTCGAATTTAGTCTTGGCGCCGAAGGTTTCGAAGTGATTACCGCGAACAACGGCGAGCTCGCCGTCGAGAAAGCGGTGCACGAGAAACCCGATCTCATTGTTCTCGACATAATGATGCCGGTGCTCGACGGATACGAAACCTGTCGGCGCTTGAAGAGAGACTCGGAAACAAAACACATCCCGGTGATTCTGTTGACAGCCAAAGGCCGCGAGTCGGATAAGAGGTTGGGTTTCGAAGTGGGAGCGATTGACTACATCGTCAAGCCATTTAGCCCCAACCGGCTTATCAGCAGAATCGAGGAGATCATCGGTTGTCGGAAGTAGGACGCAGTTTGGACTCCCCATCGTACTATGCCGCCGCGTGACCCTTGCTTCCGACCGTTTCGGCGACTATAATCGTCGAAATGAATGTGCCAGCGATATCCACCCTCGAGCAAAACAAAGCGTTCGCAAAGGTTGCCCTCCCGGTCCCCGTGTCGAAGCATTTTACCTACCGAGTTCCCGATGAACTAAGAGAACAAATCTTCGTGGGCTGCAGGGTTGAAGTGCCGTTTGGCCGACGAATTCTGAGTGGAGTAGTCATCGAATTCGTCGAGAAGAGCGATGTTCAACGGATCAAGCCGATCCGCAGGATTTCGGACACGTACCTTGCCGGTCACCTGTTGAAGCTCACCGAGTGGATGGCCTCATACTATGGGTGTTCAATGGGAGAAGCGGCCCAAGCAGTCTTGCCACCGGTCTTGAAACGCGCGAAAAAAAGGGCGCGGGTGCAGGGAATGATCAAGCTCCTGTTGAGCGAAAAGGAACTGGACACCGTTGAGACCAGATTGGGTAGAGCGCCGCGTCAGCTGGAGCTCGTGCGGCGGATTTCGCGGGCCGGCGGAAGGGTCGATTACCAAAGGGTCACGAAAAAATGGCGGTTCAATGGGGCACACGTTCGAGGGTTGATCGACAAAAAGATCGTGGAACTGGAGACCGGCGCGCCGGCTTCCACGTTAGAGTCGATCGAAGCCCGTGTCGTCCAACTCAACGTGGATCAAAAAAACGCGCTCGGATCCATCACCGAGGCCGTGTCAAACGGGCAGTTTAGTCCGATTCTTCTTCACGGAGTCACGGGGAGCGGGAAAACGGAGCTCTATATTCGTGCCGCCAAGTTCGTGCTGGAGAGGGGGGAAGGATGCATTGTACTGGTTCCCGAAATCGGACTCATTCCCCAGGCAGTGGCGCGTTACAAACGGGTATTCGGGGACGAGATCGCGATTATGCACAGCCGATTGACCGGCGCGGAACGATACGACATTTGGAAAAAAATCGAGAGAGGAGTCTGCCGGATCGTACTGGGTCCACGGTCCGCCATATTTAGTCCCATTCGACGACTGCGACTCATCGTCGTCGATGAGGAACAGGACGACTCGTACAAACAAGAAGACAAACCCCGGTATCATGCCCGGAGTGTCGCTTTGATGCGGGGTAAGTTCGAAAACCTCACGGTGCTTCTCGGTTCGGCAACTCCCTCCGCGGAATCGCTCCATCTTGCGCTCGAGAATCGGTACCTATATCTAAAACTCCCAAGGCGGGTGGAAGGGACGGCGCTTCCAAAAATCCATCTGGTCGACTTGCGGAGCGAGACTCTGGAGGGGGCGTTCTGTTCGACATTTCTCCTGGAGCGCCTCGAGCACAACGTCCGAAAAGGATCGCAGAGCATCCTTTTCCTAAACAAGAGAGGACACGCCAGATTCGTCCAGTGCAACGTCTGTGGCTGGGTCGCGCGTTGCAAAAACTGCGATATTTCGCTGATCTATCATCGGGTCGCAAAACGGCTGAGCTGCCATTACTGCGGTTACAACAGGGCCCCGGTGAACCGTTGCGATCAATGCTCGAGTCCCAAGCTGTTCTTTGCGGGAGCCGGGACGCAAAGGGTGGAGCTCGATCTCGCTGGGCTGTTTCCGGGAGTTGGGATCCTTCGCATGGATGCGGACACGACGAGCGGGAAGGAAGGTCATCGCAACGTTCTCGAGAAGTTCGGAACGGGGGAGTATCCGATCCTCATCGGAACTCAGATGGTGGCAAAAGGTCACCATTTCCCACGCGTAAACCTCGTGGGTGTACTCTACGCCGAGGAGAGCCTCAACTACCCCGATTTCCGGTCCTCCGAGCGCACGTTTCAACAACTGATTCAAGTCGCGGGAAGAGCGGGCCGGTCGGGTGGTCATGGGGAGGTTGTGGTTCAGACCTTCATGCCCGACCACTATGCGTTCCAATATCTCGAGTCACATGATTACGACGGCTTCATGAAAGAAGAGCTCAGGGTGAGGAAACAACTCGGATACCCGCCGTTTTCGCGAATCGTCCTCGCATCGTTTGCTTCGTACAAAAAGGAAACGCTCGAGCGGGTTGTTCGGTGTTGGACCGACGAGGCACGCCGATGTTTTGCAGGACAAACCCTTGACATTCTCGGACCGGCACCTCCTCCAATCGAAAGAGTCAAGAACCGGTACCGCAATCAGGTGTTGATCAAGGGGAAGCTCACCGGCTCACAAAAACGGGAGTTGTTGAGCTTGTATCAAAAAGTGGCCGATCGCGAACGAGGCGGTAGTTCGGTCGAGATTCGTTGGGATGTGGACCCCGAGTCGTTCTACTGATAATTGCCGTGTATGATA
>CP070677.1:3155571-3161955 GCA_020352495.1 Candidatus Latescibacterota bacterium
GTTGCTGAGAAGGAAAGTGAATACCCAAACATCTCTCGAACAATTTAGACAATTTCGTCTGGTTCGAATCATACTTGAATCTTATGCGAATCGAATTGCGCGGTACCGAGTGCCCAGCCGACCACCTCCTTGCAGACGGCAAACCGCACGACCCTACCCTTCTGTCAGGCAGGGAAAACCGGCAAAAAACTAACCAAGAATCTTCATCGTAATCTTGGCTCTATCGAATTTCTAAATGGTGCACTCGCTCGGGGATGTCTTTGTCAACGTTGCAGGGAAATTATACCACAGATATCGGCGCGAATCAATGCGTGCTTAACACGAGTCAACTAACTGATTAACAAACTGCGGGGCCGGTGTCTCGTGACACCGACCCCTTGCCCTCAGCTCTGATTCCGAATCCCCTTACTTCAAAAGAACCATCTTCTTCGTCTGCAAGAAGCTCTTCGTCACCAGTCTGTAGAAGTACACACCGCTTGAGACAAGCTGTCCCTGGTCGTTGAGGCCGTTCCACTCTTTTGTGAAGCCGCCTTCTTTCGGTGTTTGCACCTCGTCCACCAGAGTCCGCACCAACTGCCCGGCCACGTTGTAGATCTTGAGCGTCACCTGTGCTTGTTCTTTGATCTCGTACCTGATCGTCGTCGTTGGGTTGAACGGGTTCGGGTAGGCGTCATGCAGACGATTTTCGAACACAAGCGGATCGACTCCCACAGGCTCGGGAATAACGTTTTCGAGCCACACGAGGATATCCCGCAAGAACTCGACTCGGTCGGGCGCAATCTGGCCAACGACGTCGTCGCGAATGAAATCGTAACCAAAACCCGCCAAGACGAACCGCGCCGTCGTGCCAGCGCCGTTTGGTGTTGCTTGTGCAAGAACAGCGCCGTTTGCCGGGTTGGTGTAGCTCATCTCCATCCGCGATAAGCCGATGGCCTCCAATACGTCAAAGTCGTTGATCAGCGGACATCCTCCGTAGACGTAAAAGCAGTCCGGACCGGACGGCGACTGCGGTGGATCGAACACGGGGTGAGACCCCGGCAACCCGCTGCACACGAGTGGGTTGACCGGCTCGCCAACACTCACGTGATCCCAGCTGGCCAGGTTGTAGTTCATATAGATGCTCCTGACCGCCACAGCGCCGGGCCCGGTTAGCGAGACCCATTCTTCGGGTAGGTCATCACCGGCGGCATACACACCGGGATTGTTCGGATGATTGTCGAGAAAGAGGTTTAGCAAACCAAAGTCATCCGATTTATCCGGGCCACTACCCCCGTTGGGAACACCGCCGTCACCGATAAGACCACTACTCAGGTAGCTCGAGTTCCACAGGATCTTCTGGTAGATCTCGTCCGGATCTCCGATGATCTGTGTCGCGACATTTTTGACGCGGGACGCCAGACTGTTACCGACAACCGATGAAGGACCGAGCACATCGAAACGGTCGACACGATCCGCGATGAGCAAGCTCTTGAACGCCGTGTCGAAGTAAAGCTGGGCGGGCCCGCCGCGGTCGTCCGCGTCATCGACAAAGAGGATGTCGCCATTCTCACCCGGCTGCAAACCGGCATCCGGCAAAATGGAAAACTCGCAAGCGTCCCCAGCCGCGTCGGCGACCACACCCGTCTGGCGGCTCACACCCTGACCCGCGATCGTGCGGTGCCAGAATGTCCACTGCCCCAGGGTGTTTTTCGCGCCAAGGAAATACCAGATCACATCGGTGGGCGTAAACACACCGACATTGAGCAACTGGTCCTCGTTGACGTGGAGACCGTTTGCGATATCCATCAGATCGGCACAGTATCTGTCCTGAACCAAACCCCCGCCCGCGGAATACACCTCATCCATCCGATACTGATCCCAACCGGGGGGCAAGCCCGGTGGCGCCGACGGGTTGCCGACACTCCCGCAGTAAGGGTATCGGATCACACCGGCGTTTGGATCGCCCGGATAACGGACGTTATCCGGTGATTGGATGGCCAGGCCGTCTTTGCCGGCCTTTGGTACGCCGTTCCGATCGGTCACTTCGACAAACAGGTAGACCGATGCCCCACCGAATTGGGGATCGGTTCCCAGTCCGTCGGGGTCGGTGACCTCGACAACGATCGAATCCCCCGGAAGGATGTTCGGATTGGCGTTGGGAAGCATATCGATGGCCATGTCCGCACGGGCGGTCCCGGTCACCGTTCCGTCCTCGGAGAAGTTGTCCTGAAAGAGATCGATGTGACGGACCTGCCACTGGGGGCCCTGGGTATCGACTCTAACGAGCCGGACCTGATCAAAGAGCGCGCCGTGGGAATGACAGGCCCCGGTGCCATAGACACCGCACCAGTACTGACACATATCCCACACACCGAACTTCATCTGGACCGAAACGGCTCCGCCAAAGATCAGCGGTCCGACGTCGATGGTGTTCCGAAACCAACCCTTACCACCATAATAGACGAATCCATAGTCGCCCCAACTATCCGGACAACCACTCGCACCAATACCGCGAACACCCCATATGTAAAACAGAAGGGCATCGAGAGGAAGATCGCGGTAGACAAGGAATTGGAGTAGGAACTGGTTACCCGATCCCGCAATCGGCACCATGGGTGACCAGATCTCGTTTTGCATGTAGAGACCATTCTCATCGGGTCCATAGGGAACCGCGCCTTGAAGCGGATGTCCGCCACAGGCATAGTTGGTCACCGCAGGATCATCAAAAAACGCCCAGACACATGAGAGGATGCGCATGCACGGGTCCTCCTGGAGGACCGTCGCCCCCGGAACGAGGTGCGCGTAGGTGCCAAACGGCGGCGTCATCTGCCCCTCCCAGAAGCCATCGTTGGACTGGGTTTGCCCACAGGATTCGGTCTCGAAATCATGGAAATACGTGGGACCGCTTTGACACAACACGGTGATGTCGTCGACCTTGAACGCGCCCTCGTTGGTCGGCCACAGACCGTCCTCGTCTGACCAGCCACTGTCCGAGACGAACCGGTAGCGGAGAACCGTCCAACCAGTAGGACCAAGATTGATTTGATGACCCTCGGTTTGTGGCCCACCCGCGCCGTCGTAGTATCCGGTACCACCATTCACGGGCAGGGCGACATACGCCGATTGCGCGGGATCGTAGTACTCCACGTACGTGAAATCGTAGGCAGGCTCGCAATCCCATACCGCCGTCCACGACCAGTTAAGCGTGTTGTACACCAACGTGTCGGACACCAGAAGCTGCTCCCAACCATTTCCATAGCCTGGGAGCGTCGCCCAGCCACACCACGGGTCGCCCGTGGTTACCCACTGTCCACACCACATCGATTTGAGGCCATTCACCGGTGTCATTCCATGACAACCGGGATCCATGGGATCGTTACCATCGACGTGGAAGTAGACCGCATCCTGGGCGGTTATGTCTTTTGCGGTCCATCCTTGCGGATCGCAGGATCCCGTAAAAGGATCATCAAACTGCCACCACCCCAAGACGGTCGTATTGGCCGCCGCTGACTGATACATCGAGCCCCCGATGTCAGGTTGTTGCGCGGGTGGTGGTGGGGGGGTGATAAATTTGTAGCGGGAGAGCCCGTTCTGGGTGCCCTTTGCCCAGGCTACCGAATGGAGTGATGTCAGCACGAAGAGAACACACAAGAACACAGTCAGGGGATTTCTCATCATGTCCCTCCATAGTTGCTGAGAAGGAATATGATAACGCAAGAACCACTCAACAATTCAGTCTGGCTCGGTGGCGAACCAGTTGATTTGGTCGGCTGGTGAAGATCCGACGTTGATACCCGCTAATTTGGTAGCTTCACCACCTCCTTTGCCCGGGCACCAGTTGCTGATCGAATCTTCTCATGTGGGGAGGATCATGCGGGCGGTTCGTCCCGCCCACAAGGTTGCGTTTCCGCACGAATGCCCTCTTTTAGTATAGCACCAAAACCGGCAACCGACATCTCACACAAGAAAAAGGCGTTGTGGAAGATGGCGTTGGATGATCTGTCATGTTGCTAAAGTCTGTGCAACGTAGTATACCCAATCACGATTCCACACCGATTCTTCTGAGCAAGCTCGGGTACCGCGGATCTGAGCGAAGACATTCGAATCGCGGATCCACCCGTATCAGAATGATACTCAGGTAGCTGCCCTCCCTGTACGCCTTCTCGAGCCATTCGAACGCCTCGTCCTTCTCCTCGAGCGCCGCGTGATTGGCGGCAAAGTTGTACGGATCGACGTACCCGCGATCCGAGAGCTTGGTCCACATTCCAAGTGACCACCGGTACACTCCTTCGATCCCCGATGTATCAAATGTCTCTCGCATCAAGGCGATATCATCCGCATCCGCTCCACGGTACAAAAAGATGCGTTCCAGCCCATCCAACGCCTCCCCGTGCATCCTTTCTCCGGCGTAGATGAGTTGAAATTGATAATGAGCGGCAAAAAAGTCGGCTTTTATCTCTAGGGTTGTCTGTATTTGTTCCAGCGCCTCCTCGATGTGACCGGAGTAGTAAAGGATCAACGCCCGAGTCGAGTTTATGATCGGCTTGAGTGGATCGAATTCGAGAGCGCGGTTGATTTCCTCGAGAGCGTCATCGAACCGCAGGCTAAACAACAAATACTGTGCGTACCACTGACGCGCGGTTGCGTAACTGGGTTGAATTTCGATAGCTCTTTTGAACCCGCTTTCCGCTCCGCGCCAGTCCAGGCTGTAGGTGTATCTCAAGAGGGCCAGTGTCGCATGCGCCTCGGCGAGATCGTCATCAATCTCCAGGGCTTTTCTCGCGAATCTCATCGATTTGGGATAGGCCTCTTGGATCTTGAGGAACCCCCACGACCCCATCGTCATATACGCATCGGCCAGTCCCGCATACGCCGCGGCAAAATCGGGATCGATCTCGATCGCCGACTCGAAATATTCAGCACTTCTTCGTATCGCCTCCTCGGTCCGTTTGTTCCAGTGGTACCGCCCCTTCATGTAAGCATCTTGCGCTTCGGGGGGCACTTCCCGGACTCTTGTCAGCTGCACCTGCTCGTCACGCGTCAGCTCGATCCTGACCTCCCGGGCGATCGCTCTGGCGACCTCGCTCTGCAACGACAACACGTCGCGAAAGTCTCGCGCATATTCCTCCGCCCACAGGTGTCTGTCCGTTGCTGCTTCGATCAACTGTGCCGTGATCCTCACCTGGTTTCCCACCAGTATGACCGAACCCTCCACGACCGCATCTACATTCAATTCTTTGGCGATCTGGGGGAGCGACTTGTCTGTTCGTTTGTAACGCATCACCGATGTTCGGGAGATCACCTTCAACGCCCGGATCTTTGCCAGATTCGCGATAAGGGCCTCCGTCATTCCATCGGAGACGTAGTCCTTCTCCGGGTCCCCGGAAAGATTCTCGAGCGGTAGCACCGCAATCGAGTCAATCGCACCCGCACCCGGTGGAAACACGTAATATCGACCAACAACTATGATTGCCAAGGCAACGGGTATGCTGACAAAAAGCAGGATCCGGCGTTTTCTGCTACGCCTCTTCTTCGGGGTGAGTTTTGATATCGTCCCGGATTCGAGATCGCTGTGCACCGACCGGAGATCGACGAGAAGATCATCTGCATGTTGGTAGCGGTCACCGGGATCCTTTGCCATCGCCTTCATGACGATCCGCTCCAGCTCCATGGGGACCCTGGTTCTCAACCCCGTCAACGGCTCCGGATCCTGATTTACGATGGAGTAGAACAACGCTTGCTCGTGCTCGGCGTCGAACGGTCGCTTACCCGCAATCATCTCGTACAGGGTGACACCAAGCGACCAGATATCCGTCCGATGGTCTATCTTTTGGCCAAGCGCCTGCTCGGGGGAGAGGTAGGCAGCGGTCCCGACCGTGGTTCCGGTTTTTGTGACGCCTTTTTCACCTGCCAGTTTGGCCAAACCGAAATCCAAGATTTTTGCCTGCTCATCCTCAGTCACAAAAATATTCGCCGGTTTGATGTCACGATGCATGATCCCCTGTTCATGAGCTTTGGCCAAACCGCGTGCGACCTGCATCGCAATGTCAACCGCTTCGGTCAATCCCAATGGTTTTTTCGAGAGCTTTTGCCTCACCGTCTCACCCTGGTAGCAGGCCATGGCAATAAACATTCGACCATCCGGCGTTTCGTCGATCTCGTGTATGTTGCAGATATTTTGATGTTCGAGTGAGGAGGCCGTTTGGGCTTCTTGGACAAACCGTGTTTTGGTGTCCTTGTCCCGGGTCAGCTCGGGAGGGAGGAATTTGAGGGCAACGGTGCGTTTGAGCTTGGTGTCCTCTGCCTTGTAGACGACACCCATCCCACCCCCACCGAGCTTTTCGAGGATCTTATAGTGAGAAATGGTCTGACCTATCATCTCTGCTCCTCAAGGGACCGGATGCA
>CP070677.1:3162055-3167441 GCA_020352495.1 Candidatus Latescibacterota bacterium
AGACTTGTGCCGCGTCTCAAGCGGTTTGGGCCGGACATTCTTTTTTCACTCGATCATCACAACGCGATGTTTTGGGGCCGTCTCTCTTCGATCGCGGCACGGGTTCCGCGTCGTGTTGTCGTGTCGCACTCGACGGGGCGGATGGACAGCCGGAAGAGCTTTACGGCGTTCGACCGGCTGCTCATGAGGTTTACCGACCGTGTTGTGGCGCTCAGCGCAACACACGCGGCGTATCTGCGTGATGTGGAGGAAGTCGACGCCGCCAAGATTGTCGTTATCGAGAACGGGATCGACGCCACCCGGTACGAGAAGGCTGATCGGGGTGTGGTGGATGGGCTTCGACGCGAGTTGGGAATCTCGGACGAGCATCGCGTGGTCGCCATGGTCGCGGCGCTTCGGCCCGAGAAGGCCCACGAAGCCCTGCTGGAGGCGGCAGATACACTGGCGCGCGATCGTCCGGATCTTCGTCTCAAGTTACTCATCATCGGTGACGGGCCCAGGCGAGGCGCGCTCGAGGAAATGAGGAACCGTCTTGGCCTCGTCTCCTCGGTGCGGTTTCTGGGGGTCCGTGATGACATCCCCGCGCTGCTTCACCTCTCCGACGTTCTCGTGCTTCCGTCACACCCCGCGGTGGAAACGCTCCCGTTGGCCGTCCTCGAGGCCATGGCGGCGGGAACTCCGGTAGTGGCGAGCGCTGTGGGCTCGGTGCCCGATATCATCGAGGACGGATGGAATGGCAGGCTGATTGCTCCGGCAGATGCGGTTGGACTTTCTCAGGCGATTTGTCATATATTTGACAAAAGTCAAGAAACACAACAGATTATCGAACATGCGAGAGAGACGGTGATCAGCCGGTACACCGTACAAGACATGGTCTCCAAGTACGAGACTCTCTTCGAAAGCCTTTTAAGTTAATAGGTTATCAATATGAGCCAGATCGGATATCCCACGGACACGATCATCGCCGTCACCTACCGGTGCGACGCGCGGTGCGACATGTGCAACATCTGGCAGCTCAAACCTCAAGAGTATCTGACGGTCGATGACTACGCCAAGGTCCCATCGACGCTCAGGGACGTCAATATATCCGGTGGCGAAGCCTTTATGAGGAAGGACATCATCGACATCGTCAAGGTCATCCATCAAAAATGCAACGGCCCACGGATCGTCGTGTCGACGAACGGCTTTCGGAGCGAACAGATCATCACCAAAATGGAGGAGCTCAGGAAATGGATCCCCAAAATCGGTATAGGTGTTTCGCTCGACGGAATTGGCGAGACGCACAACAAGATTCGGGGGATCAAGAAGGCGTACGAGAAAACGCTCAAAACACTCCAGCAACTCAGGGAGAGGGAATTCGGAAACGTGAGGATCGGGTTTACCGCGATGAACGATAATGCCGATGAGATGAAAAGGGTCTATGACCTCGCGACGTCGATGGGCTTCGAGTTTACCATGGCGGTTGCCCAAAACTCGGACATCTACTTCAGCACTCAGGCCAACGATCAGGTCAAGGTCGGTGCGTTGACCGACGCGCTGGGGTACGTAATCAAAAAAGAGCTATTGAGCCATCATCCCAAGAGATGGATGAGGGCCTATTACGAGTCCGGCTCACTGCTTTTCAATGAGGAGGGGAGACGGTTGCTCGAATGCCGCGCGGGAATAGATTTTTTCTACCTCGCGCCGGAAGGTCTTGTTTATCCGTGTCTGACGATCCCCTCGATCATGGGGGACCTCAAGGGTCACACATTCGAAGAAGTGTGGGAGAGCGAAAGGGCGGATCAGGTTAGAGCAGAGATCAAAGGCTGTGAGAAGTGTTGGATGATTTGTACCGCTCGTTCCGCTCTCAGGCGGAATCTGCCAAAGGCCCTGACATGGATCGCGAAGGAAAAGATCAAGAATCATCTCAAGACCTGACGTCTCCGCCCCGCGTTCCGTTATCCAGTATGCGTGTTCTCCAGATAAACAAGTTCTTTTACGAAAAGGGTGGGTCGGAGCGGTACTTCTTTTCGGTATCCCGATCGTTGGAACGGCGGGGGCACACCGTCATTCATTTTTCGATGCGTCACCCGGATAACATCGAGTCGTCGCATTCGGAATATTTTGTCGGAGAGAGGGATTACAGTGAGCGTCCAACGCGGCTGGACGATGTTCCCAAGGGGTTCTCGTTCATCCGTTCGAAGGAAGCCGCGGCCAGACTCGATCGGCTGATCAAAAAGACCCGCCCCGATATCGCCCATCTTCACAATATCTACCACCAGCTCACGCCGTCGATCATCCCCGTTCTCAGGGAAGTGGGAATTCCGGTCGTGATGACACTCCATGACTACAAGCTCATTTGTCCAAACTACAAGTTCTTCGATGGCAAGCGTTACTGCGAACGGTGTGCCGGGGGTCGTTTTTACCGGGCGGCGCTTACGCGGTGTAACCACGGCTCGTTTGTGCGGAGTCTGTTGTTGTCGATAGAGGCCTACTGGCAGCGAATGACACGAATATACGATGGAGTCCGATTTTTTTTGGCCCCGAGCCGTTACATGCGTGAACGTTTCATCGCCGAGGGGTTTGGGGCCGATCGTGTGATCTATCTTGCGCCGTATGTCTTGGACGGCGCGAGGACCGGCGGTTTGGACGACACCAAAGCGACGTTGGAGAATCTCCCGTCAAAATATGTCCTGTACTTTGGCCGGCTGGACAGAGAGAAGGGGCTTCCCACACTGTTCGCTGCAACCGATCGGTGTGACGGCGTCCGTCTCGTGGTATGCGGCGATGGTCCGCTTCGTCAGATCCTCGAGGCCGGGATCGGGTCACAGAGGGAGGCGAGGGTGACCTTTACCGGTTATCTTTCGAAGCCCGTGTTGGACCGTGTCGTTGCGGGGGCGACGGTGGTGGTCATGCCATCGGAGTGGCCGGAGAACGCGCCCTTTACCGTGCTAGAGGCTATGAGCCACGGGGTCCCAGTGATCGTTTCCAATATGGGCGGTTTGCCCGAGTTCGCGGACATGGGTGGGTGCGTCGTGTTTGAGGTGGGTGATTCGAAGGACCTCGCACAGCGAATCGAGGAGTTATGGCAAAACGAAGAGCTTGCGCGTAAGATCGGGGCCGAGGGGCGGCGCGCGGTCGACGAGAGGCTGACCGAGGCAAAGCACATGGAGGCGCTCGAGACCATTTACCGAAGGGCCCTGGAAGAGCGGCGCGTCCGGGGCTGACGTTTTTTGATATGAACAAGCGGCTTCGAATAGCGATGATCGGACAAAAGAGCGTCCCGGCTCGTTTTGGCGGTATCGAAACGCATGTCGAACAGCTCTCCACACGTCTGGCTGCCAAGGGGCACGACGTGACGGCGTTTTGCCGAAGCCGTTTCAAACCCAATCGGTCGGAGCTTGCCGGCACCGATGGTTTCAAAGTGACGTCTTCGGGGCTCAGCTACAAAGACGTCAGACTTCTGTATCGCCCCAGCCTCAACACCAAACATCTCGACGCGGCGACACACTCGTTTCTCTGTGCGGCCGAGTCGTCGATCCGACGCTCCTTTGACATCGTTCATTTTCACGGGATCGGGCCATCGGCGTTTGCACCGGTGGCGCGGGTGTCGGGCGGGGCGGTCGTCTCCACGATTCATGCGCTCGACTGGCGGCAGGTAAAGTGGGGGAAGTGGGCGAAGCGTGTGATGGTAAGGGGTGAAGAAACCGGTGTGCGACACAGCAGCGGTGTGGTTGCCGTTTCGCGAATCATTTCGGACTACGTCGAGACGCGTTATGGGGTCAAGGCACGGTACATCCCCAACGGCGCGTCGATTTCGCCGCCGCGTCCGCCGCAGAAGATCGGTGCATACGGATTGGAGGGAGACGATTTTATCCTTACCGTCGGCCGCATCATCCCGGACAGGGGACTCCACTGTTTGATCGAAGCGTTTTCTGGTATCGAGACGAGCGTCAAGCTGATCATCGTGGGTAGCGAGTATCCCCGGACCACATACTCCGAGAAGCTCGAAGCGATGGCCGACGACAGAGTCGTCTTTGCCGGGGATCTCTACGGTGACGTGCTCGAGGAGCTCTATTCCAACTGCCGGTTCTATGTGTTGGCCTCCGAGCTCGAAGGGCTTCCGATCACGCCGTGCGAGGCAATGGCGTTTGGCCGCTGCGTTTTGCTCAGCGATATCCCGGAGAATCAGGAAGTCGGCGGTGATGTGGCTGTCTATTTTAAGACAAATGATGTCAATAGCTTACAAGGACAGATTGCACGACTGCTCGAAAGCCGAGACGAGGTCGCAAGACGCGGCGACGAGGGGCGCCATCGGGTCGAGACCGAGTACAATTGGGACGACGTCGCCGGGGCTCTCGAGTCTTACTAACGCGAGATAGCGGGTGGGTGAGGGGGATCTCGAACCCGTGGATGACGACTTTCCTGTGGAATTGCGCTCATCGGACTGCACGAAATGAGACCAAACGGAGAGGGCAAAATTCCCGCTTTTCATCGTACGCGATCCTAAGTTAACCTCCGCACGAGTCGTATTTTCCCAGGCGAAACAAAAGGAGACCTTATGCGTCAAGTCAACTGTCGAGCGTTGCACGTCGGGATCTCCGTGGTGATGATGGTGTGTTTCGTATTGGCCGGCTGCACATCGGCTCGAAAGCATCAACCCGCGCGCGATCGAAGTGCTAAGCCATACAAACTGGAATCGGAGGGAACGATACCTCCACTTCCCGAATCGCAAGTCCGGAAGGAAGTCGATCGAGTCGACACGTTCGAGGAGATGCCGGTCGGTGAGGAAGCGATTTCGGTCGAGAACGTGGAGCCGGTTGCCGAACCCGCGACCGAAGCAGCGCCAGAACAAACGGCTCCCAAAACAATGAACGGGTACCGAGTGCAGGTACTGGCATCGGGCAACGAGGTGTCGGCACGGATGGTCAAGGAGACCGTCGAGGCCACGCTTGGCGTTCCGGCATATATCGATTTGATCGACGGGGTTTACAAGGTTCGCACAGGTAACTGTCCAACGCGGGAAGAGGCGGAAGCACTGCTCAAGCGGTGCCGCGACGCGGGGTACGGAGACGCATGGATTGTAGGCTGCCCGATCGTTCTCCAAAAGAAAACGCAAACCCAGTGAGGAACGCTTGAGGAACGAGCGTTTGCTGACCGGTTGGGGTGTCCGTGGGACGGCTCGGCGGACGTACCACGCGGTGCCGACGTGGGAGAATGCGGTTGACATAACGCGTTTTAAACATATACTTAGACTCCGAGCGGGAATAGCTCAGTGGTAGAGCGCCACCTTGCCAAGGTGGATGTCGCGGGTTCAAGTCCCGTTTCCCGCTCCATTTTTTTTCGGGCGGCGTGCCCAAGTGGCTAAGGGAGAGGTCTGCAAAACCTTTATTCGGCGGTTCGATTC
>CP070677.1:3167541-3173517 GCA_020352495.1 Candidatus Latescibacterota bacterium
AGTTTGGCCAATCCAAAATCGGTGATCTTGACCTGTCCTTTATCAGTTAGCAGGAGATTGTCCGGTTTGAGATCCCTGTGGACGACCCCGTTATCGTGGGCGTGGGCGAGGCCTTCGGCGATCTGGACACCGAAATCAACGACCTGTTCCAGACTCAAATTGCGACCGGCGTCATGAACATTCTTCGCGAACGTTTTGAGCGTACCGCCCGGGATATACTCAAGAACGATGAACTTTCTCCCGTCGACTTCATCCAGTTCGTGGATCGTTGCGATGTGAGGGTCGTTGAGCGCCGAGACCGCCCGGGCTTCTCTGTTGAACCGTTCAACGTCCTCGGCGTCTTCGAGCCGATCCAAGGGTGGGAACTTGAGGGCCACAATACGGCCCAGCCGGGTGTCCTCTGCCTTGTAGACCACACCCATACCACCCTCTCCGAGCTTCTCGAGGATCTTGTAGTGGGATATGGTCTGGCCGATCATTTTACCCTCCAGCAGGTTAGCAACGTGGTGGGTAACACAAAAGGTGCGGATCTTGGGAGTGGTCCCATTATAGCCGAGTGTCGAACGGCTGTACAGGATCAACTCGTTGAGCTCTAGGTAGATGTGGACGTATCAGAGGTCCGTCACCCCAAACAAACGAGTCCATTGACGGTGGACTGTGTTAACCAAACTAGAGAACAGTGTTCAGAATTTGAGACTTTGAGAGCGATTCGACTGGCCCTTCAGGCTTTATCCTCATGGTGGAAAGTCCGTTCGGTTAACGGCGGCAGCTTCCGCCCTGCTTTGATGGATCGGTTGAGTTTTAAGGTCATCTGAAGATGTGGGAAATGTGAAATCCTAGAAATCCGATCGCTTGCTCTCAAGCGTAGGATTCCGAAGAGAGTTACGAACGTCAATGGCTCCCCACCCGTAACCCTCTTCGGAATGTTCTCAGTTTTTGGGGTTTTCGTGAGAACAGAATTGTGTTAACCGGAGGGGCGTTGGTTCCGATTCTAAAAACTGGGCTCCGATCGTGACCTTTTTCCAAATGTTCCGCGTCCTTAGGAAATTCTGTCTTCCATTCCACCAACGGCTAGCGACCGGGTTCGACTGGAATCCTAGGCATCCGTGAGAAGCCGACAACAGCCAGAAGCTCACCGATTTGTTTGTGTGATAGATCCCGCCGCCGACGCGGATCAGCTGCTTCGGCCGCGCTGCACCGGGAGGAAGTGGTTGAGTCGTAGAACGACCGAGTTCTCGGACACTACGGGGTAGGTCAAACGGTAATCCTAGTGTCACGCGTTTTTTTAATGGTTGGCCGCCATTTGACTTGTTATTGCGGCGTGGATTAGAAAATGGCTCCTCAGATGATACCCTGATACGAAACCATCTCAGTATTCTGAAGTGACCTTACAGAATTATCGTTGCAGGTCAACAATTCGCCCGACCTCCTTCCGATAAGATCTGCCAATCGGAATTTCATCGCCAGCGATGTGGATCTGAGCGGACGCGATCCTGTCGATTCGATCGATTGCGACAACGAACGAGCGGTGTACGCGCAGGAACCGGTCGGGCGGCAGCATTTGTTCCATGGCGGACAGTGTTCCGGCTACCAGGATCATTCCGCTGTCCAGGTAGACCTTAACATAGTTGCCGTACGCTTCCAGGTAACGGATTTCCGCAAATCGTACCCGGTGATCCGCCCGGTCGGCGCGCATGAAGGCAAAGTCTTTTGTCGGAGACTGGGCGCTGGTCCTGGATGCAAGTTTGTTGACGGCTTTCATGAAGCGCTCGAATGACACGGGCTTGAGGAGAAAGTCCGCCACCGAATAGTCATATCCCGCCAGAGCATACTGCGAGTGCGCGGTTGTCAGGATCACCAACGGCCGCTCGATGAGGGTGCCCAGAAAGTCGAGACCACTCAAGCCCGGCATACGAACGTCCAGGAACATTACATCAGCGTCGTTCGCGTGAAGCCAAGCCGCCGCCTCGCGCGCGTTTCCACACTCCCCCGCCAACTCAAGCCACGGTACATCGGCGATGTACTTCTTGATCACTCGCCGAGCCAGTGGCTCATCATCGACGACCAGGCATCGAAACGTCACACCCACAGTATCATCTCCACTTTGTACGTGCCGCCGTCATCGGAGATCGACAACTGATATCGATCCGGGTAGAGTAACGCCAACCGCCGTTCCAGAATCTCCAGCCCCATGCCATACGTGGACGCTGCTTGCATTGCCTTATCGTTTTCAGCCGCAAATCGTATCCGCTCGTCGCTCACATCGATGTCGATATGGATGTGTGCGCTGTTTCCCTCTCCGCCACCTCTGAGACCGTGTTTGAAGCAATTTTCTACCAACGGGATCATCAACATCGGCGCCACCTGCCGTGATCCAGACTCGCCCTCCACGCGCAGGCGTACATCAGCTCCTTCGTTCAGCCGAAGCTTCTCGAACTCCACGTAGTTCTTAACAAACCGGATCTCGTCGACCAGGGGCACCGACTTTTGCTTCGAGGTGTCGAGCAGGTACCGCATCAGTTCGGACAGTTTCAGGATCAAGTCTGGTAGCCGCGGATCCCGGTCGAGACTCAGCGCATACAAGTTGTTCAATGTGTTCATCATAAAATGCGGGTCGACCCTCGATCGTAACAGCGCCATCTCGGTTTGGAGCTGTTTGAACTCTGTCTCTTGCAGCCGGTACTGCTGGCTCATTCCCCGGCTAAAGTAGCGAAAACCCGTACTGAATGTCAGGTACATCACGGCCAGGCCAAGACCGTTGGTGTGGGAGTCGGGATCGTTGACGACGAGAGAATGAACGAATTCAGCCCATAGCGACGACACGGCGACGATCGCGATCAGCGAAATGACGTAGGCGAGGTATCGACGCCGCTCGAACAAACGGGCGAGTGCAACAAAGTGGACATACACGGGCAGAGGACCGGCTAGGATAATCGGCATTGTGATCTGGACGGCTTCCGCATGCCCTTCATCAAACTGGACCATCAGGTAAAATGCCACCCACACCACCAGCCACAGGCCAACGTGCAGCACGATCCGATTTTTCCAGGTCTTTACGGTCACTGGTTGTTCCTTCACGAAGACTACTCCAACATACCATACGCACAGTCGGTACAACAACGTTCGGTGACGAATGGCGCTTTTACGATGGCGAACGGTATCCGTCAGCGTAATCGAACCGCTGGTCATTATTGCTTTGCCCCTAGTCGCCTCTGACCCTATGAACAAAGTGTCCGTAAGGAGGTGAACATGATGAGACACGTAATTACCATTACGATAGCCTGTTTCGCGATGGCCGTGGTTGGCTGCCTGGATGGCCAGCAGGATCGCTCTTCAGCTGTTGACACACGTGTCGCACGCGTAGAGGCGGGTGTGCTGCCGGCCGTCGTCGTAAGAGGCACGATGTCAGACGTATTCACGATTGCTGGGATGATGGAGAAGCTCGACATCCCGGGCGTGAGCGTGGCCGTCGTCCATAACGGCCGTGTGGAGTGGGCGCGGACGTGGGGTGTGAAACTGGCCGGCGAGGTACTCGATCCGCACGCGATGTTTCAGGCCGCGTCGGTGAGTAAGCCCGTTGTAGCGATGGCCGCACTGAGTATCGCGGCCGAAGGCAAGATCGACCTAGACACCGACGTCAACCACTACCTCAGCTCGTGGAAGATTCCAGAAAATGATTTCACGGCCACTGAAAAAGTCACGCTGCGAAGGCTGTTGAGCCACACCGCCGGCGTGTCGTCGTTTACCGTCGACGATGGAGGCCCGGCAGGCGAGGCGCCGACATTGCTACAAATCCTCCGTGGCGAGGGGCCAACCGCAGCCGGACCGGTGACTGTAGACATGGTTCCGGGCAGCGAACACCGCTATTCCAACGAAGGCTATGCGATCGTCCAGCAGCTCCTCATAGATGTGGAGCGCAAGCCGTTCCCGCAAATCATGGAGGAACGCGTTCTCAACCCGCTTGAGATGAACCACAGCACATTCGAACAACCCTTGCCGGCAGCGCTCCTCGCCCATACCGCCTCCGGTCACACCGGCGACGGCCAGCCCGTCCCCGGGAGGGGCTACGTCTACTATAATATGGGGGCCGGAGGTTTGTGGTCCACCGCCAGCGATCTTGCTGCATTCGTTATCGAGATCCAGCGGTCCTCCGCCGGCCATTCCAACAAAGTCCTTTCGCAAGAATTCACCCAATTGATGTTATACGATCCCGTAAGCGGACACGGCTTGGGGCTCGACGTCAGCGATAAAGCGGCGGGCGCGTCGTTCGGTCACTACGGACACACCCGTGGATTCATGTGCCGTTTCATTGCGACCGTCGAAGGCGGCGATGGTGTGGTCATCATGTCCAATTCCAATAAGTCGATTCCGCTGATGGAAGGCATCGCTTTCGCCGTCGCCAAAGAGTACGGCTGGTCCGACGCGGCAACGCCGCGCGTGATCGAACCATACGACATCTCCACAGAAGCGCTTGAGGCCTACACCGGTACCTACAAGGTCGGCGACTATCCCGTCGTGATCGACCTGGTTGGCGGCCGCCTTACCATATCGCATTTCGAGGGGGAGGACGTGCTGTTGCCGGTGTCCGAAACTGTTTTTCTCCAGCAGCTCGATGGCATCGAGTTGACGTTTGTGAAGAACAAACTGGGAGAAATCGAGGCGGTTTCTCTAATGGGTGGACGCTTGAGACTAAACCGTGTCGACCGGATCGAGGATTGATTGTCTTCACTCACAAGTCACCTGGATCATTGCACAGATAGCAGGTGTCTACGATCACCGGAGAGTAAGGATCCAACAAACCTTCGGAACGCCTGTTCCCACCCCAAAGAAACTGGCTCCCCACGTTGGTCAAAAGTAGGAACTCACAGGGTCGTCTTTGAGATCGCAGCTTAGTGGGTTCGAGTCAGATCCGCCCCCCCACACTGGTCAAAAGTAAGAACTCACAGGGTCGTCTTTGAGATGGCAACGTAGCGGGTCCGAGTCCGATCCGTCTCCTCAACTAGGACGGTATTCCATCCACCTACGCGGGAAAACCCGGCTTTCAGACCTAAGGAGACGGGAGTTATTTTAACACGACCATTTTTTTTGCCAGCCGAATGCCTCCCGCCCGCAGCACGCAGAAGTAGACGCCACTCGAAACCCGATTTCCGTGATCATTCGTCCCGTCCCATTCGACTTCGTGGGCACCGCCGTCTTTGGGGGTGTCCACGAGTCCGCGCACCACCCGTCCCTCAACGTCATACACTATCAACTTAACGTGGACATTAGCAGCGTGATCGGGAATCTCATACTCGATCAGTGTCCTCGGATTGAACGGGTTCGGGTAATTCTGTTGGAGGACGTAGCGCCGAAAAACCGGGTTGTCGTTCCCTTGCCCCAACGAGACTTCGACCACCGGCGCGCCCTCGAGATCATCCACAAACTCTTCGATGATCACCAAGCCGTCGAGCGGCTCTTCGCCCGCCCGAAACTGCACCTCGACGATTCCGGTATCCATTCCGTCAACCTCACTCGTCGTGTAGCCTCCCAGTCGCAGCCGGCCCTTCTCAACAACTCGCCCGTCGAGCTGATCAAACTCCTCGATCGAAGCCGCCCACTTCATGCCAGCGTACTCCAATCGATCCGACGGGAATGTCACCTCGAACCCAAACGCATCGAGCGAGGGCTGTCCAGTTAGGTTCACAGGGATGGTCACATCGTGTCCGTCGATGAGGATTTCGGGAACGACGACAGTCGGCAACGCATCACGGGCACGGCCCGCCACGCCAACGGAAGCCGAAGACGAATCGTCGCAGAAACTACATGACCCGTCGAGCCAGTGTCGGAAAATACAGAGGGCGTCTCCCGGAGTGACCGACTCGTTGCAATCCACATCCATGCGTTCCACGGCGTCTTGTAAACCACATCCCATGGGCGGAAGCTGGGGTTGACTGAGATACGTTTGAAACGAACACAGTGCATCGCTTACCGTGATCA
>CP070677.1:3173617-3207957 GCA_020352495.1 Candidatus Latescibacterota bacterium
CGCTCCTCGATTTTCGCCACAAATTTCTTGGCCACCCGGTAATTGACATCCGCCTCAAGCAACGCCCGGCGAACTTCGCGAGCCGTCTCCGCGATGTCTTTTTCCGAAATCTTTCCTCTATTCTTGAGCTTGGAAAGAATTCAGTCGAGCTTTTGGGTCAAATCGGTAAACATACTAACCCGTTAACAAACGACCACTTGTGTGTATTATTTGCAAGTGATTGAATGAAAGAGGCTTAGGCAATATGTGGTTGCGTCATAGATGATGAAATTTATCAGATTGCGTCCCGCTATGCAAGGGTAAAAACTGGTTAATTGGCTTGGGGTTACAGGCGGTTCCGGGGGGGTGGCTCCGGCAAAAACTCTTGGTGACAGTCACGATTCCCATTGCGTAGCATGGTCGAAAAATCGGGCGGGCAAAGCGCGTGAGCTATCGTGATGAATTCGAGCCAATCTACCACGTTGAGGGATGAGCCGCATACCGGTACTCGCCGCGATGGGCGAACACGGACTCGTAGATCCCGAGCGCGGGAGCTGACGTTGTTCCTGTTCTATCTTGTCGCTTCGGGGCTGGTGATATTCGTATTTGTGGCGCGACCCGGAATCGACGGAAACCCGCGTGCCATGTTCACGGACGCGGTCTACGGGGCGGCCCACAAGCCATATGTTTACAGAACGCTTCTGCCGACCACGGTCAGAGTGATTTCGTCGCTGACTCCGGAACAGCTCAAACAACGTGTCAACGCCGATTTCTGGAGACGGAGGACTGCCAAGTTACTGAATTGGAATCGAGACCACATATACGACTACATGCTGGCGATTCTGGTCATGTGGCTTTGTTTTCTTGGCTTCGCGTATGCGTTGAGGTCGCTGCTCAGGGCGACCTACCGCTACCCGCCCAACGTAACGGATTTCGCACCACTCGTTGGTCTGTTGGCAATTCCCCTGTTATTCAGGTATTACAGTTATCTCTACGACCCGAGCAACCTGTTCTTGTTTACGCTGTGCATCGTTGCTTTGTACAAGCGGTCACTCATTTATTTTTACGCTCTTTTTGTTTTGGCGACTTTGAACAAGGAGACATCGATTCTCTTGGTCGCGCTTTTTGTTGCTCACAATATCAGACGTGAGAAATCTTTTTGGCTCGGTGCGCACGCGCTCGCTTTGATCTCGATTTGGGTGGCCGTCAAAGCCTTTCTGTTTTTTGTTTTTCGTCACAATCCGGGAACATTTGTGGAACTCCATCTTGGAGATCACAACCTCCGGTTGTTGTCACAACACCCTTTTTCGACCCTCTACCTCATTGTCGTGTTCTTTGTGTCTTTCCTTTTGGTTCGTAGCCGGTGGTCGCAGAAACCGCTCTTCCTCCGGCAAGGCCTCCTGATCACGGTGATCCCCTTGGTGGCCGGGGCGTTGTTTTTTGGCTTTGTCGACGAGCTTCGGGGTTACTACGAAGCCTTCCCATTTCTGTTCCTGCTGGCGCTCCCAACGGTCGGCGACATTTTCGACATCTCGCAGACGTCAACGCCGGAATCAAACGCCTGACGTGGTATTCAAATTCGCAGAGATTATCCAGGGGAATGCTTCCCGGGAGGATCGGTGTCGACCCGTCATTACTGAAGAAAGGAGATTGGTGGATGAGGGATCCGCTGTGCGTGACGCTTTGATCGGGAGTGAGGACCACGCGTCGTCCGTTGGCATCGAAGTCTTCTCGGAATCAGCCCCGGAGCTTGTGGATCGTGTCTTTGTAGTCAGAGCTTCCAAATATGGCGCTTCCGGCGACCATAATGTCGACACCCGCCGCGCGCGCCTGCTTGGAGGTTTCGGGGTCGATTCCCCCATCGATCTCTATCGCAATATCCAACCCCTTGACCTTGCGGAGCTCTTTGGCTTGTTCGACCTTTGACAACACCTCCGGCATAAACGACTGGCCGGCGAATCCAGGAAACACGCTCATCACGAGAATCAGATCGATGTCATCGAAGTACTCGGTGATCTTTTCGAGTGGGGTGTCGGGGTTGAGAGTGAGCCCGGCGTTTTTTCCGATCTCTCGGATCATCCGGAGATCTCTTCGAATGTCGGCGCTCGCCTCTATGTGAATTGTGATGATATCCGAACCGGCTTTTGCAAACTGACGTATGTATTTCTCGGGATTCTCGATCATTAGATGAGTATCGAGCGGTAGGTCGGTGAGCTTTCGCACGGCTTTGATGAGCATCGGGCCAAAAGTCAAGTTCGGGACAAAATGGCCGTCCATGACGTCGAGGTGCAACAAATCCGCGCCGGCTTTTTCGACCGCCCGGACTTCCTCCCCCAGCCGCGAAAAATCGGCTGAGAGAAGGCTCGGCGCTATGGCTACCGAGCCGACCGTTCCCTTTTTAGTCGGTACCAGCCGCGACCAGCTCAATCGAATCACCTGCTCTTATCATTACACCGGGTCTTGGAAACTGATCGATGATCGTGTTGGGGTAGACTTCTTTTCGCGATTCGTAGCGGACATTGCCCACTCGAAATCCCAGATCCCGGAGCTTGTCCCTGACAAAGAGTAAGTCCTGTCCTTCGAGATCCGGCATGAAGAACCGTTTTGGTCTTCCTCCGACGCTCAACAGTATGTCGACCTCACCGCCCTCCTCCACGTCCCGGCCGGCGCTCGGCGAACTCGCGAGGATTTTCTCCCGGACATCGGTTTCCTCCAGAATCCGGACGATGCGTCCGGTATGGAGTTTTTGTCGAGTAAGAAGAAGGCGGCCCTGGCGTAGACTCAGTCCTCTGATATCGGGAACACGCTGTGTCCGCGGGCCGCGGCTCAGGACAACGGTTACGGTCCGACCTTCTTTGACGGTATCGTTTGGCCGTGGGCGTTGTGAAATGACAAAACCCTCGGGAATCTCGGGGTGGTTTTCACTGCGTTCGACCCGCATCTCGAGCGACACACGACCGAGAAACTTTTTCGCCTGAAGCTCGCTCATCTGACGAAGGTCGGGGACGATAACCGTGTTGCGCTGGTGAATCAGAAGCGGCATCACGACAAAATTCATCAGCACGACACCGAGGACAAAGACGCCCACGACGATCAAAATAGTGATGCCAAACGATCGTGCTTTCATGTTTTTTGTCCGGTGACAACCGAGGTAATTCCTCGCCTCGCAGGGTCTGTCCCCTCGTCAGAATTTCCTCGCACCTCCAAGGACCCCGCAGATCCTCGGGGCGATCCCCGCCTCGGGGCTCGCCCTCGCCCCGAGGATTTCGGGTAATTATACCGATCTGGCGTTTCCGATCAACCGTTGCGTGGGATGAGTACGGTCGGCCTCCTTGTTGCGTCCGGAGGGATCGGCGCAAGTTTCTCCGCTCCTGGTCCTCGCGCACGCGGGTACAGAAGCGTGCGCTGCGGAAGTCACGTCGAAACCAGCGCCGATCCCTCTTCTGGGCATTCAGCCCAGCCGGTCTCCCACGCTCACGCGATACCCGGACACAAACGCCTGCGCCGGCACCTCTTTTTTTCCCTCTACTTTGACGCGTGTAACCTCGAGCGTTCCGCCACCGGTTGCGATCACAAATGGCGACAGCGACACGACTGTCCCCGGCTCCGCCCTCGCAATCGAAACGTCGGACGGACACCCCCCCAGAATAATCAACCGCTTGTCCGAGAAGGACGTGTATGCCGTTGGCCACGGGCGCATCGCTCTGACTTGTCTCGCGATTTCCTCGGCGCTTTTTGACCAGTCGACAAGACCGTGTTCTTTTCGAATCTTTTTTGTGTAACTGGCAAGGTCGTCATTCTGCCTCTTGGGCCCGATCGTGCCATCGAGCAAACCCCTCAATGTTTTTACAACGAGCGGCGCTCCCAATTCCGAGAGTTTTGCTTCGAGGCTCCCCGTCGTGTCCTCCGGGTCGATCCGGATCCGTTTGGTTAAAAGGATATCGCCCGTATCGATCCCGGCGTCCATCAGCATCGTCGTGCACCCTGTCTCTTCGTCCCCGGCCATAATCGCGGTCTGTACCGGCGAGACCCCCCGGTACTTTGGGAGCAGCGACGCATGCAAGTTGACGCAGCCGTGTTTGGGAAGATCGAGAATGTCATTTTTCAATATGACCCCGAATGCCGCGACCACGACAAAGTCGGGGTCGAGCGCCGTAAGCTCGTTGGCCACGGCATTGTAGTCACGCTTTGTCATTGTCAGAACGGGGATCCCGTTTGCGATGGCCCGTTCCTTCACCGGCGTGGGCGAGAGCTTCCTGCCACGCCCCTTTGGCCGGTCAGGTTGCGTCACGACTCGAATGATATCAAATTCGGGAGCTTGTACGAGTGAATCGAGGGTGGGGACGGCAAAATCCGGACTGCCCATGAATATGACGTTGACATTCCGATTTGGCAATCCCGTTGCTCCAGAGGGTTAAAAGAGGTGCTTCGCGTGCGAGATTTTTTTCAATCTCGACTTGACCAGACTCCTTTGGGCACTCGAGAGGTAATCGACAAACAGCACACCGTCGAGGTGATCTATTTCGTGGAGTAGTATGCGTCCAAAGATGAAGTCATCGGTGATTCGCTTTGTCTCACCGTCGAGATCTTCGTACTCGATTTCGACCTCCCGGGACCTAACGACCGGGGCGCTCACGCCCGGGATGCTCAAACATCCCTCTTCGAACACCCACGTTTCACTCGACTTCGACACGACCCTGGGGTTGATCAACGCCAGTGCGGGAGCATCGACGTCGTCGGTGTCCTTCATCTGAAGCGCCACGATGATCCTCGATGTGACACCGACCTGGGGCGCGGCGAGCCCAATCCCCTGCTCGCGTCTCATCGTCTCGATCATCGATTCTGCGAACTCGCGGAGTTCGTCGTCAAAGGTGTCGATCGGGTCGCAGACCTCTCTGAGGACCGGGTCACCGTAGTATCGAAGTTTCAGCTCTTTCATCCTCTTTCTCGTTCTGTTTGGCGGCCGCCGGAAACGACATCGCACGACCCGCGCTCATCGTGGTACAGCGCCACGGATGCAGAGCGCCCTACTCTTTCTTCGCCACAACGCTGGCGACGGCGTTTTTCAGCACCTCAATCTTGGTGTTGTCGTCGACTTTCAATATGACGCTGTTTTCTTTGAACCCGGCAACGGTTCCGAAAATCCCGCCGTTGGTCATCACCCGATCGCCCTTCTTCAAGGCCTCGATCATCTTCTGGAGATCCTTCTGCTTTCTCTGCTGGGGTCGAATGAGAATAAAGTAAAATATGGCGAACGTCGCAAGTATAATGAACAACAAAGGTAACTGTGACGGTCCTCCCGAGCCTCCCGCCGCGAAAACGATAAAATCCATCGTGCCTCCTTCGGTCAACCCCCGGTTATGATTTGACCCTAACCGTTGTTGTCCGCTCCGGTCGAATATACGGTGTTGAACTCCTCACGCCATTTGCGGAAATCATCCCGGGCGATGACGTGACGGATCTGGCGCATCAGATCACAATAGTAATAGAGACTGTGGTAAGTGGCAAGCGTCGGCCCGAGCATTTCTCCCGCTTGAAACAGGTGACGGAGGTACGCCCTCGAGAAATTCCGGCACGTGTAACAGCCGCATCCCTCGTCGATCGGCGCCGAATCGCTGGTGTGAACGGCGTTTTTGAGCACGAGCTTCCCGGTTTTTGTGAAAACCGTGCCGTTTCTTGCGTTTCGGGTGGGCATCACGCAATCGAACATATCAATCCCCCGGCTCACACCGTCCACCAGGTCGAGTGGAGTACCCATCCCCATGAGATACCTCGGACGATCCGCCGGAAGGCGGTCGGCGACTTGTTCTGCAAGATCCCAGGTTTGCGGGTGTTCTTCCCCCACCGAGAGTCCACCGATGGCATAACCGGGAAACCCGATATCGAGAAGCTCGTTCAACGACTTGTCCCTCAGATCGGGGTACGTCGAACCCTGAACGATGCCAAACAGCACGCGTTCGTACCCGTTCCTCTCGAACCGTGGGCCAAACACGTCGATCCCCCTTTTCGCCCATCGTGTTGTGAGATCCACGGCGCGCTCGGCCTCGTCGTAATCGCACGGATACCCGGTGCAGTAGTCAAAGCTCATAATTATGTCCCCACCGAGCTTTGCCTGGTCCTCGACCGCGCTCTCCGGCGTGAAAAGATAAAGCGACCCATCGATATGCGATCGAAACGTAATCCCTTCGTCGGTGATCTTTCTCAGATCGGAGAGACTCAACACCTGGAATCCACCGCTGTCGGTAAGGATCGGTTTGTTCCAGGACATGAACGCGTGGAGACCCCCCAGGTTCTCAATGAGATCCGATCCGGGGCGGAGAACGAGATGATAGGTATTGGCGAGGATGATCTGAGCACCGATATTTTCGAGGTTCTCCGGTGTGGCGGCCTTGACGGCGGCCTGCGTCCCAACCGGCATAAAAACGGGGGTTCGCACCTCACCGTGATCGGTGCAAAGCAGGCCGGCGCGCGCCTTGTCACTCGTCTTGTTAACTTTAAATGAGAAAGGCATTTACGCGTTTCACCAACGGCGAATAGACAGGTCACTTGATGTATCCGAGAGAGCGCAATTTCCTCATCATTTCTTCGGATGTCTCGCCAGATCCCGTTTCTTCCCGGCGATCTCGATACGTCTCCCAGTATTCGTCGACCCGTCGTTGGAGCCTCGTGGAATCTGCCGGGCTCGAGATCTCAACCTCTCGTTTGAACCCCAGTGAGGCGACGTCGAAAAGCTGAAAACCAAACTCGGAAGGACCGACAGCCTTTGTATCGTTTTCGAAAAGGGCCACCCACGCCCGCTTATATTCGTTCCCAAACATTTCGACGGATCTGGAGGAGGGGTACCGTTCGGCGACGACTCCAAATGTGTCCGGGCGGGCTATCGTGGCAAGATCCGGCTCCTCACCGGATGCCACGAGCACGATGAAGTCGTGAACAGTCCGGAGACTGACGACGTGATCGACGTCACCGGGCGGCAGATTGGGACCTTTTATGAACAATGGAATGTGAACCAAGCTTTGAGAAAGACCGTATTCGTGTCCGACCCGGTCTTGCTCTCCGAGTTCCTCACCGTGGTCCGAGGTCACGATGACGAGGGCATCGTGGCCGTACTTCTCTTCGATCCATCCGAGCAGTCTCTCGAGATGGAGGTCGATCCACCGAAGCTCGCCGTCGTACAGCTGTGACAGGCTTTTCTGTTTCGAGTTGGGAAGCGAACGCCATTCCACGGTCAGCTCCTGGTGTGTGGAATATCGGTGGAACGCGTCGGGCGGCCGAACCCCCAGAAGCTCGAGCGCCTCTTCAGGAGGGTTATAAGGAGAATGGGCGTCGAGTAGGTTTACGAACAGGAAAACCGGCCCGTCGCCTTTTGGCACTGCGCGCATTGCGATGTCGACCATTCGTTTGGCGTCGACATACGGCATCCTCCATCGCATTCGTTCGCTCACCCTACGGAAAAAGGAAAACTCGTCATCGACGAAACCGGCCAGTGTCCTCGTACTCCACTCACGGCGGCTCGGTCCAAGCACACGTTTGAAGCCGTTTATATCACCGGGAAGCGCCAGAGGGTTGGCGTTCACCGCCAGAGTGTAATACCCCTTCTCCGAGAGACGCTCGGGAAGCCATTTGACTCCCTCAACGCCACTGGTGCAAAAAACCCGATTCACCGAGCCGTAGTGGATACCGTGGAGCGACACGGGAAGCCCTGAAAAGAGTGATGCATGCGCGGGACTGGTCCACCCGGCCGGCGCCACGGCCCTCGTGAAGCTCGTAGCACCCTCGACCCACGCCTCGAGGGCCGGCATCGTATTGTACGGATGGCCAAATCGATGCAGGTGATCGGCGCGGACCGTATCCAACACGATGAGAATGATATGCGGCCTTTTGAGTGTCGGGTCGCGATGGATCGTATCGTTGTTCACGCCGTAGGCACGCGCGGTGACGATGGTGAGCCCCGCCAAAAACACGGCGGCCAGGAACGGGATCCAACGGAGAACAAATGTAACGAGAACAAAACGAAAAATGACCAGCGAGGTCACCAACGCAATCGCGATCGCAACCAATACCGAGTTGAGCACCGCGACCTCGATACGCCCCTCGATCAGCCCTGCGAAAACCTGGCTGGCGAGACCGAGAATCAACGAGGGAAACAGAACGAGTTGAATCATCTCCCCAAACGTGACCCGACCCGACGGCTCGCGCACTTTGGAGTGAAGCACCAGCCAGACCAAAACACCGATGACCAAGGCGACCGCCCCCGTAACGGGGAGATGGACGGCCGCGAACTTCCACGTGTGGTAGACACTTACGAACATCGTCAACGCCGCCACGAGACTCGCCAAAAAGACCGCCGCCACAGGCGTCTTGTATCGTGACTTCGAGAGAAGTCCGACGACCCACGCGATGATCCAGCAAATAACGACCGCAGCGAACGCGATCTGAATCTCCGCTACGAAAAGTCCAATGAAATCCACCAGACCAGCATGGACCTGATGCCCGAGATATAACTCCTGGACGATCGCGAGACCGACCATGACATCCAAAATCCAAAGGACAATCACGGTCGCTAGAAACGCCTTGATACCGTCTGTGAAATAATGTCGGTCTGACATGGAAATCTTTCTTATGGATCCCTAATGGCCAATCACCTTATGTACCCAAGGCTTCTCAACTTCTTCTTGAGCTCCTCGTCGACTTCGACACTGTGAACAGAAGGCCGCGGTGCGGCAAAGTGCCGGGCGAGAAGTCCGAGCAGCTCTTTTGCCTTTGGATCCGTTTCCGAATATAGATTGTGTGTCTCAGCTGGGTCTTTGGAGAGATCATACATATAGATACCCGGGTGAACGTTCTTGACCTTCGAATATGTCCCTCGGCTCGTGATCGGAATCTTGGTCGTGTCGGCGATTTCGATCACAAAAAGCTTGTGGCCCTCGAAGATCACACCGCGCTGGACCCAGGGTGGCGGCCGGTCCCTCTCAAAGAAAATCGGCCGCACGCCCGTCGAATCGGTCAATACATCCCGCCCGGGGAGTTCGCCGTCGAACTCGAGGCCGAGCATTCCGAGAATGGTGGGCGCAAAATCGATTTGTTCTACGACGGTCCGACTGGCGCGGGGCTCGAGAAATGGCGCCTTGATGACGAGTGGCGAGAGCAATATCTCTTCGTACAATGTGTAGTGGTACTGCCCGTCATGTTCGCCGAATTCCTCTCCGTGATCCGATGTAAAAATCACAATCGTGTTGTCGTCGAGACCCTTCTTCTCGAGCTCACGCAAAAGCCTTGCGATATGATAGTCCGTATGGGCAATCTCCTGATCGTACCGATCGATGTCCGTGTTCCCAAAAGATGCCCACCGTCCGTGTGTGAGGTAGGCAAAATGAGGATCAAAATAATGGGCCCAGATGAAAAACGGTTTCTCTATTTCGCGGAGATCATTGATGACCAGATCGGTGAGTTGTTCGGCCGTGGCGACATCATGCGGATGGCCAACGTTGAGAACCGAATAATCGTATGACCTGAATCCGTCAGCGAGTCCGTACTCGGGTTTTAGAATGACGTGACTCACATACGCCCGAGTGTCGTACCCCTCTCGTCTCAAGACCCCGGTGAGGGTTGGAAGTTTTGGGTCGATCGACCAGTGGAAATCCGTCGCCCCGTGATCCCTGGGATAATGACCCGTAAAGATCGTGGCCATTGCGGGAAGCGTCCAGCCCGCGACGGAGTAGCACTTCTCGAACACCACGCCTTCCCCGGCGAGTTTATCGATCGTCGGGCTCGTGTTACGCCTGTGGCCACAGTACCCCAGCCGGTCGGGTCTTAGCGTATCGACGCATATCAACAAAACGTTGAGGCGTTCTTCTCCCCCCGAACAACCGAGAGTCACGGCCGATATGATCGTGGTGGTGACCAAAGAAGCCACCATGAAGTATGTGGCAAAACGGCGACTCATTTTCATACATACAACGGGGCGATGGCTCCCGATCGCAGGGCGGTCGCAATCGCCTCAATAAGTAGCGAGATATCTGTCTTTGTTTGAAATTGATTCTCACGTATATTAAGCACCCAAACGGGCAGAGATCAAGTAGTATAACTCTGAAGAGAAAATCGCCGGATGGGCGCAGTAGGTCGCGGCAGCCGGATTGGCATTGGGCTCGAGGACGAGCTCCGTGCCGTCCGGTCCCTCGGGCGAGACGACTGTCAACCACCTGAACTCCCCGGCTGGAAGATCCATTTTTTTATGAACCCAAGAACCTCGGTGTAGAACTGGAGCCCTTTCTCCTGATTTTGCACGATCACACTGTTCAATTTGATCTTCATGAACGTTGTCCTTTCGAGAAGCAGTCCAGCTCCCATTGGACTGCAATGCCATTCTCGAATGCTACGATTTTGCTACAGGAGCCCTTCAAATACCGACGACTACATTCGAATGCTCATGCCCGCACCGATGAACAGGTCCGGCGCCGATCCCGTGAGGCCGAAACCACCATGCAGGTCCAACTGTAAGGTCTCCGCCAGAAGATGTGTGTAGCCGTGATGGAGAAACACCGGTGCGGTTCCCTCTTCGGGGAGCACCGCGGCGACCTCAACAAACACCCCGGTGACGGAACGCCCACCAAATGAAGTGCCAAGCACAACGGTCCCTCCCCCAACGAACTCGCGATCGCCGTCGCTCGTCGTCCACACCGCGCTGACTTGACTCCCCAGGGACCAATCCGCTATGAGGTCCCGACCAACAGCGACGATCAGTTCAGGATCCCAATCATCGCTGGAGAACTCGGCGCCCTTGTTTGGGATGGATACAGATACAATACTGGCAATGTCCCATCCACCAGCGACCGGCCCAAACTTCAGCTTGGTACCGAGGGAACCATCTCCAAAACCAGATTGGCTCTCGTGGTTTCCCAAATAGGCGTAATCCGGAAGGCCAATCCGAAGCTCCACCCGAGATGTCAGTCCCCACCGGATCAAAAGCTCCGGTCCTGACGCCATCCAGATGTCGTCCTCACCGCCCTCCCACGTCAGCCCACCTTCGAACTGGACGCTTCCCCGCGGTACGACCACCCCACTCTCCGTGAAGTCGGGGCGGTCCGTGACAAGTTCCTCAGACCCCGTGTCCTGCCCGAACGAGGAGCCTGAGATTCCAGACAGCACACCGGCACCCAATAATAAAAATAACGCAACACGCCGCATCGAACGTCTCCTCGATTCGAGTGTGATGCATATCTCTCCACTGCGACCCGACCGAGCGGAACACGGTTTGACACGTATAGGCAGAAACAAGATACAGGAACACTTTCTACAAGTCGAGCTGCAGATGTTCTCGGATTCAGAGGTCGACCCAGTGCAATCAGCCAACTTGCGCTTTAGATACATACGAACGTATCTGTGTTTGGAGGTCGGCGTCGAGAGTTCCCAAAAGGCGTAACTCGACCGAACTGATTGGCCGCGAGGGTTCCTTCCAACTCAGGATTAGTCGATCCCCCTTGACTTCGATGTTTGTGATGGTCTCTCGCCAACTAAAAGCCACCGCGTCTTCCAACCCCTTCTTTTCTTGGCGCCTTACCATTTCTTCGATCCCGACCGTTGCGTTTCGTTCGGAGCGGCGGCGCAGAAGGATATGCACGATATAACCGACAAGCGCGCCTATAGCGCCCCCGAGAATACCACCGGCGAGGCCAAACTCCGGGGTGAGAAACGCCGCCCCCAGCGTGATGAGGATCACGTATAGGGTCTGGATGAGGAATGACCATATGTTGTGGTACCGGTACCTGTGGTGCAGGACAAAACAGACCGCCGTGTCGGCGAAAACCAGCTCGCCAACCTCCTGTGTCGATGAGCGCGGCCCTTGCCTCGGGGAGACATAAGAAATGCGAAACAGCTCCGAGGGCTCACCTTGGGAGAAGAGCGCTTCTTGGACAAAGCGTTTCCAGGAGTCCATGGCACGACCTTCCGGTTCTCTTACTCGACGATGATTCCTCAAAGACTCCCAGCGGTTCAGTGTTCAACGGCAACTGTCTACCGAATCAGTATCATCTTCCTCGCAAGCATTTGATCATCGGAGACGAGTCTGCAGAAATAGGTACCAGAGCCTACCGGGGTACCATTGTTGTCACGACCTCCCCATGTCACGACGTGGCTTCCCGCAGAGCGATGCCCCTGCTCGATTGTTTTCACCAGACTGCCGCGAGCATCGAAGACATCGATTCGTACCGTCATCGCCTGCGGCAGCGTGTACTCGATCGTCGTAGGCGGTTTGAACGGGTTGGGATAATTCTGCGTCAGCTCGACGGTGAGGCTCGGTGGACGATCGTCGCCAACCGCCGAGGGATCGGTTAGCCGCCACTCCATCGGGCGAGAAATGACGATTCTCCTCCAAAACATACCATCGTAGACCCGGCGGTCGTAGACAATGATGTAATGTCCGTGGCCGTCCGTGGCTATCATTGGTCTCCGGTGTAGATCCCAAGACGGGTGGCTGATCTGCAATTCCGGTAGGAAATCCCCCGCGGCGGCATCATAGATCCGCGCGTAGATATCCTCCCGCCCCGCGCCGGAACTCTCGTATACAACCACAAAGTCACCGTTGTCGTTGAGTACCACATCAGGATTGTCTTGCCGGTCTTCGGTGGTCTCGTTCACCAGCATACGGGGCCCGACAGGGTTGCCCTCCGGGTCGAAGCGTTGCGCGTATACGTCCGTGTCGGTCAGGCCGTCCGGATCCCACATGTACCAAACCACGATGAACTCACCGAGGCCGTTCATGTCAACTGACCCAAGCCATTGTGACACACCCGAATAAAGACTCACATCGATGAGTGGCCCCGGTCCGCCATCGAGTGTGCCCGTCTTTGCCCGGATGATCTCGTGCATATCATCAGGATCGTTGTCATCGTCGTCCACGAATGCGAGAACGTATTGCCCCAGCGGATTGCCTGAAACCGTGGGTTCATAGAAGGGATATCCGATTTCTTTTTGCAGAAGCGTGAACTCGCTGCCGATTGGTGAGCCCCCCATATCGAACCGAAATCCCCTGACCTCTTTGGAGAGGGTACGCGTATACATCCACAAGGCCAGATACTCCCACCGTGCAAGCGTAACACTTGGAACCGCCTGCGATGCGGAGTCGGGGACGCTGATCAGAAACTCGTCGCCCAACGGATTGCCAGAGTTGTCGTAACAGCGGCCAAAGATATTATAAATCCAAAATCCGGGTCCACCAGCCGGCTGGTTGCTATACCACACGGTCATGAATCGTCCAGCAGCATCCATCGCAACGTCTGGGGAGGTTTGGTAACCATCCGACGTCGTGTTGATCTGAAAATGATCGCCTACCGGCCAACCTGGTGACGTAAAGAGTCGACCGAAAACACCTCGAAGGTCATCGTCGTTTCTATCCCAAACGACCACAAATGCGCCATTTGGGTCCATATCGACATCTCCAACATACTGCTCCCCTCCCGCGGATGTCCCTTGAACGGCGAACTCCGATCCCAGCGTTTGGCTCTTCACGGACCCCGCTACCGAGAAACACAAGATCGCAAAAGTCGGGAGAATAGTGACCCAAGGGCTCGAATGTCGGAATACCATTTGAGCACCCCCTTCGGAGAGAATGGAAAGAGCGCTGGATTCAAGACCCGTTGTCCCGATACGTGTCCGAACCAGGCGGCGTCTTACACCGAAGCTCCCCGATCTTGAGTGATACAAACCGACGGAGAGGGACGACCGTCGGTGCTCTGATAGTCCTCACCTGGATTCCCCACCCGTCACGGTTTTGAGAATTGTGCCTTTGACTCCGATGATCCACCCTGTATTGGCACCGGTGAAGACAACGTCGCGGAATGAATTGCTTGTCACACTCGTTTGCGGAATCCACGTCAACCCCCCGCTTGTCGTTCTCAGGATCATACCCGAATCTCCGACGATACAGCCGGCCTTTGTGTCGCCAAAGGTCACACTATAAAGCCAAGTCTCGGTCCCACTCTCTTGGGCTGTCCATGTCTCGCCCCCGTCGACGCTCCTGATGATCGTGCCTTTCTGACCCACGACCCATCCCGTTCTCGCATCGGTCAAAAAAACACTCTGGAGGATCCAGGAGGTTCCGGTCCTCCTTGTTATCCAGTTCGTCCCCCCGTCGGTCGTGGTTATGACTCTACCCCCGAGCCCAACGGCCCAACCCGTGTCGGCATTCGCAAAGTACACATCGCAGCGCATCCACGTCCTCTCATCGCTCTGAGTGACCCAGGTCTCACCGCCATCGGTGGTTTTGAGTACGACGCCCTCGGTATGGGGAGGATACCACGTGCCCCCCACAGCCCAACCGATCCGCGTATCGACAAAGTGGAGAGCATTGAGATCGATGGATGTCCCACTGATCTGTGGGATCCATGTCCGACCCCCATCGGTTGTGACCATGATGATCCCCCCGGCTCCGACTGCCCAACCCGTGTTCGCATCGGCGAAGTAGATATCATGAAGATCGTCCGTCGTCCCGGCGGGTCGGGATAACCATGTCGCACCGCCGTCGGTGGTACCGAGAATCGTTCCTCCGGTTCCGACAACCCACCCCTTCTTGGAACCAACGATGTCGATGCCCCATAGCTCTTCCGTGGTCCCACGTTTCTGCTCTCCCCACGTTTCACCACCGTGTGTGGTGCCGAGAATCGTTCCTTCAGAACCGGCCACCCACCCCCTTTCCGCGTCGACAAAACCCACGCCCCAAAGATCTTTGGTCGTCCCGCTCGGTTGGGGTGTCCATATCGCGCCGCCACTGGTCGTGCCCAAAACCGTCCCCCCGACCCCGGTGGCCCAACCGGCATTTCTGTCGACAAAGGAAACACCGTACAGGTCCGTGGTTGTCCCGCTGGACTGAGGTGTCCATGTCGCGCCGCCATCGAACGTGGCGAGAACCTCTCCCCTTTCCCCAACGACCCAACCGTTCTCCGCATCAACGAACACGACCCCACGCAGATTGCTCGTTGTCCCGCTGGACTGGAGCGTCCAGGTCGCACCCCCATCGGTCGTATTGAGAATGGATCCGTAGGTTCCCACAACCCACCCCAGTTTGGTATCTACAAACCAAACACACCACGGGCCGTACTCGACACCGCTCGTCCAGGTCCATGTCTCGCCGCCATTCGACGTCCTGAGAATCGTCCGAGGGTGCCCCACCGCCCAACCGGTATTGGCGTTTGCGAAGAACACGTCACGAAATCTCACGTCGGGGTAGTTGCTTTGCGGCGTCCAAGTCGTCCCTCCGTTGGTGGTCTTCAGAATCGTGCCACGAGAGCCCAGAGCGTCCAACTTGCCTCCGACGACCCATCCCGTTTGCCCATCGGCAAAGAAAACACCGTGGAGATCGATCGTTGTCCCACTGTTCTGGCACACCCACGTCGCGCCCCCGTCCGTCGTTCTGGCAATCGTACCCAACTCCCCAACGGCAACGGCCGTATTCGCCCCGATCGCGCAAATATCCAAAAAGCTGTTTCCCGCGGGCAGGGGGTTTTGCCAAAACCATCCGGTAGGTTCTCTCTCAACCCCGTTCTCGTCCTCCGGCCTCACGACATCATCCCCGCACGATTGGATCAGAATAGAGATGGCGACGCAAACCAAGAGCGTAGACAAAAATTCAAACAGTGGTTTTCTAGACACGGGAGCCTCCATCATCCGGAGTACCATGAGGAGATTGTCGATAAATCCCGCCGCTGCGGAAATCGGTGGGACGCAAAGACACTCTGCGGGCACCTATAGTATACCAAAAAAAGGTTGGAAAATCCCGGCACTCTCGCAGATCGAGCACGGCGAGACCGAGTTCTCAAAATCCTTGTGTACCGTAATTGACGATCGACCTTCGGAGTTTCTCAAACGGCCCGAGGACGTACTACTGTTCCAAGTTCGAACTCTCGCAAAAGAGAGCCTTTCGAGATAACCCTGCAGCTACCCACAACGGCCCGTCTGCGCGGTTGACGCTTCTCTTTGGGGATATTGTGCGTGAATTCGACGTTTGTTTCCGCGTTAGGTGATGTCGGTGTATTTGACTTCTTGATTCTCGATTCGCTGTGGAACGTTTTTTGCACGGTGTGCGCTTAATCCAACGGCTGTTCTATAGGGCAATGGCATTAAGCTGTTCTTCGGCACTTGTTTAGTGTTCGCACGAGAGGAGGTTCGAGTCAAGATGAACAATGCATTTCGAGTATCTTGCCTCGTCTGCGTTTTGCTCGCTTTCGGTTGCTTTATGGGTTGCGGAAGCGACGACCCCGCCTCGGTAGTAGATGTTCCGGAGATACCGGAAGACACAAACCTGGGTGGCAGCGTTGGGGTCTATGGGAATATCGGTGGAACACGTCCCATAGTGGACACCGGTGACCTCGTGACGGTCCACGTCGTACACAGAGTCCCCGATGGTGCGACGGCTTCTGCGTTCAGGATCCAAGCGCCTACCGGTTGGGTGAGAGTCGGGACCAAGGCCAACTTCCCCGTTGCCATTGGCAATATCGACGACGGTATATCGATCGCCTACGGGAAGTGCATGAGTGGGTCGGTTCACATCATGAGCGTGACCTATCAGACACCCGGTAGCACCCAAACGGGTAGGGTGTTCAGGGTCCTTCCGCACTCCGAGTGGCCCGGATTCGTCCAGGTCGTCGACTGCAACCAAAAGCTGTTGAACGACGCAATTGGAATCGAGTCGGCTATCGCGCTCTCCCTGACAGACGAAGGGGAGGATGAAGAAGACCGGTTCCAAGAGAGGTAACCTGACAGAAACACATTGAGCGCGGGTGCCAGCGGCTTGGCTCCCGCGCCGTGTTGTCCACGCCTGGACGCCGTTCCTGGCAAGGATTCACGAGGTGCTTTCGCTACTGTGCCGCGGGCACGGATGATCGAAAACACCTCGTTCTTTTGTCATTCGCTAGTTGGTTGAGCAGAGGGTTCACAACGACACCGATGTCGCATTGGTGACGTGTTGTCGTGAACTGGGTTGCAGGATGTAATGTGGTTTACGCCGGACAGTTCAACGATCAGCTGCGTTGGTTTTGCTCAAGCTCTTCATCGGAGTCAGCCTGCGAGGCAGATTGACCAGGTCGTTCTGGGAGACAATATCGACCGTGCAACAATCACCTGCGTAGGCGGCGCTCCCTGCCACCCTGATTTCTACTTTTCCAGGCGTCGGCGCGTTGAGACTCAACGTGAAATTCCCGCTAGGGTCAGCTTTGAATGACCCTCCATCGATTGTTCTCCCATTCCTGTCTCTTATCGCATACTCCATATTCCACCGTCTCGATCCGAACAGAGACCGGAATGCGCCGACTCTTTCGTTGGTCCGACCGGGGTCCACTTTCCCTCGGATGATTATCACCTTCGGACCTCCTTCCTAACAGTGTCGACAGTCACTTCGATATCTGAATCGCCTAGAGGGATTGGGGGGCACGGCGCAAGCCGCCAAGGCTCAGGTCGGCATTGTGGCAACAGGAACGCGCAGATTCATGCCTCAATCCACAGGCGTTTCTCCGATCCCAGCCTCTTTCGCGAATGATGAGAGTCCTTGCCGATTCCATAGCATCGCAAGACCTCTGCCGGTTGACGTCCTATCCTCACGTTTCTCCATAATCCTTTGTCCCGCAGCGCGTTGTAACACGGACCGTACTCGTGCTGACAAGGATTATCGTCACAAAAGTGCGCGAAATCCCCCATTGCGGATGTCTCCAGTTTCGAATAGTCCGCAGAGTCTACCCGTCCATGACCAAACAGCCTCTCCGCGGATTCCGGGAAGGATAATGAAAAGAAAAACCGACGGTGTTACTTGATGAACATCGCGTCACCGTAGCTGTAGAAACGATAGTTGGCATTCACCGCGTGCCGGTAACAGGCCATCGTCCTCTCGACTCCAAGAAACGCACACACCAGTAAAAGCAGCGACGACCTGGGAAGATGGAAATTCGTGATCAGCCGATCGACGCATCGAAACTCAAAACCCGGGTATATGAACAAATCGGTTTCGCCGGCGTATTCCCGGTCGACATCGAAATCATCAAGGATCCCGTTCCGGCAAACCGTCTCCAGCACTCGTGTGACCGTTGTGCCGACAGCCACGACGCGACGACCACTCGATTTCGCGTCGGCGATCAGCCGAAGCGCACGGCCGTCGATCGAATAGCCCTCACTATGAAGCCGGTTCTCCTCCACCTCGTCCTGGGCCAATGGGAGAAATGTCCCAAGCCCGACGTGCAATACCAACGAGCACACAGTGACACCGACCTCTTCGAGTCGTTCCAGGAGTTCATCCGTGAAATGGAGCCCCGCCGTGGGCGCGGCAACCGATCCCCGCTCGGCGGCAAAAACGGTTTGGTACCGATCACGGTCGGCCGGTTCGTCCGGGCGCTCGATATACGGGGGAAGCGGAACGTGTCCGCAGCTCTCTAGAACGCCAAAAACGTCCGCATCCGTCGTCAATTCGACACGGATCTCACGGTCGCCTTCGCGTTCGAGCACACGACAGGTGAAATCCCCATCTTCCCCGAAGAGCACCTCGCCAACTCGTGCCTTTCGTATGGGGTTGGCCAGTGCACAGAACCGCTTTTTGTCCAGGATTTTTGTGGTAAGCAACTCGACACGGCCGCCACTCCGGCGGCGCACAAAGAGCCTTGCCGGAATCACCCGGGAGCGGTTCACAATGAGCACGTCACCGCGTGTCATGAACTCGGGCAACCTCTTGAACGTAGTGTGTTCGAGATGCGCGGTGTCGCGATCTACCAACATCAATCGACTGGCGTTCCTCTCACCAAGAGGCTTCTGCGCAATCAACCGTTTGGGTAGATGATAATCGATCGCTTCGAGACGCATGGATGTATCAAAACAGGCGAGATTGGTCCTGCTCAGTAGTCCCTGCAAGACCGAGGTGGCTCAACGCGAGCGGCGTCGTCACACGTCCGCGTTGGGTTCGTTTGAGAAAACCGGCTTGAATCAGAAACGGCTCGTAGACGTCCTCGATCGTCTCCACTTCTTCGCTAACGGCAACGGCGAGAGACCCGATCCCAACGGGACCCCCCCCAAATTTTTCCACAATAGACGTGAGGATCCGGCGATCCATCTCATCGAGACCCCTGTCGTCCACTTTGAGCCGATCCAACGCGTAGTCAGCCGTTTCGCGGTCGACCGTCGGTCGTTCCTCCACTTGCGCGAAATCGCGTATCCGTTTTAGAAGTCGGTTGGCGATCCGTGGTGTCCCCCTCGATCGCCGGGCGATCTCTGTGGCACCGTCTTCTGACACACTGATATCGAGGAGCTTCGCAGACCTCAACACGATGTTCTTGAGATCCGCCGGCTCGTAGAAATCAAGACGGAACACGACTCCAAATCTATCCCGCATCGGGGCGGTGATCATACCGACTCGTGTTGTGGCTCCGACGAGCGTAAAGGGTTCCAAGTTCAGCGTGTAGTGCCGGGCGTTGGGCCCCTTGTCAACGACGAGCTCGCACCTCAGGTCGTCCATAGCCTGGTAGAGATGTTCCTCCAATACACGCGGAAGCCTGTGGATCTCGTCGATGAACACGACCTGATTGCGCTCGACGTGACTCAACACGCCAAGGAGTTCCGCCGAGTTTTGAAACGCCGGTCCAGAGGTGTGCTTGATCGGTACATCCAGCTCGTTGGCCACGATATGGGCCAGAGTGGTCTTTCCCAATCCGGGCGGACCGTAGAAGATCACATGATCGAGGGCGTCGCCGCGTTGTTTCGCCGCTTGAATGAATACGCTCAAATTTGCCTTGAGATCCGGCTGACCAATGAATTCGTCGAGCGCCCTTGGACGGAGCAACGCTTCGTTTTTTAGGTCTTCCAGCGATGGTCTCGGGCTGGTGACACGTTCTTTGGCCATGCGTGCATCCTCTCGGCGCCGGCGGGAGACGTCAGACGCTGCTCGCGTGTTTGAGCGCCTCTTTCACAATCGACTCCAGGCTCGATTGGTCGGCAGAACCCCAATCGACTTTCTCGAGAGCCCTTTGCGCGGCTATTTTTGGCATACCCAGTGACGTGAGCGCAAGGATTGCCTCCTCACGGAGCGCCGACGCGGGCTCTGTGGCCTCGAACTCGGCCTCGACTCTCATTAATTTGTCCTTCAAGTCTACGATGAGCCGCTCAGCAGTTTTTTTCCCCAGACCCGGAAGGCGACAAAGAAACGCCTGGTCCCCATCTCGAATGGCTCGGACGATTCGCTCGGCTGTATGTTCGCCCAACACACCCAAGGCAATCCTAGGTCCGATTCCGGAGACTTCGATCAATCTCATGAACAGCTCGCGATCCTCTTCCCTCAGGAATCCGAACAACGTCAAGCGGTCCTCCCTCACGTATAGATACGTGTGAAAAGACACCTCTCCCGACGCCTTTGACAGGAGCGACCGGTCTTTCTCCGGTATCTGGAGCTCGAAACCAACGCCACCGACACTCACGACACACGTCGGCGCAGCGGTGAAAAGCGTCCCTTTAAGATGAGAAATCATGTGACGCTCCACTCCCGACTTTTGAATGCGTGACAAACAGCCACGGCGAGGGCGTCGGATTCGTCCGTGTTTTCCGGTGGCTGGGCGATGTCGAGGATTCTTCCCAACATGAAGTTCACCTGCGACTTGTCGGCCGCCCCGTGTCCGACGACGGACTGTTTGACCTCCCTGGGAGAATACTCATAGATGGGTAGATTGGCAAGCGCCGCCGCCAGAATCGCCGCCCCTCGGGCCTCGCCCAGGATCAAAGAGCTCTTGGCGTTTTTGCTATAGAAGACGTCCTCGATCGCGAAATGCGTGGGAGCGTGCTTCTCGATGACCTTTTGGATTTGGAGAAAAATCGATCGAAGCTTTTCGTAGCGACTCGCGGATTTCTTGAGTGTGATGTGTCCCGAATCGATGTACCCGATGTCGTCTCCCTCGATGCGTATGATGCCGTACCCGGTACACGTGCTTCCCGGATCGACACCCATAATCCTGTACATCGGCTCAGCTCCTCCTGCGGGAATGACCCAATCCCTTTACTCCTCCTGCAGGATCTCCGGGGGTACGTCGAAATTGGCGCTCACCCGTTGAACGTCTTCGAGATCCTCGAGAACCTCCATGAGTTTGAGGATTTTCCGGGCGTCCTCGCCATCGAGCTTGACGAGATTGCTGGGAATTTTCTGGATTTCTGCCGATTGGTATTCGATATTCGCATCGACGATCGCTTGACGAACGGCTTCGAAATCGGAAAGCGAGCACAGCACTTCGAACCCGTCGCCCTCGTCCTTGACGTCCTCCGCACCGGACTCCAAAACCACGCCAAGGAGTTTCTCTTCGTCACATTTGTCATTTGCGACAAAAACCACGCCTTTCGTATCGAATATCCACGCCACACAACCGCTCTCACCGAGATTACCGTTGTGTTTGGTGAGTGCGTGCCGCACTTCGGCAGTGGTTCGGTTTTTGTTGTCCGTGAGCGTGTCAATCAATAGGGCGACTCCGTTGGGGCCGTATCCCTCGTACGTGACCTCTTCGAAGCTTGCGCCACCCGTTTCACCGGTACCCTTCTTGATGGCGCGCATGATGTTATCCTGCGGCATGTTGTTGTCTTTTGCCGTCTGCATCGCGAGCCGCAAACGGGCATTGCCCGCCGGGTCACCGCCACCCTGTCGTGCCGCCACCGTTATCTCTCGAATCAACCTCGAGAAGAGCCGTCCTCGAGCAGCGTCCTTGGCTCCCTTTTTTCGTTTGATCTGTGCCCACTTCGAATGACCGGCCATATCACAACCCCGTTCGTCGATCTACGCCTTTTGTTACTCCTTCTCTTTCTCTTTTTTTGCCTCTTCGATGATTTTTTGCGCAGAATCGTGTGGGACCTCTTCGTAATGGGAGAACTCGCGTTTGTGTGTCCCGCGACCTTGCGTGATCGATCGGAGATGTGTCGAATACCGGTAGAGTTCGGCGAGCGGGACCTGGCACCGGACGACGTTGAACCTGCCTTGGGGTTCCATGCCCTGGATTTTACCGCGGCGACCACTCAGGTCACCCATGACATCGCCCATGAACTCTTCCGGCACCTTGACCTCGACGTTCATAATCGGCTCGAGCAACACCAACTTGGCATCGGTCGCCGCCTTCTTGAAGCTCATGGAACCCGCCACTTTGAACGCCTGCTCCGACGAGTCCACGGTGTGGTAGCCGCCATCGTAGAGCGTCACTTTTAGATCCACAACGGGATAGCCGGCGAGAACGCCTTCGCTCATCGCCGCGACAACGCCTTTCTCCACTGCAGGGATGAACTTGCCGGGGACCACGCCGCCGACGATCGCATTTACGAATTCAAAATCTCCACCGCGTGGGAGGGGCTCGACCTTGAGCCAAACGTCCCCATACTGGCCGCGGCCGCCGGTTTGTTTTTTGTACTTGCCTTGAGCCTGAGCGGTTTTGGCAATGGTCTCTTTGTACGGGATCCGCGGTTTTGACATGACGACCTCGACCCCATAGCGGCTTTTGAGCCGCCCAACGAGAATCTCAAGGTGGAGCTCGCCCTGTCCCGAGATCAGTGTCTGTCTGATTTCGTTGTCGACCTTGACGTCAAAGGTGGGGTCCTCCTCCTTGAGCCGGTTCAGTCCGGCACCGATCTTGTCCTCGTCACCTTTTGCCGCGCCCGCTATCGCCGAATAGATCGAGGGAAGCGGATAATCGGTCGGCGGTATGGTTACGGGTTTGGATCTGTCACACAGAGTGTCGCCGATACGGGCCGACTTGAGCTTTACGGCGGCACCGATATCACCGGCGCCGATCTTTTCCGTCTCCGTCCGATTCTTCCCCTGGAGAAAGAAAAGCTGGCCAAGGCGTTCGGATGCGTTCCGCGTTGAGTTGAAAATATCGTTACCTCCCGCCAGTGTGCCTTGGTACGCACGGAGGTAGAGCATATCCCCGACGTGTGACTCGGAGACATTCTTGAAGATCTTGGCCGCGGGGGATTTTGACATATCCGCCTGAAGAGTGTCCTCCGAATCGACGAGTTTCTGTGGACGTAGGGTCGGCGGTGGCACCAACCCGATCAAACCCTCGAGGAAATGCGAGGTACCGATGTTTGACTCCGCCGACATACAAAAGACCGGAAAAATGTCACCCGCCGCGACACCCACCGATAGTCCCTGATACACCTCCTCGGGAGTAAGGGTCTCCGACTCGAGGTACTTCTCCATCAGCGCTTCGACGTTCTCGGCGGCTGTCTCGAAAAGTTCGCGCCGAAGCTTTTCGGTTTTGTCCTTGAGATCGTCCGGTATTGGAATCTCTTTGGACTTCCCTTTACCACCGGCGGTGTACTCATATCCCTTACCGTCAACGAGATCGATGACGCCTTTGAATGACTCGCCCTCACCGATGGGAATCTGCATGGCGAGCACGGTCCGGCCAAAGTGTTCGTGCAGTTGTTCGAGACACTTATCGAACGCGGCGTGTTCTTTGTCCATTTTATTGACGCAAAATACGGCGGGGAGCCCTCTTTCCCGAACGTATTCCCAGACTTTCTCCGTTCCGACCTCGACCCCGCCTTCGGCCCGAATGACAACGACTGCACCTTCGACCACGTCGAGTCCGCCAAGCACCTCACCCACGAAGTCCTCGTACCCGGGGGTATCGATCAGGTTGATTTTGTGATTCTTGAATTCGCAGTAGGCCAGTGAAGCTTGAATCGATATTTGTCGTTCGATCTCCTCCGGAGTCGTGTCCATTATTGTGTTCCCGTCTTCGACACGCCCGATCCGGCTCGTCGCACCAGTGGTAAACAGTATCGCTTCCGAAACCATCGTTTTACCCGTGTCTTGGTGGCCGACGAGTGCGATATTTCTGATTTTGTCGGGAGCATATTCTTTCACATTAATCCTCCTCTAAGTGACCTCCACCCCAATAAGATAGAGAGCCGACAAGACCTCAAACCGGCATTTTATCACCCGAACTGTCCGGTTGTCAACGGGGGAGCAAACGCCTGTGTGACTGTACCTCGCGACGAATCGCCGCGTCGACATTGTCTATACCGAACCACCGAACCGTGCGCCGACAAGCGCGATCAGTACAGCTAGCAGCCACACGGGAATCACAACGAGCACCGCGGATCGTTTGGAAAGGCCAAACACGTGCATCACGCCGAAACCCAACAACACATACGACCATACGGAGAAAACATCCAGCGTGGACAAGACGGCAAAACCAATCGTGTTCCCCGCGTCAACGAACGCCGCGGGACCGAAAGGCGCCGCCGCGTCCCCGACAGTCCGTATGTTTTCCACACCGTTCCACCGGACAACGATGTTGGAAAGAAGGATTCCCAGCGACGCGACGATGGACGAATAGAGATAGATCGTAAGGTGTTTTTTGAAATTGGGTCGATCAGAGAGGATGCTGACGACAAGATAGCTGACCGCTGAAAAAATGAGCGCCGCAAAAAGCACGGTAACCGGTGATGTGATCACACCGAGGTATTTGATCTTCTCCATACCCTCCAGAGCCTGCTCGAGGTCCTCCGGCGAGAGCCCCTGGGGATTCAGTCTCATGAGCTGGACCTGTATGGGTATTAAGATGTAAGCAACCACCATACTGACGAGCGACAGCACGATCCACGGCTGCCACCATGGGGCTCCTCGATCAATGTCCGAAAACACTTCGCGGGGCGCGTGGAAGATGGAGAGTACTCTCGAGAAAAATCCTAGACCCTGCCCACCGTTGTTTTCTTGAGACATTTCTGCACTCCTTATCTGTAACAGACTACCCTCTGCACCCGCCGACCCGTCACCCTTGATTCATCAGCTCCTCTACCTTTTTCCAAAACGTCGCCGCAATAACGTCCCAATCGTGTTCACGGGCTATACGTCTCGCTCGTTCCGCCAAACCCGCAGATTCGTTCTCGTCCGACACCGCGTCAACGAACTCCTCGCATGCGCGGATGAAACTTGCGCCCGGATCGACCGCCTTGACCAAATCGGTATACCGTTCGACCTCACTGGAGAATCTCGTGGTCACCACTGGTAGTCCGGCGGCCAAATATTCATAGAGTTTGTTGGGGTTGACACCTCTTGTGAGCTCATTGTAGCGGAAAGGGATGAGCCCTACACTAAACTGTCTCAATATGGCGGGAAGCCGGTCATACGAAACGGCGGGAAGGCGAAAAACGTTTGGCAACGACGTAAGCTCCGTGACCTTTTTGTCGACTCCGAGAAGAATTGGGCCAACGAGGACAATCTCCCACTCCGGACGTTCTCTGGCAAGCTCGGCCAGCGCGTCGAAATCAAACCACGGCGCCAGCGCCCCGATATAACCCAGTCTCGGTTTTCCACCCGGCTCGACGGTCCGCGGATCTCCATTTTTCTGAAAGTGTTCGTAATCGACCCCGTTTCCGAGATACTCGCACCCGCCGCTACTGCCCCGGACATCTGTGATTTTGTCCAACAACGCTTGTGACGAAGCGAAGATCGCATCGGCTTCACGCGACGTTTTGTAGAAGTACGCTTTGGTCCACGACCGCATACCCGGAAACGACGAATGATCGTCGTTGCAGTCGTACAACAGAAACCTCCGTGGCAGGCTCGAGACAATGTTTGCAGCGTAAATGTTCGATATGATAAAGCCGGTGCTCGACGGCTCGAACCGGAGTTGCTTCAAGATCCGTTGAACCCGCGTTCGGACTGCAAGATCGATGACCCACCGGGCCGACCCTCGATCCAGAACCGTTCGCCAGGGGAAGTACGGCGCGGATTTCAGAAACGGCACCGTCGCAGAGAAGATGCCGCCCTCGGTGCGAAGGCGGTACGTGTTTCTCCCCGATTTCACGAACGGTTCGAGGAAAAGCAGCTGGACGTCAGCAGGTTTGCGGGCAATGATTTGTTGTTTCCGAGTCCTAAGATAGTTCCACTTTATCTCCGAAAACCAAACGACTTTCATGACGCCCCTTTTTTGCGATCAGTCGTAATTTAGCATGCAGCCCCAGATTGCCCAAGTGTTTTGTAGATGGCGAAACGGGCATGAGTTATAATGATGCCTCGTTACGTTGTCGTCTTGATCCCCACGTCCGACCATCGGGGGAAGATGAAAGACCACCGACACACGATCGTCTACCTCATCGACAGCCTTTCCTTTGGAGGAGCGGAAAAACAGCTGACGCTGCTTGCAGAATCGCTCCCCGGGTCGTTTACCCCGGTTGTCGTTTCCCTTTCCGAGAATACGATCCCTTTTGGTGATCATCTAACGTCCAAAGGTATCGAGGTCATCGTCATACCAAGACGATCGCACAACGATTGGAGCCGTCTTTGGAGAGTCACTCGGCTTCTACGTGAGAACCGCGCTGATATCGTCCACGGTTTTCTCGATGCGGCCAACGGCTACGCGTATGTCGCCGCGCGCATGCTCCGCAAACCGGTGATCCTCTCGCTTCGAAACGAGAAGCTTCGTGTCTCCGGGGCGAAGGCGGCGGTGTTGTCCTGGATGCTCCGCCACTCCGATGGTGTCCTCGTGAATTCCAACGCCGGTGTGAAATTTCTCGAGACCAAAGTACGTGTCGCGAACGACAAAATCGTTTACATACGTAACTGGGTGGATCCCGAGAAGGGGCCGTGTGTCAGGACTCTACCGCCACCGGATGATCCCTGGACGATCGGTTTTGTGGGGCGTTTCGCCAAACAAAAACGACTTCATCTTTTGATAAACGCCTTTCAACGAGTCCTCGAACACGCCCCGGGTCGACTGCTCCTCATGGGGAGCGGAAGTGAGCACGGCGCCCTCGTCGAACAGACACAAGCCCTCGGGATCAGCGAACACGTCGAGTTTATCGATCCGGATCTGAACATCGAGACTACTTTGAAGCGTCTTCACGCGTTTGTGATTGCGTCCGGTTTCGAGGGTCTGCCCAACGCCGCCATCGAAGCGCTCTCAATGGGTATTCCGATCGTGTCGACCCCCGTGGGTGATTTGAGAGAGCTCATCATCGAGGGCAAGACAGGGTACTTTTTCGAGGATGACAGCCCCGAGTCCATGGCAAAGACGATCGTGGACGCTTTGTCGGACAGAGAGCTACTCGAAACGGCGCTAGACATCGGCCCCACATTCATCGAAGAAGAGTTTTCGATCGAGCGGGCGTTGAACCGCCTGATTCCCGTCTATAGCAGTCTCGTCTCCACATAGGACAAAAAAAGAGAGGGTCATCGACCTTGTCCCTCTCTATTCTATCGGGTGAGCCCTGCCAGCCGTTCCAATTATCTGCGTTTTCTCTCGACTTTTTTGATCTCCTTCTTGAGCTCCTCGATTTCCTTTTTTAACTCCTTGATCTCGGCTTTCAGTTCGCCGAGGTCGGTTTCGGGGATTTCAAACGCCTCGATGTGCGGCATTTCTACCTTATGCCGGCGGCCCTTGAGCCCTTTCAGATAGATCGACGCGGCGCTTTCCGGCATTTCGCCCTCGAGCGTGATTTGCTTGTTCTTCCGAACCACCGTTACTTCGAACTCATCGCCCTCGTCGATATCGCGAATGGCCTCCCGGAGCTCTTCGGCGGAACCGATTTCATCGTCTTCGACCTTGACGATCACGTCACCGGACTTGATCCCCATCTCTTCGGCCGCCGATTCCTCGCTAACGCCGAGCACAAGGACACCCTCGCCTTCATCCACCCCGAAATACGACGCAAGATCCTCATCGAGGTCTTCGACACGTACGCCGAGCCGGCCCTTTCCGAGCGAGGAAAGCAACCAGTGGTGACCCTTATCGAGCCAAACCGAGTGTTCCGGAGCCAACAGAGTGTGGAACTGTTCCTCAGGCCACTCTCCGACGGCGACCTTGAACGTCTTCGTCCTGTTGTCCCGAAGAACCTTGACCTTGACCGTTTCACCGATTTCGGTATCCGCCACGAGTTCCTGTAGGGTCGATGGTGTATCCACCTCTTTCCCATCGAACTCAATGATCACGTCGCCGTCTTCGATCCCGGCTTCCTGGGCGGGACTTCCCTCGATCACTTCGCTGATCAACACGCCTTTCTTGACCTTGATATCAAGACCCTTTCGCAGCTTGTCATCGAGTTTCTGCATCTTGACACCGAGATAGGCAGTGTCTTTCTTGTCCTTCCCCGCGTAGATGTACACGTCTTTGGATTTGTCCTTGGATTTACCAGCCTCTGCGAGACCGGCCCCAAGAAAGGCGACAATCAGAATCGCCAAACCGATCAGTCCGATCACCCGTCGCCCCGTCATCGCGTATTTAAAGGTTCTCGTCATGGCGTTTGGGCTTGTTCGAGCCCTTCCCTCCTTACAGAGCTGAAAAACCTGAGATTACCGACCGTCGTCTACTTTTACGCCGGATGTTGTTTTAGGTTTCCGAGATTTTGGTGTTTTGTCCGGCCTCGAGGGCCAGTCGACGTGCCAGCACCCCGCCGGCAACGGGGATCCAAAGGAGGTAGTAGTAGGCGGCCGACTGAAAAAACGCCCCGAATAACGAGGAGAGAAAGGATATGAGGAAGTAGAACGAGAGATCTCTCATCCACCGATGTTCAGAATCCCACCGGGTTCGCATCGCCGTGATGAACCCCCGGATCCCCGAGAAAAGCACCGCCATGTAGGCGGCGAACCCCAAAATGCCGACTTCGACCAGAACATCGAGATACGCGTCGTGCGTGGGAATCCGCGCGATGACCTCGCTCGCCGAGCGGACGGGGAAATTGGAGAGGCCGACGCCGGTAAGCGGGTTTTCCACAAAGAGGTTCCAGGCGGTGATATGAGCCTGAAGCCGGAGGAAGAACGACCAGTCTTCCGAGACACCCTGAATCATATGCGTGATCGTCCGAAGCCGATGCCAATAGTACGATGGTGTCAAGAGAATCCCGATGAGGACGGCGGCCAGGACAACTAGAAAGACCCACTTGCTTCTCCCCTCTCTGACGAGGACGGCGATGAGCACAACCAAAAGCGGGAACAGGGCCTGCCGGGAGAACGTCATAATGACGGCAACCACCAACCCGACCGCGATCAGCACGAGTGCGATACGCGTCGCCATCCTGCCCGCCCGCCGTATGGCGTAGACGGCAAGAGGCAGTCCGGCCAGGATATAAAGCGCCCCCATGTTTGGATTGACGTGCGCCCCGGCGAAACGCCCCTGACTGAGGAGACCCGTGATGAGTGTCTCGTCCCTCACCCACCCCATCCTAATGTTGACGAGTCCGAGAATCACCGTCGCGATGACGCCAGCTAGGATGACCATGGCAAGCCTCTCGTATTCTTTGGGTGTATTCAGAAGCTGGTTTACGAGATACACCATGACGAGCACTTTTAAAACGACCGAAAACACCCTCAACGAACCCATGTGATCGTACGAGACAAACATCGACTGAATCGCCAGCAAGGTAAAGAGGGCCGAGGACCAAAGGTAGAGAGAGTCCTTGAGCCGGACTTCCTCACCACGAAAGTGCCGATACAGCGTCGCAGCGGCGATGAGCACAACGATCGGATGCGCCAAGGGGAAAGAGGGAGTGTAGTACCTCAACCCGGCGTATATGTAGAACACGGCCACATACAACGCTTGTTTCGGATAAGAAAAGATCAGCAACCCCATCACCGACGCTACAACGCCGAACGCGGCAAGTTTGACCATGTACATGGGGAGTACATACTTGTATGTTAGGACTGCAAACGCGAGCAGAGCAGCGAAAAGGAAAAAGAACGTGGCTTGTTTACGGGTGAGAACGGCCCCTGCGTGTGGGTGCATATCTACTCATTTTTTTTTCTGCGGAACACTCGCCCGAAATCCGACGCCAGCGGCGAGAGAAGGTCGCCAACGATACCCGCACGTGTCTTGTCCTCCCGCCACGCGGTGACAAAAAGCGCAAAAAGGGTGCCCCATCCAATTCCCACGACCCCACCGATCGCGACGATCATCTTTCGTTTGGGCCGGAACCTCCTTTCGGGAACCTTTGCCCGGTCGAGTACCTGGACCGTCGGAGTGTCCCTCGCTTCTTCGACACGAGCCATTTCGTATTCCTTTATCAACATGGCATTTATGGCCTCGAGTGTTTTCACGCGCCGCATGAGCCTCGTGAGCTCGAGCGCGGTTTCGGGTAGGGTATCGAACGTTGGGAAATACGAGCGAACGAAATCGGTATCGCTTCTGGCGGAGTCGGCCTTGAACCTCTGCAGTTGATCGAGGATCTCGTCGTACTCTTTCTTTTTGCGAATGTATTCGTTGGACGCCGTCGAGGTGTATTGACGAAGAATCTCCAGGTCGACCTCGAGCGCCACGGCTTCGGCGGTAAGGCTCGCCACGATGTCGATCGCCGATTTGATCTGCTCGTTGAGTTCCAACGCCTCGTGCTCTTCCTGGAACTTTTTCAATGCCTCTTCCGCATCTCGAAGTTCCATCTCGTGCAACTCCAGCTGTTCGGCGATAAACTCTTTCGTCTTCGAAGCCCGCGAAATGTTGTACTCCCGATTGAACTCGTCGAGCAGCTCGACATAACGGTTGGCTATCGCAGCCGCCCTCTCGGGGTCACGGTCCTCAAACCCGATCTTGAGAAGTCCGTTGTCGAGTAGTGTGAACGATGTATGCGAGTGGAGTTTTCCGAGGGCGTCGGGGATAACCTTCGCGTTGTAGACCGTTCTCAGGTCGAATTCGTCGACCAGCTTCGCCCCGACTCGACGGCTCAAGAGTATATCGATATAAATCGTGTTGGGTCGCGTCCCCATTGCGTGGGGACCCAGGATCGGAAGCTGAAGGGTTTGCTGGAGTATATCCGCGTATCGAGGAACAGCGGAGCCTGTTTCGGGCGGAAAGACCGAGGTCACGGTCTTATACCACTTTGGCAAAAACATGCTGATCACGGCCGCCACGATGGCGGTCAACAGACCGGCGGAGAGGATAAATTTCCGCCACCGAATGATTGTCTTCAAAACGAACAACATCGAAGTACCTAGTTTTTCGCTACCTTCTCAGCGACATCTGCGGATTCGATCGGATCTGTCTTTTGGAGGGAAGCCTCATTCGATGCGATCGGTTTTAGCTCGGACACCACTCCGCCCTCCGGCGCTCTTGCCGGCGTAAATCTCGCGCTTTCCGCCTTGACCCACGTACTCTGCCTCTCGCCCGACAAGAACTTTGCGATGGCCACAACCGCGGCGAGGTTCACCATCGTAAAGTAAAAAGGTACGTAGAACAGCGGATGCGGCTTTCGCGTCCGCCTCACCCGCCAACCGTTGAGTGCTGCCAAGTACAGAGCGAGCTGAAGACCAAGGGTGAGGGCATAGAAGCTCGATCCCTCCAACAACATGGCGTTGGACAACAAAATGAGGAATAAGAGCGGTCCGATTACCCACCGGAGGAGCTTGTGAGAGAAGAACTGCCACGCCCTGAATCCTCGAAGCTTTTTCCGCAGCATTGAGTAACCGGTCAGACCCCGGACGATGATACGGACCTTTCGATGAAACTCCTCCTGCCAAAAAACCGTCGACGTCTCGAATGCTACTGCTTCAGGTTCGTACACAACACCGTAGCCTCGGCTCCCGATTTCGATCGGGATTTGAAAATCGTTGGCCACTTCCGGACAAAGCTTCGTAAATAGCTCTCGTCGGATTCCGAAGATCGATCCGTTGGCCACAAGGACGCTTTCCAGGGAGCTCTCCAACACACTCAACTTGCCTTCATACTTCCAATACAGGCCCTCGCCTTTGGACACCGACGACGTGTGCCTATCCACGTATCGCAGCTTACCCACGACACAACCGATTTTGGGATTCTGAAAACGAGCGACGATCTTCCGAAGCGCGTCCTCGGCGAACAACGAATTGGCATCCGTAAACACGACGATGTCCGCGCCGATCGATTTCATCACATCGTTGAGCACAGCGCTCTTACCGGACCGATTACGCCGATGGTAGAGCTTAATCCCCAAATCCTGGTAATCTTCCGTTATCGCAACCGTGTGATCGTCGGAGCCGTCCGAGGCTACAAGGATCGTGTATCTTTCTTTCGGGTAATCGAGACTCAGGCTGTTCTCAATCTTTTTTCGAATGACTCTTTCTTCGTTGTAGGCCGAGATGAGAAGGCAAACCGATGGGCAGTAATCCGCATCATAGACGTGGCGGTCCCGTCTTTTTAGCTTCCGAATCAAGAACAGGATCAGTGGATAGCCGATGTACGAATAGAGGACGACGGCCAGGCTAGACCAGAAGACGAACTGCCAAACCAACATTTTCCCCCGATCGAAAACGGTTGAAAGTCAAGTCAGCACAAGCTATCACTCGTTTTACCACGTCACAAGAGAAATATCGACCTTCTAGCAGTTCGTGTCGGACGGTCTAGTGAGACGACACGCACGATTCGGTCTCAACTAGACGGGGCCTCCTTCCTCAGGTCTTCCGTGCGGCCATTTCGTCGATTTGGCAGGCACTAAAACAATAACCCTTATCGCCAAAGCTTTTCCAGCGAAATCCTCGACAACCCGTCTCTGTGGAACCCCACCCACAGGTTGTTATTTGCGTCCACAAGAACTGACGATACCTCCGTCCCTCTCAATCCATCGCGGGAGCCAATCCATCGTAACCCATCCCCCGTCACCAACGCAACACCCTGTGAGGTGCCCAGATACATCCTCCCCAGATCATCGAAACACACCGATCGGTATTCGCCGATCTGCTCCGGATCGGGAGTCTCCAGGAGTTCCCAATCGGAGACATCTCCGTATCTCCATACAGATTTTGAGGTTAGCAGGACAGGGCGGCCCGTTGTCTCTAATACTACTCCCAGTATTCTGTCCGTATCGAATCGGTTCACGTCGAAGTTTTTCCACTTCGAGCCATCGAACCTATAAAGACCCGACGAGCACGACAGCGCCCAGACCCGTCGGCGGTTGTCTACGAGCATCTGGTCGATTGACCCTGCTCCAAGTTCGTACCGGTCGGCAAACCGCGTCCAAAGCTCCCCGTCATACCGATAAACCTCTCCCGTGTGGGTGCCTGCCCACAGATTCCCCGCGGAATCAAAAGCCATGGACACAAAGAGAGGCGGCTTTGGATCAATCTCGGTTCTGACCTCGATCCACTGACCGTCTACCTTGCGATAGAGCCCCCACCGGGTGTCCACCCACACGACACTGTCCGGCGAGACTTGGATAGCAAAAACCGAACCGAACTCCTTTTCCACGTGGACACCCGCCGTATCGTCCCTAATCGAAACCAGATACGCACCGTTTGCGACATAGATCCCCCCGCTTTGGTCCTCCACCATCGAACCGATATGGTCGGAGGGGAGACTCGTGGGAACGATAATCTTCCGGATCTCCTTTCCTCGGACGGCCACGATTAGACCGTCGGCAGATCCGAAATACACCGTTCCGTCGCGCCCCGCGTGGGCGCAACGCCATCTGGCGCGAGTGATATCGTCGTCGTCCGACCCCACACCGGTCCATTCACCGGCCCCGTAGCGGGCGATCCCTCCGTACCGCCCGGCGGCCCACAGCGTCTGCCCCGATCCCGCGACGATGGCGGCGACGTCGTTTTCGTCAAAGACTTCTCGTGGAAGAACACGTCTGGCACGCCTTCCGCTAAACCGATACACACCGCGGCCTGAGATCAGCACGTAGAACGTGGGCCCCTCGCGACCTCCCGCTCTTCCAGACGTTTCGGCCCAAACCAGGTCGCGCACCTCTCCCCTCGGCAGCCCCGCCCCCGCTTGAAAACTCACCCAGACACTGTCAATGAACGCGCAAAGACCGAGTGAGGTTGCGAAGTAAACGTCGTGACCTTCGACCGCGGAAACGGCAAACACCTTGTCGTCGAGAAGCGAATCAGCCCGTGTGATCCACCGCGGGCGCCGGTGTGCGATCTCTGCGACGCCGTGACCAAAGGTAGCGATGTACATGGTGCCACTCGGGCCCCATGTAACATTCCGAATGTCATTGATCTGACGGAGAACCTCTCCTCTGTAGATCCCATCGGTGTCCTTTTTGAACAGAGAGAGCCCCGCGTCGGTCCCCACATAGAGGTGGCCTTGTCGTTCGCGGATGACCCGGACGGAGTTACCCGGCAGGGATTCCCCCGCTGTTATCTTGCCGGTCACCTCGTTCGACGACAAATCAACAAAAATAAGCCCGCCGTTGGTGCCCACCCAGAGAGTGTTGCCATCTTGGTAGAGCGCGCGGATGTCAGACGTGTTGTCGAAATGCTTCCACTCCGCCGCCGTCGGTACCGCAACCAGGAGCGCGACCAGTAAGGGCAACACGGACATCGCCCTTTCACACGCGCTTAATCTCTTACGCCTCATGTGCCATCCTGTTCTGTTGAAACACCATGTTTTGATCCGCCACGCCATGAACTCGGTCACCGGTCCCGTCCGGCGCGCGCGCCGGTCGAGTGCCCC
>CP070677.1:3208057-3231488 GCA_020352495.1 Candidatus Latescibacterota bacterium
ACGGTTCTCCCCTCGGCGGTGTAGACCATACCGGTATTCTCAACTTGAGGATCCAGCTTGGGAGATGCGGACCGCCGAATCCTCTCGATCACGGATCCCTCGGCCAGAACGACCGAGGCACTGTTTATCGTAACGGTAAAACTCATCTCCCCCGTTTGTCGGCAGGGTGTTCTTCTCGGCGCGCTATCTCGACGGCAGGACTCCTGTCGTTTCAAAACCGCGCGTTGCCGTTACCGTTTTACTTCTTCAACCTCTCATAAACCGTATCCCAAAACATCAACTCGTAACCCTGGAGCATCCGACATGCACGGGAAATTTGCTGTGTCGTTATACCTCGGGCCAGACCCGCATCGATGATCCGCAAAGCCTCCCGGCTCGCCTCGGACGGCGCTTCCGCAAACTGCGTAAAGAACCTCACCTCGGACGGCTCAAATCCGAGCTTGGTTTTGAGAGCGTCCGCCATACGGCCACAGTTGGCCCCCCAAGCGGCAAAATTCACCGAGAACGCCGCCGCAACCTCGGCATCCGAACCGTAGCCACACAGCCATGACAAATAGTAACTATAGGCCTGCGCTCCAGGAGACGGTTCGAAACCGTCTCGTTCGGCTTGCGAGATTCCCAACGCATCGGCGAGTGTCTCGAGCGCTTCGAGCGCAGCCGCCTCACCGGCAAGGACATTGCCAAAAAACGTCTGACTCTCCCGACGCTCGCATCGTGAAACGAGAAAAGCGACGCTCCTCAAATCCCCCGGAATAATGTGGAGCTGTTCTCCGACAAACAGTCGCAGCTCCTCGCGCGAAACCTCCCCGGCTTCCACCGAGGCAAGATAGGGGTGGCCTCTAATCCGTTTTTCTACGGACTCGAGCGAGTCACGGATTTTGGTGACGAGTTCGCGTGCGTCAACCATGATCAACCCTCCTCGATTTCCTTGATTCTACCCGTTTTCCTGTGTCAAAAGAAATCCCAAATCAAAACGGATTGGGGTGGCCAACAGGTTCTGTCACGGGCATACTCAATCGACCACAAATCAGTCAGCCAAACCAGCCGTGGCCATTCCGCGGCGAACTGAGGACCCACATTGATCCACCCAAAAGTGAGGAGATTTTCGATGAAAAAGGTGCTCTATCTGTCGATCTCTATTATGTGTTTATCGGTATCGGCGCTTATCGGCTTCCACATTGGTAGCACGTCGGTTCGGGCCAAGACCCCGGGTTCGAGGGTGGTCGGTTTTGCGTTCTGGAGCGATCAAGCCTACGTGATTCTCGAAAACGGCGACGTATATCGAAACAGTGCCGTCCCCCGTACCCCGGCCGTGTACATCGGTAACTACTGGGGTACCGACAGGTCCGCGCCAGATGGATCCTCCGGCGGCGACGATGAGAAGGTTGGAAACGGAAGCGAATAACCGCCCGCGACGTGCGGCGCGGTGTGAAAGTCGGTTTAACCCGGATAGAAAAATGGTGAGTCGCCTGGGACTCGAACCCAGTACCCCTTGCTTAAAAGGCAAGTGCTCTACCGGATGAGCTAGCGACTCACCACACGGTGACAGATTATGTTTCCAAGACAGTTCCTGACAAACTGCAGAATAGAGGGCGCCTGCTGCGGTGTCAAGCGATCCCCTGCCGGGTCGGAACTCGAGTTCACCGTATTGGGCAATCGCCGTCGACAACTTCCTGTCTCGGTCACCCGACCGGTACTCGCTCAGCTCAGCTTGACCATCGCCTTGCGATCGGGTCCGAGAGACACAAGATGGACCCGGCACCCCATGAGCTTCTCCAGATATCTCACGTAGGCGGCTGCTTTTCTCGGCAGTCTTGGTTTACCACCCGAGTTGGTTTTCTTCTTCCACCCTTTGACGACCTCATACTCCGGTTTGCATCGCTCAAGCGATCGGACATTCGTTGGAAAGTAATCAAGGCGTCTTCTTCCACAGCGGTACGATGTGCAAATCTTTATCTCATCGAACGAATCAAGAACGTCGAGTTTTGTGATCGCGACCTCCGTGATGCCGTTTAGCTTGACGACGGTCCTCGCGGCCACCGCGTCAAACCAACCGCACCGTCGGGGGCGGCCCGTGGTTGTACCGTATTCCCCACCAAGCTCGCGGAGCTTGTCACCCATTCTTCGCTTATCCTCTGTCGGAAACGGGCCATTGCCCACCCGGGTACAATACGCCTTGAAAATACCAATCACGCGTTCCAGCGATGAAGGGGGCAAACCCGCCCCCGCCACCGCGCCACCAGCCGACGAGGAGCTTGACGTAACGTAAGGGTAGGTCCCGTGATCGACATCGAGAAGAGTACCCTGAGCGCCTTCGCACAGGATCTTCCGTTTTTGCTCGAGCGCCGACCAGAGGATTACTCTTGTGTCGGTGATGAGCGGCTGGATCTTTTTTCTCGCCCGAAGGAGCCGTTCGACGGACTCTTGCACGGGCAGCGTCTCGAGTCCCAAGCTTTTCAATTCTTTGTTCTTTTCACGGAATTTTTTTGAGAACAGCTGTTCGACTTCGGCGCGTGGCCTCAGAAGATCACCCATCCGAACACCCTTCCGGCCGACTTTGTCCACATACGCCGGCGCGATCCCCCTGCGTGTCGTGCCAATCGACGACGAACCAAGCCGCGTCTCGGTGCCCGCGTCCATCTCGATGTGATAAGGGAACACGACGTGAGCCTGATCGCTCACGAATATCCTCCCATCGACATCAATCCCCTTCTTTTTCACCCCATCGATCTCGTTCGCGAGCGCAATCGGATCGATCACCATCCCACCGCCAAGAACACAGGTGGCGTGAGGATAGAGAATCCCGGATGGCACGAGATGAAACGCGAACCGCGCGCCATCAACCACAACCGTGTGACCAGCGTTGGCACCCCCCGCGTATCTGACGACATAATCCGAGTCTCGGGCCAAGTAGTCGATGATCTTGGCCTTTCCCTCGTCGCCCCACTGACCGCCGACAACTAGCGTAACCGGCATTTGAATCTCTCCTCGAGAACCAGTGGTCAACGGGCCGTCGGCTGGTACGCAATACCATCGAAAACCGACTCACCCAAAAACACTCGAAAACAATCAGTCCAAAAAAGGCACAAAAACAACCGCTCAGTAAGGCGGTTCTAAATCAAAACCAAGTATTTATACAACTTCTGCTTAACGAAATCAAGGAAAATGAAGCGACCAGGAATCGAAGTCGAGTTCCTCGTCACCGAGGTACTGCTGAAGCTCGCTCCTGAAGATTTCCTTGAGCACACCCCAGGTACTTACGTTGAGCGCGATCGAGCAGTCGGCGGAATCACTGGGGTTGCTGTGCTCCATGACCTCCCCCGCGTAGTCATAGACGCCGTCCCCGTCCTGGTCCCCCAGCTCAAAACCGTTCAGACATTTGTCATTGTCGGAATTGAGCAGGGCGAGCGTGCGGTTCCAAATTTTCCCGTTGTCCCGAAAGTCGACACCAAACACGCTGAGATCGGCCTCACCCTCTGTCGGAGAACCCGTAGTGTGACACAGTGCGCATCTGTACTTGTTGTACGCGGGGAGCACAATCATCGATTCGGTGGTGCTTGCCACATGATCGGCAAGAAGAAGCATCGCCATCGGTGCCACGACTGCCGCCAGGGCAAACCCGCCAATGACGATCCTATGAAGCGGATTGTCTGACATGCTTCTGACCTATTTAATTATAAACCCACCTATCTGCAACGTCAAGATCGCGACCGTTATACCGACATAATTTCACTAATCCGAAGGTGGATTGACACGATCTCGGATCTCCCCTTTTGTCAACGCGTTAGCGACTTTTTCGGCGATTTCGACTGCCACTCTCACCTGGGCCTCCGCCGTGGCAGCCCCAAGATGCGGCGTGAAAACCGACCGCTCGTGCGAGAACAGGGGATTCGCTCCCGGCGGCTCGGTCTCGTAGACGTCAAGCGCCACACCGGCAATCTTCCCGGCATCCAGCCCCTGCTTCACCGCCACCTCGTCGAAAACACCGCCTCGGGCACAGTTGACAAGAAGGACATCGTCCTTCATCAGCCCGATCTCCCGATCGGATATCATGCCTTTTGTCTTGGCATCCAACGGCACATGGGCCGTTATCACGTGACTCCTCTCCAGAAGCTCCTCAAGCCCCACGAGCTCCACGCCCCACCCAACCGCCGTTTCCTTGGATATTGCCGGGTCCGCCGCGATCACGTTCATTGAAAACCCAAGCATACGCCGCGCCACCTCCCGCCCCACTCGGCCAAGACCGATCACGCCCAAGGTTTTTCCATACAGTTCTACACCTCTAAGCGCCTTTCGATCCCACTCCTGACGGCGGATCGACCGATCCGCCTGGCTGATTCGTCGCGCGACGTTGAGGATCATCGCCACTGTGTGCTCCGCGGTCGACACCGTGTTGCCACGGGGAGCGTTCATGACGATGATCCCCCGCGCTGTGGCCTCGGTGACATCGATGTTGTCCACACCGACACCCGCGCGACCGATGAACTTGAGCTTCGTCCCCGCCGCGATGTGATCGCGTGTGAGCCTGGTTGGGCTTCTAACGATCACCGCGTCATAGCCGCAGATTATCCGAACGAGATCATTCTTCTCCAGAGTCCCGACGCGGGTCGCTTCGATCCCCGTGTATCGCGAAAACACGGCTACGGCTTCCTCGGCGATGTTGTCGGTTAGAAGAACCTTGTACATTTTTCCAAATTGCGACGATGGGTTAAAACAGACCAATGCCGTGTCTACTTCTGATGATACTCGCCGAACATGGCTTCCACCCCTCGGCCGACTGAGTCGACCATACCGAGGTCCTTGAGCGTCGACTCGAATGCCGACATCAGCATGAGCATATCTGCCTCAAAATAGTGCCCGAGGTGGCCGATTCGAACGATCTTGCCTTTGAGCTGCGCCTGCCCGCCGGCGACCCTCAACCCATACACATCGTTGAGGTGTTTCCTCACCGTATCAGCCCTGCCTTCCCCAAAAACGACCGGAGTCGTGCAGTTCGCCGGCGCCGAAGCGAGCAATTCGAGCCCGAGGGCTTGGACGGCCGCGCGTGTGGCCCTTGCGTTGGCGGCGTGTCGGGCTTTGACGTTCTCCAATCCTTCCGCTTTGAGCATTGCCAGGGATTCGTGGAGCCCAACCACTGACGCGATACCGGGTGTCCACGGTGTGTCTCCCTGTTCGTACGATTTGAGCGCTCGTACGAGATCGAAATAGTAAACGGGATGACCAGCGCGTTCCATACCCTCTCGTGCCGCGTCGGACACGGTGAGAAACGCCAGCCCAGGGGGAATCATCACTCCCTTCTGCGCACCGCCAATGACTACATCGAGACCCCAGGCGTCCGTCTCGACCTCTTCGGCGCACAGACTGGTGATAGCGTCGACCACAATCAGAGCCCCGTGTTTGTGGGCCAGCTGCGTCATCGTCTTCACGTCTTGGAGCACTCCCGTAGACGTCTCGGCATGCGTTGTGAAAACGATTTTGACATCGGGGTTCGCGTCGAGCGCCGCCGCGACATCCCTCGGTGACACAGGGTCTCCCCATCTTGCCTCGACCGCGACAACGTCCAGACCGTAGGCCTCGGCGATCTCTTTCCAACGATTGCTGAATTTCCCGACCACCGTAACGAGGACCTGATCCCCGGGTCTGGTGAGATTCACCAGCGACGCTTCCATTGCACCGGTGCCCGAACAGGTGAGCAACAAAACGGGATTTTTTGTTCGCATCAGCCATTGAAGCCCCTCGATCGTCTCGCCTTGTATCTTCCTATATTCGTCCGTGCGGTGATGAATTAGCGGCCGGGACATTTTCTCGCGCACCTGCCACGGGACCTCGGTTGGACCCGGTGTGAAAAGCCTTCTTCTTGCCATCGTTGATCCCTTCGCCATTGTTGGAACCGACCCAAACACTTCGGATCGACCATGAGAATTGCCCGGCCGTGAACCGCTGCCGTATTCGCTGGTTCGAATTTAGAGTTTGTCAGAAGGCCGAGTCAAAGCCAAAGCTGTCGGCGATCCACGCCCAGAGTTCTCGTTTTCCTTCCCCGGTTTCGCTCGAAAACGGCACGACCGCGGTATCGTGAGCTACGGCCAACATCTGGAGATGTCCGGCGATTTTGACATCCGCGCTTCCCTTTTTTATCTTATCCACCTTGTTGAACGCGAGGCACACGCGTTTGCCGGTTTTTCGCGCCAGGCGTGCCGTTTCTTTGTCGGCGTCACTCGGCGGATGCCGCACATCGAGAAGTTGGACTATTCCTCTGAGCTCGTCACGCTCCTCAAGATACGATCTGATGAGCTTCTTCCACTGTGCGCGCTCTGTCTTTGACCTTTGCGCGTATCCATAGCCCGGCATATCGACAAAACAAAACCGCTCGTCCACGAGATAGTAATTCGCCGTCCTGGTTTTCCCGGGTGTGTTTGAGGTACGTGCTATGTTTCGCCGACCGAGCAGCGTGTTGATCAAAGACGATTTCCCGACATTGGATCGCCCAAGAAAAACGATCTCCGGTCCTCGGGCTCCCGGAAACGGCTGTTCGTGGCCAAACGATCCAAGATATGTGACGCTTTTGATCTTCACGACGCGGCTACCTCAATGAGACCGCAAGGGGCAAAAAACCAATGACGAGAATTCCCGCGGGTTATTCGGCTCGCCAGATTCCACCGCTGATTCTTGGAGGGAAGCTAATGGGTCGTGGAAGTGTCTTTCATGTACTCGAAAAACCCAATCTCTTGTTCCAGCTCCCGCTTTGTGGTCTTTCGCGGGACTCGCGGCACGGGTTTCTTGAGGGCGAGCTTGAGAACGTCCCGCATATCCGAGACGGTATATATTCTCAGCCCCGTCCGCACTTCCTTTGGAAGCTCCTTGATGACCTGGGACACGGCTTTGGGGATGATGACCTCCTTGACACCGGCACGAAGGGCGGCCACGGTTTTCTCATTGAGACCACCCACGGGCAGAATCTCACCTTTTAGCGTGAGCTCCCCGGTCATCGCGATCTCTTTCTTGACCGGTATTCCAAAAAAGTTCGAGATCAGCGCCGTGGCAATCGCTATTCCCGCGCTCGGTCCATCCTTTGGTATGGCACCTTCGGGGACATGGATATGCACGTCGATCTCGTTGAAAAAGTTTTTCTTTAGCGGCAGCACACGCGCGACGCTCCTCGCGTACGTTACGGCGATCTGGGCGGACTCTTTCATCATGTCACCGAGGAGGCCCGTCAACGACAGCCGTCCCGTGCCCGGCATGAATCCGACCTCGATCCTCAAAATGTCCCCGCCGGAGCTGGTCCACGCCAGCCCGGTCACTACACCCACCATCTCGGCCACCGGTATTTCCTTCTCCGTGTAGTGTGGAATCCCAAGATAGCGTTCCAGGTTTTTGGGCGAAACAGCGACTGGGTCCGTTTTCCCCGAAGAGGCAAAGCTTACCGCGACCTTGCGGAGTATCTTGGAGAGTTCCCTCTCGAGGTTCCTCACACCGGCTTCCCTCGTGTAGAGCTGGATGATCTTGCGGATCCCCGTGTCGCTCACCTTGATGTCGCGGGCGGAGAGGCCGTGTCTCGAGAGCATTTTAGGGACCAAGAAATTCTGGGCGATCTTGACCTTCTCCGTCTCGAGATATCCCGGAAGCCGGATGATCTCCATGCGATCTTGAAGCGCCGGTGGGATCGTATGGGTCACGTTGGCCGTCGTGATAAACATCGTCTCGCTCAGATCAAACTCCACCTCGAGATAGTGGTCGCTAAACGTATGATTTTGCTCGGGGTCCAAAACCTCGAGAAGCGCCGCAGCCGGATCCCCTCGAAAATCGCTTGCCATTTTGTCGACCTCGTCGAGAAGCATCACGGGGTTCTTGCTCTGCGCTTTGACGAGCGATTGGATGATCCTTCCGGGCATCGAGCCAATGTATGTTCGGCGGTGACCACGGATCTCGGCCTCATCGCGAACACCGCCAAGCGAGAAATGCACAAAACGCCGGCCGAGCGCCTCTGCGATCGATCGTCCCAGGGATGTTTTTCCGACTCCCGGCGGTCCGACAAAACACAGAATTGGGCCCTTCATCGACTTGGAGAGCTTGAGCACGGCAAGGAACTCTAGGATCCGTTCTTTTACTTTCTTTAGCCCGTAATGATCGGCGTCGAGCCGCCGTTTGACCTGTTTGATGTCCAGGCGGTCGTTTGTCCGAATCTGCCATGGGAGCGACAACAATGTATCGAGATAATTGCGAACCACGGTGCTCTCGGGCGAGAGGCTGGGCATCCGGGCCAGTCTATCCAGCTCCTTCATCGCGATCTCGTGCGCCTCCACGGTCATGCCGCTCTTCTCAATCTTCTCTCGCAGCTCCTCGATCTCCGAGGACTCGTCGGTCGAATCACCGAGCTCTTTTCGGATTGCTTTCAGCTGTTCGTGAAGATAAAACTCTTTTTGATTTTTCTGGACCTGGCTCTTGACATCACTCTCGATCTTCTTCTCCAGCTTGAGGATCTCAAGTTCCTCGGCAAGAAGCTTTCCGATCACACGAAACCGCTCCTCGAGCTCAACCGTTTCGAGAATCGGCTGTTTGACCTCGATTTTTGTCACGAGATGCGCCGCGATCGAATCGGCCAATCGGTCGTGATCCTCTATGGGGAGAACCGTTCGCAGGACTTCGTCTGGGATTCGCTTGTTGAGTTGGACGTACTCGGTGAACTGCGTCGACACACTCCTCACCAGCGCGCGCATCTTCCTGTTCGACACCGGCCTGGGAGTTCTCAATACGGTCTTCGCCCTAAAAAACTTCTTAACCCCGAGGTAGCGCTCGACCTGCCCTCGAGCGAGACCTTCGACGAGTATCCGCATCGTGCCCTCGACGAGCCGCATGATCTGCAAGATTTTGACTATCGTCCCGTAGTTGTGGAGATCTCTTTGTGTCGGGTCGTCGACATTCATCTCCCTCTGAGTAACTACCAGCATCAACCGGTCGTTTTTCATCGCCTCGTCCAGCGACGCGAGAGACTTTGTTCTGCCGACTAGAAGCGGCGTGATCATTCCTGGGAAGATCACCACGTCACGTAGCGGAAGCACGGGTAACGTGTCGGGAACTTCTATGATTTCGTCTTCTTTCTCGAGAATCGCCATGTTTCCACCAATGGCAACCGCCCCGCCGGTGGGTCTATCTTTAACAACAAATCAGTAGAAAGGTTTCGTGACGCACTATACGCGTGGCACCCCGGTCGGCTACGCCTCGCGAGCCCTCCGATCGCGTTGGATAACCATCTCGGGTTCGACGTTTTTTAGAATCGTATCCGCCGTCACGACGACTTTGCGGATACTCGGTTTGGATGGAATCTCATACATGAGATGCAGCATCGTTTCCTCGATCACCGATCGGAGTCCCCTGGCACCCATCTCGCGTTTTTTCGCCATTTCTGCAATGGCCCGCAGCGCATCGTCGGTGAACACCAACTCGACGTCTTCCATCTGAAAGAGCTTTTGATATTGCTTTACCAACGCGTTCTTTGGTTTGATAAGGATCTCGACCAGCGCGTCCTCGTCCAGATCCGAGAGGATCCCAACTACTGGAATCCGCCCTACGATTTCCGGAATCAACCCGTATTTTGTCAAGTCGTCGGGGGTCACCTGTTTCAGAATCTCCGCTGTGCCCATCGCCTTGCGTCTCTTTTTCTCCGAGCCAAAGCCGAGCACTTTCTTTCCGACCCGTTCTTCGATTACTCGATCCAGACCGTCGAAGGCACCACCGCAGATAAACAATATGTGCTTTGTATTGATTTCGATATAGCTTTGCTGCGGGATCTTCCTTCCACCCTGTGGGGGGACATTGCACACAGTACCTTCGAGCATCTTGAGCAACGCCTGTTGCACTCCCTCTCCCGAGACGTCACGGGTAATCGAAGGACTGTCGCTCTTGCGGGCTATCTTGTCCAGTTCATCGACGTATACGATACCTTTCTCCGCCGCCGAGACAGATGAGCCAGCGTTCTGATAAAGCTTGAGAAGTATGTTTTCGACATCCTCTCCAACGTAGCCTGCCTCTGTAAACGTCGTTGCGTCCACGATGGCGAACGGAACGCGAAGGAATCTGGCCAACGTCTGGGCAAGGAGCGTTTTCCCGGTCCCCGTCGGGCCCAACATCAGTATGTTGCTCTTGTCTATCTCGACGTCGTCCGCGGTCTTTTCGTGCATGATCCGCTTGTAGTGGTTATAGACCGCCACGGACAACATGACTTTTGCATCGTCTTGGCCAATGACGTAGAGATCCAAGAAATCCTTTATCTCCTTGGGCTTCGGGAAATCTTCCGAATCGAACAGCACCTGACCGGAGATCTCGTCATCAAGGATATCCTTGCAGAGCTTGATGCACTCGTTGCAGATGTACACCGATGGTCCGGAGATCAGTTTGGTCACTTCATCCTGCCCCCTCCCGCAGAATGAGCATCTCAAGATTTGCGGGGTCCCTATCTTCTTTTTCATAAACGGCTCCTGTTGATCTTACTCGCTGCCACTCCTCGTGCCGATATCCGGACGATGCCTGAATATATTATCGATGATTCCGTACTCCTTCGCTTCTTCCGCGGACATGAAGTAGTCCCGGTCGGTGTCCTTGGCAATACGTTTGATCGGTTGTCCCGTGTGGTCGGCAAGGATCTCGTTCAGTTTATCCCGCATCTTCAAGATCTCTTTGGTATAAATCTCGATCGATGCCGCCTGACCTTCCGAGACGCCCGAAGGCTGGTGGATCATTACCCGGGCGTGAGGAAGCGCCGAACGTTTACCCGGAGTGCCCGCCGCCAGAAGCACCGCGGCCATGCTCGCCGCTTGTCCCATACAGATCGTCGCAACATCAGGCGCGATATACTTCATCGTATCGTAGATCGCCATTCCGGAGGAGATCACACCCCCGGGGCTGTTGATGTAGACAAAGATGTCCCTCTCGGAATCCTCGGCTTCGAGAAAAAGCATCTGGGCGATGACTAGGTTGGCCACCGCGTCATTGATGGGGAGCCCGAGAAAGACGATACGGTCTTTCAACAGCCGAGAATAGATATCATACGATCTCTCGAACCTTCCCGTTTGTTCGACGACGAATGGAATCGGGTACTGATCGTGCGGCATTTCCTGACTTTCCTTTCTCCAGTTACAATATAACCTCTCGCGCTATCCCGAAGAAGCGAAATCATCAAGCAACCTTGACATCCGCGTTTTGACGAAGAAACTCGATCGCTTTTTTATCAAGAAGTTCGTTTTCCAAGCTTCTCCTTCTTTCGGGGTGCTTGAAATACTGTTTGATCTCCTCTGCCTTGACCCCTCCGTCCTTTGAGATTTCATCGATCTTCGAGTCGACCTCATCACGTGTCAACTCGATGGATTCCTGTTTTCTTACAGCTTCGAGGATGAGGAACTTCTTTATCGTCCTTACTGCCACATCCCCAAAATGTTCCCGGATTTCGTTCTCGCGTGCGGCCTCATCGGGAACGTTTGGTCGTCTCTGCCTGTCCTCTTCGAGAACCGATGTAAGGTAGTTTTCGACCATCGCCTCCGGTACCTCGAAGGGGTTGTTTTCGATTACCCGGTCGATGATCATCTCTTCGATCTCATGCTCGCGGCGCTTCTCCTCTTCTTTGTCAAGATCCTCCTTGATCCGCTCTTTGAGCGCCGCAAGATCCGCGAAATTCTTGCCTAGCTGTTGCGCGAATTCGTCGTTGAGGTCGGGTACTCGCTTATCTTTGACCTCCTTCATTGTGACACGAATCGTCCGGCTCGTCCCCGCCATTTCCCTGTCCGGGAAGTCGCGGGGATATTCGACGTGTATGTCTTTCTCATCCTTGATCCGCATCCCCAACAACCCCTCGCGGAGCTCCGGCAGAAGCGAGCCGGTTGAAAGATCCAAGGGGTAGTTGCGGGTCACCTTTGCCCGATCGATCTCTCCCGAGTCGAGGAGCGGCGCATAGTCGATCAGCAAGAAATCGCCTTCTCGCACCTCCCTGTCGACGACAACAAAAACCGCGCTTTGCTGGCGTACTCGCTCGAGGGTTTCGTCGACTTCGCTGTCTCCTATCACCCTCTTGCTGACCTTTACCTTCACGCCCTCGTAATCCCGAAGCTCCAATTCGGGCCGGACTTCGACGACGATATCTACCGAGACGTCCTCCCCCGGCTCCGCCTTGAGGTTCTCGAACTTGGGCTCGCCAACCGGCTTTATCCCCTCGCGAACGAGCGCGTCCTCATAGACGGCCGGTAGCAGGTTTTGGACCGCATCGCCATGTATCACAGTCCCGTAGTTCTTCTCGATATATTTGAGCGGCACTTTCCCCTTTCGGAAACCGGGAACCTTGAGATCCCGCCGAAACGATGCCAGCGCCTTCGCCTCCGCTTTCTCGATCTCTTCCTTGGATATCTCTATAGAAAGCACCCGCTTGCATTCGGATGGACTCGCAACGGTCACGGTAAATTTTCTTTCTCTCCGGTCTGTGCCTGCAAGCTCTCTTGCCATATGTGTCTCCAATCGGTGGTGCGAGAGGGGGGATTCGAACCCCCACGAGAAAATCTCACTGGATCCTAAATCCAGCGCGTCTGCCAATTCCGCCACTCTCGCGCCGAGTGTGTAGCCCGCTGCCAATATACAGTCGGGTCAGTCCGACGGCAATATTACGAACCGGTGAAAACGCCGGTCAAGCCAAATAAGGATGTTCGCCACCGCACTTCGCGTATCAAGTTAACAATCAATTATAACGCATTACCATCTCTATGTTTGTCATAATCCACGGTTGAGGGAAGCGCTGCTCAACCGGCCGTTGTCGCGGCGAGCTGTCACCGACCACCAACGCGTGGAAATCCGGCCTGTTGCCGCTCCTCTTCGCTGAGCTGATCCTCGACCGAAAGGTGGCCGAAACGGCCGACTCGTCTCCTCCTACTCTCCGGTGAACTCCGGTTTGCGTTTCTTCAAAAACGCCTCGGTGCCTTCCTTCATATCCTTGGTTGCGCAGAGGACGCCAAACATGTTCGCTTCGATCTTGCAGGCGTCGTCAAACTCGACGTCGAACCCGTGGTTGACCGCGTCCATCGCTGCCCGCAGCGCCAACGGGCCCTTCCCGAGCAGTGCTTTCGCCACCTTCTCCGCAGTCGCCATGAGTTCCTCCGGGGGGACGACTTGCGTGACGAGGCCGATTCGTAGCGCCTCCGCCGCATCGATGATTCGCCCGGTCAGGATCAGCTCCATCGCCACACCACGCCCAACGAGCCGGGGAAGCCGCTGTGTGCCCGCATAGCCGGGGATAATCCCCAGGTTGACCTCGGGCTGTCCGAACTTTGCTTTTTCCGACGCAATCCGAATCGCACAGGCCATCGAGATCTCACACCCTCCACCAAGCGCGAAGCCGTTCACCGCTGCGATCGATGGTTTGGGCATCGTCTCCAGACGGCGGAGGATCCGCTGACCCCGCTCCGCCATTGCCAGGCCGCTGAGTGCGTCCTTCCCGCTGATCTCCTGGATGTCCGCGCCGGCGGCGAACGCTTTTTCCCCCGCCCCGGTGAGAATCAGGACGCCGACCGAGGGATCGTCGGCCACGTCATCGAACACCGCACCAAGCTCGCCTACCAGCTTATCGTTCAACGCATTGAGAACCTCGGGGCGGTTCAGTGTCACATAGACAATCCTGTCCCTCTTTTCTACCAACACATGTTCGTAAGGCACGTTCGTCCTCCTTGAGTCTTTCTGTCCGATTCGACGACCGGGTCTCGTAGCCGGGCCGCGTGTGGGCTTGTGGATCGTTTCGATGTCCAATCGGGGATTGCCAGGCGTATCGCATCGACGCTCTCCGGGCGCGCCGATGTTGCGGTGCCAACGTATCGATCAACCGGGGCGCGAGCCCTCACCCGCCCCTCCACAGGAGTTGGTTAACCACTTATGTTTAAATGGCTTGCTATGCAAGAGCGTAATCAACAACACGTTCCACGTCAACAAAAAAGTCCCCCGGTGCACGGGACGGACCCGGATTTGCATGCAGTCATCACGCCCATTGTATCCGAGCGTCCGACGGGGACCTAGACACGGTGCGTGACGACGTGATTCCCATCCCCGGCCCGGCGTCGGCAATTGCGAAGACATCGACCAGATGACGATGAAATCCAAAGCGTTGATTCCGCTACTCGTATCCTTCGCTCTCGGAGCCCTCGTGCCCGTCACGGGATCGGTGGTTGACTCCGAACCGAGCCCCGTACCGCACACGGCTGCTGCGCAAACGGCGCCGGCGCCGCCCTGTGCGAACGTGGCCGTCGCGCTCAAGACCAAACTCGAAAACGTCTTTGCCGTTCAGGAACCGGGCGGATCCATCCGTTTTCAGCCCGGCGACAGCATACTCTTTCACCACCCCCTTTTGGCGACCCTGTCGCTTCGTGTCTATGAACAAACCGGTGACGTCGCGTTTCTCACGCGGGCCCACGAGGCGATCACCTATTACTTCAATCATCTCCTTGTCTATTACGACGTGGATGGCGATTTCCTGATCGAGAGATCGGCGTACCGGTATCTCTCAAGTGCACCCGCGGGCGCGATCGAGGACGTGGGTTTCAACGCGATCTTCGCGCTCGACATGTTGAGCCTTTCACGGATTTGTCTCATTTTGAAGATGCCCGTGGACGGGTTGTTTTGGTACCAGGGAATGAAGACGGTCAGCCACCAGCTCGTCGCATCGACATATGACAACGACGCTCACTTTTTTCTACCGGCGAACAACAACGCGAAGAAACGGGAGGGCGTGTTTCTCGCGCTCTCCGCCTTGCCCACGTACTTTCGCAACAGCCTCGGAGACAACTTCTCGACCTCGGTGTTGCGCAACTACGTCTTGACAAACCAAGACGTAGTACCCGAGGTCCCGTTTCACTATCTAAATTGGGGGTTCTCGAGCACGGAGTTGTGGGAAGCAGGAGAAGCGGAGCGGATTCTCAGATCCATGTTGCTCATCGGAGCCCTCGAATGGAACGGGCTCGAAACAGAGGCGGCGCATCATGCCGACGTGATCCGAACGCGGCTAGACGCTGATTCGTCGATCTCGCAAGAGCCGTCTACCGCCGATGTCTATACACGGTTTTTCCGATGTGCCTTGGGCGGCAGTGACACATTATCGCCGTTTCCGCGTTACCACGAACTGGACCTCTTGGAGACCCTCGTTTTTCAGAAATCGCTTCTAAACGGCCCTGAGACATCGGCGCTGAGAGCCGCAGCGGCAGGCGTCAAACGGTTTCTATTGAGCCATGGCTCGAACAGCTCCCCCCCACCCATGACTCTCGAGGACTCGAACGGGATCGATGCGATCTCACGTTCCGTCCGAGGCGTCTACTGGGCGATATCATCGCTGAGAGAGAAATGGCGGACACGGACCCTCTTCGATCCACGCGACCGGGACAAGATTCCAGGGTTCGATACCTACGAGGCAGTCTCCGGGCTTTGGGAAGACGTCATCGAGACGCTGCACGAGGCCGAGAATCTTATCGGAAGGACCGCGACTGCCAAGTCCGGTTTCGATATCAACGCCACACTCCTGAAGGAAGCCACGGTGCCGGGTGCGTCGGTCACCGTCAAGCTGGCTCTCTCGACGTTATTGGAATCCGAAACGGTGTCCTCGGTAGTACTCTTTCGCGCACACGCAATCGACACGCTGCTCAAATCGTCTCCCCCACTTCCCATCGATCCCGGCGCACCACCGATCGAACTGTCGCATTCATGCCCGATGCCCCGAGACCAGATTACCGGGATACTCCCGTTTTCTTTTTCCGTCGAGGCACAGTTCGCCGATCGACGCCGGGTACGGCGTCACTTTCGACGGGGTGTGTTTATGACAAAACCGGTCACTTTCGCCGTGGCCTTCCCAAACGGAAACACGATGGCCAGCGGAAGCGTGCCGATAGAGATACAGGTAGAGAAACACGTCGCGGCCGCTTCCGTCATTCACGCGGAGTGGTACAGCCCCGCCGGTTTACGACCGATCGAAGGAGCCGCGCTCGAGACATGGATGCCCGCCAACGCGGATAGGACCGACATCCTCATGAACATCCCCGTCCCGACGCCGTGTCGCCCTGGTGCGTTTCCGTTCACTCTCAAGGTGTTCGCCAATGGGGTCGACGCCGGCACCGTGACCTCCTCATTTTTCCGCCACTATCAGTGGCTCTTCGTTGGGCCCTTTGCCGAAAGATTGAACGCCCTCGATGAGAGGTACCCTCCCGAAACACGAATAAACGTGCTCGAGACCTACACCGGTGTGGGCAAACAGATCCGTTGGCAGCCCTTATCGCCAGAGGCCTACGCCGACCACGGTCGGATCGATCTCGGTTCGCTGCTTCCCGACGGTAGCGTAGGCTTTCTCTATACCGTCGTGAAGGCGTCCGCGACAAGAGCGACAACACTTCTGTTCAGATCGGATACGCCGGCTATACTCTATGTCAACGGTGATGAGGTCGTGCGCGTTCGCGATGCCTCGTCCTACACCGAACGCGTCGAGGTCCTGCTACATGAAGGCATGAACAGCGTGCTCGTCAAGACCCTCTCACATGGAGCGCCGAGCCTCTTCTTTCAGCTTGGCGAAAAAGAGGACCTCACATCGGACGAGTTCAACAACAACCTCTGGGAACTCGTCGACGGGTACGAGATGTTCCACAAACGTGGCACGGAGAGCACCGGTCAGCCTCGAGAGATTCAACGCCCCGTCACCCTTACGTACAACGACCCAGACGCCAACTCGGTTGCGGTGATCGGTAACTTCAACGGGTGGTCCGCGGCAAACTCGAACCTGCGAAAAAATGAGTTTGGCGAGTGGGAAATCAGTCTCATTCTCAAACCGGGTCGTTACGTCTACCGTTTTCTCGTGAATAACAGATCCGAGGTTCTCGATCCGTCGAGCCCTCAACAGGAGCCCGACGGATACGGCGGATGGAACTCCGTACTCTTTGTCCGCTGAGATTCGTTGCGAGCGGCCACACACCGACGACGTCGGAACATAGCCTCAAATAGTCTCACGATAACGTTCGCGAGCTCAGAGCTCGATTCCCGTCAAGCGTAGGAATAGGTTGAGAAGCGTACCAACCAGAAGGGCGAATGGAAGAATAAAGATCACCATCCAGACGGCGGTGCGCAAACCTCTCTCTTTGATCATTACAAAGAAATTGGCGATGCAAGGGACAAACAGTGTGATCACGACCATGCTCACCGCGACCTGGTTGGTGTTGAGTTTACCCAGCGAGAACAGCTCGTAGAGACCGGCGGCGCCGTAGTCCCTCCTAAAAAATCCGACAATGAACGCAGCCGTGCTCTCTACGGGAAGACCGAGCAGGCCGCTGATGACCGGTCTGAACGCCCTCTCCATCACCGCCAGTGTGCCGAACCGGTCCAACACAAAGAGGACAAACGTTCCGATGATAAAAAGCGGAACCGCCTCTTTGAGAAACCAAACGATTCGGTGGCGTGTCTTGAGCCAGATGTTCCCCAAATGAGGCACTCGAATTGGCGGCAGCTCGACAATGAAGTCGGTCGTCCGTCCTTTTATCAGTCGGTTGGAGAGAGAGCCCACGAGAAACAGCTGAACCGTCACAACAAAAAAAACGGTAAACACACACGCGACCGAGCTTCCCGCCGCCATAGCCATAATGACTCCAAGCTGTGCGGAACACGGGACGCCCAATGCGAGAAGCAACGTGGCGATTACCCGCTCTTTTTTGGAATCGAGAATTCGGGTGGTGAGCGTGGCCATGGTATCGCACCCGAGCCCGAGGACCATGGGAAGCACCGCTTTGCCGTTGAGCCCCATGCGGCGCATCGCCCGATCGGCGATTACGGAAAGACGCGGAAGATAACCGGAATCCTCGAGCAGTCCAAACGCCATAAAGAACGTCGCAACTATCGGCATCACGATCGCGACCGAATACGTGAGCCCCATGGACAAGAGCCCATAATCACCAATCAAGAGATCCCTGATAAACTCGATCGGAAGAAACCTATTCAGCAGTCGGGCGAACTGCGGAATGACGATCCCACCAAACAACTTCGTTTCCATCAGATCGACCAGCGTCCCCGCACCAAACACACCGACAAACAGATACGTCACGTAGAGGATCTCGAGAAGAAATAAAACGCCCAACACATAGTGGGTAGTGAGCTTGGCCAAAGCGCGGTACGGCAGCACTGCGAGGAACAGATGAAGCCCGATGAGATGTGGCAGCAGCGGATGGATTCCCCACTCCGCCAGCGTTGCTCTGCCGTAGAGCCCGTACAACACGACAGAGAACACAGCCACGATGGTCGCCACTAATAGGCTCCTCCTTTTGAGCCCCCTCGTGGCTCCGCTCCCCAAACGGGTCACATCTCTCACGTACACCGCGTCGAGCAGCCGATCGACAACCTTGGATCTCGATACCCCGATGATATAGCTCAGAGGATTCGAAAATCGCGCCTGCACGTCCTTGGCGATCCGTCGCGCCTCGGCGGAACTCCGTTCCCCGATCCTCGAGCGAAACGCTTCGAACGCCTCATCCGGGTCGGAGAGAAACATCAATGCCGCCGCACGCTTGGCTATCGTGAGCTCCGGGAGAACCCGCGAGATATCCTCGATCCCACGCTCGATATCCTCGGGATACTCGACCCGTATCTGCGGAACACCCGGCTCGCCGGCGAGCGCTTTGTCCAGCCTCCTAAACCCTCTTTTTTCGATGGCGATCGTCTCGACAACCGGCACACCCAGTCGTTCGGCCAACGCGCTCCCCGACACCTTGATTCCCCGCCGTTTGGCCTCGTCCATCAAATTGAGTTCGAGCACGACGGGAAGCCCCATCTCGGCAAGCTGAGTGGTTATTGTCAGACTCCGTCGCAGATTCTTCGCGTCGGCCACCTGGAGAACGTGACGTCGAAACGAGGACAACAGGATGTCTCGCGTGACCCTCTCATCGATCGACTGAGGGTGAAGGCTGTTGACCCCCGGGGTATCGATCACGGTTCGATCGCCGTCGCGAAGCGACTTGCCCCGGGATACCTCGATCGTTGTCCCCGGGAAGTTCGAGACCCACGCATACCGACCGGTAAGATGCGAAAAGACCACACTCTTCCCCACATTGGGATTACCCACGAGGATGATCGCCGGTCTGTCTTTGACCTCGGCGGATATCGATAGCGGATCTTGCATATGAGCTTTCGCCAACGTCTCACACGCGAAGACTCGAGGGCACTTGCCGGTCCAACACGTTGACTATGGCTTGTGCATGTTGTTGGGGATTCTGAGGTAAATCTCGTCCGCGACGCCTTTTTCTATGGCCAGCTCGGTCTCACCGTAAGCGACGACAAACGACGGGCGAACCTGTTTCACAACGACGTTCTGCCCGGGCATCACTCCCAGGCTGGCAAGACGCTTCAAACGGGCGTGGTATCGCGAGCTAATATACGCGATCGTCCCCTCCTCCCCGGGCCGAAGGCTGGAGAGCGGCCGCACGATCGGCTGAACTTCCGTCATCGCCTGGCGACAGCAGGCACCCGGGGGGATCGGATTACCGTGCGGGCAGGTCCGAGGATGACCCAAGAGTGTGCAGATGCTCTCGGCCACCTCTTCGGAGAGAATATGCTCGAGACGGCAGGCGCTTGGTTCCACCAGTTCATCGCGCACACGCAGGACATCCACGAGCAGACGTTCGGCCAGCCGGTTGCACCGCAGAATCGTTTTTGCTCGACGAAACCCCGTCTCGGTGAGCTCGATGTGGCCATTTTTGTAGGTGACGTGCCCAGTGTCGACCGCGTTTTCGACCACATCACGCGTGAAAACATGTCCCCCGTGTTTCACGCGGACGAGCTGTTCGGGTGTGATCGTCCCTCCCCGTTCCCATTTGGCATAAAGAATGGAGAGAACCTCATCGAGAAGTTCGTGTGAGGAGTCCTTATCATGCTGCACGATTTGTTCCTGCCGCGCCGTTAAGTCCACAATAAGTCAAAACACAAGTAATTCAATATACTTGACCTTTTGACCGGGATGCAACGGGAATCTCTTCGCGCGTCTCTGGCGGTCTGCCCACGTCCACGTGGGCGTTCTGTCCGCGCTGGAACCCCGCGGGCGCGGAGTCATTTGAGGACAACCATTTTCCGGCTCTGTACGCGTTTTCCCGACTGCAGACGACAGATATACACACCTGAGCCCACGCGTTGCCCGTGCGCGTCTTTGCCATCCCACACTCGCTCGTGTCTCCCCGCGGGAAAAACCCCGGTTGCCACCACTGCCACACGCGCGCCGGAGACATCAAAGATCTCCAACGAGACTTCCGATGTCTCGGGCAGGGAAAACCGAATCGTCGTCGATGGATTGAAAGGGTTCGGGGTGTTCTGTTCGAGGCCAAAGTCGAGAGGCGGAACCAGTACACTACCCCGGTAGAGTTCGCGTACACCACCGTCGGACGACCGGACTTCCAACATGTAATGATACGTTTTTCCCGGTGCGACGGTCTCGTCGACAAACCGATACATGCCGTAACCGATTTCCCGCACGGAGAGGTCGAGCGGCTTCCACGGACCCGACTCGGTGATTGCCCGTGACAGGAGAAGAACCTCCCCGTCGCGTTTGTCGAAGAGCTCGAAGAGGAGTTCGACGCTTCCGTCGTGAACCGATATGCGCGAAGACACAAGCTGTGCGGCGACGATCTGTACCATCGTGATCGCGTCCGGGAGAGCGTCCTGTTGCCCATCGGGATTCTCCACGATGAGATCCCACTGCCCTCCCCTTCGGCTGTATACATGGAAACGGCCCTGAAGCGTTTGCTCGTCGATCCATCCGATCGATTTGGGAAGCATGTCGGCTTCGCCGGTCTTTTCAAACCAGAACGTCGCACCGTGACGAAGACCGGCTCCACTCAAAGCGACATCGACAAAGACGAGGTCGTTGTTGATGACATCGGGCACCGCGCTCACGGCGACGGGCCCCGGATCACCGGCACGCAGAAACGCCGTCATGTTTGGCCCAGATGGGCCAATACCCGATACCTCGATCCGTGTTGAATTGCCGGAGTTGCCGTTGCTATTTGGGTTCGACGACGAATCGAACGTCGTGTTTCCCGCTGAACCGGGAAACGGATCCCCATCGTCACCCTCATTGCCCGTCGTCTCGGGGTCTTGAAGAAGATGTCCCATACCGTCGGCTTCCTCCAGCACGAGCCCACGGACCGTCGTACCCGCGCTACCCCCCGTGTTCCCGAGGGCGGAGCGGATCACTTCATCGTCGACGTGCCAAATGAGAAGACCGGAGTTGTGGAGGTTGGTGTCAAAGCCGATCGGCTGACGGTTTTCAACGAGCCAGTATTCGGTCACCGAGTTGCTCTTGGGGTCTTGGTACCAACCATCGATCGAGGATTCGAAATTGGTCGAGTAGTTCTCACCCCCGCCTACGACAGAGATGTTGTCCACGATCATCGCGCCGCACACCGTGAGATGTTTTCCATCTTCGTCCGACCACGAACGATCCGACACAACACGGAACTTGAGACGATATTCGGCGGGTGGCGCCGCGGTGCTCAACACCGGGCTGAGATCCGTATTTGCGGTGCCTGACCCCGCTCCTGTGAGGCTTGCCAGGGTCGTTTCCACGCCGTCGACCTCGATGATGACAAACGCCGAATCGGCGTCGAATTCGAGATCGTACTGATAGTCATACGTAAACCAAACGGGAAGAGCACCGTCAAAATGAAATTCCCTCTCAACCGTCTCGCGCCAGGCGTTTCCGTAGCCCGAGCCACCCTCCCAGTGGCGCGTCGCCGCTACCGAAGAATCGACGGCGCATCGAAGCGAGTAGCCGCCCTCGATCGAGCACTCGCTCATTCGCCCAAATCGCTCATCGGTAAACGGGAGCTTGAAACACACCGCGTTCGTTTCGATGTGAGGAATCGACTCGACGGCCCCCTGCCAACCTACCAACACGGGAACCACCCATCCGAGCTCCTGTCGCGCCCACGCGGATGGGTGAGCCGGGGACTCGGGGGTGTTCCAATTGCCCCGACCCATCAGATCCCAGTGTCCAGCGCCGCTGCTCCCACCGTTTCCGTCAAACAAATCGGGCAGCCCAAACGCGTGCCCCACCTCATGACAGAAACTCCCGATCTCGATCATCGAACCGCCGCACGACTGTGCAGGCTGGATGGAATAGTCGTCGATCTTGACAAAGCCCCCGCCCACCGCGGGGTCATCCGTCGTGTACGGTTGCCCTCCGGATATCGGCCAACCCCGGTACACCCAAGAGTGCGACCAGATGTTGAGGCTGAACTCGTCGCATTCCCCACCAAACTCGCTGTGCACAAAAACAACGAAGTCGACATACCCATCGTCGTCTCCGGAGTTCGGGATCCCGTCGGGGCCGTCATTGTCAAACTGCCCAAAATCGATCGACCCGTCGTTGGCGTCGAGCAGTTCTTTGATGAACTCACCGGTCTTGGCATCGTTGGGCAAAAGACCGTTCGAAGATCCTTCGTAATAAAGATCCTGTTGGAATGTCACAACCCAATCGGCAACGACCCCCCCCACACCAAGCACTCCGTACGAGATTTCATCGAAGTAGTCTGACAAGGTGCCGGTCGGCCAAGGTCCGTCGAACAGCTCCGTTTGAAGATTTCCCGATTCGAATGGCGCCGGTCGGTTGAAAAACGCACCGAGCAACACGGGAAATTCGAAACTCCCCGATATCTGAAGATCAGCGGGAAGCGGTGCCTGATCGCCAAACCGTCGGGACCGAATGTGGGACTCGCGTTGACTCCGGATCGTCCGCGCTCTCTCGATCCACGCGTGCCTCATCTGGAACGCGGTTGCGTCCCGCGACTTGACATCGAAGTACGCCTCCGGGAGTGCTCCACCGTGCCGTGGTGACACAACGGCCTGCGCGGACACAACGGAGCCTATTATGAAAATGGGGAGCCAGAATGAGTGTTTCATGGTGCGGACCTGAGTTGCCGAAGGCTCTGTTACTCTTTTTGGCTATGGATGATCCGATTCTCTCAAAGATTCTTTCAATCCGGATACAGAGGTTACTCGAGCCGTATTTCGGCCTTACCGGGTTTGGCCCGGATCAATGTCCTGCCAACATCGCAAAGGGTGAAACCGAGAAAGTGCTGTTGCAAACCTTCACCGGTCTCGATCGTGCCCCCTTTGAAGTTCTCATCCGTTCTGCATTCAAACTTGACGAGCCACAGCTTGGGCCCATACGAACACCGGAACGCCATCATAAAGTCGTTTTGTGGATTCCCGAACTGGAGGATCGTGCTGTCGCTGTAAGCCGACGACATCACGGTGACCCCTTCGGGAAGGACGACCCTGAATTCCGCCGCGGACATCGGAAAGTCCTTGCTAAACTCTCCAAAAACGTATAGATCGAAAACATCCCCGGTTGCGATGATCTTCTCGGTTTGAGTTCCCTCAACGTCGAAGTACGGTTTCA
>CP070677.1:3231588-3239744 GCA_020352495.1 Candidatus Latescibacterota bacterium
CAACGACCGTTCAAAAAACCGTTACATCGTTCGAAACGGACGGCTCGTCAACCTGCCGATGAGTCCGTTGGCTTTCTTGAAGACACCGTTGTTTTCGACATCGAGCAAGTTTCGTCTCTTGAGGGAACCGTTTATTCGCCCAGCGGATCCAAACATCGAGGAGACACTCGCGGACTTTGTGCGCCGACGGCTCGGAGAAGAATTTCTCGACTATGCGATCAATCCATTTGTCGCAGGAGTCTATGCGGGTGATCCGGAGGAGTTGAGTTTGGCGAGCAGTTTTCCCAAACTCCACGAACTGGAACGGGAGTACGGGAGCTTGATCAAGGGAGCAATCAAGGGCGCAAGGGCCCGGAAGAAACGAGGGTCTGTGTCGAAACAGACCGCCCGTTTGTTCTCCTTCAAAAACGGCATGCAGCAGTTGGTCGACGCACTCACCGCGTTGCACTCTGAGTCGACGTATACCGATGTGAGAATCGACGCGATCCAAAAGGAAGAATCTGATTATGTCATTCGGACTCGATTCGGCGGAGAATCAGCGAGCTTCAGGTCCCGCGGTATCGTTCTGGCAGTGCCCACGCACGCATACGACGAGCTTCGCTTCGAGTTCGACGTTCCAATTCGGGAGGAGATTTCTAAAATCGTTTACCCACCCGTCGCAGTGGTTTTTTTTGGGTATCGGGACAATCCGGCATCGATTCCGTTGGATGGGTTTGGTTTTCTTGTACCCAAAAAGGAAAGACGAGAGATTCCTGGAACGATTTGGAACTCGACGATATTTCCGGGACGTGCACCGACTGGTGGTACGGCACTAACGACATTTGTCGGCGGTACTCGTCAGCCAGAGAACGTCGCTCTCCCGGATGATAGGCTAGTCGAAACGGTCGGAAAGGATCTGCGTGCCCTTATGGGAATCGATCGCACGCCCGATACGATCGTGATCAGGCGGTGGGAAAAGGCGATCCCACAATACCGAATGGACCATCGAAAAATCGTCGACGCGATAGAAGCGTTCGAGAGGCGATGCCCCGGTCTTTACGTTACGGGCAATTTCAGAGGCGGCATCTCGGTTAGCGATTGTATCACACAGGCGGACGCGGTAGCGAAACGGGTGGCTTCAGAGTTGTCAGGCCAGCGAGTGGCATCAGCGCACGGGGAAGAATGAACATGACAAACGACAATGGCAGTCGGTTCTTGAGAGCATGTCGGCGGGAGCGGGTCGACCGCACGCCCATCTGGCTCATGAGGCAGGCGGGGCGTTACATGGCGGAGTACCGTAAGGTGAGGGAGAGGCATAGTATTCTCGAGATTATCAAGACACCGGAGCTCGCATGCGAGGTGACGTTGCAACCGCTCGACGCGTTCGAACTCGACGCCGGAATTATCTTTTCGGATATTTTGCCGCCGCTCGAGGGGATGGGTCTCGATTTGGAGTTTACCAGTGGTGAGGGCCCGGTGATTCGGAATCCGGTCCGGTCGACCCGCGATGTAGAAGCGCTAAGAGTTCTCCCGGCTAATGAAACGATGGGTTTCACGCTCGATGCGATTCGCCTCGTCAGGCGCGAACTGGAGGGGAGGGGCGTGCCGCTGATCGGATTTAGCGGCGCCCCATTTACGCTCGCATGTTACGCGATTGAAGGCGGGGGCAGTCGCAATTATCTCCGTACAAAACAAACGATGTCCGCTACGGAGGCATGGCGTGACCTGATGGACAAGATGAGTACGGTCGTAGCAGACTACCTGGTTTCGCAAGCGGATGCCGGTGCACAGGTGCTTCAGCTTTTCGATACGTGGGCGGGAGAGCTGAGTCCACGAGACTACAAAAACAAGGTAATGCCGTACACGAAAAGCGTGATCGAAAAGGTTCGCCAGGCGGGTGTACCGATCATCTACTTCGGAAAGAACATGAATGGCATGCTAGAAGTGGTTCGCGAACTCGGTAGCGATGTTGTTGGGATCGACTGGCGGATAGATCTCGACGAGGCATGGCGACGTCTGGGTGATGGTGTGGCTATCCAGGGGAATCTAGATCCGGCAGCTCTGTTTGATCCTTGGGACGAGCTCAAAAAGAAAGCCAAAGTGATTTTGGAGCAGGCGAGCGGGCGCTGCGGTCACATTTTTAATCTCGGTCATGGGATTCTGCCCAAAACCCCCGTCGACAATGTGAGACGGCTCGTGGATTATGTCCACGGAACAGAGGTGCAGAAAACGTGAACACAAAAAGATCGGGCGAACTCTTTGAACACGCGAAAAAGCTGATCCCCGGCGGAGTCAACAGCCCCGTCAGGGCTTTTGGGAGTGTGGGGGGTGTTCCACGTTTTGTCGAAAGAGGGAAGGGAGCGAGTATCTGGGACATCGACGGCAACCGGTACATCGACTACGTGCTCTCCTGGGGGCCTTTGATACTGGGGCACGCGCACCCCGCTGTCGCGGAAGCGCTCCGCGAGGCTGCCGAACACGGGACGAGTTTTGGAATGCCGACGACAATCGAGTTGGATCTCGCCCAGGTGATCATCGACGCAATGCCCTCGATCGAGATGATTCGGTTTGTCAATAGTGGGACAGAGGCAACGATGAGTGCGCTTCGGCTTGCCCGCGCTCATACGAAACGCGACAAGATCATAAAATTCGCGGGATGTTATCACGGCCACGCGGATATGCTGCTCGTACAGGCGGGGAGTGGTGTGGCAACGCTCGGTCTACCCGACTCGCCCGGTGTGCCGGAGGGGACGACCGCGGATACAATCGTCGTGCCATACAACGACCTCGAGGCGGTCAAGGAGGTCTTCTTAGCCGCTCCCGGTGAGATTGCCGCCGTGATCGTCGAGCCCATCGCAGCAAACATGGGGTTTGTAAAAGGGAAGCACGAGTTTCTCAACGGTCTTCAAACACTCTGCAAGAACAACGACGCGGTGCTCATCTTCGATGAAGTGATGACCGGTTTTCGCGCTGGTCTGGGAGGGGCCCAGAGGATATACGATCTCGACCCCGATCTCACGTGTCTTGGCAAGGTCATAGGCGGCGGGCTGCCCGTTGGCGCGTACGGGGGAAAGAAGGAGATCATGCAGTCCGTAGCCCCCGCGGGGCCGATGTACCAGGCGGGGACGCTCTCGGGAAATCCGCTTGCAATGTCGGCGGGTCTTGCCACGCTCCGTACGCTAGTGGGCTCCGGTGTGTTCGACGACGTGAGCAAAAAAACCGCCAAGTTGGCAGAAGGTATTGCGACAATCGGGAAGGAGAACGATATTCCCGTTCAGACGGGTCATGCGGGGACGATGTTTGGGGCGTATTTCCTCAGGCGAAGCGGTGTTGAAATCACCGACTACGAGACGGCAAAACGACATGCCGATACGGATCAATACATGAAGTACTTCCACGCCATGCTCGAGCAAGGATTCTATTTTGCCCCAAGCCAGTTCGAGGCAGGGTTTGTGAGCAGCGAGCACACGGATGACGACATCGAGAATACTCTGAGAGCCGTTGAGATCTTCGTGAAGTCGGAGCGACGAACATGATTAGACAGCTTTGAGATCCCAACTGGAGGCGTGACACATGTCGCTAATATTGTTTGGACTGAATCACCGAACGGCACCTGTTGAGCTGAGGGAACAGTTTACCCTTACCGGATGTGGTTTGCCGATGGCCCTCGAAGAACTCAAAGCTTTCACCAGTGGCGGATCTTCGAGCGAGGCGCCACGTCTTCGAGAGGGGGTTGTTTTGTCGACATGCAACAGGTTCGAGGTGTACGCCGTAGCCGGCAACGAAAAAGACAAATTCACTCCAATTGAAGAATTTCTGAACCGACTGCAGGGTACGCCGGTGGAAGAGTTGCGACATCATTTCTATCGCATGGAAGGTGGCGAGGCGATTAAGCATCTGATGAGAGTTGCTGCTGGTGTGGATTCGATGGTCGTCGGGGAACCTCAGATTCTTGGCCAGGTCAACGAGGCATTTCGAGAAGCACAAGCGGCAAGAACCCTTGGTACGATTCTGACACAGGTTTTCAACCGCGCGATACGCGTTGGCAAGCGTGCCCGGACCGAAACGGACATCGGGCGGTATACGACATCGGTAAGTCATGCCGCCGTACAGCTGGCGGAAAACAAGATGGGGAGTCTGGTCGACCGTCACGTCGCCCTAATTGGTGCCGGTGATATGGCAGAGTTGGCAGGCCGAGCGCTCAGGGACCGCGATGTCCGCAAAATAGCCGTTGTAAACCGAACTCATTCGAGATCAGTAGCGCTTGCGGAACAGATCCGGGCGAGACCGATGGGCTGGCACCAACTAAACGATGTACTTGTGTGGGCGGATATCGTTATTACGGCGACGGATGCGCCCCACACGCTGATCTTCGCAAGCGAGCTCGAGCCGATCCTCCCAGAACGAAAAGGCCGAGCGCTCCTGTTTGTGGATATCGCCATCCCGCGTGATGTGGAGCCCGAAATCGCCGAATTCGAGAACGTTGACATCCACGATATCGACGAACTCAAATCCGTTGTCAGTGCCGGAATGGAACACCGTCGGGCCGCGATCCCGCAGGTGAACGCCATCGTGGACGAAGAAGTCAACAGCTACTATGACTGGCTCAGGAGTCGGGATGTAACCCCGGTGATCGTTGATCTCCGGGGTGCCATAACGAGGATCATCGGCACGGAGGTCGATGACGCAATCCGCCATCTCGAAGATCCAAACGATCGCGAAATTGTCGAACGCTTGAAACACCGGGTGACAAAGAAGATACTCCACCATCCATCGTCACGGCTCAAAGCGTTTGCCGCGGACGGAAATGGAACACCCTACGCAGACGCGATCCGGCAGCTCTTTGTGCTCGATGATCTGGACGATACCAAATGACAGAGGTCGAAAAACACGAGGGTTCTCGTGTCCGGATCGGAACGCGTGGGTCTGAACTCGCCCGGTGGCAAACGAATCATATCAAGGCGCTGCTGGCCGAGCACCGCCCAGACCTCGAGATTGAAATCGAGGTCATCACGACACAAGGCGACAGGATTCTCGCCTCGTCGCTACCTTCTTTAGACGGGAAAGGTGTTTTCACCGCGGAGCTCGAAACGGCGCTTCTGAACGGCGAGGTCGATATAGCCGTCCATAGCATGAAGGATGTTCCCACCGACTATGCCCAAGGACTGACCATTGGCGCGATCCCGTTACGGGCCAACCCAGCGGATGTTCTGGTAAGCAGGCGGGGCTTCACCTTGGAGACGCTTCCTCGCGGTGCCGTCGTAGGAACAAGTAGCCCTCGCCGCGCATCTCAACTGTTGCGCAACCGCGCGGATCTCAACATCGAGGACATCCGAGGCAATGTGGACACGCGTATTCGAAAGGCGTACGACCGCCAGGGCATCTATGATGCGATTGTTCTAGCGTACGCTGGCCTTGAGCGTCTTGGCCGTTTGGATGATGTAACCGAAGTGCTGCAATATCAGCAGATGCTCCCCGCGCCGGGGCAGGGTGCGATTGGTGTTCAGTGTCGTAACGACGATCACTCAAGGGGGTTGCTCCACCCGATAAACGATGCTGACACCGAACTAGCCGTTACGGCGGAGCGCGCATTCTTGATCGGTCTCGGCGGTGGGTGTGCCCTGCCAATTTGTGCTCTTGGCGAGCACCACAAAGGCGAATTGCGTCTCAGAGGACGGGTGGGCGCGCGAGACGGATCCAAACAGATTGACGTAGTGAAAGAAGCAAACGTGAGAAGTGTCGACGAGGCGCGGCTGGTTGGAATCGAGCTGGCAAAGGAAACACTCGCAGCCGGCGCAGGAATTCTCCTCAACGCTGGCAATTGAGGTCGGCAAGGATCGTTGTCACCCCCCTGGTCGTTGGTGTTTCTAACTTATTATGGTAAAATAGGGTATGCAATTGATCACCGGAAATGACCATCGTCCGCGCGTCGCCCGCGATCAGTCTCCGGCGGCAAACGACATCCCACGATCCCCGAGTCTGCTTCGCACGGGCATTCTTTGGCTCATGCTGCTGTTGGTGTTCCCTGCTGGGTCGCGTCCCGAGAATACCTCGAAGGTTCTATATCAAAGTGTCGGGTCTAGCCCAGGCACCCGTTATTCGCGTCCGCTAGGGATCTTTTTTGATAAAAACCGCAAAGAGTGCTACGTGGCTGATACGGGCAACCATCAGGTAGTGGTCTGCGACGAGCGCGGAACGCCCGTCTACAGATTCCCGCATCGGATTTCCGAGGGGGATGGGCCAAAGCTCGGCGAGCCCACAAGTCTTGTCGTCGATCATGTCGGACGGATCTTCCTAGTGGATGGGATGGTTGATTACATAGACGTTTTGGACCACATGGGAAGGAGGATCCAGAAGATCCATCCCCCGGAGGATGGCTGTGAGGAACCGGTGCGTTTCAAATCCCTTGCCCTCGGACCGGACGACGAAGTGTACGCTGCACTCTCGTGCAGTGACCATACGCTGGTTGTCATTGACACGACGCTGAACGTCAGGCGGTTGATTCGGCTCGATGCGCCGGATGAGGAACGCGCGTGTATCAGCGGGCTTGCCGTGGATGATTCCTTCAATATCTACATAACGGATCCGTGCGCCACGACGATGGTTCAGATCTATGACGCAAACGGGAACTATAACAGCGGGTTTGGGCAACACACCGCGGGTTTCGACAACTTTTCGTTCCCAGCTGGAATTGTTGTGATGTCAAACGGCAACATATGGGTGCTCGATACGATTCGTCAGGTAGTGAGCGGCTTTTCGAATGACGGTGAATTCCTCACGTATTTTGGCGGGAGGGGAAGTCATCCGGGGGCGTTCGACTTCCCTTCGGCGCTGGCCTCCGATGGCACCAACCTGTTGTTCGTCCTGGAGAGGGCCGGGAACCGTTATCAGTGTTTTCGGCTTTCGGAGAGTGAACCGTAGCAAATATGTGTGGTCTCGCCCCAGAAGCCCCAGAGCAACCTAATGTTCCCCGCAGTAAAAAGAGAAGAGCATGATATCCTCTGAGAGGTCTATGTTCTTGACGAACACGTTCGGAGGGTGATCGAACGGCACCGGTGTGAGATTGAGGATGCTCGTTATGCCCAAGCCAATCAGCGCGTCGGCAACGGTCTGAACCTGTACCTCGTCGCATGCGATAACCGCCCCGACAACCACCAGATTCTTCACGATACGTCCAACCTCGGCAAAATCGAATACTCTAACGGCCCCCACGCTGTGCCGACTCTCCACGCTATCGAGATCGTTGTCCAGGATCGCGACAATCCGGCATCCGAATGCATCCAGACGTTCAATGAAGTGTTCGGGCGGGTATCGGCCATCCAGTCCGATCCAGACGACGTTTCGGACTGCTTTGAGATTCAACGTCTTGCGTAGCGCCTCGATACACATGTCCAATCTGAACCCGACATGCGGTATTCCAAAGTGACCAAGGCTCAGGAAGTCCTTCCTGACCAACTGCGGCTTGATCCCCAAGGCGGACGCGAATTCTGTCGAGGTAACGGTTTCGTATCCCAGTTGGCGGCGGTGCTCCGCGACCATCAGATATGTGGCCAGTCGGCTGATAAACTTCCTTGAGGTCTCCGCCGGGCTCCGAGACAGCGCCGCGACATGGCACCCGGTTAGCGATTCGCTCTCTCTGGCCTGGGGAAGATAAAGACTGTACGGAGATCTGAAGACGCTACAGGGGAAATCATCACACTTGAAACAGGAATCCAGCCCACGGGCCTCACCGCACACGACGATGGCGCAACGTTTCTTCCCGTTCTCACTGACCTCCGCGTCTCTCTCACGGCACCCGGGACACGCTCCGGCAACCTTCAGGGGGCAGGACGCGCACTGAACGACACCACAAGCTCCGCGTGTTGAAAGATCGTCGGTCATAACCGCACCCTGGTCGTTGTTCTGCAAGAAACAGGGGTGAAATGTTTCACTTGTTGATATTGTACCAGAATCTCCCCACTCGGGCAAAGTCTTTCACCGCAAGCTGAAAACTGTTCGATTCAGAAGTCGGTCGTTTAATCAGTGTGGCAGTATCTTGGCCACACCCCCCCGGCACCACGGACCTTCGACCGGAGTGAGGACCCCGAGCGATCCCGCTCGGGGCAAAGTAATCTAAACTTTTTCAATTAGTTAAAGCGGCATATCTACAATCGAGGTCGTCCCCCGGGCGTGTGGAG
>CP070677.1:3239844-3246034 GCA_020352495.1 Candidatus Latescibacterota bacterium
GCTGCCGTTTCGGGTAACGGCGGCAAAATGCGCGTCCTTCCAGCCGTCGTCGAGCTGCCAATGCCCGTCGACGATCATCCGTTGCGCGATCTGCCGGCCCCGCTCGCCAAGGTAGGATTTCGTGAAATCTCCCACCGCTGCGGTCCCAATGGTCAGGATGTCTTCACCTTGAATGTTCACGGTACGAAAAGCTGTATTCATTCTCTTCCCTCGAGTTGGCTGAATGATCGGTCGAGTATCGGTATTAAAATACTTAGTTTAGCACGGTTTTGCCCGGGGAGCAACGTCTTCGATATGCCCCGTTGGGAGCCGACCCCGGGTACCATACCGGGAGACACCACGCGGGCACACCGGCCAACTGCCTGCCGGAAACCGTGACCAGCAGCAAACTCCGCTCCAACAAGACTGGTATTGATTCGTCAATTGGCGGGGTCCAACCGGTGTGGAACGAATCCCTTGCCCCGTCGCCAAGGGTTCCAAAGTGGGCGCTCGGAAGCTCTTACGCTTTCCTTACACTTTCCCTAAGATAGCCACAATCGCACCGAATCGCAAGCCCGGTAACTCGTTAACACTGCCGCCGCTCGGGTGGGCCAGATGACGAGAGACGCCCCCGATTTGTGCCGTGGCGATCGGTCCCCGACTCTCCGACCTACACCTGCTCAAACGCCTGCTCGATATCGGCGATCAGATCCTCCGGGTGTTCGACGCCAATCGAGAGACGAATCATATTTTCGCCGATTCCCTGTTTGGCCCGGTCCTCGGGTTTCACATCCGAGTGCGTCATCGCCGCGGGATGCTGGGCCAGCGACTCGGTGCCACCGAGGCTAACCGCGATGTGAAAGAGTTTGAGTGAGTCGAGCCATTTGAAGGCTTCCTTCTCCCCACCTCGAATATCAAAAGATATGATGCCTCCGTCGCCGAGACACTGTTTGCGGTAGACCGCATACTGAGGATGTTTCTCGGTGATGTTGCCCAGATAATGGACCTTCTCGACTTTGGGATGCTTCGCCAGAAAGTCGGCCACCTGCCGGGCGTTCTTGTTCTGACAGGTCATTCGAAGCTTGAGCGTCTCGAGGCTTCTCAACAGGAGCCAGCACGTCATCGGCGACGACATCGTCCCAATAAAGCTCCGGAGTGTTCTCACTGGCTCGACGAGTTCCTGTGGGCCGAGGCAAACACCACCGATCACGTCACTGTGACCTCCGATATATTTCGTCGCCGAATAGATGACCATGTCCGCGCCGTGCTTCATGGGATGTTGGAACAACGGACCCAGAAACGTGTTGTCGACGACCACGGGGATGTGAGAACCGGATCGGGTTCGTTTTCTGGCAATATCGACGCACTCCTCGATATCAACGAGAGCATTGGTTGGGTTTGCCGGTGTTTCGATGAAAATCATTTTTAGACGGTCGGCGTGTCCCGATTGTTCGAGATGCTCTTCGATTTCCTCTCGGGTCGCGCCCGCGCAAAACCCGAGCGAATGAATCCCGAACCCTGGGAACACCTCTTTGAAGAGGTATTCCGTCCCGCCATAAAGCGGTTCGCTGTGAAAAAGCAGATCCCCGGGTTTCACGTATTGGAGCACCGTCGTCGTAATCGCCGCCATTCCGCTCGCAAAAACGGCACACGACTCCGCGTCGTCCCACAGCGTCAGTCGATCCTCGAGAATTTCGACATCGGGGTTATTGATCCGGCTGTAGATAAGACCGGTCGACTCACCGGGACCCGGTTCGCGCTCCCCGAGTGCGAATTGGAAGAACGCCTTTCCGTCCGCTGCCTTCTCGAACGAAAAAGTCGCCGTTTGAAATATCGGGCACTTGATGGCCCCCTCGGACCAGTCCGGCCGGTACCCGTAACTCATCATCAGGCTTTCCGGGCGAATCAAACGATCGCCGATCTTTATTTTCCGTTCTTTTTTGCCCACCAGTTACCTCCTCAGATGTTGAACCGATAATCCGGTATCGAAATATATCTTTGTTGGAAAACGATTACGAAAAAGCCTCTGGCGGACTTTTTCGCGGGGTTTTTATTGAAGAGATTTCCACCCGACACGACTTCCTCGGTCTGCAATTCAAGTGGGAACGCGCACCGTGCATCACGATTGTACTTTGCCAAAGCCGTCGCGTCAAATGACTTCGAAACACTCCCTGTTACTCCTCAAGTCATGACCGGTCCGCGTCTTAGCCCCCGGTCGTCGAGAGGTGTCACCCACCCGTGACCGATCGATCAAAAGGCGGAGAAATTCCTTGCGCGTTCGGTCCTAAGGTGAGAGAACTTCGTACAGGCACCGTTGCCTCAGATTAGCATAGAATCGCCGTGGAGCAATGAGACAGGCGGCTCCACGTAACAAACGACCGCAACCGTGGCCATGGTCTAAGAGGTTTTGCCAACGGACGTTTGTCCCGCAATCGAGGAGGAACCATGAGAAAGCGTACTGTCCTACGGAATCTCTCACGACTCGTTGTCGCTCTGGGACTTTTTGCAATAACTGCAGCGTCGTTTGTCGGCTGCACGACTACATACACGCAGGTGCCACCCCCTCCACCACCCCCAGAGCCACCCGTCGAATACGTATACGAAGACACCTATGACGGTTTCGAAGAGCTCTCGGAGTACGGAACATGGGTCATCATCGAACCGCATGGGTGGGTATGGAGACCCGCGGTGGCCACCGGCTGGCGACCGTATGTCCACGGTCACTGGATGTGGTCGAACTGGGGATGGACCTGGGTGTCGTACGAGCCCTATGGCTGGGCGGTATACCACTACGGGTACTGGCACTATGACCCCATCTGGGGTTGGATGTGGCTCCCGGGTAACAAGTGGTTCTCCGCACGCGTGAAATGGATCGTCTATGATGACTACATCTGCTGGGCCCCGATGCCGCCCCCGGGTTACTACATCGGTGACCCATGGGGGACCGACGTGCACTTCATATGGCATTCAGTACACGTCAAGCATTTCACACACGACAACGTCCACCGGTTCACTTTACGACCACCTCGACCAAGGACTCCGATCGCGAAAACAAACATCAAAGCCCGAAAAGCCCCCGAATTGAGGCTCGTCGAGAGACATATCAAACGGCCGATAAGACCGGTCAAGGTGGAAGTAAAAGATGTCACAGTCGGAAAAAGGACATATCAAAAGATGAAGCTTCCACCTGGTGAGAAGAAGAAGGTGGACCGGTACGAGCCCCGGGTAAAGAAAAAGGTGATCAAACAGGAACCTCGAAAGAGGGTGACGGGGACACCCAAAAAGAAATCGACACCGACAAAGGGTACGACAAAACGGGCCAAAGAGACAAAACGGGGTACGAGTCCAAAGAAGAAAAAGCCAAAACGATAATACGGTTCGGTGTCCCCGACACACGGATTCACCACCGACGCGATTCCCGCGGTCCCCGGCACCGAGGCTTGTCGTTGGGAAAGGGGTTTACCATAAGGCGGTACGCGCCACCTCCCCAAAGGTGGTCAGTGCCAAACCTGTCTCAGCGTCTTCGAGCATCCGCCAGATTCTGGTCGCGGTCACCGGCGTTATACTCTACAATACAGTAAGATTTTGCTGGGCGCGACAGGCGCATCTACACTGTCACCCGCAAAGAGATCGAACGGTCGATGGGAGGTTTTGAATGGAGGCTCAAGTTCGCATCGTCGAATACTTCTACACGATGGTCCAGGACCGCCCCGGCGAGGCATGCCGGTTGCTCTCGCAGCTCGCCAGCGAAGAAGTCAATCTTGTTGCTTTTTCCGCGGTCCCAATTGGTCACGAACAGACACAACTCGTGATCTATCCGGAGAGTGTTGAAAGACTTGCCCGCGCCGCGGAGAAAGGCGGTCTGACGCTTACCGGACCTCAGCGAGCAATCCTGATCCAAGGGGACGACCGTCTGGGCGCCCTCGTCGGTTTTCTGCAAAAACTCTACGACGCCGGGATCAACATGTCCTCGTCCACGGGTGTTTCGGACGGAAGAGGCGGTTACGGATACGTCATTCATCTTCGAGCGGATGACATCGCGCCGGCTGCTCGCGCGCTTGGAATCAGTGCCTAGAATCCGGCGCGGACATCGTCGGCGTCACGTGGTCGCTTTTCCGGTGGCTTTTTTGTACGGACGATCGGCCACATCGCCCGAGCTTCCTGTTTGACACCGGACACATCGTCCGACCGGGCGCAGCACGGAGGCGGATATCCGACAAAACGATAACTCTTTCAAAACACCTCACTTCCGTGGGATGGTCGGAGAGCCTTCTCCTTCTGCCCGGCGATCACACGACGGGTTTGCCATTCGTCGGTCAAAGACGCCATTCATCGCTCCCGTTAAATCACTTATTTCAATGTATGGCAGCGTGTTACGGAGCTTGTTAATTTTTTCACAAAGTTGCCTTGCGACGTGCGTCCAAATGTGTTAATGGTATTTTAGACCACATTGTGGAGCTCTCCGGTTCGTCTCAATAGGCTGACGTCCCTTAGGCGCGGGGCGTCTCCCATGTGCGAAAGGCCCGGGAACTTGAGACAGATCAAAGTCGTCGAGAGGGCCTCTTTGGGAACCCTCTTCGAGGCAATCGAGGAAGAGGGTTACACGATCGTCGGCCCCACGGTTCGCGAACAGACGATCGTATACGACGTGTTGGATTCGCCGGATGACCTCCCTGTCGGCTGGACCGATGAGCATGCGGAAGGCACCTATCGACTCGCCCGACGCGACGATGATGCTCTCTTTGGCTATGTCGTTGGCCCGCACACGTGGAAAAAATATCTTTTCCCTCCCCGGATTCGTCTTTGGAGCGCCAGTCGAACCAGTCAGGGTTTCGAAGTAAACGAAGAACATCGTGACCTCCCCAAGTATGCGTTCCTTGGTGTCCGCGCCTGTGAGCTAAACGCCATCCTCGTCCAAGACAACGTGTTCCTCAAAGGGCCGTACATCGACCCGGTCTACAAGTCGCGTCGGCGGAACACGCTCATTGTCGCGGTGAACTGCACCCAAGCAGGTGGAGCATGTTTCTGTGTGTCGATGGACACGGGGCCAAAAGCGTCGGGCAATTTTGATCTCGCTCTGACCGAGGTCATCGAGGACGGACGCCACTATTTCACGATCGAAGTAGGGTCGGACCGTGGAAGAGAAATCCTTGGCAGGGTCACCGGGAAGGACGCGACAAAGGCGGAGACGGCTTCCGCGGAGACTGCCGTATCAAGGGCCGAATCACAAATGGGTCGGGTCCTCGACACCAAAGACATAAAAGAAGTTTTTTACAACAACTACAACCACCCGCGATGGGACGAGGTAGAGAAACGGTGTCTCGCCTGCGCGAACTGTACGATGGTCTGTCCGACCTGTTTTTGTACAACGGTGGAGGACACCACGGATCTGTCCGGCGGACAGGTCGAACGCTGGCGCCGGTGGGATTCGTGCTTCACAACCGATTTCTCGTTCATCGTCGGTGGTAGCATCCGGCAATCGACGAGATCGCGATACCGACAGTGGATCACCCACAAACTGGCGACCTGGATCGACCAGTTTGGGACCTCCGGGTGTGTGGGGTGTGGACGATGTATCACGTGGTGTCCGGTCGGAATAGACATCACAGAAGAGGCTCGCGCGATACGCGAGAAAGAACCGGTGGATACGTCCGCCGGAGCAGAACCTTAAACCCGTTCGGAAGAAGAGGCACAACATGGGGACTCTCGAATCGATCTTGGCCGAGCATCCATTCCTCGAAGGTTTGGATCCTCCTCATCTCGAGGTGATTGCCGGTTGCGCTTCGAATGTTCGCTTCAACAAGGGTGATTACATCTTTCGCGAAGAGGATGAAGCCGACCGCTTTTTCTTGATCCGACACGGCCTCGTGGCGCTGGACGTGTTTGTACCGCAACGCGGCCCTGTGACCATCGACACGATCCAAGAGGGAGACGTCTTGGGATGGTCGTGGTTGTTTCCACCGTACAGCTGGCACTTCGATGCCCGCGCGCTGCAGCTTACACGTGCCGTCGCTTTTGATGGAAAATGTCTCCGCGAGAAGTGTGACAAGGATGTGCAACTCGGTTACGAGCTCGTGAAACGGTTTGCGCAAGTGATCATGCAGCGGCTCCAGTCCGCCCGACTCCAGCTGCTGGATATCTATGGCGATGCTAAAGGAAGATAGAACCGGTGTGTCGGTCAAAGCCGATCCCATGGTTCCCCACCCATTCC
>CP070677.1:3246134-3250206 GCA_020352495.1 Candidatus Latescibacterota bacterium
GTGGTCGCAGTCACCCTCCTCGATAGGATTATCGGGATATTCAGCCTGTGTTTGCTCGCTTGCGTCGCGGTGCTAGCGATCGTAAGGTTCGATCCGATCGCTAACCTTTGGCTGTACTTTGTCATCTTTGTCGGATGTATGACACCGGTGCTCGGGTTTTATTTTATCAAACCCCTCGGTCAGGCTCTCCGGTGGCTCGTGGGGACGCTTCGCCCGCTTTCCTGGGACAGAGGCGGATCCTCGATTCTCGACTATCTTGGAGAGTTCAAGGCGAGAAAGCCGTTGATACTGGAACTGATACTGATCTCAGTGGTCATCCAATCCCTCCGGGTATTTACCCACATCCTCGTGGCCCTCTCACTCGGCATCGACATCGACCCCACCCTGATTGGCCTGTTTTTTGTATTTGTTCCTCTGCTGAGCCTTGCTATGATTCCCCCGATAACCATAAACGGCCTGGGGATACGGGAAGGCCTCGGGATTCTGTTGTTTTCACAGGCGGGAATCGGGCAAACGGACGCATTTGCCATCGAGTTTTTGACCTATATCGTGTCGGTGTCGATAAGCCTATTGGGTCTCGTCTCCTTCTTGTCGAAGGGCGTGGTGCGGAGGAAGCCAAAAGACGATTTGGCCGTCAGTTAGCTATTGCGCCGACTTCGAACATCGGATAGCCTTGGACAACCGGCCGGCCCGATTTGCGGGAACCTTCGCGCCAAAAGGGAATACAAAGTTATTGACATCACGCAATCTGTATCTAGATGATATATATGGAGTTATAGAACTGTGGCCAACAAGAAAACAAGACCACGAGCGGCGAACAAGCCCCCTGCGCCCGAAAAGGAGCGGCTGATATCTCCACCCGAGTCGTCGCCGGTCGGTCAACGTCTGTTTTACGCGGGCGCAGCCGTATCGTTTTTGCTCAGCCTCGTTCTGTACTCGGCTACGATGGGGCGGAGCGCGGCATTCTGGGATGCCGGAGAGTTCATCGCTGCGTCGTACACCCTCGGCGTGCCACACTCGCCGGGAACACCCCTCTACATCATCCTCGGGCGTGTGTTTACGCTCCTGCCGCTGCCTCTCTCGATAGCCGGTAAGGTCAATCTCATCTCGGCGCTCTTTGGCGCGCTGGGTGTTCTGTTTGCGTATGCGCTGACCATTCGTTTTCTCGACGCTGTGCTCGGAAAGAGCCAGTCCATCGCCGACACCGTAATCAAGGTTGGCGGTGGCCTGGTCGGCGCGTTGTTTCTCGCGGCCAGTGACACCTACTGGTTCAACGCAACCGAATCCGAAGTCTACGCCTTGAGCGCCTTCTTTATGGGGTTCATAACATGGTTGGGGCTCAAGTGGGCGGAAAATCCCACAGGAAGAAAATCCACTTCGTTTGTCTATTTGCTCTTCTATCTCTTGGCGCTCAGCGTCGGGTTTCACCTGGGCACAGTTCTGGCGTTCTCGGGGGTCTTTTTTCTCGTTCTCATGACGAGATCCAAGACATTCACCGACGTCGAGTTTGTCATTGCCTCGTTTGGGATGGCGATTTTGATCGCCGACGCGACAATCTACAGAAACGGCACGTTCACCTTGGTGCTCCTGGCGATCTTTGCGCTGGCGTTGTTGTGGTACGCTGTAGCCAAAAAATCGCCGTTTGCGTTGATCTGCACGGGGCTCTTCATCCTGGGGATTTCGGTTCACTTTTATTTGATGATTCGGTCCAGCCACAACCCGGCGATCGATGAGGGGGATCCCGAGACGTGGAGAATGCTCTACGCGGCGATTCGAAGGGAACAGTACCCTCCGCCAAACATGCTGGTGAGAAAAGCCTCGATTGGATTTCAGCTGCAACATTTCGTCGATTATTTCCAAAACCAGTTTCGGATGGCGTCCGCCTACATTGGAAAGCTGAACATGGGTGCGGTAGTCCCTCTCGCCCTTGGGATCTGGGGGATGGTGGATCACTATTCGAAACACAAGAAGACCTTTGTCATGTTGATGGTGACCTTCATCGTCACGAGTCTCGGGCTTGTCGTGTTCCTGAACTTTTCCGACACCGAGGTGCGTGAGAGAGACTATTTCTATTCACCGGCCTTCTATTATTTCGCCATCTTTATCGGAATCGGCGTGGCGAGTCTCTTGTCGGAAATAAGAAAGTTCGCCGTGACGAAAGGTGTAACCGGTCTCGCACCGATCGTCGTTCCGTGCGTTCTGCTGCTCGTTCTACCGTTTTTCACCGCCCGTCACTACTACTTCTCGCATGACCGCTCGAACAACTACATCTGCCGCAAATACGCGATCAACATGCTCATTGGTTTGGAGGAGAACGGCATCGTCTTCACCAACGGCGACAACGACACGTTCCCGCTTTGGTATATCCAGGAAGTCGAAAACTACCGAAAAGATCTGCGGGTGGTCAACCTGAGTCTCCTCAACACGCCGTGGTACATCGAACAGCTTCGCGACAACGAACCGCGGGTCAACATCAAGTGGTCAGATTCCGAGCTCCAGAGGCTCGCGCCGATCGCCACCAAGGATGGATGGCTTCTTATTCGAGACATTGCGGTTCAACATATCCTGAAACACAATGCGAGCAGCCGACCGATTTACTTCGCGGTGACGATTCCCCCCGAGATATACGCGCCGTACCGGGACTTCCTCGAGATGGAGGGTCTTGCGTACCGTGTTGTGCCCAGAAAGGGCAGAAACATGATAAACACGGCGAAGCTCGAAGAGAACATTTGGGAACTGTACGATTTTACCGGGATTCTCACGGCGGACATGAAGCGCGATGACTCGATCTACAAACCGTCATACGTTAGACGGCTCGTGCAAAACTATGCTGCGGCCTTCACGCAATTGGGTTTTATCAAAGGCCGCGAGGACGATTTTGCGGGGGCGGTCAAGAACCTCGACGTGGCCCTCCAAATCTCGCCGGACCTCGAACCAGCCATGTTATGGCTCGGTTGGTACCATCTCGAAAGCGGTGACACCGCGGCGGCGCTCGACTTCTACAAACGACAGATCCGCAGAAGACCGGATCGACCGGATCTATTTTATCGTCTCGCAGGAGTTTATGAGCGACTGGGTCATATGGACTCGGCCCTCGTCGCCCTGGACGAACTCATAATCAGGGACCCCAATCACCGTGAGGCGGTGATGAGCGCCGTGGGTATCGCGCTGAGACATCAAATGGTCGAGAGGGCCAAGGGTTACCTCAGAAACTGGATTGCCACGCACCCGAACGACGAGAGCATGGCCAAGGCGCTGGAGGAACTGGAGTCGAACGGCACGTCTGAAGAGAAAGCGGACAGCGCGGCGGTGGGGCAGTAGGAGATTCTTTGAGGAATGTCTGACAAGGTCATCGTGACAGGCGCGGCGGGTTTTATCGGCTCACATGTGTGTGAGTCGTTGCTCGAGCGTGGGTTTCGGGTCGTCGGTGTCGACTCCCTGAATTCGAACTACGACGTTCGCATAAAACGGGACAATCTCAGGGCAGCCCGATCAAACGAGAACTTTGTTCTCATCGAACGATCGCTCAACGAAATCGATCTCGAGGGGGTCCTCTCCGACGCGACGGTTGTTTTTCATCTGGCCGCGCAGCCTGGCGTTCGGGACAGCTGGTCCCGGCGGTTCGAGGACTACATCGACTCGAATATACGGGCGACCCAAAGGCTTTGCGAAGCGTGCAGGGGCAAAAGCCTGAGACGGTTTGTCTACGCGAGCTCAAGCTCGGTCTATGGGGAGACAACGCAGCTCCCGATGAACGAGTCGCATCCAACCCGACCTTACTCACCTTACGGCGTCACGAAGCTTTCTGGCGAGGCCCTCTGTCTTCTGTACAAAAAAAACTATGGGTTGCCGGTCGTGTCGCTCAGATTCTTCACCGTCTACGGCCCGAGACAGAGACCCGATATGGCGTTTCACAGATTCATCGCCAACGCACTGGATGGCAAACCGATCGACGTTTATGGAAACGGATCACAGACGCGGGACTTCACCTTCATCTCCGACATCGTTGACGCGAATTTGCGCGCGATGGATTACGATGGCGACGTGAGCGTATTCAACGTGTGTGGTGGGA
>CP070677.1:3250306-3273177 GCA_020352495.1 Candidatus Latescibacterota bacterium
GGCGGGTAGCCGAGCGAAGCGGGCGCTGGATCGCCAGGAACCCCTCTTTCGGCTTCGCTGTGCGTGACTGCAGCTGGCGGAAAATGGCACACCGATGTCAGTACCCTGCCGCCTGACCATCCTTTCTCGACTCGGACGCGCCGTAGTACGCCCGGTGTTCCGCGTCGAACATGATCGCCTGATATCCGCCAAAACCGCCCACGTCGTACGCAACACGGTGTCCCTTCTTTCTTAGTTCGCGGATCGTTTCGTAGGGGATCCCGGTCTCGACGTAAACGGTGCCGCCGTCGGTCATTCGTTCACCGGTGGGTTGCGAAGACCCCCCGTGTCGGACACGGGGGGCGTCGCCCGCCTCTTGGAGGCTCATTCCGAAATCAATGATATTGGTGACGATCTGAACGTGACCTTGTGGTTGCATCGAACCACCCATCACACCAAAACTCATGAACGGCTTACCGTCTTTTGTGACGAATGCTGGAATGATCGTGTGAAATGGGCGTTTCTTTGGGGCGTAGGTGTTGAAACGCCCCGCCTTGAGATCAAACAGCTCACCGCGGTCTTGGAGAATGAAACCCAGACCATCCGGCGAGAGCCCCGATCCCATTCCTCTGTAGTTGCTTTGGATGAGCGATACCATGTTACCGTCTTTGTCCGCGACGGTGAGATATATTGTGTCTCCGTCATCTAGCGAGGGGTTTCCCGCGTCGTACCGTCTGGCAGATCGATCCAAGGAGATTAGCTCTCGGCGTTCTCTTGCGTAGTCCTTCGAGATCAACGCATCGACGGGGATGTCGTTGAAGTCTGGATCCGCGTAAAACCGGGCGCGATCCTCAAAGGCAAGCTTCTTCGCCTCGACAAAGACGTGGATGTACTCGACACTCCCAAACCCCATCTCGGCGATATCGTACCCCTCGAGAACGTTTAGCATTTGAAGCGCCGCTATCCCCTGGCCGTTTGGTGGGAGCTCCCATACATCGTACCCCCTGTAATTGGTCGATACCGGCTCGACCCACTCGGAGGTATGCGACGCAAGATCCTCATAGGAAAGGAAACCACCCACGCGTTTCATGAATTTGTCTATCGTCCGCGCAATCTCTCCTTTGTAGAAGGCGTCACGTCCGCCCTTGGCGATTGCCTCATACGTGTCGGCGAGGCTTGGGTTCCTGAAAATCTCTCCCTTTCTGGGGGCGCGGCCGTCAGGCATAAACGTCTCGCGAAAACCTTCATGTTTTTGTAGAATGGGAACGCTTCGTTCCCAGTAGTACGCAATTAGTTCGCTCAGCGGAAATCCATCTTTTGCGTATTGGATTGCCGGCTCGAGGATTCTCTCCATCGGGAGGCTTCCAAATCGTTCGTGCAACTCGAACCAGCCATCAACGCATCCGGGGACCGTGACGGGGAGCGGACCGTGCGCCGGAACTTTGCTGAGTCCCGCTTTCAAAAAAACGTCGAGTTCGAGCGACGCCGGGGACCGACCACTGGCGTTGAGTCCAACGAGCTTTTCCGTCTCCGCGTCCCAGATGATGGCAAAAAGATCGCCGCCGATCCCACACCCGGTAGGCTCCATGAGTCCCAAAGCAGCATTGGCGGCGATGGCCGCATCGACAGCGTTGCCACCACTCTTTAGAATGTCCAACGCAATCTGTGTGGCCAGCGGTTGGCTCGTGGCCGCCATCCCGTATCGTGCAATGACTTCGGAGCGGGTCGCAAACGGTCTGCCGGTGATCCGGTCCTGACCTAGCGCGGTGACCGCGCCAGCGCCCAACAGAATCCAAAACAAGAGCTTACGGAAAACGAATAATCCCATCTCGGCCTCCGGTCTTTGTGGTTTGTTGTGGCGGGGGTTGCTTTGTCAGGTTTAATCGTATAGACTACAGTTAGGTGGTAAGCAAATCACATTGCGCGGAAAATTAAAAGACTGTTTCGTGTTGACAAAACGTCTTTGTAGGTTTTCTAAAAAAGCGTGGGGGGGCCACCTGAATGTCAACGTGTTACTGCTGTTCTACGAGTGCTCGTACTCCTCATCATTTGCATCATCCTTTGTTGATTTTCTAAGGTGTCACCCCGACGTGATTTCGCGGTCGTGCATTCGCGCGTAAGGGAACTCCCTGTGTTCTTCATACGTGCGACAAATCCGGCGTCGGTTTGTCTTGCACAACCATGAGAGGAGGGGCCGTATGGCCGAATATGCTGATTCCCAGGTGCTCGTCTCCACCGAGTGGACGGATCTGCACCGAAATGATCCGAATCTGGTAATCGTCGAAGTCGATAAAGACATCGAAGCCTACAAGAACGGTCACATACCTGGTGCGATTTCCTGGAACTGGCAAACCGATCTGTCGGACGAACTGCGCCGAGATATCCTGGGTCCATCGGATCTCGAGGCGTTGCTCTCCCGCAGCGGTATCAGCAACAACACGACGATCGTCCTCTTTGGCGACGAACACAATTGGCTCGCGGGCTGGGCGTTTTGGCAACTAAAGATCTACGGCCATCGGGACGTTCGGATGCTAAACGGGGGACGCGAGAAATGGCTGGCCGAGGGTCGCGAGTTGACAAAGGTGGTCCCTACGCCAAAGCCATCCAAGTACCGATCCCGGACGTTGAACCAAGACCTCAGAGCGTTTTTGCCGCTCGTCAAGGTGGCTGTCAAGAGCCAAGAATTCGCGATCGTCGATGCCCGGTCGACCGAGGAATTTACCGGGCTTGCGCCAGCGCCAATGGGCTCGACGCAGATCTCGCAAAAGGCCGGTCACATTCCTGGCGCCAAGAGCATCCCGTGGGATCTCGTCCGTGAAACGGACGGTACGTTAAAAAAAGCGGACGCAATCAGAAATCTCTTCGAGTCAAAGGGCGTAACACCCGATAAAGAGGTGATCACTTACAGTCGCGTTGGAGAACGGTCGAGTCACACCTGGTTTGTGCTCAAACATCTACTTGGTTATCCCGTAGTCAAGAATTACGACGGGTCGTGGGCCGAGTGGGGGAACCTTGTTGGAGTGGCGATCGAACAAGGAGAAGAAAAACCACCCCGGTTCGCCCGTGTCGAAAGCGGTGCAGGACGATAGACTCTCTCTCCACGCTATGAGCTTCGCGTCGTTCAAAAATCCCAGCGATCGAGTTCGTCCGTCGCGGCTCAAGTCGTACCGAGCGCGTAATACGGGCACCCTCCGGGGATGACCCAGCGGCGAAAAAAATTGACACCTGTTTGCGGGCGACCCCGTTCGGCGCGTCGGTTGAGCCGATCTTTCCGCGCATACTCCGACCCTGTTCCTTACCTTTCCCTTGATCGAATCTCCCAATTGAAGGATACTGCTATTCTGTGGTCATCGGTGGCGGTTCGCCACCTGCAGCCGACCGCGACGCGCCCCGGTCGAATGGACGCCTTGGCAAGATCGAACGAAAGGACTTCTCGATGAATCCCTTGAAACGGCTTTACGACGAGGGTCAGTCGATTTGGCTCGATTTCATACGCCGCAGTCTGATCACGAGCGGCGAGCTCAACCGCTTGATCGAAGAAGATGGTGTGAGCGGGATGACGAGTAATCCGTCGATTTTTGAAAAGGCAATCGCGGGAAGTGCCGACTATGACGAGAGTCTTCGATCGGCATTGGACAAAAACCCACACCAGGAGATAGAGGAGCTGTGCGAAAAGCTCGTCGTCGAAGACATTCAGATGGCAGCTGACGTCCTTCGACCCATCTACGACGAAACGGGCGGCGCGGACGGCTATGTTAGCGTCGAAGTATCGCCAAAACTCGCCGACGATAGAGATGGCACGATTTCCGAGGCCGAACGGCTTTGGAAAACGGTGGCTCGCCCCAACATCATGATCAAAGTCCCAGCGACCGATGCAGGGGTGCCCGCGCTCGAAGATTTGACTGCAAAGGGTGTCAACGTGAATGCCACGTTGATGTTTTCGCTAAAACATTACGAAGCAATTGCCCAAGCATATATACGGGGACTCAAGAGATGCGAACAACCAGGGGATGTCGCCTCGGTGGCGTCGTTTTTTGTCAGCCGTGTCGATACCGCCGTTGATAAAGCGCTCGAGGCGGTTGGAAAACAGGAAGCGCTCGAACTCAGGGGCAAGATCGCCGTTGCGAATTCCAAGCTGACATATCAACGTTTCAAAGAGATCTTTTCGGGTGAAGAATTCAAAAAGCTTGCCGCCAAAGGTGCCCGCGTTCAACGTCCCCTCTGGGCTAGCACCTCCACCAAAAACCCAGACTATCGTGACGTGCTCTACGTCGAGGAGCTCATAGGTCCCGACACCGTAAACACACTCCCACCGGCGACGCTCAACGCGTTTCGCGACCACGGACGTGTGGAGCCAACGCTGACCCAGGATCTGGGCAAGGCGGAGGCACAGGTGGCAAAAATCGAGAGACTCGGTGTCGACCTCGGTGCCATCACCGACAAGTTACAGGTGGATGGCGTCGCAGCCTTCGCGAAGTCATACGACGAGCTTCTTGAGGCTCTCAAAAAAAAAAGGAGCGCGACTCTATCCGGCCGACTAGCTCGTCAGTATTTCAGTCTGGGCGCGAGCGAGGACCGGGTGCGTTCCCGTTTGCGTGAATGGGAAAAGACGAGCTTCACATCGCGACTTTGGCAAAAAGATCCAACGCTATGGTCGGATCCCCCGCTGCCCGAGCTGGAAAACCGCCTTGGGTGGCTGAGCCTCCCGCGGGAAATGCACGACTGTGTCGATGTGTTGGACCGCTTCGTAAACGCCGTTCGGAAGGATGAATTCCAACACGTTGTTCTGCTTGGGATGGGTGGATCGAGTCTCGCTCCCGAGGTTTACCAGGCGACATTCGGAAATCGCAAGGGTTACCCGGCGCTAATTGTTCTCGACAGCACGCATCCCGGGGCGGTGCAAAACGTCGAGGCGACAATCGACGTTGAGCGCACGCTCTTCATAGTGGCGAGCAAATCGGGCACAACCATAGAGACACTTTCATTCTTCAATTATTTCTGGGACAAGGTGCGGGCGGTGAGCGAGAAGCCAGGCCGTCAATTCGTCGCCATCACCGATCCAGGGACCCCTCTTGAGTCGATCGCGGGGGAACGGGTTTTTCGAGAGGTGTTCCACGCCCCGGTGGATGTCGGGGGGCGTTTTTCTGCGTTGAGCGAATTTGGTTTGGTTCCGGCGGCGCTTATCGGTGTCGATGTCCACAAGGTCCTCGATGGATCGTGGGCGATGATGGACAGCAGTGTCGCGCGGGCCTCGGGTGAGGACAACCCTGCGCTCAGACTTGGCGCGGCGTTGGGCGAGCTGGCAAATGCGGGACGTGACAAGCTCACTCTCGTCACCTCACCTTCGTTGAGCGCATTTCCCGGTTGGATCGAACAGCTCGTTGCCGAGAGCACCGGTAAGGACGGAAAAGGGATTCTCCCCATTGTCGACGAACCCCTGGGTCCCCCAGAGATCTATGGAGACGACCGGTGTTTTGTCGACATCTCGCTTGTTGGAGACGCTTCGGTCGCCGCAGATCAACTCTCGGTGCTCGAGCGCGCGGAGCATCCCGTAGGTCGCATCCAAATCAAGGATCGGTCGCTTCTCGGTCAAGAGTTCTTCCGTTGGGAAGTAGCCGTCGCGGCGGCGGGGTCCATTCTCGGGATCCACCCGTTCAATCAGCCCGACGTTCAGTTGGCAAAGGACCTCACAAAAAAGATGATCTCACAATCGGGAGAAACGACGGCGAGGAGTTGGACCGACGGAATCGACACGTTGCGGGTCGATGACACGAAGACCTTGGCGAGTGGAGTCGATCGGTGGCTGGAGTCTTCAGAACCGAGAGATTATCTTGGTATACATGCGTATCTGGTCCCCACGGATACGACAACCGCGGCTCTGCAGGAGTTCCGCGTCGCGTTGAGAAACAGAACTTGTCTGGCCACGACGCTGGGGTATGGTCCGCGGTTTCTCCATTCGACCGGACAACTTCACAAGGGTGGACCCAACAACGGGCTTTTCCTCCAAATCGTGGATGAACCGACGGACTTGTTGGACATCCCTGGGGCAGAGCATTCGTTTGGCGAGCTGATCCGTGCCCAAGCGCTCGGCGATGCGGGAGCCCTCCAACAACGCGGCCGCAGGATAATCCGGATCAACCTTGGCCGAAGCGGCGTGGACAAGCTACAAGATCTCACCAAGCTCATGCAGCGCTGACGGATCGGATCGGTATCGGGTCTTTTGTCAAATCATCGCTCGGACCAAAAGATGGTCCGGCGGTGACGAGAGTCCCGGGAGATTGCGCGTCTTCTGGGCGCGCGGCAGGTGGTTTCCCGCCCGAGACGCACCCCAAAGAGGTTTTTTCGGAGCGGATCCCGTCTACCCGAAGGGGGTAGCGGCCACGCGGGGTGCGTCGCGCGATTCTTGGCTGGAGAAATATTTCGATTACAGCTACACTGGTTTTGTGATCGCCTACAGTTTAAGAGGAGGAAGACATGACTGATGCCGTTGCAAAGATTCTCAGTCACTATTCATCGGACAATCCGGGAACACGGGCCAATCTTGTCCGCTTGCTCGACAACGGGCGATTGGGCGGAACGGGAAAACTCGTGGTCCTTCCCGTCGATCAAGGTTTCGAACACGGACCGGCGCGGAGTTTTGCCGTCAATCCACCAGCATATGATCCACTTTATCACGCGGAACTTGCCATCGACGCCGGCTGCAACGCATACGCCGCGCCGTTGGGTTTTATCGATGCGGTGGCAAGCCGGTACGCGGGTGAGCTCCCCCTGATTCTAAAGCTCAACAGCCACGACAGCCTTAGCGGTGAGAAAGATCCTATACCCGGGCTAACGGGTTCTGTCAGCGATGCGCTCAGGCTCGGTTGTGCGGCAATTGGCTTTACGATCTATCCGGGGTCGGCGATGTGGCGGGAGATGTACGAACAGCTCCGCGAGCTGGCGGAGGAGGCTAAGGCTTGTGGACTCGTCGTCGTTGTCTGGTCCTATCCAAGGGGGACGGCGCTCTCCAAAGCGGGAGAGACGGGGATCGATATCGCCGCTTATGCAGCGCAGATCGCCTGTCAGATGGGAGCGCACATCGTCAAAGTCAAGCTACCCAGTGACCACATCGAGCAGGACGCGGCAAGAAAAGTCTACGAGTCGGAGGACATTCCGGTGAGCACTCCGGCCGACAGAGTCCGGCACGTGATTCAGAGCGCCTTTAACGGAAAACGGATCGTAATCTTCTCCGGTGGCAGCAAGCAGTCCGACGAGGCGGTTTTCGAGGAAATCCGCGCGATCCGTGATGGGGGCGGTTTTGGCTCGATCATCGGTCGCAACTCGTTCCAGCGCCCTCGCGAGCACGCAATTAAGTTCTTGCACACCGTGATGGATATCTACACGGGCGCGATCGACTGAGGCGGTTTTGGTGGCATCCACTGTCGTCCCGTTCCGCGTCGGAAGGACCGTGTACACAAGGATGGGGGGGTCCCTCGCGAGGGATCCCCTCTGCGTTGTAGGGATGCCGTCTCTCGGGCCGGAACCGGATCCCGTCGCGGGTCTCCGCCCGGGGCGGACTCGAGGGGTCCGGGCGGTTTCACTGCCCTAATGCTTTGTAATAATTGAGGATGAGAGGAGTCGAATAGCGGGTGGCCGGGTCGTGTATTCACTACACCAGCCGGTCGGCTAGGAACGCCGGTCGGGTCCGAACCGTGGAAAAAAGGGGTATCGCCCAAGAGGTGCTTGGCCGCAGAATTGCTAATCGGTAGCGTTTTTGGGGTAGTCGTCACAAAGGAGAATCCGGTGAAGTGTCCCGCCTGTAGCAAACCGATGATAGTGTTGGAGATCGAGGATGTCGAAATAGACCACTGCGTGGGTTGCGGGGGTGTATGGCTCGACGCCGGCGAACTCGAACTGCTTCTCGAGAAAGCATCAAACAGGAACGAGCTGATGGCGACTCTCTCGAGGGACATCGAAGGCAAGGAAAAGCGGATCCGGTGCCCGATCTGTTCGAAACGACTGGAAAAAGTGAGATACGGAACGGACAAAAAACTTGTTCTGGACAAGTGTCCAAGAAACGACGGGCTCTGGTTCGACCGCGGTGAACTCTGCGATGTGCTACAGATGGGTCAATTCACGAGTGGAAAACCTGTTTACGACATACTCAACGAGATATTTGGCGATAAATGTCAAAACAGTCTTTCCGAATAGAAGAAACGTCGGCAATCTCTAACAGAGCGTCTGGCTAAGCGGAATCCCGAAACAAGGAGGCGCACGATGGTAGTCGGATGGATAATCCTCGCGTTGATCGTGATCGGCGTGGCCTACTTCGTCGGCATCTACAACGCGCTCGTCCGGTTGAGAAACCGGGTCAAAAACGCGTGGTCACAGATTGATGTTCAGCTCAAACGGAGACACGATCTGATCCCCAATCTCGTCGAAACCGCCAAGGGTTACATGAAACACGAGCGTGAAACGCTGGAGGAAGTAACCAAGGCAAGGACTCGTGCGATGGGCGCCGGATCAGTGGGAGAGAAGTCGAAGGCCGAGGCGGATTTGAGTGGGGCGCTTGGCCGGTTGATGCTCGTAGTGGAGAACTACCCCGATCTCAAGGCAAATGAGAACTTCCTCGCCGTGCAGGAGGAGCTCACATCGACGGAAAACAAGATCGCGTTTTCCAGACAGAGCTACAACGACTCGGTGCTCTTCTTCAACAACAAGATCCAAATGTTCCCGTCGAATATCATTGCGAATACGTTCAACTTCACCGCCGAGGAATTCTTCGAAATCGAAGAGGCCGCCGAGAGAGAGGTTCCAAAGGTGAGCTTTACCACCTAGGGGGTTATTTCGCGAGCGGGCATTCTCCCGGGGACTTGTCGCCATGATGTGGGAACTGATACGCCAAAACCGGAGAAAATCCCTGGTTCTCTTTGTGGGGATGGCCCTCCTGCTCTCCGCGCTCGGTTATGCCGTTGGGGCGGTATTCGATCCCGAGCACGGTGGGATCATAGGCCTTGCTCTTGCCATTGGTCTTTGGATCGTGCTGACGCTGATCAGCGTCAGCTCGGGAGACGATATCATCCTCAAGATCAGCCGCGCCCGCGAAGTCACACCGGATGTTCATCCCAGACTGTTCAACGTCGTCGAAGAGATGAAGATTGCGGCCGGGCTTCCCGCAATGCCAAAGGTGTACATCATCGACGATCCCTCACCCAACGCGTTTGCGATCGGGATCAAACCGGAAAAAAGCGCCGTTGCCGTAACAGCCGGTCTTATCGAGCGGCTGAATCGTGATGAGCTCCAAGGAGTTGTTGCCCACGAGGTCTCCCACATTTCCAACCGCGACTCCCAGTTGATGACGGTTGCCGGTATCATGTTGGGGAGCATCGTGCTCATTGCGCATTTCTTTCTTCGCAGTCTCTGGTTCGTTCCGGGATCATCGCGGCGATACCGCCGCGGCGCACCAGGCGGAAGCCCGCAGCTCCAGCTCATAATGATCGGTGTCGCAATCGTTCTGGCAATTCTTGCACCGATTTTTGCGCGCCTCATATATCTTGCGATTTCGAGAAAACGTGAGTATCTCGCCGACGCGACTGCCGCCCAACTCACCCGGTATCCGGAAGGGCTTGCCTCGGCACTCGAAAAGATATCTTCCGCGGGACTTCCGCTCGAGTCCGCCAACAAAGTGACGGCGCCGATGTACATCGTCAATCCGCTTCTCAAGAAAGACATGAAGCTTTCGAACCTGGGTAGCACCCACCCGCCGACCGAAGAGCGGGTCAAGATATTGAGAAGCATGGCGGGACGCGCCGATTACCGGAGCTATCAGCGGGCCTTCTCCAAGATCAAAAAGACGCACTCGGCGATCATCCCCTCATCGGGGCTTCGCAAGACCAAACGTCTTGAGGCAAGAGAAGCTTCGACTGATGATGGGGCGGCCAAGAACGCGAAAAAGAGCGCCCGAGAGGTTATGGATCTCATGCGCGCAGTAAATGGTTACGCTTTTCTCGTGTGTGCCTGCGGACTAAAAATGAAACTGCCACCGGAACTCTCGACTCCGACGATCGCATGCCCCAAATGTGGCAAGGAGAACGAAGTCCCGGGTGTGGAGCTTGCCACGGTCGGTGCCGTGGTGGGTGCCGTGACCGGGGCGGGCGCCGCCGGTGGCGGTGAGGGCAGCGAGACAATCGGGGAATCCGGCGCTCCGTCACAGCGGTACGAATACGTCCGCAAAGGCACGGGATGGGAGACCTTCTCCTGCGCCTGTGGCAACCGGCTCCAGCTCTCCCCAGCCTTTAGAGGCAGCGTAATCACCTGCAAACTCTGCAATAGGACCACCACAATAAAATAGTAGACGAACCTGCCGGGATCGTTTTATCTAGTACTATCGATTTTTGCAGTACCGACCTATCGCCGCCCCGACAAACGGAAGGAGAGGATGTGTTCCGTTCATTGGTTATTGGCTTGATTGCGATCTCGGTATTCGCGGCAGGCGCCGCGGCACAGGGGCTCTGGGGTTTGGGGATCATTCTCGGGGAGCCCACAGGCGTGACTGGCAAATTGTGGCTCACCGATCGAACTGCGGTCGATGCTGCGGCGGCATGGTCCTTTGCTGAAGAAGCGGCACTACACCTTCACGCGGATTATCTTTTTCACAACACGGATCTAATAGAAGTCGAGAAGGGTACCCTCCCCATCTACTTTGGCGTAGGCGCCAGGGTCAAGTTCGAAGAGGACGGCAAGCTTGGCGTGAGGGTTCCTGTTGGGATCGCGTATTGGTTCGAGGACGCGCCGCTCGATGTGTTTTTCGAGATCGTACCAATTCTCGACCTGATCGACGAAACGGAGTTCACCGCAAACGCGGCGATCGGAATCCGTTACTTTTTTGGAAGTGGGAGTGCGAGAGCCGAATGACATTTGGCTCTCTTTGAATCACCGACGACAACTAGCCCAAACCTCGTCCGAGATGCTTGACACGGATTCGCGCGAACCGCTCGAATCCGTTTTTGTTATATTGCAATGGGTTTTGGGATTTCTGACGAAATGTTATGCGATAGTGGACGGAAAAAAAACGAATATATCGAATAACGTGATACTAAGATGTGTATATCAATTAGTTTACGAAACCGCTCCGACGGGGGCTCCGATTCAAAGAACCGGAACAGCACGATAAAACAAACGCATGCCCGTCGTCTGTGTGTGGAAATTTGCTTGTCTGCCCATTTGATATGAGTTAGACTCTCAATGTGGCTTATTTTACTTCGCATTTTGATTTCACGCCGACACTGACTGCGTTCTGGTATTTATCCAACTGAAATTTTCCGGCGATCCTCTCCTGTAGAGCAATTCGAGTTCGCGGGTTACAGGTAAACTAGCCACTTCGACAAATGACTAGCACCGCCCAAGGAGGTGAAGCCATGTCCAGGCCAAAATACGTTACCAAAATCGATCAGGTCACACAACTCAACGAGGATGAGAAAAAGAGAATACGAAAAGTCACGGAGGAGTTTGCGTTCCGGGCCAACGACTATTATCTGTCGCTGATCGACTGGAACGATCCAAAAGATCCTATCCGCCGGCTGGTCGTCCCTGTTGAGGCGGAACTCGAGGTGTGGGGCGAGCTCGATGCCTCGCGCGAGGCGGAATACACCAAGGTGCCCGGCCTAGAACACAAATACAATGCAACGGGTCTTCTGTTGGTGAACGATGTGTGTGGCGCGTACTGTCGTTTTTGTTTTCGCAAACGCATCTTTATGGTCGAAAACGATGAGGTGGTAAAAGACGTCATCGCGGGTCTCGAGTACATCCGGGATCACGACGAGATTACAAACGTGCTATTGACGGGTGGCGATCCGTTGGTGATGTCCACGGGGAAACTCGAGAGGATCGTCAGCCGGCTTCGCGATATCGATCACGTGCAAATCATACGAATCGGAACCAAGCTACCGGCGTTCAATCCGTATCGGATCATCGACGACCCGTCGCTTTTGGAGATGATCAGAAAGTACAGCACGACGTACAAACGAATGTATTTTGTCGTGCACTTCAACCATCCTCGGGAACTCACCGACGTCGCGGTTGAAGGGCTGGCGCTCCTCAGGGATGCCGGTGCAATCCTTGTCAATCAGACACCTCTGATCGCCGGTGTCATCGACGACGCGTTTGTCTTGTCCGAACTGTTCAACCGGCTGTCCTACATCGGTGTTCCTCCATATTATGTGTTTCAGTGTCGGCCGACGCTTGGGAACAAAACGTATAGCATCCCGTTGGAACGGGCGTACGAAATTTTCGAACAGGGACGCATGAATAGTTCTGGTCTGGCCAGAAGGGCGCGCTTTGTGATGTCACACGCCACTGGCAAAGTCGAAGTCGTGGGGCTGACCGGTGAGCATATCCACTTCAAGTATCTCCGGGCACATTACGATGAGGATAATTCCCGGTTTCTCGTATTCAAACGCGATCCGAGCGCTTACTGGTTCGATGACTATCAGGAGGCGGTCGACGCCAACGGAGTCGAAAACCCGTTCTTGGCGGCGCGCACCGAATTGGACTCCGGCGATACGCCGTGACTCGAACCCCACCTATTTTAGTGACATTTTCCGAGTGGATGGTGTATGATACTCTCTCCCGAGTTTGGCTCGGGAGAGTTTTTCTATGGAGGGTCACGTATGGAGGTTTCTGGATGAGATTGGTTGAATGCGTTCCGAATTTCAGCGAGGGAGAGAACAAGACTACTATCGATGCAATTGCCGCCGCGATTGAGGGCACGGAAGGTGCCTATTTGCTCGACGTCGATCCGGGCAAAGATACCAATCGAACCGTTGTCACGTTCGTTGCCGACTACGGCGTGGTGGTCGACGCCGCGTTCAACGCGATTCGGACAGCAGCTCGTCTCATTGACATGAGCAAGCACACCGGCGCGCACGCGAGGATGGGGGCGACGGATGTTTGTCCCTTCGTTCCGGTGCGTGGGGTGACGATGGATGACTGCGTAAAGCTGGCAAACGAGTTGGGCAAGCGCGTCGGCGATGAGTTGGGAATCCCCGTCTATCTTTATGAGCACGCCGCCAAAACGGAAGAGCGGCGAAATCTTGCCAGTATCCGGTCGGGCGAGTATGAGGGGTTGTCTGAGAAGCTTGCCGATCCCAACTGGAAACCCGATTACGGTCCGGCTGAATTCAACGCAAAGAGCGGGGCGACGGTGATTGGGGCGAGGGAGTTCCTCATTGCGTATAACGTTAATTTGAACACCCGCGATCGAAAGCTCGCCAACGATATCGCCCTGTCGATACGTGAAGGAGGCCGGGCAAAACGGGATGAGAACGGGAAATTTGTCAGGGACGCCGACGGCACGATCGTTAAGGTCGCGGGGACACTAAAAGCCTGCAAGGCGGTCGGCTGGTATATCGAAGAGTACAAACAGGCTCAGGTATCGATCAACCTGGTGGACTATCATATTACCCCTCCGCACTTGGCGTTCGACGAAGTCAAGCGTCAGGCGGAACAACGTGGCATGCGGGTGACAGGCAGCGAGCTGGTTGGCTTGATCCCCTTGGAGGCGGTGCTCGACGCGGGACGCCACTATCTCACGCTTCAAGGCAAATCAACGGGTGTGCCCGAGACCGATCTCATCGAAACGGCCGTCAAGTCGCTCGGGCTGAGCGATATCACCCCGTTTGACCCAAAACAGAAGATCATTGAGTATCGCGTCGCCGAGGAGACGGTCCTTGCGGACAGTACGGTACGCAGTTTCATCGACGAGACGTCGGTGGATTCACCGGTGCCCGGTGGCGGCAGCGTGGCGGCGTTGATGGGCTCGCTCGCGTGCGCGCTGGGGAGCATGGTTGCGAACCTCACGGCGGGGAAAAAGGGGTACGAAGAGGTCGACGAAGAAATGAAAACCGTGGCCGCCAAGGCGCAGATGCTCAAGGATGCCTTTCTGAGAGCCGTGGATGACGATTCGAAGGCATTTGACAAGGTGATGGATGCCATGCGGCTGCCCAGGAAAACGGAAGATGACCAGCGACATCGCGAACAAATGATCGAGAAGGCCACGAAGGAGGCGGTCGAGGTTCCTTTGTCGGTGTTGAAGCGGTGCGGCGAGGCGGTCGAGCTCATTGAGGTCGTTGCGAAGAAAGGGAACGAAAACTCGATCAGCGACGCCGGCGTAGCCGCGCTAGCGTTGCGTTCGGCGGCTGCTGGGGCGGAGCTCAACGTCCTGATCAATCTCCCCGGGCTCTCCGACAAGAGCTATATAGAAAAAACCCGCCGGGAAACCACCGGTGTGTGCGAGCGGGTCAACGGGCGCTGTATGGCCATATTCGAGCATGTACTCGATTGTCTCGGGCAGTCCTAGGGCTAGGGCTCCGGAAGGCGCCACGGATCAGATTGTGCCAACGCCTCGTGCTTCGGTGGTTGCGTCAGCGTGCGATATGCTGTATTTTAGGCGATGATGCCGGGCTGCCGGCAACGATGTTATAGAATAAAGGAGGAAGCATGAGCGGTGAAACTTTTAGGAGTGTCCTTGAGTCGTGGGTCGGCAACCAAGTAACCGTAGTTAATCCGGAAAGTTTCAAGTCAACGGCGTTGGGGCAGGGACTGTCGTTTCAATCCTACGCGGCGCAACTCACCTCGGTTGGGGATGACTATGTAAAGCTGTCGTTCTCCGCGGTGAAGAAAGATACTCAAACCGAAGTGGAACAGATCATACCGATCAATCTGATCAAAAGAGTTTCTTTGTGGGGTGGTGAAAAACTCATTCACCTTTAGACCCTTCCGTCGGGTCGTCGGGTGCGGACAGCGTTTCGGGGGGCGTTCTCCGCTTGAGGTTCTCGAGTGTCTTTTCAAAATACGAGATGTATCTGCGCGAACCTCTCTTTCTCATTTCGACCGCTCGCCGGGCGATCGAGTAGATGAGCTTGGCATATTCGGGTCGTATTTTCCCACCAGTTGTCTGGAATTCCGCGGGTAGCCGCACGTAGTACGGTGGCGAGTCATTGAGCGTCCAGTGTCTGGCCAATGCAAATATGTCGCAGCTTCTCTCGCCGGTTGGGATATCATTTGTTCCCTGAAGAAGATGTACGAGTTCGTGGGCAAGCGAATGGTGTGATGTCTGCGCGGGATTGAGCCAGAGTTCGTTGCCACCCGGTACCGCCATCCCACTGGCGACCCGTGTCAAGCCGACGCGGATTGTCTTCCCATCGAGTTCGGGAAAGAATCGACGCACATAGTAGAGCTTTCTTAGCAGGCTATTGCGCAGCCGGTGCTTGAGAAGCGGCCGAGTGATGACGAACTGACCCTGCTTCTCGACAAAAGCGAATTCCAGCTGGTCGGATGCTTGTGTCCGCACGTTCCTAAATCGCGAGTTTTCCGTTTTTCAAGATCGTGCGGCCGTCCAGTGTAATCGTTGGCTTGAACACGATCGTGTCGATGTGTAGCGTACTGAAGTTCTTCCCGCCTGGGTAGCTCGTATTGTCCCCGAACGCGACATGACACGTGCCCAGCACCTTCTCATCCTCGAGAAGAAGACCGGTCACCTTGGCGCTCTTGTTGGTGCCTATCGCGAACTCCGCCACGAACGACGCGTTTTTGTTGCCGTCCCTTTTCATCCCTTCTTCGATCAGGCGTTTGAACCTTCTGCCCGATGCGTTGCCCTCGTATTTGACTATGTGACCATCCTTGAGTTCGAGCCTCGTGGGTTCGGTGATGTAGTCGCCGCAGCGGTTGACGACTAGAACACCCTTGGCGTTTTTCGGAGCCAGCTCGGTCTCGCCCGTGGGCAGATTTGTGCACATCCCGCTCTTCTGAAGATACCCGTCGCTCACGACAGCGCGGTTTCGTATGTCCAGCACGAGGTCGCAGCCCGATGGGGAGACCACGTGGGCGACTTTGGCCTTGTCGAGATACCCGTGAATCTTTTTTGTGAGCTTCTGGATCTCCTCGTAGTCGGCGCTCAAGCCCCTGACAAAAAAATCCTCGGTGATTCCCGGCATCGTGGCCATCCGCGCCCCGGCCTTACAGGCCCGGCGTCTCGCGGCGGTATGTGTGATGCTCGTCACGGTCGGCGCGACGATTACATCGGATTTGACCATCGCGTCCGCGATCAGAGGCGGCGGTTCCTCTCCGTTCATCGTCCCTTTGGGATAGTAGAGAAGCGCGGCTTGCGCGCCCAGTTTGACACCCTCATGATAAAGCGCCTCTCCGATTCGTTGGTTTTCCGGATTGGTGACAATTAGCAGTTTTTCATCTGTCTTCAACCCCAGACACTGGGTGAGCGCCGTCTTCGCCGCGCGCGACATCTTCTTCTCACTGATCATCACCAGTCTCCTTTTTTGAGTGCTCGATCGGCCGTCGGATGTGATGGATGACAGAGGTAGATTCCGGCGGGGTGGCTCGACTATTCACATCTACGCTTCGCATACAGTGTATGGTAACCGTTGTTCTCCATCTATCGCCGATAGATTTGCATCTGTGTAAGTCCCCGTCAACACTTTTTTTGCGGCATCCGGCCGGTCGGATGCACGTGCGTTTCGGATAATCCGGTCGGGGTTCGATGGGGGGTCTCGGTCGGCCTTCACACGCGAACTCCGTTATATGGGATGCCTTTTTTGTGGGTTGCGTGAAAATGTTGTTGCGGGGCGTGGCGCCGAGCGTTAGAATCTTCGAAAACAGTACCTTTTAATCTGGTCCGGGAGGCCAGGAAAGGGCAGAGGAATTGATCGAATGTTCATCCCCCAGCCTGGGTTCTCGGGGGAAATTTTTTTGCCCCTATCAGTCCTTCCAAACCATTGACAATTCTCCCGACCTGGAGGAACCGAATTGGGATTTGAGGCCAAAGCCACGATCATGGACGGAGACCAGATCCGCCGGGCTGTCAAACGAATCTCGCATGAAATCGTCGAGCGAAATGGCGGTGTAAAGAAGGTCGTCGTCGTGGGAATCCGACGGCGCGGCGTACATTTGGCTCATCGAATCGCCGAATACTTGGAACGTATCGAGGAGACGAAGGTCCCCGTCGGCGCCCTCGACATAACGCTCTATCGCGACGATTTTCAGGTGACCCGAAACATACAAACGAGACCCGTTGTCGGGACCACCGAGATCAAGGAGGATATCACTGACAAGGTGATCATTCTCGTTGACGACGTGCTATTCACGGGGAGGACGGTTCGTGCCGCGTTGGACGAGTTGATTGACTTCGGACGCCCCAAACAGATCCAGCTGGCCGTGCTTGTCGATCGGGGTCATAGGGAGTTCCCCATCAAAGCGGACTACGTCGGCAGAAACGTTCCGACATCAGACACCGAACTCGTGGAGGTCAGGCTTACCGAACTCGATGGACGAGACGAAGTCATACTTGGGGAGATGAGAGAATGAACCGGCAAATACGGAAGGATCTGCTCGGCCTGGAAGGCATGAGCGCGAAAGAAATCGGTTTGATCCTCGACACTGCTGTCTCCTTCAAGGAGATATCCGAAAGACCGGTCAAAAAGGTTCCGGCCCTTCGGGGAAAAACCGTCGTCAATCTCTTTTTCGAACCCAGCACAAGGACCCGCGCGAGTTTTGAGCTCGCCGAGAAAAGACTGAGTGCCGACTCGGTAAACATCTCCAAGGCAGGGAGTAGCGTCGCCAAAGGCGAGTCCCTCAGGGATACCGCTGAAAATCTGGAGGCGATGAAAATCGACGTGATCGTCATCCGGCACGGTTCCGCCGGGGCCCCGCATTTCTTGGCGTCGCTTCTCGACGCGTCGGTAGTAAACGCAGGTGACGGAGCACACGAACATCCGACACAGGGTCTGCTCGACATCTTCACACTTCGTGAAAAGCTCGAAGATCTCAAAGGCAGAAAGATCACGATCATCGGTGACATCGCACACAGCCGTGTGGCCAGGTCCAATATCTTTGGCCTTGTCACACTGGGTGCTCGTGTAACGGTGTGCGGACCGCCGACGATGATCCCGCCCCGCATCAATGATCTCGGCGTGGAAGTGGAAACCAATCTGCGACGCGCCGTCGAAGACGCCGACGCGTTGAATGTGCTGAGAATTCAGCTCGAACGCCAAAAAGTGAGTCTGTTCCCGAGTCTCGCCGAGTACGCCAACGTGTACGGAATCAACAGAGAGAGGTTGGCGTGGTTGAAACCAAGCTGCCTCATTATGCACCCGGGTCCAATGAACCGAGGTGTCGAGATCAGTCAAGATGTCGCCGATGGTGATCGGGCGGTTATCCTCGAACAGGTCACGAATGGTGTGGCCGTTCGCATGGCGGTGTTGTATCTGCTTTGCGAGGGTGCGCAGAAGGAAAAAGCCGTTGAGGTGGATGAGATGGAGGAAGAGAAGGCGGATTCGAGAACATTCTGACGGATGTGAGGGTTCAGAATAAGCCCGTACATCTGCGTTCATTGAATGAGCAGCAAACGCAGGGGGAACGAATGCGAAATCTATCGGAATGGCAAGGTGAGAGGGAGTACGTCATAGCAAACGTCATCGTTGTGGATCCGAAGAAGGGAAGTGTCAACGAGGGTTATGTGGGTGTTCGGGACGGACGTATTGCCTTTGTAGACGCAGGGGAACCTCAGATTTCATCACAGCCCGTCTTTGACGGCGGAGGATTTCATCTCTCCCCCGGATTTGTAGACATCCACGTCCATCTGCGTGAACCGGGATACGAATACAAAGAAACGATTCGATCGGGGACGATGGCCGCGATCGCCGGCGGTTTTACATCGGTGGCATGTATGCCCAATACAGACCCCGCCATCGACGAGAAAAGCGTCGTCGAGTTCATTCTTCGAAAAGCAAAAATGGCGGGATTCGCGAAAGTGTACCCAATCGCAGCGGCCACCAAGGGAAGAAAAGGTGAACGGCTCAGCGAATATCACGACCTCGTCGAAGCCGGAGCGGTGGCGGTCAGCGATGACGGTTCTCCAGTGCCCACGGCACAGGTTGCAAGACGCGTTATGGAGTACTCGTCAAACTTCGGTATACCGTTCATCGAGCACTGCGAGGACCTCACCGCAACGGCGGATGGTGTGATGCACGAAGGCTACTATTCCACGAAGCTCGGGCTCCGGGGGATTCCCGCGTACAGCGAGGAGATCTGTCTCGCACGCGATCTTCTGATCCTGCGTACAGTGCCGACGAAATACCACGCAGCACATCTCTCGACGAAAGGGTCGGTGGAGCTGGTAAGCGAGGCAAAAAAACGAGGGTTACCCGTTACTTCAGAGACTGCTCCGCATTATCTCTGTCTCGAAGACAAAGATCTCACTGGTTTCAACACGTGTCTTCGTATCAATCCCCCGATAAGGGGCGCGGATGACCGCGAAGCGCTGATAGAAGCGCTAAAAGACGGTACGATCGATTGCATTGCGTCGGATCATGCCCCACACGCCGCCCAGGAGAAGCAAGTTGAGTTTGACGAGGCGCCGCCCGGCGCAATCGGTTTGGAGACGACATTCTCTATAGTAATGACGTATCTCGTGCGGCCAGGGCATATGAGCCTCAGTGACGCGCTCTCGCTTATTACACACCGTCCGGCTAGAGTTTTGGGTATCGCGGCGGGGACGCTCGATGTGGGCGAGCCGGCTGATATGACCCTGTTTGATCCTGAGGAAGAATGGCTCGTCGAGGAAGACAGTTTTCACTCCAAATCGAAGAACTCTCCCTACATCGGAATGAAGCTCACCGGAAAAGTCAAGCACACGCTTCTCGATGGTAACTTGGCCACAGCGTCACTCGAAAAAAGTGGGATTGGAGGATGATGATCGGGCGGGTCGGACGATCCCCGGAAAGGGATGGGTGTCGCTCTGAACTTGTCGGTCTTGCCGTCGCGATGTTCGTGGCCTTGGTCGTTCTGGTTCTGTCGGGACCGGGCTGCGCGTATTTCAACACGTTCTACAACGCCAAGCGAATCTACAAGGAGGCCCAAGAGACCCCGCGGGCAAAAGACGGGTCGGTTGGGCGGTCCACGATCGCACAATACGAAGAGGTGATCAAAAAGTGCGAGTCACTGATTACAACGTATCCCAACAGCAAATACGTTGATGATGCGATCCTGATGATCGGCAAGTGCTTCTATGAGATCGGGGATTACGGCGAGGCGATAACGAAGTTCGACGAGCTTCAATCCAATTTTCCGGATAGCAAGCTCAACAAGGAGGGACAGCTCTACGCGGCAAAGTCGTATCATGCAAAAGATGACGTCGAAAAGTCCGTCGTGATCCTCCAGCAACTCGCAGAGGACCGGCCGGAGGGAGAATTGTCCGACGAAGTCCTGTTTTTACTCGGAACGAGTCTGATCTCGGTCGGACAGGAGGACCAGGCAGTCAGATACCTCGAGACGCTTGCGACGAACTATCCAAATAGCACGTTTCGTGTCAGCGCGGATTTGGAGGCGGCGGATCTATACGCCGATCGCGGAGAGTACGAGAAAAGCCTCGCTATCTACGACAGGCTGAGAAACGTCCCGCTGGGTGAGGCAGACACGGTTCGATTCTTGAGAAAACTCGCCGAGGTCTATGTCAAGATGGGGGATTTCGAGAAAGGGCTCTTGGTTTTTGATGAGCTTGGAACCTACATGATGGATCCCACGGACAAGGCGCCGACGATGCTGCTTCTTGGCGAAGCGTACACGGGGATGGATTCGCTGGCATTGGCGATCGATACGTACAAATCTGTCGCAGCGACCTATCCAAGATCGATGTTCAGCGCTGAGGCGTATTTTCACCTCGGCGAGATATACCAGGAGAAGTTTGACAGCCTGCAGGTAGCCCAATCGAACTACGAGAGCGTGCGTCAACAGTACGCCAACTCGCCGTTCGCCGAGGAAGCGATCGCGCGGAGTGTCAGCATCTCGAAGTTTTTGAGACTGCAGGCTTCTCTTGACGGCGGTGGTGAGGAAGGGCAAGCCGCCGTTCAATTCGACTTGGCGGAGATCGAGCTCCTTCAGTTCGAAAACTACGAAAAAGCGCTCAAGGGATATCGTAAAATCCTCGATGAGTTTCCCGACAGCGAGCTGGCTCCAAAGGCGGCATATGCGGTAGCATATATCTACGATATCCGGCTCGACGACGCCGAAAAAGCTCGGGAGGCATATCAATATCTGGTGGAGCGGTATCCGAATTCTCAACAGGCGGTGTACGCGCGAATCGCGTTGGGGCTGCCACCACTCGAAGAGGGAATGACAGTGAACGATAGCACAGCAGTGAGCGATAGCACGATAGTGGATGATGAAACACCAGTGGACGATGGAACACAACAGTGAAACGGGAGAACATGGTCGATAGAAGTCGACCGGGGCATTACAACGCGACTCTTCTCGAGAAGAGAGACCTGAGCGAGCGGTATTTCTTGATGATCCTCTCGCGGCCGCCGGATTTGGCAGACCCGGGACCGGGGTCGTTTATACATCTGCTCGTTCCCGGCGAAAAGAGGTTCTTTCTTAGACGTCCGTTCAGTGTGCTCGACTGCGACGAATCGACATTGACGCTCATCATAGTAGAAAAAGGTGCGGGTACACGAATAATGAGGAGACTCCCCGTGGGGGAGAACCTCGATTTCATCGGACCCTTGGGGAGCTCGTTCCCCGAACTGCCCGGGAAACGCGTTCTCGCCGTAGGTGGTGGTGTCGGACTCGCCCCCTTGTATTATTACCACCGGCTAATGAGCGCGACAAGGGATACCGATCTATACCGACTGCTATATGGTGCAAGGACGCGAACGGATTTGTTCATCGGGAATTTTGATTGGTCGATCGAAAACGTCGACTTTTCCACGGACGACGGCACGTATGGTTTTTCTGGCAACGTCGTCCAACTGGCCGAGAGAGAGATCGAACGCTCGCAGGTAGACGTGATTTTTTCTTGCGGCCCGACACCGATGTTAAAAAGCGTCGCTGCGCTGGCGCGGACCAAGCGAATCACGCACCATGTTTCGTTGGAGAATCGGATGGCATGTGGGATGGGGGCGTGTCGTTCCTGTGTTGTGCCCGTCCGGATAGACAGTACGGCGTGTCATAGGACGGTATGCAAGGACGGTCCGGTATTCAACGCCGACGACTTGGTCTGGGAAGAGCTTCCGGAAATCTAAGGCAGGGAAATGGAAAAGGAGAACAAAACCGATATCAGCATTCGAATTGGACCGGTGTCGTTCAGAAACCCCGTGTTTCTTGCATCGGGAATATGTGGGTACGGCGAGGAGTACTCACCGCTGCTTGCGATCGAGAGGCTTGGCGGAGTGGTTACCAAGACGATCACACCACTCCCCCGGATGGGCAACCCGCCACCGAGGATCCACGAGCTTCCGACCGGCGCCCTGAATAGCATTGGACTCGAGAACGTCGGTCTCGAAGCCTACATCACCGAGAAGCTCCCCACGTTGAGGGACCGAAATGTCGGGGTGGTGGTAAGCGTCGCCGCCGAGCACGCCAAAGAGTTCGAGCGGATAGCAGACAGATTCGCCCCTCTCGATGGGTACAAGGGTCTCGAGTTGAACCTCAGCTGTCCGAATGTAGAAGGGAGGGCGCTCGATCACGGCAGAGACCCAGAATTCGTCGAAAAAATAACCGGGATAGTCAAGAAACGGATTCCCCACAGAGCGCTTTTCGTCAAGATCACCCCAAACGTGACCGATATCGGGATCGTCGCTCGGGCGGCGGAGGCGGGCGGCGCCGATGGCATATCAGCGATCAACACCGTCGTGGGTGTCGATTTCGATCTGGCCACGGGAAAACCGATATTCTACCGTGGGAGCGGTGGGTATTCGGGGCCCGGTATCCTACCCATCGCTCTTCAGAAGGTCTGGGAGGTCGCGAAAGCCGTATCGATCCCCGTCGTGGGAATCGGTGGAATCGGATCGGTGGAGGATGCCCGCAAATTTTTCATCGCCGGCGCGTCTGCCGTGCAAGTCGGCACC
>CP070677.1:3273277-3281875 GCA_020352495.1 Candidatus Latescibacterota bacterium
CCTCAAAGGAGTATTGCATAACACCCCAAATGACCCCGTCACCAACATCAACCTCGCCATTGTCCTTGGCAGGCAGGGCAAGGTCGCGGAAGCCCGGGGCGTCCTGACGCGTGTTCGCCAGCAACACGCCGGCACGCGCATGGCAACGAGGGCGGACTCAGTGTCTGCAGCGATTCAGTAACCATGGAGCTGTACTAGTCCACCGATTTTGCTTCGACCTTCCGAATTTCCGAAACTCCCTCCAGCGGATGTTATGACGTAGTGGTCCTTGCGAGGAATTTAGCAATTACAGCATTCCCAACGTGTTGATTTTTGCCCGATCAACACACTCGTAATGCTTTGGTCTACTCCTTGTTGTGGCTCACTAACGTCCTATAAATAAAAGACTTGCGTTATCGACCACTTCCCCCCAAAACCCCCATCTTACGGTTTTCTTACACTTTGGAATGGGTAGTCCGAACGCCTTTTTCCCATATCCGGCTTTGCTGAACTTGCCCTATGTAGGTGCCCCCGGAGACCGCGAGCCACGATCGCGCCATGCTCTCGTACCGGTTTGTTCTTCGGTACGGGACTCGGTGAGCAAAAACACTTCGTGGACGAAATGAGGAAGAGTGTCTTTTTGCTTCCGTAGGGTTCTGTCTCAAAATGATTGACGACCTACAGCTTTGAGTCGGAGGGTGTTTGTAACGGAAAGTGGAAAGCGCAAAACAAAATCGACCTGCGTTTCCGCAGTGTGTTGGTATATTCAACTCTCCATCGACACCAAGATGCTCCATTCGACCTGACGAATGCGGCATTATCGATATTAACAATATCGTTCTCCTAACTCATTCAGGGGTTAAGACCCCACCCGTCACGATTTTTCGGGGTAATCTCGGACGTCGGTCCGTATTTCCCGTATGAAATGTGGGTTCAGGTTTCACACCGATCTCGTTGACGTACGCCCGCCATCAACTGCAGCTTCTGGGATTAGTGAACCGGCTGAGATCCTACAAATCTGTGCACGAATCAAAGACGTAAGTCACATTGAAAAAACGCAAGGAGACAGACTCAATGACATTCAGGTGCATGAAAGCGACGTTGGGTTATTTGGTTGCCGCCCTTACCGCCTGTTGGCTGTTGTTACCTGCCCTTGCGGTTTCGTCCGATGTGGCCGTGGTGCGGAATAGCGGGGACGGAGTCTGGGTCGAAGTTGGATCCAGACGCGTGGAATTCAAGGAGACTATGGCCATCTCCGCCGGTGAGTATAAAGGAGAACAACGACTCGGCGTAGTGAGTGGTTTGGCCGTCGATTCCAACGGAAGTGTCTACGTTCTTGATCGCAGCAATTACAGGGTTTGGGTGTATGACAATAACGCGGAGTTCTTGTTTTCCTTCGGAGAGGAAGGAGACGGCCCGGGCCAGTTCATCGCTCCGTCAAGCATCGCAATTGACGATTCTGACGTGATCTACGTGGCGGACAAGAATGAGCTAGACCTGTTCGATGTAAGTGGGACCTATTTGACCTGGTACCAGCCTATCGAGTGTGGTCCGGTGACGGACATAGAGTTCGATTCGGCGGGAAATATCTATCTGTGTTGTTTTCAGTTGTTCGGTCAAAATATGGTACACAAGTACGACCGCAACGGTGAGCACATAGGGTCTTTTTGTGAGTCCTACGCAAAAGGCGAAGAAATAGACGTGCGAATAGAATCCACTTTCGCCGGTGGTCATATCGACATCGGCCAAAACGATGCCGTGTACTACACGCAGTGGCTTCCTTATGAAATCAGGATGTTTGATCGCGACGGTGTACTCCTGTCCCGTGTTCATCGGCACCATCCGCTCATGAAATCTCCCGATGAGTATGTGAGGCGCGAGGGTGAAGGATTTCGGTTCTCGATCCCCGCGATTTCTTCGGCCATTTTCGTGTTGAGTGATTTGGGTATTCTCAACTGCGTGAGTATTCCAGACGCGACAGGAACGATTGTTTCAACACTCGTCGATATATTTGACACCAACGGTCAATTGCTCGCGACGGCGAGTTTTGACGAGCCGATGTTTTTCAACTGCAAAGACAAATACGACAACCTGTATGCGGTCAACAATGCAGACCCGAAAAGGGTGATTAGATTCAGGGTTGCTGTCAACTGAACGTTGGGAGGAAGGAATCTCTTGAGCATTGCTTGTGGGTGTTTGTCATGGGTGCTGGAAACGCAACATATAGGCGATGCGAGCATCAAGCGGCCCGGACCGAGGCAGTTGCCTTACGAAAAAAGGAGGTGATGAGAAATAAACTCTGGGGCGGCTGCGGGTGGCGGATTGAATCAGTTTCGAAAGGAGGATAAACGATGAAAAGAGTACTGTCGCTGGTGGTGCTAGCGTTGATGATTGCGGTCGCCGGTGGACAGCCTTGTCTCGCCGGGGATTGCGAGAGATGTGTAATGGGTACGTTGGGAATCTGGTTCTGTGATCCCGGTGAACCGACCGGTTGGTACGATTGCTGGTACCAAGGCGGTCAGTGTTTCACGGGCGGTGGATCTTGCCCGATTTTGGGTGGTGGATGTTTTCTCTCGGGCACTCTCGTGGACACGGAGTTCGGGTATATGGCGATCGAAGAGCTCGGAGAAGGTGACCACGTTGTGGGTCTGACCGGTTCGGATGAGCTGGTGCCATGTGAGGTCACGAGGACATACAGAGTTCTGCAACCGGGATACTATGTGATCAACGGGGAGATTAGGGCCACCGCAACGCATCCGTTCATGGTCAGCGGGGAATGGGTTGAGGCGTCGGAAATCCAGGTGGGAGACGAATTGATGGGAAAGGACCTCAACCCCATATCCGTAGAGTCCATTGTGTTCGTAGATAAAGTCGTTCGGGCGTACAACATAGAGGTGTCCGATGCACACACGTTTTTTGCCCAAGGGGTTTTGGTGCACAATAAGTCGGATCCATTTAGATAAACCTTGGGGTTGTTGTGACGTTATCGGTTCCTGAGGGTCTTTCGGAAGCGATTTTCAAACACCGAGACGATTGACGAACGCGATCCGATGAGGGTCAATGGCCCAGGAGGGAACGGGCGATTCCGATTGTGGTGGAGCAAGGTCGGCATCGCCCGTTCCCATTCGGTGCAGGCGCAGCAAGGGAAGGAGTGTTTGTTGGGGAGCACCTGAAACACACCAACCGAAATGTTCGCCTGAGCTACCGGTGTACGGCATTCATTCATGACGAGTTGGAGGACCGCCATCGTAGCGGCTCCGCGCGATAGCCTGGAGTTCGTCACCGGAACTGTTCCGCCGGTCGTGCGTTTGGGGGTATACCATGATCAGTTGTTTCGATTTCGCGTGCTCGCGCAGAGGCCCTAGTCGAAGAACCACACGGGTTGGCGCACTAGTTTTGGCGTTCGCCGTCACTTGTTTTGTGTTCGTGAACAGTCCTAGTGCCATCCAGGTGGAGATCATTCACAACGAGGGAAAAGGGACCTGGAAAGGGGACTCAACACACAAAATCAGGTTGACCACCGAACTCGAAATTGGGATAGCGGAGGGAGACGAGACGTTGATGCTTGGGCGCGTTTCAGATATAGCGGTAGACGAGGATCTCAATATCTACATAGTGGATGACGGATTCAAGAGAGTACAGAAGTACGACAGCGCTGGGGATTTATTGTTGACTTTTGGCCGGTCGGGCCCGGGCCCCGGGGAGTTTCGGCAGCCTTGGGCGATAGCGGTGGACGAAAAACAACAGATATACGTTGGCGACCGTGACGATGTCATCGTGTTCGATTCCGAGGGCCGCTGTGTCAGTCAATTTGACGTTGACATCCCCGGCGGCTTCATACGCGGAGTAGAAATCGAAGCCAAAACAGGACGCATATTCGTAGCGTGTGCTAGCGTTGTCGGCCAAAAAGCCATTCATGTGTATGACCACAATCATAAACGCTTGAATTCGTTTTGTGATGTGTTTGGCGGGCGTGATGAATTCGATGCCCGGATACGGGATACCTTCGCTGGTGGGGACATCGACATGGACGGCAAAGGACTTGTGTTTTACACACAAATGACGCCATATGAGATTAGGGTGTTTTCGGTTAATGGGACAATACGTCGGAGAATTTTCAGGGACGATGAGGATATGCGTGCACCGGAAATCCAAATGAGTGAACATGGGACGAGTATGAAGCCAGGCACTACCTCGTTGTCGATTGTTGTTTTGGAGGACAACAAGTTCATCAACGTGTTGGGCAACCCGACAGGCCAAAATGGAACTATGGAAATTGCGATCGACCTGTTCAACAGTGCGGGAGAGTTACTGCTGAGCCAACGCGTTGGAAAATCTCTATTCCCAAAATGTAGTGACAATAATGGCCGGGTGTACGTCATTGACATGGATGACTATCCAAAGGTGTTACGATGTCAGATCGTGTACGACTGATTTGGGGCAAGAAGTGGACTTCATCAGCCCCTATCTGTCCACTCACTTCTGACGTGAAACAGTCTCAATAAGATATGTTGGCGGCCCTGGCGGAAACGGCCACTACCATTGACTTTCTGTCACCTGTCACGGGTAGGATACCTAACACTTTTCAAGGTGTCGGTCGGCACAAGAGAGGGGTTTACCCCAATGAACCTGGTCACGGCTGTTGGGGGGGTGCCCCTCTCTTGTTTATTTCCCACTGTGTTAGACCGTTGATTCCCATTTTCAAATAGTTTGCCACCGCCCGCCCCTCCGGCCTACAATACTCCGTCATGCCTCAGGCCAAAAAAAGTGCAGGCCCCGAACACGATGTCACGTTCTCACGGGATTTGGGGCTCTTCGATGCCAGCATGATCGGTATCGGGGCGATGATCGGTGCCGGGATCTTTGTCCTTACCGGAATAGCCGCCGGTGAGGCGGGGCCGGCCTCGATTCTCGCCTTTGCCCTCAATGGGCTTGTCACTCTTCTCACCGCGCTCTGCTACGCCGAGCTCGCCTCGGCCTACCCCCGATCGGGAGGCGGCTACTCATTCATAAAAAAAGCATTCCCAGGCCCCGTGGGGTTTGCCTCAGGGTGGATGCTCTGGTTTTCTTATATCGTTGCGTGCAGTCTTTATGCGCTCGGGTTTGGGAGCTACTTCTGGGAATTCATCCGGAGCTATCTACCGTTTCTCTCGGACATCACATTTGGCGCAATGGGGGAGCACGTGCCGGTCATTGCAGTGACCATCCTCGTCGGGATCGGTTTTGTCGTCATCAACATGCGGGGCACCGCGCTCACTGGCCGGGTCGAAAACGTGATCACGGTAGCCAAGATCGCCGTGCTCGCCGTTTTCATCCTGTTTGGTCTCAAGGTGATCTTCAATTACCCGAGCGAATCGATCTCGAGTTTCAAGCCGTTTTTGCCAAACGGATTCGCGGGCGTGATCCTGGCGATGGGGCTCACATTCATCGCCTTCGAAGGGTACGATCTCATCGCAACCGTCGCGGAAGAGATCAAGAGTCCCGAAAAGACGATTCCACGCGCAACCATGCTTTCACTCGCCGTAACCGTAACAATCTATCTATTGATCGTGTTTGTCTGTATCGGCGCGATCCGCCCCGAAACGGGAACGTCATGGGAGTTCCTCGGCCGATACCAAGAGACGGCGATCGTCAAGGCGGCAAAGAGCTTTATGCCGTTCTTTGGAGTGGCCCTCATTATATTTGGCGGACTGCTGTCGACGCTCTCGGCCTTGAACGCCACGATTCTTGCCTCATCACGGGTCGCCTTCTCGATGAGCCGTGACAAAATGCTCCCTGAGCGGCTCAGCACGATTCATCCCCAACGCCGAACGCCCCACATCGCCGTGGCTGTCACGGGCGGGATCATGATCCTCGCCGCCATGTTTTTCCCAATACATGTGATCGGCTCCGCGGCGAGCGTAATGTTTCTTCTGACATTTACGCTTGTGAATCTCTCTCTCATCGCGCTGCGCCGCAAATTTCCCGAGCTAAAGGGCAGGTTTCGCGTCCCGCTCTATCCCGTTACCCCTATCGTGGCGATCGTTCTCAATCTGTTTCTCGCCATCTATCAGTTCAACTTCGATCACCGGGCGTGGTATATCGCCGCCGGGTGGATCGTCGTGGGATTGTTTACGTACTTTGTCTATTTCGAAAAGACGACCGCCGCGGAAACACCCCAGGTCCTGGAGGTCCAACAGGCGAAGGGTGAGAGCAGCTACTCCTACCGGATTCTCATTCCGCTTCATAACCCCGACCATGTGATCCCGCTCATGAAGCTGGCGATTCCCATTGCCAAGGCCAATCAGGGTGAGATCGTCGTGCTCGGAGTGATCGATGTTCCTCAAAACCTTCCCGTCCACGAAGGGATGCGGTTTGTCCACCACAAAACCCCGCTTCTCAAAGAAGCGATACAGTACGGTCATGAAGAGGGCGTGGATACGCGGTCGGCGCTACGAATCGCTCACCGTGTGTATGACGGTATTCTCAAAGCCGCAGAAGAGGAGAGAGCGTCACTTATCCTCATGGGATGGAAGGGTTACACGACGACCGGTGACAGAATCATGGGCGAGGTAACAGACAAAGTCGTCCGTCATGCACCGTGCGATCTGATAACGGTAAAGCTTCGCGGTGATTTGCCGCTCGATCGAATCTTGATACCGACCGCCGGAGGCCCCCATGCTTCGTTGGCGGCTCAGTACGTTTCCATGTATCAAAAGGCTTACGAAGCGAACGTGTCGTGTTGCTACGTTGTCAGAGAAGATGCTTCGACACGCGATCGCGAGATCGCCATGGAGTGGATCGAGAAAACAATCCATCTAACCGGGCTTGCTGGAAGTGTGGAGAGACGTCTCGTCGAGGGGAGAAAAATCGCCTCCGCGTTGGCCAAGGCGGCGGAAGGCTATGACATGATTGTGCTCGGCGCCTCGAAGGAGGGCGTCTTTTCGAGCGTCCTTTTTGGTGAGATTCCGGAAAAAGTCGCCAGATACTCACGCACTCCGGTGATGATCGTCAAGCGATACGAAGGGGTGGTGAAAACCGTGGTGAAAAAGGTGATGGGGTAGCCGTCGGAGTAGCCGGATTCTACTCGTAAAGAGCTTTGATCTTCCCCCAGGTGCTCGCCTCCACGGGCAGGTTGCTGCTCGGATCACCGGGAAACGTCCCTGCCAGAATCTCTTGGATATTGGTGTCCGTGTCGGTGTCGGAATCGATACCTTCGATGGCCTGGAGTGCTTGCGTTACGTCGCCCAACTCGTTGAGCTTGGTTTCGAAGTCGCTCCCGTACGGATTACGGTCAAAACCGTTAACGTGACACGTATTACACGTATCGAGACGTTTGTCGGCCGTACCATATAGGTTATTGAACGCAGTCAGATACGACGACTTGCCCACGGCGGCGACGAACTGGAGGAGTAGCACTACGGTGGTGATCAACGCAGTTCGTCTCATTGAGGTACCTCCTTCTCGATGGCTGCCCATCCCTCAAAACTGCCACGCCCGCGCTGCAAAACCGCGGAGGGCGTTCGAGTCTCGGAAAATATATGTATCAAGGCGCGTTACCGCAACACCTACCTGTTTGTACTGCGCGTTTTTTGATGTTTGTGAAATGATTCTCAGTATAAATCCACCGCTGTGATCGATGCCAAACGTTGGGAATAGGTGCCTCGCCTTGGGCGAAAGCGGCCCATCAAAGGAACGCGGCAGCTGATCTTAGCAGCGGTCCGGCCTAGTCCCTGAAAAAAGGCGGCAGCCGGTTTCAAGCCGGGGATAACACCGTCTGCGGGGCCAATATAAAGAGCCCCTCCCGCTGGACCACGGAGGGGCTCTGTCGGGGTGAGTCTCGGGTTGCGCGCCTAGTGAACGAAGGGCGCGGCGCCTGCGAGATCTTGAACGGTCTCGGTCGGATGACACTGTTTGCACGAAAACTCGAGAGTGAGATACCCGTTTGCCTTCTTCCCATCGGGTGTAAACATCGCCGCGTTGGGATCCGTGTTTATCCGCCACAGGTGAGAATGGATGTCGCCTTCGTAGGTTCCAATGGCAGCCGCGGATTTTGCGGCCAAGGGCATGTGACAGTCCGTGCAGTCGACCCCCTGTGTGAAATGCGGCAAAATGGAAGCCTCAAGACTTGCAGCCTCCTTGAAATGGCAGGTTTCGCACCTGATCCGAATTGCCAGATGGCGTTCGGGGTTTAGAGGGTTAAGACCCATGTGTGGGTCGTGACATGTCACGCATTGCAGCGTACTGTGCTTGGTTCTGAACATCTCGTTCCACTGCTGGTGGTGGCGGATGAAACCGCCACTTGCCGGGATTTCGTTCACAGCCCCTCGGATGTGACATTTGCCGCAAAGCGCGTTCGACCTGTCGACGGTCATGCGGACTCCCTCTGGATTGTTGGCGTGCGCACCGCCGCGCCCATGACACTCCTCGCACTGAATCCCATTGAAAGCCCACGTTCCGATGAGTCCCGGTTTGCCGTCCTGGTTCCCCCCTGGTGAGTAGCCGGTTGTATGGCACTCACCGCATGTGTAGTCCTTCACATCATCCTCATCCGTATCGTACCTGACAAAACCGGCCTGAAGGGGGTCGTCGAGTCTCAGGTTGTATTGCTTGTCGGGTCCGGTGTAGACCTTGCCATCG
>CP070677.1:3281975-3285196 GCA_020352495.1 Candidatus Latescibacterota bacterium
ATCCGGTGGGCCCTACGCGGATAACACCTCTTCCAGACTGCGGACTTTTCGGTTACTCTTTAAAAGAGGTATATGATCATGCATGTATACGTCTTATTTGCCCATCCAAGCCACCAGTCCTTCACCTGCGAGGTGCTCGATGAGTTCATCCGCGGGCTGAGAGATGCCGGGCACACGTTCGAGCTCGGTGATCTGTATGCAATGGGTTTCCAGACGGACATGGATCTCAAGCAGTACAAACGTGAGATCGGTCTAGACACCACCGTCCCGGTTCCCGACGATGTGAAAGCCGAGCAAGACAAGATCGACAAATCCGACGCGCTGGTCTTTGTGTATCCCGTGTGGTGGAGCGACTGCCCGGCCAAACTCAAAGGGTGGTTCGACAGAGTGCTCTCGTATGGGTACGCGTATGTCTACGAAAAAGAAGGCGCGCACGCGACATCCGAGATCGATATCTCCAAGGCTCTCGTGATCTGCTCTGCGGGGCACACTGTTGAACATCTCGAGGAGACCGGGATTGCGGAAAGCATGCGCCGTGTCATGCTGAACGATCGGCTTCTCGGTGTCGGGGTCAAGGACGCCAAAATGGAGATCCTCGGCGGAATGGTGGGTGGAGGTGCGGCTGTCCGTGCGCAAAATCTGGCGAGAGCATACGAGCTGGGCAAAGAGTTTTGACCGCGTCGGGAAGGTACGGGGCGTGATGGCCGACGAGGCCTATTGCATCGCCGGTCGGAGCGGCTTTGTCGTCGCAATTCTTCCTATCCGAGATCCCATCTAGAAACACCCTTTTGCGCAGGCCCTACATCATTGTATCGATTTCCCAACCGGTAACGGATTGGTTTTCAAATATCCCCGGTGTGGTTTATAATGGCTTACCCATTGTGATGGAGATCTCCCAAATCCTCCCACAAACCAAGGAGGGCGAGTGACAAACGATCTTGGACCACTCGATATCACGCTGGTGGCCGTTGGGGTCTCTATTTTTGTGTTATTTTTGTATATGGTCCTCGTATCGTGCGCCGAAGAGGAAAAACGCGCCGCACACCGGGCGTTTGGTCTTACGCTCCTCGCACCACTCCCTTACCTGCTAGTCGGTCTTTTGGATTTCGATTACCAACCGTACGTTGCGACCGGCATGTTGATGCTGACGGTTGTGGCGGTCATAAGTGTCCTCATACCTTGGCGTCCGGGACGGGTCGATGAGAGCGACACCCCCACGGGGCGGATCGACGAACGCGACATCATGTTTGCTCGAAACCGCCTGAAACCCGGTACGGAGAGATACGAGGAATACTATCGAGACAACCCCGAGAAAAAGAATTTGGATGAGAAGTTCAGGGCCAAACCGGGTCTGCTCGAAAAGGGCGCCAAATTCTACGATCCCGTTACATTTTCTGCCTCACAGGCAAATTTCACGACGATCGGGTGGCTGAGATCTTGTGTAGATGGCGATCCGGCACCCGAGAAGCTCGCTGTCGATCGGGAGGACATCACCGCTTTTATCAAGAACTGGGCGCTTCGAATCGGCGCCGTGTCCGTTGGCGTGACCGAGCTAAAGGATTATCACAAGTACAGCGTCATTGGCCGTACCGAGCCCTATGGCGAACCGGTGATCCTGGATCATGCCTACGCCATCGCGATCACCGTCGAGATGGACAAACACATGATCGATCGCGGACCACACGGCCCGACCGTTATGGAATCCACACAGCAGTATGTTCGGTCCGGTGTCATGGCGGTTCAGATTGCTCAGTTCATACGAAACCTCGGTTACCCCGCGCGGGCGCATATCGACGCCAATTACCGTGTGGTGTGCCCGCTCGTCGCTCGAGACGCCGGTCTTGGAGAGATCGGCCGGATGGGGCTCCTTATGACACCCCAGTGGGGTCCGCGTGTAAGGATATCTGTCGTGACGACCGATCTGCCACTCGAAACCGACGAGCGTCAACGCGACGATACGATGATCGATTTCTGCACACATTGCAGAAAGTGCGCGGATGCCTGCCCGAGCAAGGCCATTCCGTTCGAGACTCAGAAAAGCATCGACGGCGTATTACGATGGCAAATCAACCAGGAGGATTGCTTTACCTACTGGTGTGCGGTCGGGACGGACTGCTCGCGATGCGTGACCGTATGTCCTTATTCACATCCAGACAGTTTTCTTCATAATCTGGTGCGGTGTGGTGTTAGGAACTCGTCGCTCTTTCGAAGACTGGCGATCACGTTGGATGACTATTTCTATGGTAAGAAACCAAAACCCCTCGAGCACGCCGAGTGGATGGAGGTCAAGACGACAGACACAACGGGAGATCGCGACGCAAACGGAGGCACAGATGATCAACGTTATCCCGGCGGATAAAAGACACTTCTCGAACTTTGGGTGGCTGAAGACTTACTGGCTGTTCTCGTTCTCGGAGTATTACGACCCCGAAAACGTCCAGTTTGGCTCGCTCCGTGTGTTCAATGATGACATCGTCGAGCCGGGGCAGGGATTCCCCACGCACCCTCACCGGGAAATGGAGATCATCACCGTCGTCCTCGATGGCGAAATCACACACAAGGACAGCATGGGAAACTCGGGTGTCGTAAAGGCGGGAGAAGTTCAACGGATGTCGGCGGGACGAGGACTGACGCACTCCGAGTTCAATATGGGTAATGAACCTCTCCATCTCTATCAGATCTGGATCTATCCGGGAACGCCGGGTCTCGAGCCGGGCTATGATCAAAAACCCTTTGATCCATCTTTGTGGAAGAACACACTCTTTGCAGTCGCTTCGGGCCAGGGTCATGAGCGTGCAGTGAGCTTTCACGCCGATGCGACGATCTACCGGGCGGATCTCGAGACCGGTGTATCGGTGGACGTCTCGACGAGCGAGTCTCGCAAGATATTTGTCTACGTCACATCGGGCGATGTGGTCATAAACGGAAAGCCTGTTGCCGAGAAAGACCAGGCCCGCATCGACCGTGAAACCGCATTGAAAATCGAGGGAGCGACTGACGCCAGCTTTGTAATGATCGATGTGCCGAATGTGGACGAGTAAACCTGATCCGTCGGTCTCGATAAAAACTAGGGGAAGGGCTATTGGTGACGGATGGGCTTTCCGCGACCCTTTGCGCAGGAGCGAGCGAGGATCGCCCGCCGCTAGGCGGGAAGCCGAGCGAAGCGAGCGCAGGGTCGCGGAAGGCTCGTCCGTCACCCGTTCAGCCCCTTTTTGAAGATT
>CP070677.1:3285296-3295541 GCA_020352495.1 Candidatus Latescibacterota bacterium
CCCTCATCCCCGCGGTCATGTGGCCGTCGGTCGCCTACATCGTGGAGGAGCAGAAGCTGGGTACGGCCTACGGTCTCATGACGATGATCCAGAATATTGGGCTCACCGGTTTCAACGTCGTCATCGGCTGGGCCAACGATTTTTCCGGCGCGAGCGAAACCAACCCCGGTGGCTACGCACTCGGGATGTGGATTTTTTCGATCTCCGGTCTTCTTGGATTGTTATTTGCGTTTCTCTTGTGGAGATCGGAGACTGGACCGAATGCCCACGGATTGGAAACGATTACGACAAAGTCGGGCATGAAAAAGTAATTCAACGGTACGTCGGCGAGCCTTGTCGCAATCGTGGGAGACTATCGAATCGCCGGTTACGCAGCCCAGGAGGAGCAGATGAAAGACAAAGCACCCAAAGCCCCTCACACCGTCGTCCAAGAAAGAACACCATTTCCGCCTGTGTTTTGGGTTGCCAATGGGATCGAGGTCCTCGAACGATTCTCCTATTATGGCATCTACTTTGGCTTCGGGATCTATATGGAGTATCTGGGATACACGAGAGCGCAGCTTGGGATCGTTCAAAGTGTCTTTCTGCTTCTGTCATATCTGATCCCGGTGATTTCCGGAACGTTCGCCGACCGGTTTGGATTCAAGAAGGTCTTGATCATATCGTACTTTGCTTATCTCCCCTCGATTCTCCTGTTGATCGTCACGAAATCGTTCTCCGGTATCGCGCTGACGATGCTAAGCATCGGATTGGCCGCCGGTATTTTCAAACCGCTTATCGCCGGTACCGTGCGCGCAGTCACCGACGGTTCCAATAAAACCCTTGGTTTCGGAATCTTCTATGCGATGGTCAACGTGGGTGCGTCCTTTGGCCCGATTGTCGCGGGGAAGCTGAGGGCAATCTCTTGGAACTATGCGTTTCTGGCGGCGGGGATCGGCATCGGACTCATGCTCCTCATCACGATATTCTTTTATAAGGAGCCCGAGAGGGAAATCGAGCAGGCAACGCTCAAGGGCAAATTCCGAGATATCTGGGTGGCTTTATCCGATCTGAAATTCGCGGCGTTTCTGGTCATTTTGGGACTGTTCTTCTGGCTTCCGTTCTGGGCGTTTTTCAATCTCTGCGCGGTTTTTGTCGACCGAAACGTGGACACGGCTCAGCTCTATTTGAATATTAAATCAGTACTCGGGACGCCCGTCGCCAACTTCTTATCGCATGAGGAGGAGGGGGTAAGACGGGTTCTTGGTGAGACGATCTCACACACGGGCTATATCATCATGGTTCTCCAGGTTTTTGTGTCGCGAATCTTCGAGAAACGCAAGGCCATCCCCACATTTCTGTTCGGGCTGTTCATCGCGGCCGTCGGTCTGTTGTTCTTGGGGTACGCGCATGTCTCGGCGGCGGCGTTTGTTTTTCTCGGGATCTTCTTGTTTGCGGTGGGGGAGATGATCGCGTCGCCGCGGATCCAGGAGTACATCACGTGGATCGCGCCAAAGGAGAAAGCCGGGCTATACATGGGAACAAACTTTCTCGCGGTGTGTATTGGCGGGTCTACGAGCGGTCTCATTTATACCCCTCTGTCAGGCTATTTCCGGGACATCGGTCACGCGGATTGGGTATGGTATATGATGGCTGCACATCTTATAGTGGCCATTTTCGTGATGCTGATTTTCAAAGCGTTGGCCGGAGAGTTCAAGGAACGGGAGGAGTAGCACCGCTGGGTTGAGTATTGATTTGTTTACATTGACAGTGAGCCCGATGATCGAGTTGTGAGACGCTCGATCATCGGGCGTTTTTCCGTTCGTTGAACAAAAAAACCGGTCACCGATTTGAAGAACCGATGACCGGCAATCGAATCCAGACGGACGCCGTTTACCTCAGAAGAACCATCTTGCGGGTCAAGGTCCGCTCACTCGTCGATAACCGGTAGAAATAAACACCCGAGCTAACCGAGTTTCCCGATCGATCCCTCCCGTTCCAACGCACGTCTTTTGCGCCTTGGGGAAGTGTGTCTTCCACCAGTGTGACAACGAGTCTCCCTCGCACGTCATATACGCTGAGATTGACGTGCGTACGACTCGGCAGTGTGAACGAGATCGTCGTCGATGGGTTGAACGGGTTCGGGTAGTTTTGTTCGAGAACAACCGACTCGGGAGAGGGGGTGTTCGTTGCGATCGATGTCGGCACATCACCCGTCCAGATTCCAAAATACATAGAGGATTTCCCACCACCCTCGGTAAACGTGCCGCCGACAATCACCCGATCGATAGCGTCCACCGCAATCGATCTCACCGATGCCCCGGTGCCAGAGAGCCCGCTTCCAAGCGGCAGCCACTCGATGCCGTCCCATTTGGCAATGCGATTCACCGGTTGACCCCCCGTCATCGTGAAATCCCCACCGGCAAACACGGCACCACCACCGACGGCGATCGACCGGACGACCCCGTTAAATCCGTTGCCAACCGGCCACCAATTGGCGCCGTCCCACCTCGCAATGTTGTTTACCTGAACTGCACCCGCTTGTGTGAAGTTGCCGCCTATATACACATCGCCCCCGTCCACGGCAATCGCGTACACGTCTCCGTCGACCCCCGACCCAAGTGGCATCCAAAAGGTTCCGTTCCATTTTGCGATGTGATCCGCGCTCATACCGGCCGCCATCGTGAACTCTCCACCGGCGTATATATCAGTACCGTCTATCGCAATTGCCAGAACGTCATCGTTTACACCCGCGCCCAGCGGAGCCCAGCTGCTCCCATTCCATCTGGCAATACGGTTTGCGCCCGTCCCACCCGCCGTGGTAAAACCGCCACCTGCGTAAACATCGCTCCCCTCGGCTTCGAGTGCGTACACATGACCGTTGACCCCCAGGCCCACCGGGAGCCAGTTTGTTCCGTCCCACTGGGCGAGTGATGGGGCCGGGGAACCAAAGGTCCCGCCAACATAGACCTTCCCATCGGCGATTGTTGCGGCGTAGACGGTACCACTTGTTCCGTTGCCGAGTTTGTGCCACCGATGGCCATTCCAGCGTCCAACGAAGTTTACCGTTGTACACCCGCCATACATTGCAGCCCCGGCGGCATAGACATCCTCACCGTCCACCAGTACCCTGTCGATCCGTTGATCGAATCCGTACATGTTTCCGACCAACCCTGAAAACCCGCTCTGGCTCGTCCATCGCGCCACGTTGTCCAGGTCTTTCGCGCAACCCGCCTTTTCGAACGCTCCTCCGAAGTAAACGGTCGCGCCTTCGGTGTCAATCGCGTACACCACGCCACCAACCGGATCGCCAAAACCCGTCCACTCGCTCCCATTCCATCGTGCAAATTTTCTGTAGTCGAGACCACCTGCGGTGAGAAAGCTTCCGCCGACAAAGACGTCCCCATCCAATATATTAATGGCGTAAACCGTCTCATCCCAACCCCCGATGCCGCCATCCAGATCCGACCACGTCTCCGAAGTTTTATTCCATTTGGCGACGCCAACGGATGCGATGCCACCGGCTGTCGCAAACGATCCCCCCACATACACATCGTCACCGTCTATGGCAATCGCGCGCACCACACCGTCAAGACCGGTGTCCAGGGCCGTCCAATTCACGCCGTCCCATTTGGCAATGTAATTTGCGCTGTTGCCGCCGGCTGTTGTGAAGTTCCCTCCCACGTACACGTCGTTGCCGTCGACCGCGACGGCCAGAACCGCACCGCCGACACCCGCGCCCAACGCGGACCAACCCACGCCGTCCCATTTGGCGATAAAGAAGACAGGCACCCCACCGGCGAACGGGAATGCCCCGCCAGCGTACACATTCGTACCGTCGACGGCGAGCGCATACACGGCACCCGTCGTCCCGGTGCCCAGCGGAGACCAGCTCGCGCCATCCCATTTCGCAATGTAATTGGCAGGTGAACCCCCCGCCGAGATAAAGGATCCGCCGGCATACAGAGTGGCCCCATCCGAAGCCAGCGCGTTGACTCGGTTGAACATCCCGCCGTCCAAGTCATACCAGGTGCCGTCGTTCCATCTGGCTACATGGTTTACCGCGACACCGGCCGCTGTGACGAAATCGCCCCCTACAAAGATGTCGTCGCCGACGACGGCTATAGCCCGGACGAGGTTGTCGGGACCGGGTTCACCGGCGAGGTAAGACCCAAATCGCTCACTCCAAAATTCATCCTCGGGTCCGCACCATGCGCTCTGATGGGCTAAGAACATGAGAGAGACGGGGATGAGCCATGTGAGAGAGAATAAACCGCGTTTTCCTAAGGACTGAATAAGGGTCATGTCGATACCCCCTTTCCCGCGGACGCGGCGCTCGAGAGGGGGGAACAGGGAGGGCATCGAGGCGGCGCTTCCGCGAGTCCACCAAGTCGGGGAGGAAAGACCTATGGCTTCCTGTTCCTATGCTATCGGACTATAGCACACAATAGAGCATCACTCAAGATCGCGAACAGCGCGTCGAGATTCTCGAGAACGTCCGCGTGCAAAACGTGACATCGCCGGCGTGCGGCGGAATCTCACGGAGCATGACGTATCCCAGGCCCCCTCCGAGACGCCCTTGATCACCCAAAAATGTCTCTATACTCGATCGTCCGTCGGGATACTCCGTTTGGGTACTCCGCTTGGAACCCCGTTTGGAAACTTGAACTCCAAAGGAGTCGTAGGATTGTATATAATGAGTCCGATAAGCGGCATCGACAGCCCTGCTCGCCCTGAACTGGTCACAGCTCGGCGCGCGAGTCGGCCACAACGCCGAGTAAGCGATGTCAACAGCCTCAACCGCCGGTGGCTCCGATGAGAAACTTGCGTAAGGCATTCTTGTTCATAACGTTTGCGTTGCTTTTTGGTCTCTCGGTTCTCACGATGACAGATTGCGGAAGCGACAACGGCACCGGCGACGGTTCGGATGACATCGTCGGTCCTCAGCCCGATACGATCCCACCCGCCGCGGTCACGGATCTCAGATTGCGATCGCCTTCGCCCAGTTCTGTCGCCGTCGTCTGGACCTCTCCCGGTGATGACGGGTTGAAGGGAACGGCAAGCGAGTATGACATCCGTCATTCAACGTCTTTGATTACTGAGGAAAATTGGGGCCAGGCGACCCCGGTCGACAAGAAAAACCTACCCTCCCCCAAGCCAAGTGGTTCCATCGAGACGACCGTTGTGCTTGGTCTGGCCTCTGGCGCCACGTTTTACTTCGCCCTCAAAGCATCGGACGAAAAGTCCAATTGGTCGAATCTGTCGAATTGTGCTTCGGGGCAAACTCTCGGTGAGGTGATTCCACCAGGTGAGATCACCGATCTGGTGGCCTCAGCGAGCGACGACACCTCATTTGAGCTCGAGTTTACCGCTCCGGGGGACGACGGTATGGTGGGGCAGGCGGCCGAATATGATATCCGGTATTCGATGGCTCCGATTGACGATGAGGATAGCTGGGGGGAAGCAACACAGGTGAACGGAGAACCACCGCCTGGACCAGCCGGTGAAACGGAATATGTCATCGTGGAGGGAGTGCCTTTTCGGACAACCCTGTTTTTTGCGGTGCGTACAGCCGACGAGCTTCAGAATTGGTCGGGGTTTTCAAACCCAGCGGTTGGACTGGCGAACGGTGTGACCTTTTGCCTGATGCCGAAAAACCTCACGAGGGGGGAGAACCTATATATAATCTTTGAAACCTCCACACCGGATACGCTTACCCTTACCACCAATCGTTTGTATGTTCCTTACGTCTGCAACAGGGGTCTGATAGAAGTGATTGAGTCGAAGCCTTATCCGGATGGTGTTCATGTGGTAACCTTTGATTTCTTTAATGAGAGTACTGGAGAGTACTATCCAGAGAACTACTATCGTATCGGACTCTGCCAGGGCGAGATAGCGTTGGAACACGACTCGGTCAACTTCGAATACTGAGGGTCAGCGCGATACGGCAACTGGTCGCTCTGTTGTACTCTCGGCACGATATGAACGACACGCCGTAAGATACGAACCAAGCGACGACCCCGACACGAAAGCTCCCACCATTTCCGACGCACGGTTTTGTCACTGACCTCACGCAACTATCGAACAAGGGAGGTATCCCGTTGACGAGATTCCAAAGATCACGAGTCATCGAGTTGGTCCTGACGGCAGTGATTGCAGCAGCGATGTTTGGTATGCCCGTGTCAGCGGGAAGTGAACCGGTCTCGAAAACAACTCTGCCGGAACCTGTTGCCACCGGATATCTAGAACTTGATGACGGTCGCATTTTCTACGAAAGCTTTGGCCGAGGATTTCCCCTGGTACTGATTCACGACGGACTCGCACACCGTGTGATCTGGGACAAACAAGTCAGGGATTTGGCAACGGACTACCATGTCACGCGCTACGATCGTCGAGGCTACGGCCGTTCCGATGAGCCGACTGCAGCGTACTCGAATGTGGCGGATCTCCACGCGTTGATCGAACACTTGGGACTGAAACGAGTGGTCCTGATGGGCTCTTCCAGCGGTGGTGGGTTGGCCATCGACTACACGTTGGCCCATTCCGATCGTGTTGAGGCGCTCATTCTTGTCGGTCCGGTTGTCGGTGGGCTTGGCTATTCGTTCCATTTTATGCGCCGCGGCTACGCCAACTACTCGCCGGATGTGAAGGTCGCCGTTGAAAACTGGATTGGCGACCGTTACGCCGTCGCCCGCGGCAACGATGAGGCCCGCGCACGTCTAGCTGAAATCCTCCGCGCAAACCCCCGAAACCTGAGCCAGGAAAAACACCAATTTGTTCAGCTGCCCGACAGGCCGGCTCTAGGCCGGCTATCCGAGATCGCCGCGCCAACACTGATCGTGACGTCCGACAGCGACGTTCCGGATGTCCACGCCCACGCGGGGGCGATCGAATCGGGCATCGCAGGAGCTCGTCGCGTCGTTATCGACAACGCGGGTCATCTTCCGTACCTCGAGCAGCCGCAAGCCTTCAATGGCGCGGTGCGTGAGTTTCTCGATCTGCTGACCATCCCGAAAGGCGAGGCGGATTTGGCAAAGCGTGCGAAAAAACCGTGGTCGAACTTCGAGCGAGGTATCGTCCCGGTCGAAAACGGGGAGATCTATTTCGAAGTGATGGGTGAAGGCGAGACAATCGTTCTGGCTCACGGCGGGATGCTCGATCACCGGATGTGGGATGATCAGTTCGAGCTTTTCGCACGGGACTTTCGTGTGGTCCGCTATGATGCGCGTGGACATGGTCTCTCCCGTAGCCCGTATGGCGCACGCCGGGATTTCGAGGATTTGCGTGTTCTACTGGACCATCTCGGAATCTCCCGCACTCATTTGATCGGACTGTCTCTTGGCGGACGCATTGCCATCGACTTTGCCCTGGAACATCCGGATCGAGTATTGAAGCTAATTCCCGTGGCACCTGGACTGAGCGGTTACGATTTCGATGCCGATGTCGAACAGACGTTTTTCGAAGAAATCCGCGCCGCCTATATCGAGGCGGACTTTGACCGGGCGGCGGAGATATTTCTTCACGCGTGGACCGTCGGACCTCGCAGACAGCCGGACGAGGTGGACCCACAAATGTTGGCACGTCTATCGAGGTGGATTCGAGAGGGCGCCAAACCAGGGAAAGACCGTGGGTATGCGTTGCCGCCGGATCCACCGGCGATCGAGAGACTCGGTGAGATCAAGATTCCCACGCTCGTCGTGATCGGCGACCTGGACATGCCCGGGATCCTGGAGATTGCGGGCCTGATCAAAACAAACGTCCCGGGCGCGAGAAAGATCGTAATAAAAGGTGCCGCACACACGGTGAACGTTGAACGGTCTGAGGAATTCAACAAGGTTGTGCTCGAGTTCTTGAACCAGTGACGCCCAGCGGTTGTTTTCAAAACCACCGCGACGTCGGATCGAAATCGAGGGTCATTACTGACGATTTGGCAAGAGCAATTTCGGTCCTTTTTGACTTTTCGCCATCGAAATTGATACAATATCGTCAACACGGGACATGAACGTACAACAAACCTCCGGAATCTTTGCGCGCAAGCTCACAATGGGGACGAGATGATCGGCAAGAAATTGGCGCATTACAAAATCGTCGGAAAACTGGGGGGTGGCGGTATGGGTGTCGTCTACAAGGCCGAGGATACAAAGCTCAAACGGACCGTCGCGCTCAAGGTGTTATCCAAGGAGAGAGCTGTATCGGGCGCGGACAAACAGCGGTTTTTGAGAGAAGCTCGCTCGGCGGCGGCCCTCCGGCATCCCAACATATGCACGGTATACGAGATCGGCGAAGACGAGGGTTTCTCGTATATTTCGATGGCCTATGTGCCGGGAAGAAGTCTCAAGCAAGTCGTGGAGAGCGGTCCCATGGACGTCGACCGGGCGCTGGATGTCGCCACTCAAGTAGCCAAGGGGCTCCAGGCGGCACACGATAGCGACATCGTCCACAGAGACATCAAAAGCGCGAACATAATGATTGATGATGACGGTCGCGTGACGATCCATGATTTTGGCTTGGCCAAGCTCGGCGGCCAGACCCACGTCACAAAAGAAGGAAAAACGGTCGGCACCGTGGCCTATATGGCCCCCGAGCAAGCCCAGGGTGACACGGTGGACCGCAGGACCGATATTTGGGCGCTTGGCGTGTGTTTGTACGAAATGATCACTGGGAAGCTGCCGTTCAAGGGAGAGCACGAGTCTGCAATTCTCTATCAAATCGTTAATCAAGCACCACCGGGTATATCGACAGTGCAGCCGGATGTGCCCGCCGTGGCGAAGAGGATTGTCGAAAGGGCTATGGAGAAAGACCCGGAGAACCGTTACCAGCTCGTGGATGAAATGCTCGCCGATCTCAAACTGGCGCGCAAGGAACTCAAATCGGGTATTGCTGTCAGTGTCTCGGAACCGTCGATAGCCGTTCTTCCGTTCTCCAATATGAGCGCCGACGAGGAGCAGGAGTACTTCTGCGACGGTATGGCGGAAGAGATCATCAACTGTCTCGTGTGCGTCAAAGGTTTGCGTGTCACGTCCCGCACATCCTCCTTTGCGTTCAAGGGCATAAACATGGACATTCGCGAGATTGGGAGGAAGCTCGGGGTGGATACCGTGCTCGAAGGGAGCGTTCAGAAATCGGGGGATCGATTGCGGATTTCAGTACAGCTCGTGAATGTTGCTGATGGGTATCACCTCTGGTCGGATAAATATCACAGGGATCTGGAGGACGTTTTTACTATTCAGGACGAAATCGCGCAGAACATCGTCGATGCACTCAAGGTAAAACTCACAGAGAAAGAGAGACGCGCGATAGAAAAAATGCGGACAGAAGACGTTGGTGCGTACGAATTTTACATTCGGGGGCGGCAATACTTCCACGGATTGGGAGGCAAAGGCCTGGAGTATGCGCGAAACATGTTCACGAGCGCTATCATCGAAGATTCGCGATACGCGCTTGCGTACTGTGGACTCGCCGATTGTTACTCGATGATCTACATGTACTACGACAGCAACAAGACGATCATCGAGAACGCAATGACGGCGAGTAGGAAGGCGCTCGAACTCGATAGTGATCTCGCCGAGGCACATGCGTCACATGGGCTGGCCCTCTCGCTCGATGGACGCTACAGCGAAGCGGAAAGCGAGTTCGAAAAAGCCATCGAGATCTCGCCACGACTCTACGAGGCATACTACTACTTCGCGCGTGCCTGCAGGGCACAGGGCAAACTCGAAAAGGCCGTGGAGCAGTTTGCAAAAGCGTGCGCGGTGCGGCCTGAGGATTATCAAGCCCCCATTCTAATGGCTGACACGTATCGAGGGTTGGAGGATCGGGACGCAATGATCGATGCGTTTCGGCGTGGACTGACCGTTGCCGAGAAACACTTGGAACTGCACCCCGACGACGCCAGGGCATGCTACCTCGGTGCGCACGCTCTCCTCGGATTGGGTGAGAAGGAAAGGGCACTCGAGTGGAACGAACGCGCCATGAAGCTGGCTCCTTATGATCCGGCGACCCTTTACAACGCCGCGTGTCTGTTTTGCGTCATGGGTGAGCACGACAAGACGTTCGAGTGTCTCGAGAAGGCATTTGACTGCGGATTCTCACACCGCGACTGGATCGAGAACGATCCTGACTTCCGATCCATTCGCGAGGACCCTCGCTACCAGGCCCTGCTCAAACGTATCTAATACCCGATGTCGCGGACCGGCCATAGGATCTAGGGTTGAAAGCCAGCTTGTTGGCGGCCCTTCGCCCGCTTCGCTCGGCTTCCCGCCTCGC
>CP070677.1:3295641-3300176 GCA_020352495.1 Candidatus Latescibacterota bacterium
ACCTGCGACCTTTGGGTTATGAGCCCAACGAGCTACCAGACTGCTCCACCCCGCGTCAATATGTGTATCCTGTATAACCCTTATAATAGAGAATGTCAAGCCCGATGGAAATCTTTCCACGGGGCTATTGTTCGTGTTCTAAACCGGCGCACCTAGTACACCGTTAAAACCGTCAAAACCACCAAAGCAGCACGGAACCGCACAAAACGACACCAAAAAAGGTGCCAAAAACTAATCTTCTGTCCGAGGGCGGACGATCTTGTACACCCGGTCCCCTGGGGCAACATAGCCATACAACTCGCGCCCCAGTTTTTCCATTATATAAGGATCGGATTTGAGCCGGTCGATCTCCTCCTGAAGGGCCTTGATGTCCACATTCAGAGATGCCACCTCCGCTTCAATGCGCGCTTTGTCCTTTTTCAGACCGAGAATTCGGATGCCTCCGGCGTCGCCGAGAACAAACGCATACAATAGAGTGGCCACGACGAGAAAAAAGAGAAACTTCTGAAGGCCATCGCTGATCTCCGCCTGGTGCTGGTAAAAGGCTCTCAGAAACGGATATTGGCGGAGGTCTCCGCCCGATGCAATCGTACGTTTGGGAGCGCGAGTAGTCTTGGATCCAGAGACGTGTTTTGGATTCGACGACCCCCAGTATCTCATACGGAAACCCCCTCCGTCTTCTAAGACCGTTCAGTTCTCAACCGCTACTTCTTAAAGTAAAACGCCTCCGGCCCGGGAAACCTACCAACACTCCCAAGCTCTTCCTCGATACGCAAAAGCTCGTTATACTTGGCGATCCGTTCGCTCCTCGAAAGGCTACCCGTCTTGATCTGACCCGCATTGGTTGCGACCGCGACATGCGAGATCGTTGTGTCCGATGTCTCGCCACTACGGTGGGAGATCACACAGGTGTAACCGGCCCGCTTTGCCGTTTCAATCACCGCGAGTGTTTCCGACAAAGTCCCGATTTGGTTCAACTTGATGAGAATCGAATTGGCGATTCCTTCGTTGATGCCCCTTTTCAAACGGGTCTCGTTGGTGACAAACAGATCGTCGCCCACGATTTGGATCTTGGACGCGAGTCTCTCGCTAAGTAGCTTCCAACCATCCCAGTCGTCCTCGGCGCACCCATCCTCGATCGACACGATGGGGTAGTCGTCGACCCATTTGGCGTAGAGATCCGCCATTTGTTCACTGGTTCGCACCGCGCCATCGGCACCACACACATACTTGCCTTCTTTGAAGAACTCGCTCGCCGCGGCGTCGAGCGCCACCGCGATATCCACTCCGGCCCTGAAACCCGCTTTCTCGATCGCTCCGAGTACGAGCTCGATGGCCTCGTCGTTGGCCCCCAACTGTGGCGCAAACCCACCTTCATCGCCGACGGCGGTGTTGAGGCCCTTTTTCTTGAGAATGGCTTTCAAAGCGTGAAACGTCTCGGCTCCCATCCGGAGCGCCTCGGTGAAGTTCACCGCCCCCACCGGCATGATCATGAATTCCTGGATATCGAGGTTGTTGTCCGCGTGGGCGCCACCGTTGATCACATTCATCATGGGGACGGGGAGCGTGCGCGCAGCGACACCACCAACATATTGGTAAAGCGGCAGTTCCACGACATCAGCGGCCGCCTTTGCCGTTGCCAGTGACACACCGAGTATCGCGTTCGCTCCGAGCTTCGATTTGTTCTCGGTCCCATCGAGTTCGATCATGACCTGATCGATATAGGCCTGATCGGTGGCGTCGAGATCGAGAATTTCGGGAGTGATTACCTCGTTGATATTGTCGACCGCCTTGCTCACGCCTTTCCCGAGATACCGGTTCTTGTCCTTGTCTCTGAGTTCGAGAGCCTCGTGGGTCCCGGTCGAAGCCCCTGAGGGAACCGCCGCCCGGCCAAAGGCACCACCTTCTAAGCCGACATCGACCTCGACGGTGGGGTTTCCCCTGGAATCGAGGATCTCACGCGCATGAACATATTCGATCGCTGTCAACATGACATCGTTCCTTGGTAGTGTGGGTCTCTTGATCGCCGATGACGCGCCTCTGTGAAGCCGGACCCGTCGCCGGCGCTTGGTCCCAGAATCTCGTAAAGCAAAGTAAATCTAGAAACATACAAACGAATGTGTCAAGCTAATTTGGAGCCACAAAATAACACGCGCGGACGGCGACCCGTTCGGTGCCCAGGGGACGCCCCGACGGCCAAGAGCTGACGCGCGCCATCCTCGACGAGGGCCGAACCGGCGCAGAGTTGAGCCGGTCTTGTGAAACGTGGGGGGACGTCAGACAGTCCAATACGGTAGACGGTCCAGCGCGGGGGAAACCTAACAATCCCAAGCAGGGAATGACCCAACCCCGGACGACAAGGACATCGTGAAGGAAGAGGACAGAGAACTCATTGCCCGGGCCCGGAAAGGGGATGAGGGGGCCTATCGCACGCTTCTTGGCAAGTACGAGCGTGCCGTCTTCAACATCTGTCTCAAAATGGTCCGGGACCGGGAGGAGGCCCGAGACCTCGCCCAGGATGCGTTCATTAAAGTGTTCTCGATGCTCGACCGGTACAACCCCTCGTTTGCCTTTTCGAATTGGCTCTTCAAGATCACGTCGAACCTCTGCATCGACTCGATGCGCAAGCGCCGCGTCGACACGCTACCGATGGACGAGCCCGTCAGGGGCGCCAAGGGGGAGTACGAGCGACAATATGCCTCGCCGACCGCGACACCCGACAAGGTGCTTCTGAAGAAAGAGAAAATGAAGCTCCTTTCCCGGGCGATCGAGGAGCTCCCCCCCCACTACCGGATCATGATCGTATTGAGACACCAGGAGGGTCTCTCCTACGAGGAGATTGCGGAGACGCTCGAGGTTCCATTGGGCACGGTAAAGGCGAGGATCCACCGGGCCCGTGAGATGCTCAAAACGAGGCTGGACGGGGAGGATTTCTGGTAGATGTTTATTTTCAATGGATTACATGTACGGCCACGCGCCGGACGAGCCACGGGTGTCAAATTGAGGGAATCTTTTTGTCGCCTTTTTCGTAGTAATCCGTGGGTGATGTTTATGAGGAAGTACCTTACGCGCATCGGAAGAGGCGGCGTGCGGTATGGGTTTGTCACGCCTGCCGTGTTGAGCTTTCTGTTCGCTCTCCAACCGACCGGAACGGCCCTTGCCGGATCCTCCAGCAAAGAGAAGGAAGAAAAGCGATCCGTCGAGGTTAGGGGGGAGAGCAGGATCTACGTCAAGAACACCCGCGGCAAGACGATCATAGTGGGACGGAAGGATGTGGGGAGCGTCTTGGTTCGCGCCTACAAATACGTCCGCGCGAAAGACTCGAAGACAGCCGCCAAATGGATGGACGAACTCGAGGTCGAGGTCGATACCGACGGCGAGCAGATCTCGGTGGTCACACGTCACCCAGAACAAATCGGTCGCGGCGGGAGTTTCTGGTCCTTTATCCGGGGGATCAGACACCGGGCCTACGTCGATTATACAATTGAAGTGCCAAACAGCTTTGACGCCAAAGTGGCGAGTACGAGCGGCGATATCCAAATCACGTCGCTCGATGGAAGCGTCAGACTCTTTGGAAGTAGTGGAGACGTCTTCCTAAAAGACATTGGTGGGAAGACCTTCATCGAACTCTCGAGCGGAGATATCGAAGTCAGGAACATCAGGGAGGATCTTCGGGTCCGCATGTCGAGCGGGGACGCCGACGTTCGTGAGATTGGCGGCTCTCTTGGTATTCAAGGCACCAGCGGTGATGTCAAAGCGTATGGAATCGGGGGGGACGCAGATGTGGAGCTTTCCTCGGGGAGCATTGTGCTGAGGGGATGTGGGGGAGATGCGATCACAAAGACAATTAGTGGCAATGGTGAGATCACCGATGTCAAAGGCAATTTGAAGGCGGTCGCGACGAGCGGTGATCTCATCGTGTCGCTGCTCCCGGTTGGCGAAAGGGAGTACGTGCTAAAAACATCGAGCGGCGACGTGATCGTCTCATTTGACGGATCGCGGGATTACGGGTTTTTGATGGAGGTCACGACGAGCAGCGGGTCGATCGAGGGCGACCTTGACATCAAGCTCGACAAGATTTCAAGAAAGATGCTAAGAGGAGTGGTGGGAAGCGGTGACGGGCGGCTTTACATTGAAACCGCAAGCGGGGATATCCGTATCAAACAGGTGGGAAACTAGACTCGAGTATCATGGAATGCAAAAAGGCATATGCTCTGATCCAAGATTTCATCGACGGGACACTCGGCTCGAGCGACAGGGAAGCCTTTGGGCGTCACGTGGAAGCGTGTCCGAGGTGCGCGGAGGAGCTCGAGATGCACCGGTCACTTGCCGCGTTTCTTGGTGAGATGGACCTCGAGGGGGTCCCGGCTGGATTTGGCGAACGGGTGATCGGTTATCTCAAATCCACCGGGCGGATTCTCGAGCCTTCCGCTGTCGGTGAAAGAGAGGGCCACGTCTGGACGCGGGTATTCGACTGGGTGCCGGCGAGGCTCAGGGCACCGGCGGCGGCCGTCGCTGTGGTTCTCATTGCCATC
>CP070677.1:3300276-3319828 GCA_020352495.1 Candidatus Latescibacterota bacterium
AGAGGTCGTGCTAGACGGGGAGGTAGCGGTGCCCTGTTCCCGCAATCCGCTATAGCGGGGTTGAATCCCTGCCCGCGGGCGTCTGGTGTCGTAAACTTCTTTTGCGGTAGTGGCGTTGATGGCCAGGTCCCATGCAATGGCCACCCATGAACCCCGTCAGGACCGGAAGGTAGCAGCGGTAAGTGGCGACCGGTCATGTGATATGGGGTCACCTGGTCGGAGTTAACCCACAAGGGAAGAGCGGTGTCAGCGTTCAAAGGCAGGTGCACGATCTCACTATTTGCCTGTGGGGGAAGAGATGAGTTATGAAGTCCTTGCCAGGAAATGGCGGCCGCAGACTTTTGACGAGGTTGTCGGCCAGGACCACATCACACGAACACTGAAAAAAGCCGTCGAACTGGGTCGACTTTCACACGCGTACCTGTTTTCGGGTCCGCGGGGGTGTGGCAAAACGAGCACCGCACGGATTCTGGCCAAAGTCATCAACTGCACGAATCTCGCCGATGGGAATCCGTGTGACAAGTGCGCCTCTTGTGTAGGTGTCATCCAGGGAAAAAATCTCGATGTGATGGAAATCGACGGTGCCTCGCACACCGGGATAGGTGAGGTCCGGGACCTCCAGGAAAGCATCGGATACGTCCCCAGTCAGTTCAAGAACAAGATCTATATAATAGATGAAGTTCACATGCTCTCCACTCACGCGTTCAACGCTCTATTGAAAACGTTGGAGGAGCCGCCTGCTCACGTGTATTTTGTTTTCGCCACAACATCACCGCACAAGATTCCGGATACGATCAAGTCGCGTTGTCAAAGACATCAGTTCAAACGGTTGGAGATTCGCGATATAACCGATCATCTCGAGAGAATTTGTAAAGCGGAGAAAGTTAAGTGTGAGACGGATGCGCTCCGGTTGCTTGCCCGGAAGGCCGAGGGAAGCATGCGCGATGGGCAGAGTCTGCTCGATCAGTGCATTACGGCCTCTTCGGGTGAGGTGCTCGCCAAGACCGTCAGGGATGTCCTCGGTCTCCTAGATCAGGAAATGGTCCTCGGGTTTCTCGAGACGGTTGCCAAGGGCGACCCCACTGCAGTTTTGAGGGAACTGGACAACGCGGTCCGTGAGGGTGTGGACCTCGAGGAGCTTTTGAACGGGCTCATCGAAGGTTATCGCGATCTTATGCTCTTGGCCGTACCCGGGGACTTGAGCGAGCTCGTGTTCCGTTCCTCGGATGAGCTAGAGTCTTTTCGGCAGGTTTTGACCTCGTACGAGCTTCCCGACATCGTTACGATCGTTGAACGGTTGTGCAATGTGGCGCCACGTCTCAAAATGGCCAGCGATCCTCGAATTCTCCTTGAGAGTGTACTCGTGGATCTCGCACTTCTCGACCGTCAGACTGAGATCCGTGAGCTGATAGAACGTATTGAAGAAGGTGGGACGGAGACGGAAGGCAAAAGCAGAACGGCGGCAAAAGCGCCGTCGAGAAAGAGGCAACAACCACGGGGGACCGAGCAATCTCCGGTTACGGATGAGACATCGACAACGGCGGACGTGCTTGAGAAACCGATGAGTTCGGACCATCGTGATCTCGAGGGAGTGGAGCCGTTGGCACCCGCGGCTGACGCGCGGAGCGAAGAGACCGCCCCGCTGGAATCGGCCAGAATCATGTCAACCCCCACAGTGGTGCCGTCCGGACAAAGCGCCGCCAAAGACCTCGATCTCGCCTCGCTGGATTTCGCCAGTCTTCGCCAGCTGTGGGACGGGTTCGTGACGTATGTCCGCCAGAAGAAGGCGATACTCGGTGTAAGCCTTATATCGGGCACGCTTCAATCGATCGAGAAAAATGTCGTAACGCTTCGTTTTGCGAAAGGGTTCTCGTTCCAGAAAAACCAGGTGGAGAGCGAGGCCAACGCTAAATTCCTCAAGGGTGTCGCAAAAAAATATTTCGGGCGTGATCTCAAACTCGTGTGTGAGAGCGCCGAAGACGAGAACGTCAAGACACGCCGGAATGTCGGTGCGTCGGCTACGACGACCGGAGGCAAGAAGGCGCCACGCGGGATCGACGCGCAACCGATGGTTAAAAAGATCCTGGAAGAATTCGATGGTGAGATTGTACGTTACGGCCCCCAGTGAAGGAGGGACGCCCTATGCCCAATTTTGGAAAACTGATGAAGCAGGCGCAGGAGATGCAGCAGAAAATGGCCAAGATGCAGGAGGAGCTTGCCCAGAAAGAAGTCGAAGCCGCGAGCGGTGGTGGAATGGTGCGGGTCAAGATGAACGGACAGCAGGAAGTCCTGAGCGTTCAGATCGACGCGGAAGTCTTCAAGGATGGGGACAAGGAGATGCTCGAAGATCTCGTTGTGGCCGCCGTAAATGAAGCCCGTCGCCAGGCCCTTGATCTCGCCAAAGAGGAAATGTCAAAGATAACGGGCGGCCTTCCCATACCGGGACTCTTCTAGAACTCTGCGGCTCGGCCGGCCGTGTCGTGTTGCCCACCTTTTGATCCAAAGTTCGATCGTTTTGTCACGGCGAGCTTCTTGCAATAAGAAAGGAGCGATGGATGGAGTACGGTTCTGAGACTCTGGCGAATCTGATTAGACAATTCGCCAGAATGCCGGGAATTGGGCTCAAAACGGCCCAGCGTTTGGCACTGTATCTACTCCGGTCGAAGTCGGAAGACGTGGATAGGCTGGGCGCACTAGTCCTCGAGCTGAAGGCCAAGGTCAGGTTTTGTCAGACCTGCGGAAGCATCACCGAGGAAGTGAAGTGTGCAATTTGCACGGATTCGACACGAAATCAGAAGCTAATCTGTGTCGTCGAACAGCCTCAAGACGTCCTCGTTCTCGAAAAAACGGGTCAGTACCGAGGACTTTATCACGTCCTCCACGGCGTGTTGTCACCAATCGACGGCGTGGGACCGGAAGATATCAATCTGTCCCGACTTGAGGAAAGGGTGAGGAACAACGAGGTCGAAGAGGTAATCATAGCGACCAACCCATCCGTGGAAGGAGACACAACAGCTCTCTATATCGCTAAAGCTTTGGAATCGGGGGGCTGTACTGTCACGAGACTTGCAAGGGGGTTACCCGTGGGAGGTTCCCTGGAATTCGCCGACGAGGTCACACTTGCTCGCGCGATCGAGCGTAGGGAACGGCTCTAAACCCCGGTATTGTTACTAGAGGTGGATTAGCTCATGGTTAAGGCTGACTGGACCATCTACGAAGAAGACTATTGGGCAATAAACAGCGTACTCAAAGAGCTACTCAAGAATTCCAACTCTCAGAGCGTGTTGTTGATCGACAAGACCGGTCAGATGATTGCAAGCGTCGGTCTTGAGCCCGATTTTGATTTGATGAGCTTCGCCTCGCTCTGCGCGGCGGATTTCGAGGCGAACACCCAACTGGCCAAACTTATCGGCGAGAAAGATTTCTCGACCCTTTATCACCAGGGCTCCGACGAAAGCATGTATCTCGCGAAAGTGGCTTCTCACATCATTCTCGTCGTGCTGTTCAACAAGAGGACCACGCTGGGTCTCGTCCGACTCCGCGTCAAAAAAGCGGTCGAGGGTTTGAACGCGATCCTAAACAGACTTTTCGACAAGATCGAGTACGAGAACGAAGATCTCAAAGAGTTCGACGAAGAATTTGCCGAAGCACTTACGAAAGAGATCGATGCCCTTTTCACCGACTGATTTGGGTAAATTGAGATGTCACTGATAAACTATTCTTCACGGGAAATCAACTGCAAGATCGTCTACTATGGCCCGGGACTCTGCGGGAAAACGACCAATATCCAGTACGTGTACAACAAGGTCGCGCCCGAAACAAAGGGCAAGCTCATCACGCTCGCTACGGAGATGGACCGAACGTTGTTCTTTGATTTTCTCCCGCTCGAGCTCGGGACGGTTCGAGGATTCAAAACTCGTTTTCATCTCTACACGGTGCCGGGTCAGGTTTATTACGACGCCAGCCGAAAGCTCATATTGAGAGGGGTTGATGGTATCGTCTTTGTTGCGGATTCACAGACGTCGAGGTACGACGCAAACATCGAGAGTCTGTACAATCTTCATGAAAACCTCGAAGAGTACAGTCTTCGCGTGGAAGACCTCCCCTTTGTGATTCAATACAATAAGCGGGATATGCCCGAGATCATTAGTGTCGAGGAACTCGAAGAGGAACTCAATCCCGAGAGTTATCCCAGCCTCGAGGCTATTGCCATCAAAGGCGTTGGTGTCTTCGATACCCTCAAGACCGTCGCCAAGGGGATTCTGCACAAACTCTCGCAGAACTAGCCCTCACTCCAAACTTCAGCCTCGGTAACTGTCAATCACGCCTGGATTGCACCGAAAAAGCTCGCTGCCCGGCGAAACTCGCCACGGTGTCTGACAGTAAACGGTAGGGCACGGGGAAGTTCCGCGACCCTACTTCAGGTCACAGGTGCGTTTCCACGACCCCGTGCCGATACTCACAGAAGCGTGACGAATCGTCTCGCCCGACCCGGTAAATACCTGTTGCCCCTCCACTCGAAGCACGTGTAACATTCATCGTTCGCTCCATTCGTGAATCTGACGTTTCAGGTGCCGCCCCGAATGAGAATTATCTCGACAGCCATAGGCACGTTTTTCTTCACGGGGTTTTTCCCTGTTGTTCCAGCCACATTCGCCTGTCTGGTGTTTTCGCTGATATACACGTTGGTACCGGGTGGCGAGATTCTGACCCACCCGCTTGTTGCTCTCGCCACGCTCATCGTGTCGGTCCCGATCTCCACATATCTGGAGAAACGATACGGCCGCGATGCGAGATGCATCGTGATCGACGAGGTTGTCGGTATGCAAATCGTATTGGTGTTCGCGCTGCCAACGACTCTGGGTATCGTAGTTGCGTTTTTTCTTTTTCGTTTCTTTGATATCGCAAAACCTTTTCCGGTAGGGCGATCACAGAACCTTCCTGCGGGGTGGGGTGTGGTTTGCGATGATTTCCTCGCGGGGGTCTATGCAAGGGTCACGTTGATCGTCATTGCGTGGGTGGTTCCGGCCATCGGTCGTTTCGTGTAAACGACCGCTTGAGACTGTCTTATGGAAGCACGAACCGACGTCGAGCTGATACTCATCGGCAACGAGCTGCTTCGAGGGGATAGGAGAGATTCCCATCTCGAATACGCTGGACGGCGTCTGCTCGAGATGGGCGTTCGGCTGGGCCATGCTCACGTGGTTGGAGACAACCAAAAGCGGATTGCCGAGCTGATACGGGAGCGCGGGGAAAAAACCTCCGTTCTGGTCGTAACGGGGGGATTGGGCCCGACCCATGACGACATCACCCGGGAGGCGGTAGCCGAAGGTCTTGGTGTTCCCCTCGAATTCGAGGAGGAGCAGTGGACAGCGATTCAAAACATGTTCACAAAATACGGGTGGCGCGTGTCCGAGAGCAATCGAAGACAAGCGTTCTTTCCAAAGGGCGCCACCCCCATCGTCAACGAGAGAGGCACTGCGCCTGGGTTTTCGATCACAAAGAACGAGTGTCTCGTCGTTGTGCTCCCCGGTCCTCCCAGAGAGTTTCAAGCGATGTTCGATAAAGACGTCCTACCGATGATCAGTCACCGCTTCAAGCGACCGCCGCTCATAGAACAGACCCTTCGCACGACGGGGATCGGGGAGTCGAAACTCACACCGATCATCGAGCCGCTTTTGGAGCGTTACGACCAATTCACCATCGCCTCGCTTCCTCATGTCGCAGGGGTTGACCTTCTCGTCCGCGCAAAACCCGGTGTTGGCGAGCCGGGAGAGCTAGAGAAGACAGTCAAGTTGCTGGAGGGGGAGCTCCGGCGGACTCTCGGAACCAAGGTCTACGCAACAGGCGACGTCCGTCTTGAAGCGGTGATCGGCGAGCGGCTCGCCGAAAAAGGTGAGACGATTGCCGTCGCTGAATCACTTACCGGCGGCTTGCTGGGCAAACGGCTGACCGACATTTCGGGTAGCAGCCGTTACGTGCTTGCAGATGTCGTGGCGTATAGTAACGATTCGAAGTTGGGATTTCTTGGTGTGCGGAAGACTACGCTGGTCGAGCACGGTGCGGTGAGCGAGGAGGTGTGTCGCGAGATGGCTGAGGGGATTCGAGCCAAAACCGGTTCGACATACGGGCTCGCTACAACGGGCATCGCGGGACCCACAGGCGGGACCGACGAGAAACCAGTTGGACTTTGTTTTTACGGGTTGAGTTGGAGAGATGGCTCCGACATGAGAAAACGAGTGTTTCCGGGGACACGAGAAGATGTACGCGCGCGTGTCGTATGGGCGTCGCTTTTCATGCTTTATGAGAAGCTGTGTTGAAGTGCGTGCGTTGTGTCGCGGGGTGTCGCCAAGCACAACGCACGAATGAAGAAAGGTTGGCATGAGACTCTTTTTCGCGGTTGGATTTAGCGATTCGCTCAAGGACGCCATCGAGGAGGCCATCAAAGGGATCGATCTTTCGCACCCACCGTGGCGTTGGGTCGCAACCGTGAACTTTCACATAACGCTCAAGTTTTTGGGGGAAACTCGGGAGGAAAAGGTTGCGGCGCTCGTAAGGTCCGCGGCCACGGCGTTCGAGGATGCCAAACCGTTCGAGATCACGCTCGGCGGGCTCGGTGGTTTCCCAAACCTCAACCGGCCGCGAGTCCTTTTCTACAGAGTCACACACGGCGCCGACCCGCTATGCGCGCTTGCCGCCAAACTCGAAGATGCGCTCCATCGTGATCTTTCCATAGAGAAGGAGCGGCGGTCGTTTCGCGCCCACGCAACCGTAGCTCGGATCAAAAAGCCCATTCCAAAGGAGGTTGCCATCCGTCTGCAGGACGCCCCGGGGGTGAGTCATCCGCTCGAGACAGTGGAAAACGTCAAGCTCATGAGGAGCGAACTTCGCCGGGAAGGGGCGTTATATCATGTCGTTAAAGAGATTGCGCTGTCATAGACGAAGTGCTAGTATTCATTGGAAATCCAATGGTCTCGGCCTCCCTTTGGGCGACCGATCAAAACACGGCCTGTTGCGGGGGGTGTGACGTTGGGATGAAGCGGGTCTGCCGGTCGTGGAGACGGGATGTGTGGAATGTATGAAAGGGGAGTGCGATGAAAAGTAACGTGTCCGGACAACCTGACAAAAATAAAGCGCTCGATTTGGCCGTCGCACAGATCGAGAAACAGTTTGGTCAAGGCTCGATCATGAGGCTCGGAGACGAGGCTTCGATCCTGTCGGTCGAGTCGATTCCAACGGGGAGCTTGAGCCTCGATGTGGCGCTCGGTGTCGGCGGTGTACCTCGAGGGCGAATCGTTGAGGTGTACGGCCCGGAGGGCTCGGGGAAGACCACGCTCACGAGTTCGATCATCGCCCGGGCGCAAAAGACCGGTGGGATGGCCGCGTTTGTCGACGCCGAGCACGCCTTCGACGTGACGTATGGCAAGAAGATCGGAGTGGATGTCGAGAACCTTCTGATCTCGCAACCCGATACGGGAGAACAAGCCCTCGAAATCGCGGAGGTTTTGGTCAGGAGCGGTGCTCTTGATGTCATTGTCGTTGATTCGGTGGCTGCGCTGGTTCCCGCTGCGGAGCTGAACGGCGATATGGGTGATACGCACGTGGGGCTTCAGGCACGTCTCATGTCACAGGCGCTGCGCAAGCTCACGGGGACCGTGTCAAAGACGAAAACCTGTCTGATTTTCACCAACCAAATTCGGATGAAAATCGGCGTGTTGTTCGGAAGTCCCGAGACAACTTCCGGTGGCAACGCCCTCAAGTTTTACTCGTCGGTCCGGATGGACATCCGGCGGATCGGCGCGATCAAAGAAGGGGACAGCGTCACCGGTAACCGAACCAAGGTCAAAGTCGTCAAGAACAAGGTGGCTCCGCCGTTTCGCGTCGCTGAGTTCGATATTCTTTACGGCGAAGGTATAAGCTACGAGGGCGACATGCTCGATCTCGGCGCGAGCATCGACGTCGTCAAGAAGAGCGGTACGTGGTATTCGTATGGTGACGAGCGACTTGGGCAGGGAAGGGAAGCGGCACGGAATTTTCTCAAGGACAATCCGAAACTGAGGGACGGGATCGACAAAACGATCCGTGAGCATTTCGGTGTGTTTGGATCCCATTCACGGAAAAGCTCGGACAAAACATCTGACGAGGAAAAGGCAAAGGTCCCTCAAGCGGTTTCGGGTAGAGGGCGGACGGGCGGCGCGCGTACGGCTAAGAAGTGATGTCCGAGAGCGTCGTTCAATGGAAACCGCGCCCCCGAAACAGGGTTTTCATCAAGCTTTCGGGGGGGCGGTTTTTTACCATACCGGAGGCCGAAGGGGAAGCCCTCAAGCCGGGAACCAAACTCTCCGAGGAAGCGATCGAGAGGCTATCACGCATCGATCAATATTTCCGTGGAAGAGATAAATCGATGCGGTTATTAGCGATACGCTCTCGGAGTCGTTACGAAATCGAGAGCACCCTCGATGGAATGGGGATTGCTCCGGAGATCCGAAACGGCATCCTCGGTGAGCTTCAGGAGTCGGGGCTCATCGATGACGTCCGGTTCACCCGCGAGTACGTCAGCTCACGCATCGAGCTAAAACAGTTGGGACCCCATCGGCTGAGATTCGATCTAAAAAAATTTCGTGTCAGCGCCGCGATTGCCCATCAAGTTCTGAACGACGCGTTCCCACCTGGGCGTCAGGAAGAGCTCGCGTGGGCCATCGTAAGGAAAAAGCTGAGGACAGCCAAAGCCCAGGAAAAAGACATCCGGCGGATCCGTGATCTTCTTCGACGAAAGGGATTGGACTACGAGATAATCAACCACGTCGCGTACGAGCTGCTAAAAAAGCAAGGTCGCGAGCAGAGTCTCGACCAATGAGCCATGAGCAAAAGCGCAAAGAAAAAGATGTCCACAAAACCCGATGATTTGGAACTCACGCCAAAGATGCGAGAGTATTCGGGTGCCTACATTGCCGAGAGCTTTCTCGATTACTACAAGCAACAGGGTCACACGGTCTGTGAATCGGCGCCGCTTCTACCCGAAGATCCAACTCTGTTGTTCACCGCAGCCGGAATGGTGCCGTTCAAGAATTACTACTCCGATCCCGAGTCTGCGCCCTTTCCGACGGCGGCATCGGTCCAGAAATGCTTGCGCGCTGGTGGCAAGCAGAGTGATCTGGAGAATGTTGGTCGCACGCTCCGCCATCATACGTTTTTCGAAATGCTCGGCAACTTTAGCTTTGGCGACTATTTCAAAAAAGAAGCAATCGACACGGCGTGGGATCTATCCGTCAACGTATGGAAGCTCGACAAGGAACGGATCTGGATTTCGGTGTACGAAGACGATGATGAGGCGTGGGAACTCTGGGCACGCCGGATCGGGATCCCGGAGAATCGAATCGTTCGTTTGGGGAAGAAGGACAACTTCTGGGGACCGGTCGGTGACACCGGGGTCTGTGGGCCGTCGTCAGAGCTCTACTACGACACGGGCGAGGCACGAGGCTGTCGGAACGATACGTGCCAACCGGGTTGCGATTGCGACCGGTACATCGAGTACTGGAACCTCGTTTTCCCACAGTTCTTTCTCAACGAGGATGGCGTGTACGACCCGCTCCCCAAACCCGGGATCGACACCGGAATGGGTCTCGAGCGGGTTGCGTTTATTCTCCAAGAGGTCGAGGACAACTTTCACACCGACCTCTTTCTACCCATCCGGCGCTCGGTGGAAAACGCGATTCCACGAGGAGGCATTACCGCCGACGCGGCGGTTGCGGTCAACGTGGCTTCCGATCATGTGCGGGCGCTGGTGTTTGCGCTCTCCGAAGGAATCATGCCATCGAACGAGGGAAGGGGATACGTGTTGCGGCGGCTTCTCCGAAGGGCACTTACAAAGATGCACCCGTTCGGGGTGAGGGAGCCGTTCCTTGCTTCGGCGGTCAGTGCCGTTGTCGAAACTATGGGTGACCGGTATCCCGAACTCCGTGATCGCTCCAAATTCGTGAAAGAAGTCGTCACCGCGGAAGAAGATCGGTTCCTCTCGACAATCGAACAGGGGCTCGGCAAGCTGCATGAAGTCCTCGAAAGAACAAGGAAAACGTCGCAGCGCCGGATAGCGGGAGCCGACGCGTTTCTCCTGTACGATACCTACGGGTTTCCGTTCGAGCTGACAAAAGAACTCGCCGAGGACGAGGAACTCGACGTCGATGGAGAGGGCTTTGTGGCCGAGATGGAAAAACAAAAAGAAAGGGCGCGTGGCAGGAGTTTCCATGTAGTCCAACAGAACGGTGAAGAACCGGAGTTCACCGAGATTGCACCGGTCGGAGGGACGGAGTTCATAGGATACGATCAACTCTCTTGTGACGCGAATCTGGGTCTCGTGCGCTGTTTTGTCGACGACGACACCGTCATTGTCGACATCGTCACCGATCGCACCGTGTTTTATGCCGAAAGCGGTGGTCAGGTGGGGGACAAAGGATCCGCCACGTTTGGCGATAAGACCCTCGACGTACTCGATACGTTTTACCGGAATGGACAGATAATTCACCGGCTCGTATGGGGGAAACGTGGTGTGGAGAGTTCGGAAGAGGAGATCAAGTCATTTTTCAAGTCCGCGTCTTGTTGTCGTCTTCAAGTGGATCGAGAGACGAGACTGTCAACAGCACGAAATCACACCGCCACGCACCTGCTCCAGGCGGCGTTGCGAATCGTCGTGGGAAAACACGTCGCCCAAGCGGGATCGCTCGTTGAGCCCGAGCGTCTTCGTTTTGATTTCCAACATCACCAACCGTTGACAGATGAGGAAGTCGAACAGGTCGAAGATCACGTGAACGATGCGATCCGCGCGGACTTGTCCGTGAGCAAGGACATGGTCCCCTACAAAGAGGCTGTCGCCGGTGGGGCGATCGCACTCTTTGGCGAAAAGTACGCCGATCTCGTGAGGGTCGTTACCATCGATGGGGTTTCAAAAGAGCTCTGCGGCGGAACTCATCTCAATCACACCGGTGAGATCGGTACGTTTGTCATCAGACAAGAAACCGCGGTGGCTGCCGGTATCCGGCGAATCGAAGCGCTCACCGGCAAAGGCGCGATCGATCATTTCAAAAAACTCCTCGATGAGCGATCCGCCGTCGCTCGGCTTCTCAAAGTCGCGCCTGATGATCTCGAGCGGAGAGTGCGCACGCTTCTCGACGAGAACGACCGACTCAAAAAGAGGGTCCGCGACCAGGAACGTCGCCTCGCCGGAGGACAAGTCGATGAGACGCTCGAGACGGCAGAGAAAATCGGGGACATCGAACTCGTCTCGATGGAAGTCTCCGACGGCGACGTCGCATCACTGAGGCGCTGGGGTGACCGCGTTCGCGGGAAGATGGGAGTTGGGGTGGGACTTCTGTGTCTTGTTGCGGCAAAGAAGCCGATTGTCCTTATCGTCGCCTCGGATCGGCTGCAGAAAGAGAAGAAACTGAAGGCCAACGAGATCGCGGCACGGGTCGGAAAAGAGTTTTCGCTCAGGGGAGGCGGAAAACCACACATGGCTCAGATGGGCATCGCGAAAATTGAGGATTTCGAGAGAATCAAGGCTTATGTCAAAGGCTTGCTCGAAGACATCGGGTAACGCCGTGGCGGGTTTCATACAAAGGAACCGGAGATCATGAAAAAGTGTCTCATTTCTACGCTAATGTTGGTCTGCGTGCTGGGCTCGTTGCCATCGGATCTGTTTGCCCAACAGCGGCGTCTATCGCTCGAGAGACGCACGCTCTCTGACCGGACCGGATCGAAAGAGGAGCCCCTGGAGGCCGAGCTACAGGAAGCTCAATTTCTCTACGAGGTGCCGACTTCATTGGAAGGTCCGGTCGATCCGGACACCTACATTCTCGGACCGTCTGATGAGCTTTTGTTGATCCTAAGGGGTCCTGAGACGGCAACTCATCAGCTTCGCGTGTTGCCGGAGGGTAACATAATACTGCCAAACGTGGGGGTTTTCCCGGTCACCGATATGACGCTCACGGACTGCAGAGAAAAGGTCAAGGCGGTCCTCAAACGGTTTTACCGAAACATCGACATCGACATACAGCTGGTCAAACCCCGGCGTTTCGTTGTGTTCGTTGTCGGAGAGGTCGCCAAACCAGGCGCGGTGGAGCTCACCGCGCCCTCACGGGTGAGTCACGCGATCGCGGCAGCGGGTGGCGTGGCCGAGAGGGGGAGCACGAGGGAGATCGAGGTGAGGGAAAACGGAATCGCGGTTGAAACGGTTGATCTGTTTCAGTTTCTCCGTAATGGTGATGCGGAACACAATCCCTTTATCAAGGAGGGCCAGAACCTCTATGTGCCGCCGCGCCGGCTGGGGGTGCGGATTGTTGGTGAAGTCAGGAAACCGCAGTCGTACGAGATTCTCGCGGGTGAAACGGCGGAACATCTGATCCGGTTTGCCGGCGGATTTGCGTCGACGGCCGATAGCCTTCACCTCCTTCTCGAACGAATCCATCCCGGAGACGAACTTGTCACATTGACGTTCAGCGCCAAAACGGCCGCCGATCTGGAGCTGATGGATATGGACGTCGTCGTCGTTCCCGATCTCGTTAGCCTCAGTATGGGGGAGCCGGTGGAGGTGTTGGGTGGAGGAGGGCGAGATGGTGCGTTTCAGATCCGTGAGACGGAGACGCTTAGAGAGTTTCTCCGCCGTCTGTGGCGTTTTGGTTATCGATACGACATCGATTCCGCGGTGATCGAACGATACGTAGACGAGGACACGCCTGAGTACATCCCGTTTGATGCACGCGATGTTTTGGCGGGCCATCCGGTAGGTGACACGGTCCTGAAACGGGGTGACACAATCAGCTTTCCGGCTCGAGAAAAACAGGTGTTTGTAACCGGCGAGGTCATGGCATCGGGAGCATTTCAGTTCCAACCCGGAATGACGGCGGAGCGATACATTGCGCTTGCCGGTGGTCCCACCAACTCGGGCACCTACAACAGGGTCGATATCTTTGGAGAGGATGGGAAGATCAGAAAGGGGAATCGACACAGTCTCGTGTACCGGGGGGAGACGATCGTTGTCAAAACAAAAATGTCGAAGACTTCTGCGGCGGTGTTTACCGGTGCGACGAGCCTCACTGCGCTGGTTCTCTCCGTGATTGCGGTTACGAAATGATGGGTTTGCAGGCAGTCCACGTTTGACGCCAAGAAGACCCGTTGCGCTGTGGATCACCACACGAGATGAGAGGAAGTGGTTCAGATCAAAGCGTTGATACTCAGTGGAGGAAAAGGAACAAGGCTTCGGCCGATCACGTTCACCAGTGCCAAACAGCTTGTGCCCGTCGCCAATAAACCAATTCTTTTCTACGGTCTCGAAGCGGTTCGCGAAGCTGGGATCGTCGACGTGGGGATCGTGGTGGGGGACACGGCCGATGAGGTCAGAAAGGCTGTCGGGTCGGGCGAACAGTTCGGGCTCAAGGTCGATTACATCCCGCAAGAAGCGCCGTTGGGGCTCGCGCACGCCGTAAAAATAGCAAAGGACTATATGCGCGATGAACCCTTTGTTATGTATCTCGGCGACAATCTCCTGAAGAACGGAATTCGCTCGTTTGTTTCCGAGTTTGCGGACGGCAAGTGCGATGCACAGATACTACTGGCACGCGTGCCAAATCCAAGCGAGTTTGGTGTCGCGGAAATCGAGGAAGGCCGCGTGGTGGGTCTCGAAGAGAAACCCAAGAAACCCAAGAGCGATTACGCGCTGGTCGGTGTGTATATGTTCACGAATAGCATCTTCGAGGCCGTCGAGCAGATCAAACCGAGCTGGCGAAACGAGTTGGAGATTACCGACGCCATTCAGTACCTCATCGACAAGGGTTTTGTGGTCAATTCCCACATCGTCGAGGGTTGGTGGAAGGACACGGGCAAACTCGAGGACATCCTCGACGCGAATCACATGATTCTGGCGGAACTCACCGCCCGTCTCGACAGCGAGCCGGGGAAGGGTTCGGAAATCCACGGCAACGTCCAAACCGGGAAAAAGGTCAATATAGAGGGAAGTGTGCTTCGAGGGCCTTGTATAATCGGGGATGGTGCTAGTATTATTGACTCATATATCGGGCCCTTCACCAGCATTGGGCCAAACACGCAGGTGATACGTAGCGAGGTGGAAAACAGTATCATCCTCGAGGAGTGCACGATCAAGGACATTGGGAGCCGTATCGGCAATAGCCTCATCGGACGGAATGTCACCGTTGCGAAAACCGTCAGGCCGCCGAAGTCCTACGAATTCATGGTCGGAGACAACAGCAACATCATCATCCTGTAGTAAGGACGGTCACGCTTGCCAAACAATGAATTCGATCTGAAGACATCGCTGACTACACGGAAACAACTTCTGGATTGGCTCGTCGATCACGGCTGGCCCGAGATCCACCGAATCGCCGATCTACTTACGCAGAGTCTTCGGCGCGGCGGCGCGGTATTCTCGTGTGGCAACGGGGGGAGCGCCTCTCAGGCTGAACATTTCGCGGCCGAACTCGCCGGGCGCTACAACCTCGACCGGAAGTCGCTTCCCGTATTCGCTCTTTCGACGAACAGCGCGTCGGTCACAGCGATCACGAACGACTATGGGTTTTCTGAGATGTTTGCCCGCCAGCTGGAAGGAATCGGCAAGGACGGGGACTGTCTTCTCGCCCTTTCCACGAGCGGCGACTCCAAAAACATCATTAGGGCATGTCAGGTAGCGAGCAGCAAGAGTATGAGGGTGTTTGGATTGACGGGCAAGAGCGGTGGCCTATTGGCTGCGGAGTGTGATCGGACGATTAGAATCCCGGAGACGGACACGGCGAGAATCCAGGAGATGCATCTCGTCATCCTACACCTGATATGTCAGTATATCGAAGAGCAGCTTTTCTCACCCGAGCCCGCGAAAAAACAAACCGTCTGACATGCCTCCGTTGTGGGTCGGTTGTGTGTGGGAGAGTTTTCCAACAAAAACGCTCCGCCTGAAAATGTAAACCGGGTGGGAGCGGCCGCCACCACCGGTTCACCAGGCATTTCGCGTCTTGCACCCGTCGTTTGACACAACGTATCGCCTTGCCGGTAGTTGTTCCGCGGTAAACGTTCAATGGAAGTCGTAGCAAAGAAACTGCCGTTTGCGCGACCCAAGCTTCTGTATCTGGTAACGGAGGACTGGTACTTCTGCTCGCACCGTCTCCCGATCGCCCGGGCCGCGCGGAGCGCGGGCTACGAAGTGGCGGTCGCCACGCGAGTACAAAACCACGGAGAGCAGATCCGTCGTGAGGGTTTCCGTCTGGTGCCACTCAGGTGGAGGAGGCGTTCGCTACACCCATGGCATGAGACTCGTGCCGTGGTCGATCTGTTGCGTCTTTACCGACGTGAGAGGCCGGACATCGTTCATCATATAGCGCTCAAACCGGCTGTTTACGGATCATTGGCCGCGAAAATCACCAAAGTCCCCGCAACGGCGAACACCGTCGCGGGTCTGGGCTACGTTTTCACGTCAGGGGAGCTGAAGGCGCGGATCTTGAGCCCTTTGCTCAGACTCGCGATTCGTTCGCTGCTCAATCAGAACAACTCACTTCTCATACTCCAGAATCCGGATGATCAAAAGGTACTCAGCGAATATTGCGGGGTACGTTCTGAAAAAACGGTGCTGATCCGGGGATCCGGGGTCGATCTGAAGCGGTTTGTTCCAATGCCTCAACCTGTTGGTATTCCAAGAGTTACGATGGTATCACGAATGCTCTGGGACAAGGGGGTGGGTGAGCTCGTCGAAGCATCCAGGCGTCTCAAACAAGCCGGCGTAGAACTCGAGATCACACTTGTCGGTCCCCCGGACCCCGAGAACCCCGCGTCCATTCCCGAATCGCAGCTCAGACGATGGGAAAGCGAGGGACTGATCGAGTGGCTTGGGCACCGGAGCGACATCGAGGATATATGGAGACGATCGGCGGTTGCCGTTCTCCCCACGAGCTATGGGGAGGGTGTCCCCAAAGCGCTTCTCGAAGCGGCAGCGTGTGCGCGTCCGATCGTTGCCACCGACGTCGCGGGATGCCGGGAAATCGTGAAGCACGAGGACAATGGGTTGCTCGTTCCGGCGAAGAACGCAGGGGCGTTGGCCGAAGCGATCCACCGGCTGGTGGACGATCCCGTGCTGCGAAGACGAATGGGAGAGCGGGGAGGGGAACTCGCGGCGGCGGATTTCTCCGAAGAAACGGTGGTGGAGAAAACGCTCGGCGTGTACGAAAAGCTCATCTCGTTGCGAGGAACCTCATGAAGCAGGGCAAACGATTTCTCGTCACTGGCGGAAGCGGGTTTATTGGACGGGTTCTCTGCGAGAGGCTCCGACTCCATGGGTGGGTCCGCGCTCTGGTTCGCCGGAAGACGGACGGTCCCTGGGATGAGGCGGTCTGCCACGACTTGACCACAGCCACCTCGCTCGAAGACGCCGTACGCGATATCGATACGGTGTTTCACCTGGCAGGGAAAACCGATGATTCCAAAACCTCCACACGTGACGCCACCCTCTTCTATCGGGTGAATTACGACGGAACGGCCAGGCTCGTCGAAGCGGCCGCAGCCTCCGGTGTTGAACGGCTGGTGTACTTGAGTAGCATCAAAGCGATGGGCTCCGGTAGTGAGGCCCGGCTCAACGAGAGCTCGCCCGCCAAACCAAACACCCCTTACGGCCGATCCAAGCGTGCGGCCGAGGACCTCGTTCTCGGAAGCAACGACGTCGCGCATGCGTGCGTGCTCCGGTCCTCTCCGGTTTACGGCGTGGGGTCGAAAGGAAACCTCGCCAGGATGATAAGAGCCGTGGCCCGAGGTATGTTCCCTCCCCCCCCGGATACCGGCAACGTGAGATCGATGGTTCACGTCGACGATGTTGTTCAAGCCTTGATGTTGTCGGTGGAAAAAGAAGAGGCAAACGGTCGTGTATTTATCGTTACCGACGGCAACGGTTACTCGACACGTCAGATCTATGAGTGGATATGCCAAGCGTTGGGACGCAATGTTCCGTCGTGGAGAATTCCGGCTGCCCTGCTCCGCACCGTGGCGAAAGTCGGCGACGGCATCGGTTTGTTCACGGGAAGGAAATTCGTGTTCGACACGAGAACATACGACAAACTCCTCGGCTCGGCTCATTTCGATTCGACGCGAATCCGGGACTCGTTGGGGTACCGGCCGCAATGGGATCTCGAACGCGCGCTCCCGTCCATGGTGAGTGAAATTGAAAATCACGCTTGAGTCAATTTGGGGCATCTTCGTAAGAGATTATTATTCAGCAGGTTAAACAATTCCCCTTCTTCCGTTTTCACAGGCAACTCGTTTCCGCCCACAATATTCCCACACCGCCATCCGCCTTGGGACGTCCGATAAATCTCTTGTCCTGATGAATGGCAGTGCCTATCCTCTAAGCTTTAAGTATCCGCAATGAGGGTATGTGCGCCCACTTTGGGCGCGCAGAATCGGGGAAAACAGACTGATGATCGGTCTCGGCACATTCCTGGTTGCGTTTCTCATATCCTATGTGGGCACCGTTCTGCTTCTTCGCGTAAAGCTAAAGGGCAGCTTTGTCGATGTCCCCAACGAAAGAAGTTCTCACGAAACGGTGAAGCCCCGGTTCGGTGGAATCGCTATCGTAACGGCGTGCATCGTTACGTTTGCAGTGCTCTTTATCACTCGGTCCGACGCAACCCGGTTCGCCCCACTGCTCCTCGGTGGTTGTATCGTCTTTTCGGTTGGGCTGCTCGACGACTGGCGCTCGCTCCCCGTCCCGATTCGATTGGCCGCGCAGCTGTTCGCCACGTTGATCTTGGTTGTTACCGGAAACGTCGTTGACCACATCTATCTGCCTCTCGTGGGTTCGATCGAGCTCGACGTTCTCGCTATCCCTTTCACGGTGCTCTTTGTTCTTGCCAGCATAAACTTTTACAACTTCATCGATGGGATCGACGGTCTTGCAGCGGGGAGTGCGTTCATCGTTTCGGGTTTTCTCGCACTGATTGCGTTTATGCTCGGTCACACGACGTTGGCGCTTGTGTGTCTCGCTGTGGCGGGTAGCACTGTCGGATTTCTGCAGTTCAACTTTCCGCCTTCGAGGTTGTTCATGGGCGATAGCGGGAGCACGTTTCTCGGGTTCTTTTTTGCTTTTGTGGCAATCTCGGGGAACCGCCTCACGCCCGAGGTTCCGTTCTTCGTGACGGCTCTGCTGCTTTCGTCGCTGTATCTCGACGCCGGTCTCACGCTGCTCGGTCGGGCGTTTCGAGGCGAAAAGATCTTCAAACCGCATCACATGCACTACTACCAGCGTCTTCTTTCGCTGGGGCTGAACCACAAACAGGTGACGGTTCTCGAATACGCTTTGACCGTGTTGTTGGGAGTAAGCGCGCTGATATATTTCAAGGCGGGTGGGTTTTTCCCGGTCTTCCTCACACTGTGTTGGTTTGCGATATTCACTTCGTTGATTCTCAAGATCCGAAGTCTCGAGCGCGGTGATCGCTTGTTCTGGGAACGGCGCACGCTTCTCGTCGTCGGAAGCGATGTGATATTGATCGCTCTGGCGTATTTTGCGGCCTACTTTATCCGTGTGAACTTCGAGTTTACCGAGGCGGAGGGCCCCGCCGTGCTCAAGGCATTTCCGATCATCCTCGTTGTGCGAAGCGCATGTTTTTACTGGTACGGTCTTTACCGAGGCGTTTGGAAGTACACGAGCACACCGGACGTCGTGAGGATTATCAAGGCTGTAACGGCGGGATCCGTGATCATTCTCACGCTTTTGGTCTTCTTTTACCGATTTGTCGCCTTTCCGAGATCACTCTTTATCATCGAATATTTTCTTCTGATCCTCGCCATTTGCGGTTCACGGTTCGCTTCGAGGTTGTTTCACGAATTTGGACGGGAGGCCGTCGGTGAACATGCGAAGCGGGTGGCGATCATAGGGGCGGGGGACTACGGCGAACGGTTGTTGAGAGAGATCCGGAACACGGAGGGCAAAAGTGTTTCCGTCGTGTGCTTCGTGGATGACGACAAGGGGAAGGACGGGCTGACTCTTCAGGGTGTGCCCATTACCGGGCCCATCGAACAGTTGAAGGAGATCTTTGAACGATATGCGGTGGATTTGGTCGTACTGGGGATAACAACGCTTCCAAATGCCAAGATCAAGTCCGTCGTGCGCGCGGCGACCGAAGCGGGTGTCGATGTGGAGTGGAAAGAGAGCGCATATGTGGAGAAACCGGAACCCGCCGCGCTGCTTTTTAACCGAGTCCGCCGCGGGCTTCGGCGTCACGTGCCCGGGGGACCGACGGAAACCGCGGAAGCGTACTATCGCAACAAGCGCGTGTTGGTAACACATGGTGGGGAGACCATTGGTACTGGTCTCGTGCGAGATCTCGTGGGGTGCGGGGCTGAAGTAGCGATCCACACGGCATCCCAGGCGGAGACCGAACGATTCGCTACCCTCGAGAAGGATCAAATTGAGTTCTTCGCAGGGAGCCTCGATCGTGAGCTCGATACAGAAGAGTTGTTCAAGGCGTCGGAGCCGCAGATTGTATTTCATACAGTCCAGCTTCGAGCGGAA
>CP070677.1:3319928-3331127 GCA_020352495.1 Candidatus Latescibacterota bacterium
ATCGTCGTCCCGATCACGACAAACGTACCGCCTTCGTCCGGATAGTTCGGATCTCCCGGCGAGAGCATCCCCGGATCGATGATCGGCGGGATCGCATTTGGTCCCAATCCAAACTCGAACTGGGTCGGGTCGAAACCGTATTTCTCGACGGCGTGGGTCACGTCCCATTTCTTTCCGGTGTGATCCACGATAAAGATCTTCTCGCCCTTTTCTTTGACCTCGGGATCGCCGACATTTCCAAGCTGCTCTTCGGTGATGCTACTGATACACCCAACCAGCGACACGGTTAGTAAGACACAAATGGCGAATCCGGCGTTCTGTTTGATACTCGACGTCATGTGATGCCCGCGTATTAAATCCTCTCAAATATCAAAATTGCCTTGAAAAACCATCCTCATCCCCGCTACAAACGGAGGATGAGCGCCACACTTCTTACCCCAAGAGCACGATCAGCTTTTCAAAATCGACTGCGTCATTGGTTTGAGCAAAACAGTCGCGATCTGCCTTGGAGACACACCAACGATCCGTACTTGATCTGGGTTTCGGAAGTCATGCTCCAACAAACCCAGGTGAAAACCGTAATTCCCTATTTCCAAAAGTTTGTCGCCGAGTACCCAGATATCCTTACACTGGCGAATGCCTCGTTGAACGACGTGTTAAGACACTGGGAGAAAATGGGCTACTACTCGAGGGCTCGCAATCTCCACACCGCCGCCCGTCAGCTCGTCCGAGACGCGGATGGGGTCGTCCCACCGGATTATCCGTCATTTCGCAAACTTCCTGGTGTGGGTGATTACATCGCATCCGCCGTGCTGAGTATTGCTTTTGGCCAACCCCATGCCGTTGTCGATGGAAACACAAAACGTGTTCTCTCTCGGCTTTTTCTAATCGATGCGCCGGCAAACCACTCGTCGTCTACCGCGGTCTTCAAAAAACTTGCGGAGGAGATTCTCGACCACGGTGATCCCGGTCTTTTCAATCAGGCGATGATGGAGCTTGGAGCGACTGTCTGCAAACCGCGAAACCCGGCGTGCGACGAGTGCCCGGTAAAAAAGCACTGCAAGGCGTTCCGAGCCGGCCAACAGGATGAGTATCCGATCAGAATCGAGCGGCGGAAGACACCCAAATACCACATCGCTGTCGGTGTAGTTTACAAAGGCGACAAGATTCTCATAACCCGCCGCAAAGAGAAGGGGCTCCTCGGTGGCCTTTGGGAATTCCCGGGCGGAAAAGTCAGAAAAGAAGAATCCGCGGCGGAAGCATGCAAACGCGAGATCGAAGAAGAGGTAAATCTAGATGTCGAAGTCACGGATCACGTTACCCACGTTGACCACGCATACTCGCACTTCAAGATCGGCGTCGATGTCTTTGCCTGCCGTTACCTGGCTGGGAAGGTCAAACTCAACGGCCCCATCGACCACCGCTGGATCCTCGTCGAAGACACTGCTCATTACCCCTTCCCGGCGGTCAATCACAAAATCTTTCCTCATTTGAAAATCAGGGACGTGTCAAGACAGACAGAGAAACAGAAAGGGAGAGATGCAGGCTCTCTCACCGGCTGCAAGAACACCCGTGATAGCTGATACCTAGGAGTGTTTCAGGATGGCCCGTGCACCAAGGGCGCCGGGCGCACAAGTGATCCCGCCACCAGGAAAGCTCCCGCTCCCACAGAGGAACAGGCCGCCAATTGGCGTGGTGTGACGAGCACACTCGGGAGAGGGGCGAACAAAGAGCTGATCAACGGCATGATCGCCGTGGTAGGGGTGTCCGCCGCTCGTTCCGTAATGAGACTCCAGGTCCGCCGGCGTGAGGACGCGTAGTCCCACAACCGACTCCTTCACCCCCGGAATATTGTCGGCCAACGTCTCGACGACCCGTTGCCCCAGCAACTCGCGTTGCCGGTCACCCCATCCATCCTCCAGATCGTAAGGTGCATATTGGACGAGCACGGACAACGAACTCCCACCGTCGGGTGCGAAATCACGATTGGAAGCCGATGGGATACACACATCCAAGACGGGGGTGCTCGAACACAGCCGGTACTTGACTGCGTCGAATGCCTTCTCCACCTGCGTCAGATTCTCACCGGTTCGCACGTACTCGACGCTCGAACCGGCATTACCACCAACCTCGATCTTCTGTCTGAGCGCGATGTCGACCTTTGCCGTCGTTCCCTTCGCGCGGTAGTTCGCGATTCGTTGGGCGAACTTCTCGGTGATCGCCGCTACCGGGAGGAGTTTCAAGAATATCGTCTTGGGGTCGACCGATGCAGCGACAACGGCACCATCGATCGTCTCTCCATCGTCGAGCGTCACTCCGGTGACTTTTCCTTCGGAGATTCCGATTTCCTTCACCCTGGCACTGGTTCGAATTTTCGCGCCGGCCCCTCCTGCGGCGGCCTCCAACGCCGTCACCAGGGCGCCGGGACCTCCCTTGACCGACGGCCCCTTGCGACACTCCCAAAGAAGAAGATTGATCGCGCTTCCCGGTGACCGGGGTCCAACAAATGCGCCTCGAATAGCGGGGGCGGCAAGCAGTGTCTTTAGCCGATCCGTCTCGAACCATTCATCGAGCCAGTCGGCGAGGCTCATCGGGATTATTCGGAAGAGCTCGACTGCGTCATGTTTTCCGAGTCTTCGAAACCCGAGGCCTTTCTTCATGACCGGCCAGAAGGTCCTTGCATCGATCGTTCCCAGACCCGGTGGTGATTCATCAAAAACACCGTTCACAAACCCACGCACCCGATCGACGAACGCCCGGTACTCTGAGTACCTTTCGGCATCGTGCTCGGAGTGTTTGGCGATCTCCCGTGCCGCCTTCTGAGCATCGTGATGGAGTGAGAGTCCGTTTCCATCCTTCACCGGTGCATGGATCGCCGGGGGTTCCGGATCGAGAGAAAGACCGTGACTCGCCAGATTTAGCGATTTGATGAGGCCGTGCCGCACACTGCTCGTATCGTGAAGAACACCGGGCGAGCGGTAGCCGGGGTGGAATTCCTCAGAACACGCCAAGCCACCCAAGACATCGCGCTGTTCGAGGACGATGACCTTTCGGCCACGGCCGGCGAGAAACGCAGCGGTTGTGAGCCCGTTGTGTCCCGCGCCGATGACGATGACATCGTATTTCTTCGACGATCTGCCGTTTGTCATTGCGGGCCTTTCAACGATCCGAGATACGTCTTTGCAGCAAGCTCACCCGGAGACCCCATCAACCCACCCCCTGGGTGTGCAGCCGATCCACACACCCACAGGTTCTTGAGGGGCGTGCGATATCGCGACCACCCCACGGCCGGTCGCAAAAACAACAATTGCTCGAGGCTAAGCTCTCCCTGAAAGATATTCCCTTCGGTAAGTCCGATGTCTCGTTCCATGTCCCACGGTGTGTGGATCTGCCGGTAAAGAATCGAATCCTTTAGCGTCGGACAGTATTCGGCAAGCGTATCGACCACCGCGTCACCAAACGCTTCCTTCCTTTCCGGCCAGTGTTCGGGTCCCTCTTTGATGTCGTACGGCGCGTATTGCACAAAACACGAAACCACGTGTTTTCCCGGTGGCGCCACACTCGGATCGACTAGTGACGGGATGACCACGTTGATATACGGCCGCCGCGAGAAGTCTCCATATTTCGCTTCGTCATACGCCCTCTCGAGATAATCGATGCTTGGCGCGATGGCGATATCCCCGCGAACGTGAGCTCCGTCACCCGGCCTGCAGCTGAAGTCGGGGAATCGATCGACGGCGAGGTTGACTTTGCCGGAACTCCCTCGGAGCTTGTACCGTTTCAACTGGCGAATGAAATCGTCATCGAAGTGTTCCTCACCGGCCATTTTGAAAAACGTCCGATGCGGATCGAGACAAGAGAACACGGACTGGGCGTGGATTTCTTCCCCATTCTCGAGCACGACACCATCGCAACTCCCATTCTTGATGATGAACTTTTCGACCTTTGCTTTGGTTCTTATCTCGGCACCAAACGCACGCGCCGCCGATCCGCACGCGAGACTCACTCCCCCTGTCCCCCCCTTGGCGAATCCCCACGCCCGAAACGCGCCGTCGATCTCACCCATGTAGTGGTGTAGCAGAACGTATGCGGTCCCCGGAGACCGCACACCGAGAAACGTACCGATGATTCCGCTCACCGACATTGGCGCCTTGAGAATATCCGACTCGAACCATTCATCGAGGAAATCAACCGCGCTCATCGTAAGCATTTTGAATTGTTGGTACATCACGTCGGGGCCAAACGACGACAGATACCGTCCCAGGCGAAGGAGATTGATCAACTCCGCAGGACTGTTCGAGAGCGGGTCGGGAGCGGGAGCATCGATGATCCGTTTGACGAAGTACGCCATCTTCATCATCGCCATTCCGAACTCGGGATACACTTCGGCGTCTTTCTGGCTGAACCGCGCTATCTCGCGCCGGGTCAGGTTTGGATCCGCCCACCGACAGAGCGAATCCCCGTCGGGAAGCGGGAGGAACGAACATTCGAGAGGAATGATCTCGAGACCGTGACTCGGAAGGTCGAGCTCTCGTATGATGTGCGGCCTAAAAAGACTCACGACATACGAGTAGAGAGAAAACTTGAACCCGGGAAACGGCTCGTCGGTGGACGCAGCACCACCCAACACATGCTGCTTTTCGAGCACGAGGACTTTTTTCCCCGCTTTGGCGAGATACGCGGCACAGACGAGGCCGTTGTGACCTCCACCGACGATTATTGCATCATAGGTTTTTGGCATCCGAGTCTTTCCCTATCGCACGACTACTGCCTATCCAATTTGGGGTTGTCACGCCCGTTTGCGTTCAGGATCGAAAAACGGTTTCTTGACCACTGTTGCCGTCACCGTCCGGCGTTCGTACTCGACGGTTACCTCGAACCGAAGTTTGGACCCTTCCTTGCCAAAGGGCGCCTTGACCGTCGCGAGAGCCAGGTTTTTCTTGAGTATTGGTGACCAGGTGCCGCTGTTTGCGTAACCAATCTGCTCGCCGGACTCACCGTAGACGGGGATCGATGTCCGCCACGCGGCCGAAGCGATCTCGGGCGGCAGACCGTGCTCGGCAAAAAGCGCCGCATGTTCGTCCCAATCGATGTGAAGACCCACGAGAAGCCTTTGAGGACCACGGGATTTCTCGACGACGAGCGCATCACGCCCGACAAAGGAACCTCGCTTTAGCTTCACCATCCACCCGAAACCGAGTTCATACGGCGTGGACTTTCTCGATTCGATGATGCAGTGGTTTGCGTTGTAATAATCGACGCCGTTCAACAGGTAACCGGCCTCGATTCTTGTTATGTCCATTGCGTCGAGACCCGCCGGTAACAATCCGTAGCCTTTTCCCGCAGACATCACGGCATCCCATACTTTCACGGCGTACTTTTTGTCGACCCAGATCTCGTATCCGAGATCCCCCGTGTAGCCGGTTCGTGATATGTGGACGTCGACGCCATCGATCCGTGAAGGCGTCGTCCAAAAAAAACCGAGCTCGCCGACGTCGATATCCGAAACGATCTTTGCTACCTCTCGCGAGTACGGTCCCTGAATGGCGAGCGCGCCGATGTTGTGTGTGCTGTCCTCGATCGTGACCTCGACGCCGCGGGAGAACCGGCTCAACCAAGCGACGCTCGGCCAGTTCGATGTCACCCGGAAGTACGTGTCATCGATTCTCGCCACCGTGCCGTCGTCGATCACCTTCCCCCGACCATCGCACCAGCAACAGTACGCGACCTGTCCGACTTTGAGTTTGGCGATGTTCCTCACCATGATCTGCGAGAGAAACGCCGCCGCACCCGCGCCGTATACTTCGCACTTGAAAAGCGGTGTGACGTCGATCAACCCCGCCGCGTGACGGATGGCAAAGTACTCTCTTTCGGGGTACGTATCGTACGAGCGCACTGCATAGTAGCCCGCCCAATCCTTGTAAAGCAGGCTCGTGCAGCATTCCGAGGTTCTCGAGTGAAACGGGGTGGGAACCGGCACGTGTCGTACTCCGTTGTATCTGTTCTCGGTCGTTCGAATACCGGCTAAGGCGTTAACAATAGACCATTTTGGGGTTTTCCGGCAAGCCCAAAACTCCGTCCCGGACGAATTTCCTTGAAAACTCGTATCCGCCGCCAAATATTAAGGACAATTCAAGAAGCCCACCAAACACAATCTCCGCACATTAAGGAGGAGAGAATGAGTCACAAACAATGTCTGACTGTTCTGCTCGTTTGCGTTCTGACTCTGGCAGCGTTCAGCGCGGCGCCAGCGGCAGACCAATATACGATCGACACGTCGCACTCATCGATACTCTTTTCGATCAAACACCTGGTGATCACAAAGGTAAAAGGGGAATTCAACGAGTACGCCGGAACGATCAGCTACGACGACCAGGACATCACAAAATCGAGCGTCGAAGTCACGATCAAGACGGCAAGTATCGATACAAAGGACGAGAAACGGGATGCGCATCTGAGAACCGCCGATTTCTTCGATGCCGAGAAATATCCCGAGATCACGTTCAAGAGTAAACGAGTCGTGAAGAGCGAAGACGGCTTCGTCGTGGTCGGGGATCTGACGATGCGCGGCGTTACGAAGGAGATCGAAATCCCCTTTGTCGTTTCGGGCGTGATAACGGATCCATGGGGAAACACTCGGATGGGTATCTCCGCCGAGTTGAAGCTCAACCGCCAGGACTACGGTATCTCTTGGAGCAATAAGCTCGACAACGGAGGACTCGTCGTCGGGAACGATGTCGACATCGAATTGGAGATCGAGGCGATCAAGGCGAAGTAGCCGTGTCACGCGGATTACTTTTGGTGACCGATTCAATCGGTTGGAAGAGGCGGCGTAAGGCCGCCTCTTTTTTATACTTTCTTGAGGGCGGCGATCGAGTGTGATAAGATAAATACGTGTCAACACCAAAGGAGGCCGGCTGTGTTCGCCCTTTCGTCACACTCCATCCGCGTTTGGCGCACCCGGAGACGTTTTTCAACTACATGCCTGTTTGCGCTGCCGGCCCTCATTCTTTTCTGCTTACCACTTGAAGTCTCCGCGGCCATCGATCGTGATAGTGAACCCGTCGTGATCGAGGGGTCGGAGCTATCCACGCTCGCCGGCGTGGCGCCTGAGAGAATTGTGGCGTTTCGCTACCTCTCGGGTTGGGTACAGATCCCTGTCCAGGTCGACGAGCGGGCTGTCAATGATTTTGGCGTGGTATACAATTCGACCCCGGTGGGGATTGCGACACTCGCTTACACCGACGCGGGCACGTTTATGGGAGCAGATCCCGACACGGGTTTTGATGACGACGACGAGCTTGTGTTCATGGCAAAGGACACCGGTGACCCGGCCGCCTGGCCGACACCCGATCCGACGGGTGTGGTCCCGGGGAGCCGCGTCGAGGTGGTGGTAACCGATCCACTCACATTTGAAACCGGTTATGCCTATCTCTTCGAATCCGACGGCAGTCTCGTCCCCGGTGCCGGGATAGACTACGTGACGTACAATTTCGTTTTGTTGTCCGGTCCTTATCTCACGACATACAATACGACCTCGGGGCCAAATCCCGAAAACTCCGTGGCAATTACATCCGCGTACCGGACCCATTTTAGCGATCGATGGATTCGTGACGAGGTCAATGTTTACGCGGGCGGCGCCACGGGTGACGAGATCCTCGACCGTCACAAAAACCTGTTCTCACCGGGCAACTGCGCCAGATCGGAGGACACGTTTAGCGGTGGTGAGGGTGCGTTCTTTGCCAATATCGATGGTCCCGTCCGTGCGATACGATCATACATGGGCGCCAACAGCGGACCTATGACACAACGCGATCATTTCTTCTACAAGAATCGTCATGATATCAAAACGTATCTCCGCGTTCACGCCATCTCCGGTGTTATGGATTTCTACGACTACAGCCCGGCCGCGGCGGGCATGACTTACTACAATGACCTCAACACCGATGGCGTCCTCATCGACGGCGAACCAACAGAGACGGTCATCCCCGGACAGATCGTGTGGGAGATGGTCACAGGGGCTCAGGGCACTCTCGTTCATACAACGTCCGTGACAACCGACATCCCGGGTTTTGACTATACGAGTTATTACCTCGATGACGCGACCCCCCCGGTGACTCAGTGCACCGGAGACGAGCAAGCGTACGGGGCGAGCGGCATGTGGGTGAATCAGGCGATACCCAACACCGACCCTTATCTTGGAGAGCACAACATATTTATTGGGAATCGCATCGTTTACGTGGAACCACCAAACCAGCCGCCCTTTTTGGCCGAGCTTCGTTATGATCAGACATCCAACCCGCTCGTTGCAACTATCTCGCCGGTGACAGCGGTGAGAGAACCGGAGCAAACGCCGGGGTATCGTTTGAGTCAGAATCACCCAAATCCGTTCCGAACAGAGACGCAATTCTCGTTTGCCACCCCAACTCGAGAGAGAGCCCGAATCCGTATATTTGACGTAAAGGGCAGAGTGGTAAAGACACTCTTCGACCCGAGAAGCGGAGACAGTGGAGCGCTCGTCACCTGGGACGGAAAAAACGACAACGGAAGAAGGGTCGCCTCGGGCATTTACTTTTATCAGCTCAAGATTTCTCGATCGACGTTGACCCGAAAAATGGTTTTGCTCGACTAGGGTTGTAGATGCAGATCAAAATCAGAAAAGCGTCAATAACGGATTTGGACACAGTGGTTGCGTTCGTCTCTGCAATGGCGCGTGAGACCGAAGGTAAGGCGTTGGCGCCGGAGACGCTTACCGCGGGAGTCCGGGCGGTCTTCGAGGATCCCACCAAGGGGACATATCTCATAGCCGAAAGCGACGGCGAGCCCGTCGGTGGGCTGCTCATCACAACGGAGTGGAGTGACTGGAGAAACGCCCACTACTGGTGGATCCAGAGTGTGTTTGTTTCTCCGGGACACAGGGGAAAAGGGGTATACAGGGCGCTTCACCGGCACGTCGAGACCATGGCCCGCTCGGAGAAGGGGGTGTGTGGTTTGAGACTCTACGTGGACACCCACAATCAGACAGCCAAAACCGTATACGAAAGACTTGGAATGGCACTCTCTGGATACGAGCTCTATGAGGTCAGCGACATGAGTCGCGGGGACGCCCGACACGATGGCTAAAACCACCCACAAAAAGACACCTTCCCGCTTTGGCCACCCGTACCTCCTTGTCGGACTGATAGCGATCCTCGCAATCGTGTGTTTCTACCCGCTCACAAAGTACTTCTTTCTGCAAGACGACTTTATTTTATTGGAGCGTGCCGTATTTGCGCCCAACACGTTTCTCGCCGAAATGTTCGACTCGGAGCCCGGTCTGTTCCGCCCGCTGACCAAGGTGTTCTATTTCGGGTCCATGTACAAACTGTTCGGGCTCGACCCGTTTCCCTACCACGTGGTCTCGCTTGTCCTTCATGTTCTCAACATCTTTCTCGTGTTCACGTTGTTGACAAAGTTCAAGATCAAAACGACTCCCGCGTTGGTCGTCACGTCGGTCTTTGCTCTTCACGTGGCCTTTCTGGATGTCATCGCCTGGATCTCTTGTGTCCAACAACTAACGGCTTTGCTGTTTTTGCTACTTGGCTTCTATCTGGGGATCAGGGCTATAGAGACAAGGTATCTCAGGTTCGTCGTACTTACGCTCGTGGCCTACGTCATTGCGTTGATGAGCATGGAACAGGCGCTCGCGCTTCCTTTGATTCTCCTTCTCTATGTGTACCAACAAGAACCGGCAAAGACAAGAAAAGCTCGATTAAAGCGGGCGCTCAATCACACGGCGCCCCACCTCGCCGTTATGATCATGTACCTGCTCTTTATGCTCGGATGGAAAGGCATCCCGGGCGAAGGCCCATATGTATTTCATTTGGGTGGGAACATAGTCGCTAACCTGTTGACATACCTCGACTGGATGTACAATTTATCGGTCGTCATGCCATTCATAGCGAATGTTGGGTCACCGGGGCTCACCGTTGGCCATCTGGTGATTCTCCTTCTCGTCGTGTACAACCTGGCGAGAAACCGGCACTCGCTGGTCGTTTTTTCTTTGGCGTACTATCTTCTCACAATCGCCCCCGTGCTTTTTCTCGGGCAACACACGTTTTATCTCCACAACTACATTCCCGCGTTTGGAATGATTCTGCTTCTTGCCCCGGTGATGGAGGACTTGGACGATCTTCTCGCGCAACGTAATCCCAAACATTCGAGAATAGTCGCCGGCGTTTTGGTGGGATTCGTCGCCGTCATGTGTATTACAAAAGTGAGGGCCAACGAATCGAATCATTTGAGAAAAGACATCCTTCTCCCAAAGAACTTTGTTCTGAGACGGGCCGTCATCGCAAAAAACGCATACGATGACATCAAGAGGAAGACGAATACGAGGAGCGGAAAAGACCGGCTTTTCATGATCTACAGAGAGAGGAGCAGTTGGTACAAGGACAACGTCGTGGCCGCGTTGGGCAAGGGCAGCGCGCTCAAGCTTTTCTATTCCTCCCCCGATCTCGATGTCTTCTTCAAGGACCAAGGGGATACACTTCGGGATTACCGGCCCGCCGGCTCGCAGATTCTCTTCTTCGATCACATGGGGCACTGCTATACCTCGGATGAAATGGGTGGCACCCACGGAGACGCCCTGCGGATCCTGGAACCGGAGTAGTGTGCCGCACGGACAGCCGCTCCGACACCGCCTCCGCGTGACTCCTGTGACCCATACGCGACATTGGCCGATGATTCCCATATTTCACTTGACCCAAATGGCCCACATATATATACTTCCGCCCAATTGACCCATAAACGTTTCTGCTAAAAATGGGATCCAGGGAACGTAACAACAGCGCGTGGCGATGATGTTTCCACCGGCGTTTGCCGGTGGGATTGTTGTTAAAGGTATAAGAAAAGACTCATCGTACGGACTGCGCGCACTTCCTCGGCACTCGACCCCACGGAAAATCTCACGACAATAAACGCCCCCGTGGCGGTTGACCGGTCAGGGGACTTTATGGGAAGTCATCGGTAACCACAAGGAGGACATTTTTATGAATCCCGCCCTCATTCAGGTGATTCCGTGGCTCGGTGTGCTCGGGATGCTCGCCGCGGTAATCACATTCTTCGGTGTCAGACGGCATTCACCGGGAAACGAGAAGATGCAGGCGATTGCCGATAAGATCCACACCGGGGCCATGGTATTTCTCAAACGTGAATACC
>CP070677.1:3331227-3336582 GCA_020352495.1 Candidatus Latescibacterota bacterium
ATTCACCAAGAAGACTGATCCCCGTTTCCGAGCCAAACCCGAACAGACGAATGAACTCTAGAAACTCTCTCGGTTCGAGCCGAAGCGAAGCCTTGGCCATCACGATGTTGCTTGATTGAACAAACCCCTCCCTAAATGTGAGCTCGTCGTGGGGGTGCGCGTCCGAGATCACCGCCGCTCCCAAATCGGCCCGGCCGTTCTCCCCGTCGAAGACATCGAAAGACTGAACCTTCGAATTCTCGAGCAGCGCTGCCGCCGTTATCAGCTTGAACGTCGATCCCGGTTCATAAACACAGGAGATGGATCGAATCGTCCAAAGCGAATCTGTTCTTGATCCGGATGAACGGGACCGCGCCGATGGAAGCTCGGCCAACGCAAGGATCTCTCCGGTGTCGCACTGCATCATGACAACGATCCCGCCCCTCGCCTCTGTGCGCTCTACGGCCCGTTGTAGTTCGAGTTCGGCGATCTCTTGGAGCCGCGCGTCAATGGTCAGAAACACATGTTTGCCGTCAATGGGTTTCTGACGGGCATAGGTGTGGTATCCTTTGGATCGGTACGCACCGTCGCGTTGGACCTCTTCCCACCCGGGGGCACCACGGAGCTGTTCCTCAAAAGCCGCCTCGATCCCGGCCATTCCACGGTTGTCGTGGCCTACAAAACCCACGATCTTGGCCGCCACGCTTCCGTACGGATAGACCCGATCCGCTTCGCGATGGATTTCCACACCGGGTAGAGATGTCAGGAGTTCCTGCACCTTCTTGGAAAGCGAACACTGCCTTTTCACCCACACAAACGACTTTCCCGAACGAAGCTGTTTACGGATGGATTTGCGCGAAACGGAGAGGTTCTTTGACAACGTTGAAGCGACCTTGTCTGGGTCCTTGACGTCTTCCGGTCTCAGCGACACCGAGCACGAGTGACTGCTCAGCGCCAACGGGCGCCCCCCCCTGTCAAAAATACCGCCTCTCACGGGCGGTATCTCTCTTTTTACCTTCCACTGGCTTTTTGCGACGTCGGCGTAGTGGGCTCGTTCCAAAACCTGTACCTGAACCAGCCTTCCCCAAAGGACGATCGTGATGAGCACAAACGCCCCGCCAACGATATAGAGTCTCGTGTTTTTTCTTTTTCTGCTCATTGTCCCGGTCGTTCTTTGGTCGGCCTCAACGTGTAGCGATACGCGGACGGGATCACCGGCTGTTTTTTTGTTAGCTCGACGGGTATCGCCAGCTCCCCTTCCGCGTTTTTCACAGCGAGTATCTCGAGACTCTCTCCAGCGGCTGCTTCAACCATTCCGAGTCTGTCCTCGCAGTAGCGCGACACCCGGCTTCTCGACGACAAAGACACATAATCGCTCGTCAGTTTGTTCACGTCCTCGTTGAGATCGCTCCTCACCTGTTTCAGTTCGGCGATCTCTTGCATCAAAAGACCGGCGTATATCTGCGCCGACACGTAGGACAGGAGCAACAACGCGATCACCGAGTACACGGCGATGGTCACGCTTACCCTCGCCTGTCCAGTCAGCGCCGACACCATAACCTGACTAAACCGTTTGTATACGTTGTTTCGCACTTCTCTTTTCACTTCGGCACCTCGACACGTCTCTAGTTGATGACTTTCGCTGCCCGCAACCTTGCGCTCCTCGCCCGGGGGTTTTGGCTCACCTCGGCGGCCGATGGTTTGACCACCCGACGCGTTAGGACTTCGAGCGTTGCCCTGTGCCCACACACGCACACCGGCACCTCGGGCGGACACACACAGCTCGTGCTCTGCTTTTTGAAGAAACCCTTTACCAACCTGTCTTCCAACGAGTGATAGCTTATGACGACCAACCGGCCGCCGCTGTTCATATGGCCGAGAACCGACCCCAGAAACGACTCGACATTGTCCAGCTCTTTGTTCAGCGCGACACGAATCGCTTGGAACACCTTGCTGAGAACCGCCGGGGTTGTTTTTGTGCCCAGCGCCGTTTCAACCGCTCGTTTTAGATCGAACGTCGATTCCATTTCACCCAGCTCCGATGCGTTTTTGATCGCTCTCGCAATCTTTCGGGCACCGGTGACCTCACCGTACTGTCTGATGATTCTGGTCAACTCGGTTTCACTGGTCTTTTCGACAAGCAGCTTCGCGGTAATCCCCTCTTTTGACATTCGCATGTCGAGGGACCCATCATGCAGGTAGCTGAACCCGCGGGAAGGGTCGTCGAGTTGAAAGCTCGACAAACCTAGATCAAGCAAGACACCGTCGAGCATTTCTTTCTCTCCGAGAAAACGCGGCGTGTCGGTATAATTCCCTCTGAAAAACCGGACTCTTGGCGCGTAACTTTCCAGTATCCTCTCCGCCACCCGGATCGCGTCGCCGTCCCGATCGATACCGATCAGTTTGAGATGGGGATGCGACTCCAGAATCGCCCGCGCGTGCCCCCCACATGAGACTGTCCCATCGAGTATCAACCTCGAGTCCTCGCTGACGAGATACCGTAGAACCTCTTCTACCATCACCGGCACGTGATGCATCGGGGACTCCTCTCAAACACACCCGCCCGGTAGAGATCGTACGCGCGTGTGAGTCTCGTGGGGAAATGTGCCCGCGCATCAGAACATCCGATCATTGAGTTCCTTGAACGCCCGGACCATATCGGCGTACTTCTGATCCATGTGTTCCTTGGCCCAAACCTCGATGTAGACATCCATGTTGACGATGGCCACTGTCTCTCCAAACTTGCACGTCTCGCGGATCCGTTGGGGGATGAGTATCCTGCCCTGCCCGTCTACCGTTGCCGTCTCCTGGAGCATCATCGCGTAGCGGAATGAGTCTTTTTTCTTTTCACCGGACTCTTGCTGTCTTAAACTCTCGCAGTACTTCTTCCACTGTGAAGCGGACCGGATCTCGAGGTAGGACGGCCCGGAGAGGTTCGGAACGAGGTGGAGGACCTCGGCTTTCTTGATCCGGAAATGGCCGCGGATATCCTTGGGAAGGAGTATTCGTCCCTTAGAGTCAATCGAATGAAGGCTCTTCTCGTTGAAGTAGTTGTTCATCTATTTCTGATAAGTTGCAATTTATCGCTCAGACTTGAGCAAGATTGGGAACCACCACCACAATGTCGCCCAGATTAGGCTTTTTTTGGGATTAGGTCAAGCCGAAAAAAGACTTTTGGGATGATTTTTGTGGATAAGTATGGATTCTCCCCGCACCGTCCGCGACGGTTCAAACCCAGACGCGTATCTCGAATTTTGATGTAGGATTACACCCTCTGCGCCACGACACATACCGTGGCAGCCAAACGGCGAAGACCGGGCGTTTTTTCGAGGATTCTCTCGAGGAGGGTCAGTGCTGGAACCACCGTGTCGGGCGCGTTCTTAAAAACAAAAAGGAAGTGCTTTACTTTCAACACCTTGAACCCCAGCGACTCAATCTGATCCGTGATCTCCCCAACCGACCAGGGCCGGTGATACCGATACGGATGGTACTCGGAACGTGCTATGTCCCCTACGGGGTAGCACATCGTGGGCAACCGGCGTTGAAGCCACGGCAGTTTAACCACAATTCGCTTTACGCGTTCGATAATGCTCCCGTGGTTTGGTGTCGAGAGGATGAGACGTCCGCCGGCGCCGAGGACCCGACGGCATTCGGCAATCGCCCGGGCCCGGTCTTGCTCGTAGATGTGTTCGAACGTTTCCACCATCGTGATGCTTGTGAACTCGCCGTCGCCAAACGGGAGATGCGCGGCGTCGGCTCCGACGACCGAGAGGTGGAGCCCGTTCTCACCGGCGATACGGGCCCCTACGGCAAACTGATCGATGACAAGATCCATTCCGACGGCGTCGATGCCAACCCGGGAGAGCGCCATCACGTTGTACCCCCAGGCGGAGCCGATGTCGAGGATTCTCTGGGCGCCCGTCGGCGGTATCTCGGTATCGACCTCAGCGAATCTCCGAAGCATCATGTGGCGTCTCGCTGTCGAACCAAGATACCAATACCTGAGAAGATCGGGCATTTCCTCGGGCTGCATGTCCGCTGGGACTCGAATATCGGATTGGTCAAGGTCTTGCATTTCCCAGAGGTGTCAAACGATAGAGTGTGTAGAAATAGGGTCCCGGTTTTTTGATGCCCAGGTTGCGTACCTGGGTGACCATAATACTATCAAAGCGGTATCCGTTGATGACCTTCTTGTCGAACCGGTTTGCGGATAGCTCACGGTCGATGAAAAAATGGACCAACGGGAACTTTGGCAAAGTCAGGTACATCCCCTTCTCCACAATCTCCTCGTAGCTGTTCACCTCCCGAAGTCTGTGGGTCTCGTTGTCCACCAAACCGCCCAAATCGAGAACACGCCGCTCCGAGTAAAATGCCAGGTAGCCGATGTCGGCCGCGGCCACAACGTCGCCCGGGCTCGAATTTTCTTTGACGAAGAGGGCGAGGTCCCTCAGGTTATGGGTGAGGTCGTACGAAAAAGCTTTCGAAGGGGCGATGACGACCGTTGCATAGAGAAAGACGTTCACCGCCATCGCGGCGAGCGCCGCCAGTCCCGGAACCCATCGGTAAAGCCGTTCCCGAACACGGGGGGCTCGAGCCTTCTCCACCAACTGTTCCAGAGCGCTAAAACCCAAAACGATCGTGAACGGGCTCGTCAGAAGCATATACCTCGAGAGCACCTGAACGTCGAACAAAACGTATGCGATCGGGAGGGCCAACACCCAAAGAAATAACAATCGGTGCGATTGTGAAAAAACTCTGGATCGTTTGCCAAAGAAAACGAGCGACCCGAGCACCGCCAACACCGGCATTCCCTCCGCGCTTCCCACTATTTTTGCGATCGGAAGGAACTTTTTGACGAACACGATCGGATCGACAATCATCCCACCGCTCTTTGCGCCCGCCGTGTTTGGGAGAAAACTCCCGATATGGTATTTTGCGAACGCAAGCCAAGGCACAATCATAAGAGAAAACAACAGCAGCGTACGAAATACGCAAGACCTCTCACAGGTCCTACCCGAGAGAACGACCGCCGCGAGGTACACTGGCACCAACAAATACGACTCGGGTCGGAGCAGCGCCGCCGCCGCCAATGTGAATCCCAAAAGCCATGCGTTCCTATGGTCGCGATACGAGCGGACGGATACGACACCGACGGCCACAATGGCCAGAACCGCGGACGCCGTCTCCATGCTGAGCGCCGTCCAACGAACGAACCACACGTGCGTGGCAAAGAAGAGAGCACAGAGAAGTGCCGTCCATACCCTGAGATCCAGCGCCCGGGCGAGGATGAACATGCCGAGGATTGCAAGAAACCCGCTCACCCAAGACAACACGCGGCTCGTGACAATCAGGACCTCTCCCGTCCCGAAAATCCTC
>CP070677.1:3336682-3350329 GCA_020352495.1 Candidatus Latescibacterota bacterium
AGCGGCGAGCCGCCCTCAGCGGCCTCGATCCCGAGCTCCGGGTAGCTGGGCGCCGTCGGCTCGGCGGGCGCGTCGTAGACAGGTTCGATCTCCTCGACGAGCTTCCGAACATTCTCCTCTAGTGAAAACAGTTCGCGCGCGTGGCCGCGACCGTTCCGAGCGAGCTTTTCCCGAAGCTCCGGCGAGTGGACCAATTGGTCGATACAGTCCGCCAACGCCTGGGCATCGCCGGGCGAAAAAACAAGCCCTGTTTTTTCGTTTTCAACGACCTCTGGAATCCCACCGATGGGCGCCGCGATCACCGGCGTACTTGCGAGCCACGCTTCAACCAAAACCGTTGGGAGTCCCTCCCTGACACCGGTCCCAGTGATCGTCGCGGGTACGACCAACATCACCGCCTCTGCCAGGTGATGTGCGAATTCTTCGTGCTGGTAGTACCCCGGCATCTCTGTCCGATCGCCGATGTCGTTTTCCCTTATCATCGAGGCGAGGTGTGTTCTTTCGGGTCCTTCACCCAAAATCCGGAGCCGTACATCCATCCCCCTCTTTTTCAAGATACCGACGGCGCGAACCAGTATGTCGAATCCCTTTGCCGGAACGAGATTCCCCGCGGCCAACACGAGAGGTGGTTCGGAGCTCTCTTCGCGCTTTGGCTCCGGATCGAACGCGACACCGACCCGGATTACCCCAAACTTGTCGTCCGCGACGTCCGGGACTTTTTGCTTCAAGTGCCCGATACCGTCGTAGTGGACGGCGAGCACCAAGTCAGCGTCACGGAGCTTGAGGTATCTCAAAGGGTCTCTCCACCCGATCGTGTTGAGATGAATGTCAAACGAATGATATCGAATCGACATGCCGGTCCCCAACATCTTCCTCCCCAACCAAGCGATCGTTGCCGGCGAAGAGCCAAAATTCGCGTGGAGATGTGTGAGCCCGTGACGACGCGCGTCGGCGAGCAAGGGGAGCGCAACGAAGAACACGATCAGATTTTTGATCCAATACACGGGGTTGGATTTTGACCGCCACGCAAGCTGCGCCGCGCCATTGGCCATCTTGATCGGCGAATTGAGACAGAGTTCGACAAAACTCCGCAGAATCGATCCATAGGACCACGTCACGATCTCACCGGTAATTTCGTTGACACGCCCGAGCTGGATTTTCCGGGACCTTCCCGGTCTGTAAAACGAATAGATCCTCGTCCCGGGGCGTTGCCTCAGCAGCTCGGCAACCTCGTTGATCTCAAACGTGTGACGGTAGAGATGGGATGCGATGTAGCCAATCTTGAGCCTGTCCCGGTGGGACGATTGTGCGGTCTGTTTTCTCATCGTAGTTGCGGTACGGTGTGACGTTGCCTGGCGATTATAGGTGGGCGTTCCCGACACGTCAAGAAACAGGGTGACAGCGAAAAACGGTGTGGAGCGCGGCGAGGAGGCAGACCCGAAAAACGCCTGTACTCGAAGCCGGTGTTCCAATAACCTGAGTTCCTGACGCAGACTCCGGGGACGTGAACCCAATGAAGACCGCTATCATCCTCAATCCAAATGCCGGCAGGGCCCGCCATGTCCCCGGTACGGATGCATTCCGCCAAGCCTTACGTGCGGCTGGCATCGAGACTTCGATCGAAACAACAAAGCAGCGAGGTGACGCTGTACGTCTGGCAAGAGAATTGACTCCCCATGTCGATGTCCTCGCCATCATCGGGGGTGACGGAACGATTCACGAGGCCGTCAACGGTATGATGGGCGCCGCGCCCGATCCGGTGCCACTCGTTGTGATTCCCTACGGTGCGGGGAACGATCTCGCAAGCCTCCTTGGCTGTCCAAGAACACCCAAAGAACTGATAGACGTCTTGAGAGCGGGATACGCAGCAAGACTCGACGTGCTCGACTTCGGCGACCGCTTTTGCATCAACAGTGCCGGCCTCGGGTTCGAGGGCCAGGTCAATCGATACAGCCACAGCATCAGGCTCGTCCGCGGTCACTTGAGGTACATGGCCGCCGTCGTCAAAGCCCTGGCCTCGTATTCTTGTCTACGTTTCAGATTGACCACGCCGCAAGGGGACGAGATCGATGGCGAAAAGCTCCTGATCAGTATCGGAAATGGGATCCGGACAGGCGGGGCGTTTTACTTCTGGCCGGACGCCTACCCCGACGACGGGCTCATCGATGTCTGTGTCGTCGAGCCGATGGGCCGGCTTCGAATGATCAGTTTGCTCCCCAAGGTGCTCAAAGGGCGGCACGTCCGCAGGCCCGAGGTCACAATGCTCCGGGTCGAATCGCTCTCCATCGAATCCGATACGGCCTACCCGATGCACATCGATGGCGAGTTCGTCGAGTCCCCACCGGGGCGGCGTGAGGTCACAGTTCGGAGACGCAAGGTCATCGTGCTGTGTAACAGTCAATATGGCAATCGATTAAAGCACCCACTTGAGAGAGTACTCTAGGCGATCGATCGTAGCCTCGGACCGGTTCGTGGAGATGACCGGGAACCTGCCGTTCCCAATTCGAATGAGGTGATGTCGATCGCGAATGCGAGAATGCGGAAGGTCTACCGCCGGTGGTGGGACTCGGGCAGCGTCGAAGAACCGCCTCCCCCACTCGACTCGGCAAAGCCATTGACGCGATAGGCCGCCCAACCCGGGACCCCGTCGCTTGCCCCGTGCATGATTTGATCCAAGCCAAGCGTGGTCAGGTCGTCTTTCGATGGCGGATTTCCAAACGAGGGAGTAAGGAAAAGATCGAGCACGTTTGCATTGTCGATTACGACATCGACACCTTCTTTTCTGAGGTACTCATCGAGCCGCTTGTCTTTTAACGCCTCGAGCGCGTCCCGGTTCACTTTCCCGTCGAGGTTGATCACTTTGCGGTCCGACAGATATCCGATGGCGCCGCTTTGAAAGACACCGATTGTGTCATCCGGGAGCGTGTTCGCTTCCACCCACTTCGCCACATCGTAAAAGCAATACACCGAGTTCGACCGGCAGACACACGCATAGGCCATGTACCCAAAAACACCCAGGTACCCAACGAGGATGACGGCGGCCAGTGATCGTCCGACCACCGCCCGAGCGGAGAACTTCCTGAACACTTCCTCGATCAAAAGGCCAGCGTAGAGACATATCACAAAGTAGAGCGGGTAATAGTACCGGGCAAAAAAGAACACCCCAAAAACATACAACGAGTACGCGGCGATAACGACAACGACGTAGAGAAGCAGAAACTGGACCTCTTCGAAGCCCGTGACCTTGAGCGCGCGTCTACGGAGAACCACGAGATACACAAACGCGGCAACCAGTGCCAACCCAAGAACGTCGGCAAGAACCACGGCCAAATGTGGGGCGCCGACGGCAACGCCGAACTTCTCGATTGCGCGGAAAAACGCGTGCGTCGGGGGGGCAATTTTCAACACGGAGAAGGAGTGGACGACGTGTCCCCAGACAAATCCAGCGCTCGGGCCGGATGCCACCATGTCCGACGACCCTAGATCAAAAAGCGGCGCGTAGGCCATCGACAGGTATCGTGTCGCCGACCCGCTGTCCTGGAACAGGTGCCCCGTCGTGGCCACGCCATAGAGCATCCACGGACCATAGACCACCAACGCGCAGATGACAACGACACCGACCTTGCCGAGCGCTCCTGCCATGGCCCTTCGTCTCCTGAGCACCAACAGATAATCGAGAAGAATCACGAGCGCGAGGAAAATCTCATCGATCCTGGCGAGAACCGCAAGACCAAGCAGCACCCCAAGGAGAATGAAGTGGCGGGTCCTTGGTCGTTCAACCGGTCTGATTCGACTGAGGTACAAATACACGACCGAGGCAAAAAGCAACAGCGCGAGAGAGGTCTCCAGTCCGTTCGCGCTCTGCCTCGTCACAACTGGAGAGAACGCCCATATGGCGGCTGTGAGAACGGCGATCTTACAACTCACGTAGCGTCGGACGATCAGATATAGCAGGACCGCGGTGAGCGCCGTCAAAAGTGCCGAAAACGCCAGGGCCGCATAGATGGGAGCGGTCAAATTCGACCCGGCGAAGTAAAAGAAAGGCACCAACAGAAACACATAGAGCGGCTGAAAACCGTTGGTTTGATGAACGCCGTCGAAGCTGATACCGTCACCACGGGCGATATTCTGTGAGATTTTGAACGCGTAAAAACTGTCGTCGTAGAGGAACCCGTTTTTGGCGAGCACGGAGAAATCCTGCGCTACGACCGTCAGGTGGAATACCAGCGCGGACAAAAACAGCCCGATGATCAGGAGCCGGGTGTTAGAGGCTGACATTAATGTCGACTCATTCCGTTAGCAGTTGATTTCCTAAGGCTTCCTGGGGTTGAAAATCGTGCGGTGGTAAGCCTTATTATACCCTAAAATGGAGGCATTGTCAATTTGCTTCACACTAAGGCACTGCATGAAAAATGCGCCCTAATACTCTATCGTTATTGACGATGCTCCGTTTGGCTCGACCAAGAGAAAGGGCGTGGGATCATCGAGCTGGAAAACCCTGTTGACACGTGCCGGCGGGCTGGCGACAAGCCCCTCATCCCAGTGATAGCGTAACAGGAATCGCTCGGGGACCGTCTCGAGCTCGACCTCGATCCGGTTGAACGTGGCCCGAACACGATCACCCGGACTCCCCGTAAACGACCGCAGCCGGTTGACTTGCCATAGCGTGTACCGGCGCGACTTCCACACCGTCTCGACCAGCGGTTTCTCAGGCGTCCTCCGGCTCAGTGGCTCGACGTCGACCTCCGTAGAGAAACGCGAGACAAAGTCCCTGCTCTCGCCCGTCGCCGTTACGATCCAGCCGATGTTGTACAGATCCAAATACCCCCAAAACTGGGCCGGGGCCATCGAGGAGATCGGCCGGCCCATCGCCTTGTCGGATTGAAAGGTTGCGAAGTGGTGTTGGAGAAATGTGAAGGGATAAGGTCCACCGATTTGTTCGACTCCTGTATAGACGGGCAACACTCCAGGAAGATGGGTCTCGCCATAGAGGGCGGCCGGTCCGTCTTCGATCATCAGTCTGCCGGACGTATCGACACACCCGTTGACCGCGTCGATCAACTCTCGAACCTCGCCGGAGAGGTTTGTGGAAATCCGATGTTTGTACCCGGTGCGCGCGGAAAGAAGCGAGAGATACAACGGCGCGACGGCCAGCGTTGCGACCGCACTCCACTGCAGAAACGCCCGGATCCGACGCCGCGCGACCCACCTCCCAACCACGTCCAATACCCAAGCTCCGCCCGGTCCCGCAAGCGGCGCCGCAAAGAAAATCGCGCTCAGGAGAAATCTCCCGGGCTCGAGATGTCGAAGACCGGGCAGACGAACACCGTATGCCGTCAGCAGCAGTAGATAAATCACGGGGAGCAACATGACCCCGGCTCTACCAATTCCCTTTTGTTTCCGGATCTGCCAGACCCCCGGGATCACCAAGCCCAAAAACAGGACCACAGGGAGACAACTCGGGCGAAACAAAATCCGACCGAGGTCACTCAACCCCGCCGTTTGAAAAAACGCCTCCGAGGCGGTCTTGGTGTGAGCGTACTCGAAGAACGGCACCACCCACACGGCATTCACGGCGACAACGCACACACACCAGAGAAACAAGAGAAGTAGCCGCCTGAGCGTGGTCCGCTTTCCCTCGACGACCACCGTGAGGATGACCGGGACGCAGAGAATGACCACTGCTGTCGGGTGGACGAAGAAGGCCAGCGGACCGAGTATGAAGAACAAGATGGTGTTTTTCCCAATCAGAAAACGTCGAAACAGTCCCAAAACGAGAACCGACAGGTGACTCACACACACGAATCCAAACATCCCCGCATAACGGAAATGCGAAGCATAGGGTCGGCCCCAGTGCCAGCAGACCAACAGTGCCAGTACCCCAATGATCGCCTCCCTTTCGCTGAGCCCGAGATATCTGCACCCCTTGTAGACGGTAAAAACGAGTGTCAAATAGCAGAGGAGCATGAATAGCTTGAACGCAACCGCGACGCCTCCACCACGAAACGGTGAGCAAAACAGCTCGGCCGCTTTCACATCGAGATCAAAGAGCGCGCTTGGATAGCCCGCCATGAAGAAGGGATCGTAGGCATGAAGGCGCCCGGTGCCCCAGAACACGTCGGCCGCGCGGTGGACTTGGTAGTAGTGAAAGGCGTGGTCGAGCGTCACCACGGGCTTGGTATTGAAGACATCCCGCGGCGGGAAAAAGAACAGGGTGGAGACAAGATGGATAACAAAAATCACCGCCAAAATCGTTTTCTTGTGTTGATGAAATGACTCCTCGAGGGGCGGGCTGGCATCACGTGGAGACTCGGTTGACCGCGCGGTCGACAAAACGAGCCAAAGAAGGAGCCCCCCGAGACACGACGCCCCCGCGGTGAGAAACACCAGTCTCACACCGAGCGGCAGCCACATCCCGTCCGCGTCGAGCGCGCCAAATACCGCGAGAGCTGCTCCCACACCGGCAAGAGAGAGACCTTGCCATAGCTTGGGTCTACGCGTATCGTTGTGGTTCTTCATTGGGGTTTTGGACGCGGGGTCGGACCCTCGCACCCGGTTTCGCCGCGCCGTTGGATGGACGAACGAATGAGCAACGGGGTCAAGATAATCGTCTTCAGCGCCCTGTGCCTGATCTGGAGCTCGACCTGGATCATGATCAAGGTCGGCCTGGAGGGCGCGCCACCAGTTACCGCGGCGGGGATTCGATTTATCATAGCATCAATCATCATTTTTGCAATTCTGCGTCATCAACGGATCAAGCTCCCGCGCGAAAGGACGTTCCTCTATTTGTCCCTCTTTTTGGGACTGTTTCAGATTGCCGTCCCATACGCGCTCGTCTATTGGGCCGAGCAATTCATCACATCGGGACTGACATCGGTTCTCTTTAGTACGATGCCGCTCACCGTCGCCATTCTCGCGCGGCTATTCCTTGGCGATCCGCTGACTTTGCCCAAGGTGGGAGGTATCTTGATCGGGACTCTTGGTGTGGTCGTGATCTTTTCCGACGGACTCTCATTGGGCGGCCGCGAGGGCCTGTGGGGTATTACGGCGGTGCTTCTTAGCGCCTTTTTTGCCAGTCTCTCGTCGATCGCGGTGAAACGGTACTCGCGTGCCTACCATCCACTCGCTTCGATCTTCGTTCCGATGATCGTCGGTGGTATCGTGCTTGTGACAGGCGGGCGACTGATCGAAATGCACAGAACCATCAGGTTCGACACGCTGACGGTAACGAGCATCGTCTACCTGGCCGTCTTCGGTTCCGTCGCCGCGTTTGGGCTCTATTATTGGATCATAAAACATATCGATGTCACGATCCTGTCCTACCAGACTTTCATCATCCCCAGTCTGGCATGTCTCATTGGCTGGATTTTTCTCCGGGAAACGGTTACACTGAGGGTCGCGATGGGCGGGGGCATGATCATCGCGGGCATCGCACTTGCTACGCTCTCCCGATCTCGAGAAAAGAGGATCGCTGATGTCGGACCTAGATAAATCTATAGATGGTGCAGTCAAGCTCCTTGGGACAGCCCGGTCGGTCGTCGTCTCGACAGGCGCCGGCATATCAAAGGAAAGCGGAATTCCGACCTTTAGGGACGCGCCAAATGCGTTGTGGGCGAACTACGATCCCCAAACCCTTGCAAGCCCCGAGGGATTTAGGCAGGACCCGGCGCTCGTGTGGCGCTGGTATGAGGACAGACGCCGGATGATCGGCGCCGCGAAACCCAACCCCGGCCACTTCGCCATCGCAAAACTCCAAGAGTTCTTCGATGATTTCGTGGTGATTACCCAGAACATCGACGATCTGCACCGAAAGGCCGGCTCGCAAAACATCGTCGAAGTACACGGGAATGTTTTCCGTTACAAGTGCTTCGATATGGAGCACCCCATAGAGGAGCTCCCGGACGACGACAACGTGCCCCCGAAGTGCTCCTGTGGGTCACTGATTCGTCCGGACGTGGTATGGTTTGGCGAGATGTTACCGGCGAGCGCGCTGGAGAGATCGTTTGCCTCCCTCGAACGGTGCGATACGATGTTGGTCGTTGGCACCTCCGGCATCGTTTACCCCGCGGCGGGTTTCCCTGCGGTCGCCAAACGCGCGGGCGCCAATGTGATCGAGGTGAACCCGGAGGCTACGCCGATTACCATGGAGGCCGATGTGTTTCTCAAGGGCCCCGCCGGTGAAGTGCTGCCCGTGTTGGTGGAGAGATTCATGGAAACGAGGTCCGAGTGACCGTGAATCATCGGCGGAAGAACACATCGATCCTGGGTCCTCGTCTCGTCGTTTCATTGGTGATAACGCTGCTTGCGCTCATCGCCGGTCAGCCACGCGGCGTGGTTGGTGCCGGTGAGGCGGTGCTCATCGAGTACCTCCGCGTGGTCCCTCGCTACTTTTCCCCAAATGGCGACGCCACCCGCGACTCAGTGACGTTTTCATATGCGCTTGCCGAGTCTGCTACGGTTTCTGTTTTCGTGGTTGAAAAAGACTCCACCACGATCCTGAAGACGCTGATCGACGGTGTTGCCCAGGAACCGATAACCGAATACAGTGTGAGCTGGGATGGGAGGGATTCTGGCGGTTCTCTGGCTGCGGAGGACACTTTTCTCGTTCTCGTCACTGCGCAAAGTAGTACTTCCTTTGACACCGAGTTTTCAAATGTGTTTGTCGACGTCACGACACCGCAAGTGATGATCACCGATGTATTCCCGCCGGACGTTTTCGCCCCAGAGTCGCCCGATACGACCCAGCCGTCCAAACTGGATATTACCTACCAACTGACCGATCCGCCGCCATCGGACAGTGTGCGTGTGATTCTCATCATCAACGATCCCGGTGGAGATCGTGTACAAGACTTCCCCGAGCGATTCCTGCCTGCCAACGGTGGGCTGAAGGAGACCTGGGATGGGGCGAGCGCGGTGGAAGACGGACTGCACAGAATATCGGTAACGGTGACCGACCGGGCGGGCAATTCGTCGGCCGCGTTTTATCCGATTGATATCGATCTCGATGGACCCGAAATTGCCGTGACCAATCTCGAAAATGGGGCGGTTCTTCAAGTCCTGCCGGATAGTCTGTATGGGTGGACTTGGCACCGCCACGGCGTATACGACTCGGTTTGGGTGAGGTACGCAACACCGGTGATCCAAAACCCACCGTTCGAGCAGATCCTCACCACATATTTCAGATCGGACACGCTGTTTTTCAGTGCTGCACTCGCCGATTCGATTCTCGAGGAAGAGATCAAATATACGGTGGGTTTGAAAACGAGGGACAGACTCGGCCTCTACCGGACGCTGAGCCTCGACGTGACATGGGACCAGACGTCTCCACCACCGCCGCTGCTCACCCACCCCCCACCCGTCGTTCATTCACCGGACTTTCTTCTCGACGGTGTGATTGATCCCTCGATCGGGTTCGAAGATATCATGATCATTTATCACAACGACGCGGCGCCGGACACCATCTTTCCCAAAGGTCCCGGCCAATGGCCGCACGCCCTCACGCTCGATCCGGGGCTCAACAGAATCTGGGCCGAGATCGTGGACGAGGCGGGAAACACGAGCGGCCCTTCCAACACGATCGAAGTCACGTTGGACACATCCATGGGCCTTTTCATCCTGCAGCCCTTCCGGCCAAACGATTCGTTTCAGATCAACCTTGCCGAACCAACGATTGCCGTGACGCTGCGAATTTATGACATGAGTGGTAACCTCGTTGAAATGCTCTACAACCAAGATTCGAGCACGAATATTTCGATCCTGTGGGACGGCCTAAACGGGGACAACGAACAGGTCAAAAAGGGACCGCTCGTCGCCGTTGCCCATGTCAAATACACCGGTGGTGGTGATCTTGTTTTTCGAGAGATATTTTTGTTCGAGCCGTAGAGATCGGGAAGTGAACCGATGAAGTTGTTTCGTGTCGTTTTTGCATTGGCCCTCGCGGGGTGTCTCACGGCTCCGACGGCACACGCCGGATATTCGAGGGGTGGGAGCTTTGCCGCGCCCGGCTACGGTGCCAGGGCGTGGGGTATGGGTGGGGCCGCCGTGGCTTTTGGTACCGATGAAGGAGCGACCTATTGGAACCCGGCGCTTCTATCGCTTCTCGAGCGAGGCCGGCTTGGGTTCTCGTATGTCGATCTGGTTCCCGACGCCGACGCTCAACAGTCGTACCTCGCGTACGCCCGCGGGCTTTACGCGGGCCCGATCGATGGACCGGGACTCGCATACTCGATTCACTCGTTCGGTCTGATCTACAGCAATTTGTCGCTCGAGCTCTCGGACGGAAAGAAATACAGCGAGAACTCGTTCCTCCTTGGGTATTCGTACTCGCCCGATTATTTCTGGTCGGTTGGGGCCAGTCTCGGTCTGCTGCTCTCCACCGGGGACCTCGGTCAGTTCGAGGCGAGGGGGACGACGTTTAATGTGGGGTTCCGCATCGCGCTGCTCGAAAATCTCGACTTTGGCGCGGTCGGCCGAAACGTCTTCTCGAAACTCATGTTCGACAGCGGCGAGGACTACGCCCTGGAGCGCTCGTTCACGTTTGCCCTGGCCTACCGCCCTTGGGATCTGATACTGGTCGAGGGAGATGTCGTCGGGGCGTTTGGCGGGATCGCACGTCTCGTCCTCGGTGGTGAATCATGGCTGTTTTCGGAAGTACTCGCATTGCGCGGCGGAATATCCACCATCACAACGGGTGAAAACCGCTCCGTCCCCCACTTTGGAATCGGTCTGCGGATCAGCCGCATTCAGCTCGATTACAACGCCAATTTCGACGCGGCCGAAGCGTTTGACGATACCCATCGTTTCTCTCTGGCGATCAGGCTATAGAGCGTCGTGCACGTTTTCGCCCAGAAATCCTACCGTTACCTCACTGCAGTCTCGCTGTGCGGACTCGCCGTCTTTATTCCGTTCTCCATCGCGGGTGCCAATGTGTCGATCATGCTCGGTTTCCTCGCGAGCATAATCGGCATCATCGCCGTTCCGTCGGTTCGCCAGCGGTACGCCGAGATCAAGAACGACCCAATGACACTGGCATGTCTGCTGCTCGTTGTGTCGGCAATCCCATCGGTGTTGATGTCGGAGACTCTCCCGAGGGCGCTCAGAGACTGGAAATCATACTGGCTGCTTCTCGTTTATTTTCTTGTTGCGTACAACCTGACATCAAGTGGGCTACGCCGTGCGGTTTTTTGGATCCTCTTTGTCGCGACGAGCGTGTCGTGTTTGGTCGCGGTTGTACAGTATCGCGGTGGGCTCGATTTGCTTTTCATTCACATTTCCCGGCAGTCGCTTCGCCCAAGCAGTACGCTCTTTACGATGACGTTTGCAGGAATTCTTTATCAGCTGATCACCGTCAACTTCACCGTGCTTCTCCGACGCCGACGGATCTCGTGGATCGAGCCGTTTTTCGTCGGTGGACTCCTTCTTCAGATCGTCGGGCTTGTGTTGACCCTCACACGCGGTGCCTGGGTGGCGCTCTTTGGTGGTCTCACCTCTGTTGTCTTTCTGATTAGGAGAAAACTGGTATTCATAATCGCCGGAGCTCTGTTCATCTCGGTCGTGGCGATTGCCCTCCAGGACGTCCGTGTCCGCAAAAAAGTCGCATCAATCCCCTGGAACGACAAACAGGAATCCGATGTAAACATATCGACCCGGTTCGTTCTCTGGGACGTTTCCTGGGACGTGATAAAGAGCCACCCGATTCTCGGTGTCGGTATGGGGGATTTCACCACAGAAGCGGAAAAACGTCTCGCCGGTCGGCACGTGGAAACCCTCATCGATTCCCACAACATCTATCTGCAAATCCTCGCCACGCGTGGACTCGTCGGTTTTTTGCCGTTTTTGTACTTCTGGTTCGTCCTGTTGCGATCGCTCCACCGCGCGAGACGGCGACTCCGCGAACATCAAGGGTTTGGATGGCACTTTGTCACGGGTGTCCTCGCGGCGGCCGTTGCGGTTTTGATCGGCGCGCTCACAGAGAACAACATCGATGACAGCGAGATCTTCACCGCCTTTATGCTGCTTGTCGGGATGGCGGGGAGCTTTGCCCGGACTCCGGACCGAGACACGACGTGATCGAACCCAAACCCTTGATCACTCGGTCGACGTACGCGCGCGGACGCGCGTCACAACAAACGAGATTGTCGCCGCGGCAAACATTGCGATCACGGGCTCGATGGGGATTCTCATTCGTATTGAGCCGTAAAAGACGAGGGCGACACTTGTGTGGATCAACACCAGGCCATAGAGATGAACGTTGCGCCGCCAGTTCTTTCGTGTGAGTACGAGCCCGATGACAAACAACGGAATCATGAGGACCGCGTAGACAAAACCGACATCCAGCGAGCTCGCGAGCCGTCCCAACGCGCTTTCTCTGCTAAACCACCACCCGCTCTTTATACCACTGATGCCGACGTCGCTTCGAAACCTCCAAAAACGGGCAAACTTACGCCACATGAGAATCGGGACGCTCCTTTTGTGTTCACGAAGAAACGTCCTACCCAAGACCCGCGCCGCTTTGTCTTTCTCGACCTCGGGCATAGATCTGAGTTCCTCGTGTCCGGGGAGCATGTGGAGGGGAGCCACACCCCCGTGGTATTGCGGATATTCGAGAACGGCCTCGTTGTTACCCTGGTAAAAGGTCATGCCACCGTGTGATGTGAAAAAGATCCATTTGCCAAACACCGATTGATTGCGCGCGGCCCATGGAATCAGTGTCAGAACTAAGACAAGAACCAGCGCTCCGCCCCGCGCAGCCCTTTTCGCCACCGAACCGCTTCCGATGAGAAGCCCAAACGCGGCGATCCATATACCGACGCCAAGTGCCGTCGGTCGCGCGAGTGACCCCATCCCGAATAGAATCCCGGCCAATAGGATACGGCGCCAGGACTGCATCATCGTCGAGGGGAACGGTATGACGAGTAGGGCAGCGAGGAGGATGATCACGTAGAGATTCTCCGTGAACATGTACCCGCTTATGAAAATGAGAAACGGGTTCACCGCCACCAAGAGCGCGGCAATCCACGCCGTTTGACGATCGAAATACTTGAGTGAGACGAGGAACACGAGCCAGACGATCACACCACCGAGGAGAACCTGCAGGAGCCTTCCCCATACGGGGTTTGCTCCGAATACGCGGTAGACACCCGAAAGAACAACGGGGTACAGTGGGGGTCTTCGCGCCGTCACCTGATCGTTGGCCAATCGGTAACCGTCACCCTCGGCGAGGTTTGCCGCCAGATGATGGTAGTCCCGCTCATCTCCCATCGGCGCGCGGTCGAACCCGATGACGAACCCGCAAAACACGAGACGCGGGACGAGCGTGAGCAGGATGAGCAAAAACAGTGTGGTTTTGGTTGAGATCTTCAGAGTCGTATCCCTTTGGCCAACGCCATACCGGCCGGGCACACAGCATGCGACGATTCATCGGGTACCCGGTCGATTTTACCAATTATCTCGAAGCCTGCTAAACAGTTAATTTCGAGAGAGGAAAATGCGGTCGGTGCGACCGCAATTCCGTTTTGCACGGTTTCGAAGACCGTAATATAGTCTTTGACAGACCTGTCACAAGAATCGGGAAGGGTGCGGTCTCCACACAGAAGAAAGCGGGCATGAATATGCATTCGAATCGTCGCGCTCAATATGCAGGACGGA
>CP070677.1:3350429-3359490 GCA_020352495.1 Candidatus Latescibacterota bacterium
AAAAACGAAGAAACTGGACCCCGATCGTTACCCTCTTCCTAGACTGCCTCCGTTTATCGGTCGATTAGCTGAGTTCAAGTACATCCGTCAACTGAAATAACAAAAACACGGATAGAGTTTTTTGAAAGAAGAATCGCCGCAAATATGCGATAATTACGCGATACTTCCCATGTGCCCGTTCGCGACCGCGCCTTGAGCTGGGTTTTTCCGCACAAGGTTTTGGCGCGGGCTCTGTCAACAATGGAGGTGCGGAGATGCAACGAATCCTTGTGGTAATCGCGTTATTAACGATATTCGTATGTGCATCCACGGCAACCGCGATCGAGAAACTCTACTTCGCCGATGTCGGCAACGACAATATCCTGCGCTGCGACTTGGACGGTTCGAACATAGAAGTACTGGTGACGTCCGACCTGTCGGCCGTCGGCTCCATCGCGATCGATCGCATTGGCGGTAAGATGTACTGGACCGACTGGCCCTCGGCAACCGCCCACATCAAACGCGCCTACTTCGACGGCTCCGACCCCGAATACGTGCTGATCGGCCTCGACGGCCCCTGGGGTCTCGCTTTGGACGTTCCCAACGGCAAGATGTACTGGACGGAGTTTTCCGTAAACAAGATCAGGCGCGCCAACCTCGATGGGTCCAACATCGAGGATCTGGTGACAACGGGTCTTTCACACCTTGCTGGTATCGCGCTCGATTTGGGGGGAGGTAAGATGTACTGGGCGGATGGCGCTACTGAATTCAGCGCAAAAATTCAGAGGGCAAATATGGACGGCTCGGGCGTAGAGACCCTCATCGAAGATCCATTGATCGCGCCTCAATCCATAGCTCTCGATCTGGCTGCCGGAAAGATGTACTTTTCCGACATCGGTCTCGACTCATTGTACCGCGCCAACCTCGACGGCTCCGGACTCGAGGCCATTCTCCCATCAGAGTATGGAACCTGTCCCAGTGTTGCTCTGGATCTGGATGCTGGCAAAATTTACTTTTCGGACTACGGCGGCTCTGTCGCAAAAATCAAACAAGCCAACCTGGATGGCACCGGCGTTACCGACATCATCCCCTCCGGTATCGGCGCGGTTTACGGGATCGCGCTAGGCCCGGCAACCGCCGATTGTTCGGACGCGTCTCTCGAAGGGCCCTGGTTGGCCATCGTGACCGGCGTAGAACCGTTTGACTACGCGGTCTACATGATATTTGACGGCATGGGCACCATTGACGAAATGGGGGCCTTCAACGTGCCCGATTCTGCCGGGTCGTACGCGGTCGCGCCCGACTGCTCGCTCAGCGGCCATATGTGGTCCGATGGTTACGAACCGTTTATCGGTGAAATTCTTACAGACAGCTCGGCCTCGGTCGAATTGGAAGGAATGGGGCTAACGGTTCCTCTTCTGAAGGTCATGGACGTAGGAGCTCTCGAGGGTTGCTGGACGGGACACTTCCTGGAAGATTCCACCGGTATATGGTCCAACGTTACTATCGATATCGACGCGTCCGGCAACATATCGTCGAGCACCGGATTCCCGGCACCGATATCGGGAAAGATATTTACCGTTTCGGGTTACCTGGCTGGGTTCTTCACAGAGTTTACGCCCGGTCCCCCGGTACAATATATGTTCCTCGAAGCGTCGTCGGTCGGTGACTCGGTGATGTCAGGAAGTTACGATAAGGATTGTGAAGAGGATTGTCCGGGGGGGACATTTTTTCTCCAAAGATGCACGGCAACTGGTGTACAAGACAGGACCCCGGTTGGTGCGTCCGCAACCATCTCGAACTACCCCAATCCTTTTAACCCGCAGACGACGATCACTTACTCGTTACCCGAAGCCGGTCGGGTCAACATACGGATATACGATGCGGCCGGCCGCTTCGTGAGGACCGTAGCGGATGAGACGAAGATCATCGGCGAGCATACAGCTACCTGGGATGGAAGGGATTATAAAGGAGCCGAAGTGAGCAGCGGTGTTTACTTCGTGCGTTTCGAAGTCGGAGGCGTTGTTCGTACAACGAAGATAGTGCTCCTGAAATAGTCCCCGTCTCTTTTAGCTGAAGAAGCCCGGTTGTCGAGTCAGATGGAGACACGATGGCCGGGCTTTTTTGTGGGCGTTAGTTGGACATCGGTTGAATATTTTGACCCTACGGGTTTATGGGACGCAAACGAGAGGCTAGCGACCTTGTCAACATAAGGCTTCCGACCCTTCCGTGATCGCGCGGATCACCAGTGGCTCCCGGTCCACGATTCTTTTGGAATGCTGTGAGATTTTGTCATCGGCCTCTTCGCAACACGTGAGGCACGAGGCTTGCAAACCCAAAAACAGATGACTCTTCCGCACTAACGCGAACTCTTTTATGATTGCCGGCCGTGACGTACGGTGGCGAGAACAGGAGCTCGATGGCTTCTCAAAAAGTGTATATCATCGACGAACCAAAACAAATTGCGACCCGTGGATCAAAAGCGGGTACGGCCACCGGGCGAACAACGCGCGCACCGAATCGCGAGAACTACTTGCCCCAGGGAACAAAGAACAACAGCTGGCTGGCAGCGCTCCGTGCGTACGTCCTCGGGCCGATCAGCCTCTTCCTCTGGCCGAGCGATAGAGGCCGCATAGTGTGGGCGATGGTTGGTGTCGTTTCCGTGGTGGCAACCCTGCTTCTGACGATCTGGTGGAGCACGTGGTTCGACGTGGTCGAGGGAATTGAACACAGCGCGGTGATTTGCGTGGTGTTGGTTGCACTCGTGATCCTCTCGGTCGCAACAGCGTGGGCACGCGCGGTCGCAACTTCGGAATTGGCGCGCTGGCCTCGACTTCTTCGCCATTCCCTCGCCGTGTTCACGCTCGGTCTCTTCCTTCCCGGTCTCGGACTATTGATTGCGGGTCACCGATGGAAAGCAGCGTTTGCGGTCTGGTGTGCCGGACTCCTCGTTGCAGCAATCGTCGTGGCGAAACATTGGCGCCGGCTCGTGGCAGACGCCATCGGCGGCGACGGACTCCCGACACACCAAACGATAGAATGGATTTTGGCCGTGGCGGCAGGCTGCGTGATCCTTGGACTTATCGCGTGGCTGGTGCTGGCGCTCGACGGTGTCCGCGCGGTGTCGCCTCGTGCCCGATCGGGCTCCGTGGCCAATTGGTTGGCGCTGACGTTACTCGTTACCTTCGTCGTTTTTCTCGCAACCTTTCGTCCAATACCGGTAGCTTGCGATCTGGCGTCGACGGCAACACAACTGCAGCATCAAGGGATGCGGATCATTCCGCTGGCACTCTTCGAAGTCGCAACGAAACTCGATCCCGGTACGCCGGGCTATCTGGCCAGGTCTGTAATACTCTACGACGAACTGGGAATGCGCGAGACAGCAAACGCGAAGCGCGATTTGCTCCAAAGACGGGCGACGCAATTCGCCAGTGCTGTTGGTGCCGAGCTTGTTCCTAGAATCACACATGAGGCCAATTATCCGTGGCTGGATCGGCCTGCGGAGACCATCGATAACAGCTTCCCACAGGACTCATGGTGGATCAAACCCACGGACGCCGAGTACCAGCCGAGGGGGCAATAACGTGCTAACGAACCTAGCAACCGCCGACTGAATCTGCGCCGTAGGCCCAACCTCCTCAATTGGGATATACAAAGCCAGGATGAGGACGAGGCAAGAAGTGGTATAATCGCCGGGGCGAGTCACTCGCGCAAAAGACCCCTCTTCTGACAAAAGCCCGCTAACAAAAAGAATATGGAGTGGGTTATCCATACTGGGTTGGGATGCAAGCATTTGAGGGATATACATGTCGCGAAGAAGAATCCTTTACGTCAGCGGATCCCTCGGGCTCGGTCATATTTCTAGAGATCTCGCCATTGCGCGGGAACTCAGACGTCAACTTGGAGATCTCGATATCTCGTGGCTTGCGGCGTCACCAGCCGACCGGGTCATCGTGGAGTCAGGTGAAAATCTGCTGCCAGAGTCGGCAAGCTTGGTCGACGAGAACGAGATCGCGGAGAGCTTGGCGAACGGGACCCACCTAAACCTGATCAAATACGCCTTTGGGGTCAGGCGGAAATGGTCTCGGAACGTCCACGTTGTGGACGCGGTGACCAATTCACGCCAGTACGACCTGATCGTAGGCGACGAAACCTACGATCTCGTCCTTGCTTACAGGAAGGACCCGAGTCGAAAGAAGTGCCCGTTCGTAATGATTTTCGACTTTGTCGGGTTTGATGCCATGACTCGGAATCCGCTCGAGAGACTGGGGGTTTACTTCTGGAACAAGAAGTGGTCCGAGAGAATGGATCGAGCTACTGAATTCGTTGACCTTAACCTTTTTGTCGGCGAAGAAGAAGACGTCCCGGACAAGCCTTTTGGTTTTCTCCTTCCGGGCCGAAGGGAATGGGCGAGGGCGACGTGCGAGTTCGTTGGCTACATCTTTCCCTTTGACCCGAACGAACTGCGTAACCGGTCATCCATCCGAGAGAGGCTCGGATACGACGACGCTCCCCTTGTTGTTTGTTCAATCGGCGGCACAGCAATCGGCAAAGACCTCCTCAAGTTGTGCGGAGACGCGTTTCCCATTGCGGCTGACAAAATAGAGGGTTTGCGAATGATCCTGGTCTGTGGACCACGGCTCTACCTTGATAGAGCTAATTTCCCAAGTGGCGTGAACGTGAAAGGGTACGTGCCAAACCTCTACGAGCACCTCGCTGTCAGCAACCTGGCAATAGTGCAAGGGGGACGCACAATCACTCTCGAGCTGACCGCACTTCGGCGTTCGTTCTTGTACTTCCCGATTGAGGGTCATTCGGAGCAAGAGGTTCATGTAGCGGGCCGGCTCGAACGACATGGGGCCGGAGTGAGGATGACACTGTCATCGACCACACCTGAATCGCTGGCGACCGCGATCATTGAGAACCTGGATAAACAGGCAACCTATCCCCCTATCCCCGTGGACGGTGCGAGGGTCGCGGCGGAGAAGATCGGCGAATTGCTGTAATTCGCTACGCCTTCCGGTGAAATTCACCGTAACTCAGTGCTTCTAATGTTGCCGCAACTCATTGCGCATCTAATTCAACAAACCTTTCTTGTCGTAGATTTGGCTCCCCACACGTCACCCTCCTTGGAATGTTCTCTGTTTTTGGGGGAGTTTTTAGAGAGCAAATCTGCGTTAACCGGAGGGGCGCTAGTTACGATTTCAGGAAACTGGGGCCCAGTCGTCACGCTCTGCGGACTATACCTTGTTAAATTGATCACCACGAATCCCCCCAGGACGTCAGAAGGAACCGCGGCCTTAGGCCGCCCCGCCACGGGCGGCCGCGTATCCACCTACGAATGTAACTGACATTTTCATATATGCTGGTGTGTGGCACGGTAACATTATCGGAGCGGATCCGTAAAATCTTACATAACAAAGCTCCAGGCCCTTTGTCGCTCAACAAGGAGGCTACGGAAACATGGACATGATGCGCGAACTTGGTGCCATGATATTGGCCCGCCGGCTGAGACGGCTCAGTGGCCGGCTGAACGCAGCAATATCCGTATTTGAACGAGTTGTGCCGAAGATTGTGAAAGTCCTCCTCTTCGGAACTGTATACGCTACTCTAACGGCGGGCGGTGACAGCTTTCATGTGAGAGCCGGCGAGGGATTTGACTATCCACGCCCATCTGGAAAATTCAAAATTGGGACCTCCTACCTTTTCCTCGAAGACTCTACCCGACTCGACACATTCTCGGATGCTTCGGGAGACTACCGATGGATATCCATCAGGGTATGGTACCCCGCAAGTCCACGGTCCGGCGTAACGCCGGTCCCATACGGAAATGACGAATTCAACAGGTCGATGGTGGAGAAAGGTATCTTCGATCCCGCGTTCCTCGGCGAGGTTGCCCTGCGGCCGAGCGCTTCGTTCAAGGATGTCCCCCTCGCCTCGCAGGGTGCTCCGTGGCCCATCTTGATATACTCGTCGTCGGGGGTGATAACAGCGAATGTCTTCCTCTGCGAGGAGCTGGCCAGTCACGGATACGTCGTTCTGGCGGTGGGACATCCCTACTGGTGCGAGTTCTACTTCGATGCCGAGGGGGAGCTTTTCTATTTCGATAAGAGCAACAGGCACTATACCGCCATGTGGGAGGAAGAGGAAGCGAAACCAACCAAGGATACGAAGGAGCGGATCACCCGGGCGACCGATGGTGAAAAGAAGCTCGCCCTGTACAAGAAGCTAAACCAGATCATGCCGACAGAGGTCTCCGATCTTGTTCTTTGGCAGGAAGACATCGACTTCCTGATCGACAGGCTTATCGAGCTCAACAGTCGTGAAGGGATCTATCGAGGCCGTCTCGACACGGAACGTATCGGCATCATGGGATATTCCAAGGGCGGGGCTCTCGCTGGGCAGGTTTGTGCAACGAGCGACCGAGTTCGGGCGGGTGTAAACTTCGACGGGTTCATGTTCGGTGGTGTGGTGGACAACGACCTCGCAAAGCCTTTCATGATCTTTGGACAGATCGTTTCGTGGTGCCAGGAGTGTCCCTCCATCAATCTGCCGTTCTTCCAGCGGGCCGAAGCTGATGCCTACCTGGTGGAAATCGCGGACGCGAACCATGCGACATTCACCGATCTCCCCCTGATGAGGGAGTACATCCTTCCTGAGGGAATCCTAAGCTCGCTCGACGGCACGAAATCTGCCTTGATCATTAGATCCTACGTGCTGGCGTTCTTCGACACCTATGTGAAAGGGCTATCAAGGGCTCCCTTACTAGACGAGATGCCTTCGCCTTTCGAAGAAGTCAAATTCATGAAGCGAACTCGGCTTGTTCTTGACAGAAATGCGCTGAAAGATGATTGCCCGGTTCTCAAAGGCCCTTACCTCGGTCAGAAACCCCCGGGGGTGATACCCGAGATTTTTGCGCCGGGCATTATCTCAACAGAAGATCATGAATTCAGCATCACATTTTCAAAAAACGGGAATGAATTGCTTTTCACCCGAAGAAAAGACAGTCAGAGAGGCAACCGCTTGCTTCATATGAGAATTGAAGGAGGAAGATGGTCGGCTCCTCAGCCCCCACCTTTTTCGCTAGATTGTCGTGAATTTGAGCCGAATTTTACTCCGGATGGAACTCGTCTTTTCTTCTGTTCGAGCCGCGCACTTCCTGAGAACGTCAATTCTCCCCATCCCTTTAATCTATGGATGGTATCCAAGCAAGGTTCTTATTGGAACAAACCGGATGTGATTGGATCACCAATCATGGAGCAATTCCCAATGTTCGCAACCCAGACAAAAAACGGCACGCTCTATTTCACCGGAAATATCGATAGGGGTATTTATTGTGCCGTATACAAAAGTGGCCGTTTCGAAATTCCTGAAAGATTACCCGAGACAATAAATTCTCTCAACTCGGCTGGACATCCGTTTGTAGACCCAGACGAACGATTTATCATCTTTGATTCCAACGTGGATGAAGAAGGAACAAAAAATCTGTACATTAGTTTCATAGATAACAACGGCGAATGGAGTGAACCCCAAAATATCAATGAATGTGCCGGTTTTCCTGAGCATGCAGCGATGCCGCACGTATCCTTTGATGGTGAGTATTTATTTTTCAGTGGCGGAGGAGACATCTACTGGGTAGATGCGAAAATCATCGAGGAGTTGAGACCAAAGGAATAACATAACACATCGCGTAAGCCCCCGCTCTCCGATTGAAGAGCTTGAATTCCAATGACACTCGCCTTGCGTTGTCACGACATCATACTCTGACGGGACACACCCCGGGTACTGATCGCGCTTTTCAAGTGATTACTTCGCGTCTAACCTTCTCGAAAAATGCCCTTATGCGGGGATCATTCTTGTGGTCTTCGAAGGAGACATCCCATGCCATGGTGGGCACAATGAGATATAGATCACGGGCTTCATACGATTTCTCCAGCCAGGCGAGGGCCTCGTCGAGCTCTCCAAGCCCAATGTGAAGATAAGCGAAATAGAGCGCCTGGACGTATTCGCGTTTGGATCTGTCGATAAGCTCGGCGAGCACCTCTCGCGCCTCCGACGTCTTGCCAAGACTTCCGTATACCGAACCGAGCGTCGAGAGCATCCACGGATTCCTGCCCGAGAGCGTTACTGCCTTTTGCAGTTCGGTAAGCGCGTCTTCGTATCCTGATAACATATAGTAATTGGCGCCGAGCAGCCAGTGGGCGAGCATGTAATCCGGATTCAGCTCGAGTGCCCGGTTGAGCCTCTCGATCGATTGTTGGAACTTGCGCACTCCGATCAGGTTCCAGGCGTATTGCGCATGGGCATGGACGGAGAGCGGATCCAGTGTTATCGCCCGTTCGATCTCGCGCACTGAATCGTCCAGGCGACCCGTAGCGATCAACGTTGAGGAATACCAGTAATGGGCGGGCGTGTACGCCGGATTGAGCTCGATAGCCCGCTTGAATTCCTGCTCCGCCTTGACGAGATCCCAATCGTAAAACTGGTGAATATATGCAAGGGCGGTGTGGGCTTCCGCGATTGTGTCGTCGATCTCGAGGGCCTTCTGGGCGTATTCCCTCGCCTTGGGCATCGCATCGTGCGAAGGCAGAAAGCCATAGAACGCTAGGAGGGTGTATGTGTCCGCGATCCCCGCGTAGGGTGCCACGTACTTCGGGTCCTTCTCGATCGCCTCTCTGAAATATTCGACCGCCTTTTTCAATCCCTCCCCCCGTTTCTCCCAGAAAAAACGGCCTCTCACGTAGAGATCGTACGCTTCGAGATCCTCCGTGCCACGTTTCGTGAGCCGCGAGGCCTCCTCCCCGAGGAGCTCGATCTTGAGCCGGTCTACGATTGCGAGCGAGATCTCGTCCTGTATCGCGAAGATATCCTCGAGGGTCCGGTCGTATTTCTCCGACCAGAGGTGATACCCGTCGGCGGCGCTCACGAGCTGCGCGGTGATCCGGAGCCGGTCGCCCGCCTTGCGGATGCTGCCTTCGAGCACCGTGTCGACGTTTAGCTTCTCGCCGATCTCGCGCACGTTGTATTTCTCGCCCTTGAACGAAAAGGCCGACGTCCGCGCGGCGACGCGAAGCGGCTTGAT
>CP070677.1:3359590-3368361 GCA_020352495.1 Candidatus Latescibacterota bacterium
CTTTCGCCCCTTTTCTGCGGCGATCATCTCGTACATCTTGTCGGCAACTTCCTCCACGGTCTTCATTTGGCCCTCCTTCGTTTCTCTCTTCGCACTTCACCGAGGTTTCAAGGATAAAGGATAGGCAATTCAAACGCTATTTTTGTCTCCTAGCTTCCATTTTACCACCGAGATACCCGTCGTTGCACGGATTTGATTGACGTTATCAGGCGGCCGACCCAGCGAAAAACCCTCGCTTACGCCATCCCCTCGGTCACTTCCGTCTCGTCGTCCCCCTAAACCGGTTCCTCCCGGCCAAGCTGCACACACGTCCCCCCTCGGTTCCAAGTGGCCGGACTCACCGGCCAACACCTGACCGCCTACTGACCTGACTCACTCACGCTGCGTGGATGGATCCAGGTCCACGTCGATATCGTAATAGAGTACGTCAATGTAGGGTCCCGCATCTCTGAAATCTATTTTGAGCGCTACATAGATACGATGAAAAAGCTCCAAGCTATTGTCATGAACATACCACTAGACACGCCCTGAGCATTTGGGCAAGCTAATCCGCCGGCGGAGCGCTAGACTTAGCTCTTTGAGCGATCATATGCGGTTCGCTCCGGACAAGATATTACCACTTATCCCTAAAGAAGGAGATATTCCATCTCCAATACTACCGGGTGGTGATCCGGAATAATCTTTAGAATTCAAACACTGACACCGATTGATTCAGTAAGAGTTAATTGGTGGAGGCGGCGGGAATCGAACCCGCGTCCGAAGATAGATCCATGTGAGTCTCTACGTGTGTAGTCCGTGGTTTTGATCCCGTCCTCCGTGCTCCCCACAGACAGGATCAACGGAGGACCCACCCTTAGATTTCGTCAGGAATGCCAGGGCACTCACCCCTGACTAGTCCCCAGTGTATGACGCCCACTCGCCGGCCCCGGAAACCCGACCGACGGGGACGAGCTGCTATCTATTAAGCAGCCAGTGCGACAGGTTCGTCGACACTTCTTGATTTGCCACAGTTTTTACGAGCTCATGGCAATCTCGACACGCAACTCACACTCCACTACCCCCGTCGAACCCAAATCGCCCCCATTTTCTGGTTGGAGTGCATCGCATAAGATATATAGCAAGATCCCGGCCTTCGGGCAATCGAATCCGCCGGTTTTCCAAGCGTAGCGGGTATGCTATCTTCAGGGAGAACCGGAAAGACCGTCAACCCAACACAATACAAGGAGCAGACCAGTGAAAGTCATTGCCGACCTGAGCGTGGTACCCATTGGTGTCGGCGTATCCCTGTCCAAATACGTCGCCGCGTGCGAGAAGGTTCTCACCGAGGCGGGGCTCAAGACCCGGCTCCACGCCTACGGGACCAACCTGGAGGGAGAGTGGGACGACGTTTTCGCCGCTATCAAGCGTTGCCACGAGGTGCTTCACGAGATGGGAGCGCCGCGCGTGTCGACGGTCATCAAGGCAGGCACACGCACCGACCGGGATCAGACCATGAACGACAAGGTCAAGAGCGTGGAGAAGAAAATGTGACGCCCACGGCCCCTCGAGACGTTGACTGACCGCCCACACGAGTTATATTTCAACGGTGTGCCCCCACGATCGCCCAGCCAGCACACAATACCACTGCAGTCAGGATTTCGGCCGCTCCCATCAGAACGGGAGCGCATACGCGCCACCGGCTCCGCTCTACGCGTGCGCTCGCGGAGGCCAAGACCAGGAGACCAAAATGAGTGAACTCAAAGACAGTGCCCGCAAACGAAAAGACTTGCTCAAACACATGATCCTTCAGCTCCACAAGGGTAAGGCGCCAGACGAGGTCAAGACTCAGCTCGCCCGTCTCCTCGGTGAGGTCCCCTACGGTGACGTAATGGAGATCGAGCAGGAGCTCATAAGAGAAGGGCTCCCCGTCGAGGAGGTCTTGAAGCTGTGCGACATCCACACCGCCGCCCTGAAGGGGCAGATCAGCCACGAGGGAGCGAAGACCGCCCCCCCGGGTCACCCCGTCCACACCTTCAAAGAGGAAAACCGTGCGCTCCAGTGGGAGATCGATTCACTCAAGAAGCTCTATGACGAGATCCACCGCGCAACCGATGCCGCTGCTCTTGGCGGGACACTTGACCAAGTTCGGACACGGTTCAACGCGCTTACCGATGTCGAGAAACACTATCAACGCAAAGAACATCTTCTCTTCCCCTTTTTGGAAAAACACGGGATCACCGGCCCTCCAAAAGTGATGTGGGGTAAACACGACGAGACCCGCGAATTTCTAAAAAAGGCGATAGAGGAGCTCCAGGACGCCAAACAGACCACTACCGAAGAGGCGAAAAATGTCGTAGACCTCGTCTTAAAACCGGCCTCCGAGTCAATCGAGGAGATGATTTATAAGGAGGAAAACATACTCCTCCCCATGTCACTGGACACACTAACCGAGCCCGAGTGGTACAGCGTTTACACCCAGAGTATCGAGATCGGATTCTGTCTCTATGATCCCACCGATAAATGGGAGCCATCGGAGAAGGTCGAAGAGCCTTCCAAAGACGACGAGGATCTGCGGATTCAACTCCCTTCGGGGAGTGTCACACCGACCGAGCTCAACGCCATGCTCAACTCGATTCCCTTTGATCTCACGTTCGTGGACAAGGACGACAAGGTTCGTTACTTCACCCAGGGCCGTGAGCGCATTTTTGCCCGAACGCGGGCGGTCCTTGGGAGAAAGGTCCAACTCTGTCACCCACCCGCCAGTGTGCATATCGTTCAACAGATCATTGATGATTTCAAAGCGGGTCGGGAGAGCCGGGCACCGTTCTGGATCACGCTCAAAGATCGGTTCATTCATATCGAATATTTTGCGCTGCGTGACGAAAATGGAGAGTACCTTGGCGTTCTTGAGGTCAGTCAAGACCTCACAGAGAAACGAGCGCTCGAGGGTGAGCAGCGTTTGCTGACGTACGCGAACGAGTAGACTGTGCGAACCTGTTTCCACCGGTGACGATGACCGGGTTGATGTCTCGCCCCAGTTGCCGTATACTTAAAGGTTGAAAAACAACCTTCGAGCCCGCCATCTCGGCGCCCCACGCAGGTATCCACTACGATTGGGGGGACCACATATGAAAACGCATCTGTTCCGGACCATTCCCTGGGCGCTTCGAATTTCGCTGCCCCTAGTCCTACTCCTTAACTTCACCGGATGTTCCAACGAGGATGTCGACTTCGTCGCACCTCAGTCGGCAGAGTCGCAGAACCAACTGGCGAAGGGTGAATTCGGGCAAGTGACGACTAGGGCTGTCCAGCTGGACATCCGTCCCGGCCCATGCCCGAGTCCGTTGAACGCACGATCACAGGGCGTATTCCAGGCGACGGTCTTGGGAGCCGAAGATTTTGATGTTCACGATATCGAAATGACGTCCCTGCGACTCGAGGGGATCGCTCCCATCCGTGCCAAAGTGAAGGACAAGCTCTCGCCGGGTTGTAACGGAGACAGTAACGGCGACGGCAGTGGCGACGACTTCGATGATGAGGATGAGGATGCGGATGAAGATAACAAAGGACAACACCGTACGGCCGCCGCCCCCACCGCGGACAACATAGACAATGACCGAAATGACGACGATGCCGATGACAAACTCATTGTCGACCCCAACCAGGATAAAGATGAAATCGTCGGCGATCGCTGCGAGTGTATGTTTCACGGGGAGGACTATACCAATGTCTGCACGGTGACGAGACACAAACAGGACGGATTTGACGATCTCGACCTCAAGTTCCCGACAGGTGATGTCATTGCAGCCCTCGGTGCCGTCTCAACCGGAGAGGTCGTTGTCTTGACGCTCACCGGAAGTCTCGACGATGGGACGACCTTCGAGGCCAGAGATTGTGTGAGAATCGTTGGGAAACCCCAAATCGAGATGATCTCGACACCGAGCAGGCCGACCGGCCCTCATCAGACAACGCCGGGCCTACTCGAAACGTATTGCACCGAAGGCGCCACGAGCAGCGAAGGACATCCGATCGAGTATCAGTTCGACTTCGACGCTGATGGGGCGCACGCCATTTCAGAGTGGACCGAAAGTCCGTGCGCGCAACACTTCTGGTCCACCCCTGACGAAGTTGTAGTCAAAGCCAGAGCGCGGTGTGCTTTGCACCCGGATCGAATGTCGGAGTGGTCCGAGGGACTGACCGTCTCGGTCGGCCAAGTCACCGAGCTCCCCGAGATCCATTTCACAACGAGCATCACAAAAGTCATCGATGGCACACCGACTACGATCACAAAACCGTACGACCCCGCCGTACTCGACACGGTCGGGATGATCCGGCCGTTTGCGATTTCCTATCACGGGACAACAGTCAACGGGATGATCCGCGCGTACAAGTTTTTCTCGATGACTCCCGGAGTGGAATTGGAGGGTGAGAACCTCTGGACTACCGACCTAACAGATACGCTTCGGTTCTTTCCCAATCGCGGTGCTGAAAAGCTCCCAAGTGGTGTCTTTCAGCTGGGAGTCCAGTGCAGGGACGATGCAGGGGCTGAGTCACCCGTGGATGCCGTCGAGTTCACGGAGGGTGTTTGCCAAATTGCCGTCAATTACGATCCGGACACCCGAATTATAGGGGTCTTGAGCTCATATGTCGTTGGCGGTCAGCCCCAAAGCGAGTATTTGGATTTCACGGATGAAGTCCCCGATACAGTTCCGTTCCGGAGCTGGATCACCCTGATGTACGATGGCTGGGACAGCCCCTTTGACAGCTCACTGTGCCAGGACGACATCAACAAATGCCTCACGTACCAGGTCAACTACACGAGGGATTCAGACCGGGTCCCGGGGGCAAACGCGACGATCCGCTGGCTTCCCGATGGCGGAGAAGATAACAACCCATTTGGCACGGCGGACTCGACGAGTATGAATGTCGGGTCCCTAGAATATGAAATAAGGGCCCGAAGCATCGACGAGAACAATCGACCTGACGGTACCCCCGCTACGGTCCAAATCGTAGGCAACTTCGACCCTACGCTCGACACGTTTTGGATACGAAATCACGACGGGACGATGGTACCAGATACGGACACTCTTGTGTGGGATTGGTGGAACCCCGCCAGGGAGGGATTCAATCTCGAAGATCCCACCAACGTGCTCCGTTTCAAGGAATTCTATTTCGTGATCGAGGCGACGGGACACGATCACTGGAAAGACCCGGACGGATCGGGTGTAAAAAGCTGGTATTACGAATTTCGTCACACCGACGACCCGTCGAGGTTCGAAGAGTTCGGCCGTGCCAACTCTTGGGTTGAGGGTATCACCGTCAACGCGCTGAGCGACACCTTCCGGGTACGGTTTGAGTACCCGTTTGAGGATGTCAACGGCGACAGCGTTTTTGACAATCTGCCTCCGTGGGTGAATGAGGGGTACGACTATATCGTCAAAGGCAGAGATACCGCCAACTTCGAAGAATTCAGCCAATTCATGTACGTAAACGGTCAGAAAACTCTGATCAACCAATATACGACGTCGAGCCTCGGTCGATGGACACAAGAGGGGAGCCTGAATTTCTATTTCGTCATGCGTAGGGATACTCCTGTGCGCTCAGACCACCAGACGGGGTTTTTCGAATAGAAATGCGGGGAGAGTAGATGCACCTGCAGGGCTGTGAATGACAACAGAATATGATGGTAGGAGGGTAGCGCGCCGCCGGATCGATCTTTCGGGCCTGACGGCGTTACACATTTGGGGCCACCAGGCAAAGCCGGGCGGCCCCAAAGTTAATTGGTACGCCGCCAGGGACTCGAACCCCGAACCTCCTGATTAAGAGTCAGCTGCTCTACCAGTTGAGCTAGCGGCGCACCAACAGATCTTTACGTCGATAACAAACCAACGGGGCTCGACGTTAGTTTCGACGCGACTTCCGCAACGCGCGCCTCTTCACCCGCGCACGTGAGGACCAGGAGCGGAGAAACTCACGTCGAGCTCCGTCAGCCAACTATACTAGCTCCCCAAAAAGAATGCAAGAAGGAGCCGAGACCACCGCCCCGGCTCCTCCCACACTGGAAATACGGCATTCCAAACTAGAACGGGAGATCGTCCTCGTCGCCCGCGGCAGCCTCCTGGGTGGCGTTCTCGTCGGCAGGGAACTCCTGAGCGGGGACATCCACTGTCTCCCCCACACGACCGAGCATCACCATATTGGTCGCTACGACCTCGGTCGTGTATTTCTTGTTCCCCGACTGATCTTCCCACTGCCGGGTTTGGAGACGACCTTCGACGTAGACCTGCTTTCCCTTTTTCAAATACTCGCTACAGATTTCCGCGAGCTTGGCCCAGGCGACTACCCGGTGCCACTCGGTACGCGCTTCCCTCTCACCATTCCGATTGGTGAAACGTTCGGTCGTCGCAAGATTGAAATTCGCTACCGCGGTGCCATTCGGTGTGTAACGGAGCTGCGGATCCGCGCCAAGATTTCCGACTAGTATGACCTTGTTTACCCCACTCATCACAAACCTCCCACTGAATTAAGTGACAACAAACAAATGTGCGGGTCTAGGTCCCGCACGCTTTTTTATACGCCAAAACGGGCCCTCCGGTCAAGCGAAAGATCGCCGTGAAACCCGTCTGGCAAAGTCCCGTAAGTTGTGGTAGGATGATCCAACTTCCCATACCTACATATGTATCCAGGTCGTGCGGCCGTTTGGGCTGCAGTCAACTCCATGGCGAACCTTTACAAGGAGGATTCATGATCTCTCAACGGTTCCATATGCTTCTTGGAGCCGCCGTAGTGCTGGTATGCCTCATACCGGCGATCGCGGCGTCGCAAACCAAGCTCCTGCGCTTCCCCGACATCCACGGGGACAAGGTCGTCTTTTGTCACGCCGGTGATCTGTGGCTGGCGTCTTCCGAGGGTGGTACCGCAGTACGGCTTACGACCCATCCCGGGCAGGAGATTTTTCCAAAATTCTCACCCGACGGGAAATGGATCGCGTTTACCGGTCAATACGACGGGGACGAGCAGGTCTATGTGATCCCCACCGAAGGCGGTGTGCCCACGCAGCTCACATATTACCCCGCCCGCGGACCACTTCCCCCTCGCTGGGGCTATGACAACCAAGTGTACGGTTGGAGCCGAGATGGCAAAGCGGTGCTCTTCCGGTCAATGCGGTACGGATGGGATCTAACTGACACACGGCTCTTTACCGCCCCGGTCAAGGGCGGTCTCCCCAAACCGCTACCGATGCCCGTCTCCGGCGTCGGCGACTTCTCGCCGGGGGGCGACCAGGTGGTCTACTCGCCGCTCATCCGCGATTTCAGAACTTGGAAACGCTATCAAGGTGGCTCGGCGCAGGATCTCTATACATTTGATCTCGAAACGCACGAGGCCACACAGATCACCGATCACCCGCGGTCGGACCGCGACCCGATGTGGATTGGCGACAAGATCTACTTTGCATCCGATCGCGATGGAAAGCTCAATCTATACGCGTTCGATCTCGAATCGAAGGAGACAACGCAACTCACACGCGAGAAAAAGTACGATGTGCGTTGGCCGAGCGCCGATGAGACGGGTCAGATCGTATACGAACTCAACGGCGAGCTCCGTGTACTGGACACAAACACGGACAAATCTGCAAAGATCTCGATCCGTGTTCCCAACGATGGCGTCGCGATGCGTCCTTCCCGGGTCTCCGCCGCACGGAACATCGAACACTGGGGTCTGAGCCCAAAGGGCGAGCGTGCCGTGTTTGCCGCACGCGGCGATATTTTCACTGCACCCATCGAGAAGGGCGCCACACGGAATCTCACCAAATCCTCCAACGCTCACGACAAATGGCCGCGTTGGTCCCCGGATGGAAAACAAATCGCGTTCATCTCCGACCGCACCGGCGAGGAGGAACTCTACCTGGTGAGTCAGGACGGAAAAGGTAAACTCGAGCAGCTCACAAGAAACGGCAAAGAGATGCGATACCGCCCGTTGTGGTCGCCGGACGGCAAATACATCGCTTTCACCGACAAGAGCGGTTTGATCTGGCTCTTGGAGGTCGAGACCAAAAAGACAACCAAGGTCGCCGATGACAAATCGAACTGGACACTCGATTATTCCTGGTCACCCAACGGCGGGTATCTCGCGTTCAGCCTCGACGACGAAACGGGCTTTTCCTCGATCTATATCTGGAGTGTCAAAGAAGCCGAACTCCACCGTATCACGGGCCCGTTCTTCAACGAGTGGAACCCGGTGTGGGATCCGGCCGGAAATTACCTCTACTATTTGAGCGACCGCGAGTTCGCACCACAGATCGGGTCAGTGGAGTGGAACTATATGGTCGATCGTGAGAGTTACATCTATGCTCTTGCGCTTCGCAAGGACGTTAAACATCCGTTTCCCTTCGAGAGCGACGAGGTAAAAACCGAAGAGGAAAAGAAAGACGAAGACAAGGACAAGGACAAGGACAAGGAGAAGGACAAAGAAAAAGAGGACAAGGACAAAGAAGACAAAGACAAGAAAGACGAAAAGAAGAAGGAGTATATCAAGATCGACATTGATGGTCTTGCCGACCGAGTGGCAAGGATCCCCGTGGAGGCGGACAACTACTATGGCCTTGGCGCCATCGAGGACCATATTGTGTATGTCCGTGGCCGACCGTTTTACTACGGTCGAGAGAGCGATATCAAACCGGCGATCAAGATCTTTGCGATGAAGGACCGTAAGGAAAATACAATCGCGGAGGACGCCCCGGGGTACGCGTTGTCGCACGATGGAAAGAAGATGCTCGTGCGTTCGGGTGGCGC
>CP070677.1:3368461-3382580 GCA_020352495.1 Candidatus Latescibacterota bacterium
GAGTTCCGTCTAACGCCCGCCGGGACGAGCTAGACATCCGAGCCGTCCCCGACCCGTACGAAGCAATTGTGCTTGGTCAGCGCAAAGTCACCAACGCGAAGAACGAGATCGTCTCCACCCGACCCCACGGCAAGCCGAATCGTTGCAGACGGTTGATCGAGCCCGTATTCAGCGAGTCCGGTCTCACCGATGGAAAACCTTCTTTCGATCTGTGCGTTGATCACAGTGTGAATGAGCGTATTCACGGAACTCTGGTCGGCCTCGTCCGCCGTCGGCTCGAGCATCTGCCATATGTTGTTCTCTCGTTCGAATGTCAGGGTGACGTCTGGTCGTGTGATCGAAACCCTTGTGATCTCATCCACGTTGTGTTTGGTGAGCGCCGCCTCCCGCCCGGTCCGCGCGACGTGTCGTTTGTGGCGCGGTTGCTCCACAAAGAAGAAGTAGGCCAGCACGACCGCGGCTATCGCGATGAGAATAGCGGTCGTTTTGAACCGCAAGGCACGCCTCCTTTGTGCTGTCCGGCTAAGCCTGTCTCCGTTTCCGCACGAATACGCTTGTGCCAAACCCGATCACGGCGAGTGGCAGCAGGATCACGGAAACCAAGAAAACGAATCGACCCTGGCTGACGGTGAGAAACACACGGTCACCCAACCCTTCCTTGGCTCTTATCGCAATCCGGTCTCTCTCCTCGGCGAGAAAGTTGATCACGTTGAGAAACAGGTCGGCGTTGCCCGACACTCGAAATGAGCCGTTGTCGGCAAAATCAGAATCGCCAAAAACGACCACCCGGCCCAAATCCGCTCCCGCGGCGTTTGGGATACCGTTTTCGAATCGCTTGACCGCGATCAAGGCGATCGGCACTGGTGCTTGAACGTCCTTGTCATCTCTCACCGCCTGTCCCTTTTTTACGCCGTCGAGATCGGTCTCACCCCACGCGGACTTGCCCGTCTTGGCCAAATACTGAATGGTCAGTCCCTCGATGTCGCCCTCCTTGATCCGAACCGAACGCGCCGTGGGGAAGAAGGTTGCCACGTCGAACTCCCACGTGATGAGATGATTCTCGTACTCGGCGACAACGGGCACCGTGTAATCACCTCCAAACACGCGGCTGAACGGATCGACGATCAAGTTGTCGTCGATCTCTATTCCGTACTGTGCCAAGAGAGTCTCAATGTTTGGTATGTTGACCTGCGGGTCGAGGAGAAAAACCGCGTTCCTGCCTTTTGCGAGATGTTCACCGATTTTGTCGGTCTCGCTCTCAAAATAGTCGTTTCGGGGTCCGGCGACCACGATGACGTCACAGTCGTCGGGCACGGTCGCGTCCTCGAAGAGAGAGACGGACTTGACATTGTAGTTTTCCTTCTCGATGGCCTGTCTCGCGATGGCATACCCATCGGGATCGTTGTCCATCGGATCCTTCTCCCCGTGGCCGTATACGAAGCAAACCGTCTTGACCAAATCGCGTGTCACCTTGACGATGGCGTTGAGAAGGCTCTCCTCGTTCAGCTTGGTAACGAGCTCCTTTTTGCCCGCGCATTGGACCACGGTCGTTCCGTAAGATTTGATCTCCATGTCTTTGGCCCTCTGCGGTCTCTGATCGGGGTCGATGAGTTCGAAGCGGAACCGGTCCGACCGTTGCGCGAATTGCCCGAGCAGACCGTCGGCAAAGAAACGTTCCGGAGCACCCCTTTGATAAAAGGCAAAGACATCGACGTCTTTCTCGAGATTCGCCAATACACCAAGCGTCTGGTCGGCCAGAGTGAATCGTTTGTTCCGGGTCAGATCGAACGTGCGGTTGTGTCGGGTTGAAAGCGCCTGGATAACGACCAGGATTGTGGCAAAGAGAACGATCATTACCACCGTGTTCGCGCCGTAGCGAGAGGATCTCTTTTCGAAAAACGAGATGATCAATCTAAGATTGAAAGTCACGTACCCGAGCATCATCAGGGCACCGACGGCAAGCGTCCACTGGACGAGCATCCGTTGAGGGGAGTTGATTGCGTACAACGAGGCCCCGATGAGAAGGAGCGTCAATCCTACGACACCGGCGATGTGCAGTATCTTGGTTTTGGCTGTCATCAGCTCCTCCATCGGTTGGATTCGAGTACCCTCGAACAGAGGAACAAAAAGAACACTGAGAAGCTCACGTAGTAGACCACGTCGTTGGTGTTGATCATCCCTCTGGAGAAGCTGTGGAAGTGCTCGAGAATCGAGATCTGTACGATCACTTTGGCTGTGCCGGATGATACAAATGGGCCGATCCAACCGATGATCAGGAAAAACAGCGAGAAGCCAAACGCGAGGATTCCCGCAACGATTTGGTTTTCGGTGAGCGAAGAGAAAAAAAGACCCATGGCGATGAACGCCATACCGAGAAGCAAAAGACCGAGATATCCGGTTACGACCGCGCCCCACTCGGGGTCGGCGTGATTTCCGAGTAGCGCGGGGAAAACGAGCGTAAGGCCAAGCATGGTCAAGAGCACGGTCACGGCGGCAAAGTATTTCCCCAGAATCGCGTCCCAATCGGAGATCGGATACGTAAAGAGCAGCTCGGCTGTCCCCGTTTTCCGCTCCTCCGAGAGCAGCCGCATCGTCAACATGGGCATGATGAGGAGAAGCACGATGCTCAAGTTGCCAAACAAGGGCTGGAGCACGCCCTCGGTCAGGCTCAGCTGTTGCGAGGCAATGGGGTTCTGCATCACGCGGACCGACGCTAGATTGAAAAACGCAAGGAGATTGTAGAAAAAGTACCCGGCGAGCAAGGAAAACATCATCATCACGATATAGGCGATGATCGAGTTGTAAAAAAAGGCAAGTTCACGGCGGTATATGGCGATCATTCGGGACATCCTAGTCGACATCCTCCTTGGTGACCAGGTGGACGAAAATGTCCTCGAGGCTTACGTCGGTCGTGTAGAGTCCAACGAGGCCAAAGCCCCGCTCTACCACGGCGCTTGAAAGTGACTCCCTGATGTCGCGGTTCTCCGTCGACTCGACACGGAGGCTGTGTGTGCTCTCGTCTGTGCTTTCGATGTGAGTGACGGCTCTCACGTCGGGACGGGATTCGAGAAAGCTCTGGATCTCTTCCAATCCGCCCCGCACCGTTACATCAACCATCACCGATCTCTGTAGACGAGACTTGAGGTTTTCCGGGGTATCCACGGTGACCAGCTTCCCCTTGTTTATGATGATGACCCGTTGGCAGAGCAAGCTGACTTCCGGGAGGATGTGTGTGCTGAGAATAACGGTTCTCCGGCCAGCCAAGTTGCGGATGAGTGCGCGAATCTCGATGATCTGTTGAGGGTCGAGTCCCACGGTGGGTTCATCGAGAATCAGAACCTCCGGATCGTTAATAAGCGCTTGGGAAAGTCCGACACGCTGTCTGTACCCCTTCGAGAGTTTTCCAATGGTCCGGTCACGGACGTGAGACACACCGCATTCCTCCATGACGTCGTCGATTCGCTCTCTCCTTCTCTTCTTCGACATCCCTTTGAGTTTTCCGACGAATTCCAAATAGTCGGAAACGGTGAGATCGAGATAGAGTGGCACATTCTCAGGGAGGTAGCCGATGCGGCTCCGGACCTCACGCGAGTCGGCGAGAACGTCAAATCCGGCGACACGCGCGGCGCCACTGGTCGGCGGCAGATAACAGGTGAGGATTCTCATCGCGGTCGTCTTGCCGGCCCCGTTCGGGCCGAGGAAGCCAAGGATCTCACCCTTGTCGGCCTTGAACGACACGTCCAGAATTCCGATCTGTTTTCCGTAGTATTTCGTGAGGTTCTGAACCTCGATCACGATGTTACCTCCGACCCGGGAATAGCAGAGGCGGTGGCGCGCAAGATCTGTGTGGTGATGCGGGGTCGCGGAGAAAATATCTAAAACCCATCCCGGTGTCAATTGTCAAAATCGTTGTAGCTTTTACACCTCCGGGGTGGGCAGGTTCCCCACGGGAGGGTTGGCAGAGGGGTTGTGAGGTGTGCACGCCACGTAAGGGCGCGCCGAAGAAAAAAATTGAACTTCCGGGAAATGGGGGGTAACATTCTGGCTTCGGCTCCGTAGATCGAAGGAAACGAGAGCACGCAATGGTTTATCGAGACGCGACAGATCGACACAACTGGTACGACCGCAGGTTTTCAGCACGCGTGTGCGTGGGAATCCTATGTCTTCTTGTTTTGATCCTACCCGCTCAGGGGTTTGCCGGTGAGAAGGGAGCCCTGGTCCGCTCGCTTCTCATTCCGGGTCTCGGCCAGGCCCATCAAGGACACTACACCAGGGCTGCAATCTTTGCAGGTTCGGCGGTTGTGTCGGGGTTTGGGCTCGTCGTATCGCACATTCACTACAACCAGGCCGTCGACAAGTACCGCGACCGGAAAAGGACGTATTTTTCGTACGAGGACCAGCTCGAGAGCGGCCAGATCGTAAGCTTCGAGGAGATCAACGGCACGTACCAGGCCATGGAGACCGCGTGGGACGAGGCAGAGGATCGGTTGATGTGGAGGAACGTGTTTTTGGGTGCATTGGTCGCGACATACGCGGTAAACATTGTCGATGTTCTGATCAGCAAACCCCACAAGCTCGATTCCGGGAATCGGCTTGCGATCGACGTCAATCGTGACCGGTTTCTAGTGGTAAAGACGATTCGGTTCTAGAAGGGCGAACGTGAAACGGCTGACTCCAATCTTAGTCTTTGTTCTCGTCATGGCGGCATGCTCACGTCATGACTCCGATCTGCCGCAGCCGCTCCCCATCATCGAGCCGCCGACACCGATAAATTTCATCGTCTCTACCCAAGACTCGATCGTTTACGATCTCTCTTGGGACGTCGAAGATCCGTCGGTGGTGAGCTACTACCGCGTCTACACTCAGGTCCTTATTCCGTACGTCGAGCCGCAGATCGACACGACAACGGTGACATCGGTCCACGTCGATCTGGGGCTCCCGCTCCCCGTGGGCTTTTGCGTCAGTTCGATCAGCGTGGAAAACGTCGAAAGCCGGTTGAACTGTGCAACGGGCGAATGATCCCCCCGTTCGGTCTCAATGACTCTGCCTTTCCTATGTAAGCCTAAGTGATGTATTTATGTTGACATAGGGATGGGATCTCATGTGGAGGGCGAGGTGTCGCCACGCCTCCGGTTTGTGGTACGGTCTGTGCTATTCCCACCCTGATGGCCGATTCAGTCAAGAATATCACGATCCACACCAAGAAGTACTATAGGGTGGTGCTCGAGAGCGTCGATGCCAAACGCGAGACGCCCGAAACCTTTGCCATCAAGCTCTCGGTGCGGACACGCACCCCATTGCCACGCGCCAAGCAAGTGGTCAAAGAGTTGCCCTTCACGCTCAAAAGTAATCTCTCAGCCGCACAGGCAAACCGTCTCAAGAGTGTGATCGAGGACATCGGGGGTAAGGCACGTCTGGAGTCCCATCTGGTTACCCCCGGTGCGGACGATGTCGACCGTCCCCCGGACCTTAGATCCGGGGTGTCCGAAGCCACCGAGACGATAGTGTGCCCGGCTTGTGGGTGGGAAGAAAAGGGTGACGCGAAACACTGTTCGTTGTGTCTCCGACGGTTTCGCGACCCCGGTAGGCAAGGAACAACGCTCCGGGATAAGTTGCCGGAGGCAAATCCCCTGGAAGCTGACGATGTTGGTGACGACAATCGTTGGCAGACGTTTTTGGAATTGTGCAGACGCTATCAGCTACCGATTCTGCTCGGTGTCATCTGTCTGCTCGTTCTGATCCTGATCATCAAATAGTCCCAGCTGACCACCCTGTTGATCCGTTTTTGGACGCGCCACGCGTCTTGCCGGTCGAAGAGCGTCTCCGAGTTGAGGATAGGCGGCGATTAGCTCCGGGGGCGCAGCGTGTTTCCGACCGGTCAACATCGCCCTTAGCTGGAGGGCGTTTGCCACCGCCTGTCCGCGGAAATGATTGTTGAGAACGACAAAAAGCCTCTCGACGCCTTTAGACACCTCTTCTATTTGGGTCCGCCAAAAAGAGAGTTCCTGCTTGGAATACAGATAGTCGTACCGCGCGTCGCGACCGGCCTCCTTGTCGAACCAGTTTTCCTTGTTGCGTCCGTGAAGCCGGAAGTATGCTTGGGAGCCCCCGGGGACAAACGAGCTCGGCCCGATCGAATTGCCGATTCTCGGTTGATCGATACCGCAGAGTGCGATTTCGTTGTCCCGAAAGAAAGCGGTTGCTCGATCCGATCCCCAGCTGCCGTGTCGTACCTCGACAGCGGTGGGTAACGGAGAAAACCAGCGTGTGAGCTCCTGAACGTATGTCTGTGTATCGGGAGACATGCGAAACGACCAGGGGAACTGGATGAGAACTGCCCCGAGTCTTCCGTCTTCGAACAGCGGATCGATCGCTTTTTTGAATTCACTCACTTCGTTTTGCGAGGCGGGTACCCGATGATGTGTCATGTCGCCGTGCGCCTTGACGGTGAACCGAAAGTCGTCGCTCATCGAAACCCTCCTTGTCCATGTTTGGGTCACGCGCGGACTGGGGATGCGATAGAATGTACTGTTGATTTCGATGAGATTGAAGTAAGATGCCAGATATTCGAGAGGGTCAAACACCCGCGTCCTGGTCGTAGGGTAAACGACACCGTTCCAATCGGGATAGGACCATCCGGCGGGGCCGATGTAAACCTTGGGTTTCACGTGTTTCACCTCGGGAAGACCGTACCATAAAGGCGAATGAAACAAAAAAACCTCTTATTCATCTCATCACTTGCCGTCGTGGCGTTTGCAGTCCGTCTTTTTAGGATCGGCTCGCAAAGCCTCTGGGTCGACGAAATCCTTACACTCGGGCAGAGCATTCCTGATCCCGGGCTCACAATCTGGGATTACCTCAAGTATAACATCCATGGGGCTATTCATTCTTTCGTCGTTTATCTGTGTCATTTCGTGAGCATGAATGACGGCTGGCTACGGTTTCCCAGCGCCGTGGCTGGTGCGTTGGGAGTCGTCTACTTCTATCGTTGGGTTCAGGTGTGGCTCGGAGACCGGATCGCCACAACGGCCAGCGTTCTGCTCGTTGTCCATCCCCTCCACGTGTACTACTCGCAAGAGGTCCGCAACTACAGTTTCCTCTTCTTTTTTGCGATGGTTTCGAACTTTTACCTGCACAGAATTCTGTCAAAGGAAACCCCTCGGCATTTCAGTTTATACGTGGTTGGAATCGTGGGTGCCGCGCTATCCAACTTTGCTGCCGCTTTTCTCTATGTCGTCCACGCGATCATCTACCTCTTTCGAAAAAACATATCGATACGACGGGTGCTTCGATGGGTGATTGTTTCCATTTTCATTCTCATTCTCCTCTCACCATGGATCTACCGCATCTATGTTGTCATCGATGTGGCGAGACTCGTCACACCGGTTATGCCTGGACAGCTCACGACCACCGAGAGGCTCCGCGGTGAGACAACGGTGGGTCCCGAGGCGGTTCCATATCTTTTCTATGTCTATAGTGTCGGGTTCTCATTGGGGCCTTCTCTTCGCGAACTTCACCTCGACGCAACGATGGCAAATGTGCTTTGGAAGCACTGGCCGACGGTCTTGGGGGTCGTGCTCGTCTTTGGTGTGCTTGGGGTCGCTGGCGCGGTGCACATCGTCAGGTGCCGGTTGCCGTGGGTTCAAGTCGGGTTGTACCTGTTCGTTCCAATCATCTTCACACTATTGCTCTGCTGGCAAAATGCCAAGGCCTTCAATGTGAGATACGTTCTGCTGGGGTTACCGGCATACCTGTGTCTCGTCGCGGCAGGGGTCTTGTCGGTGAAAGGCGCCTGGAGATACACGACCGCCGCCCTCGTTTTGGCGACGTTGATCTTCTCGCTTGGCAACTACTATTTCAACGGGCGCTACGCGAGGGAGGATGTGCGTGGCGCGGCGCGCGAGATCGCCGAGCGTGCGGCACCGGCGGATTGCATTCTGACTCACACGGTGACCGAAGTGTTCGAACACTATTTTGACGGCCCGAACCCCGTGCATTCGGTGTTCGCGCCCCCGGGAACACCGCTTGAGCGTGTCGACCAGCAGGTCGAAGGGCTTTTCGCAAACTGCGACACTGTTTGGTATCTCCGGGCCCGCGAGTGGGTTGCTGACCCGGAAGGGTACCTGGTGGGTGAGCTGGATCGGAGGTATCACCAGGCGGAACTGATTGAGTTAAATGGCGTTACGCTCTATCGCTATATTCGTTGAACGACTGAGAAAACTAGGCATTACCTACACGATTGGGATGACTTATGCTAGACTATGAATGGCACCCGGTTTGATGAACTGTCCGAAAGCGGGTTCCTTTATGTTGTGGCGTCAGGCGAATGTGATGGACCGATGAGAGTCGGCGTTGATCCGCGGCGAGGCTGTGGATTTTTTTTGGGCAGGATGAAATCGCCGGTTTTCCGATAGGGGAGGCAATTCATGAACTCGATGCGCAGTGTGGTCTTGCTCGTGCTCGCCATGATGGTTGCTGTCTCCTGCAGCCAGCTACCACGTTCGACCAAGAGCCCGGAAGAGATGGCCAATCTCCGGTCGGAGTACCTCCAGAATCACCCCGATGGCACGTACAACCAGCACATCATGGAGGGGCGGGTCGTCAAAGGCATGAATACCCTCGAGGTGTTGGCATCGTGGGGGCTGCCCAACCTGCGGCGAAGCTGGAAGCACGACAACTCGGAGTACTGGACATACTACGCCAAAGATGAACACACGCAGCGGTTGGTCAGTTATGAGCTGGTTTTCGAGGAGAGAGTCCTGCACCGCTGGGTCGTAAATACCGGCGTGTCGCCGGCGTTGGGTACGGCGCCGGTCGATCCGGGGACATCCAGGACGATCACTGAAACGCTCAGACTTGGGACCGCCACTACTGACCCGGGGTCGGCTGGCAAGAAAAAGAAATAAACGGTAGCCCGCTGGTAAAGAGGCGGTTTCGGTTCACGTGCTGCGGGCTCGTGGAACGGGTGATGGTCCAATGACCGAAACCGCCCTTTCTTCGTTGCTTGACTTTCTCTACACTGTTTTCTATCCTCGCTTAGGCTCTAATTTTGCATAGGTTTGACCGTTAGTGACCGATCCCCCGAGGTGATGCCCCATGGAAGGACCAGTCGAGCGTGTGGAACGAACCGGCCTCGTCGACCGGGAGTTCCACAACATTCGTGAATTGCTTGAGTTGCTGATGTCGGAGCAATCACCGACGAAACAGAAATTCAGGATGAAGCCCAGTCTCCAGTGGATACCGCCCGCCGACGTCTATGAGACGGAAACGGAATTCGTTGTGACCATGGACATTGCGGGAATGGACCGTAACGACATCAGTGTGTTTACCGATGGCAAAGTCATCACCATCCGTGGCGTCCGCAGCGAGGTCGCTCCGAAGGGTCAAAAGGTGTTTCACAAGATGGAGATCAGGGTGGGCCCGTTCCAGAGACACATCGAGGTTCCCGTCCCCGTGGACAGTCATAATATCCATACGGACTACTCAAACGGACTTCTGGAGGTCCGGCTCAAGAAAAAATTCGAACCACCCGAGAAGCGGCAGATCGAAGTGGAATGAGAAGCAAGCTAGAGAAGGAGTCTCCTGTGCCCGTCGACAATAAGCTCGATTTCGAGGATCAGCTTGTACGAATGGCCCAGATGCCAAAAGAGCTGGCCGTACTTCCGATCAACGACGCCGTTGTGTTTCCACTCATGACGGTTCCGTTTCTCTTGAACGATCCGAATCTGCTCAAGCTGGCGGATGAGGCACTCGCCGATCGGAAGATCGTTGGCGCCTTTGCCCAGATCGATCCCGACGAACGAAGACCGCGGGCCAACGGGATCCACCGGGTAGGAACGGCGGTACACATCCAAAAGATGATTCGGTTCCCAAACGGCGAAATGCGCCTTCTCGGGCAGGGTGTCACGAGGATAAAAATCGTCGAATTCACTCAGATAGAGCCTTTTATGCGGGCGAGGATAGAGGTAATCGACGAGGTTGAAGAACCGTCGGAGTTGCTGCGTGCATATGTCAAGACTGTGACCAACTCGTTTTCAAAGGTGATCGACGCCTCGGAGAATCTTCCCGACGAGCTCAAGATCATCATCAGTAGCCTTCACGAGGCGGGACGGATCGCCGATGTAATTGCAACCAACCTTCAGCTCGACATCGCGCGAAAACAAAAGCTCCTCGAGGAACCCAACGCTCTTGAGCGGCTCAAGCTTCTCTCGGGTTATTTGAGCGACGAGCTCGAAGTGCTCAGGTTGGGGCAAAAACTCCAATCCGACGTCAAAAAGGAGATGGATCGGGAACAGCGTGAATATTACCTGCGGCAACAATTGCGCGCGATCAAACGTGAGCTCGGTGAGGAGGACGACCGAACACTCGAAGTCGATGAGATCCGAAACAAGATAGCGGAGGCACGCCTCTCGGACGAAGCGCGGGCCGTGGCGGAGAAAGAGTTGGATCGGTTGCAAAAGATGTCTCCGGGAGCCGCCGAATATACGGTATCCAAAACCTACTTGGATTGGATTCTCGAACTCCCGTGGGAAACGTTTACGACGGACAACCTGGACATCGAGGCCGCTGAGCGTGTTTTGAACGAAGATCACTATGATCTCGATGACGTCAAGGAGCGGATTCTAGAGTTCCTCTCGGTCAAAAAGCTCAAGGAATCTATGAAAGGCTCGATACTCTGCTTTGTGGGGCCGCCGGGAGTAGGGAAAACATCCCTGGGTCAGTCGATCGCGAGAGCCATGGAGCGGAAGTTTGTGCGGATATCGCTCGGAGGGATGAAGGACGAAGCGGAAATACGGGGTCACCGCAGGACCTACATAGGGGCGCTCCCCGGGCGGATAATCCAAGGCATGCGGACCGCGCAGAGCAACAACCCGGTGTTTATGTTGGACGAGATCGATAAATTGGGGAGCGATTTCCGAGGTGATCCGGCGTCGGCGCTTCTCGAGGTCCTGGATCCGGCGCAGAACATGACGTTCGAGGATCACTACCTGAACATGCATTATGACCTCTCCAAGGTGCTGTTCATAACAACCGCCAATCTGTTGGAGCTCATTCCACGGCCGCTGCTCGATAGGATGGAAGTGATGGAACTTCCCGGTTACATTACGCTGGAGAAAATCGAGATCGCGAAACGGTATCTGCTCCCACGCCAGATCGAGGAGAACGGTCTTCCGGACAAGGCTCTCGCCATCACCGATGAAGGCCTCCGACAAATAATCAACTTCTACACGAGGGAGGCGGGTGTTAGAGAGGTCGAACGAAAGATCGCCACAATCTGCCGCAAGATGGCCAAGCGTCACGCGTCGGGGAACAAACGCCCGGTAAAGGTCACGGAAAGGACAGTTCGCAAATATTTGGGTATCGAGGAATACACCCGGGATGTGGCTCTCAAACGCCCCGCCGTCGGCGTGGCCACAGGTCTGGCCAAGACACTCTCCGGCGGTGAGATTCTCTTCGTCGAGGCACTAAAGATGATCGGAAGGGGGATGATGAGACTCACCGGTCAGCTGGGGGACGTGATGAAGGAGAGCGCCGAAGCAGCCATGAGTTTTGTCAGGGCGAATTACCTTGCCAAATCGGACCAGCCCCAGTTTTTCGAAACTTACGATATCCATGTTCATGTGCCGGCTGGGGCCGTGCAGAAGGATGGTCCAAGCGCGGGCGTGGCGATTGCCGCGACTATCGTCTCCCTTTTGTTCAACAGACCGCTCCGGAATGACTATGCGATGACCGGTGAAATCACGCTCACCGGTAAGGTTCTTCCCATCGGTGGGTTGAAGGACAAGGTTATTGCGGCTCACCGTGCCGGGATACGGACCGTGATCTTCCCAAAGGCAAACCTGAGGGAGCTCGAGGAGATCCCGGAGACGATCAAGAAGGACCTCACGTTAATTCCGATCCTCAAGGCCGAGGAGGCGATCGAGAAGACGATATTGTGGGACTAGTTGGCCCTCAAATTGCAATGGATGCTCTTTCTAACCTTTGGAGCAGAACTAGATGGGCGTAGTCTCTATTCTCCCAAAAAGCGATACGATGAAGGGACTGCTGGGACCGATTCTCGGTCGGGTGGCACGGACGGATGCGTTTTCACTTCCTGGGGATATCGGGGATCACTCGCGAGTACTGGTCATCGACTCCGGTGACTTGACGGAACTTCTCTTTTTCTCACCCGTCATAAAGTATCTCAAGAACAAGTATCCAGGAATGCGAGTGACGTTTCTCGTTCGTGAAGGCAACAGCGAGCTTGTTCGTTCGATGGGTGAGATCAGCGAGATGATAAGTTACGAGCCGTCCCACCTCTCGTTGTCCTCGACCACCTACTTCTCGCTGATGAAACGGATCCGATCACGCGGGTTTACCGTAACGTTTCTTCTAGGATCGGAATTCAGCCTGCCGCGCGCGGTTCTTGCCTTAGTCGGGCGATCGAGGATCCGAATCGGCTTCGCCGGTGAGAACAGTTATCCATACGTGAACTGCGAGATCAGGTCGGAAGACTCATCGGTGTATGAAGGGGTGAAAACCCGTTCGTTTCTGACCGCACTCGGTTTGAATGTCGAGGGACCTCTGCCGTCGTGGGGGCTTCCGGAACAGGATATCCGATGGGCAAAGCAGCTCGTCCATTTTCACAAACCCGAGAAGGGGACGAAACTCGTCGCCGTCGACCCAGGGATGGGAAAAGGCGCTCATCGTCTCGTCGACGAGTCGTTTACCTATCTGGTCAATCAGCTCTCCCGCCGGATGCCCTGCAAGGTTCTAGTGGTTTCGAACAACCTCGACGAGAAACGGGTCGAAGTATTCAAATCAAAACTCCGAGCGGACGTCTTGGACCTCGAACCGAAAAACGCCAAAGAGGGAATTGCGCTTCTCTCGTGCGCCGACCTCGTGTTGTCGGGCAACACGGACTACTTCCACTTTGCCGTGAGTATGCGGATCCCCACCATTGGTCTTTTTACGCGGCATGATACGGCAAACTGGTTCCCCAAGGGAACGCGGTGGGTCCAGATACTCCAAGGAGTTAAGGGCCAACGACTGGCGCTCGATGAGTTCAACTCAAAAATTGATACCCTCCTCCATCTCTCCGGTGTAGAATAACCTGAATCGATCAACGGCTCAGTACCATGGATACGTATACACGACTGCTGAAATACGTCGTGCCGCATTGGCGCAAGGTTATTCTCCTCTTCCTGACGGTGACGTTGTTCGCCTCTTTGAGTGGGGTGTCGCTTACCCTGATCCATCCTTTCTTTAGGATCGTGCTCTACGGTGGGCAGGAGGTGGACAAGCAGACGGCCGCACGCGTGGAAACAGAAGACCGTGGCGCGGAAGGGATACCGCTCCCACCCACGATAGAGAAGATCAAACTGAAAGGGCAGGAATGGTTCGAGGCACGGATGTACGAGGGGGACGCCAAGCGGCGTTTGAGTCGTTTCTGTGCGATTCTAATTCTACTCTTTTTCATAAAGAACATATTTGGTTATTTGCAGTTGTACCTGACCGAGTATCTCGAACAGATCGTACTGTTCCGTGTACGAAACGATGTGTACGGACATCTTCAAATGCTCCCCCTGTCGTTCTTCGAGAAAGAGAAGACCGGTCACATCATTTCTCGACTGACAAACGACGTATCGAGACTTCGGGGAGCGGTGATCGGAATCGCCGCCAGTGCGATCCGGAACGGGTTGATGACGTTGATCGGGCTCTTGGTTGTATTTGCCGTGAGCTGGAAACTTTCGCTTCTTACGATCGTTGTTCTCCCATTCAATATGTTCCTGATCAATGTCATCGGGAGACGACTCAAAAGACGCAGCTTCCGGACCCAACAGGGAATGGCCGAGATGACCGCGGTCGTGGACGAGAGCGTCTCGGGGATGCGGGTGGTCAAAGCGTTCAACATGGGTGACTATGAAAGATCCCGGTTCAAAAAGTTCAATCTCAAGTACATGCGTCAATATCTCAAGATGAGACTATGGGGGGCGTTGGCGTCTCCCACATCCGAGCTTCTCGGCACGTTCTCGATCGTGGTGATCCTTTGGTATGGGGGAAACCTCGTGATCTCCGGTGCGATCAGTCCGGAGAACTTGCTTCTGTTCGTAGGGGCAATGATCTGGGTGGTAGCACC
>CP070677.1:3382680-3386694 GCA_020352495.1 Candidatus Latescibacterota bacterium
CCAATATCGAGGGAGACCGAGCATCTCCCCACCGTGGGAATCGGACTCCTGGTCGAAACAGACCAGCGTGGCTATTTCACCACCTGTTTTTCCTGTTGCAGCTTGGCCAACTCCTCCTCGTATTTCGAAAGAACGATATCCTCCATCCACTTTCTAGTGCTGTTGTTGATCGGATGGGCGATGTCCTGATAATCACCGTCCTTCCGTTTGCGGCTTGGCATCGCTACGAAAGTTCCGGTCTGGCCCTTAATGATCTTGAGACCTCGAATCACGAAGCAGTCGTCGAGGGTAATGCTGGCGAACGCTTTGAGTTTCGCATCATCCCGCATCGAGATTCTCACCTCGGTGATGTCCATGAAGCTCCCCCCCTTTTGGAAGCCCCAAAATCACCGGGCTTCCGCCGGATTTAGGTCTACAGCCCGTGGGCTAGGCTTGGCGACGGCGGTGAAGAACCCTCGAACCGAAAATCTTTCGGCTAACTGCGAGGCTCTTGCTTCGCTTTCGTAGATTGCGAAAATCGCGGAACCACTTCCGCTCATCGAAGCAACGTATGGTCTCGACGCCAATAACTCCTCGAGCACCTCATATACCAGTGGATATGAAGGGCAAACGACGTCTTCCAACGCGTTCCGGAACGACAGAGTGACGTCCGGAAAGCGAGCCAAAAGTGCGTTAACCGCTTTCAGGTTAAACCGATAGCGATGCTTTGTCAATTGAAAATTCACATTTTTGTATGCCCACGCGGTTGAGATATCTACAGGAGGTTTCACTATAAGGAAATTGCCACGTCGGAGCGGCGTCAGTTTGGTGAGGAGTTCTCCGCGACCGCGCGCGAACATCGTTCCCCCGTAGAGCATGAAAGGCACATCACTTCCAACCTCCGCCGCCACTCCTTCGAGCTGCGCCGGTGAGAGATCGAGCCCCGACGCGCGGGCGGCCGCGAGAATCGCGGCGGCGGCATCGCTGCTCCCCCCACCGAGCCCGGCGTTTGGTGGAATGTGTTTTTCGATATGGATGACAGCGCCGAGGTCGTCGCCGATATGCGGTCTCATTTTCTCAATCGCACGGTGGCAGAGATTTGACTCATCCGTGGGAATATCGGGGTCGCTGCACGTGATGACCACCCGTCCACTGCGGTTGATCTCGATATCGAGCCGGTCGTAGAGCTCGATGCTCTGGAGAATCGTCTCGATCTCATGATACCCGTCGCGTCGTTTGCGCAGGATTTCGAGCGCCAGGTTTACCTTGGCGCGGGCACGAACATCGAAGCGTCTTGGATCGTCGGGGGTTTTCACGTGGCTCGTACGTGTTCCTCTCGGTGAGCGGGTCAGTGGGTGGGATGCCGGTCACGAGCGTACTCATCAAAGAGCCGCCCCCACGGCGTGTTGGTGAACTCTCTGATCCGCCGCTTCCCGATCGTCGGGTACCAGAGAAAATCGTGATAGACGTTCGATGCAAAGGGGGCCCACACCACGAGCGGCGAATGCAGCAAAAGCTTTTCGAGAAACCTGAGTGGTCCGAGACGCAGCATCTGATCACCCCAAATCACGAGACTGCGTTTTGTCGAGAAATGGAAGTTCACCCCGGATATGTCATCCCCCGCGATGTCGATGTTCTGAAGCCTGGCTTCTCCCAGACCCATCTCCGTCGCCATCCTCAGATACGGGATCTCCATCGGCTCAAACCCCATCAGCTTGGCGGCAACGGCATCGATCGCTACGGAGTCGGCGCTGGCCAGAATGACGTTTCGAACCGATGGTATCATCGTCCTCGGTCCCGCACCGTCCCCCGCAACCGTGCCGTCCATCACGGCGAACACATTCGGGTGAAGTTCTCTTTGCATGAGCAACAAGTCAACGAGGACCTCGTGAATATACTTGTGCGCGTAGTGTCGGACCTCTTTGAGTAGCCCGCCAAACGCATTCTTGATCGCGCCCGTGGTCACCGAATGTCCGTGGGTCTTCACCGTTGGCAGGTGAAGGATGTCCTTGCCGGGGTAGATCGCGGGGATCTCGATCCCCTCTGGAAAGATCTCGTTTAGTTTCAGAAGCTTTGACTCAAAGCGGTAAACCACCCAGTCTACCTCGGTGAGCGGCCTAAAAGTGCAATCATAGCGATCCAAAACGGGAAGCCAACAGTTATTGCGGGCACCTTTGACCGGATTGGTCACCACCGTTTTGTTTTCCACGGGAAGGACTTTTGTCGGGTCATAGTTGCCCCCAAGGAGCGTCTTCAGCACACCCTCGACCTGCCACGGCTGGCTCGAGCACGCGGGAAAATATTTCGTCCACGACAGGTTGAGCTTGAGAAGCACCTCGCGTTCTCCACTGAGATGTGTCTGCCAAGATGCGAGTTCCATCACCCGCCTGTAGTCATCCAATACGCTTTCCGGATTCGTGAAGATCACCGATACTAAAGACGCCATCCGTTTATCTCTCCTCTTTGGATGTATCGATCGATGCGGTTAAACCGCGTCCAAAAGTCGTTTCTCAAACAATGATATTAGAAAACGTGAAAAATCGCAATGACGAGCAGGATCCACAAAAACACGTCGATCAGGATGAACTTCTCGCTGAGAAGCATTTCGGTGGGGCTCCCGCCCTTGTCCTTGCTGTAAACGAGATAGAGGTACCTCATCACACCGATCAAAACGAGCGGGATCGTATACACGAGATGACTCGTGCCAAACTTCTCAACCGTATCCGGCCAGATCGTGTATATCGAATACGAGAGCACGGCACCCGCGGCGGATATCCCAACGAGCTGGTCGATCAAAAGCGGTGAGTATTCGGCAAGAGCTTCTCGGTGCCGGCTGGCTTCTCCCAGCGTCGTGAGCTCGTGGCGGCGTTTGCAGAAGGCGAGAAAGAGCGACAGGAAAAGTGTGCAGATCAAAAGCCAGGGCGAGAGTTCGATCGTGTGATCGATCTCGACGAGCGCTTCCACGCCGGCGATGGCGCGAATGACAAAACTCAACGATATGCTCACCACATCGAGCAACACGATCTTCTTCAGTACGATCGAGTAGAGAATGTTCAGGAAGAAAAAGACGAGCGCAATGTTAAAGAACGACTGCCCCACGCGGTACGCCAACCCGAGCGCCACGACACCGATGGCGACAGCGGCCACAATGGCATCGGCCGAACCGAGCTTCCCCGACGGCAGGGGACGCTTGCGTTTGTCCTCGTGGAGCTTGTCCTTCTCGACATCGGTAACGTCATTTACGAGATAGATGACACCGGATAGCGCACAAAAAATGAGAAAGGCCTGGACGCTCTTCCACACGAGCGCCATGTTGTAAATGTTCTGCGAAAAAATCAAACCGGCAAATAAGACCAGGTTTTTGGTCCATTGCCGGGGGCGCATCGTTACGATAATGTAGTAGAGTCTCTTCAATAGAGTACCCTTTTGCCGTTCAGATCGGTGTGTCAATCGACAGAAGCCTGCAACCTCGGGGCCGCCCCTTCGAAAAGCTCCGAACTCACCATCTCCAGACAACTCTCGAGATTCTCGTTGGGGGACGAGGTCACACAATCCGACACCATTTGGGCAAGCGCCTCGCTCGCCGGGTAGATGGGACTTACGAGCTCAATGGCCCCAGGGACTACCGACGGCCTGGGCGATTCCGTTGGAAAGTTGAGCGGTGCGGCATTCGGGTTGTCGTTCCCGTTCCCGGTCGAACGTGTCCCCGGCGTCACCCCTCGGTTGAAGAGCGCCGCGATCTGATCGGTTTCAAACGGACGCTCCATCTTGGGATGGAGAATCGCCCTACCCTTGTGAATCGCGGCGGTGTTGAGGACCAACGCCGTCGCCTCGGTTTCGAGAATTCCGAATGATTTCGTCGGTCGTTCCCCACGCCCATTCGACCCACGGGCCACGCGTCGAAGTTCTGCTTCACCGAGCACAGCGGGGAGGCGAATCGTCTTTGGTGCGGTAGAGAGAAGATCGACACGGTTGAGCACCAGTGTCTCACAAGCCGCCGCAAGGCTCATCCACCGACTTGCCACCGGAACGTTC
>CP070677.1:3386794-3401874 GCA_020352495.1 Candidatus Latescibacterota bacterium
GAGCCCTTGGGGTACTCATGAAGTGGGGAAACAAGGAGAGAAGCAACCTCAAACAGGAATTGATCCCAGCGGCAAAAATGCTCGTTCGGGGACACAATTCGAGCGCGAGTTCTGTTGGGCATTAGCCCGGCCCGATTGGTGCTCTGTGTGTGGCGAAGACGATACACGAAGGAAAGAAGGAAGTTAGTTAGACTATCATGAAAGTAGCAATACTCGCCGGTGGTGTCGGGTCGCGTCTCTCCGAAGAAACGGTAGTCAAACCAAAACCCATGGTGGAAATCGGTGGGCGCCCGATCTTGTGGCACATCATGATGCATTACCACCACTACGGCTACAGAGACTTTGTCATCGCTCTTGGGTACAAGGGTGAAGTGATCAAGAAATATATGGTCGACTATTGTTCATTGAACCGCGATCTTACGGTGAAACTACAGACCGGCGAGGTCAAGATTCACGGAGACGTCTCCGTCGATTGGACAGTCGACCTCATCGACACCGGTATGTCGACACTCACCGGTGGGCGTATCAAGAGACTCGCTCCACACCTCGGGGATGAGACGTTCATGTTGACGTGGGGAGACGGGGTCTCGGATGTGAATCTCAAGAAGTTGCTTGAGTTTCACAAATCTCACGGCAAGCTCGTCACCCTGACTGCGGTTCATCCCCCGGCACGGTTTGGACACCTCGACCTCGAGGGGGATCAGATCAAGGAGTTCTCGGAGAAACCCCAAACACGCGAAGGTTGGATCAACGGCGCATTTTTTGTGGTCGAGCCGGGAGTGATGGACTACATCGACGGTGACGATACACAATGGGAACGCGAGCCGCTCGAACGCCTGGCCGAAGACGGTCAATTGATGGCGTTCAAACACACATCTTTCTGGCAATGCATGGACACGCTTCGAGACAAGGTGCTTCTCGAAGACCTCTGGCAGACTGGCAAAGCACCCTGGAAGGTATGGGATTAGCAGCATGAAAGTCTTGGTCACGGGTCACAAGGGTTACATCGGCACGATACTCGTACCGATGCTGATCGCGGAGGGACACGAGGTGGTGGGGTACGATAGCGACTTGTATCGGAGGTGTACGTTTGGGGAAGGGATGGTCGAGATACCCGAGATACGAAAAGACATGAGAGACGTCGAGCCCGTCGATCTCGATGGCGTCGATGCGGTGCACCACCTGGCCGGCCTCTCCAACGACCCGTTGGGTGATCTCAACCCGACGTTGACGTACGAGATCAATCACAAGGCCTCTGTTCGTTTGGCCGAGATGGCGAAAAAAGCCGGAGTCCGGCGGTTTGTCTTTTCGTCGTCCTGCAGCAACTACGGCGCCGCCGGAGATGATCTGATCGACGAGGACGGAGAATTCAACCCCGTTACGCCATACGGTGAGTCGAAGGTGATGGTGGAACACGATCTCTCCAGGTTGGCCGATGACAACTTCTCTCCGACTTTTCTTCGAAATGCCACCGCCTATGGAGTCTCACCCCGTCTCCGATTCGATCTGGTACTCAACAATCTCGTGGCTTGGGCGTTTACCACCGGTGAGGTCTTTCTCAAGAGTGACGGATCTCCTTGGCGGCCCATCGTACACATCGAGGACATCTCGAGAGCGTTCATCGCGGTTCTTCACGCGCCCTTGGATCTGGTCCACAACACGGCATTCAATGTGGGGCGCACCGATCAGAATTATCGAATTCGCGAGCTGGCGGAAATCGTCAAAGAAACGGTCCCCAACTGCAAAATCGCCTTTGCCGAGGGGGCGGGACCGGACAAACGGAACTACCGTGTCGACTGTGACAGGATTCAAAAAACCCTCCCGAGCTTTGAGCCAAAATGGGATGCGAAAAGCGGTGCCAAAGAGCTCTATGAGGCGTACAAACGTTTTGGCATCGCGCTCGACGACTTCGAAGGACCTAAATACAAACGAGTCGACCACATCAAAATGTTGATCGGCGACGGACATCTCGACAACGAATTGCGGTGGCGTAAGACTTAGGCAAAATGCCGGTACTCGAACAGGGGACTACGAGGGGTCATCAACATGAATCAGAAAAAGATTTCGTGTCGTCTATGTGGTGGGACTGACCTGCAACTGATCCTGTCATTCGGGGAGACGCCCTTGGCGGATCGGCTCCTCACGTCCGACCAGCTCGACAAACCGGAAATCACCGCGCCGTTGGATCTCGTCTATTGCCCTCATTGCTGTCTCGTTCAGATTACGGTGAGCGTTGACCCGGAGATACTCTTCTGCCAGGACTACCCCTATTTTTCTTCCGTTTCGAAAGCGCTTCTCGACCACTCACGGCAAAACGCCGAAGAACTGGTGCGTGATCGCGACCTCGGGCCGAACAATCTCGTGGTGGAGCTGGCGAGCAACGACGGGTACATGCTCAAAAATTTTGTCGAGAAAGGCGTCCCCGTCCTGGGGATCGATCCCGCCGATGGACCAGCCGAAGTGGCTGAAAAAGCGGGAGTTCCGACGATGTGCACTTTTTTCACCGTCGATCTGGCGAAACAACTTCGAAGCCAAGGGCGAGCGGCCGATGTGATCATCGCAAACAACGTGCTGGCACACGTTCCCGATCTCAACGGCTTTGTCGAAGGAATTCGGATCCTTCTCAAAGACACCGGCGTGGCCGTCATCGAAGTTCCGTATCTCAGAGATCTGATCGAGAAATGTGAGTTCGACACGATTTATCACCAGCATCTCTGTTATTTTTCGGTCACGGCACTCGATCGATTGTTCAGACAACACTCGCTTTTTCTAAACCGGATCGTTCATCTTCCGATTCACGGTGGCTCTCTTAGGTTGTACGTCGAGCCACGCGAGTCGGTCGAGGAGTCCGTCTCATCGCGGATTCGTGATGAGGCGGATATCGGAATGACCGATTTCGGATATTACCGGGATTTTGCGAGCCGTGTGGAGAATATCAAGTCGGCACTGATGGGTATCCTCGATGACCTCAAGGCAGACGGCAAGTCGATAGCCGGCTACGGTGCTGCGGCAAAGGCGACGACACTGCTGAGTTTTTGCGGGATCGACCGCGGCTACCTGGATTACATCGTCGATCTAAACGAATTCAAACACGGGCGGTTCATGGGTGGAAACCATTTGGAGATTTCTCCAACGGACAGACTCATCGAGGACAATCCAAATTATGTTCTGCTTCTCGCGTGGAACTTCGCCGACGAGATCCTGAAACAACAGACCGAGTACCGAAAGCGCGGTGGGAAGTTCATCGTGCCGATACCCTCTCCCAATATTATCTGAGCCGACCATGAGTGGTGCCGTTCCCGCGTTTTGGCAGACGCAATGAGTAAGTTGTTCAATCTATCTGCCGTCTCATTATGTTGACGGCGTAACTCAAAACAAGAGATGACTCTCAAACAGAAATGTCCAAACTGCGGCGCGTCCGGGATGACCTCGTTCTACAAGATCGATAAGGTGCCGGTTCACAGTTGTCTGATGGTCTCTTCCGAAAAGGAAGCCCGGGACTTTCCGACGGGCAACATCGATCTCGGATTCTGCGGGAGCTGCGGGTTTGTTTCGAACATGGCCTTTGACCCGACCGTTCAGGACTACTCGCCGTTGTACGAAGACCAACAGTGCTTCTCGCCCACGTTCAATGCGTTCGCACGGCGGCTGGCGGGAGATCTGATCCGCAAATACGATCTCAAGAACAAAGACGTGGTTGAGATCGGGTGCGGAAAAGGCGATTTTTTGGCGCTGATTTGTGAGATGGGTAACAACCGTGGGGTCGGGATCGATCCATCATGTGTGTGGGAGAGAATCTCGAGTCCGGCCCGAGATCGAATCACGATCGTGAACGACTATTACTCCGAGCGATATTCCCACTATAGCGGAGACATGGTCATATGCCGCCACACACTCGAACACATCTACGACACAAAACAGTTTGTACAGACTGTTCGAAACGCGGTTGGGGATCGAGCTGAAACGATCGTGTTTTTCGAGATCCCCGATGTAACGATTGTTCTCGAGAACCTTGTATTCTGGGATGTGTACTACGAACACTGTTCGTACTTCAGTCCCGGGTCGTTGGCGTATTTGTTTCGCTCGTGTGGCTTCGAGGTGCTCGACCTGTATCTCGACTACGACGACCAGTACCTCCTTATCGACGCCAAACCGGTGACGTCAACGTCGGAGAAACGTCATCCGCTCGAAGAAAACCTCGAGGATGCAGCAGAACGGGTGAAACGCTTCTCGTCGGCGGTCGAAGGGCAACGTGAGAGGTGGACGGCACTGGTCAAGAACTTGAGCCATTCCGGAACGCCGCCTGTCATTTGGGGCTCGGGCTCGAAGTGTGTTGCCTTCCTGACGACACTTGGCGTCGCCGACGATATCGGTTGCGTGATCGATATCAACCCAAACCGGCACGGCAAGTTCATCGCAGGTGTTGGCAAGCAGATCATGGCTCCGGGATATTTGAAAAGCTACGAACCAAAATCGATCATCGTGATGAACCCCGTATACCGGGACGAAATTTCCGAAATGGTGCGTTCGATGGACATATCCGCAGAGATCATGACGGTCTAGGAGCCCCAATGCCCAAACCGGCCAAACCGAAACAAACCATTTGCCCTGGCTGCGATTCCAACGCGGTCACTGTTTTTTTCCAGAACCGCAACGCCCCCGCTCAGATCAATTTTCTGTGGGAGACCCGACGCGCAGCTTTGGACTGCCCCCGCGGGGACATCACGCTCGGTCTCTGCAACGATTGTGGTCTGATATCGAACATCGCGTTCGATCCGGAGACAATGGAGTATCGTGAAGGCTACGAAAACTCGCTCCACTGCTCCGGAGTGTTCCAGGCCTACGCGGAATATCTGGCCGAAAAGCTGATAGAGCGGTTCGATCTCTACAACAAAACCATTGTTGAAATCGGCTGCGGTGATGGGGAATTCCTGAGTCTCCTTTGCGAACGGGCGCGAAATCGAGGCATCGGTTTCGACCCCACCCATACCGACGAACGGGAGGGGCAAGTATCCGATCGGATCGAGTTTGTGCGGGATCTGTATTCGGATCGTTATGCGGACTACGAGGCGGATTTCATTTGCAGCCGGCACACGCTCGAACACGTGCCCCGTCCCGGAGATTTGTTGCGGGCGGTTCGAAGCTCGATTGGCGACCGGATCGACGTGGGTGTCTTTATGGAAGTCCCCAACGCCAGGTACACTCTCGAAAACCGGTTTGTATGGGATGTAATATACGAACACACGTCGTATTTTACCGAGCTATCACTGAGAAATATATTTGTCAGGGAAGGGTTTCAAGTCGTCAACTCCTACGAGACGTTTTCCAGGCAGTACCTCTGTATCGAGGCTTATCTAGCACCAATACCTGGAGACGACATCGCCCCAAGCCCACAGGCTCAACGACCGGTGACGGCCGGATTTCGCCAAATGGTAGATGAGTTCAAAGCTGCGTACCGGCAATATATTGAGGAGTGGCAGACGCGACTCCGCAACCTGGATAGATCCGGGAAAAAGATTGTCCTATGGGGCGCGGGTTCGAAGGGAGCCACGTTTCTCAACATGTTTCCTCTCGGAGCCATGATCGATAGGGTGGTCGACATCAATCCCCGAAAAGACGGCATGTTCGTTGCTGGCGCTGGTCAAAAGATCATCGCCCCCGAGCGGTTGACCGAAGACCCACCGGATGCTGTGATCGTGGTCAACCCCGTATATAAAGGCGAGATCGCCGAAACTTGTAAGAACCTCGGGCTGGAACCCGAGCTGATCCTCTTGTGAGGGAATCGCAACTCATTCCTCACCAGCTAGTTACAAGGTGTGCCTTCCCCCGGACAGGGAATGCACGTTTCTTGACGTGCCGAAAACGTTAGTTGTAGACTCTCAGTAACCATGGCTGTAATCGTGCCGAGAAAACCATACCTCGCCCACCTGGTGCTTTACGGCGTCGGCTTCGTCGTAATGGCCAAGTTCTTGCCAACGTATGTGTTTATCCCTCTCGCGTTGGGCACGGTGGCAGTCCATCTGATCCTGGTAAATCGGTTCAAGCGGACGCGTTTTAGATCGATCATCGATGGGGCGCGCGGTGCCCAGATCGAGAGCCTCCCAACACCGGAGAACGTCCGCAACCGTGACATCGACGAGCTGCTCTTGGAGAGCCTCAAGGACGTCACCGCCGAGTTGGAGAAAAAGTGCTACCAGCTCGTCGAGAAAAACATCCAGCTTCTCAGTTTGAAGGAGATCAGTCTGACGATCATCTCTTCGCTCAACGAGCCGAGGATCGTCGATTCCGTCCACAGCTTTCTTGCCAAGGGGCTTGGATTCAAAGAGATTTTTGTCGGAATTTTCGATCCGGAAAAACGCGACTTTCACCTCTACACGTTTCGAGAGGCGTTTGGCGAGAGCACACAGCATGACCGGACCGTGAATCTGGATGAGATGGACGGTCTGATAAGGAAGTCGGTGGTCACGCGAAAACCAGTGTTGATCCGGGATGCGGAAATGCACCCGATTGGCAAGATAAAGGGGGAGCCGGTTTTCTCTGACAGCACGATGAAGTCGTATCTCATCGTGCCCATGTTAAAGAGCACGTTTTCGCAACACTGCTGGAAAGCAGCGAATTGTCTACTCAAGAGCGAGGCGCCTCCTCGCCACGGTGGGGCGGCGAGACTGACACCATCACCGGACGCCGAGAGCGTCGATGAGGCAATATGTCCCTCGTGTGGCCGACTACCCGTGCTCGGTGTCATCGGGGTTACCGATGGCTTCAAAGCGGCGCTGTTGAGTCAGGTGGATCTCGTCGCCATCGAGACCCTTGCCCTGCAAATCAGTACGCTTTTGGAAAACGCGCAGCTCTATACGGAGCTCAAGAACGAGGAGAGCTTTCGCGACAATGTGATCAACAGCATGATGAACGGTTTGATCACGGCCGATGTAAACGGTTCGATCCTGCTCATGAATGAGGCGGGGGAGAGACTGACCGGCTACTCCGCCGAGGAGATCACGGGGAAACACATCGATGACGTCATCGTCGACCAACAAACGAGAGCCGACGGCGGGCCCGTAACCCGCACGCTTCGCCGTGGCGAAAAAACGCTCCAGAGAGAAGTCATTCTCGTCCAGAAGGATGGGTCCAAGCTCCCGATTGTGCTCAACACGTCGCTTTTGTACGACGAAGACAGACGGATCCAGGGGACCATTGCCGTTTTTCTCGATATCACGGGGATCAAACGCATGGAGGAGAAAATCGCTCATCTGGACAAGCTCGCCGCTTTGGGTCGTTTCTCGTCCAGCATGGCGCACGAAATCCGCAACCCGCTTACCGGTATCGTGGCCGGACTCGAATACCTGAAACGTATCGGCGGAGTCTCGGAGGACCAGAATGAGAACATCGGATTTATTCTCAATGAAGTCAATCGAATCGATCGCCTGATCAGCGATATTCTCAATGTCATTCAGGTCAAGGAACTCGTCTATCATCCGACCGAGCCGGACAAGATCATAAAGAACGTCATCACCAGCATCAAGGATATTGCCAACAACAAAGACGTAAAAATCGTCTCCGAGTTCCCGGCGGAGACTCATCCCATCATGATCGACTCAGATCGGATAACACAGGTCGTAATCAATCTGCTCAAGAATGCCGTGGAGGCCAGCGATGTTGGCGGGACGGTCACCGTCAAGGTGTCGTATCCAACGGACGTCAACGATGTTTTGTTTGACGACATCCGGAATTTCGTTATCATCGAGGTCGAGGATGAAGGACAAGGATTTACGGAGGAGGAGAAGAGCAAAATCTTCGAACCGTTCTTCACGACGAAGGAAGAGGGTACGGGTTTGGGACTGTACGTGTCGCATAGCATAATCGAACGCCACGGCGGATATATGTTTGTCGAGAGTGAAAAAGGAAAAGGTTCAGTGTTCAGCGTGTATTTACCAATGGAGAAGGTTGAGTATGGAGACTCCAGCGAAATCCGTCATCCTGTTGGTCGATGACCAAGATTCGATCCGATTCTTCTTGGAAAAGACTCTAACGCAGGAGGGTTACGAAGCCCACACGGCCAAAGCCGGTATGGAGGCGGTGGAGCTTGCACAGAAGGTGGTTCCGGATCTGATACTGCTCGATCTCAAGCTCCCGGATATCGATGGGCTCGAAGTGCTGCAGAGGATCAAGGCGGTATTTCCCGAGATCTGTGTCGTGATGATCACTGCCTTTGGCGACATCGAGACGGCCGTTCAGGCGATGAAACAGGGCGCGTACGACTTCGTTACAAAACCGATCAATCTCGATCAGCTGCTCTTGATCATAAAGAAGGGACTCGAAAGCCGGAGACTCAGCCGGGAGGTTCTGCAACTCAAACGTCAGATGGAGATCGGCGAGGGGTTCGAATACATCCTCGGTGAGAGCAAGGCGATGAATAGAGTCTACGAGATGGTCCAACAGGTCGCAAAGAGTGATACGACGACGGTGCTGATCGAAGGTGAAAGCGGGGTTGGCAAGGAGATGGTCGCTCGGCTGATCCACAAATTCAGCAACCGCGCCGACAAGCCCTTTCTGGATATCAACTGTGCTTCGCTCCCCGAACAGCTTCTAGAGAGCGAACTCTTTGGCCACGAAAAGGGCGCCTTTACCGATGCGAAATCGCAGAAGCAGGGTCTCCTCGAGCTGGCCAACCGTGGGACGCTGTTTCTCGACGAGATCGGTGAAATGAGCCTTACGATCCAGGTCAAGCTGCTCAGGGTGCTCGAGCGGATGGTGTTTCGCCGGGTTGGCGGAACGACGGACATTCACGTCAGCGTTCGTGTAATCAGCGCTACAAACAGGGATCTCAAACAGGAAGTCGATGAGAACCGGTTCCGCCCGGATCTCTACTATCGTCTCAAGGTGGTTCCGCTCCGTGTGCCGGCGCTTCGGGAGCGCAAGGAGGACCTGTTGGTGTTTACGAAGTACTTCGTGAATCACTTCAACAAAAAGTTCAACAAAAACTTCGAAAGCATCAGCGATGACGCGAAGAAGCTGATGTTTGATTACCACTGGCCGGGTAACATCCGTGAACTCAAGAACACGATCGAAAGGATCGTTTTGCTAGAGGACGCCGGCGAGCTGCGAGGCGAATTCCTGCCGTTTTCCACGACGCGTTTGGAGGAGAGCAGTATCGGAAAACGAATCGACCAGATTTTGTCGCAGCCTATCCCGGAAGACGGGATCGAGTTCGAAGATGTCGTGGCGGATGTGGAACGAGAGATGATCGTAAAGGCGTCCGAACAGGCAAAATGGAATCAAAGCAAAACAGCGAGGCTCCTCAATCTCAAGCGAGACAAGCTCCGGTACCGAATGAGAGCATACGACTTGAGTGAGGACACGGAAGTGAAAACACAATGAGATTCGCCACCTGCATACTGTTCATGTTGGCCGCTGCCGCCGTGGGGTGTGGGTACTACAGCACGAGTTCCCGGACGGCCAAAGACATCCAGTCCATCGCCGTGCCGTTTTTCGACAACCGCACGCCCGAACCAAACCTCGAAATCATCGTTACCGAAGGTATCATCAACGAGCTCGTCGCGGACAACACGCTCAAGGTCAAGGACGAGGCTGATGCCGATGCGATTCTCGATGGGGTTATCGTCTCGTTCCAGAATGTCCCTTTCTCATTCAACCCCGATCTCAACGCGGAAGAATACCACGTCGTTGTGACCGTTGACGTCACGCTATTCAGCCGGCGTCTCAACGAACCGATTTGGGGAAAAACGACGATAAAAGGAGACGGATCGTACTTTGCCGATGTGGCGGAGGAAGAGGGCACTTACGATTCCGCGGTGGCAGAGGCGCTAAGAGAGATCACTGACCGAATACTCAATCTCACCGTTCAGGACTGGTAGACGGGTACGACGATGGGGCGAACGCTTCAACGCTACAAGAAACTTTTCGAAACGTTAAAGACCGACACTCCACACAAGTTCTATCTGCTATACGGCCCCGAAGAATTTCTCAAAAAAGAGTTCATCAGCGAGCTGATCGAAACGAGGTTGTCCGGGGGCAACCGCGCCTTCAACCTCGATATCTTTCACGGAGATGATTTCGATCGCGACGTGTTCAACGACCGTATGAGCTCTTTCCCGCTTTTCACGGAGCAACGAATCGTGATCTTGAAAAAATTCGACGCCCTGTCGACGGCAAACAAGGATTACGTGATCGATCTCGTGGGAAATCTTTCGGACTCGGTGGTGTTCGTTGCCGAGACCGCAGTCGACAAGCTCGATACCGCTCGTATGAAAACGCTAAAGAGGCTCGCTGATGAAATGGGTATATCGTTTCGTTTTCAACATCTCTCCGATGACGAGACGATCGAGCGAGTGAAAACGCGTCTTCACCGGGAAGGGTTTAGCGTCGAGCCTCAGGCGTTGGACGTGTTGGTCGAATCGGTGGGAACCCATCTCATTGATCTGGTGAACGAGGTCGAAAAGATCATTTTGAGCAGCGAAGAGGGGAGCGTGATATCCAAGGAGACGGTTGCCTCAGTGGTGGGAAAGTACCGTACGGAGAATCTTTTCTCGTTCCTGGATCAACTCGGCCGAAAAGACCATGCAGACCTCATCAGAAAGCTCCATCGCATCCTAGATGGCGGTGAGGAACCGGTTTTCGTCTTAGCGATGCTGATTCGACGTATTCTACAGCTTCTTCACGTCCGGTTGCTACTCGATGAGAGCGGTGTGGCCGGACGGAAGATCATTGAGAAGATGGGGGGGAGAGTCAGCCCGTATCAGGTGACGATACTTCTCGATCAGGCCAAGTATTTTGGCCGAGAAGAGCTCGAGACTTACCTCACGAATCTGCGTTGGGCGGATGTCAAGATCAAGACATCCGCAGCCCACCCCAGGAGTCTCATCGAAACGTCCTTGGTCGCCTCCGGCGAGAGAAAAAAACTTGCCCTGTATAGGAATTGAGTATATAAGTCTTTCTCGAACAAAGGGGACAACGTCCGAAGTGGTCAGGCGTGACGCCAACCCGTTGCTCAGCTCCCGCCGACTGTGAAAGGAACCAGATAAGGCCATGGCAGTACATGAGTTAAAAGACGTTGCCGACGAGAACTTTGACGACGAGGTCCGGCGTTCCAAGGTGCCCGTGGTGATCGATTTCTGGGCGCCTTGGTGCGAGCCATGCAAGCTGGTTCATCCGATCCTACAGCGGATGGCCGAGAAATACGAGGGCTCCGTCAAGTTCTACAGAATGAACGTGGACGAGGAAAAAGCCAAACCATCGGAATACGCGGTGCGGAGCATACCGACGCTGTTGTTCTTCAAGGACGGAACGATCAAGAACCAGATGATCGGTGTGCAGACCGAGGACAACATCGACAAAGCGATAAAGAGCCTTCTTTAACGTCCCATCGTGATCGTTTTTACAAGTGTCCAACAAGTGAGTAAGGGCGGCCGACCTCAAGGGGGGAGTATCATGCGAAGAAATGAAGTCAAGATCAACGCCAAGGGCCTATCGAATCCCGGTCCAAGAATGATGGTCGAGAGTGTCCTTGCCGAGCAGGAGTGCAAAACTCTGAGAGTGGTCGTGACCAGTGAGGAGGCAGTGAAAGACCTTGAGGAGTATTTTGATACGCTTGGGGCGACGATCGAGGTGGATCAGATCGGAGAAGAGATCCATATGCTCGTCGATCTCCCGGTGCTGGGGGACGAATTACCTTAGGTCAGGCTTGCGATCATGAAATACCCGCATCAAGAAATAGAAAAGAAATGGCAGAAACGATGGGCCGAAGACCGGCTGATGAGCGTCGATCTCTCCAAAGTCGATCGCAAGTACTACTGCTTGATGATGTACCCATACCCGTCGGGTGACCTTCATGTGGGACACGGCCGAAACTACATCATCGGTGACGCTTTGGCGCGGAGAAAGATGATGGAAGGGTACAACGTTCTTGCGCCGATGGGGTGGGACGCCTTTGGATTGCCGGCTGAGAACGCCGCCCTGACAGAGAATATTCATCCATCCGTATGGACCCGGGACAATATCGCCAGAATGAAAGAGCAGTTCTACAGGTGGGGTGTGATTTACGACTGGACACGCGAGTTGGCAGCGAATGATCCCGAATACTACCGCTGGACCCAGTGGCTCTTTATTCAGCTTTTCAAGAACGGTCTTGCGTATCGAAAAGCGGCATCGGTCAACTGGTGTCCCTCTTGTCAGACCGTGCTCGCCAATGAACAAGTCGTGGGAGGGACGTGCGAACGATGTGGCGCCGAGATCAATGAGCGATTTCTCGAACAATGGTTTTTCAAGATCACGGATTTTGCGGACGATCTTCTCGATGATTTGGAGGAGTTGAAATCATGGCCCGAACGCGTCTTGGCCATGCAGCGAAATTGGATCGACCGGAGCGAGGGGCTTGAGATTCGATTTCCAATCAAGCCGCTCGGGCAGAGCGGATCATCGGGAAACGGTAACAAGGGTCCACAGTTTTTTGACTGTTTCACCACGAGACCCGACACGATTTTTGGAGCGACGTTTCTGGTTGTCTCACCGGAGCATCCCGTTGTCCAAGATCTCGTCTCGGGTACCGGACGTGAGGCGGAGATCCAAGAGTTTGTCGAGGTCGAGCGAGCCGAGAAGCTCAGCGGCCGCACCCGTGCCGAGCCCAGGAAAACCGGGATCTTTACCGGGCGCTACGCTGTCAATCCGTTTAGCAAATCCGACATGCCGATCTATTTGGCTCCGTACGTCCTGATGGAGTACGGGACGGGTTCGATAATGGCCGTGCCGGCACACGACCAGCGGGATTTCGAGTTCGCCAAACGATTCGATCTGGAAATCGTGGAAGTGATCCGCCCCAAGGAAGGGACGACGCCATTTCCCGAGGCCGCGTACGAGGGCGAAGGAGAGATGGTAAACAGCGGGTCGTATACGGGTGAGGACAGCGGGGTGGGTTTCGAGAAGATCTGCGACTGGGCGGAGGCAAACTCGGTGGGGAAGCGGATGATCAACTATCGGCTGCGAGACTGGCTGGTCTCTAGACAGCGGTACTGGGGTACGCCCATCCCGATGATCCACTGCGATGCATGCGGGGTTGTCCCGGTCCCGGAGGACGATCTGCCCGTGAGGCTGCCCGAGAATGTCGATTTTAGACCCCGAGGAGACGGCAAAAGCCCTCTGGCAGGGGTAGAGTCCTTTGTGACGGTTGAATGTCCGACATGCGGCAAGGTAGCGGCGCGGGACACGGATACGATGGACACGTTTGTCGACTCGAGCTGGTACTTCCTGCGGTATCTGAGCCCCCACGACGATGAGGTGGCGTTTGATAAGTCGTTGGCAAATCAGTGGTTACCCGTTGATCAGTATGTCGGTGGCGTGGAGCACGCGATATTGCACCTGCTCTACGCGCGGTTTTTCACCAAGTTCTTGAACCGGATCGGGATGCTGTCGTTTGTGGAGCCGTTCGAGCGTCTCTTTACCCAAGGGATGATTTGCAAAGACGGTGTCAAGATGTCGAAGAGCAAGGGCAACGTGGTCAACCCCGATCCGATCATAGAGAATTTTGGGGCCGATACGATGCGGTTGTACATCCTGTTCGCCGGGCCACCGGAGCGTGACGCGGAGTGGCGCGACGAGAGCATCGAAGGGTGCAGCCGGTTTCTAAACCGTATCTACCGACTCTATGAAGAACACTCCTCGGTGTTCGGCAAACGGGCAAAAGAAGATCTCAAGATCGACAGGTTTGATGAGGACGAAAAGAGGCTCTTTCGCAAGACCCACTGGGCGATTCTGAAGGTTCAACGGGATCTCGAGGACAACTTCCACTTCAATACGGCGATCAGCGCCACCATGGAGCTGACAAACGTGATGACGTCGTTTGCCGACGCCGGTGGAATCACACCGGGGAGCTCGCGTGGTGATCTTTTCAACTTCGCGTTCGATGTCTTGATCCGGCTCCTGGCGCCAATGACACCACATCTGTGCGAGGAGCTTTGGGAACGCTCCGGTCATCGGGAGTCGGTATTTTCCGCCTCTTTACCACAAGCCGTCGAGGACTTCGCGGCCCAGGAAACCATCACGCTGGTGATTCAAATCAACAGCCGCATACGTGCCCGGCAACCCATAGCTGCCGACACCGACAAGGACGAGATCGAGAGGATCGCGCTTTCGAATTCTCGCATAACGGAGCTTTTGGGCGGGCGCAGCCCCAAAAAAGTGCTCGTTATTCAGAACAAGCTGGTCAATATCATTGTGTAAACCGAGAACCGGGGCGTGCCGGTGATGCATAGGCCCTGTTGTGGTTTGTTAACATAATATATCTTATACGACACCTAACACCCCTTCTTCTGGCCCCTACGGCTGCCCGTTTCACCCGCCTCCCCATCCATTTCACCCGTCTGCACAGCGGCATCTTCAGCTACTCGCCCTACCTACACCACGTTATTAGCCGATATGTTTTGTCCCATACGCGGTTTGGGAAGATCACGGTTTTTAGAACAGCTAGATCAACGGGACTCTTTCGCCGTAGACACCGAGGAACGGCATAACCCATCGTTCCCCAAAGAGCGCCTTGACGAAACCGGTGACGGAGAGGAAAAGTGCGGATACGTAGAATATGATCTGAAGTAGAATTACGATAAAGAGACCGAGAAACGGAAGCCGTCCCAGGGTGCGATCAACGATGAGGATCGCAAGGAAACAGACACACTCGGCGATAAACAGCAAAAACGCCTGACGACTGTGAAATCTCACAAAACGGCTCTCTCTTCCCTTCCAAAGCGAAAAAAAACAGAGGAAAAAAAGATAGCCGATGGCGGCGTACCAACGCTCGTGATCGGCCAAAAGCGCCGTGTCTAGGTCTTGCTTTTCCGGCTCAGCGTCGTTCACATCGGTGTCCTTGGACAAACGCGAGGGCTACTCGAGGAGCGCCACCATTACCGATGCTCGTTCCTTTAGTTCTCCAGTGGCCTTCTCGGTTAGGCCAAAGCATCGATGATCGTGTCTCGATCGATGCCAAGCCAGTCGGCGATGACCAGTGCAACCAGCGCATTCTGCACGTTGTGCAGTCCCGGCACAGCCAAACACACATTCCCCCAACGCCTTCC
>CP070677.1:3401974-3438312 GCA_020352495.1 Candidatus Latescibacterota bacterium
GGAGAGCGGCGACAAAGGCCTTGTTGATTTTGGATGTGACTGGGAGGGGAAGTGTGGCATCCCGTCGTGGGATCCATGTCCGTTTTATGTGGTTTACCGGGAAAAGAAAAAGATCACGAGACGCCGCTAGCCAACGGCGTGGTAACGTCGACGATCCAACCTGTAAAGACGCGCGAGGCAAATTGGGCGTTTGTAACGCCATCGTCTGATCGGCCGCCGGCCTGCCGGGTCGGAACATCGACGGCGTAAGAACTGGATCATAATCTGTTTGTTGCACCGGTCGAGCGGGTGCTGGTACGATCGTGGGAAAATGTGCGACAATGTCCGAGAGGCGTAAGACGGGATTTGGACGAGAAAGGAGGAACACGGTTTGGCTGACGACATCAAAATTGGCCACGTGAGCCACTACTTCGGGAAAATCCAGGTCGCGGCGATCGAATTGACCGACGGAGACCTCTCCGTTGGAGATACGATTCACATCAAGGGGCACACTTCGGATTTCACCCAACAGATCGATTCGATGCAAATTGACAAGGTGGAGGTCACACACGCGGAAAAAGGCAAGTCTGTTGGGATCCGTGTGGCTGAGCACGCCCGAGTAGGGGACGAGGTGTTCAGAGTCGAAGAATAATCGAATCGTTCTCTGTTTAGCATTTCACTCAAAATCAACGCCATAGCCGCGCACCACATCGGTCGAGGTTTTGTCGGGTACGAACAATGCACCAACCAGAGTCATGTTCGGTGCGCGACGGTCACAAACGCCCAAAAACGACACGATCCACACAACGGTCGGTTTCACCCTCATCGAATTGATGATCGTCATCCTTGTCATCGGGATCCTTGCCGTTGTCGGTATGGCGAACTTTCAGTCCATGAGGGAGAAGACGAAGTACGCGAGCTGTATCTCAAACCAGAAACACGTGTGCGAAGCAGCAGTCATCTACTCGATGGACAACAACATCGGGACGACCTCCATCAATGTATCGGATCTCTGGGGCGCCGCGCTAATTACATAGGAGGTTGGTGAGTGTCCCTCCAGCGGGACGCCTGACTTCGATGACTATGATATCCAGTACTCGGGTGGCGAAGTCACAAAGCTCACATGCTCCGTCAAAGGCGTCCGACACCTCTACACCCCGTGAGCTTTGTAGTCGAAAAGCACTTTGATCCCCTCAGATTTCGCTGTTAGAATGAACGGCGGTTCCGCGGCTAGTCTCTGCACAAGGTAATCGACGGGTTCCTCCTTAAGTGTTGGACGTTGGTATGATCGGCCAGACTATATCGCACTACAGGATTCTCGAGAAGCTGGGCGGTGGTGGTATGGGTGTCGTCTACAAGGCCGAGGACACAAAGCTGCAGCGTCTAGTCGCCCTCAAGTTCCTTCCTCCCGAGATCGGAGCCGACCAAACAGCGAAGGATCGTTTTATGCACGAAGCCCGAACGGCTTCGGCACTCCAACACAACAACATCTGCACGATTCACGAAATCGATGAGACCGATGATGGCCGGTTGTTCATCTGCATGGACTACTATGAGGGGCACACACTGAGGGACATTCTGGCGAATGGTCCGCTCGGTATCGACGAAACCGTGAACATCGTACTACAGATAGCAGACGGTCTGGCAAAAGCTCACGAAAAAGAGATCGTACATCGAGACGTCAAACCGGCGAACATTATGATTACGCATGACGGTGTGGTGAAGATACTCGACTTTGGTCTCGCGAAGCTGGCGGGGCAGGCGAGGTTCACAAGAACCGGCTCAACCGTCGGGACGGTGGCCTATATGTCACCTGAACAAGCCCAGGGGAAGGAGACCGACGGTCGCTCGGACATGTTCTCGTTGGGTGTCGTCACATACGAGTTGCTTGCCGGCCGGCTTCCGTTCAAAGGCGAGCATGAGACCGCGATGTTGTATAGCATCATTCACAATGAAGCCGAGCCGATCGATCGCCATCGCCAAGATGTGCCCGACATACTCAAGACCGTCATAGAAAAGGCACTCAAGAAAGAACCAAGCGAACGGTACGGAAGCGTCGTTGAACTGACGCGCGATCTCGAGCCATTGGTGGCGGCGTCAGGCACCCAGGTTCGCGGGAAGGCTCCAGTTTTGCCTGGCGGCGCGGCCGCGGTCAGACAGCTGAAAAGGAAATCAACGTGGAATCGACTCAAACCTTTTCTCTACGGGAGCGCCGTTGTTGTGCTGTTGGTGATCGTCGTCTCGGTGTACTGGGCGAACCGTCGAGGCACCCGGGAGCCTTCCGAGACGGCCGCCGAAAGGGCCGTTGTCGAGCGAGAGGTTCCAAAACAAGTGACACTCCGACAGATCACGTTTTCGGAGGGCGTAGAAGAGTTCCCCGCCTTGTCACCGGACGGATCAAAACTGGCTTACTGCGCAGAAGTAGGTCGATACCGGCAGGTGTTTGTAAAGGATCTCGAGACTGGACAGATGAGACAGGTCACGAACACAACGGCCGACAACATCCAACCCGGTTGGTCGCCGGATAGTCGGACGATCGTGTTTATCCGCTCGCATCTACCCGACGGAAAGCTCGCACCGGATGTTGTTTTTGGAATATACGGTGGAGGGGATGTGTGGATGCTCACGCTGGCCTCGGGTGAGGAGATGAAGATCATCGATAACGCGTTCAACCCCGCGTTTTCTCCAGACGGAAAACACCTTGCTTTTGATGCCTCGCTCGCCGGTCCACGACGGATCTGGGTTGCCGATTATCTTGGTCGAAACCCCCAACAGGTGAGCTATGATCCTTCCGAGGTCGTGCGTCATCACGTGCCGCGGTGGTCTCCCGATGGGTCCAAGATCGTTTTTCAAAACAAGGATTGGACAAGATTCGATATCAAGATCGTAGACGTGGCAACGCGACAGATGATATCGGTGACGGACGATCTGTCTCAGGATCTCAACCCTGTCTGGTCGTCTTCCGGCTCGGCAATCCTTTTTTCTTCCTACCGGAGTGGGGGATTAAACGTGTGGCGAATGCCGGTTTCCAGTGACGGGCACGCGACGGGGCCACCACAACAGGTGACAACAGGTGCCGGTCAGGATGTCCAGCTCGCCTCTTGCACGGAGTCGAACCGCCTCGCGATGTCGATACTCAAGCTAAACGCGGATCTGTGGAGAATGCCGGTCGATCCCCAGACCGGTGAGCCCATGGGTGAGCCCGAACCACTCGTTGCAACGACTAGGGAAGACAGCCGTGGGGCGTGGGCGCCAGACGGCAGACGAGTCGCATTCAACTCTGACCGCACGGGAGACATGAACATCTTTGTGCACTCGATCGATGACGGCTCGGTTACACAGGTCACCAAAGGTCCCGGGGGCGACTATCAACCCACTTGGTCCCCAGACGGCACGAAACTTGTTTTTTTCTCCTCGCGTTCGGGGAATGCCGACATCTGGGCGGTTGACATCGAAACCGGCGAGATGAATCAGCTCACGAAGCGGCCATCACTCGAGATCAATCCGTTCTACTCACCGGATGGTACACATATCGCCTATCAATCCGATCACGAAGGCAGACGGGAGCTATGGGTAATGAACACCGACGGCACCGAGGATAGACAGCTAACGAGGATCGGTGTTTCAGGTCATTTCATGCTTTGGGCTCCGGAGAGTGACGCTGTCATCATTAGATCTCTCATCGGCGACGACGTTCGTTTCAGAAGAGTGCCCATCGCTGGCGGCGAGCCCGAGCCGTTCCCGACAATAGCCGGCGGGGCCCACATGTCATTCTCACCGACACGCGACAAAATCATGGATATCGTCGGACACCGGGTCATCTGGGTGTCGCCGCTGACCCCGGCCGAGCTGGAACACAGCGGGCCAAAGCAGGTGTTCGAATTCGAGAACCCCGACGTCCGAATCGATTATCCCGTATGGTCGCCCGATGGAAAATGGGTACTGTTCGATCGTGTGAAGCCCGAGGGCGGGGACATTTGGCTGATTGAAAGTTACGACTGACGGTTGGATCGTCTGATCCCGTTATCTTGTGCGGGTCTGGTAGGGCGTCGGATACGCACGCGTAAAACACGCGTGACAGAAATTGGCCGGATCATCGAATTCAGCGGCAACGGAATCGAGCCCCTCGAGCGAGATATAGGCGAGGCTCGTGGCGTCGATCGTCTTCGAGATGTCCTCTATCGACTGGTTTGCCGCGGCCAGCTCCTTTGACTCGGGTGTATCGATTCCGTAATAGCAACACCCCTTGATCGGCGGTGACGCCAGTCTTATGTGAATCTCGATTTCGCGTTTGCCAACCCCGCACAACTCTGCTGCATCTCTGATCATGGTGATCAATATCCGCATCGTCGTCGAACGAACAAGCGAATCATCGATGATGACAACCTTTCGGTATCGTTCGAGCAGTGATCTCATCACCGTGAATTTGAGGCGCACAAGGTCTTCGCGGTTTGCCTGTCCGGCAATCTGAAACGTCCGTGGAATGTAAGGGTTTCGCACAAAAAGCTCGCGGAGCGGCAACCCGAGCTCGGTCGAGTACCCGACCGCCGAGAACCGTCCCGAATCGGGAACGGGGACGACGATCGCGTTTTCCACCGGTTTCTCCCGCGCCAGTTGTTGTCCCAACTGATAACGAAAGCTGCCCACTTCTTTTGGCGTGTCATAAACCTGGCTGTCCGGCCGCGCAAAGTAGATCGGTTCGAAAATGCATTTCTGCGGGCTGTGTTTTGGTGTTACTACCTGATGATGTTTCTTTATGCCGTTCGTGTCGAAGACGATGACCTCTCCGGGGTACACCTCGCGTTCGATCTCGGCGTCGCGTTCGTGAAAGGCGCATGTCTCGGAAGCGAAGACAAACGCGTTGCGCCAGCGTCCATAGTAAAGCGGACGGAAGCCGTGCGGGTCACGGTAGAGGTAGAGCTCGTTGAGTGTCATCAAACACCCCGAGTACGCCCCCGGCGTGGTTTCCATGAGATGTTTGAGTCCGGCGACGAGGTCTCCACCATTGTCGTTGTGGGCCGACTGGAGAATCTTCTTGAGTATCACCTCGCCGTCGTTTCCGGAAAGCAGGATCGTGCCGGATGCCTCCAGATCTTCTATTTCTTTTTGGAGAAGCGGCAGATCGCCGTTGGTCGCGTTCGAGTAGAACCCATTGAGCAGTGTCAGCCAGTGTGGTTGAGCGGAAATCGCGTCCGTGCCCCCCGCGGTTGCGTACCGGGTCTGACCGATGGCGATGAGTGGTTGAATGGCGTCGAATTCACTTCTTCGTTCCCTCGTGAAAACCTGTGAAACGAGGCCCTTGTCCTTGAAATGATTGAACTTTTTCCCGTTGCTGTATGTGCAGCCGAAATTCTCCTGCCCACGGTGTTGGAGGTTGAATCCCTGTAGGCCAAAAAACTTGGCCAACGAGGGATCCCACTCTTGGGCGCAGTATCCGAGAATTCCGCACATGTCGCCTGTCCTTGGGGTCGTATGTTCGCGCGTTGGTCGGGGCACACGACCGGATCGGATCCGCTCCGCCGGGAGTCCGCCCCGCTGTCCCGTCCGGAAAAAAAACATTTTACGCTTGTGGCAAGCGGGTTTTCAAGCTGCGAAATGCTGATTCGCACGGTTTATAGATCGTATCTCTCAACCCAGTCGACAGTGAGAGGCCGCCAGGGATCCAACATAGGACAGGGCGTTTACCAAGGGCAGATTCTGTCACTAGTTTAGCTAATTCCTTTTTTTTCAATAGGTAAAACCAGATTTGGCCCGGCGTCCCACGATCCTTGTTGAAAAATCATCGCAAAACCAAGAATCGGACTTGACTAGTAGTAAATTATCAGTAATAATAATTTTAGAATATTAGTAAATGGTGACTATGCTACATTTCACAGTATTCAGTGCGGCCGCTGAACGAGCTATGAGGCCGTGCGCCGAATATCCCGAACACACGTGGATCCACTCACAAAGGGTGGGAAAGTCTTGAACGACACCAGCGCTGCGAACAAGAAGTTTCAGAAGGAGTTGAACTCGGGCACCGTCGCTCTCGTGCTCTTGTGTGTTCTGGGGCGCGCATCGGAACCGATGTACGGGTACCAGATTGCCAAACACGTCGGGACACGCTACAAAAACCTCCCAATGATGAAACTCGGGGCACTCTACCCGGTACTGAGATCACTTGAGAACGCTGGACTCCTTGCAAGTCAAGTCGAGCCGTCGGTTGCCGGTCCGCCGCGACGGTACTACACGATCACAAATGCCGGGCGGGAGACGCTTCGTCGATGGATCGATATCTGGAATCAAACCAAGTCCTTCGTGGATAACACGCTGGAAGGAATGGGCAATGGGTAACAGTATCGAAAAATATCTTGACCAAATGAGACGAGAACTCTCGGGTAGCGATCCGGCGACCGTGAAGGACGCCCTTGCCGACGCCGAGGAGTATTTGAGAAACGGCGTGGATCAGCTATTAAAAAACATGCCCAAACTCAACAAAGTCGATGCACTCGACCGCGTCATCGAAGAATACGGCACCGCCGCCGAAGTGGCCGCAGCTTACAAAGAGATCGAGACACGTATCGTTCCACCCTTTGCACCACCGGAAGAGGCAAACGGACGCTCCTCCGGTGCTCGCTTTTTTGGGGTTTTTGTCGATCCCAAAGCTTACGCGTCTCTTTTTTATATGTTTTTCTCGTTGGCGACTGGCATCTTTTACTTCGTTTGGGTCACGACGGGGCTGTCGCTTTCCGCGGGACTCATCGTTTTGATCATAGGGCTTCCTTTCTTCGCACTCTTTCTTCTCTCCGTTCGTGGAATCGCATTGGTCGAGGGACGGATCGTTGAGGCGTTGCTCGGAGTCCGGATGCCACGCCGGCCGTTGTTTTCCAAAAAACACCTCGGGGCTTGGGGTCGGTTTGTCGCGTTGTTTACCGATAGCCGCTCGTGGTTCGCCATTGTCTATATGTTCGTGCAGCTGCCCCTCGGTATCCTTTACTTCAGTTTTTTTACCACCATGGTGAGCCTTGGGCTGGCGGGAATCGCCCACCCCGTTATACAATATGGTTTTGGGTTGCCTTTTGGTCATTTTGGCCATACGGCTTACTATATCCCCCTGTGGCTCACGCCGTTGGTCGTTCTTGTCGGTGTGCTTTGGATTCTTATTACGATGCATCTGGCAAAGTTCGTCGGACGGCTTCATGGCACCTTTGCGAAGGCGATGTTGGTGCGAGAGTAACTGCCCGTCGTCCGGAGAACCCAAAGGGCCCGCGGCCAAGGTCGCGGGCCCTTTTTGGGTATAAAATTCACGAGTGCTAGGCGGGTTTCTCCACGAGGAACAGCTTGAGCATATACCAAACGAGGCCGATCGCGATCACAAAGAAAACGAGGAACATGATAAACACCGACCACTGCGGTACGATCGGAATCGTCCCCGGATCGAATTTGCCTTCGAGAAAAATCAGCCTAAGCGTGTGACGTACCACGACCATGCCGACCATCGAAAGGAACAACAGAAGAGCGGAGGCGACAAATTTTCTCCGGAAAAAGAAATGCAACGCGGCCAGCGATAGCACGATTGCGGCCACGACAAGCCATATCGCGACGGACCGCATGAGTGGCAGAAGATAGTCACCAAGGGTGAAGAGGTAAACAAGCCCCAAGATCATCGTTGTCATCATTCCCCAAAGGAAGAATTTCTTCCCAAGGTTGTAGACCGGCTCGTTTCCTTTCCCGAGAAGTCCAACAAAAAATCCGCCCACGGTCACCGCGCCGAGGATCATGTGCAGCCAGCGAAACAGCCAGGAACCGACATCGCTGTTGATGACCCAACCGGACTGGTTCGCGGCATAGAGAGCCTGGTAAACATCCGGCCGTTCACCCATGGAGAAAACGGTGCTGAAAACAAATGACACATACAACAACATCAAGAACGCCAGTCCAAGGAACGATGGAACACGGCCACGCGAACCGTTTATCGAAAACGCCGAGGCGTACAAAAAATAGTAGCCGATCATGACCGCCCCAACGAGAAGCAGCCAGAACCATCCACTGACGATCGTTGCTGCATACACCTGCCGGTAATAGACCAACTGGACAAAGAGCAGCGGCGCCACGCCCAGGGTGACAGTGGCGGCGACAGCCGAAGGGAAGAGCCTAATGAACTTGCTCACCGTCGGATCGTCCCACTTGTTGGCCATCTTGCCGAAAACGAGGACGATCAGTCCACCAAACAAAAAGTTCATCGCCACGAAATGGAGGGTCAAGGTCACGACATGCAGAATCGTGACCAACCAGAGAGGAGCAGGCAAGAAGTTGTAGTCCGGGAGATTCATTGCTGCTCACCTCCTTCCTCCAGTGTTTTGAGGTAGGCGATCAAGGCCATCCGCTCGACGTCGTCACCGGTAAAGTCCGGCATTTCGTCACCATAATCACTGGCGTTATCGAGAATGTCCTCGTATTCATCGCCCGCGAGTCCCGCGAGCGATTCGGTCTTGTCGTTGTATCCACCGATCTCGTGACAGCGACCGCACCGCACGTCAAAGACCTTTTTCCCCAAATCAACACCCGTGAGACCATAGATCTCGCTCATATCGCGCTGATCGACACGCGCCCATATATGGTCTGCGATCAACGCCGCCTCCTCTTCGGTACCGAGAAACTCCGGCATGTTTCCTTTGAGGACGTGCGTTCCTTTGACGATCCCGGCAATGAAATCAGGGTCTGTTCCGTCGAACGCGGGTCCCAACGGCTTGTACCCATCTATCGTGTGACAGCTCCGGCACGCGCGGCGGAAAAGATCGGCGCCGTCATTGCCGGTTCGGAAAGCAATCTCCGAGAGGTAACCATCGCTACGATAGGTATCCGCCTTGGCGAGTTCGACCGCGTTGCCATACATGTAGTCATATATGACATACGGTTTTCGAATCGACTCGCGCATCCACTCGAAACCGCCAAAAAAGCCGAGCCCCATGGCCAGCATCACAATAGCGACCACTGTGTGGAGTTTTCTCGGGATCAAGAGTCCAAATACCACTAGGAAGACGGCGAGGACAGCGAGAAACCAAAACGCAACGTCGATCGACGACATCGGTGTTGGCATCATCTCGGCCGCAGTTGTCGTTACACGGCTCGGGATGGCTTTCCAGTACCAGAACCACGACGGAACGATGACGGCCACACCAAGGATCGACCACCTCGCGTTGTATCGCACCAGCCTTGCTTTGAATTCACCCGCTTCGAAACGGGATGCCACAGCCAGTGAGAAAATACCGGCGAGCAACAAACAGATGCCCGTCCGGAACACGAGCGAAGGCCAGTAGGTGGGGTTGAAGAAACCGTTCCAGAAACTGCCCGTCTCAAGCCACTTGCCGGGGGTCAGCATGAAGCAAATGATCCCGTTGATGACGACGAGCGAGAGCCAGGCCGCCCAAAAGTAGATCCATCCCACGATCTGATGATTTCGCGCCGACATCGTTTTCCAGCCGTAGAAGTAGATGATGGCGGCGCAGATTTCGACGACGAAAAACGTCCACTCGGTGGCCCACCCCCAGACGAAATTGTGAATCAGTACTTCTGTCGCCGCAGGGTTGAGAAGACCGATGATGACCCAAATTCCCACGCCGGAGAGCGCGCCAAAAACGAGCGTGAGCAAGACAAAGAACTTGGTGAGTTTTTGAAGAGACTCTATGCGGAGCGTGTCGTTGCTTCGTCGTGCCGCTGTCTCCGCAACCACGAGATACAACCCGCCACCGATGGCGAAGTGAGAAACGAAAACGTGGAGAACGGCAATCACCGCCATTAGAATCCCGTACCCGACCCCCACATCCCAAAACGGGTAGTTCATAAAGGATCCTCCTGTGGTGAGTGAATTGTCCAGCAGAGTCGGCGTAACGCGATCATGCAATCACAGGTGTGATTGCAATGCAACTGAAAATTCGGTATGCTTTTAGAGAAACCTATCTCGTCTCAAACGTCTCCCGGCCGGCCCGTCGCGTTGCAGGGCGACAAGATGACCATCAACTCACGTTCGAACGAAAGGGTTGGCGTCATGACTCCTCCACTCAAACCGACGATCGTTCTCCTTTTGCTGCTGTGTCTGCCAAGCGTGGTCTTCGCCCAGTATCCAAACGTCAGGGTCAGTGACCCAGGCAGTGTGGATCCCGAAGAGGCGACAATCGCGATCAACCCGACAAATCCGCTCAATCTCGTCGGCGGGGCAAACATCGACTACTTTTATTACTCGATGGATGGAGGGCTCACCTGGCAGGAAGGCCAGTTGACGTCGTCCCTTGGTGTGTGGGGAGATCCCGTCGTGACTTTTGATGCGGATGGATACGCGTACTACACGCACCTGTCATGGCCTTCGCCACCGGGGGAATGGCTCGATCGTATCGTTGTCCAGAAATCAACCGATGGTGGGGTGACGTGGAGCGATGGGGTGGGGGTCGGACTGAATCCTCCCAAGGAGCAGGACAAGGAATGGATCGTCGCAGATATCACCAACTCACCGTACCGAAACAACCTCTATATGGCCTGGACGGAGTTCGACGACTACGGAAGCTCGGATCCGGGTGACAGCACACGCATATTGTTTTCGCGGTCGACCAACTCGGGCACTGTGTGGTCGGCCCCGGTTCGCATAAGCGATGTTGGGGGTAACTGCATCGATGAAGACGAAACGGTCGAGGGGGCCGTACCCGCCGTGGGGCCAAACGGAGAGGTCTATCTCGCGTGGGCCGGACCGCTTGGGATCATGTTCGACAAATCACTCGACGGCGGTGTGACGTTTGGCACCGACATCTTTGTCACCTCACAGCCCGGCGGTTGGGCCTTTGACGTTCCAGGAATCTACCGGTCGAACGGGTTACCAATCACCGTGTGTGATGTGAGCAACGGTCCTTACCGGGGCACGGTGTACGTCGTCTGGTCGGATCAACGGATGGGCATCGATGATACCGATGTGTTCTTGATCAAATCCACCGATGGGGGTGAAACCTGGGGTGGGTTGAGACGGGTCAACAACGACCCGTTGGGTGCCCATCAGTTTTTCCCCTGGGTGTGTGTGGATCCGGTCACGGGGATCATATGGGTCGTGTTCTACGATCGCAGAAACACCAGCGGGTTTGGGACGGATGTGTATGTCGCACGGTCAGACGACGGTGGGGAAACGTTTACCAATTTCGAAATCAGCGAGTCGACGTTCTACCCAACCCAGACGATTTTCTTTGGTGATTATATCAACATCGCCGCCATTGGCGGGGTAGTTCATCCGATCTGGATGAGGATGGATAGTGGGGTTCTAAGCATCTGGACCACAACGATCAACGATGTTACCGGTATCGACGCGCCCATCGTACGCGCGGAGGACATCGAACTGTTCCAGAACTTCCCAAACCCGTTCAACCCAACGACCACGATTTCGTATTCATTGCGGGGCGAGACAAGCGTAAAGCTTTCGATTTTCGATCCGCGGGGACGGCTCGTAACGACGCTTGTTGATGGACCGCGCCAGGCAGGTCTCAACCGAATCATGTGGAGCGGGAACGACGCAAGGGGAAATCCAGTGAGTTCGGGGGTTTATTTCTGCCGGTTGGAGGCATCGGGGACGGTTCTCACAAAGAAAATCATGCTTGTGAGATAGGCTCCCGCAGGTGATTAGCCGTGATCCTTTCAACTGGAGCACGAAGTGACGCGGTTGGTAAGGGGATCGTGGGGGTACGCCGGCTTCAGACAGTCCTCGCGCGCCGTACCCCCACGATCCCCTTGCCCAACGACCGTGTCGTTCCCCGCGCCACAAGCTTCACTTCAACCCCCGCTCCGACTGATCACAATCACTCGCCCTCTATTATATATAACTTCCCTGCGAGAAAGTCGGTGACCCAGAATCTGCCGTCTTTATCCATCTCTCCGCTTGTGATTTCGAATACCCCATCCCCAAACTGACCCCTGACGTAAAAGGACACGTTTCCCGTATCGAACCGCGTGTCCCCGTACGGATAATTTGTTTTGTGCAGCGTCGCAAACGACTCTCTCTCTGGATCAAATTCCATGATCGACATCGATGTCTCGTTATGGGCGGCGACGATCAGCCTCTCGCCGCGAACCCAGATATTGTCCGGGAGTCCCTTGAAAGGGATCTTGATCGGTTTCGCGTCGGCTCCGACTTCTTGGACGGTGTTGTCGAGATGGTCGATGACAAAGGTGCGGTCTCCAACCCTGCCTAGCTTGAGGGGCGCTTCACCGGTCGGGAGTTCTGTTACGGAAAAGTCCGTTTTGTCGATGACGGAAACGGTTTTGGAATCGAAGTTGGCAACGTAAATGTTCCGTTTGTCAAAAATAAGGTCGGTTGACGTGAGTCCCAGTGAAATTTTCCCGATCACCTTCTTCTCGGCGGGGTCGATTACCTGAAGCACGCTAGGATCGTCATCTTTTTCCCCCAAACGCACCAGGTAAAGACGGTTTGCCTCCGCGTCGTATTCGAGAATCCGCTGAGTGATCTCTCTTTCCACTTCGTCCTCGAGTCGAAGCCGTTTGTTGGCTTCGTACACCCGAACCGGATCCTCAAGGGTGCCGATGAACTGTTCTTCCTTGCCCCAGTTGTTCTGTGTGAAATAAAGAACTCCCCCGCCGTCGAGAGCCATCTCGTGCGCCTGACGGGGTATTCGCCGATCGTAAAACGTGAAGTCGTCGGCATCGATCGTCAAAACGCCATTTTTGGCATCCCAAATGTAAACCGTGGGCCAGTAGGATTGGTGTGGTCCATAAGAGAGGTAGACATCTCCGTCCTTGTTGTGGGTCGCTTCGATGGGGTAGTCGTAAGGAAGCGGGTGAACCTCGAAGGTGCCGTCGGGGCGCACTTCGGCAAACTGGTCTTCCGAATTGAAAATGAGAAAGCTACCCCGCCGAGGAAGTCCGATCAGGTCTATCGGCGCCCACCCGGTGTAGATCTTTGTGGTTTTCTCGGTCCGCGGGTCGAGCGCGGTGATCGCCGCGCCAAATGTGCCGTTGACGGCCGTGGCGCCCTTTGGAAAATAAACGGCGTTGTTTTTGGCGTCGAAAGTCATCGTGAACATGTGGGGTATGATCCCGAGCTTCTCGATCCGTTTGACGAGCGTTCGATTCTCGAGATCGATGACATCTACCTCTCCAAACGCCCAGCTGGCGACGTACAAAAGATCGTTCTCGAAATCGATGGCGCTGGCGTCGTTGCCATAGGCGGGGATCTTGATCTCATCGAGCGTTCCACCATCCTCGAAGTTGACGACATGGACGGACGGGTGGTTGTCGTAAGGTATGTAGACTTCCTTCCGAGCGGAGTTATAGATGATCCCGACGCCCTCGGTGAACTCCGGGAGCCCCACAATGACGTCGTTTCCGTCCACGATATCGATTTTGGCCGCTTCGATGACTTTTCTCTTATCCGTTTCGGTAACGATAAAAAGGGCGTGGTCATTCTCATCGTACCCGGCGAAATGCCACCGCCCGCCGTTGGCCAGTTGGAGCGGACGGGAGCTCACGAGTTCGGCCTTCTTCGCGTCAAAGAGATAAAGCATCGAGTGGTACCCGTCGACGGCAACGATCCGCCCCAGCACATTGTCCGCGATGACCTTTCGAATGGGGGGAGGGGGCGTTTGATTGAGATTGATCAGAGCCTCACTCGTCTCGAGCCATTTTCTCTCTTTTATTTTCTTGGATCCGGGTTTGACGAAGGCCAATGTCTTGCTCTCGCGTCCAGCGACAAAGACATTTCCCGTCTGTTCTTCGACGGCAATCGACTCGAATTGAACATCGGTGCGTATCATCGTCGATCTCTTGTCCGATGAAGAAACGGCAAAGATGCATTGCGCACCAACGAGGTAGATGTCACCGGTTTTCCGGTTCAACGTCATTGATTCGGACTTGAGATGCTGAAGGGCCCGTCCTCCAAGGGGTATGTTTTCGACGGAAAAGTCTTTACAGTCGACGATCGAGATCGAAGAAGTCAACGTGTTGGCGGCAATCAAGCGATTCCGGGTCTCGTCCAACTGTACGAGAACGGGGCCGGCGGCGTTTACCGAAACACCGGGGACACTCAAGAAATCTATCGTCTGAACGGTTGTGGCCGCGTATCCTCGAGCACCACCAGCCAGAATCAGAAGAATGAGTAATCGCCACACCATTTCAACTGACCTCCTTGATCATTCGTTCAATCGCCGTGTGTCCGATCTGTCGAATCCCTTGTGACAACGTCCGGTTCCAGGGTCGAAGGGTCTGACACCTCGCGCGACCATCCGGGTCAAGGGCCGTGCGGTCGCGTGAGTACGCTGAGTTCCCACGACCCGAGTCTCACGTCCTGGCGCAAAACGTACGTGCCTTCGTCGCTGCCACACACTTTGAAGTACCGGTGACGCGGGTCCACCCATCGGTCGATGATGGAGGTCACTTCGAGCTTGCGATCGTCCCGGTAGAACCATCGTGGCTCTTCGTCACCCCGATATCCCGAGTAACATTCGACGAGCACCTTCGCGTAGTGTCTTGGCATGTCCCCCCGGCAACGGCGAGTTGTCACGGTCAGTATATCACCTTCTCGACGTTATCACTTGATTCCGGGCTCGAACCAGTAAAGTAGTGTCCAACGAACGTGAAATGACCTCCTCATCAACTCAGGGAATCACAAGTTGTTGTGAATAGGTCATAGTCGACCCCCACATATTGGGTTGCGGGTGATATGACCAACATATACCGATCGACGGTTGCCGATAATCGCCGGGGGCCCTGCTCTCGCGGAAAGGGATTGTCGCATCAGACTGTTTGGCGTAGCGTTTGCTCGTGCGATCATTGGTCGCACCGGAAACAACTTCTCAAGGTATTCACATTTTTGTTGTCGAATTTGCGTGCACCGTGTTTATAACAACGTAAAGACTCAGCCGCGTTGTTGTCGATACCGACGTGGTAACGGGCAAACGATAGGGCGGGAACCAAAAGGACAAAACTTAGGGGGAAACGACGATGAAGCTACCTCTAAAAGTGGCGGTCTTTGTCGCCATTCTTTTGATCGCCGGCCGGTCCGGTGGGCAAAACACCGAGGTTACACGCGCCACAATGGTTGGTCTCCCAGGTGTGACGATCTATGTCGATTCGCTCTCACAGGCACTCGTGGAACGGGGGATGACCGAGGATGTCTTCAAGGTCAAAGTCGAGCTCCGGCTGCTCGAAGCAGGTGTGAAGATTCTCAATCCTGCCATAGACGAACCGGCCCCCGGAAACCCGACTCTCTACCTCGACATCACAACTGTCTTTGACGAGGCTGTCGAGCAGTGTCTTTACGGCATACGACTGGAACTAACGCAGACGGTTCGTCTCGAGCGAAATCCCGGTCTCGCCGTTTTCAACGTTCCCACGTGGAGTGTGGGGGGGGTGGGGATCTACTCCGGAGAGTGGCGCGATGCCATGGTAGAAGATGTACTCAATTTCACTGACGAGTTCATCGACGCGTTTGTCACCGTTAACCCCGTAGTCGAAGAATAGACTCATGCGCTGGTTGATTCAAAAGCTGCGCAATTTCCAACAGGGGAGATCGAGCACAACATCTCGTTGTACTCGAGCTAGGGCACCCCAAGATATTGATAACCGTGTGGACGAATGCAATGAAAGATTGTTACGTGCCGTCAATATCACCAAGGGAACCGAGGTAGCATCCCGGGTTGAGTGGGCGGGTACGAGTGAGACCCGGCGCCGTGGCCTCCTTGGCCGAGGTCACCTCGATCCGGACGAAGGAATCTACATCGTTCCGACGCAGTGGATCCACATGTTTGGAATGCGTTTTCCGATCGATGTAGCGTTTCTCGCCTCGGATGGTCGGGTGCTCTTCGTGCATCACGGTCTAAAACCAAACCGTCTCTCGCGGCTGGTGTGGCGTGCCGAAGGAGCCCTGGAAATCGCCGCCGGTATGCTCAAAACGACGAACACCACTGTTGGCGATGTGATTGAGTTTCGTTAGCCAACCGCAAAGTCCCTTCCGTCGGTCAGTCAACCACATAATTTTCTCCGTCAGTCATTCTGCAAACAACACGTTTCAAAAAACATATCGATCGTGTCGAACTGTCGTTCGGAATGACGAGGTAGTATTGACCCGCATGAGAACGAACAGGAAATCGGAAGAAACGTAATCCGTCTTCAGTTTTCGCGACGACTCCAGCTGTTGATATTTCCCCAACTTTTTGTGGATAGATCCCCGAATACAAGGTGATCGCAACGTAACGATGCGATTCTTGCTGACGACGCAACTAGGTGAAAAGCGCATTAAATTCAAACAATTAAAACAAAAACGGCGTGTTGAAAACGTTGTTGGTCTTTTTTGGCGTAGGATTTGCCTTATACGAGGGCTCGTTGAGGTACCAAACCCTCAACGAGTACTAAATCGGCAGATCCCTCCAGCTCGACTTTATCGAAAGGAAAGATCGATGAAGCATCTGAAGAGATTCCTGCGCGAAGATGCGGGGCAGGACATGGTCGAGTACGGTCTGTTGGCTGCCTTCATCTCGATCGTAGCGATTGCTGCTTTGCAGGCGATCGGCCCGCTGGTCAGGACAATTTACGAAAACGTTCAGGCCGCGCTGACCGGCACGCCTTAAGAGATGGTCGGGTTTGTTGGGGATACGTAGTCATCACGAGGAGATCGAGTGAGCCATACCCCTTATTCATTATGGTACATCGTCCTGACCATCGTCGTGGTTGTGCTGGCGGTGATAATGGATCTGCTTTGGAGACGTATCCCCAACCTCCTCACCTTTCCGGCTTTTTTTGTGGCTATCGTTGTGCGCATTTTCTTTCAGGGTTGGGTCGGTTTGGCGCTCGGTTTAGCGGGCGCGCTGCTCGCCCCAACTCTCCTGTTTTTGATGCATGGGGGGAAGGGAATAGGGATGGGTGATTTGAAGCTCGCGGCGGTCATAGGCGCGATCTTGGGTCCGGTTATGGCAGTCGTGACGATCTTGTTCACAGCTGTCGCCGGCGGCCTCCTGGCGATTGTCATGATGCTCAGACCTGGCGGCATGCTTGCTCAATTGTTAAGCACGTTTCTGATCGGACTCCCTTTCCGGAAGAAAAATAAAAAGGAAGCCGATCCGCCGGTGGAGGACAAGTCCCCGGCGTGTGCGACTATGCCGTATGGCGTTGCCATTGGTGTTGGATCACTCATGACTCTGGCGGTGTACTGGTGGACAGGAAACGAAAACTGGTTTCTTACATTCGCGGGAATCGCGGCCAGTCAGTAATAGAGTTTGCGCTCGTCCTTCCATTGCTTTTGTTGCTGCTCTTCGGAATCACCGAATTCGGAAGAGCGTGGATGACGATGAACATCCTGACATCAGCAGCTCGTGAAGGATGCAGGCTGGCTGTGGTAACTGCGCCAAATGTACCGGCCGTTACGGCACGGGTGACGGCTGTCTGCGGATCAGCAGGCATCACACCTACGTCGATCAACGTAACCGGTCCCGACGCGTCTGATCCGGAGCGTCGTGTGACCGTTACAGTACAGGCCAATTTTCAAATAATCCCAGGAACGATCTTGGGAACGTTTAGTGGAACCATCCCGTTGAGCGCAACCTCTGTGATGCGCCACGAGAGTATTTGAATCTCCGTAAACTGGGGAGGTCGAAATGGATAAAAAAGGTGTCGCATTTCTGCTTATTGCAACGGTTCTGGCGGTTGCCGCCGCGGGAACCGTTTACCTCTACCTCAAGGGTATGCCGGCCGCTCAGGCCGAGGCAACTCCGACGGTTCCGGTGGTCGTGGCCACAAAGGACATGACCTTTGGGACAACCCTCAAAGACGAACACCTCAAGCTCGTCGAATTTCCAAAGGAATCGGTACCGCCGAATTCTTATGGCGCGATCGACAGCGTTCTTTCGCAGACGACCAAGGTTTTCGTTGCCGATGGTGAGCCGATTCTTGCATCGAAACTCTCGGCGATCGGTGGCGGTCTCTCCGTCCGTGTCGCCCCCAACATGCGCGCAATGAGCCTCGATGTAAACGACGTCACCGGGGTCAGCGGTTTTGTCCTTCCCGGCGACAGAGTTGACGTGCTCGTCACCGTCGATAATGCTGCCGGCTCGAACGTCGCGGTGACGAAGACGATCCTCCAGGATCTCGAGGTTCTCGCTGCGGGTGTTAAAACCGAGACCAAAGGAAACAAACACATCACGGTTCAAACCGTGACCGTGCTCGTGGATCCCGAAGGTGCCGAGAAGCTGGCGCTCGGTGTTCACCAGGGTCAGGTGCATCTCGCTCTGCGGAACCCGGTCGATCACGAAATAGTCGCTGCGAAGTCGACCAACACGAAGTCCGTTCTTGGGATCGCCAGTTCAAAAAAGGCGAGCCGCCGGCGGACCGCGCCTAAAAAGACCGTGACGACAAAGAAGGAGCCCGTGGAAGTGGATCCGACCTTTACGGTCATTCGTGACGGCAGAATTCTCAAACAAGAGTCTCCGACTGGAAAAGGCGAAGAGGAATCCAAGGACGACAAGGATTCCGGCAAGAAGTAACCGCCGAGGTTATATCCAAGCGGTGAGGTAACTCGAAACGATACTCGAATGGAGTGTAGAGATGTCGTTCATTCCAAACAAATCCCAAAGATGGCTGTTCACGTTGGCCGCGGTGCTTCTTATTGCGCTGGTTCCTGTGATGTCCGCGGCGAAGAATCCGAAACTCAGAGTTACGGTCGGACAGTCGGTCACACACAAGGTCGCGCAAAATGTAAAGACCGTGTCGATCGCCGACTCTGATGTCGCGGATGTTGTCGTTGCCGGACCGCGTGAGGTTCTGATCAACGGCAAAGATATCGGACTCACAACTCTGGTCATTTGGGACCAGAACAATCAATCGAGCATCTACGACGTTGTAGTGCGAGGCCCGTTTAGCGATCAAAAGATCGAGCTTCGTGTGAAAGTCGCGGAAGTGAACCGCACAAAAGCGACTGAGCTCGGGTTCGATTTCTTGCTCGATTATACAGACGGAGGCGATCTGTACACCGGTGGTCTGTTTGGCGGATCCATTTCCACGCCTTCGACTCCGCTGTCGATCTTCGGGGGTGTACCCACCGAAGAGGCTTCGGCGATATTCAGGTGGGTGAGCGGGGCCGATGACTTTCAGACCATGGTGCACGCGGCAATGACCGACGGTGTTATTCGTGTCCTTGCCGAGCCCAATGTGGTCGCCGCCAGCGGTCAGGAGGCGAGCTTTCTTTCGGGTGGTGAGATCCCGGTGCCGATCGCGAGTTCCGGTGCGCAGGGTGGAACCACAATCACGATCGAATGGAAAGAATTTGGTGTCAGTGTGGATTTCATTCCCACCATCGTCGATTCGAATGTAGTAAACCTACACGTTGCCCCGGAAGTAAGTAGTCTCGACTTTAGCAACGGAATCGAAATCAGTGGTTTCAAGATCCCGGCAATTCGCGCTCGGAGAGCGGAGACGACCGTCGAGCTGAAAAACCAAGAAACGTTGGTGATCGGTGGACTCATTATGGAAGAAGAGACCGACACTCGGACAAAGATTCCGCTTCTCGGACACATTCCAATTCTTGGGTATCTATTTAGTGACTGGAAGAAGAGCACGACCGAGAGCGAACTCGTGCTTGTCGTGACTCCGCATATCGTCCGCGCGCTTCCACCGGGTACGCCGGTGCGGTTGCCGGGCGTCACGGAGGAAAACGAGGAAAACTAGGACTCCAATCAAGAGGGTTGGAAATCATGATTACACGGAACAATCACCAGGGTGATTCAGGGAACCGAGGACTCGAGGCCCTGCTACTAAATCAGCGCGGCAGCACCGTAATCATGGTGGTCGTAACGATTGTTGCCCTCTTTGCGTTTGCGATGATCGCGATCGATGGTGCAATCCTCATGACGGCGAAGGCGCAGCTCCAATCCGCCGCGGATTCGGCCGCCTTGGCGGGGGCGTCCGGGCTCATAGAAGGCTCGGAAGACATAGCTGTTGAACGTGCCGTCAACTATTCGTCCTACAACAGGGCGGTCGAGGACATGCAGAACCCCGTCATCATAACACCGGGTGACGTGAGTTTCCCCGAACCCGATGTGTGTCGGGTGCGGACCCATCGCACCGAGGGAACGGGTGATCCACTCAGGGTCTATTTCCTGAGGGTTCTTGGTGGAGGAACGACCGCCAACATGACGGCCGTGGCCGCGGCACGTGCCTATGATGTCTGCAGCAGCGAATGCCTCAGACCCTGGGCGATTCCCGATCGTTGGGACGACACGAACGGCGACGGGTTCTGGGAAGAAGGCGAGACCTACGACCCCGAAGGCACGGGCTATGTCGTTCCGCGCGATGTGGGCGCAGATGTCGTTTTGAAGGTTGGAAATCCTCAACAGGCGATCAGCTCAGGGATCTTTTATCCCATAAATTTTCCTCCGCTCGACAATCCCGACGGAATGAAACCCCTGACGGGTGGTTCGTGGTACAGGACGTGGATTGCCGAGTGCGAACCGTATCTCGTCGGTGTCGGAGACCGGCTCCAGCTCGAACCCGGGAACATGGTGGGACCAACAACACACGGGATGGAAGAACTCATCGCACAAGATCCAGGTGCGTATTGGGATCCGGCGGACAAGACAGTCAAAAACTCCGCTTTTGGACGCAGTCCTCGTATCGGATTGGTTCCGTTTTTCGATCCCACCCTCCCACCAGAGTCGGGCCGTAACTGGATAACCGTCACAAAAATCGGGGCGTTTTTCATCGAAAGCGTCGGACCCGGCAGTGAGGTCCGTGGGAAATTCATCCAGATCACAACCCAAGGACAGGAATGTGAGGGTGGAATGGGATCATCGTTTGTAAAAGGCATCGTTTTGATCGAGTAAAGGAGAGGGGTATGGCTGGAACGAACGGAAATCGAACACTCAGGCTCATCGTTATCGACAGCGACAGGCGCGCCAGGGTTTATGTCAAGCGCCGAATGAACGGAGATGGTATCCGTGTCATCGGCGAGGCAGACAACACACAGGCGGGTCTTCGGCTCGTGCGAGGTCTGCAACCGGATGTTGTTCTGCTCGAGCTCGAAGCGAGCGCCAGCCATACACTGGAGACGGTCAAGAAGATCAAGGAGGAGCTCCCGGACACGGGAATCATTTTAAGCTCCCACGAGTCGTCTCCGCAGCTCATCTTGAGCTGCATTCGTGCCGGAGCGCAGGAGTTCGTCTCACGACCGATCGACGCCGGAGAGCTCGAAAAGGCCTTCGATCATATGCGGAAACTGTTGGAGAGGACGATCAGCAACGGTAAGAGACGAGGGAAGGTCCTGTCGGTCTTTTCCGCAAAGGGCGGAATCGGAGCCACGTCGATTGTGGCCAATCTCGGTATCGCACTTGCCGAACGCCCGGATGCAAAGACCATTGTGGTTGATCTTTGTTTTCACATGGGCGACCTCGGTTTGATGCTCGATCAACCGCCGAAATACAGCCTGACGGACGCATTCAGCGACGGCTCTGTCGACTCCTCCAAAGTACCGGCTGTGGTTGCCAAACACAGTTCCTGACTCTACTCGCTCACCGTGGCGGCGAGTCCCGAAGTCGGCGAAGAAGTAAACGCCAGTCACATGGTGGAGATTTTCGGCTGTTTAAGCGCGATGTTTGACTACGTGTTGGTGGATGTCGGGCGGCATCTGGACGACAGGACGATCGAGGTGTTGTCACTCTCCGACGCGATTCTGTTTCTGTCGTGCCTGGATATTCCAACAATCCGAAATGTGAAACGGTATCTCGATATTTTCGAGCAGTTGGAGATAGAACGCGAAAAGGTTCATCTGGTTGTCAATCGTTTCCAAAAGAAGAGCCGACTCGGTCTAAACGACCTGGAGAACACGGTTGGCCTGGAGACCTTCTGGACGATTCCAAACGAATTTGCGCCGATAAGCCTGGGAATCGACCGGGGAAATCCCGCTGTTCTCGAGACACCAAAAACAAAAGTGGCGCAAAATTTCAAGGATCTGGCCGAAAGCTTGTGCGAGCTGTACGGAAGGCAGGAGTCTTCGAGCTCAGTCGAAACGGCCACTGGCTAACAACATAGACCTGAGGAGAGATCAAAAATGTCACTCCGAGAACGATTCAGAAGTGGCGGTTCCCGTTCCGAGCAGCCCGAACGCGATGAGAGTCGCGGCAAGGCCAAGCCCGCGAACCCGAGCGGTGACGGGAACGGCAAGGGTAATGGGAGATCGGCAGCCGGTGCGCTCAACGATCGAAGCAGCGGATTGAAGGCACGCATCCACAGGAGAATGGTTGAGCGGATCAATCTTGCCAATCTCGACTCGATCGAACCGGAGATGCTCCGGGCTCAGATCGGCCATATCATCAATGCTCTGGTTACCGAAGAGAACATACCACTGAGCGAGCCGCAACGGGTGGCCCTAGAGCAGGAAGTATTGAACGAGACGTTCGGGTTGGGTCCGATCGAGCCGTTGCTCCACGATCCCGATGTGTCCGATATCCTCGTCAATACCCATAATCAAGTGTACATCGAACGCTTCGGACAGCTCGAGCTTACCGATGTCCGATTCGACGATGATGCACATCTTATGAAAATGATCGACCGGATCGTGTCCAGGATTGGCCGCCGGGTCGATGAGTCCTCGCCGATGGTGGACGCTCGACTTCAAGACGGCTCTCGTGTAAACGCGATCATCCCACCGCTGGCGTTGGATGGACCGATTCTGTCCATCCGCCGGTTTGGCGTTCGCACCCTCGCCCTCGGCGATCTGCTGGAGCTCGATTCGATCAGCCCCGGTATGGCTGAGCTTCTAAAAGGCGCGGTCAGGGCCCGATTGAACATGCTCATCTCGGGCGGAACCGGATCGGGAAAGACGACGCTTCTCAACGCCCTCTCGGCGTTTATCCCAGCGGAAGAGCGTATCGTTACGATCGAGGATGCGGCGGAGCTTCAGCTGCTGCAGCCCCACATCGTGAGGCTCGAGACACGTCCTCCAAACATCGAGGGCAAGGGAGAGATCACACAGCGCGAGTTGGTCCGCAACGCTCTGCGTATGCGACCCGACCGTATCGTCGTTGGTGAGGTTCGAGGCCACGAAGTCCTCGACATGCTCCAGGCGATGAACACGGGCCACGACGGATCGCTCACCACGGTCCACGCCAACAACCCCAGAGATGCACTTCACCGGCTCGAGACACTCATGCTTCTTAGCGGTGTGAATCTACCTCCGACGGCGATGAGGGAACAAATCAGCGCCGCGCTGGACGTCATTGTTCATGTTGCGCGTTTGTCTGACGGAACTCGTCGCGTTGTCGAGGTCAGCGAGATCGTGGGTATGGAACGGGAAGTCGTCGCGATGCAAGAGATCTTCACCTTCAAGAAAACCGGCGTGTCCGAAGACGGAAAAGTCCTGGGCCGGTATGAGGCGACGGGAATTCGTCCCAAGTTTGCCGACCGTCTCGAGGTCAGCGGGGTGAGTGTGTCCGCCTCTCTTTTCCATGAAGGGCAGGTGATCTAACAGGTCATGGATATCCAACTACTCATACCTAGTATCGGCGTGTTTTTGACTGTGGTTTGCGCCGCGACGGGTGTGCTTTTTGTCGCGAAGGCACAGGTAAACAGGCGGATCCGCGAACGGCTCGAAGACGTCATCCTGCTTGGCAATGGGGAAGAAGGCGCCAAGGACGTGATCCTACGCGATATGGATCTGAGCTCGATACCGTTCCTGAATCAGCTACTCAGGAACGCCGAATGGGCTCGGAGGATGGACACCCTTCTCGTGCAGGGTGACATATCGCTTCGGTTGGGAACTTTTCTCCTCATCATGCTGTGCCTGGCCGCCGCAGGGACGTTTGTCACCGTCGCCGTATTCCATCAGCCACTCCTTGCGTTGCCAGTTGGGATTTGCATTGGTTTGTTACCACTGGCGTACGCACGCCACAGAAAAGAAAAACGTATTCGAAGATTTGAACAACAGTTTCCGGATGCGCTCGACATGCTAAACCGCGCGCTCCGAGCAGGGCTGGCGCTCACGGGAGCGATTCAGATCGTTGCGGACGAGGCGCCGGATCCCGTGGCCCAAGAGTTCAGGGTACTCTTCGAGGAAAACCGTCTCGGACTGGACATGCGGGAGGCCCTCAAGAAGCTCGCGGGACGTGTGGATAGCGCCGAGCTGCGTCTTTTTGTAACGGCGGTAATTCTTCAAAGAGAAACGGGAGGTAACCTCGCGGAGGTTCTCGAGCGAACAGCTGCCGTTATCCGAGACCGTTTCAGAATTCTCGGCGACGTTCGAACGATGACTGCACAGGCACGACTCTCGGGGTTTATTCTCTTCATTCTCCCCATAGTAATGGCTGGGGTCATCATGGTTATCGCACCCGAATATCTCAAAAGTCTCGTCGCCGATCCCATTGGGAAGTACTTGATAATTGTGGCGGTGATGTTGCAGGTAATTGGGTTCTTTATCATGCGCCGCATCGTAAACATAAAGGTGTAAACCATGATTCTCTATCTAATACCCGTTCTTACCGCATTGACACTGCTTGCTGCCGCTGCGGCATTCTATCAGCTCCAGGTTCGAGGCCGTGAGACGTCCGAACGACTCCGGCGGGTCCTGGACGGTGAAGATAGTCCAGACACCGTTCTGGATCCGAGGGATACCTCGCTGCCGATCCTGGGAAAGGCAGTCTCGTTCTTGGCGTGGCTGCTGCCGGGACATATCTATTCCGAACCCCTTCAGTGGGAGCTTGCACAGGCGGGGTATCGGCATCTCGAAGCCCGGAAGGTTTTCGCAGGGATGCGTGTCATCTCCACGGTGGTTCTGGGACTGTCGGCGGCTTTGATTGCGTGGCAGCTCAAGAGACAACCGCAAGAAATTTTGATTCTCACACTGGTGGGTGTCCTGGTCGGTTTCTACCTACCCATGATGATAGTCAGGACGCGCCAGAGTAAGAGACAGAGGGAGATCACACTTGCACTCCCCGACGCGTTGGATCTTCTCGTCATCTGCGTGGAGGCCGGACAGGGTCTCAATGCCGCACTGCTCAAGGTCGGCCGCGAGACAGCGCTTTATTCGGGAGCTCTCAGTGAGGAGCTAAAAACAGTGAACAATGAAATGCGGGCCGGCGTAACGCGAATTCAGGCCTTGAGAAATCTCTCTTTGCGGACAGGGGTCGATGAGGTTCGCGCGTTGGTTGCCGTAATGATTCAGAGCGATAGATTTGGTACGAGCATCGCGCAAGCACTGCGTACGCACGCAGAATCGTTGCGCATCCGGCGGCGTCAACGTGCGGAGGAAACCGCCCGGAAGGCCCCTGTGAAACTCGTTTTCCCGCTGGTTTTTTGTATCTTTCCCGAGCTGCTTGTAGTGATCCTTGCTCCGGGGATGCTGGCGCTATTCCGGGCATTGTCGGACATGGCGAAATGAGCGGAGTGATGCCGTGTTTGACGCGGTTTGAAGTCCAAGAGAGGAGGTAACAGAATGTCATTCAACATGATTCTTCTCATCCTCGGTGTTGTGTTTGGCGTCGCCTATTTCGCGAAGCGTAGCCATCGCAAACAGCGTGAGATGAAGATGCGCAACAAAGCGCAATGAACCGTAAGACAAATACTCCGTCGGCCACGCCGCCTTTGGGGCGGTGGGCCAGGTGTTTGACGGTCTCGAGGCAACACAGGTGATCATCGGAAAGGAGAAGCCGTTGAACAGGATCAAGCGATTCATCCGTGGCCAATCTGGTCAGGACATGGTCGAATTCGGCCTGTTGGCGGCGTTTCTCTCGATAATTGCCGTCAACGTGCTCGTAAACTTTGGCCCCTACATAAGGCCCTACTACTACAAGATGCAAGATGCAGTGAGAAGGGCCGCCGTGTTCAACCCGGGGTCAGGTGGAAGTGGCAGCGGTAAGGACCTCCCCGGTCATTGATGCGACGCCATTTGGCGACAATCATGCCGCTACCGTGGGTCCCGACTAATCTGGTCGGGACCCTTTTTTTAGACTAACACGGTAAAAGGGGCTGCCATTCTCATCCGTCGCATCGTGTTCTCGATACGATTTTGGATTGAACGGGTACCGATTGTTGAGTAGAGTCCTCGTAGGAAGCCCGGTCGAGACCGGCTTCCTGCGAGCTCTGGTTGTTCTCATCGACTGTTCGCAAGTCATTGAGATCCCCACATCGGTTGAACGGGGGTCCGCAAACCGGTGCAAGGTTCCGAGGTCCTCATAACCCATCCTTACGCGCTCCTTGCGGTGCTCATGCTCGTTCCAGTGATGTTTCTCGGTCTGGAGCGGTGGACGCAGTGGAGGGTTTTCGAGTACCTCCCGCCGGTCGTTTGGATCTTTGTCTTTCCCATCGTTCTGAGCGGCTTGAGGATCATTCCAAACTCGTCCCCCACATACGACACGTTCAAAGCCTTCGCCGTACCGATGTTCATCATCTTGATGCTTTTGGATGTCGATCTCCGTGCGACGATGAAGGTCGCGATCCGGAGCATTGGGGTCCTCACTTTTGGGGCCTTTGGTGTGGTGGTTGGAGGGATCGCCGCGTTCTTTTTTTTCAAGGGGCAGTTGGATCCGGAGTCATGGCGCGGTTTTGGCGCGTTGGCCGGAAGCTGGATCGGAGGAACGGGGAACCTTGCCGCGGTCGCCGAGGCGGTGGACACGCCTCCAACAATGATGGGTATCGTGGTCATCGCGGATACGTTCATTTTTATACTCTATTTCCCCGTACTCTTTGCGTGCAAGAGGTGGGCAAAACCATTCGCACGGTTCACCGGCGTCACCAAGGAGTCTGCCAGGAAGCTCGATGAGGCGGTGAGCCGGCTCGAAAAAAAATCAAACGTCATCGATTACCGGGACATCTTGACGCTTTTTGGGGTGGGATTTCTCTTGATATGGATCGTGGGTCACCTGGCCCAGCACCTGCCGGCGAAGGAAGGCGTTTTTAGCGCAAAAACCTGGCAGATCCTCATTCTGACGACCGTCGCACTCCTTCTCGCATCGACACCGCTTCGAAAGGTTCCCGGGACACACTCGATGTCGATGGCTCTTGTCTATGTGTACCTATCGATGATCGGGGCACAGGCAAACATCCACGAGGCGGCCAACGCCCCTTATTTCCTTTTAGCGGGGATCCTGTGCATTGTTTTGCACGCGGGATTTTGTGTCGTGGGTGCGAAGTTGTTTCGTGTGGATGTGCATCTTACCGCGATCGCGAGCGTCGCATGCATTGGCGGGGCGGCGTCGGCGCCCGTGGTGGCGGCGTATCACCGAAAAGAGCTGGTACCCGTCGCGATTCTCCTTGCGCTTGCCGGTTACGCCCTCGGGAACTATCTTGGTCTGTTGGCGGCTTACGGGTGCCGATGGATTCTTTGACCGCGATGTCGGTCGTTACCCGTATGAATCCACCATCGATCCGTCAGATCTGGTCGACGGAGTAGGTTCGTTGCGCAGGTATGGTTGCGATGCCGCATATAGACCGCAGGTGTCGTAACAGTACGGCGGCTCAAACAGTCCTCGCGCGCCGAACGAGGAAGTCCCAAAATCACCGTCGCGTTTCGTCGTGTCGGCGCGCTGCGGAACTCGCCGGCGTACTGCCACCACACCTGCGGTCGTTGCGCCCCGTCGGCTTTGATATTCTGATGGATCAAGGCTAGTACGGCTCGCCCGACATTCGGCGGCGGTGGTTGTGGATTTTGTCGTAGGTGCCACCGTAGACGAAATCACGGATGGGATCCTGCGCGAGAAACCCGTGCGGAAATCCAAGATCCACACGACTTGCCTTATCAAGGCGTTCCAAGTGTTTCTGGTCGAGCGTAACGTCGAGCGCACCAAGGTTGTCCTTGAGCTGCGAGAGTGTTCTTGCTCCTAACAGCGGTACGATCACACCCCTTTGTTGACGTACCCAGCTGATGGCAACCTGGGACGACGTGCATCCGATCGCCTCGGCGACAGCGGCGACTTCCTCGGCGATCGTCAGGTTGCGTTTGTCCTTTGCAGCGCCCTCCTTTGCGCGGCCTTCCCTTGGGGGCGTCTTCTTGAGATATTTACCGGTTAGTACGCCGGCCCCAAGCACACTCCACGGGGTTACACCGATATCGAACGCCCGTGCCATCGGCAACAGGTCCGCCTCCGCGGTACGATCGATGAGGCTATAACGTATCTGCAGCCCGACAAACGGTGTCCATCCACGGAGATCCGCGATCGTGTTGGCCTGGGAGACGATCCACGCCGGTGTGTCGGAAATCCCTATGTGGAGCACCTTGCCCTGACGCACCAAATCATCCAGCGCGCGCATCACCTCATCGACGTAAGTGGTGAAATCCCACGCGTGGACCCAGTAGAGGTCGACGTACTCGGTCCCAAGCCGTTTCAGACTCGCCTCCAGCGATTGCATCATGTTTTTGCGATGGTTACCGCTGAAGTTGGGATCGTCACGCCGCATAAACAACGTGTACTTCGTGGCAATCACAAAGTGCTCCCGGTCACTGGCGACAAACTCTCCAACCCATTTTTCACTGGTGCCCTCGGTGTACCGGTTGGCCGTGTCGATGAAGTTGCCACCGGCCTTGACGAACGCGTCGAACATCTTGCGGCTCTCGCTTTTTGAGGCGCCCCATCCCCATTCCTCACCAAATGTCATCGCGCCAAGCGCAAGCTCGGAGACACGGAGTCCGCTTTTGCCCAAGAGTTTGTATCGCATTGCCAACCTTCCTGTTCGGTTGATGTTCTTGGTTTGTCGTCGAATTGTGCGGCTCGATCCTGTGGCAAGGGTAGCGGCATATGACGATTTGTCAAGGGGACCGGAGACTTGACGTGTAAATGACCGGTCGCCCGGCCGACTCATGACAGAGAGGTCGCTTTTGACCGCACGGTGATTGTCTGTTAATATGCTGATTTATCGGTGACACAGGAATGTGATAAGGGGTAAGGGCAGTGTTCGACGACATTCTACATACGATCGGGAAGACACCGCTGGTCAGATTGAGCCGCATCAACCCTTCCATCTTTGCCAAAGTCGAGTCGTTCAACCCGGGGGGGAGCGTTAAGGACCGTATTTCCCTCTCCATGATCGAGGCTGCGGAAAGCGACGGATCTATCAAGCCGGGGGATACCATCGTGGAACCTACATCGGGTAACACGGGGATTGGGCTTGCCATGGTCGCCGCCGTCAAAGGCTACAAACTGATACTGACCATGCCCGAATCGATGAGCGTGGAGCGGCGAAAGCTCTTGAAGGCGTACGGTGCACGGATCGTTCTTACCCCCGCAGGAAAAGGAATGAGGGGTGCGGTGGAAGAAGCCGAGAAGCTAGCCAAGGAGAACGGTTACTTCCAACCCCAACAGTTTGCGAACAAGGCCAACCCCGAGGTACACAGAAGAACGACTGCATTGGAGATCCTGGCCGATATGGACAGGATCGATTTCTTTGTCGCGGGAGTTGGAACGGGCGGGACAATAACCGGTGTGGGCGAGGTGTTGAAGAGGAAGAACAAGAACACAAAGATAATCGCCGTCGAGCCAGACGAATCGGCCGTGCTTTCGGGAGGTAGCCCCGGTCCACACAAGATCCAAGGCATTGGGGCGGGGTTCGTGCCGGAGATTCTCAATACCAAGATCTATGACGACATTATCCGCGTCACGGCGGTCGACGCGCGTTCGGCCGCGAGACTGCTGGCCGTGAAGGAAGGTATACTCGCAGGAATTTCTGCCGGCGCGGTCCTGCATGCCGCGATTCACGTCGCAAATGAAAACCCGGGCAAGACCGTGGTGACGGTTCTCCCCGATACCGGTGAAAGATATCTGTCCACCGACCTATTTGAGGAGTGAGAGGATGTTCGAGGACATCAAGGCCATCTACAAAAATGACCCTGCTGGCCGGGGGCTGGAGGTTCTTCTCTATCCGGGCCTGCACGCGATCGTCGTTCACAGGTACATCTGTCACCCTTTCTACAGAGTGAGACTCAGGTTCATTGCCCGGTTGATCTCACAGATTGCCCGGTTTTTCACGGGGATCGAGATCCACCCCGGAGCCAAAATCGGGAAAGGCCTCTTTATCGACCACGGCATGGGCATCGTCATCGGTGAGACGACCGAGATAGGAAACAACTGCATCATGTTTCACCATGTGACCCTGGGTGGTACGGGAAAACACGTGGGCAAGAGGCATCCGACGATTGGTGACAATGTGATGCTCGGGACGGCCGCCACGCTGCTTGGACCCATCAAGGTAGGGGACAACGTCAGGGTCGGAGCAGAAACGTTTATCATCAATCGCGATGTCCCCGACAACTGCACGGTAGTCGGCGCACCCGGTGTCATAGTGAGAAAAGACGGCGAGGATGTCCGGATCAAGCTGAAACGGACAGAGGGGGCGACCTGAGTCAATCGACAAGTGCCCCGCCCAGGTTTGGATCCGCCAGCACTGGTTCGGAAGAAAGACGTCGAAACGATCCAGCAGACATTCTTTGTCTGTTGGCCCGCGCTCAGACCAACTCACCCCGTAAAACGATGATCGCCTGACCGGCAATACACACCCGGTCTCCTTCGAGGCGAAGCCGAAGGACACCTCCTCTCGCAGACGCCTGATACGCTTCAAGTTCTTTTTTTCCAAGCACTTGCGACCAGTATGGGGCGAGTAGAGTGTGGGCGAAACCGGTCACGGGGTCCTCGTCGATCCCGATCGCGGGAGCAAAGAACCGGGATGTAAAATCGATCTCTCCCTTGGAGTTCCGTCCGGTGACCGTCACACTCTGCACGGGAAGCGAGGCGAGGGACCCGAAGTTGGGCTGCACTTCGCGGACGGCGCTGTCGGATTCGACTTCGATCAAATAGTCTGTTTGTGACTTCCCGACAAACTTTGGCACGACACCCAGTGCTTCGAGAAGACCCCCCGGGGGAGTCGTTTCGTTGACGGGAGAAGCGGGGAAATCAAACTCGATCCAGTCTCCCTTTTTTTTCGCCGTGATCACGCCACTCCTCGTGACGAATCGGATCGGTTTGTCCGGAGGATGACCGTGGTCTTCGAAGAGCACATGGGCGCTGGCCAACGTCGCGTGTCCGCAGAGATCGACCTCAACGAGGGGAGTAAACCAGCGAAGATGGTATTCGTCTCCCTTCGGAAACAAGAACGCCGTCTCGGATAGGTTCATTTCACGCGCCACGTCTTGCATCCAGCCCTCGTTGGCGGCACTCTCCATGATACACACGGCGGCTGGGTTTCCGGCGAAGCGGCGGTCTGTGAATGAATCGACTTGTACTATTGTCTGAGTCATGTCGAACCAGCTGTTCCTTTCGGGCGGTATCGGCGCAATTTTCGCGCTCGATACGCCCCATCGATCCAGGATTTTTGACGGTTCCAGTCTGAAAACAACACATACTAATAGTAACACACCGAGTTTGCCGGTCCAAATCAGCGATCTCCAAAACGCTGGGGGAGCGCTCCAACGGTAGATACACAACCCACCAATGACCGATAACACTATGAATAATCGCGGCGGTTACGGGCGATGGGAAGGGTAGGAACGTCTTTCAATAAAGGCGTCTTTCGGTTATACATGGATTGGGTGAGGGAATCGAGTCACCGGCCAAACGACACCCGGCCTACCAACGCTATCCATGATCCGTTACAGTCTCGCGGATTGTAAAGCAAGGCGTGTTTCACGAACGATTATGTCTCGATCACGAATGGTCCAATATGATTCAAAAACCCACCGGGTAATTAATGTTCACAGTCTGAAAGTGGGTGTGGGCTGGACGCACTTGATCGAAACAGCGAGTGGACTCGTGCTCGTGGATGCCGGGTCCCCGGGAAAGCAAAGCAAAATGTTTCGGTATCTCGAGAAGTTGGGACGAGATGACCTGCGTCTGATCATCATCACGCACGCTCATCTGGATCACTATGGGAGTGCCCTCGCGATCGGGCGGTCGACCGACGCTCCGATCGCAATACACCGGGAGGACGCGGACGCGATGGCCAAAGCCGAAACACATCTGGGGTTGGTCCGTGGTTGGGGAAAATTTGTCGAGAGAACGATGCCGCTGGTCGAACGTTATCTCAGCCCCGAACCGACACAAGCCGATCTGTTGCTCGGCGACGGTGAGCGGCTCGATCGTTTTGGGCTCGATGCGCAGATCTTGCACACACCGGGACACACTCCGGGGTCGCTCACGCTACTCGTCGATGGGGGATTAGCGTTTGTCGGAGACTTGGCCTCTACAAGGGGCCGACCGCATGCACAGCTCTTTTACGCAACCGATTGGGCGCAGTTGGAACGCAGCCTCAAACGCGTTCAGAGCCATGAGCCGAGGTGGGTGTACACGGGGCACGGGGGGCGGCCAATTCGCGGTGAGGTTTTTCAGAGAATCAAAGCCCGTCGGGTATAACCGTTTTGGCTGTCACGTCGCCGCAGTTCGAATCGTCGCAACCCTGAAAATTACTCTTGCGATAACGCGCTCGGCGGACTACGGCACGAGGACGAGCGTTTTGCCGCTGAGATAAAGGTTCTTCGCGAGGCGCCTAAGCGGGTGATACCCCAGGTGGATCCGTCTTGGCTGAATGCAGACCAGTCAGTATGCGTTCCATCCGTTCGATCATTGAATCAAGACCGTGTCTTTGAAAGACATCACGGCGGGCGGCGGCACCCAGAGTGTGCCGGAGTTCGGCGTCGACGATGAGCTTCTTGAGATTCGCCGCAAAAGCCGCATCATCGCCTTTTGGGGCGAGGAGAGCCGTGTCGCCATCGACGACGACCTCCGGGATACTGCTCGCACGGTAGGCGACCGAAGGTTTGCCCGCGGCGCCCGCCTCGGCAAGCACATACCCAAAGCCCTCGATAAACGATGGAAGCGCAAAAACATCGATCGCGGCCATCCATTGGTGGACGGCGTCGACAAATCCACAGAACTTCACACGCCCATCCAGACCCAGCCGCCCGGCTTCTTCACGAAGGTGATTTTCCGTGGGGCCCTTACCGGCAATCGCAAGACACCAAGGAAGGCTGGCCAGCTCGGGCGATGCGAGCAGCCGCATGAGGACATCGATTCGCTTTCGGCCGATGAGTTGTCCGGCATATCCCACGACGACCCGGTCCCCCGTGGGGTCCAGCCGCCTGCGCCACGGCCCGGGATCGGGATCGGCATAGTCACCGAGGTCGATGCCTTTGTACAGAACGCTCGCCCGGGTTTTGTCGAGCCACGGAGCCGAGCTAAGTGTCGTGTCGAGAGTGGCCTGGCTGTTGACGAGAATATGATCGGCGACACGGGTGTAGAACCACCGGTAACGCGGCTTGTCTTTGACCGGATCATCACACTCGCGGGTGTGAATGATGATCGTTCCACGTCCGGCAAGTCGTGCTGCGAGTCCCGTCGTCCTGAGGTCTTTGTCGAATGTGGTGATGACGAAATCAAACGGTTCCCGCCGCAGTCGAACGGCGAGCGGGAAAACGGTCCACGGCGCCGAGTCGGCCCGTGTGCGAACCTCCCTGACCGGAATTCGGCGCTCGCGAGCCCGTGTGGCGAGCGGTGTACCCGGGGACGTTTGGACGGCGACGTAATGACCCCGCCGGGTGAGCCCGTCGGCGAGTTCGACGATAAAGCGCTGGGCGCCACCCCAAATGCGGATCGAGTCGGCAACCAGGATACGAAACGAGCGAAGGGATCTCATTTGACCGGATCTGAGCTATGAGCCATCGGTTATATATCTAGTGACTTCTCGAGAGTATTCTATATTATATGGCCGTGATCCACGGGACAAGAACAGCCTTTGCGGAACCGGACAAGACCTGCACGGTAGAATTGAAGTGGAATCCTGTTGGGGGTGGAGCCGGATATGCCACATATGTCCAAAGTGTTCTTATTCGTCACACTACTGGTCATGGGGGTCGGCGGGGGTGCGGAGGGTATCATAATCCGACACGACCGCGCCGATGACCTGTATATCGCGCTTGGAAAGGGGCACGACGCCGTATGTGTCCTGGGTTCTGGACATGGCACGCTGATCGCGAAGGACTGGGTCTTGACCGCCGCGCACGTCGGGCAGGAGCTTGTACCGCATTTCGACTCGGCGCGGTTTGGCGACGAATCATACAGAATAGAAAAAGTGATCCTTCACTCCACGTGGAAGGGCAATCTCGCGTCCGGTCTTGCCGAACCCGGCTGGGTGGATATGGCGCTGGTCAAACTCTCGCGAACCGTCGAGACGATAACTCCGGTGGGACTCTACGGGGCGCATGACGAAGTTGGGATGACCGCTGTATTTGTTGGCGAAGGGATGACAGGGGATGGACGATCGGGACCCAAGAGGGAGGGCGGTCTGCGCCGCGGCGCAAGAAACATCGTCGACCGCGCCGACGTCCAGTGCATCTATTTCAAGTTCGATGCGCCGCCCAAATGTGATGAGCTCGAAGGCATCAGTGGCCCAGGGGACAGCGGAGGGCCGGCGTTGGTGGAACGCGAGGGACAGTGGCATGTCATCGGTGTCAGTTCTCGGAATGAAAACCAAGCATTGGGTCTGCGTGAGTGTACATACAGAACGATCGAAGTCTACGCGCGCGTCTCGACACAACAAGAGTGGATCACCAACACAATGACCGAGGCCGACGCGCAGAGTCCAGTGGAGCGCGACCGCAGGCCACAATCGTTTTCGTTTGGTGTGGAGAAAACCGAAGACACGACCGAACCCGTCCCCGACGAACAACCGCTCACAGACGAGGATTCACTTCGATACACCGAGGTGGCGAAGGCGCTGGTCCAGGCCATTGTCGATGGGGACGGTAACGCCTACCGGGACCTACACACAGAGCAGGGTTGGACAAACGCGATCGACTGGTGGCGCGATATGCTGGCGGTTCAGATCGAGGGCTACGGCCCGATTGTCCGCGCGTATCCCCCGCGGCGTGGGCCAACAAAGCTCGGCGACGTCGTCTTTCGAGGTGACCACGGCAGCGGGGCGACGTTTATGGTGATTTTTGAAAAGGGAGCCGGTGCTGCTCTCTCCTTTGAGCTCAATCAAGAAGACAAGATTGTCAAAACCTCCATTTTTGTAAAACGCGAACTCGCGTCTTTCGAACGGAGCACCGATCTCACCCCTTTCTATAGCATTGCACCACCTGACTGACCCCGATCAGACCTTGAGTTGAACCGTTTGACACAATATTATAGATTTTACGCTCGCAGCCACGTCCGCTCGTTGCGGACTCTCGTGGCATCAGGACGTCTACCCGGTTGGCGATCGAAAGAGAAGTCATGAGCGTGGAACACTCAGGTTCGAGAAGACACACAGAGTACGTGTTGTTTGCTGCTGTGGTACTCTGCGTGGCGTCGTCGTTTTTCATGATGGATTTTGTTCCCGACGACTCGTACATCTCCTATCGGTACGCAGAGAATCTCGCGAACGGACACGGGCTCAGATTCAACACCGAAGAGCAACCCGTCGAAGGTTACAGCAACCTGTTGTGGATTCTTTTGTGCGCGGTCTTTTACCTCGCCGGTTTTGATTTGCCCACCGCGATGCCAACCGTTGGGGTCTTGCTCGGTGTCCTAAATGTGACGCTGTTATGGATACTGTTCCGGCGCCGCGACCTACCTCCGCTTCAAATGCTTTTTCCGCTGCTGATTCTGGCAAGCTCCGGTCCTTTTATCATGTACGAGATCTCGGGGATGGAGATGCCACTTTTTTCACTACTCCTTCTGTGTCTGATCTTGCGGTTGGATCGTGTGTTTACTGCCGCAAGACTCATCGACTACCTGCTTGTCGCGTTTGTCTGCGTGCTGCTTTCCCTGTGTCGTCCTGAAGGAATCGTCTCCTTTCCTGTCACTGCCGTTGCTGTGATCTGGCTCAAAAAAAGAGGAGAAACCGGGTGCGGTGATGGCAGGGTGGTACGGAACATGTCGATCTCGTTTGCCGCGTTTGTGGCGATCATCGCGGTATATCACGTGTGGAGGGTTGGCTACTTTGGTGAGTGGCTCCCGACACCGCTTTTGTCAAAAGGTGGTGGCGGGAAATCGGTTCTCTACGCTTGGGGCGAGAATCTCCATTATTACTTCTTGAAACAATCCGATTACTTCCCGCCGGTGGGGTATTACTATGCCGCCCTGATCATTCTCGCGATCACCGGTCTAAGATTCTCGCGATCCGAGGCTGCGCATCGAAAGTCCGAAGTCGTGACCATCGTATTGGTCATCACCTACGCGGTCGTCTATTTCAACTTTAGGGATTGGATGCCGGGGATGCGATATCACTCTGCGTATGTTGGACTGATGCTCTTCCCGGCTGTTTATGTCCAGGGCCGGTTTTTCGAATCCCCCGAGACGAAGCGAAGGATGACGCCGTTCTGGCTGATCGGAATCATGGCTGTTGTAATGAACTTTGGCGTGCTAGCTCAGCTCCGTGTCATCACAAAAAGGGCC
>CP070677.1:3438412-3457961 GCA_020352495.1 Candidatus Latescibacterota bacterium
AAGGCTCTTAACGAAAAAACATCTCGGAAGAAAAGGTCTGGAAAATGACCAGAAATCAGTCACCGGACAAATGTCCTAAGAGTCGGTAGGTCCCCGGCGTTTTGGCGTGCCTGAAACGTTGATAGGTGGGATGGGATGTTGCCAAGTGTTGGGTGAGGGTTGTGAGGTCTGCTTGGCAACCGTTTGATGGTTGTGATCAGCCCGCCACCTCGATCTCCACGAGGGGTTCGCCAAAGGCGGCCTGGTCTCCGGGTTTGAAGTGGATCTTTTTCACCACACCTTTTACGTCGGATAGGATATCGTTCTGCATCTTCATCGCTTCTAATACAAGAAGCGGCTGTTCCTTTTCCACGGCGTCGCCCTCATTCACATGAACCGCCACGATCTTTCCCGGCATGGGTGTTGTAATCATCCCGTCCCCGGTGCCCGTAGCTCCGGTGCCGGATGCGTTCTCCTCCGCCCTCGGGTTGCTTAGCACCCAGGAGACTCCGCCGATGCAGATGATACGGCCCCCATCGTCACGTGCCGTGTGCGCCAACACCGAACGGCCCTCGACGATCATCGACAAGAGTCCCGGGGACAACACCGAAGCGTTTACCTCGAGCGTCCGGTCGCCCAACGTCACCTTGAAGGTCTCTTTGCCCTTGTCGACCGTCACGGAGTAGGTCTTGCCGTCATATAGAAATTCGTACTGCATCCTTTAGGCTCCCCCCCCGATCTCCCAACGGCCCACGGTCTGCCAGGGTGTGGGAGCCCGCTCCTGTACCCCGTCGCCACCGGTAGCGATGGGCTTTGCCAAATATTCCATCAAGGCGGCCGCAACGAGCACCTCATCGGGCGGGCCACCGTCTTTGGGTCGCCATGTCTTGCTGCTCCATTCCGACATGTATTTGGGGATGAAGTCCGTGTTGGTTTTGCCGTCGATAAACGCTTGGTGCGCGAGAAGGTCGCGGAGAAAAAGCGTACAGGTCTTGATCCCAAGAATGACGTAGTTCTCGAGTGCCGTGATCATCTTGAGCCGGGCCCCTTCGCGTGTCTCGTCCCATGTGACCAGCTTGGACAGGATCGGGTCGTAGTGTGTCGTCACTTCGTACCCGTCGTAGATACCCGAGTCGTTTCGCACACCCGGACCGGAGGGCTCCTGAAGATAAAGGATCTTTCCGGAAGAGGGCATGAACCCCGCGGTGGGGTCTTCGGCATATATACGACACTCGATCGCATGACCTCGTTGAACGAGTCCTTCCTGTGTGAGGCTTAGTGGCTCACCCTGGGCAATTCGGATCTGCCATTTTACGAGATCCACACCAGTAGTGAGTTCGGTCACGGGATGCTCAACCTGGATCCGTGTGTTCATCTCGAGGAAATAGAATTCCTTTTTCTTGTCGTCGAAAAGAAACTCCACCGTTCCCGCGTTTTGATATCCCACTGCACGTGCGGCCGCCACGGCGGTCTCACCCATGATCCTCCTGACATCCGGTGTGAGCGCTGTAGATGGCGTTTCCTCGACGAGCTTTTGATGTCTTCGTTGGATGGAACACTCGCGTTCGAAAAGATGGATCCCTGCGCCATGCTGATCCAACAGGACCTGAAACTCAATGTGACGCGGGTTTTCGATAACCTTTTCGATATAAACGGTCCCGTTACCAAAGGCGGATTCGGCTTCACGGCTTGCCGCCTCTATCGTTGATTCGAGATCGGCCATGTTATCAACGATCCGCATACCCTTGCCGCCACCGCCGGCGGAGGCCTTGACAAACAAAGGAGGCTCGATTGACGAGGCCGCTTTGAGAAGCTGTTTGAACTTCCCGACTGCGCCAGTTGTTCCTGGAACCACCGGGATTCCGGCGGATTCCATGATGCGCCGCGATTCGACCTTGTCGCCCATGTCACGAATGGCCTGGGCAGGCGGACCGATAAAGATGAGACCCTCCTTGACACAACGTTCGGCAAAGTCCGCGTTCTCGGCAAGAAACCCGTAACCGGGATGCACCGCGTCCGCCCCGCACTTCTTCGCCGCTCCAATCACGGCGTCGATGTTGAGATAGCTTTCCAACGGCGAAGGTGGGCCGATGCAGATCGACTCATCGGCAAGTTGGACGTGTAGGGAAGTGCGATCCGCTTCGGAGTAGATCACTGCCGCGGGTATGTCCATTTCGCGGCAGGCGTGAATAATGCGAACGGCGATCTCACCACGGTTGGCAATCAGGATCTTTTTTATCTTCTTCTTTTTGGCTGGCATGTTTTTGATCAGATTGAAAAGCGTCTCGCCCGTGAGTGCTCACTCGCGACACCCCGTGACCGATCACGAACGCTTTTTGTCTTCCTCCGCCCACGATGGTTTTCGTTTTTCGAAAAAGGCGCGCATGCCTTCCTGACCCTCGTCCGAGATTCGGAGTCTTGCAATCATCTCGGCTGTGTATTTCTTGTACGTATCGGGCGACATTCCCGGCACTTCACGTATCAACTCCTTCGCCATCTTTAACGCCTGTGGACCGGATGTGATGAGCCGGTCCGCGAACTCCCCGACGGCCTTGTCCAGTTTGTCATGAGGTGCAACACGGTTCACCAGCCCGATCTCCAAGGCCTTGTCCGCATCGAAGCGCTCGCCCGTGAGAAAGAACTCCCGTGCGGCCCGTTGTCCAATCCGGCCGATCACATAGGGCGCAATGCACGCGGGCACGATACCCAACTTGACCTCGCTAAGCGAGAACGTTGCCTTGTCCGATGCCACCGCAACGTCGCAGGCGGACAGGAGCCCGACACCACCACCGATGGCGGCGCCGTTTACACGCGCTATCGTGGGCACGGGACACGTATAAATTAGATGCATCAACTCGGCAAGCGCAAGCGAGTCCTCCATGTTCTCTTCGAACGTGTAGTCCACCATCTTCTTCATCCAATTGAGATCCGCACCGGCGGAAAAGGATTTTCCCTCACCGGTATAGACCACGACTCTCACGGGATCGGGGGCGTCCACATTGCGGGCGATCTCGCGAAACGCGTCGCTCAAATCCGCGATCAAATGCTCGTTGAACGCGTTGTGCACATCGGGGCGGCTCATGATCACACGGAGTATCTCACCGTCGCGTTCGACTCTTATCGTGGTGTAGGATCGGGTCACTGTTTTACTCGATCGTTAGTGTTTGCCTCGCACCGATGCTGTGCACTGCGGCGGCACCGCTGCCGACGCCGACGCCGCTACATCCGAAAGACCCCAAATTCCTGATCTGGAATCGAGGAATTGAGTGACATCGCAATCGCAAGACCCAGTGTCGTGCGTGTGTCCGTTGGTTCGATCACGCCATCGTCCCACAGCCGGGCCGTCGCAAAATATGCGCTCGATTCGCTTTCGTACCGTTCCAGTATCGGTTTTTTGAATTCTGCCTGCTCCTCCGGGCTCATCGATTTGCCCTCTTTCTCGAGCTGAGCGAGCTTGACGGTAAGAAGAACGTCAGCCGCCTGCTCGCCACCCATTACCGAGATCCTCGATGTCGGCCACATCCACATGAGCCGCGGGAAATACCCACGACCACACATCGCATAGTTACCGGCACCATGGCTCCCGCCAATAATGAGTGTAAACCGCGGCACCTGCGCCGTGGCCACGGCGTGCACCATCTTCGCGCCGTCTTTGGCGATGCCACCGTGCTCGTATTCTTTCCCAACGATGAAGCCTGTGATGTTCTGCAAAAAGATGAGCGGGATCTTTCGCACACAGCAGAGCGATACAAAGTGTGCGCCTTTTTGTGCGCTTTCGGAAAAGAGCACTCCATTGTTGGCAACGATCCCCACCGGATACCCCATGATCCGGGCGAAACCGGTGATGAGCGTGGTACCGTAGTTTTCCTTGAACTCGTGAAAACGGCTCCCATCGACGATGCGGGCGATCACCTCTCGCGAATCAAACGGTTTCATCAGGTCGCTGGGTATGATGCCGTAGAGTTCTTCGGGATCATAATGAGGATCTTCGGGTTCGTCACGATCGAGGGGGTATTTTTGCGGAGCCGGGACGTTCTCGATGATGTTTCTTAAGATTCGGATTGCGTGTTCGTCATCGAACGCGTAGTGATCGGACACACCCGAGATCCGTGTGTGGACATCGGCGCCACCCAGCTCCTCGGGTGTCACATCGATTCCGGTGGCCGCCTTGACCAGGGGAGGGCCGCCGATAAAGATCGTCCCCTTGCCTTTGACGATGATCGTCTCGTCGCTCATCGCGGGCACATAGGCGCCGCCAGCCGTGCACGATCCCATGACCGCCGAGATCTGTGGGATGCGTTTTGCGCTCAAGACCGCCTGGTTATAGAAGATCCGGCCAAAATGATCCTTGTCGGGAAAAACACCATGCTGGAGCGGTAGAAAGACGCCTCCAGAGTCGACGAGGTAGACACAGGGGAGTTTGTTCTCCAGGGCGATCTGCTGGGCTCTGCAGTGCTTTAGTACCGTCTCGGGGAAGTAGGTCCCGCCCTTGACGGTGGCGTCATTGGCCACCACGAGGACTTCCTTCCCATGGACCACGCCGACGCCGGTGACGATCCCAGCCGCCGGGGCTTCGTCGTTGTACATCCCATAGGCGGCCATGGCGGAGAACTCGAGGAAGGGTGTTCCAGGGTCAAAAAGCCGGTCGAGCCGTTCGCGAGCTGTGAGCTTGTTTCGTTTGTGGTGTCGTTCGATCGCTTTTGGGGGGCCACCCTGTTTTACCTTGGCGAGCCGCTCGCGGAAAACGGCCATCTTCGCGAGATTGGCTTCGCGGTTCTCTATGAAATCGGGACTCGACGTCGAGATTTTGGATTCGATTCGAAACATGGTTTGTTCTTTCGTCGTGCTCGTGTGGGATGGAATTCCTACATCCGGGACATTTGCCCGCGGTTTTTGCGAGGGGCGGCGCGTGGTCCTCGTCGCTATGGTTCGCCGGACAAACGACACCCGCCCCAACGTGTTGCCATTATACACGAGGGTGTGGAGACTCGGAAGTTTTTCCAAACGCGGGACGGTTTAAACGGAAATGCCTTTGTGTTGCGTGGTTACGCGCGACCGGTGGTATCGCCCGCCGCTACCCAGGCACCGCAGTCTCGCACAACTACGCAAGAACGCACGCGGGCCCCGCAGCTACTCGGAAGTTCGCTCTTTTCCCTCAACTACGCGGGAACGCATTTGTAGCCGTAACAAAGAATGCCCGATTTCCCGGATTCCTGTATGCGTCTGAACTCGACCCTGACTTTGCCCCCGACGGCGAGTTTATCGAACTCGCAATCGACGATCTGCGTGAGCAGCTGGACGTCGCCCAGCTTTACGATGCCGACCGCATAGGGCGCCTCGTCCTCAAACCCCGAGGGTGGGGTCCGGATCACCGTATAGGTTAAGATTTCACCTTCATCGGGGAGCGTAACCGTCTCAAATTCCTTGTTCTTACAGGCGTCGCATATCAGCCGCGAGGGAAAGAATACCTTCCCACATGTTGTGCACTTGCCCGCTTCCATCCGGTATCGGCGTGGGATCTCCCGCCAGTGTCTCGCTGCGAACATTAGATAGCCTCCAGTATATGAACCAGGGAGCTGCCGCCCGAACCACCCATGTTCTGGGCCAGACCCCGTTTAGGATTCTTGAGTTGTCGTTTGCCCGCGTTGCCCCTGAGCTGTTGAACGACTTCATGAATCTGGGCGATCCCGGTGGCGCCAACGGGATGTCCTTTGGACTTGAGTCCGCCACTCGGATTGATGGGCATCTTGCCATCGCGGGCCGTCTCTCCGGCCTCCGCGGCCTTGCCACCATGACCCTTTTCAAAAAAGCCAAGGGCCTCGGTCACACAGATCTCGGCAATCGTGAAGCAGTCGTGGACTTCGGCAAAATCGATGTCGTTCGGACCGACACCGGCCATCTTGTAGGCTTTCTCCGCGGCTCGTTGGGTCGATGCGATCTCGGTCAGGTCTTTTCGCGAGTGAAACGCAATCGTGTCGGTCGAGTGTCCCGAAGCGACGATTTTTGCCGCCCCGTTTTTCGCAATCTTCTTTGCCATATCGAGCGGGCAAAGAATGACCGCCGCCGCGCCGTCGGTTATGGGCGAACAGTCGAGGAGCCTAAGGGGATCGGCGACCAACACCGAGTTGAGTACCTGTTCCACCGTGACCTCCATGGGGAACTGGGCCTCGGGGTTGAGTACACCGTTTGCGTGGTTCTTGACCGCCACGTGTGCGAGCTGTTCGCGTGTCGTTCCATACTTATGCATATGGGCCGTGGCCATGAGCGCGTAGAGACCGGGGAATGTCACACCGTTAAAGGCCTCGTATTCCTGATCGGCAGCCGTGGCCAACGCGTAGGTTGCCCCGCCGCCATCGACATCGGTCATCTTTTCCACACCACCAGCCAAAACGATATCGTTTGCCCCGGAGGCGACATCGATATACGCCTGGCGAAATGCGAGACCACCCGATGCGCACGCCGATTCGACACGGCAACAGGGAATGGGACCCATACCAAGGTAATCGGTCAGGAGACTCGATAGGTGTTCTTGAGCGACAAAAAGACCGCTCGACATACAGCCGACATACATCGCGTCGATGTGATCCACGCCGGCATCGTCGATGGCCTTGAGCGCCGGCTCGACAAACACATCGCGGAGGGATTTGTCCCACAGCTCCCCCCACTTGTTTATCCCGACGCCAATAACCGCAACATCTCTCATTATAGGGTGTCCTCCAAATGTTCGTACGTTGACTATTTGACTTCCAGTTTGTGAATCTTGCCTCTGAACTTGGCGTACGTGCCGTAATCCAGATACTTCTGACGGTTGAGCTGATCCCATGTCTTGGGGCCGAGATCTTGGACCTTTTTGATCCGTTCGGTGACGGTAAAGACAAAGCCGTCGCTTCCCGAACCGGACCCGTAGGAAACCATGAACACTTTATCACCGGGTTTGGCCACATCGAGGATCGCGGTAAGGCCTAGGGGTGATGCGCCCGAGTAGGTGTTGCCAAGCTTGGGTACCAACCAACCCTGTTTGATTTGCTCGGGTGTGAATCCCAGCATCTTTCCAACCCGCATCGGGAACTTGCCGTTTGGCTGGTGAAAGGTGGCGTACTGGAAATCCTCGGGTTTCATTCCGGATTCCTCGAGGAGCATCTTGCCCGCGCCCACCGTGTGTTTGAAATAAGCGGGCTCGCCGGTAAAGCGGCTCGCATGCCGCGGATAAAACTGATGCTCGCGCCGCCAGAAATCGGGTGTGTCGGTCATATATGAGGCCGTGGCGTCCACCGTGGCGAGAACGTTTTCGCGACCAAAGATAAAGGCGGCGGCACCGGCGGAGGCGGCATACTCGAGGGCATCACCGGGGGCGCCCTGCGAAGTGTCCGCGCCGATCCCGAGACCGTATTCAACGAGGCCCGCCTTGACGAGCCCGTAACTCACAAACATGCCTTCCGAGCCGGCCTTGCAGGCAAACTCGTAGTCGGCACAGTGGACATCCGGTGTGCAGCCGATCGCTTCGGCCACAACCGTTCCGCTTGGCTTTACGGCATAGGGATGGGATTCAGAGCCGATATAGATGTTACCGATCTTTTTGGGGTCGATCCCCGCGCGCTTTACCGCATAACGGGCGGCCTGGACCGACATCGTGATCACGTCCTGGTCGGGGGAAGGGACCGACTTTTCTTCGAGCATGAGGCCGCGTTTGTAGCTTGGCGCATCGGCACCCCATACCTTGGCGATCTCTTCCACCTTGATACGGTGCACAGGGATGTATGCGCCGTATCCAACGATTCCTTCCATAAAGAACTCCTCTCAGAATGCTAGTCTATCGTTCGGTCGCGCGGTGCGCGATCGCGTCAATTCGAAATATGTAAATACTTTATGGGGAAGGGAAGCCGTTTTTGGCCCTAGCAGGCTGTAGCTGTTGCCACGGGGCTTGTTCCTTCAGGTATCGGGGTATTTAAGCATTTTTTGCGGGGGGTGTCAATATGGGTCCTTGCGTCGGTTTTGGTGTGGAAAAATAGGTATTTTGGGGTTCTTGCTGTTGTCGCGATGACCGCGCACGGCCGGCCAAAGACGCCCCGCCGGGGCATGTCTTGTGCTTTATGCAACAATTTATCGATTGCGTCGTGGGTTTTGTAGAGGAGTCAAAGCGATGTTACCGAATGCAGGTCGCGCAGTGCTCTATGCTATTTACGTTTTCCTGGCGATTCTCATGTTTTGTGGGGTCCTGTTGGACTTCCAGTATTACCGGCAATGGGAGGGCCGGGGCTTGTTTTCGGCGGTCCTCTTTACCCTCGTTTTGCTGATCGCTACGGGAGACACAACTGGTATCGACATCAAGATTCAGGAATTCGTAAATCGGATGGAGAGGCGAGAAATCAGAAAGCGCTCAAAGCGAGAGCCCATCTACGGTGATCCCAACGACACGCGGTATCTAAAGGGAGACGACCGGCCATTGCCGCCTGAGCTTCGTTACCGGGTGTGCGTTTATTTGGGAAAACGAAAAAAGACGGATTCTGATGCGTTCGAAAAAGCAGTCGCCAGGGCGTCGAGTGTCAATGCGCTGCTCCGGCGAGAACTGATGGAGGGAAAACTCTGACCCGCTAGGGAATCTGCATCGTTGCCACGCTACCGATCTTACCAACGCACACGCACCGTCCGCCCACCGATGTCCTCGTGCCAGGTGTGTAAAGAAATGTTTACAGCTTCATGTTGATCATTTCATAAACACTGTTCAATATCACGTTTTTGGGCTAACCTTCCTATAGCAGCGAGGGGTTTCCCCCGACACAACCACAACAGAATAAATTGAATTTGATCCGTCACACCGAAGGGGGTGAGGGAGGTGCCGCGCGTCGTGTTTTGTTTCGGTTTGGCAAGGTGCCGGCGTCTCACCATATTCCTCCGACTGTCGAACTAAAAAAGACAGAAGACAAAAAGGCACTGAAGAAAAAAGTACTGAACAGGTAGAGCCCGAGTCGCGCGAAGAGATTGGAAGGCGCGAGAAAGGTCAGACGGAGAAACCCGAGACGAACGCGGGAAAGAAGGAGGAAAGGCCATGAAACATCGGGCATCGGTCGAGCCTCGATGCGAGGGGATCATCATTCGCGTTGGCATACATGAGCGGAATCACAAAAAGGCGTTGGCCCTGGCAAAGAAGGTTGTCCAACGTCAACTGCGGGGCAAGTGGGTGGTGTCGCCGTTGGGCCGACAAAGCCGGGACTTCGAAGTATCGAAGGCCGGTAAGCAGAAGGCCATACCGGTCGGGACCGGCTGGAACTACGCTTACAAGCTCGAATCGGATCGCGACGTTGTCGATGCGGAGCCGATTTTCGAAATGTGCGGTCTGGAACCGGATCCCGACCTTGCCGGCGAACAGATGACACCACGAGAGCGGAACATCGCCAAATCATTGGGTGGTGACAAGCATAAGATATGTTCGGTGATCCCCGACTGGAGTATCAAAGACGCCAAGATAAACAAGGCTTGGGAGGTCGCTCTGCCGAGCCACCGCGGTGGTGCGCGTTACGGCAGGGGCATCAAAGTCGGACATCCGGACACGGGTTACACGCTCCACCCCGAGATCTGGAACAACCCAAATGGATGGCAGCGGCTTCGCTCGCATGCGGGGTACGACTTTGTCGACGACAAACAGTACCCGCACGACCCGTTCGATAAACCTCACGGAGGGCATGGCACCAAGACGTCGAGCGTGATCATGAGCGACATCGGATTCGAGGGTGGGGGGCCGTTTGTTACCGGAGCGGCGCCCGAGGCCGTGCTCGTGCCTTATCGCGTGATCAGAAGCGTCGTGGTCTTCAACTTCAAAAATGTCGCCAAAGCGATCTACGAAGCCACCGACAGCGGTTGCCACGTTATATCGATGAGTCTTGGGGGTCCGTTCCCAAGCAAGTCGCTACATCGTGCCATTGAGTATGCCGTCGAGCGTGGCGTCATCCTTTGTGCGGCCGCGGGAAATGTCTGGCGGTGGGTCGTCTACCCGGCAAAGTACGAGGAGGTCGTCGGCGTTGCTGCCTCAAACTGCCTACGAAAACCTTGGGGCGATTCGGCCCGGGGGAGCGCCGTTGATATTTCCGCGCCCGGTGAGTCCGTGTGGCGTGCCGAGACGATCGACGACAAAAACAAACAATATGCATGGAAACGGGGCTCGGGGACGTCTTTCGCCGTGGCCACCGCGGCGGGGGTTTGCGCGCTTTGGTTGGCCTACCACGGACGAAGCCGGTTGATCGAGAGATATGGCAAGAAGAACCTCGCACCCGTCTTCAAAGAGCTCGTGGTCACCAAAGGCACCGACACACCTTCTGGCTGGGACAAGGGTCGATACGGCAGCGGTATTCTAAATGCCAAAAAGCTCCTCGAAGCGAAGCTGCCCGATACGCCCGTGGCCAAGGGGATGAGGTTGTCGGCCAAAGCACCCTCTGCGCCGGGTGACCCCGTTTCCGAGTTGAATGATTTTTTCCCTGGTTATGGCAGGGCCGCTGTTCGAAAAGCGCTGGCGAAAGAGCTCCGGACAACTGAAGACGAGCTGGATGACATGCTGAGAGAGTTGGGCGAAGAGGTCATGTTCCACGTTGCGACAAACGCTGCGTTTCGTCAATCGATACAAAACCGTTTGATGGGCGTCAAAGCAAAGTCGCTCAGACAAAACACACGTCTCTTGAAACATGCCTCGACGGCGCTCAGGCGCCGGCTCAAGGTCTGAGGATCGAAAGGAGATGGTTTCTATGGCAAACGTACACAAGGTCATTGTCACCAATTTGGCGACATTAAAAAGAAAGCACGGTGCAAATGGTCTCAAACGGATCCAAACCGCAGTCAACAAGTTGATCAAAGCTGATGCGAGACGCGGGATCAGCACAGAGCTCATTGGGATCGATCGTGCCGCGGATATGAAGGGCATTGGGAAACGCGTCACCAAGACAAAGGATCCGCGTCAGGCCAAGCGAGCGATCGATGCGGTCTGCGATGCACACGCACCACATTACCTCGTCATTCTCGGGGCGCCGGACGTCATACCGCACGTACCGCTAAAGAACCCTGTGTATGACGGCGATGTCGATGTAGATCGCGAGGTCGAGTCGGACCTCCCATACGCTTGCGATGCGAAATATGGGAGGGACATCGTTGACTTTCTCGGGCCGACGCGAGTCGTTGGACGGATTCCGGACGTATTGGGGCAGGGGGGGACCGCTCATCTGGTTAGTGTGTTGAATAACGCTGCCAAGTGGACGAGTAAACCCCGTTCGGTCTTCGAGAGACATTTTTGTGTCACGGCGGAGGCCTGGAAGGGTTCGACCCGTCGAAGTATCAGAAAGCTGTTTGGCACGCAGGCCGGTGTGAAAATGTCCCCGTACGAAGGGCCGCGCTGGTCCAAGACCGAGTTGGGTGGAAAGGTTCACTTCATAAATTGTCACGGTGATACCCGTGTCTCGAAGTTCTATGGTGAAAACGAAGTCGCTCCGTGGGACACGCCGATCGCACACTTGTCCACGCATCTCGGTGGACGTATTCCTCGTGCGGCGATCGTTGCCGCGGAGTGTTGCTACGGAGCCGAGTTGTACGAACCGACTGCTGAGCCCATGGGGATTTGTCAAAGGTATCTCGGCGAGGGTGCTAGCGGGTTCTTTGGCAGTACGAATATTGCCTACGGTCCGGCCCAGGAAAACGAATACGCGGATGTCCTGTGCGGTTACTTCGTCCGCGCCGTACTCGATGGCGCGTCGTTGGGGCGAGCGGCGCTCCTGGCGCGTCAGAAGTACATATCGCGTGGTGGGCATATGGGACCGCACGATCTGAAGACGCTCGCACAATTCATTTTGTTGGGTGATCCCTCGATTCATCCAGTCGAGCTCGAGCCGAAGAAGCGGGCGAAGGCGAAGAGACGCCCGGTGGCAAAGGCCAGGCGTAGAGGCGCGGCTCCTCCAATGCTTCAGGCACGTTCGAAACGGCGTACGTACCTGCGGGGGCGGGGAAGGCAGATTGGTGTAACGACCGCATCGGTGAGTTCAAAAATGGATGTCCGCCCCACGGCCAAGCTCCGCAAGGATCTCGAGCAGTTACGGCAGTCGAGGGGACTGTCGGCGGGCAAGCTCATGAGTTTCCGTCTGCACGGGCCCGCGAAGCCAACAAAACGAAAATCGGCATCCGCCAAACGGCTCAAAGCAGGTAAGACAGCGTTTCATATTATTGTGGGCACGTCGAAGCTTAAGCCGATTTCGGCGCAGGATTTGGCGAAGGCGAAGGTTCCACGAAGGAGGCGGGCTGCGCTTGCGAAAGCCGCTCCGTTGCCCCGACCCCAGGTCAAGACCGGTAAGGTTTTGGTAGCGCGAGAGGTCAATGGTAAGATTGATCGTATCGTGGAGATTCACCGTCACTGACACGTGGACGCCTGTTATGTGATGACGCACGTGTCGCGGTTTGATGTTATGGTTGGTCGAGTTGGCTGAACAGAGGCGACATGACGGACGCCCGTTTTCGCTCGTGAAACCGCGAAATGAAAAAGGACAAACGCACCAAACAGTATATCGGCGACGTCGTGGAACGGCGTTTCGCAAGAGGGTCGAAGAGCGAACGGGACGCCGTGATGTTTTCGACACGATACGGCGACTTTGTGTTGCGGCGCGAGGGGGGGCATCCGTTGTTCGACCCGGAACTCAAAAAGCTCGTAGGAAAGCGGATTCGGGCCTGGGGGATCCGGCATCGGCATGTGTTCATCATGACACGGTGGGAGGAGATTGGGGGTGGGTAGGGGTTGTTCGAGAAATGCCCTGCCGGCAATACTAAATGGACTCGCAATATCCAAGCTAGATCAACGCATGAAGTTCGCGCGCTATCCTTAATCCAAAGGCAACAGACGTGGTGATTTTTGTGGAAGTGAGGGTGAGGATGATGTTATCCATCTGTGAGATCGAAGAATAATGCCGGAGTGGCGGAATGGTAGACGCAGCGGACTTAAAATCCGCTGGAGCTGTAAGCTCCGTGCCGGTTCGAGTCCGGCCTCCGGCATATCCCCAAACTCGCATTGGCTCGCATGCACAACGAGGTGGGAAGACGCGGCTAACCGCCCACGGCTCGGCCGCATGAAGAAAGGCGAAGCCAACCACAAAAGCCCCACCCCCTAACTCCCCAAACCACATCACATTCCCACACCGCCAACCTGTGCTATACTAATAATGTAAGCACGAAAACCCCACGCCATCCAACACTACTCGGGGGAGTGACCATGAAACGCATACTTATAGCGGCTTGTCTGGTTCTCTTGAGCGTAAATCTCGCCATCGCGCAGACTGGGACCATTTGTTTGTTTGCAGACCCATCGGGTCTGGACTGTACGATCAACGATTTGGGGCCCGGTCTTATTACCGTCTACGTCGTCCACATGGATGCCGTGGATGTCAGAGCCGTCCGGTTCTCGGCACCGGTGCCGGCATGTATGAACGCGGTCTACCTTGGGGATATGTTCCCTTGGCCAATCGCGATCGGGAACTCGCAAACGGGAGTGGAGGTGGGTTTCCCGGAATGTCTCTCGAGCCCGATCCATATCCTCACGATCAACATCTTTGGCCAAGGATTGTCGATCCCGGATTGCCCCTACGAAGTGCTACCCGACCCGGAGATCGGATACATACAGGTTACGGACTGCAACGAGATACCACTCGCCGGCCAGGGCGGAACGACATTTGTCAACTCGAGCCTCCCCTGTGTGTGCACATCGAGCACAGACCCGACATTGTATGTCAACCCGCTGACTCTTGATTTTGGCACCACCGATGTGACCGAATCCTTCGTGATCGGGAACACTGCCGGAGGCTCACTTGTCTGGGACGTCACGGAGACGATCCCATGGCTCGACGCAACACCCACGAGCGGCGCGGGTGGCGCAACCATTACCGTCACCGTCGACCGAACGGGTCTTGCGCCGGGTAACTATAACGGCTTGATTCAGGTGACCTCGAACGGTGGAAACGAAACGGTGACGGCGTTCATGAGCGTAGCTCTTCCGGAACCGGTTCTCGGTGTGACACCGGCCTCGCTGAACTTCCCGGCGCACGTCACCGCCAAGTTGCTGACGATCGCAAACCTCGGAACCGGATATCTCTACTGGAACATCACAAGCGACCAACCTTGGTTATCCGTCTCTCCGGCAATAGGCACCAACGACACACAGGTGGCGGTATCAGTTGATCGAACGGGTCTCCCCGACGGTACCTACAACGGTACCCTATCGATCACATCCAATGGGGGAGACGGAACCGTCCCCGTGGAGATGATTGTAGACACGCAACCCCAGTTGTCCGTGACACCGGCATCTCTGACCTTTACGCCATCGGTCTTAACGGGAACGTTTACGATCTCCAATGCAGGTTTTGGAACACTCGAATGGTCGCTCAGTGCGGACGAGACATGGATCATCATCGACCCGCCGCTCTCGGGTACGGGAACCGCGACGGTCACCGTCCATATCGATTCGACAACCGTCCCATCGGGTGGCACACATACCGGTAATGTGCTGGTTACCTCAAATGGGGGAAACCAGCCGGTCGTGATTCGCTACATAGACTCGCCACCGACCTTTGGAGGAACCATCGGTGTGTATACCGACGCGGCTGGGTCGGAGTGCGGTATTCAAGACGTGCCGGGTCTTCTTCCGTTGTACGTGGTTCATGTCAATACACTCGGTGCCACGGCATCGCAGTTTGCTGCGCCAATGCCAAGTTGTATGACGGGGGTGAGCTGGCTTTCCGACAGCCCCGAGTTTAGCGTCACACTTGGCAATTCGCAGATCGGTGTGGCAGTCGGGTACGGGAGTTGTCTCGTGTCACCAATTCATGTGCTCACGATCAACTACTTCGCCTCGGGGACGAGTGAGACGTGTTGCATGTATCCGGTCATAGCCGATCCGAATGTGCCCTCAGGTATGATCGAAGTCGTCGATTGCGCGAGCAACCTTCTCTATGCAATGGGTGCGACATGCATCGTGAACCCGACGAACGAGTGCCGATGTGACGTCAGCGTCGAGGAATCCACATGGGGGCGGGTAAAGGCGCTCTATGCGCCAGAGTCGGTCAAAGCAACAAGGCAGTAGCCGATTCGAAAAACGCGTAAATTGAAACTGCCGCCGCCGTCGCAATTTGGTCCGGCACACGAAGCGACAGCGCAAAGACTAAGCTTGAAATTCGCTTCAGATTGTGGTATAATCACGCCCGATGAACGGTTGTAATAGCAGAAGTTACTGGTGGTGCACCTTCACATAGGTGTGCCCGTAACTATATCTGTTAACGTTTGAGGAGGCGGGAACACCAGAGCGTTTCCGCCTCCTTCGTATGTACGGGGTCGCGGGAATAACGCGGCCCCTATTTCCTTACGCCTCAAAAAAGGGCCCAACGACCGTTTCGCAAAGCCAAACACCCGATGCCCACACGAGAAAGGAGGATCGGAGAATGGAACCGACAAAGATCATTCTCAACGAAAGTGAGATGCCAAGACGTTGGTACAACATCATTGCGGATCTCGAACATCCACCGCTCCCCGTTCTTCATCCCGGCACCCGCGAGCCAATCGGTCCGGATGATCTCGCGCCGATCTTCCCGATGGGGTTGATCGAGCAGGAAGTCGCACAGGACCGCTATATCGATATTCCCGAGGAGATCCTCGAGGCCTATCGGATCTGGCGCCCGACACCGCTCGTGAGGGCAAAACGTCTCGAAGAGGCGCTCGAGACAACTGCTAAGATCTACTACAAAAACGAAGGGGTAAGCCCCACCGGAAGCCACAAGCCAAATACCGCCGTTGCACAGGCCTACTACAACGCCAAGGAGGGAGTGAAAAGACTTACGACCGAGACGGGCGCCGGGCAGTGGGGAAGTGCGCTGAGTTTTGCCTGCAACGTGTTTGATCTCGACTGCAAGGTGTACATGGTCAGGGTTAGCTACGAACAAAAGCCGTATCGCAAGATCATGATGGAATCGTGGGGCGCCGATGTGGTCTCCAGCCCAAGCATGCACACGGGCGCCGGTCGAATGGTTCTCGGGATGGATCCTCATACGTCGGGGAGTCTGGGGATTGCGATCAGCGAGGCAGTGGAAGACGCCGTCTCGAACGATGAGACAAAGTACTCGCTCGGGAGTGTGCTCAATCATGTGCTCCTCCATCAGACGATCATCGGTCTCGAGGCGAAACAACAGATGGAGATCGCTGGCGACTACCCCGATGTCGTGATCGGATGCGTTGGTGGCGGGTCTAATTTTGGCGGGATGGCGCTCCCGTTTCTTCAGGACAAGTTGAATGGAAAGAACCTGCGCGCAGTGGCCGCCGAGCCGACCGCGTGTCCCACGCTCACAAAGGGCGCCTTCGCGTATGACTTTGGGGACACCGCCAGGCTCACGCCACTTCTCCCGATGTTTACGCTTGGACACACGTTTGTTCCACCGGCAATCCATGCGGGGGGCTTACGGTATCACGGGGGGAGTCCGCTCTTGTGCGATCTCGTAAGAAAGAAGCTCATCGACTGCCGCGCGTATCAGCAAACCGAGGTGTTTGATGCGGCGCTTGTCTTTGCGAAAACCGAGGGTATCCTCCCCGCGCCCGAGTCGTCGCACGCGATCAGGGCGGCGATCGACGAGGCGCGGGAGGCGACGTTTCAGGGAGAGGAACGAACGATTCTCTTTTGTCTGAGCGGACACGGGCATTTTGACCTGTCCGCTTATGACGCGTTTCTAAAGGGGAAGCTCGAAGACCACGAGTTTCCCGAGGACGCGCTCGAGAAAGCGCTCGAAAATCTAAAGGAGGTGTCGAACTGAAAAAAAGTTGAGGCCGAAAGGGCGTCGTGCGATGGGGGCTGACGCCAACGTGGTCTCAAACAGACAGGCGTGACAAGAAAACGCCTGGTAACAAGGAGGCCCTGGAGGGCAACCACTGCGGCGCTGACTCACCCGCGGGCGAAAATAACCCAGTCGTTTCGAAAGGGGAGAGGTCCCCAGGCGGGTCGGCGCCGCTTAATTTCGAGCAGACTACTGGCGTCTTGGTCACCCACAATAGGTGTCTCCACGATGCGTACGCACGGCTTGGATTCGCGGCACGCCCGTAACCCGCAACTCGCAACAACCGAGCCGTCGCAACACAGCCCAAACCCAAAGTCGCACCACTCTTTCAACCCATGATTGACAAGGCGCCTCGTCGGTTCTATGCTGAGCGAGACGCGGCACCCCGGAAACACGCCTGCTCGAACTCATATCCCCCCGACAGGGTCCGTTCCCCGGAAACACGGACCCCCTGGTGACCCGTACGACAAAGAACCGATCGAAACTCGAAAAGCTCTTTTCGTGACACATTAAGATGCGCTCATACCTCATTGTCATTACATGCGTTGTCATTGGTGTCCTCGGGTTGCAGACGATCGATGCTGAGGCTGCAACCATCGGTGGCCGAGTCACCGCAGCCGAGTCCGACGACCCTCTCACCTACGTCAACATTCTCCTGAGTGGCGAGACCCCACAGGGTGGGAAAATCCGAGCCGGGAAGGCAAGTGACCCCAACGGACGGTTTCGTTTCACCGATCTCCCAGGGGGAACGTACACATTGAGATTTCTCTACATTGGCTATCAAGAGCACGAGGAAAAGGTCATCGTGGATTATGACGATGACGTTGAACTCGTCGTAAGGCTCAAAGTCGAACCAATCGAGGTCGAAGAAATCGTTGTCGAAGCGGACCGGTTCAAGAACGAGCGCGACATCCAACCGGGTTTTGTCACACTCGATGCCGAGACGATCAAAGACGTCCCTGGGATCGTCGAGTCCGACCCGCTTCGAAGCATCCAGCTTTTGCCCGGTGTCCAGGCGGCATCGGACATCTCGAGTGGTCTCTATATCCGTGGTGGCGGACCCGATCAGACCTTGGTGCTCTTGGATGACGTCCCCGTCTACAACCCGACCCACGCACTTGGTTTCTTCTCGACGTTCAATGCGGATGCGGTGGGCGACATCACTCTATATAAAGGAGCCTATCCAGCCAAGCACGGTGGACGGCTGGGTGCCGTGTTGGATGTCAATAGCCGCGAACCCACAACACCAAAGATAACGGGAACGGGTGGCGCGAGCACAATTGCCGCACGGGTGACATTGGAGGGGCCTCTCAAGAACAACCACTGGATGGTGAGCGCCCGTCGTACGTATCTCGAGCCATTCCTCGCTGCGATTCGTTCCAAGGAGAATCCAATTCCCTCGTATTACTTCTACGATCTCAACGCAAAGTTCACGACCGAACGCGACAAGGACTGGTGGGTATTGAATGGTTATCGGGGACGAGACGTCATCGGCTTTGACTTGGATGTCGACGGTGAGGTCGATGTTGGTTGGGGTAACACGGTTCTCTCCGCGGCATACAATCGAATGCTTGGCGAGTCGCTTCTGGGGAAGATCCAGCTGTCCGGGAGCGAGTACGAAAGCCTCACCGAAGCGTCGATCTTTGGCACCTACTTCGAGATCACAAATCGGCTGAGGGATCTCACGCTCCTTGGCGATCTCGATTGGTATGGTGCCGAAACAAACCGGATACGGGGTGGGCTTCAATGGTCGCTTTACGAGTTTACCTATGACCAGGAGTTCAACAAGGAAGAGCCCGTGATCTTTGGGACGACACCGTATGAGGTCTCGGCCTATATCGACGATCAGTGGAAACCACGCACAGGGACGGCGCTTCGGTTTGGATTGCGTTCACGATATCTAGATGACGGTGAGCGGTTTCTTCTCGAGCCCCGGTTTTCGGCAAGCCAGGCTATCACCGGAGATGTCCGGCTCAAGCTTGGCGCCGGGCTCTACAATCAGTACGTGCAGCTTGTGGCAACCGAGGCGTTTTCGTTTGGCGATTTCTATGTCCCCATAGACGAGACGGCGGAACCGGGGCAGTCATGGCAAGTCGTACTGGGTACCGAGTGGATCCCCGATGCGAGGTATCGCTTCACCGTCGAGGCGTACTACACCGGGTTGGATAAGCTCGTTCAGCTCGATAACTCGGTACCCGCCGATCAGGAGAGCTTGAAAGCAATAGACATCTTCAACACCGGTGGAACGGGATATGCGACCGGTTTGGAGTTCTTTGCCGAGCGACGGATGGGTGCTCTTACCGGTTGGATCGGTTATACGCTGGGATGGACACGCCGAACGTTTGATGAGATAAACGGCGGCGAAGAGTTTCCACCCAAATACGATCGCCGACACGATCTCAACTGCGTTGCGAGCTACGAGAGAGGGGACTGGACGTTTGGCGCCGCGCTTGTCTTTGCGTCGGGTCAGGCGTTTACACCGGCGTCGGCACAATACGGACTGAGGGACCCGACCACGGGGATCTATCCCGAAGGGGGCCGGGTGCTTCCGGCGAAGAAAAACAGTGCGCGGCTTCTCCCGTACCACCGTCTCGATGTGAGCGTGGCCAAGAAGTTTGATTTCTTTGACAGGGATGCCGAGGCGTTTGTTCAGGTTTTCAATCTCTACAGCCGCAGAAACGAGTGGTTTGTGCAGTTTTGGGAAGAGGACGGAGAGGTGGATGTCACGGTGGTGAAAATGC
>CP070677.1:3458061-3490052 GCA_020352495.1 Candidatus Latescibacterota bacterium
CGTCGGGATCGTGGTCAACAACGCCATTCTGCTTCTCGACTACACTCGGGTGCTGCGATCAAACGGTATGACAAGAAAAGAAGCGCTTCTCGAGGCATGTCCGGTGAGGCTCCGCCCGATCATCATCGCGAACCTGGCCATCGCTATTGGGATGCTTCCTCAGGCTCTCGGGGGCGCCGGTAGCGAGTTTAGGGCTGTGATGGCAATCGTGACAATGGGGGGCGTACTCGTCTCGGCGGTGTTCACACTCTACGTCATCCCGGTGATCTACGACATCCTGGACCGCGGCAAATAATAAGTGCTATTCCCTGGCCTCGGGTGTCACCGTAAACGTCACGCGCTCGCCGTCACGTAGAACCACGATGGTTACCGGTTCGCCGATCTTTACTCCCCGCAACGCAAACGAATAGTCGTAGATGTTTGTTATGTTCTGTCCGGCAAATTCGACGATGATATCGCCTCCCTGGATCCCCGCCTTGTCCGCCGGTCCTCCCGCCCTGACACCGGAGAGCTTGACGCCTTCGACATCATCGGAGGCAAAGTCGGGAACCGTCCCCAGATAGGCCCGCATCTCTCCGCTCATACCAGTCTGCTGCTTGGATTTCTCGACCTTGACGTAATCCGGGCGCTCCGGAACGATGATCAAGTCTTTTATCATGGACCGAGCGAGTTTTGCGATCCTGACCATTCCGTCGTATTCGAGTGTCTCCGGATCGTCGGTGGGCTTGTTGTAATCGTCATGGACGCCGGTGAAAAAGCTCAGCACCGGGACCCCTCGCGGATAGAAGGCGCTGGCGTCGGTTGGCAAATACGGATCCTTCTGAATCGTGAGGTCGAAACCAGCGGCGACGTTTCGTTTTTCGATCAACCCGGACCAAGTGTTTGATGAGCCCGCCCCTTGTAGAGTGAGTTTGTTCTCCCTCAAACGCCCCACCATATCGAAGTTGACATAGGCGACGATTTTCTCCAACGGGACCGGTGGGTTTTCCGCAAAGTACGACGAACCGATGATCCCCATTTCCTCCCCAGACCAGAGCGCGACTATCAATCCCCGTCTGAATGCCTGCGGGTTGCCTTGCCGCTCATCGGCAAGGGAGGCCGCGATCTCCATCACCAACGACGTGCCGGATGCATTGTCGTCGGCGCCGTTATGAATCTGATTTCGTTGGTCCTTATCGGCAAGCGAGCCGATGTCCCCGTGGCCGATGTGATCGTAATGCGCCCCGATCATGACAAACTCGGCGTCCTCTTCTTCATCGGCCGGAGGAATGACTCCTATGATGTTTTGGTCACTGCTTCTCTCGCGTTCGACGGACGCGGCGAGTTTGACGGTTACTCCCGGCAAATCGAACGCGCCTTCGAAGTGCGGGTTTTCTTTGTCGAGTCCGGTCTGCACGTCTTTTAGGGTCTTCCCGGATCCGGCGAAGAGTTGATCCGCAACGTCGCCGTTCACCGAGACGGCCAGGATTCCCGAGCTCTGTGAGCTTTGATCGAACTTGAGCGGTACCAGCTCACCGGCGTTGTGTGAATTGGGTCCCGTCACGACAAGTATCGCCTTGGCCCCGTTCTCTCGGGCGACCATTGCCTTGTAGCGAAGCCCCGCGTAGTGATTGAGCTCCTGACGCCTTTCCATCTCCACGTCTTCCGGCACATGCCGAAGGACGAGAACGATCTTGTCTTTGACATCCAGTCCCGCGTATGAATCGTAACCCGCCGCCCCTTCTCCGGGGACTTTGAGCCCGTATCCCGCGAACACCACGTTCCCTTCCACTTCACCGCTCGATGAAAACGCCAACGGTCGGAACCCCTTTTGGACCTTGAATTCGGTCTTTTCGCCGCCGTCGCCTTTCTTGAAAAGCTCCACCGCGCATTCTTTGTCGACGATTTTCATCCCCGACGTGAACGGGAATTCTTGAAAGTAGGTTCCGCCGTCACCGATGGGAGCTATCCCGGCCTGCTCCAAATAGTCGCCGATGTATTCAGCGGCGAGCTTCGTCCCCTTTGATCCCGTCATTCGTCCTTCGAGCCTGTCCGAGGCAATAAACCCAACCTCGGCGCGGAGGTCGGCGGCGCTGATCTCCGGGGAAAGCCGATGCTCGTCGCTCCCGGGTCGTGCCGGTGCGTCTGCGAGAGCGCTGAGCGCGGCATCGTGATTCCATTCGGCGATGAAGATCTGCGATTTCTTCTCGGCAGTACGATTGGATGTCCACGCAAGCCGTTTCCCGTCGGGGGAGAACACGGGAAGACCATCGAACCCATCGGTATGCGTCACCCTCACCGGCTCCTTGACCCCGAGCGCGTCGACCATAAAGAGCTCGAAATTGGAAAACCCAAATTTGTTCGACGTGAAGATTACGTACTCACCCGACGGATGAAAATACGGGGCCCACGACATCGATTCGAAGTTTGTAAGCCTCCGCCGGTCGGATCCGTCGATACGCATCGTGTAAACGTCTGCCAGCATTCCGCTCTCGTCAAAATGCCGCCAGACGATCCGCTTTCCGTCCGGTGTGAAAAAAGGTCCACCGTCGTACCCGGGCCAATCGGTGAGCCTCACCTGGTTTTTGCCATCCGCATCCATGACATAGATCTCGGCGAAATACGCCGCGTCGTTCTCCATCTGTTTGCGGTCCTCAGCCGACAGATCCTCAATCGGGTACGCGTCGCGCGTCGAGCAAAACACGATCAAGCTGCCATCCGGTGAGTACGCGCCCTCGGCGTCATAGCCGAACGCTTCTGTGAGGCGTTTTAGGTCGCTGCCGTCACGGCGTGATGAAAAGATGTCGTAATGCTCGTCGTAGTCCCATGCGTGCCGTCGCTTTTGGCCCGACTCACGAAACTCGATTTCCGCCTTCTGTTTTGACTCAGCCTCGGGATCGAGATGGGTCGACGCAAACAGGACTTCATCTGTTCCCGGTCTGAAGAACGCGCAGGTCGTCTTGCCGGTGCCCGGGGATACCCGGTGTGTCTCTCCCGTCTCGAAGTCGAGTGTATAGATCTGAAAGAAGGGGTTTCCCGGCTCGCGTTCGCTTTGGAAGATCAGGTGGTTTCCGTCCGGGGAGAAATACCCCTCCCCAGCGCGTTTCCCTGTGAAAATCAGCTGGCGGGTGTTTTTTAGAAACTGTGCTTCGCCAGAGCTTTCCGTCTTTTCTTGCTCTGGTTCGCTCCGCCCCGTGGCTTGCCCCCCCTCGGTCGCGGCGGCGCCGAGACACGACCATACCATCAAAACCGACGCGGCGATGAGTTTGCTGAGTAACCGCATGAAGACCTCTCCTTCCGTTCCTATAAGGGTGTGTCTCAGTTCCTCACGGTCTATCGGACACCCTATCGTTTTTTTTCTTGGGACTCTCTATCGTATGTTCGTCAGCACACTATCGATCTCGAGATACACTTTCCCGATCGGTTGATCGCCGTTGATGCTGAACAACGCTTTTTTCTTTTCATAATAATGAATGAGTGGCGCGGTTTTCTCGTGATACACCCTGATCCGATTCCGAATCGTCGATTCCGTGTCATCGGGGCGTTTTCTGGCCAGCAATCGCCTCAAAAGTTCCTCTTCGGGAACGACGAGATCAATGACCCAAATTCCGGCGGTCCCGTGTTTCTCGAGAATTTTGTCCAACCCTTCTGCCTGTGGGATCGTACGCGGGAAACCATCGAGAATGAATCCGCGCCCGCAGTCCGGTTCGACTACCCGTTTCTCGACGAGTCCTAGCACGATCTCATCGGCAACGAGTTCCCCACGCTCCATTATGTCTTTTACCTTGCCGCCGAGCTCCGATCCTTTTTCAACCTCCGCTCTCAAGATGTCCCCCGTCGAGATGTGTGGGATCCGGTATTTCTCGCTGATTTTTTTGGCCTGTGTTCCTTTTCCCGCACCCGGGGGTCCCATTATTATGACCTGCATAGTTATCGTCTCCAACGTGTCCGCTCGCTCGTTCTTCATGCCGCTGTCGTTTTTTCCCTCACCATAAACGGGCACGGCGAACAGTAAGCCAAAAAGAACGAGAAGTATCACATCGAATCCGTGCCTCACAGCCAATCTCCTGCGGTGGAAGAGCACGTTTCCCCGGTCCCCCGTATCGAATCTTAGGCTTCAGATCATCTTCTCTACGTCGACCTGAAACGCCCTTATCGGATGAACGGAATCCTCCGCCTCGGCAAGTTTCGAAATCTCGTTCATGATCTCGTCGGCATGGTATTTTGATATGACGGCAAAACAGAGCGTTGAATAGACTGCGACATCCCCGTCGGACGGCCACCACCCGTATTCCTCGATGGTGGAGACGGTGTGACCTGAGATTCCTATCTCACTGAACATCTGGACACCGTGTTTCTCGAAGAGTTTTCGAATAGCATCCTTTTCCTTCTCCAAACTCATAACGCCGATGAGCTTCATTTCCACCTCCCATGCTGGGACGGTCAGGTTTTGGCCGTATCTGTTTGTTCCTCGTCAACGATCTTTCTTTTTTCCACCATATAGTACACGAGCGGGACCACTCCAAGCGTCAACGCAGTCGACGCAATGGCTCCCCACATCAAAGATATGGCGAGCCCCTGAAAGATCGGATCGAAGAGAATAACGATCGCACCGATGACCACCGTTCCGGCGGTGAGCAGAATCGGCCGCGTACGAACAGCACCGGACTCGATGACCGCCTGTTTGAGGTCACTGCCATCCGCCCTCCGGAGTTGGATGAAGTCGATGATCAAGACCGAGTTACGTACCATGATACCCGCCAACGCGATCATTCCGATCATCGATGTCGCAGTAAAAAACGCTCCGTGAATCCAGTGTCCGGGGATGATACCCACAAGACTCAGCGGAATCGCGATCATCATCACGAGCGGAGTCTTGAACGACTGGAACCACCCAATGGTGAGAAGATATATAATCACGAGGACGACTGCAAATGCCCCGCCCAGATCCCTGAATACCTCGTAGGTGATCTGCCATTCCCCATCCCACTTGAGTGCGAGCTGTTCTTCGAGAAACGGCTGGTGGGTGTAGAGGGGTTTGATCGTGTGTCCATCCGGAAGCTCGATCTCGGTCAGCTTCTTGTTCATATCGAGCATTGCGTATATTGGGCTTTCCGCGGCTCCGGCTACGTCACCAGTGACATAAACCACCCGTTGGAGATTTTTTCGATAAATCGCCTTGTCTTCGACGGACTCGCGAACCTGGACGACGTCCGCAACGGGTATCAAATCTCCGGAACGCGATCGCACGTAGACGTTTCCAAGATCGTCGACCGAGGTCCGGTGCTTACGCGCCAGCCGGAGCTCGATGCCCACGGGCTCGATCTCGGTGGGTGCGCGAAGAAGCGCCACTTGCGAGCCGGAGAGCGCCATCCGAAGCGAATGAGCCACCTGTTCGGTGTTGACGCCCCGCAACGCGGCCTTCTCTTTGTCTACAACGAGGGTATAGAGTTTCTGATCGTCTTCCACGAGCCAATCCACATCGACCACACCCTCCGTGCTCTCGAATATCCCACGAACTTGCCGGGCCAGTTCGATTTGTTTCTCATAATCAGGACCGTAGATCTCCGCAACCAGTGTCGAGAGAACCGGGGGTCCCGGTGGTACTTCGGCCACCTTGACGCGCGCGCCGTACTTCGCGGCGATCTCCTGGATCCTTGGACGAAGACGCTTGGCAATATCGTGGCTTTGATCATTCCGCTCGCCCTTGCGAACGAGATTGACCTGGATGTCAGCGACCGTCGGTCCCTCTCTGAGATAGTAATGCCGAACGAGTCCATTGAAGTTGATCGGCGCGTTGGTGCCGACATAGTACTGGTAATGCGTGACCTCGCTGACCGTCTTTAGATACGCGGAAATGTCCTTGGCGACACGCGCCGTTTGCTCGAGAGTCGTTCCCTCCGGCATATCGATGATGACCTGCATCTCGCTCTTGTTGTCGTACGGGAGAATTTTTACCTCGACAAACCGAAAGAGAAAGAAACTAACCGAGAGAAGCAAGAGAACACAGACGGCGATGATCGAGATCCATGCCCTTTTCGGGCGATCGAGAAGCGGAGCGAGTGTTTTTGTGTAGAATCTGTAAACCAAGGTGTCTTCGACACTGTACTCCTTTTCTTCCCCTCCACGCTTCAACAATCGGTACGCCAGCCAGGGTGTTCCCACGAGCGCAACGAGAAGCGAAAAGAGCATCGCCAACGATGCGCCGATCGGCATCGGACTCATGTACGGTCCCATGAGCCCCGAAACAAACGCCATGGGCAAAACCGACGCGATCACGGTGAACGTCGCGAGTATGGTAGGGTTGCCCACCTCGCTGATCGCGGCGATCGCCGATTGGAGCGGTGGGAGCCGGCGCATGAGGAAATGACGATGTACGTTTTCCGCCACGATGATCGAATCATCGACCACGATCCCCGTCACAAAGATCAGCGCAAACAACGTAACGCGGTTGAGAGTGTAGCCAAAGAGATAGTAGACGAACAACGTCAGGGCGAACGTAATCGGAACCGACGCGAATACCACCAGCCCCCCACGCCATCCAAGAAACAGACCAACGACGATGGTTACCGCGATCACCGCACCCAAGAGGTGCTCGAGAAGCGTGAACACTTTCTCCGATGCGGTCTCCCCGTAGTTGCGGGTTTCGGTCAGATAGATGCCACTGGGAAGGAGGTTTCGCCGCAGCGCTTCGATTTTTTTTGTCACCTGGTCGGCCACGCGCATAGCATCCGACCCTTTGCGTTTGGCCACGGCGAGAGTGACGGCTGGGTATTCCTGGCTACGGTCAACGCCCTTTTCCTCACCCGACGGCCCCTGTCCAAAAAAAACGTAGTTGTCGACATCCGCGGGCCCGTCTTGAATCTCGGCGACATCGCGGAGATACACCGGGTGACTACCGGACACGCCAACAACGAGATTGGCGACGTCCTCGGCATCCTCGAGAAATTCACCCGTCCTTACGATGTATTCGCGGTTGAGTCTCTGAACGTTACCGGCGGTGAGCTGCTGGTTGGCCGCCTGAATTTGCTGGGAAATCTGAATCGGTGTGATACGGTGCGCTTCGAGCTTTGCCTGGTCGAGGATCACGCGGACCTGTCGCTTGAGACCGCCTTTGATGTCGACCTCCGACACGTTGTCGATTTTCTTTATTTCCTCGGCGAGTTGCGCGCCCACGCGGCGGAGCTGATATGCGTCGTATCTTTCGCTCCACAATGTGAGCGTCAATACGGGGACATCGTCTATGCTGGTCGTTTTGAGGAGCGGGAAATCGACACCCGGCGGCTTCCTGTCCATGTGTTTCAAGATGGTCGCCCACAGCTTAACCAGACTGTCCTCCATGTCTTCACCGACATAATAGCGAACGGTGAGTATGGCGAAATCCTGCCGTGACATCGAGTAGATGTACTCGACACCGTGAATCTGACTGATGATCTTCTCCAGCGGTTTGGTAATCCGCTCTTCTACCTCCCGCGCGGTGGCGCCCCGGTATGGTACAAAGATATCGACCAGCGGAACGACGATCTGAGGTTCCTCTTCCCTTGGCGTGTTCAACGTCCCGAAGAGCCCGACGAGAAGCGCGGCGATCAAAAGAAGCGGCGTGAGCTTCGAGTCGATGAACGCCTTGGCAAGTCGTCCCGCAATTCCCGTTTTCAATCTGCCACCTCGACTCTCTGAGCGTCTTTGAGCGGCGACGCGGTGCCCACGACGACCGACTCGCCCGGATCCAAACCGGAGAGAATCTCGATACTACCGCCGATGCGCCGCCCGGTCCGCACCCACCGCAGCTGGACCCTGGCCTCCGGACCGACGACAAAGATCCCTTCCAACTGTCCTCTTTTGAAAACCGCCCCCACCGGCACCATCAGGCGCTCCTTCTGCGATCGGCTGACGACGATTCGCGCAAACATTCCTGACCTGACCGCGCCACCCGGGTTTTGAATAAATGCCTTGATCTCGAATTGATGGCTCCCCGGGTCCGCCGACGGGATGATCTGGTCCACACTTCCGTAGAAATCCTGTTCGGGAGCATCGATACGCCGGGCGGGGATCAGAATCTTGACCGGCATGCCAACGCTCAGGTGCTCGATCTGACTCTCGGGCACACTGGCAACGACCTCGAGCTGACGTACGTTTTCGAGCTTGAGTATCGGCTGTCCCGGTGTCGCGAGATCACCGATATCCACGTAGGTTTTGGTCACCACGCCGCTGAACGGCGCGACAACCTGTACGTACTGCATCAATTCCTCGACTTCGCGCTTCATCTCCTGCGCAGCCTGGACGCGCGCGGATGCTGCTTCATACGCGGCGCGAACGTCGTCGAGTTCCTTCTGTGTTGCCGCGTTGTCCTCGAACAGGGATTCGAAACGATCGAGATTCCTCCTGGCGTTCTGAAAGTGGGCCATCGCCTCGGCGACACCGGCGCTCGCCTGCGCAAGCCTCGCACGAACATCCTCGCCTTGAAGCTTGACGAGAAGTTGTCCTCTTTCGACCGAGTCGCCCTCTCTCACAAAAATTCTCTCGACTTTACCCATGACCTTGCCTGCGATGTTTGCCTCATCCGCCGGCTCGACCGACGCGGAATATTCGACGGGTTCCTCGGCGAACTCGATGGCAGCCTGCACCACCCTCACCACAACGGGCTCTCCGTTTTCGTCCCCCCCTTTTTGTTCGTGCTCTCCACCGCAACTCCATTGGAATAGCAGGCCGGCTATCACCACAAACGGCAGGTATCGTCTCATTCGTTCATCCACTCCTTCTACCAGAATCACGCTTTTATCACTGGTCGATCGGCTCAGATTCGGCACCTAAGTAAAACTGGAGTTCGCTGTATGCGACTTTCACATCATGTTTCGCTTTCTGAAGTCGGAGCTGCGCGCTTGTGTGCGCCGCCTCCCTGTCGAGAAGGTCCGATACCTTTTCGAGTCCCTCCTGAAAACGAGCTTCTACGATACGGAGACTTTCACTCGACTGGGCGACGGCCTTCTCGGCAACGCGCATACGCTCCTTCGCAGTCAAGAGCGCTCGACACGCGCGACGCACCTCCATATTGCTTCTTGCTTGAGCCTCCTTGAATTCTGCACGCGCCGCCGCTGATATTGCGTTCGCCTGTTGGACTCTGCCCATTGTCCCGAATCCGTCCAGAATGCGCCATTCGAGCTGAACACCGACCGTCCAATTCGAGTTCCCCGTGTCGAAGGCCCTGTCGGAATTCCATTCGGCACCCCCAAACGCATTGAGCCGCGGAATCCACTCGCTCCGCCGCATCAGAGCCCCCCGGTGAGCCGCTTTTTCCCGAAGCTCGAGGGCGACGAGATCGGATCGATTCGTGGGGATCGTGTCGGGTGGAAGCTCCCGGACCCGAAGCTCTTCCTCGGTTATCGACAGGCTGTCCGTCGGGATTATTTCAGCCACGTCTTCGATACCCAAAAGAAACTTGAGGTGGTCGCTCGCGTTTGCGATCTGGAGCCGGCCGGTCAACTGCTGTTCCTGCATTTCGGCGAGACGCACCTGGGAGGCGAGAAGGTCAGCCTCGGACACCAGCCCCTTTTTGTACGCCGCCTCGACCTCGCGGTGACGGGTTTCCGCGGATTCGACCGCGTCATCGATCGTTCGCAAATTACTGTGGGAGAGAATGAGACCGTAGTAGGTTCTCTCCACTTCGAGATAGACCGTCTCCACTGCCCGCGCGAGCCTGTACCGGCTTGCTTTCTTCGCGAGACCCGCGGCGGATTTGCCAAATATCGCATCCACGTTTATCAGTGGTTGTTGCACCTGGATGGATGTGCTCCAGTTTTCGATCGCGTCGGGTTTGTTCAGTTCTCTGAGGTCAAAATCATTTTGAGTGAAGACTCCCTGTTTGAGTTTGGTCCCAAAAACGGTTACCGGGTCGTCGGACTGTATATAGCCTCCCCCGAACGTCAGACGTGGCAGGAATCCTTTCCAGCTTTCGAGGTTCTGCCCTCCCGCTTCCCTCAGCTGGCTACGCGCCACCAGAATCTGATAATTGTTGGATTTGGCGAGCCTCAACGCCTCCCGTAGTGACAACGGCCGCACGGTCGGTTGTTGGGCGAGACCGAAACCAACCCCACACAGGAGGATCAACGCCAAGAAATACAAACTAGCCGGTTTCATAGTAAGCCTCTCCTAAAATCTCTGGATCCACTACGGACTGGTGGTATTGACCATACGCCATGGTCGGCGGAGGGTTCCCTGGTACATCGAGCGCGGAAGAATCAATGACGAGAACAGAGAACAACCATAAGCCCAGAGAGCGCCCTTTTTCGAGTGCAATCGGTTCGGCGCCGCATACGGAGAAAGGATAACAGATTCAACAGGGGCTGGCACCCCCAAATACAATCCTCTAAAGCCGTTCTGTCTCATATCCGCGCAGAACACGAGGTGGGCCGTCCCGCAATGTCTAGCTTGGTAGAGGGTCAAACGAAAGCGCGGTGCTATGCAAAGAGGCGCGCTCGTCGAGCGCGCCTTTCTGCGTAGGCTGAACAAATAAACAATTCTCGAGGTGTAGAAACTAGTCTCTGTCTCGCCTTCCACCGCCTCCCCTCTGCTTCCTTTCGTGCGCCTCGTTGACCCGCAGGTTTCGTCCTCCAAACTCTGATCCATCGAGCGCACTGATGGCCTGGGCTGCCTCCTGATCATCCATCTGGACAAAACCAAACCCCCGTGGCCGACCCGTCTCGCGGTCGGTCAAAAGTGTTACTTCGTGAACGGTTCCGTGAGCGGAAAAAAGCTCGCGGATTTCGTTCTCTGTCGCGCTGAAAGGCAGGTTGCCTATGTAGATTCTCTTCAAAACTCAAACTCCCTCGTCGCCCCGGGCGCAAACCAAAGTGAGAAGATCCGGGACACGGTGCACTCCCATGGCTCAGACCTCATCAAACCGATCAACCTTTTTGGGGGATCCACTCGCCCCCAACCATGCTCAGGAGCGGAACTCCTAAACCGACTCTCGAAACGGGGGCGAACGCAGCGAATCGATGTGGCAGGAGGTACCTCCGAGTCTAGTGGATCTAGCCTACAAAAAGACTGGGGTCAATTCAACCCCAAAACTCCGCGGGCCAACCCCCGGCCGGTGCGGTTACATCGCTCCTTCGCCGGAACCCGACCTCCCGGTCAGATAGTAGTGCCAGAACACGCGAGCCGCTATCGCCCGCCAGGGCCGCCAACATTCGCCGATCGAATCGATCTCCTCCGTTTTGGGTCTCGCGGCCAAACCCAGCACTTCCTCGATTGCCACGGCCAAAGCGAGATCGGCGCTCGGCCATACGTCAGGCCGGCGAAGCGCTTGAAGGAGATAGATATCGGCCGTCCACGGTCCAATACCCCGGTGGTCCATCAATTCTCTCTTCGCGTCCGTATCGGGCATCCCGACGAGAGCGGAGAGGTCCAACCGACGGTTGATGATCGATTTGGCCAGCGCGCGGCCGTATTCGGTCTTTTGCCGGCTGAAACCGATAGCCCTGAGCGATCGGGCGCTCAGTCCGAGAAACCGTTTTGGAGTCAGTGGCGACGCCGCGATGAGAAGCCGATCGTACGCCGCCTTCGCCGATGCGAGAGAAACCTGTTGTTCAAGAATGATGTAGAGAAGCGTGGAGAATCCCGGTTTTCGTGCCCACATTGGCGGGGGTCCAATATCTTTCACGATTCGTTCCAGCCGACGGTCGCGGGCAGTCAGCGCTCGGATGCCTTTTTTGAAGGTCGTCCTTGTGAGCGGTGTCGGAACACGTTCACGCTTGTCTCTTTGTGATCTTTTTTTCGCGCGGTTCGATGACCGCATACGAGAATTTTGCATGTTGTCCGGGACAGAGATACCAGAAGTACGTGAACAATAGCCACCGATCGTGCGGCGGGACCTAGGAACCGTCCACCTCCTCGCCGGCGTCCAAAAGCGACCAACCCCCCTCTTTGAGCCAGGTCTGCGCCTCTTCTTGTCGTTCGGAGAAGATGAGCCAAAACACCTCGTCGGATTCCTTGAGTTTTGTTTGGTCGTCGTACAGTTCGATCGCCTTTTCCCGACGCACGACGAGGGGCAACAACGTGTTCTGCATTTCCTGCGGGAGCTGGGCGGGACCATCGTCTTTGCCATCTGACGTGTCGTCGGGGGGAACCCATCGCCACAGCGTCGGTGATGCAATACGGCGGCGGATCCGGATGGACCACAGCTCGAGGTCAATTTCGTGACCAAAAAGCACCGTTCCACCGGCTTCGTGGACCATTTCCTGATCGATCGAGGTATGTCCCCGTTGGATTGCGACATGGGCCCGCGGCACTTTGAAATCGGTTCGCGCCCTGCGCGCAAAAAGCAGGTTCACCGCCTCGTTGGTGAGCGCACCGACGACTGCTTTGCGCGATTCTACATCGGCCGCGAAGAGAACCCGCTCATCGAGAGCGTTCCCAAATACGACACGCAAACCCTCCTTCTCTGCGTCACGACACAAATCAGCACTCGCATCGACCACCACCACCTCCTCACCGGCATCCCGCAACAGACGTCCGATCAATCGCGCCAGCTCGTGGGCTCCCAATATCACATATCCCTGCCCCGTCGGCCGGCGAATGCTCAACCAACGCGCCACGAGACTGCCCGTCGCCCCTTGAAGGTTGACGGTGATTGCAATCACCATAAACACCAACGCTCTCATCTCGGCACCGCCGTCCAGTCCCGCTGCGGCAAGCCGCTCGTGCGAGAGCGACGCAACAGCCGCCGCGACAATTCCCCGGGGCGCCAGCCAGGAGAGAAAGGCTTTCTCTTTCCAGTCAAGTCCCGCGCCCAACGTGCATGCCAATACGTTGATGGGGCGGACCAAAACCATAAGAGCCAGAACCACCCAAACCCCCATCCAACCCAACTCCGCAACTTCCGCAAGCCGGACATCGGCGGCCAAAAGCACGAACAACATCCCGATCAACAGTACAGTGAGCTGCTCCTTGAACTCTCTAAGATCACGGAGCGCCGGTGTTCGTATGTTGCCCACGGCGAGCCCCGCGACGACAACGGCAACGATTCCCGTTTCGGGAACGAAGACGTTGCTCGTGTGGTAAATCGCCAGAGCCAGTGCGAGCGTAAAGACATTCTCCAGTCCTTCGGGCACGACACCTCGAAACCGGAGCAGAAGCGCGATCACCGTTCCGCCGGCCATACCCACCACCGCGCCAAACACGAGCCGTGTCGGGACGCTTACCGCCCCCAACGCCAGCGATGAGCTGTCGGGGCTCAGGACCACCTCGAGCACGACAACCGCGAGAATCGCACCGACCGCGTCGATGAAGATACCTTCGGCCTCGAGGATCGTTTCCAGTTTGCGTCGGATCCTGATGCGCCGAAGAAGCGGTGTTATCACCGTTGGTCCGGTGACGATTACCAGCGTTCCAAAAAGGATCGAGAGAGGCCAGCTCCACCCGAGGATCAGACGGCTCGCCAACGTACCACCAAACGCGGTGATCACCGCACCCACCGAGATGAGAAGACGAATGGTCGGGACTTGACCGCGAAGACGCCGCCAGTTGAGGTTCAGCCCACCTTCGAACAGAATCACCGCAACGGCAAATTCGACCAGGACGCCCAGTGCTCCCCCGAGTCCCTCCGGCTTGACAATTCCCAGCCCGTCGGGACCAAGAAGAACACCTGCGGCGAGAAGCGCGACGATCCCCGGGATTCGAAGGTGTCTGGCCACCGACTGGGCGACCATCCCTGCAGCCAGGGCAACAGCGATGGTTAGCGCGGGTGTCACCCCAATGTCCAAGTGCATACGAGCTAGTCCTCTCCCGTTTTTTCGAATACGTCAAGACCGCTGCGGAGGGCTCTGGCCCAGCCGTCGAGCTTTTGAACGTCCGCCATCGATAGCGGTGGCTGGGGACGCCGGGGTCGCTTGTCCCTCAGAATGAGTTGCCACCATTGGACATCGTGCCAGGCACCGAGTTTGTGTCCAACCGATTTGAAAACGACAAGGGGCTCAAAACCCATTGATCTGTGGAGCGCCGTGCTCGCCGGATTTGGAATATTTATCAAGGCGTAGACATTGCGATAGCCCTGAAGTCTCAGGACATTCAAAAGTGACGTATAGAGAGCTTGTCCCACTCCTTGTCTCAGGTGTTTCGAATCGACGTACACGGAAACCTCGACCGACCATTGGTAAGCGGGACGTGAACGATGTGGGCGGGAATAGGCAAACCCCAGGAGTCTGTCTCGGGTCTCGCACACCAACCAGGGGTTTCTCTCCTGTAGCTCTCTGACACGTTGACCGAACTCCTCCGCCGTTGGCGGCGTAATCTCAAACGATATCGCCGTACCGCTGACGATGGGTTCATAGATCGTCAACATACCGGGGATATCGTCATCTGTCGCGATTCGTATGATTTTGTTCAATTGGGATCAGTCGCTTAATAACCGACGGGCTCGAGTCACGCAACAAACACTCGGTTCGAAGTCAGCGATAGTCTTCCCGAACGGGGAAGAACACATCGGCGATTCGGCAGTCGGTTTTTGCTTTCGCCGAGTGTTGCACGTTGGGCGGAAGGACGACCACCGATCCCGGACCCAGCTCCAAGAGAGCGCCGTCGACAAAAAGGTCGAGGTTACCCTCCATCAGATTGACCACCTGTTCGTGAGGGTGGTTGTGTTCGGGCACCTCCGCCCCCGCGTCGGCCTCCCAGTAAGCGATGGTCATGTGATCGGAATGAACGAACTTTGCCCTGAACCCGGGAACAACTTCGCGTGCTTCGATGTCACTGAGCTTCGTGTGTAACATCGCCCACGTCACCTCCGTCTGATGGTGATCAATAACCCGATTGACTTTGGCCTGGATTATCAACTACGGCACCGGGCCATGTTACCACGGCCCATGGAGTTCGTGAGCGAATTATTTTGTCGGGATCAGTCGGCCTCGATCGGTCCGATCCGGCAACGAAGTGACTTTGATCGGTTGGGAAATTTTGGCGCGGGGATGCTGGCGATACGGCGGCTCAGACAGTCCTCGCGCGCCGACCGAGAGAGCCCGAGAATCTCGACCACAATACGTGGCGTCTGCCCGCTGCGGAACTCACCAGCGTATCGCCAGCATCCCCGCGCTACAACATCGATCGGACTCACGGATAAAGATCGCCCACTACGCCTGCGCTATTCCTGAGACTCCGGCTTTTTCTCGACGAACTTTAGCGCCGCCGAGTTGATACAGTAACGGAGTCCCGTTGGAGGGGGACCATCCTCAAAAACGTGTCCGAGGTGGGCGTCACACCGGCTACATTTGACTTCGGTTCGAGCCATTCCGTAACTCGCATCTTTCACTTTTTTTATGTCGCCCTCGGCCACCGGCTCCCAAAAGCTTGGCCAACCTGTCCCCGAGTCATACTTGGCCTCCGATTTGAAGAGGTCATTTCCACAACAGACACACAGATATGTACCTTTGCCCTTGAAGTCATAGTACTTCCCCGTGAACGCGCGTTCGGTACCACCTTGCCGTGTGATTTCGTACTGCTCGGGGGTGAGGAGTTCCCGCCACTCTTCGTCGGATTTTTGTATTCTCTCTGACATCTCGACTCCGCTCGTTGTTTCGATTTCATTGTCCCGCACAGACGACCCATCTCGTCCTGTCTCGCCTTTCCGGGTACAGCTGCAACCCAACCCGATGGCCAGACATACAAAGGCCACCGTTACGAGGGAGAATGCGTTGGAACGATTTGTCGTCATGAATTCTCCTTTCGCTCCCCGGTCCCGCACCCCTTCCACTTATGTTTGTCGAATTTCGGCTTCGGGGCTTACAGCTCCAAAGACAAAGATGGCGTGCCTGATATGTGGCACGCCATCCCTTTTATCGACAATAACTTACGTTGTCGCCAAACCCTCGATCGGCGGCGGCTAGACGTAGTGAGGGTACTCCGGTTGGTACATCTGATCCATGATGTACTCGAGGAGGTCGTCGGGTCTGGGAACCGTTGCGAGACCCGAGTCGTAGGCCTCTTCAGCCACCGCTTTGGCGATATCACCCGACACATCCCGTATCTTTGTGAGCGGCGGATAGATGCAACCGGTCGCGAGATCGTCCTCCGAGACCTGATGAGCCAGTGCCTTGGCCGCGGCAAAAAACATCTTGTTTGTCACGTGTTTCGCACCGCAGGCCACTATGCCCAATCCAACACCCGGGAACACATACGCGTTGTTACCCTGACCGGGCACATATCTCTTGCCCTTGTATTCCAACGGGTCGAACGGACTCCCGCTCGCATAGATCGCACGTCCATCCGTCCACTGGTACGCCTGTTTCGCCATGCACTCCGCCTTTGACGTGGGATTCGATAGGGCAAAAATCAGCGGCCGTTCATTGATCTCACCCATCGCCTTGACGATATCCTCGGTGAAAGTCCCGGGTTGCCCGGAAACACCACAGAGAATCGTCGGCTTGAGCCCCTTTATCGCCGACAACAAATCGGGGAGAAATTCATGATCATGGGCGTACGCCAACTTGTGATCCTGGAGACCTTCCCGGCTCTTGACGACGAGACCCTTCGAATCCACGAGCCAACAACGTCTCTTGGCATCTTCTTCGGAGAGCCCCTCGACTTTCATCGCCGAAACGATGAGATCGCTGATCCCGACTCCCGCTGCACCACCACCGAGGAACAGGATCTTCTGATCTTTGAGCTTGCCCCCCGTGATCCGCATCGCCGAGTAGATACCCGCCAGGGTCACACCGGCCGTCCCTTGGATATCGTCGTTGAACGTGCACACCCGGTCACGATACTTGTTTAGCAGACGAAACGCGTTCAAGTTTGCAAAATCCTCGAACTGAATCAGACACGTGGGGAAGACTTCCTGCACCGCCTGGACGAATTCCTCGATGATCTCATCGTACTCGGGACCGCGGAGACGCCGCTCCCGAATGCCGATATAGTGCGGATCATCGAGCAGCATTTCATTGTTGGTTCCCACGTCGATCGTTATCGGGAGGCATAATTGTGGATCGACACCGGCACACGCCGTATAAAGAGCCAGCTTGCCGATGGGAATCCCCATCCCGTTGGCGCCAAGATCGCCCAGACCCAAGATTCGTTCACCATCGGTGACGACGATGACACGGGTTTCCGTCGTCCGCCAGTTCCTCAGAATATCCGCCATATGCCCTTTGTCTTTTATCGTAAGAAACATTCCCCGGGGGCGTCGAAAGATGAGTCCATATTGCTGGCAGGCTTGTCCGACGACAGGTGTATAAATGATGGGCATCAACTCGACGATATTGTCCATCACGACACGGTAGAAAAGCGTTTCATTACGATCCCGAAGCGATGCCAGGAAGACAAACTTCTCCAGTTCGTCCGGCTTCCTGCGATAGTTCTCCATGACACGCGAGACCTGCTGTTTGATGTCACAGACCTGAGGAGGCAACAGTCCTCGAAGTCCCAGGGCATCGCGCTCTTCGCACGTGAATGCAGTGCCTTTGTTAAACGCCGGGTCGTTGAGCAATTCCTCGCCGGTCGGGATCCTCCTGAGCGGGAATTTCTTGTCGACCCTAATGAACTTGTGCGCCATCGCTTTTCTCCTTTTAGCGATCTTGAGGATCGATAACTGAATTCGAAAAACACGTAACCGGACGTCGCTCCGTTTCCAGACACACGAACGCCCGGTGGTCCAAATCCTAACTTAGGGTATGTTCTAACGCTGGACCTTCCCCCTTCCCCACCCCGTAGTAAACGAGGCAACTGTCCTAAAGTCCAACGGGATTATTGTAGACAACATCGCGTGCTCAGAGGTCAGCCCCCGAGAGTAAAACCTAGTTCGGCCAATCTTATACCTTCGCCTAGACCCCGTCAAGAGATGCCTGAGTGAATCACACGAACCTCGAAACGCGTCCCTTGGCCCGGCGGTTTCTCGGTTGTCCCATGCGCGACAGCCGCGATCGGTTTCGCCCGGCATACCGGGCGTGTTGCAATAATGGCTTGGAATTCGACCGGCGTCTCCGGCTAACACGGTGTTATTTGCGCCAATACGACGGCGAGAAGAGGATGATCACGGTGAAGACCTCCAGCCTCCCGACCAGCATCAAGAACGCAAGGACCCACTTTCCGACCAGCGGAATACCCGCGTAGTTGTCGGTGGGTCCGACACCACCGAGACCTGGACCGATGTTGTTGATCGTCGCCGCGACGGCGCCAAAGGACGTGGCCATATCCAACCCGAGGGCCGACATGACCAGCACTCCGAGGATAAACAGAAGCATAAACGTGATAAAAAACCCCAAAACGTTCGAGACCACATCGCGAGGAATCGCATTTGGGCCTATACGAACCGGTTTTACCGCGTGCGGGTGAAGCAAACGCGTGATCTCACTAAACACGAACTTCACGAGCAGGTGGATTCGCATGATCTTCATCCCTCCGCCGGTCGACCCGGCGCACCCCCCCAAAAACATCAGCACAAAAAGGACAAATTGGGACGTGAAAGACCACTGCTCATAGTCAGCCGTGCCGTAACCGGTGGTCGTAAGAAGAGCCACGACCTGGAAAAGCGTTTTTTGGAGCGTCAGTGGAACGTCTTTGTAGTGATGGGAAAACGTGTCGATACCTATAATCACCGCGGCGATACCGATGATCGACAGGAAAAACAAAAACTCCTGACTCCGAAAATATGCCCGGAAATCGCCCTTGATGAACCGGTAGTGCAACGCAAAGTTGGTCCCGGCCAGAATCATGAAGAAGATTACAACGTAGTCGATGTAGGCGCTCCCGTACGAGCCAATGCTTGCGTTGCGTGTTGAAAAACCGCCCGTTGCCATCGTTCCAAACGTGTGACAGAGGGACTCAAAAAGGTCCATTCCGCCCAACCAGAGGAGCACAACCTCGGCAGCAGAAATCAGGACGTACACACCCCAGAGAATCTTGGCCGTCTCGGTGATTCTCGGCGTGAGCTTGTCCGCCACCGGGCCGGGCACCTCCGCCTTGAAAAGCTGCATTCCCCCGATTCCCAAAAACGGCAGAATGGCAAGAGAGAGCACGATGATCCCCATCCCCCCGATCCAGTGGGTTAGGCTTCTCCAGAACAGAATCCCGTGTGGTAGCTCCTCGATGTCGCTCAGAATGCTCGCCCCGGTCGTGGTAAAACCGGACATGGTTTCGAAAAACGCGTCGGTAAACGACGGTATCGCACCCGATAGAAGAAACGGAAGGCATCCAAAAAGCGAGAACGACAACCATCCAAATGTGACGATGGCGAATCCCTCTTTGGGTCTGAGATCCTGCGCAAACCGGGTCACTTTATAGGTGACAAACCCAAACACGAGCGTAATGCCCGCGCTAATCAGTAGCGCCTGGTAGTCGCCATCCCCGTAATAAAACGAAAACGCGATGGGAAGAAGCATCGCGATTGCGAGAAACATCAAAAGAAGACCCAGTATGTGGATCACACTGGAAAAATGCACGGCCGCTTTCCTTGATCAGGGAACATCTCGATCGACGATCTATCGAACCTCATACCGGAGATCATGACGGGTCGTCTCATCAATTAAACAGCTTTTCCACCTCTTCCAACGCGTCCGGCATGGAAAAGACCACGACCTTATCTCCCGGCTGAATCCGCGTATCCCCCTTGGGAATGACAAGCTCTTCGTTGTGGAGCACCGCCCCCACCAGCGCGTGCTTGGGGAATCGGACGTCTTTGAGCGGCTTGCGTGTTATTTTGCTCTCCCCGCTTGCGATGTACTCGATGAGCTGTGCTTGGATCCCCGGGAGACTTGCGATTGAGGCGACCTGTCGTTGGATATACTGTTGAACGGCGTTGACGGTAAGCAGCTGTTTGCTCACGACGGCATCCATCCCGATCTTCGTGGTAATCGGGAGGTATTCGACCTTGTTGACCAATCCGATCGTACGTGGGACCAGCATATGCCCCGCGACCAACGTGGTGATGATATTCGTCTCGTCGTGTCCCGTCACCGCGATGAAGGCGTCCATATCGACGATTCCCTCGGTGGCCAGAAGATCGATGTCCGTCCCATCGCCGTGGATGATCAGTGTGTGCGGGAGGATATCCGCTATTTCCTCCGATTTTGCCTCGCTGCTCTCGATGATCTTGACGTTTGCCGATTTACCGAGCGTTGATGCGACAAACTGACCGATCAACCCCCCACCGAGAATCATTATGTTCTCGATCCGAACGTTCGTCTTGCCGGAGATCCTCAAGAACTCCGAAACGTAGTCGGGGTCACAGACGATAAAAATCTGATCGCCAGCATGGAGCTTGCTGTCCCCTTTGGGAATGACGGTATCTTGGTATCGTGTAATCGCCACGATCCGCATCGGCGGATTCCCGTATTGACGCGCGAGATCCACGAGACGTATTCCCAAAAGCGGTGAATCCGCCTCGAGTCTTATCCCGAGAAGTTCGATTTTGCCATCGGCGAACTCGACGATGTCAGTGGCGCTCGACTGCCGAAGAAGCCGCACGATGGCGTTGGCCGTCTCCCGCTCCGGGTGGATAATTAGATCCGCGCCAAGCTGATCTGACTCGAGAATGCACTCCTCGTCGGCCAGCTCGGGATTCCGCACTCGCGCAATCGCGCCGCGGACACCCAGCTTTTTGGCATACATGCAGGCGATGAGGTTGACGCCGTCGCTATCCGTCATCGCGGCCAAAATATCCGTGTGGTCTATGTCCGCCTCCTTCAATCCGCGAAGACTCTCACCGCGTCCTTCGATGACGATGGCGTCGAGCTGTTCCCTGGCACGTCTCACCTTTTGTGGGTCCGCCTCGACCATGGTGATGTCGTGCTTGTCTTGTGAGAGCTGTTTGCTCAGCTGAAAGCCGATATCGCCAGCCCCGACGATGAGGATTTTCACGATCGATCAAGCTCCCCGGTTAGATTCTCACCATTATATACAAATCCGTTATCAGTTCCAGTTTCGATCCTGACTGACAATCCCTGTTATATCAATTGCTTACGAACGTATCATAGTGAGGAGCATCTTGAGCCGGCTCGTGGCCTTCACCGCATGAGGGCGATTGGCGGGCAGGAGGATCGTGTCACCCGTCTCGAGCCGGTACGATTTCGAGTCGATTACAACCTCGGCCTCGCCGTCGACCAGGTAGACCAAGGCGTCAAAGGGGGCGGTGTGTTCGCTCAGTGCACTACCTTTCTCAAACGCAAAAAGGGTTACTGTTCCCTTTTCTCGTTTGACGAGCGTCCGGCTCACCACCGAATTTTCTTGATAACCTACCAGGTCGGCGAGTTTTTTTACTTCGGGTTTTATCTCAGCGCTGTCTTCCTGTGACATATTTTTCCCCTTCTGAAATCTCTTTTGTCTCACGCGACACTATAATCGTGGCACCCCTTCCACCGTGCAACCCCGCCGTTTTGCGCGGCCCGCTCAATACGTGCTGATAAACGTGTGTGTGTCCACAATAGTCGCGTACGTGCCGCCGAGAGAACTCAGCGTAGAGTAGTGAACGTCCTCTGCGACAATTGTCCTGTCTTCAAATTTCAAATCGCGTGTGGCGCATGCGTCGTGGACCAGGATGCACTCGAAACCAAGGTCATGGGCCGAACGAACCGCCGCCTCGACGCACATATGAGTCTGCATACCACAGATCACAAGTCGACGGATCCCATTCGTTTTCAAGTATTCGAGTAATTCGGTCCCATTGAATGCACTGATCTCGTCCTTGAAGATGACCTTCTCCCCCGCTCGAGGTTTTGCCTCGGAATGAAACGCCACATCCTTCTCGGCGTTATGGCCTATGTGAATGATCATCTTCTTCTCGTCGCGGAACTTTTTAAGCAGCCTCCCAACGTTACGACTTGCCGCCTCAGGATCATCGAGGGGCACAGCGCCGCCCGGAAAGTAGAATTCCTGAACATCGATGATGAGGAGAGAGGTTCCAGCGTCTGCCGTTCGCGGCGATTCTGTTTGGGCGTAGGCAGCAATGGAAATCAAAAAGACCAACAGGACGACGAGTCTCGATCGGATCCCGAACAAACGTGCCATGGATAGAGTACGGTCTTTGCGATTGAATAACATCGGACTACCTCCTCGGAGTCATGATTCTACGCCATGAGTTTCGCGGCTCCAAATCGATTCCAGCCACCAAATCTGCGGCCCGTTTTCGGTCTTATCACAGGCCACGGCGATTATCCCGTTCGCTCGAGGACCGCGTAATGCTCGGGAAGAATCTGGTCGATGTCCGCCAGGTAGTTCGTCCCCGAATACATCTTCTCCAGCTCTTGGATACCGAGGACCGAGATCACCTCGTACCCATCGACCGACCGAAGGAAATCCACATCAAAGAGATTGTAGTCGCTCCTGGCGTGGCCAAACTTTTTTGCGAAAAACTCGGTGAAACGGATGTGCACCGGATTTGTCACGACGTCGGGTGTCCAGAAATCGAGGGCGATAGTTGAACCCGGAGTCTGCACGTCGGAGAGGATCTCGAAAAGACGACATAACGTAGCTCTCTCAAGGTAGTATGTTATCCCCTCGAGTGTGGCCATCGATGGTTTGCCACTCAACGCACCTGCGAGTTTATGTCTTACCCGTTTCTGATCAGAGCGGTCCCGAAAATCGGCCGGTATGAACTCGACTTTGCGCTTGGGCAGAACACCTTCCTTTTGCCACTCGATGATTCTCTTGCCTTTGAACAGGCAGACGTGCTCGTAGTCGATTTCGATGCACCGGCACGGCGTCGCGACCAGAAATGGGTACGATGTAAACCCGGCTCCCAGATTGACGAATACAGTGTCGGGGGTACGCCGGATCTGTTTCTCGAGGTGCTCGAGGAAAAACCGGTTGCGGAGAGCCAGTTCCACAGCGTCCAGAGCGTACACCTCGCGGGAGAAATCTCTCCATAATCGCCGCGTCGAGTCCGTCACCCACAGGTGCGCGTACCGATCACGACTGAGTTCGACGTTTCTCGCCCTCGACTCATTGACGAGAAACGCCGATTCAGAGATGTGGTGCTCGAATTCCATATCGACCTAGTCTGCGATACCGCTTTCAAAACCGAGCCCGTTGCACGAGTGCGTATCGATCCCCATTCTGAACCCGGCTCCCGCGGGCCGGCTTTAGGGTCGCTCCGGCGCTGATTCCGTTTCTTTGTTCGTTTCCCCCCATTCGAGGAAAATTCTGGCGATACTCGTCGCGTGGCTTCGGATGGCAGCGAACTGTTCGATCAGATCTTGATGAACCTCACTTGTCGCGATCGTCTCCGGGATGTCTTTTCGAAGTCTCTCGAAGTGGGTACGCATGAATTCCATTTCCATCGATTGGTACTTTTTGTCCTTACGTTTCATCGCTCTGGCCTTCTCGAGATTTAGATCTTTGAACACCTCGATCGCCCGGCTTATCTGTTTTACCGTTCGTTTGTGGCAGTCGAGCAGTTCCTCTGTTCCCTCGTCTGAAAAAACGTTGTTCGTGTCGAGCCATTTGCGCGCCCTTGGCCGCAGTGTCTTGGAAACGATATCCGCCATAAGCTCCAGCTCGGTGACCGTGTACATCATCTGGAAGACCTCGTCGACCCGCTCTTGGGGCATGCTCTGTCGGCTCGTCTTCGCGAGATACGTGCTCACTTTTCTTTCGAGATAGTCCACCTTCTGTTCGTTTTGATCGATCTCATCGAGTACCCGGTTATCACGGTTGACAAAAGGCTCGATCACCTTCTCCACCATATCCACAACGATCGCTCCTATCCTTAGAACCTCGGCCTTGGCGAGGTTTAGCGCGAGCGCCGGGGTCGAAATCAGAGCATCATCGAGATATTTGGTCTTGAACGGCTCCTTTTCGACTTCCTCTTTGTCGGGAAGGATCCGGGTTATCAGACCGGCTGCTGCCGCCGTAAGCGGCAAAAGGAGAACGGTCAATGCAACATTGAAAATCGTGTGTGCGTTCGCAATTTGCCTGGGAACCAGCTCCGCGACCGCTGCGGTGTCCACGGTGGCAGCCTGTCCCTTTGGAGAAACCCACCGGACAATATCGGCGAAAGCGGGAATCCAAAATAATAGCAGGAGAACACCAATGACCTTGAAGATCGTATGCGCCAGTGCGACCCGCTTGGCTTCCCGGTTTGTGTTGATGCTGGCGAGAATCGCCGTGATGCTCGTACCGATATTGGCACCGAGAAGCAACGGAATCGCCGCATCGAGCGTCAGGAGACCCGGTCGCGCGAGAACGATGAGGACACCGATAAAAGCCGCGCTGCTCTGGAGCAGGGCGGTGAAGATCGTTCCGACAAGAATACCGAGGAGTGGATTTTCGAGACCGACGAGCAGACTGAGAAACGGATCGAAAGTTTTGAGAGGATCCATCGATACCGACATCACATGCATCCCAAAAAACAAAAGCCCGAAACCCAGAACGGTTTCGCCGACATCCTTGATCTTCTGGGCTCGCGCCACCATCATGATGCACACACCGATCCCGACAAGAAGAAGCGCATATTCGGTGATCTTGAACGCAATCAGCTGTGCGGTTATCGTGGTCCCGATGTCCGCTCCCAGAATGATTCCCAGAGTTTGAGCGAAGCTCATCATCTGAGCTTGTACAAAACTGACCAGCATGACCGTCGTTGCACTGCTGCTCTGAATGATCATGGTCACAAAAGCACCCACACCAACGGCGACAAACCGGTTGTATGTCACTGTACTGAGGATGGTCCGCATCCGATCCCCAGCCGCTTTTTTCATCCCGTCGCTCATGAGGTTGAGACCGTAGAGAAAGATCCCCAACCCACCGGCGAGCCCTATGATCAGAAACAGGATCCAGTTCGACCGACGTGCGTAAACATTGAAAACGAGCACTTCCCCGCCATCTGGGTCATCGAGGGACGTGGCGGTGATCTCGTATTCACCCGGTTTGGAGCCGAGTGTCACACGGCACTCGGCCAGTCCATCCACATTCGAGCGAGCGATCTCGGGCTCGACGAACCCACCCTCCGACCCATCCGGGACGGAGACCATCGAAAAACGGACGGCTGAGTTCGAAACCGCGCTGGCTCCGTTCCAAAGGACTCTGACTCTCAGGGGTCTCTTGAGCTTTGACCCAACGGTGGCGTGCTGGCGGTCGCCGGAGAAGTTCTGAACCGACGTCGATGTAGGTTTGACGATCGTGATACCGGCGGAATCATCTGACGCGTTTGACGGAGGCACGACGCTCCCCGCCGCCAACGTGGGAGGCGTCACGAGGAGAAACATGGCAAGCAAGAAATGACGAATTGTGTTATCTGAGAATGCCGCCATCTTCTTTATTGCCCGGTATCTGTTCTTCGATTGGTTATCAGACTCGTTTTGTACTCGCCGGTTTAGTGCGGGGACGTGCTCGTCCGCCGATTCCTTCAGAGCTTTGCACCACATGCCTTGCAGTGCACGGCATCGACATCGTGTCCCTCTGCGCTGCACTCGGGACATGCCTGGGTGCTTATCTTCCGTCGAAACGCTTGGGAAAGCTCGACCGTTACGATCCCCGTTGGGACGGCAATGATGCTGTAACCGAGGATCATGACAAGAGCAGCTACGGCCTGCCCAAACCCGGTCTTGGGCGAGATGTCACCATAACCAACGGTCGTAAGCGTTACAACCGCCCAGTAGACGCTCCGCGGGATACTCGTAAACCCGTTGTCTTCCCCCTCAATGATATACATCAACGATCCAAAGATGATCACGAGAGTGAGAACGGTAAACAAAAATACGGTGATTTTTCGTCTGCTCGCGCGAAGCGCGTAGAGGAGCATGTCCGCTTCGCTCAAATATTGGACGATTTTGAGGACCCGAAAGATTCGAAGCACCCGCAGGATTCGGATCACGAGGAGGTACTGGCTGCCGGGAATAATGTAACTGAGATACGTCGGAATGATGGCCAACAAATCGACGACGCCAAAGAAGCTGGTCGCATACCGGAGCGGCCTTCCGATGCAGAGAAGACGCAGAATGTACTCGATCGTGAACAGGATGGTAAAGAACCATTCGACCTTGTAGAGGAATCCGCCGTAGACCCTCCGGATGGGACCGACGCTGTCGAGCATGACGGCAATGACACTCACGAGGATGCTGACAATCAGAATGATATCGAACGCTCTACCAACTGGGGTGTCCGCTTCGAAAATGATCTCGTGGGTTCTGGCCCGCCACGTGCTTTGGCTTGGTTTCTGTTTTAGTTCGTCCAACCGTCGCGATTTGGTCATTTTTTCTTTTTGTCCCTTCGCAGGGCGTCCTCCAGCCACCCGCTTCGGACCTCGGCTTGGTCGACGAACCCCGGTACATAAGGTTTGATATCCAACAGAGGCGTCCCGTCTAGCATATCCACGTTTTCGATATGAAGGACGGTGCCCTCGATTTTGATCAAACGGACGACGGAGACACCGATCTGGTTTGGGCGCCGCGGTGCCCTCGTTGCAAACACACCTCTGGGCACGTCATCGAGGTACGGGATCACCTTCAATTTGAAACTTTTCGACAAATGGAGATGATAGATCAATGTTATGTGGGAAAACCCATCGAGGTCTTCCAACCCCTCGGCGAGATCCGGCCGGATTTCAACCGTGCCCCGCGCACCCTCCGCTCGCGATGGTTGAATGGGAGCGTCATCGCGTGTCTTGAACGGAGTTCGTATGACACCTATCGGTGTAAATGTGACTTTTTTCATGGGGCGGCCGCCTTCTACCGGTGGCTTGCGAAGATAGTACGCGGAACGAGGATGAGATGTAAAGAACAGGAAGCGGCTACCTGGGTCTGCCAACGGGAAGGAGACAGCGGGGACGTTCGTTTCCCGGCATACCGAGGATCTTTTTGACCCGTCGATCGTCGAAGGCGCCGACGTACACGGTTCCCAGGTTCATGGCAACGGCTTGCAGACACACGTTCTCCGCGGCAAGACCTACTTCGTTGTCCACGTACATTATCCCGCGCGTGCCATACGTAGAAGTGACTCGCTCGTATACCGCAGAGAGGACGATGACAATGGCTCCCCTCCCCACACAGCTTTGTCTTATCGCCGCACTGGCAAGATCGCGCCGTTTGTCACCACCGCTGATATGCAGCATGTCGTGCCCGCGGGGACGGTACTTGTATACGCCACTTGGCAGATCCGTCACTTGCCCGGCGACCAGATAAACCTCTAACGGGAAGAGCGCGCCCGCCGAGGGCACGGTCCGGAGCCCCTCCACCCGATCGGTCACACCCTGCGCTGACCAAAGCAGCTGGGACACCTCGGGTAGTGTGAGAGGCTCTTTGGCGTATTCACGCACCGATCTGCGTTTTCGCAAAGCGCTCTCGAGCGACATCCCACTGTCATGTACCGGGTCGGGGAGCTTTACGATTTCCGATGGATTGGGTCTGTCGTTCATACCGCGTGTTCAGTCTTCTTTGATGGGCAGCAAGTTCACGATTGTGGCTCCCCAACTGCCCCCGCCGTGACCGGCCAACCGAAACGAACTCACCTCGGGGCGTTTGCGAAGCACCGAGTGAACGGTCTCCCTGAGCGCTCCGGTGCCCTTTCCGTGAACGATGCGAACCTGTAGGATTCCGCGCTCCCGACACTCCTGGAGGTAGTCAACAACCAGTCCCTTGATTTCTCGAGGATTGAATGTGTGAAGATCCAATGTCCCATCGATGGGAAGCTCGATGGGATCCAGGTCATCGAGGTCATCTGTCATGCTGATCCCGCCTACCGTCCGGTCCTGAGTAACCAAACCGGTCAGTGACAGTGCACATCCTTGTGCATTGCCTTCCGGGCCTCGAGACTCCGCGTCTCCTTGGGAAGATCCGCGAGGTACTTATTGAGATTCTCGTCATCCTCCGCCGCCAGCGACGCCGCGATATAATCGATCACACCCGACGGGAAAATATCGTCTCTTTCGTACAGATGTCTTTTCTCGAGCAGAATCCGAGAGGATTCGACGCAACTTGCCGGTAGCGATGGCAAGTTTTCCGCCAGTTTCGGATTCTGGGAGAGGTCACCGGTCACATAGAGTTTTTCCGCAAGATCGAGTGACCTCGAGTCCTCCATCGCCCAGTCGGCGGCCATGGTCATCCCCGCCAACAGAAGGTGTACCAGAGCGCTTCCGTCGGGGCTTCGCAGCTCGACGGCCTGCCGGTTGCCCGAGCGTTGAAACCGTGACTTCTGTTGAGGGTTCAACTTCAGCGACAGATCGCTTACCTTTGACCATGCGAGTGGAACTCGGATCATCGCGCTTCGGTTCATATCGCTCCAACAAATGCGCGTCGGCGCCTCCTGATTGGGGACAAGCCGAAGATAGGCCGACGATACCGTGTTGCCAAACGCTGTCAACGAGTCCGCGTACTCGCAAAGCCCTCCGATAAGTCTCTTTGCCCGCAAACTGAGCCCCCCCGTGTCTTCCGACATCACATTATGGTTGTTGTCCATCAATTCGACATGGAAATGAAGCCCGTTTCCGGCAACTCCCTCCTCGATTTTGGGAGCGAACGTCGCCACGCACCCGTGTCTGTAGGCGATATTTCGGATCAACCAGCGTGCGAGCACTACGTTGTCACCGGTCTCATCGATTGGCGTGGGAAACAGCTCGATCTCCATCTGCTCCGCCTGTTTCCCGTTGAGCTCCTCCGACGCGCTCTGAATCCTCTCGATGTGACCGACCTCGCTGTGGGCGTACTTGACCGCACCGGTTACCTGGGTCAGGCACCGTACCATCTCGTCGAGAATGGGTCCCGATTTTACAAACGGCGCCGAGGCATGATAACCACCTTGACTCCGCGCGGGAAATATCGGCGAGGCGGGCTCGCCGACGAGAAAGAACTCGATCTCGCCCAATGCATAGATCTCGAGACCACTGTTCCTCCGGAACGTCCTGTACGCCTTGAGCAGAATATTATCCATCGTGTATGGCGCAAGCTCGCCGTCCGGTGTTAGATACCGGCAGACAAAATCGAGACTCGACCCGTCGAACGGATTGAGGAACGCCGTCTTGTACACGGGGACCACATAGAGATCGGACTGTCCCACATCGACGACGCCCTTGAAGAGTGAGGAGCCATCAACGCGTTCCCCGTCCGCCAGGATCCGTTCCGCCTGGTATCGGTTGGCGAAGGGGATCTTTAGTTCCTTGAGCTGTCCATCGAGTGCCACATAGTGGAGAGTGATTTTCTCGATGTCTTTTTCTTCTATCACCTTGACCAGATCTTCACGTGTGAAATCATCACGCGATTTGCCCAGCATGGGCGCGATGGGATTTGTGAGGGCATATCGTTGTTTCATTTTGTGAGTACCCGCCAGATCAGGGTCCCAGCTAAGTCGAGTTTCGTAATCGGTCTATTCTAAATCAACTCCATCAAATTGGCAACGGCCGGATTCCGTTTGCGCCGTTCGGGGTCCGTCGAGGCTTATCACACGGAGACGGCCCCGTGGCCTCCCACGGCACCGCCGACACGTCGCGACCGGTTGGTTTTGAAGTCCCATCATGCGTGTGATCGTTCATGGTGGTCGTTCGATCCGGGCGGCTCCTATTCTAGCGAACTTCTAACGCGCCGCTAGTAATTCCGAAACATCCTTTGGCTACACTTCCCATCGAAAACTCCCAGGGGCTCGGTCAAACCCAGGAGCCCGCTAGGAGTTGGAGCTCGTCGACGAGAGAGAAGCATGCGCGTGTTGCCCGTCAACAAGGGATCGGCGAGTTCCCGAGACACATAGCCCCGCGTTGGGTGACACAGACATCACTCTCGGCGGAAAAGGTTGCGCTCCCGCGGCACAACACACAAAACGTTGCCCCAGCCGCGAGTCGCGATGACCCCCGACCATAGAGATGTCCCCCACGTCGGAATTGCCGGTGGGTCAGGGTACCCGGCGGGGCCGGAGAAAACTTACCGGCGGGGAGCTAATCGATCTGCTCAGCTTCACCTCATCGTCTCCCCGCCGGATACGGGAACGCGGCTAACCGGTCAATTCCTCGAGCGCGATCTCCAGAACATGAGAAACCAGAGAGTCCCGATTGGCCCGTGTGATTTCGAGCACCGTCACATCGGGCTTTTTCTTGACCGACGATATTAGCCCGCCGCCCTTTCTCGCTACTGTCGCGACGACCAGTCTCTCTGAATCGAAGATGTCCTCGATCAAATCCTCGAAATCCCGCGAGTAACACTCCATCTTCCCGATTTCGTCGATGATGATCGGACCGCTCCCGGGGGCGAGAAACTCGATCTCCCGGAGAAAGCCCTCGAAACCGGGCACATCCACCCCGTACTTTCCCACTTTGAACGGACTCTTGCGGTTGCCGACATGCGCAATGGTGCCCCTTCGCCCATCCAGCGCGATCATCTCAAAGCCTTTGCGGGAACCGCCCTCCCGGATCTCTTTGGTGTAGAAACCTACCGGGCCAAACCGCGCCAGCGCGTCTGCCGTCTTTTTGATCAGCGTAGTTTTGCCGACACCCGGCAGACCTGTAATAAGGATTTTTTTCACCGTGACAACCGGTCTTCCACCCGCCGCAGACACGCGATCCAGATTCCCCCGACGGCGCTTCCAAGGAGGTAGTATAGAAAGTCGGACCAGACAAACGATGTACCAAGCAGAGCCCTACCAACAAATGGCGTCCTGAGACGCTCCAAGATCGGCGGGTGCCACAACTGGAGGCACTCGAGCAAACAGGTGACAATTAGCACCCCCGCAGCGATCTTGTATGGTTTGGCTTTGGTTAGAAAAAACGATGCGAAAACACACCAGAAGACCACATAAAATACGCCGGCAAGAGAGTTGTTCGCCCAGTTTTGTGCCGGGCCTTCATAAAACTTGGCGAAAAACCCCGCCACCAAAAGGACAAGAAGCGAGACAATCGTTGGGGTGCGCTTTTGCAGACCGACCGATCCGTGGGGCATGACGTTTATTCCAGGTGAATTGTCAGCTTCGCGCCTTCGGCGTCCACTCGATAGACCGCTATCGGTGAGTTGGCCGGGCCGCTGAGGACGGTTCCAGCATGATCGTAGGTCGACTTCCCAACACTACAGCACTGAAGCGAAGGATCACCGGGGACAGGATCGAGCCGTCGTCCCCCGTGACCGCAACGGTTCCGAAATGCGTGAAAGACCCCCTCACCATCGTGGATCACGAGGACACGCTCAGGGAGCCCCTTTTTCTCGAGTCGAACCGCGCCGCCGGGCTTCTTTAGTTCGGGCACGCGTTCCAGATCGAGAACGATCCTTCCGTTCGAGAACGCCCACGAATGGGCGTCCCGTGGTAGATCGGTCGCGGGAATCCCCAGAATACGTTGGAAAATGTTTCTTTTGATGCCTTGGCTTTCCAACTCGAACCTCTTTGAGGGCTCTGTTTGGTACGCTGCTCTCCGAACACCGGTCTGCCATACACAGATTGGGACGATCGCGCCGGATGGACAACATCTACAAGATCACCATTCTGCGAACTCACCGCTTGCGTGAAAACTTGAAGACCTTTGGCTTCACCAGCCTTTCGAAGTCTTTGTAGTCCATTCGAATCAATTCCGTGTGCGAGCCAGCGTTGAAGGCGATCACTTCATCCTCGGCGAGACTCTCCGCCACATAGACGGTCATATCGTAGAGATTCCCAAACGGCGGCATCGCACCCAACTCGCTTTCCGGAAATGACGCCTTGAATTCACTTTCGGTAGCGAGTTCGACCTTCTTTGATCGAGACACCTGCTTGAGCAGTTCAAAATCGACTTTGTATGACGCGGGTAGCACGGCCATCGCCAATTTACCGTCTACCTTGACCATGACGGTTTTCGCGAGTTCTTTCCCGGGGATGTGGGCCGATGCTGCGATCTGTTGGGCCGTGTACGCCGGCGAATGGGTGATGGTCACATACTTGACGTTATTACTGTCAAGAAACTCCTTGAGTCTTTTGATTGGCATGACAACCTCCCCGTTTGTTCTCCTCATCTGGGACGCCATCGGTTTGCTGATGAATCCCCCTGGACCGGGGACCTGGAGGTCTTCGCTGGAATCTGGGTTGCACTGGATCGGCGATGCCGAGCGTAGCGCAATGGGTGAGAATCCAATCAGCGAAAACCCGTTGCCTGC
>CP070677.1:3490152-3496626 GCA_020352495.1 Candidatus Latescibacterota bacterium
CCGGGACGCGGAGAGGCGCTCTTCGATCTCGTTGGGGACCTCTCGGGTAAGCGCGCACTCGATGTTGGATGCGGATTGGCACCGTACCGCGAGAAGCTCGAACAAAAAGGAGCGAAGTGGACGGGCCTGGATCTCGCGGGGCCGGCGTGCAGCGTAATAGGAGACGGCGATCATCTTCCGTTTTGCGATGGCGCGTTCGATGTGGTGCTGTGCGCCTCGGTGCTGGAACACATGCCGGAACCTGACAAAACCATTTTGGAAATCAGAAGAGTCTTGGCAGATCGTGGCAAAGTGTTTGGATATGTCTCTTTCCTTGAACCTCTCCACGGGTTGTCATATTTCCATATGTCACACTTGGGGCTCGAACATCTGTTGTTGAAACATGGTTTTCGCCCCGTGAGAATTTTCCCCTCGCTCAACGGAACCGCTTTTCAAATTGAATGCCTCTTGTTTCCAAAGTACGTTCCGATCCTTCAACCGATCGTCCGGACGATGTTGCAGTGGTCGTTCGAGGGATTGTGTTGGCTGAATCGCATGGCTCGTAAGATCGTTCACCATCTCCAACGACGCCCATCCGCTTCCGACGCCGAGGATCGCAAGAACTATCGGCGGCTTCTTTCGCTCAGGTTTGCCGTGGGGTTCAATTTTGTCGCAGAACGCCGCGAAGTTACCGATAATGCCCCGTTGGGGTACAGCAAGCTCGTCAGACAATAGATACAGTTGATCGAGCATACCGATTCATGGTAAAATATTACAGCAAAGTCAATTGGTCGCCCTTTTCGGTTCTCTGCCTCAAGCTACGCACAACCACGCTTCCGGGAGTCGACATCCAATGGTCAAACTGCCGTTTGTAAAGTCTCTGCCACTGGTATTTTCGATCTTGCTCATATCGTCCTTCGCCCTGGCGGGCGATGTGGCGCCCAATAATCTGGCCTTTCTTGATGGGTTGAGTCTCGTCGTGCTCGATACGGACGACATCCCATCGCTCCACCTCGCCAGACGGATGGTCCAGTCTTACGGAGGGCGCGTCGCCGTGATGTCGCCGCCTTCGATTCTCATCGGTTGGGTTCCGTTCGAGGTGAGAGAAACACTTATCGGAAAAGCAGGGATCAAGGAGATTTACTACACGGAAGTCCTACCCGGAGAGCTTGACACGAGCGATCCGCGCTCAAATGCGATGGTCGATTTCTTTAATGCGGCGGTTCAGGGTAAGATCGCCTCGGATCACGAGAGGTTTCTTGCAAGTCAAACGGCGGACATGCAAAGACAGCCCCGCGAGTCGGACCTTCTGATACCACCGGCCATCGAACTCGACGCCTACCTCGAAAACCTGGAATCGGCGGGCTTGGATATCAGCGTGCTCGAAAAGAACGGTTTTGTCCTTGACCCGTCCTCGCCGGAAGCCACCGGTAACAGCGACTACATGACGGGTACTGTGGCACTGACCATATTCTTTATCGAGAGCGACGGAAGCGGCTCCGATCCCGATCTTTACACGTGGATACCGGAAGATATGCAGTGGTACCTCAACGGCGTGTCAACGGGACTTTTGTGGTGGTCGAGCAAAGCAGCCACGCACGGTGATTGTTGGGTAACATTTCTCATCAATTATTATTCGGGCGCCGATCCTCGGTGCCAGCAGTGGGTCGAACCGATCCTTCACGACACGTCGTACGAGAACATATGGGTCAATGAAATCATGGAGAACTTCGGATACACGTCGGGAACCCGTTTTACAAGAGTGAACTCATTCAACACCTGGCAGCGATCGTACTATCAAACTGACAGGTCGTACTCGGCGTTTGTGCCGTACAATCCGCTTCCCGCTCCGCCCAGTTTTCCCGGCGGAGGCACCGCTTATGCCTACTGGTACGGACCGTATACCGTTTTGCTGTTCCGTATTTCGGGATGGACACCGGCCCAGGTTTTCGCACACGAAAGCGGTCATATCTTTGGCGCGTGTGATGAGTACGCCGGGGGGTGTGGCTCCTCATCATGCACATCGACTTGCGCCAACGGCGGGCTGAATGCCAACTGTGAGGTCTGCAATCCTGAATCCCGCGATTGCATGATGAAAGCGAACTCGTGGTCCCTCTGCAATTACACACCAACGCACGTCGGCTGGGAGGTTACATCACCTTGCGCTCCGCCGGAACCACCGCTACTACCAACCCCCGCGGTTACATCAATAGCCCCTGATCAGGGTTACCACGGTATGGACGCCACGGTAACGGTGTACGGATCGGATTTCTATGCCGGCGCAAAATTGGATATGGGATCCGATGTTTTTGTTCACACCACCGAGCTCGTCGGATCGGGGGAGATGGTCGCAGACGTCACTGTTCTCAAGACTGCGCCACCCGGTTTGCGGGACGTCAAAATCCGTAACCGAGACGGACAGTACGCAACGCTTCCCGCCGCGTTCGAAGTGCTCCCTACGACGCGTCACTATTATTCCCCGACCGGGGGAAACGACTATCCATACGTCTCGCCACCGAGCGCCGCCACATCCCTGGAGGATGCCATTGAGGCGACGTATGACGGGGATACTCTATTTATACCAACGATGACATTCGACGATTTCTCTGTGATCGTCGATCGCGGTGTACTCCTATATGGGGCCTGGGACAACAACTTCACCCAAAGGGATGTTGAAACCGGTAAGACCGTCTTGAACCTCGACGGAAATGTGACGTTTATCGGCGCCACTCAACCCGCCGGTCTCGATGGTTTTCTAGTGCAGAACGGGACCGGAGCTTTTGATTTTGTTCCATTTTCCGCGTACTTTGGCGGCGCGGTGAGAATCGTCGGTGGATCGGCTATCATCGCGAATTGCGAAATTCAGTCAAACAGTGCCGGTGATGCGATGAACTTCGGTGTCGGTGGCGCGATCTACGCCGAAGAATGTGCCGTGTCGATTCATGACAATTATATCCATACGAACTCGGCCGCTCAGGGAGGCGCCATTCACCTGCGGAATTGTACGGGGATGCTGTCCAACAACACGATCACAAACAACACGCTTGTGGGGACCGGGATTCCGCTGTTGGGCGGAGGAATTATGGTGTCTTCGTCACCGAGTATCTCACTTGCCGACAATACCGTATCCGGAAACACCGGCGCCGAAGAGGGGGGTGGCGTGTATATAGAAGACGCTGATCTTCTTACCATGACCGGCGATTCATTTGTCGGCAACACCGTGTCGTTCTCCGGTGGTGGTGTGTGTCTCAAAAAGGTCGATGCCACACTGAACGCGCTCAATGTCACCTCGAACTCGTCGGACGCGATCGGCGGCGGAATTGCGGTGACCGACACATCGAACCTGACCCTGACAAACAGTACCGTTGTCTCGAATAACGCGTCGGCGGGCGGCGGTGTTTTCGCGAGCGGTGAGTTGTGTTATGTCACACACAGCCTTTTCGTCGGAAATAGCGCAAGCAGCTCGGGCGGCGCTATGGTGTTGAGTGCATTCGACACCGGGCAGGTCATCGGAAACACCTTTGACCAGAACACATCGGGCGAAACGAGCGGTATGTTGATTGGCGATTCCCCTTTCGATGTGTTCAACAATATTGTCGTGAACTCAACCGGAATCGGGATCTCGTGCAGCGGCACCGAACTACCCGTCTTTACCTACAACCTCGTCTGGAATAACAGCGGAGGCGATTACGTGGGCTGTGCACCGGGTGAGGGATCGCTCTCGGCGGACCCTTTGTTTGCGGATCCCGCGAGCATGGACTACCATCTCGTTCTTCATTCGCCCGCGATAGACGGAGGTAAACCCGATGCCTCGTACGAAGATCCGGACGGATCTCGAGGAGACATGGGGATTTACGGGTCACACACCTTTGAGATGGATCAACCATCGTATCCCAAAAATCTCGCTGCGGAAAAAGTCGACGACGATGTGGTTCTTTCGTGGGACCGTAATCCCGAGAGTGACGTGGCGAACTACGCCGTATACTGTGATACGATCGACGGGTTTACACCTTCTCTCTTGAACTTCGTCACGCTGGTTCCTGGTACCGATTCGACCGTAACGACCAGCCCTCCGACCGACTCGGTCTATTACCGGATCTCGGCGGTGGACACGAGCGGCTACGGGAGCGGCTACTCCCCTGCGACAGACATCTCACCGGCATCCGGTACCGACCCGCCCCCCGCGCGCCACCGATTCGCGCTTCGCCAGAACGTACCCAACCCGTTCAACCCGGCGACACGGATCTCCTATGAGCTTCCTGAGCCAACCGATGTCAATTTGAACGTATATGATGTCGACGGCCGGCTCGTGCGACGACTCGTGAGCGACGTCCAGGGCCCTGGGGAATTCTCAACGACGTGGGAAGGCAAAAACGATAACGGTGAGCCCGTTGCGTCGGGTGTCTATTTCTACCGGCTTCGTGCGGGTCGTATGACCACAACAAAAAAGATGGTGTATTTGAAGTAGTTCATATTTCTCGAGATCTGGGGTCTGCCGAAAGCCCGTCTGTCGAGTTCGCGAAAACCCGGCAGTCGGGCTTTTTGACGGGGACGGCAACCCCACACTTGCTCGAACACCCTGGCGGATTTCTCTCTTGTGGCCAGACTGTCGCCCCAGATAATGGTCACGCGCCGACCTTCTCATCATAAAACCTTGTCCCCCAAGAGGCGCATCCATTATCATTGGCCAACTGGGTTCAGCTCATATCCGTATAACACGCAGGCACATGACTCCCTTACTTCTGATTCACACGGCGGCGACGTGGATGATGGTCGGTCTGATCTGGACCGTCCAGGTCGTCCACTATCCGCTCTTCAGCCGCGTCGGGGAAGACGTGTTCGTTGCGTACCACGAGCGGCACATGAAGCTGATCCTCCGTCTTCTCTTTCTCCCCGCCCTCGCCGAGACTGTCACCGCTGTCCTCCTTTTGTTGTACCGCCCGTCCGGTGTTTCGGATATCCAGGTTTGGACCGGTCTCGTATTGCTCGTGTCCATATGGTGCTCGACGTTTGTTGTCCAGGTTCCCGAGCACCGGAATCTGACGGGAGGCTTTAAGAAAGATCGTTTTCAGATCCTCGTAAGATCCAACTGGTTTCGCACCGCCGTATGGACTGCGCGTGGGATCGTTGCGCTGTGGATGATTGATACGGCGACGGGCTAGGACTTGCCTGATAATACCAAACCGAATTCGTGGTTAACTGTCACCTACCGACAGGTGGTCGATGTGTTTTCCGGAGCCTTCGACGACGATAACGCCGGGCTCACTCTCGCCGCCTTCGATATCGATCTTTGCGGGGACAAACTGACGGATGATATGGACGTTGGTGAGCAGATGTTGGGTGATACGGCATACCGCCATTTCGGAGCGCCCCGAGGCAAGCGCCATGGGCAGCACCAGCTGATCGGCCAGATGCATGTCGATTGGTGATCCGCTTTCGTGGAATGCATTGAGATCCCGACAGGCATCATCCGCTACCTCTTCCGCGGGCAATCCCTTCCTACCCAACCCGCTAAACCCGGCGGTTGTGTTTTCATACTCGGCGATTAGAAAAATGCCGGCGCCGGGCCCCGCACCACTTACGCGATGCGTTGAGATCTCGATTTCGACTCCAAGTTTTTGCAGGACGTCATTCGCTCGCGCGCTCATCCTATCGGCGATCCTCTCCGGGAGGTTCGACACAACGGCACGGCCAGATATCTTCTCGAGTCCGCCCCGGTCTGTGAGCGTCAAGGGGCCAAGCACCTTGGACTCGGGCCCTCCCAGGCCACCGATCCTGGCCGACACCTGACCTCCTCCCACAGGGTAAAACCCCCAAGCATCCAGATGACAGTCCGTCTGCAATCCCATCCGTGAGAGCACGGGTAAATAGACTCGGGCGATATAGTCAAAAGGAGGGCTCCACGCGACGTGCGTGCCACCCTTTAGAACGACCTCGACGTCACGACCTGAAAACGCCAGCGGGAGCAACAGTGTCTGAAACAACAACGTGACGGATCCGGCACTTCCGCCACGCGCGACATCTCGGACATCGAACTCGTACCTGTGATCCGGCGAGCGTGGGGGTCCCGCCTCGAAGAGAATCTCCGTCGAACCGATCTCGGCGCCTCGGAGCTTGGCGCCGGTCAAACGGGCCACCGCCAGAACGCCGGTGAGATGCTGGGGCGCAAGACCGGGATTTCGGCGACCGGCACGGATATTACGGATCCGTGTCGATTGGCCGGTAAGCGCGGAGAGCGTGAGTGCCGTACGGAGCACCTGCCCCCCGCCTTCACCATAGGATCCGTCGATCTCGATCATCGATATCCTATCTCCGTCTGACGTGATTGAGACCGCGTTTGTGGAAGAGGATACATCGTACCACGGAATCGAAAGGTGCGGCAACGGCGCCTCAGAGGTGGAGGCGGTTGTTGTCGTGAGGAGGTGAGTCTAGGCGTCTATATCGGAGTGCGTGGTCAGATATTGAACGCTAAAAAGCTGCTCATCATCCGTCCAC
>CP070677.1:3496726-3512663 GCA_020352495.1 Candidatus Latescibacterota bacterium
AGAGGAGTTCCCTGACGGCGTGCAGCAACTCGCCGCGATCAACCGGTTTGGCGAACGTGCGGTTGGCGCCCAATCCCTCGGCGATTCTCAAATAGTTTTGCGAATCGACCCGGCCACCACCGCTGATCACAATAATCGGCAAGGTTGGCCAATCACGTCGGAGCTCGATGACCGTGGCGATCCCCTCCTGCTCCGGCATCACAACGTCGGTTATCACGAGATCTGCCGGCCATTCGCGGTGGAGTTCAACCGCGACCTTTCCGTTGGGGGCCTCTGCGGTTTCGTAGCCTTCTCCATCAAGGGTCATGCGGAGCATCATCCGCACCTGATCATCGTCCTCTACAATGAGAATCCTCGCCACCACCTAATCCTCCTTTGTATGCTCAGCCCGAAGAGCATGGCTAATGGTTGTGGCCAGAGCCGCTCGCGTGATCGGTTTTTCGATGTATTCCCGAACACCGATCGCCTCTGCCCGCGTCTCATCGATTGTGTCGCTGAATCCAGTGCAGAGGATAATCGGCAGCTGGGGACGGATTCGAAGCATCTCTGCGGCGAGTTCCGAGCCGGTAAGGTTGGGCATGGTTTGATCGGTTATGACGGCGTCGAACCGATGGGGGTCCTTCCGAAACTCTTCGAGGGCCTTCCCGGGCTCCGTGAACACAACGACCGTGTAGCCGAGACCCTCCAAACACATCTGTGTCATCTGCGCGATTGCTTCCTCGTCATCGACCAAGAGTATGTGCTCCGCACGCCCAGCCGGAGTTTGGGAAACGACCTCTTGCCTCGGTTCGGACGTCTGATCGATCCAGATGGGGAAGAACACATCAAACCGCGTTCCCTCATTCAGGGCACTTTCGACGTTTATCGCGCCATTCAAATCCTTGACGATACCGTGAACTGTGGCAAGCCCCATCCCCGTTCCCTCTCCCACGTTCTTGGTTGTGAAATACGGTTCATAGATTCGCTCAATCGTCGGGCCATCCATACCGTGACCGGTGTCGGCCACGGATAACCGGATGTGTACCCCCGGTTCGAGACCCTGGAGTTTTGCAGCGTCCTCGGTCTTGAGATCCACCTCGTCGAGACATACCTCCAATATCCCCCCTTGGTCGCGCATCGCATGAAACGCGTTTGTGCACAAGTTCATGATGATCTGATGGACCTCGGTCGGGTCGGCGAGTATGGCGTGCGGTTCGGTTTCGATGCGCTGTCGAACCGTAATCGTCGTCGGCAGGCTCGCTCGAAGAAGCTTTAACGCTTCTTTGACGATTGACTGAACGCGCAGTGGTTTTCTTTCCTGCTTTTTCCGCCGACTGAATGTAAGGATCTGACTGACGAGCTCGCTGGCACGGTTTCCGGCACTGGAGATTTGCTGGAGACACTTGTACGGTTTGCTTGTTTTGTCCGTGCCGTCCATTGCCAATTCCGTGAAACCCAAGATTGCGTACAAAATATTATTGAAATCATGCGCGATGCCACCGGCAAGCGTCCCAATCGCCTCCATCTTTTGAGCCTGGCGTAGTTGAGACTCCAGACGAACCAGCTCCGAAACGTCCCTTTTCACGGCAACGAAATTGACGATCCCCCCTGAATCATCCCGAACCGGTGAAACGGTCAATTCGGCCTCGTAGTATCCGCCGCTTTTTTTCTTACCCGAGACGCGTCCCCTCCAGCGTCCCTCGTCCTCCACCGATTTCATCAGCTCTTCGCAACATTCTCTTTCTTTTTTGTCACCCAACAGATCAACCAGTTTTTGGCCAAGGGCCTCGTCGCGTCCGAAACCGGTGATCCTCTCGAAAGCGGGATTCGCGTAGAGGATGACGAGATCGGCGTCGGTTATCACGACGATCTCGGTTGCCTGTTCGATCGCCGTGTACAAACGTGCCCGTTCCTCCTCCGCCCGCCGGCGCCCCGTGATGTCCCTAATCACCCCACAGACCACACCACGTCCCGACAACGTGAATCTACCGGCGGATACTTCGATAGGAAACACCGCCCCATCCTTCTTTTTGTGATACCGAAGTGGGATGTGCTCGCGGCGTCCCACCGATATCTCACGAACCGTTGTGGCCGACTTCTCTACCTCATGTGCGATATCTTCCAGACGCAACCTCAAAAACTCCTCGCGAGAGTATCCGTAGACTCGCTCTGCACGCTCGTTTACGTCGACTATGTTCAATGTCTCTACGTCGATGATGATAATTGCGTCGGAGACCGCGCCAAACAGCTCCCTGTATTTTTCTTCGCTCTCACGGAGCGCTCTCTCCGCCTTTTTGCGGGCTGTAATGTCCAAGGCGGTGAAGGTCACTCCGGCTGACAGATTTTCCGGATCCAGGGGTGTTGAGCTCAACAGTATCTGGATCACTCCTCCGTCCTTTCGTTTCCACCGCGTTTCCACCGTCGCCGTCCCCTGCTTTCGTATCTGATCGTATTTCTCCTTTCCAACGTAGTCATAATCCTCTTGGCTTGGATAAAGGATCCTCGCGTTCTTGCCAAGAAGCTCCTCGGGTGTGTATCCGATCATTTCACAAAGGCGGTCGTTGACCTGAACAATGACTCGGTCGCAAACAACGCCAATGCCAACGGGGGCGACTCGTAGTACGCTCTGCAGCCTGTCATTGCTCTCCCGCACAGCCTGTTCTGCCCGTCTGCGTTCCGTTATGTCCCGGGATACACCAAGAAGCCCAATGGGCTGGTCATTCTCATCTCGCAAAAAGTTCACGCGTTCCTCGGTCCAGATCACCGAGCCGTCCTCTCGGACATGTTCGAGCTCCAATGCGCGTGCGCGTAGTGGATCTGCGTTTCCCGTACTCTCCAAGGCAAGTTCCTCGGCCAATACGTCCTGAACCAACTGACGTGACTTGGGGGTCAAAGATTTCAACATGGACGGTTCCGTCGGTTCGTTGGTGCCAACGTCAAACCGTTGCCGGGCCGACGGGCTGACATAAGTGGGACGCAGATCGAGATCCGACGTCCAGATGACGTCGGTTACGTTTTCGGCCAACAGACGATAACGGCTTTCACTTGCCTGCAGTGATTCGTCGACCCACTTGCGGTTGAGAGCGTTCGCGAGGATCTCTCCCACAAACCTGAGACGAGGTACAACGTCCGCGGGCCAGACCCTCCCGGGACGAACGGTCTGCAGGGTGAACATGCCAAGAGGGGCGCCACCGACAATCAGCGGGACCGCGACGCCGGCGACTATCCCAAGGCCTATTACCCGTCGCCGTTCTTCGGTCCAGTCATCCGGTATGTCGTCGACACATGTGAACTTGAAGGCGCCTTTGTTGCCGAGATGGGCTCGCAGATTTGGGAAGATGACCTTGCGGCTTCCTTCGGACTGTTTTGTGTCTATCTCATCCGATTCCCAGATGTAGGGAGCGGTGTACTGAGTGCCGCGTTGAATCTGCCCAAGCACAACCCGCTCCACATCGAAAAACCTCCCGATCTCTCGAAGACCTTTCTTGATGACCGCGTCCAGCTCACTGCTCGGTAAGCTAATCAACTTCGCCGATATTTTGGAAACCAATGACTCAAAGCTCAGACGATTCTCAAGCGCTTCTTCGACAGAGGCGGATTGGATGACCCTCGAAGCGGTATTGGCGACGCTCTCCAACAATGAGTCTGTCTCGGGCCAAATTGGCTGTTTGCCAAAGAGCGCTAGAACCCCGATTGGCTGCTGCACCGTTGTTACGAGCCGGTAGCCGGCAAACGAAACGAGCCCCAACTCCTCAGCCCAAGCGTGATCGTGCACCCTTGGATCGTGAATGACATCGTTGGTCAGGAATTTTGGATCGTCTCCGGCGGCGACCCGTCCGATTTTGTAGCATCCAAACGGGACCCGACGGTGCATTTTCCCATCGATGTGAGTGTATCGACCAGAACTGGCCATCAAGTGGAGGCAACGATCACGATCCCTACAAACGTGCGGACCCTCTTTCAACGCGGCGTGAACGCAGCCGGCCTGGCACAGATCTCCGGGTCGGGTGATCCAGATTCGCGCGAAGTCGGCCCCAAATATCTCGACAACGGCGTCGGTGATCCGTTTGAGTTTTTCGTCCAGGTTGCCGGGGCCGAGCAGCTCCTCGCTGAGGTCGTTTAGCAAGTGAATCGGCCTGTCCGTTACTTGAACCATAACCTTGTTCCTTACCTCCGCCCTGCGACCAACAAAGAGCGCCATCTCGGTGGAAAAACGACGCCGGTCTAAGCCGTATCCCTCAGAGAACGGTCGTCTCGGAGAGGATGTCCTCGACGGTGCTCAGCAACTCGTCCGAACGGATCGGCTTGACAATGAATCCATCCATGCCCGCCGCCATGCACTGTTCCTTGTCGGTCAGTCGTGCATGAGCCGTCAACGCTATAATCGGTATGTGACGCCCCGTCCCGATCTCTTTTATCCGGATGGCACCCGTCGTTTCGATTCCATCCATTTCGGGCATCCCTACGTCCATCAACACAACGTCGAAGTCTTGTCGCTGGAGCATATCGAGGGCTTTTTTACCATCGTTGACTATTTCGACTTCGTAACCTTGTGAACGGAGCATGTGTCCGATCAGTCTCTGATTCGTCGGATTGTCTTCAGCCAGAAGAACTCTAGCCACTTGTTCGTCCGCAACGGGGGAAGAGAGACTGGGTTTTGATGTTGTTTCTGTTTCGGGCGAGATCGTGGTGTCGTCACCGGTCCTGCTCACGATGCCAAATTTCGCCGTAAAGTGGAACGTGCTCCCTTTGCCTTCCTCGCTCTCGACCCAGATCCGGCCACCCATCAGTTCGACAAGCTTTTTCGCGATCGACAAGCCGAGACCCGTGCCACCGTATTTGCGGGTCGTCGATCCATCCGCTTGCGTGAACGATTCGAAAATAACCTGTTGCTTTTCGCGCGGAATTCCGATTCCGGTATCGTGGATCGAGAAACGAAGAAGCACGCTTGAGTCACCTTGGCGGGGAGCCCCCTCGTGCGCCTCACACATCACCCTGAAGCCAATCTCTCCGTCCGAGGTGAACTTCACGGCATTACCTATCAGATTGTTTAGTATTTGTCCGACGCGTTTTTCGTCACCAGTCAAAACGTCGGGAATATTCGGATCGATATGGCAAATATGGTTGAGTCCTTTTTCCCTAGCTCCCAACACCAACAGATTCAATGGCAGTTGAATGCATTCCCGGAAGTTGAATTCCGAAAGAAACAGATCCATCTTGCCCGCTTCGATCTTTTCGATATCCAGCAAGTCGTTGATCAAGGTCATCATCGTCTTTGAAGAATCTCGGAGAATCTCGATGAAAGATTTCTGGTCTTCGCGGAGTTCGGTTTTCGTGAGTAGATCTGTAGCCCCGATGATACCCGTCATGGGGGTGCGCAATTCGTGGCTCATGTTTGCCATGAATTCGCTTTTTGCCTGGCTCGCCGCCTCCGCTACATCTTTCGCGATCTGGAATTGTTTGCGCTCCTTGATTTCGTTTTCGAGCTGATGAGTCTTCCGTTCCAGCGCGAGATTCGTGCCTTCCAACCTCACTTGTGTGCTTTCGAGGCTATCCACCATTTTGTTGAACAATCTCGCCAATTCCCCAACCTCGTCGTTGGATTTCACACTGGCACGACGAGACAAATCCCCGTTTGTGATACTGGTGACTACTTCGATCATGCTTCTCAAAAGCCTTGTGATCACGGCGCTGATACCCAACACGGCAACGAGTCCGAGAATCAGTATCACGAGGCAAATTCCCGCAATCGTGGCCCGGCTTCGTGAAATGGACTGGTTCATCTTCTCGAGAGAGAATGTCATGTACAAACGGCCGATCTGTTCGCCGTGGACAAACACAGGACTCGTTACTCCGAAGTAGCGGTGGTCTGGTGAAATGTGCGTTTGATCGTCCTCCACCAAGTCTGGTTTGACCGATGGATTCCTCTCGAAACTGGCGACGACCTGATCCGAGCTATCCTTGAGGACGACTTGGATCATATCGTCGTTTTGGGCTGCGGCGTGGAGCGCCTCCGCTATATCTTCCGTATCGCCGAAGTACAACGCTGGGGCGACATTCAACGCGGTGATCCTTACAAAACTATGGGCCTTGTCGTCCATCGCCGCGAGGGCCTGCTCCTTCTGTCGCGCGGGAAAGTAGACAAAGATGGAGCCGACAATTACCGCGAGCACCAAAAAAACGAGGTACACCAGTTTCGTTCTTATTCTCATCCGTGGTGTCAATCAAAGAACCTCACACAAACCGTTCTCTTCCCACGGCAAACCGTTTCAATCTACAATCCGAGCCAATCTCAACAGCCTCGAGCTAAAATCAGCGCCCTCCGCTTTGGCCGCCGCGAGATTAATGATGATCTCGGGTTTTTCCTCCTTGAGGCCGATCCCAACGGACACACCCGAACGAACGTAGTCCGGAACGCCTGTTAGTGTAATAAGGGCCAGCGCTCTGCTGGTTTTTGTTATCGATTCAATATCGACAGCTTTGAGCGGAGTGATGTAAAGGATGTCAACGTTGTGTTTCGCAACGACATGGGTGAGCTCCTCTGTCTCGATGTCCACGCAGACATGACGCATTGCGTTGTTGCCCACACCGATATCGCCGCTTTTTTCGAACACATCTTTGATCGCGTCCCTTGCATTCAGAGATGGTATGTATCCCCCTTGGTAGACGATTGCGATGACAATCTCCCCTCCAGCGTTTCGTTGGAGGTTTCGATCAAAAGACAAGATCTTCACGAACAGGGGGAATTGAACCTCGATGGGAACCAATACGTCCTGAGCGCCCGCGGAGACGATAGGCGATAAGAGGATGGCCATCGCCAGACAGAGAGCTGTTGAGTTGTGCGGAATTCGCGTCACTTCCGTAATCCCGTTTGTTCAATCCAGCGCGTGATCAGCGAGCCAGAGGCCTTTCCGCCACTCGGTTTTCGAACTACGTGCGACCGTCGAACCGGAGATCTTTCCATCAGTCGATTTTCGAACCAACTCGTGATCAGCGAACCAGAGACCTTCCCGTCACTCGGCTCTCGAACCGCCCTGCCGTCGGGGCCACGGCCCTCTGGTCTCTCTCCATGGCTCAATCCGCCTCGCGAAAGTGCGTGCGCGGCGGGAAGATTGCGAGTTTCGGGCGAATCGGGAAGCGGGTGGCAACGTCCGAGGGCCTTCTCACGGCAGGTTCCCTCGAGCACAGAACTATTTAACTATCTGTCTTTAAATAAGTTATCAGGAGGATCCGTGTCTCGGAGCCCCAGGGCCGTTCCGCAATCCCTTTCCGGAGATACGGTTGGGCCGGACCCGCTGGTTAATGCAATATCCATTCCCGTGGCGTTGCGTATACCGGGGCCCCGACGGGGGTGTCTCACGCACCGGTGTTTGGCAAAGGATCCTCGATCAAACCCGTGCAGTCGGCGTGTCTCGGGGTGCTTTCCCATGGGTGGTGGGCTATGGGGAATCGGCGTCCGTGCGGAAACTTCTGCGTGTTCTCCGTGTTTAATATGCGTAAGATAGAACTCACCCAAAGTGGACATCATCAAGCCAACGGAGGGATTCCATGCAACGTAACTCGTGTTTCGGACTATTCACACGGTTTCGATGTCTCAAGTGTCTCACTACGGCCGCCCTCCTCGTGGTGGTCGGGTTGTCTCCGACGGTGACATCGGCCGAGTCTTGGCAGGGCAAAGAGGTAACACGTGATGGGGTCCCTCACGTGATGGACCCCGCAGACCCAATTGAGGCGCCGACAACGATCACACCAAAGGAACTCTGGAGAATATCCGGCGACGAAGATGATGAGTTTTTCTTTGGTGTGCTCTAACAGATAGCCTCCGATGAGGACGGCAACATCTATCTGCTCGACGCCCAACTCAACGAGGTGATGATCTTCTCGCCCGCGGGCGAATACATCCGTTCGATTGGCCGGGAAGGCGAAGGACCCGGTGAATTCCGGCGAGCAAGCGACATGTTTCTCACAACGGATGGAAACGTCGCCGTCATGCAACGGATGCCCGGCAAGATCGTTGTGCTCACACCTGAAGGCGAGCCGCTTGACAATTTTCCCGTGCCCGAACCCGAGGATGGAGGGATGCAGATGTTTGCGGGCGGTCGTCTTGCAGGAGGCCACGTGGTTCTCAACACAAATCGGTTCGCACGCAATGATGCGGGTTTCGAGATGACGTTTGCGCTGATCGCTGTCGATGCGACGGGTGCTCAGACGGCTACGTATCTGACGAGGAGCGAGAAACGCGATTTTGCCAATATGGTTTTCGACGAAAAAACGGGGATCGGCGCTCTTGTATGGAACGCCGGAGGTGACGGGCGTGTGTATACAAGCGATGATTTCGACGCTTATCGAATACAGGTTTGGAATCCCGATGGGACACCCCACCACGTCATCGAACGGGAGTATGAATCACGTGAACGGTCTGAGGAGGAAATGGAGCGATCCACGCCGGTGATAAGGATCAGAAGAGGTAATCGCGCACAAAGCCCGGAAGTCAAAACGAGCAAAACCGACCGTGATGTCCAACAGATAATCCCGCGGGAGGACGGGAGCGTGTGGGTGTTGTCCAGCAAGGGGGCCTTTGACGCCGGGGACGGAGTCGTAGCCACATTCGACGTGTTCGATCGAGATGGGCAGTTCGCTCGTCAGGTGACGATCAATGGCGAGGGAAGCTACAGGGACGATGGGTTTCACATTGTGAAAGACCGTCTGTACGTCGTAACGGGGCTTCGCTCGGCCCGGCGGGCCATGTTTGGCGGGGGCGAGGGAGGGGCGGAGGAGGAAGACACGGGTGAGCCGATGAGTGTGATCTGTTATGATCTGGGACCGGTGGTTCAGACGATGAAGTAGACGCGATTCGGCGGGGAAGCCCCGCAGACAGTTGGTATTTTGGATCCAGAGCCCCGGATCGGCACGATCTGGGGCTTGGCTTTGGTGCGTAGAATACCCCGGGGGGTCGAAGCCGATGTGTTGGGTGGCCGAAGGAACCAACCCGAGTCAGGGGGCCGCGGGGGGGCGTTTCGCAGTGCCCTTTGCGCGGAACGAGCGAGGATCACCCGCCATCAGCGGGAAGCCGAGCGAAGCGGGCGCAGGGCCAAGAAACGCCCCTCGGTGGCATCCAACGGACGAAAATTGACGATTGACAATTTCCTCGCCCAATCTGAGGATCGCCCCCACACAATCTCAAACCCCGATTCGAAGTCCGTTTGCCTCACGGGGTACGATCGGATAGAATCATCCCGTCACAACGAATTGACGTGTATTGCGGTTTGAAATCCTAGTGAAAAAGTAGGAGAAGAATCGGCCGACCGCGTACCTCGAGAGACAGGAGGGGCTTTATGAGATGCGTTCCGTGGATGCAAGTGACGTTGTGTGTCACCGTGCTCGTTCTTTTTTGTGGCTCGAGCGGTTTCTCACAAACCACGATACCTTCAACAATCTCGGGGGAAACCAAGGAGTGTATCGAGTGCCATTACACCGAGACCGCCGGTATCTACCAGGAATGGGGTACCTCGAAACACTTCAGAGCAAACGTGGGGTGCTTCGAATGTCACCGTGCCGAAAAAGGTGACGTCGACGCCTTTGATCACAACGGGTATCCGATCAGCATCATCGTATCACCAAAAGACTGCTCCAAGTGCCACGCCACTGAAGTAAACGAGTTCGACGAGAGTCACCATGCCAAGGCCGGGATGATCCTCGGCTCGTTGGACAATTTTCTAGCGGACATCGTCGAGGGTGACTGGGAGTTCTACGGCGGTTCGGCGCTCACCGTGAGCGGGTGCAAACAGTGTCACGGGGCTGTTGTCGAGGTCAACAAAGACGGATCGCTCAAACCCACTGGGTGGCCCAATACGGGAATGGGACGACTCAACCCGGACGGCAGCATTGGCGCGTGCACCGCGTGTCATCAGAGACATGCTTTTTCCGCGGCACAGGCCCGTCGGCCGGAAAACTGCGGCAAATGTCATTTGGGTCCGGACCATCCGCAGAAGGAGGTCTATGAGGAATCCAAACACGGCATTGCTTTCGCTGCGCACGAGGACGACCTCAATCTTGGCAGCGCAAAGTGGGTCTTGGGAGAGGACTATACGGCCGCGCCGACGTGTGCGACATGTCATATGTCTGCTGTCCGAACGACGGGCGGAGAACTGATGCCTGTTACACACGATGTGGGCTTGAGGATCAGCTGGAACAACCGCCCACCCAAGTCCATTCGTCCCGAAGTCTCTGACAAGAAGCTCGGACTCGAGAAGATGGCCAAGGTCGGTTGGGAAACGCGCCGGGCCAATATGAAGAAGGTGTGCAATGTCTGCCACACACCAAACTATGTGGACAACTTCTACGAACAGTACGACGGGGTCATTAACCTTTACAACTCGAAGTTTGCGGACCCCGGCATCAAGATCATGGCGCTTCTCTACGACAAGAAGCTCATCACCCCCACCGAGTTCGATGAAGATGTCGAGTGGACGTGGTGGGAGATCTGGCATCACGAAGGCCGCGTGGCGCGACACGGAGCCTCGATGATGGCGCCGGATTACACGCACTGGCACGGTCTTTACGAGGTAGCCAAACACTGGTACTCGAAGTTCATACCTGAGCTCAAAGAGGTCGCGGAAAACGGAATGCACTCCGACGACCCGGAGATCGTCGAGGGCGCAAAAGCGCTTGATTCAGAGATTGAGGCGCTTTTGGCAAGACCCGAACATTCCTGGTATACCGGAAACCTTCCCGAGAAGGAGCTCGAAAAACGCAGGAAGGCTCAGGAGGAGTTCAAGAGCCGCTACAAAAAGTAGACTGATCGGGAAGCCAAGCCGGATTCTTCAAGATCACAAAGGGAGCGATTATGAGAAAGGCATTGCTCGCTGGATTGCTCGTGTTGATTGGTTTCGTCAACCCCGTGTGGGCCGACGACCAATGGGATGTATCGGGTCAGATACGCCATCGTTTCGAGTCGGACGACAAGGATTTTGGAAACACAAAATACACCAACTTCAACTTGCTCCGAACCCGCCTCAACGTATTGTTCTCGCCAACCGAAGGTGTCACAGGTTTTGTTCAGCTCCAGGATTCGAGAGTTTTTGGTGAAGAAACAAGCACGCTTTCCGACGGGAGTGCGGACAACTTTGATCTGCATCAAGGTTACATTGAGGTTACCGATCTCTTTGGTGCGCCGCTCGACCTAAAACTCGGTCGGATGGAAGTCATATACGGCCCACAACGCTTGGTCGGGGCCGTGGGGTGGCACAACATCGGTCGAAGCTTCGACGGCGTCATCCTTACCGTTCGCACAAAATACGTATCCGCCGATTTGTTCCAATTCAGCGAAGTAGATAGCCTAATTGTCGGTGATCGTGGAGACAAAAACTTCTTCGGCGCCTATATGGATATCCACACGACGGAACGGTATACCAATCAGGTCTTTCTACTCTGGCAGCGCGCAGTGCCTTCCTGTCGATTGAATCGATATACTTTCGGATTCTATTCGAACGGAAGCTTTGGCGGATTCTACCACGAGACGGAATTTGCCTATCAGGGTGGCGAGATCACCACGGCGGTAAAAGAAGACGTCGAGGCATTTATGGCGGGTTTGAACCTGGGCTACAAAGCTGCCGATGTCTCGTTCAAGCCGGCCGGCTCGATCGGTGTGGATTTCTTGAGTGGGGACGGAGATCTGACCGATGACAAGTTCAAAGTCTTCGATACGCTCTACGCTACCAACCACAAGTACTACGGTTTTATGGACTATTTTATCAGCATCCCCGCCAACACCTTTGGACGCGGGTTGGTCGATTGGCACGTCCGGCTCTCGGCAAAACCCCAGACGGACACGACGACAAAGCTTGCGGTGCACTACTTCAGATCTCACAAAGAAGAAACACTCTCCGGCGGATCCACGTCCAAAGCGTTCGGGACCGAAGCGGATCTAACTGTCGGGTACAAATACAACGACGCGCTGACGCTGACCGGTGGGGCTTCCGTGTTTTGGCCGGGCGATGTCTTCAAGGAAATGCGGGGCGATCGGACGACCGCCTGGTTTTACGTAATGACAACCCTGACTATTTAAACGGACCGCGTTATCGCGATAGGCGTGTGCTAAGCGGGCCGGGTCGTGTGGCTGGATGCCAACGGCGACCTGGCCCGCCGATCTTTGGCCCCCGGCGTGGTCCATTTTGTCTTTCTGATAACTTGCGATGTTGATACCATACCCTTGACTTTGCGCTTACGTGGGATTTGGCCGGAACAACCTCAAGGGGGCGTTCAATAATGAAAAGAATCGTATTGGCAATGTTGGTCGTCTTCTCAACGGGTTTGAGTTGTCGTGACGTATCGTTATCCAGTGATCTTACCACCGAGACTCTCGGGGACGCCGCCAAAGCATTCAGGTACTTTATCATGTTGGAGCCCGCCCCGGACGGATCGCCCAGGTACCTGTATTCTGACATCGGCAGACACATCCATGCGTACGTGGTGAGGAGTGGCCGTTCGGAGCTGGAGTGGGAGACTACTCTGGGATCTGCAGTGACATCTCTGTTTGTCACCGACGTCGATGCAGACGGCAATAGCGATCTCATGGTCTCCACCGCGCGTGGAAGAATCATCGTTTACGACGCAAACACCTACGACAAGCTCCGCGAGAACTTTCTCGAACCGTTCGAATCGATTACCTGTATGGCGAGCGCGAACATCGACCGTGATCCGCAGGAGGAGGTCATCTTCATTGCCGAAGATCATCTCAACATCTACGATGGATCAAATGTCACCTTGGAGTGGCGGAGTCAGGAGCGATTCGAGGCATCCGAGCTCATCGTCGCCAACGTCGATGACGACCCTCAGCTCGAAATAATCTTGAATACCGGTGCCGTAGTCGACTCCCGGTTTTACAATCTTGAGTCGAGCTCGTTGAAAGAAGGGGGCACTTTTGGGAGGCGGCTCAGACTCCTGGATATGAATGGTGATGGGCATCCCGAGGTCATCGGGGAGACGCCCGACTTTGCGCTAAAGGTCTACGATATCTACGCGCAGAGGGCAATCTGGTAAGAGTGTGGTGTTTGGACGGTACTTCGGGGCGAAAGTCCGGACGAAGCCACTCACGCTGGCGCGGGCGAGGCGTATGAGAGAGCAACCAACGGCAGCTTGGGGACTCGCCGGAGACGATGTGAGGCAGACGTGAACGAAAAGACATTTCGTATCGCCTTCTTGATATTGTTGCTCGTCGTGATATCAGCCCTATTTGTGGCGATGATCCGGCAGTTCCTGATGACGATTCTTCTGGCCGCGATATTCTCCGGTCTGGCTCACCCGCTCTACTCGAAACTCACCCACTGGTTCCGCGGCAAAAGGGGGTTTGCATCGGTAGTCACACTTCTGGTCATCCTGTTGGTTATTGTCGGCCCGCTGATCTTCTTCCTCGGGGTTTTGGCATCACAGGCCTATCAGATCGCACAAGCCGTCGGGCCGTGGATCCAGGAACAAATAAACGAGCCTGACAGCTTTGACCGGTTGTTGGAGAGATTTCCCGTTCTGGAAAGGCTCCGACCGTATCGCACACAGGTCATCACCAAATTGGGTCAGGCGGTGGGTGTCGTGGGAAACTTCTTGGTAAACGGGCTATCGGCAACCACAAGGGGCACTGTCTCCTTTTTCTTTCATTTCTCATTGATGCTCTATGCGATGTTTTTTTTCCTGATGGATGGGAGAGCGATCCTAAACAAGATCCTCTCTTATATCCCGCTTTCCCGCGAAGATACCGATCGTCTTGTCGGCAAGTTTCTGTCGGTTAGCCGCGCAACCCTAAAGGGCACACTCGTGATCGGTGTCGTCCAGGGAGTGCTCGCGGGTCTTGCATTTGCCGTGGCGGGTATCCAAGGAGCGGTGTTCTGGGGGACCGTGATGACCGTTCTTTCGATCATTCCCGGGATCGGGGCCGCGATTGTGTGGGTGCCCGCGGTAGTTTATCTGCTCGTTACCGGTCAGGTGCTGGCCGGTGTTCTGCTGGCGATTTGGTGTGCGGTTGTGGTGGGCACGGCGGATAATCTCCTCCGTCCGCGTCTCGTCGGCAGGGATATCAAAATGCACGAGCTTTTGATTCTTTTTGGCACGCTTGGGGGTGTGTTTCTATTCGGGGTCGTTGGTTTTATCATAGGGCCGGTGCTCGCCGCGTTGTTTGTTACGATCTGGGAGATTTACGGCGTTGTGTTTCAGGAGGCTTTGCCAAAGCGAAAGACACGATCAAAAGACGTCGGCATGGACGCCCCTCCGTAAGGCGCTCGGTGCGTATCATCGCGTCCCCCGGAGGACTCTGAACGAAAAAAGGCTCGATTATTGGCAATGTACGCTCCACATAATGGCACCAGGAGGCAGGTCATGAAGGGTGTTTTTTTGCTCATAGGGTTGTGTGTGCTGACCATCGGGATCGGTTGCTCCCCAATCACCGTCATAAACGACTACGATAGAAATGCCAGTTTCAGGGCCTACAGGACGTTTGACTGGTTGGAGAATCGGCCGGGAGCCGGTGAGCAAGCCCGTGCGGTGGCGCAGAGAAACCCGTTGATAGCCAAGTTGGTCAAGAAATCTGTAGACGAAGAGCTTTCCATGCGGGGACTGACGGAAGATCTCACGGACCCGGATCTCTTGGTGGTTTATCATGTCGGTGAGGAAAACAGCATCGATGTCACCGACTGGGGGTACAGGTACAGTGGTGTGTACGGCGGCTGGTACAGTCGGGACATCGACGTCTATCACTACCGTGAAGGGACACTGATCGTCGATCTTATCGACGCCCATACCATGGGACTCGTGTGGCGGGGCGGGGCACAGGGAGTCATCGACGAGAAGCCGGTCGCAGACATTGTAGCGCCAAAAATAAGTAAGGCGGTGAGCAAGATATTCAATACCTACCCGCCCGCACAGTAGGTGACCGGGCGTGACCGCTGTACCAAAAGCGAAATGAGCCCGGGCGTAGTGGGGGTACGCTGGCGAGTTCCGCAGCGCGCCGGCGCGAGAAATGTGATGGGAACTCTCGAACCATTTCGATCGGCGCGCGAGGAAGGCTTAAGCCGCCGTACCCCCACTACGCACGGACCATCGGCTTCACGTCGCTTGCATGTTTGGCGCATTGAGACTAATGTGTACAGCAGCTATAAGATTGAGGATTGATCATGGACATGGCACCACAAGATGATCAGTTTTTTGTTGAGTCGGTTTTCCATCCATCCGATTTCTCCAAAACGAGCGAGCACGCGTTTGCACATGCCCTTGCGATCGTTCTTCACCGACACACCAAATTGACCATTCTTCACGCCGGACAGGAGAGCCGGCGAGAACGATGGATGAACTTTCCGTCCGTCCGTGGCACATTGGAACGTTGGGGGTTGTTGGACGGGGAGAGTCCGCGTCGTGCTGTCTCCCACGAGCTGGCGGTCAAGGTAAAAAAGGTGGCTCTAAAAAAGACGCAGCCTCTATCCGCGGTGTTGGATTATCTCGACGAGCATCCCACGGATCTCATTGTTCTTGCCACCGAAGGGCGAGAGGGGCTGCCGCGGTGGATCCGTCCGTCGATGGCCGAGCGGTTGGCTCGCAAAACCAGAACGATGACCCTGTTCGTCTCGGGCACCGCACGCGGCTTCGTTTCACTCGAAAACGGGAATGTCACGCTTCGGCGCATTCTCGTTCCTGTTGATTACTACCCGAAACCGAGTACCGCGATCGCGATCGCAGCGCGCGCCGCAAGCCTGGCAACCGACCAGCCGGTCGAGATAACCACTCTGCACGTTGGCGATTCGGAAGAGCCGCCGAGAATCTCTTTGCCCGACACACCGTCGTGCCTCTGGTCAAGACTCCAGAGATCCGGCGACGTCATTGAGGAGATTGTCCAAACGGCCACGGATCAGTCGGCGGATCTTATCGTCATGGCAACGGAAGGCCACGATGGTATTCTCGACGCGCTCCGTGGCAG
>CP070677.1:3512763-3525010 GCA_020352495.1 Candidatus Latescibacterota bacterium
CACTCGTGAGGTAGGGCTCGCATTCACAACCGTTGACAAAGAAATATTGCACCCGCTTCACCTCAGGGATAGCAAGCTTCACGTGTGTGGGGAAGTCCGACCCCCCGAGTCCGACGAAACCACCGTGTTGAATCATCGACAGGAGTTCTTCGTTTGAGAGATTCTGCCAATCAACCGGTCGTTCGTCATAAAGGGTTTGTGGAGAGTGTGGGTCGCTCTCGATGACAATCGACTCGACCAGCCGCCCAGTTGCGTGGTGTCGGTTTTCGATCGCCTTGACGCGGCCCGTAACCGTGGCGTGAAGCGGTACGGAGACATAGCCGTTGGCATGGGCGATCAACTGGCCGCGGTACACCTTTTCTCCAACCGACACGATGGGTTCTGATGGCGCGCCGAGATGTTGGCTCAGAGGAAGAATGACTTCATCGGGGATGGGCAATCTTTCGAGCAGCTTGCCTTCTGTAAGGTCTTTGTGTTCCTCCGGATGAACTCCGTGGCGGAATGTCTTCTTTCGCTCAATCATCACCGGTCTCTTTGATGGTCGTGGCCTCGCTGCTCTTGGTGATAAATTGGCCGAGGGTTTGTTTGAAGAATTCGGGATCCCGACTGTACCCGCTAAGCTCTAAGAGCGTCTCGGTGATCCTCTTGCGCATCGATTGACCCAATCTCGGAGGTAGAGGCTCTTTCAGTACGGGTTCGGTGGGGTGCTTAGCCTCGGGGCGCGGCTCCGGATTGAGCGCCGCAGAAAGCTCTTGGAGATAGTTCCAGAACTCGAGGCGTTCCTCGACGGCGTCAGCCATCGAACGGGAAACGATAGCAAGAAAATGCCTGTGGTCATCGTCGGTGATATCGATGTAGGGCTCGTACTCGCGTCGTTCTGCGCGGTCGAGTTCAAGATAGTCGGGCAGGACCTTCATCCGATCATTGAGATGTCCCCTTGGGACCACCCGAAAATGTCTCTGGAAACGGGCTTCCCTAAAGGCCCAATGGGCAACGGTGAGCGGGGCGGTAAAAGACCCTTCGAGTCCCGACGGCTCGATCGTCTTGAATTTGTGCGACGCCCAGTTCTCGTGGGGCTCGGGGTTGTCTTTGAGCGTCAAGATCGACTCCGTGATTTTCGGATTGAGCTTGAACAACGGGAACCCTCTGCTTTCAAACGCCGTCCGCGCCTGTTCGCCGACCTTCTCGGGAGCGATGCCGTTGGTTTGGGGATCGGGCGCGTAGACGTGAAACAAAGCGGGCCGACGCTCACGCAGTCCTTCCGAGACGCCTTCAATCAAATGGCCGGGGTGGCCCACGGAAGTCGCCAAGACAAAAACGTCGCGCTGTGACAAGAGCAGGTATCCAAGACTGTCTCCCGCCTGGATACTGGTGAGCCGATCGAGTTCGGGTGTCGCGCCGTTTGTTCCGTCGTCTGCAACCGTAATCCCCTGGGTATTGATGATGACGATGCGGATCGGATACCGGCTATTCAGAAGCCGTCCGATCTCGCGAGTGCTCGTCATACCGCTTTGACTAATAACGAGCACGGTCGGCACCAAATCCCACTCCTCATCCTTGAGGTCGTGTTGGTCGAATTTCTCAAAAAACTCATCGTGTTCTAATGGGTCATACAAGTCTGCCACTTCGAGCTCGGCCTGCCGGCACAGCTTGAATTCCTCGATGAGCGTTCGCGTGATTCCTTCGAAAACGCCCTCAGCCAATGCCGGCCCGTCACCGGGGAGGTGGCTGATCCAAGGATGCTGGTGCGGGTTATAAGGATAGCTTCCGCTCCAAAACGTAACGCCGCCGGGATCCATGGTTACGACCATTCGCGCCCGCCCGGCGCCGCTGGCCCCTTCGAGGTACAGACGACGCTGCTCTTTGAGCTGGCTAAGAAAACCCGTGAGCCTGGCGAGCTGATCCTTGTCCACGTCCACTGTGCCCTCCTCATCGATCACTCTCGCCAACGCCTCCGCCGTGAGCCCCTCCCGTCGTACCCTACCCAGCCGCAGGCCAAAACTCTCGAAGTCGTTTATCTGGAGGGCGCGGCTCACCTTGCCCTGGATTTTCTCTTCGAGTTGTCCGATCAACCGATCGAGTTTTTCGGCGTGTGTTTTGAATCGGGGAAGCATCACCGACTCGATGGTCGATGTCACCAAATGTACTGCGATTTTCGCAGCATTGCCCGGAAAAGCGGCGTCACCACCCACCATCGAGTGATATGCGACGTTGTCCAGCATCCGGTAGATGCTCGTCTGCGGATCCGCCGATGATATGAACTGTTCGATCTCGTCACTCGAGATCCCCGGGAGTTTCATTTGGAGGCCCCAGGCCCGGTGTTTTTTGGCCAGAAGCTCCGGACTCTGGTCCACCCAATCGAAGGCGTCTTCTGGACAAACCTCGACACAGAGTCCGCATCCCGTGCAGCTCAACGGGTTGTGCGCGATCGACAGCAGCGTGCCGCTGCCTTTGGCTCTCTTGTGTGGCCCATTGAAAAACGCGTCCGTCTTGCTTACCGGGTGGTGCTCGACGAGACGATGGATCTCGTCGAACTCTTGTTTCAGTGGCTGGAGTTTGTCCCCGTCGAGTCCCATCTTCTCCACAAGCCGTGAGAAGGCATCCTGCAGGATTGGGCCAAGCGTCGTGTATTGAGCCGATTCGTCCTTTTGCACGATGTTGTACGCCAGTTTGGCCAGGTTATCGGAGGCTCGCTGCATTTGAACCATCGTTGTGCCGTTGCTCTCGCATTGACTCATCGCCGACTTGAGGACCGAAGATAGGCTGTTGACGCTCGGGGGTAACGCTGAATCCGGGCACATCGCCCAGCACAGACCGCACGCTGTGCAGTTCGCCGGCAACCATTCGGGGATTCGGAGCCGATAAGGCGCCATGTCACGGAACGCGCTGCTACCTGCCGGCATGATCCCCGTGGCGAGGTAAGGATCGGTCAATGTCTCTTCGGCTTCGCCGGTGCTGTAGAGGTAACCGACCGAGTGCCAGAACCTGTTGACGTCGAAAACCGTGCGGTCGTGTTGGCTGACCTGTTGAACCGTCCACGGAGGTTCCGGCTCTGTCGCAACACCTCGGACTTCCTTGGCCAATGGTTCCCAATCGATCTCCACAGGTCCCTCCGTGCCGCCCGTAACGCACTTCGTGATGTCTTCGATCAGGTAGTGCGCGGGCCCAAAGATTTGCCCAAGCCGTTCGTTGAAGTGCTCCATGAACTTCTCGAGGTCGGTGTCCGATACGTGCTCTCCCACCTTCAGGTAGGCCCCAAACAAGGCCCAGATGGCGAGCTGGTCGACAAAAGAGGGTCTCGATGCCGTCTCCGATGCGATCTTCCGGGAATCGATCAGGTATATATGGAGTCCCTGGTCCTCGATCCATCGAGCGGCGCGACTCGAGAGAGAGAACCAGAGGTCGCGGGGATTTCGGTTGGATTCGACGATTATCGTAGCACCGTGTTTGACTCGTGTCCGTGATGGGAGGTCTTCAATGAGCCGGTCACCGGACACGAGGAGCATATCCAGTGTATCGGGTTTGCTCTTTAGCGGCTCGTCATCTTTCGCGTGAAGAATCGTAAAGCTCACCGGTTGAATACTTGGTTCGAGTCCGCCTTCGGGGTAGGTCTTGACCGTCCAGTTGAGTGCGTTGGCCAACGTCTGGGCGAAGAGGTTTCCGGCAAATATCCCTCCCTGCACTGAAAGCGAATGGAGCTGGATCGCGTAGCCGGGTTGTTCGGGTGCCGCGAATTTGGGATCGGCGGAGACCGTCAGATCGGTCAATCCGGAGTAATCCCTGTTTAGCCGTTGTTGGAGCGATTGTAGATGAGGAAAACGACGGCCGGGTGGATCGAACAGGGCGCCGACGTAGAAGCATTTTTTGTTGGACCCATCTGGCAGCATGTTGCGGAAGACGGCGACGAGATCCCCAAATGATGGGAGCCCATCCCCAACCCCATAGATCCCGCAGAAGACATCGGGACGCTCGGACGCGCGCACGTATCGCTCGTACGACGGATACGGCGGTTCGGCGTTGGCCGAAGCACCGTTCTCGACGGCTTTGAAGATGGCCGACCGGACCTCTTGGGACATGGGCAGGTCTTCGGCCAGCGGCTGATCGGTGCGCTCGAGGACGGTTACAGTTTTTTTCTTTTTGAGCATTCGGGAGAGATCGGCGCCGGGGAACGGGCGGAACATCCGCAGTCCGATAACACCCGCCTTGATCTTCTCTCGCGTTCGCAGGTAATCGACCACCGCCTCCAGCTCTTCCACGATGGCGCCTTGAGCAATGACCACAACGTCGGCGTCTTCGACCTGGTAGCCATAGAGCTTGTGGTAGACGCGTCCGGTGAGCTTTGCGTACTCGCTCATAGCCTGATCGGTTAGCTCGTTCAAGTGACTCGTGAAAAACGGGCGTTGTGCCGCCACGGCTCTGAAATAGCTCTCCTGATCCTGAACCCCGCCGATTCCCGCCGGTCGATCCCGGTCGAGCAAGAGCGGAATTCGCCTCCTGAGTTGGCCAAACAGAAATGACTGCGCCGGCGTCGGTGAGGGGATCATGTCCTCGGATCGGCCAAGATACTTCGCGACGAGGGCCCTCTCTGGGAGCAGGACGGTTTGCACCGAGTGCGTGGCCCGGTAGTAATCCTGTGCGCAGATCCCCGGCGTGAGCGACAGCTCGGCGATCCGGTGGGCGATCAAAGTGAGATCGGCCGTCTCTTGTGCGTTTTTGGCAAAGAGTTGAAAACATCCGGCGTCCGCGACTCTGTAGTAATCATCGTGTCCGCCCTGCAGGGCTCCTGCTTGTCGTTGGAGCGCACGGCATGTCAAGTTGACCACGTAGGTGAGCCGCTTGCCGGCGGCGGCAGAGAGCGCCTCGTGAGTCGCGTCGAGGCTGTTGGTTAGCCCCGCCGCCCGGACACCCACCTGGGCGTATCCGGCGAGTTGACCGAGGAGCGGTCGCAGATGTGGAATCGTGCGGATGGTGACGGGCTGGTCCGAAATCGCGCCGTGGCCGTGCGGGGCGAGGTTTCGCATGGGGCCGGTAATCTCCGCCAACTCGGGGACGGCCCGAACGAGAACGGCCTCGCTTGCCATAGCCTCCACGGCGTATACCACGCCGTGCCCATCCAGCGCATGTTTGCTGCCCGGGAAACGGAATCTTTCACTTCGAGATTTTGATTTGCGAAATATCATCAGACAACGCCAATCGGTTCTGTGGGTGGTTCGGGTTTTCCGCTCTCGGGTGTGTTTCGGAACTGTTGGTCTTCCACCCACGTGATGGCCCCGGTCGGGCAACGTTTTATTGCGTCAGGTGACTGCATATGGAGAAGATCGGTGTTCACGACCGGGAGGTTCCTTTTCATTCTCAGGAGTCCCTGCGCCCCATCGGCCACACATCTCCCGCATGCGGTGCAGGCCACCTTGCACAACTCGAGTATCTCATCGCCCTCCAACTCGGATTTGCACTGGACCACCAGGTGTTGTTCGACGGGCAAAATCTCGATTAGGTACTTCGGACAAATTCTGACGCAGTCGCCACACGAAGTACATTTATCGATGTCGATTATCGGCAGACCCGTCGGACCCATCGTGAGCGCGTCGAAGTCGCAGATCGCCTCGCAGTCGCCAAAACCAAGGCAACCGTATCGACACCCCTTTCCACCACCGCCAGCAGCTACTGCCGCCCGGCAGGTTGGAAATCCTTTGTATTCCGCCATCTGTACCGAGACGTTCGTGCCGCCCGCACACAGTACCCGGGCGGTCGTTTTCTCGACGGTTCCAGCGTCGACCCCCAAATAGTCGGCGACTGCCGCGGCAGTCTCGGATCCTCCGACCGTGCACTGACTCGGCTGGATCTGTCCGGCGACGGCCTTCTCGGCAAACACCCGGCACCCGGGGAGTCCGCAGGCGCCGCAGTTCGAGTTGGGGAGCATCTCGTGGACCTGATCGATCCTCGGGTCTTCGAATACCTTGAGCTTCGCATTGGCCACCGCGAGGATGATTCCCAACGCACTCGCCAAGCCCAACAAAAACCCGATCGCGATAAAACTCTGCATTGATAGTTACCTAGTTGAAGGGGGCCGCACGTTTGGTCAAGTCGTCCAGATCGGGTTCGCTCGGGTTTTTTGGTTTTCCTGGGTGGATGATGTGAACCGGACACTTCTCAGCTGCTTGCACGAGCTCCCGGAAGCTCCCGGCGAGGGGGTCCTTGATGAACGCTTGTTTGTTGTCATTGTAGGCGAACATCCGGTTGTTTATGTTGGTGCACTCATTGCAGGTGGTACAGAGCGGTGTGTCGATGTACGGATCATCAAGGGAGATTTCCTCTTCCTCCTCTTCCGCTTCGGGAGGTGCAGCCGGTTCGGCCGGGGCGATCTCGGCCGTGGGCGAAGCGACTTCCGGGACGACTTCGGTCTCTCCCGGAGCGGTCTCCACGGCAGCTGCACCCTCGCCCTCCGCACGGAACTCGCCACCCGCCGCAATCTGATTGACAATCCGTTGTATGATTTCCCGGGTCAGCTCGCCTATGTTTTTGTTGAGCTGATCCTTGTATCTCTGTTCGATCTCTGTCACGTCACGCTGTTTGTCCCCTTCGAGTCGTTCTTTTTCCTCGGCGAGAGCTCTCAGAGCGAAGGAGTTGTTGACGCCGCCCATTTCCTGGACGGTTCCCCAGAATGACTCACAACCTCGCACGAGCGAGAGAATCATCCGGGTCATAACGACTCTCGCGATTTGGCCGTCAGGACCCACGGCGGTCAAGTAAGGTATCTTGCTGTTTGCGGTCTCCTCATCCAGTTGTAAAAACTCGTGGACCGGCACCATATCCTGGTGCCATTCGGAAGGGGGAACCCTCCAGAAGTGTCCTGTCAGCCGGACATCACAGAAAAGGAAGTCAGCCGGAGTGAACGCAAGCTCGATCGTGTTCTCGTTGAATTCGGTATTTAGATAATTGAACGGCTCGGTTGGCCACATGTTTTCGATCTGTGGGTTGTCGAGAATACTGCTCCGTTCGGCCAGGACATCACCTTTGCCGGGGGCATACGTGAACGCGGGGAATACGCGTGATTCGGTTGCCGCTGCCGCGTTGTGATACAACGAAAGCCCCGGTTGATTCTCCCGATTTCCGGTGTATACGCTAAAAAGCGCAGGTCCCGCGTAACGAAGACCCTCCATGAAACCACGTTGGAGTAACATGGGGTTTGACAGCGGAGACTGCATGACATAGATGTGATTGAGCGCCGCCGCCATGCTCGCCAAACGGGCGGGCCAGGCCAGGGCCACCGCCAATCCCTCGGTGGAATCGGCGCTATAAAAGAGGTCGTCGAGTTGCACGAGGACTTTGATCGGAATTCCCGCGTTGAGAATGTCAAAGAGTCCCCCCTTGTCCGGCTCTGCAAAGAACTCGTTGTTCAAGGTCAACAGGATCGGCGGGCAAAGCGAGAACCCCTCTTCGGTAAGGTGGATCACGCCAAACTGGGCAAAGAACGGGTCGTGGACCTCTTCCTCATACAAGTTGCCGATTTCGAGTCTGGCGATACGCACCGCCTTGAAAAAGTCCACCATTGTCTGCATCTGGTCGACAAAACGGTGAACCACGGCTGAACAGTCGTTCTCGACTAATTCGATTCGAAGCGGCGTCTCGGAGTCGGTTCCCTCGATGACCGTGTCGTCGTCAAAAAGCGGCTCGACTTTGCGGAGCATCGCCAGAATCTCTTCGATGCGCTTGCGGCGGGACTGGGGAATCGGCTCGCCGAGGTCGCTTTGTTTCAGGATGGAGGACATGGCCAAGAAGTCCAGGTCGTCGTCCTTGCCGGTGCCTACCGACGCTCGAAGATGATCGGGACTCCTGGCCTCCGGGGAGCGGGCGAAGTCGGCGGCGAGAATCTCGTCGAGTTCGTGGATGAGCGTATCGAGGTCCCGGCGCCACTCTGCGCAGCGTGTTCTCCAATGTCGTTCGACCGCCGCCTTGAAGAGCCGGGTCGCCGACGTGGCGTTACACGCGATGACCTCCCCGTCGACTCGTAGCGCTCCTTGGGCGACATTCACATCCTGTTTCAACATTCGCTTTTCGTCATCGACCAGCGTGGTTTTCTCAAGAATCTCGTCACCAACTTGGTTCCAAAGCATCAAGAGTCGAGCGTCCGGGTTGTTCTCGGCAAACGTCTTGACGGCGGATTCCATTTGGTGGATGTGCAAGGTGAGCCGTCTACCATCGTCGCTGTCGTCGGCGACGGCCGCGATGACCTCATCGACAATATCGGTGAGTGTTCTCGCCGGCAAGTCGCCCTCCCCGTCGGTCACGCAAACTGGATAGTCGTAACGGACCCGGGATAGGTCTTGATATTGGGAGAGAAGCGCCGGCGTGGGCAGGGCCTCGGATGCGTGTCTGAGCGGCTCGGCGCCGAGGTTCCCGTACAGGTGAAAGTTGCGAAGTTCAGCGAAGGTCTTCTCAGGATCGTAACCTGTCTGGGGTTCCCCCTCTTTTGGTTCCTTTGTTGGGATAGTCCATACGAGACGCGGCTCTATCGGCAGGTCCCCTTTTGAAGGGGGACCCATCGAGAGTTTTTCTGTCGTCGAGGATGGTTCTACAGCCTCGGTGTTTGTCGTTGTGTTTTCGGTCTGATCGGCCACGTCACGGTTTGCCGGTTCCGGCTGGTTGACCGTTTCCACTTCTTACCACCTCAGAGGTCACTGGAGTAATTCCAAACTTGTCGAATGTCTTTTCCAACGTCATCTTGATCTGTTCGGGAGTTGTCGCCCGTCTCGGTCTTCGAATCTCTTCATAACGCGGGATGGCCTCGTTCCGATAGAAGATTCCCATCGGGACGCGCTCCTCCAGCTCCGCGAGTTCTCTGGCCCGGTTGATATCGAGCGGGTCGTGTTCCAAATGGTTCTTGTAGATCTTGCCGATCGTGTCGCTGAATTGCATCCCGTTCTCGTGTGTGAGCAAGAGCACGCTGTCCGGATTCGACACCATCTGTTCGAAGAAATCCGGCATGAAATGTGGGCAGCGCTGCAGGATACGTACGAATGAAAACCCCTTGTGGTGAAACGCCTTGCTAATGATGTCGTACAGGAGTTCCGGTATCCACTCGCCGACCTGTGCGACGAAAGATGCGTTGACCACTCCGAGAGTCGTGGCCAGCGGATTGAGCGGCTTCAGGTATGCCCCCCGGGGGGTCGTGTTCGTTTTGTACCCCGTTGGGGTCGTCGGCGATACCTGCATCTTGGTCAACCCGTAGATGCTGTTGTCGTGCAGCATTACGGTGAGATCCATGTTTTGTCGGATCGCGTGGATCCAGTGCGCCGTTCCTATGCTACAGCAGTCCCCGTCACCGGTGTTGACGAACACGTGAAGATCCGGACGCCGCATCTTGATTCCTTGAGCCGTTGCGATCGCCCGGCCGTGGAGTCCGTGAAAACCGTACGTTTTCATATAGTGGGGAAAACGCGAGGCGCAGCCGATACCCGACACAAATACGGTTTTCTCGGGTGGGAGTTGCTCGTCCCGGCAGAGGCGTTGTACCGCGGCGAGAATTCCGCTGTCCCCACATCCCGGACACCAACGCGATATCGCTCCCTGGTACGCCTCCAGGGGCCTGTACTCGTCATCCAGATTGAGAGTGCATTGGTTCTTGAGACCAAACATCGGAGTTCTCCTCGACTAGATGTTTTTGAGCCGCCGCCGAATCTCCGCCTCGATCGCCCCGGGTTTGAACGGTTGTCCAAGGACCCTCGAGAAACAATCGACGTCGATCAGGTATTGCGCGCGAAGCAGCCATGCGAGATCGGAGTAACGACGGTTGTCTTCGGTGATCAGCTCGTCTTCGAGATCATCGGAATAGTTGATCTCGACGGTGAATACCTTTTTGAACTTCTGCAAAATTTCTTTGATACCAGGCGCCATCGGCTGGAGGAATTTGATATGGAGCGAAGATACGCTGTGCCCGTCTTTTCTGACCCGATCGACGGCCTCCTCGATTGCTCCCTTTGTGCTGCCCCAGCCTATGACGAGTAGATCGCCGCCTTCCTCGTCACCGTGCACTTTGGGCGGTTTGAGCGTTTTTTGGAACGCGGCCAGCTTGAGGCTGCGATAGTGACATCCTTCTTGGTTGACCCCGGGGTCATAGGCCACTTTGCTCTCACGGGTGTGCGCCAAACCGGTCAGTGCGAACATGCCACCCGGCTGCCCGGGGATGAACCGTTGTGATAGTCCGGTCTTGGGATCCCAGTCGTATGGCGGATGACCCTCGGGAACGGGGCTTTGATCAAACGGGGGCATGACCCACTCCTTGTTGAACTGCGGGCGGGGAAACGCCTGCTGACCAGTGGCCAGGTTGGCGTGGGTCAGGACCACGACGAGCGTCCGAAACGCCTCGGCGATTTTGCTGGCCGTGATCACCGAGTAAAAGCAATCCTCAATTGTCGCAGCCGCCATCACGATCTTTGGGGCGTCTCCGTGTGTACCATGGAGCGTGCTTAGAAGATCACCTTGTTCGACCTTTGTGGGAAGCCCCGTGCTTGGACCGCCCCTCTGGACGTTGACCAGCACAAGGGGAATCTCGCCCATAACCGCGAGCCCCATGAGCTCGGTCTTTAGCGACATCCCGGGACCGGACGTGATCGTCACCGCGCACTTTCCCGCGTACGACGAGCCGATCGCAAATGCGCACGCGGAGATCTCGTCCTCACACTGATGGACTATTCCACCGACCTCCTCAAAAATATCGCTCAAGTAGTGTGAAGCGGAGGTTGCCGGGGTGATCGGATACATGGCGCACACTTCCATGCCGGAGGCGACAATGCCAAGCGCCAGCGACGTGTTCCCGTTGCAGACGATCTGCGGTTCGGTTATTCCACACGGAGGGATATCGAATTTGAAGGGGACGTTCTGGTCGGCCCAACGATAACCAGCCTCCAAGAGTTCGATGTTTGGCTTGATTACCTTGTCGCCTTTTCTTTTGAATTTGTGCGCTATTTCCTCGTGGGCTATCCGGTGATCGAGATTGTAAATGTTGCAGAGTAACCCGACGACAAACATGTTCTTGCCCCGTTGGGGATTGTCGACGTATTTCTTGCACTCCTCCTCCATCGGGACTTCGAACACGTTGTACCCGTCGGCGGTGAGCTTGCCCATTACCTCGGTGTACGCTTCGGCAATCTGGGGATCACTGTGATCACGCCACATGCTCTCCAACAGAATGATGCACCCCGGTTTGAATTTGCCCGCAGACATCCCACCCATAAGCGCTTGCTCGTTGAACCCGACAACGACATCGGCGAGATCACCTGCGTTGGTGATGGGGAAGGAGCCGATCCGGATGCGGTTACCGCTCGCACCGGGGGCGCTTCGCGGTGGCGGTTGAATTTCCGCTGGGATGATCTCTACCGTCCACACACTCTTTCCCATTTTTGCGCATATCGTCCCAAACATCTGGCCGGCGGTTTGCGCGCCTTCACCGGAGTCGGAGACGATCTCGACGATGTGTTGGTCTACTTGCACAGGTTCCTTGAGATCCTGCTGGACCTCGGTCTCTTTGTTCGGCTCGATCGATTGGCTCATGATTGGTGTTCGGTTTCGTACAGAACCGATTTGTTAAATGACCAGGAAACGAAAACGAGTTCGCAGTCGAACTGTCGTTTTGTGCTTGAAGGCCCCCGACACCTTACATCGAGGGCATGGAAGAAAAGCGGCGGTCCGGCTGTTCACCTTTTACTTGACAGGCTGGATCAGCGAGCGACTTTTTGTCCGAGTTGGTTTCTAACTTGGATGAAATCTCGCCGGACAAAAAGATTTTGACGGCACCACACGGTCGAGAGGATTGTGTTCGGTGACACAAGTATCGTTGTCTACGACAACTCGGCTCGACCGGAGCCGTCAGCCCGCAGCCAGTCTCTATCCCAACGGAATTTAGAGAACTGGCAAACGCTTGTCAAGAAATGTGTTAAAATTTTTCGCCCCACCGCGGAAGCCCAGGCGCGGGTGGTGCTTCAGGGGCGGGACACGTTCGATATATTATAGAACAAGTCGGTCGGTTCGTACAGTTTGTTTTCGCGTTTTTCGGGTACTCTTGGGGCGATTGCGTCGTGATCGGCGCGCGGCGGGCCAAAGCGCTAGTTATTTTGTTTTCAAGGGCTTCGGGATTTCCCCGCCGGGAGCCAAACAAGCCCGGCCGAACTACCGAATGGAGACGTCCCGTTGAGCCTTGGCTGCCCCGCGCTCGCGCTGTCCTGAGTGCAAGCCCCGGGATCTTCGCTCG
>CP070677.1:3525110-3530426 GCA_020352495.1 Candidatus Latescibacterota bacterium
GCAACGACTCCCGCCGCGAGAGGTCCAATCCGGCGCATTTTTTTCCATTCGGAAAGCGCGATAGCGGCCAAAAGAATCATCGCGGGGACCAGACCCAGTCGAAACCGGGCGCACAGAAAGAACGGAACGAGAAAGACCGCGTAGAGAACGAGCCAACCTAGCAAAAGACCTACAAAACTCCGTTTGTCCCGGATCTGGAGACCTATGATGGCACCCATGAGAGCGAGTGGGAATATCAGTCCCCAGGGAAAAGCGAAGAGAGGTGTCTTCCAAAGAAACACGTTCAACGGAAACGGCCGTTCAAAATAGATATCGCGGTTGTTTGGCATTTCATATGCGTTTAGCGCGTAATACGCCTTCTTGAGTGTGAGAAGAAACGCATCCACCGGCTCCGCGGTAATCCAGTTCCATGCTTTTTTACTCCAGTAGCCCGACATCTCCCTGGAGCTGACCCGTCTCCCGAGTTCCGCCTGGGGGACACGATAAGAGCCTGTCACAAAATCGGCCCAGGAATTCTGAGCCTCCTCGAATTCGGGGATCGCCACGCTTCTTCCCGAGGCGTTTTCGTGATTTCCTGCGTAGAAGTTCACGCCACCTTGACTGGCTATGAAAACAAACGTGTTTTCCTCGATGGCGTTGAATACCGTCACGACAAATGCGGGAGCAAGGGTCACCAGAACCGTCAGGGTCGCGAGCTGTTTTCGAAGTGCCGGATTCGTTCGCAACCGCCCCCACAGAAAGATGAATACCACGGGGAGGAGCACCAACGCCGTCGGGCGTGCGATCACAGCAAGCCCCAGCAACAACGCCGAAATGACGTACGAACGCCGCGATGGGGGTGCCAGAGCGAAAAACAATGACCAAGCGAGCAGAGCCAGAAGGAGATTCGGGATCAAAAACTCCGCATCGAAATAGATAAACGGCCCGTAGAGCGCCGCTATACCGCCTGCCCATAACGCCGTTTTCCTCCCGCCGATCCGCCAGCCGCATCCGGCGAGTGCGGCGGCCGTCCCCGCGCCGAGCAGCGCCTGGACAATCCTCGCCACCATGAGGTCATGACCGAAAACGCGGTATATCAAAGAGAGCCAGAATGGATACAACGGGGCGCGAAAGAACGCGCGGCCGTCCATGCTCCAGGTGCCGTTGGCCCATTCCCGGGCCCAGTTGTCGTGCCACTGCGCGTCGACGAGGAGGCTGTGATAGAAGGGCGATTCACGAAACGTGAACACGTAGATGATTCGAACCAGCAAGCCGACCAGGAATGTCAAAAGCATGATCTTTCCCGGCGAGAACCAGCGGAGTCTCCCGTTGGAGTCGGTTTGGGATCCCGCAGCGTCCGAGAATCCTGTCGGCTCTGTCGTTTTTTTTGTTTTTGACGCCGTTTTGTCGCTTTTTCGTCGGGTCATTTGCCTACCCCGGGCAGGTCTCTCTCTTCCGGTTGCCTTTCGCGTCTGTAGATGCTGTCGCCAGTATGTGACCGGCCGCTGCTGGGCTCATTTATTCCCGATAGCGGCCGAAACAGCTGACGCGGTATATATCTTAACACGGCTTTGGACTTCGGAACAACCTGGACGACGGCGATCCTGCTCGACGTGCAAAGCCTCAACCTCGATGACAAGATCAACCCTCACGTGCCAGATATCCGATGAGGGAATCGTCGGGGCGTGGTGTCTCTGCCAGCGCGTTCAATCGGAGTATGTCAGGACGAGTCGTTCTCACAACCCCCAGGGGTAATGATCGCGCTCGACGCAAAAGGATCCCGACGGCGCGGCAAACAACTCGGCGGTAAACTCGAGTGGATCATCCCCTTCTTGGAGATAGGGCTCTATCACCACGATTTCGTATTCGCCGGGGGGGAGGTTTCTGATTTCGTAATCGAGGTCAAAGAGACACAGACAGTCGCAGAGCCCTTCGATTTCCGTTTCAGTTATTGTAATGACGTTGCCTACGATCGTAATGTCGGCGCCGATTACCGGACAGCAGTTGAAACCGGCATTGATATGCGTGAGCAACATGACGCCATCGTTGAAAACGTAATCGATACAGTCTTGGTTGGACGGCGTCGCTTCGATGGCACTTCTTTTGCCTAGGCTCTTGCACCCCGTCGCGCCAACGAGCCTCCCATTCGGGTCATCATTGGTCGTGCCATCACCCCAAGGGTAATGATCCCGGTCTATACAGTGAAGACCCGATGGCGACGCGACGAGATCTACCGTGCATTCGAGTATCTCGTCGTTTTCCGTCGTATAGAGTTCGATGAAACGAATCGTGTACTCACCGGGCACAAGGTCGACAATCTCATATTCCACGTCGTACAAACACAAACAGCGGCATGCCGACTCGGTCTCGTTTTCGGTGATGGTGATGACGTGGTTTGCGATATCGATATCGGCGATGAGATCGCCGGGACAACAGTTAAAACCGGCATTCACATGTATGATCCGAAGCGTGCTCACACCGTCATAGCGGTACATGATGCAGTCCGCAGTGACCGGTGTGATAATGGGAGGGCCGTCGCCGGGGTCTTCAAACGGCTTGCAGCCTGTGAAATCAATAAGGCTACCCGATGGTGTCAGTGGTATTGAACACGGGCAGGTCGTGCTGGAGTCCTGACAACCGCTGAGAAAAACCACGGCAAGAATGACAACCGTCCCAAGCGCCCCGCTCACATATCTGGTGGGATTCCAATGAGTTCCTTTCGTATGCATGACGATGTCCACCTCCAGAAACAGCTTCATGTGGGGACACGTGGGGAGGGGGAGCAGGCTGGGTCGAAAGTGTCAAACTGGTGTGGCTGCACCCCTTACTAAATAATTTAATCACCCAGGAGTATTTCACAACTTGATAAATGTCAACTTTTCACACAACAAGAGCGGGTTTAGCGGGCAGGCGGGATTCTGGTGGCGTCACCCGACCAAAGAAAGGGGGCGACCCGCACGCGGTCGCCCCCAAGAATGACGTATCTCAATGCCACTCTGTCACTTGAGGAATTTGTAAAACTCCCCATCAGTGGTGAGGATCAGCGACGTCTCCCGATCGACCGTGGTTTCATATATCTCCATGGTCTTTAAGAATTCGTAGAATTCCCGGGTTGCGGGCGAGCTATCATAGGCCGCCGCGTAGATACTTGTCGCTGCGGCATCCGCCCGTCCTATGATCTCACGCGCCTGCCGGTACGCCTCCGACTGGATCCGTTTGAGGTCCCTGTCCTTTTCACCGCGAATTCGTGAGGCTTCGCCCTCACCCTCCGAGCGAAAGCGGTCGGCGATCCGCCGGCGCTCGGCGATCATTCGCTCGTAGACCTTCCGGCGGACTTCCTCGACATAGTTGATCCGTTTGAACTGGACATCGAGAATCTCGATCCCGAGATCCGTCGTTCTGGACTGCGACTTGGTCAGGATCTCATTGCGGATCATTTCACGCCCGAATCGGATTTCGTCGAGCATCCCCTCGTCGGCTCCTTCGAGTTCGGTGGGGATCGGATCCCTGTTTGATGTCCGGATCACCTCCACGACATTGTGATTGGCGATCGCGTTTCGTGTCTCACCATCGAGGATGTCGTCGAGACGCGTCTGCGCACCGCGTTCATCACGGAGTCTCTGGAAGAAAAGCAGCGGGTCGCTGATCCGCCATCGGGCATACATGTCGACCCAGAGGAACCGCTTGTCCTTGGTGGGGAGCTGGTTTGCATCACCGTCCCATTCGAGAAATCGTTTATCGAAGCGGTGTGCCTTCTGTACGATGGGAATTTTCATCTTGAGTCCGGGTGTGGTGACGGGATCGCCCACGGGTTTTCCGAACTGGGTAATGATCACCTGTTCAGGTTCCTGAACGATGTAGAGCGCACTTCTGAGTACGATAAGTACCAGTATGACACCAACGATCAGGGCGATTCTCATTTCCCATCACCCCCCTTCCTCGTATCCGCCGGTTCGAGGTTCAACAGCGGGATGATTCCCTTCAACTCCTCGTCTATGACGATTTTTTTGGAAACCTGCGGGAGGATCTGTCTCATGGTCTCGAGATAAATCCGTTTCTTGGTAACCTCGGGTGCCTTTCGGTACTCGTCAAAGACGACAACAAACCGGGCCGAGTCACCACGTGCCGTGTTAACACGATTCAGAGCGTAACCTTCTGCTTCGTTGATCGTCTGTTGCGCCTCGCCCCGCGCTCGCGGAATCACCCGGTTGTAATCCGACTGAGCCTCGTTGATCAGCTTCTCCCTCTCCTGCTGAGCCTCGTTGACTTCGTTGAACGACGGTTTCACCTGGTCGGGCGGGTTGACGTCCTGGAGGACGACCTGTTCGACCTTGATCCCCGTCTCGTATTGGTTGCAAAGCTCCTGGAGCTGCTCCTCGACCAACCCGGCGATCTCCTGACGACCGACGGTTAGCACCTCGTTCACCGTCCGGTCACCGACAACCCGTCTCACGACCGCCTCGGTCATGTCCCGGAACGTGCTACGCACGTTTCGGACACGGAACAAATACTGGTAGGGCTCGACAATACGGTACTGGACAACCCACTCGACAACAGCGGCGTTGAGGTCGCCGGTGAGCATGTTGGACTCGGCCTCCCGGCCGCTCTCCGAGTACTGGCTTCGAACCCCGGCGGACACCGTCTGGAATCCAAACTCCTCCTTGAGCTGGCGCTGGACGGGCACCTTGGTCACTTGTTCGATTCCGACGGGAAGCTTCATATGAAGTCCAGGATCGGTGCTCCGCACATACTTCCCCAATCTAAGAACGATCCCGACCTCCTCGGGATCGATCGTATAGAACATCGAAAAAGCGATCAACGCCAACACGACAAGGATAATGATTCCGCGGATGCTGCCACCCACGCCGCGTGGGAAACGCGACCTGAACGCGTTTATGACTTCTCCAAAATCACCCTCTGCCATCCTGCGTCATCTCCTTCCGTGGCTACCTGTTTGGGACAAGGTAACGCTAACACAATCTTACAGCGAGAAAAAGAACTAACGATCACCTGTGCCTTCCAAAAATCTCGTCCGCCTTGCCAGCTTTGCACTTACGCTTGCTCTATTATAATATAGATCCCATGCTTAATATCATCTTACGCCGAGGAAATACATGCCATGGCCGAATGATGAAGCTAATTTCACACTCCTGAAGTTTTGGACAAGAAATGAGCATTATCAGGTGCCAGGCACTGTCCGTCAACCGGCTCAGATCGGCCCGTCTTTACTGGATGTAACTAAAGGAAGGATTGCGAGTTGGATATCGGCTGAATTATTTCACCCTACGGTATTATACCTCCTGAGCATTTTTGTGAGCTGATTTTGACGCAAAGGCA
>CP070677.1:3530526-3536320 GCA_020352495.1 Candidatus Latescibacterota bacterium
AGTCGTCCCCCGCCCTCGGATCCACATCTGGATGCTTGAGCAGCAGCTCCACGACCTCCAAGTGCCCGGAAAATGCCGCGCGCTGGATCGCCTCGTTGTCGCGCGCGCTCGGGTCCACCCTAGGATCTTTCAGCAGCAGTTCCACGATCCCCACGTGCCCGTTCTCAGCTGCACGCCGGATCGCCGCGTTGCGATTCGCGCTCGGGTCCACCCTAGGATCTTTCAGCAGCAGTTCCACGATCTCCGTGTGCCCGAACTGAGCCGCATACAGGATCGCTTCATTGTCCCTTGCGCTCGGGTCCACCCTCTTACCCTTCAGCAGCAGTTTTACGATCTCCAACTGCCCTCTTACCACTTGCCAGTTCTTGTAGTTGCCGTTCACGCTCGGACTCGCACCATCGATCTTCAGCAGAACACCGAGCACGTCCGTAAGGTCCCTTCCCGCTGCATGTTCTAGTACCCCCACCCCCCCAGTCCCAAAGTCGAAACCAACGCGGAGCAACTTTCGCGCCAACTCCACGTACCCCAATCGACACGCCATCGACATCAGGGCGAAGTTCCCACCCCCTCCAGTGCGCTTGGAGGGGACCATCGCCAGTGCGAGTCGCTCTCCGAGGAACCAACGATCGGAGAACATCTCCCACACCCCCGAAGTCTTCAGTCTAGCGAGGCAAGGCGCAGCGAAGGACCTGCACGATGGCCAGCAACCTTCCGTGACAGTGCGGAGGTCCAGAAACGACAGCACGATCGAGAGCGGACCGTGGACGGGTTCCCACAGCAGAGGTTCGAGGGTCCCACCGACCCTCCTCCGCTTCGCTTCCATCTCCTCGGAATAGGGACCGACCCCGATACGGTGGACCCACATACTACTAAAGGAACTCCCGGGGCTCCGATGGGCGCAGGGGCAGGCACCGGAAGCAAGGTTTGGATACGTAAACGGGGAGGGGGGGCATCAATTTTATTTTCGCATCCATTCGGCGAGTCGAGAACATGGAGCGAGACAGTGGTCTTCACCGTTCGAAGGGAACACCCGCGGAAGAAGAAAAAAGGACACAGGCAATTCTCATTGGTTTTCACTCTCGTGGAGCTCGCATCGCTCGATAAGAATTCCGGACTCCAGCGAGCATGCCTTCTCGACGTTCAGTTCCAACTGTGGGTTGATCGGAACGCTTCGGGATCGCTTACCTCATGGGGGCTTTCGCTTCCTATTCCGAACCTTGGAACGTCACCGATCGGTCGCTGCTTACCTGTCCACGACACCGTTCCTCGTACGGTTGATCGAATCGGTATCGATGCCGCGTCTCTGCGGTGGTTGCGTTAGTGTTGCGTTCCGTTCACCCACCTCCATTTCTTGCATGTGCAGGTCCGCGTACAGGATGTAGTTCGGAACGAACTCGGTGAGCCAATCGCGATCCTCACCCGCGAGCAATGATTTCAACGTCCTATCCGTGGGGGTCAGCGAGTCGCTTCTTACCTTGGAACGGAGACCGACCTCTCCTCGAACTTCGGAACTCTAGTGGTTTCGCTCATTCCTACTTTCCCCCTCCCGGGAGCTACGGGCTCGACCCTCCCCGATCCGGCATGGGGCGCTCGAAACTTTCGTTGGGGGAGCGACCCCCACCCCGGGTGTTTTTGGTTGCGGAAGGAAAAAGATTCGGCGGGTTCCCGGGGGCAACCTCGCTCTCCGCAGTTATTATCGTTCCGCTGCTCCTTCGCGCGCGAACATGTTCGGAAGACGTCGACCAGGATCTCTTTCCAGGAAAAGGAGGAGGATTGAGCGAGACGAGGAATCCAGCGACAGCGAAGGGGGTGATCTTTCTTCCAACCCAGAATGGTTCGTTGGGAAAGTCCAGTACACCACCCAGTCCGATGGAGACCATGCGACCGTGGATGGGATGGGGGCCGTTTGCGCAAGGATCCAGGGGTCGGACTACTCCGTAAAATACGACAAGGATTTGGGAGGGTTCCACGTCGTAAGGTCGGTCCAACCACCGCAGATGCAACTGATGGAGGGAGGTGACGGGGGAACGACGACCGTCACGATCAACGACCAGCCCTTGGAGTTCCGGACCATCTTCTGGATTCCGGACGAGTACAAATGGAAGGTGAACGTCAGAGGTTCGGTCAAAATTTCCAACGACAATTACTTTGGAATTTTTTGCCCTTTCCATGACCTGGATCTGGACGACCTCGAGATTCGATAGTCGGTTCCGCGGTCGGTCGCGCTGCTGGGTGCGACGCTCGCGCGCCACGAAATAAACTTCATTTCTTTCCGCTAGGATTTTATGTCAAAAAAAAAAACGGGCTTTTGTCGGATGAATCTCGGCCCAATTTTTCCCCTTTTTGCTTTCTATAAAATCCAAGCGAGGTTTCCGATGCGGTGGATGGGAGGCGGCGCGCGGAAGTGGGGGGCGAGCGCGCCCACTGGGTTCGGGGTGGGAAAGAAAAGAAGGGTCTAGGCATGCTACGAATCCCTCCCAGCGGAGCGATCGACGCGCTAAGGAGGAGCGAGGTTGACGTCAAAACCCCCGTCGAAGCCCTCGTTCTCGCATTCCATTTCATCCTACTCGACGACCGGTTCGAGTGCGTCGAGTTGGGAGAGGGGGGCGAGGTCAAAGGTTCGTACCTTTTCCCGTCCAATCTCCCGGACCGGAACCGTCAGAGATCGCAGGGGTCCTACCGTCTGGCTGGAGAAGGAGGAGCCCCTACGCTTTTCACTACAGGCACCCAGGTTCGCCAAAGGTCTTTCGGATGGAATGCGCAACGAGGGAGGACCGACTGACCGCGTGCGGGTTCTCGCTCGGAAACCCTGGCAAGCGGAGAAGCATGGAGTTGAAGGTCAAGGACTTCGTCAAATGGAAGAAGACGAAGGACGTCGGGGGTCTGTACCACGAGTTCGAATTCCTGAAGGCGGTCGTGCGACAGAGCATCTCGTACGAGTTCGTGCCAGCGCTTTCCGTCGCTCTCCAAACGAAGAGGAAGGGAGGTAGGGTGGGGGACCGTTTGGTGGTTCGTTCCGACGGAAGGAGCGAGGCGTGGGAGTCCGGAACGCTTGTCGTTCCGAGCTGCGACGCGTTTGGGGACGATTGGAGCGGGAGGCCAAGATTTTCGGATGGGAGCGGGTTCGATCCCTTCCTCGGAGAGCAGGTCGGTGGGCACATGAGGACAATCTTTTTCCATGAACACTACGGTTTCCCAGGCATCATTGGAAATTTGGAGGAATAAAATGGCGTGGAGGGCGTCTGCGTGGGAAAATGCCCCTACCCATTCGTACATATCGTCGGTCTTTTACGAAGAAAACCGCCCCCATCGTTGAACGAAGCCAATCGCTACGAGCGTTCGGATTCCCTCAAAATTCGAAGGGTGCCCCCTCTTCACACGCTGCGTCACTTCGAAGTCGTCCGTCTGAGAGATGCGTGAGGGTCTGGGGATCCAAAAAAGGTGAAAACAATGTGCGAACGTTCTGCATTGCCAATCGAATTCCTAGGGTGGCAAAAAAATGTGAAAAACCGTGCGAACGTTCTGCATTGCAGATCGAATTCCTAGGGTGGAAAAAAAAAGTGAAAAAACGTGCGAACGTTCTGCATTGCAGATCGAATTCCTAGGGTGGAAAAAAAAAAGTGAAAAACCGTGTGAACGTTCTGCATTGCAGATCGAATTCCTAGGGTGGCAAAAAAAAAAGTGAAAAAACGTGCGAACGTTCTGCATTGCAGATCGAATTCCTAGGGTGGCAAAAAAAAAAGTGAAAAACCGTGTGAACGTTCTGCATTGCAGATCGAATTCCTAGGGTGGAAAAAAAAAGTGAAAAACCGTGTGAACGTTCTGCATTGCTGATTGAATTCCTAGGGTGGGAAAAAAAAAGTGAAAAACCGTGTGAAGTCAAAATGAACGTTCCACTTCGTTCTCTCTCTCTGCGGGGGGGAGGGGGAATCCTCCGGATTTTAGAGGCCTCTTAGTTGTTTGAATTCAGCCGGGAAAATGAGAGGGGGGACTCGAAGTTCCACGAACCCCCAGGCCTACGGTTCGAGTATTGTTGATGAAAAGGGTTCGTGTGGGGGGGAGGGGGTTGGACGGTTGTTCAAAATATCGAGCAACGATTGCATTGGACTGCTTTGTCCCTTCCACGGGGATGACCTCGAAATTTTTGAAGCCACTCGACATTCGCTCCGGATGCGCGATTGCTTCGCCGCAAAGGTAAAAGAAACGCTGTATATTCGAACGCTACACCTTCACGCTATCCGGATGGCCCGTCCAGACCTCTCCTTCGAGGCGTCCCTCAAGCGGTGGGCTGGCTCGTACGTCTTCTCCCCATCGACGAACCGCCTGAGGAAGGGGTTCGGAGCGCTGTCCCTTTTCGTGCCCACGGACGTGTACCCCACATCGTACACCTTCGGGTAGTCGAGCCCCAGGGCCGCAATGTACGCCCACACGTTCCCGTACGTCCAGTCGAGCAGGGGCGCGTGGAGCGCGAGGTCGAAGCCCTCCACCCGCTCGATCGGGGATCTCTGCCGGCACGTGACCTTCTGCCTGCGCGACCCGACCAGCAGCGCGCTGCAATTCGGGCAGAGTCTCCTGGCTTCCCCGACGCCTTCCCGGAAGCTCTCCGCTTCGATGGCGCGCACGCGGACTCCGTAGTGACGCTCCGCCCTTTCCACGAAGTCGGAGACCTCCCCGAAGTCGTGCCTGAGGCGCACCCAGAAGACGACCGGGTCCGCCTGCACCCGACGCTTCGGTGCGCGCAGCGCGAACTGCAGCAGGTTCATCAGGACGACGCCTCCCTTGCGCCCGTCGAACGCCACCATGGTTCCTCCCGGGGCCTTCAGGGCCTTCGCGATGGCAGCGACGGACCCGTTGAAGCGCTGGACGAGCTCGGGGCTCTCCGAGAACGGGAGGACTGTCGATCGCAGCCACTCTCCGACCTTCGGAAGCGAGCGAGGGCGCGCGTGCCACCTCCACCAGTCGTGCCCATCGAGCTCGCGCCTGGGCTTGAAGCTCACGATCAGCGAGGACACCAGCAGGACCGCGAGGAGTGGAATGAGGAAAAGGAGTGCTGCGTCCCTCCAATCGTCTCTTCCCATGCAGCCGAAGGAAGTTTTAGGAAAGAAGTGTGGGGGTGGCGCGTGAGCGGGGTATAGCGACAGTCAAGTAATGTCTTACCATCGGACGTTCGTTCAATTCGACAAGAACCGATGTAATTAAAATTCGTGCCAGGGCCATGGTCCCGACGAACAGCCCATCCTATACCTTGGGAGCTTACCCGATTGCGTGATCGTTGGGAGGATTCGAAAGCCATGGACCTTACGATGGCAGTCAGTCCACTGCTCGATACCGTGATCATGCGCTCGAACTGGCATTCGCAGGAGTTCCCAATCGAGGAGTACCAGTCGCGTCGGATGGATTGCCACTTGGAGTTCACGAAGCACGATGCTGAAAAGAAGACGATGGTCACTGAGGTGCTGGGATTCCACTTCGATGACACCGAGAGTCTCGAGCGTTGGTGGTACGGTCCATTGCGCTTCTCACGTTCCGCTAAGGGGGGGGGTGCCGGTGCGCACCAAGGAAACGTTTAGGCGGTCGCGCGCGCACGCTGCCTACATTCTGATTTTGCATTTGGAAAGAGAGTACCTGGTGGTTCCAGAAGTCGAACCCATGTGACGGATTCAAAAAAAAATGTTTCGTATAGAATTAAATGGAGTGGTCGGAGATGCCCCCCCCCCCGCCGCCCGACGGAAGACCACAGAGGGCGTCGGGAGCGACCCACCGCCCGCCCGCCGCCTGCCAGGGGCGGTGAGGC
>CP070677.1:3536420-3583308 GCA_020352495.1 Candidatus Latescibacterota bacterium
ATAATTCTGTAGAGATGACCCAGGTGGAAGAGGATCCGCGCATTGTTGGGGCGGTAGGTCAGCGCCTTGTCAAAAGCCTCCTCGGCCTCCTGAAACTGAGCTGTCGACGCGAACACCCGTCCTAAACCTACGTATGCCTCGGCATAATCCTCCTGTTGCTGTATCGCCATTCTGTAACTCGCCGTGGCGGCGGCATACTCTTTCTGTCTGAAATAAAGATCACCAAAGGCCTTGTGCGCCGGCGGGTAAGCGGGTTTTAGCTCGAGCGCTTTCGAGATTGACTTCTCCGCCTTGTCGGTCTTCCCGAGGGCCGTATAGCACTGACCGATCCCGAGGTGGGCATCGGCGTTGTCGCTCTCCCTGAATATGACTTTTTCATACTCAGCGATGGCTTCGTCGTAAAGACGTTTTTTGTAAAACGCGAGCCCGAGGCCCAACCGGCCGTAGGTGGAATTTGGGTCCGCCTTCAGGCCACGGTAGAGGTAGTAAGTGGCCTGGTGGACTTTTTCAGTCTTGGCGTAAACCCAGCCCAGGTAGATGTAGGCTTTTTCGTAAGACGGTTTGATCGTTATCGCGTTGATGAGGCGCTCTTCGGCGGCGGCGTAGTCACCGGTTTCCAGGAGTAGTTTCCCGTATGCGCCGAGGGCTTCGTAAAAATCGGGATCGAGGCGAATGGCCAGTTCGTATTCCCGGGCCGCCGTCTGGTGCGCGCCCATTGCCGCGTAGGTCTATCCCATGTTGAAGTGGAGTACCGGATCGGACGGATATGTGTCGAGCGCGATCTTGAACTCCGTGATGGCCGCGTCGTAGTTCCCGACGGCATGGTAGGCGACTCCAAGATTCATGTGGGTGTCTGGATCGGATGGACGGGCTTCGAGGGATTTCTCGAAAAACTCCACCGCGGCGGAGGGGTCATCCTGTTCCATGGCGTCGATTCCACGGTTGTAATAGTGGAGGGCCATGTCCTGACAGGAGGACACCATGCACCACAACAAAGCCAACACCAGGTAGCGCGTTCGAAACATGATGGCAACTTACAGGAAACCGCTCGCGAGTTCAAGCGTATTCTCGAGTTCCGGTGCCTTATCGATGTCGAGCCGAGGCCGCAGATCTCTTGGACTCGGGTGGGGGTGCCGCGGTTCCGGAGTGTTTTAGCTGGTCTCTTTCTTTAGCTTCGCAATCAAAGGCTCAAAAAGATCGATTGGAACGGGAAATATCATCGTCGAGTTCTTTTCCGAAGCGACCTCGGTGAGTGTTTGTAAGAACCTCAACTGAAGGGTCATCTGGTTCTGGCTCAGAATATTGGCCGCTTCGAACAGTTTCTGCGATGCCTGATACTCACCGTCGGCGTGAATCACTTTTGCACGGCGCTCCCGCTCCGCTTCGGCCTGGCGGGCAATAGCACGCTGCATTTCGACGGGCAAGTCGACGTGCTTGACCTCTACGAGCGACACCTTGATTCCCCACGAGTCGGTCTGCTCGTCGATGATCTGCTGGAGCCTTTGATTGATCGCCTCTCTCTCGCCGAGAAGTTGATCGAGCTCGACCTGTCCCAAAACCGACCGGAGTGTGGTCTGGGCAAGCTGGGTCGTGGCATAGAGAAAGTCCTCGACTTCAACGATAGCTTTGTCTGCCGACATCACACGGAAATAGACGACGGCGTTGACCTTTACCGATACGTTGTCCTTTGTGATGACGTCTTGTGGGGCGACGTCCATCGCGACAACCCTGAGGCTCACGCGGACCATTCGATCGAATATCGGGATCAGGATCACCAAACCGGGGCCCTTTACTCCCACGAGACGACCGAGACGAAACACGACAGCGCGTTCATACTCGCGGAGAATGCGAATTGCGCTCGCCAGGATCATGATAACAAAAAAGACGACTACGATCACGGGAATGCCCACTTAAGAAACCTCCTTCTGCCCTTGTGGCTTGACTTTCAAGACCATACCCTCTGCGGCTACCACCTCGATTTTGGAACCCGCGGGGATCTTTTCATCGCTATACGCGTTCCAGTGTTCACCGTGTACGAACACAGAGCCGCTTTCCCACACCTCGGTTCTCGCGGTGCCGATCTCGCCGATGATACCTTTCTCCCCCGTTGTGACTTTTCGCCTTTGGGCTCTGAGACCCATACCCACTCCAAAAACGAAAAACAAGGCGGTGACGATCACGGCCGGAATGATGACTGCAAAGGATACACGCATAAAGGGCAACGGTGAATCTATAAACATGATCGATCCGATTAGCATAGAAACGATTCCCCCAATAGTTAAAAGACCTCCCGAAGGGATTTTGATCTCCAGGAGGAACATGATGATCGCCAGAACGATCAACGCGAGACCGGCCAGATTCACGGGGAGAAGCTGAAGCGCGAAGAACGCTAGGAGGATCGCAATGGCGCCGACGACACCGGGGAAGATCGCCCCGGGGTTTTGCAGTTCGAAAAAAATCCCAAAAATGCCAAGTAGCATGAGCAGATAGGCTATGTTAGGATCGGAAATTCTGGCGAGGAACTTCTCGCGAATCGAGGGCTCCTCTTCGACGGTAACTGCGTTGGCTGTAGCGAGCGTGTGTTCGCGGCCGTCGACGACCACGGTTCGCCCGTCCAGTTTCTCGAGAAGCTCGTCGATGTCGCCGGCGATCAGGTCTATCACACCGAGTTCCAGGGCCTCCTCGGCCGTCGATGACGCGCTTTCGCGAACGATCTTTTCCGCCCACTCGACATCGCGACCCCGTTCCTTTGCGATGCCACGGGCATAGGCAGCGGCGTCGTTGGTCACTTTTTCCAACATCTCCTCGTCCATTTTCCCCTGGCCGACGGGGACCGGGTGCGCCGCACCGATGTTGGTCCCTGGCGCCATCGCAACCACGTGGGACGCCAGGCCGATCAACGCACCCGCGCTTGCTGCCCGGCCACCGCTGGGGTAGACGAAAATCACGACGGGGACGGGGCTCGAGAATATATCCTTTATGATGCTTCGCATCGACGCGTCGAGGCCACCGGGGGTGTCCATCATGAAGATCACGCATTCGGGGTCTTCGGTTCTGGCCTTTTCGAGGACACGGTGAACATAGTCCTTCGTGACGGGGCCGATGGCTCCCTGAAGCACACCGATCATCACTTGGGATGCCGAGTCGGGGGCGTCCTCGGTTTGTGTTGCCACCGATGGAAACGCGTCTGCGGTGACGATGTGCGCGGTTGCACCAAACAAAAGGGAAACACAGACGGCCGCGCGGCAGATCGAGCTGGCTAACAGAGTTGCGAGCCCGTGCAAACGGGGCCCGGTATATGAACTCGTGATAGAGGTACGCATCGTATCTTCCCTCAAATGGAGCCTGCCGCCGCAACCATGTGAAAGTGTTTCTCTTTATTTATGTTAACGAATTTGCCAGTCATTTCAAGGAACTTTTTCGGTCCGGGACCCGGCGTTTGGGTGAGATACGCCGACGGCGGCACATTTGGCCCGCCCTTTGCAATTTTTCGTGATCTCGGGTATATTTTGTCCATAGTCAAGCCGTAAATGCACGATGTTTTTGTCAAGGAGTGCAGGCCTTCGAACAAGTCTTAGTGCTCAATGCCTCATTCGAACCGCTGAACGTCATCAACTGGAAGCGGGCGCTCAAGCTTGTCTTTCTCGAAAAGGTCGAGGTGCTCCGGGAGTCGGATAAAGAGGTCCACGCCGCCACCTGTGCGGTGCGTGTTCCCGCCGTTGTACGGTTGATTCGCTTTGTCCGTTTTCGAAGATGGGACGTCAAATTCTCGCGCGAAAACATATATGCGAGGGACAAGTTCCGTTGTCAATACTGCGGGGATAAACTCAAACCGCGAGACCTCTCCTGCGACCACGTGATTCCGCGCTCGAGAGGCGGCCGGACCGAGTGGACCAATATCGTGACGTGCTGTCGCCCTTGCAACAGAAGAAAAGGGGGACTGACACCGGAGGAAGCCGGTCTTCGGCTGATAAAAAGACCCTCGAGACCAAGCTGGTTGATCGGGTTCCAATCACGGTTCTCGGCTCATGACCCGCCGCCATCGTGGCGCGAGTTTCTCTTTGGAGTGCCGACAGGTTGATACGGTCGTTGAGACGGCAAACATGGGTTGGCTGTGGAACGTGTGGTGCCGGAGGTCGGACTCGAACCGACACGGAGCTAGGCTCCGGGGGATTTTGAGTCCCCTGCGTCTACCAATTTCACCACTCCGGCATATCCAAATCGTGGCAACGTCCAACGGTCATTACCCGGATGGTAAGAGCTTAACGTCGTTATTGTCAAGGACCTTCGCGGTCGCGGCGGAATCGTTTGCGCTTGACTTTGGGTGTTTGTCTGTTAAGGTGTTTTGGCGTGGGGTTGTAGCTCAGCTGGGAGAGCACTTGACTGGCAGTCAAGAGGTCGCGGGTTCGACTCCCGTCAACTCCACCATTTTTGTGCCTGGACCCGGAGAGACACGGCAACCTCGGACCGGGATACGGCGGCCAGTAGTTGCCCCGCTCGAACGATTTTGGGAGGCGGCGAAACCCACGGGCGGATAGACTGAGAGGGGAGTGAAACAGGAGTGGCGGCCTTTGTTTGCATATTCGAGGACAAAAAGTTCTCCAACTTTTTCCCGCTTTCTTTGAGCCAGCCGGTTTTCGAACTCCGCATCGGTTTTCAAAATTTCAGGATCCGTCTTCAAGAGGAGACCACCGCGGAAAAGGTCGGTGTTCTTTGCCGCGACTATCTGGCCCCGCTCATGAAGCTTCGGGATTCGACACTGGTCGTCAACGAAATTCCGACCGGTGAGACGGTTTTCCTCAACGGGCGGGTCCTTTGCTATGGGACCGAGCTTGCCGAGCTGCTGGAGAAGCTCCCCGACGGAGGGATTGCGGTAAAGGGGGGGTATGTCGTGGCCGCGAAACTCGCCGGTGAAGCCGCGCAGGACTTTGCGGCCTACATTCGCAAAAGAATCTCTGAAGAGACGATCGAGCAGCTGTGCAAGGAACTCAAAGGCTATGTCGCGGCCAAAGGGAAGACATCGGGGGCCAAGCAACGGCGGCGGACATTGGTATCGCAAGAGGCCGACGAGGGAACCTACGAAGACGATCATGCGTTGGGTCAGGATAGTCTTGCCGAAAAGCTGCCACAACAGCTCCTGCAAATGATAGACCGTCACAACCTAAGGCGTGTGGATGTCTCGGAAGCGAGACTGCTGTCGTTTCCGTGGCAGCTCATCGACGAGAATCCCCAAGTGATTGAGGATGACTTTCAAAAGTCACCGTTTCGGGGGCAGTCGGAAGAGACGGTCGTTTACCCCGGTGTTCGAATGGTTGGCGAAGATAACGTCGTGGTGGGCGAAGGCGTGGTTTTGAAACCGGGTGTGGTGCTGGACGCCTCTGCGGGGCCCATCTTCATAAACGATGGGACCTCCGTGATGGCCAACGCATTGATACTTGGGCCTAGCTATGTCGGCAAGAACAGCATCATCAAATCGGGCGCGAAGATCCTGGAGGGAACCTCGATAGGTGACGTGTGCAAGATCGGGGGCGAGGTCGATCGGTCGGTGTTTGGGAGCTACTCGAACAAACAGCATGACGGGTTTCTTGGGCATTCGTACATCGGGCAGTGGGTGAATATCGGTGCCGGCTCCAACAACAGCGACCTCAAAAACAACTACAGCGCCGTGCGAATGTGGTGCGCGGGGATGATCCGGGAAACCGGTCGGCAGTTTCTCGGTCTCATCATGGGTGATCACACCAAAGCGGGGATAGGGACGCTGTTTAATTCGGGTGCCGTGATCGGTTTCAACTGCAATCTGTATGGGAGCGAGCTGGTCGAGAAATTTGTGCCGAGCTTTTCGTGGGGACATGGCAAAGACATGGTGGACTACGAGTTGGAGAAAGCCATGCTCACCGCACAGGTCGTGATGGAACGGCGGGATGTGAAGTACGGCGACGCCTACAAAAACATTTTTAAGAAAATTTTCGATCTTTCCAACCGGTCCGCGAGAAACATCTGACCATTTGATGCCGTTCTCAGAAGCGATCCCACGTGATGCACCGTCATGAGGAATCCAGAGAACCGTTGATTGACAACGGATCATCGGAGGACATCGAGACAAGACCGGTGGGGATCTATGACGCAGTCAGGCGCCCGCGGGGGTGGCCTGGAGTGCGTTGAAAAAAAACAGACTAGGCTGCGGAGATTGGAGCCGGTGTGTAGGATCCCCCACCCAAAAAGACACGTCGGATGATGAACGGCAAACTCGCTGTCTGCGCCATCGCGTAACTTACACAACATCAAGTAGTTAACCGGGATTTGGTGTAGGGCTTCCACGACACTACCGGCGGTTTGAGCGTGGCACGTCATTTGATGAGGCAGGGACGACGACATATAGTCCCTGCCTTTCGCGTGAGTTGCTTTGGCGTAGGCCCATTCCTCAAGGTAAATGCTGTTCAGCGAGTCCGGGCACACGGTAAGGCGGGGGCTGTCTTTTTTTTGCCACAGAATCTAATCCTCTCTCATTCACGCCTCCCGACTCTCTCTTACGACCGTTGACACTCCAAGGGGTTCTCTGATAACGTGCGTGGGACGAGTCTGTGACGCGTCACGAACAACGGTTTGACTCTTGGGGGGCGGCACAAGTAGCCCCTCGTACCACGGGAATCGGGACAGTGTCAAAGCGAAGTAATCTAGCGTTCATAATTCTGTTCGGCAGCGCCTTGTTGATTACGATATTTGTCGTCGTGCTGTATCTCGCGTTTGTGTTTGTCATCGAGAGGGATGTGAGTTTTGGCGATGCTGTGGCGGTAGTCGAAATCAAAGGGGAGATTTTTTACGACATCGGAAAGACAACAGAGATCGAGGACTATCGTGACAACAGCAACGTCAAGGCGGTTCTTCTCCACATCAACAGCCCCGGTGGTGGAGTGGCGGCATCTCAGGCCATCTACCATGCAGTTGCAAAGGTGCGCGAGAAGAAGCCCGTGGTTGCGCTGATGGGTTCGGTTGCCGCCTCAGGTGGGTACTACGTCGCCTGTGCAGCGGATACGATAATCGCCCACGAGGGCACGCTCACCGGGAGCATCGGGGTCATTGCGGCGTTTTTGCGAACCGAAGAGCTGTTCCACAAAGTCGGATTGGATGTGACCGTTATCAAGTCGGGTGAGTACAAAGACATCGGATCGCCATACCGCCGAATGACCGAGGAGGAAAAGGCGTATTTGGGAAGACTTCTCGACGGAGTGTACAGGCAGTTCCTCGAGGCGGTGAGCGAGGGCCGCGGGTTGCCCATGCGTAAGGTACGCCAACTGGCTGAGGGGCGTTTGTATTCGGGGCAGGAAGCTGTGGAAGTCGGTCTGGTGGACAAGTTGGGGACCTATGAGGATGCCCTGGAGCTGGCCGCGAGGATGGGTGGGATCTCGGGCAAACCGAGGGTTGTCAAACGGCATCCAAAACGGGCTCTGCTGGACCGGCTCATTGGTGAAACGGTCATCCCGCTGGCGGTCGGTCGGGAGGAGCGAATCAGCCTGAAGTACATAATCCCGTAAATTATTATTTGACACCATCTCGCTTCTATGTTAGTTTTGATTTCGCTGGCTGAGTAGGTTCTATTTGCCCCGCTGCGAGGCGAGAACATGCCAAAGTGGCGGCGGAGGGCCTTCGGAGTGGGCGGACCTGGTTTGTGTCTCACGGGTCAGATCCGAAAACAGAAAATGAGGTGAAGAATAATGACGAAAGCCGATTTGGTGGAAGAGATTTCGAGGCAAACAGGACTTAACAAAAAGGACACCAGCATCGTTGTAAACGAAATCATTTCAAATATTTGTCGTGCACTCGCCGAAGGAGACAAGGTCGAGCTTCGCGGATTTGGGAGTTTCAAGGTCAAAGAGCGCCGCGCGCGCAAAGCGAGAAATCCGCGCACAGGCGCCGGTGTCTTTGTGCCCGCCAAGCTCGTTCCTTATTTCAAAGCCTCGAACGAACTCAAGGCGAGAGTCAATCACAACGGCGACTAACCAGGAGAGGGTTGTCTGAACATGCCTTGTGGGAGAAAGCGGAAAAGAAAAAAGATAGCGACTCACAAACGCAAGAAACGTCTTCGCAAGAACCGGCACAAGAAGAAGAAGTAAACCGTGGGGTGGGCGGGTAGAGGTCGGTCAGATCTCCCCAAGGCTCTATTCACCAGTCGTCATCGCGACGGATGATGCCGATCATCATGGATTACTTTTAGGAGCGAGCCCGTTGGCATGGGGTCGCGACGTATCGGAGAATGAGAACGAAGGAACGTCGAAAAGCCGTTAGAGCGCCCGCGACGCTTGCGATGGAAATCAAGCTGAGCGGCAAAGATTGCGGGCGACTTGAGACGATCAACGTTAGCGCCAACGGGGTATACTTTTCTTCACCGGAGTTCATTGCGCCTCTTACGCGTCTCGAAATCACGCTTGTTCTTCCCGAGAACACCGAAACCCCGGCTGCGGCAAAACGCGAGGTCGCCTGTGAAGGTGTTGTGGTCCGTACCGAGCCGGAACGGGAAGAGACGGACCGAGACCGCTACGATGTGGCCTGCTACTTTACCTCGATTACCGAGAGCGACAGGGAACATCTCGAATCATACATTCTGAGCCAACTCGCGTTTTAGCGTCTCCGAATCGGAGGCGTCAATCTCTCCCTACAATCTCCCTACAAGAGTTCATCGATCTCCGGCGAGACTCTATCTGTCGTTGTCCCAAAACATTAGGTGCTGGTCGCACGATGGCGGCCACCGTCGTGCCATCACCCCGGTCCCACACTTTTGCTTGATCGGTCAAAGGACGATGTGGTAAGGAACTATCCAGTGTTCCGGAGGGGTGGTGTGGGAAAAGATGGGATCTACCTGCGCCCTTTGGGTTTTGGCCGCCTACCGGAGGTGTGGGCCATAGTGAATGTGCTTCTGATCTCCACGGATGAAGCGTGCACCGAGTCGTTGTCCCACGCTCTGGAATCTCTCGGGTTGGGGACGGCACTTGCCGGGACGCCCGCGGCCGCGCGGGCTCGGATCAAAAGCGATTCCCCCGATATCATCGTTGTGGATGCGGACAACCTGGGAGACAGTACCGGCCGGTTCGTGACTCGTCTTCGGGCGCGGCACGCAGAACCGACGGTGCTGGTGACGGGGTCGAAACCGGATTCGCCCACGTTGATCCAGCTGATCCACGCCGGCATCCACGATTTCATTCCCAAGCCATTCGACCCTGCGGCGTTCGCCTCCGTCATCAGCAACATGTGTGAAACGAGAGACGCGCCAGATATGTCGGACCTCGGCGACACCGAACCGGCGGGGTCTGGAGATGCCGGTTTTACCCCATCAAAAGACATCGCCCGGGCAAATGAAAAACTGCGGATCCTCAACAAGACGCTGAGACAACAAGTGTCGCAGCTGACGATTCTATACCAAATGGGTCGGGATATATCGGATAACGAGAACTGGAGCGACGCGCTGGATCGTTTTCTCATGGCGCTGGTGAACTATACGAACGCAGACGGTGCTGCTTTGCTGCTGTTCAGCAGAAACCAGACGCGGCTCACGACGCGGTCGAGTTTTCAGGTGGCGACGAAGGTGTTAAAGCAAGCGTGCGCCAGGTTGATGGCGGAGTGGGGAGAGAATCCCCGAGGGTCGGAGATTCACTGTATCGAAAGCTACGAAGACCGTGTGTTCAACACGTGCCTGGAACGGCTCAAACCGTGGAGATTTACCGTCGTTCCTCTCAAACACCGTAGCCGGTCGTGGGGGTTTCTCCTGATCGAAAAGCTCTATAGATCGGGTCGTGCTTTTACATCGGACTACCCGTTTCTCAATACGATTCAGACCATAGCGGCCGAGGAAGTGGCAAACGCCTCGTACATCAGCGAACTGCGACAGCTCAGTCGCTTCAATCACAAAGTACTGGAGAACATCAACAGCGGGGTCGTCACGACGGATCTTCGTGGGTACGTGTCGTTCTGGAACCAACTGGCGGCCGGAATGTGTCCTCGCCTGCGTGGGAATCAACGGGTCCACTTCGACTCGATCTTCCGGAGCGCCGCGTTTGGCGAAGATTTCTTTGAGAATATCATGCGGGCGGACAAAGACACGCACGTCCTCGAGGTCGAATGCATCGGGGCGGCGGATTATAGATTCCCCGCACGGTTGAGTATAACAAAAATGCATGACGACAACCTCAACGGCACCGTGCTCGTTGGCATCTTTGGAGACCTCACAGAACAAAAACGACTCGAGAATGAAATCCGCAGAAACGACCGACTACGGGTCCTCGGACAGTTATCCGCTGGAGTGGCGCACGAAATCCGCAATCCGCTGACCGGGATAGCAACCAGCGCGGAGGTGCTGGCGGGCAAAATCGGGGGTGGCGAAAAAGGAAAGTATATCAGGGCGATTCTCGAAGAAACCAATCGTCTCGACGACATCATTAGGAACCTGCTCAGCTTTGCGAAACCGGCCAAGCCCAAGATGGGTAAGTGCGCCCTCAAGGATATCTCCAGGCGCGTGGTGAGTCTTTTGTCCGATCAGGCAAACCGAAAGGGAGTCGACTTGGAGTTGCGCGATAGCTCGGCCGACGACATCTGTACAGCCGATGCAAACCAGCTGACACAGGTGTTACTCAATATCGTTCTCAACGGAATCCAGGCTTGTGATAGGGGAAACCGAATCGAAATCGAGTTGACAAACGAGGAAGATTCTCAGCGGTCTGTGCCAGGGTTTGCACGGATCGACATCTCGGATGACGGCGCTGGTGTCCCGGACGAGATTCGAAACAGCCTCTTTGACCCGTTTGTGACAACGAGGAGCCAGGGTACAGGGCTGGGACTTGCGATCAGCCAGCAGATCATTGAAGAACACCACGGAAAGATCGAATGCGAGTTTTTGACCAAGGGCACGAGATTCACCATACGGCTGCCGCTTGGAGACAGAGAAGTCTTGACGGACGGCGGTACAACTCGTTCAGCAGGGGAGCAATGATATGTCTAATGTGATACTCATCGTCGACGACGAAAAGACAATCCGGTGGTCACTGGGGGAAGCGTTACGTGAGAGCGATTACCGGGTGATCGACGCGGGCACGGGTGAAAGGGGGCTCGACCTCTTCAAAGAGACGCCGACTGATCTCGTCCTTCTCGATCTAAAGCTGCCCGGGGAGTCGGGTATTTCCGTGCTGAAAAAGATCCGGTCGATAGACCCGTCCGTTCCCGTTGTCATGATGACGGCGTATGGCGAGGTCGAGACGGCCGTGGAAGCGATGAAGTGCGGCGCCTATGATTTCGTGCTCAAGCCGTTTGCCCTCGAGAAGATAAAAATTACGATCAAAAACGCGATCGAAACTCACAGACTCAAGGACGAAGTTGCGTATTTCAAAGAGAGAACAACGGGGAAATCGCTGTTCAAAAACTTCATTGGTCAAAGCAAGCCGATGTTGGAGATCTTTGACAAGCTGAAGAAGATCGGACAGAGCAAGGCGAATACGATCCTGATCACCGGTGAGAGCGGGGTGGGCAAGGAACTGGTCGCCAGAACGATACATACATGCAGTCACGTTGAACCTCGGCCGTTTATGGAGATCAACTGTGCCTCCGTTCCGGAGACGCTTCTTGAGAGCGAGCTGTTTGGATATGAGAAAGGGGCGTTCACGGATGCGAAAACCCGAAAGAAGGGATTGGTCGAACTCGCCGAGGGAGGCACACTCTTCCTCGATGAAATTGGTGAGATGGGAATCACGCTTCAGTCACGACTTCTGCGGGTAATCGAGAACAAGACGTTCAGGCGTGTCGGTGGCGTGCAAGACCTGCGAGTCAACACCCGCATCGTGGCCGCCACGAACCGGGATCTCGAGAAAGCGATCGAGGATAAGTCATTTCGAAAAGACCTCTATTTTCGTCTGAAAGTGATCCCGATACACGTCCCGACACTGCGGGTGCGGAGAGAAGACATACCGCTTCTCGTCAACCACTTTGTCGAAAGATTCAACCGCGAGCTGGGGAAAAAGGTCAAGCCGGTGAGTCGTGAGGTGATGGAGGCGCTGGTCCAATATGACTGGCCGGGAAACGTGAGAGAACTCAAGAATGTAATCGAACGAGCGATGCTTCTTGATGCCGAGGTTGAGATCCTGCTCGAACACCTTCCTCCCGAGATTTATAAGGGCGACATGGCAGGCGAAAGCACCGATAAGACCGCGCACGTGTTGACGAGCTTCTTCCCGATGACTCTGCGGGAGGTGGAGAGAATCCAGATCGAACGCACGCTCGAGCAGACCGGCGGGAACAAATCCAAAGCGGCGGGGATTCTCGGGATTTCAAGGCAGACACTCCGGGAGAAGCTCAAGTCCTTTGACAAGTCCGAGGCCGAATCGGCCAAGTGATCGACCTTCCCCGCTACGATGTTGGCGACCGGGCCCTGGAGCGAGCGTGGGTCGTATTTCGGATGCGGTTGGAGCGCCCAGTCGCAACCGATGCCCGGTCGTGACAGTGACCAGCCCGGATCGAACCAAGCGGGACAGATTGTCTTTGACAATTTGTCAGACGGCCCATATCGTGAAAATCGGTGAAACTCGTTGACCGACGGTAATCTACATTTGCTCGGTGTCACGAACGACCCGACAATTAGCCAGGTTCTCCACGAGCTGGACTCCTCGGATGGGTGGAGCGTCGTTCTTTATCGGGATTCGGCGCGTGTGTTCTCCACCTCAATCGAACGCATTCATCTTCTCCTCCTAGATGAAACGGTTACCGGGGCCAACTACCTCTCGATCGTCAGACGCGCTCGGAGGCGCTTTCCCGAGGCCGACATCGTCGTGGTCGGTGGTCCAAAGTCGGACGACGTCCGGGTGGGGGATAAGCGAGAGGGAGTCGACTACTATTTCGAACGACCAATCGAGGCGGATCAATTCCGTCTGGCGATGGGGCATCGCTTGAAGATGTCGGCACTCAGGACTGCCGCGGGAATCGTGGGGCGATCCCTTCAAATCGAGGAGATTCTCGAGGCGATTTTGCAGGTGGCTCCCACCGAGGTCCCCATTCTCATCGAGGGCGAGAGCGGCACCGGGAAAGACGTGATCGCCAGGGCGATCCATTTCGCGAGCCGCAGGAGCGCGGAACCGTACGTGGCAATCAACTGCGCCTCGCTGGCGGAGGGGGTCCTCGAAAGCGAGCTTTTTGGACACGAGAGGGGGTCGTTTACGGGAGCGGTGGCACAACGATCAGGGGTTTTCGAACGCGCCAACAAAGGGACGATCTTCCTCGACGAAGTCGGAGAAATGAGCCCCAACATGCAGGTTCGTCTGCTTCGGGTGCTCGAGTCGGGGGAGATTCTGCGGGTGGGTGGCGTGAAAAGCTTTCGCGTCGATGTTCGCGTGATAGCGGCGACGAATCGCAGCCTCAGCCGCGCGGTGCAGGACGGCCGCTTTCGACAGGATCTCTATTACCGTCTCAAGGGAGTCAATTTTCATCTTCCCCCGCTTCGTGACAGAAAAGACGACATTCCCGTCCTGACGGATTACTTCCTGCGGGAAGCAAACGTCAAACACGGTAAGAGTGTCAGAGCGATCGAGAAGGACGGTCTGCGACGGTTGATGGGTTATCATTGGCCGGGTAACATCCGCGAGCTCAGAAATGTCGTGGAAACGGCGGTGGTGTTGGCGCCGACCGGTCGGATTACACCGGAGCTCATCGAGACACAGCTCGGCGACGCCGCGAGTGCGGAGGGCAACCTTCTTCCCGTGCCGCTCCACCGCTCCAAGGATGAGGCGGAGAGGGAAATGATCTATGGTTCGATCCTGGCGATGCACCGCGACGTTCGGGAGATTCTCGCGCTGATCAGACAGGCGGCCGAAGGGGAACCATTGGGAACAATGAAAGAAGTATTTCCCGAGGGGGCCGAGCCGGTTCAGGAGGGTGTCCAAACGCTTTCGAATCTGGAAAGGACGGCGATTCAGGAGGCGCTCCGGGCCTCCGACGGGAATCGTCGAAAGGCCGCCGAGCTGCTCGGAATATCCGAACGGACCCTCTACCGCAAGATAAAGGAGTACGGTCTCGTCTAAATTATCTTTTGACAGGGTGGAAGCGCATTGACTATACTTATTTTATCCAAACCAGCTGCCCAAATTCCCCCCTGAATCCTTGCGGAAGGTCGGTATGCACCTCTGATAAGGGTTTGAACGCGAAGGATTCTTTCGAAACAAACGCTAAGTCTATGCGTCAAAAAGCGGCAAAGCTTGCATTCGTTTTGACCCTGGCGGTCCAGCTCCTCGTCTGTCCGCACGCGACGTTTGCCAAGAAATTCGCGGGGGAATTCATGGCGTCGGGTGGGGGGGCGAGAGCGCTTGGGATGGGGGGAGCATTCGCCGCGATCGCGGACGATGCCTCGACGTTGTACTGGAATCCGGCCGGGATATCCGGTTTTGAGAAGCGCCAGGCGCTCTTTATGCACTCGGAGCGGTTTGGCGATCTTGTGAACTACAATTTCGCCGCGTTTGTCAGTCCGACCACATCTTTTGTCTCGGCTGAGCGTGAAGCATCTTTTGGGGTGGCACTGATTCATCTCGGTGTGCCCGACATCCTCATTACGAACCACCTTCCGTACGAAGAGCGAAATGGAATCCCGGGACCCCAGCTCGATGACGGTGACAGACTTCTCTTCGACAGGGATGAGCTCCCCACCGAGGGTAACAACGACTTTGCGCTGCTTGGCTCGTTTGCGCTAAACAGCTCGTACGGTCGTTTTGGCGGCACGCTCAAATTGATTTATACCGACGCCGTTGCCGGGTACTCGAGCACGGGGATCGGGTTGGATCTTGGATTTCTCCGACGGAATGTTCTCCCGAGTCTCGATGTAGGTGTGAAACTCCAGGATATTACGGGAACGTACATCAGTTGGAGTACGGGCACCAACGAGTTCATCGCACCGTCGGTCAAGCTCGGGCTCGCCTACCGAATTTCGGCGCCTTCGCTGAATGCCGCTGCCATCGTTGCTGCCGATGGAGATTTCTTTTTTGAGGACCGACAAAATGCATCCCAGTTCTGGGTGAATCGGTTTAGCACGGACCTTCATCTGGGGGCCGAGCTGATTTTTCAGGAAAAGGTGATGGTCCGAGGCGGATTCGACGCCGGTAATCCAACGGCGGGGGCGGGGTTCAGGATCGGTATCCTCGGTTTTGACTACGCGTATCTTCACCACGATGATTTTGATGCGACCCACCGCGTCTCAGGTCTGGTCGATTTCTAGACGTATCTCAGATGGGTAATAGTGTGGAGAGGAGCCGTCGGCTCGACGGCGAGCGGCGTCGTGTCTATTTCTTCTTTTTCTGCCAGATTTCCAGCACTTGACCGGGGTATATCGTCGATCTCCGGGATTTGTCGTTCCAGACGAGAAGATCGGTGAGTTTGACATCGAACTTGCGGCTGATCGAGTAGAAACTGTCGCCCTTTCTCACCGTGTACTTGTGTCTGATGTAGTCTTTTGCGTTCGGTTTCTTGGGTGTCCCGAGGTGAATACCAGACACATCAAATGATTCGGGGACGTAGATCGTGAGCTTCTGACCGGGGTAAATATAGGACCCGTAAGAAAGGTTGTTCCACCAGCGGAGCTTTTTTGCGCTGGTGTGGAAGACCTCGGCAATTTCGCCAAGCGTGTCCCGATCCTTGACATGGTACATGACTCGTTTGTGATTGGCCGGAGGCTCATACCTCTTTGCGTATTTCTCCATAGCGGCTTTATCGAGGTTGCGTCGTTTGTCGCGGTACCGGGGTGTCGAGCTGGCCACTTCGACATAAGAACCCTGAACGGGAACAATCAAGCTCTTTCCAGCGCGGATTCGGTGCGCGTTTCTTATCCCGTTTAGTCGCTTGAGAGTGGTTACCGTCGTGTTGAATCTTCGCGCGATCTGCGAAAGCGTTTCACCCTGACGGATTCGATGCCGCCGCCATGTGACCCGTTCCTCGGGTGGAATAGCGGCAAGGTTTTTGGTACACCGATCCCCGGTACCGATGGGCACCTTGACCGCGATCTCGGTCTTTGGAGGTGTGCACCAGCGCAGGAGGCTTGGGTTGAGTTTTCTCAGATAATCGACACTCGCCTCGGCCGCCTTGGCGATCACCTTGAGATCGGTGGCATCCTTGATCGTGACCTGATCGAACTTCACGGGTTCGACTTCGGGTATCGTCAAACCGTATTTTGCCGGATCCCTCAAGAGGTACAACGTTGCGAGGAACTTGGGCACGTAGCGCTGGGTTTGTTTGGGTAGTCTCAGCGCCCAAAAGTTTGAGGTCTTTTGCCTCGCAATGGCTCTGACGACACGATACTCACCGCAATTGTAGGCGGCCAACGCGAGCAACCAGTCGTTCCACAACCCGTAGAGGTCCTTGAGGTAGTTCCCGGCAGCGTACGTGGAGGCAACGATGTCTCGTCGTTCGTCGTACCACCAGCTCACTCTAAGGCCATAAATCCGTGCGGTGCCGGCGATGAACTGCCATGGACCCACCGCCCGCGCTCGTGACCGCGCTTTCAGGTTGAAGCCGCTCTCGATGAGCGCAACACAGATGAGTCCGTTTGGCAGACCCAACTCGCGCAGAATCGGTTCCACGGTCGGCCTGTGGAGCTGCATTCGATAAAGCGATCTCTCAAAACGGTCTTTTCCCGGACCCGTGTAATATCGGATCCAGAAGTCGATACGCTCGTTGTCTACGATTGGGAACGGGCTGTCGTCGATCTCGACGATACTCGCCTGGCTTTGTGTGCTGTCGATATCGGGCCAGGTCTCGATCGAGAGCGCGAGACTGTCGATCTCGTTGAGATATCTGTGTTCGAAACCGTTGGAAGTGACGAGTGAGTCGAGTTCGTCGAGGCTTTTGAGAATCTGTTCGAAATCCGGGTGGCTCGCAGCCGAGGGGTATCGTTCGACCAGCGCGTCGAGACTGCGCCGGAGCGAATCGCGGGCGATCACAAAGTCGGCGATGTCGCCAAAGTCGAATAAAGCAGCCGCCGAGTCCACGCCCTCGCGGTAGAAAACGATGAGAGAGGGATCGGGTACGAGAGTGTCGGGGTGTTCGGCGGACGCCGTGATCGCGGGGGGAACAACGGGGGGTGCGGTTGCGCATCCCCATGCCAGGACCAGCGTTAGAAACAGCGCTGTTGTCGCTCTCGCCATGCTGCGCACGTTACCTCCGTCTTCTGTCTTTCCGGCGCCGAGCGGCAGGCCCGACGCCATTTTTAGTGTTTGTGTGTACGCGTGTTCCCAGCAAAATGCAAGCCAAATTTGTCGGGTGCGGCGACGCGGTAGCTGGTGGGGTTGTGCACCGGTCAAGAATAACGCTAGAAAGATTCAGCACAAATATTGTATAATAATTTAAGACATAGGCTCGTTCGGAAGGTATGACCATGCGCACCTTTGACAAAGACTACGAATACCTTCTTGGCAATCTCGTTCCCCAGCACCGTCTCTCGGCAGACAGGCGAAGGCAGATAAACGACGCGATCGCCAACGGTGATCTTCCCACGATTAGACTCGTTTCCATACTGGCGCTGGAAGATTTGTGCGAGACCGAATATTTTGACCGGAAACGGTCTCACGACGAAAACGGTCATGTTGTTTTAACGTATGTCCGGAACAATGGTTCCTATCAGATCCGGTTGATTCTGGATTCCGAGGAATGGCGGGATCTGCGACGCAGTCCCCCTGTCGCCGAACGGAAAACCACAGCTGCGGTGGAGGCGCCGCCTATACCCGAGACTCCGCTGCAGATCGACACAACCATCAACATCCTACCTGATCTCATCCGATCTTTCTCAATCGACGATCATCGCGAATCAACACTCCATAGATTGGACTCGGTTCTTCGCCTCATGCCGTCATGGTTCCGGTTTGCCTGGGGACGTTTGATCCTGGTGGAAGGCCGTCTGGAGGATCGCGAGGCTCGGGGGGAGTTCGTGGTCACGAAACCGGAACGGGAGATGCTCGAAAACGCGATCTACCAAGGCTGCCGCCGTGGAGGTGAGACGACCGTTTTGGATCTGGGAGCTGCACGGGCCGCGGGTGTGGGGGTCCCTGAATCGCACGCGTTCGAATCTGCCGGGGAAGAGGACGTTCGGCTGGCCGTAACACCCATTTTTACACTGGGCGATTTTTGGGGTATTCTCGAGGTCTGGGTGACTGAGAAGGAAAACGGTTCGCTCTTGGACGCGCGTGTCGATATCGCATCGGGGTTGATCGAACAGATCATTGAAAATGCAGTTCGACTGGAAAACCTGACTTCGATCGACAAGCTGACGCAAATATATAACCGCACGTTTTACGACAAACAGGTGCGGATCGAGATGGAGCGGGCGACGCGTTCGGGAACAAAACTCTCGCTCCTCGTTCTCGACATAGACGACTTCAAAATGATCAATGATACGATGGGGCACCGAAAGGGGGACGAAGCTCTGGCGTTGGTTGCAGATCTTATCAAAGGGAACTTGAGAAAAATTGATATTCCATTCCGTTACGGTGGGGAGGAGTTCGTTATTCTTCTCCCGGGGACCGCGGAAATGGAGGCAATCCACACGGCAGAGCGACTCCGCGTCGTGATCGGCGAATTCGACCAGTTCTCGGACGAACAGGGAACGGCGCACGGGATAACCGTCAGCATCGGCGCGGCCGTGTTTCCCGATCACGCGCGGACCGAAGAAGAGCTGTTCGCCCGCGCTGACGCGGCGTTGTATATGGCGAAACGAAAGGGAAAGAACAGAGTAGAGTTTTATCGGCAGTAGCGATCTTGAGTCTGGCCGAATGTCGGCCGGTTGACGTTGGGAGGATGTGTTATGGTGTGGGGACTGGCCGCGGCACTGGCATCGGGCATCACGCGGGACGTCAGATTTCTCGCGGCTGCCCTTTTGTTTTTTGGATGGTTTGTACATCGTTCGGGATCGACGAAGAGGCAGAGCGTTGCGCTGGCGGTGTTGGCCGTCCTTTTCTTTTTTTATGGATACCTAACGATCCGCGCCCACGAGCAGAAAATGGGGATATTCAAGTCGCTCGCCTTGGGTTCCGCCGATCCGATTTGCCTCGACGGGTGGGTGTCGAGCTTTCCGCGATACCGGTACGGAGGCATGAGTTTTGTGCTCACCACCCATCTCGACGACCTCCCGACGGAGATCCTCGTTCGGACAAAGGAGTACTTTGTCCAGTACGGGGATAGCCTCTCAACACGGGGCCGCATCTACCGGCAACGACCGGACCGTCAGACCTCATATGCCAGGTATCTTTGTGGACGGGGATTGGTGGGCGAAGTTCGTGTTCCCCCGGCGGGGGTCTCGCGTGCTGATGGGCAAAATGGAGGATGGTTGGCGAGACTTGTGTTTTGGCCGATTCATGATCGGATCCGCCGTGAGCTCGTCATGGCTCTGGGTGCCCGGGCCGGGTTGCCGGTCGCGCTGCTTCTCGGCGAGAGGGGATACCTGGACCGTGGAACTCGCGATGCATTTACCCGGCTCGGCATCTCGCATCTGTTGGCGTTGAGCGGTTTGCATCTGGGTTTTGTCGCGGGGTTTCTGCTCATCGTCTGGCGGCTCTTGAGGTTCCGCAACCGTTTCCTCTTGATTGTCCCACTGTCTGCCTACGTCGGGGTCGTCGGCTTTATCATTTCGCTCACTCGGGCCCTCGTGATGGCCGTTTTGCTCATCGTCGCCTCGGTGATCCATCGGCCGCTCAATGCCGTCGCCGCCCTGGGGAACGCATTCGTGCTGATACTGCTTTTTCGCCCCTGGGCGTTTTACTCTGTTGGGTTCCAACTGTCGTTCCTTGCCACCTACGCCGTCTTGCTCTGTGTAAGCTCTATGGACTTCAAAAAGGGCAAAGACCTCGCCGGGCGTATTTGGCAGGGTATCCGATCGTCATTGCTCGTGAGCGCGTCGGCGCAGCTCTGGGTAGCCCCGATCATTCTTCATTATTTTGGACGTGTCAGCTTGTTGTCGCCCATCTCGACACTGGTGTTTGTTTTTCCCGTTGCGTTTCTCTTGCTTGGCTCGGGTCTTTGTGTGGGGTTGGCGATCGTCTGGCCGGCCGCGGGGAATGCAGCCTTCGGAGGTCTCGATCTGGCCGTTCGCGTGTTTGACGCAATACTCGAAAGGGCCGAGCTCTTGTCCCCGGCTCGAGTGGCTCTTCCCGAGCCAAATATCTATCTGTATTACACCGGAGTGGTAATGCTCTTTTATGCCCGGCAAAAAAGATGGCGAAAGACAGCGGCGGTCGTTCTCATGTTGGTTGCGTTTGTGCTGTCCTATGGTGCGTAGTTTTTTGATGCAGGGTGAACGCCGAGGTGGTATAGTAGCGTCGGTCTACGCAGATGGGAGGGACAATTGACGGAAAAAGTATGTAATGTTGGTGTCCTAGCCTCGGGACGCGGAAGTAACTTTAGGGCGATAGCAGACGCGTGTCGGGATGAGGACTTTCCCGCGCGGGTCGCGTGTTTTATTACGGACAATCCGGAGGCCCCCGCGCTCGATATAGCAAAATCGTACGGTATCCCGGCGTTTACCGTTCCGGTGACGGCAAAGAAGGGACGTCTTCCTCAAGAGGCGGAAGAGGAAATGGCCGACATTTGCGTCAGCCACAACGTGGATGTCATCGCACTCGCCGGTTTTATGCGGATCCTCAAGGGACCGCTGCTCGACAAATTCGAGAACCGAATCATGAACGTACATCCGGCGCTTCTCCCCAGCTTCATGGGTCTTCACGCGGCGCGACAGGCGCTCGATTACGGTGTGAGGGTCACGGGTTGTACCGTTCACTTTGTGGATCGGAGCATCGATGGCGGGGCGATCATCCTTCAGACTCCCGTTGTGATCGACGACGCGGACGATGAAGACAGCCTGCTCAACAAGATCCATCCGGAAGAACACAAAACGTACGTTCGAGCGATCAAGCTGTTCGCACAGGGGCGGTTGAAACTCGAAGGACGACGGGTGAGGATTCTCTCACACGGTCTACAAAAGCGAGGTCAGAAGTGACCAACATACTAATGGATACGAGAAACCACGGATTTGCCCCAGACATCAGTGGAAAGGTTCGGGACGTCTTCGATCTGGGGAACGAGTTATTGATCGTCGCTACGGATCGCGTGAGCGCGTATGATGTCGTGCTTCCGGACCCGATTCCGGGGAAGGGAATCGTGCTCACTCAGATGACTCTCGGGTGGTATCGTTTGTTGAAAGACAAGGTCAAAACTCACTTCATCACCGCTGACGTGAACGACTACCCCGGACGCTTCAAAGGCCGGTTGGAACTCGCGGGACGGAGTATGCTCGTAAAAAAGGCGAATCGGTATGATGTGGAATGTGTCGTTCGGGGATATCTCGTAGGTTCGGGGTGGAAGGAGTACCGAGAGTCGGGAGCGGTCTGCGGTATCGAGTTGCCGGAAGGTTTGGAGCAGGCCTCGAAGTTGGCTGAACCGATTTTCACGCCGGCTACAAAAGCGGAAACGGGGCACGATGAGAACATAACTCTCGAGCGGATGAAGACGATCGTCCCTGCGGACATCGCCGATCGGCTGGTCACGCTGAGCAAGGCGATTTACAGTGAGGCCCACGACTACGCGAAGAGCCGTGGAATCATTCTGGCGGACACGAAGTTCGAATTCGGCGAAGTCGAGGGCGAGATCATCCTTATCGATGAGCTTCTCTCTCCGGACTCTTCCAGATTCTGGCCCGCTGATTCTTACACACCGGGAAGGGCGCAGATGAGTTTTGACAAACAGTTTGTGAGGGACTATCTCGACAGCATCAGCTGGGACCACAACCCGCCGGCGCCGACGCTACCGGCGCATGTGATTGAAAAAACGGTCGAGCGATACCGCTCGGCATGTAGTCAACTCTTTCCTGATATCGACTTGGAGCAGTTACTGTGAAAGACAATCGTTTGAGAACAGCGTTGATCAGTGTGACGGACAAAAAAAATCTGGTACCGCTGGCGAAAATGCTCGAGGCGGGTGGGACAAAACTCCTCTCGTCGTCCGGTACAAAAAAACACCTTGCCGAGAACGGTATCGAGGCGGTCGAAATCGCCGAATATACGGGGAGCCCCGAGCTCCTCGACGGTCGGGTGAAGACACTCCACCCCAAGATTCATGCAGGTATACTCGCCGATCGAGAGAATCCCGCGCACATGTCGCAGCTCGAGCAGGCCGGTGTTCTGCCGATCGATCTTGTCATCGTCAATCTGTACCCTTTCGAGGAAAAATACAAAAACAAGGATCTTTCAGAATCCGAGCTGTGTGAGTTCATCGACATCGGTGGGATCACGTTGATTCGTGCGGCGGCCAAGAACTATCGACACGTTGCGGTAGTTACCGATCCGTCACAATACGACGAGGTGATGTCGGATCTCAAATCGGCCAAAACGATATCGCTTGAGACGCGAACAAGACTTGCCAGAGAGGCTTTTGGCGTAACTTGCTCGTATGACGCCGCGATCGAAACGTTTTTCAAAAGAATGATACCCGAGACGGTTGAGCTTCCCGAGCGCGTGACCATCACATTGGAAAAAACATCATCGCTAAGATATGGCGAGAACCCCCATCAGACCGGCGCGATCTATCGCACCCCGGAAGATTCCGCGCTCGTCTCCTTCGACCAACATCAAGGCAAGGAGTTGTCATATAACAATTATCTCGACTTGGTCGGTGCCTTCTCGCTGGCGCGGGACATCGGGAAGGGAAGCGTGTCAATCCTGAAACACACAAATCCCTGCGGAATAGGTTGGTGTGGTGACGAACTGACCTCATTCCGAAGGGCGCTGGCCACGGATCGCGTGAGTGCGTTTGGAGGAATAGTCGCCGTCAATGGCACGGTGGGGCAAGAGCTGGCCAATGAGATGAATCAATTGTTTCTCGAAGTAGTGCTTGCCAGATCGTATGATGATACAGCGCTCGAGGTCTTTGGCAAAAAGAAAAACTTGCGTGTTCTTACGATTCCGGAATCGTACTGGGATGTCGCAAACCGGGGGTACTCGGCGGTCCTCTTCGAGCAAATCTGCCTCGTTCAAAACGTGGACTCGGGGTTTCCGGAGCTGGAAGATCCCGATGTGGTGACAAAAAGAGCGCCGACGGAGACGGAGCGGCGGGCGTGCTCGATGGGGTGGAAAGTCGCAAAGCATGTGAAATCGAATGCGATCGTGATAGCGGACGAGGATGGGACGGTCGGGATCGGGGCCGGTCAGATGAGCCGGGTTGATTCATCGCAGATCGCCACACGGAAGGCTTTTGACGCGGGATTTTCGTTGTTGGGGAAAATAGCGGCGTCGGACGCCTTTTTCCCTTTCCCCGACGGTGTAACAACGCTGGCAAACGCCGGAATCACCGCCGTTATCCAGCCCGGCGGGTCCATCCGTGACCAGGAGGTCATCGAGGCGGCCAACGCGGCAAACGTGGCCATGATGTTTACCGGCCGGCGTCATTTTCGACACATCTAGTGTCCTGTCCCGGGAGTTCCTTGTCTATTTCGCGCGGGAAACACTTGAATCCGGAGCGTTATGGATGGCCGGTAATGGTATTGTAATAATCGACTACGGGTCGCAATACACGCAACTCATTGCGCGGCGCATCCGTTCGATGAAGGTTTACTCCCAGATCCTGGGTCCCACCGCAAAGAAGAGCGAAGTCTTCGAAACCAATCCCAAGGGTTTGATCCTTTCCGGAGGCCCTTCGAGCGTCTTTGGGGAGGAGGTACCCGTTCACCCCGACTGGTACGCGACGTGTGATGTTCCCGTACTCGGAATCTGTTACGGAATGCAGCTCATTGCGCAAAAAGCGGGAGCCGTTGTGCAATCCTCGCCGGTGGGCGAATACGGTCATACGATCCTTGACATTCAACGGGCGAACGGCCTTTTCGAGGGCGTACCCACAAAGCTTCAGGTATGGATGAGCCACGGCGACAAGATCCTCGAGACACCTGAGGGGATGGAGACGCTCGCCTCTTCCAAAGACTGTAAGGTGGCAGCATTTGCCGTGGCAAAGGATAAGGCCTACGGTGTCCAATTCCACCCGGAAGTCAGGCACACCAGTCACGGTGAACAGATCCTGGAGAATTTTCTTTTTGGCATCTGCAAATGCCGCTCCGAGTGGATACCCGGCAACATCATCGACGAAAAGACCAACGAAATCCGGCGTATCGTTGGTAAGGGGCGGGTCATCTGTGCGGTGAGTGGGGGAGTGGACAGCTCGGTGACCGCCTGTCTTGTCGATCGTGCCGTCGGTGACAAACTCGTGTGTGTGTTCGTCGACAACGGGCTGTTGCGACAAGACGAGGCACAAAGAGTCGTCGAATTGTTGAACAGACAGCTCACGGCGCCGCTGGTCGTTCTTGACGCAAGCAAGAGGTTTCTCGACAGGCTCGAAGGCGTAACCGACCCCGAGGAAAAACGAATCCGGATTGGGAATATGTTTATCGAGATTTTTGAGGAGGTAAGCCGGGAGAGAGGTCCCTTCGAGTTTCTGGCGCAAGGGACTCTGTACCCGGATCGAATAGAAAGCGCGTCGACCGTCGGGCCCTCGGCAACGATCAAATCTCACCACAACGTCGGGGGACTCCCCGAGAAACTGGACTTCAAACTCATAGAACCCCTCTCGTCGCTCTTCAAAGACGAAGTACGCGAAATCGGTCTCGCTTTGGGTTTGCCTCGCGAACAGCTCATACGGCATCCCTTTCCTGGCCCGGGTCTTGCTGTCAGAGTGGTCGGCGAGATCACTGCCGAGAAACTCGATATACTGCGGAAGGCTGATGAGATCTTTATCGATGGGCTCAAGCGCTGGAACCTATACGACATGGTTTGGCAGGCGGGCGCGATTCTACTGCCGGTCCGCAGCGTCGGCGTGATGGGTGATGCGCGCACGTACGATCATGTGGTAGTGCTCCGAGCCGTCACCAGCACCGATGGAATGACGGCTGACTGGGCGAAGCTCGATAACGCGTTCTTGCAGGAGATCTCCAACCGTATTATTAATTCGGTGTCGGGTGTAAATCGGGTTGTCTACGATATCAGTTCGAAACCGCCGAGCACTATCGAGTGGGAGTAGGGCTGTCCGATTGACATCTACCACCGTAGTTGTCCCAGCGTGGACCAGATGTGGTCGAGCGAAAAAGACCTCCACGGCGGGAAACGATATGCGTATTCTGCTTGCCGCTCTATTGTCAGTTTTGGTGGCGGTTTCCGTCTCGTATGATTCTGCGGCGGACTCAACGGTCGAGTTGCTCTCGGATCGCCATTTCCACAGCCTGCGGGGAGAACCCATCGATCTGGACGATCACTGGAATACGGCGGGTCTTCTCGCTCATTTTGGAGAGATCCGCAGGGCGTATGATGTTCTTCGCAAAAGACCCTCCAACAAAACCAACGATCTGCAGGTTGAGCGCTTCCAGGCAAGACTTCTGACGGAAATAGGTCTCTACCGAAGATCGGACAGTCTCTTGGCCCTTCAGCCATATGTCGGTGAGATCCGCGGTTACTATCTCCACCATCTTCATAGAGCGCGCCTGAACGTGCTGGTGGGGCGGTACGAACGCGCACTCGAAATACTCTCCGGACTGGAGGCGCTCGACAACCCGTCTTTCGAGCCCTACAAGGATCTGATTACGATCGAGGCGCTCCTTCGCACGGGGCGCGTAGGAGAAGCGTGCGACCTTGGGAAAAAGCGGTTGGCCGAAGGGATTCCACAGTCGTTGACACCGGAGTTTGAAAAGCGGCTCTTGGAGGCGTACATCAATTCGGGTAGACACGCCGACGCGATCGAGTTCATAAGAGCGCTCAAAGCGAGACGGTCGAAGTGGTCCGTGCTAGCCCCCGTGATCGTCAGAGAAATCGACCTCTTGCTGATCCTCGGTCAGACGGTAGAGGCGGTCGAGGCGGCACTCGAGTTTGCCGACGACGCGGGAACTCGATCTGTGGCGGCCGAGGCGATTGACAACGTGATAGCAAAAACACCAGCCGACTCGCTCGCTGACAACGCGTTGTTGAAATTCTCCAGTATTCTTCTGCGTCGCGGGCAACTCGAAGTTGTTGGCCAGTTGATGTCAGCTCTCGATGGGCGAGAGTTAGGGCCGAATCAACAGGAACAGAAACGTGTGCTGTTGGGGGAACTCTATTACCGGGAGAAACGGTACAGCAGAGCATTCGAGCTTTTTGCCGGGGAGTTCGAGAACCCCTCGTATGAACAAAGGGCGATGCTCTACCGTGCCCGTGTCCTACGCAAAACCGGTCAACCGGTTCGCTCGGCCGAGGCGTATGAGCAGTTCGCGTTGTCGCACCCATATGCCAAGAAAGCGGCGGAGGCACTCTATGTGGCCGCCAGTCTTCACTTCCGCTCCGGCGATAGCGATAGGTCACTGGAGATTCTCCAACGGGTCATCGAGACGTATCCCAATCGGCGTTACTCCAAACTCGCTACGCTCAAAACGTCGTCTTACTATCTCGATCGGAAAGAGTTTTCACGCGGGCTGAAGTTGTTAGAGGATGCCGTGGAGCGCAGCGGCCGTGACGATGAAGATCTTTTGTATTATCTGGCCGACGGTTACCGCAAGGCGGGCAAAAATGAAATGACGAAAAAGACGATGGAGGAGATCGAGGCATTGGATTCGATCTCGTTCTATCTGAACCCCTCGGTGGAAGCGGCGTATGTACAGCCGATCATTGCGAGCAATGGGGCCGTGGCTCTCACGGGCCCCGACGGGCTCCTCGTGTTTTTGAAGCGCGTGTTCGAGGCGCGCGAGACCGCGTACGAGCGAATCCGATCAGTGCTGGACCCGCTGGGGGACACTACAGAGCTCCAACACGGCGCGGTGTATCTGGAGCGGGGACGTGGTTTTCTCGAAATGGGGTTCCGTGACTGGGCGGAGTTAGAGCTCAAGGCGCTCGAGCGAAGCGGGGCACTCACCCCTCGTCTTCATTTCGAGCTTGGCGTACTCTATGACGATTTTGCGATGCCGTGGAAAAGCGTGCGCTCGTTCCAACGGGTGTACTACTCGGTTCGTAGCGAAACACGCAAAGAACTCGAACCGTACTTCAGGGTTCTGATGTATCCCGTCCCGTATCCGTCACTCGTATTCGAAAACTGCGCCCGACACAACATGAGACCACATCTTGTGTATGCAATGATCCGCGAGGAGAGCCGTTTTGATTTCAAAGCGGTCTCACGTGCCGGTGCACTGGGTCTGATGCAGCTCATGCCCGCGACGGGTGAACAGGCGGCGGACGAGCTAGGGTTTCCCGAGGGGATTCACAAAAACCTTTTCTCTCCCGACATAAACCTCACTTTTGGTATCTGGTACGCGTCACATCTGCTGGCGAGATCCAACGAAGATCCACTGATGATGTTGTCGGCATACAACGCCGGTTTTGGCAACGCCCGACGTTGGTTTGGGAACGGCGGCGATTCCAGTGCGGCCATAGACGCCGTTGAGCGAATCGATTATCGGGAAACCAAAGCCTACGTCAAAAGAATCGTTGAGTCCGCACGGGTTTACCACAGATTCTATTTCTCACCCGAAAACCGAGTGGGACAGTCGGTTCACTAACCCGTTACGTCAACTCCTGTGGCGTTGGAAGCGATTCGTGAGATGCGGACGACGGACGTTTTTTGGCGTGTCCGCGCATAGCCGGGATGCACGCCTTACGGCGCGTGAGGCTCGCCCGCTTCACAGGAAAGACGCCGCGAAACGTCGTTGGCCTGTGGCTTTCCTTTGCAAATTGCCAGCACACCGGGCTTGGGCAAGTCTCGCGACGGTCACCCGGGAGCCGTTGGCATCCCTCGCCACACGACGACCTGCCGTTGGCCGGATCAGCCCTATAAGACAAGTATTCGTTCACTCGGATGGGGAGGTCATCCTGACCTCCAAGCGAACCCATACCAATCACTATCACGTAAGTGACTGTGTTGGAGCGTCTTACGGCGTATCCCTGAGCGCTGGCGCCTGCCCCACGCACGCCGTGGCTTGGCCTTGATATTGCTACGCTCCTCCTGTTTGGTGCGGGGATTCACGGGTGCGGCCCAACCCGTGATGGATTGGTAATCGGGAAACCACCAATCTCGCGCAGGCGGTCCGGGGGGCGGCACAACGGTTGCTGCATCCGCCCTGACGCCAAGAAACATTCCGAGCCAGAGCGGGTTGCGGACGATTTCACGCTTTTTAGGTTGGGGGCAGATCATGTTTCTCAAGCGATTCTTTAGTTTCATCCCAAAGAATGATTATTCGCGTGCGTTGGATTTGTTCAACGAAGGTCACTATCGGAAAGCCCTGAGGATGTTCGAGGATCTTCTGACCCGGCAGGGAGGCGACGAGGAGTTGGACATTGCGACGATTCAGCTTTTTGCCTGCGAATCCCATGTGGCGCTTAGCAAGGAACGATTGAATGACGGAAGACTGGACGAGGCGATCGATGAAATGACGAAAGCCGTCGAGTTGAAGCCAAATTTCGCGGATTTGCGGTACAACCTGGGAAATCTCCAGGTGGACGCGTCGAGGTTCGACGACGCGAGGGAACAGTTCGAACAGGCCCTGCGAATCAACCCGAAGTTCTTCAAGGCCCGAATCAACCTGGCCAGGGCACTCCACACCATGGGTCTGGTGGAACCGGCGACAAAGGAGTTGGACGAGGCAAAAGGGGACTGCCCGAATTTCTACAAAGAGAATCTCGATCGTTTGATTCAAATGGTCCGGATGGGTGACGACGGTGATACGGTGGAGGCGGCGTTCCGCGAGATCCTAGAAGACCGCCCCAGCTCGGCCCAGGTCCGTCGCGAGATCGCGATCGAGGCGATCCAAAACGGCGAGTACGGAGAGGCGATTCGTGAACTCAAAAAATCGATCGCAGTGAATCCGGACTATCCCGATCTTCACAACTATTTGGGAATCGCGTACGGCAACAGCGGCATGGTGGACGATTCGATAGAGGAGTTCGAGACCGCCCTGAAAATCAACCCGTACTATCTCAAAGCGCGTCTCAATTTGGCGTTGGCGTTGTATGACCAGGGGCGTTTCACAGAGGCGAGGGAGCACATCGAGAGGGTTCTGAGCGTGCAGCCCGAAAACCAGCTCGCCCTCAACCTCCTCGCGGAGCTGAGAGAAATAGCGGACAGGAAGTAACCCGCATGCGAATGAACGAAGAATTCGTCGACTACTACCAGGTGCTCCGGATCTGGCCGACGGCCTCGGATGACGCGATAAAAAAGGCCTATTTCAATATGGCCAAGCTCTTCCACCCGGACGTTGCAGGGAAATCGGGAGACGGCAAAAACGGGGATGCTGAGGCGGATGTGGACTTCAAACTGATCAACGAAGCGTACGCGATTCTGAGCGATCCGGTCAAAAGGCGAGAATACGACGAAGAGCTCAAGAGATGGGGGCCAAGGGACCGGCGCTGGTCCGCGAAGGAAGCCGACAAACGCTCCGGTCAGCTAGCGTTCGAACAGGCCCGGACCGCTATGAAACACAACCGATACGACAAGGCTGTGGTGCTGCTCAAGAGCGCCATCAAATACGATGACACAAACGCCGCGTACCACAGCTGGTACGGTTTTGCGCTCGGGGCGTTGAGCACGAGGCTCCACGAGGCCAGGGACGCGTGCAAAAAGGCGTTGGAAATGGAGTTCTATAACGCCGATTTTCATGCCAACCTCGGTTATGTCTACCACCAGGCCGGTCTGAAAAGCACCGCGGAAGAGAGCTTCCGGGAGGCTCTCAAATGGGATCCCGATCACGCGCTCGCGCTGAAGTACTTGAACAACAACAAGAAAAGTCAGGGCGGCGGTTTTCTCAAGGGCCTTCGTTCGCTGATCGGTCTTGACTCCCCCCCAAGGACGGCCTTGTAGTGACGGGCCGCCGGGAGAAACCGGACCTCGGTACCGTCCGTTTGATCAAAACTTGAGTTGACAGCCAAAACCTCGTCTGCTTAGATTCGTATGGCCAATCCACCCATTGCCATGCGAAAAGAGCTCACTTTTTACCCTGAGACAGAACGAACCCGCGACTTGGTCTATTCGGAGCAATCGAGCTGCGATCGCAGCCTTCATCTGCTCCTCCAGGACAATACCATCGTTCCGTACGAATTCCTTCTCAAGACCTATCGGGAAATCGTGACACGGTATCTCTCATCGGCGAAGCTCGATCGACCCCGGACGTTCATCGAAGAGCTCGTCGTTTGTTTGGAGGAAATGTCACGTGCTTCGAACATCAGTCTCGACGATTTGAAGGGGATGGGGTTTCATCTGCTTCTCCGGAGCGCCGATGGTGTTCATCTGTTGACACTCAACGACCGCGACGTTCATGTATGTTCGGACGGAGAGATGATCTCTCTCGCCGAGATCGAAATAGCGGCGGTAGAGCGTCTGCGTATTGGGGAGGATGGATTTCAAACAGAGTTGTTTGCGCATCGGCTCCGAGATCTGTTTGTGCTTTTTCGATTAGAGACGGACTACCTTCATGACAGAGATATCGCGCTTGGATGCCGAGAACAAGAGAAGGGGGCGGTGCTCGAAGTGCTCTCCGATCCGGCGTGGTCGCAGTTTGGCGTCACGGGGTCACAACAGGCACCCCAGTCAATCAAATCGAAGTTCATATCCCGACGCATTCTCGTGGTCGGGTTTGAGGCGGCCCCCTTGCCCGCGGAACCGATCATTGGGTCGGCCAATTACCATTGGGGAGCGGGGACCGGTGGAAACAAGCGTAGACGTGGGATGGTGATCGGGTTGGCTGCGGCTGCGGTGGCCGTTCTGATCGGGATTTTGTGGATCGGGGAGTTCTTTTTGCCCACCGATGTGAGCAATAATACGGATCCGGAGATGATTGCGGCGGAGGGGCCGGATCGTCTGACGTCTGGTAACGACTCGCCCTCAACAGTTCAGGCAACCGCTGATGGTGAGGAGAGGGTTGTGCTGGCGGAGCGTTGGAAAAACACGTACGAGGATCAAGTGACATCGTCACCGGTCGTCTATAGAGACTGGGTAATCTTTGGGTGCCGCGATGGTAACGTGTATTCGCTGGAGAGAGGGTCGGGTGAAACGTTTTGGAAATTCCCGGCGTCGGCCGGTGTGGGAGCATCCCCCGTCATATACGAGGACAACGTTATCGTGGCGGATTACAATGGGAACGTGTATTGCGTTCACGCAGGCACCGGAAAACAAGTCTGGAGCCGCAAGTTGCCGATGAAGATCGTGAGCACACCGCACGTCTCGGGGGACAGGGTGGTGATCGGCTGTTACGATGAGTACGCGTACTGTCTTTCCCCGCGTAACGGCGACATATTGTGGAAGCGAAAAACAAAAGGTCTGATCCGGGGGTCGGCGGTGGCTGGCGGTGGCCTTTTTGTTGTGCCCTCGTATGATGGGTACGTCTACGCGCTGGCCGGGGCGACGGGGCAGATCGAGTGGCGCGCGAACCTCGGCGGGAGCATTGCCGGCACACCCGCGGTGGGAACCAACACCATCGTGGCGGGGGCGCCGGATGGGACGGTCTATGCGATCGAACCGCAGACGGGAACGAGAACGTGGTGGTATACGACGGGGGCGGCGGTCAAGTCGTCGATCGCCATCGCATCGGGAGGTGTATTTGTGGGGTCGAACGACTCGCATATATACCGTCTGAACCTTGCTGATGGTTCCCTCGTTTGGAAGTACAAGACGGGGGACGTCGTTCTTTCGAAACCTCATGTCAAGGATGGCGTAGTTTACGTGGGTTCATACGACGGGTTCATCTACGCTCTGGACGCGGCAACGGGCGCCCTTCGCGACAAGTTTGATACCGGGGGGGCCATCTTTTCTTCGCCAGCCGTGGATGATGAACACGTGTATTTTGGCAACAATCGTGGCGATTTTACTTGTTTGACATATCATGCAAAAAAGAGCTCTTGATCTCTTCCTCGCGATATACTCTCATCCCGGCGTTCACACGCAAGGGCCTCTCGAGCTAAAGCCCACCCACAACCATTCAACCACATTGGTCAAGGAGGATGTAGAAGATGCCCAGAGGCATTATCAAATTCTTCAATGACACAAAGGGTTACGGATTTATCGAAAGCGACGAAAAGGATAGTCTTTTTGTCCACCATTCCTCCATCAAGCAGGGCGGTTACAAGACGTTGAAGGAGGGTCAGGAGGTCTGGTTCGATATCAAACACAGTCAACGCGGTTTGGAGGCCGTGAACGTCCACAAGATATAGCCCCACCCACCCGCATCCCTCGATCCTTCGGAGGGCTCCCTGGCGAGCGGGCTCGCTCGACCGACCTCTTGCCAAACGTGGCGATTTTTGTTAGTTTGCATGCGTCGCAGGCGTAAAAAAGGCCATGAAAAAAAGTCTCTTAACCAAGATTTTCGGCTCAAAATCCGAACGGGATTACAAGCGTCACCGAACGACGCTCGAGGAAGTCAACCGTCTGGCGGAATCGTTCGATGGGTTCACCGAGGCGGATTTCCCCAAAAAGACCGAGGAGTTTAGGAAACGGATCCACGATGGCGAGGATCTCGAATCCGTCCTTCCAGAGGCGTTCGCTCTGGTGAAAGCCGGGTGCAAACACCTCGTCGGACGTTCGTGGGATGTCTGTGGAATAGAAATCACCTGGGAGATGGTTCCGTACGACGTGCAAATCGTCGGCGGAATCTCGCTGCACGATGGATCGATCGCCGAGATGGCCACAGGGGAGGGGAAGACCCTGGTCGCCACGATGCCGCTGTACCTCAACGCTCTCGCCGGTAACGGTGTCCATCTCATAACCGTCAACGATTACCTGGCTCGACGCGATTCCGAGTGGATGGGACAGGTCTACGATCTGCTTGGCCTCACCGTCGGTTGTATTCAGGGGGACATGTCCAACGAGGAGCGGAAGAACGCCTACGCCGCGGACATCACGTACGGAACGAACAACGAGTTCGGGTTTGACTATCTGCGCGACAACATGAAGACCCGTCTCGAAGATAGAGTCCAACGTAAGTATTTCTACGCGATCGTCGACGAGGTTGACAGCGTGTTGATCGACGAAGCGAGGACCCCGCTGATCATCTCGGGGCCCGTGACAGCGAGCGAATCTTCTGATCTGTTTGCGAGGCTCCGGCCAAAGGTCGAACGCGTGGTTTCTCTCCAGGGTCGACTGATCAACAGCCTGTTATCGATGGTCGAGAAGAGCCTCGACGAAGAGGAGAAGGAAGATGAGGTAGCGCTGGCGTTGCTAAAAGTCAGTCGCGGAGACCCAAAAAACAGCCGGTTTCTCAAGATCAAGAAAGAGCCGGGGATAGACCGAATGATCTCACGGGCCGAAGCGGATCTCATGCGCGAGAAAAGACTCCACTAACTGGACGAACAGCTATATTTCGCCATCGATGAGAAGGGCAACACGATCAATCTCACCGAAAAGGGCAGAGAGGCGCTCGCCCCCGAAGACAGGGAGCAGTTTGTGCTGCCCGACGTGAGCGAAGAGATAAAACGGATCGACGATGATGAGAGACTCGACCCAGCCGAGAAGATCAAACAAAAGGATAACATTTACCGACGATACGGGGAAAAATCGGACGCGATTCACAACTTCAACCAGCTTCTCAAAGCCTTCACGTTGTTCGAGAAGGATGTCGAGTACGTGGTACAAGATGATCGCGTGATCATTGTCGACGAGTTTACGGGAAGACTGATGCCCGGACGACGATTCTCGGACGGGCTTCACCAGGCGCTGGAAGCCAAAGAAAGGGTCAAAATCGAAGGCGAAACGCAAACGCTCGCGACGATTACGCTTCAGAACTACTTCAGGATGTACGAAAAGCTCGCCGGGATGACCGGTACGGCTGCAACGGAGGCGGCCGAATTTCACAAGATCTACAAGCTGGACGTGGCGGAAATTCCCACGAACGAGCCGGTTCGACGGATCGATTTCGATGACCGTATCTACCGTACAAAGCGAGAGAAATACAACGCTATCGTCGACGAGATCGTGCGGCTGAACGAGACGAAGCTTCCCGTGCTCGTTGGGACGGTATCGGTGGAGGTCTCCGAACTCCTGAGCCGACTCCTCCAACGGCGAGGTATCAAACACAACGTGCTCAATGCAAAATACCACCAAAAAGAGGCCGAGATCGTTGCGCACGCGGGCAAATCGGGCGCTGTGACGATAGCCACGAACATGGCGGGGCGGGGAACGGACATCAAGCTCGACCCCAGCATCATCAAATGCCGTGGATGCGGAATGCTGTCGGGCAAATCGACGTGGAAAACCAAGACGGGGGAGGAGATCAATCCCAGCGATTGCGAAAAAGACGTACCGTGCGGGCTTCATATCGTGGGTACCGAGCGACACGAAGCCCGGCGCATCGACCGGCAGCTGCGGGGCCGCGCCGGGCGGCAGGGCGACGCAGGATCGTCGTTGTTTTTCCTATCGCTGGAGGATGATCTGATGCGTCTCTTTGGCTCCGGGCGGATCTCCGGTGTGATGGATCGTATGGGGTTGGAAGAGGGTGAGGTCATCACGCATCGTTTGGTGACACGCGCGATCGAGAAAGCCCAACAGCGCGTGGAAAACTACAACTTCGATATACGAAAGCGTCTGATCGACTACGACGACGTGATGAACAGACAACGTGAGGCAATCTATGGGCGGCGGGACGAAATCATCGAGGCGACCGAACTGGGGGAAATACTGACCACGATGATTGACGATGCCGTGGAGACGAAGATCAACGAATACATCGATCCCAGCGAGCTACCCGAGAACTGGCCCCTAGCGGAACTTTTTGGCGATCTCGAAAATACGTTTCTTTTTGCGTTCCCGATGATCGAGGGGGAAATACAGGATATTCGCGAGGACCACGTATTCGAACACGTCAGAGCCCGGGCGCACGAGGCACTCGAGGCGCGTGAGCGTTTCCTCGGGGAAGAGCTCGGAAGCGAGCAGGTCGTCAAAGAGTTCGAGAAATACGTTCTCCTGCAGACGATCGACGAGAAGTGGATGGATCACCTTCACGAGTTGGATTATCTCAAGGAGGGTATCCATTTCAGGGCGTACGCGCAGAAGGACCCGTTGATCGAGTACAAAAAGGAGGCTTTTGGGCTGTTTAGCGAACTCAACGCCACGATCGATCGAGATGCCCTCTATGCCTTTTTCCATGCAAGAATTGCCGCCAGACCATCGAGGCGGCGAGATTTGGCCGCCGCTCAGGCCGTTCACCAGGAGACGGGCGTTTATGCCATGCAGGGGGCCGGGATGGGAGCATCCGAGGCAACGGATGCCGCGCTCAAACAGCCCACCGGCGATGGACCGGCGAAGCCGAAAGTGCTTGGTGCACAAAAGGTTGGCCGAAACGACCCCTGCCCGTGCGGGAGCGGTAAGAAATACAAGAAGTGTTGCGGAGCCGGTTAGGCGCGACCGTCCACGTCCTTCTCCCGCAAGTCGTCAGCCTCCGACAAACCGAAAAATAAGGATTGCATCGTCGCCCGTAGAGGGTTTATGTTCGTATGCCCAACTGCGCTAGCACGAGATTTGCATGACACGGCCCAGAGGGCATCATTATGGTAAGCCGATTAATGGATCTGTTGGTTCTGGTGGCAGAACTCAGCCAAAACAGTGGCAAATCGTTCAGGGAACTGGACGAAGAGTTGGTCCATCTTGGCTACTCTGCCGAGGAAATCGAGCAGGCGTTTGTCTGGATCTCGTCGCAGTGGCACCTGCCCGAGGAGACCGGTGGCCGTAGTCCGGTCAAAATGAGCCACCGGGTATTGAGTCCGTGGGAATCAATGTGTATCGATGCCGATTCGTACGGATATTTGCTACGGCTTCAAAACCTAGGTATCATCGATGTCGAACAGTTCGAGAAGATCATTACACGGATCCTTCCGGTCGGTGGAGAGAAGATCGCGCTTGGAGAGTTCAAGACTCTGGTGGGCTCGGTGCTCTTCAATCTTCAGCCGGATGAGCCGGATGACGAACTGCTTGATGAATTCGGTGAGACGAATCAGTTAACGTAGTCTAACTACACGCCCTACAGAATTGAAACTTGACCCGCAAGTGCCTCGGCTTGCGTGTCGTTTTATAGAGACAATGGCCAAACACTCACTCGTAATCGTCGAGTCACCGGCCAAGGCGAACACCATAAAGAAATTCCTTGGGAAGAACTACAAGGTGGTCGCTTCGGTGGGTCACGTCATGGATCTACCCAAGAACGAGCTAGGGGTCGACATCGACGACGGCTTCGCCCCCAAATATGTTGTTCCCAGAGGGAAACAAAAGGTACTGACTCAGATCAAGAAGGACGCTAAGAACGCCGACGAGGTCTATCTCGCGCTCGATATGGACCGAGAGGGAGAAGCGATTGCGTGGCACCTCGAAGGGTATCTAAAAAAAACGCAAGAGAACATCAAAAGGATCATTTTCAACGAGATCACCAAATCGGCGATAAAACAAGCTATCCACAACCCCACAACGGTCGATCAACGCAAAGTCGACGCGCAACAGGCGCGGCGAATCCTCGATCGGCTCGTCGGCTACCAAATTAGCCCCATCCTCTGGCAGATTTTCTATTATGGTTTGAGCGCTGGCCGCGTGCAGACGGTCGGTCTGCGGCTCGTGTGCGAGCGCGAAGCTGAGGTCGCGGCATTCGTACCCGAGGAGTATTGGACGGTCGACGCCGTTCTTCTGACCAAGGAAGGCGAGGAAGTCCCCGCCAAGCTTACACACGTCGATGGTCGCAAAGCGAAACTCAAAACCCAAAAAGATGCGGATCCAATCGTCGAGGCGCTCAAAAAAAGCGATTTCCGGGTCGCAGAGGTGACTCGCAAGGAGAGGAAACGCAACCCGCAGCCTCCTTATATCACGAGCACTCTGCAGCGAGATGCGGCGAGAGTTCTTCGATTCTCGCCAAAGAAGATTATGATGCTGGCCCAACAACTCTACGAAGGAATCGATCTTGGAAAAACGGAACGTGCGGGGCTGATCACTTATATGAGAACCGACTCGGTCCGTGTATCGCCGCAGGCCACAGAGAGCGCAAGGGGGTTTATCAAGGACACGTACGGCGACGAGTATCTTCCTGGAAAACCCAGGGTCTTCCGACAGCGAAAAGAGGCCCAGGATGCACACGAGGCCATCCGGCCGACAGATGTGGTAAAGACCCCCGAGTCGGTCAAAAAACACCTGAAAAAGGACCAGCACGCGTTGTACGAGCTGATCTGGCGGCGTTTTGTGGGTTCGCAGATGTCCAGCGCCCGGTACGATACGACAGAGGTCAACATCGAGGCCGGGAAATATCAGCTAAGAGCCAACGGCCGTGTGTTGAGGTTCCCCGGCTTCTTGAGCGTGTATCAGGAAGCGCTATCCGAAATCGAGGCCGAGCTGCCCCGTATGGAGAAAGGGGACGCACTCTCGGCAAAAGCAATCGAGGGAAATCAGCATTTCACGGAACCCCCGCCGCGGTACAGCGAAGCCACATTGATAAAGGAGCTGGAAGACAAGGGGATCGGAAGACCCAGCACCTACGCCAGCATTGTCAGCATCATTCAGGATCGGGAGTACGTCGTCAAGGAAGACGGCCGACTTCGCCCGACAACTCTCGGAGAACAGGTTTGGCTAACCCTGGAAGGATTTTTCCCCGATGTTTTTGACACGTCGTTTACCGCGTTGATGGAAGAAGAATTGGATCGGGTAGAGGGAGGTCAGGACAGCTGGCAGAAAGTAGTAAGGGACTTTTACGAGCCTTTCCGGATAGCGCTGGATCACATCGATGATCGCAAGGACCGCATCAAAAGCTCGCTCCAGGAAGAAACGGAAGTTGCCTGTGAGAAGTGCGGCCGAAAGCTGATCAAGAAGTGGGGCAGAAACGGTCAGTTTCTCGCATGTCCGGCGTACCCGGAATGCAAATATTCTCGACCCCTCGAGGAGGAGGCCCAGTCTCTCCGTCTCCATGCGACCTGTCCGAGATGCGGCGGAAAGCTCGTTGTCAAAGTCGGGCGCTATGGGCGGTTCGCCGCGTGCGAGCGGTACCCGGAGTGCAAACACACCGAGGCATATCCGATCGGTATGGACTGCCCGGAAAAGGACTGCGACGGGCAAGTTGTGGAAAAGGTGACCCGGAGAGGAAGACGGTTTTATGGGTGCAGCAAGTATCCCAAGTGCAGCTTTGCATTGTGGGACAAACCTGTCGCCACCGTCTGCCCTGCATGCAACAACCCATACCTCGCCGAAAAGACCTCCAAGCGCCGCGGTGTCTATCTCAAATGTCCGAAGTGCAAAGAGGACGTCTCCCTCGACTAATCCATGAAACGTGTCCTCATCGTTGGAGGTGGGCTTTCCGGTTGCGAGGCTGCGTGGCAGCTCGCAGACCGGGGAGTCGATGTGCATCTGCTGGAGATGCGCCCCAAAAATCCCACCGAGGCCCATCGTACCGGTGATCTCGCGGAGATCGTTTGTTCGAACTCCTTCAAATCGACACTCGTCCAGACGGCATCGGGTCTCCTCAAAGCTGAGGTAGACATACTGGGATGCCGGCTTCTCAAGACGGCGAGGGACTCGGCGGTTCCCGCCGGCCACGCGCTGGCCGTGGACCGCGGGTTGTTTGCGCAAACGGTGACGGCGGCGCTCGAGGCGAGCCCGCGGGTCGCCGTTGAGAGAAAGCGACAGGATGATCTCGATGTGACCCTCCCCGCGATCATCGCGACTGGACCGTTGACCGCCGTCGAGCTCTCGAAGGCACTCGAGCACCGTTGCTCGAGCGACCACCTTTATTTCTATGACGCCATCGCTCCTTCCGTTGAGGCGGACAGCATCGATCCCAACGTGGGGTACTACGCAAGCCGATATGACAAGGGCGGAGCGGATTATCTCAACATCCCACTCACAAAAGAAGAATACGAAAGGCTGATCACGAGAATCCGGGCGGCGCAACTCGTGGAACCGCACGCCTTTGAGGAACGGAAGTACTTCGAAGCGTGTTTGCCCATCGAAGTTATGGTGGAACGCGGTGAGGATACACCGCGATTTGGCCCGCTGCGACCGATTGGCCTCCCGGATCCCCGGACGGGCGTGGAACCGTACGCGGTCATCCAGCTTCGTCAGGAGACCCGAAGCGGGACGCTTCTCGGACTTGTCGGGTTTCAGACACGGATGACGTATCCCGCCCAGCAAGAGGTCATTCGATCGCTCCCCGGGTTCGACCGTGCGAGAATCCTCCGTTACGGCTCGATCCACAGAAACATCTTTCTCAATATCCCGGCGCTCTGTGATCCGTACCAGCGCGATCGCAAATCACGCGGCCTGTTCTATGCCGGGCAGATCTGCGGCGTCGAAGGATACGTGGAATGCATCTCGAGCGGGCTTGTGGCAGCCCTGGCCGTATTTGCCGATCTTTGTGAACGAGCCATCCCTGAGCTGCCGGAAGAGACGATGATCGGTTCGCTAATGAACCATATCCACACACCTTGCGATGATTTCCAACCGATGAATGCCAACATGGGGATTCTTCCCGCGCAGGGCAACCGAAAGGGCGGCCGAAGCATTCGGTACCGTGAAGCCGCCGAGCGGGCCGTTTCCGCTATGAGACGCTACCGGGAGGCAAACCCGTGGCTCTTCGAATCCCGGCTGCGATGATCTCCGCGTCGGGGGTGTCGAGATTTTGCTTAATCAACGAGTGGGTTTTCATTATATTTGTTTGGAAACTCACTAGTTGAAACGGGCTTAGCACATGAATCTCGACGGCGCCATCGAAAAATTCGAACGGTACCTCTCGGCGGAACGCGGATTATCGGCCAACACGATCCGGGCATACGTAACCGATCTGGCACAGTTCACCGCGTATCTCGAATCCACCTCGGGTGAAATTCCGGATGCCCCTTCCATAACCCTCTCTGACGTACGCGGATTCCTCAGACAACAGATCAAACGAGGGCTCAACGACTCGTCGATGCTGCGAAAGGTCTCGTCGCTCCGAGCGTTTTTCGGGTATCTGGTCAACCGTCACGAAATTCCCGTGGATCCGACGCTTCATCTATCACGACCGCGAAAGCGGAGCCGGATTCCTCCGGTGATCAGCGAGCAGAGCATCAAAGAAATGATGAACATCCCCGAAGATTCGGACCTCACCGGCTACCGGGACCGGGCGATTCTGGAGTTTCTCTATGGGACCGGTGTTCGTTTGAGCGAAATGGTAGCGTTGAACATCAGTAGTTTTATCGAGGCAGGAGAGGTACTCCGGATCAAAGGGAAAGGTAACAAGGAGCGGCTGGTGCCCTGGAGCGGCAAGGCAAGGTCCGCTTTTTTTGAGTATCAGGCAAAGCGATTTGGTCTTGGCAAGAACACCGATGAGAACAGCCTCGGCAAATACGCGGCTTACCCCGCGTTTTCCGCGGGTCACCGGCGTCGGATCAGCCCGAGGACGGTTCAACGCATCGTCGAGAAATATCTGAGACGGGTTTCCATGGCGACCTCACAGAGTCCGCACAGCCTAAGACACGCTTTTGCCACGCATTTGCTTGACAACGGGGCGGATCTGAGGGCCGTCCAGGAGCTGTTGGGACACGAAAGCCTATCGACAACCCAAATCTACACACATGTGTCTGCGAAACGACTAAAGGATATTTACCGAAAGACCCACCCGCGGTCTTGAAGGAGGATCATGACGTCAAAGATCATTGGCACGACCATACTGGGTGTGCGCATCGGGGATCGGGCCGCGATTGGGGGTGACGGGCAGGTGACGCTGGGACAAACGATCATCAAACAAAACGCGTCAAAGATCCGTACGCTGGGTGATGGAAAGGTGCTGGCTGGTTTTGCGGGAAGCATCGCGGACGCGTTGACGCTTTTCGAGCGTTTCGAAGGGAAGCTCGAGAAGTATAGCGGCAATCTTCGGAGGGCGGCGGTCGAATTGGCCAAGGACTGGAGAAGCGACCGTATTCTTAGACGGCTGGAGGCGATGTTGGCCGTGATCGATTCGGACTCGTCATTCTTGATATCGGGGACCGGCGATGTTGTCGAACCGGAGGATCAGATCATCGCACTCGGGTCCGGCGGTCCGTACGCGCTTGCCGCGGCCAGAGCCTTTGTGAAGGCGGGCTACGACGATCCCAAGACAATAGTCCGGGATTCCCTCGAGATCACCGGAACGATCTGTCTCTACACAAACACGAATATTACAATCGAAACGTTGTGAGTCTCGGAGATGAGCACGAACACGTCGTCTGCAATAAGAGAAATAGGCTGAGGGGGTGGGTATGTCGCATTTGACACCTCGACAAATCGTACGCGAGCTTGATCGATATCTCGTCGGGCAGAATGACGCGAAAAAGGCCGTGGCCATTGCCCTGCGCAACCGGTGGAGACGCCAACGGGCGTCCGAGGAGATGCGGGAAGAGATCCTTCCAAACAATATTATAATGATCGGCCCAACGGGAGTCGGAAAGACAGAGATTGCCCGCCGATTGGCACGCTTGGTGAGCGCGCCGTTCGTCAAGGTGGAGGCGAGTAATTATACAGAGGTTGGATACGTCGGGAGGGACGTCGAGAGCATGATTCGGGATTTGGTCGAGATCTCGATCGGAATGGTCAAGAACGAGCATCGCGAGCGAATCAAGAAACGTGTCGATGAGATCGTAGAGGAGCGGCTCATCGATCTGTTGATGCCCACGGCGAGCGAGCCGCCTCCCGAGGCGGATCTCGATGTTCAAGAACGAAGGGCAAGAACCCGGGAGAAACTCCGCACCATACTGCGGAACGGTGATCTGGAGGAACGAAAGGTCACGGTAAAGACCGCCCCGCCGGCCTCACCGATGATCGAGATCTTCACCAAGGGCGGTCCCGATGAAATGGGGATACAATTTCCCGGTAACATAAACCCCTTTGCGCCGCAAAAGCCCAAGGAGAGAGAACTCACGATCAGGCAGGCCCGGGAACAATTGCGAAACGAAGAGACCAACAAAATGATCGATCTAGAGAAGGTCGTTCAGGAAGCCATACAGCGTGTTGAATCAAATGGGATCGTATTTGTCGACGAGATCGATAAGATCGCCGGCCGAAGCTCTCAACACGGACCCGATGTGTCCCGCGAAGGGGTCCAAAGAGATCTGCTGCCCATCGTAGAGGGGTGTGCCGTCAATACGCGCCATGGTGTGGTCAAGACAGATCACATACTGTTCATCGCTGCCGGCGCCTTTAACATTGCAAAACCGTCCGAGTTGATCCCCGAGTTCCAGGGTCGATTCCCGATTCGCGTCGAGCTCTCGTCGCTTGGTCAGGAGGATTTTGTGCGGATTCTCACCGAGCCGGATAACTCGCTCGTGAAACAGTACACGGCGCTTCTCGAGACCGAGGGCTGCGAGCTCAATTTCACGGACGAGGCGATAAAGGAAATCGCGCGCGTGGCGACGACCGCCAACGAACGCTCCGAGAATATTGGGGCCCGGCGTCTCCAGACGGTCCTCTCGACGTTGCTCGAAGACATATTGTTCGATCTACCCGAGTCCAAGGTTGGGCGGGTCGAGATTACCGGTGAGGACGTGCGGCTACGGCTTGATAGGATCCTCGCGGACGAAGATCTGACGAGGTACATACTCTAACCCAAACCCGTGGAGGATTTTTCGGATGCCGCTGAAACAGAAAGACTTTGTGTCGATCGCCGACTACACGGCAGCAGAAGTGGGAGAAATCATCGATCTTGCCATCGCACAAAAAGCGGAGTTGATGTCCGGCCGGCTGGAGCCCACGCTCAAAGGCAAAACGCTTGGTTGTATATTTCACAAACCGTCGCTTCGAACCCGGGTGAGTTTTGAGGTGGCGATGCACCAACTCGGGGGCGACTCGCTCTACCTCACGGACCAGGAAATTGGGATCGGATCACGTGAGGCGCCGCAGGACGTCGCACGAGTTCTTTCTCGATACGTGAGCGCGATCATGATCCGGACGTTCGACCATTCGGTTGTGGAGACCCTCGCGAGGTTTGCGACGATACCCGTTATCAACGGCCTCACGGATTTGCTACATCCTTGTCAGGTGCTCGCCGACCTGATGACCATACAGGAGCACAGAGGCAATCTCGATAACTTGACCGTGGCATTTATCGGCGACGGAAACAACGTGGCGAGGAGTTGGATAAACGCTGCGGCAAAATTATCGCTTCGCGTTGTCCTGGGGTGTCCGCCGGGTTTCGGTGTGGAGAAGGAATTTGTGGATCGCGCGCTTGATGGGTCGTCGGGCCGATACACCGAAGTAAACGATCCCGTCGAAGCCGTCAAGGAGGCCGACGTGCTCTACACCGATGTTTGGGCGTCGATGGGTCAGGAATCCGAAGCGGAAAAACGGAAAAAGGCGTTTGCTCCGTTCCAGCTGAACAGCTCATTGGTCGCGAAGGCCCCCGATCACGCGGTGGTTCTTCATTGCCTGCCCGCGCATCGCGGAGAAGAAATAACGGACGACGTGATCGAATCACAGAGGAGTCTGGTATTCGACGAGGCGGAAAACAGGCTTCACGTTCAACGCGCGTTGCTTTCGTCTCTCGTGCCGTCGGGAGGCGGGAATTGACCCCTCGTTTGATCGTGCTTTTGATCGTTTCGGTGACGGCTTCATGCGCGATACCGGAGCCACCACCGGGCGGGCCGGAAGACAAAACGGCCCCTGAAGTTGTTACGACGGTTCCGGAAAACGGATCGTCGGCCGTCTCGGCGGATGTCGAAATCGAGTTTGGATTCAGCGAAAAGATGAGGCGGGCAAAAATAGAAAGGCTCGTTTCTTTATCTCCGCACGCGTCGATCGCAAAGGCCCGGTGGAAAGGGAATACGGTCAAGATCGAGTTCGAAGAGCCGCTTCATCCGGACACGACTTACATCGTGGAACTCAAGCCGGGTTATAGCGATGCGCATGGTGTGAGAGGCGCGGGACCCTACAAGTTTGCCTTTGCCACGTCGGCTCACATCGATAGCGGCGCGGTCTTGGGTCGCGTGTATTTCCGGCGCGAACCCTCTGAAAAAGGGGTCGTTCGTCTGTTCGTTCTTCCGAGAGACTCGTCGTTCGCACCCGAAACGGCGCGTCCGGATAGGGAAACAACGACAGCGGGGGACGGCACATACGAGCTCACCTACCTCCCCACCAACGGACGCCGATTTCTAATCTGGACGTTTCATGATGATAACGGGAACGCGTTTTTCGAGTCGGATAGGGAGGCGGGCGGAGCGCTTCCAGACACGGTGGTTTTGAGCGACGAATTGTCCCGGCTGGAAAATCAGGACATCTGGATCATCGATCCTCGCGAGCCGGCCGTGATAACGGGACGGATCGAGAACAAGACGGGGAACGATTCGTTTCTTGTAACGGTGACTCTCCACGCCGTGACCGACACCGTGCCGCCGACTTACTACGTGAGGTGCGATCCGAACGGGCGTTACGAACTTGACGAGGTTCTCAAGGGCACCTACACGATGTTCGCGTTCCTTGATTTGAGTCCAGATAGCGTCTGTGGATCGTATCCGTGCCCAGAGGACTCGACGCTCGAATGTGTGGAGCCATGTGTCGCGTATCCCGACACGTTGGTCATCGGGCCGGGTGACAGGGTCAGCCTCGATGTGTTGACGCTGGATTCCGCGGGGGCGACCGAGGAGTAGACAAGTGAAGATCCGATTTACAAAAATGAACGGCGCAGGGAACGACTTTGTCATGATCGACAACCGAGACGGAGAAATTCAACTCTCAGAGCGCTCGATTCGATTCTTGTGCGATCGAAAACGCGGGGTTGGTGGTGACGGGGTGATCACAATCGAGCAGGATCCGGATCTGGATTTCCGAATGCGTTACTTCAACCGCGACGGCGGTGAGGCGGAGATGTGTGGAAACGGGGCACGATGTGCGGCAGTCTTTGCGTCGAGTCTTGGTATTGGTAAGGTTGCCGACAACCGGACATACCTTCGGTTCGGGACGAGGCCCGGAAACCTTGAAGCGGTTGTCCGGGGTTCGCGGGTCGCGGTGTCGATGACGGACGCAACCTCTTTTGAAGAAGCTGTCTCGGTCCCGGTTGCGCAAGGGGAAGAAATTGTGCATCTTATCAATACAGGGGTGCCGCACGCTGTGTCGGTCGAAGACGATTGGAACCGACTTACCGACGAAGGGGTCCTAACGAGGGGAAAAAGCATTAGATCCCACGACAGATTTTCGCCTGCCGGTGTCAATGCGAATTTCGTGGCCGTCCGCCAGGACGGGCGCGTGGTAATACGCACATACGAACGGGGCGTCGAAACCGAAACGCTTGCCTGCGGCACGGGTGCGGTTGCCGGAGCGGTTGTCCTCGCGCATCTTGGGTTGGCGGTAAGCCCGGTCAGACTGGTGACCCACGGCGAGGAAGAACTCGAAGTGTCGTTCGTCGCCACCCCCAATGGCGCCACGGAGGTGGTTCTCGAGGGGCCGGCGGCGGTGAACTTCGAAGGATCCGTCGAACTCTCTGCGAAGGAGTGACGAAAATGGACTTTCAGGGGACGTACACCGCGATGGTGACGCCCTTCCGAGACCGTGTTTTAGACATCGAAGCCTATAGGGAGCTGTTGAACCGTCAAAGATCCGCGCGGGTTGCTGGGGTCGTCCCGTGTGGCTGTACCGGCGAGGCGGCGACGCTCGACGAGAACGAGCGGAAGCGGTTGCTTAGCACGGCGCTCGAAGCGGTTGGCGACTCGATGCAGGTCGTCCCAGGAACCGGGTCGAACTCGACGGAGACAGCCATAGCGCTCACAAAGACAGCGGAAATTGAGGGTGCTCACGCAGCGATGCTTATTACGCCCTACTACAACAAGCCCTCACAAGAGGGACTTGTGAAACACTATACGCGCATCGCTGACGCCACAACCATTCCTCTCGTGTTGTACAACGTCCCAAGCCGCACCGGTGTTACCCTGGCGGCTGAGACGGTGGCCGAGCTTTATTCGACGGGGCGTTTTGCGGCAATAAAAGAGGCCGGTGGCCGGGTCGATGCCGTCTCCGACTTCTTGTCAAAGAGTTCGATCGTAGTCCTCTCCGGGGACGACTCCTTGACCGTACCCATGATGTCGATCGGCGCCAAGGGGGTTGTGTCGGTGGTATCGAATCTGTTTCCTGGAGCGGTCCGCGAGATGGTCGACTTTGCGCTCGAGGGAAACTTTAAGCGCGCGTCCGAGATCCATTTCCAACTCTTGCCGGTGATCCGTGCCGCGTTTGTAGAGTCCAACCCGTCACCGATCAAGGCCATGCTCGCGACCCGAGGTCTGATCGCCAATGAACTCCGGGCGCCATTGGCTCCAGTAAGCGAGACAAGCATGACGGTTGTCCACCGCGCGCTGGAGACCGCTGAAAAGGTTGTGTCCTCATGACAACAAACGACGCCAAGGTGTCGCCGATTTCCATACTGGTCCACGGGGGGACGGGTCGCGTGGGAAGAACGTTTCTCGAGGTGGCCGCACAGAGTGAGGGTGTGGAGATACGGGGTATTCTAGATGTCAGACGCCGCGCCAAGACACCGGTAGGTCCCTATCGTTTTTTCCAAACGATCTCGGACGAATCCCTGGGAGTGGATGTGGTGGTGGATTTTTCGGTTCCCGAGGCACTCGGGCCCCTTGTAGAGGCTCTAAGGGCGGGGGGTGTGCGGCTCGTGTGTGGTACCACCGGGCTGGGGTCGGTGGAACGGGGTTTGCTTGAAGCGTATTCTGAGCAATGTGCTGTATTCTACGATGAAAACATGAGTTACGGTGTATCTGTAATGAAAAGGATGTTGGAGACCGCCGGGCCGTTACTGCGGGGTGTCGCCGACGTCGAAATCATCGAGTTTCACCACCGGGCCAAGCGCGACTATCCGAGCGGGACGGCATACGCTCTCTCACGTGTGATCGATCCCGAGGCGGCGCCGGTTTGTGGGAGGGCGCGATCGGACGCGGGCGAGAAGCGACCCATC
>CP070677.1:3583408-3589141 GCA_020352495.1 Candidatus Latescibacterota bacterium
GAGATTTATGCCGACTACCCAGTCCAGGATGTCTGACAGATCCTCGTCGAGTGGGAACCGAATATTCACGCTCGGTTGCACCACACCTGGAGCGAATCCCAAAGCCAAAACCACTTGGTGCCAAGTCTGTTCGCCAAAACTGCCGGCATCCTCCGTTACCCACAAGCGACCGCTGAGTCCGCCCGAAAAGTTGACCACCGGTCCCCAATAGCCAATCTGGGTGCCGTAAAGAACAAACCACTCCGTCTCCTCACGTTCCCCCGTGGCTATCTGGAATGATGTGCCACCCCTCAGGCGGAAGCCAAGTCCGGATTGTCCCTTGTAAAGATAATTGAAGGCGGCAACAATCGGAACGGCATCGCTGGCGAATGCCTCCAGGCGGTCCACGAAATCTGTAAATAGGCCAACCATTGCGGCCGCACCCCCTTCTTCATCGTCATCCGGAGCCACAGGCAGACGTCCACCCAATTCAAAGAAGACGTCTTCACGGCTCCACAGTTCAACACCTACATACGGATTACCAAGTGCGTTGTCACCGCTATCGGAACTGCCGTTATCAACACCGTAGTGGGCGAAAGGGATTTCGCCGACTATAGCGACTTTCTGAAATCGAAAACGACAAGATAGGAAATTGGCGGAAGTGAAAAAAGTACGGTTGGCGTCCCCCTCGAAATTCGGTTTCACGAACTCCCAGGCTATAGCCCGATCGCCCTGCTGACCGAGCCAAATCGGCTGACCCAGGCCCGGAGTAGCACTGCAGAGGACAACGGCCAAAAGGCACATTATGATCAGCACACTGCCATATCGGCTTCGGGACATGGGAACCTCCTTCGATTTGTGTCACATAGAAATCCCGTTTTTCCTGTCTCGATGCCCCGCCATCGAGTCTCCATCAACTCGACAGCCGGGCCTTTTCAACCCGAAAACCCAAAAGAGACGCGGACTACTTCAAAAGAACCATTTTCTTCGTAAGCCTTCGGTTGCCGGCGGTCAGGCGGTAGAAGTAGACGCCGGACGAGACCGCATTACCCTGGTTATCCCGACCGTTCCATTCCTCCGAGTACGTCCCTGCACCAATCCGTCGATTGATGAGCGTCGTCACAACGTTCCCCGCAACGTCGTAGATCACAAGAGAAACCTCACCCTCTCGATCCAACGAGAAGCTAATGCTCGTTGTCGGGTTGAATGGATTTGGTTCGTTCTGTTGCAGCGCAAATTCGACCTGCGGTGTCAAAAGCGACGTTTCAAACGAAACGACCACTTCGCCGCCGTTGATCACCGATACCAGATAGCCGTACCGCGTCTCGGGTTTTGTCGACTCATCCCGGAATAAAAACTCGTCGTTCCTTTGGATGATGCCCGGTTCGAGTATCGTTACGTAGCTTCCGTTCTGACCGACCTTGCGTGACACATCGAAGCTCACGGGGAAATCGAGGTCCAACAGGGTCCATGTTACTTCCACGTAGGTCCCCGTCCAACTAGACGCGAAATGCTGGATCGAAACGGGTACGATCGCCTCTTGCACCGTGACCACAAGCACATCAGAGGTTGTAGCACCATCATCGTCCGTCACAGTCACCGTCACCGTGTAGGTGCCGTCATCGGCATATACGTGACTGCCTGAAACTGTGCCGTCCATTCCGGCCGTGGATCCAGGAGGACCGTAGGGCGACTCTGCTACCATGCCAGCTTCTAGCGGTGTGCCATCTCCCCAGTTGATCGTCGCCGTATGGGTATCTGTTGTCCCTTTGTCGTTAAACATCACTGGACCCAGGTTGAAGGTGGCATCTTCATCGACTGTTTGATCTGCTCCAGCGTCCACTGTCGGTGCCACGTTCATCACCACCACAAAACACACGTCAGAACCCGTCGCACCCCCATCGTCCGTCACAGTCACCGTCACCGTGTAGGTGCCGTTATCGGCATATACATGACTGCCTGAAACTGTCCGAGCCACCTCATCCACGGTGCCGGTCTCCGCCGGTGTCCCATCTCCCCAGATTATGAGCGACGTGTGCGTACCACCAGGACCATTCGTGAACGTCGCCGGAGCCAGGCTGATTATCTCCCCCTCATCGACAAACTGATCCGGCCCAGCATCCACTACTGGTGGTTGGTTTTGAGCAGCAGCCAACCCAGCACCCGCTAGCCAACATCCTGTCGCGAGAATCACCAAAGCAACACATACCTTCCACATCAGACTTTCTCCTTTCCCTTAAGTAAAAAGTGACAGGAAATAGCCCCTGATTTGCCCTTCATATATGAGGCCGTTTCCCAATCGGCAACTTTGAACTCGCGGTGTCCTGGGACTCAAAATGGCCCAAAACCGCGTCTCAATATTGGAGGGGAAGAGGAAGTGCTCGTGGTGGGATATCAGGGGCCGAGTCCCTAGCCATGAGGATAGCGGCTCTCAACCCCTCTCAAAACGATTCCGTCAAATCAACCCGTTGATGTTGACGGTATTATAGCACAAAAGAGGGGTCTCGTCAGTGACATATGGTTGCAGCGTACCCAACGCTCTGTCGGGACCGCTCCCAGCCAAATCCAAAGTGTAAGATAACTGTAAGATGGGGGTTTTAGGGGGAAATGGGCGATGCCGTAACCCCTTGACAACACTTGGAGCTGGTGAGCGGAATCGAACCGCTGACCAACGCATTACGAGTGCGTCAACAAATTCTTGACTACTCCTCCGCCGACTCATACTCCGCCAGTGTATCGGAGAGCGCATCACGCTGGGCGGACGGCGCCGCCTCGATCGCCTTTTTTTGCCATGTGATAGCATCGTTATTCTCGCCTCGGAGGAAATGTACCCGAGCCAACGCCGCCAAGTACTCAGGAGAGGGCTTATCCGCCAGTTCGACTGCTCGTTGGGCCAGCTGAAGTGCTTTGTCGAGATCTCGCTGCGCTGTTGGAAGTTCTTCCGTCGCCCTCAACAAACGCAAGACAAACACGTAGTTAAAGAATGGATTGCGTCCCGACTCGTTGGCGATGAACTCCTGGAACGCAGCTCGAGCAGTGTCGGGATCCTTTAGATCCGTTACAGCAATCTCGTATTTCATCGCGTACGCCCAACCGTTCCCGCTCGGGTCCAAGGCAATTACATCATCGACCCGTTCCAACGCTAATTCGGAATTCCCGGAGCGGCGGTACCCGTCGATCTCATCAAAAAGGTCCTGGCTTTTGCGGCGAACCTTGTCGCTTCGGCGAGCTGAGTCGAGATCGAAAGTGTCCGCCAACACGGATTCAAGCGCCGTGTCAAACTTTTCGCCAGGATCCCCCACCCAGACGAGACGGCCGTTGCGATCGACCAGCATCAGCGCTGGAAGCCCTCGCGTTTTGGTCCCATCCATGAAAATCTCAGCGGTTTTGTTGTCGACATCCTCCGCCACAGCGTATTTCAGTCCTGGATGTAGCTCGAGAGCTTCCGCCGGTGTCTTGGGACCTTTGCCGGACCAAACGGCAATACCCACGACGTGTACGTTCTTGTCTGCGTATCGATCTTCCAGCGCCTGGTGTGAAGGCATTTGCGATAAACACGGTGCGCACCATGTCGCCCAAAAGTCAAGTATGTAGACGTGCCCCGGTTGCCACTTATCGACCGGTTCTCCCCGCAGCCATTTTACGCCCTCGATTGATGGAGCTGGATCGCCTAGCTGAAGCGAATCCGCTGCGATGAGCTCGACCCGACCAACAGCAGAGATGAATAATATGACGCTACAGATAATCGAAAGGCTGATTCGCACTTGATGCCTCCCTGTACTGGTCCACCGAATTCAGTGGCCTTGTTGGAAGTCGACACGATGCGATCACGGAGAGCGGTGCCTTCTGTCTATTTCGTCTGCCCGGGCACTTTTGCCCTTACGACGGTCTCATTATACCACGAAAACCGTTCCGTTCGATTTCGCACACTCTATCGTTGCTCGCCGGGACCAGCAGACCGCTGAGGTTCCACTGATTGCGATACACTGGCGATGTTTTAGTGTAAGAAAACTGTAAGATGGGGGTTTTGGGCGGAAGTGCGCGATGCCGTAACCTCTTGAACACACTGGAGCTGGCGAGCGGAATCGAACCGCTGGCCTACGTATGCGAAGTGCGGCAGAAACCGAAGTGGAATCATGCTGTTCGGATTGGATGCTGTGTGTGAGGGACGAGGAGACTAGTGAAGTGTCACACGCAACGCGAGATAGGCGAACGAAACATGATGCGGTCCTGACCAAGATACGACCTGGACCGGTGGGACCCAGGCGACGGTAAGATCGAGTCCCCATCTTCGGTTGAACTGGATGCCAGCGATTCCTGTCAGCCCATATGTCTTGGCTTTTTCTCGAGCACTAGCATTATCGTATGCGTGACGCCTCCAACTTAACCGCACTGCATTGACGGTTCCCCCCAAATACGCTGCCCTCATTCGGGGCGAAAACAGATATGTGACACCGAGACCATAAAAGACACCCGACTCCAACCCCCCGGCGTCCACGCAAGGATCAAAGAGACAGAATTCGACGTCAGTCAGGTCCGCACGGATGAGGTTAAAATAGAACAAAAGTCTCTCGCTCAGACCATAACCAAGATTTAACGTAAGCACGCCCAACGGGGCATTTTTGTTGTTGTCATAGCGACCGCCCCCCAAGCCGATTCCAAGGCTGAGAAACTCGCCGGACCTCTCAGTCCCAGAATCTGTTTCTATTCTCATCTGGTCGGTTTTGAAAACGGAAACAGTATCCACCGATTCTTTGTCCGAAAGACGGAGTTGATCGCCGACACTGACGCGTGTCACTTCGTCGATGTCAATCACAACACGTTTGCCTTCTTTCGACTTACCCAATATCACGTGATCTCGCGGCGCGTACCACCCACCGCTCTCTTCGAATTCGATCACCTCCCCTGTTATCAAAACAACCCTCCGAATGACATCCTTCTTCATCAGCCTTCTTTCCGACGGGACTCCGTTCTCGATAATTTCAATTTTCGGAGGTCCCTGGGCGGTGCGAATCGCACACGCAGCTTGGCTGAGCAGAACCGCGACGACGACTATTAACAAAATTGCGCGAGCATCCATGACGTGTTCCAACACCCTGACGATGGACAAGAGAGTCACCCGTTAACCCTGAGACCTACTTCAGAAAAACGGCCTTTCGTGTAAGCGTCCGATTGCCCGCACCAAGCCGACAGAAATACACGCCGCTTGCAACCGTATGTCCTTTCGCATCCCGACCGTCCCACTCTTCCCCGTAGACACCCGACTCCATCTCTCGATCAACCAACGTGCGGACAAGTCGCCCCGACGTGTCATAGATCGTGAGCGACACGTGTTGCCTTTTGTCGATCACAAAAGATATCGTCGTGGTCGGGTTAAATGGGTTCGGGCGATTCTGATGCAGCGCCAGGGTACGGAAAGGAATTGACACCGACTTGATCTCGGAGAACCACTCACCATCGATATCTACCGCGCTGAGACGATACCAATACGTATCACCAGACCTGACATCACCATCGACATATTCGTTTATGCCGTCAGGGGGAATAAGCCTGTCCCTTCCAAAAATATCATCCGCCTTGCCACTTTTGAACTTACGATGGTCCCATTATATCACAGAATCCGTTGCGTTCGATTTCGCGCACCCTATCGGCGCTCGCCAAAGAACAGCAGACCAGCTAGGCCCTCTCCGATTGAGATATCCTAGCGATTTTTTAGTGTAAGATAAGTGTCAGATGAGGGTTTTGTCGGAAAAC
>CP070677.1:3589241-3594830 GCA_020352495.1 Candidatus Latescibacterota bacterium
AAGTTTCTTGTCCGGGTTGGTCGCGTGTCTACTCCTGGTTAGACCGCCGGGGGTCCTGGCCCAAGGCCTCCCGGCCGAGTGTGACCCCGACGATCCGGACCTATGCTCCAAACCCATGGTCCAGGGGGAGGTGGCCCCGTTCAATGGCCAGTTGGTAACTCCCAAGCTGTTAATCTCCCTCGGGCTCAACGCGGAGTCCTTTGACGCGCGGTTGAAACTGGAAATCGACCGGGTCGAGGGGACCTACAAGGCCGACCTGGAGTATGCGGAGACCCGGTATAAGAACCTCCAGGAGTCGACCGACAAACAGATACAATTATTGACCGGGGAGCTCGAAAAAGCGACGAATCGCGTTTGGTACGAGCACCCTGGTTTCATAATTGCCTGTACCCTGGTCGCCGCGGTTTTGATTTTCGTGGCGACGGCCTACCTGATAGAAGCGGTGACCGAGAGTGACCAGTCCGTAACTTATAATTATGGCGCGGCCACTCCTGAATAGCCCTACCCTTTAAGTACCTGGAATATCCCGCTAAAATGGGAAGTTTTTATTTTAGGTCTCAAATTATTCCTAAAATTATTCCGGGTAGTTGTCATTTTTCTTGAAACTTTTTTCCCTGGTCGGAGACATGCAAGGTAAATCCCTTGCGGGCTTTACGTTTTATTTTTGCAGATTTGCATTTTAACTGGTCCTGTATTTTGCCCAATATGCGGGGCTTACGGGATCCGGAATAGAACGGGGGCGTGCGCGCGGGACGTACGAAAAGGGGACAAATGGACTCGGAAACAAAACGGTACGTAGATGAGATAATGGGGGCTCGGGAGGAAATCCTAGAGGCTTTCATCGCCAAGTACGGATTTGAGCCCGACGAGGCGGTCCAGGTGCATCGGAACGGGCCCAACGGGTCCAAATGGTATGTCCGGAGAATGCTCCCCGAGGACCACAATCCGAGGGTCCCGGTAGAGACCGTCCTCGAGCTCGCCCGGGTTAAGCGGAGAGCGGCGGTCTGGAAAAGGGTAGCAAAAGGATATCGGGCGTGGTCCCATTGGTCGGCTAAATCGGCGGTCGCATGGGAGAATTTGGTCCGGGAGTATGTCTGGAATCCCCGCGGGACCCTACCGGATTTGTCGAATGAGCTAAAGCGGTTCAAGTACCAGGTTCTACCGGCCGGGGTTGCGGGGACCTTGGTTGTGGCCGGCCGGCCGCTCCCCTGGTACGGGAGAGCATGTCTATGGGTCATCGAGCGGATCCGGGGAGTCGAGGTGATACGGTGAGCGGCGATAACCAAAAAGCTACGCCTTGATTCTATCCGTACAAAATGATCGGACGACCATACTCGAGGCCGACCCCTGGCTCCTGGACATGCTCGACAAAGAGCTCCGCTACCCAACCACGGTGGTTGCCATGCGGGACCCGGATATTGTGGTCCCGCCGACGTCCAATCCTTGGGACGGTTGGGTCCGACTCCTGAATAGGACTAAATATGCTCCGCCCACGGTTCCGACCGGTCTTTTGCCGAGGGTTGAGCGGCTCGGTCGGAAATTCGGGTACCAGGTATGGGTCCAGGACGAGCGAGAACGGCCCGAGAGCGGCTTTCCCGAGCTCATAGACCTCGGCTTGCGGGACTACCAGGACGCGGCCGCACGGGAGGCGGAGCGGCGGGGTCGCGGTGTTTTGGATATGCCTCCCCGGTCAGGCAAGACCAGGACGGCGATTGAGGTCCAAAGGCGCCTCGCGCTCCCTACGGTTTGGATAGCGCCGACCGACCGGATCGTGACCCAAACCAAGGAAGCCATAGAGGCTTTTTACTCGCCGCATTATGTGACCCATATCATCGGCTCGAGCACTTGGGAGGACGCGGCCGGGTATCCGATAGTAGTCTGTACCGCGGCGACGGCCGCCATGCTCCCGGTAGAGTTTTACAAGACCCGGGAGGTTATACTGGTCGACGAATGGCACCATGCCGCGGCCAAGATGTATCACGCCATTTTTGAGAAATGCCCGCATATCTATTTCCGGTACGGAATGACCGGGACATTTTACCGATCCGGGGCGGACATCTTGTCGCTCCATGCCTTGTTGAGCACTACTCTATACAAGATTTCGAGTACCGAGCTCCTGGAGCGCGGGTACCTGGTCCCGTGTCATGTCGTATTCCTCCCGGTACCGGCTCCGCGGTTGCGGGGTCTACCGTCGACGGCATTCCAAAAAGGACACGGGAAATTCGGGGTCCAAGAGCATACCCCGAGAAACCACTTGATAGCCGATTGCATACTCCAGTTGTACGCGGCCGGCCGGCGGGTCCTCGTCCTGGTCGGGACCAAGAAACAAGGGCGGCTGATAAACGACCTGGTCAAGCCGTTTATCCCGGGTACCGACAAAACGGAATTCGACCCGGTTGAGTTTGTCAGTACCGACCGGCCGCGGGAGGTCCAGGGGCGGATCCTCGAGGCTTTCGAGGCCGGCCAAGAGGTCAAGGTATTGCTCGGGACATCTTTACTCGGGGAGGGAGTCGATCTCCCGTCCGCGGACGCGCTTGTGTATGCGCGCGGGGAAAAGGCCGAGGTGACTCTCATGCAAAACCTGTATAGAGTCTGTACCGCGGTCCCTGGTAAACGATACGCGGTAGTCGTAGATTTCGCGGACCGCCATCATAAGAAGCTAATTGAGCATTCTCAATTGAGGCTTGCTACGTACTATAGGGAGCCTACTTTTACGACTACGGTCCTGGACGACGCGAAAAAATTTGAGAAATGGTTCAACATTTTGTCCCGGTCGGCGACATAGAGGTTGAGGGTATTGGGCCAACGGTTATAATGCTCTCGGCCTCGGCGAGGTTTCGGCGGACCAGACCGAGGCTAGACCCCGGCCCGGGTTGTCCCCTTTGGGCCGGGGTCATCTTTTTTAAGGGGACTACAACGGGAGAAATCATGAGCAAAGAGACGATCTCCAAGGGTGAGATTTACGAGAGGTTGCACAATATTTCGATGAAAAGTCCGGAGCACTTGAAACGGTGGCTCCAAGAGTCTGGACGGCGGTACCTGGTTTTCGAGTCGGCCGACCTGGTAGACTCTGTACCCTGGCCCGAAGGGGTTGACACCTTAATTCAGATCATCGCATGTTATGGTGAGTATCGACGGTCCAAGCCCACGGGTCGCTTTGAGACCCAAACCGACCCGACCTTGGGCGAGAAAATCGAAGTACCTATCATGAAAGGCGAGCTCCTGGAGGTCGACGAGCTAGATAGGGCGATTCGCTTTTTGATCGGTCAAATAACCGAGCGGGAGCCAGGATGGTCTTTGGAAAATCCGCCAATGTAAACACTTTTGCCTACCGTAGGGGACGTCATGGCAACTACCCTGGAGCAATTATGGGACGACTTCGGATATTGGAGAACATACACGGCGCATTACCAAAAGATTCGTAAAGAGTCGCCGTATCTTCGACCGCTGAAATTCAATGACTCCCGCCGGGCCCTGTTCGTATCCCTCCAGGCATGGTGTAAAGAGAGACATATTCCGGACCGCCAATGGCTCTACAGCTTGTTTGCAATTCGCCGTTGGCTATTCGCTCCGAAATTGGAATTTCCCTACCTGGCCAGTAAAAAGCACTTGGCCCGGTTTGCCGAGTTTGACGACTACCAATTTTATCTCAACCGGCTCCGGGAGATTGATAATCTCCATGCCCTGGCCAACCCGTCCACTTTCGACCCCAACCGAGATATTAATTTGACGACCGAGACCGCCAAGGCGGCCTACCTGGAGGGGGGAAATCCGCAAGAGTGTATCGACCGCATGTTTACCGAGACCTTTGGTTATCATCCGAGCTCGGCAATCTGCAATCGGTGTATGGCCCGGTCGGCATGCCTGGCCCAATTACAGGCCAGTGTCTTGTTTGACATCGTAGCATTGAGGCGCGGGGAGATAACGTCCGAGCAAGCTCAATCCCAAGCGATAGCGAGGCAACAATCGTATGCCTAAACGAGATCCGGTCTACCGGGAGGAAGTCCCGGTCACATTTCCGTTCGGCATTCATTTCCAAAAATCGCTACTCAAATTATTGACCAAGGACGTCGGTTTCGCCAACTTGGCGATTGCGCGCCTCGAGCCTCATTTTTTCGAGAATGAAGTCCTCGCATGGGGATTCAATTTCTTGGTTGAGTACCAGGCAAAGTACAATGCGGTCCCGTCCTTGCGAGTGATTAAAGAGGAAACCCGGCACCTTGATCCGAGTATCCGGGAGCTCTACCAGTTGACTCTCCAGGCCGTGGCCGAGGCGGACCTATCGGCCGAGGAATGGCTCCGGGACCAGGTAATCGACTTCATAAAGCGCAATATCTTTGTCTCGGCATTTCAAGAGTCCAAGGCCCTGTATAACCAGGGGGAGCCGGTCAAGGCCTACGACCTAATGATGTCTGAAATGGACAAGCTGTATAATACGTCTTGGGACGTAACCGACCGGGAATTCTTTTTCGACGAGTTTGACCAACGGCGGTCGAGGCGGCTCTCCCAGGACGTAGGGTCCGACGTGGTAGTAACCGGGGTCCCCGAGCTCGACCAGGTCCTCGGGGGCGGGCTTTCCCTCGGGGAGCTCGGGACGTGGATCGCGTACCCGAAAAGGGGCAAAACGACTCTTTTGGTCAACCATGGGGTCCAAGCGGTCCGCCGGGGAGACCATACGGTATTACATGCCGTATTCGAGGGGAGCCGGGCCCTGGTCGCCAACCGGTACGATACGGTTTTCGCCCAAGAGGCCTACGGCCGGGTCAAGGCCGGCAATCTCGACGCGAAAACCTACGAGCGCATGCAATACGATTACCGCATGTATTCTCAAAAATTGATATTGCGGGGATTCACCGAGCATTGGAGCTATTCGGCGGTCGACATATACGACGAAATCAAAGAGCTCAAAAGGCTACATGATTGGGTACCCGACCTCATCATAGTCGACTACGGCGACCTACTACGCGGCCGAGGCAAGGGGTACAAGTCCGAGACCGAGAACCAACAAGCGGCTTTCCGGGACCTGAAAAGTCTCGCCAACCGGGGTTTCGCGGTCTGGACGGCGACCCAAGCTCAACGGCCGAAAAAAGACATCGACGCAGACCCGGCCGTCTTGACCTCCCGAAACGTGGCCGACTGTTACGGCAAGGTAAGGGTCTGCGATTTCATCGGGTCGATAAACCAGACCAAGGACGAGCGATATGCCAAGGAAATGCGGCTTTTCGCGGAGCTCTACCGTGACAACGAGGCGGGAAAAATAATACCGGTCCGGGCGGATTTCGCCAAAATGACCATAACGACTTTACGGGGAGTGAGCTCGGTTTCGTCGGGCTCTACCAACGAGGCGGTACCCTTGGGGTACACGAAACAAGAGAAAATGGCCTACTAATGACTACCAAAAATTTCGACCTTGAAATGTATATCCAAAAATTCGGACCGGTCCAGGTCCAGACCGATGAATGGGAATTGACGTGTCCTGCATGCGGCAAAGAGAGGAAACTGGTAGTCAATACGGCCAAGCAGTTTTGGCATTGTTGGGTTTGTGAAGAATACGCAACCTCATGGGACGGCAAAAAGCGGGCGGTCAAG
>CP070677.1:3594930-3598988 GCA_020352495.1 Candidatus Latescibacterota bacterium
AACCGCCGATCACGAGATCGATCTGATCCCACGATAGCGTGGGCGGGTTCTCGACCCTCGTGAAGGGGTAGTATTCCCCCGGATCGGCATCCTCAACGTCGTCTGCATCGTTCAGTTTATACGGGTGACCGGTTTTTATGAAATCGGCGTAGATCTCTTCATGACAGCTCTGACAAGCTTCGCTCCCCACAAAAAACGATGCTCCGGGCGAAACAACCTGCGTGATTTCATTCGTTGTCTTACGCTCGCACCCCCATGCCACCAGCGCGGCTAGCGCTCCCAACCAAATTAACCGAGTTTCAGCTCTCATGAGGCACCTCCGGGGTCATGCTCGGTGGACACCCGTGCCCACGCGCGCGATCGTGACTGCCACATAACTCCCACCATCCTCCATTGAAATATATTTAGCGACCGCAGATCTCCTTGCCAATGTCATTTCTTTCACGGGGCAACGACTCTTACGTAACTACTCACTGCTCCGCCATTTTTGTGCCGTGGTCTCCTACAGTGAAAAATCCTTCAAGAGATCCAGCTCCACCATATTGGCGGAGTAGAAATCGTCGGCAACTTGAAAATCGTCGTAATTAAACGCCCAGTATCGCGCTTCCACGCCAAAGTCGCGTGGCAGGTCATACCTAACGCCAAGGTTCAGACTGAACTTCTCGATATCCAAATCACGTCTGCTCCTGTAAAACGTGCAACCCGCCTTTACCGTTACGCTCTTGTATGACACCGGTGTCACCATGCCGGTCAATACGTGGTCGGAAAACTCGAAATCGTCAACGAGGTTCTCGAACTCCCCGAGATAGTATGAATACGAGACGGAGAGTTGGCCGTACTTTTCTCTGGAGAGATTCAGTTGCGCCGAAAACCCGTTATAGTCAACTCGGGTGCCCAAATCGTCGCGCGTCCTTGTTCGCCCCTGGTAACGGGCTGAAATGTCTCCAAGACGTTTGTCCGCGAGCTTCACGGTCAGTTGATAGCGGGTGAAGTCTTCATCCCCCAAAAGCGTTGAACCGGTGACAACATCCTCGTTACGAATTCCCGCAGATCCTCTTACGAACAACCGGTTCGCATAGTTGTACCACCCGTTAAAGAGGAACCCATTCGACTCGCTTCGGTCGATCAGGTCATCGGCAATCCGACTCTCGTACCCGACCCGCACGCCACCGTGGCGATTCCATCGTTTAGAAACAGCGACGGTATTGAAAACGTTATCCGTCTCGATATTCGTCCCGTTGTGCAAGGTGCGGCCGAAGACAAACCGATAGTCAACAGTAAACTGCCTAGGGAAATAGACCCTCGCCGCTCCCCAACCCAAGTTCGTCCCGAGCTCGACACCGTTCTCGCCTACCTCGTCCTGACGATAATTGTATCCTCCTGACAAAACGATCCATTTCAATCTCGGTACCGGCGAAGTCCCGCTCAGCCTAACGACATCGGCCTCGCGGTCGTTTAACGCACCGGTTTCGTCTTCGAATTCAAGAGTTTTGTATTCGACGCGGAGATTTGTGCCACGGTAAAACCCCTCGGCACCAATGTCGAAACTCCGATGGGCATAGTCACTCGTCAGGACGACGGGGTCGGTCGTCCCATCGAAAACCAAACGATTCTCACCACTCTTATTCGTGCGGTCGAAGCCGCCAAAGAACTTGACATACCTAACGGGGGACACCGATACACGCCCGCCCAACATCTCACGTTTTGTGGCGTCCTTGCCGGCAGACTCGTAGATTCTCTGGTACTTGTTGCCGTAAGCCGAAATCGAAAAGAGTTTGGATTTCGCGGCTGAGAGCGTGAGATTCCGGTTCTCGAGTGTGATCGCTCTCAGATCCGCTCGAAAACGCAGACCCGAATCGGTCGTATACAAGAAATCTTCGATCGAAAAGTTGCCACCCTCATAGATGTTGAACGTCTCCTGGTTGACTGCGACGTTGCCCATCTCGTCCGTGTATATATATCCAAGTCTCGCCAGACCGGACCCCTCGCCGGAAACCGCCGGCGTTGCCAATATGGCAACCACCACTGTGACAAGAGAGAGCACGACCAACTTGGTAAGCCGCATGTGAAACCTCGTTACCTGTTGAGACTGTGGCAACCGCTGTTGTAGCAAACACCGCCCACTTTGGCCGGCAGGTCGGGGTCGAGATACAGATTGCTCACGAACGACCCATGCGTATCGATGTGACAGAATTGACAAGGGCGATCCGCCCAGATGCCCCCGTGAGCCGTCCTGTGACCTGCTGGAAAGTGACACTGTGCACAGATTTGGTTGCCCGGCTGTCTGAGCAGACGATTATTTGCACTGCCGTGGGGCTCGTGGCAATCGGAACAGCCGGTCCCCCCTTCGAGCGAATACGCATTGACTGCCTCGTGTTCGTACAAAAACGGGCCACCCTGTTCGGGGTGACAGTCCCGGCAGTGACTCGACAGGTCATACGCGATGGTGTGATCTTGCCGCACCGTGAACCTGTGACAATTCAAGCAGGTAATGTTTTGCTGGAGGACAGGATGATTGGATCGTCTCGCGAACTGTGTTCGAGTCGCCGTGTGACATTTCAAACAGAACTCCGCGTCATCATCGAGGAGCAACGAGGCGTCGTAACCATGGACGGCATGGCACTCCGTGCAATTCACATCTTCGGTCGAATGAGCGTCATACCCATAGTTGTCGAGTTCATCATGTGCTTTGTGGCATTGTGTGCATATGTCCAACAGCTCCCGGCCACCGAGCTCAGCCGGGCTGGCCATCGTCTCTTCAGACGGGTCATCCAGATGCGCCTCGGACTTCGGGTGACAGCTCACGCAGCGGAGCTCTGTTCGTAGATTTTCAGTTTGAAAACTCAATCGGTGGGGAGTAGCCGCCAGCGACTTATCGTAATCTTCGTGGCAGTCGAGACACGTCTCGTCATCGACATCGGCGTCTTGTGTTAGCGTAGTCGAAGGAAGTGCGAGTAGCAGTATCGCGAGGCAAATCAGGCTTGCTGTCGACAGCGCGCGGGCGTTGGGCGACCGCATTATTACCCCCGGCATCGGGTTTGTCGATTTTTGCCGCGAGAAAGATGGGGCGAGATTATCAAACCGGACAACGAATTTCAACATTTTTCTGCGAAACATGTCGGCCCCCGAACGGGTCACCCATTGTGGCAAAGTCATCTCATATCTGAACTATCCGATTTAACAGATAAGTCATCACAGACACATTCTCGATGTGAGGATCCTACCTGCTACCCGAGGGATGGGGTTACATTGTGGTTGGGATTGCCCACAATCTCGTGTGCCGGGTCGAGGGGCGGGATTCGGTGAACGTGGAATCCCCGCGAGACGTTTGTGGAAGGATTCGGTAAAGACGCCCGCCGCCGAGACGGGGTTCGGTTAACATTCCGCGCAGATTCTGGCACACACGTGAGCGCATCGCCGCTGTGGGGAAATGAACGGTCGATTTCTTTCCAGTCCTTACCGACGCTGCGATGCGGGTCATCCGGTCGATGAGCGGATGGTCTTGTCGCGCTTTGAGTCGGGGTTTCGGCGAGCCCGGTTTTGACCTTCCTCGGGGCGTTCGCGGACAGAGGCGGCTATTGTCATAAACAATTACATAAAAATGGTTTACGAGCCTAGTCGATCCACGTGATGGCTGGATCGCCAGGGTCTCGGGCATCCTCGTCAAGCACCTCGGCTTAGATAAGGGCACGTCGCGGATAGCCGAACTCAACGAACGATGTTTTCCGGTCTCTCACCTCGTCGGGGGGTGCCGTTTTTTATCCGCACCCTCATATCCGGCTCCGGCCTTGATAGCCGTTTAGATCCAAGCACCCGCCTTTTCGCCGCGCCGCCAAAAAAGGTGTTTGGTGTTTGTCGTTGTGGAACTAGTGAGAGGATTGACTTGAGTCAGAAGAACATGATGTCGTAAAATCCCCGGATAACCAACCCGGAGGAATACCAATCAATCGACGTCGGTTTATCAGTCTCTTACTTGGGGGTGGAGTCGTGGGGTGGCAGTGTAGCGAGATCAACCCCATCGACTCGTACCTCAGGCCGCACAAGGTCCCGCAGGCCAA
>CP070677.1:3599088-3646889 GCA_020352495.1 Candidatus Latescibacterota bacterium
AACCACCCCGACCCATTGGAGGCTGTCTGTTCTCTCGCATACCGTTACTCCGTGTGGTTTATTTTTCGAAGCTCACTTTGCCCGATGACTCTCCCCTCTTGGGTGCGTGTCGACCACAAAAGCCGCCGTGCGAATCCATCACGACGAGGCGACACGGTGGTCGACGTCGTCCCGCCGAAAGCTCGAATCATTACCGTTCACAACCCCTTTCCGGGTGATCTGTGAGGGCGTTTCGCAGATACAAACTCAGCGCTTCCGAGGCATCGGTCTCGTTTACGACGAACGCTTCGATTCCCACGGCTCTCAGATCCGCATAGATGCGTCGTCCCATACCGTGTGAGATAACCGCATTGCAATCCTTCAATGCCTGCAAAATGGGACCGTGCCGGTCGACGGCATGATCCGCGCCGCTCAGTCCTCTTGCGTGCCCCGTGAACGTGTTTTCGACAAATTTCTCGCTCTGTACCTTACCGTCTTCGACGTCGTAGATGATGAACCCGCGCGCCTTTCCGAAATGCGGTGCGATTGTTTTCCCATCATCCGACGCGATAGCGACTCGCATGGTCTCCTCCTCCGGTCGTTAACCAACATCCTGTTCGATCGCCCCAACGAAGGATTTTACTCGTCGGCCTTTTTTTCTTGTTGTTTTTTCTCAGCCACCTCGAGACGCTTCAAAAGACCATTGAGTCTCGATCGGAGACTGCCTATCTCGTTCTTGAGATGAGCAATCTCGGTCTGGCCAATGTCCTCCCGAATGGGATACGGTTCCTCTCCGGGAAGGGTCCTACCCCACCCAAACCCTCTTCCCAGACCTCCTCCGAAACCCGGGCCAAAGCCTCGCCCAAGGCCCCTCCCAAGACTTCTCCCATGGCCTCTCGCAAAGCCGCCGCCGAAACCTCGTCCAAAACCCCATCCCCCCCACCATCCACCACCGCGATACATGGCGCCGGGCGCGTCACCCCCGGCGCAGTAGCCCAAACCGCGTCCTGTCATTGGACCTCGGGCCTGTGGTCCTGTACGATCTCCTCCTGGCATTGTCTTCTCCTTTCACTCAAGCGTCACACGCTCAATTCGTACAACTCCCCGTCTCGGAAACGCTGATACACTTCTTCGACGGTAGTCAAATCGTCTCCGGTCATCACTCTCACACCGGCGGCTCTGAGCACAGAACCCGCTTTGGGCCCTACTCTCCCCGTGATGACTACGCGTACTCCGGCATTCACGATCGACTGTGCGGCGCTCGTTCCTGCACCATGTGCTACATCCACATTCTCGTGGTTGTCGATGTATGTCGTCTCATTGGTATCCGTATCGCAAACAAAAAAGCCCTCGGCCCTTCCGAAGCGATCGTCGACACGCTCTTTCCAACCATCGGCACATGCCGATATTGCGATTCTCATGCTGCTCCCCCTATCTTCTGCAGGTGATTCCAAACTTCTTCGACTTTTGTTTTGATCTCTGCATCGTTGGTCTCGACCAGTGTTTTTTCAGCCCGTAAGGCTTCATAAAACACTCTGTCGTAGGGAATTTGACTGACCACCTCGATCTGACGTTTCTGGCAAAAACGTACGATCTCGCCGCCGACTCCTGGATCGATATCGAATTTGTTCACAATACAGGACGCGTTTACTTTAAAAAATTCGAGCAGACTGACCAATCGCTCGACATCGTGCAACCCGGATCGCGTAGCCTCCGTGACTATCAACACATGGCTGGCACCGGATAATGAGGCAATCGCCGGACATCCAATACCGGGCGGTCCATCGATGATGACATACGGGACCCCTTCTTTCTCCGCGAGCTGTTTAGCTTCTTGTTTGACCTTGCTCACGAGCTTGCCCGAATTTTCCTGCCCGATACCGAGCTTGGCGTGGACGAACCAACTGCCAAAGCGGCTCTTCGAGACGTACCAGTGACCGGCGCGGTTGTCGATCATCACAATCGCTTTTTCAGGACACAGATGATGACAAACCGAACAACCCTCGCAATCGACTCCGTTCACGACGAGGTGTCCGTCCTGTTCGTGAATCGCGTCAAAACGACACTTTTCTTCGCAGATTCCACATTCCACACATGACTCGTGATCGATGACCGCAGTTTTGCCGCTCCAAAACTCGTTGGCTTCCCGATTTTCCGGTTCATACAGGAGGTGCAAGTTGGCGGCATCCACGTCGCAGTCCGCCACAACGGCTCCAGTACCCGCCAGCACTCCCAAGGCCGCTGCAATGGAGGTCTTTCCCGTTCCTCCTTTTCCGCTCATGATGACGATTTCATTCATGCGCCGACCCCACGGTTATCTGCCGAAGCCTCTTGAACGTTCGACCAAACAACTCTTCCAACTCGGGCATCGTTTCCGTTACCAGTTCACCCCTTGCGTATGCGACAGCAATATCGGAGCGCTCCGGAATCCTAACAATGACATCGATCTCTTGTTCTCGGCAGTAATCCTCCAAAAGGTGATTTTGTTCTGCCGCCTTATTGATAATCACACCAAAGTGCCGGTCAAGCTGCTTGAGGGTTTGAACCATGAGGTCCAGATCGTGGAGTCCAAACCGCGTCGGTTCGCCCACGAGGATCACATAATCGACGTCTTTGACCACCTCGATCACGGGACAGGAAGTACCCGGCGGCGAGTCGTAGAAAGTGACATCGACATTGGTGTCAGCCTCGTCTTTCGTCGCTCGAACCAACGCGGTCGTCGCGGGTTGACCTATTCTCAATTTGCCGGTGACCAGAGTCATGGAACGGTGTTCCGAAACGGTGATGGTGCCGATATCCTTGAACCCCTCCGTGATGGCCTCTTCGGGACACATCTCCAGACATCCGTAACAGCTGTGACACAGCTCGGGAAAGACGAGCACATCGGTCGGGAGACTCACGATCGCGTGGAATTCGCACACGTCGCTGCATGTGCCACAGTGGAGACACTTCTCCCCGTCAACCACCGGAATCATCGTCTTCACCGTTTCGACGGCCTCATGATCCCGATTGAAAAACAGGTGACAATTGGGTTCGTCGACATCCAAGTCATACAAAGCCACCCGCACCGCTTTGCTCGCCACGTTTGCCAGGTTCGTGGACACAAAGGTCTTGCCCGTTCCACCCTTACCACTTGCCACCGCGATCTTCACCGTTGCCTCTCCTTATCTAATTCGCCCTCTTCTTCCCCGGTGCCTTCCGGAAAAATGCCAAGCAAGGTCTTCGACATTTGGTGACCCGCAATCCGGGCAGTCCTCTGCGTCCTCGTCGACGGACCGAGGTGAGACCTCGCCACACTCACGGCAATGGTGAAGCGTGTTGACGAAATCGATGTTGCCGCCCTCGATGACGAGTTCTTTGCCTTCGATAATCGCCGCCGCCACTTTACCTCTCGCTTTCTCGATCAGACGTGTGAAGGTTGGTCTTGAGATGTTCATCTTTTCCGATGCCTCGAGATGTTCGAGCTGCTCGTAGTCGGCCAGCCGGATCGCCTCGAATTCATCGACGGTGAGGTCGATTTTTTCAAGGAACCTCTTGGGGACACCTGCCGGTTTGAAGTGGCCAAATCGCGGCGGAAGCTGGATTCGGCGTTTGCGATACGATCCTCTCATCGATACCCCCTAAATGCACATAGGTTCACATCTGATTTGATAATAATGAACATAAGTGCATTTGTCAAGGCAAATCAGCCCCCAGTCGCCTGACATATGTTTAATATTTTTAGTATGTTATTTCCGGACAGACAAACGGTTCAGCATTCGCGGCTATGCTGGTACCTTTGAGATTGGTAAACGGCGCCGGCTCGAGGGTTTGAGAAGAAGTGGAGGTCGAATCGGCGGCGTCGGCATATCGGGGATCGAATCCGTGTTTTGGCGTGGTTTCGGGTTACAATGACAACGCGGACTGTTCTTGTCCCGACGAGCCCTGGATTCGCGCGAAGCCTGCGGTGCGGGAATTCACTATCAAAACTTCCGATGGCGAGCTTAGGTGCATAAAAAGAAACCACAGCCCAACACGTACCAACGATTCCATACCAACCGCGTGATCACCATCTCAGCAGGACACGCACTGCACGACACCTATACGACTTTTCTGCCGCCACTCTTGCCAGCCTTTATCGAGCGTTACCTGCTGTCCAAGACCGAGGCCGGTCTTCTTTCGGTATTCCTCCAGGTGCCGTCGCTTTTCCAACCTTTCATCGGCCTTCTGGCTGACCGGGTCAATCTCCGTTATATCGTCATCCTGGGGCCGGCGGTATCAGCAACCGCGATGAGCTTACTGGGCGTGGCTCCTGGTTACGCGATGCTCGCGCTGCTCTTGTTGACCGCCGGCATTAGCTCCGCGGGTTTCCATGCCGTCGCACCGGTTATGACGGGAACGCTCTCGGGACGGAGTCTCGGGAGGGGAATGGGGTTCTGGATGCTGGGCGGCGAGCTCGGTCGTACGCTGGGTCCGATCGTGGTGGTCAGCGCCGTGGGGATTCTCACTCTGCGCGGCCTTCCGTGGCTGATCATAGTCGGTTTGGCCGCTTCGGTGGTTTTCTATTTCCGTCTGAGAGATGCGCCGGTGAGACCGGTCGGTATCGGACCGGGACTGCCTTGGAGACCGGCGCTTCGCAGAATGAAACCCATTATGATGCCGCTAAGCGGTGTGATCGCCGTTAGGGCACTCATGTTGTCGGCGCTCATCACGTACCTTCCCACTTTTCTCACCGAAGAGGGCTCGGGCTTTTGGCTGGCGGGCGCCTCGCTCTCACTGTACGAAGCAGCGGGCGTGGCAGGTGCACTGTGTGGTGGATGGATCAGTGATCGACTGGGGCGAAGAGTCGTTTTGCTGGTCTCCATGCTTACCGCGCCATTTGTCATGTTGATATTTGTCGTAGTCGAAGGGTGGGTTCGATATCTTATTTTGCCGGCGCTTGGTTTCACGGCGTTGTCGATCGCTCCCGTGATCACGGCGCTGGTGCAGGAAAGCTTTCCCGAGAACCGCGCGTTAGCAAACGGCATCTATATGTCACTCAGTTTTGGCCTGCGGTCGGTGGCGGTGGTTGTTGTGGGAGCTTGCGGGGATTTCTTTGGGTTGTCCATCGCGTTTGTGACCAGCGCGGGTTTGATGCTGCTTGGGATCCCGCTCGTTTTCCGGTTGCCGAGCGACAAAGCGAGGCGCCGATAAAAATAACTGCATGCGGTCCACCTCCAGGGATCGCCAAAACCCGGCTTATCCAACTCAACAAAAAGAGGCCCCCATACAATTGGGGGCCTCTTTGCCACATGATTCCAGGTGACCGTCACTTCGTTTCCAGCGTCATCGGATCGCGAAGCGGCAGGATCGTGATGCCACCAAAATCGCCAAAACGTTCGTCGTGTTTATCCGACCCCTTTTGTACCGCCTCCGGGTCTCCGACGACCAAAAATACGAGCTTATCCGGATGGAGGTATTTTTTGGCAACGGCAAGGACATCATCCGGTGTTACGGCCTCGATATTCTTTGTGTAGTTCTGCCAGTAGTCATCCGGCCGGCCCGTGTAATCGTCATCCGCGAACGTGTTGACGATGTTTCTCTTGCTGCTAAAGGGATTGACCACGTTGCTGACGAAACTGGCCTTGGAATTATCGACGATCTCCGCCTCGCATTTTTCGGCACGGATGCGTTTGATCTCGTCGACGATCAGCCTGGTGCCAAACGCCCCCGTGGCATGCTTTGTCTGGAACCACGCCCGAAACGTTCCGGGATACAAAACGGGACGTTCGAATGCGCTACCCGCATTGTAGGCGAGGCCTTCATCCGAGCGCACTCGGCGCACGATCCGAGAAGTGAACCCGCCGCCGCCGAGAATGTCGTTCATTACGATCAGGGCATACTGATCGGAAACATCGCGCTTGACGCCGATGTGTCCCACACGGATGCGTGACTGGTTGACGTCCTCTTTCTTGATCATATAGATCCCGGGTTTTGGATCGGGGATCTCATCGGAGACCGCTGGCAGATTGAGTTCCTGATCGGGCCATCCATCGAGCATGTCGTCCAGCTTGGTGATAATGTCATCGGTCTTGAAATCCCCCGAAACGGCGAAGACAAAGTTACCCGGGAAAAAGTACTTCTTGTGAAAGGCAATCATGTCTTCCCGCGTGATCGAGTTGACGGATTGCTCGGTTCGACGGTATGGGATCGTGCACGGGTGATCGCCGTACATCAAAAACTGCCACTCGCGGGCTTCGATGGCGGAAGTGGAAGCATTGCGTTGTTCCAACTCGGAGAGGACATCAGTGCGATAGCGGTCGATGGCCTCTTGATCAAAAGTCGGAGTACGCAAGACTTTTTTCAACAATTCCAGACCTTCGTCGATATCCTTCGACAGGCAGAAAAGGCTCGCCCGGCCGCGCGAGCCACTGATGTTGACGGAGATTTCCCCAGCCAGAAAGGCAAGCCGCTCGTTGAGCTCTTTTACACTCATCCCTTCGACACCGCCGTTTCGCATCAGGTGGCCGGTCATATCCGCCAGCCCAGCCTTTTTAACCGTTTCATACATCGAACCGGTGCGAACCAGCACCGTCAAATCAAATGTTGGGACTTCCCGGTTTTCCGCCACGTAGGCGGTCGCACCGCACTTCAAGGTGTGCCGGTAACCATCCGGTTTGGGCGGCTGATACTTGAGCTCCTTGAATTTCAGTTTGTCGGGATGATCAACAATCTTTTCCGCCGACGCGATGGAGGCGGAAACCAAGACCGAAGCCACCGCCAGAATAGTCACCAGCGACATCGTCCGGCCGAAGAGCAAATTGAAAAACGTTCTCATTTTTGTTTCTCCTCCTGTGTCGTATTACTGTTCCTCGGCCTTTTTGAGTGCCTCGAGACGTTTGTTGGCGATCTCCAACAGTTTTTCCATTCGTGCTTTCCGTTCGGGGTCATCGACCTGATCCAGCCGCGAGGCGAACATGCCGATCATCTGCTCCAATCGGGCGGCGTCGTCTATCGACTCTATCATCTGCACCGCTTGTGCAAACCGCGGGTCTTCACCGCCTTCGCCTTCGCCCTCCGCTCCGGCCTTTGTGTTGACAATCATCACGTTCTTTTGGTCTTTCGCAAAATACGTGTTGGCCACGCGCTGAACATCTTTGGCCGTTACCTTATCGCACATCTCGGGGTTGTTGTTCGCCTCGGTCCAGTCACCCAATGCGGCGTTTTGACCAAGGTAAAACAGGATGCCGATTCCCGACATGATGTCCATGAACCGGATCTTTTGCACACGCAGTTGATTTTTTACCTTTTGAAGTTCCTCTTCGGACACCGGATCGGTCTTCAAGTCCTCGATGACTTCGATCATTGCCTCTTCCAGTTGTTCGGCCTTCACACCGGAGACCCCGTCGGCCGTGATCTGAAACGCGCCCGCGTACTCCTTCGAATCCTGGTTGGCACCGACCGCCAGATCGCCACCACCAAACATGCGCATTCGCCCACCACCCGCGGAACTCTTGGCGATACCCTTCTCCTCGACCAGTTTCTTGTACAACCGTCCCGTCTTGCCGCTCATGATCCCGGCAAGGACCTCCAGCGGATAGCTGTCGGTGTGCTTCCAAGCGACCGTGTGGTACCATATCTCGGCCTTTGGATTGGTCTCCGCTTCGGCGACCAATCGTTTTTCTCCGTACTGTTTTTCTTCGAGGGTCACCACGTCCGGTGGATCTATTTCGCCACGGGGAATACGCTCAAAGTACTTCTTGATCAGCTTGATCATCTTGTCGGGTTCGAGGTCCCCGACCAAGATCATCGTCAGATTGTTGGGAGCGTAGTAGGTATCATAATACGCGTTGGCCTGTTCACGCGTAATGCTGCCCAGATCTGAAGGCCAGCCGATGACATCCCAATGGTACGACGATGATTTCCAGAACATCGCCCGGAAGTCCTCTTCGATCAGCCCGGTCGGTGTTGAATCCACACCACGCCGACGTTCCTCACGCACGACATCGCGCTCGGAGTAGAATTCCCGGAATATCGGTTTCTTGAACCGGTCGGATTCGAGCCACATAAACAGCTCTATTTTGTTTTTGGGAAGACGGATAAAATACCCGGTCATATCATCCGACGTAAAGGCATTGAGGAAAAATCCGCCATGCTTGGTGTAGAGCTCATCGAGATGATCTTTTATGATCAGCTCGCGTTGTTCGAGGATCAAGGCGTCAAACTCCGCGTCGAGCTCCCGGTACCGCGGGGTTTTGGCCTCGGGATCCAGCATGTCGCTGATTTCCCCTCGGCGAAGTTTTTCGCGCATGACCCGCTCCTCGGCCCGCATCAACACCCTGAGCGAGTCGAGCTGCGCCATGATCTCGCGATCGCGTTTTATGTCCTTGGTTCCGATTGTTTCGGTCCCCTTGAACATCATATGTTCAAAAAGATGGGAAATGCCCGTAATACCTGTCGTTTCGTTTGACGAACCGACCCGGGCAAAAATCGCGGCCATGATGGTCGGGGCTTCGTGCCGTTCGACCATCAAAATCTGCATGCCGTTGTCGAGCCAGTACTCGCTGGCATCGATGTTTTGTGCGGCCACTGGAAACGCGGTGGCAAACAGCATCACCGCACAAGCGAAGACCGCACACGTGCTGCGTTTGTTCATCAGTCACTCCTCGTAATAATTTGATGATTTGAGTCTCATGGGCGGGTCGCCCCAACCCACATTCCCTTCCCGGTCCAGCAAAGCTACAATATTAGTCTATTGGAGAGTGAAATTCAATCCGAATGGCTACGGCGTCGGCGCCGACGGTCATTACTCCCTCGCCCTCGGCCGTAATACGCAGACCGTCACCTGAGACAGCCAGCTTTTCGAACGTGTATCGGACGGGAGTAGCAAGAGGGATCACCGTCCCATCCACCGTGACCTCATTGAGCGCGGCAACACGAAACGATACCCGCTTGCTTGTTTCCCCAATCCGTTCTTCCAGGACTCCTGTATTTTCGACTTTCAAAAAAAACGGGGGATCCGATCTTCTCAACGTATACACAGCATACCGTTCTCCGAATACCTTGTTCCCACCGTCCATGGTCCAACGCGTGCCGCGTGACGATCGTGATCGTGACAACCCGGATGAGGGAACCTCTACGTCGATACGGAGCCCTTGCTGCGACTCAAAAGCGGCCATCGCTTCCTCGAACTCTTGGTTGTAGCGCTCGACAAGGTTCCGGCTTTCCGTGACAATACGATCGAAGTCATATCGGGTTTTTGCCTCATGCACCAATTTGTCCAGGTCCGAGTCCGGGACACCGAGCGATTCCCGTAAAAGCCCCGCCAGGGTGAGTTCCGTTTTGCCCTCTTCCACTGGATCCTTCCAGGGAACGTTCAAGAAGTCCAATAGGATGAACAAGGAAGCCCCTGTCGGATAGATGCGGTTTCGGGGAACGTCCGCGGGGCTGAGTGCTCCGTCAATAAGACGTCTTTCGAAATCATCCTCCAGGTACGCGGTTGTGGAGAGCGAGGTAAAATACTCACACATTCCCGTGGCAGCATCCGCATTGGACCGACAAAGATCCGCCATGATCCCGACATATCTCGCTTCCACAAACTTCGCGGAACCCTCCTGGAGCTCTTTTGCCCGCTCCACCATATGAACAATCGGGATGGTCCGGCGCCAGCGCGTCTCCCGCACCGCAACGAACATCTTTCCAAGGTGACGGACAGCGGCGCCGTCGCCGAGTTCGGCTTGGCGGATGGCGTCTTTCAAAATGAGCATCTCCAGGACAATCAACACGTTGTTTTCGATATCGAGAATCGGATATTTCTCCTCGGAGAAAGACTCCATATCTCGAAAGACAGACCGTTGAAACTGATGAAAGGCTTCGTGAATGATGAACGCAAACATCGCAAGCGGGGCAGGTCCCAGCTCATCGGGAACCTCCGTGTAGATCGGAACGGCCACGGTTGTCACCGGTCCAATTTCGTAATTAAAGTAGAGCTGACCAGCCAGCTCTTCGATCTCTCCCCAATAGAACAATGCCGGCACCAAAACAGCGGGCCAGTGACTCGGATACGCCGAGTAGCCGGGAACGCGGGAGTCGTGATTGAGCAGTACCGCCCAACGCCCCGGCATATAGAGTAACGTTGGCTGGGTTGCGAGATCGTAACCCGGCCAAACCGGTGTGTCGGTGTTCTCGAATACACCGATCACGGCGTTAATGATCTCGACAGCGAGCGAGTCTTCCGCTGTGGGCGTCGGAATTTCCTCGGCCAGGGCTCCCGGCGTTGCGATCCACAACAAAAGGATCACGGCGATAAACACCCGAGTTTTCGTTGCCTTGATGGAGGTCAGGTCTGTCTTTGCCTCAACGCGGCCTACCGGCCCTTGGTCGCGAGGCCCGAAAGCAACTGTGCAGCTTGGCATAGGGAAATCCGTAGTCTATTGCCTGGGGTTCTCGTAGAGGACGACCCAGCTGTGGGTCCAACCGATCGAAATAACGTCGAGGTCTCCGTCAACGTCGACATCCACAAATTGTGTGCCGTCGTGGTGTTCGAGACGGTCGTCGATGATTCTCGTTTTCCACGTGGCGCCTTTGCCGCCGTTCAAGTAGAGGATTGTCCTGCCATAGAGGACATCGTTATTGTTATGTTCACCGACGACGATGTCGATGTCACCGTCCCCATCGACGTCTCCCGCATCCATGCTCATGCCATATAAGTCATCCGCCAAATAATGCTCCGTCCAGCCATCACGCGGGTCTTCGGGAGCCTCTCCCCAGATCACGCCCATCGAATGTTCGAAACCAACAAAGACATCGAGATCCCCGTCACTATCGATGTCTGCTAGCTCGACTCGATCTGGATCGGCGTTCGGATCGCTGAGTTCCATCACCGAGTGGTGGACCCAGTCATCTCCAGCCCGCTCCAACCAGTCGGTCCCCAAATGAATATCCAAATCCCCGTCTCCGTCGACGTCCCCCACCGCCACCTGTTCGCCGTTGGTTACCGGACTGATCTCACTCCACGTCCATGTCGCGGTCGCTGGGTCGGATACAACGTACATCTGTGTGCTCGTGGCGTTGTGCCATGAGAGGATTACTCCCACTCCACCACCGGGGGCCACGTTCGCCGCCCGCGCTCCCTGCAAAAAGTCGCCCCTGGCCGTCGGGAGATTGTCGTGAAGCACAAACGCGCCTCCCCCGTCATTCTCGGCCCACACGAATTGGTCGCTCGTCACCCTTCCCGTGGTTCCAAGAATGTCCAGATCGCCATCGCCGTCGAGATCATGGACCACCGCCATGTTGTTGAGTTCTCCTCCGATCGGGGTTCGCTCCCAAGCGTCGCCGAGCCGTCTCGGGTTTCTGTACCACCACCCGCCGGTAATCACATCGGGGAATCCGTCGCCGTCGATGTCTCCTCCATCGATGAACACCGCACGCCACGGCCGGTCGTAGTCGATCACGTAGCGCGGCCACATGTCCTTCAGTGGCGTTGGCGTTGCATTCCTGCTCAACCACAAATCGACTCTCAGAGGCTCCGCCCCCGCCTCGTAGTTTTTGCCAACGATATCCGGAGCACCGTTACCGTTGACGTCCGCGACCCTCGCATTGTGAGATCCGACCGTGCTCACGACGTGTTCCATCCACCGGTTCGAAAGGATGTCGAGACTTTCGAACACGACAACTTTGTCGGGGTCCTCCCCGTGATGCATCTCGGCCACAAAAACATCCCTGTCACTGTCTCCATCAAAATCCACGACAGCGAGAGAGTGGATGCCCTCATAGCCCTTTGAAATGATCTGACGTCGTTTCCACTCGTCACCCGACGGTGTCGCATTGGGATGCGAAAACCACGCGACACCTATGTCTTCCTCCTCACCGGTAAGGACCACATCCGGCCAGCTGTCATCGTCCAGGTCTCCGACCCAGCCACGCGCCTCCGACGGCCAATCCCGATCGATGATATGGCTGTTCCACGGCGTCGTCGTTGGGTCACCCGGGTTTTCGAACCACGCGTTTCCCCAGAGAATGTCCAAGTCGCCATCCATGTCGACGTCGCCCAAGGCACCGCCGGTTCGTCGACTCGCATCCTCCGCAAGGATGTAAAACATCCAGGTCCCTTTTGGATCCGTGGGGCCAGGAAGAAATCCCAACTCGTTTTTGGTGGTAAACACGATATCCAAGCGACCGTCGCCGTCGAGGTCACCGAGGTGGTAGAGGTCCGGGGTCATGTGAATGCCAAGTGGGTACGTCGGCCAATCCCCGCTCGCCGGTGTGCCATCGTTCTCGAACCAGGCATCACCGACGACGATATCGAGATCTCCGTCCCCGTCAACGTCACCAATGTTTCCATATTTGAAATCACCTGGGGCGATTGGGAACCGCGTCCATTTCGGGTTTTTGTACCAGACCATCTGGTACGCCGAAGACCCTCCTCCCCGCCCGGTCGTGAAGATATCCAAACGCCCGTCACCATCGATGTCTCCGACATGAATATCGTTCATCCGGTAAGTCGCGGGCGGCTGATCGTCGACGATTACATGGTCAAACGACCAGCGTGCGGCAGGCCCCGGCTCATCGATTACAGGTGCTCCGGGATCGTCTTGGCACGCGGAGAGAAGCCAAGGACCGGCAAGGATCATCACCAGCAGCTCAATGTACCAAGCTCGGGTTTTCAACACGGTAGACATCCCCCTTGAGTGATCGTGTATTATACCATATCCAGGGCCCTGATGGCAGCGTGGAGGGATCCTTCGATATGGCGCGCGAGATCGAGCCGGGTTTCTCCCGGTCCATCCACCGCTTGAACGGCGAGAAACGCGGCGTCGATCAGACTCCTCTCCAGCTGGCAGGACCGGTAGATCCGGACGTGTTCGTGGGGACTCAGTTGAGGATTTTCTCGAGCGTAGACCTGCAGCGCCTCCGACTCGACGGCATCGGATATCTTCTTGAGAAGAGAAGCGAGATCGGCGTGAGGGAGCCCCCATCCCGCCCACTCCCAGTCCACCATCTTCAATTTGCGAGGATCGTTGCGATGAAGGAAGAGGTTGGACCGATTGAAATCACCATGGATCGGCTGGATCAATGAGGCGTCAAAAGTGTCGTCGCCCAGTCCCACATCGAGGATTCTCGGCCACAGCGCAATCACTTTGGAAATCGCCTCGCCCGGCACCACCTCCGCGTATCGCTCGAGGTTTGTCCGCGCGTAATCGTAAACGGATGTCGAGAATTCGCGATCGTAACGGAGCAGACAGTCCTTTTCGAAAGCGGTGGTGGATTCGCTCATCGCGGCGTGAAACGTATTTAGAGTCGCTGCGAGGCCAATCGTCGTCCTCTCGTCACTGGGACCACGGTAATCCCGACCGAGGTCCTCAAAGATATAGTGGTAGTGTCGATCCTCCTCAACTTCCTCGCAGAGAAGAACCACGGGCAGGTATTCACGAAGGGGTCCCGGGTTGGCATGATAGACCGCGTACTCGGGCGGGCCGGGTCGAACGGGAAAACTCTCCAGCGCGGGTATTTGTGAGCGACTGTAGACGGCGTTTTTGTAGACAAGTTGCCATGTCGCGCCACTCCTCAGCTTTAGTACGAGGCGGTAGGCCCCGGACGCCTTCCATCCCGACAAATGAAAATGGCTGACTCTTTCTAAAGGGTCGCCGCGGTGGTCCGTGCAAAGCTTTGATAAGGTCTCGAAGGACAATCCGTCCGGGACGCCCCTGACGGCCCGTGGGGGTTTCTTGCCCCTCAGCAGCCACTTCGCCCTTCTGAGGAAAGCCTTGATGGGGGCTCCCATAGTCATCCCCGGCCCGACATGTGTGCCCACATTGGCCTCTCCGCCACGCAACGTGTCGAGATCATCATCCTTCCCCCTCCCCGCGATCCGGATCGGGCAGTTGTCTGTAGGTCCAACGCCCCGGCATGTACATGACACCCCAACGGCCGTCCAAGCCCCTTCCGGTACCATATACATCCGCCGCTTCGACATCAAAAACGGCACAGTGATCGAGGATGTCATAACGTAGACGGCCAACACTCTGGAGGCTCAATGACACGTAGTACCGGGCGGGCATGAGATTGAGAAAATCCACGTGCAAGTCGATGTAATCTTCACCGGGTGTCAACTGCGGGATCTCCAGCCTCGTGGCCCAGGTGCTGATCGTGGTAACGAGCGCGCCGGTATCGGAGAAGATCTTGAAACCAAAGTGCGGATGTTTGACCGTTTCATTGACCCGGAAGTGGAGTCTAACCGTCATCTTCTCGCCACTCCGGATCAGACCGGTCGGGTTTCCCTGATCGTCCAAAAATTCGATTGCGGTAAATCGGGCGGCACCGTTTCCACTCCGGCTCTCGATTTGACTCAGATCGTAGCCGCTTTTTGCCTCCTGCGCGAAGGTCGAGAGATAGTTGTGGATCACCGTTTTTGCCTCACCATCCTCCACGATTCGTCCCCCCTCGATCCATATCGCCCTCGGGCAGAGATTCTCGACGGCTGACATGTTGTGCGACACAAAGAGCACCGTTCTTCCACCCGTTCGAAGGTCATCCATCGCCCGCAGACACTTTCTCTGAAAATCGGCGTCTCCCACGGCCAAAACTTCATCGACCAACAGAACGTCGGCCTCCAGATGCGCAGCAACGGCGAAGCCAAGACGTAATTTCATACCCGATGAGTAACGCTTCATCGGTGTGTCCACGAATTTTTTGACGCCGGCAAAATCGATGATCGCATCCATCTTCCGGACGATCTCCTTCTTTTTCATTCCCAGGATCGAGCCATTCAAGAAGACGTTCTCACGACCGGTCAATTCCTCGTGAAACCCCGTGCCGACCTCGAGGAGCGATGAAACGCGTCCCTTCACCGTTGCGGAGCCGGTTGTTGGATAGGTGATCCTGGAGAGAACCTTGAGTAGCGTGCTCTTGCCCGCGCCGTTTCGCCCGATGATTCCCATCACCTCCCCCGTATCGACCTCGAACCCGACGTCCCGAAGCGCCCAGATGAACTCCTTCTTTGGTCTTATCCGGCTAAAGGGGTGCTTGATCATGCCGACAAGCACCTCACGCAACATCGTCTCGTGCTGCAGCATCCCGATCCGGAATCGCTTTGACAAATTATCTGCTTTTATGGCCCGTGCCATTTCGATCTCACCAAAGTCGTCTAAATTACGTCAGCGAACTCTCTCTCCGTTCGGCGAAAGTAAATCGCCCCAGCCGTGAAAATCACAAAGATGATGCCAACCGACATCCAAACCATCTCGAAATCGATACTCCGAGTCGGAAGCATCGCACCACGGAACCCTTCGACCATTCCGGTCAGAGGATTCAACGACAGCAGGAATCTGAACCGTTCGGGTACAACACTCGTGGGATAGATGATGGGTGTTATGAAAAGCAACGACTGAATGAAAAACGGGATCGCGTATTTGACATCACGGTATTTCACATTCAGGGAAGACAAGATCATCCCGAGCCCAAGCGTCAAGATAACCATCGGCACCATAAAGACCGGCCAAAGAAGAAGTCCAAAGCTTAGTGGGATCTTGTAGTAGAACAGCATCCCGATGAGCACAACGAACGCAATCGAAAAGTCAACCAGCCCACCGAGGGCGGATGCAGCCGGTATAGCCACACGTGGAAAATACACCCGTCGGATGAGGTTTGCGTTTGCCACCAGGCTATTCCCCGACAGCCCCAGCGATGTCGAGAAATATGTCCACGGCAGAAGAGCACTGTAACTGAACACAGGATAAGGAATCCCGTCGCTCGGCATCTTTGCCATCCGGCCAAAGAATATCGTGAATATGATCATCGTGGCGAACGGTTGGATGATCGCCCAAAGCGCCCCCAACGCGGTCTGTTTGTACCGGATCTTGACGTCACGCCACACGAGAAAGAGAAAGAGCTCGCGGTATTCCCAAAATTCTCTCAGCCAGGTAAATCTCATGATGTGCCTGCAGACGCCCTCAGAACGTGGGGAGTTTGTTACCCCGTTCTCGGTATGTCTGCGTTCCGTTCGAAGACGTCATAAATACCAGGAAAATGTGGCGATTGGTGACATGCCCATCGTCATTGTAGTCCGTCGTGCCCCTCTCGGCTAGTCTTTTCCGGAGAATACCTTTTGAGTTTTTGGGTTCGATAACGGAATATTTTCTGGACGTCCCGTGCCACAAATAGCCTGTTTATCAACGCTCCTCCCGGCACCGCGTATTTCACCTCATCGGTGACAAGGGTCCCGCCGTCCTTTTCTTCGAACCGGTGTTCGTGCACCCACATACGGTATGGCCCCCGGCGCTGCTCATCCACGAACCGCCAAGGTGGCTCCCAGATCGTTATCTCGCTTTGCCAACGGATTGGAATACCGTGAACTCGGAGCTTGTAATCGATGATGGCACCGCGTTTCAACTCGATCTCCCCCGGTGTCACCACACGGAAATCCAACCACGGTGGTGTGATCGACTGAAGGTTACGCGCCTCGGCGAAAAAAGGGAAAACGCTCTCGACGGGTCGAGGCAACCACACTTCTGATTCAAAAAAGTAGACTTTCACTAGGCCCTCCCGCACGGCCGATCATGCACAGCGGTAACAAATCTAAAAGCCGATTGATGATCGATGTCGCTCGTTCGGTTTCGATCACCACGCCAATCGTTGTCGGTTGGGTTTGTATAGTTCCGAAAAATAGCGAATTGTCCGATTTTCGTCAAATACGACATAAAAACGATCGACTTTACAAACGGAACACAACCGGGTATATTGACGTCATCGACGAACGGCCAGGGAGATCGGCTCTTGGAAATGGATGCGCTTCTCTTATCTCGCTTACAGTTTTCCCTCACGATCTTGTTCCATTATATATTTCCACCGCTCACCATAGGGCTCGGCGCCTTGCTCGTAGTGATGGAGACGACGTACTTGGTGACCAAGGACCAACGGTACCGCGCGATGGGCAAGTTTTGGACAAAGATCTTCGCCGTCAATTTCGCGATGGGTGTCGCGTCCGGGATTGTCATGGAGTTCCAGTTCGGGACCAACTGGGCAACGTACTCCCGATATGTCGGAGATGTATTTGGGTCGGCACTCGCAGCGGAGGGCATCTTTGCCTTCTTTCTCGAGTCGGGTTTCCTTGCCGTCTTGGTGTTTGGCTGGGACCGTGTCTCGGATAGGATGCACTTTTTCTCGACGTGTATGGTTGCGCTTGGCGCCGTATTTTCCGCGATATGGATCGTCGTTGCGAATTCGTGGCAGCAAACACCGGCGGGCTTTCATATCGTAGGTGAGGGTCTTCTCGCCCGCGCCGAGATAACGGATTTTTGGGCAATGGTACTGAACCCGTCGAGCGTCCACCGTCTTCTCCATGTGTTGATTGGAGCCTACCTTCTCGGCGGTTTCTTTGTGATGAGTGTTTCCGCTTACTATCTCCTCAAAGTACGTCACGTGGACTTTGCCCGAAAGACGTTTTTTCTCGGACTGATCATGGCCACGATCTTTTCGTTTGCCGCTCCCCTCTCGGGCCATTTTCAAGCGATGACGGTTTCACAAACACAACCGGCCAAGCTAGCCGCATTCGAGGGACACTACCAAACCGGGACGGGTGGTAGCCCACTTGTCGCTTTCGGATTGATCGACGAAAACGCGGAAGAAATCCGTTGCGAGGTCGCCATTCCCGGTTTGCTGAGCTTGCTGGTTCACGGAGACACCCAAACCCCGGTCACCGGTCTCGACGGGTTCCCGGAAGCGGATCGACCTCCCGTTGCGATTCCCTTCTATACTTATCATCTCATGCTTGGACTGGGTGGCTACTTCATCTTCATTTGTCTGGTGGCGTGGTTGTTCTATTTGCGGCGTAGGCTTTTCTCGACACGGTGGCTGCTTTGGATTTTCGTCTTTTCCGCAATCGCTCCCTTTGTTTCCAATCACGCAGGATGGATCGCAGCCGAAGTCGGTCGTCAGCCGTGGATCGTATACAATTTGCTACGGACAAGTGACGCGGTTTCCAAAGCCGTCCGGGGCGAGCAGGTGCTTGTCTCGATCGTGCTGTTTACGATCGTCTATCTTCTTCTGTTCTTCATCTGGTTGACGATTTTGAACCGCAAAATCAAAACAGGTCCCGAGGACGAATTGACCGAAGTCGCTCACGAGCCATATCGATCGAGCTGGATCGACACGGTGACGGGCTTGGCCGAACCGGGTGGTGCTTCCATGACCGAAGCACGGTCGGAAACAACAAGAGACGAGGAGGGCTAGCAAGACAGTGGATCTCAACTTGCTGTGGTTCGGATTACTTGGCGTCTTGCTCACCGGCTATGCGATCCTGGACGGCTTTGATCTGGGTGTCGGAATGCTCCATTTGAACGCCAAGACGGACGCCGAGCGCCGCATCTTTATGAATTCCATCGGGCCCCTTTGGGATGGCAACGAGGTCTGGCTCGTCACGTTTGGCGGGGCGCTTTTTGCCGCGTTTCCTCACGCCTACGCAACCGCCTTTTCGATGTTTTATCTGCCCTTCATGGTATTGCTGTTCGCCCTCATATTTCGCGCGGTATCGATGGAGTTCCGAAGCAAACGCGTGTCCGTCGCGTGGAGAAGGATGTGGGATGTCGCATTCTTCGCCGCGAGTACTGTCGCCACGTTTCTTTTTGGCGTCGCGGTTGGTGATTCGATGGTCGGACTACCCATTGGAGCGGACATGGAGTTCCAGGGCGGTTTACTAGACCTGTTGCAGCCCTATGCCCTTCTCGTCGGCGTGCTGGCGGTGACAACTTTTCTCATGCACGGCTCGATATATCTCTATCTCAAAACCGAAGGTGAATTGCAGGCCCGGATTCATCGATGGATGTGGAGAACCTTTTGGGTTTTTCTCGTTACCTACTTGATAACAACGGTTGCGACCCTAGTGACGGTGCCCCACGCCACGGATAATTTCACTCGATACCCATGGGCGGCGGTCGTCGTTGTGTTGAACGTGTTGGCGATCGCAAATATTCCAAGAGCAATTCATCACGGGAGTCCCTTTTACGCTTTTCTGTCGTCCTCGGCTACGATCGCCGCGCTCACGTTTCTTTTTGGAATGGCCTTGTACCCCAATCTTATTTTCTCCAGCATCGACCCGGAGTCGAGTCTGACCATCTACAATGCTGCGTCGTCACAGAAGACGCTATCCATCATGCGGAACATCGCCTTTATCGGTATGCCGTTTGTCCTCGCCTATACGGCGATCATCTACTGGACATTTCGGGGAAAGGTCGATCTGGGCAAGTTCAGTTACTAATACGGCTATGGATCATCGGTTGTGTTCGGTTCGAATCATGCCACAAGACCTCGGTTCCCCATCGGCAACCTCTCATTGTGTGCTTTGAGATTCCGAGTTGGCGAATGCGCGGTCAAGGCCCGAGGGACAACAGACCGTCGCTCTCGAGGAACTTGGCTGCATCCTCCGTCTTGAGCATCTCGATCTGCTTCCATTCCGCTTCAAGGATCGCGTAATGGCTACGTTCCATGTTGGCCATATACGTAAGAATCGACCTCGCGTTCATATCATTGGATTTCTCGGCCAGTCCCGAGTAGAACTCCCCGGCCATCTTCTCGGCCTGCATACCGGCATCGAAGAGCTCTTTCAGGCTTGCCTCTTTGCCCAATACCTCGTCTATCGCGGGGACGACCGATTTGGGGGGAAGGGTTAGTTTCGTTTCCGGAAACCTTTTTTCATATACTTCCTTCAAGATTTTCTCGTGTTTTTCCTCCTGAGCGATCAGAAAATCCATTTTCTCTTTCAGGTCCTTACTGCCAACTACTTCCTTCATTTTCGTATAAAGCCTCACTGCGTCGATCTCCGACCGAATTGCTATGCTGAGTATCTCCAGTGTGGTGAGGCCGTTGTTGTCTTCCATAATTCGATCCTTTCGAGAACTCACTCGTAACGTCTAACGCTGAACCTGGAGGCACCTCAAGAATTCGGTACCCCCAGGTTCGTCAAAGAGCCTGACCCGACCTCTCAGCGGTATGCGAGATGCCGGTGTTTTTTTACTCGGCCGCTTGGAGCTCCGAGGTCACGGTCCCGCCACCCATCATCGGCGGTAGCTGCATGACCGACCGGACCATGTGGTGTTTTGCGTCGTTGCTAATATAGACCGTACCGCCCCCGGGCTCTCCATCCATGTTTTTCAGTTCGATCTTGAACGCCTCGAACGTACCGGCGGGAACAGTGACGCTCTCCATCCCTGCTACTTCGAGAGACATGATCTTGACCGACTGCGAAAGTATGTCAAAGGTCCTAAGCGTGGTCTTGTAACCCGGAGCAAGCGGCAAGGAGCACATCACCACATCGAGTGCCGTATCACTTCCGTAAACCGGTGCCTCGAGTTCACTGTTCAGAGGCATTTCCCTGCCACTCATCGCGATCATACCCTTGATCGCCGTTTCCGAGTAGTTGACCGTTACAGACGCGCCCCCCTGTTTGGCGCCTCGGTATACGGGTATCAAAGTCTGATCGTCGACATCGAACGTGTCGATAGCCGTGCCCATCATGCTCGTTTGCTCGGAGATGATCCGCCAGACATCCTGGTCACCACGCTTCGTCTTGGAGAGGTTGACGGCAACCTCCAAATCAATCTCCTGTCCTTGAACCGCTGCTTTACCCTTGTATTTCAGATTCTGCGGTTTGAGATTGGCCGTGTCTACCGCCGGCAGTGGAGCCGTCTTGGCCGCCTCGATGTCCCCCTCGGGCTCTTCCAGAACAACGCTCTCTACCGGGACCCGCATATCATCGAGCGCCGCCTGGACGCTTTCCTTCACGTCCTCCTGGTAGCGTCCTCCCAGGTGCTTCGAGAAGAACTTTTCCATCGCCACCCTAAAGCCGGTCCGGTTATCCGCTCCAGCGAACCCGTGTCCCTCGTCCGCGGCAACGAGATACTCGACCTCGCGACCGAGATCACGCATAGCGATCACGATCTGTTGAGATTCGGGCATTTTACAGCGTGGATCGTTGGCGCCCTGAACGACGAGGAGCGGTGCCTTGATCTTGTCGGCCGAAAAGAGAGGCGATTGTCTTTTTAGGCGTTCCACGTCTTCCGGATCCTCGGGATCGCCGATCTGTTCGTTGAAGAACTTTCTCATCGGCTCCCAGTAAGGAGGAATTGACTTGAGCAGGGTGATCAAGTTGCACACACCGACATAATCCACCCCGCAGGCATACAGGTCAGGTGTAAATGCAAGACCCGCAAGAGTGGAATACCCGCCAAAAGAACCACCATAGATGGCAACCTTGTTGGGGTCGGCGATACCCTCATCGATGAGATACTTGACCCCATCGGTGATATCGTTCTGCACCTCTTCGCCCCACTTCTTTTTTCCAGCGTTGAAGAAGGCCTTTCCGTATCCCGTCGAGGCACGGAAATTCATCTGCAAAACGGCATAGCCCCTGTTGGCAAAGAACTGGGCTTCGGGGTTGTAGCCCCAGTAGTCACGCGCCCAAGGACCGCCGTGCGGGTTGATGATAACGGGGAGATTCTTGGCCTTGATGCCTTTGGGAACGGTCAGATAACCGTGGATGGTGAGACCGTCGCGTGACTTGTACTTCACCGGTTTCATCGTGGCCAGGTGTTCGTTTGGAAGCTTCGGACGAGGATTGTAAAGAAATTCGGTCTTGCCCATATCCATATTGTAGAGGTAGGCGAGACCAGGATTGACGTCGCTTGTTACGACAACGATGTGCAACCGGTCATCGAGCGTCGAGGAACCGAGATAGAGATCGCCGTCGCCTATCTCTTTTTTGAGTTCCTTCTTGAGCTTTTTGTAGGCATCCTCCCACTTCTTGTCTTTCCAGTAGATTCGAAGCCTTTCGGCCGTATATGTTGTCGCGATCAGCTCCTTGGTTACGTTCGAGAACATCGCGCTTCCGAAGTCGACCTCTTTTTCCGGGTCGGATTCGACATATTCTGTTTGGCCCGTCTCAGGGTCGAACAGCACCAGCTGCGTAAGATCCCTGTCGTCGCCTTTGTTCGTCACCATATAGGCGCGTTTGCCCTCCTTTTGGAAACGGATGATGTAGGCGATTTCCTCGTTGGTAACACTATAAACCGATACGAGCTCTTTACCCTCCACGCGGAAAAACTCGGTGCCACCGTCGTCGGTTTCCCTCGTCGCCATTCTCAAGTCCCCGTCGAGATCGAATTCGAATCCGCTCATCTTCTCCGTGTTTTCCCAGACGAGTTCGCGTTCGCCCGTGGAAACCGTCACACGATAGACATCGTGGTAACGTTCATCACGGTCATTGAGACCGAGGTAAATGACATCGGGCGTTTTTTCGGGGAAAGAATAAAAGTAGACACGGATGCCCTCGATGGGCGTGAGGTCCCTCGCGTCGGGGACATCCTGACCTTCTTTGAGTTTTTCTGCGGGATCGATGACATAGGCGTGGTAGTTTTCGTTACCGCCCTTGTCCTGGATATAGAGGATGTATTTGCCATCCCGTGTCCACGTGTAACGGAAAACGGGACGTGTCGTATCCGCGCTCATCGGCCGGGCGGCATCGAAGGGTTCACCGATACCTTTGACCCATATGTTGAGATGTCCCTTGTAGGTTTTGAGAAACGATATGTATGTCCCATCGGGTGAGATCCGTCCCCCGGCGATTTCCGGATCGCCAAAAAAGAGCTCCCGGTCGATCAGCGGTGGAAGCTTGTCAAGGTACTCGAGCTGTTCCGCCGCCACACCGCTCACTAGCAGACCGAGAGCGAGCAGTAATAACAGGGCTTTCCTCATTCAGATTCCTCCTTGTTGATCCAAATGAAAGATTGATGGAGAAGGTGGGTTATAACGGCTTCTCTTCTGTACGATTTACTGGGGGTGTGGTTTCAGACAATCAATAATACCCCAACTCGCCCGTTTGGCAACCGCTTTCGATTCGCCACGGCGAGGTTCGCTTGGTCTCTCCATGCCCTTTTCAACACATACCTTGGCGTGATATGATGGTAGAGCGGAATCTGCCCACCGCAACCGAACCCCACGTGACCAAACGCCAATTCCCTGGAGGGTTCCGAACATGCGTTCTCGCTCCCCGTTCTCGATGACGACCTTGCCCAGACTCTGCAAACAGCTCCTCGGGGTGGGATGTGCCGGTCTATTTGCCTTGGTGATTGTATCAGTCATCGGTCCGTCGTCTGTCGTTGCGGTAGATGCCCCACCGGTCGCCGATCGATGGGCGAACCACCCGGCGTTGGAGCCGTATGATCTTACCTGGCAAGAACTTCCGTCTGAACTCTTCCTCGTGCGAACGCGGGGCGAACTGCCCGAGGCAGCGGGGGTCGTGGTCCACGGTGTCCATCACGGTGTGTTTCTCGTCTCGGGAGATATGACGACGGTAACTGATTTGACGAAAAGGGGTTGCGCTGTCATCCCCTTGAAGAGTCCACCCGCCGCTCCCCGCTCGGCTTCCAGGAGATGGGCGTGGCTTGACACCCCCGACACCACCATCGCGGCCATGGTTGCCGAGGTGGACTGGACCGGGGTCAGCGCCAGGATCCAGTGGTTGGTGGATTTTGGCACCCGATACAGTTTTGCCGCAAACCACTTTACCGTCGCTGACGGCATCGCGGGTGTTTTCACGAGCCTGGGTCTCCAACCGGTGCTTCGTGACTTCCAGTACGGTGGGTCGACGATGTGGAACGTCGAGGCAACTCAGTTGGGTACCGTCTACCCCGACTCGTTTTATATCATCTGCGGCCACTTTGATTCGATCAGCGAAAGTCCCATGGTTTCGGCACCGGGGGCCGACGACAATGGTACCGGTACGGCAACGGTGTTGACAGCCGCCGAGATCCTCACCCAACACGATTTCGAATACTCCATCCGCTACATTTGCTTTGCCGGCGAGGAACAGGGACTTCGAGGAAGCGAGACCTACGCCAGCTGGGCGGCGCAGGTCGGTCTCGGGATTGTCGGGGTTCTCAACTTCGACATGATGGGGTACTGGGTGGACGGCGTAGAAAAAGATCTCGAAATCGAAACCAACCCCGCCTCGCAGTGGTTGGCCGAAGCGATAGTCAATGCCGCGGATTTGTATACCGACACGCCGTATGAGCTCCATGTCTTCGACGGCGCCTGGTGGGGTGATCACGCCTCCTTCTGGGACGAGGGGTTTGCCGCGGTGAACCATGAGGAGGCGTGGGACTGGGGTGATCCCGACTTCAACCCCTACTACCACACGACAAATGACCTGTTGAAACACGTTGATCCCGATTTTACGGTCGGAAATATTCAGATTGGTGTGGCGGCTCTCGCGACGTTGGCCGGTCTCGTTCCCGAGGGGACCGGCGTGGATGTTCCGATCACACCCCCTAGTTTTGCAGGTTCTCTTAGCGCTTATCCCAACCCGTTCAACGGGCGGGTGAATTTCACCGTCACGGGTCTGGCGGACCGGGCCAGCGTAAGGGTGCTCGTCTACGATGCACGAGGTCGTTTGGTGGACGCTGTTCCCGTGGTTCTCGAGAACGGTCAGGGTACCACCCGATGGAGCATCATCGACGGCGCGGCCCGGCGCATCGGGGCGGGCGTGTACTTTGGGAGACTGGAGGGGTTGCCAAACGTTCCTCCAGTAAAGATCGTTTACGTGAAATAACGGGCACGTGCAGAGGTGGCAAACATGGCAACAGGTTTTACCGACATCGCCCCAATGGAGAAATGGGTCGAGCTTGCCCGTGAGGTCTACGACCGGTTCGGGTGTAACGCCGTGACCATGGATCGAGACAACAACCCGGTCCATCCCCCACCCTCTTGGGCCAATCAACTCTGCAAGCAGATCAAAGCGCACCGCGAAGGATCCAAATACATCTGCGCCGTTTCACAACAAAATCTCGCCGCGGAGGCAAAACAACTCAAAGAGTCCGTTATCGAGGAATGCAACGGCGGCTTTCTCAAAATCGTCGTACCTGTTTTTTTGGGCGACGAGTTTGTTGGCACCGTAGGTGGATGCGGGCTGCTCGACGAGGAAGGGGAGATCGACAGCCTTCTCATTGCCGACACCCTCGGTGTTTCTCAAGAGGAAATAGAGGATCTGCTGGGCGACCCGAAGCGGGTGACCAACGACGAAGTTGACGAAATGGGCAGTTTCATCGAGAGACGGGTGGGCGAGATTCTTTCATCGAGAGCTGGATCCTGATATTGACAAATTGTGGACTTGTCCCTTCGGTGGTTTTCGTTCTCGAGGTCGGGAACCGAGAGCTCACGGTGTGTGGAATTCCAATACAGTCTAATTCTCGTTTGAAAACTCAAGGAGGATACGATGAAGAAGGTGGCAATCGTTGCTTGCGGCGCTTACATGGATAGCGGGTACGGCTGTGCCGGCGAATGGCGCTGTCTCAAGGCGGCGGCACTGGGTGATGGCCAATACGAGGAGCCTTCACACGTCGTAGGATTTGTCAAATGCGAGTGTCCCGGCCGGACCTTTTTGCCCAATCTGGGTATGACGATGCAGTTGTCCGGGATAAAACCCGACGTCATTCACCTCAGTACTTGTCTGGCCAGTGCCAAACCAGAATGTCCTTACACCAATGCAGAAGAAATGGCCAAAATGATCCATACGAAGACAGGCATCCCGGTTGTTCAGGGCACACACGAGTATCATGTGACGTTTGACTAGGTTGCCTGGAGGGTTCGTGGCTAGTGGATCCGCTCCGACTGGCAGTGCTTTGGGTTAAGGGCGACCCTCTGAACCTCTATAATCGGTCGAAAATAACAAGCTTGTCGATCGGCGACGCCGACCGCTCAACGACGTCGCCGAGGACTGTAGAAACCGGCCAGACTTTGGTCTAACCGGCGATGGGAAACCGGTCAGAGCTCACTCTCACCAGTGAGTGGCTATTGTTGGGTGCCGCCGTGTTCTCCCGCCGGGCTTTTTGAAGCGGCCCTCACCTGCGCCCTCTTTTTCCAGAGGCGAATCGTCTGATAGACCAAGCTCAGCCAAAACAGGAAGAAGAACAACACCGTAAGGTGTCCCGAGAGATTCCAAAAAACCACGACCAATCCGAACAACACAAACGGTGTCATAACAGACTGTGCATATCTCTTTATGACGCTTTCGTGTCTTCTCACCCATCCGGCAATATCATTCAGTCTGTTAACCGACGACCGTCCGATCTTCCCGAGACGTTTTCTGTTCAGATAGACGATCAATGCGACAAGCGCAACAACCACCCATTTGAGCAGACTGAGTATCCACAACCGTGTGTAGACGACACTGAACTCCAGCGGATCATCCGGTCTGATGATCGTCTTGGCAAATCGATAAACCTGCCCACCGGTGGGAACCCGAATTTGAATCGGTAGCACACCGGTGGTAACCGCTCCGCCCGAGATCAAAACATGAGGAGTCTCAACACCGGCAAGCGCCTCCAGACGACCGCCAAACTCAAGCTCGGCGTTCATCTGATCGGTCAGTTGCGCTTCTCCCATGGGGACATTCCGAAACTGACTCCCGTAAGCCACACCCCTGTAGGCTTTCTGCATTTCGTCCAGACTCTTCTTGTCGCCCACGCTGAGTTCTTTCATGGCGTCCTGATCAAACTGTCTCCGTGCGCCGGAGAAAACGTTCACACCGCGTATGATTTCTTCCTTTTCCAACGTGCTCTTGAAATAGACATAGGAATAGTCATTGGGGAGATATACCGACCAAATGAGCTGACTCGTCATCAGGTCCGCGGATGGCAGAGCTGACACCTGCGAGCCAAACGGAGAAAACCTGTTTTGCACGGTACAATAGATGACTTCGACGGGAAAGGCGTCCAACCGATTGTCTACAGAGCGGGAGCGTATCAGCGGTACGAGCAGCTTCCCTTTTCCGTTCATGGATGACTCAACCGGCCGGCTACCCACAAACACGCTCCACACATCCGCCTTTTCGGGAAGCTGAATCTCCAGAAATTGTTTGGCGCCGTTTTTTACCTGATAGACCAATCTGTGCACGATCTTTCCGTCTTCCGTGAACAGCGTGACAACACTCGCGGAGTTGATGGTCGCAACGGGCACGGCAATCTTCTCATGCTTTTTTATGTCGAACACCAAACTGTATGGATGTTTCAGATATTTGAACCCCATGATCAGCGGTCTGACCGACTTATTTACCAGCGGACGGGGGAGCTTTTGGATCACGACCTTTTCCAAGCCGTCACTTTCCGTTACGACAACCTCGGCACTTGTGGCGAGTTCGATTCCAATGAACCCGGTCTCTCGAACGGTGTCGAGTGTTCGAATCCCGGAAAACGAGTTTGTGATCCCTGATTCCAAGAACGCGGTCTCAGTCGTCACGCTGACTGTAGCGGTGCCCTTCTTTCCGTAGGTAAAAGGAATCAAGAGTATGCGCTGATCCGCTTGTGACGTTTCCTGCCACTCCCCGACTCCCTCGCCCGATACGGTGAGCACATTCAGGTCCTCCGGAATGACGAGTCGAACCGCGTCGATTTCGCTGTGATGAATCGTGTAATTGATGTCCGACTTGGTTCTCAGCGCATCGTCTTCGATTGAAATAAGGTGATGGACCTCGCTGTAGATCTTTGCGGGAATCCTCTCGGCGACCGCGACCTCTTTCCTCCAACGAACACTAATAGAAGACCCCTGACCGATCACGGCAGACACAACGGTTGTGTCGTCTTTTTTGCTCGTCAGCACTTGTTGCGCTTGGGGAATTTCCACATCGATGTTCTTGAGTGGCATTTCGAGCGTCAAGAGTGTGATCGGTGTCTGCTGGATGGCCAGATCGATCTTGTGCGGCCCCTTCTCGAGAGATGACTTGACGGAGTACGAAGCCGTGACCGCGTATTCGCCGGCCTCCGGGAGAACGATGTTGTGATAACCGTTCTCAACAACCACCAACGCCTGTTCGTCGCCGACCTTCATGTCCGCGAGCGCAACTCTCATGGGCAGAATTGGCACCTTCACATAGGCGTCGTTCTTTAGCACATGCACATTGAACACCGCGGTAAACACGGTGCTGTTTTTCTTCATCGTGCCCGAGTACACCGCCTTGGTTATCAAGTGGTCGAACGGAGGTATCGCATCCGTCGCCACGGGGGGTTTCATTTGATCGACGAGTTTCTTGAACTCCTCGCGTGTTAGAACGACGTTACCGTTCTTCATTGTGTGGGGTGGCGTGGTTCGCGCACCCGTCTGGGCCAGGAGCTTTTGAAACGTTTCCATCGAAATGACGATCTCATCTTCATCGAGATTGACGAGTCTCTTGAACTCATCCCACGGCATCGTCAACTTGCCTTCATCGTCCGGTTTGTCTTGGGCATGGGCGGTGACAAACAAACCACATACCACAAACATCACGATCATGATCGCACGTATTGAACTGCGTTTCATGGCGCCAACCTCCTTCGGCGCGTGCGCACACCGACAGGATGTACTTGCACAGTGCCGATGAATCCGACCAGGTGGTTTCGTCTCCACGCACCGACTGGTGTGCACAGCATTATCACGTGTTTTTGTATCCCGACGCTTAGCACTGCATGCTTATGTGAAGTCGTCTTGTCTTTGGTACACCGCTCGCGCCTGCAAGTTTCGTCCCAACAAGGCGACATGCTCGCGTTTTGACTGCTAGGAGCTACAAGCTTGTCGACACTCCCATGTTAACGAGCTGCTAAAGAGGTGAATCGGGGATTATAGGTCACGATCCGGATCGTCCATCCCTTTTCGTCTACGGAAGGAAAGTACCGGATGTGTTATGGACAGGATCACCGTATTCGAGAAGATGGTGGAGGTCTTTCTTGGCATATGTAGGGATGAGGTTGATTTGGTGGGGAGCGACGTGGGGCGAGGCCATCCAACGCCGGACAAAGCCATCGCCGCCACGACACCCGGAGGCAAGCGGGGATTGTTCGCCGCTTCGAGAGCCGGTCCCTCGTCTACTTTACCGCTTTGTAGCCTGCGACACCGGCCATGACACCGGCGGACGCCACCTTTCCCTCTTCTTCGAGAGCCCTCAAAAGACGGGAACATTCTTTTCTCTTGACCCCAACGGCCTTCCCAATGTCGGTGGTGGTCACCACGCCTTTGCCTTCGAGATTCAAAAGGTAGTCCAGTATCTTCTGTTTGAGTTCATCGTCGGACATCTCTGCTGCCTCCTTTTTCCGGGTCCTACCTCCCTGCGTGCATTTGTCATTTGAATTGGAAAAGAGGACGTCTTTGCCACATTCCGTCTTTTCCTGCCCCTCAGATTAAGCGAAGCACGTTGCGAATTCAACGGTTTCCTGTCGAAGACTCGTAGCGCGCCGACAAGATCATGGGCGTACGGCGGGCGGGGTTACGGTTGCATGTTTCCCTGGTTCTTCGCCTGGTCAACGTCGGATTTTCGAATTGCCTGAAACGTGTCGAGCCTCGAAGGTGTAAACCAACCATTCGTGAGATGAATCGCAACTTCCGGACGGATTTGCTCAAAGCCCACATTTGTGGTATCTTGCTTGTGATACGGCGTCCACAAGGTAAGCGCAGCGTTTTGATTGCCTGTCTCACGGGCCCCGACCCCACATCTTCTTTGCGCACGGCAGTCTCAAACCTGGCGGACCTGTATGTGCTCTATACGATACGCGATTCTCCTGTCGGGCGCGGTGTTTTTCTCTCTCTTTTATACAGCCACCGCGTTTTCCCGGACTTGGTATATCCAGGTCGACGGGTCCGGCGATGTCCCCACGATTCAGACCGCCATCGACTCGGCCAACCCGGGTGACGAAATACTCGTCGCGCCCGGTCGGTACACGTGGGCGAACCAGGGCGGGTGCGATTTTGGACTCCTCTTTTTCCCACGTGACGTAGGGGGGTTTACGCTACGGAGCGAAGCCGGTCCCGACGTGACCATCCTCGACGCCCAAGGCCAAGGTCGCGTCGCGTTTGTCCAGGGGTACAACAATATAACGATCGAAGGCTTCACGATCACCGGAGGCAACGCGCCTGCTTATGGTGACTATATTGGCGGCGGGATCTGTGTGCACATCTCAGAGGACGACATCATTCGCGACTGTGTCTTCATCAACAACACCGCCGACATCGGCGCCGGATTCTGGGCGACATCGCGATGCAACACCCGGGTAGAGAACTGCACCTTTGTCGGTAACCACGCGCGGCGTTTCTCCGGAGGCGTTGGCGTGGGATACAGTCAAGATCTCGTGACGATTACAGGGTGCACCGTCATCAACAACACCGCCGACGAATACGGCGCGGGTATGATCGCGCTTCGGAGTACCGTCTTGGTCGAGAACACGGTCTTCGCGGGGAACCAAGCGGGGATCAGCGGCGGCGGGCTCTACGCGTCCGACACCGAGGTGGCAACGTTCACGGGCACGACCTTCTCGGAAAACGGCGCCCCGGAAGGCGGCGGCGTGTATGTTGACGGAGTCTCGGTGCTCTCTATCAATCAAAGCATCATCGCGTTCTCGAGTGAGGGCGGCGGTCTCGTCGTCGATCCGGCAGCCCCGGTGACACTCGGATGTACCGATGTGTTTGGCAACGAAGGCGGTGATGATTGGCCCACGTGGGTGATCGACACCGGTGGCAATTTCTCCGCGGATCCGTTGTTTTGCGGATCCCCGGGGTCATGGGACTACACGCTTCGCGCCAATTCGCCTTGCCTGCCGGGTCTCCATCCCGGCGGTCTCGACTGTGGCCTGATCGGCGCAAGAACGGTAGGCTGCAGCGGCGTCCCGGTGAAGCCGGTGACATGGGGCTCGGTCAAAATGTTGTATCTTCGATAGCCGCCCCCGCACACGGACGATCGGGCTTTCCACCCACCTGCCAAACGGTCGACCCGACGAGCTTAAGATCCCTAGCCGTAACCCCTTTGAGATTTTTTGAGTTTCAGGTATCTAGATCCGCGATTTCGGAGAGGGGTGACACACCGACCGAACAATGCTATTCTGGTACCGTCTGTTCAAGGGACCGTCAGACTGGAGATGGAGATGCCGAAGCGGAACCCGAAGACTAACGAAAAAAAATCTCGTTCAAAACGGAGAAGGGAACCGGTACCCGTATCCACGAAAATCGTCACCGAGGACGTGATATCGGAGGTCCTCGTACAGGAGAAACCTCGTTTCGTCGTCGACTACGACACGTATGTGCGGATGCTCTGGGAGGCCAACCCAGAGCTGCACGAGATTTTGGGGAGAGGCACTTCGCTTGAGCAGGCCCGCGATAGCGTATTTGCCTACCTCGAACGGAACGAACGCGCCGTCTTCAACCCTGACAATCCGTTTCACATCCTCGAGAAGGCGACGGTGCGCGACTGCATCCGCGTTTTCAAAAGCATCATCGGACCAATCAACGAGAAACGTGCCGAATTCAGTGCTCTCGAGTGTCTGTGGAAGCTGGCCAGCGGCCGCCGGGAGGAGCTCCCCACCGAGGTCTCGGTGGGATTCCTCATGGAGTTCATCCATCTGTTCCGGGGCGTGGCGGGCAAGAGCAATCTGTACCGGGAAAAGGAGGAGGTGCGAAGGGGCATACCCGATTTTCTGCGTTTGGACGGACGCAAGGCCGCTCTCGCACGTTCCGACATGCTCGATGAGATGGGCGGCACCCTCTGGAAATATTTCAAACGTTACCCATCCGGTCTCGATGCCGAAGTGGTAACGTGGCGCAAACGAAACCGAAGACGGATTCTCAAATATTTTGGTGCGAGCGCGAAGGATTGGCGCGATTACCGTTGGCACCTGAAGAACGTGATCAGAAGCCCCGATGTGGTGTTCGACTTGATTGATATGGCGCCCGAACGGAGAGCGGCGATGAAAAAGGCCCTGACTGCGCGTTTGCCGTTTGGGATCACCCCATACTATCTCAGCCTGATGGATCAAAACCCCGCCATTGGCTATGACCACGCGGTCCGCGCCCAGGTACTCCCACCGCCAAAATACGTGGAGCAGGTGGCGCGTCACAGGAAGGACCGCGGTGTGCATCTCGATTTCATGGGCGAACACGCCACGTCACCGATCGACTTGGTGACACGGCGGTACCCGCTCATCTGCATCCTCAAGCCGTACAACACGTGTGCCCAGGTGTGTGTCTATTGTCAACGAAACTGGGAGCTCGATGAGGTGCTCTCCCCCCACGCGCAGGCCGGTTGGAACGAAATCGAAAAAGCCATCGAGTGGATCGCCGGTCAACAGTCACTTGGTGATGTGCTCATTACCGGCGGCGACCCCGGTATCATGAACGATACGATGGTGGAGAAGATATTTTCGCGTCTTGCCGAAATCGATCACGTTTACCGGATCCGTTTTGGCACACGCACTCCCGTTACCGTACCTTTCCGTTTTACCGATGACTTCTGCAAACTCCTGGCGCGTTACCACGAACCCGGGCGGCGCGAGGTCGCGGTCGTCACGCATTTCGAGCACTCATACGAGATCACGCCCGAGGCACGCGACGCGATTCAGCGGATCCGCCGGCAATGCATCGGCGTCTATAACCAGTGTGTCTTCACGGTGGAGAACTCGCGGCGTTTCGAAACAGCCAAGCTACGCCGTGACCTCCGGCTCATCGGTGTTGATCCCTACTACACCTTCAATATGAAAGGCAAAAAAGAGACGGGCGACTACATGGTTCCCATCGCCCGCATTCTCCAAGAACGCAAGGAGGAGGCGCGGCTGCTCCCGGGTCTCGACCGGACCGACGAGCCAGTGTTCAATGTGCCGCGTATGGGGAAAAATCATCTTCGGGCGATGCAGGACCGACGTCTGGTTATGATTCTCGCCGACGGGTCACGGGTCTATGAATTTCACCCGTGGGAGAAGAACATCTTGCCGATGCCCCCGTATGACTACGTGGACGTCCCGATCTACGAGTACCTCGAAGAGCTGGCCGTCAGGGGCGAGAAGGTCCGCGACTACCGCACGATTTGGTATTACTACTAGGCCGATCAACGCCTGCGAAATCACGTACCCATTCTCGATACGTCAAATCTGAAAACGAAGTGAAGTTCCGGCTCAAGCGCAGTGGGATCGTGTATGGCAAAGGATCTAACACCTTTCAATCATAAATCCGCTCCAGAATATTTTTTCAACAAACCTTGAAAATGCGGATGATCTCGCAGAGGATCCCAGACTGGATCGATCCGCAGCAGAGGAACCGATATCTGCGAAGGGACGGCGAGCAGAATCTCCAGCTGATCGATCGCCAATTCGTATTCACCGACCTGGGAATAGACACGCGCGAGGACTTCGAGAAGGTCTGCACCGTCAGCCGCGTCCTTGGAAATCGGGAGCAGGTCAGTTCCTTTCTTGCATTCCTCAACCCCTCTTTCTTTGAAACCAAGTCCGGCGTATGCCTGCCCAAGATCGCAGTGAAGGTACGGTAGATGCGGTGAGGTGGGCATCTCCCGAATCGCCGACTCGAGCGAGACACGCGCAGAATCATAATAGGCAGCGGCCAATGCCATCTGGTTCCTATGTTTGTTGGTCTCCGCCTTCGACAGATAGAAGACACCGATGTCATAAGTAGATGTCATCCCCGCCGACTGGGGTGTGAGCGCGTCGAGTATTTCACCACATTCATCGGACAGGATTCTCAATACAGGATTCAGTATGTCTGTTAAAGCTTGTGCCAATTCCGCCGCGGCGACATTGTGAGCGCCGTCCCGCAGCACCCGTCTCGCTTTTTCCACGTCACCGTCCCAGATCAGATGAAGGTGCGATTTGAACACATAGGCGAGCCCTGCGTCTGGCGCCAGTGTTATCATTCGGCTCAGGTGCCGGTCCGCTTCGGGATATCGACGCAAACGACAGTATGTCCAGCCCAGCACATCTTCGACGAGGACAAAACTCCGCGGGTCCATCTCGAGTGCATTCTTCATGCGGGCAATGGCGTCTTCCCACTTCCCTTGTCTTCTCAGAATGAACCCGGCGGCTCCTGTAGCCTCTGCGTCACTCGGTCTCAGTTGCCGAGCGGTGTTGAAGTGTTCCAGTGCCTTCTCATAATCCCGGCGACCATAATAGTAGATATAGCCACGGGCGACGTGGGCTTCCGGCAGATCGGGGGCAAGCTGCAACGCCCTGTCGCTTGCCGCCTCGGCCATCGACAGCTCACCCATCTTATCAAAGGCCCAGTAGATCCATACCTGGGCTCTCGAGAGTGCGGCCCAGGCCAGGGCAAAGTCGGGGTCCAACTCGACGGCTCTCTCGTACATTCTCAAAGCCGCCCGTGCGTTTTGCTCCACCTCTGCTCGATCGAAATAATCCAGTCCGCGCATGTAATACTCGTATGCTTCGATATTCTCCGTAGGGTTCGCATCCAATCGTGTGCGTTCTGGATCGAGGAGCTTGACGTCCAGCTCCCGAGCGACACGCTCGGCGATCTCCGACTGAACACGAAATACCCCCGTCATGTTCTCGTCGTAGGTGGCCGCCCAGACGTGAAGATCATCGGACACTCTTATGAGCTGTGGAATAACCCGAACTCGGCTCTCCGGATCCTGTGGGCGCTCACGCTGAACCGTGCCTTCGAGGATGTAATCCACACCAAGCTCGTTCCCGATCTTCTGAATGCTCCTGTCACTCCCCTTATACTGCATCGCACTCTGTCGCGATATGACCCCAAGTCCCCGTATCCCTGCAAGACGTGCCGTGATTGCGTCGGTAATCCCATTGGCGAAGTATTCATCCTGGGGTGGCCCGAGGTTTTCGAAAACCAACACCGCCACCTTTTTGATATCCGATATCGACTCTCGCTCTGCGGGAGCGAAAAAGCGTGGATATATGGCAACAAACCCCAGGGCAATCACTACGGCGATCACCACGACGCCAAGGCCCCGACCGATGACACTCTTTATCGTCGTTGACTTGACAGTCCCAACTCGGCCGACTTTCGATGGTCCCGTCATTGAGGCTGCCATCTGTTTTAGATCCACCATGAGATCATCGACATGCTGGTAGCGGCCTTGCGGATCCTTCTCGAGACACTTGCCCACGATCTTCTCGAGATCCATCGGCACGCCTGAGCGCACGCCCGTTAGTGGTACGGGGTTCTCATTCAGGATCGAGTACATCACCGCCTGTTCGTGGTCGCCCTTGAACGGCAACGACCCGGCAATCATCTCGTACAACACCACACCCAGCGACCAGATGTCGCTTTTGTGATCAACCGCATCACCACGGCCCTGCTCGGGGGACATGTACGCGACCGTGCCGACCGTCGTACCGTCTTTTGTCAGCTGTGTCTTCCCAGGTGACTTCGCCAGACCAAAATCCATGATCTTTGCCTGACCGGTTTGCGTGACCATAACGTTGGCGGACTTGATGTCGCGGTGAATGATCCCCTTTTCGTGGGCCTCCCGTAGCCCGGCGGCGACCTGGAGGGCAATATCGATAACGGCGTCGATCTCCAACGGGCGCACTTCGATCTTTGCTTTTAGGCTTTGCCCGTCGATGTGTTCCATCGCGATAAAGGACTGCTCCTCGATCTGGTCGATTTCGTAAATCGTGCATATGTTGGGGTGATTCAAAGACGCCGCTGCTTGGGCTTCGTGGACAAACCGCGTTTTTTCCTCAGCGGTACCCACCGCTTGTGGCGATAGGAACTTGAGGGCAACAGTCCGTTTGAGCTTGGTATCCTCGGCTTTATAGACCACACCCATGCCGCCTTCGCCGAGCTTCTCGAGTATCTTGTAGTGGGATATGGTTTTGCCGATCACGCCAACGCCCCCGGTGTTGCCAAAAAACCGGTGCACCAACAGTGATCATACCTTTTATTGGTGATTCCGTAAACGTGGTGATATTGCTGATGTGATGGCGGGGCAAGCGCTTGGCTACGCGCCCCAGAATGGATCACATGCAAGTCATTGCAGTTATGCAGTTTATGTGATGGTTTCGCGTGTACCTAGGCGACGACCGTGGTGTGAACGCATCTACTCGACGTCCTTGGCGCAGCGGAAGCCGACGTTGAAGTCACGCCAGTTGGAGGGGAGCGCGTTTCGGTAATGGACGCGGACACACCCGGGACCGGAGTGCCAACCACCACCGCGGAACACACGGAACTTCCCCTTCTCGGGTCCCTTCGGATTATTTGCCGGACTCTTCTCGTAATAGTCCCCGTCATACGCGTCGGCGACCCACTCCGCCACATTACCGGCCATGTCATGGATTCCGTAGCCGTTTGGCGGGTAACTCCCGACGGGCATGAGTCCCTTACCGGTGCTTCGCAGCTCGGACCATAACCAATAGTTCGCGGCCTCCGGTTCCAGTTTGTCGCCGGTTGGATAGTCAACACCAACCAATCCCCCACGGGCGGCGTATTCCCATTCCGCCTCGGTGGGCAACCGCTTCCCCGCCCACTCCGCGTAGTCGCGGGCCTCGGTCCAGCAAATGCCAACGACCGGATGGTCGGGGTAATCGGGCCCACAACGGAATTCCTCCATACCCCAGAATTCGGGGAGTCTGGCATCGGTTTGTTTGCAGTACTCCGAGTATTGCGCGTTGGTGACTTCGTGTTTATCCAGATAAAACGCATCGATGTGAACGTTGTGCGCCGGGCTGTGGTCCGCCGTCTTCCCTTCCTCGACGTCCTTGCCCATAACGAACTCGCCTGCGGGGATGAGCACCATTTCGGAACTTGTGTCGTGCTTGGTTGATGGTTGTTCCCCGTCGGCTGAGAAACATACGACCACCCCAACGACACTGGGGACGACCAACGCCAACGCGACTTGTGGCATCCGACGGACAAACGACATATCCATGACCTCCTCGTGGCGAGTGTGGACGGTGTCACTCGCTGTAGACAAAGCTGTAGGGATCCCTCTCCGCGCCCTCGAACTCGAGTACCGTATTTGGTAAATGGTACGGCAGTAGGAAACACGGAGTTCCGAAGTTAATTGATGAGCGTTAACGGGCTTGTACCCCATGCCCGACCCGTCCCCGTGTCACGGTTCCATCGTAACATCTGGCGTGCTTATTGCATTATCCTCTCTTTCGTGCACGGCGGTGTGTGGGGACAGCCAATTCAACGGCGTTTCCCGTGACCGCCCAAGTAACTTGCTCAAACACATTACATTACAGACAAAACCGGGCCGGCATCTGTCACCTTGGTCGTGCGCTCACCCACCCGGGGCTTCGCTTCAAGGAGAAGGACATGAGCCTCCGCAGTTGTTTTTTCACAATCTTGATATTCGCGATCCTGTTCTGTCTTTGCCTGCCGCCATCGATCGCGGGTCAGCATTCAGAGTCGTTTGATACGACGGCAAAGAAAGACACCCTCAACACGACGGCCAAATGGGACACCGTCGCCGGCGTGCTCGAGCTTTTTGACTTTGTTCCAGCACTGACCGGCAGTTGCCCAACGTCGGGCAACGCCAAAGGTGTTGTGGTTTCGGGCAACTATGCCTACCTCGCCGATTCCGGGTCCGGCGTCTTGGTGATCGACATCAGTAGTCCCGCGTTTCCGATGCCGGCCGGGAGCTTTCCGTCCGGGACGGTTTCTCGAGGTATAGACATATCCGGCGATCTTTTGTACGTAGCAAGGGGCGATGCAGGTCTTATGATCCTCGATATTTCAAATCCACCCTTCCCACTTGTTGCCTCGAACTACGACACGCCCGGCACTGCGACTTCGGTGTTTGTTTCCGGCGATTACGCGTACGTCGCGGACTACGCATCCGGGCTCCAGGTGATCGACATCAGTAACCCACTATTCCCAGCGAAGATCGGAGAGTACTATACGCCCGACAATACTTCGGATGTCTTTGTTGACGGAGACCTTGCCTACCTCGCGGACGGTGTGTCGGGGCTCCAGATAGTCGACGTCAGCGACCCGACAGCTCCGACGTGGGTCGCGAGCTTCAACACCCCCGGCGACGCGCAATACGTGACGGTTGCCGGCAACCGTGCCTATATCGGCGATGGAACGGCGATGATAGTGACCGACATCAGCAATCCGGCCGCGCCTAGTTTGGCGGGGAGCTATCCAACGCTGGATACCGCAAACGAGGTGTTCGTCGCGGGTGACCGTGCGTACATAGCAGTTGACGAATATGGGCTCGAAGTCGTCGATATCACGGATCCGGACAACCCCGTGTCGATCGGACGATACGACACCGCCGGGTACGCCCACTGTGTTTATGTCGAGGGAGAATATGCGTATGTCGGGGACGATGTCGGCGGTTTCCATGTAGTCAACATCGCGGAGCACATAACACCATTCGAAATGGGCGCCTACAACACTCCCGGAAACGCTCAAGGGGTTTTTGTCACGGGCGACCACGCGTACGTTGCCGATCACACCTCCGGTTTGCAGGTGATCGACATCACCAATCCAGGAACGCCCACGTTGGCGGGTTCGCTCGGCGGGATTGGCTACCCTCAAGGCGTCTTTGTCGCTGGCAATCACGCGTACGTCGCCGCTTACACGTCTGGTTTGAAAGTCATCGATATCGCTGACCCGACGACGCCTACGCTCGCCGGGAGCTACGACACACCGGGACATGCGAACGATGTTTATGTGGCCGGCGAGTACGCGTTTGTGACAGATGGCACCTTCGGTGTTCAGATAATCGACATCGCAGACCCGACAACACCTTCGTTGGCCGCGACGGAGGACACACCGGGGTATGCACAGGGTGTCTTTGTATCGGGCAACTTCGTCTTTGTGGCGGACAGAAACTCCGGCCTACAAGTGATCGAGATCATCGACCCAACCGTGCCGACACTCATGGGTGGAATAGACACTCCGGGAAGTGCGTACGGTGTGTACGTGTGGGGTGACGTTGCCCTCGTAGCAGATGGCAACTCGGATTTCCAAATATACGACGTTACAACTCCTTGGTTGCCTTCGCTGGTTGGACAATTCGATACGCCAAACGCAGCATACACAGTGACCGCTTCGGGAGATCGTGCGTATGTCGCCGGGTACCAGTTCGGGGTTCAGGTGTTAGATATCACGTACCCGAACACCCCGACACTGGTAACGAGTTACACATCCCAATTCGAGGGCGCTGGTCTCGTGGTAACGGGTCATCAGCTGTTCATGGCCGCCGAGAGCGCGGGGCTGCGTGTGGTCGCTCTCATGCAGGACCAGTCCAACACGGCTGACAACAAAGGGCAGTCGCTACCCGTCGACGGTGCGGACAATTTCATTGCGCGAACACGCCTCACGACGACTCAGACCGACAATATCCTGTGGGAGGTCAGTGCCGACAGCATCAATTGGTCAACGGCGACTCCGGGATCCTGGACCTCGCTGGCGCCGGGCAGTGATCTTCGTTGGCGCGCAACCCTCTCACTGGCCCCATCCTGGCCGATCGTAGGGCCAAATGTTTCACAGCTCGATCTCGAATGGCAAAACGCGGAAGCAGTGATCGACTCGGTCGTTGATGTTCCGGACGACGAGGGTGGTGCAGTGCGCATACACCTGTCGCGGTCCGGATACGATTTCTCCGATGAGGTAGCGTACCCCATTGCGACATATTTTGTCTGGCGGCGGATCGATGACCCGGTGGTGGCATCCGTTTCTCCCAGCGCCGCCGCACCCGTTCCACCGGCGCTGTTGTCAAAACTGACAATCCCAACCGTCGAGCAAGATGGCCGTATCTTTTTGGATTCCGCAGGCGCCGCCGCATCGGCTTTTCCGCCGGGCACATGGGAAGTGGTCCAAAATGTCCCGGGACTTCAACAAGAGCACTACATTGCCTTCACCCCCACAATTGCCGATGCAAATCCCCCCGAGATTCCGTGGGAGACATACGTTGTCACCGCCCACACAACGACACCTTCGGTGTGGTTCATTAGCCTTCCGGACAGCGGTTACTCGATCGACAACATCGCCCCACCGGTGCCGACGAATTTCACCGCTACATACAACACGGGCAGCGGTAATCAGCTTTCTTGGGACCCGTCGCCGGATGACGATTTTCATTGCTTCCGAGTCTACCGTGATACCGATCCGAACTTCGTCCCTTCGCCCGCAAATCGGGTGGGTGAAACAACGTCGAACAACTGGACGGATCCGGACTATGACGGGGGGGCGGTTTACTACAAGATCACAGCCGTCGACGACGTCGAAAACGAAAGCGATCCCGCCTCACCGGACACAGCAACGGCCACGGAGAAGCCGGTCATCCCGACAATGTACGCGCTCCATCAAAATCATCCCAACCCGTTCAACCCAACCACAACCATTCGGTATGATGTGCCGGCTGGTGGGGGGGATGTCACACTCCGCATCTATGATGTGAGCGGCCGGCTGGTGCGAACCTTGGTCGAGGGACGGCAGCCGGCGGGACAACTCGCGGTGACGTGGGACGGGAGAGACAACACAGGCAATCCAGTGGCCACGGGCACATACTTCTATCGCGCGCAGGCGAAGGGGTTTGAGCAGACACGTAAGATGGTGTTGTTGAAGTAAAGACAACAATAGGTTTTCTCGGGAAGCCGTCCGCTGGCCGGTTATTGCAGACCCACAGTGTGGCCTATCTCAGAACGTCCTAACGAAGAGAGAGAACGAGTCGAAGCCCCGCATCGACGGCCCGCATCGTCTTTTCGTCAAGCCGCCCAACCCGCCCCTTGAGAAACGATTCGTCCAGCGTCACGATCTGCGAGACATTTACCACGGAACGCTTGGGGAGTTGACTCTGTTTTTCGGAGACTTCGACGTTGCCGGGCGCACGTGCCAGACGGAGATTGCTCGTCACCACAACGGCCATGATGGTCCGGATGCGACTACGGTTGAACGCGTCGGACTGAACGATGAGCACCGGTCGACGAAAACCGGGTTCCGACTCCCTCGACGGCCGGAGGGTTGCCCACCAAATCTCCCCGCGTTCCACTACCAGTCGTCCTCCCCGACCGACATTCCCTGCAGGTACTCGATCGCGGGGTCGATACCACCGGCGTCTTCTTTGTCGTAGAGCTCGTCCAGTGACTCCCGAATGATATCGTGCCCCTGAGTTCTGAGATAATACTCGACCGCGCGTTGGTAGAGCTGACTGCGTGAGATTCCGAGCCGTCGCGCCAGATCCTCGGCAGCTTCGAACAGTTTATCAGGCATTGAGATAGCCGTTTTCATACCAATAGTATAACCATAGTCATACTACCTGTCAAGGGGTACTGATCGTACCCCTCGGTATTTCCCTATGCCGACACCACCGCGCGAAGGACGATGTTTAAACCCGCCAACCGCCAAACCGGCACCGGCCTCCCCATCGGCGGTGAGATATATGTATGAAATGGAGCCCGGTATGCGATGTAATGGAAATGAGAACGAGGATTCCCGACAAGACGGCGTTCAAAAGATAGGAGATCCGTGTGATGAAACGTGATTCGCTCACATCGCGAAGGGACTTTCTGCGAATTGGGACAACGGCTATCGCCGGAGCGGCATTGTTCCCTTCGGGCGCCTGCGCGCCCCAATCAAATAAAAAAACGCAAAAGGACAGAAAGTATGTTTGCCGCACACTCGGTCGGACGGGTTTGAGGCTTCCCGTTGTGAGCATGGGATCGTGCTACGCCATCGATCTGGTTCGAACGGCGCTTGAGAAAGGGATCGTCTACATCCATACCTCCAGCGGGTATTCCGAGCAGAATCACGAGCGTTTGCTTGGCGAAGTATTCCGGGATCGCCGCAGGGATTCTTTTGTCATCGCAACCAGTCCCGACCTCCCTTATCCCTCTGGGAGAAGAGGGGGGCGATCACTGGGCCTCGGAAGAGACGTCAATCCCGAGCTCATCGGAGAATCAATCGAGGGGAGTCTGGGGCGCCTGGGCCTCGACTATGTCGATATTTACTACCTGTGTTCAATCAGTAGCCGGGACGTCACGCTCTTCGAACCCTACATGAAAGCCTTCGAAAGATTGAAAAAAGACCGGAAAACGCGTTTCGTGGGAATCGGGACACACGAGAACGAGCCGGAGGTGATACGGGCCGCCGCCGAAAGCGGCGTTTGGGACGTGGTTCTCACCGCTTACAACTTCAGACAGTCGCATCGCGAAGAGGTGCGGTCGGCCATCCACGAGGCGGCCAAAGCCGGACTCGGCGTTGTGGCCATGAAAACACAGGCGGGCGTGTACTGGGACAGGGGCCGTGCTGAAAAGATCAACATGAAGGCGGCGCTCAAGTGGGTACTCCAGGATAAAAACGTCCACACCACCATTCCGGCGTTCTCCAATTACGATGAAATGGAGGAAGACCTGGCGGTGATGGCAGACCCGACGCTGACACCGGAGGAAAAGCGGGATCTGGAGCTGGGTGAGGAGTTGGGCTTTTCGGGTCATTACTGCCAGCAGTGCCGACGTTGTGTGGCGCAGTGCCCTGAGGGAATGGACATCCCCACACTCATGCGCAGCTACATGTACGCCTTTGGTCATCGGAGACCAAAAAAGGCAAGAGACACACTGCGATCGTGGACGTCCTCACAGATCGGCTGCAAGAGCTGCACTATGTGTGAAGTCACCTGTTCCCTCGGGTTCGATGTGAGATCAAGGGCGCTTGATATCGCACGTATTCTGGAGGTCCCCGAGGAATTTCTGGGTTGAACCGGTGTGAACTTCAAAAAAAGTCAGCGTGAGCGAGCCAATGGGTGTCTAAATGGGGCGATCTCACCGCTCCAGGTCCTCCCCTTTTCTCAAGCACCACGTGCCCATCCATCATGGAACAGCGGCTTTTTCCGTGGTACACTTTGTGCCATTCGATTCCTTCAGCTTGTTCGCAGGTTGTCAGCTCTCCGAGGATTACTGACGTGAGTGAAATACTCATTATGCTGGGCGGGGGTCTAGCGGCAGGTGTCCTAGGTGGTTTTCTTGGTTTGGGGGGCGGCATCATTTTGATGCCACTGTTGCGCTTTGGCGTTGGCATGACCCCGGCGCAAGCGGCGGGTACCTGCGTATTGGCGGTTTTTTTTACGACGCTTGGTGGGAGTTATCGCCATTTTCGTCTTGGCAATGTGCGATTCAGACCCGCGGTGCCTGTGATTGTCGCCGGAGCCTTGGCAGCGATCGCAGCATCCCTCACATTCCATCATCTGGCAGCACGGGGATACTGGCTAGACCTGGGAATCGGGATCGTGTTTTCTCTGATCGCAATCCGCATGTTGAGCGAGGGTGTTTTCGACTTGATCCGGCGACCGCCCCGGGTGGAAAAGCACGACGGGATTCACGGTCCACTGGCGACAAAGCTGGGCATCGGTGCGGTCGCCGGAGCGCTACCCGGTCTCCTGGGTATCGGCACGGGTGGTATCCTTGTTCCCGCCTTCACGTTTCTGCTCAAAACGCCGATCAAGGTGGCCATCGGTGTCTCGCTGGCGTGCTTCTGCCTGAACGCGATGATCAGTAGCTCATTCAAGTTGGCCCAGGGTTACATCGATCTGCAGGCGGCGCTGCCGGTGTGCCTTGCCACCCTGGTTGGCGCCAACATAGGGGCGCTCTTGAACGGGCGCTTTTCACAGAGCACGATCAAGCTGGTTTTCGGTATCGCCTTTAGCTGCATCGCGTTGAAGTTCATTGGTCATGCATGGAGGGGGATGATGTGATTGCCGGAGCACTCGAGAGTACGCGACCGATATTTCGGCAGATCGTTGAGGAAGCTCGGCTGTCCGAGACCGAGGTCTCCGTGTTGGTCAAACCCCTGACACCCGAGGAGGCCGTAGGTTCGCCGGGTCGCCGGGATTGCCCGATACTTCTCGGCAAAGAACGGGTGATCGAAGCCGAGGTAGCCGGAAACCGCGGTCATGCCTTCACCGATACGGCCCAGGAGTTTCTTGGCCAGCTCAAAGAGGTGCTGGACCTGCCTCTGGACGGGAACGGTCACAGAGCGATTTACGCTGCTACGTTGAACGCGACCCTCCGACATGTGGGCCGACTTAAGGAGACGTTGCACTGCCGGGACGAGGACCCGGAGCGTTGCGGCGCAACGATCCCTGAGACGCTTCGCCGGCGCTTTGTCGAACCATGTGTCGGTCTGGTTGGGCTCAACCCGGCGATCGCAGAACACCTTGTTGAGACGTTTGGTGTGGATCGCGTGCGCATAACCGATCTCGATCCGGCCAACATCGGCAAATCGAAGCACGCGGTAGAGATTTGGGATGGCACGACGCACGCTGAAACGTTGATCGACACCGTGGATGTCGTGTTGCTCACCGGCACGACGTTGGTCAACGGCACTTTTGACCGGCTTTGGCAGCGGATAACAACCTGTGGCAAGACGGGTCTGGTGTATGGCGTAACCGCCGCAGGTGTTTGTGAGCTGCTTGGATACGAACGGATTTGCCCCTACGCAAGGGACCAGTAGTAGATCCCTCCCCGCTCATAAGCCTCATCGGAGTGTAAGGAGTTGCCAAAGAGAAATCAGATGGCCCCGCGGACCGGACGATATGCAGAACTCTGATTATTCCCTCGCAGGTCACGCTCGGTCTGGACGCGTGGCAGGACAATTGTGAAGGTCGAGCCCTTGCCGACCTCACTCTCGGTGTCGATTCTGCCACCATGTTTTTGGACGATATTGAGACTCGTCAATAGCCCCATCCCCGCCTTTACACGGTTCCCTTTTGTGCTGAATGCCGGGTCGAAAAGCCGCTGACGTATATCAGGCGCAATGCCTGGCCCCGTATCAGAAATTGCAACGAGAACGTCTCCGTCTTTTGACAAGGTCCGGATTGTGATCGATCCTTTGCCTTTGATCGCTTCCATCGCGTTCGTAAGGACGCTCATGAACACCTGGTTCATCTCTCCGGGAAAGCAGTCGACCGCCGGTATCTGGCCATATTCCTTGACGATTGTGACACGATCTCCATATTCGCTCTCGAGAAGCGCCAGGACACTTTCCAAACCCTCATGAAGATCCACGACCTTCTTTTCGCTGTCGTCAAGCCTGATAAAAGTTTTGAGGTTCGCGAGGATCCGCGAGATGCGCTCGTTCGCTTCACGTGTGATCCGTTGGTTATTCTGGACACGCTCCAGCAAGGACTCCAGTTGACCATTGGCGCACATTTCCTCGATTGACTCACAAGTTTCCTTCAAGTCTGCGATCTTCTTTATACATCGGTCCGACACATCGATCGCGCTATTGCTGGCTCCAATCGGCGTGTTCATTTCGTGAACCACTCCGGCAACGAGCTTTCCGATCGCGGCCATCTTCTCCGACTGGACGAGTTGACTCTGCGTCACCCGTAACTCTCTCAACAACTCCTCGAGACGCGCATTCTTCTCGTGTAGTTCCACATTTTTCAGACGCGCAATCTCAGCTTCCTTTTCTGCCTTCTGCACCTCGAACCCGATTTGAAGTTTGCGAATCCGGTCAGCGGCGTTTTCGCTAAACACTTCCTCTTTCATGTGATGGGACGTTTTGTGATGATCCAACGCCCTCTTGTGATCACCCTGAAGCTCACAGGCCTCCGAGATGAGGTGGTGGGCATCGTAGATATGAGGTTTTGATTTTGTTTCCTCGGCGATCGAGAGGGCCTCGTCGAGTATTTCCAACGCCCGTGCATGGTTCTTTTGTCGGACATGCACTTTCGCGATGTTCAATAGACTGGTACACTGCGCGCGCCGTTGTCCGATGGTCTTCCGGATCGCAAGGCTCTTTGTGTGAAACGGAAGGGCCAGCTCGTGATCGCCGAGTTGCATATAGATCGACCCAATATCGTCCAAGGCTCGCGCCTCGCCCATGGCGTGACCGATCTCCCTAAACAGCGCCAGACTTCGGTGGTGATAATGAAGGGCCTCCTCGTGTTTCTCCAGCTCGTTGAGTGCCTGTCCGACCCCGTTGAGTGCTCTCGCGACGAGCCACCGTTCCGGGAGATCCTTCATCACTTCGATGCACTTCCGGTGCTGCTCCAATGCCTGCTTGTAATCGCGTATCTCGTGATAGAGGAGACCAAGAGAGTAGTTGCAGTTCGCCTCCCAGTAACGATCTCCACATTTCTGAAAAAAGTCTAACGCCTCGTAAAGACCCGGCAGGGCTTGGTCAAAGCTCCCAATGCTCCGAAGGATGTTTGCCTTGAGCATGATCGCCTTGGCGACGCCGATGTCGTCCCCCATCGTCTCGAGCCTCGCTCGCGACTCGTCCACCCTTTGCAGGCCCCGCTCGTGATCGGCGATGAAGCAGCAGCTTAGGCCTTCGTACCACAGGCCATACGCCTCACCCTTCGGGTAATTCAGGCGATGCGCGAGTTCGAGAGCCTCGTTTGTCAGTTCGATCAGTCGTTGGGGATCATCACCTGAAAAGTGCTCCTCCGCCATCTCGAGAAGCAAGTCAACTCTCGCCTCCGAATTGGCTTCGTCGGGATTCATATCCCGGAGTTTCGTTTCGAGTTCTTTGAGTTTGTCGCTCACGGCTTGATTCGCTCCCGGTTTCCATGCCACAGGCCGGTCAATCGGAGACGACGGCCGTAAAGAACGTGCCGTTGGTCGCGAGGTGTTCCGGATTGTCGCGGTTGCGCTCGCCGCATCAAACGAAACGCAGCGATGATAACGAAAGATACAACGCCGGAACCGGCCGCACAACCTTTTTAGTTGCAACAAGTTGTGAACATTTTCACAGACTCGAATCGGTGGAAATATGGTGCGACGAATTCTGGTTCGAACCGACGGCTGATCAAGCCGTTGCGACGGTTTGCACACTTGCAGCATTCGTTCAAACGCCTTATAATAGATGGCGCTTGGATATCCCCACGGAATTCCCGATTTCGTATTTCTGCCGTTTCGTTCGAGACCCCTCTCGTTTGACTACCAGTTACCTTGGAGGTTCTCGAACATGCGCCGTACATCTCACCCGTCAGTCCCGACTTTCCTGAATTGCTTTAGTCCCCTGGGTTACGCTTGTTGTCTTGCTCTCACCGTGTTTCTTGTGGCCTCGATCATCGGCCCCGCGTTCGCGAACGAAACCACGGCTTTGCGAAACGTCGACCGGTGGGCGAAGCACCCGGCGCTTCAACCGTTTGATATAACCGGAAAGAACCTGCCCGATGAACTGTTCCTCGTGCGGACACGCGGCGAGCTACCCGAGGATGCCGATGTCGTCGTACACGGCAGGCACAACGGTGTGTTTCTCGTCTCGGGGGAACTGACAACGGTGTTGGATCTTGCTCGCAAGGGTTGTGCAATAGCCGCTTTGGACGACTCACCAGTGATTCCTCAGCCCGTGGGTGGGAAATGGACCTGGATCGACACACCCGATCCCGACATCGAGGCCATGGTTGCCGAGGTCGAGTGGGCGGGGCTTAGTGACAAGATCCAGTGGCTGGTCGACTTTGGCACACGCTTTAGCTTTGCCCCCAACCACTACGAAGTGGCCCAATCGATCAGTGATGTCTTCGCCTCATACGGACTTCAAACGACGTTGCATCCCTTTGAGTTCATGGGCGCGACGATGTGGACGGTCGAGGCGGTTCAACCCGGCACGCTCTATCCCAACTCCTGCGTGATCATTTGTGGTCACTTTGATTCGTTGAGTGAAGACCCCATGGTTTCGGCTCCCGGCGCCGACGACAACGCCACCGGGGCGGCGGCAGTACTGACCGCCGCGGAAATCCTCTCACAGCATTCCTTTGAGTACTCGATACGGTACATCTGTTTTGCCGGCGAGGAACAGGGCCTCGTTGGCAGCTATTTTTACGCGGCCCAGGCGTGGCTGGACAACCTCGACATCGTCGGAGTGCTCAACTTCGATATGTTGGGGTACTGGGAGCCCGGTATGGAGAAAGACCTCGAGATCGAGACGAACCATGCATCGCGGTGGCTGGCCACGGCCGTCATCAACGCGGCGGAGCTGTACACTGACACGCCGTACGAGCTGCACGTGTACGACTGGGCATGGTGGGGCGATCACTTTTGGTTCTGGCTAAGAGGCTACCCCGCCGTGAATCACGAAGAGGCCTGGGATTGGGGTGATCCCGATTTTAACCCGCACTACCACTTGAGTACCGATTTACC
>CP070677.1:3646989-3753238 GCA_020352495.1 Candidatus Latescibacterota bacterium
ATTCCGCTGTCGGTTTCCTGCGTCACAAAGTCGGCAAAGATCTCGTCAGGCGCCCGGTTTTTGTCGAACGTGATATCCTCGGTCGGTTCCTCGGAACACGCCGCCACAAGAAACCCGATCATGGCAAGAAGATAGAGTATCCTAGTTGACCACCGCATGTGTCAGTTCAACCTCTTCCGATTCACGCCAACGATTGTGAAACCAAACCCACTGTTTTGGATCGTATCGAATAAGCTTCTCGATCGCATGGGAACACTCACGCGTGAGATTTTCAACTTGTTTTTCTCTGTCATCACGACGGCTCGACGGTTCGATTGCAGGAAGGATTCGGATTTCGTGTCGTCCATTGTGCCTCATATATATTGCCATTGGGAGTATCGGTGAACCCGTGGCTATGGCAAGCTTCGCCACACCGATCGGTGTATGCGCCGGCCGGTTGAAAAATGGCACGTATATTCCGGCCACTCTCGTATGTTGGTCTATGAGCACGGCAACAACTTCCTTTTTTCGGAGGACGCGGAGTACCTCCTTTCCACCCGAATCCCTGTCTATCGTCCGGTAGCCCATCGATTCCCGGATCTTTATCAGTTTGTCGTTTACTCGCTTTTCCCAGAGTTCGCGCCCCACAACGTGGAGCGGATATCCACGCTGGGAAAAATAGGCGGCCATGAGCTCCCAACACCCGATGTGTCCGGTAATCGCGATAAGTCCAGTGTCTTTCCCCCAGACGGCATCGAGGTGCTGTTCTCCCTCGACTCGTTCGACGAGATCCGCCACCCGCTGTCTCGAGCTCCCCTCGAGGTTTAGAAACTCGTAGAGGTTTTTGCCAAGCGCCTTGAACATCGCCTTGGCCATGGCGTAGCGCATCGGTTCCGGCGCCTCGGGAAACGCCACCGCGAGGTTCTCCAACGCTCTCTCTTTGTCCTTTCGAAATACGTGGCCCGCCGTCGTTCCCATCACCGAGAAGACCCGGAACCCCAACCGCCGGGGTAGACTCCTGGCAAAGTGTGAGAGGCCGTTTAGTGCGCAGACCTCAAGATTTCTTTTGATTTTTTTCTTTTTTGTCACTGGGTTTTCCCCGGTTTCACCGTGAAAGGAAAGCTGCCAAGGCACCCCGCGAATCGCAAAAAACCTTTACACTTATATAGTTAGCACATTGGTGGCTGGGAGTCAAGCAATATGTATGCCATAAAGGCAAACGGGGAATGGCAGAGACGTTGGAGAAACGATGGGAAATCCTGGGAATGGATCCGGAACCCACCTCGGTATCGATCTGAACACGGCGAGACCACGGTCGCGGACGCTAATCGACGCTAAGGCCGGCCTTGAGGATGTCGTGTATGTGGAGAATGCCGGTTGGTCTCCCCTCCTCATTTGTTATAAAGAACATCGTAAGTGGTCCGCTGGCGTTCATCTCCATCCGGTTGAGCCCCGCCGATGCAAGTACATTGGCGCCAATCGTTTTGGGATTAGGGGTCATCACGGTCTCCACGGGGGCATCCATCGCGTTGGGTTTTCGAACGAGAATTCGCTTGAGGTCACCGTCGGTGATGATCCCGCAGAGTATCCCTCTCTCATCCACGACACCCACACACCCCACCGCCTTGTCCATCATCTCGAACAGCGCATCCTTGAGAACGGTGTCGTGTGTCACGAGCGGCACGGCATCGCCGGTACGCATCAGCTCGCTGACGCGTAGCGTGAGACGCTTGCCCAGAATCCCGCTCGGATGAAACCGCGCGAAGTCCTCGGGTGTGAAATGCCTCCGTTTGATCAACGCCGAGGCCAACGCGTCTCCCATCACGAGCGCTGCCGTTGTGCTCGTCGTCGGAGCCAGATCGAGTTCGCAAGCTTCGTGATCCACCCGTGTGTTCAGGACGATATCACTGTGCTCCGCCAGAAATGATTTTGCGTTCCCCGTCATCGCGATGATCGTCACCCCGAGTCGTCGGAGCGTGGGAAGCAACGGGCGAAGCTCATCGCTCATGCCACTTTTCGAAAGGAAGACCACGACGTCGTCGCCGGTCACGAGACCGAGATCGCCGTGAGCCGCTTCGACGGGGTGGAGGTAAAAGCTCGGCGTGCCCGTGCTGGTGAGCGTCGCCGCAATCTTCTTGGCGATCAGTCCTGATTTGCCCACGCCAAAAATGATCAATCGCCCACGGCACCGATAAATGGCCTCGACCGCCTGGTGAAAACTCCCGTCGATCCGCGCCCCAACCCTTTTTAGCCCCTCGATCTCATCACGGAACACGTTCTTTGCTATTTCGATATCCTGGGCCGTTGCGTCACGGATTGAGTTCTTTTGAACCGGCCTTGGCTTTGTCTCTTTTTTATTTGTTACGGTCTGCGACGTTTTCGATTTCATTCAAACCTGCCTCAGCTTCTCAGACGTGTTTCTCTTTTCGAGTTCGAGTCGTCGTGTCAACGTGAAGATCTGGTGGACTTCCTCGAGAAGTCTCGCCAACTCTGAAAACGGGAGCATCGAGGCTCCGTCGCTCTTGGCACGCCCCGGTTCGAAATGGGTCTCGATGAAGAAACCATCGCAAGGTAGCGCCGCGGCGGCTCTCGACATTGGCCGGGCGAGCCCCGGCTCGCCCCCGGAACGATCACCCAGACTGCCTGGGCGTTGAAGGCTGTGGGTGACGTCGAATATCACCGGCCAACCATATCCCCTCATACGAGGAATGCCTCTGAAATCTACAATCAGATCATTGTATCCGAAAGAGGTTCCACGCTCCGTGACAAGAATGTTTTTTCCTCCGGCGTTTTGGATTTTCTCGATTGCCAGCTCGATCGCCTCCGGTGACAGGAACTGCCCCTTCTTAATGTTGACGGCACGAGCTGACCGTGCCACCGCCTCGAGGAGGCGTGTCTGCCGGGAGAGAAATGCCGGTACTTGGACGACATCCAGGATTTTGGCGGCGCGCTCCGCCTCTTCTACAGAATGGACATCCGATAGCACCGGACAACCGACCTGATCCTTTATCCGTTGGAGCACCCGCAAGCCCTCTTTGAGACCCGGACCGCGGTAGCTGCCAGCGGAGCTCCGGTTGTCCTTTAGATAGCTCGCCTTGAATACGTACAGGAATTTGGCGGTGGCGGGAAGCGATACGATCTCCTTGGCGAGTTCGATCGTCTCGTCTTCATCCTCGATCACACACGGTCCCGCTATCAAAAGCGGAGGGGAGTTGTCATCGAGAATCGTATCACCAATTCGAATAGGCTGCATCGCGTGACCCCTGTGGATGGACAGCTCAAGTATTAATTGTCCGACGGACATCGAGCGTCGATTCCGCCGCTTGAAGCTTTGCAGCCTTTACCAACGCCTTGAACAGCGGATGCGGACGATTTGGTCTGCTTTTTAGCTCCGGGTGGAACTGGACGGCAATGAAATACGGGTGATCACTGAGTTCGATGATCTCGACCAGCCGTCCATCGGGTGATGTCCCCGAAATGACGAGCCCGTGTTTCTCAAACGTCGGCCGGTACTTGTTATTGACTTCCCACCGGTGCCGGTGTCGCTCGGCAACGGCGTCGCACCCATACACCGCCTCTGCCAGCGACCCGGGTTTGATCTGACATGGATACGCGCCCAACCTCATCGTCCCACCCTTGTCTCCGTCATGTGTCTGGTCCTTCATGAGATCTATCACCGGGTTCAGACAGTTGACGTCGAACTCCGAGCTTGCGGCGTCGGCAATCTCACAGACGTTCTTGGCAAACTCGATCACGGCACTCTGCAGTCCAAGACAGATCCCAAGAAATGGTGTCTTGTTCTCTCGCGCGTACCGGACCGCCTCGAGTTTTCCCTGAATTCCCCGTTCACCAAACCCTCCCGGGACGAGAACGCCGGACACGTCCTTGAGATACCGCTCCGCACCGTGGTTTTCTATGTCTTCCGCATCGATCCATTCGATGTTGACCTTTACATCGTTGTGAATCCCCGCATGGGTGAACGCCTCGATGATCGATTTGTACGCGTCACGGAGGTGAGTGTACTTCCCACACACGGCGATCGCTACCTCGTCCTCCGCGTCGTTCATCCTCTTGAGCAGAAGCTGCCACTCGGTGAGGTCCGGCTCGGGGACGTCGAGAGCAAGAAGTCTAACGATGATGTCGTCCAGCCGCTCTTTATGAAATTGGATTGGCACCTGGTATATCGATGCCACGTCTCGCGCTTCGATGACGGCCTCTTCACGGACGTTACAGAAGAGAGCGAGCTTCTGTCGGATGTCCCGGTTGAGCGGCACCTCCGTCCGGCACAGAAGAATATCCGGCTGTATACCGATCTCCCGAAGCTGCCGGACGCTGTTTTGCGTGGGTTTTGTCTTGAGCTCTTTGGCCGCGCGGATGTAAGGGATCAACGTCAGATGGATGAACAGACAGTTCTCCGCTCCAACCTCGAGCCGGAGCTGTCGTGTGGCTTCGAGAAACGGCTGACTCTCGATATCGCCCGTCGTGCCCCCGATTTCGGCGATCACGACATCCGGTGGGTCATCCGTCTCGCCTAGCTCACGGATACGGCTCTTGATCTCATCAGTAATGTGGGGAATTACTTGGACGGTCTTGCCAAGATATCCCCCGCGCCGCTCCCGGTCGATCACCGCCTGATAGATCTGCCCCGTGGACACGCTGTGTCTCCGTGTGAGGTCGGTGTCGATAAACCGTTCGTAGTGCCCAAGATCTAGATCGGTCTCCGCACCGTCCTCCGTGACGAACACCTCTCCGTGTTGAAACGGGCTCATCGTCCCGGGGTCCACATTGATGTACGGGTCCAGCTTCTGGATCGTAACGTTCAAACCGCGCTGTTTGAGAAGCAGACCGATCGACGTCGATGCGATCCCCTTCCCCAAAGAAGAGATGACGCCTCCGGTGACAATGATAAGCTTCAAGGTCCTCACCTCAGCTGACGCGGCAAAAAGCGTCGCGCGCGGCTCTTCGCTGATTTTAACCGGTTCTCGGTTTCCAAATTCCCCAGTCTATGTGGTGCTCAGGGCTTTTTCAACACTTTTTATATCGTCGGGAACATCAACGCCAACAGTAGGTTGCGCGGATTTCACGACCTGGATCGCCATCCCGTTTTCCAGCGCCCTTAGCTGCTCGAGACCCTCACTCACTTCGAGCGGTGTCCGCGAGGCGCGGCTCAACCAAAGCAGCGACTCTTTTCGAAACACGTAGATCCCGATGTGTCGGTACCCGATGGGAGACTCAGACTCCACGCGATGATCCTCGCCACGGGAGGTGTCTCCCCGACGAAACGGTATCGGCAGACGTGAAAAGTAGAGCGCCCGACCCGATCGATCCATCACGACTTTGACGCAGTTGGGGTTTTCGAACTCATCACACTCAAAGATGGGATGGCACGCAGTGACGATGTCGATCTTTGGAGTCCGCCCAGACACCTCCACCATTTCCTCAACCAAACGTGGCGGGAAGATCGGCTCATCACCCTGAAGATTCACGATGTGTTCGCAGTCGAGCGAGCTGGCCACCTCGGCGACACGGTCGGTTCCGGTCCGGTGATCCCCCGAAGTCATGACCACACGTCCGCCAAACCTCTCGACAGTCTCGGCAATCGTTTTGTGATCGGTGGCAACGATAACAGCCGCCGCACCGCGAATGTCCTTGGCGCGTCGGTACACCCATTCGATCAGCGGTTTACCCGCAATAACCGCCAAGGGTTTGCCCGGAAATCGTGTTGAGCCGTAACGGGCCGGCAAAACCACGGCAAAGCCCGGCGTTGTCATAGACACCTCGTTGGTTTGGTCGAATCGTTTAGGGAACTCGAGTTGGATGGGGGGAGTTGGGCCGGTATCGAAAAGGGGAAGTCAAAGAGAGCGGGAGCCGGTTGGGACTCACGCTCCCTGAAACACACTGACCCGTTTTCGATTCTTGCCAAAATTCTCGTACCGAACCACTCCATCGATCCTTGCGAAAAGTGTGTCGTCCTTGCCTCTGCCAACGTTACTGCCGGGGTGGATCTTGGTTCCGCGCTGGCGGACCAGGATGCTTCCCGCGCTGACACGCTGGCCGGCATAGCACTTCACACCCAGCCTCTTGCTCTGGCTGTCTCGTCCATTCTTTGTGCTGCCCAAACCCTTCTTGTGAGCCATCTCACTACACCTCGTTCGGTTCGTCCCAGCTACTTGGGGAGCGCCTTGATACGGATCTCCGTGAAATCCTGTCGGTGTCCCTTTGTGCGGCGGTAGTCTTTGCGTCGCTTCTTTTTGAAGACTATGATTTTGCTCGTCTTACCGTGCCGAACCACTTCCGCCTGAACGGCCTTGCCTTCGACGTACGGCGTTCCGACATGGACGGCCTTGCCGTCGGACCAGAGCATCACTTTGTCGAAAGACACCTCGGCGCCGACTTCCGCGGCCATCCTGGGCACGCGGATCGTCGAATCCGCTGTCACTTTGCACTGACACCCGTCGAGATCGACAATCGCGTAGCTTTCCATCTTTCCTTCCTAAATCCGCTCAAAAAAGCAAAATAACCTTTCTTTAATACCGAAAAACGGGCGTTCTGTCAAGTGAGTTCTTGCACGAGGTCACGGAACGTCCTCAAGGACACGATCTTGAAGTCCTCCCTGTGAAGCCGAGGATCGTCCTGCACCTCGATCTTGAGCCGGTACTGTCTCTCTATCGCGTCAAAGGTCTGCCTCCGTTCATCCTCCAGAAAGAGCGCCAGCGAGGAGTTGACACGGAGCTGTATCCGTTTCTCCTTGGTTCTCGCCCCGATCCGGCGGATCCACTGCTCGATCTTGTTCGCCAGCGAGTCATACGAAAGGACCTTTCCTATCCCTTTGCAGTACGGACACTCGTCGCTAAAAAAGTGGAGCAGACTTGGCCGGACTCGTTTGCGGCTCACCTCGACGAGACCAAGATCACTGACGGCAAACGCCTTCGAGCGTGAACGATCCCTCCGCAAGTTGTGACGGAGCTCTGTCAGCACCTTCCGCCGGTTGGCCTCCTTCTCCATATCGATGAAGTCGATGACAATGATGCCTCCGATATCACGAAGTCGGAGCTGTCTCGGTATCTCCCGCGCGGCGAGCAGGTTGGTTTCTAGAATCGTTTCTTCCTGATCCTTTTTACCGACGTAACGACCGGTGTTGACGTCGATGGCCACGAGCGCCTCGGTCTGATCGATCGTGATGTAGCCACCCTTCTTGAGCCAGATCTTCCGGTCGAGGGTCTTCTCGATTTCGCGCTCGATATTGAACTTGTCGAAAATGGGTGACTTGTCTTTGTAAAGATTCACTCGCGAGCAGAGACTCGGGCTGAACGTCTTGAGATACTGGTGAAGCCGTTTGTACTCCCTTTCGTTGTCGATCAAGATGCGATCGACGTCATCGGTCATGACGTCCCGCACCATACCGATCAGGAGCCCGACCTCCTCGTGAATTCGATGCGGCGCCGTTGCCTTCTCGGAGCGCCCTTTGACATCCTGCCACAGTCTGTGGAGGTAGTTGATGTCCCCAACGATCTGTTTGGAATCGACACCGGCACAGGCGGTTCGCGCTATGATCGCCGTGTTCGACGGTTTCTTTCTCGCGATCAGACTCTTGAGCCGCGATCGCTCCTGACGCGACTCGATCTTGCGTGATACGCCAAGGTAGTTGAAATTGGGAAGGTACACGACAAAACGGCCTGGGAGCGAAACCTGTGTCGATAGTCTTGGCCCCTTTGTCCCAATCGCTTCCTTGGTCACCTGGACCAAGACCTCCTGCCCCTTTTGAAGCAGCTTCTCTATTGGCGGGGTGCCGTTTTTCTCGCGCGGTTCTTTGCGTTTGCCGCGGCGCCTGGGAGTCTCGACAATGTCGAACTCTCGAAACGCGTCCAGCGAACCGGCCAGATCGTTCGCATGCAGAAAGCCGGCTTTGTCGTAACCAATATCCACAAACGCGGCTTGTATGCCTGGGAGGATCGCATTGACACGGCCCAGGTAGATGTCTCCAACGAGCCGTCTGGATTGCTCCCTCTCGACGAGAAACTCGACGAGCTCCCCGTCTTCCAACGTCGCCACCCGGATCTCGAGCGACGTGATGTTGATGATGATTTCCTTCATGATAGCGTCTCCACTACTTCTCTGCTGATGGGAGAAAGATAGCGTCCGTTCCTTCGAACGTAGAGTCCCGCCCTTACGACCCGCATCGGTGTGGCAAAACGGGTCGGGTCTCCAAGAAACGGGGTGAGTAGCTCCTCCGGAGTCACACTCCTTCCTCCGTGCATCGTACTGAGATAGTCAATTCGTATTTCGGCTTCCGATACGGGCGTCCCCTCCGATGCGAGCACGCTTCGAACCGCGGCCTCGAGCACCACGGGGATCGCCACCTCCGCCCCGCCGTTCGAAACCCCGCCCGGACCACCCACGGCAAACCTCCGGTGAATCGCGGTTTCCAGCTCACTTGCCACCGTTTCTCCCCGATCATCCTCCCCACCACGCGTCTCTTCGGATGCCTGTTTCATGGGCCTCTTCTCAACCTCGGTTTTTGTCATCGCCACATCCGCCTTGGCGAGGACCACCTCGTAACGCACGGCCTCGACATCGGCGCCGAGCTTTGGGACGGAAGGGGGCAGAATCGCCACCTCCAAAATCCGGAGCCCGTCCGGTAGATGCCGGTTGCACCGGACCGCAATATCGTTTGTCGGAGCCTCCAACAGAACGTCCATATACTCGTCGGGGCTCTCCCAACCGGTGCGAAGCGACGGTCCGAACGAAAGCCGCGGATGGGGATTGAATCCTTGCGAAAAACGGACGGGGACTTCACCGGCGGCAAAACACCGCCGGAAGATGCGCATGAGGTCCCTATGCGAGGTGAACCGTATCGGCCCCCGTTTTTCGTACCTGATCCTAATCCGCACCATGGTTTTTGTGTGTCGATCGTCGTGCCGGGTTCTCTTTCACATCCAACCCGGTTTTGGAACGAGCGGCGCGTGGCCCTCGCCGTCACCGGCCGTCTCGAGACGCAAACCGGCCCGCCGGATCGACCGACACTCTCAGGATCTTGCGGGACTTTCTTCCAGGACTGGCGCTATGAGGGTCTTCGAGAGAGGGGTTTTTTGATGCCCCTTGACACCCGCGTTACACAACGTCGCGGCGTCATCGACAACCGGTCTGAGGTCGTCTGTAGCGAGATTATCGAGACTGTCCACGTCCAAATATCCCCCGACTCCGTCCACGGAGTGCGATGACGCGACTAGCTCGTCTCGGTTGGGCATGACGATCCCGCAAAAACACGGGACGTCTATACGGTGAGCAGACCCGCGGGTGCACATTTGTGCATCCGCTTGCCGGAGCAGTTCTACGAGTTTTTCAAAATCGAACCGTTTGCGATGGAATCATCCACGACCCCAACCCGCTTCCCTTTGAGAACGTTTTTCACTCCACTGCGCGTTACGCGCCCGTGTCCGTCCCAGATCGACGGCTCCTGGTGAGAGAACGTCTTCCCCACATATCGACGTTGGATGAGACCCAGTTCGAAGGGAATACCGGATTCCTGGGCAAACCCCAGACTGGATGTGTCGCTCGGGTCGAGGACGCCGATGATGATATCGGCACCCATAGGACGACTCCTTGAGTGCACCACACCCAATTTCCGGTGAATCTTATCCACGTTTACTTCAAATACTCTACCGTTTGGACGTGAAAAATCCACAAACTCGATTGTACGTTTGATCTGCTCTGTCGGCGGGTTGCCACCGTCGACATTATTCCTCTCCCATCGACCATGGAAAGCTCATCTGGTCGAAGGTCCGCAAGGATCTAAGCTCCAAAAATGTCCAGCGCACAAAACTCGCTGGCAAAAACACTGCCGCCAAATCGCCCCAAAAATGGGGCCCGCAAAAGAGGTCTCTGACTCCGTTGCGTCCGTCTTTGTTGAAAATCAGCTAAAGAGTGCCTCCCTCTGTGCGGCTCGGCGTGTCTACGATTCTCCGCCTCATCCACCCCCCATCGGCTTCCGGCGTGCGATCCAATACCCGTCCCGCCGTCGTCGCAAGGATCGAACCATTTTCCCGAACGGGTCGGGAACTCATCGACCCAGACCGATCTGCTCCAAGGCTAGGAACTTGTGCCCCTGATAATTGGGGTTGAGAAGAAGACCGCGGTCCCTTTTTTTTGTCACCACGATCCCTTCGGTCACTTCCCTGGCTTCCCCGTCCGTCTCGGCGCGAAGCGCCAAGTGCCAACACGTCCCGAGCCTAGTTACCACCACCCGCGCCGCCGAAAGTTCGTCCTCGAGTTTCCGCGCCATGGCCGTCTTGGCGGCGGGGTCTAGATCCTCCACCAAGACTTCCGTGCGGTAAACCGGAACATCTTTGAAAATAACCCGATCCACGTCCTGAGTGCTATCGAAATCTTTTTTTGTCCCGGCCAACACGGTTTTTCTCGCCTGCGAGACGAGCTGCTGCCGATAGTCTTCGGGCGTTGTTCCTTCGGTCGTCCCGCCCCCCTCCCATCGGCAATCGAGAAAGTAATTGTGTTTATTTCGGTTATAAAACGTGCTCTGCGTCGCGAGCACTCGCTTGAGGGTTGCGACGGTGCGATCGGGATCCTCGGTTTCGATCGCGAATCCGTAAGCGTCTAACCTACTTAGGGCAAGCAGATTACGGCGATATCCCATCTTATCCCTCAGCGTCAGAAACGCCGTGCTGGCGACAAGATCGACGCCTTTTAGAAAAACGTCCAGTGTGACTTCGACTGTCACTGGGCAAGCCCCTTTCTGAGCGACTCAAAGAACCCCCGCCCCGGTCCGGGCGTGAAAAGCGATTCCGCTCGGGCGCTCTCCCGGGTTTTCGCCCACCGACCTCCGACCCTCCGAGGAACCTGGTGGAGCCATGTGGCCCGCTCGGGATGAGGCATGAGCGCCAAAACGTTGCCACCCGGGTTTGTTACGCCGGCGATGCCAAATACCGAACCGTTTGGATTGTCGGGGAATGACTCCGCCGTACGGCCGTCGGTGGTCGCATAGAGGAGCGCGACACCCTCGTTCGATCCCAGTTTCTCGGATACCATGTGGGAGGCGGTAACAAAACGTCCCTCGGCGTGGGCAAGCGGGATCGGTATCGTCCCCGCGTCATCTTGCATCCCGTCGAAAAACGCGGTGAAGATACACGACGCCGGTCCCTTCTTCAACCGAACCCAGGTGCAATAGTACCCACTCCGATCAGGCATGTCGTTTGGAGCCAGCGCGAGATCGATCGCGCCCGTTTGGTAACCCGGTACCGCTCCCGCCTCGACAAGAATCTGGGCGCCGTTACAGATTCCCATGACGGGCACCCCTCTGGATGCCGCTTCCAAAACCGAGTCCATGATCTGGTCTTTCGCCGCAACCACACCGGCGCGGATCCGATCCTGGTAGGAAAACCCACCTGGGAGTACGATCGCTGCGGCATCGCGTAACACTTCCGGTCTCGCATTCCAGCGTGCGATCCGGGCCCTGAGCCCAACCGATTCCAACGCGCGCACGGTTTCATACTCGCAGTTTACCCCAGGGAACTGTATGACGATAACGTGACCATTTTGGGTAGTCATTCGTCAAACCACCTACGCAAAGAGCCGGTTGAGTTCACCGGCGGAACGATACGCCGTGTCGAGATCTTCCACCGATACATCGAGTTCTCCGCCATTCCATCGGACGCTCAAGGAGCAGTCCCCGGTGGTCTCACCCAGCGCGTGCCAGGGTGTGTTGTTTTGGTCGAGCGTCGTTTGGAAATCCGCCCAACCTTTGGCGTCGATCTCGACGACGATCCCACCAAACTCGGTAAAAAGTGCACGCTCGCGAGAGGCCTCCCCCATGGGTGTGTTTTTCAGATCGATCGTGCAGCCCGTGCCAAACGGTTTGCTCCCCAACATCATTTCGGCCAGTGTCACTAGCATTCCACCATGACTGATATCGTGCGCGGCAAGAATCACACGGCTCTCGAGCCCGGCGACCAGGGTGCGGATGATCGACGACTCTCTTTTGAGGTCGGGCACGGGCGGTCTCTGCGCCACACCGCCAAGAAACAACCTTGCGTATTCGCTTCCACCCATACTGTCGTGAAATTCCCCCAAAAGAACGAGCTTCGAACCCGGTTTTTTAAAGCCAAGGTTTTGACAGATGCTGACGTCATCGACGCGACCGGCGGCAGCTACAATTGGAGTCGGCGCGATCGGCTGCCCCTTCTCACTCTGGTTGTAAAACGAAACGTTACCTGAAATGACCGGTATGCCGTGTTTTCCGCTCTTCGAGATCTCGAGACCACGACACGCATCGCCGATTCCGCGAACACCTTCCGAGAACTCCCAGAACACCTCGGGTTGTTCGGGATCGCCATAGTTGAGACAGTCGGTGACGGCCAGCACGCGTCCCCCGACACACGCCACGTTGCGCACTGCTTCGCAGACCGCCCACAACCCGCCGAGATACGGGTCGACCGCTGCGACCTGGGAGCTACCCCCGATCCCCGCTGCGATACCCACGGGGTGTCCGGGAAGAAACACGGCCACCGCCGCATCGGCCTCGCCCGGTCTCAGGACGGCGCGCCCCTGTACTTCGGAGTCATAATGTTGGAAAAGGATTGATTTGTCGGCGATGTTGACCGATGAGAGCAACTCGAGGAGCGCTTTTCGAACGGTCGGTTTGACGGGCGGCGTCTTTTCCGACGCCCCAAGGTTCGGTTGTCGAGCTCGCGACTCCCTCTCGTACTCGATCCCCGTGGTGATCACGTCGACGTGCGCGTCGCACACGAGATGTGACCGGTGTCTGAGACGGAAGCGCATGTCCCGTGTCACCCGGCCGATGACATACGCCCCGGCCCCCGAGTAGATATGCGGGAGTTCGAAGTCATCGTTGTAGGTTTTGAGCACGACAGGTGTGAAATCGGAGGGCACGAACAACGCGTATCGCTCTTGTGTCTCCGAGCAGGCGATGATCTCGGGTGGGAGCGTGTCGGGTGATTTGACGACACAGTCGAGGTCGAGCTCGGCGCCGACCCCGCCGGCGTGAGCCATTTCGGAGACGGCGCAGCTGATACCCCCGGCGCCAAGGTCCTTGAACCCGATCGAAACGCCGCGTGTCTTTGCCTCGGCAAGAACCACCTTTGTTGCCTCGGTGAGCACGCGTTTTAGAAACGGGTCCGGGACCTGGACGGCTTCCTGGCGTTCCTTTTCTTCGTCGCCGCTCAACCGTTCGGACGCGAACGCCGCACCGCCAAAGCCCGATGCATCTGTGGGTTTACCTACGAGGATGATGTCATACCGCTCACTCCGAGCCGCATCCGGCGCCCGGCTCCGGATGACATCCTCCTCGGCGACTATCCCCAACGCGACCACGTTCACGAGACAGTTGTCGTCGTAGCTGGCGTCGAAATACGTATCCCCACCGTAGTTTGGAACACCCAGCGCATTGCCGTACTGTGCGATGCCATCAACCACACCCCGGACGATGTCGCGTACGCGTTTGGTATGCCTCCCCTCGGGATCACCAAACCGCAGGGGGTCCATGACGCCGATGACATCGGCCCCCATACAGTAGACGTCTCGAACGATCCCGCCAATCCCGGTGGCCGCGCCCTCGACGGGGAGAACCTGTGACGGGTGGTTGTGGCTCTCGTGGGCCATGACGAGACAATAGTCCTTCCCGTTCCACGTGCAAAAACGAACCACACCGGCGTCCTCACCCGGCCCCAACACCACGTTTGGTCCTGTGGTCGGCAGGTATTTCTTGAGCACCGCCCTCGAGCTTTTGTACGAGCAGTGCTCGCTCCACATAATATTGAAAATGTGAAGCTCGACGTGTGTGGGATCCCGCCCAAAAAGCTCGCGGATTCGTACGAGCTCGTTGGGTTTCAAGCTGATGTTCTGCTCGGCGAGAAACCTCTTGAGTTCGTCAGCGTCCGTGTCTTCGAGGTTGACGATGTCTTGCGTGCGTATTTCGTCCATGTTTTACGGTCTTGTCTTGGGTGGGTTCGACATAAGTTTCGACGCGACTTCCGCAACGCGCGCTTCTGCGCCCGCGCGCGTGAGGACCAGGAGCGGAGAAACTTATGTCGAACCCGCGCTTGGTTTCCGGTCGTCCGCTCGAGATCTCAGATGCGACCAAACTTACGTCGAGCCCACCGGTGGTATCCGGCGATCAGCTCGAGGCCCGGACGGCGAAAACCCACGTCGAGCGACCATGGGTTCAATGGCGATGCGAGAGCCTCGAACGCGACTATACACACCCGAAAAACGCACGCGCCGCGGAAAAAGGACCCGCGACGCATGTGCAACTCTGGTGAAGAAATGTCAGGTTACAACACCCGGTCGAAGATTGCATCCACTTCTTTTAAGAAACTGTCCAGAGTGAAAATCTCGTCCAGCTTCCGGGGCTCGATCCGGGAAGTGATCTCTTTTGCCGCTCGAACGGAGTCTTCAAACGGCTCTCCCGTCTTCCAGGTATTCATCGCCGCGGCCTGGACCCACTTGTACGCATCCTCTCGCGTGACCCCGGCCTTGGTCAATTCGAGAAGGACCTTTTGAGAGAAAACGATCCCATTTGTTTTCTCGAGGTTCTTCATCATGTTTTCGGGGTAAACAATCAGATTCTCGACGACCCAGGTAAACCGTTCGAGCATATAGTCGACGGTGATGGTCGTGTCGGGGAGTATCACCCGTTCCACGGACGAGTGGCTAATATCGCGTTCGTGCCACAGGGCGACGTTTTCCATCGCAACAAGAGCATTTGCGCGAACGAGTCGAGCAAGCCCGCAAACCCTCTCACAAATGATGGGGTTTCGTTTGTGTGGCATTGCCGAGCTGCCCTTTTGCCCTTCTTGGAAAAACTCCTCTACTTCGAGAACATCGGTTCGTTGGAGGTTACGTATCTCGGTCGCCATTTTGTCGAGAGATGCCGCAAGTACAGCCAGAGCAGCAACGTATTCCGCATGGCGATCCCTCTGGAGAATTTGTGTCGAGACGGGTGCAACCCCGAGCCCCAGTTTCCCGAGAACATAGGCTTCTACCCGGCGATCGAGATGGGCATACGTCCCCACCGCACCGGATATTTTTCCGTATGAGATCGTCTCGACCGCCCGTCGAAAGGCGGCCTCTCTTCTGGACATCTCGTCGTACCACAAAAGCATCTTGAGGCCAAACGTTATGGGTTCGGCGTGGACGCCATGAGTACGGCCAATCATTATCGTTTTTTTGTGTTTTAGGGCTCGTTCTTTTATGACTCTCTTGAGCCCCTCGCACCGCTCGAGTATCAGCTCACCGGCTTCTTTTAGCTGGCAAGCCAGCGTCGTATCTAGAAGATCGGAACTGGTCATCCCTTCATGGATGTACCGGGATTCCGGGCCTACATACTCCGCTACATTTGTCAGAAAAGCGATGACATCGTGGTGGGTTGTCTGCTCGATTTCGAGCACACGTTTGGGGTCAAAATCCGCTTTTTGTTTGATGACCTCCAGGGCTTCGGCGGGAATTTCACCGAGCTCGGCGAGCGCCTCGCAGGCGAGCACTTCGATCTTGAGCCATGTTCTTAGTTTGTTCTCTTCCGACCAGACGCTCCCCATCCTGGGCAGCGTATAGCGTTCTATCATCTGTTCTCCATCAGTTGAAGGTTATCATCCGGGTTGACTAGATCTCGTCGGGCCGCTCTTCGAGCTTGAGTGTACGCGTTTCCGAGCGCCCTTGGCGATTGATTTCGAATTTGAGTTCGTCTCCTACCTTTAGACCGTAGATCATTCGGTTCGCTTCGTGGAGGGTCGCTATGGCGGTCCCGTTCACCGCGACAATCAAATCACCCGGTTTGAGACCCGCCTTGTCCGCAGGGCTTTCCAGCTGGATCTCTCGTATCAAAAGCCCCCGTTTGCTCTTTAAGTTGAGTGCGGCGGCGAATTCGGGTGTGACCTCACGAACGGTGATTCCCACCCACACGTCACGGACCCGGCCGTATCTCTGAATCTCCTCCAGCACCCACTTCCCGCGATTGATGGGAATGGCAAACCCCATCCCCAAGTTGCCGCCACCACCCGTCGTGAAGATAAACGTGTTGATCCCGATAACATTTCCCCGCGAGTCAACGAGAGGCCCGCCACTGTTACCGGGGTTGATAGCGGCATCCGTTTGGATCATATCCTTGAAAATCCGTTCGCTGTTGCCGCCACCCTTGACATCCCGGTGTAGGGCGCTGATCACACCGACCGTAACCGTGGGCTGGGTGTCGTTTAGCAGCTGCCCAAACGGCTGCCCGATGGCAATCGCCCACTCGCCGACCAGCAGTCGGTCCGAATCTCCCAAAGGTGCGTAAGGGAGGTCGTTTCCTTCGATTTTTAGCAATGCGAGATCGTAATCGGGAGCATCACCTACAACGTGGCCTTCGACGGTCTGACCGTCCGAGAGAGTGACCTCGATCACATCTGCATTGTGCACCACATGTTCGTTTGTAAGGATGTATCCGTCCTCATGGATGATCACACCCGAGCCCAGCGACGAGTACTCTCTCATGTACGTATCGGGCATACCAAAAAACTGTTTGAGCCACTCGCGCGCCACTGACGAATGGAAGGGATACGTCCGCACCACCCGCTTGTACTTGGATGCGATGCTCACCACCGCCGGTGCCGTCTTCTCGGTCGCCACGACGATCGCGCTTCGGCGACTCTGATCAATGGTCTGCACAGCGCCGGTTGCACCCGCAGGGCTCGCGGCAACACTCGCGGGACGCCGGGTGTCAGCCGTTTCGACGCTTCTCGAATTTTTGAAAAAGAAAACGCCGGAGATGATGATCAGCCCAAGCGATATCCCCAGCAGTCCGCCAAAAATATATGGGAGATATCGGATTCGTCTGGGTTTGTCGGTGAATTCCATGGTCTCGCCCTTCCTCCCCCGCCGGAGCGCGGTAACAGATCCCCGCTTCATCCGCCGGAATGTTAACTAACTCGTTGCTAATTCTATCAGTCGCCGTAACATACGTCCACCAGAAACAGACCGTTTGGTGGAACGGTCGGTCCCGCGGCCGCACGGTCTTTTCTACACAGAATCGTCTCCATATGTTCCGGTGACACCCTCCCACGTCCAACCTCGATGAGCGTCCCGACAATGACACGGACCATATGATGGAGAAAATGGTCGGCAAGGATCTCGATCGATATGACATCGTCCTTTTGCTTGATATCGACCGATCTAACGTCACACACCGTTGGGACGTCGGAAGACCTTGTCGGCGTAAAGCTTGTGAAATCCTTTTCACCCACCAGCGACTGCGCCGCGGCGCGCATCCTCTCCACATCCAGCGGGTAGGTAACAACGTGGGCGAATCTCCGCCCTATCGCGGTGGGTTCGGTGCGAAGGTAGTACACATAACGCCGACGGCAGGCGTCGAACCTTGCGTGAAACTCGAGATCGACCTCGTCGACCCTGCGAATTTGAATATCCTCTGGGAGGACGCCAGACAGTGCTCTTCCGACCTGGACGGGGCTATACGACGTTTCCACAACGAAATTGCAGACCTGACCGATCGCGTGTACACCGGCGTCGGTGCGACCCGCCCCGTGAACGGGGACGTGGCGGCCAAAGATCGTCGCGACGGCATCTTCCATTAGACCCTGGACCGTGCGAAGTCCCGGTTGCTTCTGCCATCCGTGAAAACCGGTGCCATCGTATTCGACTCGGATCTTGAAATTCCGCATGGGTGCCTTTTGGGTCCTGGTCAGGTAATCTTCCACGCTATTATCAATACAACCAAAGTAAGGAGGACGAACCCATAGTCGTTTCGGGATGCGCGTTCGAGTCTCAGAAGCGGAATGATGGTGCTCTTGATCTTTCTCAGCTCCACTACCATCGCCAACTGAGCAGATCGGTGTATCGCGGAGAGAAACAAGGGCACGAGAAGGAGCCTCGCGCCGTTGAGCTTACGGATCGGCCCCCCATCCAACCCGCCGCCGCGAAACCGCTGAGCGGTCTGGATTCGGCTTATCTCACCGGCGAAGAGCGGGAGGTATCCGATCGAGAGAAATCCGAAGAAGGCCGCACGATGTGCAAGCCTCGCGGAAAAGGGTCTGATGAGCGCCGCCAATCCACTCGCGATTCCCTCGGGTGATGTCGTGGCCAAAAACACGGTGACGGCAAAGTAGAGCACGAGGAGGCGGATGCTATAAAAAACACCACCATATACACCCTCTTTTGACAGAAACGGAACGAGGGACGTCAAGGGCTCACCTCTTACGAGTGCAGCGTTGACCACGATGATCAATAGTACAAACCCCGAGATGTTCTTCGCATTTTTCGCAAGCGTCCCAAGCGATAGGCCCACGGCCCTGTGAAGCACCACGACATAGAGGAGTGTCATCACCAGCCCCATTACATCGGGGATTATGAACGTGAAAATCACAATCAGACAAAAGGCGAGTATCAAAAAGCGGGGGTCCCTGGCTACGAAAATACGGCTGTCATGAGACTGCGTGTGCTCGCTATAACCCGTCGACATGATCATTGCGAAAACAACTCGGCGATTTGAACCGAATTGGTGGCCGCGCCTTTTCTTAGATTATCTCCCACCGCCCAGTACGTCAGAGCATGTGGTCTCGTGAGATCACGTCTCAACCGCCCGACGACCACCGTATCGTCACCGGCAACATCGAGCGGTGTCGGGATGTCGTCCGTGTACTCCACACCCGGAGCGTGTTTCCAAAGCTTTCTCGCACCCTCGATATCCAAAGGTCCACCCAGTTCCACGTTGACCGAGAGCGCGTGCCCCACACGTGTCGGCACACGAACGGCGGTTGGGACGACGTGAAGTCCCGGCTGTTCAAGGATCTTTTGGGTCTCCTCGGTGATCTTTTCCTCTTCTTTGGTGTATCCGGATGCCCGAGTGTCACCGATCAGGGGAATACAGTTGAAGGCGATCTGCTTTGGCAGGGCTTTTATCTCGGTTTCCTCGTGTCTTGTGTCGGCCACGGTTTGCCTATCGAGTTCGCTGAGCGCTTCGCGCCCCGCACCCGAAACGGATTGAAATGACGTCACGACCACCCGGTGAATCGGAGCCGCCCTCAGGATCGGCGCCAGCGACATGACGAGAACGATGGCCGTACAGTTGGGGCACGCAACCAGTTTTGTATCCGGCTTCACCAACGATCCGTTGATCTCGGGTACCACCAGCGGGACTTCTTTCTCCATCCTAAAAGCCGTCGTGTTGTCCACGACGCGGCAGCCTTGTTCGATCGCTCTGGGCACGAGCTTTTTGCTCAACGGGGCGCCCGCGGTGAAAAACGCGATATCCGTGCCGGTAAAATCGACCTCCGCGGGTGTCTGCACCGGCCAGGCCCGGCCAAATGCCTCGACGTCGGCGCCGCTCGACGCCTCGGTAGCAATCGGGATGTATCCACTGACGGGAAACCTCCGTTCCTCGAGGACCCGTACGATCGTCTGACCAACGACACCGGTAGCGCCGGCAATGGCGATGCAAATCGGCTCTTTATTGGACATTGTTTTCGTTTTGTCGCTCGACCCGATGCTCCTCGTCCGATCGGGTCGGGGAAACGCGCGGAGCCCGAACTTCTGGTCGGCACGGTACCATAGCGCAATCACCGGTGTCAACAAATCGAAGGGAGGTATACGAAGATCTGGAACCGACACGCGTAGCAATCAAGAGGATTACGAGTAGGACAAAAAAGAACACGACGAGGCGTAGAATCAGAGCGTTTCGCGAATGTGGAGAAAACTTTTTCGATGGGGCCGGCATAACGCTCACACCCTTCGAGTGACCATGGGCTCGCCTCACATATTATAGCAGACACTGCAAGACACGCCAATCGACCACCCCGCAGGTTCTACCGCGCCGACGTGTGTCCGCTAGGCCGGCGGCAAGATTCGTGGCGGCCGGCTCTTCAGATGACGGAAAAACGCCGCGTGGGATTTCACTCCAAACGGTCCGGCGCGGAGAGTCGCGTTAGTGAACAAGCTCTTGACACTTCTTTCGCGCCCGTGAAATAGTCAGGCAGCCGCCCGCCGAACGGTGTGACAGTGCCAATGAGATCCCTGGTGTCTGCTTTTTCTGTCACGCAACGAGAGAACGTCATGAAAAGACTCTTCTGCCTTATCTGTCTTTTGCTGGCTGCGTCGGCGCCATTCGAAATCCGGGCGGAAGCGCCAAGTCGTTATCAGTCACTTCTGGCGACGTCGAGCGGGCGTGACAGCCTCTTATCGCTCGCCGCATGGGAAGACGGTCGGATCACTGGAAACGGAAGGCTCTTCCAGTACCTGCGCTCGCCAAATCCGATGATCCGGCTTCGCGCCGTCGAAGTCGTTGGGCGAATACAGGACCCGAGAGATGTCGAGCAGCTGCTTCCGCTTCTCAAGGACCCGGACAAACGGGTCGTGAGGGAGACGGTTTTCGCGCTGGGCCAGATCGGATCGGAAGAGGCCACACGCGCGATTCTCCAAACCAACAAAGGTGCCTCAGCGGATCTCCAGCAGATCATCGCCGGAGCGCTGGGCAAGATCGGTGGCAAGGAGGCGATCGAGGCCTTACAAGAGATGCTCCATGCTTTTCAGCCCGCGGTGCGGGCCGCCGCTGCGGAAGCTTTGGCGTGGGCGGCGGACCCGTCGTCGATAAATGCGCTCCTCGTCGCCGTCCACGATGGTGATCCAAAGGTCATCTGGCGAGCCGTTTACGCGCTGGAAAAAATGGAATCGGATCGTGCACAAAAAGAGATAGTATCGTTTCTCGAACACGAAGACGCCCTCGTCCGCGCCTATGCGGCGCGCTCGCTTGGAAAACAAAACGCCGCAACCGCAACCAACCCGCTTGTCAGACTGCTCGCCGACCCCGATCACCACGTCGTCATCAACGCGATGAACGCCTTGGGATCAATCCTGGAAGACAAAAAAGAAAAGTCGGTGGTGGCCCCACTGGGGACGCTTCTCCGGAAACACCGGTCCCATCACGTGAGAAAAGCCGCAGCTGCGGCGATAGGCAACATCGGTCACAAAAAGGGAAAAGACTATCTCGTTCAATCGATTTTCGACAAGAGTACCGGCGTCCGAGCAGAATCGTACAAAGCCCTCGCCAAGATCCTTGGAAAACAAGCGTCGATGTTGCTTGGAAGCGGTCTCAACGATAGCGAAAAGATTGTCAGAGCCGCCGTTGTGGAGAGTTATGGAATCGCGCGGGACGAAAAGAGACTCGATTATCTGATCAAAACTGCGCGAAAGGACAAGGATCCGATCATGAGAGCCGCCGCGGTGCGCGGCCTCTCACACTTCGACGGGGACGACGTGTCAGAGTTGCTCGTCGAGAAGCTCGGCGACGAGGACTGGGTTGTGGCAACCGAAGCGGTGACCGCCCTCGGGAAGATAGAGGACACAAACGCCGCTCCTGAAATGGTTCTCGCCTACGAGGAGAGAACGAGTCGCGTTGACGTCGATGTACGTCTCGAGATCCTCCGAGTCTTAAAAAAAATGAGGTCAAGACAAGCCAGGGCTCTCGCCCTGGGGGCGCTCGAAGACCCCGACAAGCGTATCAGGGTAGCGGCCAAAGAGCTGCTCGAGGAGCTCGATATCGAGGTCCCCGACATCAAGACCGACCGGGAGTTTTTCGAGGAGCACTTCGACCCAGAGCGAAAAGCCGAGCTGTCCCTCCCCTTTGGCAACCGCAAAGCGGTCATCCGATGCGACCACGGTACGATCGAGATCGAACTCTTTGGTGATGACGCCACACAAACCGCGGCAAACTTTATCGAGTTGGCAGAATCGAATTTCTACGACGGTCTGACTTTTCACCGTGTCGTCCCGAATTTCGTCATTCAGGGAGGATGCCCGCGAGGCGACGGGTGGGGCGATCCGGGTTACACGATCAGATCGGAATTCAACTCACACGGGTACGAAAGAGGTTACGTTGGGATCGCACACGCGGGAAAAGACAGCGGTGGCAGCCAGTTCTTCATTACACATTCCCCCCAACCCCACTTGAACGGCCGGTACACAATTTTTGGTCGTGTCGTAAAAGGGATGGACGTCGTGGACAAAATCGATCAGGGTGATAGATTCGAGGTCTTGATCTCCGAGTGAGAGTCACGCCGGCGAGCACACAACCACGCGAAAGTCCCTCAAACGCCTCTTTTGCGGGAGATGTTGGATCTAACTACAGCAACCCCACCGAGAACTGTTTTTTGATATCGGCCAACGCACTTTGGTGGGCTCGAAACGCAATCGCTTCGGGCAGATCGTCCAGATCAAAGAAACCGGCGTCGCTGGCGTCATCGCCGCACTCCAACTCCCCACCAATCCGACGACAAAGATAAAGGATGAGAACAACAGCAGTCCTTGGATCGTCGAAGGCGGAATAGATATTGAACAGACGGACGATTTTGACATCGAGGTTTGTTTCCTCTTTCGCTTCACGGACCGCGCACGCGCCCGCGTTTTCGTCGGCTTCGACAAACCCCGCCGGCAGCGTCCACATACCCGCCCGAGGTTCGAACTTCCGTTTTACCAGCAGCACACGTCCGTCCTCGACGACGATCACTCCGGCCGCCGGAACCGGATTCTGATAATGAACGAACTCGCACGATCGACAGGCGAGTCTCATCTTGTGCTCGATGTCTTTCTCGACAAGCGAGTCCCCACACAGGGGACAAAACTTGAAAGTCTTTCCCATCATTGTTGTCTGTCCGGGGCTACAGAATCCGGGAGCTGTTGGCCGGGAGACGTCGAATCCGGAGGGGCGAACGTCATTTCGGCGAGGATCTTCCGAAAAGCGGCCTCTGCGTCTTCGACGGAACGACCGTACACATTCTCGAACGCCGTGCGGAATTCTTCATAGCTGCCCGTATCATTCGCCTGGCGATGGAGTTCCAGAAACCGTTCCGGACCGGCATACTCAATGAGAAAACCAACGAACGCCGCGGCGGCGGGTCCCACGATATCGGGATTTTGCCGTTTCATCTCGAAGGGCACGACGATCGACTGAACCGACGGAAGTCGGTCATCCTCGAGAAGATCGTGCGCCAATTCTACAATGCGTTGGTTCTTCCAGTGACCGATCAAATAGAACGCCGTTCCTTCGGTCAAGCCAAACGTCAGCGTGCCGTAAGGCTTGGTCAAAATATGTACGATCTCGTGGTCGTCAACCGGAAAAATCGAATGGACTTCACGAGAATCCCAATACGCCTTCTTGGGCACCTTGACCCCGATGGCCTCGTACATTGTCAAGCTATCTGGGTAGAAGTAGTGGGAGATCTTCGGACGGTCGGACTCGGGGATACCCAACCGGGTTGCATAGTTGTCGAACAGCTGTTGTTGATATGCCTGCGATCCTTCCGGGTACTCCGATCCCGGCAGCCAGTGAAACGTGAAGTTTTTTGACTCCGTCTCCTGCCACCCCAGCCCCGTCGGGACCTCGAGAGAGACGTCGTCGAACCAGATCGTTCCCCCCATCCCGAGTACGCAGTGGACTACGACATACTTCGTGTCGACCGGCAACCGGAAGATCCTGTCCTCCACGATCCAATCGTCAGAGGTCTCCAACCGAGGCCGCGTCCGCTGGTCGTAAAACCGCGCCGAGTAGGTTCTGCCCCGGTCTTTGTTCAAAAAAGTCAATGCAAAATTGGCCTGCGGGTACTGGCCGGCGTTTCTTCGCACATCGAGGCTTCTCACCGCCCCCCGGAGTCTGATCCGGGTTATGTCGGTCACCTCGACTTCCTGGCTCAACATGAAGAACCGTTGCGCATCCGGGTCGGCTTTGAAAAAGACCGCGCGATCACCGTCGTGAGGATATGACTCATCGATGCCAAATTCTGCGGCCTTCGCCGGCTCGATCCCGCGAAACGGTCGCACCTCCCAACCCACGGGAAGACCCCCCTCGACTTCCTCAAAGGATGGATTCGTCAAAAGATTGACATCACGCGGTATTTCCGACTTTTGACATCCTGAGGCAAAGATGGTCAACGTAACCAAAACGGCGGCGGCGTAACGACAAACCAGTTGAATTCCTTTTCTCATGATTCATTTTCTCCCTGAATTCGAATTCGCAATTTCCATTTCAAACGTCGAATATACCACTGATATGCCGACTCGACAATCGGAAATGGCGGGCCGTCGTACCGAGCACGCCGCGATCCGCGCCGGTTCGCGTAACCGGACCATGTGAATATGTGGTCTCCGGACGAGGGACGTCACGGTAGTCAACGTATCTCTTGGGGAACCTCGTCTCCCTGGAGACGGGTTATCACGGCACACCCAACCGTATCCCCCCACACGTTGACCGTGGTGCGGCACATGTCCAGGATTCGATCAACGGCGAGAATCATCCCGATGCCTTCGAGCGGAAGACCAACCGCTTTGAGCACGATGGCCATCGTCACGAGGCCGGCGCTTGGGATCCCCGCGGCGCCGATTGCGGCAAGCGTCGCCGTCAAAAACACCATCGTTTGCTGTGGAAACGACAGGTCGATCCCATAGACCTGCGCGATAAAGACGGCGGCCACCGATTCGTAGAGCGCGGTACCGTCCATATTGATCGTGGCGCCGAGCGGGAGCACAAAGCTGGCCACGCGAGGTGGTACACCCGCCCGCTCCTCGACACAGTCGATCGTCACCGGAAGCGTCGCGCTGCTGCTCGACGTCGAAAACGCCGTCGTGAGCGCAGGCGACACACGTGTGAAATATCGGAGGGGGCTTGCGCCTCCAATGAATCGAAGAAGAAGCGGTAGGGTCAAAAACGCGTGGACGGCAAGACCGAGGAGCACGGTGATCATGTATTTGCCAAGATTTGCGAAAATCGAAAAACCGGTGTCCGCCACCACCTTTGCAATCAGCGCAAAGACTCCGATGGGTGTTAGCATGATCACTATATCGGCCATTTTCATCATCGCGTCGTTTAGACTGTCGAAGAAGTTGACCAGGGGTTGCCCTTTGCTTCCCATCGTTGTGAGAATCGCGCCGAGGAAAAGCGCAAAAACGATCACCGGTAAGATGTCCATCCTCGCCATCGCTTCGATGGGGTTGTCGGGAATCATGTTGAGGATGACGTCCCATACACCCACCGTCGTCCGGGCGGCATCCGGTACCTCACCCAAAACGAGCGGCGCCCCCGTTCCTGGTTTGATGAGATTCACGACGAACAGTCCAACGATGACAGAGGCCCAAGTCGTGAGAAGATAAAAAACGAACGTCCTTCCCCCCAGTCCTCCAAGCTTTCTTATGTCACCGACTTTGGCGACACCCACGATCATCGACGCGAGAATGAGCGGGACGATGAGCATCTTGAGCAGCTTGATGAAAATCGTGCCGATGGGCCCGATAAGCGGCTGGAATACAAAAACGGCGAACTTTCTGACAAACGAGAAATGGCCAAGAAATTCCCCCAACGGCCCACCGATCACAAACGATTCGTTGATCAGCAGCCCGATGAGAATACCGGCCACCATACCGATCAGAATCTTCCAGTGGAGCTTCATTTTGGTGTGATGACTATTTCCATTGTCACGACGTTCCGTCTCAGCAGATTTACTGCGACGACCCGAAGTCCCCGTTGTGTTGCTCTACCGAGACAAGGACATACTCCATATCGACATTTTCGACATCGACTCTAACAACAAAACCGGCGGAGTTGACAAAAATATCCGCCTGCGACAGTCTACCGGCGAAGTATTTGTAATGCGAAAGCTGTTTATCGCGAGGAAGACCGGCGGGACCGGGAGTTTCGGCATCGATTGTTGACTCGCCAATGTATTCGAGCATAACGTTTGTCGCTCGTCCCCCCATTGGATCAAATGCTCGATACGTCTGTTTTCCTCCCGCGGACGCGTTGTAACGGTCCAATACGACGGTGACATGGTGCACTACGTTGCCTTCGACAAATAGACAACCCGTGGGCAGCTCCAACACCTGCCGTTGCTCCACGTCGTCGACGCGGTTTTCCCAAACGACGACATTTGCAAACATTTTTGCCGTCGCTTCATGTATTTGAAGAGTACCGTCTTTCTCGATTTTCTTCTGCGTGTAATAGCTTCGGGGAAAACCGGAGTCCTCTTCATATTCCAACCGGTTGTTTCCCGTGACAAATGCGCTGTCTTGCGCCAGCACATCGTACGTGGACTCGATGATCACGGTATTGCTGGAGAGAACCCTCTCGATAAATGTCTCCGAGCCGAGTCGCTTCCCGGAGCGGTGAACCTCGTATAGACCCTGTGTGGTGGATATCACTGTGGGTGGTTCGGATTCGGTCTCGACCGCCCATCCGTCCAACGCACTAAATATCAAACAGGCAGCGACGAGTGGGACTAGGCTATGTGTTTTTGACATTCTCAAAGACCTCTTCGAGAAATTCCGTCACCGACACCGACGCGGGAAGGCGCGCCGTCGCAAAGGCGCCTTTTCCCCCACCGCCTCCACCCAACGACTTGGCGCGCTCGATGACAACCCGCGAAAAATCGATTCCCGAATCAGAGGGCGCGTTGCAGATCACGAGCCCATCCTCGGTTCCAAGCAGACTCACCGTGTCCTTTTTGGATTTGAGACACGACGCCAAGAGACGCACATAGTCCTCGCGGTTCTCAGCGACGAGTTCCACGACAAACATGCGTCCACCTTGCAACCTCGCGTCTTTGTGAAGCCGGTCGGCCTCGTACTCGGCGAGCTTTTTTGAGAGCTTTTGCAGGTCTTTTCTGAAACGCTGAGTCTCCGACTGTAGCTTTCCGACCTTGTCTTCGATACTTTCGACGGCCGTTGTAAAACGATTGGCAAGCCGTTTGATGATTTCGTGCTTCTTGGCAAAGTCGTCGTACGCCCGCTTCCCCACTTCGAAATACACACGGAAGGTTCCCTTGGCCTTTTCGTACTTGAGGACTTTTATCATCCCGAGTTCGCCCGTGCGTCTCACGTGTGTGCCACAACATCCGATCTTGTCAAATCCATCCACCTCGATGAACCGCACCTCCGTCACGCCCTCGGGAACCGACTTTCGTGACAAATCGTCGGTCGTCTCCTCGGGTGTCCCCGTCTTCACTAAAACATCCCGGTTTTCCCAGATGATGTTGTTGGCGAGTGTCTCTGCGGCGCCGACGGCGCGTTCGTCGAGGTCGCCACCCTCGAGGTCGATTGTACACGTGTCCTCGCCAAGATGAAACGACACCGTCTCGAGTTTCCCAACCTCGATGAACGCACGGGAGAGGATATGCTGACCCGTGTGCTGCTGCATGTGGTCGAACCGCTTCCGCCAATCGATCTCGCACTCGACGGTTCCCGTTTCGATCTTCTTTGCCAGTTCATGATAGACGGTACCCGACTCATCCTCCCACACATCCACGACTTCGATCCCGGCGATCGTCCCCCTGTCGGACGGCTGACCACCGGACTCTGGATAGAAATACGTCTTGTCCAGGACGGCGGCTAGACGGCCGTCCGGATCTTTTTCGCAGGATAGGAGCGATGCTTGGAATGTGACGGTGTATGGATCCTGAAGGTAGAGTCTTTCGGTCCGAGTGCCCTTTTTCATTATGAAGCGAACGACCTTCGGACAACCTGGTTTCTTTCGTCCAGCAGAACGATCTTGGGATTGTGGGTTTTGGCCTCGCGCTCGGGGATCGTGGCAAAGGCAAAGATGATGATCCGGTCCCCCACTTGACCCAGCCTCGCAGTGGCGCCGTTCAGCTCGATCTTGCCCGAACCCGGGTCACCCGTGATGACGTACGTCTCGAACCGATCGCCGGTGCTGTTGTTCGCCACGAGCACCTTCTCGTACGGGAGTAGGCCCACCTCGTCCATCAGCTCCTGATCCACCACGATACTTCCCTCGTAGTGGGTGTTCGTGCCGGTCACCGCAGCGTTGTGGAGTTTGCATTTGAGCACTGTGATATTCATAAACCCGATAGCACCTCTTGTCTGGCCTCTATAATACGAATCCATCGTTTGGTTTACAAGCGGAACTTATACTCGCTTCGTCAATCGTCCAGGGGGTGCGGAGTTTTGGGTGAAGGACGGGTTGGTGACGATCCTGCACCAGTTTCGTCATACCTCAACGGCAGACGACGGGCGAAAGACGGGTTGGTGACGATCCCGCGCCCGCTTCGCTCGGCTTCCCGCCTGACGGCGGGTGATCCTCGCTCGCTCCTGCGCAAGGGGTCCTCACCAACCCGTCCTTCACGCGATGCTTCCGGGCCAAGGGACACGCCGCCTGTACCACGACACAATACCGCCCGCGAGGATAGCGAGAACCAATCCAACGACCACCGGCAAATCACCATGCCGCGTGTAGAAGGTTTTCGTCGTGACCCGGTACACGCTCACCACGAGAACCCCCTCTTCGAAAAGCCCCAACGCGTTCGTTACGCGGCCGACCGGATCCACGACCATCGAGATCCCCGTGTTGGCGCTTCGCACCAAAAACCGCCGGTTTTCCACCGCACGAAATATCGCCATATCATTGTGTTGATATGGCCCCGGTGTGTCGCCAAACCACCCGTCGTTGGTGATGTTCACGATGACATCGGCACCGTGCTTGACAAAACGTCTCGAAAGACCCGGGAAAATCGCTTCGAAACAGATCAAGGGGCCCAGATGTCCGGCGCCCGATCGGATTGGTTTCACTTCCGGACCGGGATGGAAATTCGCCTGGCCAAAATCGATTGGCTGTAGCTTCCGGAATTTCCACGCAAAAGGGATGGCTTCGCCAAACGGAAGCAGATGCATCTTGTCATATGGGGCGAACGCGCCATCTGGGTAGAACAGCCCGGATGAGTTGTAGACGTTGAGCGATCGGCGGGGGCCATCGTACCGCCCATCGAGAAATCCGATAAATACGCCAACCCCGATTTCCTCGGCCAGGGCTTCGATTCTCTGCCGGTACGGAAGATTGTGCCGGAGATACACCGGAGCTGCCGTCTCGGGGAAAACGATGAGATCGGGCGCGAGCATGGCCGCCTGCCGGCTAAACCGTTCGATCAGACGGAACGTCGAATCGGTGAATTCGGGTTTCCATTTGAGCGCCAGATCCACATTGGGCTGCACAATCGCTACGCGAGACGTATCCTCGGGGATCGTATTGGCATACCTCTCGATTTCGCGCTTTCCGTGAAGCCCTGTGAGAGCGAGTAGACCGATCCCCACAGCGAGCCACACCGTCTTGGCTCCGGCGCTTCTTTCGAGAAGCGCCAAACTCACGATCACGTTGACGAGAATGACGAGCGCGCCGATACCCGTGATCCCCACGACCGACGCCCACTGGATGAGCACCGGGTAACGGACAAGCGCGTAACCAATCGCCGCCCAGGGAAAACCGAGATCGCCACTCGATCGTATCCACTCGAGGAGCGCCCAAATCGCCGGTCCCAAAAGCCAAATAACACGCCGGTCGTCACCACCGATAAGACGGAGCAGCAAGAAAAAGAGCGCCGGATAAACCGCCAAATACGCCACCAGCGCGATCAGAGCGGGTGTCATGAGCCATGGCAGTGTGATGCTCGATGCGGGGACGAGCCGCACGATCCACCACAGGTCCGCAAGAAAAAAACTGACTCCAAAGAGATACCCCGCTCTGAAAAAATCACGACGCGGATACGGGGCACGATAGAGTGTAACGACGAGCGGGACCAGGGCGACAAGACTGAGCAATCCCATGGAAACGGGAGGAAACGCGAGGGCGAGCAGCACACCCGATACTATTGCTGCGAGAAACAGTGGCAGCGGTGGGAACCATCTCCGGACAACGGCGGGGGACGCCGCGAACACGATGAGAAGCACCGATGGAAGCCATTTCGACGGTGGTAGGCTCATGAAGCGAACGTGACCTCTTTGCCCGCCGACTCCGATTCGTACATCGCATCGAGGATCTTGAGCACCGACCATGCATCCCTACCCGTCGTCCGCGGTTTCTTCTTTTTCTGGATGCATTCGATGAAGTGATTGATCTCTGCCTGATAGCTCTCTTGGTAGTAGTGTCTTTTGGCGTCGAGCGTGGGAGTCACGTTTACGAGGTGCCCGTGCATTGCCTTGTGTATCTTTAGAGGATGGAGGTTGGCTCCCCCTCGCGTGCCGTGTATCTCGAGATACGAACGGTCCTTGGGTTCGAGCAGGTTCCACGTTACCTCGAGAACGAGACACGCACCACCCGCGAAGTTGACCGTGGCAACGGCCGAATCCTCCACACCTCGCTTACCCGTCCGCCCATACGCGTTGCATGTCACGCGAGTCGGCTTCCTGAGCCCGGCAATCCAAATGGCCAGATCCATCAGAGGAACACCCAGATCGAGCAACGCCCCTCCTCCGGCCATTCTCTGATCGGTGAACCACTGCCGTTCCTGCCAGTCTCTCGCGATCCGTTGCCACCCGACCTTGACCAGCTGGACGCTCCCAAGCTCTCCCCGTTTGACAAAGGTGCGCAAAATATCCACGTCTTCACGAAACCGGTTGTTCATCGCCACCATCAACATTTTCCCCGAGTCCTTCGCGGTGTCGACCATGTTTTTTGCTTCGGTGGCGTTTCGCGCGAGCGGCTTTTCGCATAGAACGTGACGCCCGGATCTGAGCGCCGCGATCGCCATCGGCGCATGAAGATAGTTGGGCGTACAAATGTCCACCCCGTCGATCTCTTCCCGTTCGAGCATCCGGGTGAAATCTTCATAACCACGTTTGAACCCGTATGCCTTCTTGAGTTTGCCTCTTCGTACGGGATCCTCTTCGACAATCGCGACGAGGTCGACATCGGGATGTTTGTGATATGCAGGCAGGTGCGCGATCTGCGCGACGTGCCCCGCGCCGACCAAAGCGATTTTTACTATTTTGTGAGCCATGCGCCGATTCTATAAGAATCTCCGGAGATTGTAAACGCCGACATCCACCGTTTCGGTCCGACAGAGGGCCGGTCCGTACCAAAGGCCCCTGATGACCTGCCGGCGGAGTGATGGGACGGGGAGCCCGGGCACCGTGGTGTCGCTAAATCGTCGTCGGTTCGGGGTCTGCCGCCCTACCATTCCCCGGATCGTCCCGAACGATCCCATAGCGTTTGATCTTTTTGAGGAGACCCTGTCGCGAGAGACCCAACTCCCTCGCCGTTTGCGATTTGTTCCAGTTGGTCTTGGCAAGCGTTTTTCTTAGCAGGTTCTCCTCGAGATAACCGACGGCTCGGGGCAGTGGTGACTCACAAAGGACCCTGACATCGAACTCGTCATCGTGGACCCGTCTCGTGATGCGCTCCGAGAGCATCGGAGGAGTTATCTCGCGTGCACGCGGGTGAAACGCCGTCACACGTTCGAGCTCGTTCTCGAGCTCACGGACATTTCCCGGCCACGGATAACGAGCCAGTAGCTCGAGCGTTTCGTTTTCGAGGTATGGCGGTTTTGCGTTCCGGACTTCGAAAAAGTGGTCGACGAGCTCGGGAATGTCCGAGATGCGTTCACGGAGCGGTGGAACATGGACCGCCACCACGTTCAGCCGGTAGAATAGATCGACGCGGAATTTTTCATCATTCATTTTCTTTTCGAGATCGGCGTTGGTTGCCGAGATGATTCGGACATCGACTCGCCGGATCTCCGATGTCCCCATCCGGCGCACCTCCCTGTCCTGAAGCACGCGGAGCAGTTTCGCCTGTATGAAAGAGGGAATTTCGCCAATCTCATCGAGGAAGAGCGTCCCGCCGTCGGCCTGTTCGAACAGACCGGCATGGGCGTTTATCGCTCCGGTGAACGATCCCCTTCCGTGACCAAATAGCTCGCTTTCGAGGACCCCGGGGTTTAGTGCGGCGCAGTTTACCGGAACAAACGGGCCACGGGATCTGTGGCTACACGAGTGCAGGTTCCGAGCGATCAGCTCTTTGCCCGTACCGGTCTCCCCGACGATCAACACGTTTGCCACCGCGTCCGCCAACCGGAAAACGAGTTCCCGTAGCCGATGGGCCGCGGGTGATGATCCGGCGATCGGGGGATCCAGTTTTGCAAGTGGGAAATCCAATGTCAACCCGTCCGACAATTTGTTTCATTCGTACGTTTGCGTACCGGCTCGCACACGCATGGGAGCGAAGGTCATGGCAAGATCGATGCCATGGCGGCGGGTTGGGCAGTTCGCTAACATGCTGTACAACTGCAACTTACGGGGAAGATCTTAGCGCCCACGATCGCGACGGTCCGGGCGTTCGGGTCGGTCTGCGCCAACCGGATCAGGAAAAACTTGGCCCTCGTGGGTTTAACCGTTTTAGTTGGCAGACTCTTGCTGTCGAAATTCCGACGGTGCGGAGAGGAGTGACTGCAGCGTCCGGGAATAGTAGACGTGACGGGTCTTATCTTCGAATGAGTCCGTATTGCGTGACAAAAATCTCTCTGACCTGGCGACCGGCTATTATCGTGGGCCCCGTTCTATCGCCAACCACCCACACCTTCGCACCTCTGAATCCCAACAAGACCGTTTTGAAATCGCCCTCGACGGCCCACGCAGTCTCGGTCTCGGTAATCAACCATACGTCATCCGGTGGATACGTGGCGATTCGACCGACGATGGGACGTTCACCGGTTGGAAGCGGAAGAAGATCGTAATACTGGACGGATAGTGCCGGCGTATCACCTTTGACCTCGGGGAGCACTCGTGCGGTTACGGCAAGCTCCATCCCTTCGAGGAGTTTTAGTTCTTCGGCGATCGGTGAGGAGTCGATCATGTAGTTCGTCCCGTCCTTCGCCTCGAGAAGAAGGAGAGTGAACGGTGTGCTGCCCCGCAACGAGACCTTCCCCGTGACGACGATCACGTCGTCCTCTTCCACACCATTTTCTCCTTTTTTACCTTGCTTGCCCCCACAGCCAGCCACGATTGCTACCGCGAGAAACATCACGAGGAGTAATGGTAGAGTACGAATGTGGTTTGTCCTTAGCATAGTTACGTTCGCTCCCCCGCAACCGAGAGTCGTACGATACGGCGTTGCCCGCTACTCGGTCCTGACAACAATAATCCGCACCAACGAGCCGGTCTGTGTTGCCACGCCAAATTGAAGCGCCGGGGGCTGGGCGCCGGACACGACATAATAGTCACCGGCGGCGCTTCGAACGGCGCCGGCAAACATCCCTTCCCCTGCATCGCGACCCGTCACCGTAAGGGGTCCAAAATCGTTTTGAAGATCGAACGATGAGTAGTTGTATGTCGGATCGCCGGTGATACCGCGATCACTCAAATAGAGCGTCGCCAAAAAATCGCCCATAGACGTGTGAAAACTCTCATCCGTCACGCCCTCGACAGACGCTATGCCTTTTTTCTTACTCCGAACGATGTCTCGATAGATCCCTTCGCCAAGCTGGTCACCCAGATACCGGAGGAAGAGATAAATCCCGCCCCGTTGCTCGAGCGTGTCGATATAGGGTTGAAGTTCCGCGTTTCCAAGGAGCGAGTTGTCGGAGGGCACGGCGAGGTAACGACTGGCACGTGCGATGTTTTGTGAATCCATGCCATTGAGATCCTCTGCCATGTGGGCCATTCCCTCTTCGAGCCACGTCTGCTGGATATAGCTCGGGTCGGTCCCCGTGCCAAGCACGACAAAACGATAGCCATTGCTTATCATATGCTCGAATTCATGAGCCAGTGTTCCCGGTACGACGCCCCTCACTCCTTCCATTGGAAAGACGTTCCCGTACTCGCCGTTCGGATCCGGAACCATCGAGTAAAAGATCTCCATCGCGTTCGACGTTCCCGAAGGAAAGATGCCGGGTCCCACATCGTTTAGGAGAACAAAACCGGAAATGAACCCGCTTCCCGCCTGGCCGTCCGGTGTCAGATCGTTTACCCGCGGTGTGAAAAGGATCACCACGCGACCGTTGCTGTCGATGTCCGTTGGAGTGCCAAAGTTCGCCGTATTGATTGGATAGATCTCGTTGTCGAACTGCTGCCCGAATGCGTCGTAGTCTTGTTGTTGAAAACTTCCCGTGGGTTGATTCACATCGCTGTAGATCAGCGCGCGTGTCCCCTCGTAACGGAGATCGGCCGTCACCGGGCTGAAATTCGACGCCTGGAGAGTGCTGCAATTGTACGGGTCCGTGCAGTTGATTACGAGAAATGTAGCCGTGGGGGGTGGCGCTGCGTGGAGAGATTTTTGTTTTTGGGGTTCTTGGAAGGGGTCCTTTTTGCCACTGCCGTGTTTCCGGAGATATTCAACGGCCTCCTCGCGCGCACGGACCTCAAATTCGAGAGGCAGCGTGGGCGTTCCCCGATTCTGATGGACGGCGACCGCATCCGGTTGTGGAGAGGCCGATGAGGTACCGGGTGTCACCTGAAAGTCAAAACGCCCCCCCGTTGACGTGGCCGATTGAGCCACAACGAGGTATTTCTCGCTTCCCGTGGCAACAGGCACTTCGAATTCATAAGACGCGCCGCCACCCATTACCCAGACATCTCCGATTTCTCTCTCGATTGTCACATCGACCGTGTTGCTCTTTACACCGTTCGATCTCACATGCATCGGACCGGCATTGGCATTGGCCGGAACGACCACGTCCATCCGCACACCCGTTGCGAAAAAGGGCGTGACGATGCCAAGCGAGTTATTGAACACCGCGATGTTTTGGGAGGCCGGTGTCGCAAAGTCCTTACCCGTGATCACAAGCGTGTCACCGGGGGAGAGCGTCGAATCGCTCAGAGCAGTGATCTGTGGGACGACGACTTCAACCTCTGCGGGGTCGTCATCCGAGCACGAAGAAAGTGCAAACAAACCCACCGCCAAAAGCAGCAATCCTGTTCGGATCGGACGGCCAATAATTCCTTCCAAACGCTTATGATGTCCAGTCATGTGTCCCCTACCTGTAATGAGTAGCCAGCGGTTAATCGTCCACAATCTAACGGATACCCTCTGGGCTTGCAAGAATTATCCCATATCGTCGGTTTACCCGAAACAGACGTGATCCCGTCGCATTTGAAAACGGTTCTGGAGCGCTCGTCACGCGTGCTGAGCGGGGCACAGGTTTTGCTCGATGCGGAGAGCGAAATCGCGCCCGCACCGAGACGCGGAGCGATAAGGAAAGATAAGGATACGGCGGTTTGATCTGACCGCTGGAGGATTCACGGGATAACGAGGACACCATGGAATTTGCAATCCACATCATTGAATCCAGCGACTTCGAGCGACAGAACATCAGGGATTTTACAAAAAAGCTCGCCCATCCCGTGAGGATCGTCGAGCCCCCGGAACTTGACAAAGGCCGGCCAACGATCGACATCGTCATACTGGGACTGTCGACCGACGAGGATGTTGAACCGGCCCGCGCACAGCTCTCCCGAATCCGCTCGCTGTGTCCCACGGCGCAGATCGTACTCTGCACGCCGTCGGATACCGAGGCCCTGGATTCGACGATCATGAGCTTTGGGGCAAGATCCTTTTTGTTAAAACCAATCGAAGAGAAAACGTTTGTCACACTCCTCAACAAGATGCTCTCCCAGATGCACCGCAGAAAGCAGCGGGAGAAATACGTCAAGGGGTCTCGCAAGACGTCTCGCATCAGTGACGTCATAGGAAAAAGCGAAGCAATACGACACGTGCTCGCGCTGGTTGAACGCGTGGCCAAGAGCCCCAGCACGTCGGTGCTTCTCCTCGGAGAATCCGGCACGGGGAAAAGCCTTTTTGCGCAGACGGTCCACGAACAGAGCGACCGCGCGAGCGGCCCCTTTATTGAGATCAACTGTGCAGCGATGCCATCGAATCTTCTCGAAAGCGAGCTTTTTGGCTACGAGCCCGGGGCGTTTACCGATGCCAAAGCACAAAAAATCGGTCTCATCGAGCTCGCCGACCGGGGAACACTTCTCTTGGACGAGATCACCGAGACCGACACGCAGACCCAGGCAAAGCTGTTGAAGTTTCTCGACTCCAAAAAGCTAAGACGTCTCGGTGGCGATCAGGAAATCACCGTCGATGTGAGAATCATCGCCGCGACCAACCGCGATCTCCGCGAGGAGGTCAAGGAGAAGCGTTTCCGGGACGATCTGTTTTACCGGTTGAACGTCGTTGAAATCCGGATTCCGCCGCTTCGGGACCGAAAAGAAGACATCGATATGATCGCCACGTACTACCTGGGGTATTACAAAAAGAAGTTCAGAAAACCCTATCTTCACTTTACTCCGGACGTTCAGGCCCTGCTTCGCGATTACCCGTGGCCGGGAAACGTCCGGGAGTTGATCAATGTGATCGAACGTGCCGTGCTTCTTGGCAAAGACGCCACGATCAAAAAGGTCGATCTGCCAATCGAGAAGAAGCCCGATCCCCACGTGATCTCGTTCTCGACACAATACGACGACTTTGTCGTAAACCTCCCTCCCGGTGGGATCAGTTTGGACATGATCGAGAAAAAGGTGATCGAAGCCACACTGGTTCAAACGGGTGGAAACGTTCTCAAAGCGTCGAGACTGTTGGGAATGAGCCGAGGGGCTCTACGGTACAAGCTTGCCAAACACAAGATCGAGCCACAGACGTTGGTGAGGAAAAAGCTGGTGCCAGCGACCTAGTTTTTGAATACGAGCGTCTTTCTCAGTACCGCCGCCACATCTTCGTTGTCTACTCGACAAAGAGCCATTTCAACCGGCCCAACGTAAAGTCCTCGGGAACCGAGAAATCGGATAGGTCATTCTCTGAGACAGACGATGATTGTATCGTGTCGTCATACAAATCGACGATCCGCCAGACCGTTTTACCCTGAGAGGATGTCGAGCGGATTACGACATCCATGGGGATAAGCAACGCTGTGTAATTCATCGAGCCCGCCTTGGCCAACAGATCGTATCGGACGTTTTTTTTGTACCATTTCTCACCAGGAAACTGCAGCGTGTCCCGCGGAGCGATTTCGACCCACGCCGTGTCACCTGCTTGGTAATAAAACGACATGTCAATGCTGCTGATCGGGTCCACGCGGGGATGGCTATAACTCGGATCGAACATTTTGGCCGTGACGGTGATCTCGGCGGCTCGATCCCACCATTCGACACCGACGTAACCCATGTTGTAATCCCAGAGGCCGAAATGAAAGATGAAGTCATCATCGAGCAGTCTGTCGTACTCAACGACGTTCCGGTCATTGCAGGCGATTTCGAGATTGAGAAGTGTGTGGTCCTTTTGAGTGAGGTCTTTGTATCTGGATGGCCCGGGCTTGACCGAATCATCCGAATCATCACCACATCCTACCAGCCCGGCGGCAAGCAGCGCGGTTAGTACGATAATACAGATTCTGCTGCTTATTATCATTCTCCGTAAAGCGCTTTCACACTACCCCATGTTGTTTCTTCCGTGGTGCGATCGAGAGCCCCGGGATCGGCTAGACGCGCAGCAACTTGGTACTCCGCGTCGTCGCGCCATGAGATGATTCGCCAGATCTGTTCGCCATTCACCTCGTCCATTCGCACCGTGAACGAAGCCAGGATATTTAGACCCGTGTAGTCAATAGGACCGGATGTGACGATCAGATCGTATCGTACCGTTTTCTCGTACCAGGTCTCGTTGGGATACGTTATCTGATCCTCGGGTGTGACCTCAGTCCACCTGTCTTCACCAGCCACGTAGGTCAGTGTGAGATCGATCTTGCTCACCGGGTCGACACCCGGCTTGCTGAAATTGCGGTCAAATATGTTTTGTGCGGAAAAGATCTCGCGCGCTTTTTCCCACTGCTCGACCGGTACGCGTCCCTCCTGGTAGTCTGCCTGCGAGAAGTGAAAGACAAAATCGGAATCCAGCAACATGTCGAACCGGACGAGGTTTCTCTCGATATAGGCCTTTTGCAAATTGAAAAGAACGTGATCCCTTTCGGTAAGGTCCTTGTATCCGGGAGGGTTTTTTATTGGCGGAATGATTGGGTCGGGCTCCCAGTGGTCGCTGCAGGAAACAACAAAGAGCCCCGCCAGGACAATGATCAGTGGGGGTACTCGTACGGCTTTCATCTTTAAACCTCCCAGGGGGAATCGGAAGGGTTGGTTATGACCCCTGTATTATACCACAGCCGATCGGCGATTTTTGGGTGATTTATCAAGGGACTGGATGCGGGGACGTGTCGCGCGCGATCCCTTTCTTGTTACTCTTGCCCCGCCCGACATCTCTATTTTAGAAGCACCATCTTCTTGGTCTTGGAAAAGCCCTTCGCCACCATCATGTAGAAATACACACCACTCGAGAACGGCTCCCCCGTGTTGTTCGTTCCGTCCCACGTCGCCTTGAATCCTTCCACACGAGTAGTCTGCTCCTCGTTGACCAGTGTCTTTACGAGCTGCCCGGCGACATTGTAGATCTTGAGCGATACATGAGTCTGGTCTTGTATCCCATAACGGATCGTTGTCACTGGGTTGAATGGATTCGGGTAGTTGTTGTCGAGATAATTCGCCAACTTTGGCGTTTGACCGATCCCCGTTGGCTCGGGGACCGCATTATCCATCCAGAGAAGAATGTCACGTAGGTGGTCCACCCGATCCATCGGCACCCCCGGTCGATCGTCCCCAATAAAGTGATAACTGAATCCCGAGAGAATCACACGGGCATCTTGATCGCCTGATTGCGGATCCTCGACGACCTGCGAGATCACGGCGGCACCCAAACCGGGAGCGTATGAGAGTTCGGTCACCGCCGCCCCTGTCGGCTGTAGCACGTCAAAATCATTGATCACCGGGCAACCGCCCCGGGCGACCAACGTGTCGGGACCAGCCACTAGATCGTCGAATGCCGAACCAAGTTCCGCGACGAGCAAAGGTGAGATTGCGATACCTTGATTCGTGTGATTACCCGAAACAAGTGTGAAGTTTATATAGGTGTTTCTCATGGCAACGGCGTTGGCCCCTGCGAGATTATCCCATTCGTACGCGACATCGTCCCCCGAGATGTAGACCCCGGCGTTGCCCGTCCGTTGTTCTAAGAATTGATGCAACGCACCAAAATCATCCGACTTCTCAGGACCGCTTCCCCCGTTTGGCGGGCTCCCGTCGCCAATCGTCCCCGATGCCAGATCGCCCGAACACCAGATGATTTTCTTATAGACGGGGTCCGGATCACCAACGAGCTGGAGCTGGACGTTTTGCACGCGGGACGCCAGGCCGTTCCCAACCACAGACGACGGACCGATCACATCAAAGATGTCCACATTCGATGTGAACGCCGTATAGAACGGACCCTTTTGCCGTTCACCCGTGAGGTTCATTAGACCCAAGTCTCCGAACGAAAGATCGAAATAGACCTCCGCCGGGCCGCCTCGATCATCCGTGTCGTCGACAAGGAGAATGTCACCCTCGATTTCACGACCACTATCGGGGAGGATCATAAACTCACATGGTTCGTGGCACACCTCCTCCCAACTGAGCGTCTGGTGTTTCGCACCCTGACCAATACGATATGCCCTCTTGCGGTGCCAGTATGTCGGAAGACCACTGTTTGGCACTGCTTCGAAGAAGTAGTAGATCGTATCCCCCGGTACAAAGGCACCGGTGTTGCCGGTCTGATCTTCTACCGTATGCAGACCGTTTGCGATATCCATCAGGTCGATGCAATACCGATCCGCCACCAACCCGCCGCCGGTGCTGTACACAAAGTCCATCTGGTACTGCCAGTAGGTCCATGGACCACACGCCCGAGTCTGACCCGTAAAGGGGTAACGTAGTGTCCCGGTCATTGGATCGCCCGGATATCGTGTGTTGTCCGGTGACTCGATGCTTGTCGGAGTATGACCCGGTGTGCAAAGGTGTGACCCGACTCGGACCCAGCAGTACACCTGGGGCGGCACGCTCGGATCCGGATCCTCCGCCGGAGGATTGAGCGGCGTGTAGACAAAGCTCGGGTCATCGACCTCGACCACCGCCGAGTCCCCAGGAATAATCGTCGGCATGGCGTTTGGCAGCATATCGAAGGCCATATCCGCACGCGCGTGGCTCTGGCACGTGATATCACCATCTTCGGGGAAGTTGTCTTGAAACAGATCGAAGTGTCGGACAGACCACGCTGGCCCTTGCTTATCGACACGGACGAGTCTCACATCGTCTAGCAGCGGCGCTTGACTGTGACAATAGCCATATGTTCCTATTCCGCACCAGTATTCGCACATATCCCAAGCGCCCAGTGCGATCTGAACCATCTCTGCATCGGGGTCAATAAATCCGCCCACCTGGAACGTGACACGTTTCCAGTCCTTTTGACCGCCATAGTAGACAAAATTGTAATCACGCCACGGACCCGCGCATCCATCCACCCAGGAACGAACGTGCCATACGTAAAAGATCATATAGTCCAGTGGGAGATCCCGATAGACATCAAACTCCAGGATTGCCTCCGACGCCGAGGCCGGTATGGGACTGCCATGAACATCTGTCGACCAGTCCAGTGGGGGGGACCAGATTTCGTTTTTCAGATAGAATCCGTTGCCCGGGGGATAAGGAACTACCAATTGTTCGGGGTGACCGCCACAACCGTAGTAGAACGGTGACCCGTTGAAAAATCCCCAGAGACAATACTTCTTGAACTTGCACGGATCCTCTTGAAGCACATTGGCACCGTGGTACAAACCGCAGTAATCCCCAAACCCCGACGGCACCGTGGCCATCCAGGTACCATCCGCTGTCACGGTGGCACCCACCGGTTCGTCCTCAAAATCCTGGTAGTCGATGACACCTGTGGCATCGGTGAGGGTCAACGCATCTATGATCACTGCGCCATCTGTCAGATGAAGGCCATCCTCGTCGGACCACCCGCTGTCCGATTCGAACCGAAAACGCATGTGCAGATTATCGCCGATGTCGCTCGAACTCACGACGACGGTATCGGTCAGTTCGCCAATTCCATCGTAAAAACCGACTCCCCCATTGACGAGGGAGAGCGCTAGCCACCTATCGTAGTTGGTGTCCCAATAGTCGAGATACGTGCGGTCATACCCGGCTTCCGAATCCCATCGGATCATGTACGAGACGATCACGTCACCAACCACAGGGATCCCGACACATTCGAAAAACTGTTCCCAGTTGTTTCCGTAACCGGGTAGATCGGTCCAACGACAGTACGGGGATTCGGCAGAGGGTCTTGCGCCACACCAGAGCGACTTCTCCCCCTCGAGAGGAGTAAGCCGCCCAAAGTTCCCCCCATTCAAACCGGCAAAGTCATCGACGTGGAAGAACGTATCCAGTTGAGTGGTGCGATCGACACCAAACCACCCCTGTGCGTCGCATGTCAGGTCCTCATCTTCAAACGAATATTCGGCGAGGACATAGGTATCCGCCGGAGACGACGTAAAGAGTCCCTCCGGGTATGTTAACAGGCGACTGTCGATATCTGAGGGTGTTTCATAGACATGTCTCTCGACAGGAGGAGATTTGCCGACGTCGCGTTCGGCGAGAACACCTGGCGTCATCACCAGACACATCGTAACAACGATCCCGCGTAGCACTACCGTCTTCATCTTTCTCGCCCCCTCGGTCCCCTATTTGAGAAGGACCATTTTCTTTGTCTGGCTGAATCCCTTCGTCGTTAGCCTGTAGAAATACACGCCGCTCGAGACCGGCTCACCCGTGTTGTTTGTGCCATCCCACGTCGGTTTGAATCCGTCTGCGCGTGGTGTCTGCTCTTCGTCGACCAATGTCTTCACCAACTGCCCGGCGACATTGTAGATTTTCAAAGTCACGTGGCCGCGCTCCTCGATGCCGTAACGGATTGTCGTTACCGGGTTGAATGGATTCGGGTAGTTGTTGTCGAGATAGTTCGCCAACCTTGGCGTTTGACCGATCTCCGTCGGTTCGGGGATCGCGTTGTCCATCCAAAGGAGGATGCCACGGAGATGGTCGACCCTGTCTATCGGTTGGCCGGACCGATCGTCATGGATGAAGTGAAAGCTGAATCCGGAGAGAATCACATGGGCGTCGGCATCTCCCGTTTGCGGATGCGGTGTCACCTGCGAGAGCACCGCTGCCCCCGATGCGTTTGGATAATTCATCTCCGCCACAGACGCGCCGGTGGCCTGCAACACGTCGAAATCGTTGATCGTCGGGCACCCGCCATAGACATACAAAGAGTCAGGGCCGCCTACGGGATCATCAAAGATCGACCCCGGCTCTGCAATGAGCAATGGCGAAACCGGTTCACCGAGAGTGACATGCCGTCCCCTCACGACGTTGAAATTCATGTAATCGTTCTTGAGATCTAGCGCGCTGTTGTAGGCGTAGGCCAGCCACCATTCTGCTAAATCGTCCCCCGAAAGGTATACGCCGACGTGATTCGTTCGCAGTTCGAAAAACTCATAAAGCACGGCATAGTCATTCGACTTGTCGTTAAAACCAAACCCGGCGCCCAGACCACTGTACAGGTCCCCGGTGTTCCATATGATCTTGCGATAGTACGGCACGATCTGATCGGAGACGCTCTCCACTCTGCCGCCAACACTGTTGCCAACTTGCGACGAGGCGCCTCTCACATCGTACCGGTCGGGTTTGATTCCCAGGATGTCAAACGCCGTATCAAAGTACGGCTGTGCGCCTCGCTGGTCGCAGTCATCGACATAAAGAATGTCCGTGATTCCGGCAAGCGCATTGGCGGGGAGACATGTCATTTCCATGGGAGCCGACCGGACTCCCGGTTCCGAATCCGTGACACCAGTGAGACGGCTCCAGTAGGTCGTGTTGCCCCCCAAATCCCGCGCCGAAAAGTAGAACCAGACCGTGTCACCCGGTGTGTAGAGGGTGTCGTTCAAGTCGGCACAGAACTGACTGGCGACGGGATCTCCCGCCGTGTCGTAGACCGTGTCGAAACGAAGGACCGTCCAGCCTTCGCCTGTGGCGACAACGGGCCAGCGGCCAAGATCCTCCGATATCACCGTGCCGGACTTTCCAGGTGAGACATCCTTGACGTGGAGGTAGACAGCGGGACCACTCGCTGGTATCCCAGTGAAGTGATCGTCGAGCCCATAATTTGGCTCCGAAACAGTAACGACCGTCGAGTCCCCGGGTCGAATGTTCGGAACTGACGATGACAAGACATCCCGGGCCATATCAACCCTGACGGTCCCGGTCACGGTCCCGTCGGAGGCAAAGTTGTCCTGAAATAGGTGGAAGTCGCTCACCGACCATGTGGGCCCGCCAAGGTCGACACGGACTAGCCTGACGTTGTCAAACAGGGGAGGATGACGGTGCCACACGGTACCGTAGATGCCACACCAATACTCGCACATATCTTTTGCGGATAGCGCAATCTGCACTTCCATCGCACCCGGCTCGACATAGCTCCCTATCGAGAATTTTCGGCGGATCCAGTCCTTCTGTCCCCCGTAATTCAGACGATTGTCGTTTAGCCAACGCCCCAGACAATCAGTGACATGGGAGCGGACGTTCCAGATATAGAACATAAGTCCATCGAGTGGCAGATCGCGGTACGTATCGAACTCGAGAATCAACTCGGACGCGGTTGCCGGCACCGGATTCCCGTGGATGTCTTGCGACCAATCGATCCATGGCGACCAGATCTCGTTGTCGAGATACTGACCGTATTCATTCGGCCCATACGGTGGCACGGGTTGTTCCGGGTGTCCTGGGTAGTTGAAAGTTGACCCGTTGTAAAACATCCACATACACGATGTGCTGTATCGGCAGGGATCCTCCTGGAGTACGGCCGCCCCGTGAATCAGCCCCGAGTAATCTCCAAATCCCGACGGCACGGTCGCGGCCCAATCCCCATCGCCGGTGGTCAAAGCACCAACCGCCTCGAACTCGAAGTCCTGGTAGTCAACGGTGCCGGTGGCATCCATGACGGTAAGGCTATCGATGATCACCGCACCATCCGTCGGCCAAAGACCATCTTCATCGGACCAGCTCGGGTCCGACCAAAACTTGAAACGGATCTTCAACGACCCGCCGGTCATCGCGGGATCCAAGACAAAAGACTCATCGAGCCCGCCGGTCCCGTCGTATAACCCCAAGCCTCCGTTGACAGGCAGGTCGGTCCACGACTGGTATGGGTCATCCCAGTATTCCACGACGACATAGTCATAGCCCGGCTCGATATCCCACCGGATCTTGTACGAGAGCACCGCATTCCCCACGACGGGGAATTCGACCGACTCGAAGTACTGGTGCCAAGAGTTGCCGTACCCGGGAGGGGTCTCCCAGTTGCAGTACGGTGAGTCCATTGTGGCCCTTACACCACACCACATGGATTGTTGACCTTCGAGAGGGGTCAAGCGCCCAAAGTCCCCGCCGTTCAACCCGGTAAAGTCATCGATATGGAAGAATGTGTCGAGCTGTGCGGTCCGATCGAAACTGATCCACCCCTGCGGATCACAGTTTCCGAATCCGTCGTCGAAAGAGAACTCGGCAAGAACGTACGTATCGACTTGTGAGGAGACAAACGAGGCAGCAACTCGGGAGAGCGGTCGGTCACTCTTGTCGATGTGATCGACGGTGACCTTTCTCTGTTGAGCGTTGTGCTTTCCGCCGTCGCGCGCCCACAATCCAGAGGCCGACGCAATCATCAACACCGTGAGAACAATGCCAAATGTTTTTTTCACAACCCTGCCCCTCCCTAAGATCTCTATTTTAAGAGGACCATTTTCTTTGTGTGTGCGAACCCCTCCGTCGCAAGTTTATAAAAATACACACCGCTCGAGACCGGCTCACCGGCGTTGTTTGTGCCGTCCCAGGTCGCTTTGAATCCGTCTCGGCGAGGTGCTGCCTGCTCTTCGTCGACCAATGTTTTCACCAACTGACCGGCGACATTGTAGATTTTCAAAGACACATGACCGCGCTCCTCAATGCCGTAACGAATCGTCGTCACCGGATTAAAAGGATTGGGATAGTTGTCATCGAGGTAATTCACCAGCTTTGGCGTTTGGTCGATCCCCGTCGGTTCGGGGATCGCATTATCCATCCAGAGGAGTATGTCACGGAGATGATCCACACGATCCATCGGCTGTCCGGTTCGATCGTCGCTGATATAATGATAACTGAACCCCGAGAGAATCACATGCGCATCGGCGTCCTGCAATTGCGGATGAGGTGTCAGTTGTGAGAGCACCGCGGCGCCCGATCCGTTGGGAAAATTGATTTCTGCCACAGACGCCCCGGTGACTTGCAACACATCGAAGTCGTTGATCGTCGGGCACCCGCCGTAGACATGCATCGAGTCCGGGCCGCCCACGGGATCATCAAAGATCGATCCCGGCTCGGCAACGAGCAACGGCGAGACAGGCTCACCGAGAGCGACATGCCGTCCCCATGCGACGCCGAAATTCATGTAGTCGTTTCGGAAGTCAGCCGCGCTACCGCCCGCATAAACCCAGTAATCGGAAACATCGTCACCCGACAGGTATACGCCGACGTGATCTGTCCTCTGTTCGAAAAACTGATGGAGCATCGCAAAATCATCCGCCTTTTCGTTCTCGAACCCGCCACCTGGGGCGATGTGGAGGTTTCCCGTATTCCAGATGATCTTCCGATAATATGGAACGATCTGTTGCGAGACGTCCGAAACCCGTCCGCCGGGGCCAACGCTCAGGTCGTATGCAGGACTCCGCACATCGTAGCGGTCGGGCTTGATTCCAAGGATGTCATACGCCGTATCAAAGTACGGCTGCACACCGTGCTGGTCGCAGTCATCGACATAAAGAATGTCGGTGATCCCGGCGAGCGCATTGGCGGGAAGACACGTCATCTCCATCGGTGCCGCCCTCACCGCTGCCTCCGAGTGTGACGCGCCCGTGAAACGGCTCCAGTAGGTTGTGTTGCCTACAAAGTCCCGGGCCGAAAAGTAGAACCAGATCGTATCCCCCGGCGTGTAGAGACTGTCATTCAGATCGGCACAGAACTGATTGTCTACGGGGTCTCCCGACGTGTCGTAGACAGTGTCACAACGAAGAACCGTCCATCCGCCACCCGCGGAGGCAACAGGCCACCGCGCAACATCCCCCGAAATCGCGGCACCGGATTTCGTCGGAGAAACGTCCTTAACATGAAGGTAGACCGCGGGACCACTTCCCGGAATCCCCGTGGAGTGGTAGTCGAGACCATAGTTCGGCTCTGAGACGGTAACAACCGTCGAGTCTCCCGGCAGAATATTGGGATTTGAATTCGACAGAACATCCAATGCCATGTCCACACGGGCGGTTCCCGTCACCGTCCCGTCCGAGGCGAAATTGTCCTGAAAGAGATCGATATCCCGTACCGACCACACCGGGCCGCCAAAATCGACCCGGAGGAGCCGAACATTATCGAGAAGCGGGGCGTGATGATGGCAGTTGAATTCCGCGTAGACCCCACACCAGTACTCGCACATATCCCAACAGCCAATCGCGATCTGTACCTGCGACGCCCCGGGTTCGATATGACTACCGACCGACAACGTCCTCTGGTACCAATCCAATTGCCCACCGTAGTACACAAAGTTGTCGTCCCTCCAGTACCCGACACAGTCACCGACATGTGAGCGGACGTGCCAGATATAAAACACGAGTCCATTGAGTGGCAAACCCCGATAGGTATCGAATTCGAGAACAACCTTCGATGCGGAAGCCGGCACCGGGTTGCCGTCAATATCGTGCGTAAAATCGATCCACGGTGACCAGACCTCGTTTGTGAGGTACTGAGCGTATTCGTCCGGCCCGTACGGCGGCACGAGCTGTTCGGGGTGCGGCGTACAGAAACCCGTATCCGGCGACCCGTTGAAAAATGTCCAGAAGCACGATATGTTGTACCGACACGGGTCCTCTTGGACAACCTCTGTGCCGTGCAAGAGCCCCGCATAATCGCCAAACCCGGGATTCACAGAGGCAGACCAATCGCCATCCGAAGTGGCCAACGCCCCAACGGATTCGGACTCGAAGTCCTGATAGTCCACCGTCCCCGTCGCATCCATGATCGTGAGACTATCGATAATCACCGCTCCATCGGTTGGCCAGAGACCGTCTTCGTCTGACCAACCCGAATCCGAATAGAAATGAAATCGGAGCTTGAGTGAACCTCCGGTCGCGGCGGAGTCGATGACGACAGACTCGCTTAGCTCACCGATCCCGTCGTAGTCACCCGCACCTCCGTTCACGGGGAGATCCGACCATTCCGAAGAAACCTCATCCCAGTATTCGAGATATACGAAATCGTATCCCGGTTCGGTATCCCAACGGATCTTGTACGAGCACACCGCATCACCAACAACTGCGAACTCGGTGGACTCAAAGAACTGTTGCCACTGGTTTCCATAGCCCGGGGGTGTCTCCCAGTTGCAGTACGGCGAGCCTTCCGTTCTTGCGCCGCACCACAGTGACTTCTGACCCTCGAGAGGAGTCAACCGTCCGTAGTCCCCACCATTCAAACCGGCAAAATCATCGACATGGAAAAACGTGTCGATCTGCGTAGTAGCATCGACCGTGACCCACCCCTGTGGATCGCAAAGACCGAATTCGTCGTCAAAAGAGAACTCGGCAAGAACGTACGTATCGATCTGTGCGGAAACAAACGTGGCTTCGACTCTCGATGGCGGCCGATCGCTTTGGCTACCGAGAACGGTGGGGACCCTTCTCGACTGGGTGGTGTGCTTGTCAGCAACACGCGCCATCAACCCCGATGCCGTCGCCAGCACAACAACGGCGACAATAACACCAGATGTTTTTTTCATAGCCCTTGCCCCTTTTTTGGATCCTACTTCAAAAGGACCATTTTCTTTGTCTGCGTGAACCCCTTTGTTGTGAGCTTGTAGAAATACACGCCGCTGGCAACCGGTTCGCCGTTCGAATTCGACCCGTTCCAATGCGCTTCAAAACGTCCTGCAGGACGCGACCTATCGACGAGCACTCGGACCAGCTCTCCCCGTACGTTGTAAACAGCGAGACGCACATGCGAACGCTCGGGAAGCTCGTATCGGATGGTCGTCACCGGGTTAAACGGATTTGGATGATTCTGATAAAGCACATACCGGTCGGGGAGCTTCGGGAACATCGCCGGCATCCCCGTCGGAATGGTTTTGAAGTCGATGATGTCCCCATTTTCCGACCAGGTGAGTACCCGACTATTCATAAAACGGTCGAAGAGAAACCTTACCTCCTCCCCTGGCTCCGGACCCTCATCCTCCGGTGTAAACGGATCGTCCCGGTACACGGGCATGATCCCAAAGCACCCTTCCTCTGTGACCACAAACTCACCACAGATCACACTGTCCTCGTCAATCGCCTGGACCAACGTTCCAACGGATATCAACGAGCCATCGATGACGACACTATCGCCCCACAAATTCACCCACTCGGTGGTTGGCGTGACCGTTACAGGACCACTGGGGACTTGAGCGTCTGACGTCGTAAACGGGGGATCGGATGGATACGCGGGGAGACCTGGGTACGTGAGTGTTCCGGCCGTGTTGACCTTGAGCCAGTACCCGTGACCCGGTGTCATCGTGATAAGCGTATTCTGCCCCGGCGGCCCCGAAGGATCAAAGGTGAGATAGTCATTTCCATCGTGTCCGAGAACGAGATCGGTCGTGGACAACACGGTCTCCAGGGCATGCGCGACCGAGTCTTCCTGGTACGGGACATAGCCAATCAGATTGTAACCGCTCGACAGGGCCACCGGACTCTGCGAGGCAATCGCATCACCGGCAAGTGAGAGCGTGTCATCCTGTGACATCTTGACCCACACCCCATCTGCGTGGTCGACATCGAAAAGCGTCTGGAACTCGGGTGCGAGAGACGGCGCAAAGGCACGCCCGCCCGTGTCGAATCCATGCGCCACGATCACATTTTCGATTATGGGAGCGAGAATCGATGCGACCGAATCGTTGCCGACGTCGGCATTCCAGCTCAATAGATTCCACCCGGTCTCGAGCGGTAGCACGACGGTCCGCGTGAGCGCGGAGTCGACATCGAGAGTTACGGGTACCGTCACAAACCCTTGTGTGGGGACATTGCTTTGGATGCCCACATACCCTTCATATGTGCCCGGCTCGAGTAAGGACGCATCGATTGTGACCGCCAATTCGATCGTGCTGCCTGGATCAAGCGTCCCGACGAGCGGTGACGCGGTTAGCCAGTCGATCGGAATACCCGTTGAGATCCATATTTCATCCCACCACGCCTCGGAACCCGCGGTGAAGTTGTAAAGATCCAAACGGTAGACGTCTTCCACCAGAGCGGCATTTCGGAACGGAATGCCGCTCTGGATCAAGTTGCCCCCGACATAATAATCAAACGTCTTGGCGGTGAAATCGATGTTGTTGAATTCGATGTGATACCACGTGTCGGCGGTGTAGACAAACGACTCACTGCCGCCGACATCCACGTTGACATAAAAGGTGCTGTCTTGTTTGGCAAAGAACCAGATGACTTCCCGTCCCTGACTGTCGCGGAACACAAAGTATGCGTCGTTCGTCGTTGTCGATCCGGATCGGATCCAAAAGCTTATCGTTCGAAGCTGGACGGCTCCGAACTCGCGGTAGATCCCATCAAAATGCCCGACTCCCGAGTTGAACTCGTGATAACTCATGACGCTACCGTCGGCCGCTGTTTGATCGGTTACCTCTTTGGTGCCCGTGCCACCGCCATCGAACCATCCGTCGTAGTCCCCATCCTCGAAGTTCTCCAAGAATGCGAGGCTCGAGTCGAACGGCGATGACAAGATCGGGCGTATCCCGGAGAGCGGTCTTATGTGTCCGGCGGTTTCATACGGTTCCAACTGCGACACCGACCCCGACGATGTCAAGAATCCACCGAAGACGTCCGATCGATATCCAACACGACCTTGCGAGCGATCGGCCATTTCCACCGTGCCAACCGGACTCGGATTACTTCCGGCAGTTCCGAAAACATAGATCCGATACTCGAGCACCGATCCCCCGGGATTGGATAGATCGAGCGGTCTCAACGACGCCTCGCCTGGTAGGAGCGTTTCATAAATCGAGTCAGGTAACACGGCCACGATCGGTGGCTCCACACCCACACCCTCGAGGTCCACGGTAACGATATTCTCGTCCGGATCATTGCTCTCGAGTGTCAATGTTCCCGAGATCGATCCCGACACCAAAGGAGCAAAGGTCACCGTCACATCCCTCGTCCATCCCGGAGGAATATTCAGTTCGGTCGAGTCGGCGGAGAAGCTCGGGTTGTCGATGCTGATCGAACTCACGATCAGTGTCGCATTACCCTCATTCGAAACGGTGAGCGTTTGATCGTCCGAGAGACCAACAAACAACGAGTCGTAAACAAGCACGGTGTCCGAGAGCAAAATGTCCGCAGCCGGCATGACTTCGAGATGAAGTGGAACGATAGCCACCACGCTGTCCCAGGCGGTGCTTCTAATGGCGATTTCGGCGTCGAATTCATCTTCCGGCAAATTCGTCGCGTCGAATGTGACATCGATCTGCTCGCTCTGCCCGACCGGAATGCTCCCCGAGTCCGGCAGAGCCCACACCCAGCCAATCCCCGGTGTGAGCCATTCCATCGCTTGTTCGCCAAATCGCTGGTTATCGGCTAATAGCAGATAGTCATCCCCAAAAAGCTCCTCGGCCGTGGCGATGATCTTCCCGTCGCCCGCGACACTCGCCGCGACCACCGGTGTGTTGTTGATATCCCCGATGAGAAGCGTTGCCGGTTCCATTACCGCAGAGAGGTGGGCATGTGGACCCGGGAGTTCAATTGTGTTGACGCCAAAGGTTGTCTCGTGGGGGTAGATGTTCGATGTGGTGCCCGCAGTCGAGCCTCCCGTATCGTACACGATTCCCGCGCCGAGCTGGCCGAGGAGATCGTTGTAGCTCCCGATCCCCGGTTGCTGATCGCCAGTGAGAAACAATCCGCCGCCACCAAGGACCCAATCGGCCAAGGTGTTTCTCTCCGCGGCGGTGAACTCTGAGGTCATCTCGACCGTCCAGAAGATGTCATAGTCGGCGAGAAGCGTGGGTGTAATCGAAGACGAGCTCTCGACAAATGTCGCACCGAGATCGATAAGACCGGCGACAAAGATACTCCGGTTGCTCGAGTCGTGCTGACCGTGCGAAAGATCATAGATAATTCTCACGCCTGTGAGATCACTCGACGAAAACGGCCCAAAATCGCCGGGACCGAGGCGAATGGGGTCAGCAGAATAGAACGCGTCCTCCTCGGTCCCAGTCGGAAAAGCGTGACGGCGAGTGCCAAACATACTCGCAGGTGAGCCTCCGCCATCGGAACGGCGTCTGACCTTTAACGTCCAGTCAAACGCCGACTGCCCGAGATTCTCGATCGTCAAAACTTGAGTGGAGACCTCACCGGTGTAGAGACTCTCACTCAGTGAATCCGGTGTTACCGTGATATTGACCGGTTCCCTACCCTCACCTTCCAACGACACAAAGACCGAGTCCTCGTCGGGGTCATTGCTAATGATCGTCATAGTCCCGGTGATGATGCCCTCGACACTTGGCGCAAACGTCACGACAAGTGGCCAGCTTCCTCCCGGCTCGACATCAAAGAGTGTGTCACTCGGCGTGAAATCCGGCTGGTCGACTTCAACGGCCACGTGGAGTGTGTCCGCGCCCACATTGGAAACGGTCAACGTGTCATCGACCGAGTCCCCCACGGCAACAAGACCAAACGACATCACCGTGTCCGACACGGCAATGAGCGGCACGGCGGTAACAAACAGTCGGAGTGGAACGAGGATCTCCGGTTCGGACGGATGATTCGTGACGACACGTGCCGTGTCTTCGTAGTTGCCTCCCAGTCCCGCCGCGTCGAACTCGATCTCGACAACCGCGCCGTAACCCGGGTTGAACACACCCGTATCCGGATTGGCGCTCACCCACGGTTCGGTTGTGTTGACACCCCACGAAAGCGTCATGCCGCCGATATTTGTTATCGTGAGATTCTGCGACGATGTCTGACCCGTGTATAGCGAATCGATCAGCGAGTCCGGTGCCACCTCGATGTTCGGCGGTGGTGAGACAAACCACCGTGCAAACTTCAAAGACGTCTTGCCCCCCGCGAGGTCAAAATCACCCCCGGCAAACACCTCTCCCGTTGCGCTGGGAGACGCGGCAAATGTCCACCCCGACCCACTGCTAAAACCCAAACCGCTCCCAAATGTCGACCACTGCGACCCGTCCCATTTCGCAATCCGGTTCGCTGATATCCCCCCTGCCGACGTGAAGTTTCCGGCGATATAAACATCGGTACCCAACGACACAACCGACATCACTCGTTCGTTTGCTCCGCCATCTAGATTGTCCCAACTCGACCCGTCCCACTTGGCCACGTTTGTGACGGTCACAAAATCCTGTGTGAAATTGAAAAGCCCCCCCACATAGAGATCGGTCCCCACGAGGGCCATCGAACGCAACTCACCGTTAAAGAACGCATCCAATGCCGACCAGTTGGTTCCATCCCAGCGGGCCAGACTTAACGCGGGCACACCCCCCGCCGCGGTGAAAAGGCCACCGACGTATAGCTGGCTAGCGTCTGCCGCCATGGCGTCCCCAAAACCGGTCGCGAAGCCAGGGTGTGTCAGTCCGCCATTGAGACTGTTCCAACCTGCCCCATCCCAACGGGCGATTCCGTTCACTGTGATGCCGTCGGCCTTCTCGAACGATCCGGACACATAGACATCTCCGTCAAAGACCTCGAGATCGTCCACAGGGGGAACGGTGTGGTAGTCACTGAGACCGGTCCCCATCGCATGCCACTGGAGTCCATCCCACATGGCGACGTGCTGGCAGGGGACACCTCCTGCGTTGACGAACGACCCGCCGATATAAACGTTGCCTTCATGGACGAGAATCGCACGAACCTCGGCCGAGGCGCCCGATACGCCGCTCCCCATTGCATACCACTGGGTCCCGTCCCATCTGGCGATGCCGTTGACCGTCAGGCCACCGGCGTGTTGGAACTGCCCGCCGACATAGACATCGGCGCCGTCGACCACGATCGCTTCGACGCGTCCGCTGAGTCCCAGCGCATTGAAGCGCGGGTCCCAGAAGACATCATCGGGATCGTTGAGGGATTCCAGGACGACTTTCTCGGAGGTTGAGGAGATGTCGGGGGGATTCTGAAAAACAACCGCGAGACAAAAAAAGACAAAGAGGGACAGACGTAGTATCAGCCGGCGTTCCATGTTGCCTGCCTTTCACGGGAGAGGGAAGCTCACTTCTAAACCCGTCTATGCAGGGTGCGTTGCCACGGCTGCAGGGGTATACTACTCAATGGCAGTATATTATACCATATTTCGACGCGAATTTACAGCCCTAAAGAGAACGGTCGCACCGTCTCCAGCCACTTCGAGATCGGACTCTCTATTCCGTGACAGGATCCGTTACGACGCGTTGTTTTGAGAGATCCCTGGATCATTCACGGGCCGTCAGGCCGCCTCGAGGTCGAATCCGCACTTCCCAAAAACCAACTGGCAAAACAAAGAAACGAGCGACCGTCGCTCTCGGTGCCCTGGCTCTCGGAACCCGAATTGGCCAATTCCAGCCAGAGCGGGGTAAGGGATTCCCTTACACGCCCCTACGGGAGTCCCTTACCCCAGCCGCCAAAAAGCCAATTGCCTGCTACCCCAAACCGCGCCCGCCTCACGACATTTGAAAGCGTTAAATTCAAGGCTGGGTCTGCCAATTCGGACCCAGAAACACACGTGGCGAGATGCTCATAAATTGTGTATTGAAAAAGAGATAAGCCATTTTTGAAACACATGCTTCCGGGGGACGCGGCATCCCCTACGGCATCTTCTCGACCGACCGGGGCCCGTGGCATCCCGATTGCCTTGCATGTCGTCAGAGCGACAGATCAGACCTAAGAGGACCAATGACATGTCCAAAACACGCACATCAACCACATCCCTTGCCCTGGTGGCTCTTCTGGCAGCTATCGTGTTGACCGGCTGTGCCGGTTCAGACACGTTGCTCGGTCCCGACCCAAACGCCGCCGCGGTGACTGTCGACTGGGCGTGGGAAGAGTGTCCGGGGTGGGAGGAGGCATGTGACCAAGGTCGTCAAGAGATATGTTTCCAGTGTCCGCCAGATGCCGATTGGAAAAACCCGGGACAATACAATTCCTGTATAAGGAAGGCTTTGAGACAGTACCTGCAAGAACTGAGTGACTGTTTCTCGAACGAAGAATTAGACACACTCCGTGATTGTATATTGGACGAGAACTGGGAATCCATTGGAGACCAGGAGGTGAATCGAAAACAAAAGTTCCGCGATGAGTAACTGCCGGAGGCAGACATTCGCAGAGCCGTCAGGTCTGGATCGCGGGCCCAGGCCTGACGGTTTTTTTGCCCGAAGTCGATGACTCCCACGGGTTGGCCGGCCGCTGACGAATTCCGCTTTGCGTTCAATGGAGATCGCGTCCAAAAAATTCCGGCGCCGTTTGCCCGCCGCAGGTATTCTGCTATATTTGAATCGTAAGGCTCTCGCCGGCCGGAAGGCCGGAGGTTGACACCAATCTGAGCAAAGTGGCGTGTTGTCGGGACTGGGAGTTGGTGTCGACGCGACTTCCGCAGCGCGCGCTTCTTTACCCGCGCGTGCAAGGACCAGGAGCGGAGAGACCAACTCCCAGTCCCGACATTCACAAACGTGGTATGGCATGAGAACGTTAACCTCCATCTCGACCGTTCTCGCGATCCTAGCCTCGTTGCTTCTCCAAGGGTGCATTCTGGGCGACGACGAGGGGATTGTGTCGGGCATGGGAACCATAACATTCCTCGATTTCGAGGGAGGATTCTACGGGATTGAGGCCGACAACGGCGACCATTTCGATCCGGTCAACCTCGAACCGGAGTTCCAAGTCGACGGTTTGCGTGTGAAGTTCAGGGGTAGGATCATCGAAGGCGCCAGCACCCACATGTGGGGCAGGCTGTTAGAACTGAAGATGATCAAAAGACTCGAGTAACAGTAGTCGTCTTTGCCGCCTCGTCCTGTCCGGCAAATGGGCACGAGCTTTTCTAACGACGAGCAAACTGCTCTTCCACCAACGATGTCGCTTCGTCCCCGTCAATCGTCCCTCGATCGAGGAGTCTCCGCGCAAAAACAGCAACCGCCTTCTTGACGTCCTCACGCCCAAAAAATTTCTCCAGATTCCGGCGCACGCGGTCGAAGCGTTGTTTCTTGTTTTCCGAAACGTGTGGCAGGGCACCAAGCAGAGTGCGCGCCTGCCGAAGTCGCTCGTTGTAGGCAGGTCCGCGTGGGGCGCCGGGCAGAAAGAACCGCTGCGCCAGGGGGCCGGCCATCAGGATCGCGGCCAGCCGTTCGACGAGACGCGATGATTCCACCGTCCGGACCCACGCAAAATCGACATTCCGGAGCGGATCGTCCCAGACGTTCTTCCCCACTTCCGGTCCGTTTGGAAATATCGACACGGGCATCAGCATCACCCGATGATCCCACGCCGCCAGGGCATGCCCGGCTTCTCGATATGCGGCGGCATGGTGATCTTGGGTTCGGGTTTTTCGCCTAGTGTGGCTCACCAAGGATCTCCCAAGTACTTCAGTTGAGATTGACCAAGGAAGAGTACGGGTTACAGATCAAACCCAAACGCGAGTGTCAGATAGTGGCTCCACCCTCTCTCCTGCCGGATGTCGAGGGGCAGCGCTCCAAATCCGGTGAGCGAGATCTTCACCGGATCGAGCGAATATGCCGCTACCCAATTGACCGCGGTGGGAAAAAGGTAAAATGAACCCAAGCTCAGACGGAGGTCGACGCCCACCGAGTTCTTGAAATTTCTAGCCGCAAAATCTCTCTGGCCCCACGCAATCGCCGTCTCATAGAAGATGCCCGCGTACAGATCTCTGAAGTAGAGATTGAGAAATTGTTTGTCGATGTTTCGCCAAACCGGGAACCGGTACGTGAGGCTCCCCAGAGCGCCTTTTTTGTCTCCAATGCTGTAGTACGTATATCCCCGAATACCATCCCGCCCGCCAAGATACGTCCAGAAAAAGTCATCGACACTACGATCGATAAAACTGCCAAAGAGCCGCAGTCTCAACGAATGCCGTAGATACGGCAGGCCAATGTACTCCCGCCAGTCGACGGTGAATCTGTGATATGGAACCTCTGAGAGCTTCGCTTTGAATCCGTACTCGAACTCACCGGTTATAAAAAGTTTGTTCCACGATTTCAGATACTCGAACATGATCTGCCGGCCGCCCCGCGGATTGATATCCGTGTCCACCGCGGGGGCGATGCCCCTGTACGTCCATCGAAAGATGCCCTCGTTACCCTCGTAGTACTTCCAACCACCTTTGAACGATCCACGATACTCACCGTATTTGAATTCGTCACCCTCGAGGTGCACTCTGTACTCACTGGGTTGCCAGTGGGCCGAGATCTCGTGAAGCCGTGTTGGCGAGTAACGCTCCGACAACTCAAATTTCAAGCCAAAACTCGCCTGCCAGAGGTCATACTGCGTGTCAAAAACAAACTCGCTTCCCGTCTCCTCATCAAATGTTCGATCGGAGTGGAATTCGCGGAGTCTGATGAAATCGACAAACAACGCGGGGAAAAAGAAGTCCACGTTTTCGGTAAGAAACTTTGGATAAAAGTCCCGAATCTCGTACGTGAAATACAAGTCGAACTCCTCGTCAGTTCCATACGACCCACCGGCAAAGAGCGACTGTTTGTCAAGAATCTCGTTGCTCATCATAAACAGACCAAGACGGAATTTGTTGTCCCAGACCACGATGCGAGGAAACAACTGGAATGTGGTGAAGTTCCATTTGTAGTTCGAACTCGGGAGCTCCCCATCGCCCCCCGGCGAGTCGCTGGGACGTTGTGCCGTGGACGGGGCTCCGTTGGACACCGAATCCCCAACAAAACGGCTTTCGGCTCCTTCGCCGTTTTCAGCCCGCCCGGAATCGTGCGACAGCCAACTCGGCGATACCGCAGTCGACCCGTCTTCGACATTCGAATTGGCCGTCACTGGGTTTTTGAGAAACGCACATTCGTCATACGGCTTCACGTCGCGCGTCTTGAACGTGATCGAGTCCATCGTCTCGACCGGGCCCGCGTCACCTTCCACAAAATAGACACAATGACCATCACCGCTGTAATGACTGTAAGCGAGCGCCCCATCACCGGGTGACTGGTCGGGCATAAACGCGCCGCCGACGACATTTGTGTGTTTTTTGATCGATCCGTCTTCGAGAGCGAGTTCGTAGATATTGAAAATACCGGTGCGGTCACATGCAAAGATGATCCCCCGTCCGTCCCGCGTCCACCGCACATCCCGCTCGTCGTTTGGGGTTTGGAGTATGTACCGGAAGTCCGTCCCGTCGGCCAATATCATGGCAACGTCGCGAGTCCCCTCCCTGAAGATGCCAAAAAGGATCTTTTCGCCATCCGGTGAAAAGTGCGGATTGTAGAACTGTGTTCCCATCTTTCCCGAGTAGAGTTCCCGCAGGTTCTCACCATATGCATCCATGACGACAATACGATGCGTCCCGTCGTTGTTTCTGACGCCGACGATCTTCTTTCCGTCGGGTGAAAAATCGGGGTCACCAATCCGCGCACCTTTGGTGAGCCGTTTTTCCTTTTTTGTTTCGAGATCGTAGACAAAGACATCATTCACCGTGGAACCGTAGTGATCGACCTTGTGTTTGCGTGAATAGAGAAGTTTTTTTCCGTCTGCAGAGAACTGTGGAGGCGAGCTTAAGCCACCTTTTATGCGCTTTCTGTTTTTCCCAAAGCGATCGATGACATAGAGGCTCGTTACCGCGTAGTCAGTTCCCTTGTTCGAAAGAAACGCTATCTTCCTCCCATCCGGGCTAAACACCGGGGCCACGTTCAAGTAACTCTCTTTGGAATCCCCTCCGACGAGGAGGCTTCCCTTCCGGAAACGCTCACGAACATCGGCCGTCTGAGTCTCGAATCGGCTTTTGAGGTGCGCTTTCCAGTCGTCGTAGAGCTCCTTGCCCTTCTTGCCCGTGACCTTTTTTAGCGCGCCATCCATGTTGAGCCGGTTTGGAGCACGCAGGGCGCGTGTGATCTCCGCAATAGAGTTGGGTCCGTATGTTGCCACGATGTAATTCGTCAGCCCAAAACCATGGTCGTACACCTGTTCACCCCTCATCGACGATTTTCCAAAGAAACCCATTTCGTCGTATGTGAGCATCTGGTCCTCGAGCACAGCGCACCTGAGGATCATATCGCGGTGAGAGTCCCAACAATCGTATTTGAGATTTGGCGTCTGATACTGCGAGACACCCTCGGCAAACCACGGCGGATACACGATCCCGGAAAACGGATAGGAAACGATGTGATCGGGATACCCCTGAAGCACATCGGGGCGTCGTTCTTTCTCGAAGTGGATCAGCTGAAAGTAGATGGCCGGCACCCGCGTTGTCATTTTCATCGCGGCCTGAATGGAGATGATGTGAGCGTACTCGTGAGTGACGACGTTTCGAATCCACTCCGTCGTACCTCGGTACCCGAACTCCAGATTCGTCGCCCAAATCTCCACCTTGTTGTCATAGAAGTACGCCGCACCGTTGGCGTAGTCGTCGGTGTCCTTAATGATGAAGTGCACCGGTGTGTTGGGCTCGTATCCGTAAAGCTCGGTCAGGGGGCCGTGAACCTCTTCGGCGACCTTCGCCACCTGTTGGGCGGTCCACTCGGCACCCTTGTGATAGTGAACCTCGAAGTGTTCGGTTTTGATCGTCTTCCAACTGAGCGACACATTGTTGTAGGAAAAGACGCTCCCGGCGGGCCACGCGAGGAGCGCCACAAGGAGCGCAAGAAACAGGTGAGCGGTCTTGATGTTACGCATCTGGATCACTGAGGGGTAGACCAATAGCTGTGAAAGGCAATCGGGTCAAGATCCTTCTTTTACAGGGGTCGGGAGAATCAGGCTGGTCAATTCCTCTCCAAATCCACTTACTTAATGATACGTCGCAACTTATGAAAAGTCAACAGGTATGCGACTTGGTCGTTTGACAAGGGCGTCGGGACCCGAGATCTAACACAGGGCACGACGGGTATTCCGAATCGTCGCCGACATCACCGGGGTTTTTCATCGACCGACGCGGCCTCACGCTCGCGGTCAGGCTCGGCGGGCTCTTCGTCGACCGACGGGGTCCCACGCTCACCGCTGGACCCGGCGAGCTGTTTGTCGGCCGGTTTTTCGTCGACCGACGCGGCCTCACGCTCGCGACTGGGTTCGGCGGGCAGTCTGGGATCAACCTCTATCTGTTGGGGCGACTCAAGCTCTTTGGAGGCGGCCCCCATTTCCTCGAAACGCCGAACCGCCGGAAGCAGTCGACCTTCCAACGAGCGCACGGCAGCATTGTATTGGTCGACGGATTTCTTCAAAGCCTGTCCGAGGTTTGTCAGGTAGTCAACAAATGTCGTGACACGTTTGTGAAGCTCTTTCCCTTCCAGGGCGATTCGCTGTGCGTTCTCCGTGACCTGGTGTTGTTGCCAGCCGTAGGCGACGGTACGAAGAAGCGCCAAAAGGTTGACCGGCGAGCTAATCAAAACACGGTTACTGATCGCGTACTCGAGAAGCTCTGCGTCGACCTCGAACGCCGCCCCAAGAGACGATTCGTTTGGGACAAACATCACGACGAAATCAGGCGCCCTGTCAAACTGATCCCAATAGGACTTGAGTCCCAGTTCACGCACCCGTGCACGCACTGCCTTCGCATGCTGTATCAGCTTGGCACTTCGCACGTCACTGTTGGCACTCTCCATCGCATCGAGGTACGAGTCCAGCGGCACCTTGGAATCCAGCGGCAGAATACCGCCGTTTGGCAGGTGAACGACCATGTCAGGCCGGCCCGATTCCGCACCAGCCTGTTCGTCGAAGTCCACGTGACCGGACATCCCGGACATTTCGACGACACGACGAAGCTGGAGCTCACCCCACCGCCCTTTTACCGTGGGGGATCTGAGAGCTTGTGCAAGGCTCGCCGTTGTGTTCTGTAGCGCGCCATGCATCTCACCCAACTGTTTTAGTTGTTGACTCAGCGATCCGTACGCCTTCTCGCGTTTGGACTCCAATTCCCTGACGTGGCTCTCGAGGTTGGAGAGGTTTTTGTTCAGAGGACTGAGCAGACCATCGATCTGGGTCTTGGCCCTCTCGGTGATCTGCGAGGAGTTGTCCTTTAGGGCCCTGCCGGCAAGAGCTTCAAAGGCGTCTCGCATGTGTGTTTCGGCTTTCTCCGTCCAACGTATCCTTTCCGCATCCGTTTCTCGTTCTTTTCCGAGCTCCGCGATCCGAATCCTCAAGTTCTCCGCCTCCCTCTCGGAGGCGTGTCTTTTGAACAAAAACACGATGAGACCCACCACGACACCGGCGAAAAACGTGGCGAGTGGCAGTGACAATTCAGACATGAACTCAACCTCTGTTTACAAAACCCTCGCAGGACGTTTGTGGGATGCGGATCAGCAGGGAACCGGACCGGCGCGTTTCGTGCCCTGGAGGAAGTGAGTTGTGCATAGGCTCAAACTGGGCGCGTTATTGGGACACCTTGCCAAAGGCATGTAGCCATTCCCTGGCTTTGTCTTCATCATCGAATTCGTCAACTTGGGACCCTCTGTTGCGCGCAACCGTTATGATAAACTGCACGTCTTTTCGGACCCGAGGATCCCTTGGCAACACAACGGCCATAATTATCGGCACCGTGGCCCCGTCTGTACCAAATGTCGATCCAAAATCGTAGGCCTCAAAGGTGGCCATCGAACTTGTAAGGTCCACCAGATCGACCAGGATTTTTATGGTCTCCTTTTCCTCGCATAGCCGAAGGGTATCCCGGCGTGCGTCTACGTGCTCCGCCACCTCAACCCGCCCAGAGAGTCGTACCGATACGATCTCTTCATCATCGATGACCCGAATCTCGTACGGCACCGCTTTGCTCCTTACACCCACCCTGAGAAAGATAGGCGCATGTTCGAGTATGGCGTGCCGTTTGGGATAAGTCAATTTGCTAATCGAACGCAACGGATGGGGACGTTAAACAAGGGGCTTCCCGAAAGGTCCCGTCGCGTGACCGACCTGGCCGGCAAATCGATCTCAACTTGCCTGACCCGAAACGCTTGGCGAGTCGCTCCTCCCGGATCCACGATGGTTGCCCGGCAAGGAATCCTATCTCTTCGACCGGCGACCCGCTCCAAGCTCACGATCCGCTCCCATTTCTCGCTGGATGAACTTGAGAAACTCCCGACGCGTTGGCGAGAGCTTTCGAGCGGTTTTGTAATAGAGCGTGATCTTCTGAACCATGTAGAGTCCCTGGACGTCGATCCGGACGAGTCGGCCATCACGTATCTCGGCTCCGATCGCAGTCTCCGGAAGCATCGACATACCCAACCCAGCCATCACCATGTGTTTGACCGTTGCCACGTTTGACGATTCGAGCATGTACTCGATGCTGAGCGACATCCGTCTGAAATAGGCGTCCATCATCATCCGGGTCTCCATCCCTTCCTCATACCCGATAAACGGATGATCCTCCAGGCGCCTTGGTGGCACCGGTTCTCCGGAGGCGAGAGGGTGGCCCCGCGGTGCGACGAGAAACATCTTCGTGTCCTCGAGCGGGATGCTGGTAAGCCCCGAGTATTTCCGGTTGGCCGTCACGATGGCGATATCCGTTTTGCCGGTTTGGACCATCTCGATAACTTCCCTCGCCGACCCGGGCTCAATTTCGGCCCTGACCTCCGGATACAGGTCCTTGAACTGTTTGAGCAAGTCAGGGAGCGTGTAGATACCAAAGCTGTTGATCGTTCCTATGGAAATCGTTCCGCTGACCCGCCGCTCCATTGCCTCGAGATCATTCCAGATCCGATCGACATCGTGGAAAAACTCATCAGCATACTGGAACACAACCTGACCAGAATCTGTTAGCTCCACACCCGTTTTCAGACGATTGAACAACCTGTGCCCGAGGTTAGCTTCGAACTGTCTGATTTGCACGCTGATCGATGACTGCGATACCCGTAGCTCCCTGGCAGCTTCGGAGAAGCTTCCTTTTCTGGCGACGATATAGAAGTAGTAGAGGTGGTTGAAATTTAGCGGAAGCACGTCCACAACCTCCATTTTGTGTGAAACCTGACGCTCCGGTTTGGGGTACAACCCAATAGACGGAGGCAAGAAAAAAGATAATATACATATAATATATAGTTCAAGTTTATTTTTTATATTGTACATATGATTGAATGAGGACTAGATTAAGGGTGGAACCGGTGCCGCGTCGAGCACATGCGGCAGCCGCCTCGAAAACCTCAGGCATCACCCAATTTTTTGAGAGCACACGGCACCGGTTTTCAAAATAACGACGACGACACTGCAGCGAGGAGAACACAGGATAGGGGAATCGCGAAAACCACTCAACATTACGGAGTCCCCACCGGACGAAGGTAGCATGTCTCCGCCCCCGAAGATGTGCTACCTTTTGTCATTTATAAGAATCCGTGGATGTTTGCAGATGGAAATCGGTTAGGGTTGGTTCCGAAGAGTCGGCTCCCACCCGCGAGAGGCAAACCCCACATCACACCCCCGGCTTAATCCGCCCCATCGGGCCCGTCGCGTGCGGGCTCTTCGTCACAGATTTCCCGAATGACCCGCAGGGCGTTCCCCCCGAGTATCTTGCGGATCGAATCGACCGGAATCCCCTCCCGCAACATCCGATCGGTGAGCCTTGGCAGACAGCTTATGTCCCTCAGTTCACGTGGCATGCTGGGAACCCACCCATCATAATCGGAGCCCAACGCGATGAAATCATCCCCGACCAGTTTGAGCAGGTGCCGGATGTTTTCCATGACGCACTCGATCGACCGGTCTCGCTTCGACGTGAGGTACCCCGGATGGAAGATCACACCAAGGACTCCGTTCTTTTGGGCGACACGCTTGGCCTCGTAGTCGGAGATATTGCGCCACATCGGTTTGACACTCTGAAAACCGGTGTGCGAGACAATGGGAGGCCGCCGGCAAAACTCCACCGCATCGAGAAAACTACGGCTGGCCACGTGCGCGAGATCGACGATGAGCCCGACCGCTTCCATCCTCTCGATCAGTGAGTACCCTAACTTTGGCAGATGCAAATCCCGCCACTTTACCCGGCGGCTTGGGAATGCCCCAGGCGAACGGGTCAGATGCGCGAGTCCGATCGAAACCAGACCGTTTTTTTTGTATGTTTCGATCTCGTTCGAATCAGCCCGGACCCCGTGGGAGCCTTCGAGTGTCAAAAAAAACGCGGGGAGCCCTTTCTCCCTTGCCTGGAGGATGTCGTGCGCGGTTCTTGCCATCACCAACTGCGACCGGACCGTCTGCGACCACCGGTCGACCTTTCTGATCGCGCGGCCGATGGTGTCGCCGCGGCGGAGGATGTTGAGCGGCACCGCGGGCGCGGTCAGCCCAACAGCGGTAACACCTCCGTCACGAAGCCGCGGGATATCGACATGATAGCAAAACGGACTCGATGGGAGTGGGTTGCGGTGGCGTTTCTCCATCCGGTACCCAAAGAGAAAGACGAGAAAGAGCGTGTCCGCGTGCAGGTCGATTACGACCGAATGCTCGTGGATCTGCCACGCCTCTCGTGAAATGTCCGAAAGCGGTTTCATGACTATAGGCGGCTCCACCCGCGAGCGAACGACACCCGCTGGCCGTGGCGTGCACCGCGGTGGTCCCCCGGGTCGACCGGTGAAACCCGACGGCGATCTTTCTGATCCGGCCGGCCTTCCTCCGCTCTGTCGCCGGGCGGGGTCCGCTCCCGGCTTCACCGGCCCGACTTGGCCGCTTCCGGATCTTCTTGATCCTACTCCTATCTCGCCTTTTGACAAGGAAGTGTTTCGATGTCCCTCACAGGTCATGGGGTTCGAACAGGTGTACCTGCAGGGACACTCCGGTGGACCGCGAGCACAGCGGCCACGTCGATTGGCCAAACGCAATCGATTATCGTTTAATGGATTACGCCATTTGTGGTACAATACAATAGATAAGGCACCCCGATTGCAGACCCGAGAGGACAAAGTCAATCGCTTCGGTGGTAACTAGCAGCCCCACGAGGACGAGAAAGGAGACGTGATGAAGCGGGTACCGACATTTCTTCTCATCATTCTGGTCATCGCATCGATGTCCTGGGTCGCCGGGTGCAGTAATGATGATCCGACATCGGCGAACGACGAGTTGTACACCCGGGAACAGGTGCCCGACCTGGACGATGAGTACGGTGGATTCAATCTGGGCGACGAGGCCCCGGCCTTCGACGATCCGGAACTGGCGGCGGAGTTTGGCGACGACGACGCGTTCGACGATCCCTTTGAGAATGATCCCGCGGTCCTCAAACATGAGCGTGACCGCAACGGGAACCTGAGGGGTCGGATTTTTCTGATGATCACCTGGGGTAACCTTCACCGGGATGAGACGATCACACATGTGACGGACTGGACGGGATCGCTCTCGGTGGATCCCGGTGTCATTCTCTTGAGGCGGACCATCCGGTTCGAACCCCATGACCGGATCCTACCCAGAACACAACGAAATCTCCTCGAGTGGGAGTCGAAGACCATGCCGTCATTCGACGGGATTCTGGTGCGTATCGTCGCGTGTCCGGAGATAACCAACGCGGACGCGTACACAAGGATCGACTCGGCAAACACGGTGATCACGTTCAAAACCGAGCCGTTTAGCGTGTCATTCACCCTCGATCGACTTCCCGGTCTGCACCGAGTCGTCACGCTCGAAGACGGCAACGCGGTGGCGTTCACCGCGGTGCACGTTCCGCCGCAAGCTTGCCCGCGCGGGTTTCTTCGCGGTGTGTGGCGTCACTACCCCGAACGGCCCGGTGGCGAGTTCTTTGGGAAATGGGTGAGCGAGAGCGGGTTGCACATGGGATTCCTCAAGGGCTTCTACGGTGTCAACAAAGAGGGCGAAAAAGTCTTTTTCGGAAAATGGATCAGCCGATCAGGCCGGTTCCAGGGGCTGCTTCGCGGCAGGTATGGCAGTTATGAGGAGGATGGAGCGGGTTGGTTTGCCGGGGTGTGGCTCGGCCGGGATCGCCGTGTCCACGGTGAGCTCAAAGGCGAATGGAGACGGAACGACGAGTGCCACGGAGGATTCTTCCGCGGTGTGTGGGCTAAGAACTGCGACCGAATCCTCTGATATCCCCTTTGGGACATATCAACGGATGCACTCGTAAGAGGACCCCTTCGGACCACATTCCGAAGGGGTTCTCGCTTGTATCGAATCCACAACGCGTTGGCCCGAACCTCCCCCGGGTGGACTAACCTTGATCCGTCTGACTTCGAAACGACATGACGCATGTGGTAAGGGGATCGTGGGGGTGCGCCGGCGAGTTCCGCAGCGCGCCACCAGACGTAGATGAAGTTCATAGCCTGCTCAGTCGGCGCGCGAGGACTGTCTGAGCCGCCGTACCCCCGCGATCCCCGCGCCGACACACGACCCCTTGCTACGATCTTCATGTGGCTTCGAGGTCCGACGGATCGGGGTTAATCCACCGTGTATTCCCGTCCTTTGGGGAAAACCTTTTGGATTTCCTCGCACATCCATTCGTGAAAAAGACCGTTCGAGGCAACGATGTGACCGTTGCGAAGCAAATCGTTTTCACCAAAAAAGTCCGTCACCCGACCACCGGCCTCCTCGATCAAAACGATTCCCGCCGCCATATCCCATGGGCTCAGCGTCAGCTCCCAAAAGGCTTCGGCGCGCCCCGCCGCCACATACGCCAGATCGAGGGTGGCGGAGCCCGCCCGCCGGATTCCCCGCGCGTTGTTGAAGAAGAATTTGAACGTCTTGAGATAGTCATCGAGGTACTTCCGCGAACGAAATGGAAAACCGGTCAAAAACAGAGTCTTGCTTTTGTCCGATATCCCGCTGACCTCGATTCGCTCGTCGTTTAGAAACGCCCCCTCACCCCGTATCGCGTGGAAAAGCTCGTCACGCATCGGATCGAATGTGACCCCGAGAACGATCCCTCTACCGTTTGGCTCTTCGAGACCGAGGCTGGCGGCAAAGACGGGAAAGGCGTGTATGTAGTTGGGTGTCCCGTCCAGCGGGTCGATGTACCAACGTCTGGCCCGCTTGCGGTCGATCCCCCCGTTGATCTCGGGTCTCAAATTCTCTTCGGCAATGATGAAGTCATTTGGAAAGCTCTCACGAAGGATCGAGACAATGGCATCCTGGGACTCGAGATCGACGGTGGTGACGAGGTCATTTAGCCGTTTCTCCGTCACGTCGCTTGGGCGAAGGGTCGCGTAGGATTTCCGGATGATCCTGCCTGCCTCACGTGCCGCCTCTTTTGCCTTCTCGAGTTCTTTCTGATACCGTCTCATTCGATTCAACCTTTCGTGTATGATTGGATGCCTTTGATTATAAAAACGGTCCCCTTTGTCATTTGTACTTCTCGACCAGCATGCTCAAGAACGCTTTCGCCGGTGGCGACAGTGTCTCCGCGCTTTTGTACACAAGACCCAACATTCGGCTAAAACGGATCTTCCCCGTCGGGATGGCTTTTAGCGAACCTCGGCGGATTTCGTTCGAGACGACCTCGATCGGGAGGATACTCGCACCGAGCCCGGCTTCGGTGAGCCTCTTGATCGCTTCCGGGCTCGACGTTTCCATTGTCACTTTCAAACCGAGCCCGTTGTCGATGAAGACCTTTTCGATCAGCCGACGGGTCGTGGACTTGGCAGGATACGTGATAAGACCCGTTTCGGCAACCCTTCGGAGGAGATTCCTTCGGGATCTCGACCCGACGAGCTCATGACCGGGGGGTGCTACGAGAACCATCTTGTCCTCGAATATGGGTACGACCTCATACGCCTCACCGGGGAGCGGTAGCGTAACAATCGCCAGCTCGATCGCGCCCGTTTCGAGCGCGGCGAGAAGGCTGTCCGAATCGGCCACGAGGACCTGGATATCGATACCCGGATGTCTGCGGCGGAAGGCTTTGAACACGTCCGGTAGAACATAGACGCTCGCCGCGTCGATGTTCCCCATTTTCAAGAGCCCGCTCTCGAGCCCCTTTAGACCCTGTATCCTGTGCGTCACCGCATCCACCTTTCTCACGATCTCTTCGGCTTCTGTGGCCAGTATGCTCCCTGCCTGTGTGGGCTCGATTCGTTTCCCCCGCCGGACATAGAGCTTCTCGCCGACCTCGTCTTCGAGCTTTTTTAGCTGGATGCTTACCGCCGGTTGGGTAACAAAGTGATCCCTGGCTGCTGCCCTCAAGCTGCCGTGTCGGATGGCGGCTAGAAAATATCGTAACTGACGGATCTCCATGGTACGGCAAACCCATTAGCAGGAGTTATCGACAACATAAATATAATAAATTTTGCTTATCATACGATCAGTGCTACGTTTTGTCAAGATCGGTGGCCGAAAAATCCGACGCCGGGGATCCCCCCGCCAGTAAGAGTGGTACGGAATTCGTCGAGTGAATCGGCAAACCCTCAGGGGGTGCAGCGGTAATGAAACGAATATCACTTGTCCTGGTGTTTGTTTTGGTGTTGTTTGCCTTCCGCCCCTCTTTTGCAGACTCATATGCGGTCAGCTATTCCCCGTGGGTGTACGTGTACGCCGGGGCTTTGATCGTCAACAGCGGGACTGCTCTTGGCAACGGGATCTCGGTGGCGACCGGCAATGCCGATCGACGTAACGGACAGTTTGGATTCGTGATTGGTGCGGCGTCCACCGTTTTAGCCGGGGTGATGTATGGCGTGGATCACGAGAGCGAATATTCAGAGGAGGCGGCGCTGATGCTTGGGGGCACTGGGTTGGTCGCGGCCGTGGCGGGCGCGCTTGCCATAAGAACAGCAAACAGACAAGAGACGGCTTCCCGATTTTCACCGACGGTGTGGCCCCGGAGGCGCGGGGTATCGGTTGGATTGACGATTCAATTTTGAAAAGTGGTGCACGCGTCGTAGCCAACTGTCTTTTGTCCTGCAAGACATACGTCACAGATTCCAGTGAGATCCGGGCGATGCAACAGAAACGTGTTGCGCCGGTCTTCCCTCAAAAAGTCCAAGACCGCAAAATGGCGAAAACCGTGAAGGAGTTGTTAGATGGCAAAACCGATCGTTGATATCAAGGAACCCAAGGGGAAACTCGGTGTGCTGCTTCCCGGGATGGGGGCGGTGGCGACGACTTTTGTCGCAGGCGTGGAATCGATCCGCCGCGATCTCGCCAAGCCCTTTGGTTCGCTGACTCAAATGGGTACGATCCGCCTCGGTAAGCGAACCGACAATCGTTCACCATTGATCAAGGACTTCGTCCCCCTCGCCGATCTTGCGGATCTCGAGTTCGGCGGGTGGGACATCTACGAGGACAACTGTTATGACGCGGCGGTAAACGCTGGCGTGCTCCGCAAAGAGAACCTCGATCCAATCAAAGATTTCCTGGGAACGATTCGTCCGATGAGCGCCGTCTTTGACACGCGTTATGTAAAAAAGCTCGACGGCCCCAACAAAAAGAAGGGCTCGAATTGGTACGAGCTCGCCGAACAGGTCAAGTCCGACATGGAAAGCTTCAAGAGAGACAATGACATCGACAGGTTGGTGATGATCTGGTGTGGCAGCACCGAGGTGTACACCACGCCAAAGCCGGTGCACGAAACGATCAAGGCCTTCGAAGAGGGATTGAAGAAAAACGATCCTTCGATCGCACCGAGCATGGTCTACGCGTACGCGGCGATTTCGTCGGGGATTCCATATGCGAACGGCGCACCCAACCTCACGGCGGATATTCCCGCTCTTGTCGAGCTCGCCCGCGAGATGCACGTGCCGATTTGTGGGAAGGATTTCAAAACCGGTCAGACCCTGATGAAGACGATTATCTCCCCCGGCTTGAAGGCGCGGCTTCTCGGTCTCAACGGATGGTTTTCGACAAACATCCTCGGCAACCGCGACGGAGAAGTCCTGGATGACCCGGAGTCGTTCAAGACCAAAGAGATGAGCAAGCTTTCCGTGCTCGATACGATCCTTCAGCCACAGCTCTATCCGGACCTTTACGGGGATTTTTATCACAAGGTTCGGATCAATTATTATCCGCCCCGCGGTGACAACAAGGAGGGTTGGGACAACATCGATATCTTCGGGTGGTTGGGATACCCCATGCAGATCAAGATCGACTTCCTCTGCCGGGACAGCATTCTCGCTGCGCCGATCGTACTGGATTTGGCGTTGTTCCTCGACTTCGCGAAGCGCGCGGATCTATCGGGGATCCAGGAGTGGCTGTCGTTTTACTTCAAAAGCCCACAATGCGCGCCCGAGCTCTACCCGGAGCACGATCTGTTCATCCAGCTCATGAAGCTCAAAAATTATCTCCGTCACATCATGGGTGAAGAGCTGATCACACACCTCGGGTACGAGTACTACGAGTAGGTTGTCGGTTACGGAGAACTGCCAGAGCAGAGGCCAGGCGGCGGGTCCATCACGGGTCCGCCGCTTGTGTATTGATTGCGATCGATTGGCAGCCGTCGATCGTCCCAGACTCGATGCGTGGGGGTTGCGAGGTCGATAGTGTGTGTAGAGCGCAGGTGTAGTGGGGGTGCGCCGGCGAGTTCCGCAGCGCGCCGATGCCGCGAATGTTGTGCGAATCCTCGAGACGTTCAGTCGGCGCGCGAGGACTGTATGAGCCGCCGTACCCCCACTACGCCTGAGCCACCAGTGTCACTTCCTCCCCCGGTTCGACGCATCAAGGTTGGCTAAGGCAGGTCGATCACACCCACGGCGTTTCGTGCTCTTTCTCCGATGTCCTCGCCCGCGTCAATGCTCCCCAATACGCGGCGGTGTACACGGATTGTTCCGATCTCCCAATCGCCGTTCGTGTGTTTGTGTCCGTTGATACAGTGGGTCACTTTCGAGTTGGCCCGAAGTGTATTCCCCAGAGTCTCGCTTCCCGTATAGGCATCGAGATAATACGGTGGGTCGGATCTCGGAAACGTCTCGACAAACGGGAGCGTATGGATCACCGCCACGATGCGATCGACCTTGTCCTCGATCCCCTCGAGATCAGTCTTGAGGCAGTCGCAAAGCTCGGCACAGAGGTCCTGGTCCCGCATCCGTTTTTTGTCCGGTGTCGTCCGCGTCGCGCGAGGCGGGGGCCAGAATGTCATCTCCTTGTCCCACCAGATCTCGTCTTCGTACTGTCCCCGCCAGTAGTCGTCTGCCGTGAGGCCGAGCCGCGGGTCGGCAAACGAGTAGTCGTACCAGCCGAGAGACCCCACAAACCCCGTATCACCGATTATCACGGGTTCCTGACCGAGGTCGTGAAACCCGTATTCGCGACATGCCTCGGGAATGTGTTTCTCATATTTCGTCCGGCTGTCCAATGACGTACCGTTACGACGCTCGATCCAAACGTCGTGATTGCCAGGGACAAAGAGCTTGGCAACAGCGAGCTCGGAGAAAAGCGCCAGCGTTTTCTCGAGGTCACCGATCGTGTTGCCAACATCTCCCGCCAGTACGATCACCTCCGGTTCGAGACCACCCATGGCGGCTGCCATCGCTTTCGCCGCCTCTCGATTCCGTGGCGATGTGTCGATGTGGATGTCCGATGTGTGCGCGATTCTCATTGATGTCGCTCCCCCCTTGTCCCGATCCTCTCATACTCCCGGTTATGCAACGTGTGTGTGATCCACGTTGGCGCCACTTCCCTTACTGGCCCACGGCCCTCACCCGAGTCCCTCGCGCCTCACGGCGGATTTCACTCACTGCTCGGGACCGTCTCGGGCCGGCCAGGACCTATCTGCGACTACGATTTATACCCGGCCCTGTACCGACTTGTCAAACAACCGTTGGTGGGCCATGGTGAATTGCGCTTGCTCCAACGTGCCCCCGTTATTACCATTCAACTGCGTTATCCACAACTAGAATTATCGAACCGGAGGAGGTATTCGATTATGAACGCGCTCAAGACGACGTTTCTCATGGCGTTGATGACCGTGCTTTTGGTGATCATCGGTCAACTGATCGGTGGTCGAGGCGGCGCGGTGATCGCCCTTGTTGTCGCCGCAGTGATGAACTTTGTCGCCTACTGGTCGAGTGACAAAATCGCGCTCGCCAGATACCGGGCTCAGGAGGTCACCCGCGAACAGGCACCTCGCCTTTATTCGATCGTCGAACGCCTCGTTGCAAACGCCGGATTACCGATGCCCCGTGTATACATTATCCCCTCGCAAACACCCAACGCATTCGCAACGGGGCGCGATCCCCAACATGCCGCCGTCGCGATCACAGAGGGCGCGCTCAGTCTTCTCGACGAGAATGAGGTCGCCGGCGTGATCGGGCACGAACTCGCCCACATCAAGAATCGCGACATACTGATCTCTTCGATAGCGGCCACACTTGCCGGTGCCATCACGATGCTCGCCATGTGGGCGCGCTTCGCCGCGATTTTTGGCGGGGGCCAGGGTGGCGAGCGGAGGGGCGGTGGTCTCGAGCTTTTGGTCATGGCGATCGTTGCACCCATCGCCGCAATGCTCATCCAGATGGGGATATCGCGTTCCCGCGAGTACATGGCCGACGCCGGTGGGGCAAAATTCGCCAACGACCCGCGAGGACTTGCCAACGCGCTGCTGAAGCTCGATGACTATGCGAAACGCCGTCCGATGAATGCATCGCCCACCACGGCACACATGTTCATCGTCAACCCGCTTCGAGGTGGCGGAATCGCGGGTTTGTTCAGCACGCACCCGCCGACGGAAGAACGGGTGAGGCGTCTTCGCGAGGCCAGGCTGGGATAATCGAACGGAGTATGTGGCGCGGGGACGGTGTGGGCACGCCGCGTCGTGTGAGGATGGTGAGGATGTGATGCGCGGCGGGGGATGGTGTGAACGTAACGCGCGGCGGGGGATGGTGAGGGTACGCCGGCGAGTTCCGCAGCGCGCCGATGCTCCGATTGCTGCCGGAATTCTCAAAACGCTCGGTCGACGCGCGAGGACTGTCTGAGCCGCCGTGCCCTCACCATCCCTAAGCAAAAACCTTCTGTCTCGACCACGGAGAAACAACGGACAAACAAAACGCCCCCCGGTGTTCCGCTTTCGGGGGGCGCATCCATGCAGCGTGTTGCGCATGGGCCTTGTACCACAGCCCTTGGGTTAGGGTGAACCCATTTCCAACTGGCTTGCCATCATCTGTTCGCGCTTTTTCAGCTGGGCCTGCCGTGTGATCTGTTTCTGTGCATAGTCGCTCCACGGATCCTCATGGAGCTCGACCGCTTTGACGAATTTCGAAATCGCCCCGTCGTAGTTTTTGGACTGCTCGAGGATCTTCCCCCACACACAATAGAGCCAGGCCTTTTGTACGTCCTTCGCAATCCCTTCTTTGACAATGGAAATCGCTTCGCTTCCCATCCCCGACGTGTGATAACAATCCGCCAGCGGGCCGTAAAGGTCGTCCATATCGCCGCCCAGCTGTCTCACCTTCGCAAACTCCTCCCGCGCGTTCTTCTTGTCACCAAGGTGGTAGTAGGCAACGCCAAGATTGCGGCGAGCTTTTGTGTTCTCCGGTTCGAGTACGACGAGCTTTCTCAGAGGATCGAGGGCCGCCTGATAGTTTTTCTCTTTAATATGAATCACTCCAAGTTTTCCGAGCAGCGCGGGGTTGTCCGGCTCGAGCTCCAGCGCTTTTTCGATGAGCGCCCTCACGCTGCCGTTGCCACCCTGCTTGGCTTCTATCTTGGCCAATGCGACGATCACGTCCGTGTTTTTTGGGTCGAGCTCCATCGCTCGCCGATAATAATGAGACGCGGCGTTTAGATTTCCGAGCTTTCCCTCGAGAAACGCGATTTGCTTAAGAGCCTCAAAATCCTCTCCCTTGGTCTCGAGGATCAACCTGTAGCACGCTTTGGCGTCGTCGAACTGCGCCAACCGAATATGGTTATACGCTTTTCTCGAGTAGACCGCCTCGGGAGCGACGCCGAGCGAAAGCGCTTTCTCGTAGGCTTCGTTGGACCCCGCAAAATCATCTATCATGGACCGGCAGTAACCGAGCAACATCCATCCCTGCACGTACTGAGGATAGTATTCCGTGAGCTCGAGTGCAGCCTTGGACGCGGCCTCGAAGTTCTTCGATTGCATGTGGCTTTCTATGGTCGAGACCATCCCGTCCGCTTTGGTAGCAAAGGCGGGCTCGCCACCCATCGTGGGTTGGCTGCTGTAACCTTCGCCGGCGGCACTGGAGACGGGATTGGCAAGGGAGGCGGGAGCCCAGAGAGATCCAACACCGGTCGCGAGACCGGCCACGAGGAGGGCGTAAATTAACCCCATATACACGGTCGATGTCTTACGCATACCCTTCGCTCCGATGTCTAAACAATTCCCGTGCCAAAAAGCCTTTTATTTTTGCAGACTTAGGGGAATGCCTGTGTGAGCTTCCAGAGCTCGAGGTGGGGTCAATTTTAACTAAATGAAACCCATGGGTTTTGTCAAGAAGTTCCCACGATACCGGCCAGAACCTGTCGTCGGAAGAGTCTTACGGAGCGGCCACTCCCGACCCGGGGCGCTACCGGTGTGACAACTATGTCGACGCCAAATCGCAACCGGTGTCCACCACATTGACAACCCGCGAGTTACACACGTGAATCGTTCAAATCGGAGACTGTGTCTGCCTGCAAAGAGGCATTTCCACCCCGGCGCGACCTGCGCGAAGCAACCCAGGTGCTGCGGGTCTTGACTTGACACCGTAAGACTCCTTTAATGGTTCTTTGGTCAGACTCGCACCACCGGAACATCGGGGGTCTAAGGATGAGATTTTTTTTGAGACCCTCGAAATACGTTGAGCCGAAAATGACGATCTCAATTTCGAAATGGATCATCACTAGACCGGCGGTCTTCTGTCTATCGATGATCGCTTGCTTGAGCTGCACCTCCAAACAACCGACCTGGTATCAGCCTTCTTACCGTGGAGCAAAACTCGTCTATCTGACTGACATCGAATTTGACGATGGCGACACATTTAACATCAAGGGCAAACCGATTAGAGTGCTCGGGGTCGACACCCCCGAAATTGCCCATCCCGACCTGGACATTTTCGAGAATCAGCCATACGGAGTCGCCGCCTCGGAATCGACACGCGCGTGGCTCACGCGTGCCAAGATTATCGAGGTCGTCCGAGGAGGAAAGGATCGATACGACCGGCGGCTTGCTCACGTTTTTATAGATGGTGAGCTGCTCTCCTGCCGGTTGATCCGTCACGGTCTCGCCTATGAAACGGTGAGTCACTACGGCGACAGCGGTTTCCCCGATCTGGCCCAGGAGATTCTGGACATCTGGAGAACCTCAGAGAGACCCAAATTCGAGCCACCGTACAGATGGAAGAACAGGCAGCGCAAAAAGCGTCAACGTTAGAAGGATCGTGTACCAATCGGGGGGGGACCAGCGACAACGGCGATCTCAGTGGTGTGGGGAGTGGGTTCGGTGCGCCGAACATGCGATTTGCTTGAAAATTGTGACTCTATCTGATAGAATCAGCGTCGTGCAGCAAACTCCACATTTTTAGAACCTACTACGTCCAGAGTTCTCGTCCGCAGTCAATCGAAAGGATGGGAAATGCTATTTGAGGACGTTCGAACCTGTGTTTTTTCCAAGATACTGACCCTCGTCACGATCCTTGCCTTCGCCGTCGTAATCGTGCTTCCCTCCCCTCTGCCGAGCCAAACCGCGGCTGACGAACAGAAGGAAGAGGTCTACAAGAAGTTCGAAGAGATCGTCACGTTGAGGGCCGACGGCGAGTACGATCGTGCCATCGAAAAGCTGACCGAGATCACAGAAGAATATACCGCATCCGATGTGGTGCTCAGACAGGCCTACCACCATCTCGTTCAAACATACCACCAAAAAGGCGACGATCTGGGGGCGAGAACCAGTGCCAGGAGCGCATTGGAGAGATTCCCCGATCTCAAAGCCGATGAGGTTTTGTTCCCGTCCTATGTGAACGACTACTACGACCAACTACGCAGGGAGATGTTTGGCTCGTTGATGATCGAGGAACCCGAAGGGTGCCGGGTCTACTTGAACGATAAACATGTCGGGGAAACACCGCTAACACTCGAACTGGTTCGTGTCGGTGAATACAACCTCACAGTCACAAAATCCGGTTATGTAGACTATACCGACACCATTCAGATCAAACCGGAGAGGATGTTGCAGACAGAACCGCCGTTGAAACGCGAACGCGGCTGGAAATGGTGGGCCTACAGGGTCGGAGCCGGTGTTGTGGCCGTCGGCCTCCTCGCTCTGGGACTGGCTGGTCTCGGCGATGAGCAGCCACCTCCGGAGAGCGAGCCGTTGCCTGAGCCTCCGGACCCTCCGGCGAACTAAAGATGTGATCCAAGACTCCGCTAAAGATCCCAATTGCGACGACCCGATCACCCCACCCAACCTCGCCGAGCACGTCTACCGGTCAATCGAGCGATTCGAGGAAACGTCCCAAACCGTCGGTGTAGAGCCTCCCTGACTCGATGAACCCTGCGTTGTGATCCCCTCTTATCTCTAGAAATTCCTTTGGCTCTGAGGCGAGTTCGAACAGTCGTTGCCCGAGGTCGAACGGAACGATCTCGTCGTTTCGGCTGTGGACGATGAGCTTTGGACAGGCAAGTCCGACAATACGCTCCGTTGAATCATATCGGATTCGCAGCAGCTGCCGAACGGGCAAGAAACGATACGCACGCTGCCCGACGTCGGCAAGGGTGGGGAAGCACGACTCGAGAATCACGGCCCGTGGTTTGTGATGCGTGGCAAGTTCCACGGCGACCGACCCGCCGAGCGACCGGCCAAAAAACACGATGTCCGTGGGATCGACCCCCTCTTCTTCTATTATATGTCGGTAGGCGGCACGGGCATCGAGATAGGTACCCGCCTCACTCACCCGTCCCCCACTTCGCCCGTACCCGCGGTAGTCGAATATAAAAACCGAAAGCCCAAGGTTACGAAATATCTGAATCGACTCGAGCCGATGGGAGATATTTCCCGCATTCCCGTGAAAAAAGAGAACGGTTCGGCGGGCTTCTGGCGCGGGCACCAACCAACCGTGAAGCCTCACGCCGTCCTCGGTATCGAAAAAGACGTCACGGTATGTCATCCCCGCTTGGATCGGCGTGCCAAACATCCCGCGATCGGGGAAAAACACCATGTGTTTTTGAAACACAAATGCCAGTGCACAAACGAGAACGTAAGCTCCGGTAACAGCTACGAGTATCATCATCGGATGGCGCATTACCCCTGTGTGTGATATGATCTACCGTTGATGACCAAACTCGGGAACATCCGGGCCCGAGTGCCCCAAATATCACCGAACAGACAACACGTGTCAAACCCGGTTCAGAACAACAGAAAAAGGAGTGGGCCCATGGCCGACGAATACAGACGTATCGAAACCAAGCTTGTTCATTCCGGCGAGTATCCCCGCTACGAAGGCGCGGTCACGACGCCGATCTTCCAGTCGGCCATGTTCGAAACCTACGGTGGCGAAGGGTATCATGATATCAAATACATCCGTTTGAACAACACCCCAAACCACGATGTGCTCCACAAAAAACTCGCCGATGTGGAGAACGCGGAGCGCGCCCTCGTCGCCTCGAGCGGTATGGCGGCGATTACCAGCACACTACTCACATTGCTCCACGCGGGGGATCACCTGCTCATCCAGAGCACGCTTTACGGCGGCACCGACAGTTTCATCACCGATGACATCCCGGGTTTTGGGATCGAGTTCGACTTCATCGACCCGGATGACCCCGGGTCCTGGGCCTCCAAGATCAAATCAAATACAAAGGTGATCTATGTCGAGACGATTTCGAACCCGCTGATCGAGGTCGGCGACCTCAAGGCGGTCGTTGAATTCGCCAAAGCCAATGGTCTCGTCTCGATGATCGACAACACGTTTGCCAGCCCCATCAACTATCGTCCCATCGAACACGGTTTTGATCTCTCACTCCACAGCTGCACGAAGTATCTCAACGGACACTCGGATATTGTGGGAGGGGCAGTCATCGGCGGCGCTGATTTGATCGCTAGAATCAAGCACAAGATGGATCATCTTGGTTGTACGCTGGACCCGCACGCGTGTTTTCTTCTGCAACGGGGTCTGAAGACACTCGCGCTCCGTGTGAGATGGCAAAACGAGAGCGCTCTTCGGATAGCAAAGTTCCTCGAAGTACACCGGTCGGTTGGGAAAGTCAACTACCCCGGGCTCGAGTCGAACCTGTACTATGAACGCGCGCGCGAGCTTTTCGAGGGTTGCGGGGGAATGCTGAGTTTTGAGATCGCCGGTGATCTCGGCGCGGTTGACCGGTTTATGCGTAAGGCAAAGATCCCGCTCATCGCACCGAGTCTCGGTGGGACCGAGTCGCTTCTAACCCGACCCGCCGTGACGTCGCACGCGGGAATGTCTCCCGCGGACCGCGAGAAAAAAGGAATCTCGGACACGCTCATCCGTATGTCGGTTGGCGTAGAATCGACCGACGAGCTGATCGAGGATCTCGATCAGGCGCTCGGGGGATGAGCGCCATGAGAACGAGCCAGACTCTTGTGTCTCATTCGAGGCTCACGGGCCACACTCGAACCGTTGTCCCGTGAGCTGAAATTCACGACCTGTGAAGATCCTGATCATAGAGCCATTCCTCACGGGGTCTCACGCCGCCTGGGCGAAGGGGTACGCCAGTCACAGCCGGCACACCGTCGAGATCCTCAGTCTAAGCGGCGCCCATTGGAAATGGCGAATGCACGGGGGCGCGATCACCCTCGCCCGCAAGTTTGTCGAAGAAGACCGCCGTCCCGACCTGCTTCTTGCGACCGACATGCTCGATGTGACCACGTTTCTTTCACTCACCAGGGCACACACCAGCGGTATCCCCGTGGCAGTCTATTTTCACGAAAACCAAATCACCTACCCCTGGTCGCCAAAAGACCGCGACAAGGCACGAGAGCGGGACAGACACTACGGATTTATCAATTATGTATCGGCGCTCACCTGTGATCGAGTCTATTTCAACTCGCAGTACCACATGGATTCGTTTCTCGATGAACTCCCCGAGTTTCTTGCCCACTTTCCCGACCACCAGGAACAGAGTCAGGTGGAGCACATACGAGAAAAAAGCGAGGTGCTCCCGTTGGGCTTCGATTTTTCGAGCTTCCGGCCGCTGACCTTTGTCGCGGCAAACGACGGCGATCAACGCGAAGACCATCGAGACACCATACGCCCGCCGCTCATTCTTTGGAACCACCGGTGGGAATACGACAAAAACCCCGAGGAGTTCTTCGAGGCGTTACAGTTCCTGGCGTCGTGCGGATACCCATTCGAGGTGGCGCTTCTTGGGGAGAGCTTCGATGTCATACCGGAGGCGTTTGTCGAGGCCGAACAAGAGCTGGGGGAACGGATCGTTCAGTATGGGTATGTCGAGGACCGGGCCGAGTACACACGATGGCTGAGACGCTCCGACCTGCTCCCCGTCACGTCGAATCAAGACTTTTTTGGAAGCAGTGTGATCGAGGCTGTCTACTGTGATTGCTTTCCGCTGCTTCCCAAGCGTCTCGCCTTTCCCGAACTCTTTCCCGCAGAGATTCACTCGTCGTGTTTTTACACCGATTTCAACGATCTCGTCAACCGGCTCCAGAACGCGATCGGCCAGATCGAACGAATGCGGAAGATCAGCTTCCGACCCATTGCGGAACAATACGACTGGCAACGGGTGGCGCCCCTTTATGACGAGGCGTTCGAAAATGTTGCCGCCCGATCGTGAAAGACCGGTGTTCGAAGGGGCAATCGGCGCCCGAAGGGTGTTTGCTCAGACAAACAGTCACCGCGCAACGGGTGTCCCGCATTCGGTTGAGTGACCACCGGCAGGCGAGCAACCGGAAATCTCCCCTGTCCCGAGCGAGTGATTGACAACCGTTTGAAAAAGCGTCAAGATTGGGGTCCCCTCAAACCGGGGACAACCGCGTATGTCAAACAAAACGGAAAAAACACAAGAAGCTGAAAAACTTCTTCGCCCGTGTGTCAAGGCTCTCGATGAGATTCTTGGCAAGACGTTCGAGGTTTTTGACGATGGATTCATCAGGGTCGTCGACTACATGGGGTCGGATGAGGCGATCGTGCAAGCGGCCCGCGTCTCCTATGGCAAGGGCACCAAAAAGGTGAGCGAAGATCGTGGATTGATCCGTTACCTCCTCCGGCACCGGCACACCACGCCATTCGAAATGTGCGAGATCAAGCTCCATGTGCGCGTGCCCATGGACTGTTGGCGACAGTGGATCCGTCACCGAACGGCAAACGTCAACGAGTACTCGACACGCTATTCCATCGCGATCGACGCGGCGCAAAGGACCCCGCCGACGCGTTGGCGAAAACAGGCGCCGGGTAACAAACAGGGCAGCAAAGGCTTCCTCGATGAGAATACGGGCCGGATGCTTTCGGAGAAAGAACGAGAGATTCAGGATCTCAGCCGCCAGGTCTACCAAGATCGACTGGACGTTGGCGTATCGCGCGAACAGGCGAGAAAGGATCTTCCCCTTGCGACGTACACGGAAGCCTATTGGAAGATCGATCTGCACAACTTGCTTCGCTTTCTCTCGCTTCGGATGGATGACCGCGCCCAGGTGGAAATCCGTGAATACGCACGAATCATCGGTTACGAGATCGTGAGCCGATGGTGTCCGATCGTGTGGGAAGCGTTTCTCGATTACGAGATGGAGAGGATGAACCTGTCGCGTCTCGAGATCGAGGTCATCGGTGCCCTCGGACACGGAGACAAGGAACGGGCAACCGAGCTGGCCAAACAAAACGGCTGGCTCGAGCACGGCGAGAAAGGACTCAAACGAAACCGCGAGCGAAAAGAGCTCGAGGAGAAGCTCGAGCGGCTAAATCTGCCGATTCCCTGGAAGGAATAGCCGCGCAACTCCGCGCCACCACCCAGCCGGAGTATCCGGCTTTCTTTATCGCGCGACCAGTAGTCTGAAACCAAAGAAGATTCGACGTGTTCGGAAGACGATTCGAACTTTTCACCCTTTTCGGATTCAAGGTCCGAATCGACACCAGCTGGATCTTTCTTGCGATCCTCGTCACCTGGACGATCGGGACCGGTCTCTTTCCCGCGTGGTATCCCGATTTATCGCCGGTGACGCACTGGATCATGGGGGCGGCGGGCGCGATCGGATTGTTTGCGTCGATCGTTCTTCACGAACTCGCCCACTCGATCATCGCCCGCCAACACGGCGTGATGATGCGCGGAATAACACTGTTCATTTTTGGCGGTGTCGCCGAAATGACCGATGAGCCACCGAGTCCCAAGGCGGAGTTTCAGGTGGCGATTGCCGGTCCCGTTGCCAGCCTTCTCGTCGCACTGACTTGCCTCACGTTGGGCGCGGCAGGAACCATTGTCCGTTGGCCGGATGCCATCGGAGGCGTCGTCAAATATCTTGCCGTGATCAACGGCATCCTCGTGGTTTTCAATTTGGTTCCTGCGTTCCCGTTGGACGGCGGCCGAGTGCTCCGTTCGATACTGTGGAACTGGAAGAACAACCTCTCCTGGGCTACCTATGTCACGTCGCGGATCGGGGTGGGATTTTCGTTCTTGCTCATCGGTCTCGGCGTGCTCAACGCCGTCACCGGAAACCTTGTGGGAGGAATCTGGTATTTTCTCATCGGTATGTTTCTGCGGGGCGCCGCGAACATGTCATACCAACAGCTCCTCGTACGCCGTTCGCTCGAGGGTGAGACTGTCCGCCGGTTCATGCACGTAAATCCAATCACTGTTACACCGGACATTCCGATCAGCACGCTGGTAGAGGAGTATGTCTACAAATACCATTTCAAGATGTTCCCCGTTGTCGACGGGGAGAGGCTCATCGGGTGCGTGCGGACCCGTGAGATCAAGGATCTCTCGAGAGAAACCTGGATGCAAAAGACCGTCCGCGATCTGACGATCGAGTGCTCGGACGAGAACTCGATACATCCCGACACCGACGCCATCGCAGCGCTTTCCAAAATGAACCAGTCCGGAACATCCAGACTCATGGTCGTCGAGAACGGGAGGCTGGTCGGAGTGATCACGCTCAAGGACCTGCTCCGGTTCCTCTCGCTCAGGGTCGAGCTCGAACAACCGTAACACCATGCAATCAACGAAGTATCTATTGATCGGCGGCGGACTCTCCTCGAGCCAAGCCGGCAAGATCATCCGTATGAAAGACCCGGACGGCGGCATCACAATGGTATCCAAAGAGCGACACGTTCCGTACGACCGCCCACCGCTCTCCAAAGAAATCCTCCGGGGAGAAAAAACCATCGACGAGCTATTCTTCGATCCCACGACGTTTTTCGAGGAGAAACGTATCGAGCTCATTCTCGATAACCCCGTCCAACAGCTTGACACGGTTGCGAAAAAGGTTCTTTTGAAAAACGGTGATGCGGTCGAATTCGAAAAAGCGCTCATTGCGACAGGCGGCGATCCGGTAAAACTCAAGGTTCCGGGAAGCGAGCTCTACGGTGTCCATTATCTTCGAACGATCGATGACGCGTCTGCTATTGACGGCGAGGCCGCGCCCGGAAAGCGCGTGGTGATCATTGGCGCCGGATTCATTGGTATGGAGGTGGCATCATCGCTCACGCAACGCGGCATTCGCGTCACGGTCATCGAAGCGCTTCCCCGTATTTGGGCACGGTTTCTCGACGAAAACACCGCCGCCTACTTCAAGAACTACTGTGAGCAGAAGGGGATCACGTTTGTCACAAACGAAAAGGTCGGCGAGATCCGCGGTCGAACGAAGGCGGAGACGGTGATGACCGAGTCCGGACAAGAGATCGAGTGTGATTTCGTGTGTGTTGGAATCGGCATACGCCCTTCGGTTGAGATCGCGCGGGACGCCGGACTCGATGTGAGTGATGGAATCGTCGTGAACGAGTTTCTGCAAACCTCGCATCCCGACATCTATGCCGCCGGTGACGTGGCGAGCTACCCCGATCCCGTATTTGGCAAACGGCGGAGGGTCGAGCACTGGGGGCATGCCGAGTACTCCGGTCAGGTTGCCGGTCTCAACATGACGGGCGCCGGACAGAAATACGATCTTCTGAGCTATGTGTGGTCGGACATTTTTGACCTTCATATCGAGTTTGCCGGTGACGAATCGGAGCATGACCGTGTGCTCCTTCGGGGCAACCTCGATAAAAGGTCCTTCGTTGTACTCTATCTCAAAAGTGACGTGTTGGTCGCCTATTTGGCCGTCAACACCAGCTCACGTGAGTATCCAAAATTGCAGCGTCTTATCCGTCGAAAAACTCTCGTCGAGGGAAAAGACGTCCAGCTCGAGGACCCGGAGTTCGATCTCAAAACGCTTCTGTAGCCAACCCGGCACGCCCGGAGCGCGGAGCAGATGAAAGAAAAGCCTCTCCCCCTCATCGGCACATCGGGATGGATCTATCCCCATTGGAAAGGTACGTTTTACCCAAATGGCATGGCAGCGGGTCGGTTTTTCGAGCATTACGCGTCGCAGTTCGAGACCGTCGAAATCAACAATTCGTTTTACAAACTTCCCGAGACACACACCATCGAGAACTGGAGGGCCATGGCGCCCAAAGGGTTCACCTATGCCGTCAAGGCGAGCCGTTACATCACACATATGAAGAAGCTAAAGGACCCCAAGACGAGCACGGCGAAGTTTTTTGAGCGTGTTGGTCTTTTCGAAGACGCATTGGGGCCGATTCTCTTCCAGCTCCCACCACGGTGGAGATTCGACGCCGAGCGGCTTCGGTCGTTTCTCGTTTCGCTTCCGCAGGACTTCAGATACACCTTTGAGTTCCGGGATCCAAGCTGGCTCAACCCGACGACCTATGACTTCTTGCACACACACGGCGCGGCGCTTTGTGTTTCACATTTCGATGAGATGATGTCCCCCAAGCTGGTGACAACCGACTTTGTCTATGTGCGGCTTCACGGACCCGCGGGCCCGTACCAGGGAAGCTACGATACAAAAACCCTAAAAGGATGGGCCTCTTTTATAGCGCGATGGGTCGAGGAGGGCAAACGAGTGTACTGTTATTTCGATAATGATGAAGATGGGCATGCGCCAAACGACGCGCTTCGGTTGATCAAACTGATCCGGGCGCGACGCATCAGGCGCCCGACGCCGAAAGAATAAGACACAAGCCAACCAAGGAGAGACCATGCCAACATACAAATCGATCCTGGAAGAAACGCTCGAAGCATGGGAAGACGTACGCTTCGGCATCATAGAAGAAGTGCGAAACATTCCTGGTGGCCGCTTCGACTATCGCCCCACGCCCGATGTCATGAGCGTCCATGATCTCGTCGCCCACATTCTCGAAATATCGATGATGATGACCGAAGAGCTCACCGCGCCCGATGCCAATTTTCACCGTATGTCCTTTGGAAGGCTCATCAAGAAACACGCCGCGCCCGTCCGTGCCGCCACAACCAAAGGCGATCTCGTCAAACTGTTACGATCTCAGTTCAGAGACGCGGAGAGAAAATTTCGTTCGGCGGGCGAGCTCCATCTGTTACAGTTCATAACGCGGTTCGATGGCGAGAAAGGGACACGACTTGCGTGGCTCCACCACGGAATCGCCCAGGAAATGTATCACAGGGGTCAACTGACCGTGTACGAGCGTCTCATGGGAATCGTACCGGCGCTGACCAAGCGAATCCGTGGTGGTTAGACGAGCCCGCCCACGGGCAGAGTCCTGACCGGCGGACACGACGACATCGGGAGCACTGGCATGGCGGAAAACATGAAATTCGTATCTGCCATTTCGACGGAGACGAGCGCCTCGGCGGCCATTCGTGAGGCGGCGCTTCGGGTCAAAAATGAATTTGAGGAAGACACGATAGATCTCGCGCTCGTATTTGTATCGCCGCATTTTGTCGATGACGCTGGAGTGGTAGTAAAAACCATCCAGGAGGAACTCGGTCCGAGAGTGCTCGCCGGTTGCAGTGGCGAAGGGGTGATCGGCCCGGAACAAGAGATCGAACAAAAACCCGCCGTGTCGCTTACCGCGGCAAGACTCCCCGGTGTTGACATCTTCGCGCACGGTCTCCGCGCATCCGACCTTCACAAGGCGGTGGGGGGAGGTGTCGTATTTCCTCGCGAGGTCAATGTTCCCAAATCACCCACGCTATTCCTGATGATGGCCGACCCATTCTCGACGGCGATGGACCACGTGCTGAGGGTATTCAACGCACTGTATGCGCCCACACCGATCATCGGCGGAATGGCCAGCGCCTCGCGGACCCCCGGTGGCAATGCGCTTTTCATCAATAAAGATTTTCAGAACGATGGTGCCGTCGTCATCGCTTTCTCCGGTGAGATCGATATCGACATCGTCGTCTCTCAAGGATGCCGCCCGATCGGGCCCACATTCGGCGTCACCAGCGCGAGGGACAACGCCATACTGGATCTCGAAGGCACTCCCCCCCTCCAGCAGCTCGAGAAGATCGTTGGTGGACTTTCCGAAGAGGAACGGAACCTCCTTCGAAATGGTCTGTTTATCGGACGGGCTGTCGACCCCGGCAAGGACATGCTCGGCCGGGGTGATTTTCTCATCCGGGGTGTCATAGGCGTCGAACCCGAGAACGGTACGATCACGATTGGTGATTTTGTCGACAACGGAGACGTCGTTCAGTTTCACCTTCGCGACGCCGCGACGGCCACGGAGGATCTCGAAATGATGCTCACACCGCACGGACTCTTTGGACCGCCGAGCGGCGCCTTTCTCTTTTCCTGTAATGGGCGAGGAACACGGCTCTACGACCATCCAAACGGGGATGTGTCGGTGATTCAGCGGTTTTTCCCCGGATTGAGCGTTGCCGGATTTTTCTGTGCGGGTGAGATCGGTCCGATTGGTGGCAAGAACTTTCTTCACGGTCACACGGCCAGTCTTGTCTTGTTTCGCCCGCGGGCAAAGCGGGGCGCCGGTACCTGACAACCAAGAAGCCCGTGATCCCGAACCTCATGATTTGAAGACGGAGCGAATCGCATGAAAGCATCCGACTTGTTTGTCAAGGCGCTCGAGGCGGAAGGTGTCGAGTACGTTTTTGGTATTCCCGGTGAGGAGAACCTCGATCTTCTCGACTCGTTGAGAAAATCCAAGATCAAACTGATACTCACCAGGCACGAACAAGCCGCCGGGTTTATGGCCGCGACCTACGGACGCCTGACGGGAAAAGCGGGTGTGTGTCTCTCGACCCTCGGTCCCGGCGCGACCAACCTCGTCACCGCCGCCGCATTCGCCCAACTCGGCGCGATGCCGATGTTGATGATCACCGGGCAGAAACCGATCAAGAGCAGCAAACAGGGACAGTTTCAGATCGTGGATGTCGTGGATATGATGCGGCCGTTGACCAAGTTCACGCACCAAATGGTCTCCGGTGACAACGTTCCCTCGCGGGTGCGTGAGGTGTTTCGGCGGATCGAAGATGAGAGACCGGGAGCGGGGCACCTGGATTTTCCTGAAGACATCGCCAAAGAGAAATCAAACGAAAAGGTGATCCCGAGAAGCCGAGTCCGGAGACCGATCGCGGAAGAAAAATCGATCCGCCACGCCGTCGAGATGATCAAAGGAGCACGGCACCCGCTTCTCTTGATCGGCGCCGGGGCCAACCGGAAGCTCACGTCCAAGATGCTCCGCCGTTTCATCGACAAAACCGGAATCCCATTTATCAGCACACAGATGGGCAAAGGAGTCGTCGACGAACGCGATCCGCTCTTTCTCGGAAACGCGGCGTTGTCCTCCGATGACTTTGTCCATCGCGCGATCGCCAAGGCGGATGTGATTATAAATGTCGGTCACGATATCGTTGAAAAGCCGCCGTTTTTTATGGAAGGCGGTGGTGTCAGCGTCATCCACATAAATTTCCTGTCGGCCATCGTGGATCCCGTTTATTTTCCGCAGGTCGAGGTCGTCGGCGACATCGCCAACAGTCTCTGGCAGATCTGTGAGCGACTCGAGAGACAATCGTCTTGGGACTTCTCGTACTTTTTGAGAGTCCGCAAACTCGTCGAAGAGCACATCACCGAGTGCGCCGACGATCCGCGCTTTCCCCTGTCTCCGCCGCGTATCGTCTCCGACGTGCAGGGGGTGATGCCCTCGGACGGCATCATTGCGCTGGATAATGGAATGTACAAGATCTGGTTTGCCCGAAACTACAAGGCCCACCAGCCAAACACGGTCATTTTGGACAACGCGTTGGCGTCGATGGGCGCGGGGTTACCATCGGCAATGGCGGCGCACCTCGTGTTTCCCAAACGAAGAGTGATGGCAATCTGTGGAGACGGTGGGTTTTTGATGAACTCGCAGGAGCTAGAGACCGCCGTCAGACTCGACATGAATCTCGTGATCCTCATCATGAGGGACGACGCCTACGGGATGATCAAGTGGAAACAAGACGCCATGAAGTTCACACCTTTTGGCCTCGATTTTGGGAATCCCGATTTCGTCACGTACGCAAAGAGTTACGGAGCACATGGTCACCGTGTCAAACGTGCCGACGATCTGCGCCGGCTCCTAAAAAAATGTCAAGCGCACAGGGGTGTTCACGTCATTGACGTACCCGTGGATTATTCGGAGAACGACAGACTCTTGGGCAGCGAGATCAAGGCCAGATGCCGACGTCTCGATCGAAGAGCGCGTAAATGAGAATTCTCTACATCTATCCCCATCCCGATGACGAGTCGTTTGGCCCGGCGCCCGCGATCTCGAAGCAACGTCGCCAAGGTCACGGCGTGTATCTTCTCACCTTGACCAAAGGCGGTGCCACACGTCAGCGTCACAAATATGGGCACTCGATCGAAGAAATGGGTGCTGTCCGGTACAGGGAGATGAAAGACGTCGCCAGAGTGCTCGATTTGTCCGGGATGACGGTACTGGATCTTCCCGATGGCGGGCTAAAAGAGATGGATCCCCGGAAGATCGAAGCGGCGATCTATGATGAGATCGAGCGCGTCGAGCCAAACGTCGTGGTCACATACCCGGTTCATGGTATCAGCGGATTCCACGATCATCTCGTCACCCACGCCGCCGTCAAACGTGTGTTTCTCGACAGGAAGCCATCGGCTACATATCTCCGCCGTCTCGCGTTTCTGACGATCACGGAAGAACAGGCCGGTGATGCAGAAGTCTTTCATTTGAACGGGACCAAACTGGATGAGATCGACTGTGTCTTCCGCGTCGATGACGTCGATATTAAGAACGCCCACAAGGCGCTCGACTGCTATGTCACGTTTCAGGAAACGATCGAGAAGACGGGGATCAAAAGGTTTCTCACAAACGAGGTGTACTACGAGATCTTTCAGGAACACCACGACCCGCCGCTGACGGACATCTTTTGCGGAATCGATTGACTACTTCCCGCCGAGCATCTTGAGCTGCCGCAGGACACCCTCATTCCCCGGTTGGATCTCGAGACACTTCTCCCAGTGCCGTTTAGCCTTATCGTGCTCTCCGATTCGGTAGTAGGCACCGGCGATATTGTTGTTGAGCACAAAATGGTCGGGCTGGTGTTTGAGTCCTTTCTTGAAACGCGCGATCGCCTTTTTGTACTCGCCGCGATCGTAGTAGATGGCGCCAAGCTGACTGTGCCCCCCAGGGTGATGGGGATCCTCTCTGAGAACTCGTTCGTAGTGCTCCCTGGCCTCGAGGTGTTTTCCCGCTTTCGTCAATTCGACACCGACTTCAAAGGGTGTCTTGGGAAGTATCTTTGAATCGATTTTGTCACCGGTTTCCGCCAGAGACACCTTGCACGCCTCGAGGGCCTTCCCCGCATAGGGGTGGTTGGGTTTCAAGGCAACGGCCGCTTCGAGTTCCTTGATCGCTCCCGAGTAGTGACCGATACGTTGGTACGTAATGCCAAGGTTGTAGTGTGCGTCCACGAAGAGGGGGCGGAGTTCCAGCGATTTCTTCAAATGCACGATGGCCCTTGCGATGTGATCGGGCCCCTTCTCCGGTTCCTTGGTAGCGAGATTCGAGTACGCCGTCCCCATGACCACGTGGCTAAATCCAAAATCGTAGTCGACGACCGACCACCACACAATAACGCCGGCAAGGGCACCGGTGACGACGGCTGCCGCGAGCCGTTTGAACGACCGACGTCTGAGGAGATCAACAAGACCGAACACTCCGATCGATGCAAAAACGACGAGAAACGGGACGACGGGAAGACGGTATCGAGCCGTGACAAAAAACGGGATCAAGGACCCCATGTAAGCCAAGATGAACCCGAGATAGAGTCGCCAAACCCTCCCTGGCCCGTTCGTTCGATGGGAGACCAAAATACCCACGATCGCGAGCGGCGCGATCAGCCAAAAACCCACAATGAGGTATCCGAGGAGAGGCGCATAGTTAAGGCCAATGAAATACCTATTGTGATGGTTTGGAATCTCGTAGTGATTCCAAAAGAGAACAAACTTTCGCAGGAGAAGTCTCGACGCGTCACCGGGACGCCCGCTTACAAACCGCAACGCTTCCGATGCCCAATACCGCGACACCTCGGAAGGTTTTAGACCCTCTTTCCCGGTTGCCTTCTCCGCCGCGTCTCTCGAACTCAAATAGAGTCTTGTGTTGTCTAGACCCGACTCGGGCGGCAAATAAAAGATGCCACTTGCCTCGTCGTTGTTTCCGATAAAGAGGTTCACACCGGCGTTGCTCGAGACCAGCACGAAATCCCGGGACACGACATAGTTACGGGCGGTGATCGGAAGAACGGCAACCACGGCGCCCACGGCGAACCAGAGACCGGCCTTCCACCGCGCCGGCAGAAATCTTCTCTCGAACCCGGTGAGGATCCACAAAAGACCAAACGGCGCAAAGAGTAGCACGTTTGGTTTTCCCAGACCGGCAAGACCCAACAATACCCCCGCAAAGAGAAAGTAAACCCCTCCGCGCCGTCCGGAGACACTTTCCGTCTCGCTTCTCTTTGACACACACTGTGCGCGCTCGTCTCCAGCGATGAGGAGTAGGATCGAACTCGACGTGAAGAAAAGCACCAAGGTGATCATCAACAGATCACCGTCAAAAAAAACAAGTGTCCCATAAAACGCCGCAAACAACGCGGCCAGCACCGGTGGTCCCCTGCGCTCTCCCGAGACCCGCATCGTAAGACGATAGACCAACAGACAGTTCGCACATCCGATCAAACACTGGATCAAACGGACCAGGGTAAGATGCACGCCAAATAGGCGGTAGATCACGGCAAGAAAGTAGGGGTAGAAAGGGCTGCTGTGAAAATACGCACCGCGTCCGATCAGATCACCCGCCGCGATTTCCACCGCCCTCTCGTGGTAGATCTTGGAGTCGCCAACCGGGTCATGAAAGAAGGGCGCGTCGCGGAGTTGCGCGATGTAGACCAATCGCACCGCCAACGCGACGATCACGATCAGCCAAAGCAAGTGAGCATCCGTGATACGGCCAACCAGCGCCCGAGACGCGTTCCGCCGTTTTCGCCCGGAAACGTCGGCGGGTTTTCCCGCTCTCCGATTGGCGGTCTTTTTCTGTTTCTTCACCGAAACTGCTCCCCTAGGCGACGGCCCACGGCGCCTAATCTCGGCCCTCGAGGGTCATACCCATGTACCGCCGGTTCGGCGGCTGACGGATGAGATTTCGACACCCTCGCCGGGCCGGGCAACCCGTTGAGGATACCGCGATTCGGCACTATCCGGAAACCACCGGCTCTCGATGGCAGATTTTGATGCTGCACAATTGGCGCTAATTGATAAATGTCAATATTTTTATTGACGATTGTCGTATTACATCCTACAATACCTTCGCGACCTTCCCCTTCTGTGCAAACGGCCGCAGGACGCCTGAGGCTCAGACCTCCCAACCGACTCAGGCGGCTCGCTGGGGGAGGGACGGAGGGCCCGAGAGTCTGCCGCGAGGCTCGAGCCCACACGACTCTCCCCCGCACCTCCCCTCAAGACTCCATGTGATAAACCGGCATAGCAATCGTTATCGCACCGTCGAACACCCGCGTGTCTGCTTGGCATTGTTATGACTCGACTTGGGTGCTGTTTTGCCATATCCTAGGTCATTATCCCTTTGCGGATAGACTTCACTCAATCCTGTTTTCTATCCTACCCATCCCACAAATCGGACGGCGAATGAGGAGGCTACTACTTATGGCGAGGAAAAAGGCTAAAAAGAAAACGACGACAAAAACCAAAAAGCAACCCGCTCGGGCAGCCACGTTGTATTCGGTCAGCCCCAAGGGTGAGAAGTTCCCTATTCCCCGCGACGAAGATTATGCCCCGGAATTCCGACGCGTTAAAAAGCTGGCGGACAAAGCCCGCAAGAACGGGAATGAAATCGTCGTGGTCATGGGGGTTGGATTCGTTGGGGCGGTAATGGCGGCGATCATTGCCGACACGGAGGATCAAAGAGGTCGACCAAGCAAGTTTGTAATCGGATGCCAACGTCCGAGCACGCGAAGCTACTGGAAGATCCCGCTTCTAAACCGGGGGCTGTCGCCCGTCAAAGCCGAAGACCCCGAAGTCGATGAAATGATCGAACGCTGTGTGAACGAAAAGAAATCCTTGATCGCCACCTTCAACGCGGACTGCCTCAAGCTCGCCGACTGTGTGGTCGTGGACGTCCAATGCGACTACACCAAACACGATCTGGGTGAAATGCGAACCGGTGAGGCGGATATGGCCGCGCTCGAGGCCACGATGCGAACCATCGGGGAGAAGATCCCGCCCAAGTGTTTGACGCTCATCGAAACCACTGTCGCTCCGGGTACGACGGAATTCGTGGCATGGCCAATCCTGAAAAAAGCTTTTGCCGAACGGGGCATAAAATCCACACCGCTTCTTGCCCACAGTTTTGAGCGTGTGATGCCCGGCAGGGAGTACGTAGCGAGTATCCGCGATTTCTGGCGAGTGTGCGCTGGCTGCACGCCCGAGGCGAGGAGGCGGGTCGAGAAGTTTCTCCATCAGGTTCTAAACACAACCGACTACCCGCTTACCGTGATGGACCGACCGATCGAATCCGAGACGACAAAAATCGTGGAGAACTCGTACCGCGCGACGACACTGGCCTTTCTCAACGAGTGGAGTCTGTTTGCGGAACGAAACGGCGTGGACCTCATCAAGGTTATCAAAGCAATCCGGATGCGACCCACACACAGCAACATGATCTTCCCCGGACCGGGTATAGGTGGCTATTGTCTCCCAAAAGATGGAGGTTTGGGTTACTGGGCGTACCGGCACATCCTCGGATTCGAGGACGGCGACGACATATTCAAAATCACACCGACTGCCATCGACATCAACGATACACGTGGGCTCCACGTTGCCGAGCTTGCCCGCGATGCGCTCCGAAACATGGGACGCTACATTGCAGGGGCCGATGTCCTGATCTGTGGCGCGAGTTACCGGCAGGACGTCGGTGACACCCGCTACAGCGGTAGCGAGATGGTCGTCAGAAAGCTCACCGAGATGGGTGCGGAAATGCGAGTGCACGACCCTTATGTCGCGCACTGGTATGAACTGGAAATTCAAGACGTCTATCCAGCACCCGGTTTGTCCTGGAGCCGGTTCTTCAGAAATCAGGAGGGACTAAAAAACGCCCGCGTCCAAAAAGATCTCAGGAAGGCGCTCAAGGGCGCGGAGTGCGTAGTCTTTGCCGTTCCGCACGAGCCGTACCATCATCTCAACCAGCGCGACGTCGTCAAATGGGCGGGCGGCCCATTGGCAGTGATCGACTGTTTTGGCATCCTCACCGACGACGAAATACGCAAATATTTTGAGTTGGGTTGCGAGGTCAAAGCCCTTGGACGTGGACACATCCAACGGATCAAGGAAGCGGCAAGGAAGAAAAGGTAAGAGACGGAAGACCAACGGCGCCGACGGATTGGGCCCGGCGTGAACACGCGCCGGGCCCGTCTTTGTACCAAGACTGGTCGACCGGCGGTGTACGTTTAGAAGGGCTTTCGTGCGGAACGATTATGCGCTATACTATGTGTGCCCAACACGTGAACCAAGGGTCAAAGAAGTCATGAAAAAAGTAGCATTGTTGACCTTTGTCGGGCTCTTGTGCGCGACCACCGTCTATGGACAGGCGGGAGTCATTGTGCTCGCCGGTGACGCGCAGGGTCTCGACTGTAATCTCAGTGACAAATCACCGGGCGTTTGCTCGTTTTATGCCGTTCACATCTTGACACCCGGTGCCATGGCTTGTTCGTTTTCCGCACCGGCTCCGTCGTGTTTTACGGGAAGCTGGCTTTCCGATGCGCACGTATTTCCGGTTACCCTCGGAGATTCGCAGAATGGCGTCGCCATTGGCTATGGTGAATGTCGTCCCGGACCCATTCACGTTCTGACACTCAATTTCTTCTGCCAGGGTCTGTCACAAAACTGTTGTTACTACAGCGTAAAGCCCCACCCGGATGTGACCTCGGGTGAGGTCGAGGTTGTCGATTGCAACGAAAACCCCCTCTATGCCAGAGGGGGATTCGGAATCGTCAATTCCACCACCGACTGCGAGTGCGGTCCCCCCACCAGAGACTCGACATGGGGCAAAGTAAAATCCACTTTTGGTGACTAGCCCTGACCCGCATAACTGAAAACAAAATGAGTTTATGGCGGGCGTGGAATGACCACGACAAAATGTTGTCCACCGCATGCAACAACCCACTCTGCCACCGACGACTCGGGAGGCCGCCAACATGAAAGAACACGTCACGATTCTGGGCGCACTGTATATCGCTTTTAGCGCCCAAGGGCTTTTGGCAGCGACCATCGTCTTGGTTGCAGTCGCAGGCGGGGGGCTCCTGTCGGGAGACCCCGATGCAATTGCCATCACGAGCACCGTCGGTGTGGCTATTTCGTCGTTGCTGTTTGTGCTCTCCGTTCCGGGTCTCATCGGGGGGATCGGCCTCTTGAAACGAATTTCTTGGTCCAGATATCTGGTTCTCATCGTCGGCTGTTTCAATCTCATGGCGATCCCCTTTGGGACGGCCTTGGGAATTTACACGATATGGGTTTTGGTAAAGCCGGAGACTGTCGCACTGTTTGAAACCCCAAAACCGACCACTTCACCATCCTCGGATCCCCCCCGGTAAAACACCTAGGTTCAGAAAAGGGTGTGGTTGCCGGTCCTTGTGCGCGGAGCGAGCGAGGATCACGCGCCGTCAGGCGTGAACCCGAGCGAAGCGGGCGCAGGACCGGCAACGACACGCTTTTGGAGCCACACGACCGTATTGCCCCGTTTCACTTTCCCCGGATCGCCACGCCTGATATATTCAATGAGGCCACCGAATCTCATTTTCTCAGCCCATTCGGATCACTACGATCCAAGGAACATGACACACAACTCCGGCATCAATGAGCTCTACAGGGGATCGATCATCTCGCAGGTGAAGGCATTCCGGGAGGCAAACGACCCCCGAAAACGAGACCTTTCGCCTAGCGTGCTCGATTTCGGTCCGGTGCGGTTTCTTCTCGCCAGGCATTTTGGGTTCTGTTTTGGAGTCGAGAACGCAGTAAGAATCGCCTACGAAACGCTCGAATCCAACCCCGACCAACGTATCTTTTTTCTGAGCGAGATGATCCATAACCCAAAGGTGAACTGCGACCTCCGCGCTCGGGGTGTCCGGTTTGCCTTCACACCATCCGGCGAACAGCTCGTACCCTGGGAGGATCTCACGCCCGACGATATCGTCGTCGTTCCAGCCTTTGGAACAACGCTCGAGATGCAAGAACAACTTGCTGCGCGTGGAATCGACGCGTACACCTACAACACAACGTGCCCGTTTGTGGAGAAAGTCTGGAAGCGGAGCGGGCGACTGGGAGAGCAGAATTACACCGTCGTCGTACATGGAAAAGCGGCGCACGAGGAGACCCGCGCGACGTTCTCCCACAGTGTTCGAAGCGCGCCGACGGTGATAGTACTCGATCTGAACGAGGCCCGCATCCTGGCAGATATCATACGCGGGACCCTGGACCGTGATGCGTTCGATCAACATTTCCGTCACAAGTGCTCCGATGGCTTTGATCCAGCGCGACACCTCGAACGGATCGGGGTCGTCAACCAAACGACGATGTTGGCTACCGAGACTCGAGAGATTGCCGATGTCCTCCAGACGGCCATGATCGACCGTTATGGTAAAGAGAACCTACAGCATCATTTCGCAGACACATCGGATACGCTCTGCTATGCAACGAACGAAAACCAGAACGCAACCCGCACGCTCATCGAACGAGGGGGGGATCTTGCGTTGGTCGTCGGAGGTTACAACTCGTCCAACACGTCGCACATCGTCGAATTGTGCCAAGAGGCGATAGCGACATATTTCATCCAGAATGCCGACGAGATTGTTTCCGTCACGCGGATTCGTCATTTTTCCCTCGATACCCGGGCGGTGGAAACGACCGACGATTGGTTGCCAACAAAACGCCCTCTCGATGTCGTGCTGACCTGCGGTGCTTCGTGTCCCGATGCGGTGCTCGACGAGGTGTTGTCACGCGTGCTTTCGTTTTTCAACAATACACACCCGTTGGACAGAGTTCTCCGGACATTTACGACACCCAAGTCAAACGGTTAAAACCTCCCCGATCAGTTCGAATCCGCCCGCGCGTCCCACTCGGATCCCAACGGTAAAAGTCTTCACATATGGCAGTTTGGGATCGCACGGAAAACCGTCGAGAAACACCTTGATTTTGGCTGCCCTCACCCACCTGCGACATTTCACGAGAACGGATGCGTGGGACAACGTGTCTTGGCCTGCCATTGCCTGCTGGATAACTAATTTATTATCAACAAGTTGCCTTAAGCCATCACCCAAGTGTCAATCGTCGTTGTCACATCCGTGTCAGCAGAATCCGAAAACCGATGTCTTGGCAACAGCTTGGAAGCGTGGCGGTTCGGTGGCGCTGGCACGCAAGTTGCGTCCGGCCAGCCACGGAAGTACCCCTCTGCCCAACAACAGATTGTTTCCCTGGGAGCCTCCCGGACATTTCGGAGAAGCAGGGAGTGAGAGGTTTGAGCATGAAACACACTCTGGGCGTAGGTCGTCGACAGACGGAGAGTTTTGACGAGATTTCTCGATCGGTCAGAACCGGGCTCAACCGTCAGTCGTATCTCAACTGGTCTCTCCTCGTGATAGCGACCCTGATAATAGCCCTTGGGCTCATTACGGTCCTACCCCCCATTTTGAGTGAGCGGCTTGCTGCCATGTGGCCGTGGCCCAAACCGCAGCTGATTCTGATCGTGGTGCTCTCGCTGGCTTTACTTGCGCTATCAGGGCTGGCCCATCAACAGCGCTATATCGCCGCTCTCCGGAAGCAATTCGAACAGACACAGGCCGAGGAGATAGCTCGGGCGAAAAAACACACGAATCGTATCTATGCGCTTCTCAACGTGACTCGCATGTTGGGGACCACATCTGATCTCCAAAGCGTCTTCGACGCCGTAACAAACATGTGCGTGGAAGGTTTCAACTGTCACGTGGCTTCGCTGATGCTGTTCGACAAAGACGGCGGAGAACTCATCGTTCGGTCGGCCAGCGGCGCCCCCGTGCCTCCCACAATGCTTGGCACCCGGCTCAAGCTGGGCGAGGGGGTTGCCGGGTGGGCGGCACAACAGCGTGAAGCGCTGCTAATCGGGCGGGATTTCGACCCCAAACAGTACCCCGATCTGACCCTCAAGAACGCCGCGCTGACCTCCGCGATGGTCGTCCCCATCATCCTGAGGGACGAACTCGTTGGTGTTCTCAACGTAAGCTCTCGTTCGCGCAAAATCGATTACGATAAAGACGACCTCCGGGCGTTACAGGTTTTTGGCGAAAACGTCGGGTCGTGTATCCGTCACGCGGAACACGCGACTTGGATGAGACAAACCGTCCAGAGACTGCAGAGGAGCGTAAAGCTGAAAACCCAACACAACAACAGTGAGGACCGCGATCCCAAGACCGGAGAGTTCGTCATTCCCGCAGAAAGCCCCGAGGCGCGCGAGTAGCGGTGCGTGCTACATACCCAACCCGTTGACTTTTGCCAAAGACGTTCTCGTCCACTCGAGAACATCTTCGACACCGGGCACGACACCGGAGGGGCCAAATCCCAGCCAGAGGACGGCAAGAAGGGATATCAGGAGGACAATCCGAATTCCGAGATCGGCGTCGACCGGAACAGGCACGTCCCGTCTTTGCATGTACATGGCGACGACGACCCGAAGATAATAGTAAAGGGAGAGTGCACTGTTCAGGACGGCGATAATCACCAAACCGACCAGTCCCTCGTTGACGGCCGCGCTGAATACATAGTACTTGGCAAAGAAACCGGCCGTCGGGGGAATTCCCGCAAGTGAAAACATAAACGCGGCCATACAGAAACCAAGAAAAGGCCTCTCCAATCCCAGACCGGAGTAATCCGGCTCCTCGAGACCGCGTGTGATACCCTTTTTCTCGATGGCGCTGATCAGCGCAAATGCGCCAAGCGTCATGAACGCGTAGACCACGACGTAAAACATGATGCCCGAGGCAGCGTTGTTGTTGTCGACGCTAAGCGCCGCGATACCGATCAAAATGTAGCCCGCGTGCGCGATGCTCGAATACGCCATCATACGTTTGATGTTTCGTTGAACGAGAGCCACCACGTTGCCAACCGTCATCGTAACTACCGCAAGCACCCAGATGATCGCGACCCACTGATCCTTGCTGGTCATGAAGCACATGTAAAACAGCCTCACAAACGCGGCGAACGACGCTGCCTTGACCGCCGTTGCCATAAACGAAGTGATCGGTGTGGGCGCACCCTGGTACACGTCTGGCGTCCACATATGGAAAGGCACCGAGGAGACTTTGAAACCAAGACCGGCTAGAATAAGTGCTATGGCAAGCAAGAAGAGTGGGTTTCGCGCGAGACCCTTTTCCGCGACCGCGGCGGCGATGTCTCCGAAATTGGTGCTCCCCGTCACTCCGTAGATCAACGACACCCCGTAGAGGAAGAAGCCGATCGCGAATGCACCGATCAAAAAGTACTTGAGCGCCGCTTCATTCGACAAGAAATCCCGCCGGCGGAAAGCGACGAGAATGTAAATCGCAAGACTCATCAGCTCGATCCCAAGGAACACCGAGATGAGATCGAGGGCGGATACGAGAACCACCATACCCATCGTCGAGAAGAACAGCATCGAGAAGAACTCGCCCCGGTTCATACCAAACCGGTCGAGGTAGTGTGCCGATGTGAGCACCGTGCCCAGAGCACACAACGTCACCAAAGCGGTAAAAAACAGCGAAAACCGGTCGACGATGAGCATCCCGTTGAGTATTGGAGACGCCTCAACGCTCCAGAGTTTGATAACATAAACCAGAACAACGATGTGGAAGACGATGACAAAACTCCGCTGAAACGCTCCCGCCCTCCGCGTGAATGCGCCCGCCATCATGAACACGAGACCTGCAAGGAGCAGCACGAGCATCGGTGCGAGTTGGAGTAGGACGTTTGTGTCGACAACCGGGAATGTCATTCGTCGCCCTCCGTCTTGCCGTCCAGCCCAGTTTGTTCGTTCACGTCCGTATCCATTCGAGCTTTTTCGTCATCGTTCGCGTCCAACACGACGAAGTGTTCGGGAATCACGTCGGTCTTTTGATCCATCGCCGTTCTTCTCTCCGTCACGCCCGCGACGAACTTCTCGACCGCCGGTTCCATCCGGCTCAAGAACGGTTTTGGATATATGCCCATAAAGAAGATCATGACGATGATCGGCACAAAAACCACGATTTCTCGCAAGTTCAGGTCCTTGAGCGTTTCGTTGGCCGCGTGTTTGATCGATCCAAAGAACACCCGCTGGTACATCCAAAGCATGTAGATCGCGCCCAGCACGACCCCCGTGGCGGCGAGAACCGCATAGAGCGCCTTGGCTTTGAACGCGCCAAGAAGAATCAGAAACTCCCCAACGAATCCATTGAGCGAGGGGAGTCCGATTGAAGAGAGTGTCACGATCATGAAGATCGTCGCGTAAACGGGCATCACCTTGGTGATCCCGCCAAATGATTCGATCATCCGCGTGTGGCGTCGTTCGTAGATCACCCCGACGAGAAGGAAGAGTGCCCCCGTCGAGAGCCCGTGATTCAACATCTGATAGATGGCCCCTTCGACCGCCTGCGTGTTGAGCGCAAAAAGCCCGAGCATGACGAACCCGAGGTGTGAGACAGATGAATATGCCACGAGCTTCTTCACATCTTGCTGAACCATCGCCACCAACGCGCCGTAAATGATGCCGATGATGGCAAGCGTCACGATGAGCGGTATCGCCTTGATTGCCGCCTCGGGAAAGAGTGGCATGGCAAAACGCAGAAAACCGTACCCGCCCATCTTGAGGAGCACGCCCGCAAGGATAACGCTCCCCGCAGTCGGGGCCTCCACGTGCGCGTCGGGAAGCCACGTGTGAAACGGGAACATCGGGACCTTGATGGCAAATGACAGCGAAAACGCGAGGAAAACAAGCCATTGGGTGCGCTCGCTCAGCTGGACACCATAGAGCTGTGAGAGCTCGAAGGTGAGCACGCCACTCTGCTGTTTGTATGAATAGACAAGCACAAGAATCGCCACCAGCATGAGCAGCGATCCCATCATTGTGAAGATAAAAAACTTGATTGTCGCGTAGACTCTCCGCTCGCCACCCCACATCCCGATAAGGAAGTACATGGGGATGAGCATCATTTCCCAGAAAATATAGAATAGGAAGAGGTCGAGCGACACGAACGCGCCGACCATCGCCGTCTCCAAAAGAAGCATACAAAAATGAAATTCTTTGACGCGATCCTTGATCGCCTCGAACGTGCTCAACACCGATATCGGCATGATGAACGTTACCAGCAGCACAAGAAAAAGGCTCAACCCATCGATTCCCACCTTGTACGATATGCCCAGCGAGGGGATCCAAGGGACGTGCTTGACAAACTGCATTTCCGCGTTACTTATAAAGCCAAAAAGCAGCTTGAGCGAGAGGAAGAACACCACGGTGGTGAGCATCAGCGAAAATGTACGTATCGCCCCATGCGCCGAGTGGGGAAACAGCAACAGCGCAAAGGCGCCCACCAGCGGAAGAAATGTGACAAGTGTGATCAGATCCAATTCAGTTCCTTCGTTTCCGAACCAACACCCAGACCGCGCCTTAGCCGACGAGTCTGTAGATCAGATAGAGCAGCCCGAGCAAAAAGAACAACGCGTACGTCCGCACCAACCCGGTCTGAAAGAGCCGAACCGCCGAGCCAAACAGACGTGCGAACACCCCGACACCGTTGACGATGCCATCGATGATCCACACATCGACGACCCGAAAACACAGCTTGTCGGACAATTGATATCCTGGTTTTACCAGTGTCTTCTCGTATGCTTCATCAACGAAATACTTGTTGTAAACCAGCTGGTAGAGTCCTTTGGCCCTCTCCGCTAGCCGTCCCGGGATTAGGGGTTTGTGCAGGTACAATCTGAACGCAACCAATATCCCTATGACACCGACTAGAACCGACAGCACCATGAGGGCAATCTCAAGCCCGTGCGATGCGTGTGTCTCCCCGCCAGCCGAATGAACCGCCGACTCGGTCGCATGCCCGGCGACCTCGGCGGCGTGATGCGCAATGGGCCCGATGGCCGGCTCGAGGTAGTGATGAAACCAGTTTGATCCACCCAAAACCGCCGGCACACCAACAAACCCCGCAACGACCGACCCTGCCGCAAGAATTATGAGCGGCATCGTCATCACGGGCGGTGACTCGTGAAGGTGGTGAGCAGCCTCATCGGTGTAGCGCCTCTCACCGTAAAACGTCAACAACACGGCACGGAACATATAGAACGCGGTAACCCCCGCGCCGACAAACAATATGGCCCAAAGAAACCCCGGGAGCCACGCCGGTCCGACGCCCGCCGTAAACACGTTCCAAAGAATCTCGTCTTTGGAAAAGAACGCGGCCAACGGTGGAACGCCCGCGATGGTGAGCGCTGCGATCACGAACGTCACCGACGTGATTTTCATCTTCTTGCCGAGCGAGCCCATCTTGAACATGTCTTGCTCGCCGCTCATCGCGTGAATCACCGACCCCGCTCCCAAGAAGAGACACGCTTTGAAAAACGCGTGCGTCATCAGGTGAAAAATTCCCGCGGCATAAGCACCCACACCCACCGCGGCAAACATGTAACCCAGCTGGCTCACAGTCGAGTACGCCAATACCTTTTTGATATCCTTCTGACAAATCCCGATTGTGGCGGCAAAGAACGCCGTGGCGGCTCCGACCGTCGCAACGATCGCCATCGCCACGGGGCTTTCGAGATACACGTATGAGAGCCTCGCCACCATGTACACCCCCGCAGTGACCATCGTCGCCGCGTGAATCAGCGCGCTAACCGGCGTGGGACCTGCCATCGCATCGGGGAGCCACACATAAAGAGGTATCTGAGCGGATTTGCCCGTCGCACCGATGAAGAAGAGGATTCCCGCCACCGTGGCCGTCGTAGCAAATGCGTCGGGATGCTCGCTAATAAGCTCTCTAACACCGAGGAAATCGAGCGTCGGATGACCAAGACGCAACGTCACCGCAAAAAGCACAAAGATCCCGATAAGAAAGGCGAAGTCGCCCATCCTGTTGACGACAAAGGCCTTTTTCCCGGCGGCTGCGTTGTTGATGTCCTTGTACCAGAAACCGATCAGAAGATACGAACAGAGCCCCACGCCCTCCCAACCCACAAAGAGAACAGGTAAATTCTTCGCCATCACCAGCACGAGCATGGCAAACATAAACAGGTTGAGATAGCTGAAATATCTGGCGAAGCCGTCGTCCTTTGCCATGTAGCCAATCGAGTAAAAATGGATTACCGTACCCACGCCGGTGACCACCAGCACCATAACCATGGACAGCGTGTCCACCATGAGAGCGAAATCGATGTGAAGCTCGCCGGAAACCAGCCATGGGAACAGCGTCTGGACAACGAGGCGTTCGGATTCAGGGAGACCCCGAAGGTGAAAAAAGATCCCGACAGCGGTTACAAATGAGATGAGGGGGGCGACGCAACCGATAAACGACACGAGTCGTTCGTTCACACTTCGTTGGCTGTTTGAGAACGAGACGGCGAGTATCCCGTTCACAAAAGCGCCTGCAAGCGGTGCGAAAGTTATGACCCAAAGGTAGTTTTCCATGCCCCTTCCTAATCCCTCATCAATCGGAGATCATCCGCCTGAACCGTGGCCCGGTTTCTGAAGATCATCACCAGTATGGCCAGCCCCACGGCGGCCTCAGCCGCGGCGAGCGCCATCACAAAGAACGCCACCACGTGTCCGTCCATACTTTGCGTGTATCTCGCAAACGTAACGAAGGAAAGGTTTACGGCGTTCAACATCAGCTCGATCGACATGAAGATCACGATCAGGTTTCGGCGGTACAGCACACCAAACACCCCGATGAAGAAGAGGATCGCGCTGAGTGTCATATAGTGATGAATCGTTACCATCGACGGATTTCCTAAATGATCTTCTTCGCGAGTAATACAACTCCGACAATCGCAACGAGCAGTAACACCGAGATGATCTCGAACGGGTAGAGATAATCGGTGAGCATCATCGTCCCCACCTTCTCGATGTTCCCAAACGTTGGCGCCACATACTCGGTGCCCTCCGGCAGCAGCCGAAGCACTCGAATAAATCCGACGAGCCCAACCACGGTGGCCGCCAGGATGAATAGCCCCTTCACCTTGCCAACCGGGGGCTCCTTGAGCTCCTCACGCGATAGGTTCAAAAGCATGATCGTAAAAATGATCAACACCATGATTGCGCCCGCATAGAGGAGAATCTGGAGGATGAACACGAACTCGGCGTGAAGCATCGCGAAAAGCGCGGCCAGAGAGGCAAGACTGACGACGAGCGCGACCGCCCCCCCCAGCGGGTTCTTCCGCGTAACCATCAGGATCGCACCCAAAACCGAGAGCGCGGCAAATATGTAAAAGGCTACGAGTTGCATGAGTTACTTCTCTATTCTTTCAATCACCACTAGCCTGACCGCTCGACAAGAAGAATGATGAACCCGGTGACAAAAATGTTTAAGAATGCCAGCGGGATCAGATTCTTCCAGCCCAATCTCATCAGCTGATCATAACGAAAACGAGGCAACGTCCACCGCACCCAGATAAACAACCAACAGAAAAAGAGAAGCTTGAGAACAAACATCCCCGTCTGTGCAAGAACGGCTACAACGGCGGTACCCCACTCAGGAAGCTCCACCGACCACAAAACAATGGCCGCTACCAGGTGCATCACGAAGAAGATGATCGCGACGACGGCGAGTATCTTCCCCTCCTGATTTCTCAGGTCGCCCTTCGCCCACGTTCCGCTGAGCCGTTTGTCGTACCGCAAAAAGACGATCGCGGATACGAACGAGAGCACGGCGCCAACCGTCAACAGCACTCTGAGCACGGTCGACGCATTGGCAACGATCCGGTCGGTCGGCAGATACGGAATCTGCCATCCCCCGAAAAACAGCGTCGTAACCATCGCAGCTGATAGCACGATCGCCACGTATTCACCCATATAAAAGAGCGCGAAACGGATACCGCTGTATTCAACGTGATAGCCGGCAACGATCTCCGATTCGCCTTCGGGGATATCGAACGGGTTCCGGTTGGCCTCGGCAAACGCCGCCGTCAGAAAGATCAAGAACCCAAGCGGTTGAACAAAGACGCCCCACCGCGGTAGAAACCCCCAAAGGAGTTCGCCCTGCCCCCTGACGATCTCGCCAAGCTGTACGGTGCCAAAAACCATAAAAACGCCGATGAGACTCAGCGCCAACGGAATCTCGTAGCTGATCATCTGCGCCGAGGAGCGAAGCGCGCCGAGGAGCGAAAACTTGTTGTTCGACGACCAGCCCGCCAAAACGATCCCGTAGACCTCCAGAGAGGTGATAGCCAGTATGTAGAGGATACCTCCGTTGAGATTCGCAACCTGCATCGGAATGTCCCACCGGCCAAATCGGAGATTGTCCGCCCAAGGTACCACGGCAAACGCGAAGAGCAGAACCGTAATACCGACAAACGGTGCAATTGTGAAATACCATTTGTTGGTATGCGCCGGCACCATCATCTCCTTTGTCAGGAGTTTGACGACATCGGAGATGTTGTGGACGATACCAGCCAACCTCACACCGAGAACTGCGGCGCGGTTTGGCCCCACGCGATCCTGAATAAATGCCGCGCCCTTACGCTCGAACCAGATCAAGATAGGTATGCACGTGAGCGCCACCGCCCAAATGAATACGGCTTTTCCCAATCCAATGAGATGAAACTCCATTTTCACCTATTCCGGCTACGCGGCGGACCCAGCGGCTCTATACGTTCGGGGTCTTCAGACGGATTCCCGTCGGACCGAGGACATTCAAGTCTACCCCCGAGAACGCCGCCTCTTGGCCAATTGCTTTTCTCAAACCGGCAATACCGTCGAATCGGCTCTCCCCCGTTATCGATTCCGTGATCTCCGCGATGACCTGCCACGGTGGTGTCTTGTCCCAGAGACCATCGAGCGCTGGAGAGAGTTTTTGGATGTGACCCTCGAAGTTGACGATGAGTCCTTCCTTTTCTGCGAACGTCAATCCGGGTACGAGCACATGTGCCATTCTTGTGAGATTACTCTCACGTGCCGCAATCATAACTATTTTCGAAAATTGTTTACAAAACTTCTCGAGTGTTTCTTGTATCTCGTAGTCGAATCCCACGGCGAGCAGCACTGAACCTCCAGGTACCGCCTCATCGATCCCCCCTGCTGCAACATCCGTAGTGAAGTCCACCACCGGAATCCCCAGCAGCTCCGCCCCCTTGACGTTTGGATGACGGTCACTTTTTCGGAGGAGATGGTCCTCCACTCCGTCCGGGACATGGCGGACCACGTAGGGCGATGCCTCCGCAACGCTCGCAGCGAGAACTCTTGCCGCAAACATCTCCTCGAGCGTGCAGGTCGCAGACGCAAGAACGAAGATTTTTTTCGCCGCTTCCGCCTTGTTCTTCGACCCTTCTGAGGTTCCGACATCCGCACCGGCGTTGAATATCGATCGCAACTCGGCCATCGCGTTTTCCGTCGATGTTTCGATCCTCTCGCCGTTCCGTGTGACGACGCAAGCGCCAACCCGATCGGTGTTCACAAACTTGTAGTTCAGACGTCCCTCGTCACACATCCAATAACCGTTCACGTGTGGGTTGTGCCGGGGTCGCAGCCGTTTGACCTTGTTGTCCCTCGCGTCCACGTCGATCCGTATCGAACAGCCACGCGAACAGGTCGTGCACACCGACGGGGTCCGTTTGAGAAACCATGTCGGTGTCGAGAACCGGAAATCCTTGCTCGTCAGGGCACCAACGGGACAGAGATCCACCGTGTTGAGCGAATAGGGGCTCGTGACCTCTTTCCCCGGGAACGTCGTCAGGAACGCCTCGTGAGCCCGGCCTGCGATATAGAGTTGTTCATCGCCCGCCCAATCCCTCAAGAATCTCACGCACCGGTCACACAACACACACCGTTCCTGGTCGAGAATCAACGTGGGGCCGATATCGATGGCCTTGCTTTTCTTGAACCGCTTGAACTCCTGCCGGCTATCCTTCTGGTCATGATCCATATAGTAGTTTTGAAGTGTACACTCACCGGCCTTGTCACAAATCGGGCAGTCGAGTGGATGATTGAGGAGCAAAAACTCCTCGACTGCGGCTCGCGCGGCTTTGACGCGCTCGCTGTTTGTTACTACCTCCATTCCGTCGGTGACCTTTGCGTTACACGAGATGGTCATAAGCGGCCCGCGAGGTGTGATGATCTCGACCTGACACATCCGGCAGTTGCCGTCGGGACCAAGCCCCGGGTGATAACAGAAATGAGGTATACCGAAACCGTTTTCGTTCAAAACGTCGATCAATTGACGTCCCTCTTCGGTTTCGATCGTCTTGCCGTCGGCTGTAATCTTGATGCTCATGTCTTTTGTTTGTGCTCTCGTTTTCAGCCCATCACGGAACTCGCCGCCGAACTCGCGTACGGGCAGCGTTTTTCCTTTATGTGCTGATCGAATTCATCCCTAAACTTCTCGACATAACTCTTCGCCGGCATCGCCAACGCATCCGCCAGCACACACACCGTCATGCCCATCAAATGCGGACAGACATCCAAAATGAGATCCGGATCACCGGGATTTCCCTCTCCCTCTTCCATCCGCTCCGCGACACGAGCGATCCAGTATGTGCCCTCGCGGCACGGCGGACACTGACCACAGGATTCGTGGGCGTAAAAACGGCTGATCACCTGGAGGGCTTTGACGATGCAGTTGTCCTCACTGAAAACCATAATCGCACCGGAGCCCAACATCGAACCTGCGGCGGCGATCGATTCATAGTCGAGGATCGTGTTTCTCGCCTCTTCGGCCGTCAGTATCGGTGAGGACGACCCACCGGGAACCACTCCCTTTAACTTCCGGCCACCCTTTACCCCGCCCGTAGCGTTTTCGATGAACTCCCAGAGATTGACCCCAAACTCCTGTTCGTACACACCGGGTCGTTCAACCATACCGCTGATCGAAAAAAGCATTGTGCCCTTGCTTTTCTCGGTCCCCAGCGACGCGTATGCTTCCCATCCTTCGTTTATGATAAAAGGGAGATTGGAGAGTGTTTCGACGTTGTTCACCACGGTCGGGCAATTGAACAAACCGATGACAGCGGGAAAGGGCGGTTTGGGTCGCGGTTGACCCTTCTTTCCTTCGATTGACTCGATCAGCCCCGTCTCCTCTCCGCATATGTACGCTCCCGCGCCACGGTGGATGAAGACGTCCAGATCAAAACCCGAACCACGGATGTTCTTGCCAAGATACCCGCTTGCGTAGGCCTCATCGATCGCGCCCTGCAGTCTGTTGATTGGAGTGACGTACTCGCCGCGCACATAGATATATGCGGTACCGATTCCGACGGCATAGCTGCAAATGATGATCCCCTCGATGAGTTTGTGGGGATCCTGCACCATGATCTTGCGGTCCTTGAATGTTCCCGGTTCACCCTCATCGGCATTGACGCAAAGATATTTTGGTTTATCGGTGTCTTTTGGGACAAAGCCCCATTTCATACCTGCAGAGAACCCAGCCCCTCCCCGACCGCGAAGACCCGAGTTCTTGACATCCTCGATCACACTCGCCGGATCCGTCTTGAAAAGCTTTTCGAGCGAACGATAGCCGCCGAGCTTTTCGTAAACGGCTAGCTTGTACGCATCGGGGTTGTCAAAATTCTCGCTGAGTATCTTCTTTGACATTTCTCGTATCCACCACGCGTTAGTGAATACCCATGGGCTCTTCTTCGGGCTCCACTCCCGCCTTGCAGCCCTCGATGATCTTGTCAACTTTGTCGATCGTCAAATTCTCGCAGTATCTGTCGTTGACCCGCATGACCGGCGCCGTCCCACACGAGCCAAGACACTCAACCAGCTCGAGACTGAAAATCC
>CP070677.1:3753338-3768776 GCA_020352495.1 Candidatus Latescibacterota bacterium
CGCAGGAGCGAGCGAGGATCACCCGCCGCTAGGCGGGAAGCCGAGCGAAGCGGGCGCAGGGCCACGGAATGACCACGCTTCGATTTCAGACGCGTTGCGAAAGTCTGTTTCGGAATATCAAACCCAGGTCAGCCTTTTCTAGGAGTGCCGCCAAGCAGCGCGATGTAGGCCTCGTCGAGCCGCTCCATCATCTCTTCGCTCATCCCCCCGCCCGTCTCCATTATGCGGTTGTAGAGTTCCTCGAGATATCGGCAGAGCGCCATCTGACGACTCCCGAGCTGGTCGGCTATCAGGCGTTTGAGCTCCTCGACACGTTTAACAAAGTCTGGGTCGTTCGATTCGATGTCTTTCACATTGTGGAAGTATTGGTTGAGCAAGTTCATCCAATACGTGTCGTGTTCACCGCCGTTGTCGAACACGCATCCCGGCTTCTCGACCAGGAAACAGTACCCGTGTACGAAATATGTGCATTGGAGAAGCCCCTGCAAAAAAAACCGCCGAAAGCAGTCCACGCTCGTCTCGTCTAGCTTGCACGGCAACTGACACTCACGGCAGAGGGTCTCCGGATCCCCGCCATAAGCGAACGGCATGTCGGGTACCTTGATCTCTGGTCTTCCCATAACGACTTGAGATTATGCAGGAAACGTGCCGCGTACGATCGCTTAGGGAGGATCGACGATGCCGTCCGTATTAAGTAGCTTCTGGTAGGCCGACTTAGCAGCTTCTTGTTCGGCGAGCTTCTTTGTCTTCCCCACGCCGGTCCCGAGCACGTTCCCGCGGACGCTGACCTCTACGGCGAACTCTTTTTCGTGTTCGGGCCCCTTTGTGGACGAGACCCTATAACGCGGGGGAACCTTGTGGAGGGCCTGAATGTATTCTTGGAGCAGACTCTTGTAGTTGATGTTCTTTTCGCTGTAGAAGATATCGTTGATATCGGCCAGCAACAGCCGCCGGACGCATTCTCTTGCCGCATCAAAACCGCCGTCGAGGAAAACGGCGCCAAAAATAGCCTCCAGAGTATCGGCGAGAACGCTTTCGGTTTCGTCAACCCCGGCTTTCTGAGCGTTTTCGCTCATCAGGATGAAGGCGCCCAGACCATGCTGCCTCGCATAATGAGACAGAATGGACTTGCTGACTATCACCGACTTCATTTTGGTCAGCTCCCCTTCCCATTTTCTGGGGTAGCTATCGTAGAGGTAGTCATTGACGACCAGCGATAGAACCGCGTCGCCGAGAAACTCCATCCTTTCGTTGGATGTTTCTCTGTCAAGCTCCTGGGTTTCGCGTAAAGGGTATGAACGGTGAACCAGTGCCCTGACTAGAAGAGAACGATCCTGGAATCGATAACCGAGGACGTTTTCGAGATCGGCGACCGAGTCCGCCTCGGATGGAGCGCGGCTCGGTCCAAGAATGCGTTCTCTCAGTTTGCGGAGGAAATCGAGCTTGGCCAGCACCATAAGATTAGACATTACTGTTCGTCGTGGTAGCGCCTGACGATGAGGCTGCAGTTGTGGCCTCCAAATCCGAACGAGTTGGATAGGGCTACATTGACTCGATGATCCTGTGATTGGTTGGGAACGTAATCGAGGTCGCACTCTGGGTCGGGAAACTCCTGATTGATCGTGGGAGGGACCTTGTTATCCCGAATTGCAAGAACGCATACAATCAGCTCGACAGCGGCAGCGGCACCGAGAAGGTGGCCATGCATCGACTTCGTGGAACTCACCTTTAGCCGTCGTGCGTGTTCTCCAAAGACATCTTTGATCGCCGCCGTCTCAGACGAGTCGTTTAGCTGGGTACTCGTACCGTGGGCGTTCACATAATCAACTTCCTCTGGTTGAATCCCCGCCACTTCCAGTGCTGATCTCATCGCGCGCACTGCCCCTTCACCATCGGGTGGTGGAGACGTCACGTGATACGCGTCACCCGTGAGACCCACACCCACCAGTTCGGCAAGAATAGGAGATCCGTGTTTTTTGGCATGCCCGAGCTCTTCGAGAAACAAGATACCGGCGCCTTCACCCAAAACAAAACCGTCACGCTTGAGATCGAACGGACGCGATGCCTTTTCGGGTTCGTCGTTTCGCGTCGACAACGCCCTCAGCGCACAGAAACCAGCCAGCGACAGCGGTGTCACGCTTGCCTCGGTACCGCCGGTGAGGACCGCGTCACTGAGACCTGACTTGATCAACAGGAACCCGTCGGCAATCGCGTTCGCAGCGGACGCGCAGGCTGACACTGCCGCGTAGTTTGGGCCCTTTAGGTCGTACGCGATCGAGAGCTGACCGGCGGACATGTCCGAAATCATCATCGGGATGAAAAAAGGACTTATTTTTCCTGGTCCCCGTCCGAGTAGGACCTGATGTTGTTTCTCCAGTGTGCTAATGCCCCCTATCCCCGATCCAACGACGACACCAATGCGATCCCGGTCGAACTCGTCGAGTCTTCGGCCGTCCAAACACGGTTTTGTCGCACAAAAGCTGAGCTGGACGGAGCGATCCGTGCGCCTGGCCTCTTTTGGATCCATGAATTCCGTCGGATCGAAATGTTTGATCTCCGCAGCGATCTGCGACGAAAAATCGGAGGCATCGAAACTCTCGATTTTGGATACCCCCCCACGCCCCTCGAGCAGACTCCTCCACGCATCCTCAACGGTCAATCCGACAGCCGTAGCCCACCCGATACCGGTGATTACGACGCGTCTCGACTGCGGCGATACACTCATTTTCGAACCTCTCGAATCTGCAAGAATTCAACCAGCCGCGCCTGGAGCTATTGAGCCATCTTGGTCTCTATGAAGCTGATGGCGTCACCCACCGTTTTGATCTTGTCTGCCTCTTCATCAGGTATATCGAGGCCAAACTCGTCTTCGAGCGCCATCACCAATTCAACGGTATCCAAAGAATCGGCCTTCAAGTCCTCTGCAAACTTTGCCTCGAGCGTGATCTGATCGGCATTTACCGACAGCTTTTCCTCGATGATCTTCTTGACCTTCTCTTCTACGTTCGACATCTATTCGGTCACCTCCTAGTCAGCCACTGCGCTCAGGCCATAACCATACCGCCATCACAATTGATGACCTGACCGGTCACGTAGTCTGCCTTGTCGGAAAGCAGAAACATGACCACATTCGCTACGTCACCAACGGTTCCGAGTTTTTTCAACGGGATTAGATTCATCATTTGTTCTCGAACATCGTCTTTCAAGCTCTCGGTCATGGCCGTCTCGATAAAACCCGGCGCCACCGCGTTGACCGTCACTCCCCGCGGGGCGAACTCTTTCGCCAGCGATCTTGTCAGACCGATGACCCCGGCCTTGCTTGCCGCGTAGTTCGCTTGCCCCGGGTTTCCGATGAGGCCTATCACCGAGCTGATGTTGACTATTTTGCCCTGTTTCTGTTTGAGCAAATACGGCGAGAAGACTTTGACGACATTGTAGACGCCGGTCAAGTTGACCGACAGCACCTGATCCCAGTCATCCGGGGTCATACGAAGCAACAGCTTGTCCCTCACGATCCCGGCGTTGTTGATCAGAAAATCGAGCCTGCCATACTCCTCGATCACCTGCTTGCCGACGTTTTCAACGTCGTCGAAGGAGGAAACATCGCACGTGTAGCCGGTTGACTTGACACCGATATCCCGAAGCTCCGCCGCCGTGGCTTGCGTCTCGGAGTCCAACACGTCGGCGATCGCAACGTCGGCACCGTGTTTGGCAAGTTGGACGGCTATCTCCTTACCGATCCCACGCGACCCGCCCGTGACAAATCCGACCTTACCGGTGTGCTCCATCGGAATCCTCTCGATTTTGCCATTTCTTATAAGCGCAAATGCCCCGTCAGTCAAACAAAAAGTTTACGAACGCAGTTTGCTTACCTGTTCGATACTGGCGACTTCCGACAGCGGCTGGACGGAGATATCAGGTACTATCCGCTTCATCAAACCGGTGAGAACCTTTCCCGGGCCAACTTCGAAAACGGGGCCCCGGAACAGGTCGGCAAGCGTCTCCATGCTCTTGACCCAGAGTACCGGAGACGACAGCTGACTCGACAACAATCCAACGACCTTGTCGCGCTCCTCCACAGCTGTACCAGTGACGTTGGCAATCCACGCGATATCGAGGCGTCCGTGCCCGAACTCATTTATGTACGCGGTGAGCGCCCTCGACGTCTTCTCCATCAACGGTGAATGAAACGCCCCGCTGACTTGGAGCTTCAATGCCTTCTTGGCGCCACGCTCCTTTGCGATTTCGACTGCTCTCTCGACGGCTTTGATCTCTCCCGAAATTGCGAATTGTGCCGGAGCATTGATATTCGCGACCACGACAACACCTGCGTCGGCTGCATCCCCGACACAACTTCGGACGTTCTCTTCTTCCATACCGATTATCGCCGCCATCGTCCCCGGACGCTCGAGACCCGCCTCGTACATCAACTCCCCTCGTTTCCGGACGATGAGAAGCGCGTCCTCGAATTCGAAGAAACCTGCCGCGACCAACGCCGAGAATTCCCCAAGACTGTGACCCGCAACAACCTTTGGTTTGAAACCCTGTTTGATCAACGCTCTGTAAACGACGACGCTGTGAACCAGAATCGCCGGCTGGGCGTTGTGAGTCTTTGTCAGTTCCTCGAGGTCACCCTCGAATGATAGTCCCGCAATATCGAATCCAAGGATTTGGTTCGCCGTTTTGTAAGTCTCACGACCGATCTCACACGCGTCGTAGTAGTCACGCCCCATGCCGACGTACTGGGACGCCTGGCCGGGAAACAGCATCGCACAATCCATGTTTTCTCCTGAGGTTGAACGCGTCACGTGGGGCAATCAGGCAACCTTGCCCGCCGTTTCAATAAAGTGCTCTTCGATGTGTCTGTTGACGCCGAACGTAACGAACCGTCGGGCCATGAATATCGCGTTTCGAATCGCTCGTACCGAGCTTTTTCCATGAGCGATGATCACGACGCCGTTTACGCCAAGGAGCGGAGCACCTCCGTATTCGGCATAATCCAAACGTGAGCGAAACGAAAAGAACGCTCCTTTCATCAGAAGCGCTCCCAGTTTTGCGATTACCTTCTTTTTTATCTCCTCCCTCAAAACGTAACTCGTGAACGCGACGATGCTCTCCGCGAACTTTAGCAAAATGTTACCCACAAACCCGTCACAGACGACGACATCCGCTGCACCGGAGAACACGTCCCTTCCCTCGACATTCCCGACAAAATTGACATTGCCGCTCTCGAGCATGCCATAGGCTTCCTTGACTATGTCGGTTCCCTTGCTTCGCTCCTCGCCTATGTTGAGCAGACCCACCCGCGGGTTCTTCAGATCGAGATGATACTGGGCGAACACCGATCCCATGATTCCGAATTGAAGGAGGTTTTTGGGTGTGCAAACCGAGTTCGCTCCGATGTCGAGCACAACTACCCATCCCTTTGCCGTCGGATAAAACGTTGCGATGGCGGGGCGGGAGACCCCATGGAGGCGACCAAGTGTGACTAGCGATCCTGCCACAACAGCCCCGGTGTTTCCTGGGCTGACCATTCCATCAACCGCTCCCTCCTTGAGAAGCCTCAGGGTAACGGCGATGGATGAATCCTTTTTTTTGCGGATCGCGCTCGCGGGAGGTTCGGACATCCCCACCGTTTCCGACGCATGAACCACTTCGATGTTCGAGAATTTTCCCCGGGATTTTCGCAGCACAGCCTCGATGCGCGGGGCATCGCCGACCACGACGACGGTGAGATTGGAGGGATCGCTCTTCGCAGCTTCGATGGCCGCCTTCGTCACTATCTCCGGTCCCCTGTCCCCGCCCATGGCGTCTACAGCGATTTTCAAGCTGGCACCACCTTAGAGCTCTTCTTCGATTTTTACAACCTCGCGTCCGCCATAGTAGCCACAGTTGGGACACACGCTGTGCGGCGGCTTGAGCTGGTGACAATGCGAGCAACGGCTCAAGGTTGGACTGTTGACCCGCAGGTTGGCCCTTCGCTTGTTCCTTCGGGCTTTGGATGTTTTTCTTTTCGGAACGGCCATTTGGCTCTCCTTTAAAAAACGATCATTCCGAGGACGTATCCTTTAGCTTTCGGAGCGCATCCCATCTTGGGTCGCTCTCGGGGGCGCATTTGCACTCCTCGTGATTCAAATTCGCCCCGCATCCCGGACACAGTCCCTTGCAGTCATCACTGCAGAAAATCTGCATCGGGATGTTTACGATCAGGTTCTCGTATATATGCTGATCCAGCGATATCTGATCTTCGCCGGCGGGAAGATAAATCAGGTCGTCGTCACCCGAGACCTCCCGCGCCCCAGTATCCGCGGAGGCTTTTTTCACCACGATCTCGAAAGAAGTCTCCACACGATGCTCGGTGGGCTCGAGACACTTGTGGCACCGGGTCGTAAAGACCCCTGACAGATCCGCATGAATAAAGAACGATTCCGCTATTTTTCGGACGGTCAGCTCTATGTGGCAATTGATCCGGTTCTCGGCGCCGTCGACGTCGTCAAACCTTACCGCCTCATCCGCCGCAACCAACTGAGTGTCGGATGACAGCTTCTCGAGGTCCAGAATCATCGCCTTTCCCCGTTGTCTTTTCTGGCTTTAGCACGTCGTCCAACCGAATTTAGGAGTCGCCGAATACGATTGCAAGCTCTTTTTTCGCCGCTTCGGGCGAGTCTGACGCGTGTACGGCGTTGTTGCGTATGGAGATACCGTACATGTGACGGATCGTTCCCGGCTTCGCCTCCACCGGATCCGTTGCCCCGACGAGCGATCGAATTTTCGTTATGACGTTCTCGCCATCGATCTCCATCGCTACGACCGGCCCGCTCGTGACGTACTCGACGAGCGGGGCGAAAAAATCCTTGTTCTTGTGAACCTCGTAAAAACGCTCAGCCATCGCCTTATCCATGGAGACCATCCTCAGATCCGTGATCCGGAAACGATTTCTCAAAACAAAGGCAATAATCTCACCATGGAGACCGTTTTCGACGATATCCGGTTTGATCATCAAGAGCGTCTTCATGAGCTAGCCTGTCTTGGAGACCTGCTCAACGGGAGATCCCCATTCCGGGATTGCCGCCCTGTGTTCTTCGCGACGCGGACCGCCCGTCTATTTCCGCGCTCCGGGAGCGGTCTTCTCGACCAGCGCAGCGATCTCCGACGGTATCCTCGCAACGGGAATTCCCGCCTTCTCAAAAGCCTCGATCTTCTCTTTTGCGGTCCCGGATGCGCCCGACACGATGGCACCGGCGTGTCCCATACGTTTACCCTCGGGCGCGGTTTGCCCCGCGATAAACGCAACAACCGGTTTGTCCAAGTTTTTCTTTATGAATTCGGCCGCTTCCTGTTCGTCTGTTCCACCGATCTCACCGATCAGGACTACCGCTTCCGTCTCGCTGTCCTTCTGAAACGCGTCCAGCGTGTCTATGAAATCGGTGCCGATCAGGGGGTCACCGCCGATGCCGACACAGGTCGACTGGCCAAATCCGTTGCTCGTGAGTTGGAAGACCACCTCGTAGGTCAACGTGCCGCTTCTTGAGACAACACCGACAGAACCCGGTTTGAATATGTTGCCGGGGAGAATTCCGACTTTGGTCTTCTTCCCGGGCGCAATGATGCCGGGGCAGTTTGGCCCAATGAGCCGAGTGTTCTTGGAGCGGAGAAACGGCATCACACGAGACATATCCCTTACCGGTATCCCCTCCGAGATACATACGACGAGTTCGATTCTGGCGTCCGTCGCTTCGCAGATCGCATCGGCGGCAAACGGCGCACGAACGTAGATTACAGATGTGTTGGCCCCGGTCTTCTCAACGGCTTCTTTGACCGTGTTGAAGATCGGGATTCGGTCCTCGAACCGGCCACCACCTTTTCCGGGTGTCACCCCGGCCACGATCCTGGTTCCATACTGTTCCATCTGAGAAGTATGGAACGACCCGTCCCGCCCAGTGATGCCCTGGACGACGAGCCGCGTGTTTTCATCAATGAATATACTCAATGTTGACTCCTTTTTTCCGCTGGCTCCGATCAGTTTGCCAGCTCAATCGCTTTTTTGACGCCGTCGTCCATCGTGGGCGCAGTGTGAAGATCCATCTCCGATAGGATTTCTTTGGCCTCTTTCTCGTTTGTTCCCGTCAGTCGGATAACGATAGGCAGATTGAGATCCATTTCCTTAAACGCGGTGACCAATCCTCTGGCCACATCGTCACATCTGGTGATCCCACCAAAAATATTGATGAAGATCGATTTCACATTTGGATCGCTCAAAATGATATTGAGTGCCGTGACTACCTTCTCCGGACTCGAACTCCCACCGATATCCAGAAAATTGGCCGGCTCGCCTCCATAAGTCTTGATTAGATCCATCGTGGCCATTGCCAGTCCGGCGCCGTTGACGACGCACCCCACGTTGCCCTGGAGCCGAACAAAAGAAAGATCCGCCTTTCTCGCCTCGACCTCGCCGGAGTCTTCTGCGGACAGGTCCCTCATCGCCTCGAGGTCAGCTTGTCGGTAAAGCGCGCTGTCATCGACATTCACTTTTGCATCGATCGCCACCACCTCGCCGGATGGCGTGACGACGAGAGGATTGATCTCTGCCAGACTTGCGTCCGTCGTTTCGAACACGTCGTAGAGCTTCTCGATGATGGCCGCAATCTGCCTCACGACTTTGAAATCCTCGTGAAGCGCACCGGCGAGCGCACGGCTCTGAAACGCAAGAGCGCCATACCTCGGATCGATGTGGGTTCGGTGAATCAACTCGGGCGTCTCACGCGCCACCTCTTCGATCTCGACCCCGCCCGCCGCGGACGCCATGATGACCGGCTTTTGTGCGCTTCGATCCATGATGACACCGACGTATATCTCCTTGGCGATGTCGACGGCTTCTGTCACGAGAACTCGTTCGACAGTGAGCCCCTTGATGTCCATCCCGAGTATCGCCTCGGCGTATTGTCTTGCCTCGTCGGGTGTCTTGGCGAGTTTGACACCACCCGCCTTGCCGCGACCGCCCACGAGCACTTGCGCCTTGACCGCTACCGTGCCACCGTATTCTTTTGCGAGGTCGTACGCCGCCTCGGGTGTCGTTACGACCTCACCGCGAGGCACCGGTATACCTCCTTTGCGAAACAGCTCTTTGGCTTGATATTCGTGAATCTTCATCCGCTCGCCCCTTTTCAGACAGGGTTTGGTTCCAATCAAACATTTCACAAACGTGGTGCACCTGGCTCTTGCCGGAGTACCCCACCACAAGACTACTTGACGTGAGCCGTAACAAACCTCTCGAGGATTTGAGCGAGAGTCGGCTCACCCTGCTCCTCCAGGTGATAACCCACCTGAAGAGATGGTTTGGAAAACTTCGCCACACGGGCTAAATTGATCGGTGTTCCGACTATGACGAGCTCAGCGTCGGATCTGTCGATCGTCTCGGTCAGATCCGCAATCTGTTCCGATCCGTAACCCATCGCCGGGAGGAGTTCCCCGATTGCCGGGTACGCCTCAAATGTGGCTTTTATCGTACCGACGGCGAAAGGACGCGGATCGATGATCTCGGCCGCTCCGTTCTCCTTGGCGGCCACGACGGCGGCGCCGTATTTCATTTCGCCGTGGGTCAGCGTCGGCCCGTCCTCCACACAGAGCACGCGCTTGCCCTTGATCTGTGACGCGTCGCCCTCGACGGTAATTGGTGACGCGGCGCGCACGATCTGCGCTTTGGGATTGCGTTCCTTGACATTCGCAATGACGGTATCAACGTCCTTTGGGTTGGCAGTTGCGATCTTGTTGACCACGACGACATCGGCCCGGTAAACGTTGATCTCACCCGGATAGTATCTCGTTTCGTGCCCCGGTCGGTGGGGGTCGGCGATCACGATCCAGAGATCCGGCTTGTAGAAGGGCAGATCGTTGTTACCACCGTCCCACAGAACGACATCCGCCTCCGGCTCCGCCTCTGAGAGAATTTGTTTGTAGTCGACACCGGCGAACACCACATTTCCGCTTTCGATGTGGTGTTCGTATTCTTCGCGTTCCTCGATGGTACACTGGTGTCGGTCGAGGTCCTCCAACGATGCAAAACGCTGGACGACTTGCCTCCTTAAGTCTCCGTACGGCATCGGATGACGAATAACGGCCACGCGGTGACCCTTCTCCCGGAGGATCTCGGAGACCCGTCGCGTGGTTTGACTTTTCCCACTCCCCGTCCGAACGGCACAAACCGCCACCACGGGTCTGTTGCTCTCCAGCATCGAGGCCCCGGCACCGACAAGCTTGAAATCCACACCCATTGCGTTCACCCTGGCGCCAACCTGCATCACGTATTCATAAGAGACATCGCTGTAGGAAAACACCGCCGTGTCTATCTTCTCTTTCTCGAGCAGTCCGCCGAGTGAATCCTCCGAGATGATTGGAATCCCATTGGGGTAAAGCGGCCCCGCTATCTCCGCAGGGTACTGCCGCCCCTCGATGTTGGGAATCTGCGTGGCGGTAAACGCCACCACCTCGGCATTCTCGTTGTCACGGTATAGCGTATTGAAGTTGTGAAAATCCCTGCCGGCTGCGCCCATGATGATGATTCGCTCTCTGCTCATTGACTACTTCCTTTCCTCACACTTCAATATTTCCGTCTCGGTTCAAACGCGCGGCGCGCGCAAGCGCTTCCCTCCGGGCACAGACCCCGACACACCCCGGGTATCGCTATCACGATCTTGAGAATCTCTCAACCATCAGACGTGTCGCGAATCCCTTTTTCATTGGGATCCGGACAACGTTTCCCCCGTAACTCCGGACAAAACTGGCGCCCACGATATCACGCTCTTGGTACTCGGCGCCCTTGACAAGCACGTCCGGTCGAACGAGCTCAATCGTCTCGAGCGGTGTGTCCTCGGGAAAAATCGTCACACAGTCCACCCAACGCAGTGCGCAGAGGATCTCCGCCCGTTCGTCCTCCGGGTAGATCGGGCGATCGGCGCCCTTGAGTCTCCTAACCGAGTCGTCATCGTTGATCGCGACAACCAGCACGTCACCAAGCGCCGCAGAACGCGAGAACAATCGAAGATGTCCCGGATGGAGCAGATCAAAACAACCATTGGTGAAAACGATGCTCCGCCCCATCTGACGGATTCCATCGAACGCCGGACCCAACTCTGCCCTGTCGACAATCAACTTTATCTACTACCTGACATAAACCGTGCAACAGATTCTATTCAAATGAGTTAAGAAGCTTGTCCCTTGTTATGGTTGACGTCCCGACTTCTTTGACGACCTCACCGGCTGCTTGGTTGGCCACGACAACGGCGTCGATGAGCGGCGCCCCCGATGCGATCCCCGCGGCGAGAATACCGATCACCGTGTCTCCCGCCCCGGTGACGTCGTAGACCTCCTTGGCCACGGTGGGGATATGAATCTGTTTTTGGTCGTCGAGAAACAGGCTCATTCCGTCTTCCCCACGTGTGACGAGCAGAGCTTTCAGATCGAGCTCCTCGATCATCCTAAAACCGATGCTCGATAGCAGCTCCTCACGATCCAAGCTCACCCCGTAGCAACTCGCCGCCTCTTTTGTATTGGGAGTGACGATGGTCGAGCCGTGGTACCACTTGAAATGTCCCACGTGTGGATCGACCAGCACGGGTTTATCATGTTTTTTCCAGGCCCGAATGATCTCGCGGAGATGGGCTTCTTGCACAACACCCTTGCCGTAATCCGATACGATGAGCGCGTCAAACCGATCGACCCCGTCGATGATGTTCGAAACGATCCGCCGTTTACTCGATTCGGACAACGGCGATTCTGTCTCGAAATCGGCACGGACCACTTGTTGGCTCTGGGCGATGATCCTGACCTTCTCCGTTGTCTCTCTCGCGTTCTCCACGACAAGACACTCCGTATCGATACGCAGTCCCTCGAGCAATTCACCGAGCTCGTGTCCGGCCGGATCATCACCAATCACACCGGCGACCGCCGCCTCAACGCCTACCGCGCAAAGGTTGGCAGCGACGTTGGCCGCCCCCCCGAGTCGGGAACTCCGACGGTTCACCCGAACAACGGGAACTGGCGCCTCCGGCGAAATCCGTTCGACCTCTCCCCAGAAATAGCGATCCAGCATGACGTCACCGAGAACGCAGACGCGCGATGACGCAAACTTGGAGAGGTACATCTCCACACGAGCCTTGGACAAACCGGTATTGGCCATGATTCAGGTGTCTCGAGCAAAAAAATTTAGGACCCTCTGAGTGAAGCTCCTATCGAAGCACAACGGTCGACGGATAGCGGGTGTAAATCGGAGGTTGACATTAGCATACGTGCTCCGGGGTGTCAAGTGGTTTGACCGGAACGCCCCTTCGTGTCAAGACACGGGTTCTTGGCATACCGACGCGGCAATTCTCAGTTGCCCCCCGACCGAATCCCCCCGCCGGCGGCAACCACTGGGTTGTGCGTGGCAGACTCGTATGTTAGAGTGGGGTCTCAAAACCTCACGCGATCGACAGGAGGAAACACATGAATCCAAACCGCGCCGTCAATATCGAGATAGGCGACAAAGAGTGGGAAGGCATCTATTCGAATTTCGTCATCGTCACACACTCCAACGCCGAGTTCATCCTCGACTTCGCACGGATGCTCCCCGGCGTCAAGAAGGCCAAAGTGTTTTCCCGGATACTCATGACACCGCAGAGCGCCAAAGCCTTACTCTCGACGCTCGAAAACAATGTGGCCAAATTCGAAAAAGAGCACGGGAAGATCCCCCTGGTCCCCACGGATCCAAGCAGGGCGCCCATAGGTTTTCAGAACACCGCTGGAGAGACCGAGAAACCCAAACCCTGAAACGCTACCGCACCACCCTCCCGTCGGGTCTGGTCTTCCATCTCCTGTGAGTCCAGAAATATTGTTCGGGGTATTCGCGCACGTATCGTTCGAGCAGTGTTGTGAATCGTTGTGTAAGCTCGAGGACGGCTTCCCCGCTCACCAACCGCTCGTCCGGCCACAGTGGCTTTTCGAATATCGCCCGATGGCGATCGCGTCCCTTGCGAATCAGAAACCCGGGGACGATCGGGCATTTTTTTCTTATGGAAAAAATGGCCGGCCCCCTTACCGTCGAAGCCGGTCTCCCCAAAAAGTCCACGAAAATCCCGTCCCGCCTTGCATCCTGATCGGCCAGATAGGCAACAAATTGGTTCTCGGAAAGAAGTTGAGTGATTCTCGTAAGCGGTTCGCTTGGCGAGATGATCCGCATACCTTGTCTGGTTCGCAGATCTGATATGATCTCGTGGACCAGCTTGTTGCTGTGATTGGTATCCGTCACGTGGATCGGATAACCACACCGCGCAATCACCGCCCCAAGAAGCTCCCAATTCCCAAAATGCCCGGTAAACAGGATCGCCCCGTTGCCGTGCTCGAGCGCCTTGTCGAAGTTCTCCAGACCCTCGATATCCACCATCCCAAGAAGTTTTTCGGCGGAAAGACCTCGAAAAGCTGCAAACTCCATCAACGCCCGTCCCATGTTTTTGTACGACTCGATCGCTATTCTTTCCCTTTCTCGGCTTGACGAGTCAGGGAGCGAAGCGTCGAGGTTATCCGTGACGACCCGACGGCGGATCCCAAAGACTCGCCACCCAAGCCATCCAAGCGCGCCCCCAACACGCCGGAGCGCACCAAGCGGTACGACCGAACAAACCGAGATCAGTAACTCGGTCAACAGGTACTCGATCCTGTGACGGATCCGTCTCGACAACGGGAGCGGTCGAATCGTGGAGAGGAGTTCTTCTTGTGTCTTGTTTGCCATTGTCCAGAGTCCCAGATGAGCAAAGCGTAAGCTTCCTGCCTTGGGTTGTAACGGTGACGACGTCTTGTTGTCAACCCGCCATCGGTTGCAGTGCGCCCGGTGGCCAGGGAGGCTCGCACACGGCCGTCGAAGCTGAGACGGTCACATACACATTTCGCACTCGCCCAGGTCAGACCCTATAATAGAAGCCCGACGGATCTCTTTCAACAAACCCCCGCAACTCCAGCTCGAGAAGCGACCGCTGAACGGCCGCCACGGGCAGACCGGCGTGGGCGGCCACCGTGTCCGGGTCGGTGGGACTCGAGCTCAAAGCGTCGAGAACCGCCCGGCCGTGCTCGGTGAGAGTCTTGATCCGGTCGTCCTCGCCATCGTCCGCTCCGGCGCGCGCAACACTCCACCTGCCAACGTTTCGACCGGGCACGATCAGCTTGGGTACCGCCTCGAGTACGTCGTCGACACGCTCGACGGGAAACGCCCCCGTTTTGAGTCACGTGTTTGTACCGCGGCTTCTCAAATCTCCGGGAAATCCCGGAACAGCGCCAACATCTCGTCCCTGCTCCAATGCCCATTGAGCGGTGATCAACGCGCCACTCCGCGCTGCCGCCTCCACCACGACGACAACGTGAGACAACCCGCTTATCAACCGATTTCTCAAGGGGAAGACAAACGGCCGTGGCATTGTCCCCATGAGCTGCTCGCTCACGACGCATCCGGTCTTGGAAATCGTTTGGAGAAGCCCCGCGTTTTCCTCGGGATAGGCGATGTCCAGCCCCGTCCCAACGATCGCCGCTGTCACCCCGCCGCGGTCCAAGGTTCCCTCGTGCGCGGCGGTGTCAATACCCCTAGCCGCCCCACTCGTCACGAGAATCCCACGCTCCGCAAAATCACCGGCAAGACGTCTCGTAAACGCCGCCCCCCTGGCAGACGGCCGCCGACTCCCGACGATCGCCACCCCCCGGCGGTCCAGGATCCCAGGATTACCCTTGTAAAAAAGGATAGGTGGCGATTTGGGTATCTCTCTCAGATATCGGGGGAAACCGGGATCGAGAAAGGTCACCACTCCGACCTCATGCCGTTCCAAGGCCTCGATCTGTTTATCAAAGACCCTCCAAGGAATCTCACAAACTGGTTTTCCGAGAACCAGCGAGAGCTCATCGCGTCCCTCGGAGGTTTGGAGCTTCTTAAAAGTGTCCGGATAGTCTCTGGGAAGCCTGAAGCAATCCGCGGCGACGATCCCTTTGGCGAGAAGCACCGCGATAATCGGGTAGTACGACGGCACCACACCAACCACCTCCATCCCACTCTAATCGATCGTCTTGCCCAACTCGACAAGAAGCGCTTCGAGTCCCTCCCCCGTTACCGCTGATATCGCAAAAACTCTCGAGTGAATCTTGAGTAAATCTCGCTCCACGCCGCGCGTACCGGATTCCAACAGATCGCACTTCGTCAGCACCAATATGCTTGGCTTCTCGAGTAGCACGGGATCGTATTTGAGGAGTTCGCTTCGGAGCGTATGGTAGCTCTTCTCGGGGTCGGGTTGGCTCACGTCGACGAGGTACAACACAACGCGGCATCTCTCGATATGGCGAAGGAACTCCCTTCCCATCCCCCTTCCGGCATGAGCGCCCTCGATGAGACCCGGTATGTCGACCATGACCACCGTTTTGAACTCACCG
>CP070677.1:3768876-3778495 GCA_020352495.1 Candidatus Latescibacterota bacterium
CCGTTCCAAAGTTGTTCCAGTTGTGGCAGAGCAGCGGCGGTCCCGCGTCGGTAATCAGATCGGGAATCGTCCCGGTGGCACAGGAGAACGCCTCGAGATAGAAGCTTAGCAAGTACTCGAACCGTCCGTTCGTCGCCAGACATGGGCACGAGATCGGCAAGCCTATGTCCCACAAGCCGGCGCCCGGGATGACCACGAGAAACAGACCGCTCGAACACCACACGGGTCCCGGCTCGGGACAATCCGGGCTCGTGGGATAAACGGCTTCTTCCACATCGACGGCCATCAACACGCTGCAAGCTTCGGCGGTTTGCAGCAAGACGTGAACCGTATGAACCATGAACCCGTTCGTGAACGGCGCATCGTAGCAGATCGCACACGTCGTCATCGCATCGAATGCCAGCTTGTACTCTTCCGGCGGCAGCAAGAAATTGTTGATGGCCCACGCCGGTGGATTGAGATTTCCAACCTGGCAGTTCTGTTGCATCCCAGAGGTGCCGAGTATGACGGGTGTTGGAGTAACGGTCTGGAGCGCTTCCGTGCTCAGCTCTTTTGACGCAAACACCGTGGTCGCGGGAACGGCGAGCGCTAGGATGAGAACGCTCACTAACAGATGGCGCATGACTACCCTCCTTCAATAAGGTTTTGAGATGTACCCCCGGAAGTATGGGCACAGATCCGTATCAAGGGTGGCGTCACGGCCTACAAACGGGCTTATTAGCTGTATTCCTAGTTCGTGACCTCCTTGTCTGTAATAAGCCGAGTTCGCAAGCCCCCCCAATTTACTGCGGGGGTAAGTGTATCACGTCGTTGATCGGGACTCAATATTTCAAGCGCCGCAACCGGTGAAATCGTGCGAGAGGCAAACATGATAGCCGACAAGCCGATTTCTCCCCTTGCCAATGCGGTTTTTGAGGTGTTCCACTTCGGTCGATGAAAAGTGCCGTCGTCGTCCAACGGGTCGACCTCGGTTAGCTTGACAGCCAATTGCCGAATCACATAAAATCCAACATGTTTCGAGCGATGCCAACGCATCTGGCTGCCACAGGGTCCTGACATACCCTTGGGAGCGGAGGAGTGATGATGACTGAATTTCTTACGCACTGTAGAGACGCCGTGCTGAAGGGTGACCGGGAGCGGGCGGTGGAACTCGCTGCCAGTACCATAGATAACGGCTATGACGTGCTCGATGTCATCGAAAACGGGTTTTCGCGCGGGATTCGCGAGGCCGGTGAGCTTTGGGAGAAAGGCGAATATTTTCTTCCCGAATTGGCTTTTAGCGCCGAATCGATGAAGGCAGCCATGGACACCCTGCACCCGGCTTTGCTTGCCGGCGGTAAGGACGAACGCTCCAGGGGCCTTATCATAATTGGCACCGTCCAGGGAGACATTCATGATATCGGGAAGACGCTCGTGGCGACAATGCTCGCCGCCAATGGATATCGGGTGATCGATCTCGGCGCGGACGTCACATACCAACGGTTTCTCAGTGAGGTCAAGACCCAAAAACCGAGTTTGGTTTGTATGTCCGCTCTTTTGACGACAACGATGACCGGACAAAAAGAGGTTATTGACTTGCTTCGCCATGAAGGTTTGAGAGACACGGTTAAGGTTCTCGTTGGGGGCGCACCGACGACAGAAAGTTGGGCCAATGACATCGGCGCCGACGGCTATGCGGAAAACGCCGTGGAGGCCGTCCACAAAGCCGACGCACTACTATCCTAGTCATACCATGACAGTCGATACCGACATACTCAGCCGATTGCGCAAAGGCCGTGTTCTCTTTGACGGAGGTCTGGGAACGATGTTGATCGCGAAGGGGCTCCAGCCCGGAATGCCACCCGAGGAGTGGAATCGGACCCGACCGTCACTCGTACGAGAGATCCACTCGGCATATCTCGACGCCGGGGCGGACGTCATCGAGACAAACACCTTCGGCGGTACACCGTTCCGGCTGACGAGCTACGGTGTCGGGGATATGATCGGTGAAATCAACACAACTGGAGTCCGTTTGGCAAAAGAAGCCGTCGAGGAATTCTCACGGGGGCACAACCGATCGACAACGGGGAGTTCCGACCCCGCGCCCACAGCCAAAAATCCCAAACGGTACGTCGCCCTCTCTCTCGGTCCCACGGGAATGATGATGCAACCGTTAGGGAACTTCACCGAGAACGAAATAAAAACCGAGTTTGTCAAAACGATGAAGAGTACAATTGGGACCATCGATCTCATCCTCATCGAAACCATCTATGATTTGCGCGAAGGCCTCCTGGCTCTCGAGGCGGTGAAAAGCGTGAGCGAGACGCCCGTTGCCGTGAGCCTCACGTTCAACAAGAATCCACGGGGATATTTTACCGTGATGGGAGACGAAGCCGGCGAATCGATAAAAAAACTGACAGGTGCCGGCGCCGACGTCGTTGGCGCGAACTGTACGATCACGAGTACGGAAATGACCGAATTGGCCGTCAGGCTCCGCGAGAACACCGATCTTCCGATACTGTGCCAACCCAACGCTGGTCAGCCGACCATCAGGGACGGAGCTCACGTATACGAGCAGAGGGCCGAAGAATTCGCTCAACACATGATTGATCTTTACGATGTTGGAATCAATGCTGCGGGGGGATGTTGTGGGACAACACCCGACTTTATCCGTGAAGTATCCATTCGACTTCAGAACTACAAGAGTTCGGATGCTGCGTCGGCATCCTAGAAGAACCGAGGAGCAGACATGACGAAGATCAACCGGGTCGGACCATTCGAAATCAAGGTCAAGCGCGAAGACATCGCCAGGTTTCTGGGGTACGAAAAAAATCAGATTCCCCCACGTGTGCTGACCATGTTGGAGGACATCGAAGCCAATGCCCCCAAACTCCTCGAACCGGCCGCGGTCTACCGGACGATGACAAACGACGAGTATTTCCACTCACATTATGTGTGCCACATCGGCGCCATCGTCGTCTGCCTGGTAACGATCGGCGGTAAGCTCGAGGAAGTCGTCAACAAATACAAGCTCTCGGGTGATCTGAGCCACGCGCTGATTCTCGACAGTTATGGCTCTGCCGCCGCCGAAGCGGCAGCCGAAGCGGTGGAACTGATCATTCGTGAGAAGATCGAAGAATCGGGATTGAAATGCAGCCGTCGCTTTAGTCCAGGCTACGGGGGGTGGAACGTGGCCGAGCAGAAGTGGATTTTCGCCGGTCTTCAAGGCGAGACACTGGGTGTTCGTCTTACCGAGGGCTCGATGCTCGTCCCGAGAAAATCGATCACGTTTGCTATGACGATCGGTGACCAACCCGTTGACATGCGCGACACCGAGGTTTGTGAATACTGCGGTATGGTCAACTGCCGTTTCAAGCACGAGGACAATGCCTAACGCATACCCATCCAATCGATGACGGACCACCGACAACCAAGATTCGATATCCTTCCGGCTAAACGCGTCGAACAAATCATCGACGAGGCGATACAAACCCTCGAGAACATCGGCGTATTTGTCGAAAACGAAGAAACGGTCGAAATTCTTGCCGGTTCGGGGGCCAAGGTCTCCGATGACGGGAAGCGAGTCTATATCTCGGGAGATCTTTGTGATCGGTGTGTCGATACGGTGCCGGACACGTTTTCGCTATTTGACCGCGAGGGTGAAGAAATAGCCGAGATCGGAAACGACAATGTCATCTTCGACCCCGGATCCGCCGCGATCTCGATCCACGATTTTGCCGATAACCGTATCAGAAAACCCAACACAAAAGACCTTGTGGATTTCGCGGTACTCACCGAGCAGCTTTCCGCGTTCAAGGCCCAGAGCACCGCGCTGGTCCCCCACGACGTTCCAGAAACACTTGCCGACCGCTACCGGCTCTTTCTCTCGCTCATCTACTGCAAAAAACCGATCATTACCGGCACCTTCACAAAAACGGCGTTCCCCGTGATGCTCGCCATGCTCACATCAGCGCGTGGCAGCGCAGCCGCTCTAAAGGACAAACCGCTTGCCGTCTTCGATTGCTGCCCCTCACCACCACTCATGTGGAGTGATTTGACCTGCCAGGCGCTCGTCGACTGCGCACGACATGGGGTTCCAGCAGAAACCGTCTCCATGCCGCTGGCGGGCGCTACGGCGCCGGTAACGCTGACCGGTGCGCTCGTACAGCACACCGCCGAGAATCTCAGCGGGATCGTAATTCATCAATCGGCCAACCCCGGTGCACCGATCGTATACGGCGGCGCCCCCGCCATCTTTGACATGCGAAAAGGTACGACACCGGTCGGCGCCATCGAGACCATGATGGTCGTTGTGGCTTACGGACAAATCGGAAAATCGCTCGGTCTCCCCGTCCATTCGTACATGGGACTCAGTGATGCGAAGTCACCCGATTTTCAGGCAGGTTTAGAGAGCGCAATTGGTGCCACGCTCGCAGCCCTCGCCGGGGTCAACATAGTATCCGGTCCCGGTATGCTGAATTTTGTCAGCTGTCAGAGTCTCGAGAAGCTCGTACTCGACAACGAGATCTGCGCAATGGCCCAACGATTGATCGAGGGCGTCGTGTTTCGCAACGAATCGGCCGGCTTCGAAGTCCTCCGCGATTTCGCCGATAGCGCCAGCCGATCCTTTATGACCACCGAACACACTCGACAGCATTTCAGGGATGAGGTGTACTATCCGTCCGACGTGATCGACAGGGGAACGCAAGGCGAATGGGAAAAAGGCGGTTCAATGAGTGCGAGTGAGCGAGCCCACTCGAAGGTGCGGCAACTCGTCGAGAACCGTCAAGCGGCGGTCGCACCGGAATCGCTCGTCGAGAGTCTGGAATCGATCATGCGGGCGGATGCAGCGAAACACGGGCTGGAGTCGTTGCCTCACTGGCGATTGTTCTGAGCGAACCGACGGTCGTCAATGCCACTCGATTTGACACATCGAACGTGAAAACAACGTGGAATTCGTGACGTGGGGATGGTGAGTGTGCGCCGGCGAGTTCCGCAGCGCGCCGCAGCTAGAATCGTTGCTGGATATCGCGACGTGCCCGGTCGGCGCGAGGACTGTCTGAGCCGCCGTACACTTACCATCCCCACGCTCAACGCACGCCAGCCGATAACAGGACCGTGACGGATCGAGGTCAGTGGTACCCCAAGCCCTCCAGTTCCTTCTTGATGCGATCCTCCTCCTCTTTTGTCAGGTCTCTGGCCGCTTCGATCGCCGGACCGCGTCCCGCGTGATAATCGCGGATCAAACTGAGGAGACACTCCGCCACCGCTCTTCTTTCCTTGGCCAGGTTTCGCTTTTCCCCCGGATCCGCGCGAAGGTCATAGAGCTCCAGTGCTCGTCTCTCGGACCCCGTGAACCGTTGCTTGATCCTTCCAAGCCGGTACCTGATCCGTTCCTTTCGGCTTCGAAAGCTCGTTCGCTGGTTTGGAGTGATCAGTTTATAGTCACCGTCGACAACACTGATCAACCGTGCCGTCTCGCAGTACACCGGGGGCAGCGGTTTTTCATCTGCCCCGCTCAAACCTTTCGATGCCTCCACGTGCCCTCGCACACTCCTCCCCAGGTACTCATCCGGCATCTCGATTCCGGCAAGATCAATGATTGTGGGTAGGATATTCACGTGGGACACATTTTCGTCGACGACCCCGGCTGTCTCATCTTGCCCCGGAACGCTCAGAATCCACGGCGTTCGAATGACCTCGTTATACATCGCTGATGCCCCGTGGCTAAACGATCCGTGATCCCAGAGTTCTTCGCCGTGGTCCGATGACAAACTCACAATCGTGTTGTCGAGAACCCCCAGAGTTCTGAGTGTGTTCACAACGGCACCCACCAAGTCGTCCACAACCTTGACCTCCACGGAATAGAGGTACTTCACAAATGAAGCGTGGTTGCCGTCCACCGCGATCCGGCCCAGTTCCCTACTGCACTGATTGTACCGGTCAATCTGCTCAGTCGGTATCCGATCATCCACCGGTTCCGGAAACAGCGGCCCGAGCGTCTCGTGTGACCTAAATTCCGCCGCGTTCTCTGCAAAGAGATCGGACCGCATCATGTTTTCATAATATCCTTTTGGAAAGCGGTACGGCGTGTGAGGCGGAGAGAGATGAAGAAACAAAAAGAACGGCTCGGTGTGATGCTGCTCCAGCCATTCGATAGCCCGCTGCGTCTCCACCAACGGCCCCTCCGTAGACCAGTTCACGGTGAGATCGGTCAAGGACTCCATATCGTCAAATGACTCCCCCAGATAGCTCTTGAAAAACCCAAAGTCGACGACAGCCTTTCTGTAATAGCCGTGGGATTTCAATAACTCCAGAAGTGGACTTGGAGGGAGGGCTTTTATCTTGAAGTCATAGACTCCGTGTTGGGCTGGATACAAAGACGTAAAGAGCGATGCAAAAGCAGGCGCCGTAAAGTTGGAAGCGGAGTAGGCGCTCTCGAACAGTATGCTCGAATGGGCGATTTGGTCGATGTTCTCACTCAGTTGATCGGGACACCCGTAACAGCCAAGATAGTCCGCACGGAGCGTGTCGATAACAAGCAAAAGAATGTTGGGATGCTGCATTGTGATGACCAGGTGCTGAGTTGCTTACTACCTCTCGAGCATGTGCAGTCGTTTATACTGCACCTACCCCAATTTTCGCAGAGTCTCCGAAGTCCTCTTGAGCAAAAGCGCGGCGATACCCCACAACGGTGGGAGCCAGACCGGTGCCAGATACAGGGGTTTTGAATACGACCACGCGCCAAAGTAGACGGCAACGATGTCGGCCAACGTGCCAAATACAAAAGCTACGAAATAAAGAATGAGATCGCCAGGGGCGTGCCACCAGATGAGCATCAACAGACTCAAACCGAGATAGCAAATGAATAACAGGAACGGCCGTTCCCAAAGTGTGCTCGCCAATGCGATACAGAGCACATAAACGACGGCTTCAAACCCGATCTCTTTTCTCATTTGCAGGTTTCGTTGCCTTAAGGCTTTGTCGAAACCGAACGCAGCTCTTCGTCTCCCAAGGGCTCCCAGAATCCAAAGTTGTCTTCTTCGATCTTGCAGTACCCATCCATCTTGTACCGCGCGAAGGAATTGTAACTCCAGGCGAGATAGTCGGAGCCTCCTCCGCTTTGTGTGGTGATGAGAAACCGGTCGGCGAGTTGTCCGATCCCCTTTGCCTGATCGACCGGAGACTCCTTATCACCGCGGTTTGCATCGACGGGAACCCAGCCGTAGTTGGGGAGATAAATCTGCGCCCATCTGTGAAACGCCTCGTCGACGCTCGCGTCGTCACCGCGCACCACGACGCTTCCCTGATATCTCGCCGGAAGACCCGCCGCCCGGCACAGAGACACAAACGAAAACGTGTATTCGGAACACGAACCGCTTCCCCGTTTCAAAACGACTTCGGGAACATCCCACCCACCGATCATCTCGTAGTGGAGTTCACCGATCACGAAGTTGTAGATCTTCCGTGCGATCCAATACGGGTTTTTCTCGTCTCCAACAACTTTCTTGACTGTTTCTTGAATATAGGGGCTCGACAGTCGATACCTCGATCCATCGGATAGATACTGCTTGCGAATGTCCCGTGGAATGTCTTTCAATGTCCCGGTTTTTTCCGGAACGATCAAATACCGGATGGCTGACACCTTCGCGTTGACCGAATACGTCAGCTCCTTTTTGCTGCCCGCCTCTACCGAACCAAGGTCAAACACGGCGCAAGGCTGTTCCCACTGATCTTTGGTGATCTTGACCGGTGCCGTCGAAAAGTCGAGATCGGAGAGCAACACCTGATTTGGAAGCTCTTCGGGAATTGCTATGTTGAGAACAACGTCCGTCACATTGCCGGGGCCGTAGTTGTTCAACGCCCAGTAGTATTCCACCCGTGCCACCCGTGTATCGGATAGTCGGTATGGCTTCGCTGCGTCGACGACGAGTTGATAGAGTTTTCGGTGTTGGAAATCGATGTTCCAGAGATGCCCGTCTGCCCACGCGACCCCTGCCGCGTAGGGGCCGGGGGCGTCCAAGATTCCGATCACCATGCCGGTTTCCGGATCCACCATATAGATCTCGTCTTTGATCCGATTGGCGATCCACAGATATTTTCCGTCGTGGGTCATGCACTCACAATATCTGTCGGGCACCGGAAAATTGGCCAGTATCGTCCCGTCTTCGGGGAGCACCTTGTAGACCTTTCTGCTCTTTTTTTCGAGGATAAACAATCCATCCTTGCTCCACGCAAGACCCGCGGCACGTGAGCCCGGTGCCTGAAAAGTTGTCTCGACGATGCCGCTGTCGAAATCCCACGCAAAGACACCACCCGTGTGATCGTCGCAGACATAGAGTTTACCGTCCCCGTAGGTCAATCCCTTGGGTTTGAGCGTCGGGGCCTTGCGGGTGCTTACGACCGCTCCATCCGTTGGATCGATTTCAAAGACCGTACCCTCGCGCCAGTCCGCAACAAAGAACCGCTCTCCGTCGGTCGCCAAACCTGCCGGGTATTTGCAGGGACTTGGCAGCGAGTCATTCACGGCGCCGGGCTGCGAAGCGGCGGGATATGCAGCCAACCCGACACACAATATCGCAAGAACCACTCCAAGAATCACCCGCGCATCGCGAGTCCGCTTCATGCGAATCATCTTGATCCTCCTAGATTCTCAATGTTTCGATAAACGACGGCAGCTGCTCCCACGAGGGAGAGGGCCAGAGCACTAATAGACTAACCATACCACGATGCCGCGGCTGTATGGTAACAATTCGTTGCTTCCGACTAACAACGCGAGAGGCAGATATCGGTGATGTGAAATCGTCTCCAGACGCACGACTTATTTTCTCTCAAGGAGTTCTGCGATACAGCGGATGTGGCGGTGATCGGTTCCGCAACACCCACCGAGCACCTTGGTACCAAGGCGATCGTGCACACGAACCATTGACTCGGCAAACGCCTCGGGCTCTTCCGAGTCCAAGTACTCCAAGCCCTCCAATTCCTCCGGCGACTTCCAGGACGCGTTGGCCTGAAGACCGAGAACTCTCTCCCTGACTGTTACCGAATCCGTATCGGGTTGTGAGATGGCTTGTTCGTACACGAGCGGATGAACGCAGTTGACCATGTAGAAAAACGGTTTTGGCGTCACTTCCGAGTCGATGGTGCCAATTGTCTGAGCAAGGGGAGTCCCGTCCAGTAGCGTTCCGTTGCCTCTCACGATATAACTCACCACGTATGGACATCCCGCTCCGGACATCGCCCGGGCGATGCCGATTGCCTCGGTCGCCGCGGGAATAGTCGACGCCATAAGAAAATCCACACCCGACCGAGCAAGGGCTTCCGCTTGCGGTCGATGAAACGTTTCCGCTTCCTCCGCAGAGAGCGCTTCCTCCGGTCGGTACGCGTTTCCCGCACACCCCATCAGACCACCGACGAACACGCTCCCCACAAAATCACGATACTCGTCTCGGATCGATGATAGAAACTCGACACAATCCCGATTTACCCGCTCGACGGATCCAAGCCCCGCCGCAGCCAGCCGGGTTGGACTCGCCCGCCAGGTCGGCGCCAGGACGATCATCGGGTGGCCGCTCTCCTTGCCGATGTCCAGGTACCCCCGGTATATACTGGCGAGCACGGTTCTCCCCTCGGCGGTGTA
>CP070677.1:3778595-3792099 GCA_020352495.1 Candidatus Latescibacterota bacterium
GATTTTTCGTTTCTTGGGCGGCGGGATGTCCCGTTGGTCGTCAGGCATGGGGTCGGGAATGTTGAGCCGCCCGGTTCCGCTGCATCCTGATGCAAAGAACGCGAGAACGATCAGCATGACCAGCCTGCGGAATCCGCAGTGCATCACAGGATGTCCAGCGATTGTGTGGCGAATTATCATTACCGGTTCCTTACCGATGTGTGTCTTTTGAGTCGAGTCTTTCGCCAGGGGGCGTTTTCTAGTTCAAACCGAAATGGATCCGGAAACCGTCGTCGCTAAAGCCAATCTCGAGCCGCAACAGGGTGCCACGCCGGTGCCACGCCCGAAAACCACCACCAAAAGTCCACCGGAGGTGATCCGCGGTGAAGTCGCGAAACATGTCACCGGCCACCTGACCGGTGTCTACGAACAACAACGCATCGACCTTCCGCCGCACCGGATAGCGGTATTCGATCGATCCGAGCACCATATCCCGGTCCCGAAATCGGCCCCGGGTGAACCCCCGAATCGTCTCGAACCTGCCAAGCGCGCTCAGGTGATAAAACGGAACCTCGCGCCCGCCGAGCGGATCGGCAAATCTCCCGGCCAGCCTGAAAACAAAAATCCTGTCGCGGAACCAGTGGAAGTAAACCCGCGCGTCCGCCGAGACCTCGGTGAAGCCAAAATCTTCGTCCACGAGCTCACCGTGGATGCCCGCCACGACGTTCGCCTCCACACCCGACGACGGCCGGACCCGGCGGTTCGTGGTGTCGTGTCGGAGACCAAATTGAGCACGCCCCATCGAACTCTCCTCCTCCAATCCCGGCAGCGTCTCTTCCGAGAAAGAATCGGTTGTCGAGGTCGTGCGATCGTCACCACCCCTGCCCACGATATTGTGCTCGTATCCCAACGCGAGACCGACCTCTGTGTGAGAACCAGACCACGTGCCCAGCGCGATTGCGCCACGAGCCTGTTTACGTAGATAGTTGGTTTCGTCTTCTTTGCGCGAATCCGGACCGACGCCAAAGAATTTCTCGTCGGAAAACCTACGGTATTCGAGGCGGTAATCCGAGGCTAGCGCCCCGCCAAAAAGAGCGACACGTTTGTAATACAGATCGAACCGAAATCGTTTTCGCAATCCCGCGGTGGCGGTTGCCGTGAACCGCGATCCCTCGTTCAATATGTCATCGGCGAAGTATTTTGCACCGATCCCGCCTCGGGAGCTGTAAGTCGGGTAGACCCCTCGCCGCCCGTCATCCGATGTGAGAAGGTCCACCATCCTTGGGAGGATGTCGTATTCGGCGTTTGCCGCGATCACTAGCCCCGTGGCACGAAATAATACCCAAATCGGGACGTAGAGAGTCTTTCCCGGGATCGCGGCGACCTTTTCCCAACTTCTGTGGGAAGGCTCCTTTTTGGGAAACGCCCCTTTGCGTTGTTCCGGGGGCCGTTTGTCGACGGACGCCTCCGTCGAGTCAGTCGCCTCGCTCTCGTAAGCGCCGTTATCCGGCTGTGCGAAGGTTGTTGCCGGATCTCCCGCGATGAAGTCGAGACACCAAAGCACGCAAAGGGTCAAAAGGATCGTAATAGCCGGTCGAGTGTTCACAGTGATCGCAATTTCCATTGAGCAGGGAACCATCACCAGAGGCATTCTGGAGCGGTGAGACCCGCGGCGGCGCCCGAACGTCACGAATCGATCGCCGTCTGGGGCGAAAGCAAACCGCTATCGCTCAAGACACTCCATCGTCGACTGGGATGAACGCAGCCGGCAGCGGCGCTCGAACGTCACGATTCGGTCGTCGACTCGGATAAAAGCAGAACCACCAACGTCCACGAGTGTATCACGATTCGGCTCGTAGTACGCCCCGAAAGGACGCGGGGGCCTTGCCGGACGCAGACTTCGACGGCAGAGCGGTATACCATATATGCGGTTTCGCGGCGGCAGCCGCAACCGGCACTTGATGCCACCATCAAAAATGCGGTATGTTTGGCTCTCTCCACCGGGGGGGCAGTTCCCCGATCGGGAGAATGACATCACGCATCTGACACGATTTCTATATTAACTGTCATATTGAGATATATCTTAATCTGCTCGCCGGAGGGCGTGTAGATTCCTCACAACCATATGTACCGTACCAAGGTCTAAGTTGGTGACCTTGGAAATCAATTCGGTGAAAATCAGCGATCAAGAATTGGTCTCCAGAGCGCAGAAGGGGGAAACGAATGCGTTCGAAGAACTGGTATATCGGTACGACAGGAAGGTGCTTTCCATCGCCAGTTCATTCACCAACGACCCGGATGATACACAGGATATCTACCAAGAGGTCTTCCTCAGAGTATACCGGGCGCTGCCGGGTTTTCGATTCGGCAGTCAGTTTTCGACCTGGCTCTATCGGATCGTCATGAATGTTTGTCTGAGTCATAAGACGCGTCAAGCCAGTCACGCGCACGCCGAACTCGACACGGTCATCGAACGTGACCACTCGACTTCCGGACACGAATTCACGGGCCGTGCCCGACCGGTTTCACCTGATGAGTTCGCCCAGAACCGGGAAATCAGAAGCTATGTCGAACAGGCGCTCGAGATGCTGTCTCCAAGGGAAAAGCTGGTGTTCACGCTGAAGCATTTCGAGGGTTACAAACTCCGGGAGATCGCGCTCATGATCGACTGTGGTGAGGGGACCGCCAAACGCTACCTGTTTTCGGCGGTGGGGAAAATTCGTAAACGGCTCAAGAAGGTGTTTCGATAAGAGACAAGAGGCGAACGAATGAAACACGACAAATTCAAAGAATGGATTCAACTGGCTATCCTCGATGAAATCGAGGCCGACCAGAGGCGGCTTCTCGATCAACATTTGGAAGAGTGTGCGGAGTGCCGCACTGAGTTCGAAGAGCTGAGGCACGTTATGACGGTGGTTGGGGAAAGCAGGGCGGCGGAGCCTACGGAGCAAATGTTGCGGGAGGCACGCCGGAGACTTCGAGAAACGATCGCCCAGGAGGCGGTACCAGTTGATGAGAGGCTCGCGAAGGAGCCGGTGGCGTCACTTTGGAGACGTTTGACGCAGGGCATGGCGCGGTCGGGCATTCGCCATACTGCTTCCCCAACCTTTTCGACGATAGGCCGGGTTGGATGGCTCCGGGGGTACCGTGTGGCGCTGGCGGGAGTGACCGCCGTTGCCGTGGGGTTCCTCGCCGGTTATCTGGCGTTTGGCCGCATGGCACCCCAGCCCGAGGGGGTAGCTTCTCAGGGGATAGCTACTGAGAGTGTCGCCGAGACCGGCCAAGAGCTCGGCCCGACATCCTACGCAAATGTGAGGTTCGTCGATGTCGACCCGCGCAGTGGACAAGTCAAGCTCGAGTACGACATAGTCCGTCCGGTTCGTCTGCGAGCGGATATCGAGGACGAGCGGGTGCAACGAATGCTCGCATACACGGTGTTGAACGAAGAGAACCCTGGTGTAAAGATCCAGGCTATCCAGACAATCGACGCGTATGTGGAGAGTCCGGAAGACGAACAGGTAAAAACCGCGTTGATTCAAGCATTGAAAACCGATCCCAGTCCTGGGGTGAGAAAACACGCGCTTTACGTGCTGTACAAAATGCCATTCGATCAAGCGGTCAAAGACGCGTGTCTGTATGTTTTGGCAAACGACGAGAATCCTGGGATGCGGATCGCGGCGATCAACGTGCTGGCCGCCGCGACTCTCGAAGGTCATTTGCCAGGCAAAGAAGTGTATGATGCACTGAGAGCACAAGGGAGCGAAGACGACTACATCCGGATTCGTTCCGGAGCGTTCATGGAGGAGGTGAACGGCAATGTTGAGTAAGCTTAGATGGCAGATGCTGGTGATGCTGACGGCGTTGTTTGTCCTTGCGCTGTTGACGACGTCGGCAGCGAATGCTACGGAGACAACCAAAACCGAGTCGTTCAAGGTAAAGAAGGGCGGTGTGCTGGAAGTAGAGATCGACGATGCCGCGGCCGACATCTTGGTCAAGACTTGGGAAAAAGCGGAAGTTCTCGTGAAGGTCGTGGGAATCCCCCTGGAGGATCTCGACGAGCTAAAGATATCGGAATCGGCCAATACGGTTCGTGTGGAGTACTATGGTTACGGTGGATGGCGCCGGTCGCGTCACGCGCGGATCACGGCCACCGTACCTACCGAGTTCAATCTCGATCTTTCGACCTCGGGTGGCGACATCGAGGTTACCGACAAGATCAAGGGGAAAGTCGACGCTGCCACTTCCGGTGGTGACGTCGAGGTCGGTGTGGTGGAAGGTGACATCCAACTGAGAACGTCCGGGGGTGATGTGACCGCTAGTGATGTCTTGGGTGAGGCGACGCTTCGTACCTCTGGTGGTGATATCGAGGTCGGCAACGTCAAGGGTGTGCTGACCGCCTCCACGTCAGGTGGGGACATAAGCGTGGGGTCCGTCGAAAAAAGCCTAAAGGCGTCAACCGCCGGTGGCGACATCATGATCGACAATGTCGGTGGTGATGCGGTTGTGTCCACGGCCGGTGGCGATATCGAAGTCGGAAAGGTCTCGGGAAGTGCGTCCGTCAAGACGGCGGGTGGCGATATCGAGCTGATGGGCGCGAGCGGCGAAGTCGAAGCAAAAACCGCCGGCGGCGATATCGAGTGTCACGGGATCACAGGGTCGATCGATGCGGCGACGGCGGGGGGTGACATCGTCGCCGAGCTGATGCCGGAAGGCAGACAGGGGAGCAGTCTCGAAACCAAAGGCGGAGACATCGAGCTCTACATTCCCGGCGATGCGAAGGTGACGATCGAAGCGCGGATCCGTATCCGCGGCCGTTGGTATGACGAGGACGAGTACGAGATCACCTCCGACTTCGAGGCGGAGTTGCACGAGAAGGACAAGAAAAGCGTCCGAGCCAAGTACGTCATAAACGGTGGTGGTCCTCGGGTGACTCTCGAGACTGTGAACGGTAACATCTATATTCAAAGGATGGGAAAATCCCGGTAGTAGGTAGGGGGAGACATCCGGGCTGACGGTATGCGAACCGTTTACCCGGAGCCCAACCGAAAGGGCGGCGTGAACGACACGCCGCCCTTTTTTTTCGGGCGTTGCCAATCACCGCAATCAACAGTGAAAACTCGATTGGTTGAGAGGTCTCACAGACGCGGCATAACAACCTGTCTTGCCAACCGTTGGGAAGTATGGTTAGATGATTGGATACCCATCGAAGGTAGTACCTACAACGGGAGGTAGGTTCATGGCGAGAATACTAACCGCGGTTTTGGTTGCATGTGTTACCGCTGCTCTTATCGCTCCATCCGTGTGCGCGGAGGAATTCAGGACGAATACCGCTCCGGGGCTCGGTGACTATGACGTGCCGTTTTGGCACGATGCAGTCTATAGAGATGACGTCCAGTCACCGTCGGATTTTCTGGGGCTGAAACTCGGTGCCAGGCCCGTGACCTATGACGAAATCGTAAGGTACATCACCTACCTCGAACGATTTCCAAATGTCACGCTCGTCAAATACGGCGAAACCTACGAAGGCCGGGATCTGCACTATTTGACGATCACGTCGGAGGAAAACAGCAAAAGGCTCGCTGACATTCAAAAGAACATCGCCAAGCTGGCGGATCCTCGTCTGCTCGCGGGCGAAAGCGAGGCACGGGCGATCATCGAGGACACACCGGCGGTTGCCTGGTTGTTGTATTCGATACACGGTGATGAACTCTCATCGAGTGACGCCGCGCTCCAGCTCGCCTACCAACTCGTCGCCGGCGAAGACGAGATGACCCGGAGAATACGCGATGAGGTCGTTTGTTGCATCGATCCGCTGGAGAATCCGGATGGCCGAGCTAGGTGGACCAAACAGATCGAGCAGTGGAACGGGGTCATTCCCAACGACGATATTCAGAGCATGCAACACCGGGGTGTCTGGCCGTACGGCCGGGGAAATCACTATCTCTTTGATCTCAACCGCGACTGGTTTGCCACGGTTCATCCGGAGAGCCGCGGCAAGATCCGGGCGATCCTGGATTGGAACCCGCAGTTCCTCACGGACTGTCATGAAATGGGTCCGCTCAATACATATCTGTTCTCACCGCCGAGGGAACCGTTCAACCCCTTTATGATTTCCCAGATACACAAATGGTGGAAAATCTTTGCCAAGGACCAGGGCGCCGCGTTCGACCGGTACGGGTGGAGTTACTACACCCGCGATTGGAACGAGGAGTTCTACCCGGGCTACGGGAGTTCATGGGGGATCTACATCGGTGCTATCGGAATGCTCTACGAACAGGCCGGTGTCGATGGTTCACGCGTCAAACGAAAAGATGGAACCGTTATGACGTTCCGGGAGACGATCCATCATCAGTTCACCAGTTCGATGGCCAACATCGGCACCGTCGCATCGAATCGAAAGGCATTGCTCGAAGATTACTTTGCGGAAAAAAAGAAGGGGGTCGGACGGCTGAGCGGCAAGAGCCGGGAGAAATCCAGGAATTCCGGCGGTTTTGTGTTTCCACCTTCGAGTAACGAGGACCGTCTGAGTCGTTTTCGTGAAACCTTGAGCCGACAGGATATAACCGGATATATGGTCGAAAAGAAATTCACGCTGAGGCGGGCTATGTCCGGTACCGGAAAAACGGTAAACGATCTCGAGGTACCGGCCGGCTCATACGTCGTTCCGCTCGATCAACCGCAGCGCGCGCTACTCGAGGCGATTCTTACCTTTGACATCCGCCTGCCGACAAGCTTTCTCGAAACCGAACGGAAAGAGCTCCTCAAAAACAACCGGACGAGACTCTACGAAATCACCGCGTGGTCGCTCCCTCTCGCCTACAATCTTGAGTGTTACTTCACGGAAAAACTCCCGGTGACCAAGACGAACACGCTGTCCTCACAGGCGGCCCCGAAAGCGATATCCAAAGGTGGTCTCGTTGGCGAATCGGCTCAATTCGGTTATGTGTTCGATGTCACCGACGATCGGAGTTATTCACTTCTCGCCAGATTGTTCCAAAAGAACACCAAGATCTGGTGTGCAAAAAAACCTTTCGAGGTCGAAGGAACAAAGTTTCCCAGGGGTAGTTTTTTGATCAAGCGAAGCGGGAACCCCGATCTCGACGAGTCGGAACTCGATCAGCTTGCCCGGGATGAAGGCGTCGTGGTGCACGCCGTCAACACGGCGCTTGCCACGTCGGGTGTCGATCTCGGGGGCGACCAGTTTGCGCTTCTCCAGGTCCCGCGAATCGGTGTGGTGGGAGGATCGGGTGTGGGGACAACGAGCTTTGGCGCCGTATGGCATCTTCTCGATAGCCGTCTGCGTTATCCCATGTCAGCACTCGACGTCGCCGCGTTGGGAGGGGCAGATCTTCGGAAGTACAACGTGATTGTGCTGCCCTCCGCGTGGGGTGGGCCTAGGGTCTATAATCGTGTGTTGGGAAAAGACGTCGTCAAACGGTTGAAGAGCTGGGTCGAGTCGGGAGGCACACTCATCGCCCTTGGCGCCGCGTCGGCCTTTCTCGCCGATTCGACGGTGGCGTTGAGCTCGGTGCGGCAGAGACGCCAGGTGCTCGAAAAACTCGATGATTATGACCGGGCGCTTGCCTACGCAAAGACAGCGGTGACACCGGAGGTGGATAGCCTCGCAGTGTGGGAGGGGCCGCAGGGTGAGCCACCCGCCAAAGAGGACGAGAAAGACAAAAAAGAACGCTCGGACAAACGGACCAAGCCGACGAAGGAAGCGTTGAAGGAAGCCGACGAGACGGCTCGGAGGCTTCGACCCCACGGGGCGATTCTTGCGGTGGAACTCGACGAGACCCACTGGCTCGCTTTTGGGGAGAGATCACCGGTGCCCGTCATGGTATTTACGGATTATGCGTACCTCGCAAAGAAAAACATACAGGTCGCCGGACGATTCGCGGGGGTTGACAAGATCAGAATTTCCGGACTTCTCTGGCCCGAGGCCCGAAGCCGTTGGAGCGATACCGCCTATGCCACCCGCGAGCGTGTCGGGAACGGCCAGGTGGTCCTCTTTGCCGGTGTTCCGGGCTTCCGCGGGTATTTTCACGGAAGTGAGCGGTTGCTCTTGAACGCGATGTTTCTGGGACCGGGATTTGGAACAAACCAGGTGTTTTATTGATCGAGCGGAGAACACGTTAGTTAATCGGACGGAGAACTCGCCGTGACAAAAACTCGATTGCTCGCAGCGGTTCTAGCAATGATGGGGACGGTCTTGTTGGTGTCCGTTACCGCGCTTGACGGTGGCCCCTCTGCACGATCACGCAAAGCCGATAAGATCATCAAAAAACACATCGAGGCACTCGGCGGATTCAAGAACATCAAGGCGTTGAAGACGCTTCGAATCCGCGGCCGGCTGGAGAGAGAAGGCTTCGAGTTTCCTTTCACACTCTGGATGGAGCGTCCCAATCACACCCGGATGGACATCGACGTTGGCGGGCAGCGCTTTGTTCAAGCGTATAATGGCAAAACAGCCTGGTGGGTGAACCCGCTTCTCGGCGCGTTCGAGCCACAGGAAATGCCCAAGGAATTTGCGAAATCGACACTCAGATGGGTTGATTTCGAAGGACCACTCGTTGACTACAAAAAGAAGAGACACAAGGTCGAGTATCTGCGGGATGTCGATTCGACAAACGGAACGGCGCACGTGCTCAAATTGTTCCTCGCAGGTGGCGATGTGTGGCACGTTTACATAGACACCGACACGTATCTCGAAGTCAAACGAACCTACCAAGAGACGTTTAAAGGCGCGACGAGAGAGGTCACGGCCCATTTCCCCGATTACTCCCAGGTCGAAGGGGTCAATATGTATCGTATGATCGATGGCGAGGGAATCGATGGTACCCGGTACACGATGACGTTTGACTCGATCGATCCAAATGTCACGATCGAGGAGAATTGGTTCGACATGCCCGAGGGAGATTGAGACGGACGACCGATTGCGAACCCCCCTATGCTTTTTCTAATTCTAGCCGCCGTTGTCTGGGGCAGCTCATTCCCCGTTATCACCTACGCGCTGCGTGATGTTTCTCCCGTTTTGTTTCTGCTACTTCGGTTCTCACTCGCGTTTTTATTGCTGCTTCCGCGTTACAGAAAGCTCGACAGGTTAAAGACGCTCTTCCGACGCGATCTCATCCTGATCTCGATCCCCAACACGCTTGCGTTTGTTCTTCAATACAAAGCGCAGGAGCTGACGACCGCCTCGAAGACGGCGGTTTTCATAAACTCGAGCCCTCTTTTCGTTGCGCTGTTCTCGGTGATTCTACTTGGCGACCGTTTTACATTTAGGCAGCTTGCCGCGATGGTGATCGCGCTCTCCGGAGTTGTCGTTACCAGCACGAGCCTCGATTTCTCTTCGTTTTCGCTGATTAACCTTGGCGACCTGCTGTGTCTGGGTGTGGGTTTTAGCTGGGCGTTCTTTATCATTTATTCCAAGGGAATGGCCAGGAAACACGGCGCCTATAACGTGTCGCAGGCTCTCTATTTCTGGGGGGCCATGATGACACTCCCACTGCTTGGGTTGGAAGATGTCCGATTTGTCTGGACGTCGGTACCCGCAATCGTGTATCTCGCGCTTTTTACCACGATCCTCGCATTCTACTTTTATTTAAAAGGGGTCCAGTCGGTAACTCCGCTTTCGACCTCGATCATCATTCTCGTCGAGATCGTCGTCGCGTTTCTGATATCACACTTTTTTCTCGGTGAGTCGTTCACGGCGATCGAGACGATGGGGGTAGTGATGGTTCTCGTTGGTGTCATAGTGGTTTTGAAAAGGTGAGCAGCGAGAACGGGCAAGTGGGGAGCAAGATTCTACCTTGTGTTCACAATCAGAATCGAAGGTTGCCCGGTATTCGAATCTTTACTACACTATTGATGAGCGTTTAATCTCACCGATTGTCATTTTACCTCGGAATCCCTGCCGGCCATAGGCCGCAGTCGGGGGCGATATGCGGGGTGGACGAGTATTTTCCCCTGCTTGGCCGAGGGTCATTGCAGCGTTTCTCTCCTTGGTCCTCGTGTTTTCCTGTCCGGGCGTCTCGATCGCTCAGGCGCCCACCGTCGCCGTCTATTCGGATATCTCGGGGACCGACTGCAACATTCCGGACACCACACCTGGATTATTAAACGCCTATGTCGTCGTGACCAACTCAGCGGCGGGGCTCACCGCCGTTCAGTTCGCCGCGCCGGTACCCCCCTGTTTCACGGGGTATTATCTGGCCGACGGCGCTGTTTTTCCGGTTACCGTCGGAAACTCACAAACCGGTGTCTCGATCGGGTTTGGCTCCTGTCAAGTCACACCGCTTCACGTATTGACGATCCAGCTGTTCGTGCAAGGTACGACGCCCCCGTGTTGTGAATATCCCGTGGTTCCCGATCCCAACGCGCCCTCCGGAGAGATCGAGCTCGTCGATTGCGACCAGAATCTCCTTTATGGTGGAGGCGGTATTTCGGTCATCAACGGTGATCCATCGTGCCCTTGTGGCCAGGCACCCTATTCACCCTCAAACCCGTTCCCACCCAACGGCGCGTTCGACGTGTGGCTGTCCGTCACGTTGAGTTGGGATGCTTCGGATCCACAGGGCGATCTACTCAACTTCGATGTGTACTTTGGAAACACCCCTTCGCCACCTTTGGTCGCCGGTTTTCACCCCGATGATTCGTATGAGGTGGGGCCGCTCTCTCCTGGCACGGACTACTACTGGCAGATAGTTGTGCGGGATACGGACAACAACGAAACCACCGGGCCGGTGTGGTTCTTCGAAACGGCGGAGGGGGGGAGCTACGCGTCGATCTGTCCCCCTCGCCGAATTACTGCGGATTGGCTACCACGGACACGGTGATCGTCGATGTGGATATTCTTTCACCTCCCGCACCGATCGATTCATGTGCGTTTGATGTGACCTACGACCCAAGCGTCATGACGCTTATTTCTTGCGAGCCCGGGGATCTAATATCGGAGTGGCAGGAATTCAACTATTCCGATCTCGGTGACCGAATCCACATCGACGGGAACGATCCCGAATCGATTCCCTTGGGTCTCACCGGGTCTTTTGCCATCCTGAAGTTCCTTTCCGATTGTTGTGGGCTCGAAGATCCCGTGCAAGTATCGATGTGTCCGGTCGATCTCGTTGGAGACGTGGCATCGCTTGCCCCGATGTGCGACGAATACCGGTGCGAGGTCTTTGACCCTGACGGTGACGTCGATGCAAACGGCGTCGTGACACCGCGGGACGCGCTTTGCGCCTTCAAAGCTTACTTGGCCTTTCCCGATGCCCCCGACGGTGACTGTGGTTCGTTGGGGTGGGATGTCCGAAGCGACGTGAACTGTAGCGGGGATATCACGCCGGCAGACGCGCGGTGCATTTTTGTTCATTGGCTCGATGGGTCGTGTTCGTTCTGTTCGCCCGTCCTAGCGGACGGGCCCGTGGCGGCGTCGGTTGTGCCGCCTGTGGTTTCGATAAGTGGCGTTGAGATCGATGGCGATGTGATGAGGTGTCCGATCCACGTGAGCGAGGTCGTTGGGATGCGAGCGTTTGGGTTTGAGGTGACGTACCCGCACGGGCTCGAGTACAAGGGGATCGATCGGACAAACGTTACCGGGTCGTTTGTGGAGGTGGGTGCCCATGTGTTGGCGGCGGGCCATCTCCGTGTAGGCGGGTTTTCGAGCGACCCCGTTGAGGGACACGACGGGGGCGATGTCGTGGTTCTGGGATTCCGGGTCGAAGACGCTGATGTCGGTGGGACGATCATCGTACAACAGTTCGTGGATCATCTTCGTGGAGCGGAGGTAGTGACGTACCAGCTTGGATCCGATCGGGCACCGCAATCGGTAACGACGAGTTTCCGGCTGTATCAGAACTTCCCGAATCCATTCAACCCGGTGACGACGATTTGCTACCAGATACCGGAGGATCTCTCGGACGTACCGGTGAAGCTCACGATTTATGACGTCCATGGAAAACGGGTTCGCGAGTTGGTGAGCGGGACGCAATCGGGTGGCCCTCACCAAGTCGAGTGGGACTCACGAAACGATCAAGGTGTGCCGGTCTCGAGCGGGCTCTATTTCTATGTACTCCGCGCCGGTAGCCAAATAATGGGAAATAAGATGGTGTTGCTAAAATAGCCAGTCACGTGCCTTTGAGTGGGGGGCTCCCATGCGTAGTCTTGTTCTCTCTCTAATCATTATCGTTGTGTTAACGGCTGTGGCGGCGGCTCAAGCTCCCATTGTCGCCGTCTATGCCGACGCCTCGGGCGACCAGTGCAATATCGTAGATTCCACGGGGCCGCTCGCGTTCTATGTCGTCGTCACCGACGCCGGGGGTTTGACCGGTGTTCAGTTTGCCGCGCCGATGCCTGGATGTTTTACAGGTGTGACCTATCTCGACGATACACGTCCGTTCCCCGTTACATTGGGGAACTCGCAAGACGGTGTCGCCATAGGTTTTGGTGCATGTCTTCAAACGCCGGTACACGTACTGACGATCAACTACGCGAGCAACGGCGAAATAGGTGACTGTTGTGTTTATCCAATCATAGGCGATCCGAACCTGCCCTCTGGGGAGATCGAGCTTACCGAGTGCGACTTCGATATCGTCTACGGCCAGTCCGGTCCCAGTACCATCAATGGCAATGCGTCGTGCCCGTGCAGCGACAAACCTTTCGCGCCATCGAATCCATCGCCAGCGGACGGTGCGGTCGACGTGCCGGTTGCGGTAACGCTGAGTTGGGACGCCGGCGATCCCCAGGGCGATCCTCTGACCTTTGACGTGTATTTCGGATCGTCTTTTCCGCCACCGCTGGTGGCCACCGATCATTCTCAACAGTCATACGATCCTGGGACGCTCGATCCTGAGACACAATACTACTGGCAAATCGTGGCCAGGGATCCTGGTGACCGCGAAGCACCAGGCCCCACGTGGACGTTTACGACCTTGCGGGTGCGACCGTATCCTCCCTCGAACCCGTCGCCGCCGATGGTCGCGGAAGATGTTCCCCTCAACGTGACCTTGAGTTGGGATGCGTCGGACCCCCAGGGTGACCCGATGACGTTCGATGTGTATTTTGGAGCATCTTTGCCAATCTCGCCGGTGGCCATTGATCATCCGCTGCAATCCTACGACGTCGGTCCGCTGACAACGGAGACGCTTTACTATTGGAAGATCGTGGCCAGGGACTCCGGGGGCAACGAAACCTCGAGCTCGATATGGATATTCACCACCTTGAGCGAACGGCCCGACCCGCCGTCGAATCCGTTCCCACCGAACGGTCAGGTCGACGTGCCCTTCTTCGTAACACTAAGTTGGGATGCGTCGGATCCCCAGGGTGATCCCATGACGTTCGATGTGTATTTCGGAGAATCCGCGGACCCACCTCAGGTGGCCACGGACCACCCGGAGCAATCCTACGATGTCGGTCCGCTAACACCGGAGACGGATCACTACTGGAGAATCGTGGCGAGGGACCCGGACGGTGATGAAACCTCGGGGTCGACGTGGAGGTTCACGACCGTACGAGAGCGGCCCGACCC
>CP070677.1:3792199-3798833 GCA_020352495.1 Candidatus Latescibacterota bacterium
CCCGGAGCGCTTGCGCACTCAACGGTTTTCGAGACCGCCCCATTCGACCGCTCTGGCATCTCTCCGGGGCGATATTAACCCATGGGAGGGGGCAAGGGCAAGCACTGGTGAGTCCAAAATGCGGTTTTGCCCGTGCCGCCAATCCGTTGCACCGTCAATGGATCCACCGGGTCTACCAGAAGGCAACCCCTTGTCACCCTGAGTGGACGACAGGGGGTCGCGGGATGGCAAGTCGTTTTCATTTGGGGGAAAGGATTAGTCAGCCGCGTATATCGTTTTTCTTTTGCCCCAGCTCGATTCCTCCGCCGTTACGATGGATGGAGGTCTTTTCCCTTAAGGGAGAACTGCTCAAGATCCGACGAATCGGCCGCGTCAGCTAGCTCTAGATGAATCAGCCGCCGGTCGTCACCTATATATCGACTTGGCTACTCCCCACGTTTTCTCCTCGGTGGGCACCGTCAGGTCGTGCGAGAAAGCGGTGAAACACTCCCCCGGGAGATCGTGCACCAAGTTGAAGTTCTCATCCGAGAACCCCCAGACTCGATAGCCCGTGCAGAGCTGATAATCGATCGTGAACATCCTCATGTCAGAGTAGGCTTTCCCGTTGGGTGTCGAGGTCGACACGACGAGATCCCCGATTGGGTAGTAGTAACCCAGGCCCGGGTCGAAAAATACCGGTTGACCATCCACGGTGATCGACGGGACACAACCGTCCGGTTAGATCGTTTCGAACACGAGCAAGATGTTGACATACGTCGTGGGATTCTGGCTGTATCCGTCGTTGACCAGATCCTGTGAGGTGCCGATGGAGAAGTAGCCTTGGTTGATCTCATCGAGCACGAAGCCTGTCAGTCCCGGCGCTTGGTAGACACCCAGCGCGATGCCGTCCCCGTCGATCGGATCGATCTCGATCAGCACTTCGTCATTGAGATCGTAGGCCGGATCATATAAGTAATCCCCGACGCCAACTGTATAGTTGTTCAGTGATGAATAATGATACACGCACGGCGCCGTGGGGTAGGCCATCAGACACGCGTCGGCTTTTACAGCTCCGGGGCTCATCAGGGTGCCGAGAATCAACAGCAACGCAAAACCACAGATAGCAAACTTTGATATGATACGTCTCCTCGTCTAGTTGCGGCGGTAAACTCTGAAAAGTCTTCAGGTGAACCGGCCGATCCCCCACGCAGCAAAATCCAGTGAAACACTCACTCGTACACGCTCTTTTGCCGGCGTATTGTGTCACACGATTAAGTATCATTCAGCAAGGAAGTTGGCATACCGACGGGCTTTACCCGGATACGCCAAAAAAGATTAGCTCCGCCCCCCTTCGGGCGCGGAGCTCGTCTATCATCCCCTCTATCCCGTGCGTCCCAAGTTTTTTGTGGACGTGCAAGATAACGGTCCAGCGCCTACCGTGCACGTCTCGTGTCGTCTCCAACCCGTGATGTTCTAACGGTACAGACCCTTGATTCTTCCCCAAGTGGTCTCTTCGACGGGTACCGTTGGCGCGTTGCCTATCTTGATCTGAAACGCCAACCTCGACTGAGTGGGTGGGCTCCCCGTCCAGGTGAGCACCGCGACCCCCGTCATCGTGAATCCGTCATAGAGTTCCACACCGCTGATCGCCAGTATGTCCAAGCCATTTGGCCCGAAGGCCGCAGATAGGTCACCGACGTTCTCGCCATCGATTACCAAATCGAAAACCTCGACGCTCGTCGCGTCATCGACCGCGCGGGTACGTACAAAAACCTCACGGAACGAGAGCCCCGGCTGGTAGAACAGCGTCTTGCCGCCAAGGGTGAAGGAGACTTCGTTTGTTCCGCTGTCGTAGGCCAGTGTGAATGGCTCTGCCACCCCGCTCCTCAAACATACTGCGCAGTCGTGTCGGGATTACCCGTGTCGTCCCCGAGATCGAGTTCGTGAGTCGCCGGGCCTCCGAGGTCGCCGATCCGTCCCTCGGCCACAATGGCCACATTCTCGAGAACGGCAAGCATCTCGGCGTCGGAGCTCAAGTGGCTCGTAACAATCTCCGCAAAGACTGGAACCGCGAGCAGAAGCACCACCATCGCTGCTAGATAAGGTCGCATTTGCCCTCCGTCGTCTTTTCCGCGTTGCGCGGCTTCGCCTGCGTTACCCCCCAAAATACGGTTAAAAAGGGTATGAACGGGCGTACTTTTACGGCTCGGTTTTATCACAACGGAGCGTGAAAATCAAGCCAACTTGGTATACGAACGGGGTTTAAGCGGTATGGAAGGAAAACGCGAAAAAGATAAATGGCGGAGAGAGAGGGATTCGAACCCTCGGAGCGCTTTCGCGCTCACACGATTTCCAGTCGTGCCGATTCAGCCAGCTCTCGCATCTCTCCGCCCTGATTCCAAGCAAGGGTTGACCGAGATCCTCCAGGACCCGGAACAGCCCTTGTGAACAAACTACTTACTTGTGTTTCGGTTCCGTTTCGTTCTGAAAAACTCCTGGAGCAACTCCTTCGAGTGCTCCGCCTCTACACCACCGATTACCACCATACGGTGATCCAGCCCGGGTTCGTTGGGTATCCCAAAAACGCTTTCACAGGCCCCGGTCTTGGGCTCCCGGCTCCCAAAAACGACCCGTGGCACACGGGCCAAGAGAAGCGCACCGACGCACATCACACAGGGCTCGACGGTGACATAGAGCGAACTCTCGGCGAGCACCCACCGATCCCGCTTTCGCACTGCCTCCTCGAGTGCGACGAGCTCAGCGTGCTCAAACGGAGACCCCTTCTGTTCAGTCCTATTGCGACCGCGTCCAATGATCTCTCCGTCAAGGACAACCACCGCACCAACAGGCACCTCACCCTCTCCGAGCGCCGCCTCGGCTTCGTTGAGGGCGTGTTGCATCCAAAAGCAATCGTCCTTCATAGACGGGAACCCGGCCGCGTGAAGGGTTGGGGCTCTCCCGGCACTTCGTCAGCGCGTCGGGATCGAGTTCACGAGGGCTTTCACGACTTTGATCGCTACCTCATCGAGTTCGGGCGCCTTGTACATACTCCCGCCCGGATCGCTGTAAATCTGTCCGGCACCGCTGCGGACGATCTGCGCATCTCTGTGCTCGCTTCTCGCCCCTTCGATGAAATCCTCGTCTTTGGCCTCGAAGAGTAGCCGACCGTCCTTGACGTCGAATATCGTCACCGTGGCACCGACGTAGGCCGCCGGAGCGGCGTCCTCCCGCACGTCCACTTCATCTTGCTGCCAGAGTTCGACCACACCGATCAGTACGCCGTCGACTTGAAGCGCGGTCCCCATTTTGGAAAGAAACTCCTTGTCCGCCTGGTGATTTTTGCGCCAGTTGTCGATGAATCTCTTTGCGTCTTCCTCGAGGTCCTCGCGCTCGAGCACGTACTTCACCGAGCCCGGCGCAACCCAACTGTAGTCCTCCCTTTGGTCCAACTCGTCGCGGAACATCCGGTCAAAGGTCTTCGGAGCAATCCGGTCGGGATCAGCCGTATAGTGAAGCGCTGTGGAAAACGGGAAAACGGCTATTTTGTCAACCGTTCCCTCTCCCATCGCCGGATCGACGTAGAGCTGAACGGGATGGGTCTTCTTACATCCCACAAGCAACCCGACAATCGCCAAGCACAACAGAACCTTTTTCATCACAAACCATCCTTTCTGTTGGCAGTTTTTAACCTTAACCTGCCGATTAAACAGTGTCAACCTGGCATTTGAATGCATAACCCGTTGGCGAAGCTTTCTTTGACACACGGGTTCCGTGCGAATACACTGGTGTGGCGGAGTGCCAATGCCGAACGAGAAAAAGCGAATACTCCTGCTCGGCGATGCCCGGCAAGTCCATCTGAAACGTTGGAGTCGATTTCTCATCGATAGAGACTACGACGTGATGACCCTAAGCCTGGAACCAACAAACGACATACCGGGCAACCACAGACAGCTTCGCATCCCAAAGCTCCTGCCCGACTTCGTGCGGTACCCCATGGCGCTACCGGCCGTTCGACGGATCATACATCGCTTCAGACCGGACCTGGTCAACGCCCACTTTACTCCAAACTACGGTGTCATCGCTGCAATGAGTGGTTTTCGGCCGTGGGTGCTGAGCACCTGGGGAAGTGACATCATGGTCCTGCCACAGCGAAGCTCATTCCACATGAAACGAACTCGTTTCGTTGTCAGTCGAGCGACCTTCATCACATCCGATGCCCAAGTGATGAGTGACCGGCTGATCGCGCTCGGCGCAGAGCAGGAGCGTGTTCTGACCTTTCCGTTTGGCGTCGATCGCGATGTTTTCTCACCGGTTGTGGATTCGAATCGAACCGACGGCCCACGCGTGCTGAGCAACCGCAAGATCGAACCGGTTTACAACATCGACATCATCGTATCGGCCTTTTCAGAGGTCACCCGGTCGCTGCCCGACGCACGCCTGACTGTCGCCGGGTCTGGCTCACTCCTGAAGAAGTTGCGCCGGGAGGCTCAACGCTCCGAGGCAGCCCGGTCGGTTGAATTCGTCGGAGAGGTGTTGCACGCAAGGGTGCCCGGGCTCCTGAGAGAGCACGATCTATTTGTGTCGATCGCGAAGTCGGACACGACGTCCGTGTCGCTGCTCGAAGCCATGGCGTGCGGAGTGTTCCCCATCGTAAGTGACATACCGGCAAATCGTGAATGGATACGCCACGGTGAAAACGGATATGTCGTCCCGCCGAGTGACGCTCGAGCTCTCGCGCGTGCCATCGTCGATGCCTGGGCGGATCCACAGTTGCGGGATTCCGCAAAAAAACAAAACGCGGACCTCATAGCGGCCCGCGCGGACTGGTATCAAAACATGTCTGTCGTGGAAGGACTTTTCGAACGACTCACACAGAGGAATCCGGGCTCACCAAATTCCTAATGCTTTTTGATCGAATTCAGGCTCTCCTTTGCGAGAAGACGCTCCCAGTTTTCATCCACTTCTTTTTGCATCTTCTCGATATCCTCATCCTTGAGATGTCTGAATCTGCCCTGCAGCTTAACGTAGTCTGCAACCGACCTCACCCTCTGCGGTTTGGCAATCTCCCACCGCTCGCCGTCGTAAACCTCCAGGAGCGGGAAAAGGTGGGATTCGGTTGCCAATCGGGCCAACTCGATCGTGTATTCGGGCGCGGTCTTCCAACCCGTTGGACAGGGAGCGAAAATGTGGACGAATCGAGTTCCCCTTATCTTTCGCACCTTTTTGAACTTGGCAACCATGTCTTCCGGATAGGCGATCGAGGTTGTGGTCGCATAAGGTATCGAATGCGCCACCAGGATATCGAGCATCTTCTTCTTTGGATGTTCCTTGGGATGTGCCGTCGGCGTCGTAGTCGTCCACGCCCCGGCGGGAGTGGCACCCGATCGCTGAATGCCGGTGTTCATGTACGCTTCGTTGTCGTAGCACACATAAATGATGTCCTCGTTTCGTTCCGCCGCGCCGCTCAACGCCTGTAGTCCGATGTCGAATGTCCCTCCGTCGCCCGCCCACGCAACTACCTCGGTTTCCGTGTCGCCGCGCATAACGAGCCCGGCCTTGATCCCCGATGCCGTGCTTCCTGCGGTTTCGAATGCGGTGTGAAAAAGTGGGACTCCGAGTGACGAATGTGGAAACGGGCCGTCGATCACCGACCAGCAACACGCCGGCATGACCAGGATGGACTTTGGTCCCAGTCCTTTCAACGCGAACCGCATCGCGTGCCCGGCACCGCAGCCCTGACAGCCAAGATGCCCTGAACTCATAAGCTCTCTATCGGGTATGATGCAGTTGCTCATGTTTCACCCCTATCCAGTAAACCTCCTGATCCGGAGCATCCATATGTTCGGTTTGATCGACGATCTCGTGGATCGTATCCGGTGTCACGTCTCGTCCACCTATCCCCGCAATGAACCCGAAGACCGGCAGGTGGATTCCCGCACTGAAAAGAGCCGCCCTGATTTCCTGAGCGAAGATCCCGCCGATGCTAAACCCGATGTTTCGGTCGATCACGGCGACCTTTTTTGCCGGGCGGAGTATTCGGCAGACATCGTCAGCAGGGAACGGTCGGAACAACCTCATCTTCACCAACCCGACTCGCTTACCCGCATCCCGACACTCATCGATCACAACTCTCGCCGTACCGGTTATCGTCCCGGAGGTGACGACGAGGAGATCCGCGTCCTCGGTCCGGTATTCTTCGATGATCCCGTATGATCTGCCAAAAACCTCCTCAAACCTTTGGTCGGCTTGCCTCATCAGCTCGATGCCGCGGCGAAGATCCCGGTCGATCTGATAGCGGAGCTCGTAATAGGAATCGGGAGCCGTCAAGTTCCCAAACGCCGTCGGATGATCGGGCGAGAGGAAGTGCTTGGGCTCATACGGTGGAAGATACGCCCGGGCTTCATCGGGTTCCATCACCTCGACGATCTCGCATGTGTGCGACAGATAGAATGCGTCTAGGACGAGCATCGTGGGAAGCATCAGCTGTTCGCTTACCCAAAACGAGTGCAATACCGTATCAAAGACCTCTTGATTGCTTTCACAGTAGACCTGGAGCATTCCGACGTCGCGTTGCGACAACGAGTCGTTCTGGTCCGACCATACGTTCCACGGAGGTCCCACCGCCCGGTTGATATTGGCAAGGACCACAGGCAAC
>CP070677.1:3798933-3811848 GCA_020352495.1 Candidatus Latescibacterota bacterium
AGTTTATGTCTGCGCCGGCAAAAAGTTCCAGGCTGCAACACCGGCATCCAGATTATGGTGTCAATTTACCACTCGTTCGCCGTATCTTTAAAGGACAGCCCTCACTGCCCTGAACATAACAAGGAGGCAAAACCATGGTTCGCGCTTACGCCGCACACGAGGCCGGAGGAAAACTCGAGCCGTTTGAATTCGACGCGGGCACTCTGCGCCCAGACCAGGTAGAGATCGATGTTGATTACTGTGGGATCTGTCACTCCGATCTGTCGATGCTCCGCAATGACTTCCAGATGACTTCATACCCCTTTGTGCCGGGACACGAGGTGGCCGGCAAGGTCGCGGCGGTCGGCACGAACGTCAAGCATCTAAGCGTGGGGCAGACTGTGGGACTCGGCTGGTTTTCCGAGAGCTGTATGACCTGCCCGCAGTGTATGTCGGGCAATCATAACCTCTGTGTCGGCGCGGAACAGACCGTTGTCGGCCGCTTTGGCGGGTTTGCCGACAAGGTTCGTTGCCATGCCGCTTGGGCGATCCCGCTGCCCGAGGGAATCGATCCGGCGAAAGCGGGGCCTCTTTTTTGCGGTGGTATCACCGTGTTCAACCCCATCGTGCAGTTTGACGTAAAACCGACGGACCGTGTGGGAGTCATCGGGATCGGGGGGCTGGGCCATCTGGCCATACAGTTCCTAAGCCGATGGGGATGCGATGTGGTGGCGTTCACATCGAATGAGTCCAAGGCGGACGAAGTCCGGGGAATGGGTGCGCGCCGCGTCGTAAGTTCTCGGAGCGACGACGTACTCGACAAGCTGGCGGGCACACTGGATTTCCTTTTGTGCACGGCAAACGTGCCGTTGAACTGGGATGCCTACCTTGCCGCGCTCGCGCCAAAGGGACGTCTTCATGTTGTCGGCGCGGTCCCGGAGCCGATACCCGTAAACGTGTTCTCGATCTTGATCGGACAGAAGTCGATCTCCGCCACGCCGCTCGGTAGCCCGGAGACAACGGCGAAGATGCTCGAGTTTTGTGACCGTCACGATATCGCTCCGATCATAGAAGAGTTTCCGATGTCAAAGGTCAATGAAGCGATGGAGCACCTGGAGGCGGGCAAGGCTCGATATCGTATCGTGCTAAAAAACGATTTTTGACGTGAACGGCGGACGGTTACTCAAAATCCTCCACCATCATAAGATCCGCTATGTCGCGGTCGGTCCGGGATGAACCTGTCCGAGGTCTGAGGCGGCTTACTCGTACAGTGCCTTGATCATCCCCCATGTGCTTTGTTCGACCGGGACTGATATCTCACAGATTCCGATCAACCTTACGCTGCAAAGCTTACCCGTGTCGCCCTGTGCGTTGTCCGAGACGAAGAGCTGCCACTGCCCGCCCAGGGGTTGCCCTCGAAAAGCACTGAGAGGCTCGTCCGGTTGATAACCGCCCGAGGGTACCTCACCTTCCGGGAAACAGCCCGGGCACATGGTGAGGGTGCCACACTCAATCGTTTGGATCGCATTGTCTCCGAAGTAGATCGGGTGTTCGCAGTGTAGATCAGCGTCACACCCGTCCCCTGAGTCCGTCCTCCCCGGTCGGTCCATCAGGGTGATCTGGGTGGTTCCGTGCGACAGAATGACGGTGAGGTCACCAATCGAAGTATGATCAAACGCAATCTCGATAGTGAGGTCCCCCGCGAATGGACCGGGGCAAGGGCCGGGCCAATCGGGGGGGAGAGGGATGTCTACAGTGATGCCGCCGGGATCACCGTCGGGGATGCTAATGTCGGGTTTTTCTTCGTCCGATGCGCCAACTCGGCACTCACAGAGATAGCGACACCACACAGGAGCAAGGGAAAGACCGGCAATCGGATAAGGGCGATGCGAGCACCAGGGTGGATCAAAGCCGCACTCTTCAAACAACCTCGATGGATCACAAATTCTTCCCACGGGAAAACCCTCACATGCCTCGCCTATCTTTTTACCCAAGCATGGATCAACACTGCAATCCCCGCAAATGGTGAGATCATATTGAGTGAAGCCTTGGCTCGGTGACAACACCAGTATACCCAGCGTCAAACCCAATAAACAGCCCAGTGGTTTCATAGCTACCACCTCCTTAACCATTGTTTTCGGGCCAACCCACTTTTCCTCCACCAACGAACGTCTCGTACGGCAAACGCGATCTTGGACTCGAGTGAAGGCGATTCGAACTCGCGGTGTCTGTTCAGTTGCCCCAGGGATCGAAACGGTAAAACAGCAAGCTGGACCCCAGGATGTGGATCGAAATGAGGGCAGCAGGGATCCGCAAGCTCTTCATTGCGTACCTCCCGGGAACAGAAGGTGCTGAATCTCGTCACAAGATGTAGTGTTCGCCACTCTTGCGAGCTGCGGGACTGAGGATGGAGAGAAACGCTGGCGAAAAGTGGTGTTGAATGCTCGTTATCAGTATAGCATTGATTTCCGAAACGGCAATATGGGTGGACGAGCGTCACGTCGAGTCATCATGTTGTGCAGGTCTGCTGTCAGTCTACTCCGCGGCCATGTTTCAACCACACAATCTTTTTTCTCGTCGCATGTTGCCCGTTGACATCAAGACGGGTAAATGGGACGCTGTCGCGGGTACTGCAACGACTACTCCTTAGCTCTCCTACTTACCCCCTCCGTTTTCTCGGTTGACACAGGCAAGCGATCCTGCATACCCTGGGGAAATCTCAGGGGGGCCTCGGCTGTCGACTCATCCGCACCCACTCCCGTAGCCCAATGCAGTCGAGGTGCCGATCCCGGTTAGCGCCACATCTAAAACGAAAGGAGCGTGGTATGCGCACCTTCTATCGGATCTGCGCGGCGGCCGTTGCCGTGGTTGTGTGTTTCGCGTCGTGGACGAGTGTGTCGGCTCAACCTTCTTTTGAGTTCGGTGTCAAGGGCGGTTTGGGATTTGCGAAGTTGAGCGGGGACGAAACGAGCGATACGGAATTCTTCTATTGGGACCTCGGCGGTGGTTACTACGCAGAGGGTGAGGTAATAATAGACTTCGGCGACATGAAACTCGGGTTTGTCGGGGGTGCATACGCGGCCCTGCAAATCGTCGACCAGTTTGGAGTCCGCCTCGAAGCTCTTTACTTCAAGAAGGGCGGAAAGGGTGACAACTCCGGCCAAGTCGGTCTCTACGACCCAGCAGACAATCTTCTGGAGTCGATCGACGTGAGTGGTGAGAACACGGTGACGCTGGACTACTTCGAGTTCCCGATCCTAGGTGTCATCTCCTTCCCGGTCGGCACCCAGGCGAGGTTTGACATCTTCGCGGGGCCGGCACTTGCGTTCAAAACCAGCGCCGAAGCGGAAATTGAGCTCACACTGACCGCGGACGGCCAATCAGAAACAGAGAAAGAAACGATGGACATCAGCGATGACGTCAAGGGCACGGACTTTGGCGGCATCATTGGGGCGGGTCTCACATTCGATCTCCAGCAGGTCACCCTATTCTTTGATGCGAGATGGGAATACGGATTTACAGAAATCTTCGAACACCCGGATGACCCAGAACTCAAGAACAGTGCCTTCTCGTTCATTGCAGGTATGGGAATACCGTTGGCGAAGAGTCCGTAAGGAGGAAGGAAGGACTGGACCCCGGTCGAAAGACCTTGTGTCCCCGCTGTCCTTATTCACAGACAGCAATCAATCGGAAAAAGCATGGCTCCGATGAGCCAATTGCGCAGGTTTGCCGTTTAGAACCGTCGACATCAGCCAAACAATGCATCGCCGCTGCATTTCCCTACCTCTCGGCGCACCTGCACATCGCTGACACGATTCTTCATTTGTGCTATAATACCGCCAGCACCAACGGGCTGATTTAACGGAATCAATTTGCGAGGGATTGGGAATAGCAGTCGTAGTGGCTGCTCACTTCGCCCCTTGAGTTCTCACCATCAGGACTCCCGATACCCCGCTTCTTTTTTTTGTGCATTAGTGGACAAGGTACGACCTCATAGGCCAATAGCATCGTGAACCCCGGTTTTCAACATGCACGAGGATGACCGTTCTCTGAATGGAGGGAGACTCATGAAGCGTCGTATATGCGTTGTCGTTTTGGGCGCGGCGGCCACGTTGATGTTGTCGGCCGGTGCGTCGAATGGGCTCGTCAAAAGGTACGTAGGGGACTCAACGAGGATACGACACCAGACCACGCTGCGTACGATCGGGTTCGGAGCCTGGGGTAAGGGCGTTAGTGTCGCATCAGCAGACACAATTGAAACGGAAAAGAAAAAGAGAGTCAAAAAGAAACCCCCTGTGACGCCGGATACAAAAAAGGGCGAACCTCGGAACGGCGTCCGAACATCGAAAAAAGACGACGGTTTTGCGTCATGTGTCGGGGGTTGTCTAGGTGATTTCATTTTTGGCATCTTTTTATCCGATGACGATGACGATGTCGAGACGGTCACCTACGACGAAGAGGACACCTATGTCGGCGAAAGCACCGTGGGCGAAGAATACGTTCCACCTGAACCGCCTGCCTCATATGAGCTTCCTTATCCAGCTGTTGTGACGCCGTTGAGTCCGTATGCCGACGAGCTCGAACTCTGGGACGGCCCCGGCGGTGGCGCAGCGGGCGGTCAAGTTGTCGCAACACTGCCGGCGGGTACTCGAGTCAGAGTCACGGACCGTAGCGTCTACAATAACCTAACGTGGGTGAGAGTCGAAGATTCCGCGTCACCCGAAACGTCGGGTTGGATTCAACAAATCGAAGTGGAGCCAAGCACCACTGAGCCCTTGGTGGGGACGGAGGTCGTCGACCAAGAGCCGGGATCCGCACAGCAAATGGGAGAGACAAAGGAGGTCGAGACCGAGGCCGCGGTCCAGCAGCCGGGGCTTGCCCGACACGTGGCAGAGGCGGGGTGGGGGATGCACTTCGACATATCCTATCCGCTGTTCGGAAACAAAGCCATTCGCGAAGAATACAAAGGCAATGCGGTGCGACTCGGTGTCGAAGCAAGAAAATTCTTTGTGCATTCGATACATATGGATCTATCGGTCGGTTACGCACATGCCGGAGGAGATCCGCAATATTTTTATACGACACCGACATCAGTAGAGCAGCCCGTCAAGAGTGATCTCAATATATGGAACTTCGGTGTTCAAGTAGGTCAGTTGATCCCGGTTGCAGGAGGTACCGGGTTTTTTGCGTACGACATCGGTCCGTCTGTGTTTAACGTAAGGGAGAGCGCGGACATCGAGGTGTATGAGCAGAAGGTGCTGAGGCGTACGCGAACGGATAAACTCTCAGAATGGAAAATTGGCGGAGAGGCCAAAATTGAGTTGGGTTGGGTTCTGGGCCGACACTGGCCAGTGAGCTTTCACACACGGTTTTCGATTCTTCCGTGGAAGAGCAACCAAGAAAAATCGCAAACACTCGATTTCCTGGATGAAGACGTTATCTATATGTTCGATTTTGGCCTGAGTGTGGGATATCTCTTTTTCTAATCCCCTGGGCGCCGCGGGTTTTGTTGGATTCCCGGCGGTAGCCCTGGATCAACTCGCAATGCGTAGGTCAGCAGTTCGCTTCCCATGATCGTGGAGTCAATCTGACAAACGACAGCAATGCGGCCCGCAGTTAACACCAGTGCACTGATTATTGCGCAAAGAGATAAGGCATCCAGTGGTGTCTCTCCAAAAAATGCATCCGACCCGAAAGGCAAGATTCGGGCGGGTCTGGAGCGTCCGCGCAAAACTCCCATGGTGCGGTTTTTTTGTGACTGTACAGTTTGGTTGACAGTTGTGTAAAGAAACATATCGCTGTAAAGAATCCATTACACTGCGCGTGAAACATTTTTTGTGAAGAAACTGACACGTGAACATGTTGGAAAATTGACAACGTTAGAACGCAATCATACAATTATTACACCTACGGGTGAGTGACACACGGCTTCACATTTCCGATCCTCAACACCACATGTTCCACTCGTGTGCTTTGTATCAACTACTCAAGTCGAAGGAGGCGCACGATGAAAACACAAACCGCGTTTGTGGTTTGTCTTTTAGGCATCGTCTGTCTGTGTTTTGCAGCGTGTCAAACAGACGATGTCACAGGCACGGGCGACAAAGCAACTCATGGCGATCCTCAATTCGTTCCAGGTAGCGGAACGGCGACTCTCGTGCCAAATGGTGATGCGGGACCCAATCAATGGAGTCCCGAACCGGCCAGCGCGCCAAATCACTACAGTCTCGTCGATGAGATATGGCCTGCCGACAACCAGTGGGTCTACACGTATGACCGTGACATCCAGGAGACCTATTACTTCTCGAATATGTCGGGGACTGACGATATCGTCGTTGATGAGATCAGATTCTATGTCGATGCTGCTATTACCCCGAATAGCGCAACACACACCCAGCTCGTTTTGAAGTACTACATCAATAGCGCTATGGAGGGCATTCTTCTTCACCAGCTCGATGCGACGACACCAAATGAGATCGATGTTTTCTGGACGTATACGTTCTCTGATCTCAACTGGGATAGAGATGAAATAAACACTCTGGCGTGTCGTTTCTATATGTCAGGTGATTTCGCGGATCAGTGGATGAAGGTCCACGGGGTCTTTGCCGAGGTCGATTGGTACGAGACCGGCGGCCATGGAAAGGGACCAAACCCCCATCAGGATCCTTGAATGGAAGTCCTCTGAGTGTTTGAGAAAGGCGGGTGATGGTTCGATCCTTCACCCGCCTTGGCTTATCCCGCTGTTCTGCGACAATTGACAAGGGCTCGTGCGTCTGAGACGATTTGTTGTCGGCAAGAACACGTTGCCGAGGTTATGGTTGAAATCGACGAGGCGTGCAGCGCATGGTCCGGCTAAGTGGCTGATGCGGGTCGTCGGAAAGCAGAACAAACGGAGATGGTCAATATGGGAAAAGCCAAAATGAAGATCGTTCGGAAGCGAATGAATGCTGACTGTTTCATTGGGCCCGGTCGGCTCATTGGTCGGGTGCTACCGGTACTCATCGTGCTCGTGTCGTTGGCGTACGGGACAACGGTTGCCGCCCAGGACACATCCGAAGAGGACGTTGTGCTCGCAGTCGTTCAACAATTCTTTGATTCGATGACAGCAAATGACAAAGAGGCGGCCTCAAAAACCCTGATGCCCCATGGGCAATATTACTCGGTCCGAGAAGATCCCAAAGGGTTGTATGTAAAGCGCCGCAGCCATCAGGAATACCTGGAGGGTCTCTCCGATTCCGACGATGGCATGGTGGAGCGTATTTGGAATCCTACCGTTCTGATTCATGGGCGAATCGCCGTCGTGTGGGTTCCATATGACTTTCACATGAACGGCGAATTTCGACACTGCGGGGTCGACGCGTTTTCGCTTGTCAAGACAGACGAGGGCTGGAGAATCGCCGGTATCGTGTACACGGTGGAGCCAAGCGGGTGCGTGCCGAGTCCATTGGGTCCTCTCCAGGAGGAGAAGTAGTCCGGCGCGGTACTGCCCCAAAAACAGACTGGGTCGACACGTTGCTGCTCATATGAAGGCCGCACGGTCGCATCGATCGTTGGGGTATCGAACGCCTATTGAAGCGGCGATGGATGCAGAAAATCGGGCCCAAAACAAACTCTGCGTTGGATCAAAGAACGGGGTAAGGTCACTTCAGAGGAGAACTTGCGGCAGGTCTTGCGTTTGATCTCTCGGACCACGCTCTCGGGGTCGGTTGGTTTGTTCATGGCTCACTCCTTCCGTGCTATGATCATACATCGGAGTGTCCATTAGGTTGGGGGATAATCTGTCCCATTGAGTCTGACACGCGGCACACAACCCAATACCCACCGGTACGGTGCCTTTTTTCTTTCCCAGGTGGTGTGCTGCGTGATCTCAGGGGGTGCAAAGAATTCATTTCGGGGAGTCCCTTGCCGCGTCTAATCGGAAAGCCCTATCCCTACAACTAAACGAACCTGCAGCTCTGGTTTTCCCTCGTCAATGTTGCTAGCTTTGATCGCAGACCCGAGCGTCATCCAAGCGTGTTGTCTGCCATGCGATATGACGGGTCCGACGTAATGTCCGTGCTCACTGCCTTTGCCCTCGATTCCTAATCTTAGGAGTTCATCAACGATTCCGAAACTCAAGCCAACAGCGTATTCAGGTTCAGCTTCCCACTCTCCATCCTCCCTTTCCAATTCCAGGATGGGGTTCAGTGCAATGTTGAGACGGCCGATATCTTTTGCGAGAACAAGTTTAAGTTCTATGCCATGCTCGGAGAAGTCGGGTTTGCCTTTATACTCTGCATACACGAGAGGGTCCAACGGATACTTGTCTTTCTCCCCGAAACGATATCGTGCACGAAGTTTATAGCCCTTGTATCTGAGATCAGATTCGGGCTCTTGAATGAAGACCTGATAAATGGCGAAGTCGAAGCGATCGGTCATTCCAACTTCGAGTTCCAATTGTTGTTCGGTGCTGGTAATACCCTCGAATTTATTCACATCGGGTGTTGAGATTGTGGTGTAACTCTCAAGTTCCGTGGCACCGCGTGGAAGCGTCATATACTCGTACGTCCACACATATGCGCGTTGGTCCGCGAGGCAAACGGAAGATGACTCAAGCAACGCAGAGACCACGAGAAGCCCCACGACAGTAAACTTTTTCATCATATCTCCTTTTACAGCGAGAAGAGAATGCCCCAATGCTCCAACGGCATTCAACTTCCAACGATCAATCCAAACGATGGCTCAAAATAATGATCAGGTATGACGATGTCAAGTCCGTCCACCGTAAACGTCACAGCAGATCGCGCTCGCGTTGTCCAGACCTGTCGTTGATCTGACCGATTCGACCCGCCGCGCCGGCCTCCACCCGCAGAGTACGGAAATCGCTCAATTTGGGGAGGCGGATCTGGCCCTGACTAGCTTGCCAGCTCTTCAAGGCATCACGCCAATCGATCACTTGACCTATGTCAAAGCCCTTGTGGCGTGCCTGTTGAGAACATATCGAGTTATTCAGACCCGTGTCGAAATCGAGGACTCCCTATTTCGAAGAAGGCGTCCGTCCCAACGACCACGGTCAAGCCTTGCTTGCACGGGTTCTTCTGAATATCCCGCGAGAGCGGCACGATCTCGAGAACCGGATCGGCGAGGCGGAGCGTGCGTATTTTGGTTCAATATCTCAGAAACCGGTGGCGAAGAGGATGCGCGGCGTCGTGCGGCGCTCAGTTCAACTGAAAGAACCTTCTAGAAAACGCCCGGAAAAGTTGACATTTGTCAATGTGTCTTACTATCTTTTACCGACAGAGGATGCAGCAGAGAAACCACCGGTTTTTTTGGCATAATCCATTGTTGCATAAATAGTTGAGAGAATAGAAGCCGCGCCTCGTGCCGCCTCTATTTCAAACTGACTGTTTTTGATTTCTCGAGAAAGACGGTTCAGCCCGTGTCATACGAATTCCCAGAAGCGCGGCCTCGCCGTCTGCGGCTGACCCCGAACCTCCGCCGCATGACCCGCGAGGCTGTGTTGAGTGCGGCCGAGCTCATCTACCCGCTCTTCGTCCGTCCGGGCGAAGGGATCCGAAAACCAATTCCATCGATGCCGGGTCAGCATCAGCTCTCCATCGACACGCTTGTCGACAGAGCCGCGAGGGTGGCGGGTCTTGGTATACCGGCGGTCATTCTCTTCGGAATACCGGAGACGAAGGATGCGTTTGGGAGCGACAACTATAACCCCAACGGGATCGTCCCCCGGGCGATCCGCGCTTTAAAAGAAAACGTACCCGATCTCGTCGTGATATCCGACATGTGTTTCTGTGAGTACACCGACCACGGGCACTGCGGAATCATAAATTCACCTGGAGACAAGCATTATCGTCCCGAGGTACCCAAGGGATATCTGTTGAACGATCCAACACTGGAGCTCCTGGGTCGGGCCAGCGTCGTCCACGCGCAGGCCGGTGCCGATGTCATCGCGCCGTCGGGAATGATCGATGGTATGGTAAACGCGATCCGCACGGCCCTCGACGAGGCAAATCTGGATCACGTCTCGATTATGTCATATGCGGCGAAGTATTCCAGTGGCTTCTACGGTCCATTTCGGGATGCGGCGGAAAGCGCACCTGGGTTCGGTGACCGGAGCCAATATCAATTGGACCCCGCCAACCGCCGGGAAGCGCTCAAGGAACTCGAAATAGATGTTGCGGAAGGGGCGGATATTCTGATGGTCAAACCCGCGATGCCCTGCCTGGACATCATCGCCGCTGCCCGCGAGAGGCATAACCTGCCGATAGCCGCCTATCAGGTCAGTGGTGAGTTTGCGATGCTTCACGCTGCCGCTGCGAACGACTGGCTCGATCTCAAGCGGTGCGCGCTGGAGAGTCTCAGTGGAATTAAACGCGCCGGTGCGGACTTGATACTAACTTACTTCGCGCCAGACGTCGTGGAGTGGTTGGAGCAGTAACCCTGGCCGGTTCCTACTGGGACGTAATGATCAGGTGCACACTAACCCCTCCTACCTTAAACTGACTTGAACAAAGAATCATGACTGGCTCATACAAGCTCAACGTAGATCTTGAATTGTTGAAAAAATACAACCGGCCGGGACCACGGTATACCAGCTACCCAACGGCCCCCCAATTCAGCGAGGATTTCGGTTCTTCCGATTTTCGCGCGGAAATAGTCGATTCGAACAAGGTAGCGAACGCGCCAAATCTTTCTCTTTATTTTCACATCCCGTTTTGCCGCTCACTATGTTATTTCTGTGCGTGCAATACCATTATCACTCACAGTCAAGAGCGCGTCGAAAAGTACCTCGCTGACCTCAAGGAAGAGATCGATTTGCTCAGTGGTCTGATAAGCCCAGGGCGCAAGGTGGTGCAGCTGCACTGGGGTGGTGGGACACCGACATATCTAACTCCGAATCAGATAAAGGGACTATCCTTGTACATCCGAGATCGATTCGATATCGTAGACGATGCCGAAATCGCAATGGAGATCGACCCGCGGGGTTTGGACTCGCGGCATCTGCCCACAATAAGGGAAGTTGGTTTCAACCGGGTGAGTTTTGGAGTCCAGGATTTCGATCCGAGGGTTCAAGAGGCGGTAAACAGGGTCCAACCCGAGGGTCTGAGTCGTGACGTCGTCAAAACGAGCCGTGAGCTTGGGTTCGAGTCGATCAATATCGATCTGGTTTACGGTCTTCCGTACCAGACTGTGGAATCGTATACGCGAACGCTGGACAAGATAATAGACATATCACCCGACAGGCTGGCTGTGTTCAATTGGGCATATGTGCCATGGCTCAAGAAGCACCAGCGCGTGATTCCTCAGGAGGCCCTTCCCGCGACAGGTGATCGTCTCAGGCTGCTAAAGCTGATCATTGAGAAGCTCACGGGCGCGGGGTACGTCTACATTGGAATGGATCATTTCGCCAAACCCGACGATGAACTCGCGCTGGCACTCGAAAACCGGTCACTCTATCGCAACTTTCAGGGGTATAGCACGCGTGCGGACGCCGAAGTCTATGGGATGGGTGTCACCTCGATCAGCCAACTACGAAACGTATACGCCCAAAACACGAAAGACACGAAAATTTACGGGGATGAACTGTCACAGAATCGGATTCCCACCCATATCGGTTACCGTCTCAGCGATGACGACAAACTGAGGAGACACGTGATAACGGAGCTGATGTGCAACGGCGTCGTCGTCAAGTCCGATGTCGGGGATCAGTACGGCATCGACTTTGACGCGTATTTCGCGGATTCCATTGCCAAGTTGGATGAGTTTGTCGGGGACGGCCTGCTGACGATATCTCCAGATCGCATTGAGGTTCAAGGAGCGGGACGACTCGTGATCCGTAATATAGCGATGGTATTCGACCGATATCTCGACCAGTCGGGCGACGGTAGCAAATCGACATATTCGAGAACGGTTTGAAGGAGCACAACAAGTGGCGAGCGACAGACATTCTATTTCTCGGCGGGGAATCCTTCTCGTCAATCTGGGTTCGCCAGCGTCGCCGTCTGCCGGAGACGTTCGGGCGTACCTGCGAGAGTTCTTGATGGACGAACGAGTGATCGATGTTCCATATCTGCTCCGCTTCGTTTTGGTGAACTTTTTCGTGCTCCCGTTCAGACCGAAACGATCCGCCGAGGCGTACCGTTCGATCTGGACGACGGAAGGATCGCCCCTCGTCGTTACCAGCCGGAAGGTACAGAGGCTCTTGCAGAACGGTATGAATGCGCCTGTCGCTCTCGCGATGAGGTACGGGAGCCCGTCGATAGAGAGCGGGATCCGAGAGTTATTGGAAACGCCGGAACACGGGGTCGAAGAAATCATGCTCGTTCCGCTTTTTCCGCACTATGCGATGTCGACAACGGAAGGCATTGTGACGGCGGCCAGAAAGGCTCTGGTCAGCACAGGTTCGAATGTCCGAATGCACGTATTGCCGCCGTTCTACGACAACGCGCATTACATCCGTGCCCTATCGGATGGCATTCGTGAGTATTTGGATCAGGGTTACGACCATCTCCTGTTCAGTTATCACGGCCTACCAGAGCGTCACGTGAAGAAGGCGGACCCGACCGGGAGGCATTGTCTCCGTCGTGATGATTGTTGTGTGGCACCGTCAAAGGCGCACGGGACGTGTTACAGACACCAGGTGATGAGAACGACAGAACTTGTGGCGGAAAAACTCGGTCTCGAGGAAGGGGCATACTCGGTTGCTTTTCAGTCGAGGCTTGGGAGGGACAAATGGCTGACTCCGTTCGCACACAGCGAGATCGTACGGCTGGCGGAGTCGGGGATCAAGAAACTCGTGGTAGTCTGCCCGTCGTTTGTTTCCGATTGCCTGGAGACCTTAGAGGAAATTGGAATCCAGGCGAGAAGGGCATTCTATTCGGCGGGAGGGGAAGAGTTCGAACTGATCCCTTGTCTCAACGACGATCCATTGTGGATCGA
>CP070677.1:3811948-3831592 GCA_020352495.1 Candidatus Latescibacterota bacterium
ATGTGGAAAACCAGGATGTGCTCCTCTTTATCGACAACATCTTCCGTTTCGTGCAGGCTGGTTCGGAGGTATCCGCCCTCCTGGGACGTATGCCGTCGGCGGTGGGGTACCAGCCCACTCTGGGCACCGAGATGGGTGGGCTCCAGGAGCGAATTTGCTCGACAAAAAAGGGATCGATCACATCGGTGCAAGCGATCTATGTTCCCGCCGATGACATCACCGACCCCGCGCCCGCAACGACGTTCACACACCTCGATGCCAATACGGTGCTCTCGCGGGCGATCGTCGAGCTCGGTATCTATCCTGCGGTTGACCCGCTCGCTTCGACCTCGCGGATCTTGAGCGCACACGTCGTCGGCCAGGAGCATTTTGACGTTGCGAGACGCGTCCAGGAGATCCTCCAGCGTAACAAAGAGCTCCAGGACATCATCGCCATTCTCGGTATGGACGAGCTTTCAGAGGAAGACAAACTCGTCGTGCGGCGGGCCAGAAGAATCCAGCGATTTCTCTCACAACCGTTTTTCGTGGCGGAGGTCTTCACCGGAACCGCCGGCAAATACGTAAAGATCCAGGATACGGTAAAGGGCTTCAAGGAGATCATCGAAGGCAAACACGATGACATCCCCGAACAGGCGTTTTACATGGTCGGTACCATCGAAGACGTTCTGGAAAAAGCCAAGACCATGTCGGAGGCATAGAAAGCGAGTTGCCCGTTGGAACCAACGTATAGATTCACCATCTTGAGCCCCAAGGAGAAAATCCTCGACGAGGACGTTGTCTCGATCGTCGCTCCCGGCGCGGCGGGGTACTTTGGCGTCCTGGCAAACCATGCTCCCCTGCTCTCCACGATGGAGGAAGGGAATCTCAAGGTGACGATGCCGGGGGGCGAGGAAAAGTGGTTCAAGATCGAGGGAGGAATTTTCCGCGTCGCCCACAATTCTGCGGTCTTGCTTACCGAGTCTGTCCAGGCGATCTCAGCTCCCGCCTAGGTTTTGGGTATTGTGCTTCCCCCCAACCCACCCGCGGGTTCGGCCTGACTACCGGACCCATCCGTGGATGCGTTATCGAGAAACGCCTGTTCGGTTTCGAGCGGCAGGGCCACGGTAAATGTGCTTCCGCTACCGTACTGGCTTTCCACCCAAATCCTACCCTTGTGGAGCTCGACGATATGTCTGGCGAGCGCGAGCCCTATCCCCAAACCACCCCATTTTCGTGAACTCGATGCGTCAACCTGATGGAATGTCTCGAAAATATGAGGGATTTCTTCTTCGCGGATTCCCATACCCGAATCGATGACCATTACCCAGATCTCGTTCCCCGTGAACACGGTCTCCACGCTGACCGCCCCTCCCCCGTCGGTGAACTTGATCGCGTTCTGTATGAGACAAGCGATTACCTGCACGATCTGGCTGTTATCGAGGTAAGTGACCGGCACGTTGGGATCCGGGACGAATGAGAGATCTACGTTTTTTGTCTTGGCCCTCTTTTCCATCTGTGGCCAGACCGAATTGATGACATCGTGGATGTGTGAGAGCGACGTCTTGAGCAGTTGCCCGGAGACCTCGAGCTTCGACAGATCCAGAAGATTGTTGATCAACGTGAGCAGGTTCGCGCCGTTTTCCGAGATGACCTCGAGGAACTGCTTCCTACTCTCCTCGGGAAGCTCGGGGTCTTTGAGAGACTCCGAGTAGGCAATGATGATACTCAGCGGAGTCCGGAGCTCGTGACTGATGTTGGCGAGAAACTCGGTTTTCATCTGGTCTACGTCGGTCAACTTTTTGTTGATTTCCTGCAGGTTCTTGTTTTGGACGATTATTTGATGTTCGAGCATCCTTCGTTGTGACACATTATGAACGATCATCTGGATATAAACGCCGTCCTGGAGTGTGATTACATTGGCATTGATATCGACGAACACGAGATTCCCGTCACGGCTCAGCATTTTGCGATCGACGATATTCATCGATCTCTGAGTCAAAACATTGATCAGATCCCTTCGAACCTGATTCTGCTCTTCCTCGGCGAAAAGTTCGAAGTAGGAACGTCCGATCAGCTGATCGCGCGAATACCCGAGCACGCTCTCACACTTGCGATTGACCTCGACGAGCTTCCCCGTTCCCTTGCCAACAAGCATGATGATATCGTTTGCGTTTTCGACGAGGTTTTTGTAACGGTTGCCCAGTTCTTCGGCCTCGAGCCTCAGCTGAGTGTGATCGATCGCCAAACTCGCGAATTTGGCGCAGTTTTCAATCACCTCGACATCCGCCTCGGTAAAGGCGTTGAGCTGGTAGCTCCCGATGTTGAGCGTCCCAATGAGCTCACCACGCGAGATGAGCGGCACGACCATGTCACTCTTGAGCGGTTCCTCGCTCAATACTTCCTTGAATCTGTCGCACTCTTGGATGTTCGGTCGATGAACCGACTCTCTGTGTATCACAACCCATCCGATCACGGACTTCTCGTCGATGGGAACGAGCCGCCCCTCACCAAACTTCTCGGCAGTGTCATCCCCTTTGTGGATATTCCGGTGAACGAGCTGTTGCTTGTCGGGTGTCAGAATCGCCACGCTCGAAACATCGAAGTCGACCAGCCTCGAAACCTCGCGTGTGATTGCGGATAGGATGCGATCGAGGTCCGTCGCATCGAGCATCGCGTTGGCGATCTCGACGAAGGCGAGCACCTGTTGCACTCGGTTGGCCGGCGAAGAGATGCTGGCATCGTTTCCGATTGATTCGTCTGCCATACCCTAATGTTGCAAGCGTTTGTTTTGGAACGCCCTAATTTGCATTGATCGACGTGCCGGGGTTCTCGGTAACTCTTTTTTAGTTAACCGATTACGAAAACCACTCTCACTCAAAGCAGGAAACGTTCCAACCGTCCCCCTTGCCGCGAGACACCGTTCTGTCCAAGCTTGGGCGTACTCTTCCTTGAGGTTTCTCGTTGTTCCTCGTAAACCATCGACAGATCTAAAGGTTTTGAACACGACTATAAATTGGGTTAGAATACCGACTTGTTCACGCCATCACCAACTCGGGCGGCATCGAGGACTGGAATCGGGTAGACGGAGCCGCGGAAGAACCGCCCCGGGATCAGAAGAGAATGTCGAAGAAGTCGAAGAAGAAACCGGTCAAAAAGAGAGTGTCGAAAGAGACGACACCACAACCCGATCCATATCAGCATTTGGTCGCACCGAAGAGCTTCGCCAGAGTGGAGTTCGCACACATCGGGGTTTTGTTCATCATTGCGTTTCTCGTTCGGACGGCTTACTTCATTATCAACAAAAACAACAACCCGCTTTTCGAATTGCCGATTCTCGATGGACTTTTTCATCACGAGTGGGCGGAAGATATTCTGTCCGGCAATTTTTGGGGAGACGAGGTGTTCTTTCGGGCTCCACTGTACCCGTATTTTTTGGCGGCGCTCTACAAAATCGGCGGCGCGAGTATTGCGTTTGCGACGCTGATCCAACACGTCATTGGCTCACTGAGTGTCGTTCTCGTCTATCTGCTTTCCAGGCAGTACTTTTCGGTACGTGTTGCACTTCTCGCCGGCGTGCTCGCCTCGCTCTACTGGCCACTGATCTATTTCGAGGGCGATCTTCTGATCGTGACGCTCGTTGTTTTTCTCGATCTTCTGCTTCTTTTGAGCCTCAGCGTTGCGATCAAACGGCAGTCCCTGTATCTTTTTGTTCTCTCCGGTGTGATTTTCGGGATCTCAGCCATCGCGCGTCCAAGCATTTTGATTCTGGCTCTGGTGCTGCCCGTCGTATTTCACTACGCAAACCCAGCGAGGCGTCACAAAACAACGATAAGGGGGAGCGTGTGGCAAAAACAGACGGCACTCGTAGTAGCCGGTGCTCTTGTTGTGATTCTCCCTGTCATAATCAGAAATTACGTCGTCGGTCGGGATTTCGTTCCGATAGCTTCACAAGGCGGCGTCAACTTTTACATCGGCAACAATCCCCAATCCAACGGCAGCCAGGCCCTGGTCCCCGGTGCTCGCGCCGATCTGCACGGAACATATCAAGGGGCGATCGAGCTCGCCGAACAGGACGTGGGCAGAAAACTCAAACCGTCTGAAGTCTCGAACTACTACACGAGGAAGGCGATCGATTTCATAACGACTTCGCCCAGCGAGGCCGGGGCGCTTTTCGCCAAAAAATTCTATCTCTTTTGGGCTGGAGTCGAACGCTCGAACAACAAGTACATCCAATTCTTCTGGCAAAGATTCGGACTGGGCAAGTTCCCTCTTCCAGGATTTGCATTGGTTGGCCCCTTCGCGCTGTTTGGGGGTGTGTTGTTATGGAGGAGACGACGGAGACTTTCGCTTCTCTATCTCTTTGTGTTGAGCTATATGGTGGGCGTCGTCGCGTTCTTCGTCAACGCGCGATTCAGGCTTCCCATCACACCGGTGCTCATCATTTTTGCCGCGTACGCGTTCTGGCATCTCTTTCATGCGATCCGCTCGAAGAGCGTTGACCTATTCAAAACCTTGCCCATCCTGTTGGTGTGCGTATTGATTGTGGATTACGACCTGGTATCGTTTCGTGGTGTCAGGGCACTCGATGAGGCCGTCTCGTACTACGAGCTGGGAAACGCCTATCTGAGGTTGGACGAGAAAGAGGCTGCTTTGGCGGAATACGAGAAGGCACGAGAGATCCAAGAGAAATATCCGACACGGGGTTACATGCAGATCGCCGGCACGATTGACTACAACCTCGGCTCGATGTACTGGGAAAAGGGGTTGTACACTCGGGCAATCGAAGCGCTGGAGCGAGTCCCTGATTTTGATCCTCGGGCGACCCAGGCCCGGGGAATTCTTGCGGACTGTTACCTCAAGAAGGGACGTCATCAGGACGCCATCCGGACGTACAACGCCATACTGGAACGAATTCCGAGCGATGCCCGAAGCCTTTTTGGTCTTGGTGTCGCCTACCGGATGGTCGGGAAACTCGACCGTTCGGAGGAGATATTGCGCCAAGTCATCGAGGTGCACAAGCCGTCGGATGGAAGCGTCAATCTGGAGCTTGCTCGTACACTCGTCCTCAAAGCCGATTTGGAGGGCGCCATACAAAACTATCAAGTGGCGGGGACGAGTCATTTGCAGAGACGAGACGCATACCTCGAGCTCGCCAGGCTTCACAGGAGACGCGGCGAGAACGAACTGGCGTTCCAATATTTGTCGCGACTTCGCGAGCTGTACCCGGGTGACCAGGCGATCGAAATGGAGCTAAATGCCCTCCGCCGCGGCCGTTGATACATCACCACTGGTTTTTGATGGCAAAGAAATCCAAAAAGACCAAGTTGAAAAAACCGGCACCCGTAACGGTTTTTGAAAATCTGTCGTCCTCGAACGTCTGGGTCCGACGTGATCTTCGAAACGTCATTGTGACACTCGGTGTGGCTTTGCTCGTTCGGCTGGTGTTCTATTTCCTCAACAAAGAAAACAACCCTCTTTTCCACTACCCCATCATGGATGGCAAATACCACCACGAATGGGCGCAAGAAATCCTCTCGGGGAATTTTTGGGGAGACGAGGTTTTTTTCCGCGCGCCGCTCTACCCGTATTTTCTCGCCCTGTTGTACAAGATCAGCGGCTCGAGTATCGGTTTTGCCGTCTTCTGCCAACATGTGATCGGGTCGGTAAGCGCCGTGCTCGTCTATCTCCTTACACGCCGGTTCTTCCGCCCCGGTCTGGCGCTTCTTGCCGGTCTTTTTGCCGCCCTCTACTGGCCGTTTTTGTACTTCGAAGCGGATCTCCTGATTGTCACACTGGTAGTGTTTCTCGATCTCTTAGCGCTCTTCTGGCTCGTCGTGGGGCTCCAGAACCAACGCGCCGTGTATCTCGTACTCGCGGGCCTGGTGCTTGGTCTATCGGCAATTGCGCGCCCAAGCGTCCTGATCTTTTATCCGTTAATCCCCGCCGTGTTCTACCTCTGCCAAAGGCAAGAGATTCGGCGCGGGGCGAGAGGTCACAAACGATGGATCCGCCAGACCGTGTTTGTGTACACGGCATCCGCCGTCATCATCACTCCGGTTATCGTCCGTAACACCGTCATCGGGCGTGATTTCGTTCCCATAGCCTCGCAGGGTGGCGTCAACTTCTATATCGGAAATAACCCGCAGGCCGACGGACGAACGGCGATCGTACCGGGAACACGATGGGACTGGTGGGGTGGCTATGAAGACGCGATACGGATCGCAGAAACCGAATCGGGTCGACGTCTGAAACCTTCAGAGGTGTCGGTTTTCTACTTTCGGAAGGGCCTCGACTTCATTGTGACCTCACCGGACAAATCGATTCCCCTTCTCGGCAAAAAGCTCTATCTCTTCTGGGCGGGCGGTGAGAGATCCAACAACAAGTACATCTACTTCTTTTGGCAGAAATCGGGTATGGATAAGGTACCACTCCCAGGCTTTTGGTTGGTGGCACCCTTGGGGCTCCTCGGTGGCGTTCTCCTTTGGCGTCGGAAACCCGAATTCTGGCCGCTTCATCTTTTTGTGTTGAGTTATATGATTGGTGTCGTCGCCTTTTTTGTGAACGCGCGGTTCAGGTTACCCGTTGTCCCGGTTCTTGTTGTCTTTGCCGCGTACGCGGTTTTTCACATCGTTTGGGTCTTGCGCTTTCGCAGATCCGACCTATGGAGGCCTCTCGTTATTCTTGGGATTTGCGTCTTCGTCGTGGATTTCGACTTCGTACACTTTGGCGAGAACAAGACTTATGCCGATTCGATTTCCCACTACACGCTGGGAAACGCGTACTTGAACATGGGCGACACGGAAAAGGCGATCCAGGAGTACGAGGAGGCAAGCGATACCTACCGTAAGTATCCTCGCCCCGGCTATCGCCTAATCGCGAGAAACGTCGACTACAACCTTGGAAGGCTCTACTGGGCGCAAGACCGGTGCCCGGATGCAATCGAGCGTCTCAAAAAGGTTGGGGGAAACGATCAGTACACGATACTCGCGTTCGAGCTTCTCGCGGATTGTTATGTCCGTGAGGGTCGTTCCGCGGAGGCCACCGACGTTTTCCAGCAGATTCTTCGCGCCGTGCCGGCTCACCGCAAGGCGACTTTTGGTCTAGCAAACGCGTATCGGCTCGCCGGTCAACCGGAACGCGCGGAAGAGGTTCTTCGTACGTTCATCTCCCAGTCAACGGGACAAGATGCCGAGGCTCATTTCGAACTCGCCGTCACACTCGAGATGCAGGAACGTTGGAACGATGCGATCGAGAACTTTCTGGTCGCTACGAAAAGCCCGGCTTATCGGGGCAAGTCGTATCTGGCACTTGCCAATCTGTACAAGACACTCGGCGACAAAGAGAATGCGCTGGATTACTTCACGCGCGCCAAAACAGCTCTACCGGACGACACCACGATCCAGAGGGAAATCGAGACTCTAAGAAGGGGCGAGTGATGCGGGCCTCCCCAAAGATCGCTCTCCTTGAAATCGGTACCAACTCCACCAAACTTCTCATCGCGCGGCCGCACACAACCGAGATCTTCCACGTTTGCCATTTCTCTAGAAAAACGACACGAATTGGGCGGAGACTGACCCAAACCCGGCGTATCTCAAAGAGGGGTGTTGATGAGAACATCGACACGATCAAAGCGTTTGCGACGACGATAAGACAACACCGATGCCAACACGTGTTTGCGTTTGCCACATTTGCGTTCCGACAGGCTCGAAACGCCAAACCGGTTTTGAGCCGTCTCGAGAAGGCGCTCGACGCTCCGGTCAAGATCCTCAGTGGCAGAGAAGAAGCGTGCTTTGCGTATCTGAGCGCACGAGTGAATCTCAGACTAAAAAACCCCCTCACGGTTCTCGCGGACATCGGTGGCGGCTCAACAGAGCTCATCGTAGCAAGAGAAGGCCGCGTGACACACGCCAAATCCCTCCCCATTGGTGCGCTTCACCTTACCGAACGGTTTGTTCGCAGCGACCCGATCGGAGAAGACGACTTTCTCTTGCTCAGCAACTTCGTGGACAACGTATGCAACCAAGCGGTCGCCGTCACGGGAATTCTCGGACACAAGCCCGACCAGATGGATCTTGTCGCCTCGGGAGGGACCATCGGCAGCCTCGCACTGGTGATATCCGGCCGTGCGGCGTTTCCGAAACACGACACTTCACGGGGTGGACCATCGAGAATCGCGGCGCGCGAGGTGCGCGGGTTTCTGAACCGTTGTCTCGAGCTCCCGCTCGAAAAAAGAAAACGGATCAGGGGTCTCGAACCGGACCGGGCGGATATTATTTGCGCGGGGCTCGCCATCGTGACATCGATCATGAAGGCCACGGGTAAGCGCGTGGTCTACCCCAATAGAGGCGGTGTGCGTGAAGGCGCCCTCGTCCACCTCATTCAAAACGGGCTTCGATGGTAGAACCGAACTTATTCCAGGGGAAGGACACGGGTGGTGGCGCCGCCAGCCTGACCAACGCGTCACGGGTTGGGTGTTTGACCACGAGAACTCCCCCGTGCAGCGCAATGGTTCTGTCGGAGAGCGCCTCGTCGGCTCCGTACTTGACGTCACCGACAATGGGGAACCCGAAATCCGCAAGTTGGACACGAATCTGGTGGTGACGACCGGTGCTCGGACTTATTTCGAGGAGACTCAGACCCCCTCTCCGAGCAAGCACTCGGTAGGTAAGAACTGCTTCTTTTGCCTTAGCGCTCGACGGTGAGGCGATCCGGGACATTTTTGGCGCGCGTTCCACATACGAGACGAGCTCACCTTCTTTCTCGCGGACCCTCCCGACGACCACGGCGAAATATCGTTTCTCCACCCGCCGACTCCGGAACTCTTTGACGAGACGCGAGGCGGCCTTCGACGTCCGGGCATAGAGCATTACTCCCGACACCGGTCTGTCCAATCGATGTACCAACCCAAGGTAGACGTTCCCCGGTTTTCGATACTTCTCCTTGAGGTAGGCTTTTGCGAGATCGATAAGCGTCACGTCTCCCGTGCGGTCGCCCTGGACAAGCATACCGGCCGGTTTGAACACGCCGAGAAGATGGTTGTCCTCGAAGAGAATTCTTAGAGGACTCGTGTTCGAATTGCTATGCCGTCGTGTGTGTCTTGGCATCGTTGGAAAATAGGTCAAAGCCGAAGGGCAAGTGACTCGGCGCCGTTGACCGCGAGAATGATACATCAATCGACAAGGGAACGGCAATCCATTGGGGCAATGAGTGCGGGGATTATCGGCGGGGGCTGCGAATTCCGCGACGCGTTGACCTCTCCAGCGTCCCCGGTGCCGGCGGGGAGACGAAAAATGCCGTTCAGCCCCCGATAGCGTGAACGGCATTGTGATTCTGAATATGAAAAATTTTTGACTAGTCCGTTCGATACATCGACTTGATGCTACCCCACGTCTTGTTCTCCGTGGGTACCGTTAGATCTTCCATTACCACCTCGAGACAGAGATCTCCATCCAGTACTCGATTTCCATTCTTGTCCGCAAAAACAGTGATCCTAACAAATTGCGAACCCACCCAACGCACGTCGAGATCAACCGAGTCGGAGTAGAACCCATCATCCGTCGGTGTAGATACGACGAGCCGCGGGATGACGTGCCGAAGCCCATCGATACGTTCATCGTTGATGAATATGTCGAGCGTCGAGTTGAGCGGATAGGGTGAGAACTCGACATATATGTCGTTGAGCTGTCTGGGAACATCGGAGAACCCGTCTATTCGAATCGTTGTCGTGTTGCCCGCCGTGTAGAATTGGTTTTTCCCGGTCGGAGACGGTTCAAAACCGGAGAGCCCGGGAGCCTGGTAGATTGCAAACGCCACGCGTTGCTCACGGCTGTTCCACAACATCTCTCCGGCGACCCCAAAGCGTGGATCGTAGAGCGGGTGCTGCACGCCGACGACGCTGTACTCGGCGGGATCGTAGTGAAACACGACAAAGTCGAGCGGGTATGCGAGCAGACAGGGTTCTGCAGACGAGGACACAGGCAGCAAAGCCAGGATTGCCAACGCGATAACGACTCGGTGTATGAGATGCCAAGCTCTCATTGCTGTTCAGCTGCCGGTGCAAACCAACTACCGAAAAGGTCGTCACGGACGCACAGCGCCGTTTGCCACCCGCCTCCGAGGCACCTGGACAGCCCGACGCCTCGAGGTCCTGTGGTCGCCGTGACACCGCTTGCCCCTAGCTACGGCTACCATTATAGCATACCGACGCCTCTTTTGAGAAGCCGAGCCATGGATCGAGAGACGGACCACCGAAGACAGGACAGACCTATATGTGTTAACTTATTTTATTTCAATGGCTTCTGTCGGAATAGCACCCTCGACGGATACGCGCGAGACGAGATAAACACCGGGCGAGTCTCCCAAGTACGTGCGGACATCCCGTCTGGCCAGTTTTCCTCGTGAGGCCGACAACCTCGCCACCACCCGCCCTTCCCGTGTGACAATCAGCACGTTTCCATCAATCTGGGGGAGGTCGTCAACAAATTCATCCCCGATGTACCGCACGGTAAGCCCCTTCGCGCGGGCGGCACCGTATTCGGTTTTCCCCCCGGTTGGGTTCCGTGGTGTATCGGCGAGCCACACGGATGCCGCCACAACGAGCCGCGTGATTTTCGAGAGAAAACGGAGTGAGATCGTCTCGAGTTTGTCTTCCGCGGTGTAGTGATAGGGATTGTGATCGTAACCTTCCCAGATCGATATCGCCTGTTGACCGTACTCCCAAAATGAGGCGTGATCGCTGTTTCCCCAGTTTGTGATCGTCGTGTCCGCTTTCAGATTGGCAAAGCTCTCCGCAACGCGCGCCACATCCAGCGCGAGCGGAACCGACGACGGGTTTGTGAAGATAACGATATCGTGTGGCCCGTGCTCGTCGTATCCGACCATGTCGACATTGATCACGCCTCGCAGGGGCTGATGTTCGTCGAGCACACTTCGCGCGTAGGCCCTCGAACCGATGAGATCGTCCTCCTCCCCACCAAAAAACACCAGTGTCACGCCGGGTTCGATCCCCGCTGAGACGAGAACCCTCGCCGTCTCGAGGAGCACCGCAACACCGCTTGCGTTGTCGTCCGCCCCCGGCGCTGACTCGAGCCGGTCTTCGACCCTGCTGTCGTAATGCGCGCACATGATGAGCGTACCCCGATCCGGATCCGACGGACCAAGCTCGCAGAGCACGTTGGTGACAACAACCGCATTGTCGTCCCGGTCTCGGACGTTGACATAATGATGCTCGACGGGCAACCCGAATCCCCGCAGCTTGGCCGTCACGAACTGGACCGCGGCCGCAGCCCCGGGGGACGTGAAACGTCTTGTCCGGTGTTGCGTAAGTGTCCTTATCGTGGACGATATACTGTCGGTGGATATGGTCTCGAGAACATTGGTAAGATTCTTCTGCTTCCACCCAACCGCACGTTGCTCCATGCGCTCATCATCGACAAAAAGACCGACCACCATAGCGGCAAGAGCCAACAAAAGGAAAGTAACACCAAGAACCGTTTTTGCGTTCACAAAGCCTTCCCGGTATGGGTGCGAGACTGTATAAGTCCTCTCAAATTAGACCGAATCATATTCGGGGGTTGTTGGTTTCGTAAAGCCCAATCTGGGAGCCTATCGCCCCTCAGCCGCCCGATGACGCGGACCGATTTCTCACCGGGCAATCCCGGAAAACTTGTTTCGCTTTTGACTTTACAAAGTCCCCCACCTTGATTAATAGTTCAATGAGAGACTTTACGGTATGGTGGAACCGTTTCGGAGTATCTGCACCACCGTCTGGTTCGAGTTGAGGAGGATGTTGTATGAGCTTTTTGAAACGCGGCTTTTTGTGCGGTTTATTGATTCTCGTAGCGCTCGGTCCGTTGGCATCCTGCGGCGGTCGTGGCAACGGCGATGAAACTGCGACCGGAAAACAATCCGACTCCGGTGTGAAACCCGCTCCGGGGGGAGTCGTGTTTCGGCACCTGGAATCGGACTGCAAAACGCTCAACTGGGTGCTCTCCACTACCATCTACGAGGTCTACGTCCATCGCTATCTCTCTGACTATCTCCTTGACTATGACCAAAATCTCGAGATCGTGCCCGTTCTTGCAGAGGACTACGAAATCAGCAAGGACCACCTGCGGATCACCGTAACACTCAAGGATTCGATCTTCTGGCACGACGGGCAACCGATCACAGTGGAAGACGTCAAATTCACCGTCGAGAAGATACTCGACCCCTCCGTACCCGCCGTCAACAAGGAGGGCTGGTTCACGAAGCTCGACAAGATGGAGATAACCGATGATCGGACCATCGTCTTCGTGTGGAAAGAGCCGTATGCCCCCAGCCTCCACGCGCTTACCCAGCTCGCGCCGATTCCCAAACACATTTACGGTGAAGGCGACTTTCTCTCGCATCCGGCAAACCGAAAGCCGGTCGGAAGCGGCGCTTTCAAGTTCGAAGAGTGGCAAACCTCACGGTATATAAGTCTCGTTCGCAACGAAAACTACCACGGAGAGCCACCTTATCTCGATCGAGTCGTCTTCAAGATCATCCCCGACAGACCGGTGGCCCTCAACGCTCTCAAGACCGGCGAGCTCGACGAGATGCGGGTCCGGCAACCCCAGTGGGAACTGCAAACCAACGATGCCGACTTTTTGAAAAGATTCAACAAGGCGCACTACTACGTACCGCAATACAACTATCTCGCGTGGAACTGCCGTTCGATCTGGTTCGAAGACAAACGAGTCCGGAGAGCAATGACGATGCTTTTTGACCGTGAGAAAATCAACTCCGAGCTCTATTCGGGATTTGCCAAGATTGTCACCGGGCCATTTTACATCAACTCGTGGGCGTATGATTCGTCGATCGAGCCGTTCCCTTTCAACCCCGTTGAAGCCAAGCGCCTCTTGGATGAGGCGGGCTGGACCGACCACGACAACGACGGTATCCGCGATAAAGACGATCTCAAATTCGAGTTCGACTTTTTTATCACGAGTGGAAACCGGATCGGGATGCAGTACGCCGAACTCCTTCAGGAAGAATGCGGAAAGGTCGGGATTGTCGTGAAGATCCGGCAGCTTGAAGGTGCGACATTCTTCGACAGAATGTTCAAGGGTGAATACGACAGCTGCGCGCTTGCGTGGAGACTGGAATATGACCCAGATCTCTACGATACGTTCCATTCGAGCCAAGTGCCGCCGATCGGATTAAATCACACGTTCTACAGCAACCCGGAAGTCGATGCACTGCTCGAGCGAGGCCGCGTCGAGTTCGACAAAGAGAAGCGCAAGGAGATTTATCACAAAGTCCATCGGCTGATTCACGAGGATCAGCCGTATACATTTGTAAACTCCGTCCCCGACAAACGACCGATCAACAAGAGAATCGGCAATGTCGTGTTTTCGCCCAATGGGCCGTTCGATTTCTATCCTGGTGCCAACTATTGGTTCGTCAAGGACGGCAAGAAGGAAACCGACTAGCCATTTCCCCGGATTGGCATGCTGACGTACACATTGCGACGCCTGGCATACTTGATCCCCACGCTTCTCGGCATCACTATCGTAACTTTCGTCATCATCTCGCTGGCCCCCGGAGATCCGGTCGATATGATGAGATCGGGAGTGATGAGCAGCGGCATCTCGCAGGAATCCTACAACGAGATGCGCCGCTTGTATGGACTCGATAAGCCGATCCACGTTCGCTACATTATCTGGCTAAGACGCCTCGTCACCTTCGATTTTGGCAACTCGTTTCTTGATCACCGACCGGTGATCAAGAAAATCTCGGAGCGGCTGCCGCCCACGTTGATCTTGAACATTGCATCCCTCTTCCTTGCGTTGCTGCTTTCGATACCGCTTGGCCTTTACTCTGCCGTGCGACAATATTCGCTCTTCGACAAAGTCGGCGGCACCGTGTTGTACATGCTCTACTCACTTCCCGAATTCTGGGTTGCGCTGCTCTTGATCATGCTCTTTGGTGTCAAACTCCAGGTTCTACCCTTTATCGGCATGGAATCGGTTGGGGCGCGTGATCTGGGATTCTTCCCTTACCTTCTGGACAGAATCCTCCATATGATTTTGCCCACGATTTGCCTCACCTACGGTTCGCTGGCGTTTTTGTCGCGCTTTGTCCGCGGCTCGACGTTGGAAGTGATACGACAGGATTATGTCCGGACGGCCAAGGCAAAGGGGCTCGGTGATGCCCGCGTCGTCTACAAACACGTCTTCAAAAACACATTGATACCGGTGCTCACGCTTCTTGGCATCCTTCTCCCGACGATAATCAGCGGGAGCGTCATTCTCGAATTCATTTTCAGTTGGCCGGGGATCGGCGCGCTCTTTTTCGAATCTGTTCTTTCCAGAGACTATCCGACGGTGATGGGACTCAGTTTCATCACGGCGGTCATGGTTCTTCTGAGTACCTTGATTGCCGATTTACTTTGCGCGTGGTCGGATCCACGCATAACTTATGAATGATCGACGAGCGAATACGAACAACTCTGCCCCACAGACGGAAAAGAGTCCGGGCTCCTCGAGGATTGTCTGGCGCCGGCTGAGACGCGACAGACTGGCGATGATCAGCCTGTACATCATCGTGATCTTGTTCCTCATTTCATGTCTTGCGCCTGTCGTCGCCAACAACAAACCGTTGTGGATGCGCTGGAATGATCGTGACTACTTCCCGGCCGTTGTCGATTTGTTTCCGCTCAAACACATCGTCAAATACCGTTCGCTACAATCGATGGACTTTAGCGAATTGAGGGACGACGCGTCGGTCCGGCGAGTGATGCCCCCTGTCCCCTACTCCCCGTTCGAGACGAATCTCCGTGAGAAGCTCTCGCACCCAAGCCGCCGGCACTGGATGGGTACAGATGACCTCGGCCGCGATGTCTGCAGCCGGATGTTCCATGGGACCGGGGTGTCTCTCAAGGTGGGATTTGTTGCGGTGGGCATCGCACTCTTGATTGGGCTTTTGTTTGGCTCGCTCGCCGGGTACTACGGTGGCGCGGTCGATATCGTGATCTCGCGATTCATCGAAATCGTGATGTGTTTTCCATTCTTCTTTCTCATTCTCTCCGTGATCGCCTTTTTGCCACCGAGCATCTACAACATCATGATTGTGATCGGGATCACCCGGTGGACGAGCATCGCGCGATACGCTCGCGGGGAGTTCCTAAAGGTCAAAAAGCAGGACTACACGCAGGCGGCCCGCGCGCTCGGTGTGTCGGACCGGAAGATCATCTTTCGCCACATTCTTCCCAACTCGATCGCACCGGTTCTTGTCACCGCCACGTTTGGCATCGCTAACGCGATCCTGATCGAGGCGGCGCTGAGCTTCCTGGGGATGGGAATTCAACCCCCGTACGCGAGCTGGGGAGGGATCCTGGCGCTTGCCAGGGAGTTTATCGATGTGGCGTGGTGGCTGGCGACCTTTCCGGGGCTTGCGATTTTCGTGACCGTTACCGCGTACAACCTCACGGGTGAAGGATTTCGGGACGCGACGGATCCACGTCTTTCTCTTCCCGAGAAATAGCGGTAGTGACTCGTTTCCCCGACAACGACTGATGCGTGTCCGGCTCGTATCGTGACAATCGTGTGGTCGATAAAACGGGTCTACACAGCGGTCGTTGTCGCAATCGTGTATCGGGCAAACGCCGGGTGTCGACTACCGCTGACAGACGGGACAAAAGTGCGAGCTCCTCCCCGATATGACGACCTTTTTGATGGGCGAGCCACATTCGATGCAGGGCTCACCTTCTCTCCCGTATACCGCGTGGTGCTGTTGGAACCCCCCGGTGGTGCCATCGGGTTTTCGGTAGTCCCTCAACGTCGATCCTCCGTGAGCGATCGCGCGCCGGAGCACTTTTCGCGCGGCGCCGAGGACTGTCGCCGCGTTGCCTGCCACGTCTCTTCCGGGTGTCCGGGGATCGATACGTGCCTCGAAGAGCGTTTCGTCGGCATAGATGTTCCCAAGCCCGGAGATGACTCGTTGATCGAGAAGCAACGATTTGATCGCCGCTTCTCTTCGTTCCAGAGCGCGTTCGAGATCGCGATCCCGCGTGTCGAACGGATCGGGGCCGAGCGCGAGATTTTTTCGGATATCGTGGCTCTCCGTAATATAAATGAACCCGAAACGGCGGGGATCATGGTACCTGAGTTCGAGACCACCATCGAGGTGAAATCGGACATGTAGGTGTTTATCATCCGTGTCACCCGCTTCACTACGGAACGTTTTTGGGAGAGACACACGTCGGTGCCTCGAATGCAGAATCAGACGACCCGTCATACCAAGGTTTACAGTCATCGCTCCCGCCGGTTGGAAGTTGAACAAGGCGTTTTTGCCGATACGTTCAACCGAAGAGAATACCCTGCCGACGAGCCATGGCACGCGAAGACTCCCTCTTCGATAGAGTGCCGCGTGACGTAGCCGCGCGCGGAGCACACACCGCCCCAACAGGGGTTTTCTCAGGCTTCTAACGATGGTTTCGACTTCGGGAAGCTCTGGCATCTTCCAGTCCCTCGTGAGCGACCTGGTACGGACACGTGTTTATCAAAACCGGTTTCGCATGACGAGTCGATCGATTATACTCCCATCAGCACGGAATCGCGAATACCAGGTGGTCGGACCCCTGCGCGCAGGGGTCTTGATTACTGGGGACAATCGCGGTTGGGATACGCCCCGCCCGCGTCGAACTCGATCGCGAAGAAATGCATACGGACGCCACGGGAGGTGAAAACCCGGCCCCCTGATGAACCCGTCGCTCAAACAAGAGATTCTCGACCGTGTGCTTCCTCGTGTGCAGACTCCAGGTCAGTATACGGGAGGCGAGCGGAACCAAATCGTCAAGGATCATTCCGGAGTCGATCTTCGCGTGGCGCTGGCGTTCCCCGATACCTACGCCGTGGGGATGTCTCATTTGGGAATCCAGATCCTGTACCACATGTTGAACAGCCGGGCCGATGTTCTCGCCGAACGCGTTTTCGCGCCATGGACCGACATGGAGGACGAGCTTCGAGGGCGCGACCTGCCGCTCTACTCGCTCGAGACGTTCACTCCCCTTGGCGACTTTGACGTAATCGGCTTCTCGATGCAATACGAGCTTTGCTTCACAAATTTCCTGAACATGCTCGAGCTGGGGGGCATCCCCGTCGAGACCGACAAACGATCGCCGGACGACCCTGTGATACTTGGCGGCGGATCGATCAGCTCTGCGATGGAGCCGGTGGCTCCTTTTTTTGATGCAATTCTCGTAGGAGATGCGGAAGATGTCCTCGATGCGGTCATCGACACAATCATCAAATGGAAACGCGATGGTTCACCGCGGCGCACACTTTACGAATCGCTGTGTCGGTTACCCGGATTGTATGTTCCTTCGTTCTATTCTTTCGACTATCATGCGGACGGAACGATAAAACAGTGCACGTCAGATGCCCCGGCCCCGCGGCAGGTGGTAAAGACGACGGTTGAAGACCTCGAGACGGCACCACACCCGACCCGTCCGGTGGTTCCCAATGTCGAAACCATCCACGACCGAATCAACATCGAGATCATGCGGGGGTGTCCAAATCAGTGCCGATTCTGCCAGGCGGTCAAACACTACCGGCCGCTGAAACGACGGTCGATAGCAAAGATTCTCGAGCTTTGCGAGACGACGTTCCGAAATACGGGATACGAAGAGATATCCCTCACGAGTCTCTCGACGGCCGACTATCCGGGTATCGAAGAGCTCATCCCCGCGATCGTGGATCGGTTCTCGGATCGGCGCGTCAACGTTTGTCTCCCCTCGCTACGCGTGAAGAATGAACTCAAGTCTCTCCCGGAACTCGTCAGCACCGTCCGAAAATCGGGACTGACCATGGCCCCGGAAGTAGCGACCGAACGACTCCGAGCAATCATTCGGAAGCCCATATCGAACGAAGATCTTTTGGACGGTTGCCTGGCCGCGTGGAACGCGGGATATCGTCTTCTCAAGTTCTATTTCATGATTGGTATGCCCACCGAAACACAAGACGATCTCGAGGCGATAGTGGATCTCTGCAACGAGGCAAGCCTGTCGCGGAAAAAGTATTTCCGCCGACGCGGTCAGATCAACGTGGCCGTCTCCTCACACGTACCAAAACCGCATACGCCATTCCAGTGGGAACCGATGAACACACCGGACGAACTATCGGGCAAGCAGTCACACATCCGTTCGTGTAACAAATCTTCCTACCTGAATCTCAAGTTCAGCGATGTCCACAAGAGTTACGTCGGGGCGGTTTTCTCTCGTGGCGACCGACGTCTTTCAGCGGCCTTGCAGAAAGCGCGTGAGAGAGGGTTGCGGATGGATGCGTGGAGTGAGTGTTTCGATCACATCGCTTGGCGCGAAGTTTTCCAGGACACGGCTATCGATCCAGATTTCTATGCACTCCGCGAACGCCGTCCCGACGAGATTCTACCTTGGGACGTCGTCACCCTTGGCGTTCCCAAAGACTACCTGCTCAAGGAACGCGAACGAGCACGAACGGAGTCGTGATAACCCTGATCCGTCGAGTCCCCAAACCAAATGAGCTTATCGCGCAGGCGCAGTGGCAATGCGGCGGCTTAAGCCTTCCTCGCGCTCCGATCCAGAATGCCAAGGTTTCGTTTCGCATAACTGGCTGCGGCGCGCTCCGAAACTCGCCGACGCATTGCCACTACCCCTGCGTTACTACCTCCGCCGCGGTGCGGAGCCGGCGCATCCGCACAACACCTGCGCCCCCTTTTGCCAAGCCGCCGTATCGCCTTTATCCCTTCGTCCCCGTTCGATCACGCCACGAGCGTGGGTATCCCTCTTTGCCAATTTGCGGTCACCGTCTTGACGACACGTCCATCGCCCGGTACAATCACTTTTCCAATCACGATTTAGACCCGTCACTGAACCATAAACACGGAGAAGGTCGTACCCATGGAACCCTACGAAAAGCTTGGGGCGTTCTACTTGGGCCGCGCATATGACCTCGCGGCGAAAAAGATCTCGGACGAGACGATTCTCTATGATTCTCGGGATTTGCTCACGCACGCGTTTTGCGTGGGGATGACGGGCAGCGGTAAAACCGGTCTTTGTGTAACACTCCTCGAAGAAGCGGCAATAGACGGGATTCCTGCGCTGGTCATCGACCCCAAGGGGGATCTCACGAATTTGATGCTGACTTTTCCCGCGCTTGGAGCAAGCGATTTTCGCCCGTGGATCAACGAAGACGCCGCGAGCCGACAGGGCGTATCACCCGACGAGTACGCCGAGCTGCAAGCCGAACTCTGGCGAAAAGGTCTCGAGTCATGGGACCAAACGGGGGAACGCATCGAGAGGCTCAAAAGTGCGGCCGAGTTCGCCATTTATACACCGGGGAGCGAGGCGGGGTTACCCGTATCGATTCTCGATTCGTTTGCCGCACCGCCTCCAGAGCTCTTGACCGACGACGATCTTTTCAATGAGAGGATCAGCACAACCGCAACGAGCCTCTTGGGTCTTCTCGGGGTCGACGCGGATCCGAAAAAGAGCCGCGAACATATCTTGATCTCGACAATTCTCGAGCACGCGTGGCAACGAGGGCAAAACCTCGACCTCGCTGCCCTGATCCAGGCGATCCAGACGCCCCCCGTGACGAGAATCGGCGTTCTGGAGCTCGATTCGTTTTACCCGGGAAAGGAACGTTTTGAGCTGGCGATGTC
>CP070677.1:3831692-3838555 GCA_020352495.1 Candidatus Latescibacterota bacterium
CGTCAAACCCGACATCATCGTCGAATACGCCGGTGCTTTGTTTGGCCACCTAAACTCGACCCCCAGTCGGTGTCTCGCGGACCATCTTTTGATCAATCGGCATTTGCCGACTGTCGATACCAACGGACTGGTCGTCCTACAAATCGATCTCGAACGTGACGTACTGTATTCGACCGTCTCGTTCGACCTGACAGACCACCGCGTCTCCAGGTATTAGTTTCTCTGCCGTTTCACGAAGCGTTTTAACGTCTATGATCCGTTTCTTATTGACCGAGTAGATCACATCTCCCGCCCGAAGTCGATCGGTTTGAAATGGGGCGTCCGTCGACCGGGCAGCAACGAGGACACCATAATCCCGGCGAAGGCCGGCGATAAGTCGCCGAATCGTGTTATCGATATCGAGGCAAAGGATTCCGAGTTTTGGAATCAAGTTTTCGTCTGGCTTGACCAAATCGGAAAAACGCGTCGTTTCGTCCTCGCGCTCTATCACGGTGACCCTTACGATGCGTATTTCAGAACCGCGCTGGATCTCGAGATTGACCTTTTCACCAATCGGGCGCCGATAGATGTTGACGTCGAATTGACGCCCGTTCTCCATTGGCTTGCCATCCAATGACAGTATTATATCGCCTACGCTCAATCCCGCAACATCCGCCGGTCCTCCCGGGTAAACGTCACCGGCAATGACACCCCAATCTCTATCGAGCCCGAGCCCTTCCGCCATCGTAGGCGTGATTGTCTGCGCGTGGATGCCGATGTGGCCCCGGCGAACACGCCCGCTGGAGCGAAATTGGTTAAAGATGTTCTTCACGATATTGCTTGGCGCGGCAAACCCAATACCTTCACTCCCTCCGGCATGGGAGAGAATCAGAGTGTTGATACCGACCACCCTCCCTTCGGTGTCTACCAACGGACCGCCGCTGTTACCGGGGTTGATCGTGGCATCGGTCTGTATGTAAATCATCGGGTCCTCGGGACGGAGCTGTCGGGCTATGGCGCTCACGACTCCCATTGATACCGAGTTCTGCAACCCCATGGGACTTCCAAAGGCCAGGACGATCTGGCCCGGGCGAAGATCGTCCGAGTCGCCCAGTTCGAGATAAGGCAAATTCTTTTTGGGAACCTTCAGAACGGCAAGGTCGGTTTCCCTGTCGATCCCGATGATCTGAGCACCGACGCGTTCGCCCAACGGTTTGAGTATGGACCGGGCTTCCCGCTTGTCCCCCGTCGGCGTGTGAAGAAGCACCTGGACCCGCCGGGCATCGGCCACGACGTGAGCGTTTGTTACGATGTAACCATCGGGATGGAGGATAACACCGCTGCCACCAGCCCTCCGTTTGCTGATCAGAGCCGATGTCGAGGAGCTCGCTCCTTGAGCGGGACCGTAACCGGTGGCAAAAATCTGCACGACAGCTGGGCTAACGCGTGATGAGAGCGCCTCGAACGAGTCGCTCAGCTCGTTCAACGATTGAGGCTTTGTTTGCGATGATTCCTGCGCCGCCAACGGTGGGCCAAGGAAGGCGCAGCATGCCACTATCATGATTTGAATCACAACATGGGTTCGGGTCATTTCTCCTCCTCGATCGATGGGCGCCGTTGTTTTTTTTATTTGTTCGTGCTTGACTTGGCGGATCTCCCATTCAGCGTCTGCGGATCGGCTCCGGCGAATCTCGATTCAGGCAAAGGGGACGCTCTGTTCACATATGTCCACGGATTCGATATTTCTCATAGCTTCTCGTGGTCTCCCGTATTTCGTCTCGGTACCGAAGAATTCCCTAATTGACGTCATGCTTTCCAATTATAACTTGGGCTGGTTCGATTTCCTAGGAGTTCCCGCGTGACCGGCCGGTTAGGGGTTGCCATATGGCCCGTTGATCACGTCTAATTGGTTTGGGCACCGAATATGCAGCTCAATCATGCGACATTTCGAGTTATCCGCAGCATCGCCAAGGGAAGGCATCCGTGAAGCTGACAATCTGTTTTTTCCACACATTCGTTTTATTCGTGGCGGTTTTTGTTCTCCTGGGCGTGGCATGTTCGTCTCCCGTGACGTCCTCCGGGGAAACGCCGCCCCTATCATCGCAAGCATGCAGCGACGGCGACTGTCCGCTTGGCGAGGAGTGCGAGGGTGACGCCTGCGCTCCGGTTCGACCAACATTATATCCGCACATACAGCTCGCGACGGCGCTCCTTCGGCACTATCTCGAGTACTCGGAAGTATTGTGGCGGGCCAACCACAGTGACTTACTAATCGGCCACACCGCAAAGTACGCCGACCAGCTTCGCGCCGAGAATCCGAACGCTCGTCTCTTCGAATACACGACGTTCCGCTATTATCGGTACCCGGATGACGCTGAAGCTTGGGCGGCAGAAAACGGATACTCCACGGAAGATTTTTACCTTCACTACCGTCAGGACGTCAACGTACCGGGGTACGAGTCAGTCGTGTTGGTGCCCGGCTCGCCACCGGGATTTGTTCCAGGGTGGAACCCGAACCGATTACCTGGCGAACCGCCGGCGTCGGCGGTCGAGGGCTCGCAGGCACGTGTTTTTGGTATCAGAGAGCTGGGACATGAACCCTGGCAGCTCGCCAACATCTGCAACGAGGGATATCGCAAGTTTCTGATAGATCTGATGGCTAAACACGCGGATGGGACACGGTCCGGAGACCCGATCATCAGCGGTCCCGTCGAAGGCATCATGGTTGACCACGGAGTGTTTTATCCGCAGTTCAACGAAGGGCTGCTCGAGAAGACAAACGAGTTCTATCAACTTCCGCTGGATGAATCACACGCGTATGCGATCGGTTTCGAGGCGTTTTACACCGAACTCCTAAACGGCTTGATGACGCGATTGGGAAAAAACATCGACATCCTGCCAAACTACGGTCACGCGCAGATTCTGACTTGGACGGATCGATTTTCCAAAAACATTCAGGACATCACGGACTGGGCTTGGGGGGAGGCATGGATAACCTACATGGGGTACAGTCACCCGACGACGGGTCCGAACCGTGCTATCACATACGAAGTCGATTACGAACATGGAATCGCCGACATGGCCCGGCAGGCGGTCGCCGGCGGTCGCCGGGTCCTCGGCGCCCGGGATCTGGCGCTTTCTCCAAATGGATCGGACCGGGGGCGATTGTACACGCTCGCTCTCTACTATTTGATACACAATCCCAATACGTTTTATCTGTATCAGTCGTTCCGCGGGCACAACTGCCAGGAACACATCTCGGAGTGGCAGTGGAATCCAGCCGTGGAGTACGACATCGGCCAACCCGCTCCCATTCCGGACGGAACGACGGACTTCGACGGGAACGCGGGGACCACCGAGCATTTTGAGTTTGCCGTGGGAGAGGATCCATACGATCCCTCGCTTACATACCACGTCCTGGCTCGCAGGTTTACCCGGGGGTTGGTCGTTGTCAAGATGCTCCCGTTGGGCTCGGTCGTCGACGAGCGGTCGGCCACCGTCCATCAGCTTGACCGGTCCTACACGGTCCTGGAGGCGGACGGCACCACGAGCCAAGAACCCGTCACGGAGATCTCAATTCGCAACAACGAGGGCATCATCCTCGTCATTCCATAACGCCTCATCCGGGACCCCACAGAATGCGCGTCAGATCCGCGGAAAAGCCGTGTTGGAACTCGCTTTCGCTAGAATTAAATACCTCGGTGATTGAACTCGACGATTTTGCGGGGTATATTTGTAGTAGCAAACCCTCACCAATGGGCTGGTGTTTCAGATGTCAGACGACACAACCCGGGCGGTACCGGGCAGGTATTGGCATAAGCTGGAAGACGATCGCATCCAGTGTGATCTGTGCCCAAGGTACTGCAAGCTTCGTGAAGGTCAACGCGGAATGTGCTTTGTCCGCTCGCGCGAAGCAGACGGGATCGTGCTCACAACTTACGGCCGCTCCAGTGGTTTTTGTATCGATCCCATCGAGAAAAAACCACTAAATCACTTCCATCCGGGCACGGCGGTACTCTCGTTCGGCACCGCGGGCTGCAATCTTGCGTGCAAGTTCTGCCAGAACTGGGACATCAGCAAATCGAAAGAGATCGATACACTGGCAGACGAGGCCTCTCCCACGCAAATCGCTCGTGCAGCGAGCGCTCTGGGATGTAAGAGCGTAGCGTTCACATACAACGACCCCGTCATTTTCCTCGAATACGCCGTCGACGTCGCAGAAGCGTGCCACAATGCCGGCATCAAGACGGTGGCGGTGACTGCGGGGTACATATGTGACGAGCCGCGGGTCGAGTTTTTCAACCACATGGATGCGGCAAACATCGATCTCAAAGCTTTCACCGACCGCTTTTACAAAAATCTTTGTGTCGGTGATCTGCAGACCGTCCTCGACACGCTTATATATATCAAGAACGAAACGGATATGTGGTTCGAGATCACAAACCTGATCATACCGGGAGAGAACGACTCAGACGAGGAGCTAGGGGATCTCGCGCGGTGGATCTTTGAGAACCTTGGCCCGGATGTCCCCGTGCACTTTAGCGCGTTTCATCCGGATTGGAAGATGCTCAACAGACCACCGACGCCGGCATCGACGCTCACCCGGGCCCGTGATATTGCGATCAAAAACGGCATGAGATATGTTTACACGGGCAACGTTCACGACGAGAGGGGAGGCAGCACCTACTGCCACGAATGTGGCGAGCGGCTGATCGGCCGTGATTGGTACGTGATGACGGCCTGGAACCTGACAGAGGACGGGTGCTGCGGAAGCTGCGGAACGCCGTGCGCGGGCGTGTTCGACCGCGGTCCGGGTGACTGGGGGTCAAAACGCGTGGCCGTAAGGATGAGAGATTTCGCCCCATAGAAACCGTTCTGTTGCCCACCCCAAACGTTCCGGTTCGAATGATGATTGACTGTTCACATCGAATGTCGATTGTAATCATCACCGCCCTCTTGTTGTGCGTCTTCGCGCTTTCGTGTTCGGACGACACCACGATCGTGCCACCTTCAAATCCGACCTGCATCGAGTTTGCAGATTACATCCACGTCATGAGCACAGTTCCCACTCCGGGACTTGCTCGCAGGTCGACTTCTGACGGACGCTATCTCTACGCCGCCGACGGCGAGGCGGGACTTCACGTCATCGACATATCCGACGCGTCCTCACCAATCATCGTTACCACCGTGGATACTCCCGGTTCGGTCAGCGATGTTCTGCTCGTGGATACGCTTCTTTATGTGGCGGATGGGGACTCCGGCATGCAGATCGTGGGAATCACAAATCCGGAACGACCGGTCTTGCTCGGCCGCGTGAAGACGGGAGGCAGCGCGCTTGGCGTGGCCGTTCGCGACACGTTCGCCTATGTCGCTGATGATGTGATTGGTCTGCGGGTTGCCAACGTCAGTGACCCTACTTCACCCCGATTTATCGGAGGAGACAACACACCCGGGGAAGCTCAAGACCTTGTTTTGCTGGGAGATTTCGCGTACGTCAGCGATGCGGTACTCGGGCTTCGAGTGATCCCGATTTTACTGCCGTCGATATATGATCCCATCGCTCTGTTGTCGATTCCCGGCGAGCCCTACGGCATCGACGCCAAGGGTTCTTTGGTGTACATCGCGGCGGGATCAGAGGGTATACAAATCATCGATGTCGCTGATCCGGCAGCGCCAAATATCGTTGGCGTCTGCAATGCGCCGGGCGGGCCGCGTGATGTCGCGGTAGCGGGAAACTGGGTATACGTGGCTGACCGGTCTTTGGGGCTCCAGGTGGTCGACGTGAGTAATCCGCTGGCGCCCGACGTTGTTGCGCAGGTCAAGACCGCCGGTGACGCGGTCGGTGTCAACGTTTCCGGTGATAACGTGTTTGTCGCCGATGGTGGTGAGGGGTTCAACATAGTTGATGCCGCCAACCCACGTCCGCCACCGGTTCTCTCGACGCTCGCCACACCGGGTCAGGCAAAAGGTGTGTTTCTTGTCGGGGAAGCCGTGTATGTGTGTGATGGCACGGGTGGCATACAAATAGTGGACTGGAGAGATCCCGTTTCCCCAACCGTTGTCGGTAACGTGGATGCACTGAGGCACGCGCAATGCCTGGTTGTCGTGGATGGGATGGCGTTTGTTGCCAGGGGGACGAGTTCTGGGGTTGGTATTTTGGATATTCGTGATCCGTTCTCGCCTGTGGTCGTTGACGTAATGGGTGTCGGAACCGAGAAGATCGCTGCCCAGGACAGTCTCCTTGTTTTCGCTCAGCAGTTTGCCGGAATAAGTCTATATCGAATAAATGAGGCGACGACGCCCGAGCTTCTTGCCGTTGTTCCCAATGCAAGACCGGCCTTCGACGTAGCGATATCGGGGTCATACTTATTCGTTGCCAGCTCCACATCGGGGCTCATGGTCATTGATGTTAGCACACCAACCCAACCAAGGATCCTGCCGTTGTTTCCGTTGGGCGACAACGACTCGGCCCTAGGTATTTGTCTCGTCGGTCAATATGCCATCGTGGCTGCGGGCGTTTCGGGTCTGCATGTTGTCGATGTCGGTTCTCCCACCGCGCCGGTTCGGGTGTCGGGTCTCGAAATGCCGGGCTGGTCGAATTACGTTTTCGTAAAGGGGACCGTCGGGTATGCAGTGGACGGTCAGGCGGGTGTTCAGGTAATCGACCTGCAAGATATGTTCGATCCCAAGATCATTGGCAATATCAGGACGACGGAGGTCGCGACCGGGGCGACGGCAAACGGGTCTTTTCTCTATGTGAGTGACAGGCTGGGCGAGGTCATCGCGACGCGGGCACAGTGTGCCACCCGCTGAGCATATCGCGTTACGTCATCTCGGTCTCTGTTCTGGCTTTGTGAGGCGCCCGAGGTTGGCGACGGCCGGTA
>CP070677.1:3838655-3845936 GCA_020352495.1 Candidatus Latescibacterota bacterium
ACGGTCGAAACACACGTTTTCCGATCATATAGGTAATCACCACGGTTAGCGCACCCGCCGCCACCTGGATGATGCGAACGATCATAAAATCTCTACCAAAAATCGCGTAGATCGCCGCCAACACGTAGGAGTATAACGGGCCCATGAAGAACGCGTCGTCGCCGATGAACTTTCCCCTCGCTATGTCCTGAGCAACGTTGTCATAGTATTTGGTGTCCATGATTGGGACCCGGACGTAGAGTGCATCCGAACTCTGAACCACGTAAATGAGTTTGAGGAGAAAGCTCGCTGCGAATAGAACAAACAGCCATCGTTGATTCGACACAAGAATGCGATCGAAGCGGTCGAGGGGAGAAAGCTCTGTTGACCTTCCGTTCATGACAATCTGTAAGGTAATTCAAATGTTCGTTCGTCCGCAAGGAAATCCCTTGACGAAGTCGCGCACCGTTTCTACGCTGATCGGAACAAAGGAGATTCGAATTGAAAGCATCTTACCGAACCGAGCTTCTGGAGCTACTGATGGAGAAGTCGTTCAAGCGTGGCGAGTTTACGCTCTCCTCGGGACAGAAAAGCAACTATTACATCGACGCGAGGCTCACGACTCTGGATGCCAGAGGCGCCTATCTCGTAGCCCGGATTTTTTTGGCCATGCTCGCCGATGATGTACCCGATGCGGTGGGAGGGCCCACGTTGGGAGCCGATCCAATCATTGGCTCGATGCTCTCGCTTGCGGGTCTGGAGGACCTCGACCTCCGAGGGTTCATCGTGCGAAAACGCACGAAGGAGCATGGGACCCAGTCTCTTGTCGAGGGTTCTCTGTCCAAGGGAGATCGCGTTGTAATCATCGAAGACGTGCTTACAACGGGATCTTCATCGCTCAAAGCGATTGAAGCGGTCCGGGGCTTGGGATGCGAGGTGGTTCGCGTCTTGGCCGTCGTGGACAGGGAGCAGGGTGCGAAAGAGAACCTTAGAGAAGCCGGTTGTCACATGGAATCGATCTTCACCGTCGGCGAGCTTCTACGCGTCGGATGACCCGCCGCGCTTCAGCTGATCCAGCCGCTCCTTGAACCTCGAATGGAGCCTTCCGAGCACAAGGCCGCTGGAGAGCACCACGTACGTCGTCGCCGCCGCATAGAAGAGGCGAGCGGCAAACGGGATCAGACCCACGAGCGTGCCCAAACCCCAAGCGACGCCCAATAGAAGCAGAACGAAAACGAGTGAGGTGATATACTCGCCCTCCATGATCCGAACGGCCGTTACGACGTACTTTGGGTTTAACACGTCCCTGACCCGCGCCGAGTGCGCCGAGGCCAGCATGAGCACTGCGGGAATATAAAAAAGACCCGCGGTGAACATCACCACGCTGATGATGGGGCTTTTTCGGATGACGGTGATTAAACCCGTATCACCGCTTTGACCGAAGAACACGAAAACCGCTGCGATCATCAAGAAAGGCAAACAGAGCTCCGCCACGGCTCCCACCGCGGCCAGCAGTGGTCTTACGACGGTCCCCATCGGATCGGACAAGAGACCGTTCCAAAGCGGAGGACGACGATCACCTCGGGATGCCACGCGAACGACCTCCATTGCCCACAAAACTAGCATGGTGACGGCCGGTACCGCCGTCCACACCGTCCAAGAGAGTCCCCAAAGCACAAGTGCGGGAATCAGCATGTAGAGCGGTCCACGAGAAATCGGGTATGTGGCGAGACGGACCGGATCTTCCCAGATGTGAGGAGGTTTCTCGAGAAAACGAAGAGTCTTCCACAGACTCCGTGGCAAATTTCGCTTTGCCTCCTGCACGACGCGGGGATGATACGGTTTGATCTCCAGACCCCGTTGATAATGGTCTCGTGCCGCCTTTGTGTTGCCAATTGCGAGGGCGACCTCCGCAGCATGGCGGATCGTGTTCAGATCATCCGGTCTCGCTCGAATTTCGGAAAGGACGTCTTCATATTCCCGTTCGTAGTCTCGATCTTCCACCAACGGCTTGTCATCACCCGTAGGGGCTGTCTTCGCGGGCTCGAGACACGCGGCTAGGTCGGTATCGCTCACCTTTTTCCAGACGTCTTCGTCGGCGAAGAAGATCAGACTGTTTGGCGAGAGACGTCCGGTTTTTGCCAACGCTTCGATGTCCGACCATTCCCAAAGCTCTTCCTTGAGGGCGCCTTCTTGGAGAATGGGAAATTGGGTTTTTGTCGTTCGATTCATCGTCACACACACCGTCGTTGGAGGCCTTGATACCGATGATGCAGGCCTCATGCCAAAGTTCGGATACGGGTGACGATTGAAGAAAAACGTCCCACGGGGTGCCTCTCTGGGACGTGATTTCTACAGCCAGGACCGGCTACTGGCTTCCCGTCCAGAAGTCTCCGTCCGAGTCTCCCAGACATATGTGCCACGGATCGTGATCTTGGAGCCAGTTGGAGGGGATACGGTCGCGCCAGCCCGCCACGACCCACGTATGCCGGCCGTGTCGTGGGAGAAACCCGAACCATCGAAGGACCTTGAGTGCCCAGGGCTGGGTCGTAAGAATCGAGACTGTCTCGACCCGTTCTTCGGAGGCGTCGACAATCACCTTTGACAACATATGCTGCAGAGTGTCCGCATCCCGTTTCTCGACGAGATAATCCACGATGACCGCCCGCCGCTCTTCCGCCCCTTCGAGCGGGAGCCTCCAGACCAGATATCCCAGCGTGCCCGCCGTCCCAGTGGCCAGTAGAATTCGGTAGCTCAACACAGGGTGATTTGTGTATTTCCAGTTGAGGAGACTGGCGTTTCGATGCGCGATGATACCATAGCTCTTTTCCATCCGGAGCCAGTCCTTATCGAAGCGGGGTTCGAATTCCTTCACCCGATCAATCGCCCTTGCCCCGCCCATTTGTTTCAGCGTGGTGGTCGATCTTTTCCGCGCGCGCCGTTCCGCCAGACCAAGAGCTACGCGCATCGCGCTCTTCTTCAGAATCGAGAGCTCTTTTCTAACCACAAAGCCCAAGGGATCCAGAACCAATGTCTGTGTGGAGGGGGCTAAAACGTCGTCGAACCCACAGGCGAGATGAATCCTGTGACACGGCACGTTCATCCACATGCCGCCGGGGTAGAAATCTCCCGTCTGAATGGAGTTGGTGACGAGACGCTTGGCGATTCCTTTTCCCCGGTAATCCGGATCGACAAGCAGATCATGAGTGATTCTCACCGGCACAAGTTCGCCTTTTATTACATAATCGGCGGGCATGTGGCCCATACTGCCGGCAACACGCTCCCCATCGACGACAACAAACCGGTACGGATGACGATCCCTCAGCGGCATGGAATCGTGGTACCAGGCGAGAGCCCTCCCTCGGCTGGAGAACTTCTCAGCACCGAGTACCTTTTCCACGAACTCGAAGAGGGCAGCCTCGTGCTTGTCTCGTTCGAATGGTATGACCGGGTATTCGCCCACCGATTACCTCGCTGATTTTCTACCTCTCGCGTTCCGCGCTCTCCGCCTCCCCAATCGGTGTCCCGAGCGAAGAACTCAACTCGAGGGGACAAAACCGCGCTTGAGAGTGCGAAGCAGACTCGGATAACCGCTCATCTCCGCCGCGAACTCGGTAAGAGTGGTTTGGTTGTTCCCCAACGTATAACGCGGTATCTCGAATTGATCATCTCCGCGCTTGACGCGTTTCGTCACCGTCGTGAGAGCACATCGATACCCCGATTTTATAACATAATGCCGCGTGTCGTCACTGAAGTCCCCCGGCCGGCCGTTCGGATAACTGAAATGCTCGCACGGTGCGTTGGTCGTTTCTTCGATCCAGTGCTTCGACGTCTCCAGTTCGTCCGCCATCTCGTCCGGTTTGCACCTTGCGAGAATCCTGTGGCTACGTGAATGCGAGCCCACTTCGATTCCCTGTTCTCTTAGGGTCTTTATATCGGATGGGCGGAGCGGGGCGTGATCGCCCCACGCGCTCTTGAGCATCGTCTCGTCGACGTGCAGCCGGGCGAAAATGTCGGCAAGCAACCGTCCACGCTCACTATCAGCGAGAGACTTGCAGACCGATCGAATCCTACGGTCGGCTTCGATTTTTTCTTTGACGTTCGATAGCGGAAGTTCGATCATCTCGTCTTTCCATGCGAGCGCAAGACGGGGCTCACGAGTCATCGCCACGGCGCTCACCACCTCGTCCGTCCATATCATCTTGCCCTTTCGAACGAAGTCGGTGACAACAAAAACGGTCGCCGGAATACCGAGTCTTTTTAGAACGGGGACGGCGTTGTCCAAGACGTTTAGATATCCGTCGTCAAAGGTCACGGAAACGGCCCGATCGGGCAGCTCGTCACGACCCTCGAGCCAATCGAGGACCCGATTTAGCGAAACCGGTGCGTAGCGGGCACGCAGATACTCCATGAATCGTGTAAAGATCGGGAGATGAAGGTGCTTTCCGTCATGATTACAGATATGCCCCGGCTCTTCAGACGTAACACCGTGAAAGGCGAGCACCATCGGCCGATCACGATTCAGAAATGTGAAAAGCCGCTCGACACCAAAGGTGTTCGAGATACTGTAAAGAGCACCTCTCACAACCGCGTCCAATCAGATGATAAGTACCCGGACGATGACAACCTGAGCATATTCGCACCCTTGCGCGGACGAACCGGACAAATACGTGCAAAATCGGTGCCCATGCTACCACATCCGCTCCCGCCGTTCAACTCGGGCAGATCGTCATGTAGCCAACAACGGAGATACAAACAAAGGCCGGGTTCATCGCGTCCGCGATCATACCGGTGCAAACGCAAAGGGGCCGCCCACTGGGCGGCCCCAGACTAGACCCCGAACCATCTGCTCGCTCTGGAGCGGTGCAGGTCCAGGTTTTTGAAACCTACTTCGACAGACTCTTGAGCTCCATGGTCATCATCTGAGCCGGCATCTCGCTCTTGACCATGTGGTGCGGGCTATCCTTGCCAAGATACAAGAACGACTCACCATCCGGACGCTTGACCTTGATCTTGTATGTGGCGAATTTCCCCGCCGGAGTCTCGACCTCGACTTCCTCGAGAACCTCCACGTCGATGTTTTGAAGACTCCCCGACTCGCTGTCCACGACGGGGAATCTGTATGTGGCCGCTACCTCGAGCGGCAGACACCCCACGGCAAACTTTAGCGTGCCGTCTAGTATCGCACCTCCGACGAGGTCGAACGTCACCTCTTTGGGCTCCGAAGATTCCATCGACTGGATCGTACCCGAACAGCTCGTTTCGGTAAACGCGAGCTCCGAATTCATCGATTGCGGCCCCATCTGGAACATTCGCTTGAACGCTACGGGCGCAAGATTATCGGCACGGAAGGCGACCATCTCGTCGAGCGTGACCATACCTGTGAGACTCGTCGAGACCTCGATGATCTCGTGCTCGCCCTCGCTCTTCTTCTCTACGTTCACGTTCAAATCACCAATGTTCATCGACTGGGCGACCAACGAATACGTCGCCTTCATGTCTCTTAGCCCCGCCGTATCGTATTCGTACTCGACGGCGGTGACGGCCAGCGAACCAAAGGACATAGGTTCACCGGCGATATCAAAAAGCTCAACGGGCGCGATCTTCTCCACTTTGTCATGGATCTCGAGCGCATCCCCAACGAGAACGATGTAGGACTGGTCGGGGCTGACGTATTTGCCCATCACCCGTCCCACGTCCTCGATTTCTACGGCGGCGAGTTTGTCACGATACGTCTCCAGCTCTTCCTTACCCAACCCGAGAAGCTTGTACTGTGCGACCCGACCGGCGATCTGGTTGGGTGTCTCGATCTGGTTTGGGAAGTTGCCGATGAGGTACGATTTGGCGTTTTTCAGATCCTCCTCCGGTACGGGTTCGGTCTTGATCCGTTCGATTTCGCTCATAAACTCGACGACCGCGCTGTCAGTAACCTCGGTCCGAACCGCGCCACGGGCCTGAAAATACCCAAGGTCTCGTTCCCGGGAAAACGCGCTGTACGCGCCGTACGTCCAGCCTTTATCTTCGCGGAGGTTCATAAAGAGCCTCGCGTCCGAACCGCCGCCGAGGATCCGGTTCGCTACCGTGACGGCGGGCCAATCCGGGTTCTTTGCCTTTATGCCCAGATGCCCAATGAACACCTCGGTTTGTACGGCGCCGGGGCGGTGATAAAGATAGATCTTGGTTTTTGAGATTTCGGGTGGATCGGCCAGCGTGACCACGTCGGGATCGCCCGCCTGCAACTCACCAAAGTATTTCTTGCCGGCCTTTCTGACGTCCTTCCATTTCACATCACCCACGACGCCGACGAGGACATTGTTGGCGACGTAGTTCTTCTGGTAGAACGATACGAGATCGTCGCGTGTGATTGCCTCCACCGACTCGACCGTGGGCTGTTTGCCGTACGGATGATCACCGTACACCAGATCCCTGAAGTGGCGACGTCCCATCGCGTTTGGCTGAGAGAGCTCGATTTCGAGTGCTGTTTTTATTCGTTTTCTGAGTATTTCGAGCTCGTCCTCCGGGAATGTGGGATTCATCACGACATCCTGGAGGTACTGGTAGGCGACGTCGAGGTAGTCGCTCAGAATCGATACGGTGATGGCCGAATAATCGGTATCGCTAAAGCCCCCGACACTACCACCCACCGACTCGATCCACTCGGCGAGTTCCAGTGCCGACCGCGACTCGGTACCCTTGTTGAGCTGATCGATGGTAAACGAAGCGAGCGATTCCTTTCCTTCCGGATCCAGCGCGTCACCCGCTTTGAAAACAAAATAGACCGTGACCACCGGCTGTTCGTGGTGCTCCACGACGAGAAATTCCATCCCGTTTTCCAGTGTGAATTCCTTGAAGCTGGGAAAAGACAGCTTCTTCATTTTCTCGGGTGGCGGCGGGTCTTCTTTCGCCAATGCCGGCACGGCGAAAGTCGCCATCGAGATAACCGCCAAAAACGCGAGAATGCTTGCGATTTTCCATTTCATGTTCTTGCTTCCTCCTTGACTACCGACTCATGCGTTCAAACGGAGACCTGTTCGAGTTTATCAGCCTTCCTTTGACGCCGGGTTGGCAATGACAACCGTTCGATTCTCCTTCTTGAAATACTTGTTGGCGACGCGGATTATGTCTTCCTGCGTTACCGCCATGTAGTTGTCGAGGTCGGTGTTGATTTCGGCAAGATCTTTGTTGAAATAGACATAGCGATGAATCGCTTCCGCTTTGTTGAGGACAGTCTGTCTGCCCATTATGAACCCCGATTTGAATTGTACCTTGGCCTTCTCGAGCTCTTTTGCCGCGATCCCTTCC
>CP070677.1:3846036-3875442 GCA_020352495.1 Candidatus Latescibacterota bacterium
CTGCGAGGCGTGCCACGGCCCCGGATCGCGACACGTCCATTGGGCGGAGACACCACCCATGGCACGGCAAGACGTCGAGAATTACGGGCTGGTAATTCAGACGAGCGGCGTCGATTCGCGGCTGGAGGTAGAATTGTGCGCGCCCTGCCACTCGCGCCGGACAGAGCTCGGTGACTACGATCACACACGCGCCGATCTGCTCGACAACATCGCGCCTTCGTTACTGAGAGAGGGATCGTATTTCGCCGATGGGCAAATCCTCGACGAAGTGTATGTCTACGGCTCGTTCGTACAAAGCAAGATGTTCAAAAACGGGATCCGGTGCAGTGACTGTCACGATGTCCACAGTCTCGAACTCGTAAAGAGCGGCAATGAGCTCTGCCTGCAGTGTCATCAGGCGGAAGTTTACGACAGCTACGACCATCACTTTCACAAGAAGGAACACGAGGGCAGACCAAGCGAGGGACACCTGTGCGCGAAGTGCCACATGCCACAGCGTCCGTACATGGTGATCGATTGGCGGGCCGACCACAGCTTGCGGGTCCCGCGCCCAGACCTCACGATCGAAATTTCAACCCCGAACGCCTGCGGTCAGAGTGGCTGCCATGATGATAAACCTGCGGAGTGGTCCGCCGAGCATCACGCGAAATGGTACGGGCAGGCTCGAAAACCCCACTACGGCACCATACTCGCAGCCGGTAGGAGGGGCGCCCCCGAGGCACGGGATCGACTGATCCGTCTGGCCGACGACGCGCGTTATCCCGCGATCGTCCGCGCAACGGCACTTGCGCTTCTGGGATCTTACCCCGGCGAAGAAAGCACCGCCGCCTTCGACCGGGCGCTTTCGGCCGAAGAGGCTTTGGTTCGTTACACGGCCGTGCAAAACATCAACACGGCGGATCCAAAGAGGCTGGTGGATCTTGTGGTTCCGCTTCTCTTCGACCGCGTTCTGGGCGTGCGGATGGAGGCGGCGGCGCGTTTGGCGGGAGCCCCCGATGTGATTTTCAAACCATACCAAAAAGGGGCGCTCAGGGAAGCACTTGCCGAGTACCAAGACGCGATGCGCCACTCCCTCGATTTCTCGTTCGCTGCGCACAATCTCGGGAATCTCTACGCCAAACTAGACGATCCGGAGCGGGCGGCACATTATTACAACACCGCGATAGAGATCGACGATCTGTTCTATCCGGCCAAGGCGAATCTGGCAGTGCTCTATAGCTCGAAGGGTCAATACAACAAGGCCGAGAGACTGCTGCGGGAGATCCTCCATGACTTCCCTAATCAATACGATTCTGCGTACTCACTGGGTCTGCTTCTCGCGGAGATGAACCGTCACGACGAAGCGGTTGTTTACCTGGAGCAGGCGTCGGCAGGCATGCCGGATCGCCCACGTGTGTTCTACAACCTCGGTCTAATGCTGCAACACTTGGGACGTACCGGCGAGGCAGAAACCGCTCTACTCAAGGCAGTCGAAATAGCCCCTGAGGGCCTCGATTATCTTTATGCGTTGGCCGATCATTACATCAAACGTGGAGAGCCGCGCAAAGCACTTCCGATTTCCAATCGAATGATCGCGATTCATCCGGAACGTTCACGTAGCTGGCATCTCAAGGAGTACCTCGAGAAGGCGCTTGCATCCCCCGGTGGCCGATCTGGCAATTGAAGGAAACGTGAGGGCGACGAGACCCGATCCATATCTCGCCCGCTTCGCATCACGACGTACCGGACCTGTGTGTTTCTCCCGTTCCCGGTAATTTTTCGGTGGAGAGCATGCAAAAAAAACTCGCCTCCCGTGGGGGCATTTGAATCTGACCATTCATCGGATTCGACGCCGAGCCGCAGGCATGCTAGAATGCCGTATTTGCCGGTCGCGCGGCGGTAACGCGGTCGCGAAAACCTCAGCCGCAAGGGAGCAATTTGTGACAAGTACAACACCTCAATCATCATCCCCGCCCCGAGGGTCTATGTGGAGGCAATTTCCAAGTTCGTTCTGGGCTGCAAACGTGATGGAGATTTTCGAACGCATGGGCTGGTACGGCTTCTACGCTGTCAGCAGCCTGTACCTGACCGGCGCGGTCGCCGATGGGGGGTTGGGTCTTACCAGCGAGGATCGTGGCGTGATCCAGGGTCTGGCCACGTTCTTCCTCTATCTCTTCCCCGCGGTGTTTGGTGCTCTCGCCGACCGGTACGGTTTTCGACGCATGTTCCTCGCCTCGTGCGCGGTGATGGTTCCCGGTTATCTGCTCTTGGGGATTCCCAACGGATTCTGGGGTTTTTTGGCGGTGTATTTCCTCGTAGCCGTCGGTCACGGCATGTTCAAACCCGTGGTGATCTCGACGGTCGCCAAGTCGACCACCGAGAAGACCGGCAGCATGGGATTTGGCATTTTCTACATGAAGGTCAACGTCGGAGGATTCCTGGGGCCGATTGTGGCGGGCGAGGTCCGAGGCTGGGACTGGCAGTACGTGTTCTATGCCTCAGCCGCCTGGATCTTGCTGATGGGTGTGGTCACCTTGCTGGTGTACAAGGAACCGCCCCGTGACGCAGATGCCGAGTCACGCCGTTCCCTCAACGAGGTTTTCCGGGGCATGATCGCGGTCGTGGGTAACGGTCGTTTCTTTCTGTTGATCGCGGTTTTACTTCTTTTGCTGGTAATGGGGTCCAAGTGGCTCTCTCCAAACGAATATCTGCCGGCGGCGGCTATTTGGCTCGTGTTGAATCTCACCGTAGATGTGTTGCTACGCCGCCGCGCCGGTGACGGTTTCTGGCTGACGCAGCCGATGAGGGTAGGCGAAGGTCGCTATCTGGTCTTCCTCGTGTTGATGGCATTCTTCTGGACGAGCTTTAATCAGATCTTTATGACGCTCCCCGAGTACATCCGCGATTACGCCGATACGAGCGACTTGATCCGTAGCCTTGGGCCAATCGCCGGCTCGATTACGAACCTCGCCCAAAAGGTCGGCTTTGATACCAGCGAATGGGGCCGCGCGGTGCTCGAACACGGGCAGGTCAAGCCCGAGCATATGATCAACCTCAACGCGTTGGGTATCATCGTCGGTCAGGTAGGGATCGCGTACCTGGTACGCAAGCTTCACCCGTTGACGACGATCATTCTTGGGAGCTTTATCACGGTGATCAGCTTTCTGCTCTACCTCATCGGCCAGGGTGGGTGGATCATCGTCATCGCGATCCTCGTGTTTTCGGTGGGCGAGATGCTCGCCAGCCCGCGCTCGAAGGAGTACGCAGGCCGCATCGCGCCGCCGGAAAAGGTGGGCATGTACATGGGTTACTTCTACTGGTGTGTGGCCCTGGGCAATCTGTTTGGCGGGCTCCTGAGCGGCGGGCTTTACCAGCATTTTGGCCCGGCCGAGCGCGGCGGCGTGGACAATCCCAACGTGATGTGGGTGATCTTCGCCGGTCTGGCGATGGTCTCGGTTGTACTATTGACAGCGTACGATCGCTGGGTGAAAGCGCGGCCGCATCGATCAGGGCAAGCTGCCCCGTAGACGCGATGTGCAGATATGTTGAAAAACGGTAGGTGTTCCAAGTTGGATCAAGACTTCAAGCAGGAGGGTGAAGTGAAAACGAATTATGTGCGTGGTCGATTCATACGAGTGAAAAAGGTGGCTATGCTTGCCGCGGCGGCTTTAACACTCGTCATGATGATCGGGTGCACGGCAGGCCCAAACCAGCTGGTTGACTCTCCCAACGACGCCGGACGAGTGGCGGGTTTCTGGCACGGTTTGTGGCATGGATTCATCGTCCTATTTACATTTGTCATATCACTCTTTTCCGACAACGTGCGCATATACGAAGTGCACAACAGCGGGAACTGGTACAATCTTGGGTTCCTCTTGGGGGTCATGATCTTCTTCGGTGGCGGATGCGGAGGGGCCAGCAAGAAGACACGTTGTCGCCGACCGAATGAGGGCGATTCGAAAAAATAGGCGGATCGGATTCTTGGCGAGGTACGACGGCCGGCACACCGGGTTTTCTCACAAAAGAAAGGGCGGTCATACGCAGAGGCTGAAGGATAGACACACCGTCCGAAGAAACACAAAGAGGGCACGGGATTCACCCACGCCCTCTTTAGACTAAGAGTAGTTAACGACGATCACTACTGGTCTATGCTGGTCGGTCTCCGATCATGCGGGACGATGACTTCAACGGTGTGCTCGGCAAAGTTGCCCGAGTCGTCCTCGCAACGAACCACAACATAGTAGATCCGGCCCGAGCCTCTACCGGAACGCTCCGCGCGGAGCTCAACGCTCAAATCACCTGTGATCATCCAGTCCGGCTCGGTGTTTCCATCACCAAGACCGTTCACGTCCTCGTTGCTCATGACGTCCACGATGAAGCACGTCGGAGTCTCGTCACATATATCAACAACGTCGACAGAAATGTCGATATTGACCATCTTGTGATTCGGCGGCCACAGCGTTCCCTTGCTTGGTGTGGCTCCGAGGATCTCGGGCGGTGTCGTATCCTCGACGAGCACATCGAAAGTGCACTCCGCAGTCCCACCGTACGAGTCTGTCGCCTGGCAGGTCACCTGGGTCGTACCGAGCGGGAACGTGCTACCCGACGGAGGCACGCACTCTATGACGATCTCTAGATCGCATTCGCTGGTGGCCGTCGCCTCGAACTCAACGACTGTGCCCTCCGGTCCCTCGCACTCGACCGTCATATCATCCGGGCAGGTAATGACCGGTGGTGGCGCCGCTTCAACTGTGACGGTGAACGTGCATTCCGCAGAGTTACCGGTCGCGTCGGTCGCTGTACACGTTACCATGGTTTCACCAATGGGGACCGTGCTTTCAGATGGCGGGTCACACTCAACAACTGGCGACGGGTCGCAGTTGTCGGTTGCCGTCGCTTCGAATTCGACCACCATCCCGTCCGGCGGTGCGCAGTCGACCGTCGTATCAACGGGACAGGTCACGACGGGTAAGGTCGTGTCCGGCTCGAACACGGGCAGGTCCGCGAGAAAGGCCTGGCCTCGCGCTTCTTCCAGCGATGTTTTCCATGTGGACAGCAAAGAAGACAGCTCGACCATATATTCCGGTACCACCGTCTCCTCGGTATCGAAATCGGGAACCGAGTCAAGAACCTCGGACCCAAGCTCCTCGTTTATCGCCATCTCCCATTGCTGCAGGATCGGCACCAATTCTCCGAGAAAGGCCGCTACCTCTGACTCATCCGTATAAGTTGGTGGTGTGTCGAGCAGGTCCTCACCAAGCCAAGTCTCGAGCGAATCCTCCCATTCGGTAAGAACGGGTGACAGCTCCGAGAGATACTCCACCTCGCCGCACACCGTGGTGTCGACGGTGGATGGAATCACGAATACGTTGGCCAGCCCTGACGGAGACTCGGTCTCCTGGCCGCACGCATAGAACAGGGCTGCTGTGGCCACAACCACGCAGACCAAACGAAATGAAAAGTATTTCATGTAACGGTCCCCCTACTATAGCTCTGTATCGCGGGGTGAATTGGGGCAGTGAATTTAGACAAAGCCGCCCGGGCAAAACGCGATTCACGCGTAGGACCACCTCGGTGCCGAGTCAAATACGCGGCGTCCGTATGCCTCAGAGCGACTTTCGAGTGTGGCATTATTATACCAAATCCAGGCCAAGATTGGAACCCCAAGTCTGGACCTAGATGCGGCGGGCCTGGAACGGAGATCCGTGGCCTAGGCGTGGAGGGGGTATTGCGCGCAGGCGTAGTCGAGGCGCGCCGACTCAGACAGTCCCGGCCCACCGACCGCCGCGCAAATGGTTTTGACACAATGGCTCGGTTCGTATATCCTTTTGAGTTCAGCGACTTGGCGTGCTGTCCTCAGGGAAAGAATGAGAAACTGGCGCAAGGTACACATCTTTTCCTTCGGGTATTTCAAGCTGGTGAGCGTGCTCACTAGCACATTGTTGTTGGTAATCGCCGTTACTGGGATTTTGTATAATCATCATCATGATTTCGAGTTCCTGCGTAACGGACGAATACCGACGAGCATTCTACCGGCAAAATACCAGGAAAGATTGGAACGAACGCGCCAGGCCCAGGGCCTGGGCGATCTTTTTCCCGAGGAGGAGAATAGCGTTCCCGTGATGTGGGTCATCATCGACCTGCACAACGGGGAGTTTTTTGGAGGCATGGCAGGCCGAATTTTCTACGACGTTTTAGGCGGAGTTCTGGCCGTATTGTCGGTCACTGGGATCTACATGTATTTCAGGGTGAGGCATCGGAAACGCTGGTGACCCCGGTCCCCAGAAGAGATGTCCTGGCTCAAAGCGCAGCATCAAACAGGAGGATTGGCGCATGACGAGAAAAGGCAGAGTTACACTTCTGGTTTTGGCAGTGGTTTTCTTGCTCTCGGCTGGCGTCGCGACCGCCGAAAAGGACGCCAAATCAGAACCCTACACCCTTTCTGTATTGACGGAAAAGATTGACAAACTCGAAAAGAAGGAAGTCACGCTTGCCGGTACGATCGTTGGCGTTTGCAAGAGCGGATGCAAAATGTGGATCGCCGACGGGGAATACAAAAAAGGTGATCCTTTCGCGCTGGTCAGAGCCAAGGACGACGCCTTCAAATTCGACAAAGACGCTACCGGCAAAGAGGTCATCCTGTACGGATACGCTGTGGCCAAGTATATGGACTATTGTTCGGAGAGCGGAGAAGAGCAGGAAGGCGCCATGGACAAGTGCGAGACACCGGTAGACGCCAAGAAGACAAAAGAAAAGGAAGAGACCAAGGAAGCCGCTGCGAAGGAAAAGAAAAAGGAAGTAACGTTCTTTGCCACCAAGGTGGAGTACCGCGATAAAAAAACGACACCTAATGACTGACGCACTGAGTGAGCAACGCTGGAGTAGTCAGACTCTCGAGAAAGACACCCCCCGGAGTCTTCCGGGGGGTGTCTTCGTCACCGCATCACGATTTCGTAGCCTATTGCCCCATGTGTGCGACCATCTCTACGAGGTCTTCATCGAACAAATAGAGCGAATCTGATCCGGGTTTCGCCATCAGGCCTTCAGCCGCTTTGTTGTATTCGACAAAAAGTCGTCTCGGATCCTGTAAGACTTCCATAATAGCCTCCAGCCCGTCTGCTTGATAGATAACGTGCATTATCAGTGAACCAGCAGAGTGATAACCCATCCCAAGCAGCTGCTCCGTAGCTTTGCTGTAATCATCTTCATTTTCTATATGGCCATCCAGAATTGAGTTCAGTATGCCTTCGCTGATCTCCCGCAGATCGTTTTCCAGAGTGAAATATTCGGCATACCGACGATCATTTTTGATCAGATCAATATCGCAGTGCCCGTTGATCAGATAGGTTGCACTCCCCTCGGCCACGAGACCGGAAACAAATCCGAATGCCCGATCGTGCGTCTCATTCAAACTCAGCTGGCTGAGGATTTTGTTTCTCAGGTCCTGATATCCAACATGGTGCATCTCGTGCGCAAAAAAGTCGATGATTTTGGATTCGACAAGAGGCTTAACGCCTTTTGGCGAATAACTCATATTCAACAAATCCATATAAATACAATCATCACCCGCGTAATACCCTGCTCTACCTCCGACGACGAAAAATATTTTTGGAATTGATCGTAGCGGTTGGGGCAAAAACGAATCCGCGAGTTTTTTGGCTCGGCTGCCAACATTTAGATCACGTAGAAACGCCAACCGCTCTTCGAGCAAATCTACGTTGTCTATTGCCCACTTGAGTGCGGGCCATACGTTTGCTCTAAGCCGCCGTACACCCAGCTTTGCCCTCTCAGTGGAATCGACAGGCTCAATATCCGGAACCTCATCATTCAGTAGACTAGAAAGGAGTGTGCGGTACTGAGCCTTATTAATTCTTGCCCTTCTGTTCTGCTGTTCGATGATCAAATCCATACCTTTGGTCTCGAGAATAGTATCCACCAATACCGAGTCTAATTCGCCCTCCGACATATTCCGTAAGAATTCAAGCATCAAATCGGCGTGTTCAAAATCGGTATTAACAGTGTGACTACCCGCGCAGGCAACCAAACACACGCCAAATAAGGCCAAAAACAGAATTTTAGTCGGTGAGTTGTAGTGAAACACGCTATTAATGACACGGCAACAACGCATCACTTTAAGAACCCTCCAATTTCCCGGTTGAAATGCAACTGTAAATATACCATCTAGGCCATGCGCGACAAAATCTATCTCAGAACCTCCACTCACCCGCCAGAAATATGATGAATAAACCACCTTCCTTAGGATCGGACTTCCCCCTCGGGAACGACTGAGAACCATTTGTATAGCGCTGGAATTACGACGAGGGTCAAGAGCGTTGAAGTAACCAGTCCCCCGATCACAACCGTCGCCAGCGGGCGTTGTACCTCGCTGCCCGTCCCCGTCGCAAGCAGCAGCGGGATGAGACCAAGAGCCGTCGTCATCGCCGTCATCAGGACCGGTCGGAGGCGAAGGCACGCTCCACGGATCGACGCCTCGTCCAGATCCATCCCTTTGCCAAGGAGCTGGTTGAGATACGTCACGAGCACCATACCGTTTTCCAGGGCAATCCCGAACAGTGCGATGAAACCCACCGACGCCGGTACCGAGAGGTTTTGACCGGAGAGCCACAAGGCAGCGACCCCGCCGACGAGAGCGAGGGGGATGTTCAACAGGATCAAGAGCGCGTTTCGCAAGGACCGGAAGCTGGTGAAGAGCAGCAGGAAAATCCCCAGCAGAGTGACCGGCACAACGACCGCGAGCCGCCTGTTCGCCTCTTGCTGGAGTCGAAACTGACCACCCCAGCTGACAAGATAACCGGGCGGCAGGTCGGCTCGATCGACGATCGCCGTCTGCGCTTCCTCGACGAACGTACCGATATCCCGGCCGACGACGTTGCACTGGATCGCAATGAATCGCTGATTCTCCTCACGCGTTATCTGCCGTGGTCCGACGATCTCCTCAACGGTGGCCAGCTCATCGAGTGGCACACGCGCGCCATCCGGCGTCGTGATCAGCAAGTGCCGGATGGCGTCGGCGTCATCACGGGCCACCGGTTCATATCGCACGAGAATGTCAAACCGTCGGACCCCCTCGAAAATCTGACCGGCGACCTCCCCGCCGATCGCGGCACGCACGACACGCTGGACATCTGCCACGTTTACGCCGTACCGGGCAATCGCCTGACGGTCCACGCGAATGAGCAGCTGGGGGGTACCGGATACCTGGTCGATCTGCACGTCGGCCGCTCCACGCACCGTACGCACAATCGCGGCAACCTCATCAGCTTTCTCTTTGAGAACGTCGAGATCGTCCCCGAACAGTTTAATCGCGAGCTCTGCCCGCACACCTTCGAGGAGCTCGTCGACGGTCATCTCGATCGGCTGGGTGAGGTTGACCAGAACCCCGGGGATCTCCCCAAGTTCATCACGGATTACCTGCTCGATTTCCTCCTGACTCGTCGCGCTTCGCCATTCGTTTTTCGGCGCGAGGATGACATAGATCTCAGCGCGGTTGATGGGATCCGTGTGGGCGCCGATCTCGCCTCGACCGATGCGAGTGACTACCTCCCGAACTTCCGGTATTTTCGTCAACCGGCGCTCGACGATGAGCGTCGTTCGGGTGCTTTCTTTGAGTGAGATCGACGGAGCCATGGTCAGCCGTACGATGATCGTCCCCTCGCGCAGCTTTGGCGTAAACTCCGATCCCAAGCGCGGAAAAATCAGCAAGCCGACAACAACCAAGACCCCTGCCAATGTTACCGCTACCCATCGCCGCCGCACGAAATGACGGACGACGGGGTGATAACCGGCCAACAGCGCCCGAATTACGGGTGCGTCTCTCTTGCCCTCGCCGACTCCTCTCGGTCGGCGCATCATCACGTGTGCAAGTAGTGGCGCGAGCGCGAGCGCGAACACCAGCGACCCGAGCATCGCAAGCGCGACCGTGTAGGCCAGCGGGCGAAACGTCTTTCCCTCGACACCCTGGAGGGTGAAGAGCGGGAGGAAAACGACAATGATCGTCGTGATCGCAAAAACGATCGGCCGCCCGACTTCGCGACAGGCCCGATCGATGATGGACAACCGCGAATCAGCCGGACGCGCGTGGCGGAGCAGGCGGTCCACGTTCTCCACCATCACGATGGTGCCGTCCACCATCATGCCAATCGCAATCGCGAGTCCTCCCAGCGACATGAGATTTGCGGAGATTCCAAGGCGACCCATGAGCAGGAACGCGAATAGGACGGAAAACGGGATCGAGATCGCAACCACGATGCTCGGGCGCAGCCCCCCCATGAACACCAAGAGTACGAGCGCGACAAGCACGATCCCCTGGATCAGCGCGTTCGTCACCGTCTTGACCGAAGCCGCCACAAGACTTTTTTGCTCGTAATACGGAACGATGCGGACTCCGTCCGGCAAGATACGGTTGATCTCTTCGAGCTTGTCCTCGACAGCAGCGATCACCGTCGATGAGTTCGTCCCAAAGAGTTTGATGACCATACCGGCGACGACTTCCTCGAGACCGTTCCGTGTTTGGACGCCCCGACGGATCGCGCCGCCGATCCCGATATCCGCGACGTCATCCAGGTAGATCGGGCGGCCGTCGTCGGTCTTGATGACTATCGAACGCAAGTCCTCTATGTCGGTCGCAAGGCCAACCGATCGCACGACAAACTCCTCGGCGTTCTTCTCGATGAACTGCGCACCGACGTTGACGTTGTTTGCTGTTACACGCTCGATGATTTCGCCTATGGTGACGTCAAATCGGAGGAGTTCCTCCGGGTGAACGATGACGTGAAACTGTTTCTCAAAACCGCCGATTCCGAGCACCTCAGTCACCCCTGGTACCGTCTGCAGATGAAACTTCACCAGCCAGTCCTGGACTGTCCGAAGCTCTTCGAGCGAGTACTCGCCCGTCGTGTCCTCCAGGTAGTAAAAGAGGACCTGTCCCATGCCGGTGGAGATAGGACCCATTTCCGGATCGCCAAATCCTTCCGGGATCTGGTCCCGCGCTTCCTGAAGGCGTTCGTTGACCAACTGTCTTGCGAAATAGATGTCCACTTTGTCTTTGAAGTACACGTTGACGACAGACAGTCCGAAGTTCGAAACCGACCGGATACGTTTCACGTCGGGAAGACCAGTCATGGCGGCTTCGACGGGGTAGGTCACGAATTTCTCAACCTCCTCTGGTGCGAGCCCTTCCGTCACCGTGAAAACTTGGACAAGGTTCGGCGAGACATCTGGAAATGCATCGACGGGGAGCCTAGTGTACGTGTAGTAGCCTCCGAACATGACGAGTACAGCCACGACGGCGATGAGCAGCCTATTCCGGAGGCCGAAACTAGCGACATGTTCAATCATTTCTCGGCACCTCCTTTAATGCCCGTGGCCTTCGCCAAATGCCTCTTTGCCAAGCTCGGCCTTGAGGGTGAAACCACCGCTGCTCACATACCGCTCACCGGGCCTGAGCCCTGCGAGTACTTCGACGAGTTCCCTCCCAGCACGGCCCACGGTTATCTCGCGCGCTTCGAATGCTCCGTCGGCTTCGACAAATACCACCGTATGATCATCCAGCGTTTGCAACGCCGTCTTTGGTATTGCGACATCGGCGTCAAACCGTTCGATCTCGATCTCCGCCGTGACAAACATCCCGGGACGCCACCTTTCGTGTTCGTTTGCGAGCACGACGCGTGCAGTTGCGGTACGCGTGGTCTCGTCAACCACGGGTGTGATGTAGCTGATGACGCCGTTGTCTTTTGTGCGACGGTGTCCAACGTATATCGTCGCCGTCTGCCCAATTCGTACGCGTTCGAGATCACGTTGATAGAGCGTAACATCCACCCAGACCGTTCTGAGATCTGCGATCACATACGTGTCGCGTTCTCGCGAGACCGCTTCGCCAAGCGTGATGTGTTTTGAGATCACGGTGCCGGAAATGAGGGTTTTCACTTGAAACGGAGCCAGGCTTTCGTCACTCTCGATGGTAGCGAGCGTCTGTCCCTTTTTTACTCGATCTCCAAGCTGCGCATACACCTCGGTCACAATCCCCGGGAACCGGGGAACGATGTGAGCGAGCCTGTCCGCGTTGGGGCGTATTTCTCCCGGTAGCGAGAGAAACAACCGAATGACGCCTCCGCCGGCAACGTCAACCTCAATACCGAACTCATGTAGTTCCTCGGGGGTGAGCTTGACGGTCCGCCCCTCCTCGTGACCATGCTCATCCTGCAAGGAAGGATCCCCCGTGCGACCGGGTTCGTCGTGTTCGTCTTTTTGTTGCGACCACGCGACGTCGCCGGCTATGCAGAGCGTAATTATCATCAACCAAAAGACCTTTTTCATTATCTTGTCTCCTCCTCTACGAGCGGCGCACCGATCAGGCGCTCGATATCCGCTCTACCCTGGTGGTAGGCGCCGAGTGCGTCGTAGTAACGCGAACGGAGTGCGAACAGCGTTCGTTGGGCATCGAGCACGCCGGTCAGGCGCATTCGCCCCCGCTGGTACGCCGTCCGAGCGGACTCGAATGTCGTTGTCGCCTCCGGCAGAACCTCATCGCGCAACCTCGTGAGCTCACCTTCGCTGAGCACAAGCTGTTGATAGATGTCGGTCAGCCGTGTTCGGATTTTTACCGATGAAGCCCGGCGCTCCTCGCGAGCCATCGCCACGCGCCGCTCTGCCGCTCGTATTGCTCCCTGGTTGCGGCTGAAAATTGGTAGCGGCACGGTAAGCTCTGCGACAAGCGCGTTGTCATCCGTTGCGGCGATTCGCCGAATCCCGATGCCGAGTTCGAGATCCGGAATGCGACGTGACCGCTCCAGTGAGGCGATCGCCTCGCGTTGTGCGAACTCGGTCATCCACCGCGCCAAATCCGGATTGTGGTTGATTCTTACTACGATCTCTTCGATCGGTGGCACGGGGGCAGTGGTTTCGATGGTACCTCGTGCTTCGGCAAATCGGGGGTTCGTCTCTCCCCACATTGCGCTCAACCGCTGCCTCGTCATGTCGACCTCACGCTGCGCCCGCTGCAAATCAATGCGAGTCGTGTGCAGTTCCAATTGCGCACGACCTTGCTCAACAGGTGACGTGCCGCCTGCCTCGACCCTCATGGTGACGGCATCGAGCATTTGCTCTGCAACGTTCACGAGCTCGCCTGCCAGCGCGGCTTGCTTCTGCGCAACGAGTAGCGCGACAAAGTTTTTTGTCACCTCGGTGAGCACATCGACGCGCTTTGTCTCGTAATCCCAGGCAGCGAGATTGCGGGACTGTTCCGCCACACTACGGCGATTTCCTCGCTTTCCGCCGAGTTCGAATAACTGAAACAGGCCGAGAGTTGTCTCCGAACCTCCGAACCCATCGAACTCTCCCGACCCGACGAAGTTCTCGATCTCGATTGCGGCTTGCGGGTTGGGACGGAGTCCTGCCTGTAAGATCTCTGCTTCCCTCGCCCGCACTTCCCACGAGAAGGCGGCAAGTTCGGGGTTTTTCATGAGCGCCAAAGCCAGAGCGTCGCCAAGGCTCAGGAATCCTGTCGGCTCCTCCACATCTGCCCCGGCGGGTTCCTGTACGCTTGCGTCTTCCGGTGCGTTAAAGGCCGCTATGTCGTACCCCAGACGCCGGGGTTCAGGCAGCGCTGTCCCGATGTTGTGAGAGGCGCACCCCATGGTGCCCATGACACCCGTGATGCATAGGGCGATCATGTATCGGACAAACATAAGATTCTCCTAGAGCTAGTAACGTTGGGTCACGCTTGTTGATCCCCACGGCGATCGTGATTCGTGGGAACACAAGCACGATCTGCTGGTGCTCCGGCACGAGCCCAGCCGACAGAAAGAGCTGCTACGTTTGATCTAGATCAGGAGAATCGTGGTTTTGATGGGTATGAGGGCGGCATCTGTGGTGACCAACTCGGCAGCGGAGTAGGACCCCGTCTCGATCGTCGCAGGATCGAACACAAGGGTGGTATTCGGGAACGCATGGACGATTATGTCCCCGTTTCTCGATGGCTTCGTAACTGGAACTGGAGAGATGGGGGTGTCTAAGCAAGGACCACAGGAATTGTCTTGTTTCGACTTCGGTGAGGTCTCGAGTAGGAAACCCGAGGTTTTCCCGGACGATTTCGTGTCGCCGTAGCAACACTTGTCCGCGACGATCTCAACCCTAACCTGCCCGGCTGCTTCGAAGCACACTACCAGACCGGGGAGCGCCCCCTGACCCGCCAGGGCGATGATCAGAATCCACAGTATCGGGGAGAATCTGGTTTTCATGACTCAAACGATAGTGTGCCGGTTACCGCTTCGCAAGCAAATACCATTCCCGCAACTTCCTCTTGTACCCCTTCTGGTGTCGGTGGTTCCCCGCTAACGGCTACCTTGGTGGCAAATGTCCGAGGGCTAATTGGCGCGGCGCGTTATGAGTCGTGCAGGCGACGCGCGACGGCCTGCCGCTCATCCGGCGCGGACAAACGGTGGCGGCGGGATTCGAACGATCTTCGGCATCGTTTCCCCTAGCCACCGGGGACCCCTCCGCGGTATCGTGTCGAAATGACTGCAATCATCGACGCCATCAATGGCGTTATCTGGGGAAAGCTCCTTATCTACCTGCTTCTAGGTGCAGGCCTGTACTTCACGATCCGCACCGGACTCGTCCAGTTTCGCCACTTTGGGCACGTGTTCACCGTCATGCGCCGAAGCCTGCTCGCCGACAAAGGTGGCATCTCATCGTTTGGCGCCTTCGCCACCGGTATGGCCCAGCGTGTGGGGACGGGTAACATCGTCGGCGTGGGGCTTGCGCTCACTGTCGGCGGGCCGGGCGCCGTGTTTTGGATGTGGGTTGTCGCGCTGGTGGGGATGGCGACCAGCTTTGTCGAGAACACGCTCGCCCAGCTTTACAAAGTCCGTGACGTGGGTGGCACGTTTCGCGGCGGTCCCGCGTACTACATGGAGCGCGGGCTCAACGCGCGTTGGATGGGGGTTTTGTTCTCGGTGTTGCTTGTCTCGTCGTACGGTTTTGTGTTCAACGCCGTCCACGCCAACTCGATGACGGACGCGCTTCACACCGGTTTCGGATTCAACCGCTGGCTGAGCGGCGCCGTCATCGTAGCAATCGCCGCACTCGTGGTGTTTGGCGGGATCCGGCGCATCGCCCACTTTGCCGAAGCGGTGGTGCCGCTCATGGCCGTGGCCTATCTGGCGGTTGCCTTCGTGGTGGTCGCGCGTCACCTGCCCGAACTGCCGGCCATCATCGCACTGATCGTACGCAGCGCGTTTGGTCTGGAACAAGCCGCCGCAGGTGGTTTGGGATGGGCGGTGTCACAGGCCATGATGCAGGGTGTACGACGGGGGCTCTTTTCCAATGAGGCGGGTATGGGCAGCTCGCCCAACGCGGCCGCCACCGCCGAGGTCAGGCATCCGGCAGCGCAGGGCTTCGTCCAAATGTTGGGTGTCTTTGGCGATACGATCGTCATCTGCACGGCCACGGCCTCGATCATTCTATTCTCCGGTTTGTACGAACCCAACGGCGAACTCACCGGAGTACCGCTCACACAGGAATCGCTAAACCTCCAGGTCGGAGCGTGGGGGAGCCCGTTTGTGGCGATCGTTTTGCAGTTCTTTTCGTTCACAACGATCGTAGCGAACTTCTATTTTGGCGAGATCAACGCGGTGTTTGTGGCGGGAACGCGCCGCGTGGTGCTGCCCTTCCGTCTCGCTCTGTTGGCGTGCGTGATGGTCGGATCGGTTGCGGCACTGGAGACAGTCTGGAAAATGGCCGATCTGGCGATGGGTTTGATGGCTTTGGTCAATCTGGTCGCGATCCTCTTGCTCTCCCCCGTCGCGGTCAAGGTGATGCACGATTACACCGACCAACTGCGCCGCGGAGTCGAACCGGTCTTTGACCGGAAGAAATTTCCGGAGATCGACGAGAAACTCGAACGTGACGTTTGGTAGCTCGGTCGCTGCGTCCGTCCCCACGTTGAACATCACCCCTCGATCGTGCTACAATCTGACGGTAACCAAACGTGAAGGTTGAAAACCATGCTGTTACTATTCCCCTCGATAGGGACAGCATTGCGCCGCTTGATCCTGGCACCCCGAGAGGTTGGCGTAAGACGAAAAGCATCGCGCAGGCCCTTGAACAGGCCTTCGGAGTCGCTATCCCGTTTGAGGTCACTCCCATCACATTCATACGTGTTGTTCCTCTGCTCCGTCTTAGCCGCCTTGACCTTGACGGTCTGCGGATGCGACAGATCCCCGTGCGAGCCATGGGTCTGCCCGATAACGGATCCGGTTGACTGGCTCCTCGCGAAATCGGTTCATCTTCGGAGCATCGACCCCGCGGACGAGGATTTCAGCGACCTCGCCCCTCTAGTTGAGATTCTCGGGGGCCGAAAGGTGGTTATGCTCGGAGAACAGTCGCACGGCGATGGGGCCACCTTTCTCGCCAAGACACGGCTCGTGAAGTTTCTCCATCAGGAGATGGGTTTCGACGTCTTGGCCTTCGAAAGCGGTTTCTACGACTGTCGCAAATCGTGGCTCCAGTTGAATGACGGGATGGCTGCAAGCACGGCGTTCAACCGAGGTGTCTTTGACATCTGGTCGTTGAGCGAGCAAGTACAACCCCTGATAGACTACTGGGGTACCACCGTGCACTCCGCGCGACCGCTTGAACTCTCGGGATTCGATTGTCAGTTCACGGGTCGGAATTCCTATGATCATTTTGTCTCCGACCTGGTGAATCACATTACCGCGACCGGTAGCGACATTATGACCGACGTGGGTTGGCCGCCCTTTCGATCCATCCTGATCAACTTGGTGCGAAACCGCTATTACACGTTTCCCCCACCAAACGAGACACAACAAACGGCATTCTTTGCGATGTTGGACCGCCTCGACAGCGAACTCGCGAGTGTAGTGGATGATCCCGACCCAAACGAAACGGCCTTCTGGCGACAGCTTCTGCCGAACATAGATGCGCAGGCCAGGCGCATGTGGTCATTGAAGGCCACGGATCGAGAACATCCGTTGGATGATCCGGACTCGCTCGCCAATCTTCGCGATCTACAGATGGGTGAGAATCTCCTCTGGCTCCTCGAGAATCGCTTCCCCGGTCGTAAGGTCATCGTCTGGGCGGCCACGTTTCACAACGCACGAAACATCAGTTCGGTGGAGTTCGTCGGCTGGCCGGGGGTCTACGATGGGGTCGAGACCATGGGACAGGTCGTGGGAGATGCTCTGGGCGACCAGGTCTACAGCATTGGTTTCACAGCGTGCGAAGGCGAGGCCGGTAGCATCTACAACCCGCCTACGCAATTACAGCCAATCGTCGAGGGTTCGCTCGAGGACTTTTTGTACCAAACCGAGATGCCGTACCTGTTTGTGGACTATCGTGGATTGCCCTCCGATGGACAATGGCTTGCCGAGCCCTTGGTCAGTTGGCCCTTGGGCTACTCGCCTGCGCGCGCTGACTGGACCCAGGTCATGGACGGACTCTTGTGCACCCGGGTTATGACCCCGAGCGTTCACAAATCTGGAAATTGAAATCCTACGAATGCCAGACATACTATGTCGAGGGTCTAGCGTGAGTACAAACTGCTAGCGGTGGCCCGTGCGAACCTGCCGGCGCTGGCGCAGTAACAGACAAGTGTATCGGGGCTATGCAGCCCTATGTTCCGCGCGCTCCTCAGGGGTTATCGGCTACTGGAGCAATCTGGAAGTCATCGAACCAGACCTTTCCACCACGGTTGTCCGGTGCTCTGATGCCAGCAAGGATCATGACTCTGCGTGTTTCGACAGGGATACCGATGGTGATCTTGACCTGGACCCAATCCGTTGTGCCGGTGATTTGGAATTCCTGCTGTGTCGTGGCAAAGCTCAGCATCTTTGAGAATGCGTTGTCCCAGCATTGGACGACTATAAACGCCGTACTCTTGAGATTGTGAGCCTTGACCCATCCCGTGACCTCGTAGGTTTTACCAGGTCTGCATTCCGGAACGGCCCGATTCCAGTTGTAGTCGATTTGGTCGTCCGGGTGAGACTCGTCGATGGATATGGATACGGACCGAGTGCCGGTGTGAGAGACTCGATCATCCCAGGCGAAGGCAACAAAATCCTTGGTGTGCGGAACTCGGGTGACAGACCAGCCAACCGGTCCGGCCTGGTCGGGGGCTTGTGTCTCGAATCCTCCGTCTCTGAGAACGTCGACGGACTTGGTGCAACCGAAGACGACTATGAGAGACAGGGTGAGTGCGATGCCGACAAGGAAAGCTGTCTTTTGGACTACCGTTTTCGGTACAGCCATGGTCATCTCCTTCCACCAGCTGTCTTTCCTACTTTCTTGATCTGTCCCGGCAGATTGGCCAAAAACAACACAAGGACCAGCCCAATCAGCGGTGGTAGAAGAAGCGGGTTTGTCCCGCCCTTTATCACTCGTATCGCGAAAAAGCCGAGGACTCCGACCGCGATGGTGTTCACAACGAATCGCAGGATTGTCCCAGCAAAGACTGAATGGCATCGAGCGCACGTATATTTGCTCCACGGGAGTCCCAAGAGGAGCCAGGTTTTGGATATTCGCGACCCGCATGTCGCGCACTTCATCAACACTGTTCGGCTTCGCTCCTACGTCTCACAAGCCCATCGTTAGACCCTTTCGGTGCGAAATGCCCAAGCGAGATCTACACTTGAGACAGAAATAAACACACCGTTTTCCCATGTTGCCCTTGAGCTCCCGAAACCACAATTCCGCAAGTTCCATCTTGCAGTGTGGGCACATCGGCAACAACTCTTTTGACCCATGTCAGCTTACGTACCGATCACAGTTGAGTCTTCGGTATCGAATCACGATTATGTCCCGCGTTGCTTTGGCAAACTCTTCCCACTTTCGCCGGTTCTCTGGATCACTGACATCGATTTCAATGACCCACTGCCTACACCCGCACTTGGGGCAAGGCGGTTTTGAAGCTCTTGCGGTCCGCGATCATCAATGAAATCGCACCGTCCGCATTTAATATTGTGCTTCACGGCTCTCGTTCCGCGTTTGTTTTGCTATGGTCGAAACGGTTTCTGATAGTCTCTGTCCGTCTGGCGATCCACCTGGTGCGGTGGCTGTGGGACGCTTTTTCACAACCCGGCACGTCGTCACAATCGGAGTCTCAACAGCAATAATCGTAGGCTCTGACACAGCGGATCGTCAACGGCGTTCTTTTTTTGTCGGCGAGTGATCCATCACCGCGACATGAAAAGACGCGATATATTACGCAATCCATGTCGGGCAATTGAACTCAATAACGAGTAGACGATGCCGACGGATCTAAGTTATAATATTGCGCCGAGACCGGTTGTGAGCTAATCACGCCTCGAACTTCGTTTCTTGATTTCACCAAACGATCCAACGTTGCTCGACTCCGTGTCGGCGAAAGCGGCTGTCTACTTGGGCGGAACAAAAAATACATGATGGATAAACGATATCATCCGCTCGGCGCTACCGTGGGGGCTCTTCTAACACTGGCCTGCGTTCTTCCGCTTGTGTTGGCCGCTTCCCCTTCGTTAGCCAGCTCCACGACACAAGGGGCACAGAGTATCGAGACCCCTTATATTGGCCTTCTTGTAGCTCCCCTCTCAATCGACATCCGTATCAAGTACGGACTACTCCTGACCGACCCCGGCGCTAGGGTGATTGGCATCGACCGTGGGTCGCCGGCCGAACGCGCACGCCTGCGCAAGGACGATTTCATCATCTCGGCCAACGGCAAACTAGTCAGGGAGCAGGCAGACCTGCAGGACGTCGTCTTGAATTTGACGGACTCGACCCGCGTTCACCTCCTGGTCCGTAGGGGAAACGAACAACGCGTCCTCGTGCTCCAAGCCGTTAACACGACTCCGGGATATCTTGGATTTGGCGTGCTGCCCCGCGCTCAATGGGAATCTATGGATGCGCCACGTGAGGCGTCCCTCACTCCTTCCGAATCGGTGCCTGTCGTTGGGTGGGTGCACCCCGACATGCGCGATGTGTTGGGCGAGAAGCTCCAGGAAGGTTCGATCATTCTTGAACTCAACGGGCGCGAGACGCCAAGCTTTGAGGTATTCGAGGAGACCGCCGAGATGATTCCCGTGGGTGGCCGTGTCTCGATCCGATTCTCGACATACGGCGAGAATCACACACGGGTGTTCCGTGCGCAGTCAAATCCGAGACCCCGGGCGGGGCTCCGCCTCGAGGAAATCTCTCCCGCCCTCATCGAGCAAGAGTCGTTGACGGTTGACGCCGTCAATGCCGGGGGGCTCTATGTCCGCTCGGTGGATAAAGGCTCTGCTGCGGAGAGGGCGAGTCTCGAGCCGCGCGACCAGATTCTTCGCCTCGGTGACAACACCGTGTCATCCCTCGCGGCTTTTCGTGAAGCATACGAACGGCTATCTCCAGGAGTGAAAACCCCCCTGAGAGTTTGGCGCAACGGCATCGTGACCGATAGCTTGATGATCGAATCCGCGTCCAAGATTCCGTTTGTCCGGCAGCTGCCGGGGCACGAGGAAATCATCGGCTTGCTCGGGAAAACCTGGTACCGATCGACGGGATGGGGGAACGTCGATTGGTTTCCCGTGTTCCCGATTCCCTATTGGAACAAGGTCCGGGGGTGGGGACTGTCCGGCTGGGTGGAGACCAACTGGTGGCGTTCGGTTAAGCATGAACGGCAGACTGAAACCACAGCCGCGGTCCACCGACCGACGGGCTTGACGGACTTCGATGCGTCGTGGCTCAGCGAGCGATGGAACCAGTACCACGTCGATTGGACCTATACCTACGGCTTTGGCAATAAACGCATGGAACACTGGGTGAACATGTCCTTTCCACACGCTTGGCTCCCCACGGTTACCTACGAGGACGCGCTTGCCCCATTTCACAACGAGGAGATCGCCAATGCGTTCGAGTCGATAGTATTGGGTACGATCGCGGGCAACGATCGTCTCAGTTGGGTTTATCAACGTGGATGGATCCTCGACTGGTGGGCGCCGCGGTCAACTTGGTCACCCCACCGCCTCGGGTTCGAGCTCGGATTTGTTCGCCAATCAGCCGCGATGGGAGATCGGACGTGGCTCTTCGACCAAAAGAACTCCGACCCAAATCCCGTCGAGGAGGTGGCGAGCGGACGATTTCACACGGCGACCGTCCGATACCATTTTGGACGCCACAGACCACGTGACTGGACACAGACATCCGTCTACGCCGAGGCCCGTTTCGCCGGCGGGGCGCTTGGCGGTGACGAGGAGTATGTTCGCGGTGAGGTGGATTTTAGCCAGTCGATTCGCGCCCGACGACATGGTCTCATGCGTCGGGTGTTCTTTGACGGTCGTTGCAAGCTCGGTGCTGCCTCCGACAACGTTCCGCTGCAGGAGTCTTTCTATGTCGGTGGTCCCCACACCTTGCCCGGTTACGACGACCGCCAGTTTATCGGGGATCAAATTGTCCTTCTGCGAGCGAGCTGCTCCGTTGCTCCTCTTGGTAATCCGGAGAATTACGGTCAGCTGCGTATGTTTGCCGGCTTCAATGCGGGGAACGCGTGGGTATCCGATCTACGATCAGGTATTCCGATGTTGAGGCAGGATATCGAGTTGGGGTTGAGGCTTTCGTTGGCCAATCCGATGTTCGGTATGGGCTTCTTTGTCGACCTTCCTGTGGACGGGATTTCGCTCAGCATCGCCCGACCCATCGACGTCAACGGCGATTGGATAACCCGCTTCACCATTATGGGAGGGGGGATACGATGGCCGCGATAGTCCTCTTTGGCCGTATCCCCAACGTCTGCCGAGCTTGGCTGTCAAAGAGGCTATGGCGGGTCGGAGTTTTGAGTGCGACGATCGTCGGACTCGCGTCGACGACCTGTCTTGGTGACGGGCTCGATTCGCTGGTGACTCACACCTCAGACGGCGTGCTAAGCGCAAGTTTTTACCTCCCGCTCAGAGACCTCAAGGAGGCGGGTATCGAGAAAGCGCTCGACGAACTCGCGCTCGACATCGAGTGCCGTGTATCAATCGAGGTCAAACAGCGCGGAAGGTTCCGGAGCAAGACGTTCACAAAAACCACATGGGTTACAACGCTGAGCTACAGCCGCTGGTATGATGAGTATGTGATCGCGGAAAATGCCGAGGAAACGTTCACACACCAGAGCTACTATCAGTCGATCGATCGGTTTCGTCGATTTAGCGGTATTCCTATTGTCAATATCGCCATCCTCGAGCCCGGCCGCGAGTACACCGCCACCGTCGATGTGACCATACGCCCGAGGATTCCCAGCCAAGCCCATCAGGAGTCAAGAGTGGGCATGGCCAGTGCCGGCGCGTTCGACATCGGCGGTGAGCTCGTCAAACAAGGCTACGACCTTATGAAGAAAAAGGACATGTTTCACGTCAAGTTCGATTCGGCGAAATTCACGACCGACGCGATCCCCTCTCCGCTTTTTGGCGAGCCGGACTCCGAAGCGCCGTAGTAATCGGATTTTGGACGAAGGTTGTCTCTCGCACGGGACAGGGTGGTAGACTCTCTGACAGGTTCGTAAACTCTCGAGGAGAGCTGGATGATTTTTCCCTTTCGGACACGCACCAAGTTTGAGCGAAACCTCTTCGTCAGCATTCTGCTGATCGCGATTGCGTTGTGCGGCGCCTCGGTCCTGTCGCTCGTTGTCGCTCAACATCGGTTCGAGAGTCTGCTGCAACAACTGTGGTTGGGGTCCGGCGGAGCGCCACTACGGCGTGATCTCGCCTACTTTGCGAGAGGTTACCTGAATGAATTGGCCGAGTGCGGAGCCGCGTCACTCAAACGCGCATCGGCCGATTGCCCGCGGGATTCGGCCGAGGTTTTTCTCGACTGTGTCGTATCGCGTCTCACACAAGTCGACCGACACGAGGACATGGCGGTTCGACAGCTTCAGCTCTACGAGATGCGCGGTGGAGAGTGGGCGTTTGTTGCCGAAAGAGGGACCGCCGAACCCGCCAACGCATCGGGTGATCCGCATGAAGGACGCCAACCATTCCGGCTTCGCCCCGCCGATCTCGAACATTTCGCACGAACGGGTCGACAACCGTTGCAGCGAGCCGTCGGGTTGATTGCCAGCGTCTCGCAACTAGAGCGACTGGGCGCTGGGTCTGCCGCGCTCGTGCTCGTCAGCGCGACGGATAGCACAGTCACCAAGAACTGGCAGCGCTCGATGGCGAGTGTCGATTCGCCTTCGTTTGCACCATTGTTTTCCGATTTGATCAGACTTCAGATCGTATCGCTTCTCATCGCCTTGGCGATCGTGGGACTGGTGGCTGTTATCGTAAGCCGTGTTCTTGCCGTTCGGGTGAGCAGACCGCTGGCCGAACTCGTTGACGCTATGGAACGCGTCGGATCGGGTGATCTGGACTATCGGGCGGTGCCGGGCGGCCAGCAGGAGTTTCGCCTTCTCGTGGAATCGTTCAACACAATGACCGACAGCATCCAACGGCTCAACGAGGAGACGCGACACACGGCGAGACTAAAACGTGAACTCGAAATGGCGCGTGAAATCCAGCTGAAATTGCTGCCGAATGAGATTCCCCAACCCGACGGGTATTCGATCTACGGAACCAACGTTCCCAGCCTCGAGATGTCGGGGGACTACTTCGACGTGTTGCGTTGGGGTGACAAGGAAGATCTCGCGCTTGTCATCGGGGACGTATCGGGTAAGGGTGTGCCCGCCGCCATGGTGATGGCAAACGCGCAGGCGTGCCTCCACAGCCAGTCGCTAAACCCCGACGCGAACATCTCGGACTCCTTCAAGACGCTCAACCGCGTGGTTCTGGAAAACACGGATGACAGCACTTTTGTCACGTTCTTTTTTGCGTTGCTTTCACCCAGCCGGGGCACGCTCTCTTACGTCAATGGAGGACATAACCCGCCCATACTGCTTCGAAAAAATGGTGAACTCCTCGAGCTCGGCGCCAGTGGTCCGATTGTTGGTGTCCTCCCACATGCATCTTATGAGCCGGGGCAATTGGACCTATCCTCAGGGGACCTGTTGTTCATGTATACCGATGGCGTGACGGAGGCGACGTCGCCGGATGATGAGGAGTTTGGTACGGAACGGTTGAGAGAGTTGCTCCACCATAGCAGACGGCAGCCCGCAGAGCAGATTACTCGCAGTGTCGTTGACGCCGTCGAACAGTACACCGGCTCGGATACCCAGGCCGACGATATAACCATACTGGTGGTGAAAGCTACGAGTCCCTGAGAGAAGCTTGGCCAGGGAATCTGGCATTCCGTCGCCAACCGGCCTTTGCTCCACTAATCAGCGATAGATGCGAATCAAACGCCCCACCATACGCCTGACACGTCCCGCCAAGCATACCCGTGCCATCCAGGTGCTGCTCGATCATTCCTCTCGCAAGAACTACCTGGAGATTGGAGTTCAATCGGGTAACTGTTTTCTAAAGATTAGAGCGCGGAAGAAGATTGCGGTCGATCCCCGCCTGCTCATCGGGACGGGCCGCAAGCTCAAGTACGTTCTCCGCAATCCTGGCAACATCCGCAATGTTTACGCGGAAGTAACAAGCGATGAATTTTTGCGAGATACGACAAGCTGCTCAAGAAGTACCCACCAGGCGTCGCGTTCGTGGATGGTCTGCACACGTTCGAACAATCGCTACGTGACGTCCTGAACTCGCTCGAGCATGTCGGCGACGACGGTGTGGTTGTGGTTCGCGACTGCAACCCGGAAACCGCTGTCGCCGCCCAGCCCGCCTCTTCGAACGAAGACGCCGCGGTGAGTCATGTCGACGGCCGGACACGTGAATGGTGTGGGGATGTGTGGAAAACGATTGGCCACCTGCGGAGCACACGTGACGATCTCAACGTGTGCGTATTGAACTGCGACCACGGAGTCGGTGTGATTACGCGTGCCCGTGAAAGGCTGCCTGCGCCCGCATTGGGAGACCCTATGAGCATGACCTATCCGGATCTTGAAGCCAACCGCAAGAACCTCCTCAACCTTCAGCCCGAATCATACCTCGACGCAATACTAGCTGGAATGCGTGGCGTTTAACTGAGCGCAATGACGAGGTGACAAGAGACGCTCAGAACATGTACACGACTGCATATGGAGAGCACGAAGGCGTGGTCGGTCGAAGACAGCGTTTGGGGATCGAGCTATCGTTACATGTGGAAGGTTGGCCCCGCGGGTTCGCCGCTGACGGAGATGATTGGCTATCCGTACGGTGCACTGTCATCTAGATCGGCGACGCCGGCACTAGCAATGATCCTCCATACCGGCGAGATCTTATACTCGCAACCCAGCTCCACCTGCAACATTGTGAAGTCTATATCCGGTTACTTATGGATCCGATCGAAATTGTAGTCCATATGCTCGAGATGACCATCGAGCCGGTCCTCAAGATCGGGCATGTTTACCGGATCGAGCGACGCGCTGGATTGGTTGAAAACAACTAGCCCGGTAAACTTGAGGTCCTGCGAGGGTAGGTAGTTGGCTGTAAAATACACGTTGTGACTATCCGACACATAGTCCGTCATGGTGTATGCAGATCCGAAATGCTGTTGGAAGATTGAATCTCCTACGGCGACACTCACGGTGTCGCTAAATAGGTGACCCGCTCACCCATCGAATAACGGTATCGTTATCGGCCCCGTAGACTCTATGTGGTTGAAGGTGTAGCCGGCATCGAACGACAGCTGATCCGTCGGTCTCACCCCCACATGCAGATTGGGCTGGACAAAGTAATTGCTCACCGCCACGGAGTCGACATCGTTGTTCTCTCCGTATCCTGTTTTCAACCCCACATCGACATTGATCTTCTCTTGCGGACGACCCATGGCCTTCAGCTCGACCTCATGGTAGCTCGTCGGGATCGGTGTTACCTTTCCGTGCCGGAGTTCCTCCCGTTGATAGTAGAACGCCCAGTTGGGCGACGTCCGTTCGAGCACTTCCCTTCCCGAATACTCAAAAATGCCTCGCTCCGTCCGAAGCGGGTCGTCGGTCTTCTCGTAACGGTACTTCACCCTACCACTGTATTTGCCGCCGTCCCTATAGCGCAGCGTCGCTTGCCCGATTTACTTGTCGGTTCTATAGGCTGTGTTGGGCGTTGGATATTCTTTTCGATCAATCGTCTTGTATCCGCCAAGCAATGACAAGCTCGTGGCGTTTTTGAGCCGCGTGATGAGCTCAAGGGAACCTCGTCCCTCGGTGCGCCCCAGTGCGGAGTAACGGGTATAGCTGAAGTCGACCGGATTGCTGTCGGGCCGAGTTTCCCTCCATATGGGAAGATCGATATAGATATAACTCGGCTGACATATCGAGAGTTGGTCCTTCTGCGCTTGACTTCTTTGCGAAGTCACCGATAATGCGGCTAACTGGGAAGTTCTGTATGACAATTTCAAGATTGTTCAAATCGGTTACCGGAAACCGTTTCCTTGCTGTGCTCCTGTTCGCGACCGCCTGTGTCATCGCCGGTGTCACACCGGCCCAGGAAACGGAAGAATACCAACCCATCGACAACTCAACCTGCGCCGACTGCCACGACGTGAGTTTGCATGGCACGAGTTTCAGTGATGACCTCTCCCACTCGGTGCACGACGGACTCGAATGTTTGGATTGCCACACAGATCGCGGTACGGACCCGCACAAACCGGATCCTGATTTTTACCCCGGTTGTGAGGGGTGTCGTACGTGCCATGAAGAAGCTTCAGAGCAATACCAAGCGCACGGGCGTGCGGCACGCGGAACCTGCGAAGACATGCCCCACTGCAGCGACTGTCACGGCGATCACGACGTGCTGCCATCGGGAGTCAAACGATCGAAAGTTCACCCGGTAAACCTCCCGCAAACCTGCGGCAAGTGTCACGAAAACCTCGACATCACGACTAAATACGACATACTGATCGACCATCCAATCGAGATCTACCAAACCTCGGTTCACGGGCGAGCGACTAAGGGCGGCGTTTACGTTGCGGCAACATGCAACGACTGCCACTCCACCGGAGGGACGGCCCACAAGATCCTCTCGCCGGGGAGCATAGAGTCAACCATCAACCACTTCAACATCCCGCGTACGTGCGGTGCGTGCCACAAGGGGATCGAAAACGACTACAGGGAGGGGATCCACGGCAGGTTGGTCGAGCGCGGCGAGACTGACGTCCCCGTTTGCACTGATTGCCATGGTGAGCATGGTATCCTGTCGCCCGACGATCCGCGCTCCCCGGTGTCGCGTTCCAAAGTAGCCGAGTTGACCTGTTCACCGTGCCACGAGTCGGCGGTACTGAACGAAAAGTACGGATTGAAGACGGAACGACTGACCACGTTTATCGACTCGTATCACGGCCTCAAGAGCAAGGCGGGCGACAAGCATGTTGCCAACTGCGCCTCTTGCCACGGGGTGCACAGAATCCTACCGAGCACCGATTCGACCTCCACCATCTTCCCCGCCAATCTACAAGCCACCTGCGGCGAGTGCCATCCCCGTATTTCGGCCGAGATCGCCAGCATCCCGATCCACGGTGTGTCGGGTGACGGCTTGCGTACGCAAGCCGCTGACATTGTGGAAGTGGTTTATATCGTGGCGATCATCGTTATTATCGGCTTGATGGCACTACATTGGTTGATCGATTTCCTCCGCCAGCTCAGGAACCTGTTGAACTCAAGGCCGCAAATCAGGCGAATGCGGACCGACGAGGTTTGGCAGCACCTGCTGCTCGCGGCGTCCTTTATCGCATTGGTAATCTCGGGCTTTTCGCTCCGGTTTGACCAGAGCGCGATGGCCCGATTTTTCTTTGGATGGGAACGTGGCTTCGAAATCCGCGGGTTGGTCCATCGGATCTCGGCGTTGGTGTTCATGTTTACCGTACTGTGGCACGTTTTCTTTCTCACCACCAAGCGTGGACGGAAGTTCATCCTCGATATGAAACCGTTGAGACTTGACTTCAAGTTCTTCTTCCATCGGATTCTTTACAATCTCGGTTTCCGCGAGCAGACGCCGTGCATACAACGTTTCAGCTACGTGGAAAAAGCTGAATACTGGGCGTTGGTGTGGGGCACAATCTTGATGATAACCACAGGCGTGTTGCTGTGGGCCGACAACTGGTTCATCCAGTTCCTCCCCAAGGGCGTGCTAGACGTCGCGCTCGTAATCCATTACTGGGAGGCCTGGTTGGCAACGCTAGCGATTGTCGTGTGGCATTTGTACTCGACGATTTTTGACCCTCACGTGTACCCGATGAATCCGAGCTGGATCACCGGCACCATGCCGGAAAAGATGTACGAGCACGAGCACCCCGGGCACCTAGAGGAAGCGCGCCGGGACACGGATGAGATGATCAAAGAACAAATCGCGCGCGTGAAGGACCGGATGAACACCCACCAAGAAACCCCTCCCGGCAAATAACATCACCGAAGAAGAGAAACTGCGCCCGAGTCAATCAGCACAGGGGAGGGGCCGTATGCCCGCCGCACTTGCGGTTGCTGGGCGCATTATGGTGGAGGCGGCGGGACTCGAAACCTTGTTACACTAAAACCCTAACCCGATGATGGTGCACGACTTCGGTTTCTACGACGTGAAAACCATTGAGTTACTGCGCCGTTACTCGTCTCCTTCAGTCCTCTCCTGTCCTCTGGAGTCCTCCCCGGGCTTGGAGATATTTTGGAGAGGGGTTCACTCATCTCACCGGCAAAACGAGGCGAGAGGGGTACTTCGCATTTCTCTCAAGGGACAGCTCGGGCACACCTTGCTTGGGACAGCGGTCCTTCATCGACATGTCGTGGCCGGCGATGGCCACGCGTATAGAGTGCCCCTCCCGGAAAACGATGGAGAAAGGGAGAAGCGTGATGCCGATTTCGGTCACCTCTCCGGGAACGAGCGGAGCCGCATCCGCTTTCAGGAACGAATGGTAAATCCCGAGCGACACAAACGGCGCCTCAGAGGGATCCCTCGCCTTGCGGTGAATGGCCCGGAGCAATCCCTCGGTGAGATAGGTCACCCGTCCGTCGGGCGACACATCCTCGAGATAGACGTGGAACGCGCCGTCCTCGTGGTCGGAAGACACGTGCAGGTATACCGTCGGGCTGCCGGTCATCTCGAGGTCCCTATCGAGGGGCGCCGACGTGTATGTGAGAAGCTTCGCGTCCTCATCCCTGCGGTCTGCATAGTGCACATCATTACCCATCTGAGCCATCCACCTGTTACGGTCGCCGGTCGTAGCGGTCAAATCGACGGTGTACCGATCGCTGCCCTCCAAGTCTCGGGGCGCATGCGGCTCCAGCCTGTTGTCGTTCGAGAGATACCATACCCTGTCGGTTATGCCTTCCGGAGGCCAGATGGTGGTTTCGTTCCACTCGTTCACTCCATAGGTGAAGTAGAGAATCCGTCTCTTTTCCTTTTGATTCGAATCCTTCTTCAAATGCCGATCGAAGTAGTCGAGCATCTCTTC
>CP070677.1:3875542-3878209 GCA_020352495.1 Candidatus Latescibacterota bacterium
CGCGGGATGATGCAGCTGATACGCGATCTTGCGCCTGGGGCAAGTCAGGCGTTCCACTCTGCCTTCAACGGACAGGCGGACTTCGCAGGTGGCATCGTCGAACTCGCCACCGTTGCCAACTGTGATATCGTCTGTGACGACGTCTTCTATTATGCCGAGCCGTTCTTCCAGGATGGGATCATTGCGCAGGCGGTCGATAATGTGGTGGGAATGGGTGTTCCGTACTTTTCGGCGGCAGGGAACCATGGTCGAAAATCCTACGAAGACAATTTCAGACCATCTGGAATGTCGCCGGTGGGGTACGCAGGTGGAGATGCACACGATTTTGATCCGGGTCCGGGGGTCGACATCTATCAAGAAATAGAGATTCCGACCAACCGGGGTGTCGTTTGGTCGTTTCAGTGGGATGAGCCGTTTTTTGCGGTGAGTGGCCCACCGGGATCGGCGAATGACATGGATTTCTTGATCTATGACGATCCGCCCACGATGATCCTTGCCTCGAGCACCGATTTCAACGTCGGTGGTGACCCGGTCGAGGTCATGGGTGTTTTCAACGGGACTGCGATGAACACGTTCAACATCGCTCTGGTCCGAAACACAGGAGCGGGTGGACCTGATCCGGGCGTCGTCAAATATATTGCGTTCGTGAACGGGGCTCTCGACAACTTTGTTCCCAACGAGTGGGATACACAGAGCGGCACCGTCTACGGCCACATGAACGCACAGCTCTGTGAAACGATGGGTGCCGCCTTCTACTTCGACACCCCCGAGTTTGGCACCTCGCCACCGGTCAGAGAGGATTTCTCGTCAGCCGGCAATACCCCAATACTGTTCGATGTAGCCGGGAACCCGGTATCCATCATTCGCGACAACCCAAACATCGTAGCCGTCGACGGGACCAACACGACGTTCTTTGGACTCGACATCCCGGACCCGGGTGACGGAAGCGATCTGGATATTTTTCCGAACTTCTATGGGACATCGGCGGCAGCCCCACACGCCGCCGCGGTGGCGGCCCTGATGCTCGAAGAGAATCCAGGGCTCGGACCAGGTGATGTCTATGCGGCGTTGGAGAACACGGCGATCGATATGGACGTTCCAGGTTTCGACACCGATACGGGCTTTGGGCTCATTCAGGCGGACGCAGCGGTCTGTGCCGTGGACGCGACACCACCGGTGATTACATCCTGCCCCGGTGACATTACAGTGGAGTGTTCGGACTTCTGCGGAACACCCGCCACAGATCCACAGCTGAGCGCGTTTTTCGCGGGCTTTACGGCGACCGACTTGTGCGACGACAACGTGGACCTCAGCAATAATGCGCCAGTCTGTTTCCCGGTGGGAACGACGACTACGGTGACGTTTGGGGCAACTGACGATAGCGGCAACGCGAGCACATGTACGGCGGATGTAACCGTTGTCGATACGACACCGCCGGATATCACCGTGACGTTCAACCGTTATGTGTTGTGGCCACCCAACCACAAAATGGTCGACATCACGGCGACGGTGACCGTGGCAGATGTGTGTTGTGATGCTCCTACGTTTGTGCTCACCTCGATTACGAGCAACGAGCCGGACAACGGCAGGGGTGACGGCAACACAGTCAATGACATCCAGGGTCACGATCTCGGGACTCCGGACACGTCATTCCAGCTTCGTTCGGAACGAGCCGGTCCGGGTGATGGCCGGATTTACACGATTGTCTACACGGCGACGGACTGTGTGGGAAATACAACGGCGGTCAGTGAAGAAATCCGCGTGCCGCATGACCATTCCGGATGGGCAGTCGGTTCCACGGGATTTCAAGCGGTGGGTGTCGGTTTTGACCCCGCGCTCGACCAGGTTGCCCTGGTTGTCCGGTCAAAAGCGGAGGAGTACGGGTTCGATGAGAACGGGAACGAGTATCTAATCTCCGACCCATTCGACGCAACGCTCATCGACGTTACCCAGGCCTACGTGGGGAACACTCAAGGTGTCGCCCTGCCGGAAGAGACGATGGAGATCGATAACGACGGTGATGGACTGACGGATCTCGCGCTGTTTTACTCGGCAGCGGCGATCAACATGATCCTCTACGCATCGGCGCCGGCCGGAGAGGACAAGGTTGATCGGGACCACGACTACGGGCCGATCGGTCTTCACTACACCGGCCCCGACGGGGTCGACTACCTGGTGCCAAACATTTTCAATCTGGGCGAGCCCGTGCCTTTGGTGCCAAGCATCGACATCGGACGAGGATCAGGTGGGGCTGATGAGCCCGATGATCGGTTCAAGGACGTACCGAATGTCACCGCCTTGCTTCCCAGCTATCCCAACCCGTTCAATCCGTCTACGACGATCCCATTCAATCTCGTGACGGAGGAGCGGGTGACACTCCGGATCTATGGCGCCCAGGGCGAGCTGGTTCGGACCCTGAGGGATGAGGTGTTCCCGGCGGGACTCCATCGGGCCGTTTGGGATGGACGTGATACGAGCGGCGCGTCCGTTGCGACGGGTGTGTACTTTGTGCGTCTCCGTGCCGGGGCGTTTCAGACGACTCAGAAGATCGTGTTAATCAAGTAGTATGGAAACGGCTGGAGTTCAACCTCCGTTTTTTGAGTCGAGAGGAGAGCAGTTACCGACGATCATCAGACTAGTATTCGCGGGTTATGCCAATGGCAATAC
>CP070677.1:3878309-3892481 GCA_020352495.1 Candidatus Latescibacterota bacterium
CGTAACTTGTTGTGGAATAAACGAATCCCTTCCGTGGATAAACGCGGGAATCAGCAACAGCATGACTCCCGTCTCGATCGCGAGAGTGAGCGGATCGACGCGCGTCACTGGGAGCACGAGGACGAGCTTCTCGATAAACAGCCCCGCGAGGATCACCAAGGCGAGGAGTGCCATCGCGACCGGGACGGTCTTGAGCGGTCTGGACAAGAGTACGATGAATGGGATCAGCCATACCATGATGAGCACGGCGCGAGATAGCGCGTCGAACGGTGGCTCACTCACACGCTTGAACACATAACCGACTTCCTCGGGGATGTTTCCATACCATATCACGAGGAACTGAGCAAAGAAGAACCCCACCCACATGACCGAGAATCCAAATGTCATCTTCGACGTGTCCCTCAACGTTTCGGTCAGTCCGTGTGACGGCGTGCGCATCCTCAACAACAAAACAAACGTTGCGACACCCAAACCCATTAGAAACGCCTCGATGAAAAAATATCCGCCAAAGAGCGTACTGATCCACGGATACTCCAGGGACATTATCCAGTCGAATGCGACCAACGACTGGGACACGATAAAGACAAAAACGTAGAGACCCGCGTATCTGTTCTTGTTTGGGTCCCCCCGCATCACCGCGTTCGTCAACAGACGCGCGATCCAATAGGATGCGAGAAGAACGGCAATGTTCCGTGCGAGAAAAAAACGAACATTGAGCCATCCCGTCGGATGCGCCGACCAACCGTAGATCTCCGACTTCGCCCCCAGGGCCAGCGAGAGCAGGCCGATTACGAGCAACAGTGGATGTACGGAGAGAAGTTCCCGTTTTATCGGGTTGAGCCAAACACCTTTTGACAGCTCACCGACGGCAGCCAGTGCTACCGAACCTTGCACGAGACCGGTCCAGAATGTCAGCGCCACGAGCAGCGTACCATCGGGGTCCTTACGCACAAAAACCTCGAGCGCCGTAATCCCCGCCCCAACGAGGAGGGCGAGAACGACAAGTCCGCCTTTGCTCTTGTTGCCGATGCTCATTTTGGCCCCTCGCGCTTGATCACGATCTCGAATTTCGGACTGAACTCGACTTCCGGTGAGAACACGTTCTTGAACACGGGCAGCCTCGATAGAAACATGAATCCGGCAAAAGCCGTGAGTCCTCCAAACAGAATCGTTAGCTCGTATGCAATAATGATAAACGCGGTGACAGAGACAATCTCCTTCCCTCCGGTGACAAGCGGCCACGATAGGACCGTGTAAATCGTAAAGGCAAAACCGGCGATGCACCCGGCGATCGCCCCCGCGCCGGTAAAGAATCGCACGGGACTCTGGGTGTCATCGAGCATCTCCTCCGCCTCGTGGACGGGATACGGTGTGTAGGTGTCGATTTTCTTTTTCGACACCCCGCTCTTGACGAGCTCCTCGAGCTTGTCCAGGAATTCTTTTTTTGTGTCGAAGGAGAAACGTTCTGTCATTCGTCCGCCACCTCTTTCAATTCGGAGATCGCCACAACGGGAAGGAGCTTTGTGAACAAGAGAAACAACATAAAGAAAAATCCAAAGCTCCCCAACGTAATCCCCGCCTCCACCAGGGCCGGCTTGTAGAGACCCCATGCGTACGGGTCGAAATCCTTGGAGAGTGAGGTCACGATGATTACGAATCTCTCCAACCACATCCCAATGTTGACAAGGATCGACAACACGTAGAGAAATGGGATGCTTCGCCGCCATCTTCTAACAAAAAGCGTTAGAGGCACCAGGGAGTTGCAGATGAGCATCCCCCAGTACAGGTACCTGTAGTCACCCACCAGCCGGTAGAGAAATGCTCCCGACTCGTAGACGTTCCCGCTGTAGAGCGCAAGGCCGAATTCGACAAAATACGAGTAGGTCACGAGGAGCGATGTGAACAACAGTATCTTGGCGATGCTCTCGAAATGATCGATTGTGATGTGATGGTGAAGTCTGAATATCTTCCGCATCGGCACGACCAGAGTGATCACCATAGCCGTCCCCGAGAAGATCGCGCCGGCGACGAAATACGGAGCAAAGATCGTGGTGTGCCAACCGGGAAGGACGCTCATCGCGAAGTCCCAGGACACTACCGAGTGCACCGACACGACGAGTGGTGTCGCAAACGCCGCGAGGAACATGTAGAGCTTGCTGTAGTGCTTCCACTGGCGGAAGCTCCCTACCCACCCCAGCGAAAGAACGCTGTAGAGCCACTTCCGGACGCCGTTGTGAAACCGTTTGGCAATCGCCAAGTCCGGAATCATCCCCACAAAAAAGAACACGGCACTGATCGTGAAATACGTGCTCACGGCAAAAACGTCCCACATGAGCGGCGAGCGAAAGTTCACCCATAGCAGACGCTGATTTGGGTACGGAAGAAGCCAGAAGAAGAACCATGTGCGCCCGAGGTGTATTAGCGGGAAGAGTCCCGCCGTCATGACGGCAAACACCGTCATCGCCTCCGCCGACCGGTTGAAGGCGCTCCGAAACCTCGCACGGAACAGAAAGAGCACCGCCGAGATGAGTGTTCCGGAATGCGCGATACCGACCCAGAAGACGAAATCGGTGATGTAGACACCCCAGCCAACTGGGTTGTTGAGTCCGGAGACACCCATACCCTTCCATATCTGATACCCCCACAGACTCATCCCCAACGCGAAACACGCAGCGGAAACGAGAAGTCCGACCCAGTAGAGGGGGCTCGGGTTTTTCATCGCTGATAGGACATCGTGCTCCACGGCGCGGTGGTATGCGATTTTGTCTTCGAGATTATCCATGGACTTTTTTCCAGACTCCACGCAGGTAGTAGACACCCGGGTCGGTCCCCAGGAAACCCAACGCTTGAAACGCCCGCTCCGACTTCGCCAATCGCCCCACTTCGGTGGTCTCGTCTTCGAGGTTGCCAAAATGAATCGCGTTGGTCGGACAGGTCTGGGCACATGCGGGAATCACCTCGCCATCCTTGATCTTCCGCTTCTCGTCTTTGGCCGTGTCCCGCGCCCCGCGAATCCGTTGGATACAAAAGGTGCATTTCTCCATGACACCCTTTCCACGGATTGAGACCTCGGGGTTCACGGTGGCATTCTTGTCGTCTGGTCGTTTGAAATCGAACCAGTTGAATCTCCGCACCTTGTACGGGCAGTTGTTCGAACAGTAACGGGTCCCCACGCACCGATTGTACACCTGGGCGTTCAACCCTTCCGGGTTGTGGTACGTCGCGTAAACCGGACAAACCGTCTCACACGGCGCGTTTTCGCAGTGTTGGCAGAGCATTGGCAAAAACTCGACGTTGTCGCCCTCTTCCGCGTAGACGGGCTCGATCCGAATCCACGACATCTCCCGACCATCGAGATGGAGCTTGGCTCCAACAACGGGGATGTTGTTCTCGATGTAACAGGCCGCGGCGCACGCGGAGCAGCCGATACAAAGATCGAGGTCGATGACCATACCCCACCGGTAATCCTTGTGTTCATGTTTTGGATAGAACGTCGGGTGCCCTTCGCTCTCCCCGTGGTGGTGTTGGTCCTCCTCGCCAAGATACGGGATTACCTTACGGCCCTCCGGCGTGAGCGACCCCGAGAGGGCAGGTATGGCAACGCTCCTTCCCGTTTTTGCGATCGCCGCGCCCTCGTAGATCGTCATCATTTCGCCGGACATCCGGTCGAAATCGAAGGGCGTATCGTCGTGTGACGCCCACTGGATCATCATCACGCCACGGGGGAGTCCCTTTTGGATCTTGACGGGAAGCGCCGTTTTCCAACCTGATACCGATACGGTCACCTCGTCCGTGTCCTTTACGGTCAGTTCTTCGGCTGTCGCTTCGGAGATCGATACCCACCCGCCGTAAGAAACTGTTGTCAATGGATCCGGGATCTCGCTGAGAAGTGGGAGCCCCCGGCTTCTCCCATCAAAGAACCGGATCGACGGGGCCACTACGAGTACCGGCTTGACGTGCGAATCATCATAGATGATTCGTCGAAGGTGATGGGTGAGTGCGTCGCGATCCAACGTCACGGTCAGGGGTTCCACGCGCCGTTTGACAAAGCCCTCCGACAACAGCTTTTCGATGGTCGCCGAACCGTGTCGGACTTTGAGCCGCCCGATCAAAAACTCTTGATAGGAAAGCGCCGTCGCCGCTCCCTGGTAAGCCCGGGTGAGTTGTATCAACACATCGCCATCCGAGCGCGTATCGTGGATGGGTTCCACTGCCGGTTGGACGACGCTCAAGATATCTCCCCTTGGCCGGGCATCTCCCCACGACTCGAGCGTATGGGACAGCGGCAACACGACATCGCACATCTCTAACGTTTTCGTCATGAACTCGCCCATCCCAATCCGCAGTGTCGCCTTTTCGAAGTTGTCTTTGAGCTTCACCAGTGTGTGCGAACCGCTTCCCCCGGCGGTTGTTCCGAACGGATCGACGCGACAAAGAAAAAGTACGCCAATGTCGCCGCTCTCGAGCCTTTGTTCGAGTTGTTCGACGTCCCGAAACGATCCGACACGATCGTAGTCCACGGCCTCCTCGAATCTCACCGTACCGCCCAACATACCCGTCGCCCACTGCAGGAGTCCCGTCAGCACGGCGACATCCAAACCGGATGGCTGCATTGTGGACACGCCGCCGGCAATGACCAGGGGACGCCGCGCCCTTATCAGGCGCCGCGAGAGAGCGTCGAGTGTCTCGACACCCAGGCCAGTCTTCTCGGCGAACCCGCGTGGTAAAAGATCGGGGAGCAACTCCGCCATGCCGGCGATATGACGGTCGCCGGCGACATTGACCTTGGACACCTCACGGAGCAAATGGCTCAGTAGGTAGATTTCACCACCTGGAGCGATCGTGTGTCGCTCTTTTGCCTGAAGACCGGTCAGCGATACGTGGGGTTCGAGGTGGATCCATCCAAAAGAGGAGCGCTTCTTTGACCGCCCAAACTGCGCCGCGAAGGATACCGGGTTGACAAAAGTCTCAAAAAGATCCGCTCCGATGGAAAGAACCAAATCGGCCTCATCGATCCGGTACGATGGGACCTGAGCCCGGCCAAAGAGTATTCGGTTCGCCTCGCGGATCGCCGAATACGGATAGAATTCGAACTCGGGTAACCGCTCTACTCCGGTTTCCTTGCAGAAGCTGTCCACCGCTTCTGAAAACGTCCCGGTCGTGCGGCCTGACAAAAACACGTGCTTCCGAGGTTTTGGGTCTACGCCCGAGCCCGTTTTGTCCCCCGACGCGTTTTTGAGTGCGTCTGTTATGATCGAGTACGCGTTGTCCCATGTCGTCTGCTGGAAGTCACCCTGACCGTCCTTTATAAAGGGATGCCTTAGGCGATCAGGATGGTACAGCGTCGAGATCGATGCTTGACCGCGGATGCAAAGCGCCCCTTCGTTCACCGGGTGCGTTTCGATCCCCTCGAGTTTGGCCGCGCGTCGGTCCATGACTTTTGCCGAAACGCCGCAGCCCGCCGGACACTCCGTACACGTCGTGTTGAAATGAACCGACACTCCGGGAACAACACCGTCGTCAGGCGGGACGAGATACGGGATCAGCTTCTCCGTCTCGCGTTCCAATCCACACGAACTCAAAAGAGAGGCACTGGATGCCAACCCCATCAATCGAACAAATTCCCGTCTATTCATTCGCGGCCTCCACAAATCCCTACCTATGACACGTCAGACAATCCGTCGGCGCTTCCTTTTGGCGGTGACACTGGACACACCACCCCATCTCCAGTGAGCTGATCTGACGGATTTTGTCCATATATTCGACTTCGCCGTGGCAGGCTGCACAATCGATGTTCGCCTTGACATGTCTTTTGTGGCTAAAGTAAACGTGATTCCGCACACGAATCCTGTGGACTCGATTCCACTCCATCGGTGTCTGCGCGTTCCAGTAGGCGGCGAGCTTTTGGATCTCGGGTCGGTTCGTTGCAACGTTTTTGTGGCACGACATACATTTCTCCACCGTTGGAATCCCCGCGAATGTCGATTTGTCCGCTGTTTCGTGACAAAACAGACACTCGAGCCCCACCATCCCGACATGGATCTTGTGGCTGAAGTCGATCGGCTGATCCGGCGCCCGTTTGTGCCGGTGCCAATCCGACGCAAGAGCCAGATAGGCAAGCACAAAAAAACCAAAGAACGCCAAACCGACGGGTATTCCCAGATACTTCTTCAACAAACCCTCCTGTCTCTCACCCCTGCCAAACGTTCACTCCCCTTCCCGCTGATCGGTATCTTCGCGTTCCTCTTCGACCAGTTCCCCTTGCGTAGGTCCGGCCTCCCCCTCATCGGTCGCTCGCTCGAGGTCCACCGGCTCGGGCGCTCCACCCTGAGCGTTTTTCGAGTCGGGTGTTATCTGATTCAACAGATACGCGGCCACGGATTTGATATCCACCAACGGAAGCCCGGGCGCCGGCATCGGAGGATAATCGGGGTTCACCTTTGAGGGTTTCTGTATAAACGATACCAATCCGTCCATATTACCGGCGTATTTTGGCAGCACGCTCCCAAGCGGGGGGCCAACGAGTCGTTCTTCCATCCGGTGGCACGTCGAGCACACGGAATTGAAAACCTCTTGCCCCCTTACGATATCGGGTTTGATCGCCGCGGATCGCATCGCTTCCCTCTCCAGCTGGATCTCGGCCTCGCGCTCCTCGGCCTCGGTCACCAGCGCCGCGATGTGTTCTTCCGTGGCGTTGACGAGCACGAGCTGGTCTCCAACGATCATCAAGAGAAAGACAAACACGAACAGAACAAACGTCGGAGCGCCAAACCGAACCTTTGGGCCTACCAGCACCCGGTAGACATAGAGGAACGCAATGAACAGCACGCCCACGCCGAGCGCCCCAACCCAATAGAGCTGCCCGGAGAGCGCGACGATCGGGAGCGTGAACAAATAGAAAAAGCCAAAGACAGGAAACAACACCATTCCGGCTATCGCGATCCCGGCGCCAAGGTATTTGGTAAGACGCGCCTCTTCCTCACTCAGTCTTTTGGCGCGACCCGGCCAGGTAAAGAAGAAGAATATGATCGCGCCACCCGTAATCGAGAGTGCGCCTGCCAAGAAATACAGATACCTCCAAATCACATTCCACGATGTCAATAGACGAACCGCGTGATGCGTCGTGATCCACCGCTCCGGATCAAAAAACCGCGTGACGCTTCCAAGGAGCACGAAGCTCCCAAGCAGCAAGATTGCCAGCCCGATCCCGCAGGTTCCGATGACGGTTATCGAATTTTGACCTTCCCCATCGAGACTGTGTCGATACGCCATTAACACGACCAGGCCCGCGGCAACGAGAACCGCCCCCAGAGGAAGCAGATGCATCGTGTTTGCTATCGAGTGAATCAGCCACTGGCCGTGAATTATCCAAATGACTGGAAGCGGAAGGATCCCAAACACGAGAACGGCTACCCGGCTTGGCATCGCCATATCAATGAGCTCCTTGGCCACCCGTGAGTAGAGCGGATTGGATGTGTCCCTCTCTCCAACGCACAGGAAGAACGAGAGCAGCGCGCTCCCGATCACGATCCCCACGTACGGTAGAAGGACGAGATATCCCAGTACCATCAAGTAGCGAAGCAGCTCGAGGTGTTCGCGAGTCGGTGGGAGAACGTATTGATTGAAAATCTCCATCTGATGTCTTTCTCATCCGCCGTCGCGGAATCGCGTCATCGGTGCCGGGGGGTCATCCCCACTCCATCGAGTGAAGCCGGACAAACTCAACGATCAACTCAGAACACCGCCGATGGCGAGCAAGGAGATCACCCAACAGACGTACAGGTTCACGTGCTTGAATGCATGTCGAAACGCCGGGCCCCCCGTAGTCGACCGTAGTATTCGTGCCGATCGCCACACAAGCCACAACCCCGCCACAAAAAGACCCATATTGATCCAGGCGCTCTCGATGACTCCAAAGAGCGGAATCACGAGACACACCATTGCCGTGCCGAGAATCCACATAAAAGTTATCCTCGCTATCTGTTCCAGCGAGAAAAATCTCGTCAACGACGGCAGCCCCGCACTCTCGTATTCTTCACCACCGGTGGACAACAACAGGAGCCAGAAATGCGGAATCTGCCACATAAAAAAGAAAAAGGCAACGGCCAGAATCCTTGGATCCGCCGCCGAACCTCCACCGGCTACCCAACCGATGACCGGCGGTATGGCCCCGACAACACCGCCGGGGACGGCGGCAAACGCCGTCACGCGTTTGAGTGGCGTATAAACAACGTTGTACCAAACGACAGCGAGGATCCCAAGGGCCATCGCTTGCGGATTCGAGCTCCACAGAATCGCGAGAGATCCCGCGATCAAACAGCCAGACGACACCGCCGCGGCAAACGCTAGACTCGCCCGGCCCGTTGGAAGCGGGCGTCCCATCGTCCGTCTCATTCTCCCGTCTATTTCGCGCTCCTGGATTTGATTGAGCGCCGAGGAGCCACACGCGAGCAGAAACACACCGAGGGTTAGAGAAACGAGCGGCCATGAAACGTTCCCATGCGCGAGAACGTAACCCGCGATCATCGATATCGTGGCGAGCGAAGAAATCCTCGCCTTTCCCAGTCGGAGGATCGTGTCAACATGTCTGCGCGTTGTGCTCATATCTTGTACGCGGCTACTAAAGCGTTTTGAGATACTCGACGATTGCGTTGACCTCTTCTTCGGTAATGCCTTGTTGTGACGGCATCACAGGTCCATACCCCTCGACAATGTCCGCACTTGGCTCGAGTATCGATTTGCGAAGATACTCCTCATCGACAACGATCTGCCTTTTCTCCCCGTCAGTGATCACGACGCCGGCTCTCCCAAACAACCCCTTATACGTGGGACCGACCAGTTCGCTTCCGTCCGTGCTGTGACAGGCGTTGCATCCTTTGATCTTGCTGAGCCTTTCTCCCGCTCGTCTCAGTCTCTCCACTTGTTCTTGATCGGAGGTCGCCTCGTCCGAGACCACTGGAACGCTTTCCACATCCTGCTCGACCCAGTCTTGGAATTCAGCAGCGGGGATCACGACGACCTTTGACATCATGTATGAGTGGCGCTGGCCACAGTATTCCGCGCAAAATATGTCATAGAGCCCCGTGTCTACCGGATGAAACCATACGTATGTGTCGAGACCGGGTACAACGTCCTGCTTGACCCGGTAGGCTGGCACGTAGAAACTGTGGAGCACGTCGGCGGACTTGAGGTTTACTTTGACGGGTCTGTCCACGGGAACGTAGAGCTCGGGACTTCGTTTCCCGTTCTCGTACTCGAATTCCCACGACCACATGCGTCCCGTGGCCGACACTTCGATCGCCCCTTCCGGAACCGCCCTCATGAACTTGTACCCGACCCAACCGAGGTAAAACATTCCCAAGGCAAGAAGCGTCGGGACGACGGTCCAAACGATTTCGAGCAACGTGTGTCCTTTTACCTGGGACGCCTTGGGGTGTCTCTTTCTGTGGTATTTGATCACGAAGACCACCATGAGCACAGTGATCAAAACAAGCATCCCCACGGCGATGCCAAGCGTGACGAAGAACGCGATATTAACCGCTTCAGTTGTGCTGGAAAAAAGATCCATCGCTCATCTAAACAGAATATCGAAAAAGGTAAGTCCGACAAAGATCATGAGCGTACCCAATGCGACGTAGACCATGATCTTGAAAAGCGCGCTCTCGTACTTGAGGTGCATGAAAAAATACAACACGACACCGGCTTTTACGGTGGCAACCACAACCGCCACCAGGACGCTGAGCTTGCCGAGATGCATCCCCGCCACCGTCACTGTTATGGCGGTGAGGATCAAGAGCGTCACCCAGGTCAGAACATAGACATCGAACCCCGTGTGTTCTTGATCTGTGCGGTTGTTATCCATTGTCGGAGCTCCCGATCAGCGCGACTGGCGTTGAGTCTCCTAGGTTATCAAATAGAACAATGGGAACAGGAATATCCAGATGATGTCGACAAGGTGCCAATACAACCCGGAGTTCTCGAGCAGCGCATAGTCTTCCTTGCGGACTCGCTTCCCGACGGGACGGTATTTGAGTCTGACCGATACGCGCTCGACGGAATCATCGATCACCTCGCTCGACCACATCTTCTGTCCGGATTTCCCGAGCAGCGCAATCTCCGCCCCTTCGAGCTTGTCCACACCCGGGCCAGCGAAGACAATGTCTTCATACGGTTTATTGAGCATTTTGAAACCTACGACGGACAGAACGCCGACACCAACCAACACGTGGAGGCCGTGAAGACCCGTCATCGTGAAGTAAAGACCAAAAAAGAGGATTTCGCCTTGGCTGTGTTGCAGGAGAAACTCCGAACCAGGGTATAGCCCGTGCTCGAACTTCGCTCCCCATTCGAAGTATTTATTGACCATAAACCAAAGCCCGAAAGCAATGGTAAGAACGAGGCAAAGGATGGACGACTTCTTCCGTCCGGTTTGAATAAGAGCAATCGACAACGCCATCGTCAGGCTGCTCGTGAGGAGGATCAACGTATTCATCGTCCCCACCAGCGTGTCCAGCTCCATCGCCGCGTGGTGAAAATCTTCGGCGTGAACCGTGCGGTAGACCGAATAAAGGATGAACATGCCGCCAAAAAGAAGCAGCTCGGTAAATAGAAACACCCACATCCCGATCTTGGCGCCGGTGTAGTCGCGGTGGTGATGAACGGTGAGTCCGTCGATTGTATTCACCTTGCGCTTACCCCTTCGAAGTCGTAGGGATCACGATCAACGTGTGGAATCTTCTCGAAGTTCTCGAGCGGCGGGGGCGACGGCACCGTCCATTCGAGCGTTGTGCCACCCCATGGGTTTCCGTCCGCCTTCTCGCCGGTGCGCAGCGACCTGATGAGGTTTGATAGCATGATCAAGATCCCCGCGATCAAAATCCACGAGCCGATCGTCGAGACGACGTGACCGCCCTGATACTGCGGCAGATAGTCATAGTACCGTCTCGGCATTCCCAGCCAGCCCAGGATGAACATTGGAAAATAAAGCGTGTTGAAGCCCACAAAGATCATGAGCCACGCCATCTTGGCCACGGCCTTGTTGTACATTCTCCCAAACATCTTTGGGAACCAGTAATGAAGCGCCGCGAAAAACGCCATCCCCATGCCACCAAACATCGTATAGTGGAAGTGTCCGACGATGAAGTACGTATCGTGGACGTGAACATCGAAAGAAAGCGTCCCGATCATCATTCCGGTCAAGCCCCCCACCGAAAAAAGAAAGATGAACGACATCGCAAACAAGAGCGGAGCCTCGATGTGTATCGAACCCTTGTACATGGTGGCTATCCAGTTGAACACTTTGACGGCGCTGGGAATCGCAACGAGCATCGTGAGCAGCGAAAAGATCGTACTCGCCACATAGCTCTGCCCGCTGGTAAACATGTGATGTCCCCAGACCAACGACCCCAGAGCCGCGATCGTAATGCTCGAGTAGGCGATGAACTTGTATCCAAAGATCGTCCGCCGCGAGAAGACCGGCATGATCTCCGAGATCGCTCCCATTCCCGGCAGAATCATGATGTAAACGGCGGGGTGCGAATAGATCCAAAAGAGATGCTGATAAAGAATCGGGTCTCCCCCCTTCGCCGGATCGAAAACACCAATTCCAAACAGCCGCTCCGATATAATGAGAAGGAGATTGATTCCAATCACCGGTGTGGCCAAAACCTGCATCCACGCGGTGGCGTAGAGTGACCACACGAAAAGCGGCATCCGAAACCAACCCATACCCGGTGCCCGCATCCGATGCACCGTCGTGAGAAAATTGATCCCCGTCAAGATCGAGGAGAACCCAAGAACAAACGCAGCAAAAGCCGCCAGGATCACGTTTGTCCCCGTGCGGATGCTATACGGGGCGTAAAACGTCCACCCCGTGTCCGGCGGCCCGGACCCGGTGAACATCGACAAGACGGCCAGGGTTCCACCGGCGATAAAAAGCCACCATGAGAGGAGATTGAGTCTTGGGAACGCGACATCGGGTGCGCCGATGTGAATGGGAAGAAAGAAATTGCCAAAAGACGCCGACAGACCCGGCACAATGAACAAAAAGATCATGATGACCCCATGAAGCGTGAAGAACGCGTTGTACGTCTGGGGGTCCACGAGTTGTTTGCCCGGTGCGATCAGTTCGAGCCGCATCAGAAAGCCGATTGACATACCGACGAGAAAAAAGCTCAACATCGATGCGAGGTAGAGAATTCCGATCCGTTTGTGATCCGTGGAGAGTATCCAGGAGAGGACGCCCGGATACCGTTTTGCCTTGTAGAAATCGACATATGCGCCGGCACCGACGATCGCGTGGTTTGCCATACTCAAGCCCTTTTCTCTTTTCTACGTGATCTGCCTACCGTACTGATGAAAAGAACGTATCCAAACACAACGAGAATGACGGTGGCACCCACCACACGGGTCACATTAAAAACGTATCGTCGGCCATCCGGGTCGTAGCTGAAGCAGAATTGGAGAACGCGCGCGATCGACGGAACGACCTTGCCCTCAGTGGCTTCTGTCACCGCCATCTTGAGATCGAAGGGCATGTAACTCAACCCGTAGAGATACCGTACGATCTTGCCTTTTGGGGAGAGGACGATGAGCGAGGTCCCGTGGGCGAAGTCTTTGTCCACCCTTTTCACATGAAAACCGACCGAGCCGGTGAGCGCGGCAATGGTTGAGCTATCCGCCGTCAAAAATCTCCACGCACCCGGTCGAAGCATCTTTTTCATCGACGTCGTGATGTTCTTCCTGATCTGGCTCGCCGTTTTTGGATTGTCGTACTGGTCGAAGCTGACGGTCAACACGTTGTAGTCCTTGCCGGGATCCAACTCTGTCTTATCGATGACGTCGGCCACGCCCTCGAGAAGTGGCATGCAGATGGTAGGACAGTGATAATAGACGAGCGTAAGCACCGTGGGTTTGTCGATGACCTGGTGCAAGTACACCGAGTCTCCACTGGCGTCCAGAAAACCGAGCTCCAGTGGTACGTACTCCCCAAGCTTCTCATCGATCCCGACCTCGGGGGGGAGCGGTTGGACCTCGTGACGCACCGCCTCCTGAGCCACGGCGACCGAACCAATGAGTAGCGGCGCCATAAAGAGAACGAGGGTAAACGATCCTCGAGGGCGCATTCTCAAGCCTCCTGTGTTTCGTTTCATATCTGGATCAAGTCGTGTAAGCTCAACGGGCTGGCTGTTGTGTGTGTGCTCTCACTCGGTGACGGAGTAAGCAACATAGATCGAAAGCCGTTGTCTGTCAAGGCATTTCGACGATGACGGTCTATCGACCCAGCTCCGGTCATTCGGGGCTTTCGTTCAACAGACCGAGCATGGCGTCAATGTCGGTCGTCGGGAGCTTACACGCATAATTCGAACATACATAAGCCGTTGCCTTGCCATCGGGCGTCTCGTGCGACGACGTGAACTCGGCAATACGGCTGATCTCGGGGTCCTTTTCGTCGGACGGCTTGAAAAGGAGCACCACGGTCGGGCTATACGTCGTGTGAACCGCCCTTAGCATCGCACCCGTGTCCGCCGAGCCCGGGTCTCCAACGATGATAAGTTCACGCGAGGGACCCGCGCCAAAATCAAACGCCGTCATGAGGAGCGTGAACGTCGACGGTGACCTCGTCACATCGTCGTAAAAGACTCGACCGATTTTTTCGGCCTGGTCTTCGAGCTCGGGGGTTGCCGTCATTCGCCCAAGGCGCACGAGGTTTAGCATCGCCACCGAGTTACCCGACGGCACAGCTCCGTCGTAGACTTCCTTCACGCGCGTGATCATCGCTTCCCCGTCCCGCGGCGAAAAGAAATAACCCCCGCGTTCGGTATCCCAAAAATCACGGTCCAGAATCCCGTTTAGAGTAAGCGCGACTTTGAGGTGGTCGATATCAAACGTCGTTTCGTAGAGTTCGATGAGTCCCCAGACCAAGAATGCGTAGTCATCCAAGAATCCAGGCACGAGAACTTCCCCATCTCTGAATCTGTGAAACAGCCGCCCGTCAGCTGACATCATTTTGGTAAGAAGGAATCCCATTGCCTGCTCTGCAGCATTTAGATACTCATTGTTCCCCAATGTCCGAGACGCCTTAGCAAGCCCTGCGATGAACAAGCCGTTCCAATCTGTTAGGATCTTATCATCGCGATGAGGCCGAACCCTCCTCACCCGGACATCAAATAC
>CP070677.1:3892581-3917364 GCA_020352495.1 Candidatus Latescibacterota bacterium
AGATCATTCCCGAGTAGGACCACGTGGCAACCATGACCTTCGATGATTCGCCGCGTGAGATCTACGTATTTCTCCACGCTCCACCGCTTCATCGGCCATCGGCTCCCCGGCGCTATTGCCACCATTTGGGGGTCGATTCCCCCAAGTCGTGAGCGGGTCTTGACCTGCGCGCTCTCGGGGATATCGATGCCTCCCACCATCCGAGCCATCGGGGGGAAACCGAGCGTTTCGCCCAACGAGCTGTATCGTTCGCCTACGGCAGGTATCTCGCACGGCTTCTTGAAAAGGATCAACCCGAACCGTTCTCGATAGTACTTCTTGATTCTGGCCCCGGCCCCGCCCAGACCACTGGAGAGGAGGCGGCTTCTTAGGCTGCTGTGTGCATCGATGACCGTTGCGCCCTCCGCCCGGTGTGTGCGGATGATCTGCCCCAACCCGCGGAACCCGGCTTTCTCGTCCATCGCGATGACCCTGTCGACACCGCGAGCCGCCGCGAACAACTCGATGTAGCCTCTTTTGGTGACTACCGAGATTTGTTCGGCACCGTGGGTTTTTAGGTGTTCCAGGAAGGGACAAAGGAGGATGCAATCACCGAGTGCGCTGAATCTTATGACGAGAATCCTCATGAGTGCTCCGCGCCGGACCGCCGACAAGGCGATCATTGTGCCCGAGTATGCGGATGTTGTCAATCCCGCCACGCGGAAATATATTCTGCTCGCCGATAAATTTGATTGTCTTATAGATTTATCATACAGACCGGACAAAAATCATCGAGTCTTGAGTATGGATGCAAAAACCGGCATATTACTCAATTTCTTCATTGATTTCCGCATATCCATTGCTTAGTATAAACATACCTCAAAAATCGCAAGTCGAGCTATTACTATAAGTTGTGAACGAACCAGCCAAGAAGGAGTAGAATCGATGCCGAGCAAGCAGGTACTTGGTGACCGCATCAAACGATTTCGCCTTCAGCGGAACCTCACGTTGAAAGAAGTCGAGCTCAAAGCGAAGGTTTCGGCGACTCACGTCTCGGAGATCGAGCGTGGTATGACGTCCCCCACGGTTGGAGCTCTGGCAAAGATTGCTAGAGCTCTTGGAACGGAGCCATCCTATTTTCTCCAGAACAACGCTTATCCGCGAGTGTGCGTCGTGAGGAAATCGGGTCGCAGGGTACTGGAATACAAGAACTGGGGTGCCAAGATCAACAGACTGAGCAGCGGTATAAACGACTCAAGAATGTCATTTCTCGAAGTCGAACTGGAGCCCGGTCTCACACACAACATGGAGCCTTTATCGCACACCGGTGAGGAACTGATACACATCCTGAAAGGTGTTGTGGAGATAAACGTCGCAGACAATCGGCATCTCCTCAAAGAGGGGGACAGTATCCACTTCAAGTCGAAAGAACCACATACGATCAGAAATATCGGTGACGGCCACGCTCGAATCCTGTGGGTGGCCTCTCCGCCTTTCTATCTCTAAGTGAGCCAATTTACTTCCAAGGAGAAACGCAATGCTCGACAAATCGGAACTCGGAAAACGGATCAAACGAGTGCGAGAGGGAAAACATCTGACGCTAAAGAACATCGAAGCCGCCGCCAGCATTTCCGCCACTCACATCTCGGAGATCGAGCGAGGCAAAACATCGCCGACTCTTGGCGCGCTCATTAGAATCTCAAAAGCGCTTGGCAAAGACCCCGCCTATTTTATCGAAGAGGAAGAACTGGGCGAGGTCTCTTTGGTAACACTCGAGAACAGAATCCGAGAGTCGCTGGGAGACGGCGCCGGCACGCTCGAGCGGTTGACATATTCGATACCGGGAGGGGGTCTGCAAGCATGTGTTATCACGCTGGAGCGTGGAAAATCGCACCGCGAAGATCCGCACACACACCACGGCAATGAGGCTGCGGTGGTTCTTACGGGGCGTCTCCTGTTCAAAGTGGGTGAGGAGGAGTTCGAACTCGGCGAAGGGGATTCGATATTCTATGACGCACTCGAGCCTCATGCATACCTCAATGCTTCAGACCGTGACGGTGCATCGATGATCTGGATCTGCACGGAGCGGTCGGTAACCTGACTCTGGGTCTGACCTTGGGTTAAACCCCGCCCTCTCAAGAGGGTGGGGTTTTTTGTTGACAGTTTTTGCGAGGGTGCCCCAAAATTCCCCAGATCATTAGCTTACACGCCAATATGGTATTTTTCTTGCGTGCGGAGGTCTGATTCGTGCCGGGTGACGAGAACAAGCAGAATGAGTTTTTGTTTCTTCAAATCGTCTCGATGTTTCAAGTTGCGGCGCTCCAGCAGCTGGGTAAGCTGCCAAACCCCGTGACCAACAAGATCGAGAGGGACTTGGAACAGGCCAAGATGTCGGTCGACATTCTGGCGATGCTCAAGGAGAAGACCAAGGGTAACCTTTCGGAGCAGGAGGAGGAGTTCCTTGGCAAGGTATTGTTCGAATCGCAGATGAACTACCTGGATGAGATCAAAAAACCCGGAGGAGAGGAATCAGAGAAAACTGAGGGGGAGACCGAGGAAAAAGCCGAGTCATCGAACGAGAAAACGAGTGAGCCGCCGTCCGACGAAAAGAGTCGGGACGGGGGCGACGGAAGCGAGAAGCCAGAGTAGGGGCGAGGGAACCAGTGTCCTGTTTGGGGGTCGATCGGGCGCGCGGTATCGAGCGCCGGAGCCGTTCTCGGGGCTTTTCTCGCGCCCCGTTGATTCGTAACGGAGGAAAGGAGATCGCATGAGACGGTTGCTAGCCATATTGCTGGCCACGGTGGTTGTTGCCGCCGCACGGCCGGCCGACGCGAGTGTCGCCTACCACGGCACGCGTGGATTGATCCGGACCGTTTCGGCCGACAATATCGGTAAGGGAAAGCTCAGTTTCCAACTGGGTGGGCACTATTTCAAGTACGGGGACCTGACGCTCACACCGGGGATTGGTGGGTTTCTTCCCCCAACACCGACTGATACGGCGGTTGTGGACTATCATTTCTTTACGACGCGTGTTTCGTTGACTTATGGACTGAGCGAGTACCTCGAGTTTGCGGCGAACCTCGATATCAGAAACTGGCTTCGTGACCCGGTACAGAAGAACCGTCACTCCTTCGACTCGTTTACACGCGGAGGACTCGGCGACACCCAATTGTCGGCAAAAGCCAGCGCGCCAATACCGGTTTCACAAGTGAAAGTGGGCGCTCTTGGAGAGGTCCACCTGCCAACGGGTGATGAGAGTCACGGTTTGTCGACGGACAAGACCGAAATACTGGCGATGGGGCTTGTGACTTTCGATTTTGTTGACCTTGACGCCTTTGTTCCTACCCGTTTGCACCTCAACGCCGGATATCGCTGGAACAAAAACGAGACCGAGGGATACGGGATATTTCTGCCCGATTTCGCAGACTCGTCCGGGTTCGCGCCTCCGGCCTATCCGGCCGTTCCCGAAGGAGAAAATAGTTCATACAACGACATATTTATTTTCAATAGCGCGATCGAGTTCCCGGCACCCCAAGTCACGTTTTTTGTCGAGTTCGACTGGCGGCAGTTCATCAATCTCGATCCGGTGCCCAGCGGTTTCGTCAAGAGCACGTATACGCTCACACCGGGTCTCGCCGTCAACTTCCCAAGTGGGTTCGAGCTCAAGACGGCCGGCGACATCAACCTCAACAGCGGGGACAACCCCTCGGTAGCTCAACCGCCCGACTGGGGTTTGTGGCTAATGGCGTCGTGGACGGGCGCCGTGATCCCGCAGGACAGCGATCACGACGGTGTCAGCGATAAGGATGACCAATGCCCCGACCAGCCCGAAGATCTCGACGGCTTCGAGGATGACGATGGTTGCCCCGAACTTGACAACGATGGTGATGGAATCTCCGACCTCGAGGACAAGTGTCCCGACCTTGCCGAGGATGCAGATGGGTTCGAGGACCAGGATGGCTGTCCCGATCTCGATAACGACCAGGACGGTATCGCAGACACCGAAGACCGGTGTCCCAACGAGCCGGAGGATTTTGACGGGGACGCTGACACGGATGGTTGCCCGGATCTGGTAAAGGACAGCGACAATGACGGGATTCCAGACGATGTCGATCGGTGTCCGCTGCAAGCCGAGGACGTCGACGGTTTCCAGGATGACGACGGGTGCCCGGACCTGGACAACGATCTCGACGGAATTCCCGACGCCAATGACAAGTGTCCGAACGCGCCGGAGACCTTCAACGGGTTCGAGGACGAGGATGGATGCCCGGATGAGAGACCGATCGAACAGCAGTTTATCCTCAGGGGCGTCAACTTCGAGAGCGGCAGCGCCGCCCTGACACCGGATTCCTACAGGATCCTCGACGAGGTTGTCCGCTCACTGATGGCCTACCCCGAGGTTCGAATCGAGATCCGCGGCTACACTGACAACGTCGGAAAAGCGAGTTACAACCTTGGGCTGTCCGAACGGCGTGCCGAAGCCGTCAAGCAGTACCTGGTCAACGCCGGCATCGATCCCGCGAGACTGACTACGAGAGGATTTGGCGAGGAGAATCCGGTCTCCACCAACGCTACTCCCGAAGGACGGGCGCAAAACCGGCGGATCGAGTTCAAACGGCTGAATTAGCCGCGAAGACCACGATGTGGTCGACGATGCCGTTCATACCACGCAGCGGCCGGCGCTGAAACGAACAAAGGGGAAACCGTGTAACTCGGTTTCCCCTTCGCTTTTTCACCGTCTCCGAGTTGTTCAATCGCGCTTTTTCGTGCGATTCCAATAGCGGTCCATCTCTTCGAGTGTGAGGTCATCGAGCCGGTGGCCGTCTTCGTGAGCGAGTCTCTCCATCTCGGCGTAACGCTCGATAAATTTCGCGTTGGCCCGGGTGAGTGCCGCCTCGCCGTCGATGTTGAGAAATCGGGTCAAGTTTATGACCGAGAACAAGAGATCTCCCATTTCTTCGCGGATGTCGCCCTCGGATCCCGTTTTCAAGATCTCTTCGACCTCATTGATCTCTTCGCGGATTTTCTCGAGGATCCCCTTCGTGTCGGACCAGTCAAAACCCGTTTCCGCCGCCAGCCGTTGTATCTTCTCGGCCTTGCGAATCGGCGGCAGGTTGTCCGGGATGGTCGAAAACGGCTCCCTATGTGGCGTCGTCTCGTTTTTTTCTTCCGCCTTGATTCGATCCCAGTGAGCGAGACTTTCTATCTTGGTCTTCGCGACCGCGTCACCAAAGACATGTGGGTGACGCCGTCTGATCTTGTCGTAGGCGAGTGAGGCGATCCTGTCGATTGTGGCCGTCGGGTCTTTTTCCTGGAGCAGTACAACCGCGAAGACGTAAACAAAGAGAACGTCACCCAGTTCCTCGAGGAGCTCATCACCGGAACGCCTGGCCTGCGCCCACTGGAGTTCGTATGTTTCCTCGATCAAATCGGAGAGAATACTGCCAATCGTCTGCTCGCGATCCCAGGGACATCCGTTCTCACCGCGAAGCGTTCGAATCAAATCAAAGAGCCTGTCCAGAGCCTTGTTTTCCATCCAGCTAGCATACCGTCGCCGGAAATCTCAAACAAGCGCAGAATTCGGTCTTGATGAACGAGGGGGAAAGCCGATACACTTAGTGTTTACCCCAAGCCACACTGGAGACATCAAAAATCATGCTCGATAGAATTGTCATCCGGGGAGCCAGAGAACATAACCTCAAGGATGTGAACGTCGACATCCCTCATGGGAGACTCAGCGTGATCAGCGGCGTGTCGGGGTCCGGCAAATCCAGTCTTGCTTTCGACACGCTTTATGCCGAGGGTCAGCGCAGATATATCGAATCGCTTACCACATACGCAAAGCAGTTTCTCGAGAGAATCGCGCGTCCGGACGTGGACGAGGTGTCGGGAATCAGTCCGTCTATTGCCATCCAACAGGTCAACACCACGCGAAGCTCGCGTTCGACGGTGGGAACAACCACTGAGATCTACGACTATCTTCGTCTGCTCTTCGCCAGGGTCGGTAGGACGTATTGCCCCGACTGCGGGACGGAGGTCGTCCAGTTCGAACCGGATGAGGTCGTCGACGAGTTGATCGGAGGGTGTTCGGACACGACGCTCCTTTTTATCGCCCGAATGTCCGCCGAAAACGGGGTTACGAATCTCGTCGACAGACTTCTAAAGAGCGGCTACCGGAGGATTCTGCTTCGTGGCAAGGTCGAGAAACTCGACGAAGTTCCAAAAAGCCGATACTCTCGGCTCGCCCAGCTTGATGTCGTCCTTGATCGCGTCGCCGCTACGGTGCCGAATCGGACACGGATGTTCGAAGCCGTCGAGTCGGCATACCGGATGGCGGATGGTTTTGTATGGGTGGTGGATGAGGAAGGGAAGGGGGAGCGCAAGTACACAAAGAACCGGATGTGTGCGTCGTGCCAACGCACGTTCGAGGAGCCGCGTCCGATTCTTTTTTCTTTCAATACGCCGTACGGCGCGTGCCCGCACTGCCGCGGATTTGGCAACAGAATGGAATTCGACGAACGGCTGATCGTCCCCGATCCCACGTTATCGATAAGGGAACATGCGATCGAGCCGTGGGCGTCTGCGAAATTCGAGTACTTTTATGATCTGCTCGTTCGGTATTGCAAGCGCAAACGCATATCTTTGGTCAAACCATTCAAAGAGCTTAGTGAACGGGCCAGGACTGCCATTCTTGAGGGAGACGGCGATTTCGAGGGTGTGATACCGTTTCTAGATGAGCTTCGAGAGAAGTCCTACAAGAAGTACGCGCGATTCTACACCCGACGTTATTTGACCTTTACGGAATGTCGGCGATGTCGCGGCGGGCTACTGCGGGAAGAAGCTTACTATGTCCGGCTCGGCGATAAAACGATCCGGGAGGTCAGCGCGATGGTTCCGGCGGATGCTCTCGAGTTCGTCGATTCGCTTCGACTCACCTCGCGTGAAGAAGAGATTGCCAAGGACATCCTGCTCGAGCTACGGTCGAGGTTGAAGTTTATGCTCGACGTCGGTCTCTACTATCTCACTCTGGACCGGTTGACACGGACGCTCTCCGGTGGCGAAGCCCAGAGGATCAATCTGGCGAACTCGCTTGGCGCGAACCTCATAGGCGTGTTGTACGTGTTGGACGAGCCGAGTGTGGGACTTCATCCCCGCGACACGCAGAGGCTCGTGGACGTCTTGAAGGAACTGAGGGATCGGGGGAACACCGTTGTGATCGTGGAACACGATCTCGATATCATCCGGCACGCGGATTATCTGATCGATCTCGGACCGGGCGCCGGGCGTTACGGAGGGGAATTGCTTTATGCAGGCGAACTAGCGAGTGCTTCGCACCCCCAATCCAAAACTATCAAATATTTGAACTCGGGTCTCCCCCTTCGAAACTCCAGGACGAAGACGCCGAAAGCGAATAACACCGTCTCGTTGGAGGGAGTCTCCCAGCACAACCTCAAAAAGATCGACGTTTCGTTCCCCTTGGAGGCGTTCACCGTGGTCACCGGGGTGTCCGGATCGGGAAAGAGCACCCTGGTCTGCGATGTCTTGTACAACGCGCTTCGGGTCCCCGACGCCAACCGGACCTACGCCTACCAAGATGTGTCCGGCAGGGAGCACATCACGAAAGTGATGTTGGTGGATCAATCGCCGATTGGCAAGACTCCGAGATCGAATCCGATTACATACATAAAAGCGTTTTCCTACATACGCGACGTGCTTGCCGCACAGAATTTGTCAAAGAAGAGGGGGTACACGTCGGGACGTTTCAGCTTCAACGTCCCCGGTGGGCGTTGCAGCAAATGCGACGGAGTGGGGTACGAACGAATCGAGATGCATTTCATGGCGGATCTATTCGTCCGCTGTTCCGAGTGCGACGGTAAGAGGTTCAACGAGGAGACGCTCGAGGTGGCGGTCTGCGGAAAAAACGTTGCCGAGATTCTCGATATGACGGTAGAAGAGGCTCTAACGTTTTTCAAAGATCATAAATCGCTCGTCGATCGCTTGATGGTTTTGAAAAAAGTCGGTTTGGGTTATCTTCAGCTCGGCCAGCCGTCGACGACTCTTTCCGGCGGCGAGTCCCAGCGGATAAAGATCGCCAGGGAGCTTACAGAGAACATGGAGGGTGACGCCGTGTACATTCTCGACGAACCGACAACCGGTCTCCACATCGATGACGTCGATGTGCTCATTAGTGTGCTTCGCGAACTCGTCGAAAATGGGAACACCGTGGTGGTCGTAGAACACAACCCCCAGGTAATCCTTCAGGCGGATCACATTATCGATCTCGGCCCTGGTGGTGGCGAGGACGGTGGGTGCGTGGTCGGATCCGGGAAACCGTCCGAGCTGATGCGGGTTCGCGAGTCCCACACGGCGGCCTATCTCAGAAAGCTGGTAAGGAAAGGAAGGAAGGGAACCGTATGAAACTGTGCGTGACCGGTGGAGCGGGTTATATAGGGTCCATCGTTGCCCAAGCCCTAATTGAGGGTGGTCACGAAGTCACCGTCCTGGACAATGTTTCGACGGGTCACGCGGCGGCGGTCCCGGACGGTTGTCGATTCATCCGCAGTGACATTCGTGACGCCGACGCGCTCGCCAAAGCGTTTGGGGCCGGTGTGGAGGCCGTTCTCCATTTCGCCGCATTTAGCGTCGTTTCCGATTCGGTCAACAGGCCGCTCGTGTATTTCGACAATAATATCGGTGGCACCATTCATCTTCTCGAGTCGATGGAGAGGTTTGGTGTAAAACGAATCGTCTTCTCTTCCAGCGCAGCTGTGTACGGAGAACCCGAGAAGCTGCCAATAGTGGAAACAGATTTCTGCAAACCCTCGAACCCCTATGGTTTTTCTAAACTCGTCGTCGAGCAAATGCTCCGTGCTTCTCGAGATGCGTGGGGATTGGAATTTGTTTCCCTCAGGTACTTCAACGCCGGTGGAAGCGTGGCCGATCACGGAGAACACCACGAACCCGAAACTCACCTCATTCCCATCGTGCTCGACGTGGCCGCGGGGTACCGAGAAAAATTCACGATATTTGGCGACGACTATGACACACCCGATGGAACTTGCCTCAGAGATTACATTCATGTCTACGACCTCGCCGTTGCTCACATTCTGGCCCTCTCCGCGATGGATCACGGTTTCTCGGGTGTCCTCAATCTTGGCAGTGACCGGGCCTTCACCGTGCTCGATGTGGTAAAGGCCGTCGAGCGAGTCACCGGCAAAAAGGTGCGCTACGAGATCGGAGCGCGCCGCCCGGGAGATCCGCCCGCTCTTCTTGCTTCGTCCAAGGAGGCCGAGCGGGTATTGGGTTGGAAGAAGACCCGCAGCTCACTCGAGGAGATCATTCGATCGGCCTACGAGTGGCGGCTTAGGCACCCCAAGGGCTACCCGTCTTAGCCAACGAGATTGCAGTTTTCCCCCATATCAGCCCGCTCCGGCGTGCAGAGTCACGATTCCGGTCGTGTATGCTCTATCTCCGCCGGTCGTGGCACGAAGATTGCCTAGGATAACCCCGATCGACCACAAGCTCATCTCTGTCCATACCACGGGAAAAAGTTGATGAAAACGACGGAAAGCGCCGTAACCGAACTCGCATTTATCTTCAAATTCTTGCCGCTTTTTCAGGAGGTCGAGACGATCGATCGCGTCTATCGGCTCTTGTTGGGCATCGTCACTTCCGGTCGTTCGATTGGCTACCGGCGGGCGATGATCTTCACTCCCGACGAGGAGGACTGCGTTATCCGAGGTCGGTATGGGGCGGAGCGTCCGATATCGATTGAGAGTGGTGGTGAGACCGCACCGCGTTTTGAAAAGCTTGCAAAAGAGCTTTTTCGAAACTACGAAAATATCGACGGCAACGATCTGACGCTAAAAGCGCGATCATATTCGGTTCCGCTACTTTGGCACCGGAGCGCCCTCGTTAAAGCGGTACGGACGGGGTATCCGGTTCTTGCAGAGCGCGGGCACAGTGAGTTCGCATCCGACACGTTCTTTGATTTTTTTGGGACCACGAGTTACGTTGCGATGCCCATCGAATTCGAGGGTCGGGTTATGGCGGTACTTGCCGCCGACAGAGGGGGAGTAAAGAGACAACGGCCCGTCGATGACATCTCGGTTCTCTTCAGTCTCGTTCAACAGGCGGCCGCGTCGGCGCAACATCTGACGGATTCGTCATCGAATCGCCGAAAATCCAGAATACTCTCGAAACTTCACCGGTCGCTACATGATGCCTCGACCGCTTCAGCTCTCGAGGACGGACTCAAAGCCGGTCTCGCGATGTTGTGCAGGGCTGTGGGGGGAAGCGTGTGTATCGTAAAAGATCTCACCAGGCAAAAGACACATGTCGTCGAAGTGATTCAGGACTACGCGTCGGAGGCACGGGAACATTTCAAAAAGGTCGCGGAGGGTTTTGACGATATTCTCGATCTTTCGGCAGGAACGTCGGAGTCTGTGAGCGGCGACCGCGAACATCCGCAGCTACGCGGGATGGCGGCCGAGCGTGTGGAGTTCTTTTTTGCGTGTCCTCTTTTGTTGGGGAATGACATTTTTGGGGCATTGGTCGTTTACGTGGACAAGGACGACAATCCCACCAACTCCAAAGACTTCAAAAAGGGAGACAGAGGTTTCCTCGAGCTCTGCGCAGGGCTCATCGCATCGGGAATCCAGAGTCTCAGGCAAAACGAACGGCTCCGTCGGACGGGAGACTGTCTCGACGAGGTTAGCTCTCACCTCGCGCGCGAACGGGAGAGGTCGCGAATCGGTGACCGAAGCGCCGAGTATCAGACTCGAATAACGGAGGATATCGAGCATCTGGAGCGGGTCCTCAAAGACGATGCGCCGGTTGCCAGCCGTTTGCTCAAGGTATCCGAGGTCATTGAGTCGATGGCGGAGTACACGAGTTCCTACCGCGGTGAGGTGTTGAAGGAAAAAACCCGCTACAAGATAACCGATTTGTTCAAGTTGACACGGCACACTCTCGATGAGTGGCGTCCTCATGCGGAAAAAAAGGGTATTGAGCTGACCGTTCGGATACCGGAGAAAGGGCCTTCGCTTCTCCTCGATCGGGAGAGCATTACGACGGCTCTCGAGAACATCCTCAGGACCACCGCGTCCTTTCTTAGCGAGGGTGAAAAGATGTTGGTCGAGTGTTCGTGTTCGGGTGAGCGGGCTCTTGTGTGTGTGGCCGACAACGGGCGGGGCCTCCCCGGCGATGCCCTCTCGAGACTCTTGATGCCGTTTGCCGATGTGGGAAATAAAGACAAAGACAAACGAGCGCTGTCGGTCGCCGGGGAAGTGTTGCAGAAACACTCCGGCGAGATCATGATCAAGTCGTCGTTCAGTTGGAAGACGATTCTCGTGTTGGGTTTTCCCGTGGCGGCAAGCCGTGACCGACGCAAATCAAAACGGGACCGGCGCCGGCGGCGTGAGCGGCGAACCGTCTCCCAAACCACATAGCCATTCGCGGGATTTCGCGGCTATTCGTTTGCCCGCGATGCGAGACGGGTGGTGATCACCGGTGTGTTGCGAGGTGGCGGAGTGACGAAACGCGCTGTTGTAGGGGGCGCGACAGGACGTCATGATGGACCACCGGTGGGAGGATTCTTGCCACATCGTGGGGTCGTGGCACCTCGGAGGGAGTCACGCTCGTGAGCGCCGTTCCTTAAGTATTTATTTCATAGATAGTTACGAAACGTCTGTAGTCGGCCGCCGGGTTGATTTCTCGAAAGCCTGGCACGACGCTTGCCCCTCCCCAAAAAAACTCGAGTTTTACCTGCCTGCAACCAGGCCTCGACTGCCCCTCAGGGGGCGACGGAATGAGAAGATTCAGCAGACATTACAAAGCCTCTTTTGAACTGATCCGTGATCCGCTACTCGTCGTCGACACCAGCGGAAACATCCGCGGGTCGAATGCGGCGGCCCGGACGGCGCTGGATATTGGGGAATCGAGACACATACGGGACGTCGTCTCGTTGGAGACGAGTTTTGTCTTTGACCCGGAGCAGATGTTGTCCCTGGTTGGCCGTTCCGCGCCCGTGTGTGGGCATTGTCTCAAGGACGGTCAGGGGAACGAGGCGGACGTCGTCGTCGATATTCTCGATCTCAATGTTGGCCGGGGTAAGTCGCGGATCAAGTTGATCCACATCAAGGATTACTCACCACACGAGAATTACGAACGTTGGAAAGACGAGTTGATCTCGATGATGGCCCATGAGATCAAGAATCCGTTGTTCGCGATGAAAAACTCAATGAACGTTTTGGGATCTCAGGCATCGGGGGCCATGACGGAAGGGCAGAGGAAGCTCCTTACCGTATCGACGAGGAGCATCGACAGACTCACGAGGCTTGTCGACAATGTCCTCGATGTCTCGAGGATCAGCTCGGGCAGCTATGTTCCCGAACCGAGCTGGGTCGATGCAGAGGATTTCCTCTCCGAGGTGATAAACACATTCAAGACACTTTTCAATGTCCACCGCCAGCGGTTGGAATTCACCGTGTCCGAGGAGGTCGGTAGGATCTTTGTGGATGCTCCAAAGCTCGAGCAAATCCTTATCAATCTCTTGAGCAATGCCATCAAGTTCACACAGGAGGGCGGCGAAGTACGGGTATCCGTCGAACGCTCGAGTCTCGAGGCGCTGAGCGACGAGTTGAGGATCATACCCTGGAAGGACATCTCCGAACTCGGATTTGTCCGTATCGTCGTGAAGGACACAGGCATTGGAATGAGCGAAGACACACTCGGTCATCTGTTCACTCGATACTACAAGAAATCGGATGCCGGCGGTGGATTCAAGGGTTCGCACCTCGGCCTTAGCATCTCGAAAACACTCGTCGACGTTCAGAACGGACGTCTCGAGTTCGAAAGCGAGCTTGGGGTGGGAACCAAGGCATCGCTGTCGCTACCGTCGGACGAGAAAACGTTCTTGCTGCTAAGACGTGTGAAATCGATCGAACGCGTTCTGGCGAGACTGGCAAATTACCAGGAGGGTGTCGTCTTTTACGCGATTCGAAAGGACGATTCTCGCAGTTGGAAGAGCCTGGCGAACAATTGGCCAACGATGCCGCACGTCAATCCAACCATCGACGAAGAAAAGGAGGGGGGCTTCTTCTTATGGGAGCTGAGCGATCGGATTGCATTGTCGCTTGTCGTCGAACCGGAGCCACGGTTGGGGACACTGTTTGGGGCCATTGAGCTTGCGTACGACAATCACGCCGAACACACCGACGGGTTCGTGATAACCAGTGGTCGTCTGGACGCAAACGAAACCCGCGTGTCAAAACTCTTGACTCTCGCAGTGAGACAAAACATTCAGAAGGTCGAAGTAACGTGATCCGTCGTCGGGTTTGTGCATTTGTAGTTCATTTGCCATTTGAGTCACGGAGCTGATCCGTTTGATGTGAGCCGTTGATCCAGGAGAGTGGAAATGGAAAACACGAAGGTTCTGCTTGTGGATGATGAGCAGGATATAGTCGATACGGTCAAATACAGTCTCGAACTTCGCGGATGCGTGGTCGACGTGGCGTACGATGGTCCGAATGCGCTGGCCAAGGCACGCAAAAACGACTACGACGTCATGGTGCTCGACGTTATGCTACCCGGCAAGAATGGTTACGAGGTGTCCCGTCTTCTAAAGGAAGACATGCAGAAAAAGGCGCTCGATCCCTTTGGCATCATCCTGTTCACCGCGAGGAGGCTGGATAGCGAGTTCCGGGAGGAATTTGTGTCGACTTGGTCCAAAGCGGATGCGTGTATCTACAAACCCTTCGATATCGAGGATCTGCTCGAGAAGATCGCCGTAATTTCCAAGAACTCCGCGGCTCAGTACGTGGACCAATAGAATTGGCGGCTGCATACCAAGGGATCTGTCAGGGTAGGAGGTTGGTTTGTGGCACAAACAAGGGCCCTCCAAATCGGCTCGGAGGGCCCTTGTTGCGGCAACGCTTTTCGCGTCTTGGGGGGGAAACCGGTTGAGCCCCAGCTCGTTACGGATTTGGAAAACGGGGGGTCTGACCCGGGGCTCACTCAAATACTATCTAAGGATCACCATCTTTTTCGTGACAACGGCCTCTCTGGTTTGGACTCGATAGAAATAGACTCCGCTGGGGAGCTCCCTTCCGCGCACATCGTGACCTCTAAAGAGGAAACGGTTCCAGCCCTCGCGCGCCTCCGGGATTCGCTCGGTGAAAACACGCCGACCGGCGACGTCATAGACGTGAATTTGCACATCAGACGACGCGGGCAGACCAAAGTCCAGATATGTCTCCCGTGTGAACGGGTTGGGTGAGTTTTGAAGAACGGTCAGCACCTTTACAATTGGCGGCGAATCGATCCCCGTGATCTCACCAAAGAATGTCGCCGTTATAGACATATCGCCGTCAACCGTTATCGTGTCCGGATTGGCATCACCGTTGTGATCATCCGACCAGCCGTAGAAGTAGTAGTTCGGATCCGGCAGGGCGGTGAGCACGATTGTATCACCGGGGAGATAGCTGGCTTTGTCCGGATTGACTGTGACCGTACCTTCGCCTGCGATCAAGATGTCTACCGTATAGGCGCCCTGTAAGAACGTGGCCGTAACGGTTGTGTCACCCTCGACGACGATCGTATCGGGGTTCTCTGAACCGCTCAAGCCGTCTGACCAGGCGCTGAAATCCCACCCGGACTGCGGGACAGCGGTGACCACCACCGTATCGCCGCTCGCATAGCCCGGCAAATCGGGATCGAGTTCGATCGAGCCACCTCCCACGACGTTCGTGGTGATCGCAAACGGGAGCTCGATGAAGTTGGCCGTAACAAGCGTGTCGCTCCTCATGGTGATCGTGATGGGGTTGGTGATTCCGCTGATACCGTCCGACCATTCCGCGAAGAGCCAGCCGGGATCGGCGACCGCCGTAAGCTCGACCTGGGCACTATCCGAATACGCCGCGTAATCCGGCACCTTTGTGATCGAGCCGTTCCCGACCACATTGGTAGTCAGCACGTGAAGAGGGAAGGCCCCGAGCGGGGTGATCGTAACGTCTCCAAATGTTGCCGCCGCGTGGTGCGCGATTAGCAGTATCGATCCGTCACGGGAGGCGAAGTCGTCGGAAAGCTGCCATACATCCGGTTCAGCTGTCCCGTCTTCCCAAATCTTGAGGCTGACGTGTGCCACCCCCGGGCCCTGATATTCGGAACGCATCTTTAGGATGTAACAGACGTCGGCCTGCACGCTGATCCCAAGCTCGCCGTGGGTCACTTCGTCGTCTCTGAGCTGCAAGACGGGGTCGTCAGGGAAATCTCTGACCCAACCGATTGCCTGATACCGGTTCTCCAGCCTCGGTTGGACGTATTGTCCACCCTGTAGGGGGGCGCCGACGTGACCCTGCCACCCGATTGCCAAACCTAAGCCTGTGATTCCGCCGACGTTTCCATCATGGATCGTCATGGGGAGCGTGACTTCGTAGTCGGTCATCCAGCGATAGTCGCCCATGACGATGAACCGGTCGTAACCGACGCCGCCGGGGAGGTTGCTCACACCCTCAGCGTTGAGTGTCCACCGGCCATCTCCGGGATAGGCGACATCGGAGATCTGTGTGGCGGAAGCCCAGTCGGCCGTATACGGTATTTCCCATGTGATGCCCTCGGTGTAATCGATCGTAACGAGGTGGTCAGTCTGCTCGCCGAGCGTGTCGACGGCGGTGATGATGACATCGTTGATTCCGGGCACGAGATCGTTGAAATCGATTTCAGCGTTGAAGTCGCCGACGCCCACCAATCGGAACCCGTCGGGCCCCATGTTGAGAACATGACTTGACCCTCCGTTGAGGGTGTACGTAAGTGAGCTGATTTGATCGGTGTCCCAAACGTTGCCGATGATGTTGACCCATCTCTGTGGGATCCCAAGATTGCCAAATTCCTGGTTGTCTCCGTACCACAGATCGACAACAGGCGGGGTTGTTGCCGTTGGAGCTCCGTTATCTTCCACGGCGATCGGGGCCGCCGAATTAAAGAAATAGTCGATATTGCCCACAAATGCCGGGGCGTCCCAATATCCGGCCGCGCCCGTATTGCTGAAAAACACGCCGACTTCGGTGACGGTAATCAATTGGTCAAAAGTCGTCGAATGAGTCCAGTCCGAGCCGTCCATCGAATATCTCATTGTCCATGTGTTTTCCGACCGTTCCACCCTGAGATAGGGTGGGGCCTCTGACAGCGCGGAGTTTCGCAACGTGGTCAGAACGCCCGCGTCGAAATAACCCGCGAATATCCTGGGCCCGCCCGATGTAAAAACAAAATCAAAACGCAAATAGGTGTCCTCATCCTCTTGTACGAGTATTCCCTGTCCCTGATAGGTAAACGCGCCTCTCGAACCAAACTTCGCCACGACGTCGAAGTCGGTGTCGGGGGAATCCTGCATGATCCGTGCGGTGGTATTACCCGTGGTCGTGAGGTGATGTTTGATCCCACCGGGAATGTAGACGGTAAGGTTCGTTCCTGTCATCGTTAGTGTGGCGTCACCCACGGGATCTATGAACTCCCACAGACTCGTGTTGAGTTCCGGGCCGTAGAAATCGTCCGACTTGATTCCCTCGACAAATGTCGCGGTAACCGTTGTGTCGTTGCGGATCACGACGGTGTCGGGATTTGTTCGCCCGCTCAAACCATCGGACCACCCCAGAAACGCGTAGCCCGAGTCGGGGACTGCCGTGAGCAAAATGACAGTGCTGTCCGGGTACAACGTGTAGTTGGGGTTTCGATCGATGGTGCCATTTCCAACGGTGTTTGTGGTGAGTGTGTGTACATTGGGAAAGAGCGGTGTCACTGATACGTCCCCAAAGGTGACGTCGGCGTATCTCGCCATGAGCGCGATAGAACCTTCCTGCCCAGCGAAGTCATACGTAAGGTTGTAGTCCTCCGGTTCCGGTGAGCCGTCCTCCCAGAATTTGACATCGACCCTGGCAAGCCCCGCGCCTAGGGTCAAGGATCGCATCTTGAGCATATACCGAATTCCCTCCGCAACCGTCACGCCGGTCTGGGCTCGGATGCCGCTGGTATCCTTGAGTTGCAGGGTTGGATTCGACGGGAAGTCCAAGATTCTCGCCTGAGCCTCGTATCGCTTTGAGAAACGCGGTTGTTGTTCCCCTGTGTGACCCTGCCATCCAATAGCGACTCCAACGCGAGCGGTGCCGCCGATGTTCCACTCGTGGATGGTCAACGGGACTGTGACCTCGTAGTCGGGCGGCCATGTACGGTCGCCAAGTACCAGATAGCGGTCGTAGCCGGTCGCAGTCGTGTCCGTGCGTGCACCCTCACCGGTCACATGCCATCGGCCGTCGACAACATGGACCACATCGGTGACTTCGCTCGCGGAGGTGAAACCGGCAGTGTATGGTATCGCCCAAGTTACGCCGCCCGTGTAATTGACAGTCACGATGTGATCGGTTTGCTCGCCCACCGTATCCACGGCGGTGATCACAATGTCGTTTGGTCCCGGTGTTAGGTCGGCGTAATCGATTTCAATGTTGAAATCACCGGCGGCGACCAGTCGGTAATCATCAGGGCCTATTGTCAGCGGAAAGGTGGGACTACCGTTGATCTGGTACGAGAGAACGGCGATGTCGTCGGCGTCCCACACCGTTCCAACGAGGTTCACCCACTGCTGTGGGACCCCCATGTGACCGAAATCCTGTTGGTCACCGTACCACAGGTCCACCACGGGAAGGGTTGGGGCAGAGGGTTCTCCATTATCCTCGGGATCGATCGGTGTTGCCGTGTTAAAGAAATAGTCGATATTCGCAACAAAAGGCGGTGTGTCAAGCTCGATCGGGTTGGAGTTGGCGGCGAAGAAACCGACCTGATCGACGATCATACCGCGAGTGAACGACCCCGCCGTCACCCAGGTGGTACCATCCGAGGAGTATTCGTATTCAAAAAGGCTTCCCGTCCGTGTGATTTTGAGGTAGGCCGGGATGTCCGCGAGCGCCTGATTGATATAGATCGACGGCGGATTGATGCCGTTGACCCATCCGGCAAAGATCCTCGGGTTCGTGCCGTCGTGGTGGACATCGAATCGAAGATACGTGTCCTCGTCCTCCTGGATGACAATCCCCTGGATCTGGTAACGAAACGCCGGTCTCGAATCGAATTTGGCCTCGATTTCAAAGTCGGTATCCGTCACAGACTGCAACAGGCGTGGGGCTCTGTTGTCTGTTGTCCACAGACCGTGAGCGACACGATCCGGAACCCGGATCAATAGATTGGTGCCGCTCATACGAAGCGTCGCATCACCAAGGGGATCTACGACGTCCCACAAGGTCGTGTCCAACTCCGCCGAGTAGAAATCATCCGACTGGACTGCAGCGGCCGACTGGGCGGTTAGTAACAGGAGCGCGATTAGAACAATTGTGAAACTGGCAAATTTAAGGGGTTTCGTCGAAAGAAGCGCATGATGCATTTCCCGGGAACCTCCAGAACGTTGTATAGGTTAGGGGCGCGGCGCCGGGATACCGGCACCCCGCCGATCACTTCAAATAGCAGGATTGGTTCCGCAAACGCTGGCGGGAGCCTCAGGAGCGTTTTTTAACGCTTTTTGTAACAATGGGTTATGAAATTCACGATTAAGCTCTGGGCAAGATCGTTACAGTTTGCCGGAAATAGAGAAACTTGACCCAACTCGTGGGTTACGCACGCCGACAGTTGCGCGTCCACGCCCCAGAGAACTCCATTGTGTTGCCTGGGATTTCCGAAGATGTTCAATCGTTGCGCGGAAGACCTCATCGGGCTTTGGACCGTTGCAAGTGGGGGTCATGTCAAATCATGGTACTGTGGTGTTCGTTTCGGAGCGTGATTCGGACCTGCTCTCCAAAGGAAGGCTTCCTGCTCGTATTTTGTTTGATCCATCAGCCAATCGAGGATATGATCGACACCCGGGATTTAGCTATCTCTCCAACTAGCCAATTGGTACCATTTCTGCAATACTTCCTGATCCCCTGTCCCGAGTTGGGACAGGGAAACGCTTTGTGAACAACATGGAAACCACCCGAAAAAACGAAACCCCAAGGATTTACTTCATCAGGTTTTTGACCATAGGACTGATTCTCGGGCTGGTGTGGTTTATGTCGATGGTGAAAGACGGAGATACGCTCTCCGTTGCATTGAGAAATGCTGTCGCTTATTGGCTCGCCACCGTCGCGATTGCCGCCGTCTCGAGTCTTTTGCCGATAGTAGTCCTTCATCCGATTCAGAGAAGATCCAATAGCCCTCTATTCGCTGCTTTTGTCGCCGCAGTCCCCGTCGCGGTGCTCCTCATCCCCGATGCGATCATACAATTTTCCGGAGCGCCGTTTCTTGATTCCTTCTCGCCGCGCAACATACAACTGAGTTACATCTGCTTTGGGCTGGCGTTGTTTTTCGTCCTGACATGGCTTTTCCGTTGGCCATTCCTACAAAAAGCGACAGACTTTGGGAGATATTTCCGGGGGCGGTTGTCCGGGGTAGTGTTTGGGGTCTATGTGCTTGGTATTCTTTATCTTGCGCTCACATTGATTGCTCCCTCTGTGAAAGGTGAATACTCTGGACAGAAATCGACCGAACGACCCAACATTGTTCTCATCGTTGTCGACGCGTTGCGAACACGATCCCTGGGGTGTTATGGCGCAAACGTCGCAGCGTCACCAACGCTCGATCAACTCGCCGCGAACGGTCTGTGTGTCGAAGGAGCTTTTACGAGCGCTCCGGCGAGCGTTCCGGGACACGCCTCGATTCTACTCGGCCGGAGTATCGAGGAGCACCGGGCGTTCCACAACAGCCAAGGTATCGACACGGTGTTTGCGTCAGTAGCGTCCGAACTTGGGATGTGTGGTTACCGGTGTTTTGGGATATCGATGAACGCGCTGATTTCGGCAGACGCAGGTTTTGCTCAGGGATTCGACTTCTATTGGAGTTGGAGCAAAAGGAAACGCATTCCACCTGGTGCACCGATTGACTTCGTGCTGCGCCAAGTGGCTGCCGTCCAAATTGCACGCGGTGTGTTCCGAATAAACTCCACAAATTGGAATAGCTCGGTTTTTCTTCGAAAACGTTACGAGCCGTTTTTTTGTTTTTTACAGTACATGCCGGTACACAAACCGTACACGGACAACCGTCGTACCTGTTGGGCGAATCGCGATCGCCAAGAGGAGCTACAGGATTTGTATGAGCGAGGGCAATTGGTCAACCTTACGTCGAAGTCAGCCCGTCAGGTCGCTAGATCGCATGCTAAATATTTGGGTGCAATAGACTATGTGAATTGGCTCATTGCCCAGGTCACAAGGACGTTGGAAAAACGAGGACTTATGGACAACACTGTCCTGATTATCACCTCCGATCACGGGGAGAACATGGCCGAACATGGCGACAAATGTGCATTCTCGCATGAGGGGTACTTCAACTCATCACTGGAGATTCCTCTGATCGTATCATCGCCGCGCCTGGGGTTTCGGGGCGAAGTATTGAAGACACTGACCGGTGCGGATCGCATCGCGAGTCTCGTCCGCGACTTGGCCAGCGACGATTCGCATTTACTGGCGGGACGGCTCTACAGTGTGCGGGAGATGCTCGAAAAGAGCGAACATCTTGTGTTCGTACAACCCTGTTTTTTTGTATTGTATGATGATTCGATGAAGGTCGTCGCGGACTACGATCAACTCGACAATCCGCCCCATTTATATCGTTGGCGTGAAGATCCTTTGGACCGTAACGACTTATCCGGGAACCTTGTGCAACATGCCAACAAAGGCTGCCAACGAATCGAAGAAATTCTTCGTGCCAATGGTCTCTTAGATGCCTGCGAGGTAATGCCCCCAGTGGACGAAGAGCGAATGCGCCATCTCCGGGCGTTGGGATACATCGACTAAGTCGGGACATATGCTCCTGACGGGCAGCGTTCTGAAATGATCGCGGGGCGATCGTCAGTCGCGATAACACCTTGCTCCCCGCCGTCACGACTCTTGTTCGCGTATCACCTGATCGACATATGCGGTAAACATGCGCTTCATCTCCGCCGCCGCCAGAGCCTTGAGCCGGGGGGTGTCGGAGCGGCCAAAGAGGCCGAGCAGCGACTTGAGCCCAAGATGCATCACCGTCACGACCATTCTGGCGCGCTCCCTGGGAATCTTGGGGGCGCGTGCTTCGAGAAGAGCCCCCACCCGTCTCACCACCTCGTCATCCATCGCCTGCATCGAGTCCTTTAGCTCTTGAGACACCTCCGCCCCCAGCCACAGCGGACGAAATTCCGGATGAGCAGAGTGGAATTTGAGAATCGGGTCAAGGAGTCTGTCAACTGCGGGGGCGGTAGGGAGGTCCTCGACGTCGGTCGTGATGACATCCACCGTGACGTCCTTTAGGGCCTCGACGTAGCGGTCGGTGAGGGCCGCGACGATGGCCTCCTTGTTGTCAAAATACTGGTAGAGCGATCCAATGGATATTCCTGCCCGATGGGCAATCTCGTTCGTTGTCGCCCCGTCAAAGCCCTTTTCAAAAAACAAGTTAGCTGCTGTATCGAGTATCTTTTTGTAGCGTTCCCGGCTCCTTGCCTGCTTGGGCGCCCGGCGAAAATTTGCCTTTTCCATTAAAAAGCCCCTTGACAAAAAGTGAGCATTAGCTCATATAAGTTATGTAAGAATCTGAGCTGGTACTCACATTATAAACAATCCTCAGCCAACGCTCAACACGTATTGTGTCACGCCCGGCCAAAAGCAACAAGAGATTAGACCTGGCAGGTCGGGCAAACCGGGGGGACGACGATATGCGACGCAATATTCCAGGGTTTGATGACCGTTGGGTTCACCGCGGGCGCCGCCGCCCGCCCTGCCGCTCTTTGGGCGCGTGGGTGCTGCTTCGTGAGCAGCGCCGGTTACCACGCCCTTCGCCGACCTCGTGGAACATTGCACACCATTTCGGCGTCTACGGCAACTCGAAAACCGTGGGAGGTGATTCATGCCGCCAACGCCTTTGTTTCTATCCCGGCATCTCGTGTTTGCCGGATAACGCGATGGGTGGGGGTACGCGCGCGACGTGAGCGAAACGGGTCGTCAACACAAGGGGGTATTTCAATGAAACTGACGATTTTCCTTATGGGGTTTGCCATCTGTTGCGCAGTCTGTCTCATCGATAGCAAGGCCGCTTTGGCTGTCAGTCAGGAGCAACAGATCGCGGACTGGGCCGAATCCGTCTTTTGTCCGAACTGCTTCAAAAAAAACAAGCCACATTCGAAGTTTTGTTGGAATGATGGCTTCCCGCTACCCGAATCGAACCGGGTACAACAGACGGGTAACGGAAAGACGGAGAGTCGCGATGACGTGGTGTCGCCGCGCTTGCGGCTCAGCGACATACAGCTCCACCTGCTGGCCGAACGAGTCGCCGACAGGTTGGAAGCGAGAGGCGTCGTTGGGTCGAGCGACTCCGGACTGGTAGGAAGCATGACCCGGGCGGAGTTCGAATCGCTCGTGAAGGATGCGGTGCGGGAGCACAATGTGGCTTATCAAGCGGACAAGCCAAGTGGATTCGGAAGCTTCTTGGAGTTTGTCGGGGGCGTCACCCTGGCGGTGGTCGGTATTGGGTTGATCGCCGCGGCGGGAGACTAACGACCGTTTGACATAAGGAGGCAGAAAAATGTCGAGGCAATCCAAAACCGGTGGGCTCGCTATCGTGTTGCTTCTGTTTGTTGGTCTGTGGAGTCAAGCAGTTGCACAGCAGGAGCCACCTGATATTGTTGTTTGCCCGGTCGATGATTTTGTCAACGATTGGTCGAACAACTACTGTATCAATTGCAGCAGTTCCCTGGCCGAGGTGAAGAAGGCGAGGCTCGAGGAGATCGCAGCAGCTCGGGCGGGGCCTCCACTGCGGCTGTTGGGGGCACGACCGGCCACGCTGGAGGCCGGTATGTCCAAGCATTTCCATTTGCGTGACGGAAATGTTCTCAGCGGAACAATCCTGAGAATCGAAAAAGACAGCATAGCGGTCATCGAAACACCGGAGGGAGTGCTCCGCGTTCCCAAACAAGAGATCCTTGAAGAAGTGGTTGACATCGTAAAGGTGGATGACACTCGCTTCACGGGGCCGGTTCTGTCGGATGACGACAACTCGATTTCGGTGAAAACCCCTTATGGCACCGCCGTCGTTCTCAAGCGGGATGTCCGATCGATGGATCGCTACTATGGAGACAAAAAGCTGACGTGGGAAGAGGAGAGACGGAGATTCTTCGCGGGAGAGGAACTCACGGACATTTTCCTCGACCCGACGGCCTTTCCGTTGCGTCCCCACGTGTTCTACGTGAGCGGCTTGTCTCTGGGCTACGGTTTCACGGAGAGTTTTATGCTCCGTACCCAGTACGGTTACGACTTTGTCGGCGACCTGAACTTGCATCCCCTGATCCGCGTGTTTCACGGCGCCGGCGGACGTTCGGCATGGGCGATATCGGTGGGTGCCAAGCTGTTCAGCCATCACAGAATGCAGGCCGAGGCCAGGAAATACACGCACTGGCTGGTGGATTCCGAGGGCACACGTTTGGATGACAATGGTGCACCCTTGTTGGAGACTGTCCTCAAAGACCCGGAGGAACAGGATTTCTTCTGGCAGGCGTATCTGGTGTTCAGCCGGCGGCAGAGCCTCGCCAGTGGCCGTGGCAAGTGGGGCTGGCACCTCGGAGCGGCAACCAACTCCTTTATCTATGATCTGCCCGAGCTCAATGAGGGTCTCGAGTGGCAGTTGGACACCCCTTACCGGGTGTGGCTGGCGATGGACTATGACCTGACGAAACGGTTGAAGTTCTTGATCGAGGTTTTTGCGGATAACGGGCACAAGTTTGTCGATCTCAACGAAACGGGGGAGGATTACCTCGATTTCGAGGATACCCCCTTCGCGCTGCAGCCTGAGAAAGGCGACTACCGGCCCGTGGACCTGGATTTCGGGTTCACGTACTCGGTCAACGAAGCCCTTCGTCTCGGGGTCCACTTCCAAGCGCCGTTCTTGACGGTTTACTGGAAGTTTTATGAGCTTTGAATTTACCTGGAGAGCGATCGTTCAAGCAGGGACTCTCGTTCCACAACCTCGTGGATGGATGATCGCTCTCCCGCCGTCTTCTTGAGCGTCCCGGTCACTGGGGGGGTGTTTAGCACACCTCTTTCGGCTCAAGGGGCGTTCTGAGAATTAGGCCGTGGTGTGCACAGAGGAGCATGAAATGTTCGATCCGTATATATACAGTCTGCAAAATTGTCTCACCGACAAATCAGCAAGATGTCGTAGCGATCTCACAAACGGCCTGATTACTGCCGCATTTCTCGACAGACGCCCTCAAATACTTGTGGAAAACACCTCTGTGTCACAAGACAAAAACCTCGCGTCTGCGTGAAGTAAATCGCTCCACCGTGGTCACCGACTACTCACGTTGACGTGACGCCGGGAAGGACGAGCCAGAACGGTGAAGGGGTATAGGATCATTTCACAGGCCGGTCTCCTGTGTTATTCAACGTACAGAGCCTTGACCTTACCCCAGGTGTTCTCCTCGGCTGGAACCGTTGAGCAAACAAGTGACGTGAGGCCAACGAAGGTGAAAAATGTCATGTTCGTGCACTGTCCGCGCAGCGATCCTATCACCGGATGTGGAATGGCCGTTATGGGCATATTGAAGCAATTGTCCGCCGCGCAGTCGTCGCACAACCACTGGAAGATTACATGACAGAGAGGCACCGTGTTGGGGGGTAAGGGTACTATGGGAAACGAGGTTATGGTGATGCCGGTGGGCGTGGTGCCAACAGTGCCCGGCGGCGCCAAATCTGCCAACCAGAAGACACA
>CP070677.1:3917464-3942166 GCA_020352495.1 Candidatus Latescibacterota bacterium
CGTTTCAAGATTGCCGACGGTGGATCGATTTTTCTAGATGAAATTGGGGACATGCCGCTTCGGCTTCAGGCGAAGCTACTTCGTGCGATCGAGAACAAGGTGATCGACCCTCTGGGATCCACCAAGAGTGTTCCCGTCGACGTGAGGATAATCGCAGCCACCCACCGGGACTTGAACCGGATGATCAAGGAAGGCGATTTCCGAGAGGATCTCTACTACCGTCTCGATGTTCTCCGGATCCATTGCGCACCGCTACGTCAACGTAGGGGGGATATCGAACCTTTGGTGAATTTCTTTCTCTGGATGAGTTACTCGGAGGGTGGAAGGGCGCTTCCCACCTACACACCGGGTTTTCTCGCGGCGCTGGAGGGCTACGACTACCCCGGTAATGTCCGCGAGATGAGAAACATCATCGAGCGTGTCGCTGTCTACACCGATTACCGGGATGAGCTGGATGAGAACGACTTGAAGCGGATCCGGGAACTCCAACAATCGGTTGCCAGGGGGCGGACCGCGACGGCCCAGGTGCCCAATTTCGACTCGTACAAGACGGCACGCGCCAGACGTGATTTCGAATATGGTGTCCGCGTGTTGCGGGCGGCGAACGGGAATCAAACACGCGCGGCCCAGCTCATCGGTCAGGATGCCGGTAATTTCTACCGTTGGTGGAAACGAATTTGCACACGTGTTGGTGAAGATCCCGCCGACGTCATCCACCAGATAAAAAAAGAAACCTCACACACCTGAAGTTTATATCTCGAGCCTCTAGCTTGCGGTACCGGGACGTTGGGGATAGGGCGGCTCAGCTCGAATCGACATAATATGTCGCGCGATCGTAGAGGATAATCAGGATATTTTTGTTCTTTACTTCCTCACAAAGCTTGAGCGCAACCGCGAGGCTACCCGCCGACGATCTCCCGACAGATTTCTTTTCGATCCCCATCAACAAACGGTGAGCGGCGGAGAGATCCGGGAGAGAAAGTGCTTTATCCAGCGCTTTTGAGCCAATTGCACCTCGGTCGTGAAGCGCGGAAAAAGATTCCATCGCATCATCGTCCGCGACAAGCAAGATGTCATCGACGATCGGCGCCGTGTCGTCGGTCCCGAAGATCGCCTCCTCCAAAAAGGGAAACGCCACACCCAAGACCCCCGTCCCATAAATCGAATGCAGACCCAGCTGGCCGGGATCGATCCCAAAGGTCGTTTTGTACTCGCCCGGGTTCCTCATCTCGAAAGCCGTTGGTGCCTTGACGGGATCCCATGCGATCACCTCTGCTCCGTACTCTTTCAACACGCGTCCGGGACCGAGAAGAGATGACCCGTTACCCACAGCGGCGACAAACATGTCCAGCTCGACGGGGGCGTCATCGAGGACCTCTTCACCGATCCGCGCCATCGCGTTGAGCGTGAGGGGGTTTCTCGAGTGGTTTGGACAGAAATAGGGACGCTTCCCCGATTTTTTTCTTTTTCTGGACTCGACGGTGAGCAGGCGGCGGAGCTCTTCGACGGCCCCTTTGACAAAGTCGTGTTTGGGGGTCTGGATTATTGTGGCGCCGAGAGCGCTGATCCCCTCGAGCCGTGTGGTGGAAACACCTTCCGGAATGATTACCGTGGACTTGTAACCGAGCTTTTTGGCGGCATCGGCAAACGCCATCCCGGCGTTTCCCGATGTTGTTTCGACAAGCTCGACCTCTTTTGGCGCGATGGTGCCGCTCGATTCGAAACCCTCGAGCAGTTCGACATACACCCGGTCGTAGTGGCTCCCTGTCGGCTTGTTGAGGTGTTCCTCTTTGGCGAAGATCCGGTTGCCGTTGGGAATGTCGATATGGGTGATCTCGCAGACAGGTGTATGGCCGACCTCGGCTTTTAGTTTGTCGTAGAGTTTTGCACGGCCTTTGGTCATGATGAGTCGTTTCGTTTTTTGAATTCTATGTCAAGTCGCGGGTGTGATTCAAGTGGGTACGGGCCTGACCACAGAGTTTGATTCGGGAGCGTATCCCTTGGCGATTCTTTTTCGTATCCCTTGTACTCTCCCGTTCGTTTGACATCGCGGTTCTGCGCGGCTTCACACCTGCCACTTTTTGACAAACTGTTCCGCCTTTTTCCGTGTGGAGTTCCGTTTGTTCCGGAGCTGTTTCTTTACCAGCGCAACCACAGGTTTTTTGTCGGAGATCTGGTCAAAAAACTGATCAAAAGAGGTGATCGCCCGTCCCAGAGCTATGTTTCGACACTCTTTTGTCGCATAGCTCGCCTTTTCCACCTTAAGCATTTCTCTCACAATCCGCTCGGTGAGTTTTGGCTTTGCGCGGGCAATCTTTGGCGCCTCGCTGATCGCATTGGCCGCTGTAATGAGCGTCGGTCCGGGAATCGGTGAGAAATACTTTTTGAAGACTTTCTCGAACCTGCCGCGTTTGTCGGCTCGCGTGAGATTGGCAATGACCCGGGCCGCGTCGATTACGAGAAACGTGTTGTCGATGTCGAGAAGATCGATGAAAAAACCCATCTTTGGATAAAGAAGCTCGGGGGCGTTCTCGCTTATTATCCGCGCCACCTTCGAACACCCGAATTTCACCCGGGCCTGATCCGACGTGATGCCATCCAACAGCTCGGGTAGAAGCCCGGGGTTCTGTATCATCCTCTTTGCGATCTTGTCCGCATCCGCACCGGGTTTTGCGATTTGCCGGAGCAGTCTCGATTTTGGTAGTTCGGTCATTTGTCATCCTTTCCCCGTCTGCAACTCCAAGAAGTCGGCGAATCGCACCGATCTCCCGGAGCTGTTGGGCAGACGGGAACGATCGTGCGCCGGCGTGAATTTATCATTGTCTTCCGTGGGGTCGTCGTGGGTCAGGGGTCACACTTGAGTTCGGATCAACTGGTGTCTTGACAGCTAGTTTCGAGTAATTCTATCACGTCTTCGCCGGACCGAGGCGTGTCCTTTTTGCTCTCTGCGCTCGAGACGGATATCGTGACCCCCCGTCGAATCGCGCGTTCTTACACCTCAATTTTTCCCCTTGACATACCAGACATATGTCTGCTATCTTATGGACGCCATGTCACCCAAAACACCCCCCGGGAAAACCCGGGAAAAGATCTATCAATTCGTCCGTCAGAGGCTTCTCGAAGGCCTGCCGCCTACCGTGCGTGAGGTCCAGGAACACTTTGGTTTTCAAGCAGTTCAGACAGCTCACGAACACCTTCGGCGGCTTGTGACCGAAGGAAAGCTCATCAAGCAAAAGGGCAAGGCCCGGGGCTATGCGCTCCCCGGAATGACCGCCGCTCGTGAGCTAGCCACCCTGCTTATCCCGCTTCTCGGGCGGGTTCCCGCCGGCGGGCACGATGCGGCGATCGAAGACACTGAAGGTTACATCCCCGTCCAAGCGAGAGGGTCAGGGGCGGCTGTTGCCTCTCCCCATGCCGCTATTTCTGAAGAGACAAGCGGCACCTCACCGCAAACACGTGGCGCCAGACCACCACATAAGGGCGCTACGAAAAGAGGCACTGGACTTGAGTCCTCTTACCAGGCCGTCCAACCCAGCGGTAGCGGCCAGCTCTTCGCCCTCCGCGTCCACGGGGAAAGCATGACCGGCGCAGGCATCCTCCCCGGTGACATTGTGATTGTGCGCTCCCAGCCAACCGCCCAGTCGGGAGATGTTGTCGTAGCACTGATCGGAGACGAAGCCACGGTCAAACGGCTTCGTCTCCGTCGGGGTCGGATCGAGCTCCACCCGGAAAACCCGGCTTTCGAACCGATCATACCCGGCCCCAACGAGTGCACGATCCTGGGGAAAGTGATCGAGACACGCCGCTTTCTCGAAACGCCAATGTTATAGACAATGAAAAGCACCTTGGCATCGGCGGAACTCTCTCTTCTCATATCCCGGTTGGGGATCCAGCAGGGACCTACCCGGGAGCCCGTCCCCAGCGAGTGGAACCTTGGGCTGCTTGCCGGGCGCTTCGCGGAGCTCTCCAGCGCCGGGGAAACCGCGTGTGTATCGGCCGCCATCTCGATCGTTCTCGAAGCCCAACACCGTGGTGAGCCTGCGGTGTGGGTTGCTGTGGGGTCATCGACTTTTTTCCCACCCGATGTCGCCGCATCGGGAGTGGATCTCTACTCGCTTCCCGTCATCCAGGTGAAAAACGCTCTCCAAGCGGCACGCACCGCCGATTGGCTGCTTCGCTCAGGTGCGTTTGCCATCGTTGTGCTCGATCTCGGGCACGATTGCGAACTACGCATCCCTGTGCAAAGCCGGCTTGTGGGTCTGGCGAAAAAACATCATTCCGCTCTTCTGTGTCTGACAAAGAAGCGGAGCGAAGCGCCGTCTATTGGTTCGCTGGTCTCCATTCGGGGGGAAGCCGGCGTGAGAAAGACCGGGTTCGACCGGTTCACCTGGGAAGTCCAGATCCTAAAAGACAAACGCCGTGGACCCGGGTGGTCCTATGAGGATGAGTGCCGGGGAGTGGAGGGGTTGTGTTGAACAAACGCCGGTTTGTTTCAGATCGGGCCAACTCTTAGTATCCTGTCCCAGAATCTCCTTGTCATTGTCCCGCCCACAGCCGCGCGGGTTCTGTCGCCGATTACCCCCACCGTGCTCGCAAGCTGCGCGCGGTGGGGGGCCGCCATCGGCGCCACCGGCGCGAGCACGACAAACGAACTTCTCGAGCAGGATAATAGAAATGGCTTGAGCTTTTATTTCAACAATACCATACGTCTGGTTTCGAGGATTTCACCCACCCTGAGCCGACAGAAATACACACCGCTTGCCACCGACTCTCCAAGATCACTGGTGCCGTCCCAATCCGTATAATGCACACCGGTCCCGAAGCGACCTTGCTCGAGCGTGGCGATCTTCTGCCCGACAATATTGTAAATGACGAGCGTCACATCCGCCGGATGAGATAACGAGAACGAAATCGTCGTCGTTGGATTGAACGGGTTTGGGTAGTTCCGGTGCAGGATAGTTTCGCTCACACCGGCATTCTGCTGCGAGAACCTGCCATCGCCTTTGTCGCGCGCACAGCCGCGCGGGTTCTGTCGCCGATTACCCCCACCGTGCTCGCAAGCTGCGCGCGGTGGGGGGTCGCCATCGGCGCCGCCCGCGCGACAAAGACAAGGAACTTCGTCTTTTTCACTGGATGGTGGCAAAGGGCCGTCACAACTCAGCGGTGGCTCCCGAGAGTACGAAAGCACAAAAGGACCGGCACCTTTTCCGCCTCTTCGGGGTTTTGCTTCCATAGGAAACGTCTCTTCCATGAAATAACCCGCACACGAAAAATGCACGGTCACCCCGTTACTGTTATCGATTTCGTCAACGCCCACTCCCCGCCTATTGATCCCCCACGTGTGGCTCTCGAGGTCGAGAGTAAAGTGGATCCTCGGCACACTCCCCGGGGCCGTCCGATACACGAATTTCGCACTCTGACCAACGCGCCTCAGGGACGCCGCCGGGATGATGATCTCTGTACCATCGACGCTGATCCTAACGGGATGCACCAATGGGTCGAACACTCCCGGTTCGGAAAGATCCACCGGGTTGTCCCAAAGATGAATCCTCTCAACATTCCCAACCTTGGAGATCCGCGCGTTGTTGACCCCACCACAGACAACAGGTAACAGTGTGCCAAAACGAAGCGTGACGCTGGTATTGCCACCACCCATCCCCGTAATTACATCATCAGGCGGACCGAGGATGTTCTCCGCCGGCCGATGGTTGAGCGGCCAGGGGTCTTCGCATAGCCCGTAACGGATTCGCGTGAGTTCCACCGCCCACAGATCGCCAGCGTTTGTTTCGAGGACAACGGATTCGAGGTTGTTACCCGCGCCCTGCCAGCTGGGAGCGGGATCGGGCTCGCCGTTGTTGCAGTTCAGGTCGAGACAGTTGATCGTCAGATACGTGGGCTCGGGAAGCGGATCCGCCGGCGATAGCCCAAGTGGGTTGCCCAACCGGTCGCTAAAATACACATCGTAATATTCGCAGCCACCCGTGCCAAAATCGTACCCCTCGTATCCCAGATCCACGGGGCCCGGGTTTGGGATCATCTGATAAAGCCGTTCGTCCGATGGTGGAAATGAATATCTCTGTATGGCACCCGTCTGTTCATAAACGCTCAACTGCAAAAACGAGGGTCCGGCGAGACTGATCTTGTGAATCTTCCCGTCGGCCACATTCTGCATCCCGTAATCGGCGATCCAAAGGAACTCGCCGTCCCAGGCCACGTCGTAGGCCCCAAACCCAAGATCCCCGTAGTCGTTTATGAGCTCGCCGGCGGGCGAGTAGCTGTACAGATGTTTTGTCGCTTCAAAGCTCGGCTCGGCCCGCGCGCACACAAAAAACGTGTCTCCAGCCCACGCGAGCCCCCAGGCGGAATAGAGTTCATCGAGAACGGCGAGCTCGGTGTAGTCGCAGGTGTTTGGATTGAGGGTCATCAGGTTGCAGTCCGCCCAGTAGCCACCATACCAGCCCGTCGACCAAATCTCCGAGCCGATAGCCGTCAACCCGATCACCTGCGGACTGCCTGCCCGTGTGCACGTGTGTTGAAGATCCGATGTCACCGGATCGAATCGATAGATTGTGTACCCGTCGCCGGAAATCCAGATATACCGGCCGTCCCACGCAAGCCCTTGGACACAACAACTCGGGACGCTCAAAAAGTGCGTCTCCTCGATACTCAGCGTCTCGGGGTCGATCTTGTACAACGGCGAGCTAGCGTGTTGTTCGGTCGCCCAGATCCATGTCCCATCAAATGTTATTCCTGTGGGATCGACAAAGCCGGATATCGTGCCGACGATCTGCCAGCCATTCTCCGTCCCCAACGCCGGCGAGCTAAGAACGAGGATCAACACAACCGCAAAAACCAACAACAGTCTCCTCTTCATCGCCTAACCCCCGTTTGTGGTTATAAATATAACGCTCAAACCCCGGTTCCGCCTTGATGCAAATCAAAAAACAGGTTGATGTTCGTCAATTCCCAAAACAGGCTCCAACTTCACGCGGGCCGGGGAGGACTCGGTCTGGATTTCGCCCCGCGGAGGTTAGCCCCGCAAATCGAACGACCCACACGCCTCACGAAAGCACTCTGCTGGCACACCGCTTGCGCGATGCCGAACAGGTGAGAATCCCAGTGCCGCCCCACAACGGACGGGACGTTCTCATTGTTCCTTTCGGTGGCGAAATGTGGGTCGGCAGTGGCCCGCTTCTTTCCCCGTACGCATTGCAGGGAGATCTCTCACCGAAATGACGGGATTGACATCAGGAGCCTTTGGCGCGGGAGTGCGGATCAATGAATGCCATTGCGGTTGCATGCTGGTTAGTGGGCCTTGTCTTGACGTTTTCATGGTTGGCGGTTGTTCGTCGCCATGTCCTCGCCGGGCATGGTTTGATGATGAATAAAACCAACACGGCCATGCTCTGGGTGTGCGCCCTCGCTCTTGTCGGTATCCACCCAATGCTCTCCGCGCCTCACTTTTTGTGGATGTTCCCTCTCGGGTGGCTGTTGGGTTTCCTTTCGGTCCGCGTGGTTCCACTGTTCTTGTTGGGGATCCCGGGCACGATGTTTGGGAATATGTGTTGCGTGGGTCTCGACAAATCCTTGATCGCGCTGAACAACGCAAAATACGCGAGATATCAAGAACTCGTCGAAGATCTTGACTATTCGCCAAAAGAGGCAAGAGAAGTGATCGCTCGGGAGTTTGCCTCCACCGATTCGAATCCCGATTTTGGAGAAGACGATGGCAAACACAACGGCACGCGGCCGACGAAAAAGACGCCGCGGGCTACCAGCAGACATCAACATGCCTGCTCACTTTTCCCGTCCGATCTGACGGTCGACGCCCCCGTTGGCTCGCCGGGGGACGGCATGGCCACCTCGGCCGAAATTGGCCAGATGACGGCCCTTGCCTGGGACGTCTGGCAACGATCAAAGCTCGAGGTCACCTACCCCAAGGGAACTATGACATTGGGTATCGTGGCGATGATACTCGATGAACTCGAAGCGACTGTCGCCGCCCGTGAGCGAAACCCGCAGCAGTATGGTTTCGGGCACGAGGCACCGCCCGGCGCCCCCGATTCCACCGGCATCATACTTGACGATCTTCGCGAGCTGGCCGCGAGAGCCGACGGTCTGGCCGGACGGTGCCCGCCCTTTAGCTCGGAGTATTTTCACGGTCCGGGATCGGAATCCGCTATCGCCGCAATCCTCGATGATATGGTTGCCCATACAGAAGCGAGAATGCGGCGGGCGTTGACGACAGACGTTCTTCTACAGAGACGTTGCGCTTCGCTCACCAAGGATCGACCCGTTCCGTCGAAGGCTTCGGCCAGCGATGGATCGTGATCACACGCTGCCGCCACCTTTCCTTATCTCGAAGACCATCCGAGACGGCGCGTACGGCGGTCTCTCATCGGCGATCATACGCGCCGTCGTCGATGATCTCGCACACACCCCAACGCTACCGTGCATTTCGTCGTATATCATCCGCGATCATACACGCCGCTTCTAGCAGTAGTCCGGAGCTGTCTCCCCCTTCATAGCGGTCCACTATGACCCGGTTTCCGCGTCTTTCACACTCCTCAACCTTTCCGTCATCGATCGAGTACGTCAGGTCGATGAGGTGACACGGGAGGTCACCTTTTCCCGCGACAAAACTCACGTGGGGTACAAGCTCGGGGAACTGCTCAAGTACGCGCTCCCCGATCTCCCGTCCACCGATCGACCAGAGCACGACATGGGCAACGATTGAAAGTCCTCTCAACGCGGCCTCGGCGTCTGGTCTCAAGGCTCGTATTCCATTCTCGGGCGGGGAGCAAAGCGTACCATCGATGTCGACCATGACGGCAACGTGGATGCGCGACCTTCCATCCCAGTTCGGCATGGCCATCCACCTCCCCTACTATAAATACCGGCCAGGTGTCGGTTTTGCCTCACCACGGATGGTCGATTAGGGAGGATTTCTTTCCGAAAACACGCCGGCGAAACACAGAAACGCCCAGCCACCAAGCGTCGGATCACCCAGCAGCCGGGCCTCTAAGAGGATAATATATCTGATCCGCCTATTTTATTCTCTTCACCACCAACAACGTCACATCGTCAAACTGTGGGGCCTCTCCCGTGTGTTCATTGACTGCATCCACTATCTTTTCGATCAGAATTGCCGCCGGCGACCCTTTGTGCTCCTCGACGAGCAACATGAGCTTTTCGATTCCGAATGCTTGATCGGTATCGTTCGTCGCGTCGGGAACGCCGTCCGAATAAATGACGATCATATCACCCGGCGCCATTGTTACCGTGTCTTGCTTGAAGGGAAACCTGTCAACGACGCCGAGAGCCATGCCACCTGTCTCCAAACGTTCGATACCTCCGCCGGCGGAACTAAAGATCGCCGGTTCGTGACCCGCATTGACAAACGACATCTCGTGCTTGTCGGGATCCAACACGCCGTAGAACAATGTCACAAATTTCTCGGCGTCCGTGCTTTGATACATCAGTTTGTTGGCGCGTTCGACTCGTTCGCTGGCCTTTGCTTCGATAAGTGTTTGCCCTCGTAGCGTCGCCTGCACATTGGCCATCAATAACGATGCGGGGAGCCCCTTGCCGGAAACGTCGCCGAGGCAGACCGCCCAGTCGCCCGTCACCGTCGGAATGAAATCGAAATAGTCCCCTCCAACCGCCTGCGCTGGGATGGTCGTTCCCGCCAGATCATATCCCTCGACAAACGGTGGCTCTTTTGGAAGCAAATTCCGTTGTATCTCGTAAGCGAGCTTCATCTGTTCCTGCATGCCGGCGTTTTCTTTGATTAGCCTCGTGTTGTCGATAATCTGCGCGGACTGTGCGGCGATGATCGGAAGGAGCCGTTGGTCCTCCTCGGTAAAGCCTTGGCCGCCTTTCTTGTTGTAAACGGTGAGCGCACCGATCATCTCGGATTTCACCATGAGCGGTACGCACATGACCGAATTGATCGTCGAATCCCATTCCATCCCCTTGAAACGATCATCAGTTTTTGGATCGTTGATCACGAGCGGCTTTTTGTGAAGCTCCATCCAGCCAAGGAAACCCTGGTTCATGTGATAACGAGGAAGCTCGGCGGATGTCGCCATGATTCGAAGTTGGGTCTCCGGTGTACCTCGTGCCTGCCCGCTCAAGAGTGTGACGGATGCTTGGTCCGCCTTGGCCGCACGCATCAAACAGTCCACGAGCCTCCTGACCATGTCTTGAGGGTTCGCCGAGGTACCGACGGTGAGCGCTATTTCGTTCAGAGCGGAAAGCTCCTCGACAGCCCGTCTGAGCCGCAGGTTTTCTCCCTCGAGGTCGCGCTTACCCGACGTCTTTCCAAAAACGGTTTTAGAGAATCGATTCAAGAAACTGTCGTGTTTCATAGCACCTGCTTTGGGCATCTCGAGTCGATCCGAGCGTGCGAAGAAAGTGACGACCACAACCCAAGGTGAGCGTCACATCACGATAATAACAAACGGGGGAGCGGATTTCCACCGGCCAAAAACGCGGGACGGAAAATCGCATCGTCCAAAGTCTGGAGCTTTCTAATCTGCGTTCCGCATTTCGGGTAGCGCCAGAAGCTCCTCGACCGATTTTTGAACCGTCTCCAGCCCACCGGCGATGATAAAACACTCGGGCGGCACCTCGATGATCACAGCTCCATTGAATCCACACTTGAACAAACCGCTCAGGTACTCCCCCCACGGCACACGGTGATAAATCAACGGGAAATGATCACCGAGAAAGACATCATGACAGTGCACGTGGGTGACGTTCTTCCAATACGCTTCCGGTGGTTTCGCCGCCAACCCATATCGGTGCCAGTTCATATAGGCGTGCCCAAAGTCCCAACAAGCATCAACACCACTCCGGGTGCATATGAACAATAGCTCCCCAAAATTGTCGCCAATCCGTTGGATCCGCTCTTCCGGGTCGGGGCTGTATTGGAGTTCGGCCACGACACGTGCCCCTGACGTGTGGCACACACACATCTCTTGAGCCCATTCGAAAAGCCGGACGGATTTGTAAACGAGTCGCCATCTGGCGACATCCTTGGAGGCCGCGGCCGAATGGAGGTTGACGATGACCTCTTCGCCTTGGATGCTCGCTATCTCCGATGCGAGATTGAGGAATTGTTCGTGAGTGTCTCGGCTGGGGTTATCACCGGCTTTTGAGAAGTAGGTGGGATTGAATCGTGTCCCTTCGGTGTAGGGATGCAGCGAAAGTCGAAGCCCGGCCTCGCAACACCGGCGGGTGTGTGTCAATAGTACGCGTTCCTCTGTTTCCGGTGTGATCGCCGTCTCGACTGTCTGAACTCCCAGCTCGACGAGGTAGCCAAGGATGTCGCGTTTACCGAACAGCTGCCGGTAGATGACATCGTCCGAGAAGCCGAGGTCTAGCTTGATACCTAAACGCATGTTTTTGCACAGTGTATTGAGGCAAAACGGTTAGGCGGAGGAACAAAACGAAGTATAACACAGGGGTGGCGGGGTCAACCACTTGAACTTCCCCCCATGACCCTCGCCTGAATCGTCCCGTTTACACCAGGGGGGGACGGACGACTCGACTATATGCCGTTTCCGGTGATTACTTGAGAAGAATTACTTTTCGACTATCTCTCCAGGCACCTCACAGCACCTCCAGGAAATACACTCCGCTCGACACTCGGGCGCCGTCGTAGTTCGTTGCCTTCCATGTTACGCGATGCGGGTTGGTATGTCGAACATCTTCGAACACAATTGTTGAACATAATTCCGCCGCGCTGTCGAGCGCACCTCGACTCGCCGTCATGTTGCTAGACACCAGACTACCGCCGTTGTCGCGGACCGCTTGTCCCACCGTCGCAACGTTTTCTCAAAAGAGGGCTTTGGTTAATACCGGATCACGCATCAAGTCTGGTAGCTTTCCACCACCGGGCACGGAGTGGGTTTTGTCTTGGGGGAGGTGCATCGCCGGCGTTCCTGTGAACGGTGGTGGACTCCGCTCTTTTGACCTGACGCAGTCACGTCTTTTTCGAAAAGCTTCGAAAGATGGTCGGCTTCGTAGGGTCGATCAAAAGACAGTGTATCGGGACCGGGACTTGTGTCAACTTTTGTTTTTTCAATTGGTTAAGCAGCCTCACCGATGGGTGCCCGTCACGATTCCGGGGCTTTGCCGGCGCCCGTCCGACACCGAGGCAATTCCCTCCTTGAATACCAGACAAATGTCTGGTATATTATGGGGTGTCTGTGGTCCTGTCGGTCAGGACAAAATACCGGCATCCAATGAACGACAAATGACTTCGGAGATATCCGATGGAACGGATAGCCTGTGTGAATCTCGACGAGTTCCCCCTTCAGCTCCTGCTCAGACGGCGGTCCGAGTGGATGATCCATCCCGCCGCCGTTGTCGACCGCGACACCGCCCAGGGGGTGATCCTCTGGGTGAACGAGCAGGCACGGGAACGACGCATCCTTCCCGGGATGCGTTACGCCGCCGCGCTCTCTTTGTCGAGCGAGCTTCGCGCGGGTGAGGTGCCGGATTCCGAGATCGAAAAGAACGTCTCGTTGCTTGCCGAACGACTTCGGTTTTTCACATCGGATGTCGAGCCTTCGAAATACGAACCCGGTGTGTTCTGGCTTGGGGCCACGGGGCTTTCGCTTCTTTACCCCTCTTTGAAAAAGTGGGGAGAACTGATCCACGAGGATCTCACCACCGCCGGTTTCCGCGCGTCGGTGGCCGTCGGGTTCTCGCGGTTTGGAACTTATGCGGTGGCCAAGACACACCGAGGCGCCATTGCCTTTGAGGATCCCGCCCGCGAGAAGACCACTGCATCGAAAGTACCAATCGACCGATTGGGCTTTGAACCAAATCTTCGCGATACACTCGAAAAGCTCGGAATCACAACCCTGGGAGGATTCCTCGAGCTTCCCGCGTCGGGAGTTCTGAGACGTTTTGGAAGCGAGGTGCTTCACCTTCATCAATTGGCGAAAGGAGAACTTTGGGCACCGCTTCAACCCAAGATCCCACGTGAGCCCGTCGAAGGTCAGGCCATCCTCGATCATCCGGAAACAAACCTCGATCGGTTGATGGCCATTATTGAAAACCTTCTCGAGCCCATGCGGGAGTCTCTTGGCAAACGCGACGAACTCATAGGCGCGCTTGTGATCCGGTTCGAGTTCGACAACAGGGAAAAGCGCACCGAGCGCATCGAGCCGGCCAGTCCGACGCTCGAGCTTCGTCAGGTGCTCGAGCTTACGCGCCTTCGTCTCGAGTCCGTGTCTATCGCATCCGGGGTGACCGCCATCGCTCTCGAAGCCAAAACCGCTCGCGCACACCGGCGACAGCGTGATCTTTTTGAAAAGCAATCCCCACGCGATCTTGGTGCGGCCAACCGTGCGCTCGCCCGAATTCGAGCCGAGTTGGGGGAGGGCGCGGTAAGAATCGCACGTCTTCGCGACGGCCACCTGCCCGAGGCGTGTTTCGAATGGGAGCCGGTGAAAAAGATCCCGGCACCGGCACCACGAAACGTCGCGGTGCGCCCACTGATTAGACGCATTCTCGCGCGCCCCATGCCGTTCTCGAAAACACGGCACCGCAATCCCAAGGCGGCGTTGGCCTATATGTACGAGGACCGGCTGGTCGAGGAGACGATCGGGCCGTATGTCGTAAGCGGAGGCTGGTGGGTGAGGGAGGTGCAGCGTGAGTATTATTTCGTCCGCACGGAGAGCGGCCGCTGGTTGTGGCTCTACTACGACCGGCGGCGAAAGTGCTGGTTTTTGCATGGAGAAGTGGAGTGAAGTAGATGGGGCGGTGACGTCCTCTCGGCGTCTGTCCTCGCACGCGGGTAAACAAGCGCGCTCCGGAGGTCGCCTACGAGGACGTCACCGCCCCATCCAAACGAGCCGCTTTTTTGCCGCCCGTTACTCCACTATAATGACAGAAACGTCTAACCGGCCGGCGCTGCCCGGCCGAAAGGAGTCGATATGAGCTGGTCAGAGCTACTCAAGAGAGAAGTCGAGTACACATACAAAGTGACGGAAAACCTCCTTGGTCTTGTCGACGACGACAAGCTTGACTGGAAACCGTCAGCCGAGAACAACTGGATGACGACGGGACAGCTTCTCAAGCACATCACCGAATCGTGCGGTGTGGCGATGAAAGGTTTTGTCACCGGTGATTGGGGCATGCCGGAGGATTTTGATCCGAGCCAGATGAAACCGGAAGACATGCTTCCACCGGCGGAGAAGTTGCCGACGCTTGGCAGCGTGGCTGAGGCCAAAAAGCTCCTCGCCGAAGACAAGACGGTCGCGATGGAAATGCTGGCGAAATGCACCGAGGAGGAGCTCGCGACAAAACCTGCCCCCGCACCCTGGGACTCAGCACAAATGATCCTAGGGCACCGCCTGCTTCAAATGGTGGATCACCTCAAGTCGCACAAGGGCCAGCTGTTCTACTATTTGAAACTTCAGGGGAAACCGGTCGATACGAACAGTCTTTGGGGGATGTAGGGATCTGGCGCGACCGCGGGCTGATGTCGCACCACCGGAACCGATTGTCGCGCAGTGTGTTTTGAAAAAAGTTGGCTTGCGATGGCACCGGGGGTCGTTGTACAATTTCCCATCCAACCACAATTGATGTGGCATTACATTGACTGCGTCAAGACGCGTGAGGTACTACAACCGGCTTTGCGCACGTTTCCGGGCTCAAAGTGACTCTACATCCGTGTGTGTCGAAGCGTACCAGTTTGGTATGCCGCTCAGACAACAGACGGCAAACAACAATGACAAATACGATTCTCTGTGTCGCTCTTGCGGGGAGCCTTTTTGCCGGTGCGGGTGGCATTATTAGTGGCCCGGGCCTCAAGGAGCCAGCGGATCCGCTGGCATCCGCGGTTCCGCAAACGGTCTGGTCCACCGCGAATGCGGGTCGGCGGTCATCAGCGGTTTCTCCCGCTGCGGTGGTCACGCGGGGGCTCTTTTATCTCTATCAGAACATTCTGGGACCCACAAAGGGAACAAGCCGGTGCCCCATGTCACCGAGCTGTTCTCAGTACGGCAAGCTCGCGGTACGAAAACACGGTATTGTCAAAGGTGTGTTTCTAACCGGCGATCGGCTTTACCGGTGTGGCCATGACCTATCGTATTACCCACGAATGAGCACTCGGTATCGATTGTTACATGAAGACCCCCCTCCAGATCATTAGCATCGTCCTGGCCGTTCTTTGCGTGTCGCAGGATGCATCACCACAGACCGGGGTGTCTAGCCGGTCTCTCGATTTTGCGCGTTCGTTGATACTCGAAGGCGAATACTACCGCGCGATCACCGAATTCAAACGTGAGCTGTTTTACGCGAGTCCGGATGATTTGTCTTTCCGTGCCGATGCCATTATGGGTATTGGTGAGGCGTACTACGCGGGTCGTGAATTCGAGCGCTGTGGTGAGTGGGTGTACGCCCATTTGGGCGATCTGCAGGCTGCGAGCCGAGACCGCGATGGGGCGATTTTGATGTGCCGGGCCTACCTCGATGCGGGTGCGGGAAACCGGCTGCTCAATATTCTCGAAACGGCGCCGAATGTCCCGGTGTCTGAAACGGAGTACTACCGGCCCCTCGCGCTTGCCAACGTGCGGCGATGGGCGGATGCCCGCGAAGCGTTTTCCCGGGTCGCCTCGGGTGACCCGTACAAATCCACCGCCGACGATCACGCCCGTATCGCGCAACGCGCCGCCGACGCGTCGTGGAAGCGCCCCGCGGTTGCGGGGTGGCTCGCGATCCTCCCGGGCGCCGGATACCTCTACGCGGATCACTGGCAGACGGGGATCGCCGCGTTGCTCGTCAATCTCGCGTTCTTTGGCGCCACGTATCAGGCGTTCGATTCGGATATGCCGTTCCTCGGTGGGTTTCTCGCGCTTGTGTCGGCGTCGTGGTACGGAAGCAGCATCTATGGGTCGACAGAGGCCGTGCGGCGTTACAACGACCGGCTCCAAGACGACTTCTGGTCCGAGCTCCGATACTGATCTTCCAGCCGCCCTCCACGAACATCACGACATCCAGGTGACCATCGCGTTCAGTTGTATGCGCATACGTGGCCGTATTCGGCTTTTCAACCTACCTCGCTTACGAACACGACCGGGACGAGGATAATGCCTACATCACCACCATCTTTGCGGGATCTATTACGGGGCTCTTTCATCTCGGAAATATTCTCGGGGCGCATAGAACCGTCAGATATCGCAATGCCAGGGACAGGAATTATTTCCTCAAACCGGTTCGCGAGGCGGCGCTTGACTTGGACTACTGAGACGCGACACCATGAGCCATCGGCGCACAAAATGGCTGGAAATTTGCTTACGATACTGATAAAAGTGAGCCCGGACGGACAAGATCCCGGTCGGCGTACCCTCCCTGTAAACCCTGTTATTTAGCCTTTTTACGAGCTGACCGCCGGGCCTGCTTGGACTACGTATCTTGAGAGGCACGGGATCATCGGGAGTCGGTTGTTTTTTGCACTGCTCGCACACAAGGAGGATGAATGACACCGTTGGCCACGCGTTATCCGAACGAGAGGATGTTGGAGAGTGGTAGAGAAAACAAGCCAAAATCGTTGTTGCTGTTCCATTGTGTCAAACGCGGGCGCCTGGCTCCCGTCGTTTTGGCGGTCGGTTTGATTCTGACATTCGTTGTCCCCTCTCAACCCGTATGGGGGGCTTCGTCCAACTCACCGTCCCCGAGTGCGCCGATCAACTATGATGAGTGCGTTGATGGTGAGATCGACGTGGCGGGTGAAGAGGACATCTACACGTTTACTGGAGGGGCGGGTGATAGCGTTGTCGCCTTTGTGGACAACCAGGGACCAGGTTCACTTTCACTACGCCTGAGCAAGAATGATAGTACGTTGGATTTCGATAGTTTTTCCGTAGGGGACCGCGAGATCGGTGCGACGCTACCCACGGCTGGCACCTACACACTGACCGTGGATGGAAACCTCGACGACACGCCCGCCTACAGATTGTGTCTCAATCTCATAGATGTAGACGGTACGATCTCCTACGACCAGTGTCTCTCGGACAGTGTCTCCTTGATGGGCGCGCAGGACAACTACACCTTTACCGGGGGTATGGGTGATAGTGTCGTCGTTTTCTTGAACAACACGGGGCCGGGATCACTCTCTTTGCGCTTGAGCAGAGCAGACAGCACGATGGGCTATGACAATTTTTCTGCGGGGGATGGCGAGACCGGTGCGACGTTACCCGAAACTGGTGTTTACACTCTGACGGTGGATGGTTCCGGAGATGACACGCCGGGGTACACGCTCTGTCTCAACCTTATCGACGTAGACGGTACGATCTCCTACGACCAGTGTCTCTCGGACAGCATCTCCGTGATGGGCGCGCAGGATAACTACACGTTTACCGGAGGTGCCAGTGACAGTGTCGTTGTCCTGTTGGACAACACGGGGCCGGGATCACTCTCTCTGCGTCTGAGCCACGAGGGCACCTCATTGGACTATGACGCTTTTTCGCTATCGGACGGGCAGGTCGGCGCGACGTTGCCTACAAATGGCACCTACACACTGACCGTAGATGGATCCGGAGACGACACGCCGGGGTACACGCTTTGTCTCAACAACATCGACGTAGACGGTACGATCTCTTACGACGAGTGTCTGTCGGATAACATCACTCTGATGGGAGCTCAGAACAACTACACATTTGCCGGGGAGGCGGGGGATACGATCACCGCCTATCTGGATAACGACGGATCGGGGTCGCTCTCGCTGCGTGTGAGCAGGGCGGACAGCTCGTTGGTTTATGACGGCTTCTCTGTCGGAGATGGCGAGGTCAGCGCGACGTTGCCCACAGACGACATCTATACGCTGACTGTCGATGGCTCAGGAGATGACACGCCGGGCTACACGCTTTGTCTCAACCTCGTCGACGTTGACAGTACGCTCTCCTACGACGAGTGTCTTTTGGATAGCATCGCCCTGATGGGAGCTCAGGATAGCTACACCTTTATGGGAGGAGCCGGCGATAGCGTGATCGCGTTCTTGGACAACGACGGATCGGGGTCGCTTTCGCTGCGTTTGAGCAAGCTGGATAGCACGTTGGGTTATGACAATTTCTCGAGTGGGGATGGTGAGGTCGGTGCGACGTTACCCACGGATGGTGTGTACACACTGACAGTGGATGGGTTCTGGGATGACACGCCGAACTATGTCCTGTGTCTCAACTCCATTGATGTCGACGCGTGGTTCATCTCCTATGGTCAGTGCATTTCCGACAGTATCTCAGTGATGGGCGCCCAACACACCTATACGTTCAACGGGTGGGCGGGGCACCAGGTGACGGCTCTTCTCGACAACCATGGCCCCGGGTCGCTCTCGCTCCGGTTGAGCAGGGCGGGCACCACATTGGACTACGACGATTTTTCTTCGGGAGACGGCGAGATCGGTGCGACGCTGCCCGTCACCGGTTTATACAATCTTACCGTGGACGGGTCCGGGGATGACACACCCGCCTACACATTGTGCCTGCCAGTTCCGACAAACATCGGTACAATCTCCGCAACAAAACTCGAACTCCATCAAAATCACCCAAACCCCTTTAACCCGGTCACGACGATCTCTTTTACGCTGCCTCGGAAGATGCGTGCAACATTATCGATTTACAATGTTCGCGGACAACTGGTGACGACACTGATGGACGACACGAGGGATGCGGGATCCCACGAGGTCATCTGGAACGGCAGAGACGCGAGGGGCAACCCGGTTGGTTCGGGTGTGTACTTCTATCGTCTGACAACGGGTGACCGAACGTTTACAAGGAAAATGGTGCTTTTGAAGTAAGAGCAGCCAGGGAGATCAATAACTAAAAAGAAGATCACTCTTTTTTGTCGAGTAGCTCCACCTGGTCCGGCAGATTGGGAACGACACACAAAAACTCGAACGGCTCTTCGCCCTGCACCTCATACCAGTGCGGCGTCCTGGCGGGAATGTAGACGACGTCACCGGTCTTGACTTCGACGATCTCCTCGCCGATCCCGATTTTTGCACGACCCCGAAGCACATACTGTTCGTGCTCGACGGTGTTCGTGTGATTGGGTATCCCCCCTCCGGGGTCCATGATAAAACGCCTCAGGGCAAAGTTTGGCGCCTCGTCGGGCCCGATGAGCACCTGGCGTTGAGTCCCTTTTCCAGCTTTGACGGGTTCTTTCGGAACGTCTTCAGAGTGTTTGATCGACATGGATTACGGCTCCTTTGTTTCTCTCGATGTAACCCAACATTAAGATGCGACCCCATCCCCTGCAAGTCGGTAATTCCGAAACGAGGGGGATTCGCTGACCATCCGCGGCCGTGTGCCGCTGCAGTCGTGTCCTTACGATCGCGCCGGCAACTTCGCTGCGCTCCTCTGCCGTGGGGGATCTAACGGACTTTCTCACCCCTCCCTCGACCGGCTCAACGCTTCCGCCCGCCACTTGATCCCGAGCATGCACTTAGGCATCATGACGATATCACCGACGTCGATAAGCAGATTGAAGACGATCGTTGGATGGGCCCAATCGTAGTGAATCCGCACACGTGTTATGAGGCGTGTTTGATTTTCATCCACCGGATAAAGCCCCCACACCCAGCTTGCGCTCTCATCCCCCCAGACCATCCACTCGCCGGGTTCGACGGCCGCTACCGTCATCCCCATTTCACCTGGTCCCATCGGTACGCGATCCCCCGGTTCCATGTGTTGGAGTTCGGGGATAATCCGCTCTGCGCTCGGTCTCCCAAGATTATCGATCCAGTCGTAGCTGTACCAACCGGCCCGACCATAGCCGATCTGAATGATCCACGGCCAAATGTCCTCGGGCCGTGCGTCGACCGTGACTGCACGGGTGGCATTGAACGATGGGTTTGCAACCAGTCCATCACCCAGCATCGACCGCTTGACTTCGATGTCGGTCGCGCCCCACCTGAGCTGCCATGGCCGGACGAACGCAAGATACAACGCCAGCGCCACGCCAAATATTATCAACCCGCCGGTTAGAACTCCTGTCAGCCTCGGTCTTCGCATCTCACCTGCCTCGATTGACCCGCCTCAGTCCGCCCACCCATAAGCCGCCCTTCACATCAGAATCTTGTACCCGTACAACCATCTTGCCGTGGTACCTCCAATATTCCGCGACGAATGAATTGCCTGTGCTGGGATGAACAGCTCCTCGCCGATGGACGGACGATGCACTTCACCCTCGATCTCGAATTCCATCTCCCCCTCGAGCACCATCACCAATTCGTCGACATCGTGGACAAAATCCTCCCACCCCTGCCCCGATGGATCGACCCACAATCCACAACTAAATCCACGCTCAGCCCAGCGCTTTGCGATTGTCACGCGATTGATCTCACACATGACCGCTAACCTCGTTCTTTGTGATCCGTGGCCGAACCGACTACGCGTCTTTTTTGTATGCCGTAAACGTCACGCTTCGTGAAAAACCATCTTCGTCCTCAATGGTCAATTTGTAAGAACCAGGGTCGAGGTCGATGGGACACTCGTGATGACCGACCGTTTCCCCGACAAACGATCCGTTGAGAAACCAGAAGAGATGCGTCGATGGTTCCCGATGTTTGGCGGACAACACGATTTTTTCATGCTCGCCATCGAAATCCCGGGGCACAAAGATCTTTACGCCATCCACCGGATAGACCAGTTCGATCCGATTGCCATCACGAAAATCGGGGCACTCCGCCGAGTGCTCCGGTACGGTATCCACATGACAGCCGGACCTTGTCAGAACTTCTTTGACGTCCGGTGGCAGGATAAACCGATAGACCCACTCGGTTTCTACCCCCTCCCAACACAGCGAGCAGACGGATTTCCCCGTCGCTTTGTCGACGAGATATTTCTGATGAAAAGGACACCTCCCCAAAGCGTGCGACCGTCTTGGCCGTTTTGTCTTGACTGTTTCGTCGCAATAGGGACCCACGGGGTACCCACTCGCAGTGCAGCAGGCAATCTCCTCGAGATCAAAAAACGGTTCGTCGAACCATATCGGCTGATCGTGCCGGGTCAGCGTGTTGAACAGCGTAAATAGAAGCGGTGCGGCCGACCGGGCACCGCTCAGCTCCGCATTACCCTCGCCGGTGAAGTTCCCCACCCAGACACCTATCGTCCACTGTGCGTTGACCCCGACGGCCCAGGCATCTTTTTGCCCGTAGCTCGTACCCGTTTTCCACGCCACAGGAATTTGATCGTTGAAACGGTCCCAATAGTACTCGCTCCCCGGTCGCGAGAGCCGAGTCAACGTGTTTAGCACGAGCCACGCGGCTCCATGGCTAAAGAGTTCATCTCCCGATTTTGTCGGTCGAGCACTCTCTGATCCGTCCGTCGTGGAGCGGAGCGGCCGCGCCCGCCCCAGATTGCCCAGTGCGACATACAACTCAACGAGTTCGTAAAGACTCGCTTCGGCCCCGCCGAGGACGAGCGCGAGACCGTAGCCGTCGGCACCTCTAAACAACCCGTCAAGTCCGGCCCCGACAAGAAAATCGTAGAAGTCGGCGACGCCGTACGCGTTCAAAAGACGAACCGATGGGACATTGAGCGATTGAATCAGCACCTCATCGAGACCAACGAGCCCGATAAATTTCTTTGACGCGTTCTGGGGTGCGAATGTTCCATAAAAAGTGGGGATGTCTTGTATCTTTGAGAGCATCGTAAATGGCCCTCGATCCAACGCCCTCGCCACGAGGACCGGTTTGAGAAGACTCCCCGTAGATCGCGATGCCCTCACACCGTCAACTTGTCCACCGTACAACGGGTCTCGAAAATCCTGCGATCCGACATACGCGCGGATTTCTCCCGTCTTTGTCTCCGCTACAAGCACCGCAAGGTTGTGCACCCCCTGTTTAGCCAACAGCGAGTGATGCCGTCTCGCTGCGTCCGCCACTTGTCGCTGGATGTTCCGATCGAGTGTGGTCAAGATTTCGCCGCTCCCGCGATGATCGCTTGTCTCAAGACCGGGCTTTTTCAACACAGCTTGCGTGAAGTGTGGTGCGACAAACGGGTAGCGTGGGTTTTCCTCGGGGAGCGCTTCCTCGCATGCCGCCTCGAAGGTCAATCGATCGATAATGCCCCGGTCGTGTATCCGTTTTAGTAACGCGTTTCGCTTTCGGACAAGAAGCGGTCGTTCTCTTTCCAGATTGATCATCGATGGCGAGTTGGGAAGCGTTGCAAAGAGCGCGGACTCGGCCCACGTGAGTTCTGTAGCCGGTTTCCCGTAATACAGGTACGATGCCGCTTGGAGACCGATAACGTTGCCCCCCATCGGCGCATGCGCGGCGTAGAGTCTCAAAACGTCTTCTTTTGAAAAATGCAAAGAGAGCTTTACCGCCTCGAGACACTCACGAAGCTTGTTGAGGTAGGTGCGCGGTTTGGGATTGGCCAACCGTGCGAGTTGCATGGTGATCGTGCTTCCCCCCCGGAGCCGCTTTCCCGTTCTGATGTTTGTTATAGCCGCTTTCGCCAGCGCGAGGGGATCGACACCCGGGTGTGAGTAGAACCTTCTGTCCTCAGAGGTCAAGAGCGCCGTGACGTATTTCTCGGGAAGTGGTGTCGCTTCGGGGGAAAACCGATACTGTTCGTCACCGGCAAGTGTTACCCGAAGCGGCTCCCCGTTGGCGTCGAAAACGAGTGTGGAGTAGTCGTTGGGGAAAAGCGGCCCAACAGGCCACATGAGCCAAATCGCGACACCCGCGATCAAAACCAACAAGGTGAAAGCGTATTTTCGTTTTAGAGACAAATTGAGCCAAATCCTGTCTTTCGCCGGCGACCTCATGGACGCCCGACGATTACTTGACCGATGCCCGCCAGCCAGCGATTCGCGCATAGAACTCGGGCGAGTACATCGCCTCGACCACGACCGGTGGTAGTGCGTACGACCCCTTGAATGTCGGGTTGATTTTGATTCCAAACACCGTCCTCTGCCTGGGGGAAAGGTCAAAGAACCAGTTCACGCGATCGTCCCGGATATCCATATACTCACCGGAACTGATTTGCAGCCGTTTCACCCAGGTGGGCGGTGATTCCATCGTCACCCGGGGATTCAAGATCTCCCAACCCGAGGGGAGGACACTCGTGAGGGCGAGCTCTTTTAGCGGTGTGTCAAACGTGCTTTGGACTTTGTAGATCACCCAGAACGGTTCTCCCTGCGGCCGCGCGCCAACATCGATGACGGTTCCGTCCTCACCATAGAAGCCTCTCGTAAGCTCGATGCCGTGGCGTTCGGTCTTTATACGGCTATCGACCGGGATCCCCTCCTCAAAAAGAGAAACAAAGAGCGGATTGTCACTCTCGTTTTCGATCGTTACCGGTTTGCCCCACATGTCCGGGAGATCCAAAACGGTTTGATATCCGGTAAGAGTCATTGTCTCGCGCTTGCCATCGCCCATCTTCACCCGAAACTTGACCGCCCCACCGGGAAACGGCGATCCCTTGGAGTAGGCGCCAATACCAAGGATCGCCATCGCCGTTTCCTGTGTCGAGTACCAGCCAAACGGCCGGAACGCCTTGGCCACCTCGCGAAGCAGATAGGACGCCGTCTGCATGTCGTTCATCTTTACACACAGGTATGTCACGAGCGCCCGATCGCGAAGCGCCGACCCATACGTACCACTCATTTCCCGGTAGTCGATGATCTCGGTCGACGCCGTCTCGTTGATCTCACGGGCAATATCGTGACTCCCGCTCACATAGTACGCCGCCGCCAACAATTTCCGTGACAACGGATCGAGCGAGCGGAGATAGTTTTCGCGAACGAGGTTCATCGCGCCCAAGTGAGGTTTTCCCCCCAAGGCGAGAACGAACAACCGGTATGTCTGATATCTGTGGTTTTTGGTGTTTACCTTTTTCGCGTTACGACGCGCGTCTTTGAGCCAGTGATCGTAAAGATCCCCCGGTACGTGATAGCCCAGCTCGCGAGCCTCGACGAGAAAATGTCCCGCATAGCTCGTCCCCCAATCGGTGTACCGGTTCTGACGGCGATTCGAAAACGGCCAAAAGGAAAATCCTTTATCCGCCCGGAACCGCCCCAGCTTCTTGATCGTTGCGTTCACGTGATCGGTGACCGCTTGTTTCTGATGTGGCTTGAGATCGACGAGATATGGCAGATAGATTTGCGGGAAGGCGGCCGAGACGGTCTGCTCGATACATCCATAGGGATAACGGATCAAGTACGCATACCGTTTGTCGAGCTGAATGTCGGGCATCCGCGAAAAGGCGACGCGGGCCTCATTCGTACCCTCGAGCCCGAATTTCTCGGGCGTGAGCGTCACCGGGTAGTCCTTGAGCACCGTCGTATCGGTCACCTCCGTGTAAAATGGATTGGCACTCGTGATCGGCATGTGAACGGTGTAGTCCGCCGAGAACGGCCCCGATGTCGCCATAACCGTCGCGGTATCGGCACCGATGGCATCTCCCACGCTAACCCAAAACGCCGTGTCCTTCTCGCCGGGTTTGTCGAATGGGAGGCTTGCCGTGGCTGGTCCCTCGGCCCGTAAAGTGGCCGAGAGCGCGAGCGACAGATCGACCTTCCGGATCGTGCTGTCCGTGGCAAACACCGAGACGGGTAGCGAAAACGCATCCCCCGGGCGCGCGACCCGTGGTAGCGTAGGCAGAATCATGAGTTTTTGTTTGACAGGAACCGTTTTCTCGAGCGTCGAATAGCTGTGCCCCGAAGCGCCAACTACCA
>CP070677.1:3942266-3947989 GCA_020352495.1 Candidatus Latescibacterota bacterium
ATCACCAGACGTAGAGTGAAAATAAATACGTTCGGTCGGTCCTTCTTTTGGGGTATGAACATTGAACTGCCGAACCCTCTCCGGACCGGAAAAGAGGGGTGAAACCAGACCGGCACAAACGAGAACGGACGCTAGGCCCAGTGCGGCATACAACTTATTCATTACGGAAGGCCTTCCTTCCGGCGGAGATCAGAGGTGGGGCCGTTACGGGTGGGGGATGCCTCTGTATTCATTATCGCAGACAATCTCGTCGATGACAAGCACTTGGTTGGCTTGTCACGCCCGCATTTGCCCCTGTTCCGGGGGGCGACCGATACCCACAAGATCCTGCTGTTGAGCGGCACACATAGCTCCGTCGGGAGCGGTCTGACGCCCCACCGCACATATACCGATCGCCAATGGAGTGTTGTCCAGGCAGTAGGTGAGCTGGGATTGCCAACTCTTCGAATAACTCAACAACCGGGTTCTTCAAACAACCCAGTTTCTCAAAAGAGACACGTACTAACGAACCAACGTCAACTTGCGAGCGACCGTGATTTTGCCGATCTTCGCCTTACAGAAATAGACACCTGATGCGGCCGCCGTCCCATCGTTGTCTTGACCGTTCCAACGGAACCGGAGAAGGCTGCTCGTTGGGTTGCCTCTATAAAGATCACGTACTTTTCTCCCGTTGACATCGTAGATGGCAACCTCGACGCTGCTCGATGTCGGAAGCGCGAGGGTAATCTCCGTCGACTCACCCGGCCCAAAGGGATTCGGCGCGCTCGTTAGAGAAAAAGCGGGCGTCCCTGACGGTGATTCGATGCCGGTGAGTCGGTCGATGCCGAGGACTTCCCCAATCTCTCGGGGGTCGACGCGTGGGTAGAGATCGTTCCGATCGGTTGAAAAACTCCCGTGGTCCATGAAATGGAGGTTGTAGTACGGGAGATTTACGCTGGTCCCGTTGAGGGGGTCGACGATTTCTAAGAACCCCATGTTGATCTCTTCCCCGCACGTGAGGCAAGAATAGATGCCAAAGGTGAGATGATCGACCGCATATATGGCATCCGGATTCGGCGACCGCGGTACGTTGTGGATCACAGAAGCCATATCCATAGCCAACTCGCGGCCGTCGGGTACCCCGTTCCCGTTTTCGTCCAGGACTCCTGGATTCAGGTTGAAGTACGGTTCTTCGCCGTCCGTCAGCCCGTCACCATCGGTATCGCCCACCACCTCCACCCAGTGGGCCGTTTCCTCCCCGGTGAGCACCGCGCGAAGGATCAGCGGTAGTGCGCGACCGTCGTTCTCTGTGCCATCATAGACAAACCCGCCGTGAGCGAGCGAATGGATCCCCACAAAGGGAACAGACACCGAAAGGCCCTCGAGTGGGTTGACGATCTCGGCGGACCCCATGTTGAATGTCGCGCCACACACTTCACACTGCTCGACACCATCCATCCAGAACTCCAACATGTACGGCTGCCCCGGGACCACTTCCCTCGGGAGCTCTGAGATGAGGGAGATAAGTCCTTCGGCCAACTGAGAGCCGTCTGCAAGCGAGTCATCGTCGGTGTCCCAATCGTTGGGGTCCGTCGCGAAGACCGATTCTTCCTCCGATGTAAGTCCGTCACCGTCCGGGTCGTCACCAATGACCGGTAGCAAATGAGTTGGATCGCAAGGGAAAAGGATCCTTTTCACCGCTTCCAGATCGACCCTGCCCGAGTGAAGCGTCCCATCGTATTGGAGACTACCATGGTCGAGTGCGTGCAGAGCCATGTACGGCAGTTCAACCGAAAGCCCCCTCGAGAGGTGCGTCACGGTGATACACCCCATGTTCACACCTAGACCGCAGATCCGACATTGTTCCATTCCCCTGAGCGGGTGTTCTTCAATCGTGACTCCAGACGGCGGTGAAGCGAGAAGTTGCCTTAGCATGAGACTCGTTTGCACGCCGTCCAACGCGAGGTTCCCGTCGGTATCGAAATCCTCCCAGTTTGTCCCGACAAGGATCTCCTCGGCGAACGAGAGAAAATCCGAATCGACGTCGTCGGCCACAGGGCTCCAGTGTGGATCCTGAGCGGCTGCAGGCAGTGCGGTCGTTCCCGCCAAGAATGCAAAGCCGGCAGCCAATTTGCACAGAGACCTGGCGAATCCCCCTGACGGACGGTGTGGGGCGGCCGCCCCGGTCCCGAATCGCTCACGGTATTCCCTGTAGACTCGGCGGTATTCCCTCAACAACCCCGGCGTCGTGTGGCACGATCGACAGGCCCAATGGAAAAGGATCTTCTGATCGGCTGGAGACAGATCGTTTGGCGCGTACGGATCCTGGACGAACGTCTCGACACAACACGAGGGATACCCGAAAAGCTGACCCTGCAACCTGGCCACCTCGGGCGTGTCTTTGAGACGCATCCCGTCAAAGCGATTCCTGTACAGAGTCACATAACCGGCGCGTTTGGCGAAAACCGTTTCCCACGTTCTCCGACCCATGCGGGTCTTGCGCAAAACGGTTTCCATCGAGAGCCCTTCGGACCGTATAAAGGCCCGGGCGTCCTCTCGCAATGAGCCCTCCCAGCGGCTTAGAGGCTTGAGCCCCCACCGTGTAAGAAGAACGAGGTAGCCGAGTTCGAAATCGAGGTTTTTGGGATTGGGCTGTGACATACGCCCTCCTTGCGAGCGCGTGTGGGTCGCGCGGAATGCCGTCACTGCGGAGGGGTTATTTGTGGCTTTGGCCGCACCGGAGACGAAAACGAGACCGCTCGGGATGTAGGCACCTTCGTTGGGATGTTTTCGCTCGAAAACGCGTCGTGCGCGTGACGGCTAGACCTCTCAATATGACCGTCATCCCCAGTCGGCAATAAGCCCCGACGCCGTCTTCTACTTGTATTGATAATCGATCCCGGCAATCTGTCAAGAGGCCTCGCAGCGCGTTGTCCTTAAAGGCGTTTCAGCGTCGATTCGACGACGAGTGATCTCGGTCACATCAATTGGCGACGTCTGTGCCGAGGCCGGGGTCGCCCAAGAATTTGAGGGTTGAAAAATAATACGAATCGTACTATTCTATATATATCATGAGTCGAGCGCCTGTCCCGTCAACACTCTCGCTTGCCATCCTGGGTCTTGTTTCCATACAACCGCGTTCGGGCTATGACCTTCGAAAGATATTCTCCACGACACCCATGGGACACTTCAGCACGAGCCCGGGCGCGATCTACCCCGCATTGCGACGCCTGGAGCGGAACCGGCTCGTCAAGAGCCGTATCGAAAAAAAGGACACACTCCGTCCCAAGCAGATCTACGTCCTCACGAAAAAGGGAAAGAAGGAACTCGAGCAAAGACTCTCTAAACCCGTCATCAGGGACGATGTCATATGGCGTCTCGACGAGTTGATGCTCCGATTCGCATTCATGGGGCATGCCTTGGGACAGAAACAGTCGCTCGATTTCCTGCGCGAGTTGGTGCCACATCTCAACGAGTATGTCCGGCATCTCAAGGGGCACCTCAAAATGAATCGAGTACACATGACGACAAATGGCGCCTACGCAATGGAACAAGGGATAGCGAAATATCAGGCAACCGCGAGGTGGGCAAAGCGGGTGACGAAAGAACTTCAGAGGTAGCTGGTGTGACCAACGGAATTCTCTCAAAAACAGACTCGATTTCCAGAATGATCAGTCACGTGAAACGACGGATGAGAACCATCGATAATCGGGGGGAATTAGAATGAACAAGAGAACTGGTTGTCTTGTCATGCTTGTGGCAGGACTCGTGATGTTTCCGTCCGCCGCCAACTCGTCGGACGACACGCACGAGATCTCACTTCTGGAACCCGTACCTTTGAGATTGCGCTACGAACCAGGTGAAACGCTCTGCTACAGGCTCCGCCGGCATACGGAATTTTTTCAGACCGACGGCACTAAATTCGGTGAGCAGAAGGCTCTTGCCCTTTTCGAGCGCACCCGCGTCGAGGACGACCACGAGGGCCGCGTAAGAGAAAGATTCACTTGGAAGAAGTCCGCATTTGGCCAGTCAATGAACTTGGATGAGCCGGCGCAATTGTCATTTCTCGTGGAGGCCGAAGGGTTTTCGTTGACATGTTCGGTGGAAGACGAAGATCTCCTCACGAAGTTCGACTTTAGCGATCTCCCGCGGACGATCGAGGGCGTATGGTTCATGATCATGAGCTGGGATGCAGTGACGTTCGATGGACCCGTGAGGCCCCAAAAACACTTCGATGTCCCGGCTGCGGCAACAATGGGAACCGAGTTCAAAAACAGCCGCGGCACATACGACTTTTCGTTTGAGTATCCGCCGGTTGTGACGAATTCCCGTTACACGTTCAGCGGGAACGGCTATTCGAAGCTCATCGGGGTGACGCTCGTAAAGGACATCCCCTGCGCGATCATTGAGTTCTCGAACGCAAAGAACATGATCCACTTGCACATGGCTTTCGAATCGCTCGAACTCAATGGACAAGGTTTCGAGCATTTCTGGGGCACTACGTATCTTTCGTTGAAGGACGGACGGGTTGTCAAAGGGACGCTCGTCGCCCCGGTGACCCACGTTCAGGACATGAAGATGACCTCTCAGAGAGACGCACAGCACGCTGAGTTCTTCGCGGTGCAACGTCTGGAGTTGGATCTCCTTTCGCGTGAGGAGTTCGAGGCGGAAGCCGAAGGGGACTATTAGGACAGCAAAGTGGGCCTCTATACATTGTCAATTAATGACAAAACTCGGACTTGGGCAGAAGACGTTGACAACATTGGTTGGGATCGAAAAATTTATCATGTAATAGACAGTTGACGAACTACCGTTGGCGCAAAAAAAAGGGGGGTGCCATGAAGATTCAACTGTTGTCTCTTACCTTTACGTTCCTCGTAATCCTATCGCCCGTTTCCGTTGCTCGCACTTGGTACGTCATACCCGACGGGACGGGAAGTGCCCCTACGATCCAGGCGGCCATCGACTCGGCGGCCGCGGAGGATACGGTGGCCCTAGCTGACGGTGTGTACACCGGCGCCGGCAATAGAGACCTCGATTACGCGGGGAAAGCGATTGTGATTCGCTCGTATTATGAGGACCCGGCAGCATGTGTCATCGATTGCGAGGGGAGTTCGAATGAGCCGCACCGGGGTTTCAATTTTCACTCCGGAGAGGGCTCCGGATCCGTACTGGAGGGAGTGACGATCCGAAATGGGTACCAGACGTACGGTGGGGCAGTCTACTGTGCTTCCTCCTCCTCGGCCATTCGCGAGTGCAGATTCGTGGAAAACGAGGCGCTCGATGGGGGTGCGGTTTATTGCCGAACGTGCGCCCCGGTGATCAGCCATTGCTGGTTTATTGACAATACTGTCGGTAGGGCCGGTGGCGGGCTGAGGTGTTACCAGGCGAACGCGGATGTGAGTTGGTCGATCTTCTACGGTAACACGGCGATCCATGGCGGTGCCGCGTACATCAACAATTACTCCGCGACGGTGCTCACCAACTGCACGCTTTGCCGTAACACGGCGAATGCCGGCGCCGGGCTATTCATAGGTGTCAATTCCTCGCCCGTGCTCCAGAACACAGTCATCGTCTTTAATCTGGTAGCGTGCAGCATCCACTGCGATCTCAGTAGCAACGTTCTGACACTGAATTGCTGCAATTTCTTTGGGAACGATGCGGGTGATTACGTGTGGCCCTTCGAGGATCAGTACGGGGTAAACGGCAACATATCGAACAATCCACAGTTCTGTGGTCTCCTC
>CP070677.1:3948089-4004360 GCA_020352495.1 Candidatus Latescibacterota bacterium
ACACTCGGCACACATCCCATTCCAATTTTGCGCGTTTCGCGTCCAATGAAGCCAGTCATGGGATGGAATGTCCTGATTCGGGTAAAGGTAAAACCATTCATCGCGTTCGGTGTCCCACGCGATCGTGAGCGCCTGAAGACGCCCGCCTGGGAAGGGAACGAGATACTGCTGCAATGGCTCGACCCCAAGCGTACACCTTATTTCGAACTCACGAGTCTCGCCGCCCGGTCCCTGTGTCCGGACGAAGAACTTACCGTTTTTCTCATAGAACCGTGCTGTGATGTCACGGTAATCGAATGTCGCATTGTCGAAATCGCCGAGGACGGTGGTATCCGTGGCGACCGCCATCGAATGGTCGTGGTGAGACCCCTGCCAGGCCTCGTACTCCTTTTTGTGACAACCGGCGCACAGGTCCCGGCCGACGAACGTCGCCACCGGACTCCGTGGCGGCTGGCGCACGCTCCGTCCATACATCTCCTTTAGTAAGTACGCGGGCACGGATAGGACCATAACCGTCGCGGCAACTAGTGCGGCCGTTCTCCAACTATGCAAATCGCTGCCGTTCATCATGGAAACATTCGCCGTCTTTTCGGGCGCTTTTTTTTCAACCACCACTGATCGGTGTGCACCTGTGGAACACCCACGGTCATCACGCGTAGGTGACCTGTGTTGGGTCGAACGATCTTCTTTTTTTCACTTGGCGCGTGTCCACCTTGACGATCCGATTCTCGATTCTCACGGGGTAGAGGTCGAGCGCACGGGGTGCCGGTGGGTCCAGCACGTCACCAGTGATATCGAACGCTGAAGCGTGGCAAGGACAGACGAAGCTCCCCTCGTCGGCGTTCCAGGGGACCGTGCAGCCAAGGTGCGTGCACTTGCGCGAAAGCGCGAGGAAGCCGCCGTTTTCCAACCGCGCAAGATAAAACCCGCCCTCGGGGAAGGCCGTCACTGTATCTGGCTCGAACCTTTCGATCGGCCCGGCGATCACGATGGTATCGTTCTCACCGTCGCGTCGTGTCCTGCGTGGCCTCACAAAATCGAGCGCAATCGCGAGGTATTCGAGGAGCGCCACCCCTCCTATCACCAGCCACAGTTTCCCAAGAAATGAACGACGTGAGATTCTGACTTCGCCGGGCACGTCCGCGCTTGCAGACGGAACCTTTGTTTTTGGTCGCGTCGCCTTATTCTTCTTACCAGCCATCTCTGTTGGCCTATCCGCAGCTCGGGATCGAGTCCGTGATCGTAACCGTATCTCTCATATGCTACAGGCTCCACGGCCACACGAGCGCCATCCGCGGACCTCGGAACCAGATTTCCGTGATTGTTAGAATCACGAACGCCACCGAAAGCAGCACAAATACGAATTGCACAACCTCATTGTTGGAGGCGGAGTATCGCCTTTTCAAAAACGCACAGTAGCCGGTTAAGGCGGCACCGAGGATTGTAGCGGGCAAGACACCGTTGCTTACGACCGGGGATACGCCACGCATCCACGCATCCCAATCGATCCAATACTCATCGGCCACGATGAAAACCGGCGTGATAAAAAGCGCCGTTAGTGCCGCGACGAGCCCCAACCGCCTGCCTTCGCGGGACATCATAAATATACCCGACGTGTCTTTTTCGTATCGAATGTATGGTATGAAGAAAAGCCCCAGCGCCCCCAACAACGGGATGATGACCACTGCGAACAAGGGATCGAAATGAATAAGCAATTCTTGGAACCCCAGAAAGTACCACGGCGCTTTGGCCGGATTGGGGCTCATACCCGGGTTGGCCGCTTCTCCCAACGGGGCGTCAAAAACAACCGATAGCACCATAACGAAAGCGATGAGCACGAGCGCTACCGAGAACTCTCGAAGCAAGAGATGCGGGAGCGTGAGTGCCTGTTCGGGTTTCTCTTCCTTCTCTTCGCCGGGCGATCGCGGGATCACCACCCCACCGGCTTTTCGAATGCGCCAGAAGTGGAACATCATAAGCACGATGATGAGAGCCGGCATCACCGTTGTATGCGTCGCATAAAAATTGACAAGCGTTGTCGATCCGATTTCCGTCCCACCTCGGACCACATCCTGAAGCCATTCGCCAATAAAAGGTGCGTATCCCATCATCCCCGTGACGATCGTGATGGCCCAGTAAGAGAGCTGATCCCATGGCATGAGATAACCGGTGAAGTTCGACACCAAGACACAAAACAGCAGCAAGAGGCCGAGCACCCAGTTGAACTGGCGCGGAGGGTAGTAAGCCCCGGTCAAATACACCCTGATCAAATGAAACGTGACGAGGACAATCAGAAGGTTGGCACTCCAGTAATGGATATTTCGGATGAGTTTGCCAAAAAGCAGATTGGTTTGCAGATTGGCGATCGAGTCGTAGGCGTACCCCGGTGACGGTTCGTACACGAACATGAGGAGCACACCTGTCGCCGCGAGGACGAAAAAGAGGGTCATCGACATACCCCCCAATCCCCAAGTGTGGGTGTATCGCAGATTCTTGGCGGGAAGACGAACCGGCCGGAAATGGAGCAACAGGTGACTCAGAACAATCAGCTTTCGGTCGGAATCGTCACGAGGGTAAACGGGGCCTCGGAAAACGGAATGCCAAAACCGACGAAGGAGTCCCGATTGCGATTCGGTCTTTTTGAGATCGCTCATGTCGTCGCGTTGTACACCGGAGCGAATTCTGAGTCGAGCCGGTTCTAATTATTCTCAAAACCCGGGTAGGTGAACTCCCCATGCCACGGCATCGAGTCCCACCCCCCGTCCCGGCCAAACGCCCGCGGATCACCCGTCTCTTCGAGATATGCCCGCAACCGGCGCCACAATTCTCTCTTTGTGTCGGTATATTCGGGGTCCGACGCAACGTTGACGAGTTGATCGGGATCCTTTTCCAGGTCGTACAGTTCTTCCTTCGGGCGTTTACCGTAACAGAGGTCGAAGAAATACCTGCCCTCGTCGGAGTCTTTCATTTCGAGGATCGCGAGCTTTGGCCGGTACTCTCCGGGAGGATCAGCGTAGTGCGGAGGGTCCCCTGCCGGCCATCTGTCCGGTGCGAAGTTGCGGATGTAGAGAAATTTGTCGGTGCGGATGGCGCGCATCGGGTAACCCACATTTCCCTCACGATAAGGAGAATGCCGTTCGCGACCCGTAAAAACCTGCCTTCTCGTGGCGTCGATGGATCCCGAACGGTCTGAAAGAAGGATGTTGAGCAGACTTTTTCCCGTCACGTCCTTAGGTATCTCGACACCCGCAGCCGCCAAAAAGGTCGGGGCGATGTCGGTGAGACTGACAAGATCATCGATCACCCTTCCTCCAGTCATTTTTTCCGGCCACCAAATTGCCAGCGGAACCCGCGTGCCTAAGTCGTAGAGAGTAGCCTTTGCTCGCGGAAAATCAATGCCGTTGTCACTCGTGACCACAATGATCGTGTCGTGTAATCTATGATGACTCTCTAACAGCTTGAGCATATTCCCCAAATCTCTGTCAAATGCCTGGATCTCGAAGAGATAATCGACCAGGTATTCGCGCATCTCCGGCGTGTCCGGTACATGACGCGGCACGACGACATCCTGTGGATCCATCCCACCTTCTCTCTGGGCGGCGCCCTTCCGATATGGTGGGTGGGGTTCTGTGCTCCCGAACCAGAAGCAGAACGGTTGGTCGTGCGGCAGATTCTCCAGGAAATTGCGAAAATTGAGCACGTTGAAAATCGTTTGGCTGTAAGAATTTCCCGCAGGATTTCTCGATCGGCCGCACGCCTCAATGTCACCGGGAGACCACCCTTTGCCCGTGAAACCGACTTTGTATCCCGCAGCTTCCAACAGATCGGGGTAGACATCGAACTCGTTGCGGAGCGGTCCACCTTGGTTGGCCGCGTCCTTGAGTCTCCAGATCTGTTGCCCTGTCAACAAGGCCGCTCGTGAGTTTGAGCACGACGGAGCAGCCGAGAAGACTCGGGTGAAGAACACGCCCGAACGAGCCACTCTGTCAAAGTGGGGCGTTTTGACAACCGGATCGCCAGCGATGTGCGTGTGCAGCCACGACTGGTCATCTGATATCGCGATAAAGATGCTAGGCGGTCGCATCGTTTCTTGGCGGGATGCGCGTGGCAGAAAAATAACAAGCAGAAGAACACCGGCAATGGCAACGAGTGCGCCAATTATGCCAAAAAGCCTTTTTCCAGTCCGATTCCTCATTCGGCATTACTCCTACCGTGACTGATGTCGGCTTCTTCGGGGGGTCCCGAGAAATCACCGATACGCTGCCCTGGAGAGATCCCCGCCTCCGTGTTCGCACGTGATAACCGTTGCGTATTATATCACCTGCCGTGCCCGTTCATCAAATTCCATCGTGCGCAAACCGAATCCGGCCGCTGTGTGACGCCTTGGTCACGGCCTATTCTGTCTTTATGTCTCCCGCAGGCGTCCTCGTTGGCGATTCTCCTTTTTTACCCTCGTAGCATGAACGCATGTAGCCCGGTGATCGGGTTCGAATGCGTGACATCAACGGGGGCATGCACCGCTGTGCCAGACTGGGACGCATCGAGTGGTACGCCTGCGCCCGAACGGTGTGTGGATGTCACCGCCACGCCCTCGATCTTCGGACCAGATTTCCGACATACTTCGATTTGTGAACGCATGATCAACCCGTCACATTGTTCGCCGCCAAAACTGTTTGACCCCGAGAGTCATCGAATTGTAGAATGGGGTCTCGCATACGTCGCCGGAAGTAGCCACGTCACTTATTCCACACGGGAGTCAACCGATGGCCGTTACACCCCAGATCCCAGTTGAGGAAGATGTTTGGATCCCAACCAGTTGTGGTCAATGTTACTGCATGTGCGGAATCAAGGCTCGCCGGCAAAACGGCGTCATCACCGAGGTGATGGGAAATCCGGATGCCCCCACCGGTAGAGGCCACATTTGCGTCAAAGGTCTTGCGGCACCGCAACTGCTCTACGATCCATATCGTGTCAACTATCCCCTCAAGCGCACCAATCCTGAAAAAGGGCTTGGGGTCGATCCGAAGTTTGTGCGCATCTCGTGGGACGAGGCGCTCGACATAGTGGTCGGGAAGCTCAAGGAATGCCACGAACGTGATCCGCGAGGCGCTTTCTTCCAAGCAACTACGACCCAAGCCTCTGAGATCCGTTTTGGGGTCATCGGCTTTATGAAGGGGTTCGGTACACCCAACTATTGGGTATCGGGGGGGGGACTGCACTGCGGCAACGGTGCGCACTTCATGAACGGCAGCATGCATGTGGCGTGGTCGATCATCCCCGACTTTGCCCACTGTAATTATGCGCTGAATTTTGGTTGCTCCAAGGGACATGGTGCCGGTCATGTGGCCGTACAAAACGCCACACAGGTCGCCGATGCCCGTGCTCGTGGTTTCGAGAATGTCGTTTTCGATCCGTTCCAGAGTGCGCAAGCGTCAAAAGCGCACGAGTGGGTGCCGATACGCGTGGGCACCGACGGCGCTCTCGCCCTGGGTTTGGTCAACTCGCTTCTCAACGAGCACGGTATCTATGACGCCGAGTACCTGATGTACAAAACCAATGCCCCATATCTGATTCGACCCTCCGACGGGCGTTATATGCGTGATGGCGACACGAATAAACCGCTTGTCTGGGACCTGGTCGACAACTGTCCCAAGGTGCACAACGATCCGTCGGTCACCCGGGTCGAGTACGAGGATGTCGCCCATGAGGTCGCATTGAGGGGGACCTACAATGTCAATGGCACCGAGTGCCGTCCGGCTTTCGAGCTCCTGAAAGAACACGTCAAAAAGTACACGCCCGAATACGTGGAGAAGATTACATATGTGCCTGCCGCGACGGTCAGCCGTATCGCCAAGGAGTTTGGCGAGGCGGCCGAAATTGGATCGACGGTGACGATCGAGACAAGCAAGGGTCCAAAAAAGATTCCCAAACGTCCCGTAGCGACTCACTTCTTCCGCGGCAGCCAGGGGCACACCAACTCGGGTTGGACGTGTCTGTCGATCGATATGGTCAACCACATCGTCGGGGCCGCCGACACCTACGGGAGTTCGATGGGGTTGGGTGCGGCGGTTTGCAGCGGCTACGAAGGAACGGGCAAACCGTACCAGATCCCGTACCCGTGTCCGGACGGACTGCTGGTCGCGGGGGCGTGGGTCTACGACCACAAGCCCTATCCGATGCGTGTGCCAAAGCCGCCGACACGGCTCGATCTGCACGACATGTTCCCGACTTCGATCTACAACGCGTTCACCATCACGGACCCCCGATGGTTTGAAATGTTGGAACGGTTCGACATACCATACCGGCCGGATGTCATGATCAACTTTGGCTCCAACTCTGTGATGACGATGGGCAACTCGGAGACGGTCACGGAAAACTTCTTGAAAAAGTTCAACTTTATCTTCTCGTTCCAGCTCTACATCACCGAGTTCGAAGAGGCCGTCGCGGACATTGTGTTCCCCGACACATGTTTCCTCGAGCGTTACACACCGGCGGTCAGCTTCCCATCGACATTCTCGCACCCGCAGGGTGAGGACGATTGGGGCTGGACGATCCGGCAGCCGGTCGTCGAGCCGCTCTTCGAACGGCGCGATTTCAACGAAGTCATGGTGGATATCTGCAAGCGCATGGGCATCCACGGTAATTTCTACAAGGGACTCAACGATTCGATTGGCGTGCGTTACGGCGGTGAGATGAACGAGAAGTACAAGCTCGTCGAAAACGGTAGCGTCTTCCACTCGTGGGAAGATATTACCGACCGCCTGTTGAAGGATCGGTTTGGCGATGATCACGGTCTCGAAGATGTCCGAAAAAAGGGTGTGTTCACCTGGCCAAAGAAGAAAGAAGACGTTTATTGGAAATGGTTCAACCCGTCAAGGGTGCCGATCTATTTTGAGTACTTCATCGACTCCGGTGAACAGATCGATAAGCTTTGGAACGAGTACGGTGGAAAGGATTTCTTTGACTTCGACTGGTCGCGATTCAAGGCGCTTGCTGACTGGTATCCATGCCCGACCCACACCGAAAAAAATCCCGAGTACGATATGCACACGTTTTACTGGCGCGCGGTGATGCACTGCAACTCGATGACACAGCAAAACCCGTATCTCGATGAGTGCGGACAAGAAGATCCCAACGTCTACGCGGTGCAGATGCACGTGGATACGGCAAAGAAAAAGGGAATCGCCGACGGCGACAAGGTCTGGTTGGAGAACCCTCAGGGTCATCGGGTCAGGGGGTGGGTCTCGCTTAGTGAGGGGATCGAACCGAGCCACCTGGCCATCGCCGCCGTCGCCGGTCACTGGGGCAAGTTCATGCCCATTGCGAAGGGGAAGGGCACGTTTTTCAACGACCTGGTCGAGATGGATCTCGGACATACCGATCCGCTCACATTCAACCAGGACATATGCGCCCGCGTGAAGATCTACAAGGCAGAAGAGTAGTAACACATGAGTCAAGACGTCGCAGAGTCGTTACGAACGGAGTTAGACATGCCACGCTATGGAATGGTCATCGATCTAAAGAGATGCTACGGCTGCTACGCGTGCAGCATGGCGTGCAAAACCGCGAACCACACACCACCGGGTGTTTTCTGGGCCCGTGTTCTTATGGGCGAGGTGGGCACGTACCCCAATGCCGTCCGTCAAGCCCTTCCCGTATTGTGCATGCAGTGCGAGGAACCGTCATGTATGGAGGTGTGTCCGACAGGCGCCACGCAAAAACGAGATGACGGAATCGTAATTGTGGACAAAGAAAAGTGCATGGGGTGCAAATACTGCATCATGGCGTGTCCGTACGGCGCGCGGTATAGCGTGGAGGAATGGGAGAGCTATTTCCCCGATGGGCTTCCGCTGACGCCGTTGGAGGAGTTTCAAAAAAAGGCGTGGGAGGAAAAGTCGGGTGTCGGAGTGGCGACAAAATGTGATTTCTGTCTGGATCGAATCACCAATGGAAAAGAGCCAGCGTGTGTGGAGGCGTGTCCGGCCAAGGCACGGATATTTGGAGATCTAGACGATCCCAACAGCGAAGTGTCTATTCTCATAAAGAAAGAGCGGGGACAGGTTTTGAATCCGGAGTTTGGCAACAAACCGAAAGTCTACTACCTTCTTCCGAGGTGACAGACGAGAACGGTAGTAAGCCCCGGAATCAACAGAACATCATTTGGGAGAAGCCCTATGGATCCGAAAGTCAATGGTCAGCTGCAGCGTGAGTGGGGTTGGCTCATCGCCACCTATCTGTTTCTTGGAGGGGTCGGCGGTGGGGCATATACGATCGCCGCGATCAATAGTTTTTTGGGAGAGAGCCTCGAGCTATCGACGACGGTGGGGTTGTGGATCGCCTTTCCGGCCCTCCTCGTTGGGACGCTCTTTCTCATTGCGGATTTGGGTTCACCAAGCCGGGCCGTTCTCGCCGGGATGAAACCGAGAACGTCCTGGATCGCCCGTGGCACGTGGATTATTACCATCTTTATGATCTTGTCGTTTCTACATCTGATTCTTCATCAATTCACAACTGTCGGTGAGGCGGCCGGCGGAGCCACGGCGATCAACATCATTGCCGTCGGGGGAATCGTGTTCGCCATCGGCACGATGGCATATACCGGTATCCTGCTCGGTGCGTCCAAAGGGATACCGTTCTGGCGCACCGGTGTGGTGCCCGTTGTCTTTGTGATCTCAGCTGTGGTGACGGGTCACTTCGCCATCATGCTTGGAGTGACATTATTGAGCAATACCGCCGACACACTAGTTCCCCTTCGGACAATGGCTCTGGAAGCGGCCGGACTGGTGATTCTGGAGGTGCTGGCCATATTGTTCTTCCTTCAGGCGGCTTTTCGGCAACCCGACCCAAGGGAATCAGCAGAGCGCATTCTCCGCAAACGTATGTTCGTCATCGGATACTTTGTTCTGGGTTTGGCCGTCCCGCTCATTCTGATGATCGTTGTGTATCGTTCCGCGCCCGACGCTGCCGCCGCCGGCATGTTCCCCGCCATCACAATCGGCGCGCTGCTCGGTCTTCTCGGCGGTCTGATTCTCAGGCAGGCGGTTTTGATTTGCGGCGCTTTGCCAACACTCAATATGGCGGGTTTCGAGTTCCGTCGAATTCACCGGCCCAAGGAGCCGAAACCGGACATCGGTATGCTCCCACCCCAATGATGCCGATAATCGGCGAACTCACCACGACCAACGGCAATTCATACAAAGACGGAATCCAGGGGGTCGACGATGAATGAGCCAGACAAGCGTCCTGAGGCTCTAAAAAGCGTGCGCGCGGATCGTATCTCGACGGGGGATGCCTCCAAACAGTCGGAGGAAGAGGATGTCCTCGTCGTCGAAGAGACTGCGGTTACGATCGATATCGGAGGTTCGGAGACGTACACGGTTTTGTGCACGCCGACCGACTTGCGAGCGATGGCAGCCGGTTTTCTTTTTACCGAAGGTCTGCTCGAACGAGTGTCCGACATCAAAGCTCTTCGGAAGTGCAAAGACGATCCCCATATGCTCCGAGTGCAGCTTGCCGGAGACGTACCACGAGATCGTGATGCCGGTCGGAATCTGTTGATCGTTTCCTCGTGTGGGGTCTGCGGCAGTGAAAATCTAAAAGAACGCCTCGACGCGTTGCCACGGGTGGGCGACACGTTGCGTGTCCGCGCCGAAGTCCTTCGTTCGGTCAACGGCGCCCTTCGAAAACGACAGAAGCTCTTCGAGGCCTGCGGGGGAACACATGCGGCGGCGGTGTTCGATAGAGACGGGACGATCCTATCCTGTGTCGAGGATGTTGGCCGCCACAACGCCTTAGACAAAGCCGTCGGAAAGTGTCTGCTTGCCGGCATCGAGACGGCCGGTCGCGGTGTGGCGCTCAGCGGCAGGCTCAGTCTCGAAATGGTCGCCAAGTGCGCGAGGGTGGGGATAGAGGTGGTCACCGCCGTATCCGCCCCCACGTCGCTTGCGATCGACGTGGGCCGCAGCTGCAACATCACGTTGTGCGCATTTGTTCGTGAGACACGCGCGACAGTGTTCACACATCCCTCTCGTGTGATAGTCGAGGACGATTCCGCAGCTTGAGGCGAATCACCGCCAAAACTGTGCTATACTGTTGATGGCAATCATATTTGACCATCGAATCGTACGAGGAGGTTTTATGAAAAGAATCTTACTGGTAGCGATGGTATGTGCGCTGGTGGTAAGCCCGGCATTTGGTCAGGCGGGGAGCATCGGACTCTTCTCTGATGTCACTGGCACGGACTGCAACTTGTACGATCAACAACAAGGATTGTGTTCTTTTCATATCGTCCACGTGATGTCACCGGGCGCGACGGCGTGTCAGTTCTCTGCTCCCCAACCGGCATGCCTCCAGGCAACGTATCTTTCGGATACCTTCCCTATCATGGTGGTAGGGAACACGCAGACCGGTGTCGCCATCGGTTATGGCGCGTGTGTTTCCAGCCCGATTCACGTGGGAGACATCAACTACTTCTGCCAAGGCCTCACCGCCTCCTGTTGTTACTACCCCGTGCTTCCGGATCCAAATATCCCATCGGGTCAGATTGACGTCATGGACTGCAATCTCAATCTGGTCTATGCCACGGGTGGTGTGGGGATCATCAACCCCGATGAGAGTTGTGAGTGTGATGTTGCCGTTGAGGATTCAACGTGGGGTGCGGTGAAAGCGTTGTACATGGAGTAGACTGCCTTCCAGTCCGAGTGCCGAAGTCCATCCTCTGGGGAATCATGCGTTCGAACATCGCGGTGTATCCGCGCTTCGGCGTAATCTAGTACGTATGGAAAAGGTAACGATCGTCGCGGATTGCCCGTAAGGGATTACGGGTTGTGATGGCTAGTCCGAGTCAATCACACTCTGTGCCTTCAACGCCTCGATCTGATCGGGTCGGTAGCCCAACACATCGGTCAGCACTTCCTCGGTATGTTCGCCAAGAAGCGGTGGGTGCATGCGAACGACACCGGGCGTTTCCGAATTCTTGATCGGAATGCCGGCCAGACGGAGCGTGCCGATGGTCGGATGGGGCACTTCGACGATCATATCACGGTGTTGCACCTGCGGGTCGGCGAATAGATGTTCCATATTATTGACGGGGCCGCAGGGGATTGCCGCTTCCACCAGCATTTCCATCCACTCGTCACAGGTCTTTTGTGCGAACAACTCGTCGATGAGCGGCAGGAGCACGTCGCGATTCTCGACGCGCTTTGCATTGGACCCGAATCGCGGATCATCCAGCCACTCCTTCTTACCGACGAGCCTGCAAAAGTTGACCCACAGTTTTTGGTTCGCCACTGCGATGGCGATGGGACGATCTTGGGTGTGGAACACTTGATAGGGAACGATCGACTCGTGAGCCGTGCCCCACCGCGTCGCCTCCTGACGGGCGACAAGGTAGTTGCTGGCGATGTTGGCAAGACCCGAGATCTGCGCATCGAGAAGGCTGATATCGAGGTACTGCCCCCGCCCGGAGCGTTCCCGCCACAGCAGCGAAGAGGTGATTGCGCCTGATGCGTAGATGCCGGTGAGCACATCGGTGATCGCCACACCAACCTTACACGGGTTTCCATTTCGCTCACCAGTGATGTGCATCAGACCACCAACCGCGGAGAGTACCATGTCATAACCCGGCCGGTCCCTGTACGGACCGTCCTGGCCGTAGGCGGTGATTGAGGCGTATACGAGACGCGGGTTGAGGGCGCGAAGCGACTCGTAGTCCAGACCAAAGCTTCTCATCAAACCGGGTGTGAAGTTCTCTACGAGGACATCGGAGACCTTGGCCATTTCACGCACGAGTTCGGCGCCCGCCGGTTTCTTGAGATCGACGACAATCGATTTTTTGTTGCGGTTGCAGCAGAGATAGTAGGCGCTCTCACCCCCTGCGAAGGGTGGTCCCCAGGTTCGTGTATCGTCGCCCGTGCCGGGCCGCTCGACCTTGATCACCTCGGCGCCTTGATCTCCCAGAATCATTGTGCAGTAAGGGCCGGCGAGGATCCGGGACAGATCGAGTACCCGGTACCCGCTCAGTGGAAGCTCGTTTGTGGAAGTGTTATTCATAATCGGTTCGGGCTCGTTTCGCCAACAACCTTCGTGCCGTGCCGGGACCACGGGGCGCGACCCGTCTGGCAGTCTAACATCCGGTCTCATTTTTGTGAACAACTTCTCGGTTTCGTCTTTTGGAATACCGCGGCACCAACCGCCTGCTCTACTATCCGTCTCTCTTTGGATTGAAGGGATCCATACCGATCGGGTGTTCGAAGGGACCGCACCCGCATTCTCGACTCGGTCGATCAAGATTCTTCAAGAAAAAAGATTGAATCCACCGCCACACACTCGCATAATGAGTTGGCGTAAGGACACGAGAAAACGCGGTACCCCTCGTTGGGAGAGCAAGGGAGAAATCTCTCTTCTTGGCGTCAGCATTCCAAGCTTTCCCGGAAAGCATCTCTGGAACTCGAGGAGATAGGGATGCAGGTTATCTGTATTTCCCGCGGAACACTTACCGGTGGCAAGGTTCTAGCCGAACGCCTGGCCGGCGCGTTGGGTTACCCGTGTTTGAGCCGCGAGGATCTGATCGAGGCTGCCGTCAAGGAAGGGATCCATGTCGGCAAGATCGAAATGGCCATGGTCAAGGGAAGAGGATTCAGTGATCGGCTGGTCCTCGAACGTGAACACTATCTTGCCTTCACCCGTGCTTATTTGTGTGAGCAGGCCCTGAAGGGTCAACTCGTCTATCACGGTCGGACTGGGCATTTGCTACTGCCCGGTGTCGACAACGTGCTGCGCGTGCGCGTGGTGGCGGACCAGGAATACCGCCTCAAGGCCGCGATGCAGGCGCTCGGACTAGAGAGGGAGAAGGCGCGCCGTTACGTGGAGGAAGTGGATGAGGACCGAAGACAATGGGTCCACACAATGTACGGCGTATCCTGCGATGACGTCTCCCAATATGATCTGATCGTCAGCCTCCAGCAGTTCAGTGTCGAGAACGCTGCCGCCGGTCTAACCGCCATCGCCCAGCTCCCCGACTTCCAGATGACACCGGCCTCGCGTCAGGCAGTAGAGGACCTGCGCCTCGGGGCCAAGGCGAGGGTGTTCTTGGCCCGCGACGACCGGACATACAGGGCAAGCTTCAAGGTTTCGGCCAGCGACGGTGTGATCACAGTTACCTACCTTCCACAAGATGCCGGTCTGGCCGAGTCGATCCCACCGGTGCTGGAATCATTGGAAGGATATCGGTCGATCCGGACCACTATGGCTACTAGCAACATCCTCTGGATTCAGGAAGTCTACGATCCAACATCCGAAGCATTCCGCAACGTGGTTGAGGTAGCCACCAAATGGGGTGCGGCGGTGGAACTCATGCGACTCGCACCGGGGAGTGCAGAAGGTGCCGCTGCCCCGGGGGAGGTATTAGAAGCGTTCGACGGGACCATCCCACAGATACAACCTTCCTCGCGTGAATACAACGGTGGTATCGAGGATGACGTGGCGGAGGGCGGGCAAAGGACGTGGGCCGAAAATGGGGGATTGAAGCAGACGGTCGAGGAACTCGCGAGGCAGGGTAGGTCGGCGGGAGGCCGTGAAGTCAGAGGAAGCCAGACCCATCTTCTTGAGATGATCGACCGAAGCGTCCCTTATACGATGGTGGTAGTGGGTGACGTATTCCTCTCGAAGGGCTCCGCCGCCCAGTTGAGGTTGGCACGCGAGTTCCGCAGCTACCTTGCGGACAACATCAAGACTCCTGTCGTCGCAACGGACGAGCTAAAGGCCCAGTTCCTTTTCGGAAAGCGTGACCTGTTCCGCCTGATCGGGTATCTCGCCGTAGTACTTGTGATCTACTTCCTCGTGTTCACTCATCAGAGGCAGATCTTGAGTTTCTTATCCGGGGAGGGATGGGTAATGAAGGTCGTTGCCGCAGTCGTGGTGTTTTTGTTCGTGCCGATTGTTGCCTATTCGTATGGCACCGTGTCCCGATCGTTCTTGAAACTGATCAAGATCGAGTGAGGCTTGGGACACTGCGCCCAGGAGTTAGAGTGTGAATTTCCTGCTTACAAACTTCATAGAGTTGGATCTCGTGACCGCCCTGCAGGTGATCCTGCTGGGGTTCATCGGTGGAACGCTCAGTGGGTTCATCGGGAGCGGTGGGGCCTTTTTCATGACCCCGGGGATGATGAACCTTGGCGTCCCTGGGATTGTGGCCGTCGGCAGCAACATCACGCACAAATTCGGTAAGGCGATGATGGGGTCGAAAAAGCATAGGGAGCTCGGCAATGTAGACCGGCGGCTGGGCGCTTTCCTTGTTCTGACGTCCTTCATTGGCATTCGAATCGCCGTGTGGATCAACAGCGCGCTGTTCGAAGGCGGAGGGGACGGCCACGGTAGCGGCACGAGCGCCGCATCAAACCTCTACATCAGCGCAGTATTCATATGTATCCTCTCCGTTGTGGCGATATCGATGCTGCGGGATGCTCTCCGATCCCGCGACACTACGGCCGCAGACGGGCCCTCTAGAAAAATCGCGAACTTATTGGCCCGGCTCCACATGCCTCCTGACATTCGGCTGCAGGTGGCGGACGTCAGGGTTTCCCTGTGGGTACTCCTCGGGGTGGGTCTCGCCACCGGGTATTTAGCCGGGACAATCGGCGTGGGGGGATTCATCGGTGTGCCGGCCATGATCTACGTGATCGGTGTCCCTACCGCTGTGGCCGCCGGGACTGAGCTGTATCTCGCCATGTTTATGGGAGCGTTCGGAGCGGTCAACTATGCTTACGGTGGCTTTGTGGACATCCGGTTGACGCTCCTTTTGTACCTGGGTTCTCTGGTGGGACTCTTCATCGGCGCCTACGGGACCAAGGTCGTGAAGGAGGTCATGATCCGCAGCGTCACCGGAGTAACCATTCTCCTGTGTGTCGTAAGCCGGTCCGTCGCCGTTCCCGCCTACCTCCGTCAGCTCGGATGGATCGACATGAATCCGGAGTGGGATGCTTACTTCAACCAAGCCAGCAAAGTCATGCTGTTCGTGGCGGGTTTCGTCGGCGCCGGAATCATCCTGTACAATGTGACCAGAGCCTACAAACGGCGAAGGCGCATTGTTGCCACACTGATCGAAGCGCCGAAGCCCTCCGCCGGTTCTCATGGGTGACTTTCATGAACTGGTTTCACAGGATCCTTCACCGCTCCAGCCAGAGAGAGGATGCGATTCTACTGCTCAACCTGCGTTGCACGCGGTTCCGTCAACTCGTAAGAAACTATGGCAAGATCTTGGACGCGCTCGCCGATGCCGCTGATAAGCAGGGAGGAGACTACATCCTCGACAGGCAATACACCGTTTCACTATCTGAAGTCGTGCTCGATCTAACCGAGGCCATAATTTTCGACCTGAATATCCTGGCGGGAGACCGCTACGATTCGTTTTATCACCTGCTCGATCGATTCCGGTCAGAGGTCCGAGACACCATCGCTATGGAGAACGGGGTAGACGGGCCTCCGAGTTCGGGGATGAGGGAGGCCGCGAAGGTTCGAACACCCACGTCCACGGAGGCGTTGAACAAACTCGCCAAGGCCATTGCGGAATCCCGGGTGCTCTATGAGCGTGTGGGACGGGTCGCCTGCCGGGGAGTGGCCGCTGGTCCCGTCTTCAATCTGGAGACCGAGGACAGTGCGGACGCGTTTACGGAGGGGGCGGTGATGGTTGCCTCGGACATCGTGCCGGATGACGAGTTCATCCGGCTGATGAGGCAAGCGTCGGCCATTCTCATCGATCTCGGGGAGCCCGCCGGGGATGCCGCAACGTTGGCAAGAGAGTTCGGAATTCCGACGATCGTGGGACTCGCGGACGCCAGCAAGCGGCTGGAGACCGGATCCGAGGTCACAGTTGACGCGGACGAAAATACCGTCTATCAAGGCTGGATCCAGGAACTCCTCGAGTATTACAAAACCGAGCGGCTGGATCAGGAGGAGGAGACGGAATACAGGATCTTACGTAGACTCAGACGGCTGATGTTCGCTCTGACGCTCGAGAAGGATGCCGAAACCGGCGCGGAACTCGGCGATTGCAGGACCCTCCATGATCTCGTTCATGTCGCCCACGAACTAGCGGGCGACGCCCAGTTCGAACTGATCACGAACCTCCGCGATTTCAAAAAGACGTCCACGAACCTCGTAACCATCAGCAACATTCCTTTCTACGTAATCGATGTGGGGGGTGGGCTGGCCCAAAGCGATCGGGGCGCAGCCAGTCCAGACGTGACCGAGATTAGCTCCCTCCCCATGCGTATGTTTGTCCACGGGATGGATCAGATATTCCGGGAAGGACCGCAAATGCCTCAACCCGGTGTCTTGCCGTTGTCAGTGATGGCCACGGTCACTGAGGAGCATGCTAACATGATCGTCCAACAACCCGGCGGCTTTGATATGGTCGACTCTATGATCGGCGAAAGCAGGGATTCCAATCACATCTACTGTCGCTTTGCCTCCACGACCCAAGGAAACGAGGACAAAGCCGTGCGCGGGGCGGTGGCCTGCGAGATACTTTCGCGGCTTGATTTTGCGGCGGCCCAAACGACCCGGGCCACCGCGGCGTGGCTCAGTGGGGTTCCCCGAAGCGATATGGAGGAGCGCCTCACGATCATCGGCCGCCTCGGCGCTTACCTACTGGAAGCGGATGCTACCGGATGGGATGGGACTTCGAGAGACGCGTATGTGAACACTTTCATAACCCGGCACGTATAGACCGCAGTTCCGTCGGTGAACAAAGCGGTTCTGACGACGAATGCGATGTAGAGACGCAAGAGAAAAAAAGGAGAACCGTCCATGAATGGCAGCCTCCAGATTATGTTGGTGGATGACGAACCGATCGTGGGAAAACGACTCAAGCCAGCTCTGGCCAAGTACGGGTTAGAAGTCGAGGTGTTCGAGGACGGCCCGGGGGCACTGCGAAGACTTCGGGAAAAGGAGTTCGATATCGTCGTGACCGACGTGAGAATGGAGGATGTGGACGGAATGCAGGTGCTCGAGTACGTGCTCGCCAATTCCAAACGCACAAAAGTCATCATTATCACCGGATACGCCACCGTGGAGGTTGCCCGCGAGGCCTTGGTAAAGGGGGCGTTTGATTTCATTGCCAAGCCCTTCAAGCCGGACGATCTACGGGCGGTGATAGACAGGGCCGCAAAAGCCCTGGGTCACCCGGGGATCAGGAAGTCCGACGATTAATGACAGTACCATCGGCCCTCTCGGATTATTCCGAGCCGGAGGTGGGAGGCATGCGGTTCAAACCACGAGGTGTTTCAGGAGACTCGACCCGAATCGATCCGATTCACCGGCGCAGCCGCATCCTGCGCCGCTTCCTAGCTGCCAACAGCGAGTTGTTGGAACTGATGGCGGACCTCGAGACCGACCTCAATCATCTGGAACCTGGTGAGTCCCACATCCGACAACCAATTCTCCGGCTCCTCGAAGGATCGCTTCTCCTTGCAGAGAACCTGAATCTGCTGACACGCGACAGGCACAAGGCCCTTTACGACGCCCAACGGACCATCGAGAAAGAGGTCCGCGGATATCTCAGTGCCGCTGCTCCGTCGGCTGATCGGCCGCTCGTGATCCCCCTGGACAAGGCAAGCAGTGGGAAAGTGCGGGACGTGGGGGGGAAAGCGGCACGACTCGGCGAACTCCGAGTCGTGATGTCTGAAATTGTCCCACCGGGTTTTGTGATTTCCACATCCGCCTACCGGCTATTCCTGGAACGGAACAATCTCCATGAACAGATTCGGGGACTCCTCAAAGACCTTAGCTTTATCACCGAGCGAGATCTCTTCCGCGAGCGCACAGCTACTGTCCGCTCGCTCGTGGAGGCGAGCCCTGTTCCTCGGGAAGTGGCGGAAGCCATTGCCAACGGAATCATGCAGTTTCCTTTACCGTGGCCCTCCCACTGGGCCGTCCGGTCCAGCGCCGTCGGAGAGGACGGCCGCTTGAGCTTCGCTGGGCAGTTTGACAGCTTTTTGAATGTACCACGAGACGAGCTGCAGGACGCTTACAGGAAGGTGATCGCCAGCCGCTACGCCGACCGGGCGGTGTTGTACCGGCTGGCGGGAGGGTTCACAGAGGTGGACACACCCATGGCAGTTCTCTTTATGCCCATGCTCGATGCCCAGTCGGCAGGAGTCTTGTATACGCGGGATCCGGCCGACGAATCCGCGGACCTGATGCTGATCAACTCGGTTCACGGGCTGGCGGACCAGCTGGTTCAGGGGCGTGCACTGGCCGACATCTTCGTGGCGAGTCGAAGCCAGCCGTGGAAGGTGGTCGATCAACAACTGGCCACTCGCCCCAAGATGCTCACGACAACCGTCGAAGATGGTGGTGACCGGACCGCGCCTTCCGAATCCTGCGACGGTCCTTCTCTTTGCGGAGAGGACCTGCGGCTCCTCGTGGAGATCGGCCTCAAAATCGAGCGGCGCTTTGGACGGCCCCAGGACATTGAGTGGGTGCTCACGAAAGAAGGACGACTGATGGTGGTTCAGGCGCGCCCGCTGCGAACGGAACACCGCCCTGTGCACGGGGGACAGTCCGTTGAAGTTCGCAACGCGCTGATGGAAGGAGGAGTGACCATCTTTCCCGGACGCACGGTCGGCCCGGCCTATGTTGCTCGCACTTCCGAACAACTCGCGGAAGCCCCCGAGAGGGCCATCCTCGTCGTGGAAGACGCCACACCGGAGATCGGTGCGGCAGTTCCGTTTCTGGCGGGTCTCATTTCAGAACGTGGCAATCCTGGCGGTCATGCAGCCACGCTTGCCCGTGAATTCGGGGTGCCCTCACTTTTTGGGGTCGAGGGGGCCATCGATCTTCTCCAGACCGGACAGGTCCTCAGCATCGATGCAACACACCGGAAAGTGTTCGAAGGAGCCCTCTGGCCCGAAGTGGAAGAAAGGGTCGAAGTGAGGATGCGGCGGGCCCGCACGGGCGAATCGGTCGGCCCGCTCCATGATTGGCTGCTCACCCTCAATCTGACCGACCCACTCTCCGTGTCGTTCCGCGCGAGCAAGTGCCGGTCCGTTCACGACATCATTCGTTTCGCCCATGAGAAAGTGGTGGCTGCGGTATTCGACTTGGGAGACGAGGCCGTCACGCGAGGACAGAAGGCGGTGCGGCTGGATTCCAAAGTTCCGTTGGGTCTAACGGTGATGGATCTCGGGGGAGCCTTTCCGAAAACGGATAAGCCCAGGCGATCGTTGACACCCGAGGAGATCGACTCACGACCTTTCCAGGCTCTGTGGCGAGGAATCGCAGATCCCGCTGTGAGTTGGGCGGGCCGCAGCAGGGTCAGTGTGTCCGGCTTTGCATCGGTGATGGTCAAATCCGTGACCGATCCCTATGGTTCGATCCGCCAGCTAGGAGAGCGCAACTATCTGATCGTCTCTCCCGAGTATCTGAACCTCAATGCCAGGCTGGCCTATCACTTCGCCATGGTGGATGCGTTCGTATGCGAAGTTCCGGAAAACAACTACGTGAACTTTCGATTCCGCGGCGGTGCCGCGAGCGCGGAAAGGAGGGATCTTCGTGCGCGCTTCCTCGCCGAGGTTCTCCTCAATTCGAAGTTCGGCGTGAACCGGCGCGGGGATCTTGTCACCGGCTGGCTCCGCCGTCATTCCAGGAATGAATCGGAAGAAGGGCTCGCCCTGCTCGGCAGACTCATGGCCTGCGCCCGCCAACTCGACATGTTGATGGACAACAAAGGAGCTCTCGATCGCTGTGTGGAGCGATTCCTCGAGGGGAATTATCAGGAATTCGCGTAGGATCGGAGGATAATCGAAGGCGGATCATGGACTATTCAGCACCGGACGAACGCCCTATCACTGATGCTGTCAAAACCGAGGCGCAACGGGCTCTGAAGGAACGCCCGAGCTTTTCGATTCGTACGCGAATCATTCTCGGATTTCTCATGCTTTTTCTGTTTAGCCTGGGTATCAACATCACGTCGGTAATCATGTTAACACGCATCCAGAGCAAGCTCGGATTTCTGGAATCCGCGAGCAGCTACACATTCGAAGTCCAGCAGGCCCGCCGGTTCGAGAAAAACTACTTCTTGTATCGGACAAACCTGGCCGACGCTCGGGAACACACCTACCGTGCGAGGGAGATCCTTGAGGGGGACAGGGAAGAGATGGCCTCCGTTGTGGGTGTTGCCCATTTCGAAACGATGGCGCGTCATGTGGATCGTTACGAAGAACTTTTGAGTAGGCTCGAAGAACCGAATGAGAAACGCGGGGGTGACTCGCCGCCTTACGAAGAAATCGAGGAAGAGCTTCGCGAACACGGCGCGGAAATGATCTCAGTTGCCGGGCAACTGTTGGCAAAGGAACGCGAGTCCGTAGAGAACATGCTTCAGGCATCCAAACGGATCTTGATCTTTATTATCCCCGTGCTGTTCATCGTGATTGTTTATGTTGCCAACTTCATTGCCCGACAGATGCTTCAGCCCTTGAACCGGCTCATGGCGGACACGCGTCGTATTGCCGATGGAGATTTCACACCCATTACGCCGCGCCGTCGCTATCGGGACGAATTCACGGAGTTGGCCATGGCCCTCAATCACATGTGGCACCAACTTGTTCACCGCCATGATCTGCTCGTCCAGGCACACAAGCTCAAGGCGGTCGGTACACTTACCGCTGGTGTGGCGCATGAACTCAACAACCCGATCAATAACATCATGCTTACGGCATCCATGCTCGAGGAGGACTACAAGAGTCTGTCGGATCGAGAACGGCTCGACATGGTCAGAGATCTCCTCGACCAGGCAGAACGGTCCCGGATCATTGTCCGCAGTCTCCTCGACTTCGCTAGGGAGAGCGAGTTGAAAACCGGCCTCCTTCAGATCCGGGACCCGATCGAGGACGTTCTCCAGCTTACATCGAACCAGATCAAGCTCTCAAAAGTAAAGGTCGTCCGACAGTTCGCGGCAAACCTCCCGCCATTCCATGGAGACCCGCACCAGATCAACCAGGTATTCCTGAATCTGGTGCTCAACGCCATTGACGCGATGCCTCATGGCGGGACCCTCACTGTCACCACCAGAATCGCTGACGAGCGAGACTACATCATGGCGGAAATCACCGATACCGGTGTGGGGATCCCGGAGCATGTGCTTACCAATATCTTTGACCCGTTCTTTACGTCCAAACCCACAGGCAAAGGTACCGGCCTTGGGCTTTCGGTTTCTCTGGGGATCATCCAGAAGCACGGTGGGGAAATCCGGGTGCGAAGCCGTACCGGCGAGGGCACGACTTTCACGATACTGCTGCCCATGGCCAAGGTACCGGCCTAGGTCGAGAACGGTTCCTAGGCACACGCCGAGAAGCGCCTCGCGGGCCGCCGGACCGACGCAAGCCCTAGAGTCTACTATCGACGATCTTTGGGTCGAGAAAGGATTTCACGTCGAATATGACGCCGTTTGATTTCTTTAGCGATGTGACATCGAGTTCCCGAAACTTGTCGTGGGCGACGGCGAGGACAACGGCGTCGTAGGCATCCGGTTCTATGTCGCTCGGTTCGATGAGGGAGAACCCATACTCCTCGACAACCTCCTCACTCTCTGCCCACGGGTCGTGAATCTCCACTTCGCAACCGAAATCTCTCAGCTCTCTGACGACATCGACCACGCGTGAGTTACGGATGTCGGGGCAGTTCTCCTTGAAAGTGACACCGAGGACGAGCACGCGCGCACCCCGCACCCTGCGGCCCTTGTCGATCATCATTTTGACGACTTTGTTGGCGATGAAAATGCCCATGTTATCGTTGATACGTCGTCCGGTGAGGATGACCTCGGGGTGGTAGCCGATCTCCTCGGCCTTGTGAGTGAGGTAATACGGGTCTACGCCAATGCAGTGGCCGCCCACAAGACCGGGCCGGAAGGGGAGAAAGTTCCACTTGGAACCCGCCGCCTCGAGCACTTCGATCGTGTCGATCCCAAGCCGCTCAAAAATGAGAGCGAGCTCGTTGACAAAGGCAATGTTAATGTCGCGCTGGGAGTTCTCGATGACCTTCGCCGCTTCGGCGACCTTAATCGAGGAGGTTGGATGCGTGCCTGCGGTGATGATCGACTTGTAGAGCTCGTCCACTTTGCGCGCCATCTCGGGGGTCGAGCCGCTTGTGACCTTTTTGATCTTTGGGAGGGAGTGGTTTTTGTCCCCCGGGTTGATGCGTTCGGGGGAGTACCCGCAGAAGAAATCGTCGTTAAACGTGAGGCCCGAGAGCCGCTCCAGAATTGGCACGCAGAACTCCTCGGTGCAGCCGGGATAGACGGTTGATTCGTACACGACGACGTCGTTCTTTCCGAGTACCTTCCCGACCGTCTCGGTCGCCCCCTCGAGGGCGGTTAGATCCGGACGGTTGTGTTTGTCGATTGGTGTTGGCACGGTGACGATGTACACATTGCACGTTCGGATGTCCTCTGTGTTAGTGGTTACGCGAAGCCGCGCGGCCGCCCGAATATCCTCGGGAGTCGTCTCGAGCGTGCGGTCGATCCCTTGTTGGAGCTCCTCGACCCGCCTGCTGTTGATATCGAAGCCAATCGTTTCGTACTGCTTGCCGAACTCGACCGCGAGCGGGAGTCCCACATAGCCAAGCCCGATCACCGCGATTTTGTCGTTATCCATCGCGCACTCCTGTTTTGACCGTCCCACGTTTCACGAGAACTTCGGTAAAAAGGGTGAAATATTAACATCTCACGGTCTCCTTGTCCATTTAGAAAGCCGCTGAGGCAACGCGACCGTCAGCCGCTCCAAGGGCCGAGAAACACGGAACGTTGCGGCGTCTCCAAGCGTGCGAACAACTCTCGCCGAACAAAGACGTTGGTCGTTTCTACGAGGATCGGAAGCTGGCGTCGGTTGTACGTCCGGTCACGCCACAGGTGGGATTCGAGACTATCCTTAGAACAGTCGTGGCGTCAAAGTGCAGAAGTAGCCTATCTCAACAGAACGAGCTTCGTAGTTTCTGAAGACCCTCGAGATTGGATTCTTAGGAAGTAAACGCCGCTTGCTACAAGGAGTCCGTTCTCATTTGTACCGTTCCATTCGAGCGTGCTGATCCCCCGTGGTAAAACATCATGCCAGAGCTTCTTGACCAGCCGGCCATTGGGGTCGTAGATCGTTGCTTCAACATCGGCTCCTTCGGGAATCTCTACCAAAACCACCGTTGAGGGATTAAATGGATTGGGTTGAACCGTCGCCCGGACGAAGAAATCAGGCCGTGGTTTTTCGACGACGCCCGTTACCGGGTCCCGGGTGAGATATCCGCCTTGGGACACAACGTGGATCTGTTGGTTTTTGTAGAACACCTTGTCTGCACCCGGAGCGTAGAATGTAAAATCCGCGTCGTAACGGTCGATATGAATCACGTCACCCGATAATCCGCAACTCACCCGGCCGTTCAAAACGCTCACATATCTCGTGCCCTTATAAGTGAGCTCGCTTGCGTCCACCAAGAGATACTTGGTCAACCGCGCACCCTCCAGCTTAACGAGGGCGAGCGGGGCATCTGTTGTTATCGAGTCATTTGATGCCGCCGTAGTCACTTCCTGTCTGATGTTGGGAGGCTGATCTGTGACAACGGGCACGCTCACAGGGTATTTGACGGTTCCACCAGTCGTGTTACGGACGAATACATCCGTTATCCCCCCACCCCAATTCAGCGTGAGCGTATAGCCCCAAGAATAGGCTTGTTTGCTGACCAATGGTGTCGTTGTCGATTGATCCGCGGGGAAGAGGAGCAAATCGAATTCAGGGCTCGTTTCTGTGACCGAGAGCGAGAGGACCACTGCGTCGGGCTCGTCGTTTTTGTTATCGAATGGTGTGACAGTCGGCTGAAGCGATTCGAAAGGAGGTTCGATGACGTGGATGTCGAGACGGCTGGTGTCTTTTGATATTCGTATCGGGTTTGTCGATGCATCGACCGAGTTTGTAACATGTGTGTGCATTCGCCAGTCGTACTCGTGGGAGAGACCGTCCTTTTCGATATCGTCGATTATGATGAAATACGGTGGAAGGGAACTGTCATGAACGACGAGAACCGTTCTATATGCATAGTTGACCGGATTGCCACCATCATATCCCCAAGACCAGTCCTGCCCCATAAATGGCACGTTACGCCAGTTCCACCTGCTGTATGTCGTGTATGCTCTGGTTAAATCACTGGAAAGATAATCCGCAAAGTCGGTCAACAAAAACTCCCGCATCACACCATCCGTGCCAATCGAAAGACCGGCGTTGTGTTGGCCCAGGTCGTCGATCAGGACGATGTTGTGAGCCTCGGTCTGTTTGGCCGTTACACCTGGCCCATGATCAATAGCAAACTTGGCGCCGTAACCACAGAGGGTAAATTGCCCCTGATCTTCCTGTGCGTGCGCGCCCTGGAAAACACCCGCGTAGAAGCTAAAGAGCACGTCTTTCGAACTCGGACCCATCTGCCAACCGGAGCGGTAATAATAGAGTCCGCGGTGATCCCAAAAGAGACTTTTGGGCAGGACGCTCTCGGGCTGTACGGGTGGGAGTGTTTGGTTCCAAATGACCGTCGCTGCGTTGTCCGCCTCGAGCTCCCAATCCCACCCCTCATCACCGGCCGTGTGGTCCCAAATCCATGACGAAAGGCTGCTCCCCCACTCGGTCTGCGCCCAATCGAAGTACGTGTGATGGCGGGAAAGAATGTAATCCTCATACGCGCAGTCGTTGAGATTGTTCGTCCGTCCCGAGCCCTCTGGAAGAAGCTCATAGGCAAACCATTTCTCCATGTTCCGGATTCGGTTGATCGTCGAATAGTCATATCCGTCATATCGTTTCCTGGCATGAGAGTAATAAATGAGCATTCTCATGCTCCAGCCACCGTAGACAAGACCTTCGTTGTATGCTCCGTTTTCGTCCAACTGGTGGGTCAGCCACGCAGTTATGATCTCGTCCGCGAAGTCGAGTGCCGCCATGATTCTCGCAGGGTCGGTCTCTTCTTCCAGACAGATCGCCGCCATACCGAGAGACGACGCAATCATCATGCTCCGATTACCCAAATAGGGTCGATAGAGCCAGACTTCATAGTTTTTGTCCGTTGTCATATGATCGATATAGGAAGTGATTTCGTTTCTCACATAATCCCTCTCGGATTCCGAGCTGTTTTCGAAAAACATGTCATACCCAAGAGCCAGAGAGCGGAGGCGGAGCGAGGACCCGAAATCGTCCCTCTCGACGTCGCAGGAGTCGGCGATGTAGAGCGTTATGTCGCGGCCGATGGCGAGGGGGGCGGGATCCTTTGGTGTCTCCAGGTATCCCGCCAGCCCAAGATTGGGGATCGTATTGAGTCCGTAATCGCTTTCGAGAAGATCCTCTATGCTGAGGCCGGGGTAGATTTGTTCGGCGGCGTGTCGAATGAGCGCGTAGGCGTCATCATCGTTTCCGTTGTCGCGCACCTTTTGAAAAAGGGAAGGTATCTCCGCTGTCGTGAAAAGAAGACGAGGGTGATGGGCGTTGTACAACGAGTCGGTGAGCTGAGGCTGGGTCTCGGCCCCACGGCCGCTCGCGGATCCGGGGGTGACCCCAAAAAACGGAGCGAAGATGCACAGCAGGAGAAGGCTGTTGATGCGGTGGGAGAAAGGTGTCATCTTGCCGCCGGTTCGAATGGAAGCGGTTGCTTATGCGATTTTATCGCGAATTTGGTCTGAAGTCAACGCATTGAAGACTGTCCGCCGACTTTGGATTGTGAACGTCTGTGGATGCTGTCGAGGCGTCTCGCAACAACGGCTTTACGTCCGTCAGCTCGAATTCGATATCACTCAGCTGATCGGTTTGCGTCTACTTGACGAGAGTCTGTCATGCTCTCCCGTGTCGATGATCTCCCGCAGATGACGGACGACCGACCACACGTCGTGGTAGGTCGAGTAAAGCGGCGAGGGAGCGAACCGGATCACGTTGGGTGGTCTGAAATCGGCCACCACTCCGCGAAGATCCAGTGCCTCTTTGATACCAAGCGCACCATCATGTCGCGTTAGTGCGACATGCCCTCCTCTCCGTCGGGGTTCGCGCGGCGTCACGACCCGAAAATCGTATGGCGCTTGGGAGAGGAGTTCGTCTGTGAGATAGATGAGATACGAGGTCATCCGGAGCGATTTTTCGCGGATCTGCTCGATGCCCGCTTCGTTTATCACTTCGAGTGATCCCGCGACTGCAGCGGCTCCTAGGATACCTGGGGAGGACACCTGCCAGCCACCGGCGCTCTTGGCGTGTTCGAAATCGAGATTCATATCGAACTGACGCTCTTTTACATAACCGAACCAGCCTGCGAGCCCGGGGTCACAATCGAAATGTTTGCGGCCCAGGAAAATAAACGCGGGAGCCCCGGGTCCGCCGCAGAGATATTTGTAGCTGCACCACATCGCAAAATCGATACACCAGTCATCGAATCGGTGTGGGATGACACCGACAGAGTGAGAACAGTCAAAACCGATCATGATGTCGCGCTCATGCGCGGCCGTCGTCAGCCGTTCGATGTCGAGCAATTGACCGCTCCGATAGAAGACCGAAGGCAGGTGAACGATGGAAACGTCGTTGGCCATCGCATCGATGATGTTGTCCTCACTGACGATTCCTGACTCGTCTGGCTCTACAAGAATGAGGTGTTCGCGCCAGTCGAGACCGTGAAGGGATATCTGACTCTTGAGTGCGTAGATATCCGTTGGGAAATCCATCGTGCTGGCGATGATCTTTTTTCTTCCAAGGGCGGGACGGTAGAAGGTACTAACAAGCGAATGAATATTGAATGTCGTCGTTCCCGTGCAGATCACCTCGTCGGGGGATGCGCCGACCAGAGCGGCAGCCACCTCACCGGTTCGCTCGGCCAAGTAGAACCACGGAGGATCTCCATCGAGCCAGCCTCCGATTCCGAGGTTCCGCCACTCCTTGATTACCCCGCCGACCGCCTGAGCGGCGGTCTTTGGCATAAGCCCGAGCGAGTTGCCAAGCATGTAGATCTTGCCGGGGATCATGTCAAAACGCTCGCGCAATGATGCCAGCGGATCGTTGGAATCGAGCCGTCGCGCGAACGATTCGTCTGATTTGAAGGTGTCAATTGCTGTCATGTTCGACGTGTCATTATAAATGATCTGTGAGAACCCGCAACTAACAAAGACCGGAGTCATCATAACAACCGCCCCGGCAGACCTCGCCAGGGCGGTTGTGCTTTTCCTGTTCGGCGCTCACGAATTACGGGAGCGCAACATGCGGGGACGCCTACTTGATGAGCATCATCTTCCTGGATTCCGTCATATCTCCCGCTTTTATCCGGTAGATATAGATCCCGGAGCTCAATGATGACGCATCAAATTCCACATGATGAGGACCGGCATCCTTCGATTCATCGACAAGCGTCGCGACTCTCCGACCCGCAATGTCGAAGATCTCGAGTCTGACGTGTGATGCCTTCGCCAGGCTAAACGAGATCGTTGTCGTCGGGTTGAACGGGTTCGGATAGTTCTGCGATAGCGAGAACCGATGGGGTGCGAGCGGCTCACTGGTCTTCATGACGGCGATGTCACCCGCGGTGGCGCCACCGGTCAACCCGCGGAACTCGATCTCGTCGATATAAACGTCATCCGCGTTACCGCTGGCGTCGCACATAAAGCGTAGCCTGGCATTGGTCGAGTAGTTGTACGTGCCTTTGGGAATCGACACCACCTTGTTGTAGAAGACTCCGTTGTCAAAATCGATCCCCTGGGCGTACACCGCGACGGTGTGCCAGCTAAACCCGTCGTAGTACTGCACCCAGAAGTCTTCATTGGAGTTGTCCATGCTCTGGGCGCGGAACCAGAACTCGACCTCCAGATCGGCATAACCTGTCACGTCGTAACCAACGGTGTGGTAAAACGAGGACGCCACACCGCTGTTGTCCTGGATGTCCGCTGCGGCGATGCCCTGGTGGGCATATGTTCCACCGGTGTAGCGAGAACAGTCACCACCACCGTCCGTGTAGCTGCCCCAGCCGCCTTCGAAATCATCATACGTTATGACCGTCCAACCACCCGCGCTCACCGTGATGTAATCGGTCTTTGTTTCCGTGTCCTCTCCGACAGCGTTGGTCGCCGTTAGGGACACCGTATACGTGCCCGTGGCGGTGTATTCGTGTGACGGGTTCTGTTCGGTCGACGTACCGCCGTCACCAAACGTCCAGCTCCAGCTCGTGGGACTGCCCGTTGACTGGTCCGTGAAGTCAACCGTGAGCGGCACGGCACCCGACGTGGGACTTCCGACGAACTCCGCCACCGGAGGCGATGGTCCCACCGCGGTGACACTGATATCGTCGTACGCGTGACCATCCGTCGTGATCGGATAGTTGTCATACTGTTGGAACTTGATGACGAAGGTGTTGGTCAGGCTCAGACCGTTCGCTGCAGCAAGCGCGTCCACATCAAGCGTGAAATTATTCCACACGTTGTTCGTGTAGCTCGCGCTGTTCAGATCCTGAACCTTCACAAAGCTCGAGCCCCCGTTATCGGAGAAGTAGACACCGTCCTGGCTGTGGGTTTCATCGCTAAAGTCCTTCCACCAGAACTCTAGGTCCACGTCAGTGTGGGGGGCCAGGTTGACATGCAACCACGCCTCGTTTTGTGAGTAGGTGCCACTGGTTGTAACGTCCATGACCATGTGATAGGAACCGGAGTGCGGCGTATTGGATGTGAGGAGTCGAATACGCCCGTTACCGGTGCTCGCCGTGGTCCAGTACTCGTCGAAGCTGCCCGACTCGAAGCCCGTTGTGTATGGCAGACTGGCGTATCCGCTGCTCGGCTCGGTCACGGTGATGTAATCGGTCTTTGTCTCCGTGTCCTGTCCGTGGGCGTTTGTTGCCGTCAGGGACACCGTATACGTCCCGGGGTTAGTGTACTCGTACGACGGGTTCTGAGCGGTCGACGTGCCGCCATCACCAAACGTCCAGCTCCAACTCGTGGGATCGTTCGTCGACTGGTCGGTGAAGTTAACCGTCAGCGGCGCGTCCCCCGACGTCGGATTGCCAACGAACTCGGCCACAGGAGGCTGCGGTGCCGTCACGGTGATGTAGTCCGTCTTTGTCTCTGTGTCCTGTCCGTACGCGTTTGTTGCCGTCAGGGACACCGTGTACGTCCCGGGGTTGGTGTACTCGTATGACGGATTCTGCGCGGTCGACGTGCCGCCATCACCGAACGTCCAGCTCCAGCTCGTGGGATTGCCCGTCGATTCATCGGTAAAATCAACTGTCAGCGGAGCTACCCCCGAAGTCGGAGTGCCGCTGAAGGCGGCCACCGGCGGCGGCGGCTCGGTCACGGTGATGTAGTTTGTCTTTGTCTCCGTGTCCTGTCCGTACGCGTTGGTCGCTGTCAGGGAAACCGTATATGTGCCCGCGGCGGTATATTCGTACGACGGATTCTGTGCGGTGGATGTGCCGCCGTCACCAAAGGTCCAGCTCCAGCTCGTGGGATTACCCGTTGACAGGTCAGTGAAGTCAACCGTCAGGGGTACGAGACCCGATGTCGGATTACCGACGAAGTCTGCCACCGGAGGAGGTGGTGTCGATGCCGTAACACTGATATCGTCGTACGCGTGACCATCCGTCGTGATGGGATAGTTGTCATACTGCTGGAACTTGATGACAAAGGTGCTGGTCATGCCCAGACCGTTCGCTGCAGCAAGCGCGTCCACATCAAGCGTGAAATTATTCCACACGTTGTTCGTGTAGCTTCCACCGTTCAGATCCTGAACCTTGACAAAGCTCGTGCCGCCGTTATCTGAGAAGTAGACACCGTCCTGGGTGTGTGTTTCATCGCTGAAGTCCTTCCACCAGAACTCAAGGTCTACGTCGCTTTGTCCGGCGAGATTGACGTGCAGCCACGCTTCATTTTGTGTGTAGCCGCCGCTGGACGGATCGTCCATCACCATGTGATAGGAACCGGAGTGCGGGGTATTGGTTGTGAGGAGTCGGACACGACCGTCATCGGTGCTCGTCGTTGTCCAGTACTGATCGAAAATCCCCGACTCAAAGCCGGTGGTATAGGGCAATGTGGCATAGCCACTGCCCGGTTCGGTTACATGGATATAGTCCGTCTTCGTCTCGTCGTCGGATCCGTAGGCATTGGTAACGGTCAACGTAACCGTGTAATAGCCGGGGTTGTTATACGTATACGACGGATTCTGTGCACTCGACGTCCCGCCGTCACCAAACGTCCAGCTCCAGCTCGTGGGGCTGCCCGTTGACAGATCGGTGAAATCAACCGTCAGCGGTGCATCGCCGCTGGTTGGCGAGCCGGTAAACGCCGCTGTCGGTGGGGTCGGTCCACCGCCGCCCACAGCCGCTTCGGCGTCAACCATGCCATAGCCGCTGTAGCGGTCCCAGCCTGCGCCGGACTCGACATTGATAATGTCGATCGCGTTGTTGACGAGCTGGTTACGTATTTGCGCCGGTGTCCAGGATGGATTCTGGGATTTGATGAGTCCGCAGACACCCGCCACATACGGCGTGGCGCACGACGTGCCGTTGAAAAACGGCTCGTAGTCTCCCGGCCGATAACCACCGCTCCCGGCGATATCCGTTGTGGGTAGAATCGTCGGACCGAGAATGTCCACGGCACCTGCCGCATCCTGGCTGTTCGGTCCGTAGTTCGATCCCCACCAACGCTCACCGTCACAGGTGTAGCCGTTGGGATCGGGATTGACACCGGGGTTGCACTCGGAGGAGTTGCTGCTGCTTCGCTTGCGGTCACCGCAGGGCGAAGCGGCACCCACACCAATCACATACGCGTGATTTGCCGGATAGCTGATGTAGGAATAGTTGTCGTTGCTGGTCGCGGCCAGTATGACAACACCGGCGTTGTGTGCATACGTTATGGCTGCGTCCGTTGCCGGATCGTTGCTGACGTATGCACCAAGACTCACGCTGGCGATGTCGGCGCCGTTATCCGCGGCATAGTAAAAGGCGTTCTCGATGGAACTAAAATACATTGTCCCGGCGCTGTTGGCCACCTTGAGCGGCATGATACGGCAGCCGGGTGAGGCGCCGCAGGCGCCGCGAGCGTTGTTGACCAGAGAGGCCGCCACCCCGGCTCAACACGTGCCGTGACCGGCCGCTGCGGAGTTGTCGTCCGGATTGCTGTCGTTGTCCCCAAAGTCGTAACCGCTCACCAGGCTCAGGTCGGGGTGGTCGATGTCGACACCCGTGTCGATAATTGCGATGAGGATGCTTGAGCTGCCAAAACCCTGGCTTGCATCCCAGGCCGCTTCGGCATTGGCGTCAAAACCGGGTGTGCCCACCGGCGGTCCGGTGTGGTCCCAGGTTCCTCCCCAATCATAACCGGGCAGCTGGCCTGTGTTGTTGTGACCCCAGTGATCGGGGTAGAGGGGATCGGTCGGCACGACTGCGGGGAAGGCCACCCAGTCTGGTTTGGCATACTCGACGTTGGGGTCCGCCGCGTAGCGTTTGACAATCTCAAGAATGTCGGAGCCCATCGGCAATTCGAGCATGTACCAACGATCAATACCGAGCCGCGTCTCTTCGGCTTTGTTTTTCAGCTCGATATATGGACGCGAGATTCTGACGACGCCGATTTGTCGAGATAAGGCGTCCACCGATGTAATTCCGGTTTGGGGACCGGCCGGTGCGGCGCCTCTCTGGAGGTCGATGTTCAATTTGGAGTGCTCGAGGGCGTCTTCGGTAAACTTGACCAGGATTCGGTCGGGTGCGTAAGGATTGATAGTCTCGGCTGCGGTGACAAAACCCTTCTGCACCGGTGAGAACTCGCGTGGTGCGGTGGGTGCAGCCGAGGTGCCGAGGAGAGGCACAAGAACAAATATCAGACAAACAGACAAGATGAGTAATCGTTGCTTCATAGCTACTCCTAACCGTTTGTGTCTTTGACCCGGGGTCCGGCTGCTGCTTGGCCGATTCGTCCGGGCATATGGCGGGGAATGACACGGGACGCCATCTGCGTCCCCTTCGGCTGGATACTGCTCGTACTCCTCCTTTCGTTGAAGGTCACGAACCAACGTCGCACCCCTGGTTCCTCCGTTGGGAACGGCCAGGAGCCCGCACTGCAATGTTGGAACATCTCGGTGGGTGAGTAGTCTCGCCGATTTATGGTGACAGACGCCGTCCTCCGGCGGCGTGACAAACGGGGTGGCTGGCACCGTCGTTTGTGTCATCGGCGTGATTCGAAGCCTACTACACGAAAGACCTCGCCATCCACAAAAATGATTTGAAAAATGTTTGCGGAGGACCGGTCAGAAATATTGGGGAGACACGCGACGCTTGTCAGACTCCTTTCCCGCGGCCAGTGAGACAACGGAACCGTTGCGAAACATTTCTGGAATTTTTTTTCAACAGGTGGCGGTATCAAACGGCTCGAATCGGAGCAAAACGGTTTGTTGTATGGATCCTGTTTATAGTTCTCGGGAGAGGTGTCATGATCTATTGACAGTTGGTAGCGAGGTAATGAGAAGGTGCGAAGCTGACACATCGAGGCCTCCATCGACTTCGATTAGGTCGTATCTGGTTTTACGAATTTGTGATGGGGCCGATCTGGCTCGTCGACTTCGGGCCGAATCCCGCCGTGCCAGCGATCCCCGAGGGTCTTGACGTCTGGGACGTCCGGGGTTAGTGTGTGTATAAGTAAGACACGGCGCGTCCGCGTGGTGGCGTCGAGACACGGTGTGAATTCACCCAAATCGGAGGTATCGTAGGGTGTGGTTAAAAAAAGACGAGTTCAAACGTTCGGTGACACTGGCGCTGACTGTGTGGTTCGCCCTAACGGCTGCGCTCGTCCAGAGTCTTCATAACCACCGGAGCGACGAATCCGCAACGACGGATTCGTGCCCCACTGTCGGCAATCACCTCCAATCCGGGGCTGGTATCTATAGGGACGCAACGTGGTTGACAACTGCCGGCACGCATGAGCTGAATTCACGGATTCACCTCGATTACTGCCCAGCCTGTCTCTTTCTCAACCACTGCCACCGCGGCGCCGTTGTGTCCGAGGTGCACATCCCGACGCAGGACCCGGACGAGCATCTGTTTCAGTGCGTTGATTCTCGTTATTCCGCTCCGTTTACCGGCTTCTATTCTTCCCGCGCGCCTCCGATCTCCGTTACATAACAGAATCTTTTGCCTGTTCTAGTCTGCGGATCCACACCAGCGTCCAGTTGGTGGTTCCGTCATGTGCTTTGTTGGTACCTTCAACAGAGGTGCGCTTATGCGAATCATTACCATATCATTAGTGTGTTTTATGGTCGTTTCCATTGCCGGAATCGCACCGGTTTTGGCGCAAGAGAGTTCCCCGCAGGAAGAGGAGGAGAAAAAGACAGAGGAAAAGGATCTCGAAGCGCTTCGTCGCGCCGCCGACGTCGAAGCGACAAAGGAAGAAGAAGCCAAAGATACAGAGGAAAAAATCGTTTTCGAATCGGGGAATCTGGGGCTCCAGGCGCTCAATCCCGAGATTAGCGTCACGGGCGACATGCTCGGGAATTACCAGTCCGGCGATGACGATGCTGTCGACTGGAACACTGTCTTCCGCACACTCGGTCTCCATCTCGAAGCTTACCTGGACCCGTACTCGCGCTTCAAAGCCGCAGTACCCGTCTCGACCGAGGGCGTCGAACTCGGTGAGGCGTATTTCACACGGTATGGTCTTCCGGGGAACACAAACGCCACGCTTGGCAAGTTCCGGCAGCAATTCGGCGTGGTAAACCGCTGGCACAAACACGGCCTCGACTGGTTCGATTTCCCGTTGGCACTGAGGTCGGTGTTCGGTCCGGGAGGGCTCAACCAGATCGGTCTGTCCCTCGAGTGGGGCGCTTCGACCGGCCCCGTCACTCACGGCTTGATGGCGCAGGTGAACGACGGCGCCAACCCGCGGATATTTGGTCGGAACACGAGAAACCGTCCCAGCATTCTTGGACGCTACACGGCGTACCAGGATCTCTCGCCGAGTACTTATCTCGACATCGGGTTGACCGGATTGGTCGGCTGGAACGACGCGTGGACCACCGTCGAGACCCTTGTCGATACCACCATCGAAAGATCTTTTGACGATCCACGGCTCGTCGCCGTCTACGGAGCCGATTTGGTTCTTGTGTGGGAGCCCACCGGCCGCATGCGTTACCGCAACATACAGTGGCGTAGCGAAGCATACTTCGTGAACAAGGAGATATACGCCCCCGATAATTCGGGCCGCGATCGGCTCAACCCGTGGGGGTTCTACTCGCTGATCCAGGCAAAAGTGTCGCGCACCGTCGAAATCGGTATCCGCTACGACTACTTCGAACCCGAGACAAAGGACTACGCATCCCTTAACGACGAGTTATCACTCGTTCCCCTGGCCGTCACCGAAAGCGACGCCTACCGGCACCTGGTGGGCACGTGGTTGACCTGGTGGCAGAGCCCCTTTGTCAAATTCAGATGCGGATATTCGTACGAAGACGGCACGGGGACCGGACCGGATACCCATCTGGCCCAATTCCAGATCGTGTTCGCCGCCGGCCCACACAAACACGAACGTTATTAGAAAAGCGAGGAGTCATCGTCATGAAAAGGTCGTCATTATTGATAGCGTTGCTCACCACGATTGTCGTGTTCGCAGGACACGCACACGGCACACAGAAGCTCCGGGTCGTTACGACGTTACCGGACTACAAGTTCATCGCCGAGTTCATCGGTGGCGATCGTGTCGTCGTGGCCGCGATCGTTCAGGGTGACCAGGATGCCCATTTCATCCGACCCAAACCGTCGTTCGTTACGCTTGTCCGCGACGCCGATCTGTTGATCTCGACCGGTCTCGACCTCGAGCTGTGGCTGCCAACCGTCGTGAACAAGTCGGGTAACACGCGTGTACGCAGCGGGGAGCCCGGCTACGTCGCCGCGTCACAGGGAATGAAACTGCTCGAAAAACCCAAGGTGATGTCCCGCTCGGAAGGGGGCGTCCACATTTACGGTAATCCCCACGTCAATTGCAGTCCGATCAACATGAAAGTCGCCGCCCGCAACATCACTATCGGGCTGATCAAGAACGACCATGAGGGAAAAGACTACTACAACGGCAACCTCGAGAAGCTACTCGACAAAATCGATCGGATGCTTTTTGGTGATGAGCTGGTGGAGTTCATAGGTGGCGAGACACTCTGCAAGCTCGCCGAGAAAGGGACTCTGATCTCTTTTCTCCGCGAACACGAGTTCCGTGACAAACCGCTGGTCGACTACCTCGGTGGTTGGGTGGCGGAAATGATGCCGCTGCGTGGGACGCCGATCGTCACCTATCACAAGAACTGGGTTTACTTTGTTCGTCTGTTTGGACTGGAAGAGGCCGGGACCATCGAGCCCAAGCCTGGGATCCCCCCGTCGCCCAAGCATGTGACCAATCTCGTCGAGCAGATGCGCGCGCGGCAAATCAAAATCCTGCTGGCCGCCAACTATTTCGACGAGCAAAAGATCCGAACCGTGGCGGGTCGTGTGGGCGCCGAGCCGGTGATCGTCCCGCTGTACGTCGGGGGTGTCCCCGGTGTCACCGACTATTTCCAGCTCGTCGAATTCTGGCTCGACGGCATGCTGGCGGCGGCTTCGAACAAGGGTCTGATAGACAATGAACGGGTCGGATGGAGGTCGAAATGACGGGTAGTCTAGGTTTCTTTGTCGTGCAGATGACCCTGATCGCCGTGGTGCTCGTTCTTCACACGTACATGGGGCTGCACATCATCCGGCGGACGATCATCTTTTGCGACCTCGTGCTTGCTCAGCAGGCCGCGTTGGGCGCACTCGTCGGTATCGCGCTGGGCGTCAGGTACGCGACGGGTGGCTCTTATGGCGTGTCGCTTATTACCGTTCTAATCGGTTCGGTGTTCCTTACCGTGATCAAGCCAAGAAACAGGTTGATACCACGCGAAGCGGTGATCGGTATCATGTTTGCATTGGCACTTGTGGCGTCGCTTTTACTCGGGGACAAGATCTCCGGTCGCGGCGCCTACGTGACAAAGACCCTCGCAGGGTCGATGTTATGGGTCAACTGGAAACTGGTTTGGATTACCGTCGTCGTATACCTGTTGCTAATTGCTTTTCATTTTTGGTTTCGGGATAGATTTATAGGGCTTTCCGAAAATCCAGACGCGGTCAAGAACCAACGGCTATGGGACTTTTTGTTTTTCGCCACGCAGGGGATTATCACCGTGATGGTCGTTCCCATCGCAGGGGTTCTCTTGGCGTATTCGTTTCTCATGATACCGGCCGCCATCGCGGGACTGTTCTCCAAGGGGTGGATCCGCGCGGTGATCATTGGTTGGACGGTTGGGTTGGTGGCATGTCTGGTCGGGTTGGTCGCCTCGTACCACTGGAACCTGCCATATGGGCCCAGTTTGGTGCTGTCACTGGGATTGTTTTTTCTCGTGGCTGTCGTGCTCCGGTCCGTCCGGACACGGGCAGCATGACGGAAGGAGGCGCTAGGACATGGTGGAAGTCATCAGTGTTCAGGGGTTGCCGTTCCTTTCCTGTCTGGTTATGCTCGCAATCCTTGTGTACATCGGCATTCACGTCCTCAAGCGTGAGGTTATTTTCATTGATATCGCGTTGGCACAGATCGCCGCCGTGGGTGCCATTGCCGCCCATGTGGCGTTTCACTGGCACGGTCACTCGATCTACGCACACGTCCTCGCACTGGGATCGACGCTGATCGCCGCGGCGTTCTTCGCGATCGTTCGACGTCGTATTGTCGAGATCCCGTTGGAAGCGGTGATCGGTGTGTCCTATGCGGTGTCCGCTGCCGCTGCGCTTTTTATGGTGGGTGTTGCCCCCGGCGGACACGTCCACATCCACGAGATGCTTGCCGGCAGCATCCTGTGGGCGACATGGAGCGACGTCTTGTGGAGCGCCGGTGTTTTTGCCGTTGTGGGCATGTGCTTCGTCTTGTTCCGCAAGCCGTTCCGGACCATCTCCGAGAGTTACGAAAGCGCGATCGCATCAGGGTACAACACGTTGGGATGGGATTTTCTGTTCTACGCGCTTCTGGGCGTGGTAATAACGGTGGCGGTTCGGATCGCGGGGGTCGTGGTTGTGTTTACGTTTCTTATCATCCCGGCCACGCTGTCGGCTGCGTTCGCCTCGGGTTGGACCGTTCGTCTCGCCATCGCGTGGGTGGCTGGCGCCGTGTCCGCCGCGCTTGGGCTCTTGTTCGCCGACCGCTATGACTTTTCGGTCGGTCCCGCCATCGGTTTGTTTCTTGGCGCCGCGCTAGTCGTTGTGGGCTTGCTCCGACTGGCCCGGACGCCCAAGATCGCCACGGCTACGGCGTGGCTTGCCATTGCTGTGATCCTCGGTGTGTGGTTCGGCGCCGGCACCGGTTCGACCGGCGCGATGGAGACAGATGTGACCCGGGCCACGGACGACGGTTCGGCGACGAAATTCGAGCCGCATACCTTCACCCACTCGCACGGACACGATCACGAGGCGGTTGGGATCGAACACACCGAGGAGGGTGAAACCGAGGGCATCGACGAAACGCGGTTGGCATCCGTCTCCGACGCGCAGCAGCTGGCGTCGATCTATGCAGAGGCCACCGACGTGGAAGAGCGGAGTCTTGTCGTGTGCCGGCTACTCGACGTCGACGCACAGTCCGGTGTGCGAATGGCGTTGGGTTTTCTCGAGGGCGATCCCCCGTTGTTGTTTCGGCGGACGGTTGCGGACAAGCTGGAGGCGGTCATCGGGCGGCCGATTGACTACGACATTGACCAGCCGTTTGAGTCGGCGGCCAATCAAAAGGTCGTGGGAGAGCTGAAAAAGGAGTTGGGGGTGCAATAGTCACACCGCTATTGCACTCATCCGGGTTACGGTTTACCTTTGTGGCATGCCGGACGGGTCTCACCGTCCGAAGCGAGCGAAATCGTTTAACTCATCGGTGTGTCCGAAGTGGGGCACGTTTTGGCGTGTCACCGGTTTCAAACTCACCGGGATAGCCCAAAGGCAAGGACCCTTGATATGAGCAATCTGAAATACATACTCGGCCCAATGCGTCTCCCATTCTTGATCCTTACTCCCGCGTGTGTTGTGTTGGGACTCGGCACGGCTGTTTGGTCGTTTGGAGATGTAAGCGTTTTTCATTTTGTGTTGGCGCTCGTTGGAGGGATCTCCGCTCACATCAGTGTCAACGCCTTTAATGAGTACTTCGATTTCAGGAGTGGCCTGGATTTCAAGACCCAGCGAACTCCCTTTAGCGGTGGTAGCGGCACGTTGCCCGCAAAACCCGAACTGGCACGACAGGCCCTGACAACAGCTATCGTGAGTTTCGCGGTAGTGTGTTTGATAGGTCTTTACTTTCTTTCGGTGAGAGGCATGGCACTTCTTCCGCTTGGTGTTGCCGGGCTGCTCGTTGTCGTCGTTTATACGCCCTGGCTTGCACACAATCCGTATATTTGTCTGATTGCCCCCGGGCTGGGATTTGGCTCACTGATGGTCGTGGGCACGCACTTTGTTCTCACCGGTGAATATTCATGGACGGCCTTTATCGCCTCATTTGTGCCGTTCTTCCTGGTTAGCAATTTGCTCTTGCTCAATCAATTTCCGGATGTGGAAGCGGACCGTAGTGTGGGGCGAAAAAACTTCCCGATTGTTGTCGGTAGACGCGCCAGCAGTCTGATCTACGGTGTGTTTCTTTTGCTGGCGTTTCTAACCATAGTCCTAGGTGTCCTACTCGAGTATCTGCCCGCCATGAGTCTCATCGGTTTGATCGCGTTGGGACTGGCTCTCCCCGCCTTTTTGGGTGCCTATCGGTATGCCGAAGACGTCAAACGGCTGATTCCGTATTTGAGCTTGAACGTCGTTATCAATATTGTCACTCCCGTGCTGGTAGCCATCGGGCTGTTTGTGGGATAGACAGAGCCTGACCTCGATCTCTCAGCGATCACTCCCAAACAGCGTCGCGATCCGAACACCGCACCCTTCCTATCCCCGCTGCCTTCAACATTTTTCTTTTTCGGAGACCCTGGGTCTCCCACCCACGTCCGAACCGTCTTGTCAGCGAGCCCAACTGCAGTCCGCATGGTGACCGCCGCTCACATGTTGCCAGCGTCCCGGCTTTCACCGTCCGGCGGTGCCACCCCATAACGGGGTGGTGTGATGATTTTGTGATAATTTAACGGTAAAATAGAACAAGGAACGTGTGGTTCCTACGACCGATTTCGCCTACCCAGGGGGGTAAGATTATGCAGCGAAATGCGAAGAGATATGTGCGTTCAATAGCAGCGGGGATCTTGGTCACCGGGCTTTTGACGGTGTTGGTGTCGGCGGGCGTTTTTGCGCAGACGGATGTCAGCGAGGAAGAAGAACTCAATCTGCCGATACGCCTCACCGACGAAGAAAAGACACGGCTCCACGAGATCGGAATGAACCAAGTGGCAACTCCGCCACCGCCGGGTCCCGTACGCAAATGCGCCGAATGGGAACCTGTAACCGGGGTGCTCGTCCGGTACAACTACGGTTTTGGGTTGCCCTACGGGGTTCTCCAAGAGTTCGCCGAGGACATCACGTTACACGTCCTGTGCAGATCCAGCCAACAGTCAACCTGTTGGGACAGATTGGAGACCAACGGTGTGAACATGGCCAATGTCGTTTTGATCGACATTCGTACGAACTCGATTTGGACACGCGATTACGGGCCGCAAATTCACTTCGCGAACGGTGTCTGGTGCATCACGGACCTCGTTTACAACCGGCCGCGTCCCGAAGATGACGATGTACCCTGGCAGTTGGGGACTGAATGGGGCTGTGCGGTCTACGGAACGGACCTTGTCCATAGTGGCGGAAACTTTATGGCGGACGGGCACGGAATCGGCTTTTCCACAGATATGGTCTGGGACGAGAATCCTGGCCTGACCCACGCGGAGATTGCCCAAGAGATGGAGGACTTTCTCGGGATCACAAACTATATAGTAGTTCCCGACATCAATCCTTTGGGGATCCATCACATCGACTGTTGGGCAAAGCTCTTGAGCGAGGAGACGATTCTGGTGCAAGAAGTCGCGTCCGGCCACGCATTCTATGACGCGCTCGAGGACAGAGTCGCCTATCTCGAAACACTCACCAACTGCTATGGAAGACCCTACAACATCGTACGTGTGTACTGCGGTGACATCGGAGGGGGTGATGTCGCCGCCTATACGAACTCACTCATCCTCAACGACAAGGTGTTCGTGCCAACCTTTGGCATCAGCAGCGACGCGACGGCGCTCGCCACTTATCAGGCCGCGATGCCCGGCTACGAAGTTTTTGGGTTCGAAGACGGCTGGCTTGAGGACGATGCCATCCACTGCCGCGGGATGGAGATCCACGATCAGTACATGCTTGTGGTCGATACCAATCCAATCCAGGACATGGAAGTCAGCTACACTGACTATCGGGTGGATGTCTACATCGACGACCGCAGTGAAACGGGTCTTGTCACCGATTCGCTCCTCGTATGCTGGCGTGTAGAGGGGGAGCCTGACTTTGAGTCCATTGTGATGGAAGGCGCCGCCGATCCTGATTCCTACTACGCAGATATCCCCATTCAGGGAGATTCGGTGAACGTCGACTATTACGTGTTCGCCAAGGACAATAGTGGTCGGAGGTCCACGCGTCCCATGGTGGCGCCCGCCGCCTGGTACACGTTCAACACCGGTATTCTGTCGACCGTCGCTACTCTACTGCAAAGCTATTCGGCTGTTCTCGACGAGTTCGGTGTTACAATCAGATGGACACTTGCTCAAGCGGGAGAGAACATGCAGTTTGCTGTGCATCGCGCCGAAGCAAGTGAAGGAACATTCGAGGAACTCGTAGCACCCGAGATAGTCGGCGACCACCTCGCCTTCTCATTCGAGGACCGGAGTTGCGAACCTGGGAAATCCTATCGGTACCGTGTTGTGGTCGAGGATGAAGAGGGACGAAGGATTCTCTTCGAGACCGAATCTATCTCTACGCCCGTGGTGCCACTTGCGTTGTACCAGAATCACCCCAATCCGTTCAACCCCTTCACGTCGATCAAGTACTTCCTGCCCCACGCGGACCATGTGACACTGGAGATCTACGACGTCTCCGGGCGGCAAGTGGTTTGTCTCGTGCGTGGTGAACGGGAGCAGGGTCTTCACACGGTGGAGTGGGATGGCCGGGATATGAATGGGAACACGGTTAGTTCGGGCACCTATTTCTACCGTCTCAGAGTCGGGAAGGAGACGATATCGCGAAAGATGATCCTCCTGAGGTAGTCCCGTTACCTTGGTGAGGTCTTGTAACCTATTGGATCTGAATCAGTTGCGGGGTCTACGACTCACACTGGAACACTATATGCAACCTGCCCCTAAGGCGGGCCAAAGGTCCTTGTGACCCTGAGTCCGGCTAGCGTCAAGCGGGGGCAGGTTGCTTGCGTAATGTCGCATACGAACCTCACGTAAGAGAATCGGGTTGTGATCATCGATTGCCCCGGTGACGTCGATCGGGTGATCAAACCCGAGCCTCTTTGAAAGCGACCCTCCCCCGACGATCGTCGAAACCCTCACGCCGACACGGTGTGAACCGTACGGTTTTCGCCAACCGCGGCAACCTGAAACACGGTGATGATCATGGGGGACTCGCAAAAAATCCTCGTCGTTGATGACGATCCATCTGTCGTTCGACTGATCAAGAAATACCTCAAAGAAGAAGGCTTCGAGGTTCATGGGTCTCAGGGAGGGGACGACGCCGTAGAACGCTTTTTCGATGAGGAGTATCTCCTAGTAATTACCGAGTGGACGATTCCCGGCCTTTCTGGGATTGAGGTTTGTCAGCATATCCGGGCCTTCGATGAGCACACACCGATCATCATGTTGAGCCACCGGAAGAGCGTCCGTGACCGAATCCGGGGATTCGATGTAGGCTGCGACGATTACATCGCGAAACCGTTCAACATCCACGAGCTGGTCGCTCGAGTCAAGGCAGCGCTCCGCAGATCCGAACGCGGACAACGAACTACGGACCGCTTGCTGGCGTCGAAACGCATCAAATGCGACGGTCTGGTGATCGATCCGGTCAGGCGTCTGGTTAAGGTAAATGACATGCGCGTCGATCTTTCCGTCAAGCAGTACAGTCTTCTTTTGTTGTTGGCGTCAAACCCGGGTAAGACCTACTCGCGGCGACAACTCCTCAATCTTCTGTGGGATCGAAATGCCGAGGTCTACGAACATACGGTGGACTCGCACATCAATCGGCTTAGAAAAAAAATAGAGAAGAACCCCGGTTCACCCCGATACATTCTCACTGTCTGGGGGGTCGGCTACCGTTTCAACGAGCGATAAGCTGTCTCCTCGCCTTTCATTTCCGATACCGGTTGGCATCCCCCTAGGAAGTCGGGACTGCTGAAGTGAATCCGAACCGACAACCCGGATCCCGCCTAACTAAAAAGCAAGATTCGGGTGGGCCTTATGTCTAAAGTCTAATATGCTTCTGACATGAACGATCGAGACTTTTCACAACAGGCAGAAGACTATCGGCGGATAGAGCAGGCAATCAGGTTTGTAGAGGCCAATTTCAGGTCTCAACCAACTCTGGATGAGATCGCAAAGAGCGCACATCTGAGCAAATTTCATTTTCACAGATTGTTCAAGCGATGGGTGGGTATCAGTCCCGTTCAATTCATGCAATACCTAACGCTGGAATACTCAAAGCGGAGACTGGCGGAGTGTGCCAGTCTTCTCGATACCTCACTGGACGCGGGGCTTTCGGGCCCGAGTCGTCTCCATGACTTGTTTGTCACGTTCGACGCAATGACACCAGGCGAGTTCAAAGTTCTCGGGGCGGGCCTGAAGATCGGGTATGGTTTTCATCCCACGCCCTTTGGGGAATGCCTTCTTGCTACGACGAGGAGAGGAATTTGTCATCTTGGTTTTGTCGATGACGGCAAACGGCAGGCGACGCTCGATCAGCTCGAACAAGAGTGGCCGGAGGCGCTTGTTGTTGAAGACAACACCAACACTGGATCTATTGTGAACCGAATATTTGCCTCGGAAAAAACAAAGGCAACTGTTCCGTTCCATTTGTTGTTGAAAGGAACGAATTTCCAGGTCAACGTGTGGCGGGCGTTGCTGGCGATTCCCAGAGGCAGTGTTGTGAGCTACCAGGACATTGCGGCTCATATCGGGCATCCCAAATCCTTCCGCGCCGTTGCCGGCGCTATTGCCCTCAACCCCGTGTCTTATCTGATTCCGTGTCACCGAGTGATCGCAAAATCCGGAGAGACGCATCGGTATCGTTGGGGAAGTGCGAGAAAAAAGGCAATCTTGGGATGGGAAGCCGCCGGGATTGGTTAGCGCGGCACCCGTTCAGACGGGCTCGTGCTCGCGCTCTGCCAATTTGAGCAATGATCGTCGGAGCTTTCGGTGCGAGTCCAAAAGCCGCACGTAGTCCGACTCTCTCCGTCCGCCCTTGGCTCGGGCCACGCGGGCCAGGGCGCGTTTTTCCTCTCGCGTCCAACGCTCGACCCCCGGCAAGGCAAGCATCAGCGGGCTCCAACGCTTCCACGCCAGTCGTTCGTCCGGGGTGAAGCCACGGAACGAGCGAACCCCGAGTAACTGAGCCGCCTTTTGCGCGCACTCTCGCATCGCCCGTTCACGATCCGCCCCATACCGAAGCGCAATGTAACGCGACACGGCGAGCGCAATGTTCTCGAGCGAAATCAGCCCACGGATGTCTTTGCGCGGGCGACCGGCGAAGAGAAACATGTTCTTCGACGAGAGCCGATTGAGCGTAGCCAGACTCGAGCGATGTTTCGGGTTTTTGCGCATCCGCGCGAGTTCCGACCGCAAAAGTCGCTTCACCTCGGGATCCATCGGTCGGAAGTCGAGCTTGTAGTAGAACCACCACGCTCCGGACTTGAGACCTTCCGGATTGTCGTGACCCATTTGATAAGGATCCACCGTAAAGGCGTCGGCGCCAAAAAGGTGCCGCATCATGGCGAGCACGCGGCCGTAGACGCGAGCGGCCTCGCCGCCCCGGAAGGTGTCAAAGATGTTGTAGGCCACTTCTGTTGAGTTGAAATACGAGCTGGAAAGGACGTATCCCATCGGAATGCCGTTCTTGAGAGTAAGAAAGCCATAGACCGAGTCCAACATGAGACGTTGCTTGGGAAGCAACCCGAAGGCGGCGAACTGGAGTCCGTCGTCGAACTCGACGAGACGTACATCGTTCTTGTCCGAAAACTGGAACGCGTAGAGATCTCGGCTCCGTGTTACCATCGCCTCCCTGGTCATCTCGATGAGCTTTTGTCCTTCGCGTGGCGAGACCGGTCGTACGGCACGCGGTTTGCGGAGACACTCCTTTCGCAGGTCGGGTCGGGATCGGTCCAAGGGACGTGTCTGGAACACCACCGGCGATGGTTTGTAGCGGGCGCCGGTGCGTGCGGGTGTTCCGGGTCCTGGGGAGAGCCTGTATGGAATGTCAAGCTCCTCGTAAATCGTCTCCCGGATGGCCTCATCCGCCCGGGCCTTTGCCACCCGGCGAATGAGAAATCCGGCATCGGTTTCATCGGGGTGCCTCAGCCAATCCAATAACTCCCGGGGGTCGAGTTCGCTCTCATCCAGAATGAGGCTCTCACAAAAGGGAAGCAGCGTGTAGAGCAGTATCCGGAGATCGTCTTGGCGTTTGAATTCCTTCCAATCGATGGAAAGACACCCGGGCCACTTTGTTTCCAACCACAGCGCGGTCGACCAGTAGAACGAGTAGTAAATGGGTGTGCCTTCGATTCCAGTGTCTTCGAGTGCATTGGCGAAGCGCCGAAGATCGGAGCGCTCGGCGAAACGATTTAACATCCGTTCCACCTGCGTCCGTATCCGCCGGCTATCCGGATAGGCGTGGAGGAAGCTCAACACCTCGTGCAGGTCGCGGACTTCCGTTGGTTTGGACAGACGGCGCAGGTCGAGTTCCCGTAACAGTTCGAGTTTCCGTCCGGCTGAATCGACCGAGTGCTCATCTCTGACTCTTTTTAGCCGTTTGAGAAGTCTGGTAGCGCTGACTTGCACCATTGGTTAACCCCTCTCGATGCAATATAGACGGATGCGCGACACAGAATGCGCCGCCGCGCGTAATAGACACGGGATGGATATGATTGTGCCCATGTGGATGTCGTTCGTCAAAGAGGCTACTACGAACCTTGCCTCTGAGCAACAATTAAGCGTGCCCCCACGGAGCAACGGCATGGGTTACACCTTTTGCGTTTTCCAACGCCCCCACCGAAACACGATTGTCCCGGCGATACCCATTGCGGATTCGGCAATCAAAATAGCATAGAATACACCACGTTCTCCAAAGCCCAGCGGTAGCGCAAGCGCGTAGGCCAAGGGAAGCTCCAACAACCAGAAGCAGAAAAAGTTGATGATGGTGGGAGTCTTGGTGTCTCCTGCGCCATTGAACGCCTGCGCCATCACCATACCCAAAGCGTACATGAGGTAGCCATAGCTGAGGATGCGAAGACAATCGGCGCCTATGGCGACGACACCCGGCTCATCGGTGAACAGGCGGACAAAGAATGTCGAAAACAGGATGAACACAATGGCCACCAAGCCTAGAAATACCATATTGGCCAATGCGCTGAGCCACACCGACCGTTCGGCGCGATCGGGTTTGCCCGCGCCCAGGTTCTGACCGACCAGAGTCGCCGCCGCGTTCGCCATCCCCCACGAGGGAAAAAGGGCAAAGACGATGATCCGGACCGCAATCGTGTAACCGGCTAGGGATACGTCGCCAAACACCGACATGATCCGCACGAGCCCGATCCAACTCGCCGTGGCGATGATGAACTGCCCGATTCCGCCGAGGGAGACGCGAACCAACTTCAACATCACGCGTGGCGCAAGACGGATGTCTCTTCTGGACACACGGATTCGTCCACCTCGGCGTGACATCGTTCGTAGCTGATACGCAACGCCGATGCCGCGACCAATCGATGTGGCCACAGCCGCCCCGGCGATACCGAGTTGGGGGAACGGTCCCCATCCAAAAATCAGACACGGATCCAACACGATGTTGATACCGTTGGCCAACCAGAGCACACGCATGGCGACCGCAGCGTCGCCGGCGCTTCGAAACACGGCGTTATTGATGAACAGCATCATGATCACTGCGTTCGTTCCGAGCAGGACGGCTGTGTACGACCGGTTGGCGGTAATAGCGGACGGGTTCATACCCATCGCACCGAGCAGTTCGGGCGCAAAAAATATCCCCAGTGCGGCAATTGGGATAGTTGTAAAGACACCGACCGCCATTGCCTGACGGCGGTAACAGCCGCATCGCGATGACGCTTCTCGCCAACCCGCCGCGCCACCAATGCCGTCGTGCCCATACTGAGCCCGACGGCGATGGCGTACACAATCGTCAAGATCGATTCAGTCACACCGACGGTTGCCACCGCATCGGGACCGAGTTTCGAGACAAAGAAGATGTCGACGACTGCGAAAACCGACTCCATGGTCATTTCCAGAACCATGGGGATCGAGAGCAGCAAGATAGCGCGTCCCAGCCCGCCCTCGGTAAAATCTTCCTCGGTGCCGCGGACGGCTGTTTTGATGTCGCGCCATAACTGGCGGAACCCGCCGTCGTTGTGTGCAGCGTTCGGCTCGGTAGGATCGATTTGCCTTATGTCGGTCGATTGATTCAAGGTCAACCTGGCCTTTGGTATGGTTACGCGGCCAAATGGAACTCGTTGATCAAACAGCGAAACAGGGGAGAAGGGAAAGGTAGCGAAGAGATGCGCGTTGTGCGAGTGGCGTGGTTATTACAGTGGCGTTGTGGAGCGGAAGTGGCGTGTTAGCGCCTGATCTCGACCTACCACCCTTCAACTAAAACCAATATCAGGCTCTGTCGTTATCATGTAAGTCTCCTGTTATGGACCCTCGGCCCGACAAAGTGTATGTGGCAAGATAACAGATTCGCCGCTCAAATCAATCAAAAAATTGTACGGATTCGCAGCCGTTTTTCCCGTTCGATGTGGCAAAAGCATTGAAAAGATTAGGGAAAAGGTTTACACTATGTGTTACCGAAGACAACCGGAGGAAGCGGCATCCTTGGTGGACAAAAACATCATACCGGTCCCGCCGAAGCATCCTACCGGGGGGTGAACTATACTGTGGATGGTTCGAACACTCCTCGTTGAACACATCCTTGCGCTGGACTCATCGACAAGGGGGGTCACGTCATGAGAGATATCGCTATTCTATTGACTATCATAGGCTTGCTCAGCTGTCTTGGGGGCGACGCCATATGTGAAGACATATATTTCGAAGGCTGGGAAGGAGGCACCACCGGCGGCTGGGAGGCCAATGACCCGGCCAGTGTGGTGTCCGTCGGGACATCCGGTGGCAATCCCGGCGGCTATTTGGGTATTCAGGGTGAATCCCAGAGCTCCGTACGAATCGGGGCTCTTACGACGATCCCGGAGGCAACGGGCGATTACTGGGCCTCGGGTGTTGGAACAATATCGTTCGATGTCCGGCTTGTCAGTGGCTGGTACTTTCACGTCTGGCTCCGGATCTGTGGTGTGGGCAGCGAATCCAAGGGTTGGCTCTATCGTCTCCCGAATCCGTATGAGGTGGGGAGTTCGTGGAGTTCGGTGACGATTGGGCTGGATTCCGCTTGGGATGATTCGCAGGCGGATCTTGCCGGATGGTTCCGGGAGCGGGGCGCACTCGGCTTTCACGAGACCATGGCGAACGTCGGCGCCGTGGAGATTCTGTGCTTGGCGATGGAGTCGGTCGATGTTCGAATCGACAATTTTCGCCTAGGACCTACCCAGCGGTGTTACGAGGACCTGCCCGATCCGGTCGTGAGATTCAAAGGCAAGAGCGTTGCGGGTGACTTTTTGATCAGATGGGACTTCGAAATACAGAATTGGGCGGATTATCCGGCGGAGATGTTCTTGCCGTCACCCGACCTGCCCCCGTGCGGCTCGAATCGGGCCGCTCCCAGGACGAAGTATCGTTTTGTGCGTTCGGACGGCGAATTTCTCGCTTCGTCCTGTGGGGTGACGAATCCATCGATGCTCCAGGATATCTTCTTCACGGGCAGCGACATCGGATCACCTAATGTCTATGTCGAGCTGATTGACCGACGCTGCAATATGGTTTACAGGTCGAACACGGTGTCGACGGTATTCACAAATTCAAAACCTGTGGCAAATGCAGGCGAAGATCAGATCGTCGAATGCGCGGGGGCGACGACGCCTGTCACGTTGGATGGCTCGCTATCCAGCGATCCGGACGGCCACGACATAACGTTCGAGTGGCTCGTACAAGGCGTCAGAATAGATGATCCGACGGCACCGGTCACGGTGGGGCACTTTCCACCGGGAACCCACCACGTGGCTTTGAATGTGTCGGACGGATTGACCCAATCCACAGACGTAGTCGAAATCACTATTGTCGATACAACACCACCCGACCTCCATGTCGATGTCAACCGCAGGGTGTTGTGGCCGCCGAATCACAGGTACTTCGATATTCAAACGACGGTAGTCGTGGATGATGCCTGTGGTGAGGTACTCAACGTCGTTTTGACGAACATCTTCTCGCATGAGTCGGGCAAGCATGGGGACATACCGGTATCGGACGCGGTGCGCAACGCGCAGTTCGGCACTTTGGACACCGACTTCGAACTTCTCTCGGAGCGGGACGGCCGCGGATCCGGCCGGGAGTACGGTATCGTCTACATGACATTGGATAGAGCGTTTAATCTGACCTCCGATACGGTGTATGTCCACGTCCCTCATGATCAGTCCGGTCACGCGTTGGCGGCGTTGGGCTTTAGTGCCGACGGGAGAGCACTCAAAGCAGGGACGGCGCAATACGCGCTCGTCGTGCCCTCCCAGGCGGGGCGCGGTTCACACCCGGGCTTCGACGCGACAACGATCGATGTCAAAGGATCTCAAGTCGGCAGCAGCCGAGGCGCGTTGTCACCCGAATCTGCATATCTTGGGGATGTCGATGGCGACGGTCTCGAGGACATCGTTCTGTTTTACCCGACGGATGAGACTGTTCGATTGCTTCGGCTGGCACAAGACGAGGGTGACGATATCAGCTTTTACTATCGTGGTGACGCCGGTGAGATCTACACCGTGTTGAACATCTTTGATCTGGGGAAACCGGTGTCGATTGTGATGGCAGACCTGAGACCTGTTGAAGGCTACGGGGACGGCGTGGCGAAGAAGGATCCTCGTCTCGAGTTGAGACTCTCAGAGCCGTCACGACGAGTCGAAGCCTCCCTGGATCGGGCGTATCCCAATCCCTTCAATCCCAATATCGTTCTCACTTACTCGCTCTCCGTAGGTGGAGTCGTGAGACTAGATGTGTTTGACGTGAACGGCCGGCTGGTGCGGCGAGTTACGTCGGGCGAGAGACCCGCCGGGTCACACACCGTGTCTTGGGATGCCCACGACGACAGCGGGATTCGTGTTTCGTCGGGAGTTTATTTCGCGAGGCTTCAGTTCAAAAACGTCACCCAAACCCGAAAGATCGTGCTCTTGAAGTAAGCGAGTTTCTTTGGATTCAAAAGCCCGGGCATCGAGCTGATACATACTCGATGGCCGGGTTTTTGTTTCTCTGGAACGCGTTGTTGCCTACCGCTCAGACGGCCGGTTACCAGAGTTACTTGGACACGTGATGGTTTTGTACCAGAGCGTCGAATAGCAAGTGCTTGACAAGACCTCGCTGAAGATGGAAGTCTCAAAAATCTTCGGCGATCGTTGTCTCCTGTTGCGAACCCGTAAACGAGGCCGATGGGTCGGAGAGAGTGGATCCGAATCGATCGAGTAACCGACCGTTTTTCAATCGGCCAAATCAAATGGATAGCACGTCAATTCACCGTCTAAACGCGGACAGGCCGCTCAGATACTATCGAAAACTGCTCTGGGTCGGTCTCAATCTGTTCAACAACCGACTCCTCCCAAATGCGAGCGGTCAAAATCTGGTAATACGGGATTTTATTGCGGATACCTCGGACGAAAAATGGTGTCAGACGGACATCAAGAGTTCCCCATCCAGGAAGCTAAGCGATCTGTTCTGGCTGCAACTACCCTGGGGGTGGATCAAATCGGAGCTGGGGAGTATCAACATCCTCGACACGGGTTGCGGCTCCGGCGACTACGGCGTCAAGCTACAGTCCTTTTCCAACGGTCGGATAACCAGTTACACGGGTGTTGATATAGCTCCAAACGACAACTGGCAAGTTCTAACGGATGCACACCCGAATTTTCGATTTCACACCATGAGAGGTGAGCAAGTACTGGATCGCATTCCGGAAGAAACAAATTTTATCATGTCGCAGTCGGCCATAGAGCATTTCGAAAACGATTTGCTGTATTTCAAAAACCTCCGTGAATTCATAAGGCAGAAATCGAGCGGAATTGTCCAGGTTCATCTTTTCCCTTCCGCCGCTTGCCTTTTTCTGTATCGGCTTCACGGTGTACGGCAGTACACGCCAAGAACGGTATCTTCGATCACGCGTCTGTTCGAACCGTTCTCATACTCGGTCCTCTTTCGACTCGGTGGACGACAGTGCAACTCACTTCACAAGGAGTTCATCACAAAGCCGGTGTATATTCGAAACATCGAGGATTCTCGCGATACCAGGACCGAGGAATACGATTCGAGGTTGCGTGAAGCAATAGCCAATGACAATGCGTCACAGAGGCGAGAAGCGGCCTTTTATGCGTTGGTTATACACTCTCACTATCGCGAGAAGTTCTTTGAGAACGCTGATTCTCACGATGCGAAGATGGATTCGCATTCCTAGGGCAGGTCGTCAGGGATCGTCACCGCACAATGAGTTCTCAGTCTATCGAACGTCGCCGTCCACCAAAATCTCACTCTATGTAACCCAGAGACCGTAGCTGCTTTAGGGTCTCACGGTCGACTCCCAGCGCCTCACCACCCGTGGGCGCGACGATGTCATGCAGAGAGGCGTATGTCTGGAGGTATCTCTTTGCCAATCTTCGGCTCAAGAACTTGAGTCGAAAATCCAAAACGAACTCGTTGAGATATCTCGATTCGTCCGGATCGTTTGTCAGATCGAAGATGAGATTCTTTTCGGGGATCAAATGGTAGTCACCGCAATGAATGCCCAGTTCTCCAAAACGATCTCCCTCGATAAACACCACTCTGTCGCGAAACGTCTCTGCGGACTCTCCCTTGGCGAGGGGCAGAAGGCTTCGGCCTTGAAAGAGCAACGGGTCGGGCTCGAGGTCTACAGCGTCGAGCACGGTCGGTAGAATGTCGAGGATCTGAACCTTTTCGGCCACTCGGACACCGGAGGGAAATCCGGGTCCGATGATGAGGAGGGGTATGTGTGTTCCCTGTACGAACGGTGGGGGGCGATGCTCCCACATACCATGTTCACCAAAGTATTCACCGTGATCGGCCGTGACAATGAGAATCGTGTTCTCGAGGACACCGCTCTCGTCGAGCATCTTTACAAAACGGCCCATGTGAAAATCTCCATACTCGATCTCACCGTCGTAAAGGGCCGTTCGTGTCTCGCTAGTCGGCGACGAGAGCCATGGAGGATCGAGTCCTTCATGCCATGATTCCGGCGTCCCCGGCGTTGCGGCTTCGAAATAATGTCGATATGGCTCCGGTGGATCATAGGGTCCGTGGGCGTCCATCGTATGGATGTAGAGAAAGAAATTTCGATCGGCGTTTTCTCGGATCCAACTCTGCATGAGGTCGCCGATAAGGAACTCGGCGTCGGGTGGTGTGACGTCACTCCCTCCCTCTCGGGCGATTCGACTCGCGGTAAACAACCGTGAGAATCCCTGATGCGTCCCCGAATACGGCCCCGCGTTCGGGTTTGTCGTAAACGCGGCCGTCGTGTATCCCATCAGGCGGAGAATCTCGGCCATGGTCGGGAACTCCTTGGGAAGCACATCACCGACATGACGGACTCCCGTGGCCGAGATGGGATTGGAGGAGAAGAGACTGGGAACCGAGTGTTTTGTCGTCGTGCCGTTCGAATAGGCCCGATCAAAAAGCGTTCCCTTGGTCGAGAGACTGTCAAAAACCGGTGATGTATCTCGAGTATAGCCATAGGCCCCAAGATGGTCTGGACGCAGAGCATCTACCAGAAAGATCACAACATTTGGGTCTCGAGCGCGTTCGCCCAAAAGGACCGGATTGCACCAAAGTCCGAGGCTCCGTTTTTCCGAAGATGTTTTGAAGCTGACGTCGATTTCGTTTCCCGCCCACGGTGCAAGGTCGACCTCGTGATCGGACCATCGTGATTCGTTTGCCAGCACTTCCGAGAAGACGCTTTGCTCGCTTCCGTCGTGTCCGACGACGATTTCGAACGTGATCGGAATATTGGTATCCGACGTGGCAAGACCGAACAAGAGGCGGGGGCGCTCGCGGGGTACACTCACCGAATACGTGATACGAGACGGAGTGGCGACAAAGAGTACCGGTCGTATATCGTCATCGACGTTTTCGTAGCCAACGTCGAACGGGACACCACCGAGAACTGCATTCGTGCGGTCGAGGACACGAAAGGATTCGATTTCGACTCTGGCGTCCCGGTCCGAGGGAATGATCCAGAAATGATCGATTCGTTCTTTACCACGGTATCCAATTATGCGTTCTTTGATCTCGTACGATGCCGATTGTCCGGACGGAGCAAGTGGGATCCGGATGCCGTGGTGATGCCGGTCGATGTCTTCCTCCTGACCCCAAAAAACCTGAAAGTAGCTGCCTGAAGAGACCTTCAAGGTGATCACCAAAGACCCCACAGCGGACGCATCGAGGCCCAACGGCTGCTCCGTTCTCAGCAAGGTTTCGGCGCGGTAGTTGGGGAAGATCTGGGACCCTTCGGAAATCTCGTAAGTCAACTCCTCGGATTCGGTCGCGACGAACTTGCCGTCTCGGGGAAGATCAAAGAGGACTCCTTCGACGAAGTCGATCTTTGGTGCCTCGAGCGTTTTGATGTCTTTGAGATGTTCGTCGAACCGATAGATGGAATTCAGCTTCGCCCGTGCGTTCGCCGCGTCGACGATATCGAGTGGATCGAGCATTTTCCATTCTTCCGGCCGTCGGTCCAATTCGCTCATCACCATTTCGATGGATTCTCGGATCTCTCCGACTTTCTTGCGGTGACCGGGGATGATCTGGGGCAGCGCCGCTGCCACGACGACTGCGACGAGAAGAATCACATGTGAGACGATGATCGCTCGTTTCGAAGTAATGAACGTGAAGAACAAAAGGCTTGCTCCAACAACCACTGCGATCAAGCCCGATAGCTCTTGTGGGCGCGGAGCGCGAGGATAGATCCAAACCATAAGACAACCCACGAGCAACATCGCAATCCCGAGAATGGCTACAATGATCCGGTTCCTCATACTCACGCGACGCCGCGGTTCCACCAGAACACGTCTGTTGATAAAAAAGACAATCCCCAGAAATGCGAACACTCCCAGTATCAAGACACCGCCGATGATGACGGGGTTTGTGGGGAGGTAGTTCAAGAGGGACGCGAACGATTCGTCCTGGATCACGATACGGAGTCGCGAGCTAAATAGACTGTGGAGAATCAGCGCCCAGAACAGCAAACCAAGAAACAAAATTATGTTGAAGCGATATCTTGAACTCATGGATTCGAACCTCTCAGCGGAGTCTCGTCTCTCTGCGCCCAGGTGTTCCCACCGGGCTCGGACGAACTCGAGACAAAGGCAACGAGCTCGGTGGGTGTGGTTTCGCGTGTCGATGAATGATTCACAAAACGAATGACCGTCATACCGTACGCGAGGGGTAGTGGACTGTCAATTCGATTTCCATCACCGCTGGACAGCCCGTGAGTGTCGCGCTACCATTGGTTACCCAGTCTTCCGCGGCAACAGTTTGTGGTTTCACTTGGTCGTTGGTTTGCCTGGTTTTGCCGATAGGCTGGTGAGCTTTTGGCGATTCGTCGGCCGACGTTACGTGTTGGTGTAACTCAGCGGGGCAAGTCTATGGTTGGACCCGTTTTTATTGTTGGCTGTGAGCGCTCTGGTACGACACTTCTCGGGCTGATGCTGATGCAGACCAAGGAGCTTCACATCGTCCACGAGACCCGCTTTCTGACCACGCTACGGGAGAGGGCCGAGGAATATGGGGATTTTACGCAGCCTCACCAGAGGTGGTTTTTTCTGCGGGATCTTCAGCGCGAACCAGCGACGATGACGACGTCCGCGTTCGCCTCTTTTGATCTCGATCTGCCGGACGCGGAACAGGCGTTGCGTGCCGTTGCGCCGGCAACCTACCCGGAGGCCGCGGCCGCGCTCTACCAAGCGGCTACGACCAAAACTGGAAAGAAGCGGTGGGGAGACAAAACCCCCCGTTACGTCACACACATAGACTGGCTTTCCCAGGCCTATCAGACAGGCCAGTTTCTCCACGTTATTCGAGACGGACGAGACGCGGCCGTCAGTATCACAAAAGCCCGCTGGCAGCCGAACCTTCGCCGGGCAGCGGAACATTGGGCGCATCAAGTAACCATCGGGCGCCGGATGGGCGCCGAGCTTCCCGACGACCGGTACCGGGAACTCAAATTCGAGGAATTGGTCGAACGGCCCGAAGATCAACTCCAACGCGTCACCGGTTGGTTGGGTGTGGAGTACTCGGCCTCCATGTTGAAATTCTTCGAGAAGACCGAACAGCTTCTGCCCAAGGAGCACATGGACCTTTTTGAAGAGGCCAAGAAACCCGCCAACGTTGCCCGCGCCTATGCATGGAAGAGGTCGATGAGCAATGCCGATGTGGCCGACGTCGAGGAAATTGCCGGGGCGACACTTGAGGCGTGCGGGTACACGCTCACCGGTCACGAGGTATCACGGCGGCGCAAGATCGAGCGATCTCTGATCGGCGTGCTGAGACCTGGTCTAAAAACCCTCCGTTCCGGGTTGAGAAGTCGAGGTTCTCTCACAAATCTATCGGACGGCGAGGACGATTGACATGCAGTCGTCCGAACTCCGCGGTCGACGGAAGCGCCGACCGCGAGGGATCGTGGGGGTGCGCCGGCGAGTTCCGCAGCGCGCCGATGCCGCCAGTTGTGGCGGAAGTTCTCGCGACGTCCAATCGGCGCGCGAGGACTGTTTGAGCCGCCGTACCTCCACGATTCCCGAGCCAGATGCTCCACTGCGGTTCCGATCCTGACGAATCGATGTCAATCCGCCTCGCCGTCCTATTCTTTCCTCGCGAACTCCGACCCTTCGCGCCATTGCGGAAAGTCGTCTTCCATACACAGCCTGAGGCCGATCTTGAAGAACAGCTTCGCATCTTCGACGATTCCCGACAGGTCGGCGGTGCTTGGATCATATTCATCGCTTGGTCTGTGGTAGTGGTGTGCCCAGAAATCGCCAATCCTTTTGCTCGTCCACTCTCGTCCGTGTTCGGCGTGATCGCTCCATCCCTTGACAAACAGTGCCGGCACCCCGGCTTTGGCAAAACTGAAATGATCGGTACGGAAATACATCCCATTCTCGGGGAACGGCTCGGGGGTCACATATCTGTCCTGTTCCACGGCCGCCTTCTCGACATAATCGTCCAGCTCGGATTGCCCATACCCGTAAATCGTGACGTCTCTCATTCTTCCCAAAGGCAAAAAGAGTTCATAGTTGAGGTTTGCTACGGTTTTGGGCAATGGGAAAACGGGATTGTCAACATAGTAGGCCGAACCGAGCAGGCCGGATTCCTCCGCGGTGACGGCGATGAACAGAACCGATCTTAGTGGCGTGGCGTCGAGCTTCGAGAAAGCCTTGGCCGTTTCCAACATACACGCGACCGGAAGCGCGTTATCCGCTGCGCCATTGTAAATGGAATCGCCGTCGATCGCGGGACCAACTCCCAAATGATCCCAGTGTGCCGTGTAGATGACACATTCATCCGCCCTCTCCGATCCCCGGAGAATCGCCATGACGTTTCGAGAGGTCGCAAACTTGAAGCTGTTCTCGATCGACAAACTGATCCGGGCATTCAGTTGTATGGCCCGAAACCCGGGTCTTGCGGCCGATTCGACCACCGACTCGAAATCCTTCTCCACCTTGTCGAAAATCTTCCTTGCCGCTTCGGTGGTGATCCAACCTTCGAGGGCACATCGCGACATGTTTTTGTCCTCCGACTGGAGAACAAGGTCCGCGCCCGCAGCGCCGTTCTGCAAAACCGTCCAGGGGTAGCCGGCCGCTCTTGTTTCGTGGATCACGATGACGCCCGTTGCGCCCTGCCGTGCCGCCTCCTCGTA
>CP070677.1:4004460-4007827 GCA_020352495.1 Candidatus Latescibacterota bacterium
GAGGGTGGCGCCGGCCGGTACGTGATGAGGGGACACGATTCTCGGTTCACCGAGTGTCAGAAATGGGGGAGGCTGTCATCTCAGTCTCCATCAAACACTCATTCATCCTCTTTCAACGATTTATGTGTTCCGTCGCAGAACGGTTGGGTGCCCGAGTGCTTGCAGAGGCACAATGCGCACTCTTTCTTTTCCTCGATTTTGAACTCGATCGGCGTAAACTCCGTGCCTTTGTGGGATCCGTCGCAATACGGTTGATCGCCCGAGCGTCCACACCGGCACCAGTAGTATGTGCCGGGCTCTAGTTCGAAAATGACTGGCCGTTTTCCGGCTATTTTGGGTTTGCTCATTTGGCATCCTCCTATATCCATTTGCGGGTTGGAGCAGGGCATATTATAGTGACAAAAATCAGTCACGGCAAGGAGGAGCTGATGTTGCGTATTGTCGTTACATGTACCGTTTTGGTGTTGGCGATTCCTTTGGCGGGTATGGCGGTGGACGAACACGCTGGCTCATCAAACGCTCCCGCCGCTCGAGTTCAGGACAAAGAGTCGCCACCACCCGGTGTCGAGATGTTGCTCCCCCGGGGACAAATCCCCGCGATATTCGCACCCGAATTCGTTTCCGCGGAAGAGGCGGAGATTCCTGATGACGCATGGGTGCTCGGAGTTTTTTTGAACGGTGAGGCTCATGCATACAGTCTAAACCTCCTCAATGCGCACGAGATCGTGAACGACAATTATAACGGTCTCCCCGCCGCCGCCGTGTGGTGACCGCTGGCCAATGCGGGCGTCGTGTACGACCGTCGATACGAGAGCAGCGTGCTCTCATTCGAACCATCCGGTGGACTGATGAACGCGGCTCTGGTGATGAGAGACAAAGAGACCGACAGTTGGTGGTCGATCATGACGGGAAACGCCATAGGTGGTGATCTCGAGGGAACGCCGTTGGTCGAATTCCCGGCATCCGAAAAAACGACCTGGGTGAATTGGAGGACCCGTTACCCGCAGACGATGGTTCTTTCCGTTGATGGAAAGGAACACTTCGATCACAACCCCTATGAGGGGTATTTTGCGAGTACCGAGGGATTCAGGGGACTCGAGACCGAGGACAAACGTCTACCCGGTAAGGAACCGGTCTATGCATTCACATTGGATGGCAAACCATATGCCGCCACTCACGCGGAAGTCGAAGGTGGTGTTGTGTTCAAAGTCGGGAACACAAAGGAGGTGTTTCTCTATCGCGCGACGGGTGCGTCTGTCTTTGCCTCGACGGCTGCCTATGTCGCGGAGATCGAAGGTGACACGGGACGCTTCATAAAGACCGACGAAAAATGGTTTGACTCGTCAACCGGTGCCGAGTTTTCGAAAGAGGCGGGCTTCCCGACCGCGGATGGCACCAGTGGGTCGGTCGGAGACGAATCAAAGAAATCACCGCCCAGGCGTCTAAATGGTTTCGATACGTTCTGGTACGTCTGGTCCCGTACTCACAAGGATGTTCATCTGGTCGGCCGCGAGTAACCGGTAAGGAGTCCCCCGGTTTGGAGGCGATGGTGGATCTTGGGTCGGGTGGCGGGCCGTGGTTGTGATCTTCGATCGTTTCAAGTAGGATGGTTCTTGATCCGTCAAGATTCCGTGGTTGAGGTGGGGTGAGCGCGGGGGCACTGGAATGCCGCGGCGGGTAGTGACCTTACACGATTCGCGCTCTTGATGCTTCCGGCTTTCGGAGTGCCGTGTCGGGAGCAATTCGAATGATCAGCCTCAGATATGATAAATTCCTCGACCTAAGAGGACTCGATTGTCCGATCCCCGTTGTCAAAGCGAGGGAAGAAATAGGTCGGATGGCGGTTGGTGAGGTGCTCAAGGTTTTTGCCACGGATCGTGATTCCTACAAAAACTTCCAGGGGTGGGCTCAGGCGGCCAAGGACATCGTGCTGGTTGCACAGGGGGCCGAGAGCAAAGACGGGACCACCTTCTTTATTCACTACATAAGAAAGACGTTATATCCCTCGCGTGGCGAGCCGTCTACGGGTGACGGCTAAGATCACTATGATCCGCTGTCCGGGGGGCGTTTCCATCTTACCCATCTGGTTTTCTGCAGACCCGGGTCCGGGTACATTCTGTGCAGATCGGTCGTTGTCGGGGGGTGACCGAGGAGTCTTCGCAACGTTTCGTCCGGGTGGGCTGAACCCAGCAGTGCCGAGCCGACGGTGAAGGCGTCGACACCAAGCGCGGAGAGCTCCTCGATCACCGCACGACTGCAGTCGCGGTTGTCGGACACGATCGTCACGCAGTCCGGCACGTGAATTACCAGTTTTCTCGTGACATTGAGATATGTCTCGATGGAATCCACATCCCGGTTGTCGATGCCAATGACGCGGGCGCCCCCATCCAGGGCGATTCGAATCTCCATCTCGTCGTGCACGCCGACGACGGCGGTCATGCCCAGAGTGTGAATCAGGCCCAGAAACGATCGCAACACCGATGGTGTGACGATTGCGGTGAAGAGAAATACAGCATCGGCACCAAAGGCCTTTGCCTCGTAAATCTGGTACGGGTCGACGATGATGTCCTTTACCAGAAGCGGAACGTCGATGTGCTCGCGGATCGCCTTGACTTCGGCGAGGCTCGAGCCGGAATTCATATCGTCGGTGACAACGGAGAGCGCCGATGCGCCGGACCGCACGTACGTCTGAGCAAGCCCGACGAGGCGGGAATCCGAACGGCATTCGCGGTCACCCGGCGATCCCTTTTCGATCTCGGCGATGATCCTGCAGCCCCCTCGGATGGCGCTCCGAAGGTCGCGAACGGTGAACGTGTCGAGATATCTTACGAGGTCTATTATGGGCGTATCGATTCTCTTACGTGATACCTCTAGTCTTTTCTGTTTTACCGCCCTGTGAAGAGAATTCATCTAAGATGCTCCTGTTCTATCTGCGGCTTTGTTTGGTCTCGGATTCTTGGAAGATGCCCCGTGACCCACCGCTCATCGTGGATACCCGAAACGAGGGGGTGGCCACGAGACTCATTTCGGAGAATTTAATCGTGATATTCAAAAAAACACCCACCACCCGTTTCACGGATAGTGGGCCAGAGGTTACTGCTTTTTCAGATTTTCAACCGTCGCCGGGAACGACACGCCCCTATCCGTGGCAGATCATACGATATGGTGTTGCCACCAACACGGTTGTATGGAATAGGGATAAATCGGCGTACGGTCAAGCATTTCAACAGCCCCCAAACGTTAATTTCACACTATTAAGTGTAACCGAATCGGCGCCGGATTGTCAACCTGCCAATTACCGGTGTCGTTATCGACGAGGGGCCGTAGACCTCTACATACCCGGCGCCCACTTCGCTCGGCTTCCCGC
>CP070677.1:4007927-4018300 GCA_020352495.1 Candidatus Latescibacterota bacterium
ACAAAAGAGTGGAACGGCCTGAACGACCAGGGACAGCCTGTGTCGAGCGGTGTGTACTTCTACAAGCTGGTGACGAAGAACTTCACGCAGACGAAGAAGATGGTTCTTCTGAAGTAAGAAACGGACGAAGAGTCGAATCAAAAGCCCGGTCACCGGCTCGCGAAGGTGGCTGGGCTTTTGATTTCTTTCCACTTAATATTTTCTCACATCTGAGGCACTGCAGCAGACCGCCGGTGAGGGAGATTTCGCTGGGTAGGCTTTTTGACACGTCAGGCCGTCGGTGGTTCGGGGATTTGTCACAGGAGATTCAGAGAGAAGCCAAGGGAGTTCGTTTCCGAGTGATTGCTTAGGATGTGCAGCGCCTCGTCTCCATCCGTTTGGTACAAAAGCAAAACCGGCGCAGTCAATCGACTACCTGAGAACACTGCGACGTCAGGGGCAGTGGATCTGAGAGGAGGGATTTAGCTGCACCGGTATCGGACGAGATTAGCACAAGAACCCCCGACTGTCAACGAGCATTTGGCAGGCGGATAGTTGACAATAGCCAGATCCGTCGTGGCTCGCCTCGCGAATAAGTGCAGTCGTGAATATTCGATGCATCCGGAGGTTGAACAAACGCATCCAAAAGTCCAATGGTCTCAGGGTGGAGGGGCTCTTAGACAAGGCGGCTCAAAAAGTCACAGAGCGGAGGGTGCAGCAAGAGTCGAAAGGCTGGTCCTTGTGGAGTAGGCTCTCGACGATTTGGGGGGCACCTCTCCGCTCCACTGTTTAGTGTACCATGAATTATCCAATCTGGGGATACCCAGGCGATGAAAGGGGGAGTGATTCAACAGTGGCTTGGAGCGGAGGTCGACAAGCTGGTGCCGAGAGAGAGTATCCACGAGGGAGGATGGGTCTCGGCACGGGGGGTATAGCTTTCCGCTCCAGTGTTTAATTTAATACATATTGGTCGGTTTTGGGATACCTAAGTGATGTAAGAATCGGTGTCGTCAAACCCGACCACCGAGTCGTCAAGGTGGCCGGGCTTCTTTGTGCACGAGCCAACATGATAACCTTTACTGCGGCCCTCAAACCATGGTGTAAGATTGAGATGGAGTTCCACCAACGGCCGAGGATAAGGTTTATCAATCTGTAACTCGGTGCTTTGGTAACCCCGCCTTCCGCAAGGCTAGCCAGATAATCCAAGTCATTCCACGTATCCTCCGCTTGTCAAGAGGTAGCGATTAGGCCGAATGTGGCCACAACGAAGGGGTTAGCCCCGTTCTCCGGAAACTCACAGAAGTCAATGGATGCCGGCCCAACATTCGCGTATACTATGGCGAAGGCCGTGCGACATTCCTATTAGCAAGGGCGCTAGCGAGGGGAGAATGAGAAATCGCGGTACCCTTACGCTCTCATCTTTCTTGACTGGTCTGTTGGTGGTCGTCTTCGCATCTCAAGCGTCCACCGGTAACAACACGAAGGACTTCTCCACCGCTTCCACAGGCACTCAGACGTGGGCCTCGATGGCCCAGACGCTGTTCATCGCGGCGGGTCCAGCAATCAAGATCCAGATTACCCCTGCCGATGCCACAATCAAAGCAGGGGACACACTCACATTCCACATCGAGGTTCAAGATTCGAGCGGCGCGCGGACGTCGCTACCGGAAGAACGGACATTTTTGCTACGATCCGGGGCAACGGCTCTGGCTACCGAAGTGATGCTCGCTCCCGAACAGCGATCATGGGAGTTCTTCGACCCGTCGGATCCCAACACGCCGATTGACACGCTCACTCTGAGTGCCGGCACCGAAGTCGACTCCGTACTATATCGAAACACGGATGCCAACGACGGCGCCTTGCACCAGGTGATCATTAGAACTGTTGACGGAATCTTGCCTGATTTTATCGGATGGGCGGATGTCACGGTGGATCATGACACGCTAAGTGTGACCGTGTCGACGGTCACGGCGACGGATTCAGTTGTCGCGGATGGGTCGTCGTTCAGCACAGTGACGGTGACCCTCCTCGATACCTATTCGAATCCCGTTGATGGTATAGAAATCGACTTGACCGCGAGCGGGATTGCAACAATCACGGTGGATCCAGGCACAACCGGTAATGACGGTCGAGCGACTGGACAGCTGACCAACACCGTGGCGGAAATCGTGACAGTAAGCGCAACCGCCGGTCCCCTGCTGCTACAAGACACAGCATCCATAGTGTTCATAGCAGGCGAGGTTGATCACTATGACGTTTCAGCTGCCGGGAGCGTGACAGCGGGAAACCCCTTCAATGTTACCGTCGAGGCGCGAGACGTTCTGAACAACCGCGTCATGCAAGCGAGCAACGACATCGAACTGGACGCCGTGAGCCCCGCGGACAGCTTGGTCCTCCCAGACACATTGTTCGTGACAACCGCCGCCCTATTGGAAGGCCTTGCGGTCGTGACGGAAAGGTATGAGAAGGCGGACGATATTCTAATTCGCGTCCAAGATTCAGCAATGCCTGCCAACGTGGGGTACAGCGGGCTAATCACGGTTAACCCTGCAGCAGCGCACGGACTGATCGCAATCAGCGGAGATGACACGACAGTCGTCGCGGGAACCGCCGCGAATCTAGCCGCGCGGGTTGTAGACGAATTCGACAATCCAGTAGCGGGTGAGACCGTGTATTTCGAGGTGACGATCGGCAGCGGATCGGTTGTTCCCGAATCATCGGATAGTGATGTCAATGGACAGGTGGATGCGACGTTTACCACTGGGACGGTTGCCGGTGAAAACAGGGCGACGGCATGGATAGACGACGGCGCCGATCCACAAGAAAGGGTCGAATTTGTGGTGAGCGGCGTAGCGAGCAGCGATATTCACCACTACGACATTGTCCTCATACCCGATGAGACGACGATCCTGGCCGGTGAAATAGTCGACATACAAATTCAGGCTTACGACGGGAACAACAACAGAGTGACCGCTCATTCGACAACGTCCATTGAGCTTTGGAGCAACACGGGTCATGCCGAGTTCGGCGGAGTGGGTTCTACGTTGGTGGGCACACTGACCGGGGGCCTTTTTGACACCACTGTCCAGGATACGGTCGCAGAATCCGGTTTGATCCTATACGTTGAGACCCAAGGAGACACGGCCACGAGAAGCGAGAGTTCACCAATCACTGTAACACCGGATAGTCCGCATGAAATAGTGAAGGTCGGGGGCGATACGACGGGCGTTGTCGTGGGCTTTGCCCAACGACTGGACGTCGAGGTGAGGGACCGTTACGAGAATCCGATTTCTGGTCATCCTGTCGTGTTTTCAATTGACCAGAATCCCGGTGGTGACGCGTTTCTGAGTGACGACGATACAACAGGTGTCAAGACACTCATCAAGAACACAGACGCCATCGGGGTCGCGTGGGTGCGGGTTCATACCGGTTCCATTGTCGGGCAGAATACCGTGGTCGCCAGTATCCTCAGCGGAACTCCGCCTTTGGAAACCAAGACCTTCACCGTCAACACGAAGGCGGGCGCTATCCACCACTTTGATGTCGATCTTGAGTCGACGGAAGCGACGGTCGGCGATTCCGTACCCTTCGTCGTCCGAGCGCGTGATGAGCCCGGGAATTTGGTCGATGACGCGGCAGATGTCGTCGTATTCGAATCGCTGCCGCCGGGGACCTCGGGTGATTTCGCTGCGAACAACGTGCCACTCGAGGCGGGAACCCTAATGACGACGGTAAGCGATACTGTTGCCGAGGCAATCCAAATCAAAGTCAGGATCCAAAGTGGTGAGGAGGGGATTAGCTCTGATTTTCTGACGTTCTTCCCGGACGTCCCGTGGGCTCCGGGTTCGATTTCGGGAATCCCAAACCCTGGCACGATAACGGCCAATGGCACGAGCACATCCGACGTCACATCGAGTCGAATCACGGACCGTTACGGCAATACCGTGGCAACCGAAACGCTCATCCGTGTCGTGCCAACCTTGGGATCGATCGACTCTCCAGACCAGGATCCAGCTACGCCTGGTACGATTGAGCGAAAGACCAATTCCTTTGGTGAGATTTCATTCCGCGTCAGGTCCGGAACACAAGTTGGTACGGAGACGGTCACGATGACGAGTGTCTCAGGGACAGCCGACGGAGTGGTCGCGATTGGATTCGCGCCCGAGCCAGACTTCACGGATGTCAGCGAACCGGACCCCATTGCGGTAAGACCGGGTGATCCTGTTGAGTTCAAGGTGGTCGTTCAAAACATGTCGACCACGGGGTGTACGCTCTCAACGAGCACGACCTTTGAGTTCAACGAAGGACAATTCGCCGCGCCGCTCGCTGCGGAAACATACATTGGTGGATCCGGGTTCGGCACACTCATATTTACGGAGACAGCAGTCGATTCTCAAACGACCCCAGGACAGCATCTGCCCTTGATCAAACTGAACGGTATGGATGATTTCGGTTCTCACTATTCTCAGACGCTCGAACTCGAGCCAATTGATGTGATCGCAATTCAAATCACGGACATCGTGCCATCGGTGTCCGTTGTAAAACAAGGGCAGACCGTACCGGTGACTGTGTATGTGAAAAATCTTGGTCCTACTCAAGCGGAGATCGAGTCGGTCATCTTCAGTTTCGAGCGGGGGCAATACGAGTACGAGTCAAATCTGACACCATCCATCGTCATACCAACACAGCAGACAAAGCCAATTACGATTCAGGTCAAAGTATCGCTCACATCTGAGACAGGTTCCTCAACAATCGACGCCTCAGTGTTCGGTACCGTAGGTCTCATACCAATTTCCGATGAATCGCTCGCGCCATTCCCTCTTCGTACCTGGGAGATCGTACCGGCCGCTGTCCTGGAGTACGAGCCGGGCTCGCTCCACCCGATCAAAATCTCGATAGGGCGGGACCATGATTTTCGCGTTGAGCTCAAAAACACGGGTCTGGCAACTGTCACGCTAGAGAGTCCGGACACAAAACTGGAATTCGACGATGGGGCCGGGCATTTCTACAGCGCGGCGCTCAAACAGAACACCCCGATCGGCTACGGCGGAGCTCCACAACCTGTCGATTTCGAAGTGGTGACAGTACCGGAGGACTTTGTGCCGGGTACTTACGGCCCCGCGCTTTATCTTTATGGGACCCAACTCTCCACCACCTTTAGCGACACACTCTACACAGAAGATGTCGGCGATCTAGTCACCGTGGTTACGCGGGCAGAAGTGTCGTACGATATCGGGTCCGTCCGGGATACTCTCGTCACCAAAGATGCTACGGCTCGGTTCGAAATCGACGTAATAAACCTCGGCTCTGCCGAAGTGACACTCGTTCGCGAATCCACTCGGTTTTCCTTCGGATCGTTCGACGTCCCGCTCGATGAGATGTCAGAGTTCGTTATTCGAGGCGCCGAAGAGGGGCCAACCCATTTGACTTTCAGACAGCAGGTGGTGAACGCGGATTCAGGCCGATATTCCCCCGTCGTTGAACTTGTCGGGACTGAGAACGGATTGGACTATAGTGACTCACTCGATATTGATTCGGTTCGGGTCCAATTGGGGGCCGAAATCAGGATCGTCAACATCCGTGCCGAGCCCAATGTCGTCACGGCGGATACCATTCCCCAGCCGATCGACGTGTGGATGACGGTCCAGAACGATGGAGAGGCCGTAGTCGATCTGGATCATGCGGCTATTCGATTCGAATTAGATGACGTCGACCGTACTGACGAATTTGAGGTCGGTCCGCCAACCGGGTTTGCGACTTTGCCGGGCGGTGGCACCGTCGATTCACTTCTGTTTCTCGTCTCGGACGACCCATCAAACGCGATGCACGAGGGTGACTTCGATATTCATGGCGACCTGCGGGTGATACCGCGGGGTGGCGGGCAGCCGATAGAGGTCGATACCCGAGATGGTGGGGCCGGTTTCCTCGTGGTGCAGTCCAAGGGTGTACTGGAGATACTTGACGTCACGGCGGAGCCGGACACCGTGACGTTTGGTCAAACGGACTGGTATGTGGATGTGACAATAAAGAACTCGGGTGGATCAACCCTTGATGTGCAGCCTTCAAATTCGTCGCTGATTTTCAGTCAGGGTGACACGTGGGGCTATGTGAGACCCGATACGCTCCAGGGCGGAGACACGACTCTTGTGGGGGGGAACAACGACACCGACATTATCCGGTTCAGGATGACGAACACGGAAGTTGCCGGGACCTACGGGATTGACGCTCGCGTAGTCGCCGAAGAGACAAACAGCGGGAGGATTCTCGATGTGACCTCGTCACCTCCTTTTTCGGGGGACGTCACGGTGCAGGATCGGCCACTAGTGGTCATCGAGCGGACGGAGGCGGTCCCGCCCTTCCCCGGTCAGGTCAACGTGGGGCAGATTTTCCCCGTCGTCGTTGAAATAGCCAATTCTGCAGGTGCCTTGGCCGCAGGAGTTGCTGATGTTCGTGTCAAGCTGAGTTCGACCGGAGGAACGGTTAAACCCCCCGATAGTCACACGGTGGAATCCATTCCTGCAGGGTCGGCCGTTATCGACACGTTTCTTGTGCAGGCAACTCCTCCGATCGGTTCCAACACGTTGAGCGCGGCGATCACTCAGGCGTTCGATGACAATGCGTATGAAGAATCATTGGTGGATATCGGGCCCCACACCGACACTCTTGATGTCGTCGAGGAGAACAATACCTCGTCCCTGTCAATCGATTCTGTCACAACGAGCCAACGCCAGGTCACGCGGGGACAGACAACACCTTGGTATGTGGATGTAGCTGTGAGTAACCAAGGCGTGGCTCCGCTGGCACCGCTCGACGTTGTGACGCCCAGCGAATCGGATGTCTCGTTTTTCATCGGCCAGCAAAAGTTAGTCGGTTACAGCGTCCAGGCGCCGGACACGTTCCTCTCAGGTGCACCGATACTGAGGCTCAATCCCTCTCAATCAGACAAACTTCGGTACAGCGTCGTCGTCACCGGACCCGGCGTGGGCGATGTGACAATTCAGGTTAGCGAGAGCTGGATTGATGTGTACGATAGACAAACGCGGAACACACAGGGCGCCGGAACGGTGACTGTTGTTAACCCTTCCGGTCTGTTCATCGACTCCACCTATGCAGATCCGTTCACAGCACCCAACAGTCCATTCGTGAACAGCGGACGTAACTTCAACGTTAGAGTGAACGTCACTAACAAAGGCGAAGACGTCGAGGACGTCGACAGCGTCCAAGTTCAACTGGAGAATCAAGACGACGCTCACCCCGTCACATTAACATCGGGCTACAAGTCGATTCCGAAAGGCGCGGACAACACGTTTGTTTTTGACGTGGCCCTGGCGCCACTCGCATCGGAAGAGAATTTCAGATTGGAGAATATTCTCGCGTCTATTGTCAAAGCCGTATCCGCGAATACCGGAAACGAAGTGACCCCTGCGCCATCGCGGGACCGCGAGGAGACGATCATTATCCAGCAGCCGGCGGATCTGAGTGTCTCGTTGTGGGTTTCAGATCCTTATGAGGCGGACTCTGTGAGTACGAATCAGACGTTTATATTAACCGCTCGAGTTGATAATAACGGCATCGCTCAGACCGAAGGTCCTGGGGAACTTGTTTTGACAATTCCCGCGGATTTCACGCTCGAGGGCCCGACACCAGATGTGGCCGGCTTCACAGTTGGCGACGACATCGATTGGGAGATCAGAGCTCCAGCAGAGATCGCTTCCGATCAAATACTGCAAGTGGAAATCACGGAAAGACCCATTGACAAAAACATAGACGAGCCGGCGGCGGTTACGAACAGCGTCGCCATTGTCGTCGTCGACGTGGTCAAGGGCGCGGCGCTCGACTCTCCGAGGATCGTCATCACCGAACCCGGCGGCGCGACAGACAGTACGGTGAGCACGAATCAGGAGTTTACGATAGAAGGGTCGGTGTATGCAGAGGCCACAACGGTTGGAATTACCGCCACGCTGATTGACACAAGCGAGTCGGGATTCACGATCAGAGAACCGATTCGGAAAGAACTAGGCGAAGGGGCGGGCGCCCGTGTGTCAGCCGCGTGGCAAATCATTGCCCCGCCGTCGGCGGCTTTCGGGGAGTTCCAGGTTCTGTTCGACGGTCGGGACAGGTTCACGAACGAGCCAAAAGACACGTCCACGACGGTTCTGACGGTCGAGGTAGTTCCTGCGGCCGAACTCACGTTGAACGCGGAAATCTGGACTCCGCCGGAGACGGCCGAGGATAATACCGTCCCGATCGGGGCCACCTTCGGCATACGGGCATGGGTGGACAACACTCCAGCTCACGCAGGGATCAGCCCCCTTCTTGAGACGCCGCAGATGTCGATCGATTTCTCGCGGGCTCAAGAGTATGGACTAGCGGAGGGCGAGATAGCACAGGATTTCTTCGCGATTGCAGATACCGTATATTGGACCGTCCAGGCACCTTCGGCAGTGACACCGGCCCGTACTATAGTCGTTTGGATCAGCACCGTTCCCCGTGATGAAAACAGCGAGCAAAAAGCAATCGTGCTTGGCGGAGGACAAGAATCCATATCGATACAAACCGATTCGTCGTTCGTCACGGTCGACAATATTTCCGATGATTTGGCTTTCGATTCGAATGTTTTGCCAAAGGGCGCCGAAGATATTCAGCTGCTGGCCATAGAGATTGGAAACCCTCGGCGCGACGCGGATCCGGCGAGGGTCGAAGAGATAAATGTATCGCTCGTAGACGGGTCCGGAAATGTGGTGAATGCACCATCCAGAACGATAACGGAGATTTATGCTCTGCGGCCGCGAAGTAGTGACCAAGACGGAGTTGTTGGCGATTCCGGACAAAACCCGATCGTGTTCGACATCAACCTGCTTCCGGGAGGGATGGAGATCCGAGACGAAGAGGCTGACTCACTCGTATTTGTGGTAAGCATTTCGAATACAGCCGAACTTGATCAGATGATGTTGTGTGTAAGAAATGCAGGCGACATCGTCGTCACGAATACCGTTTCAGGACAATCACTAGCTGTTGTTGACAAAAACACACTGGGTGACGTCGCTGGAAAGGTATGTTCCCAACCCCTGGTGATAAGGAGCGGGCAATTCGAGGAGTATGCTTTCAACTACCCCAATCCGTTCCGTGCGGGGCATGAACGGACGCGGATCGCCTACGTTATGCCAAGCGATGGAGAAGTGTCGGTGAAAATTTTTGCGTTGACTGGCGACCTCGTTTACGAGCGAAAGTACAGCCGGGGTGAACCGGAGGCGAGCGCAGGAGCCCAAGAAGTCACCTGGGACGGTCGCAACATGAACGGCCACGTCGTTAGAAACGGCATTTACATCTGCGAACTCAACGCGGGTGGGAAGTCAACACGGATCAAGATTGCAGTGGCAAAATGATTTTCTGAGAGAATTCGCTGAGGATGTAGCCGAATGCATATGAAGATGCCCCTCGATAAACCCGCAGTCTACCCGTACACAAACCCCTGCGGAAGCTGCCATGGATGCAGAAAATGGGGTCCAGAACTAACTCTGCGCTGGTCAAAAGAACGGGGTAGGGTCACGAGCACTCAAAGGTATGCCCACTCGAGCAATTTTGCCAAGCAAGATGCTATTGCCAGATTGGTCGGGGCGGGTTATCATACACCGCGTGTTGTGGAGGAAGCGGAAAAATAGGTGGCACAAGTATGCCACAATCGCGATTTTCCAAAAAAAGGGGATACAAAGGCAAATCTGTTAATCTGTTGTTATTGTTCAATTTAGTCTGACCGGAGGGCTAGTCCTAACTGGTAAGGCAGCGGTCTTGAAAACCGCCGGGTTAACGCCCATGGGGGTTCGAATCCCTCGCCCTCCGCCAGTATGACCGGTTGGAGAGGTGGCCGAGCTGGCTTAAGGCAGCCGCCTGCTAAGCGGTTGTGGGGGTAAAACTTCACCGGGGGTTCGAATCCCCCCCTCTCCGCCACGTCTTCCTCGCCGGGGGGTACGATGGAACCACAATTAGAGGTCCGGAAGATCGATCTCTGGTCGGTGTTCAAGATCAGCTTCTTCTTGTACGCGGTCCTGGGTCTGCTGTTCGGCCTGATATACGCCTTCTTTATGATGCTGGTGGGAAGCATGAACAGCGCAATCCTCGGCGAGGAGCTCGAGGGCTTCGGGTTTCTGACGGGCATTTTCGGCCTCTTCATGATCCCGTTCATGGCCTTCGTCTACGGGATATTCGGTTCGGTATCGACGACGATCTGCTGTTGGGTCTATAATGTGATTGCCGGTCTGAGTGGCGGCGTCCGGTTCGAAATGAGCCCCGTGGTGCGCATGGCGCCCGTCGCCCCACCGGTTCAATCGCCGGCACCGCAGGCGGAGGCGCCGCGACCGGCATCGAGCCCGCCGGCTCCGGGATCCACAACGCCG
>CP070677.1:4018400-4023733 GCA_020352495.1 Candidatus Latescibacterota bacterium
TGTTTCTGGATGTCTGAGGCTACGATGCGGAACACAAACTCGGAAGCGACGGCGAACGCGTTCTCAGATATTCCCATCGGTGAGCCAGTGGTACGCCGATTCGAGAATTCTCTTTAGTTCCCGTTCACCTTTAGCGTCGGGTTCAACCTCTTCGCCGTCCAGGTAGAAACGGGTTGTAGTGACGAGCTTGCGTCCCTTCTTTTTGCGCCGGCACTCGAATTCGATCTTTGCCTCGTCGGCGTAGCGCGTAACCCGGATGTACCCCTTATCCTTGTTGAAACGAAAACCTTTCTCGGTGTCAGGGTCTAGGATCAGGTTGCGACCCTCGATTTCGATGTAGGCGTCTTCGTTGCGCAGGGTGCCGTCCACGATGATCACGCGGGGTGGGGTCCCGTCCATGGAGCCGCGGAAGGACCAGCTCTCCATCTTTATAACACCATCGACCTCGATCACGCCTTCGTCACTGGAGATCTGGCCGTCGCGGATCGTGATCGTTGAGCTTGTGTGGCGGCCGGTTGTATCGCTATCGGGTAAGACCCTTATATGGCCGTCGTCCGTGCGGACCCAATCGCCTCGGGCTGAGACCTCCTTGTGCGCCCGCCCTGGATCACCTTCGACAACATCATCATCGATATTGAGTATGTTATACAACTCGACGGCGATATCCTTGAACTCACGCCGCAGCTGCTCGTCGAAATCCGTCCCCGTGCCGTCGACGGTGACGGTCGCCTCGATGAGATCCTCGCCGCCCCGTCGCCTCTGTCTCACCCTGTACTCGATGTCCCTACCCCCGTCACGGCGCGTGATGTACATGTACCCTTTTCTGCCGTCGAAGCGGCAACCGAGCGCCGCGTCGGGATCGAGTTCGACGTTCTTCGCTTTGATTCGAATGTTACTCTTTTTGTCGATTATCTCCGCTTCTCGAATAAAAACGTCTTTCCCGGTGGCCGTGTACGAACCATGCATCTTGAGCTTTCCGCCCCTGAGATAACGGTACTCGTCCGATAGATTGACATGAAGACTACCGGTGAGTTTCATTGACACGTTTTTTTGACCGCCGCCAGGTTGTTCGGTGAGCACGAGTGTCTCGAAGGCGTCGAAACTCGATGCCATGGTGCCGCGCGGCCCGAGCCGCAGGGTGGAAGCGGGCAAGGTTAGGACCAGCATAAAACCGACGCAGATGGCGACGGCGGAAATGCTGACCGGGCTGCGGCTGACCCCCGGGGTCAGTACGCTCAAAAGACGCCTCTTGATGTCGGACGAATGAGCCATGAGTGCCGGAACGATGCGTCTGCTCTTGGGACCGCTGACGCTCATCGATATCTCCATGAGATGTTTTGCGTAGGCGCTCGCGGTGGAACCTGCGTTCAGTACGATGTTGTCGCAAGCCACTTCACGCTCGAAGTAAAACCGCCTCATGGCGGTCCAAACGAGGGGATTGAACCAGTAGAGCCCGCAGGCGAGGACCGCGACGATCTGGAGCAGGTTATCCCTACGCTTGACGTGTGCGAGCTCGTGCCGGAGCACCGCCTCGACCTTATCGGCGGGCCACGAATCCGCGGAGGATGGCAGGATGACGTATGGTTGTCTGATCCCCCAGACCATCGAGACGGCGGCCATGTCACTGCGGAGCAGACCGACACGGCGTTTTATACCCATTTCCCAGCGGATTCGCTCTGTGATCGAAAGCAACTTGCTATTCTCGACTGTCATCGCCATTTCGGCAATGAAGCCGGCGCCGGCCCACCGCACCAGTTGGACGACGAGCACGATAAGGGCGCCGATTCCCCAGATTACAAGGGCGATCAATGGCAGGTGCCATGTGGTGAGGGCCCTGCCGACCGATGTCGCGAGGGGCGTTTTGTCTCTCACCGGTGTCGTCAAAGCTGCAAATTGTTCCCTCGCGTGTCCGGGAGTCATCGCCGGGTCTCCGTCCGTTTTGTTTTCCACAGAGGGAAACGCATCCCCGGACCCGCGTTGCGCTAGCCCGACTTGCTGCGTCTCCGCCCGAAAAAGCTCCACGGCCGGCATGACCGGCAGGTTCCACGCTGGCATGAGGAGCGACATGGCCGGTAGGGCGAGAAGGCTCACGAACATGCCGGCCAGGACAAGGTGGCGAAATGACGCCGACACTCGCCCGAGCGCGGCACATGCGACAACCGCTGCACCGCTGATGAGCACGCTGCCTACGGCGATGGCCGCGACGTGTGATACGATCATGTATTCCACGATTATCTTCCTTTCTCTTCGGCCTTGCGGATGAGCTCGGTGAGCTCCGAGATATCCTCCTCGGAGAGTTCCGAGCCGCTGATGTCGAGCAGGGCCGAGACCGCCTTTGGGGTCGAGTCCTGGAAAAAGGTTTTGAGCAAATGCTTGATAGCTTGGCGGCTGGCTATCTCCTTCGGTATCGTTGGGGTGTAAATGTAGCTGTGTCCCACGCGCCGGTGGGTAAGGTATCCCTTCGGTTCAACGATCCGGATGAGCTTGCGGACTGACGCGTCACTCACTTTCTCGGGTAGACGTTCGAACACGTCCGCAGCAGTCGCCTCGCCCAGCATGTAAATGACATCCATGATCTGGCGTTCGCGCTTGCTCAGTCGCTGAAGTTGTTTCTTCTTGGACACACGACCTCCCATTCTTGGTTTTACGTGCAAACCTTACTTTTGGTTCTGACCACTCGGCACGAGTGGTGAACCGCGCGTTTTGACACCGGTATCAAACTAGGAAAAAATTACTAGTTTTCGACGGCCGTGTCAAGAAAAATAGGAAAAAATTCCTAAATTCGTATCACTCTGTCAATATTGGAGTTATTCTAACGCGGATGAATAGGCGGCCGGTCCCGGTCCTGTCGGGATCTGTCACCTCTGACCTGCACCCGGCATGGTTTTCACATCTTCAGTTGGGAGTTGCAGCGATCCACATTGCTGGAGCCGGCTAGGGCATGAACCCGAGCTGCGACAGAAAAGCTACATTGTCCCAACTCACCCATGTTTCGACGATCTTTCCGTTCTCCAACCGCTGTATGATGATGTTGACCAATGTGAAACTCTTGCCGCTTGCGGGGAGGTCACCCATTGGCCCGGTATGTGTGCCGGAAATCGTAGATATATAGGCGACTTTGTCTCCCTGGGCGATCATGTTGCTGAGTGAGTCTTGGTGTTCGGGTACCGCAATCATAAATTCCTCGAGGAAAGCAAAGAACTGTTCGGTGCCGCGGAGTTCTTGAAGTTCGGCGGGCATGGCCTGGCAGTGGCGGACATAATTCGGGGATATCACCGCTTTGAAGGCATCAAAATTCCCGGCTGCCAGATCCGCGTGCGCCTGTCTCACGATCGCCATATTCTGCTGCTCTATCACCTCGGTTGAGGGCCCGCTCGTACAACCGACCATAGTGGCCAAAACTAGAAGCGCCAAAACGCCAAAGACATCGATTCGTGTTTTCACCAGCCACCTCCCGCTATACGTGCGTGTGTTTGCTCAAGACGTCTACTTGTTACATATCAGTATCAGTCACGGCCAACCTATCACGTAGATGGGGAGCGTGTCCATTAGACTCGCGTCCCTAGGCGATCAACGCCTCGATGAAGTCTCCAGCCGTTCTGCTAACGTCAAATCCGATCGCATGGGTTTGACCCAGGTCGTCCGCCGTAATCGAACAACACGGAGAGCGCCGAGAACTATTTCCGTATCTCATTCAACATTTTTACCACAGGGTCGATCAAGGCATCCGGTTTTTCGACGTGTATGTTGTGTCCTACACCTTCAACCACGATGTGCTCGCCATCAGGAATTAGGGCCACCAGTTTTTTCTGCAGCCGTAGCCCCAGTGCTGCTAATTCCTTCTTTGCGTCTTCACTGAACATTGGCGGCATTGCCTTGGATCTGTCTCCCGCTGTCAAGACCACGAAAGGCACCCGGGGCAGCGGCTTGCTCTTCTTGATTTGCTCGGTTGTGATGTCGCGATAATCAAGTTCGGTTTTCGGATTGTCAGGGGTGCTGAATCTCGCAGCCATCTGTTCAAATGCTTCCAGATCGGCCCCTTTTAGTATGTTCCGTTGTTCTTCCTTGATATCCTCGTGTTGCGTATCTTCGAGAATCAGTCCGCCAGTGTGATCGGGATACATGGATGCAAAGAGCCGGGCGACATTTCCACCATATGAGTGCCCAACCACGATATAAGGTGTTGGAACTTCCAGTTTTTCCAGTAGTGAATGTAGATCTTTTGCTGACTGCACACCGTGTGTTGGTAGATCCCCGATCTCGCTTTTGCCCACCCCGGCTCTGTCAAAAGTAACGACCGTTGTGTGAGCTGCAAGATCGGGCACGACGGGATTCCAGTAAGATTGTGGTGCGCGTATTCCGCTTATCAACACGACTGTTGGTCCCTTCTTACCATAGACACAACAGTGTAGTTTGCGTCCGCCGACATCGATCATTTCCTCGGTTTTTGGCGTTGAGATTTCGGGGATCGAGACGCTCTGTTGTGGAAGGGGTGATTTATCCTGGGTATGTGATTGTGAAAGCGTGGTGAACGAAAGCGCAATCGCAAAAATCATCATGATAGCAAATGCATTCCGAAACACAGTCATCCTCCTTTGCGTACGGGTCCGCTCAACCGCTATGCCTCTTCATTCGTTCAGTCACCCGAGCGAAAAGGTCTTGGTGCTCGAGTTGATCCTCGATCTCTGTGATGGCCAGCAAGAGATCCTTGCCCGTCGATGCGATCAACACAGCTTCGTCACCTCCGACTTCAGCCGGTCGTCGAGCCGTTTCAATCTGCTCGCGAACACCATGGCACCAAATTCACGCATCATATCCATCGATTTCGTGGGCTTCCTGATGAGGGGAAAAGGTATTAAGGGGTTATTATGTGGGTCCTACATGTTTAGCCCCAAAAAGTTCCTCGGCAGTACAAGTATTTATAATTCAATGAGTTATGGTCGGCGCGGGCGATCGGCGCGTCGCGATTGGGGAGTCTTTTGCCATGGGTGCGTCTGACGTACCTGCTCTGGCGAGTCGTGATGATTTGGCACGAGAATAATCCCAGAAGCGTGATGATCGTGGCCGGCTTTCTTTGGTATTGCCAGTGAGAGAACATCGGTTTGGTTGACGCGAACTAGACTAGCCAGGTTCATGACGTTATGTGCCCGGCCGAGTCCCGGCCTGTCCGTTTCTGCTGGGGACCCAACACGTTGCACCTGTACACGTGTTCGACATTCGGCTAAGATAGGATCGCCCGGAGAACCGCATCCGTCGAATTGCTCACCACTTGGCTATCTCGCTGGGGAGCAAAATGATAGACCAAACCATATCCCACTATAAGATCCTCGAAA
>CP070677.1:4023833-4030909 GCA_020352495.1 Candidatus Latescibacterota bacterium
AGAAAGCTATAACAGCGACGTGAACGCCGAGCTCAACCGGGCGATCGACTGGCTCAAATCGCACGGTATCGAGCGCGTGATCGTAACCGGCGACTTCTATCTGTCAGCACAGATGATTGGAGCCGACACGAGCGACTTCTTCCCCGCGTTGGAGGATGAAGCAAAGGGCTTCGAGATTGCCCATGACTGGTCCCAAACCGCGCGGCGACTCAACGACGAGTTCGAGATCTCGGTGGGGTTTGTAAACGGAAAGCGTTGTCTCGGTGGGATGCTCGAGCTGATGATGCATTGTCACTTCTTGGTGGCCGTTGAAGACGCCGACCTGGGGATGCCCGAAGTCACTCTGCCGGTCGTGCCAGGTATGGAAGGATGTCATTGGCCGTTTCGGAAGACCAATGCCAAAAACTGGCCAAATCTGGTCAGGTTGTTGTTGGAGGGCCGATCGGTAAAGGCGAAGGATTCGGTTGGCTGGCTTGCGGATTATGCCGGTTCGATGAATGATGCGTTGGCGACGGTGTGGAAGATTGCCACGGATGCTGATCACGGTCTCAAGAAACGAAGTGTCGAGGAAGAGGCGCTAAAAGGTGTCGCCGAGGATGTGAGCGGACTGGCCGCGGCCGGGGATCCGGTTATCGAGACCGCCAGACTGGCGATTCTGAACAACATACGAAGCGCCTGTCAGGTGACGCTGTCCGAGGCGTTGGCGACGCAGGCAAAATATTCGGCCGGTTTTATGAGTAGCAAAGAGTGCCAGAAAGGCATGATCGGCGCGGCGTTCACTAAGACGATGAAGGTCTAACGGCGGACACGACGATAAAGTGCAGACAAACTCATGACCGGGGCACCAAGCTAAGCCAAGACGATGAAGGCCTAATCGAAAACGCGTCGACCAAAGGGCGCAGGTGAGTTTTGGGCCGACGTACAGGCCCGTGCCAAAACGACAAACGTCTTGTCGACGGCAAGACATCGAGGTGATTATTTCCGGCTAGGAAAACATCGATGCCACAAAGTCCAATAACGCACTACGCCATCGTGGGAGCGGGAACCGCCGGTGTCACCGCTGCCGAGGCCATCCGCGAAGTCGACCCCAGCGGTGAAATTCTGCTCATAAACGGCGAACAGTTCCCACCGTATTGCCGCCCACTTATAGTCGAAGTGCTAAAGGGCGAGAGGACTTTTGACCAGATCCACCTCCGAGACGCCGATTGGTACAAGGAAAAAAAGATCTCGCTCTTGAACGGTGATCCCGCCACAAAACTCAACACGACAGAACAGACACTCGAACTTGCCTCGGGAAACACGGTCAGATGGGACAAACTTCTAGTCACTCCCGGATCGAAACCCGCGTTCCCTCGGATCGACGGTCTCGAGGATGTCCCGGTGTTCACGCTCTACCGGCAAGAAGATGTTGAGCGACTCAAACCCCGCTGCAAACCGGGTGCAAAGGCCGTTTTGGTGGGGATTGGGCTGATCGGTCTTCAGGCGATGAGCGCGCTGCGGGAAATGGGGGTCGATGTCGTCGCCGTCGAGCTGCAGAAAAAAGTGCTGCCGTTGATACTCGATGCAAAGGCGGCGAAGTACGCCCGTCAAAGAATCGAGGAGAGCGGTGTCGAAGTTCAGCTGATGACATCGATAAAGAAGACGTGGGCCGCAAATGGCTTGAAACATCCCTACAAAGCGTTGACCAGCGGCGGCGAGGAGATCATGTTCGACTTCCTCGTTGTATCGACCGGTATGAAACCGGATTTCTCGCTTCTCGAAGGTACGGGGATCCAAACAAAACGAGGGATAAAGGTCTCCGGCGACATGCAAACCAGCGTTCCCAACGTGTACGCTGCGGGTGATGTCACGGAGTACCACGACTGGACCGAAGGCCGCTCGGATGTCCACGGTCATTGGGTCAACGCGTACCGTCAGGGTCGCGTTGCCGGACTCAGCATGGCGGGCGCAAAACCCGTCCCTTACGATCCCGTTTATCTCAACTCGCTCAACATTTTTGGACTCCCCGTCATAACCATGGGATCGAGCCGGGTCGACAGACCAAAGAACGCGCAGGTACACGTGTCGGATGTGCCGTCGCGGTTCGCCTACACTCGCATGGTGCTGAGAGACGGGAAGCTGGTCGGCGCAACGTTTGTCAACGATGTCAATCGGGCCGGCGTATTTCAATATCTAATGCGGGAGAAAGTCGATATTGGGGACGTGGTGAAGTCGCTCTTCAACAGGGAGTTCCTGGGGATGGAGTTCTTGTACAACCATCACGAGAAGGCCATTCGGGGAGACGTGGAATGGCCGGTTTCCATGGATCTCATTGAGAGGTATGAAAAGGATCAATCGCACACACGTTGGGGCGCCAAGGAGAAAGAGCAGGGGAACAAGAAGTGAAAAATTCCTTGGGCATAATGCGATCGCGTGCCGCCATCGTTGATCTCACCGATGGGTCGGTGCGTTATGAAGACACGCCCCCCGAGGTGGTTCGGAGCTACCTTGGCGGGCGCGGGCTCAACGTCGCGTATCTCCACCGAATGCTTCCGCCCGATGTCGATCCACTCTCACCCGCCAACGTGCTCATCATTGGCACCGGCGCGCTTACCGGCACCGGCGCGCCCAACTCCGGTCGTTTCAACGCCACAACGAAATCCGCCGAGACCAACCGGCTTGGCGACGCCAACTGTGGAGGGTTCTTCGCTCCGAAGCTCCGGTATTCGGGAATCGATCGACTTATCATCACGGGAAGGGCAAGACGTCCCGTATTGCTCAGGATCGAGGATGGCAGGGTCGGTATCGAGGATGCGAGGTCGTATTGGGGGATGGACATCTACGAAATCGACACGGCGCTCAAAAGAGACATGGGCGCCTCGAGCGAAGCGATCACTATAGGACCCGCCGGTGAGAACCTCGTCCGATTTGCCAGCATCATGACCGGTGTGAAAAACGCCGCGGGCCGTGGGGGGACGGGAGCGGTTATGGGGAGCAAAAACCTCAAAGCGATAGTCGCCGCCGGTGGCGGCGGGCTCGACATTGCGGATCCGGATGGCCTGGTCGAGCTGAACGAGAAGCTCAAGCACTATCTGACCGATTCGACGATTGTCAAGGTCCTTGGGCGCGTCGGGACACCACTGTTGTACGAAGTGAGCAACTATCTGGGGACGATCAGAACACGCAACAGCCAGGACAGCCAATTCGAAGACACGCTAAATGCGGAGGTAATCCACGAGCACGTCGAGAAGATGATTGCGTGCCACTCGTGTGTCGTGCACTGCCGGCACCGGAACGTCTACAAAGGAGAAGGGCCGGAGTATACAACCGTCGGTTTGCTGGGGGCAAACCTAGGTATCTCCGATACGGCCGATGTCATACGGCTCAATAACCTTGTCAATCGTCTCGGGCTCGATTGCGCCTCGACCGGAGGCATTCTCTCCTGGGCGATCGAGCTTTACCAGCGCGGGATCATCGATGACTCGATAACCGGCGGACCGATCGAGTTTGGTGACTACGATCTCGCCGTTCGTTTGATCAACTCGGTCGCCACACGCGATGGGTTTGGAGACATCCTGGCGGAAAGCTCACAAGCGGCCGACAAACTCAATGATCCCGAACGGAATTATCTGACCGCGATCAAAGGGCTGCCCCAGTCCGATCCGCATGACTGCCGTTACATCAAGGCGTTCGCCCTTGGGATCGCAACGGCGTCTCGCGGCGCCGACCATCTTCGCAGTCGTCCGACGCTCGAAGTGTTTGACCTTCCGTCCGAGCTGCTAAGGGAGATATACGGTGCCGATGTGGATCGCGACCCGACCTCGTATCTCACAAAAGAGATCGTCGTTGCAACCCACGAGAACATTTACTCCATTGTCGATTCGGTGGGGATCTGCAAATTCATTTGTCATGGTTTCAACAGCCCAAAGCTGCTCAAGTACGAGCATTTCTCACAGCTCCTGGAGAAAGCGTTTGGGGCGAGTTTCTCCGTGGATGAGCTCAAGGCGATAGCACGGCGGATCGTCGATTTGGAAAGGGCATTCATCAATAGAGAGGGAGTCCGCCGTCCCGACGACACGCTGCCTCGGCGGTACTTCGAGGAGCCGTTGCCACATGGTGTCGCGAAGGGGCATCGCGTTGAGCGCGAGAAGTTTTTTGAAATGCTCGATAGATACTACCGGCTGAGACAGTGGGATGAGGAGGGCGTGGTTCCTGAAGAAAGGGTCGCCGAGTTGGTTGCCCCGTGGAGTGGGGAGGAGAGGGAAGCACGGTGAGACGGATCTACACAAATCACCTGCTCTGTTCGGGCTGCCGCGCGTGCAGTGTGGCGTGCTCCGTGGTTCACTTCGGCGTGGCCGATGATGCGCGTGGAGCGATACAGATCTTGAGGGACCCGATCGCCGGCTTCGAATATCAGGCCCTCTGCCGTATCTGTGAAGATCCCGAGTGCGTGGCGGCGTGCATGGCCGTGGCGCTTTCCATCGATCGCGAGACGGGGCGGGTTCTTTTTGACAGAGACCGTTGTATCGGCTGCGCGATGTGCGTGATGGTGTGCCCGCATCATGCCATCGTACCGGACCGCAGGGCGGGGAAAGCGATCATCTGTGACCAGTGTGACGGCCGGGAGGTCCCCGCCTGTGTGACAGCGTGTTCCACGGGAGCCATCGAGTTTATCGAAGTCGAGGAGGAGGCGGGGGTCAAGAGGTGAGGAAGTGTCGAAGAGCGGGATCGATCCGGATCCCGAGGGGTAAACGATTTTAGGGAGGCTTAGATGATGGGTGAGAAGCTTACCGTCGGCGCCATCGGTGTCGGGGCGGTGGGGAGTATCTTGGCGGCGTGTCTTGCCAAAGCTGGAGCTCACGTCGTCGCTGCGGACTTGCCACATCGGATTGCTCAGTTGAAAAAGAACGGTCTTCAGGTGCAGTGGGACAAGGAGCGTCTGGAGTACACCGTCGATGTGGCCAAAACGATCCGCTCGATTGCTGAGAAACGCCCCGACTGTATCTTTGTCGCTACAAAAGCGGTGGCGCTAAGGAAAATCATGCCCGATGTCGCTGAGGCCGCCGGTGAGGACTGTCTTGTGATTAGCGTGCACAACGGGATCAACACCGAGGATGAGGTGGCCCGTTATGTCGCGCCCCGAAACGTTGCCAGGATGGTGGTCAACTACGCCGGCAATATCGACGATAAGGGTCTTGTCCGCGTGGGCTGGTTCAATCCTCCCAACTTTTTTGGTCTTCTCGAGGATCACGAAGAACCGCGGCTGACACGATTGATCGAGATGCTCAATTCGGTCGGTTTGACATCCGAGTTCGTCGATCCCGTGACAATCAAAATGAGAGCGTTTCTTAAAACGATTCTCAATTCTGCGCTGATGCCGCTCTGTGCCGTGATGAATCTTACGATGAAACAAGCCATGGAAGGCGCGGCTACGCGGCCTCTCGTCGAAGATCTCCTGAGAGAGGGGTTGTCGGTGGCGGGGCGGCTTGGATACGACTACGGTGAGGGTATATTCGAGAAGTGCATGGGTTACCTCGACAAAGGGGGAGACCACTATCCGTCGATGTGCGGCGATTTGCAACACAGAGTCCCCACCGAAATCGATTTCATCAATGGAAAAATCTTGGAGTTGGGACAAAGGTTCGATGATCTCGACCTCGGTGTCAATCGGGTCATGATATCGATGCTGATGACAGAGGAGGTAAAAGTCGGCGTGCGGAAACCAAATGAGTTTCCGGACTATCTTGTTGGTTCCTGAGGCAGTGATCACGGTTGACTCTGTTCCGGAACCCGGCACAGCCGGTTGATTTCGATTTGAACATCAGCGGCACTGCCTTTCACAGAAGACAAATCGGTACCTGCAAACCAATGGAGAATCCAGGGAGGAGGTTTGGCCAATGCCAAAAGAGTTTATGCAGTATCCAAAACCAAGGGTAAAAGCACCGACACTTTTCAAGCCAAAAGACCCCGCCGAGTTCGACTTCGAGTTCATAAAGTACGAGAAGAAGGATGGCATCGCAAAGGTCACCATCAACAGGCCACAGGTCTACAACTCGTACAATCTCAAGACGCTCCAGGAGATGACCGAGGCGTTCGACGACGTGACAATCGACGACCGCGTCGGTGTGGTGATCCTTCGTGGCGAAGGAGACATGGCGTTTTGCACGGGCGGAGATGTCAAGGAGTACGCGGAGAGCATCGTTCAAGGAAAATCCCAGGACATGTGGGGTTGGATGAATAGTTTTGTCCGCGCCCATGACGCGCTGCGGAATTGCGGCAAGACATCGATCGCCGCTTTGAACGGTATCGTTGTCGGTGGAGGCAACGAATGGAACTTGAGTTGCGACGTGGCGATCATGGCGGACACCGAGTACATTGAGAAAAAAGGCAAAAAGATCCCGACGCGCTACATCAAACAGGTCGGCGCGACCGTGGGGAGTGTCGCCGCGGGTGGTGCCACTCAGTACCTTCCACTTGTTGTAGGTCTCCGGCGCGCCAAGGAGATTTTGCTGTTCAACCGCCCCATGCCCCCCCAGCAGTGCAAGGAATGGGGTCTCGTGAACGAGGTCGTTCCTTACAATGAGCTGGACGATGTCGTCGACAAGTGGGCGCATGACGCGCTCAACCAGTTCCCGGGCTCCATACGTTCCACGCGCGAACAGTTGAACTTTCTGGGCAATTTTGTCTGGGGATCGACAATGGGGTTCGCCAAAGACACGTTGACCCGCAACATGGGTGGTATCGAGTCATACTTTGGGATGGTCGGGTTTGCCCACAAGCGACCCGTCGACTACGACTCCATACGACGCGCGATGGCCGAAGGTGCCGATGGGGAGAGCCTTTTCGGGCCGTACACCAACACGTGTCCTTCCTGCGGGAAAGAGGGTCTTCCACTCGATTTCGAGTATTGCGGTTTCTGCGCCACCAAGCTCGAATCGAAATGATGTCGATAAGAAGGAGGCGAGAAGGTGATTCCCAAAAAGATGATAGCCGCGGTCCTACATGGACCGAAGGACTTGAAAATCGAAGAAGTCGATGTACCAAAACCGGGACCCGGTGAGGTGCTCGTCGAGGTCGCCGCCAACGGTCTCTGTCAC
>CP070677.1:4031009-4036035 GCA_020352495.1 Candidatus Latescibacterota bacterium
CCGACTACATTCTGCTCCTCAACAACGACACTCTTGTCGACCCAGGTCTTGTCGACCACCTCGTCGATGTGATCTCGAAAACGCCCGAAATCGGAGTCGTTGGACCCAAGATCTACTACGCGTCTCCACGGGATCAAATATGGTTCGCCGGAGGAGAAGTACACCTCTCCCGTGGTACCGCTCGGCACATCGGGATACGCGAGAAGGATAACGGCCAACACGATACGGTCAAAGACGTGGATTACGTGACAGGGTGCGCGCTTATGGCAAGACGCGAAGTCTTCGAGCACGTCGGTCTCCTCGATCCGACGTTTCAGGCATATTACGAAGACGCAGATTTCTGCATGCGCGCGAGGCGAGGGGGTTACCGGGTCGTGTATGTTCCCGACGGCCGGGTTTGGCACCGGATATCATCGAGCACTGGAGGACAGCTGAGCGCGAACAAAGTCTCACGAAAACTCAAAAGTACATGGGTGTTTTTTCGTCGATACGCGTCCCCGCACCATTGGCTCACTGTGCCGTTTTTTTTTGCGGCGGACGTAGCCCGAATCCTCTTTCTCGTATCCACCGGACGGATCCGCGATACGGGACGAACCGAACAGACGGCTGGCAGAAGTGAAAAACAAGCGTAAGACCATTGTCATAATTGGGGCGGACGGTCAGTTGGGGATGAATCTCCAACACGCGCTGTCCAAACACCGGCTGGAACTCCTGACCTACCAACAAGTCGATGTTCTGGACCGTACCCAAGTCGAAGATGCGCTCGGACGGATCCGTCCCGAATGGGTGATCAACACCGCGGCATTGACCCACGTCGACTGGTGCGAAGAAAACGATGTCAAAGCGTTCCAGGTGAACGCCCTTGGCGCACGGCACGTCGGAGAAAGCTGCCGGGCGAACGGCGCCCGGTTGGTTCAAATCAGCACCGACTATGTGTTCGATGGCAAGAAAGGCACGCCCTATCGAGAGGATGATCCAACGGGCCCGCTCAACGTCTACGGGATCACCAAGCTGGCCGGAGAGAACTACGTCCGCAGCGCGCATCCCGATCATTACATCGTTCGGACCAGCGGACTCTATGGCCCATACCCGTGTTGGGGAAAAGGGACGAACTTCGTCGACACGATGTTGACGCTCGCTGCGCAGAAGGACGTGCTGCATGTGGTCGACGACGAGGTCCTCACCCCGACCTATACCGAGGACCTCGCCGAACAGCTGCGCACGCTGATCGAAGCGTCGCCCCCGCCGGGGGTTTACCACGCAACCAATGATGGAGAATGTTCGTGGTACGAATTCGCTCGCGCCATTTTCGAGCACACGGGAATGTCACCCCGAATAGAAAAAACGACGGCGGCGGAATGGAAGGCAGTTGCGAAACGACCTGCGTACTCCGTGCTGGGTAACGAGGCTCTACGGTTGGCGGGAATAGAGACGATGCCTCATTGGAAGGACGCTCTGGGACGATACCTTTCAAAAAAACTTGGGTCTTAGGCGAAGAGCTTAACAAGCAGCACGATCCCGACGACAACGGCAACAACCGGGAGGGCAACCAACGAGATCACCAACGGGAAAACCAATGACGCCGCGCCAATCGAGATCAACACAAGGGGGACGAGCAGGATCAGGCCCAACGCCCCTTTGAGCAACCAAAACCCAAGTTTGATCGGCAGGAGCAGGAGCGAGAAGAGGAGCTTCGCTAGAAAAACAACAAACGCCACTGCGAGAAATATGCACCCAAAGACGATCAGGAACTCGAACATCAACATCACCCGCTTGTGGATCGGTACGTCACATAGGTTACGTACATACTCTATGTTAGGTTACACGATGGCTGCGCTTCTATTCAATGGACCGGGAGGTTTTCATGCGTCCGAAGCCCGATAAATACGTACTCCATTTTAAGACAGCAGGTTACGGTGACAAACAACGGCAATGCGGTGTTCTCTTGATTCTGGCGGCGTTTTTGGTGCTCACACCGGTTGGTGTGGCACACGGGGGGCTCATAGACCTGAAGGCCGAGGCACCCGATTACCGGTTCGTAGGTGTAGACGAAGAGGATTACACCGGTCAGACCGTCGTTTTTGGGGATGTCAACGGTGACGGACGAAGTGACGTCATCGTCGGGGCACGAGGGTTTGACTTCAATGGACGGGGCGACTGCGGCGCGATCTACGTCCTGCTCTCGAGCGATACGTTGACTTCCCCCGTTGACTACGGATCCGAACGGCCGGATCTCAAACGCATTTTTGGGCCGGAGCCCAACGCTCAGGTTGGAACGTCAATCGCCTGCGGCGATATCGACAACGACGGAAAGGATGAGATCCTCTGTGGGATTCCTACCGCTTCTCCCAACGGAACGACGTTCGCCGGGGAACTTTTTGTGATATTCGGAAGCGACGAGCCACGTGACTCGGTCGACCTCTCGGCACCGCCATCCGGTGTTACAAAGGTCGAAGGCGCAAATGTTTTTGACAAACTGGGCGAATCACTGGCTGTGGCCGATGTCAACAACGATGAGTTTGGAGACATCATTGCCGGTGCGCCGTTTGCGACGGCGCCGGCCGGAATGATCGCCGGCAAGGTCGTGGTGATCTACGGTGCCGCAAGTCTGGACCCGATCATCGACCTTGCGTCGACAACCATACCGCTGACACGGATCTTCGGCGCCAATGCCAACGATATTTTTGGCACGGCATGCCACGCGGCCGAGGTCACTGGAGATGAGATAGAGGACATCATCGCCGGCGCACCACAGGTTTCGTTCAACGGGCGGGCCTCAGCAGGAGCGGCGTATGTCATCCCCGGCTCCGCGAGCCTTCCCGACACGATCGATCTCTCGGACGACACGTTTTTCCTCGAAGCGTCGAAAGCTCCTGCGGGAGTCACAACGATCTTTGGCCCCGAGGCGGGCGCATTGGCCGGATCGCGGTTTGAGACCGGCGACATCGATGGCGACATGATGACGGACCTCTTTGTGGCCGTTCCAGAGGCTTCACCAAACGGACGGACAAACGCCGGTGCCGTCTATGTCCTAAACGGAGCCGTCAGCTGGCCGGAGACGATCGATCTTGCATCGCCACCGGCGATGACGATTCGATTCGACGGCCCGGCAACGGATGCGAAAATCGGGAGAAGTATGGCAGCGGCGGATTTCAACTTCGATGGGCCCGATGACCTGGTGATCGGGGTCCCAGCGATTTCGGTGCCGGACACCCCCGATCCGCGCTATGAGGCGGGCATCGTGTACATCGTTTTTGGGCGGTCAGTGTTCCCGGCGACAATCGATCTTTCGGTCGGGCAGACAGGAGTCACATCGGTCTATGGCGCGAAACCGTTTGACAACACGGGGAATTCCGTGGCGGCGGGACGGGTCAATGACGATGGGTTTGACGACCTGCTCATCGGAGCGAACAATGCCACGGAGGGCGGTTCGTTCTCGGCCGGAGAGGCCATCGTCCTCATGGGAAGTCCCGACATCACGCCGACACAAGTTGTTTTCTACGAGGCCATTGCCCAGCGCGGTTCGGTCATCCTCGAGTGGCTGTTGCGCGACGACGTCGACCCTCGACTGGTGCTGATCACCCGGAGCCTTGGTGAAAACGACGGATCGACCGGCGAACCCCTCCCCTCGTCGGACGTCACCCGGCTGGGTCCCGGTCATTATACCTTTACGGATGCCAATGTCCGAAACGGTCTCACGTACACCTACACCGTGGCGACAACGGGCGAGGACGCACAGATTCTTTTCCGGGTTTCCGTCGCGGTTCCCTCGATCCCGAGTGCCTCGCTTTTCCCAAATGTCCCCAACCCGTTCCGCGACCAGACGACGGTGGCATTCGAGATTCCATCCGGCGGCCACGTTGGCATCCGCGTTTTTGACGTGACCGGCGCACTCATCGCGGTTCTCGCTGACGGCGAGTTCGCCGAAGGCGTGACCACCCTCGGTTGGGACGGGCGAAACCGGCGGGGACGCCCCGTGCCGTCTGGTGTTTATTTTGTTCAGATGGACCATGCGGGGAAGACGCTCCGCCAAAAGATGCTGATAATCCGCTGACCGGCCGCCCAGGGTGAGGCGCAACCATTAAATCGGTCGTCTGTTACCGTCGGGAAACGGCGGCTCGGAGGCGACTCCTTGGCGGAAATTTCTATATTGACTTTGTTAAAAATTTCACCTATCTTCGCGGGTACATTTCGATTGCTGTTTTTCTATCGGAAGGGCCAGGTAACGGGCGGTTTGATTCCGCGTTAGAGTCTGTTTGTCGTCCCCTTGCAAAAGAAGAACGAAGAAGACCGCTACTGGGTAATGCGCCAGGTTGGTCTGCTGACGACGATACCCGTCCTTCTGGCTGTTTCTCCAATAATAGGTTTATTGATCGGCCGGTTTCTCGACAGGAAACTGGGAACGGACCCGATTTTCACCATCATCTTTTTGATCATCGGGTTTGTGGCCGGCGCCCGTCAAACGGCGCGGGTCGTCAAACTGGCGAGCAAAGAAAAAAAGAAAGACGACAACCGTGGGGCTTGAGTTCCTAGATCGAGTGCGAAAAACATCGATGATCTCAGGACTCATAGTCTCGTTGATCGTCTTGATTTATCTCGGGCTGCCTGTTGCGGGAGCCTGGGTTCTGGGATGCGCATGGTCTCTGGTGAATCTCTACGTCATCGGAGTGCTCGTGCGTCTCGTCTTTCCAAACCCCGAACGACACAAGGCCCGGATTGCCATTGTGATGGTCGTCAAGATCCCTGCTCTATATGGAGTCGGGTATCTCCTGCTTTGGAGCGGCTTGTTTCCGCCAGCCGGGTTGCTTGCCGGTTTCATCTGGCCTCTGTTCGTGATCATGCTAAAAGCGGTGGGACGGATCATTCTCGGGATCGACGATCCGCGTCGCGCGCTTTTTGGATCCGGCGGCCAAGTCAGAAAAGGTCTTTAGGCAGAAAAAGCATGTATCGGAACGCCAAAACCAAACTTGCGAAGACTACCGCCGCGGCGGGTCTTTTGCTGGGTATGTGCGGGGTCGGACCGCTA
>CP070677.1:4036135-4055375 GCA_020352495.1 Candidatus Latescibacterota bacterium
CGCGGATCGTACTATCAGACTTGATCCCCATAGCCTGTGCCGCCCGTCTCACCTCAGCGTCCGTCACAAACCCGCGTTTCTTCCGCCAATCCATTTCCTTCGCGTACTCGTTCTGGAATACCTCGGCGAAGTCCGACGGACCGATCCGCTTGTACGGGCCCTGCGGGCGCTTTTTGAGCAGGTGGTCGTAGATGTTACGCACAGTGAGTGTCTTGTCAATGATCTTTTCTCTGCCGGGTGGCTGGTCGAGCACTTGACCCGCACGTGCGTTGGAAACCGTGAGACCAACGCCTTCCTCGTTTTCGCTGAACATGTCCACGAAACATCCGGTAAGGGGATGACTGTAGATCACCGCGCATACGGCTTGTTGCTTGTGAGAAAAAGCCGCCAACACCATTCCGGCCATCTCGGATATCCGGTACGTGCCGATGGGCGTGAAGCCCAGCGCTTTCAGGTCCGCCCCGTGCTTTTGGAAACCTTTTGAGCTCCCCTTCCCCGCCGGCCGGCGGACGAGGTGGATCCGGAGCGGCGGTTTGACGATGTACGAGAATTTGCGGACGAGATACTGGACAAGCACGCCGACTAGAATGATCGCAACGACGATGATGAGAGTCTCCATAGTTACCCTCCTCGCGTTTTGAAACACGCGACCGCGACGTTGTCGTCAGGACGGCCGTTATCGCTAAGTCATTTCATGTAGGCTTTTTATGCGATCGCCTTTCCCGTATCGGTCGCTCGAAGGCCTGCCAAAAACACGCCGTAGCATACGGGGTGCCAACGTAAGCCGTGCGCGCCCCGTGTTTACCAAACGCTTTCCGCGGCAAGTTAACTCGTCCATTACGAGGTCGGCCGTGCGACGTGGCCCCCTCGAGACGACCAGCATCCGCTGAGGCGGAGAATGACACGTATGTCACGGAGGTGGGGTGCCTCGTCATCCAAAACGCGAAAAGCCCGGCTGCCCCTCGTGGGGACAACCGGGCTTTCCAGACCCAACAAGATGCGGAATCACATGGTCAAAATGAGTCTCCGGGTCTCCATAACAGTGACTGCCCAATACTCAACACAATCAATACCTGGACTATTTGTTGAGAATAATGCGGACGTCCGCGACCTTACAGCCTTCTCCCTCTTCGTACACCATTATTGGGTTCATATCAAATTCCTGGATTTCGGGGAAATCCATTATCAGCTGTGACAACCGCATAATAATGTCCGCTATCGCGTGAATGTCTTTCGCTTTCTTCCCGCGGAACGCCTCCAGCATTTTGTAGGAGCGAATCGATTGGATCATCCGATACGCACCCAACTCGAGGATAGGAACGAACCGAAATGTCACGTCTCTCAATGCTTCGACAAATGTGCCGCCGAGACCGAACATGATCAGTGGCCCAAACTTTTGATCACGGTTCATACCGACAATTACTTCCGTGCCGGAACTCGCCATCTTTTGGACGTTCACACCCCAGAGTTTGGCTTTGGGTGCCTTTTGGGCAACCGAATTCGTCATCTCCAAATAAGCATCTAGAAGTTCGTTGTGTGAATCGATCCCGACCACAACGCCGCCAACATCCACTTTGTGAATGATATCGGGTGAGACAATCTTGAGAACGACGGGATAGCCCATCTTTTTCGCTGCTTTCAAGGCGTCATCCGCCGATGTCGCCAGTTCCGAGGGCAACGTAGGAAATCCGTAGGCCTTGAGTACTTCCAACGCTTCGATTTCCGGGAGGTGGACGCGTTTCTCTTGCCGCACCTTTTCGAAAATCTTCCGCACCGTTTCGCCATCCACGTCGTCGTATTTTCGCACTTCTGTTCTTGGCCGGGAACACCACTGCGTGTAGTCATACATCGACGCGAGCGCCTTCGCCGCGGACTCCGGGAAGATGTACGTAGGAACCTCGTTTTCCTCCAGGATTTGGACTCCCTTCGAGACATCGATAATACCCATAAAATTCGCCAACAGAGGTTTGTTACACGATTTCGACGTGTTGACGATCTCCCATGCGATATCCTCGATATCCGTCATATCTTGCGGAGTGAGTATAGTGATGACCGAATCGACGTTTGGGTCGTTGCATACCGCACTCAATGCCGCATGATAACGATCATGACGGGCGTCCCCTATCACATCGATGGGATTGGAGAAATTCGCCGTAGGCGGTAGGTGTTTTTTGAGTTCTTCGACGGTCGTTTCCTCGAAGCTTGCCAGTTCGAGCCCGGATCGAATACACGAATCCGTCGCGAGGATCCCCGGTCCCCCCGCATTTGTGACTATCGCGACACGCTTCCCTCTTGGAAGGGGTTGCTGTGCAAACGCAATCGCCAGATCGAACAGCTCTTCCACACGCTCCGCCCGGATGATACCCGCTTGGTTGAAAATGGCCTCATATACCTCATCCGATCCGGCAAGTGAACCGGTATGGGACGAGGCCGCCTTCGCACCCTGATCCGTCCGACCGGACTTGATCGCAAGAATCGGTTTTGGATTCTCGTCGTTACCGGTGATATCCCGCGCGACTTGGATGAACTCGTATCCATTCATGAGATCTTCGACGTACATCAGTATGACATCGGTCTTTGGATCCTTATGCAGGTATTTTAGTAAATCGATTTCGTTGACATCAGCCTTGTTGCCAATACTGATAAACTTGGCAAACCCGAAATTGTTGCCCTTTGCATAGTCGAGAACCGCCGTGCAGAGAGCGCCACTTTGAGAGACGAAAGAGATATTCCCTTCCTTCGGCATCGTTTTCGCGAAAGAGGCGTTCATCATAACGTCAGGATCGGTATTGATCACACCAAGACAGTTGGGACCCACCAACTTGATGCCGTGTTCTTTCACGATGCGTTTCAATTCTTCTTCCCTCTTGACACCTTCACCACCTATTTCTTTGAATCCCGCGGAGATAACGATAGCCGCCTTGATTCCTTTGTCCGCAGCTTCAAGCAACGCTTGGGCGGTTACAACGCTTGGGACTATGAAGATGCCCAGGTCCAATTCGCCTGGGATTTCCTTGACGTTCGCATAGCAGCGGACACCACTGATACTCTTCGCTTTTGGGTTGACGGGGTATAGAACACCGCAATACCCGCTAAACAACAGATTCGAGAATATGCTCTGCCCAACCGTGTTTGGCTTCGATGACGCACCTACAACTGCGATTGAATGAGATGAGAATATGGAATCTAGATTACTCATTGTGTACCCTTCATTTACATGATCGATAAGAAAACGATTATAGGTCTCATTCCTTTATTCGAAATCCTGTGGGATTATTTTCCTCAGCGATATCGGTCAAAACCAACCACAATGTCTAACACAGCGCGCCGCCAAGAGCAAGTAGGTTTACCTCTCTCCGGACCCGTGACGTCTGGAAACGGTAGAATGGGGGCAACCCGCCGAGGACCGGCTTTCCGCCCACCACCCTGGCTGTCCGCCCTCTCGTGACGGGTTCCACCTACACGAACCGCATCATCAACTGGTCCGTAATTTGGTCCACGTTCTCGGACGTGACGCCTAGCTCGCGACACGTCCTCTCCACGATCTCCGCTTTGCGATCATTCTTCAAATCCCCGAGACGATGGAACACACCGAGTCTTCGCCCCACCTGATATGACCGCTGCTCTGTTGGATCCATCGCCAGAAATGTTTTCAATACGTTGAGCATGCGTTCCTTGTCGTCTGGGAGCTTTCCCTCGACCTCCATGAAGAGGTTGAGAATGTGATCGCTCTTGACGACACTGGTGATCCCATCCAGCTTCTCGATAAATAATCGAAGCTCCTCGGCGACCATGACATCCGAGCACTTCTCGAAATCGCCGGACTGCCATCGCTCGTAAAGCGGCGCACGCGGTGGAATGGCGAGCGTTCGGATTCGTATGAAGTCGGGACCGATTTGGTTTAACGCATCGGCCGTCTCGACGGCGTGGACCGTTGACAAATCCCGGCCGCCCAAACCGGGCATCACGTACTCGGAAAGCTCCATACCCACGCGTTTCACTTTCAACCCAGCCTCGAGGTGTATGGCTTTCGTCGATCCCTTATCAACCACCGCCAGGACCTGATCGGACCCCGACTCGAGGCCGACATGAATCCGATCCAACCCAGCCTCGTGGACGGCCCGTAAATCTCTTTCCTTCCTCCGGGCAATCGTCTTGGCACGCGCATATGACGTGATTCTCCGGATCGTGGGAAACCGTGTTTTTAGGTGGGTAAGGACGTCCACCAGCTCCGCCGGTTTCATCACCAAAGAATCGGCATCCTGGAGGAACACGGATCTCATGTCGCCGGAGATCACCCAATCGACGGCGGCGGAAAACGCTTCCCACTCATTGGGTTCGATCGTTCCACTGACCCGCTCAATCGCCGATCGCGTAACCCGGCCTGACTCATCGACCAACTCCCTCACTCTCTCGACGTTTTGGTGGATCAGATCGATGTCCCTTATTACGTGCTCCGCGGGCCGAACCGAGAACTTCTCTTGTTTGTACACCGGGCAAAATGTACAGCGGTTCCAAGGACAGTTTCTCGTGACTCGCACGAGGAGGCTCCGCGCCTCGTTGGGAGGACGTATGGGCCCCTGTTCGAGACCCAGATACACTTCATTCGTGGTCTTTTTTGGGTTCATCGGTACTTACCCTGTGTGGGAACACGCTCGTCACATGACGCACCCGCCTCCTGGGCAGACGGGATGCGAGACAGTGGTGTCTATCGCTTAAAGATATCGAGGAACAACAAAGATCGCTATGAGATATTCAAGAAACGGATGTCGTGTTCATGAATCCCAGTGTCACCTATGGGGCGGGCACGAGCTTGTGTTCGCAGTAGGGGCAGACTTTCCACTCGGGGGCTATGGCCTTGCTGCATTCGGGGCAGAGTAGCTCCCGACGCTGGCCACAGTACGGACACACTTTGTATTCGCTGCGGATGGGTTCGCCACAACTGTCGCAGATGGCCCGGCCGTTCGACCGGACGACGAGGTAGACAATGATCCCGATAAAGAACGGTACAAAGACAGCAACGGCAGCCCACAAGTAAGGATCCATCCCACGTTTTTGTGCGTCACGATAAACGAGTCGGCCGACAACACCCACCCAGATAAACAAGAGAAGGAGGGTCGGGAGGGCGTGAGTTACAAGTATCGGCCAAGTGGTGGAGGGCCCCAACACCCACGGCCCATGGGGTCTGAGGCCAAAAAGATGAGGAATGGGTCTGAGGCCGCCAAGCGTAATCCATATGAGCTGGCCTGCGAATGCCAGTATGAATAGGAAGAGTATTCCCCAGAAGACATATTTGAAACCTGAACTCCGTCTTACCTCCGGCATTGTAGTCTCCTTTTAGTATCTCACGTTATAAGTCGTTCAGCTCGTCTAAAGAACCAGATGACGTGATCCCGGGTGCCCACGACCACAACGACCACGCATCCCGCATACGCGCATAGACCCACGAAGCCAAAGATCCTGGCCGTTGTTGGGACGTCAGGCGACGTCAACAAAAACGCGATCACCCCGAGCGTCAGAAGTTGCGTGCAAAGGCTCAAGAAAACCAACGCCCGAAACAACCGTCCCCCACGGATGGTGGCCTTGGTCCTACTCACGAGCATTTCCGATGGGACGTATCTCTCACAGGCAATAGCGCGGAGTACGTCGTCTAGTTCCTTATCGTCCATGGCCTGCGCCCTCCAAGGCAGCGCGCAATTTCTCTCGCCCTGCGTGGAGCCGGCTTTTCACCGTCCCTTGCGGTATCCCCAGCACCACGCCGATCTCCGCGACCGAAAGACCCTGGAAATAATGGAGCAGAACCGGCAGCCTGTATGAATCCTCGAGCTTGTCGACCGCTATTCTCACGGCCACCCTCTCCTCCGTTGAGATGGCCAGCCGCTCGGGATCTGGGTCCTGCGATTCGATGATGGTCAGATCGTCTTCCCCGTGCGTCTGTTTCCCAGCCCGTTTCATTTGGCGCCACCACCTACGGCGCCATCGGTATAGATCCCGGTAGCGGTTCATACAGATGGCGAAGAGCCAAGTCTTGAACCCGTGCTTTAGAGAAAAGCTGTCGAGACGCTTCATGGCTCTCACCCAGGTATCTTGGAAAAGGTCATCGGCATCAGTACCATTTCGGGTCAGTCTCATACAGAGGGTGTAGAGCTCGGTTTTGTGGCGATCGACCAGGATATCCATCAGGTCCGTCTGACCGGCCTGGCACCGCCTTATAATCTCACCGTCCTCTAGCACTAGTGTCCCCTCGTAGACTGGTTACGTTTGAGGCTCCGGTTGGTTCACGATTTTTGTCGCGATCGTCTAGAGACCAACGGTGACAGGGTTTGTGGGAACAGTCAAGCGAGTGGTTTCGAAATACGGGGCAGCCCACGTAGCAGGAATTTCACTGACGATCTGGACCGATCCCCGGGGGGTTCGATCACGGCAGCGCTACGTCGGTCTCGAATCGGGGGGATCACTGTGGGCTGTCCGTCTATTTTATCAACAACAGCTTGTGTGTCTTTGTGAAGCCCGGTCCGGCGAGCCGGCAGAAATACACACCAGTTGACACCTTTGTCCCGCGGTCGTCCCTGGCGTCCCACACCATCGACTTTTCGCCGGGCAATTCGACCCCATCGACCAGTGAACGCACCAACCGGCCGTTCACATCATAGATGTGTAATGTTACACGACCGCCGCCCGCGGGGACGTCGTATCTTATCGTCGTCGACGGATTGAAAGGATTTGGCACGTTCTGGTAGAGGGCGAACTCCCCGGGGACGGTGGGTTTTGTTTCGATCCCGGTCGCACCTTGCTCGGATATTCGAATCGTGTACTCTCCGGACAAACCTCCCGTGGCCGAATACACAACAAGACCGTACCAGTCCGATGCGGGGGCTGTATACGAGTGGTTTCCCGATTCGGAAAGCTCCCACTCGCTATCGGCACGTGTGGCCCAATATGTCCCGTTACCGGGGTTGCGAAAGAGAGCCAGCCGGACATCGGCCGCGAGATTCTTGGTAAAGCCAATGTCATAATCCGTTCCCGTCTCCAAATAGATATCCCAAATCCGGACGAGCCCACACTGACCCGATGTGCCCCCAACCGATCCTGCCACGAGTTCGTCAATTGGAAAGACGTCTTCCAGGGGGTCGGTTCCTATGTCACACTGAATGGTGTACGTGGCCGTCTGATCATTGTCCGTCACCGACGGATAGTACGTGCCCAATGCGTTGTGGTTGAAATCACCAACGATAAAGCCCGTGTTGGAGGTCACCGAAGACGCGAGATTCGTACCTTTGAGATCGCACGCCGTCCTTATACTGAGCTGTTTGCTGTCGCCATCGGACACCGAGACTCCTACGATCGACCAGTAGTCGTCCGTTTGCTGATAGGAAAACTCCCTCGGCCACCCCGAAAACGACATGCACTCCCCCGATGTAATCGGCACACAGTCACCCATCTCTTGGATGAGTATTTGATACCCGCTGGAGGACTCCGATCGACTGTTCGCAAAGACAACAAGTCCGTACCAGTCGTCTTGCGGCGCGGTATAATAATGATAAACCGATCCGGACAGCTCCCACTCCGCATCCTGTCTCCCACCCCAGTATTCGCTCGTGCCCGGGTTTCGAAATAGCGCAAGGTGCGGGGCCTTTTCCCCCCATCCGTCGAAACGGATCTCGTATTCCTTCCCCGCTTCGAAATGTACGTCCCAGATCCTGGCCTGCGCACAATTTTCACCCGTTTCCTCGATGGTGCCGGTTACTTCTCCAGGCACCGAAAACAGATCCGGACCGCTCTCCCACCCGATTGTGAACGGAATATGTATTTGACCGTCGGAGACCCTCGCAAAATATGTTCCGGTTGTGTTGTGGTTGAAGTCTCCGACTACGAGCTCTGTATCTCCGGGCCCTCCCGTGGACGAACCGCCAAGATATGTGCCGCCCCCATCACATGCCGTGTACAGTTTCAGCGTCTTGTCATCGAGCATATCGGGGACCACGGCGACGACCCCCCATTGCTGCGAACCCTGAACAAACGTGAAATCATTCCCGGGTCCCGACGCGGGCTCGTAGATCTGGTACGCGTCACACGCTCCTGCCGTCAGCAATCGGCCGTCGTCGAGTTTTTCGATGATCAGCTCGAAGGCTTCAGATGTTGACAGATTCCACGTGGGAAACACGACAAGACCGTACCAATCGTTTTCCGGCGCCGTGTAATACGTCGAGCCGAGAGCCGATACCTCCCACTTGCTCTCCGACCGTCCCGCCCAGTAGCTCCCTGTCCCGGGATTTCGGAAAAGCGCCGCGTTTGCCTCTACCCCTGCGGGTGGGTTCCAAGAGACGCGGTACTCCGCGCCCAACTCGAGGTAGACGTCCCATATTTGAATCATGCCGCAGCCTGCGCCGGACCCGCCCAGAGTCCCATCCACAGGAACACCAATTGGAAATACGGTACCACCGTCACCCCAATACACCGTGTAGGACGCGAGGGTGTCCCCGTAGAGCGCCTGCGGATAATATGTTCCCGGCGTGTTGTGATTGAAATCTCCTACGATGTAATCGATTCCGTTGATACCCGTCGAACCGGCCAGCCCCATACCCGACGAGCACTCGGTGAACAAATAAATGTCCTTGTCGTCCGGATACGAAGGAACGATGCCGACCACCATCCAATACGGTTGTGATTGAATGAATGAGTAGTCCTTGGGGTGATTGCTCTCCAACCTGCAGTCGCGCGGGCTGAGCGGCGTGCATTGCGCGTGAGCCGACGAGCTCGTAAGAACCAGCAAGAATCCGAGGATAATGAAGGAGATCGCAGTGATCCCGACATGTTGTCTCTTGAGGTCGAGGGGCCAAATCATTTGGTGTATCTCCCAGTGGTGCATAAGGGCCTTACAGGAGACAAATCGCATCCGACCGCCGGCGTCGGTGCGATGTCTCAGACGATGTTTATTTGTGGCGCTCGAGGTATACCTCCAACTTCGCCCGCTCCCGAGGGGTCATACCTTCGATGCCAGATCCTCGAGGTAGAATTTCGATTGTGGATAGCGGGTCTCGGTTCTGGGTGAGCGACCTCGTAGATATTTTCGACGTTGCCTCTCGCATCCTCGCGAGCTTTTCCAACTCAGCCGTCGTCATCCCAGTGTATTCTCGGCATTCTGTCGGTATTGCGTCCGGTGGCGCCGGTTCATCGATGTCGCACGGCAACGGCACGTACGTAACAGGCAGTAACAGTTTCTTTTGTTCGATTGGTGTGAGCGTGTAAGGCCTCGCCCTTGGCCCGACCGTCGAGAACGCCGGAAGCTTTACCTTGCCGTTGTTCATCACCGCGTCAAGTGTGCGCATATCGCTATAGATGAGGCCCGGTGAAATGAGGACGGCCGTAAAAATCGTGACGATCATTCCGCGGCAAAGGTTGTTCGGCATTGTAGAACCCCCTTATGGACCGACGAGTCATTGGTTGGGTTTTTGACCAAAAAATTCGTTTCGTTTGACGTATTTCAAATGACCGTAAATAAAAAACGCGGTGCAAAAACGCGACCGCGTAGAACTGCCGCCGGTTCGACCCGCTTGGTGCGGGCGCGCCGGCATGCAACACCATTCCCCGGCTGTTCAGTGCCCAGCGTTTGATTCCAACTCTATAATAGTAACAGACATTGTTTTTTCTTTCAACGTTTCTCGACATGTCGGTCGTTTTTGTTGCTATGCACGTATGGAAAAGAAACAAATAGAGTGGCACGTTGCGGCGTCATGGGGGACGGCGGTAAATTCGAAGGAGCGTTGGGGAATTACTCAGACGACAAACAAAAAAATCGCATCAAACAACGATCATTGAAAATCCGACCACTGGAATTTTCAAACCGGTATGGCGTTGAGGATGGGAGCAGAGACTACGTTTACCCGGATGTTCCAACATGTGGATATGCTCGGTTCCATGGACGAGTTCGAGAGCAGACCGTTGACATTGCTCATCACCCCGCAGATTCGAGAATTTGCCGTTTCTCAAGGCTTGGCGGCAACGCTGTATCTTGACTGCAAGCTTGTCGACAAAGCCGGTGATGTCGTCTATGAAAACACGATCCCCACAAACGGTGAAGGTCAAGCCGCGACTGGTTGTCTGCTCGGCGTTTGGGGTGGCAAGATGGCGTTGTCAAAGACGGCGACGGACGCCTTCAACAAAGCGTTTGGGGCCCTGGCAAGCGATATACGACAAAAAGTGGATTTTACGCCGTATATGTAACCGCGCACCCATAAAGCGGCGGTCACGGAATCCAGCGATCGAACGAACCGAAAAAAAACACAGCCCCCGGGAAGTCCGGGGGCTGTGATGCGTTCCGTGTCAATTTTGTTTTCTGATAAATATATCGCCATTGAAGTTTGAGAACTGTAACTCCTGGCCGCCGCCGTTGATGACCCCCCAAAACGCCCGATCGACACTCACTCGATACTTCCCACCGGAATCTCTGTGATTCTTCCGGATGATCTGCTCCGGATTCTCCGTTTCCTCGATCTGGAAATCCGTATAGATCTCTCCCCGTATCGTCTTCAGTTTGACTTTGGCCTTCAGAGAAGCAGGGAATGTCACGTCCACGTCTCCATTGAACGAACTGAAGGACATGTCCTTGTCGGCGTCGACGCCGGTGAATGTCACAGTCAGGTCTTTGTTGTGGGCACTGGCCACAACACTCCCATCTATGTTTAGCAGCGTCACGGCTCCGTTGACATTGGACGCCTCGATATCGCCCGAGATGTTTTCCACACGTATGTCACCCCGATTCACGCAACTCAGCTCGAGAGAGGTCTCTCTGGGCACCTTGATTACCAGGTCGATGGGGCGCGCCCATGATTCGGTCTCTATGTCGATCTTGTTTTTGTACTCTTCAACGGTCAGCGAGCTGCTCGACACCGGTATTCGCATCATTCCGGAGCCCTTACTTCGCCCCTTTTCGTCCCGGCTGATTTTATGAAGCCGTGTCCTCGCCTCAACGACGACTTCCTTGCCCTCGTAGCCACTCACCTTTATGCCCCCGTTAACCAGTCCGACCGTCAGAAACGCCGGCTTCCCCGGATCGGTCAGTTCCACGGTCACACGGTCGACAGTTTCTTCCTGCGCGATGGAAAGATCGGCAACAATAAGTGCCAGAATGGCGAATCCCATCGTGATTGATCTTTTCAACATGATGATCCTCCTTTTTTGTCCGTTTACTGACGGCTCTGGTCCTATCTGCTCAAGATGAACATGTCTCCATTGAGCGTATTCAACTCTATTTCGGGACCTCCCTTTCCTGCACGAACCCCACTCATGTGCCCGACCTTGTAGGTTTTCTTGCCGTTGCGCGAATTGCTCTTTTTTGTTCTGACAGGTAACGCGGCGACCTCGAAATCGGTGTAGACTTCACCGTTCATGGTTTTGAGATAGAAGTCCGCGGACAGATCACGTTGAAAGTAGAGGCGGACGTCACCATTTATGGTTCCAAAACTGCAGTCGTCTTTCGGATTGTCATCAAACTCGAGTAACACCTTTCCGTTGACGGTGTAAACGGCTCCAGACCCGCGGACACCCTTCATCTCAATACCGCCGTTGACGTTGTTCACGTCAAAATCACCTTCGACTGAATTCACATTGATATCGCCCTCGTTGACCGTCCTCAATTCCACCGCGCAGCCCTTTGGGACTTCGAGTTCGAAGTCGAATATGACCTTGTACCCTTCGCGCTTGTATCCCCTCCAGTTGACCCCGCGTTTTCTCTTCTCTCGAAAAGGACCGTCGACGTATAACTCGATGAGATCGTCATCTTCGGTAACCTCGAGGGTGACTTCCTCCTCCGCCTCCGCCACCTTTTTGTTCGATCTCGCTACGATGGTCTTGCGGATCTTTACTCGCACTTCTTCTCCGTTGTATCCCACAACCTCGATAGAGCCAAACACGTTGTCCACGACAACAAGCCGGTCGCCGGCCACATCGCCAAAACGAAGTGTTTTCTCTATGTCAACGGTTCTCTCGATATCTCTGGCCAGCCCCGGCTGACCCAAAATAACAATCTGTAACAGACAGAGTAAAATGATGTGCCGTTTCATGGTCTTTCCTTTCACAGGGAGCCACTGAGTCTGTGTTCCGCATGCTCCTTCACTGAGGGAATGACATGTTGCATTTCGATTAGATTTCTCAACGCTTCGAGGGCTTGCTTCTCTTGGATCACGATCAGGAGATCGATCAGACCGATCTGAACCATCGGTGAGGTTTCGCGTGCGAGAGCGTCTGCCAAAGCATCCACGACACCCGGTTCGTCGCGAAAGAGTGCCAACGCCTCCACGGCTGCGATACGAACATTGACGTTGGGATCCGAATTGAGCGTGTTCGTCAGGGACGCAAGAAGGGCTTCAGAAGGGTCCGTTACCCTCGCACTCCAGTTGACCCCACGGAGTCTGTCGCTCGATGCCTCTTTGCTCAGAAGCGACAGCGCCACGGTCTCGTGCATCTGTTGGACTTCGTCACGGAGTTGTGTGAGCTCGCCGTCGCGGTCAAATCCGGTCCTCAATCCCCGGCCACCCGCCAGTCCCACAACAAAGATGGCAATTGCGACCGCCACTTGAACCACGGGTCGACGCGGCCACCATGACGCGACCCACGTTTCGATGCGCGTCAACCAAGAACCTTTGTCGGTCCGTGTGATGCGTCGCTTCTCGCTTTCCAACATCGCATAAAAACGGCTTCGCAACCCCGGACTGGGTTCTTCGTCGGGTACATCGCCAAGCGTTTTCCACACGGTTTCCATTTGCTCGAGTTCCACCCGGCAGCCCTCACATACGCGCAGGTGAGCTTCGAACTGGTCAAACGTGTCCCGAGACAACTCCGCCGCCAGGTAGTCCGGTATCAAATCTCGTAATACTTGACAGTTCATCGCATAACCTCGTCTCACTGTTCGTCCAAAAGGGTTTTCAGATCCTTGAGAGCACGAAACACTCTGGCCTTGATGGTGCCGACCGGACAATCCAGAATCTGCGCAATCTCCTCATACTTGAGGTTCTGAAACCGGCTCATGATCAGAACCTCACGCTTCTCATCCGAGAGGCGCCCCAACGCCCTATGAAGATTTGTGTGACGGCTGGACCGCTCGAATGACTCTTCCGGATTTGGCAACGTGCTGGCCACGCCGTCGATTTCACCGGTGAGATCCTGTCGGTGTCTCGCCTTCTTGAAATGGTCGATCTTGGCGTTATGGGCGATCGAGTACATCCAGGTCTTGAACTTCCCGTCTCCACGATAGGTATGCCGGTACTTGAGCATTCTAAAAAAGACCTCCTGAACGATATCCTCACACGATTGCGGATCCTCAACCTGTCGCAGCACAAAGTTGTAAACCTGTTTATGGTATTTCTCGAACAGGTGACCCAGCTTGTCGAGATCGCCATCACGAACAGCAAGCATCATCTGATGATCCGTTTTCTCGGGCAATTCAGGAGCGCTCCGTTCTTCTTATCTCCACATATCTAAACTGCGGATTCTCGAAAAGGTTGTCCAAAATCGTACCCGGCATAAACCAGCGGCGCCGGGGTTATTCGTCGACAGCATTCCTTGCTGGCATATTGGTGTTAAGATATTATATTGCAATTCGTTATAATACACACTTAAAGCAACAAGCGAAGGTCTAGGTGCCGCCGGTCACCTGGCCCCCCGGATCGTCGCGGACATCTCACCACCAATTTGTATGACCCGACCATTGTCCTTCCAGAACCGATATTCTGTAAAGGAGTGATTGAGAGCGGCGGGCAGCAGACGACGACGGCCCCGCGTTGCGGGTGGGGCGGTTGTCGCGGTCGCCTCGCTGCGATATAATTTGACCAACACCGGAACTTCACCCGGTGTCCATTCTTTCCCACTGGCGGTGTCATGAAAGCCACTCCACACGTTGCGTGGATTCTTGGTCTGTTATTGTCGATCGGCCTTACGGCCTGCGACGTTTGCGACCCCGAGCAAGAGCCGCCTGCGGCCCCCCGCTTACACGGTATCGTCCGCGATGCCATTACCGGCGAACCCCTCCCCGATATTGAGATCGATGATGGGGACAGCATGGTCATCAGCGACCCGGATGGACGCTTCGACGTACCGGCCGTAGATGATACGATAGAACTCACATTTCGGGATGAGGGCGATCCAAACGAGTACGGGGCCTATTTCGATTTTGATGCATCGTTTCGACCCGACAGCAGCGACACGATCACCGCCTGGATGATTCCAAACGTCGAGATGGAATCGGATTCGTTTCCCGACTTCCTCTCGTGGCTCAAGTACATGCTCACGCAACGGAACATTAGCCCACACTCGAAGGAGCGTCTTGAGACCTGGCGGATCCCATTCGAGGTTTACGTACCGCCCTTTATGCTCAACGGGCTCGACTATCAACAATCGATAAAGGATGTCTGGGATGCATGGGAACAACTCGTGGGGTTCGATCTCGTGACGTTTGTCGATGAGGTGCCCACCGTCGGTGTGTACATCGAATATATCGATCACGGCCGGGAGAGTCATTTCATAAAAGAAGTGAGCGATGATGGCTTCCCCAAGTTGGCGAGAATCCACGTCACGTATAACTACGACACAACCAATGTGCACTCCCATCTATATAAAATCGTTGGTCACGAGATCGGTCATGCGTTCTGTATGGGCCACAGCAACGACCGCATCCACCTCATGGTTGCCGGCCGGGCTCCATTGGGGTGGCCCCCCACTTATGACGAGATCTGGCTGGTCCGTGTGATGTACCGTCTGCCAAGAGGAGTCAGATTCGAGAATTATAAATTAGACTGAAGAAGAATGTCCGAGTTGCCTGGATATCGCAAGGAGAAGCGGAAATGAAACGCGTTTTTACCTCGCTCTGGCTCGTGCTTTTGCTGTTTTCTGCATGTTCGGAGGAAAAGATTTTTGACGCGGATTTGAAGCCACCTGCTGCAATCATCGATCTGCAGGCCATCGATTCGACAAGACATACGGTCACGCTTTCGTGGACGGCGCCCGGGGATGATGGAAGGGTTGGTACCGGTGCGGCGTATGACCTTCGCTATGCGACAGATTCGATCACCGAAGCGAACTGGGCAAACGCGACTCAGTGCACGAACGAACCAAACCCGAAACCCGACGGAGGCGATGAGAGCTTCACGGTGACCGGTCTCGTCGAAAACACGACCTACTATTTTGGTCTGAAGACGGCGGATGAGGCATCCAACTGGTCCGAGTTATCGAATGTGGTTGTGTGTACCACCCCAGAGCGCCTGAAGTGGTGGTTTGAAACGGGTGATGGCGTCCATTCATCCCCCGCCATTGGGACCGACGGAACGATTTACGTAGGGTCCTATGATCACAAACTCTACGCGCTCAACCCCGATGGGACAGAAAAGTGGTCGTATGAGACGGGTGGGCCGATCTACTCGTCCCCCGCCGTCGGAGATGATGGGACAATCTATGTGGGGTCTGGCGATCACAGGTTCTATGCCTTCAATGCTGACGGAAGCGTAAAATGGGCGTTTAGAACAGGTGATTATGTTTGGTCGTCCCCCGCCGTCGGAGATGATGGGACAATCTACATCGGTTCCGATGACAAGAGAATGTACGCGCTCTACCCTGACGGGAGCGAAAAGTGGTCGTTTGACTTGGGTGCATATTATTCTGGCAGATACCTCTCCCCTGCCATCGGCAACGACGGAACAATCTATGTGGGGAGTTGGGATTCGGAGCACAAACTTTACGCGCTCTACCCCGACGGAAGCGTGAAATGGTCTTTTGATGTAAACATCGTCAACTCTCCGGCCATCGCGAGCGATGGGACGATCTATGTGGGGTCCGAGGACCACGCGCTCGTTGCGCTCGATGCCGACGGGAGCGAAAAGTGGTCGTTCGGAACGAGTTATGATGTGATGTCTTCGGCTGCCATCGGCGGTGATGGGACGATCTACGTTGGATCCCATTGGGACGGATGTGCCGATTGCAGGTTCTATGCGATTAACCCCGATGGGAGCGAGAAGTGGTCGTTTGAAACACCTGGTGGGGTTTGGTCTTCGCCGGCGATCGCGAGTGATGGGACAATCTATGTGGGGTCGGGTAGCCACAGGCTCTATGCGTTCAATGCTGATGGGAGCGTGAAATGGTCATGGTCATTTAGGGATGGCGTAAAGGTGCGTTCGTCCCCGGTCGTTGGGAGCGATGGGACAGTCTACGTGGGGACTTCCCACAACTTTGCCCGTAAGATCTACGCCTTCCAGGGTGATGCCCCCCTCGCCGCGACTCCCTGGCCAATGTATCGTCATGACGCCAGGCATAGCGGCAGGGTGGGTGGGCCTTGACCAAGTCGCACTGTGAAATGGCCGAGGCTGAAACTCAATTTGGAAAAACAAGAATGCCCTGCAATGCAACGCACTGCAGGGCATTCGACCACTGACTGGCCACTGAGTTGTGGCGGTTGCTTTAGTACCCGCCGGCTTCCTTCTCACCTTCTTCCGCCAGAACCACCTGGCCGCGGAGAGACACCAGTATGCAGACCACCTCATCGATCTCGTCCTGTTTGTAACCCAGGTTTTTCATTGCCTGAATGACATCACCGCCCGCGGTAAGAAAATCGGCATTGGTGAGCCCCATGTCGGCGTGCGATACCTTTAGTTCCGGTCCGTCGTAGACTGCGGGTCCCCCCGTGCCCGATATCACAAACAGCGCCACGCGATGCGCCACCTTGTCGGCGTCAAGATCCTTGAACATATAATCGATGGCTTCGTTTTCAAGATGAAGCCGGACGATCTCGCGTGTCAGTGCGTGGATTCCTTCCTCGCCACCCAACCGCTCAAACAGCGGGGTTTCTTTGTGACGTGCGGACCTTGCCTCGGAGTTTGCGGCGCACATCGCTTCGAGTCCCGCAATTTGCTCGTCGACATCTGGCGCGGGAACCTTTTCGGCCGTCTCCTCGGTCTTCTTATCTGCATCGGAAGTCTGGGCAGCGATTACCGACACTGTGATAGCAACCGCCATCAATAACACTGTGGCAAACGTCATGGCACGTTTCATTTCCGACTCTCCTGGTTTGTTGCGGACACGTTGCTACCGCAATCGTTGGGTTCTTCGGGGTCCTTTTGATGGGAAAAACGTTGCTGATCCCGCTTATCTTCGGGGCCGCGAGAACGATTCGCGAGAGGAGGAATACGGGAACGCCATCGAAAGATAGGTCCCCACAACTGATATGTAAAGCGTTAATACACAGTCAATTATGTGAAACGTTTCACCAAGTCAACCGTTCTGGAAAGGCGGTTCACCTTAGTGTCTCCGGAAAGGAAGTCAAAGAGGTATTGGATCGATTTGCGGAGGACGTGCCGACATTTGGTCATTCTCAATGACCGCGCTAGCGGGCCGATTATAGCGGGGACCAAATCAGTCAATCATCGCATGCAGGCGGCGATCCCAATCGTTCATGATTTCCTGAAAGCGGGGAAGTTCACGGAGGGATTCGAGGTCGGGATCGACACGCGCCCACCAGAGTTCCTGGTGTCCCCTCTCAACAGATGTCGCGAGCCAGTCGAGCGCCTCCTCGGCATCGCCGATCAGTGAGTAAACGCAAGCAGCGTAATAGGCAATGTCAGCACGCTCCGGTTCCAGCCGCAGAGCATATTCGATGTCCGTCCTGGCTCGTTCGGTATCTCCCAGATGTGCGGAGGTCAGCGCGCAATAGCAACGAGCCCTACCCCAATATGGGCGACTCACGTGGGTTCCCCCGCGAGCGGCCCGAGTTGCGGCCGTGAGAGCCTCGCGAAAGTAGTCGTCCGCCTCAGATGAACCGGCCAACTCCTCGAACTGACCCCGCTGGTAGAGCGATGGGTAAAAAACTGAAAAAATATACCAACCGCGCTTAATTGGCGTCAGCGAGGCAAGCGCTTCTTCTCTTTGTCCGCTGGCAAATTGCAGCCTGGCGAGAAGCGCCTGACTGCGCGGGATAAATGGACTCCCAGACGAACCTTCACACGCTTTTGTGGCATGTTCTCCAGCCCTTTTGAGGTCACCCTCAATCGCTGCGATGGCTGCGAGCTCTCGCTCAACCCACTGATCGTAGTCAATCGGCAATGATGGCCCGGCATCTCTGAGAATCTGTTTTGCCTCTGCGAGGTCACCCTTCAGACGGTACAACGCCGCCATCTCTATTACATTCTCTTGAGACCAGATTTCCTCTTTGTGACCCCGCGACGGTTCCAAAACGGCCAACGCTTGGGCGTACCGCCGCATCGATTCTTTGTAGTTGCTTGCCCACGAGACCCAGAATGGATTCAAGGACTCCCCACCATCGGGGTTTCCCTTGAGGCTGTCGAGAAATCTGTCAATTTCCTCGAACCTCCCCAGATACTTTAAGATGGCGATCCGCCAAAGATTAGAGTAATCATTATCGGCGGCCTCCCGAAATGATTCGAGCGCCTCCTCATAGTCTCCCGCCAACCACAAGGATATGCCGAATCGGATAAGGGCCGTATCGTACCTTTTTGCCTCCAGCGCCCTGCGACACGACGACACCGCTTGGTCATACCGACCGGCTTCACACTGCCCCATGGACAACTCCACCCAGAGGGCCGGATCATCGCCGTATTGGGTTGTTGCCTTTTGCAATAGATCAAGGTATTCCTCGGATCTGCCGAGATAAGCTAACGATTCACCAAGCCAGGCGTAGCACCAATAAATCCCAGGAAGCTCTTGAACAGCTTTATAGGAAATTTCGGAAGCCCTCTGGTACTGACCTTCCCTCAATAGAAGTTTGGCCATTCTTATGAGGATGTCGCCGGAGCCCGGATTGACGTCGAGTGCTTGATTGTAATAGTCCAGAGCCTTGTCAGGCTCACCCAGTTCTTCATAGACATTCGCTGCCCATTTTAGGACCCGGCCTGAGTTGGGTCGAAGTTCGAGTGCCCGCTGGACCGCCTCAACGGCTTTTTCCGGTTGTGACGTGGTCGCCATTCCGCTGGCGTAGGTGTTGGCCAATAAGAGGTGGGGCCAGACACGATCGGGATTGCGCGCCAACGCGTTATCGATGACCTTCAGCGCGGCACCATAATCCCCAAGCCACCACGCAACGTACCAATACAACACCTGATACGCTTCCCAGTTATATGGGTAACGTTCGACGATCCCCCTGTAGAGTTCCTCGCCCTCCTTGATGCGTCCCGTCTTGAGTAAAATGTTGTTGAGCCTCCGGGAATAGGCTATAGGGCGATCCGGCCGGACTTCGATGGCGCGA
>CP070677.1:4055475-4058827 GCA_020352495.1 Candidatus Latescibacterota bacterium
CTCCGGTCTCGTGATCGCCGCCATCCCCATCGAAAGGCCAAAGGAAAGATCCTTGCGGAGGTAAAAAAACAGCAGCCCAAGAAAGAGCCAAAACACAAAAATCGACTCGGAGAGCGTCATCATGGACAGCCGGATAAAGATCGGAGTCAGCGCGAGGACAAAACTGACAATGATGGCGAGGTTTTTCGAGACCAGTCGCTTTCCCAACGCGAAGAAGACAAAAAGAGTCCCGACACCAGCAGCAAAAGAGATAATCTGGGCCGCCCTTACACCGTCCCCAACGACTGGAAGAAGCAAAGCGATGAATACAGGGTATCCAATGGGAAATGCGCCACCGAGGTGAGGATTGCCAAGGAATCCTTTTGCCTGGTTGATATAGTACACTCCGTCATATGCAACGAGATCGAATGTACCGAGAAAGGGGAGTCTTACGAGCACGCTGACGAGAAGGAGAAGCAAATAAACAAACCAGTCAGGGGGGATCCAGCGTTGCTTAACCTTCTTTTTTGCTTTCTTTGCCATAAACAACAACCGGTCTGAAGCCACCGTGACACCGACGGACCGCAAGCCCCAACGACCGAACATTGACCGAGCGCACGGCGCGTCCACAAAGTATTCATCGATTTATCAGGCGAATCAAGTCAAAACCGGTTTTGTCACTCGTCTTGGTTCCAACGAGCTTATGTTGACTCATACAGATAAGATCGCGTATAGTGAGAGCAAACACGGTCGAAGGACCGCCATCGAGTTTGTCCTCAGGCGCCGTCACCGCCCCCTGTCAATCGAAGCCGGTTGAATGATGAAACGTATCTCAATTATAGCCGCCATAGTATGTGCGCTGATAATCGCCGGGCTGGTCATCGTAATAAAACATCCGTCTTCCCCGTTTCGCTCCAGCGAAAACAAACTCGAATACATGAGATCCGCCGGCGTTCGCCAGAGATCGTTCTCGACCTGGGAGGAGTTCCTGTCCCACAATACCGATGCAGGCCCTGATCGTCACCGGGTCGTTTTCATCGGCATCGACGGCGCGGCATGGAACCTCATCGATCCAATGATAGACGCCGGATTGCTCCCGACATTCAACAGACTCAAGCATGAAGGATGCTACGGCGTGTTGCGCTCGACCGACTGCTACGTCTCCCCGCCGGCGTGGTGTTCGATGATGACCGGTCGCGTTCCGGAGAAGACGGGCATCTATACCTTTGGTCACTGGGACAGAAAACACAAAGAGTTTCTCCCCGTGCGCTCCACCGACATCACTACCCCCTCGATCTGGGACATCGCATCACAGGCAGGCAGAAAGACCGGTGTCATCAACGTCCCCATGACCTACCCCGTACGAGAAGTAAACGGCATCCTCGTCTCGGGTCTCATGACTCCGACTCAGCTTGGTGACCGCCACTCGACGCCTGTCGAGTTCACTGAATTCAAAGGCGCCGGCGCAGCCGTCCCTAAATACCCGACGTTCTCACCCCGACTACACGCTGCAACGGTTTTTTCCGGGAATCGTTTTACGTTCTTCCTGATCGATACAACCGATGATAAGACGACAAACTATGACTACGTGACACTCGTCGTCGACACGTCTGCGACTGCGGAACCATCCACTGGTGCGAAACAGACACACCTGTTCCCGCTGAACACCTTTTCACCTTGGGTGAAGATCCTTCACACGAGGGAGGAGGAGACGCAAAAGGCGTGGTGTAAGGTTGGGGTGGTGCGAACCGAAAATGCCGACCGCGCCTATATCGCGAGTTTTTCAAGGGTCCTATTCTCAACGGGAGACACCGACGTACCGTTTGCCTATCCGGACTCTCTCGCAAAAGTGTTACAAAGAGAATTCGGATATTACTTTCCGTCAAAATTCCTCGACCGCGCGATTGTGCCAGAATACACACGCGACTCGGCAAATTGGGCATCGTTCTTCTACGGGTACGACGATTGGGATCTTTTCCTCTACGTTTTTACGCAGACCGACAACATCCAACATCTCGAAGGGGACTCGCGTCTCACTCAACAGGTGTATCAGACCATTGACCGGTTTCTTGCGGATCTCATAGAAGACCTGCCCCGCAACAGCACACTGATTATCGCTTCCGACCACGGCTTTACGGGACACACCCACGCCTTTGATCTCAATAGGTTCTTCGAGCAAATCAATCTATTGAGGTACAAAGAAGGGGACGAGATCGATCACGAGAACACACTGGTTTTCCATAACATGTGGTGTCTCTACTTCAATCGGTCGCTTGTCACGAGAAGTGAGTTGGAGAAACGGGACATCTATATCGGCTCGGGTGAGACGCCGGAGGACGCGCTCGTCAAATACATCCAGGAGGCCGGCCGATCACTGCGCCTGGGCCGGGACCGCAAACCATTTCCGCTGGAATTCAGCAGGGTCGATGCCGACGCCGTCGGATTTGCGCCCGATATGTATATCGAAGGGTCATATACCGACTATGTGGTGGAATTCTGGAACCTGAGACACCCCTCCAACACCGTAGTTCGCCGTCTGAGAAACGACGAACAATGGAACCACACACGGAGCGGAATCTATATGTTATTCGGAGATCGGGTCAGACGGGGCGTCGAAGGATTGCCGGGTGACATTCAAGACATTGCCACGACAATGCTCTACCTTCTCGGGCTTCCGATTGCGCTCGATATGGAAGGACGCGTTATGACACAGACATTCGAAGAGGACGACCTCGCGTCACAGACTTGTTATCTCGTTGACACGTTCGATCAGCTCATGCCACGGGTTGCGATCGATAAGGATCGGGACTCGCTCGAAAAGGAACTGCGAAGTCTCGGTTATATACGCTAGTAAAACCCCGGACTCCGCACGGGTTCGCCTCACTCACGGCGCCTGTGAAACGCTTCCCCATCGAATCAGGATTCGACTTTTATGACGATCGACGTGATGTCGTCGTCCTGGGACTCGACATCGCAGTAGTCCGAGACTTCCGCGTGAAGCGCCTGGACGATTTCCGATGCACTCTTGTCGCGGTTTCTCCGGACGGAATCGATAGCGTTGTCCATCCCAAAGGGTTGGCCATCGCCACGCTCCGCCTCGATGATCCCGTCAGTGAGGAGAAGAACCAGGTCACCGACATCGAGCTTGATGCTCGGTGGTGGATCAAAACGGATATCCCGCAGTACTCCGAGCGGAGGGCCTGTGCTCAACAGCGAGGCTTTGACCGCGTTGTTGCGATCGACCACGCAACACGTCGTGTGACCCGCGCTGACGTACTCGAGCGACCGCGTCGTCGGATCGAGCTGGGCGAAAATCAGCGTGACGAAGTCTTCGTCACCGGTTGCACCGGCGATCAACCGGTTCGTAATATTC
>CP070677.1:4058927-4068841 GCA_020352495.1 Candidatus Latescibacterota bacterium
AAGTCGACCGTTTGTCACGAGAACCGGAGGAAGAGAAAGACGGTGCGATCATCATTGATTGGAACACCCAGACGCAGCGGACCATCCAGGGGTACCGCGAATTCTACGATAATGCAGACTCCCACTCCGTCTCCGCTGCATCCCCGCGAGACGCTGTTATAACGAGTAGGTTAGGTCGTCTCTACGACGAATCGTACGTCGTGTTGCGAGTTTCCGATGCTGGAATAGGCATTCCCGAGGATGAGGTCCGGTTTCTGGGCGAACCGTTCAGGCAGGCCTCGAACGCCCCCGACCAGCAGGCAAAAGGCAAGGCACTGGGACTGGCGGTCGTCCAAAAGATAATCTCGGACTGCCGCGGTCACCTGTGCTGCAGAAGCAAAGAACGGGTTGGAACCACGTTTTCAGTATTTATTCCACTGGTTCACCCGTAGTCCGTCACACACGCGGAAATCCTCCTACCGCCTCGAGGTTCTGTTGTAGTCATCGGACCGGGGCCCGCTGATTTCCCGACTCCGAGACCCCCTTTCTGCCAAACCCCCTTTCCGTTGTTGTTTGCGTCCGTTCTGTCACTCGACGATCCGAATCCTGGATACGACAGTCGATTTGTGTTAAGAATAGGTGCGGACTTGGCGCGAGGAGAGTGGTCCTACGGCGGCTCAGACAGTCCTCGCGCGCCCATCGCGAAGGCGGGAAATTCCCGTCGCGACCCGCGGCCTCGGCGCGCTGCGGAACTCGCCTGCGCATGGCCGCCCTCCCCGCGCTCGACGCACCGTATGACCACTATCTCCGAGCCACGAACTCACGTCGTACCCAGATCTGACGGGCCAATGCTGAGGGAGAAACGATTTCAATGAACAAGTCGAAACCTACCCCGCTTCTTATCGCACTGCTCGCTGGGGCGCTCCTCTTTCTCGTAACCAGGGGTCGCGCATCCGAAGACGACCCGTTTCCCATCCCCGCGATCGAATGGAAACCCAAAACGTACGTCTGTTATCGTACGGACAAACCCCTCGATATCGACGGTCACGTCGACGAGCCGTCGTGGGCGAAGGCGGAGTGGACCGACGACTTCGTCGATATCGAAGGATCGCGCCAGCCCTCACCACGTTTTCGCACACGAGTGAAGATGCTTTGGGATTCCACGTACTTCTACGTGGCCGCCGAGCTGGAAGAACCCGACGTATGGGCGACGCTTGTAACTCATGATACGGTAATATATTACGACAATGACTTCGAGGTATTTATCGACCCCGATGGTGACACACACGAGTACTATGAACTCGAGGTCAACGCATTGGATACCGAGTGGGATCTTCTACTCCTCAAACCCTATCGCGACGGCGGCCCAGCCCTGCACGACTGGGATATTCCCGGTTTAAAGACGGCTGTCTATGTGGACGGAACGCTCAACCAGCCGGGTGACACCGACGTGGGATGGACCGTGGAAATTGCCTTCCCTTGGACGGGGCTATGGGAATACGCGCACGGGCCAACACCACCCGACTCCGGTGACCAATGGCGTGTGAATTTCTCCCGCGTTGAGTGGCAGATCGAGGTGATCGAAGATCGTTATCACAAGATTGCGGATCCGGACACCGGCGAACCGCTCGACGAAGACAACTGGGTGTGGTCACCGCAGGGACTCATCGCCATGCACTACCCCGAGATGTGGGGATTCGTCCAGTTCTCCTCCCGCCTCGTTGGAACCTCACGCGACACATTCGAACACCGACCGATAGACGCCGCCGGATGGGCACTAAGACAAATCTACTACGCGCAAAAAAGCTGGCATGCGGAGCACGGTGGGTACGCTGGCAACATCGATCTTCTGCCCGTCAAAGACCCCGGACTGGAAGGGTTCTCGTGGCCGCCCGTCCTCGTCATCGCACCCGGCGGGTTCAAAGCGACGTTTGTCGACGAGGAGGGAGAGTCGCTCTCCATTACACAGGATGGTCGTCTATGGTCGCGATAGCCCACCTGTCGTCTCGCGAGTCACATCAAGAATGCCGATCGGAGTTCCGAACATGAACATGGCCGTGGTCGACTGGTTGATCCTCGTTGGTGCACTGACATTTCTCGTTTCCGGCGTGTTCATCACGCGGAAGTACATGCAGAGCGTCGCCGATTTTCTCGTCGCGGGTCGCACCGCGGGGCGTTACATCCTCAGCCTCTCGCAGGGCATCGCGGGGCTTGGCGCCATTTCGATCGTTGGTCTTCTCGAAATGAACTACATCGCCGGTTTCTCAATGAGCTGGTGGGGAATCACGATGAGCGTCGTCGTGCTCGTGATAACGGTGACGGGTTGGGTAATCTACAGATTTCGTCAGACCAGGTCACTTACGCTCCCCGAGTTCTTCGAGAAACGATACAGCCGCAAGTTTCGCATCTTTGCCGGAATGCTCGCCTTTGCATCCGGCTTGGTCAACTTTGGGATCTTCCCCGCCGTCGTCGCGAGGTTTTTCATTTATTACTGTGGCCTGCCGGACTCGATCCCCGTCGCCGGAATCGAAATCTCTGTCTTTCCCCTCACAATGATCGTGCTGCTCAGCATCGCGCTCTTTTTTGTATACTCCGGCGGGCAGGTCGCCGTGATCATCACCGACTTTGTTCAGGGTGTCTTTGTCAATCTCGTATTTGTCGCTGTCACGTTGTACCTGATGTTCCAGGTCGACTGGACACAGATTCTTGAGGCATTGGCCACCGCGCCCCAGGACGCATCACTCATCAACCCGTTCAAGACGAGTCACGTCGAGGACTTCAATCTTTGGTACTTTCTGATCGGTGTCGTCGTGGTGATCTACGGCGCGATGTCGTGGCAGGGCACCCAAGCCTACAACGCTTCCGCAAAGAGCGCCCATGAGGCAAAAATGGGGGCAGTCCTCAACAACTGGCGTGGTTTCCCACAAAACCTCCTGCTGCTCTTTGTACCCATCATCGCCTACACGGTGATGAACCACGCCGATTTCGCGGCGAACGCGGCGCACGTGAACGGCATCCTGGACGGTCTGGATAGCAAACCGATCCAGGCCCAGCTCCGAGTGCCCTTGGTTTTGACGACGTTGCTCCCGGTCGGGCTCCTCGGCGCCTTCGCCGCGGTGATGCTTGCCGCCTTCATCAGCACGCACGACACGTATCTTCACTCCTGGGGAAGCATCTTTGTCCAGGACGTCATCATCCCGTTTCGAAAGAAGCCGCTAACACAGAGGCAACATCTCCGGATTCTCCGCCTGTCGATCGCCGGTGTCGCGGTGTTCATCTTTTTTTTCAGCCTGCTCTTCCGTCAGGCGGAGTACATATTCCTCTTTTTTGCGATCACTGGAGCGATCTTTTTTGGTGGATGTGGTGCGGTGCTCATCGGGGGACTCTACTGGAAACACGGGACGACACCGGCAGCATGGACCGCGATGATCACGGGATCGAGCATTGCCGTCGGTGGCATCGTCACACACCAGTTGGTCGATGACTTTTTCATCAACGGCCAGATGTTTACGGGGATCTCAATAGGCGCGGCGTGTCTCGTATATGTACTCGTCTCGCTTCTCGGTAAACGCGAGGTACATGATCTCGACAAGCTCCTTCACCGCGGCGCGCATGCCATCAAGGAGGAATACCGGGTCATCGACGAAGCGCCATCGCGCGGTCTCCGGATGCTTGCCATAGGCAAGGAGTTTACAAAAACCGACAAGATCATCTATTTCGCCAGTTACGCCTGGACGTTTTCCTGGACTGTGGTTTTTGTGATCGGAACGATATACAATCTTCACCACGAGGTGGACGACACCGGGTGGGCGGAGTTCTGGAAGATCTATATTTATATTCAAATCGCGTTGTCTCTTTTTGTCATCGTGTGGTTTTTGATCGGAGGCGCAAACGATGTACGGAAGATGCTTCGGGCGCTTCGCACGATGAAACGCGACCCCTCAGATGATGGAATCGTTCGCCAAGACGTCGCCCTCAGCGAGCCCCCGACGGAGGAGGATGATGACACCCGTTCAAGGTCCTAGGGTTCTCCCGGGCGGATGGCTGTGGTGTTTGGCGGCGCTCGTTGTCGCTTCAAGCTTTTCTCAGACAACGGCGCGAGAATACTCGCCATACGAGCCGACCACAGTGCATGTGTTTTACGAGAACACGATCCACTTTACTCCCGATGATTCCTCGAGGTATGACACGCCGCCGGTCGTCGCCCAAGATAAAGGCAGAGTCATCACCCGCACGATCGATCTTTCGAGTCCGGCACACCCCGTACGTGTGATTGCTCATCTCGCTGTCAGACCAATCCCAAAAGACGAGCGCAACATGCACGACCGGTGGGACCGCGCGGGAAACGTGCGATTGAGTTTCCCGGGGAGCCCCGACATCGAAGTGGTCAAATTCATCACCGCCTACGGCGGCGAGACGGTTCACGATGTCGATGTGACGCATCTTCTACCGCTTTTCGACGGCACGTGCACGTTCAAGGGCTTTATTGACACATGGGTCACCTCCGCGTGGAAGATGGATTTTAGTCTCGAGTTCAGACCGGTGGAAAATCGGGAAAACCCCGATTGGGTCGAAGGCCTGATCTCCGAAGAGAACATGTCCGAAGAAAAGCTTAGAACGGGACCACTGACCATCCAAGTCGACGTGCCTTCCGACATCACGCGCCTTGTCATGAACTACCTCTCGACCGGACATTGTACGGATGGCCGCGGAGCCGATGAGTTCGAGAGCAAGCACAATGTCGTCACCGTCGACGGCGAGGAAGTCTACAGATACAAACCCTGGCGTGACGATTGTGTTCGATTCCGCGCGGTCAACCCGTACTGCGCGAGATGGGCCGACGGGAGCTGGTCGCCCGACTACAGCCGGAGCGGGTGGTGTCCCGGGGACGCGGTCGCTCCCATCGAGATCGATCTCACCGGTTACTTGACGCCGGGGAGACACGTAATCGGGTTCTATGTCGAGGGCGTGCGCCCGCGTGACGACGATGGTCATTTCGGTTACTGGCGGGTTTCGAGTCACCTACTCGGTTGGAGAGAGTGACGATGGTTTTCCGGCGTAGCAAACACAACCCGATTCTGACGAGGCGGGACATCCCCAACATTCCCCCGCACTTCACCGACGTGACATCCGTTTTCAACCCCGGCGCCGTGAAACGGGGTGACCGGTACCTGCTCCTGCTGCGCGTCCAATCCCGAGGTCGCGAGACATCCCTGCTGAGAGCCGAGAGCAGAAACGGCGTGAAATTCAATGTGTCCGCTCGGCCGGTCGAGCTCCATGGATTGGAGAACGAGGAACACAAGATCTATCATGTGTACGACCCACGGATTACCGCGATCGAGGACGAGTTTTTTATTACGCTCGCCGTGGACACCAACGTCGGCTGCCGGATGGGAATTGCGCGAACAGCGGACTTCGAGAGTTTTCAGTTTGTCGGTGTCGTGCCCGACGTGGACACTCGAAATGCGGTTCTCTTTCCCGAGAGAATCGACGGTTGGTATGTGAGGCTCGACAGACCCAACACCGAATACTCATCCTTTGGCCCGCCGACCGGTCTCGAGATCGCGATCGCGATATCCGAAGATTTGGTCAAATGGGAGCCGCGGGGAACCGTGATGCGCGGTAGGATCCACTACTGGGATGAGTTGATCGGTTCCGGACCTCCGCCGGTCAAAACCCGTGAAGGTTGGCTGCACATTTACCACGGAGTAGCCACACACTTCGGCGCGGCGAACATATATCAGATTGGTGTCGTTCTATTGGATCTGGAAGACCCGTCAAAGGTTGTCGCGCGGGGCCGTAACAACGTCCTCGAGCCAAGGGAACAGTATGAGCTCGTCGGGCAGGTCTCCAATGTGGTATTCCCCACTGGATTGATCGTCGAACGATACGATGACGATGGGTTTGCCAAAATGGATTCCGACGTGCTTTTGTATTATGGAGCGGCCGACACCTGCGTGTGTCTCGCCACATCAACGGTGAGAGAACTCGTAGACGCCTGCGGCGAATAGTAACCGACGAATGTCAGAAACAGTATGAGCCGAATCCCAAAAACGGTATACGTCGTCTCGCACACACACTGGGACCGTGAGTGGTACATGACGTACCATCAGTTTCGCGTCGGTCTCACACGAATTCTCGACCGGGTGATGGCCGCGCTGGAGACCGACGGATCATTCAAGCACTTTCTGATGGATGGCCAGTCGATCATCCTCGAGGACTACCTCGAGGTCCGACCCGATGAGAAAGAACGGATCGCCGCACTCGTCCGCGGCGGTAAACTCTCGATTGGCCCCTGGTATGTCCTCCCCGACGAGTTTCTGGTCAGCGCCGAGTCGACGGTGCGCAATCTGATCGTTGGCCACAAAGCCGCCGACGGCGTCGGCCCGGTTCAAAAAATCGGCTACCTCCCCGATTCGTTTGGGCATATCGCACAGCTCCCCCAAATCCTGAGACTCGCGGGGATAGGCTCCTTTGTGTTCACACGAGGGATGGGAGACGAGATCGAAGACCTCGGACACGAATTTGTGTGGGAGGCACCCGATGGAAGTGAGGTTCTTGCGATCAACCAGTGCGAGGGTTACTGCAGCGGTGGCGGATTGGGCTTTGATGAAATTTGGCACGCCCACACACGGCGTGAGGTGAAGCCCGAGCACGCCGTCGAACAGGTCGGTGAACTTCTGAAAAAGATGGAACGTTATTCAAATGGGGATATTTATCTTTTGAACAATGGCTGCGACCATTTTCCGCCCCAACGCGATCTCGGTTCCATCCTCACCGCGCTTCGAGGCGCCTTTCCACAAACCGAGTTCAAGCACGCGAGCCTATCGGAGTATCTCGACGCGGTCCGGTTGGCGGGGTTTGCCAACAAACGTCACAGTGGAGAGTTCATCTCCAGCCGGCTGAATCAGCTCTTCCCCGGTGTGTGGTCGACGCGGATGTATCTCAAACAAAGAAATGACCACTGTCAAAAGCTTCTTTCTGACTACCTGGAACCGACTTTAGCGTACGCGCACTTCATTCTTGGTCACCCATACCCCACCGGTCTGCTCGAATACTGTTGGAGACTCCTTTTGAAGAATCACGCCCACGACTCGATATGCGGATGTAGCACAGATGATGTCCATCGGGAAATGGGCGCACGTTTTGACGGCGCGAGCCAGACGGCCGAACAGCTGCTTCGCCAAACCCTCGAGGAGATGGCGCCGACCTTCGCACGACGTGCCGAGGACGATCGCCACACCGTCATTTGCGTCATGAATCCCCTGCCCGAGACTCGAACCGAGATCGTCGAGCGGCTCGTCGTACTCCAGCCGTCTGGCACCGAGGTGGAAAAGCTGCACCTTCTCGACGACGGAGGCCGTCCCGTTGATTTTGACGTGGTGGATGTCAAATACGTCGAACGATTTTGGGGAGTCGACTACCGGACCGAGCTGCTCCCCGAACGACAACGTGATCTATTCGAGCGGTACCTGGAGACGTTTGGCGACCGTATTCTGAAAACAAAAGGCGAGAAGGACACGAACGATACTTTCATTAAGATCCAGTTCGTTGCAGAAAACCTGCCGCCCCTCGGGCATGCGGTCTACCACTTGACCGACCGCGTCGATTCGATGGAAATCTCGCACGGGCCCGTCACGTTGTCGGCTGCGAGAGCTACCCTCGAAAACGAGTACTACCGGATTTGGGTACACTCCAACGGAATGTTCGACGTAGAGGACAAAAACACATCGTTTCGCGTCAAGGGACTAAATCGCCTCGAGTCCACAGAGGACATCGGCGACACCTACGACTTCTCACCGGCCCCTGAATCGGAGACGATCACGTCGCAGGGCGTGCGTGGCGAGGTGAAAGTGGTAGAAGACACGTTCTTCTCGGTGGCTCTGGAGGTCCGGTTCCATCTACCGCTTCCACCGGGGATCGATCGTGACCGGAGGAGACGCATCGGCAAGCGGGTTCCCTGTGAAGCGAGGACCCGAATCAGACTGCGGCACGCCGATCCGGTCATCGCCGTCGAAACGGTTTTTGACAACCGAGTCGAAGATCACCGCTTGAGGGTGGCGTTCCCAACCGGTGTAAAAGCCAAGACGCTGATATCCGACGGGCACTTCGTTATCAACCACAGGCCCATCGGACGACCGGATGGTGAGGGTTGGGCGCAACCACCGGCGACGACACTCCCCCAACAAGACTTTTCGCTCGTCCAGAACGATCAAGCCGGACTGGCAGTGCTCAACAAAGGTTTGCCCGAAATCGAAGCTTCTCTCGACGATCAAGGATACGCGGAACTCAGGCTCACGTTGCTACGCGCTGTGGGATGGCTCTCCCGCGACGATTTCGAGACGCGGGATTTCTCGAACGCCGGTCCCACATTGCCGACCCCCGACGCCCAGTGTGCTGGCGTGCATCGCTTCGAATACGCTGTAGTTCCCTTTGCCGGTGACTACCTCAACGCCGACATCAAGTCGATCAGCCGACGCTACCGCGTGCCGGTCATCTCGGTGCAAGGTGTCAAGGATCTCCACACGTGGGGAGATCTCGGGCTGATCGAAAAAAAGACAAAACGAACTTCCATCAGTGCAATCAAGAAACATGAAGCGAGGGACACCCTGGTGATCCGTCTTTACAACCTGACGGGCGATGATGTCGAGGAATCGCTCACATTCGGGGTGGCGATCCAATCCGCGTGGAAGACCGACCTACTCGAGGAGAGGATTGCGGAACTGTCCGTCATGGATCGCTTCGAGCTACCGCTTCCGCTTGGCCCGCACGAGATCGTTACTCTCGAGGTGGAACTCGAGACAAACCCCATAGATCATTGATTCATTGTTGTTTTTGAGACAGCACGGGCAGACAGGTCGTGCCGTCACACGAGGTCCTCGAGCAGTTCCCGGGGCAGCGCCGGTGTGGCGCCCGGCTTGGAACAGACAAACGATGCAACTCGGTTGGCCTGTTCGTTGATCCGATCGATGTCGAGTCCCGCGAGCAGCCCGACGACGAGGGTCGCAGCAAACGCATCACCCGCGCCGACGGTGTCTGCGACTCTGGTGGGGCATCCCGGGTGGACCGCCGTCCGGTCGCCTGCGACCAGCAGGCTTCCCCGCTCTCCTCTGGTGAGCGCGGCCAGCTTGAGCTCGAATCGGTCCACCAGCCGGCGGAGCTGGGTAGCCGCCTCGCCCCTGAGTGAGAAGTAATCCCCCAAAACATCTAGCTCGGCGTCATTGAGCTTGGCCGCCGTCGCCGTCTCGAGCGACACCTCAACCACGTCGCGCGAGAAGTGGGGACGACGAAGATTGGCATCGAACAACCGCAACGCCGAGGGGCGTGTATTCTTGAGAAAGAGTCGAACCGTCTCACCGGAAACGGCCGACCGTTGGGGGAGGGTCCCGAAATAGACGGCATCGACATTTCGGGCAAAATCCGCCAGCCGGGGCGTGTATTCGATGAAGTCCCAGGCGACGTTCTCGTGTACAAGGAAACTGGGAACGCCCTTCGCATCCAGCTCTACGGTCGAGCGACCCGTCGGGTGAGCCGGATCGATAGTGACGTATTCATGACCCACACCGAGTTTGTCGAGACGGGCAAGGAGTTCACGACCCGGTGAGTCATCACCGACCCGTGAAATGACGACGCCCTCTTCGCCAAGTGCACCGATATGACACGCGAAATTCCCCGGGGCGCCGCCCATCTGTTTGCCACCCGGCAGGATATCCCACAGGAGTTCTCCAAATCCCGCGACGGTGTGCATTCTCGTCCCTCCCCTCACCGGCGAACTCGCCGACAAGACACTCTAGCGGTGAATCGAGCGAAGATCCCGGGGCTTGCACTCAGCACAGCGCGAGCGCGGGGCAGCCAAGGCTCAACGGGAGGTCTCCATTCGGTAGTTCGGCCCGGCTTGTTTGGCTCCCGGCGGGGAAATCCCGAAGCCCTTGAAA
>CP070677.1:4068941-4078708 GCA_020352495.1 Candidatus Latescibacterota bacterium
ATTTTTGTTGACTCAGGGTGACACAGGGGCACAGCCGTGTTGAGTCATAAGTGTTTAAGCCAAAACCCATTGATAGCGGTGACAATCACTTGTAGTTTTGGTCCTCTTCGGCCTCCGGAGCCGGGTGTCGGACGTTCGAGTCGTCTCGGGCGCGCCATTTATCTTCACAGGATTGCTTTTTCTAGTCGGAAATAATCCAACCTATCGTATTGGCCGGTGTAAGGTTAACCGCGGTCCGCGGAAGTCATTTTAGAAGGACGAGCTTGCGGGTCTCCGTCATTCCACGCGTGTCCAGGTGACAGAAATATACTCCACTCGCGAGATCACCGGCGTCCCACTCGATTGCGTGTTCACCGGCTGGCTGCGTATCAACGATCGGTCTGTCGACGAGCCTACCCGTCACGTCAAAGATGGACAACTCGACGCGGCCTTGTGTTGGGAGGACATAGGTGATACGCGTCGTCGGGTTGAACGGGTTGGGGTGGCACCGCATATTAAGCACCCGAGAGATTACGCGATCTCCATCGGTGCCACATCCTTGCTCATGAGCGCCAATCAGAACCCCGCACGAATTGTTGTGAGGGAGGCAAGGAGAGGTAGCCTGAAGAGCCAAGTCGCCTCTGTTTGGATTACAGAATAAGGGGTCTCGAGAGATATTACCGCGTACCTCTAGCTGATCCTTGATGCACTCCGTCCAATCTCCACCGGCGTTGCCCTAAATGTCGGAACACAGTAGTTGAGGAGGCGGAGTGTCCAAACCACTGCAATAGACTGCTTCGCCTTCGTTGCTGAACCCAATGATAGTGGTTTTGAGTGTGGCGAAGGCACTGCCTTCCACAAATATACCACCGCCGTGAGTAGCAGAATTGCCATAAAACGTGCAGTTGGCAAAATCGGCCACGATGCAGGAATCGACTCCGAGTCCATTTAGAAATACGGCTCCTCCGCGATCAGCGTTGTTCGCGCGAAAGGTGCAATTGCTGAGTCGCAACCAGTCAGGCGCCCCAGCGTATTCGCTACTGCAGTAAATAGCGCCCCCCTTCGAGGCGGAATTGTTGGCAAAAATACAATCTTGAAGTTCTACGTTTCTCCCTCCCGCCCAACTGCTGGTTTTAATGCCGAGCCCGCCGCCCCCCAGTTCACCTGTATTGTCCGTGAACTCACAACCGTGGAACGTGGCCCGTACCCACGAGCCAAGGTTGACCGCTCCATATTTGGTAATGTTCTTCGAGAAAACACAATCGAACGCGTCTAGGCATCCGAACGCGAATAACCCACTCAACCCGTGGCCTTGAAACATACAATCACGAATTTCGGCCGAAGATTCATCCAATACGACACCATAGCTTTTGTTGTTGCGAAATTCACAGCCCACCATTACGAGGTCAAAAACCAATTCGCTCCAAACACCACAGCTGGAGTTGTCCAAGAAAATGCATTTCTCCAAAATTGCACTGCGGACATCCACGCGGACCCCGTGACCGTTATTCCTCGCGAAGGTGCATCGGTCGAGCGCCATCGTGCCATAGAATCCGCAGCACTCTAGTGCCGTGCCTTGATTGTCCGAAAACATACATTTGCGTACCGTGAGGTCGCAGTAATAGACCGATATTCCGGCAGAGGATACTTGCCCGCCCCGTTCGTTGTTTGAAAACCTACAATCCGCAATTGTCGTTTCACCCGATGATGCAGATACTGCCGCCCCTGAATTGCTACGAAACAGGCAGTCTGAGATTGTGAGGTCACCACTGGCGCCAATTGCCGCCCCGAAGTAGGCATAATTTTCCTCGAAAACACAGTTCTTTATGGTGAGCGTCACCTGATTCTCAGACAGAGACTCGTAGATGATTGCTCCGCCAGAGCGCCACGGCCGAAGGGTAATCTTCGGGGGCTTTTTTGACTTCGAATCGCCTCTCTGGGCGATCATTTGACGAGCTGCTTCGTGACTTCTTTGTGACCACCGACGGTCTTCTTCCTCTCGCCTTTTCTCTTGCCAACCCGTCGGAACAGACATGATCCACTCCTCGAAGTGAATCTTTCCACCTCGTGTATGCTCTGCCACCCACCGGGACTCCAGGGGTGCATACGCGTTCTTGATTGTGACACCTTCCAAGATGGCACCCGGGCCTTCATCGAAGTGGAAATAGAACCCCCTACGGGGATCGGCTTCAGATCCTTCGCAGTCGATTATGCACTTTCTAGGATCTTGGGCTTCCGACCTCAAGACAACTGACTTGCCGTGATGGTCTATGTCTCGGTTCCCGTCACCCCTAAAGGTCCCGTTGGCCAACAAAATCGTATCTCCAGAAACACCCAAATCGAACGCGTCTTGTATAGTTGGGGCGTCCCCGGTCCCATCGGGATTGACGTACCAGGTTCTGGCCGTCGGGACGCAGATCCACATACCAAGAACGAACACAATTCCAAATACAACTCGAATTGCTCTCATGACGAATCCCCTACGGTGTCAGAAGTAGATCCGCTCCCGCCTGAGGATAATCCCCCAACGGGTGGGAAAACCTGCGCTGGATTCCGACCCCTCTGCACCGTTGATTTGGAACCAAACGAGGATCCGCAATGGCGAAGGATTGGCTTAACATCAACCAGCAGAGAGCGTTTCATTATGGAATCCCCTCCGCCGGCGTTATCGTGCAGAATCCCAGATGAGACGTAAGCCGGCTCGTATGCTGGGTGGTACACGTTCTGTGCCATTGGAGGATTGACTCTTGTCAACAACTTGTTTGAGCGTGGAAGAGATGATCGCAAGTTCTTCGCAGTCTGGCCAGGTCCCGGACTGTTTGCAGTGTGGTCGGCTTTATCCTAGCTGGCCGACGCGTCCGGTGTCAGACGTCCGTGTTATACGGGCTACGCCAACTCTTCCGCATCGGGCGGGGTCGGCCCATCGGGTGAGCCTAAGGCCATCCCGCGGCCACACCAACTGGAGGTATCCAACGGGTGCCGCAACTTTCCCTCTTTTCTAGACATCCGACTCGTGGTACTCTCTTTGCTAACCACCCGCCTTCTGGTAACGGACTCACTGGCTGAAATAACAAGGGGGTAATGTGAGAAATCGCACGTGTTACGCGGTACTGGCCGTTGTGTCGCTTCTGCTGTATGGTTGCGGTGGCGGCTACGTGGCAAAGTATGATATCGGACTGATAGATGCCGAACGACCGACAACGGCGGAAGAAAAATACGGACGGCAGATTGTCAAAGTCATAGGAGAAGTCGGACGAGAAATCTCACATTTCGAGGACGACCTTGTCGAGATAACGTGGGATGCGACCGCCACGGAATTTGGCTTCGAGCTCAACAACAAATCCGGGGAGAAAATCGAAATCCTCTGGGACGACGGGCGTTACGTGGATCCAAACGGCGCCGACCACCGAATTGTGCATTCACGGGTCAGGCTCGGCGACCGGGACAAACCGCAAAAGCCAACCGTTGTCGAAGCGGGTGGTCGGGTGGCCGAGACGATTCGGTCGGCAGACAACATATTCTACGAGCAAGGCATAAACGCACGCTGGCGCCAAAACCCGTTTTTTCTCGAGAAGGCCAACACAAGTGATGAGCTTAGCCAACAAGCCGAACAGGTGATCCACAAAACGATCAAGGTCGTACTTCCGTTTCGAACGGCCGGTGACGTCCACGAGTACGTTTTTGTTTTTCAAATCAAAGACGTGGACATCACAAAAGCAAAGGGTGGGGCCGACGGCTCCGAAGAGTGAATCCGTTTGGGCGACGCGGGGACTAGGGTGTTACCTAATCTTGGCCTGTTACCCGCAGAACGGAATCTGCGACGCGATCCATATCTGACGACGATAGTCCCTGGTGAATCGGCAACTCCGACAGGTGGTTTCGCCACCCTGGGATCCGAACGCGAACACCAGAGCTTATCGTATCCTCACATCTCCGGTTGAGCGTCCTTCGCGCCACTCCCGTAACACTGAGAATCCACTTCTCGAGGGGTCTCCAGATCGAGACCTTCGGTCGTTTACATGACTGTCTGATTGGGGTCAGGGATTTCGGGAATCCAAAGTAGTGGGTGAAATAAAACGCGGATGCAGAGCCATCAAGTGGACGCTTCGCGCCATCGAGGTCTAGTGTGAGACGTTCGTCGACCCGGTAGAAGCGCAGCTTGTGACCGGTAACGAGCAGGGTGTCGATGTCAACCCCTTTGCGAGGAAAGGGCACGCCAATTTTTCCTGTCTTCACTGGACACCTCTCCGAGGTTTGTGAATGATGTTGTCAGAAGCGTCATCACTACAATACGATAGCGTCCCGTGAGCAGCCGCCAAAGGGGTTTCAACAACGCCGCTATTTTCCGTACATGCGTTTTGATCGTTTGTTAAGTATAGTGCGAGGCGGGACTTGGCTAGAGTCAGGGTCATAAGACGGTTGATGGAATTGGAGGAGTACGCTACGCGTTGGAATGAGCTGGTCGACATCAGCTCTCAGGCAAACGTCTTTCAGAGGTGGGAATGGATCTGGAACTGGGCGAATGTTTACATCGGAGAGAACTCTCTTCTCACACTGGCGGTTCTCGAGGGCAACGAACTTGTGGCGATCGCACCTCTGTGGGTCGAGAAAAAACGTCACCCTGGGTTCGTGTCTCTGAACGTGCTTAGAGTTATGGGTTCACCCGAATCGGATTATGTCGATTTCATTGTAAGGGAGGATGATGCGGCCCGATGGTCCGAGCTGATCTGGGAGCATTTGTTTGGCCCCCTGCGAGGCGAGTGGGACATCTTGGAATACATTGATGTTCGGGCTGATTCGTCGGTGTTGGATAGCTTTGCCAGGCTTTCCGCGAGCGATGACAGGTGTGCAAAAATGGAACAAACGGGGCAGTCAGTGTGCCCGTACATCGATCTGCCCGATAGATGGGACGAGTTCCTTCAGAGTTTTAGCAGCACGGGGAGATACGCAATCAACTATTCCAGACGGCGCCTCGAGAAGCAGGGGGATTTGCGATTACATTTCTGCGAGAACGTCGATGAGCTTCCCGATCAGTTGCGGAGATTCATCTCGCTTCATCAGAAAAGCTGGAGAGAGAGGGGAAGGGCAGGCGCCTTCGCCACGGACAAAGCGAAGCGGTTTCACGAGCGGGTTGCCGGGGATTTCCTGAAGAAGAGGATACTGTTTTTGTGTTCTCTCTCGCTCGATGGCACGCATATCGGGTCGTTCTACGGATTTCAATTCAAAAACAAGCTCTACTATTATCTTCTCGCCGTAGAGAGAAATCCTGAAAAAAGGGTGAAAACGGGAACAGCGCTGCTGGGTTATTGCATCGAGGAAGCCATCACGAGGCGGTGCCGAGAGTTCGATTTTTTGAGAGGGGACGAAGAGTACAAATACCGTTGGACCAAGCTAAACAGGGAAAATCTGAGGCTCAGGTTTTACAACCGCAAAGTACGTGTTTCTGTTTTTATCGTTTATCGCTCGATCGTGCGGACTCTGAGACGAGCTTTTAAGATGGCATTGGATGAAAGAACGAGCCGAATAACAGAGTGGCCCCAAAGGGACGATGACACCATAGAGTGACATTAGGATCCGAAGCGACCGATTCGGCAATCAGTCGTTTGTCCTGACCAATCGGTAGCAGAGATCGTGATTGATGATGGCGTTTGAGGCCGTGGGTGGCAGGCAGCCGCGACGAAGGGCGTAGAGGTTGGAAGCGTCCGAGTTGATACCAGGGTAGGCGGTGCACGCGTATCGAAAGCCGTTTTTGCGAAGAATGTTTTCGGCTGCGACGTATGAATCGAGATCCTTTCCATACGGAAAAGCGAAGCCGTTTACCAGTCGCCCGATTTGGCTCTCAATGTCCTTTTTAGATTGAATGATATCGCGCTCGATGGTTTCGAGGTCCGCGAACCGCATGTCGATGTGCGAGGATGTGTGCGCCTGGAAATCCATACCGTTGTCGGCCATAACTCGGATTTGATCCCAACTCAGTGCCTTTTCACCGCCAAAAACATAATCCCCATCGGGAAACAAAAGATCTTGCAGTTTCTCTAGTCTGCTCAATCGATCGTCATCGGGGATTGTTTTCAATTGAGATTGGAGTCTTCTTGCCAACTGACGGCGAAACTCCATATCGATATCAAGACCGCTCTTGAACGACCCCGTGTGAAATCCAACAATCTCTCCGAGCTCGGCGCTCTTGACACCGGTGAAGCTCGATTTTTTCACCATATCTCTCACGTGTTGCCACCAAAAAACCGTGTCGCTTTCGATCCAACCCGTGAGCAAAAAAACGGTGGCCGGCACACTGTACTTTCTGAGTAGCGGATAGGCGATGGAATAGACCGATGCGTAGCCATCATCGAATGTCACTGCGACGGAGTCGGTCTCGAGTCCGTTTTCGGATTGGATTTCATCGACCGCCTGGCCAACCGAGACGACCCGGTAGTTTCGGACGATCTCTCTGAGATGCGCATCGAACTGTGATCGGGTCGGGCTTTCGTCGTCGATCAACTGACCGGTATCGGCATCCTCGTCTTCGAGCACGTCGTGGTACATCAGGATTAGCAGCCGTTTTTTGGCACTCGAGGCGCGCCGGCGGCACAACCTGTAGAATCCTGAGATATAGAGAACGTGTTTGGCGATGGTTTTGGCGATGGTTTTCAAACAGGCTCCAAACGTCGATGGACAGCAAGGGCGCGTAAATCAAAGAGCGACCGGCTTTCGGTGGCTCTCTGGGGAATTATAACAGAGCGGTTGGAGTGGGTGAAGAGAACGGCCGTCAAGTGTCGGCAGGGGGTACGTGACGACACCCATATTTCATTTGACTTTAGGTAAGCCCCCTAATACGTTAATAAATAGACGGTTCCGGGTGTTGCGGTCGTGGCGCAACCGCTTTGGCAATTGATATCGCAGGTAGCGTCCCGTAGACTGATCCAGCCGTTTCGAGCAGTGCCTTCGTCGTCCGGAAAACAGTCATGTTGTTTCGCGTACTTTTCAACGTCTTGATCCTTCTCTTGATCCTCCGGATATTCCGCCCGTTTATCCGTGGGGCGGGCAGGTATCTCCAGCGACTGTTCGCCGGGAATAACCCCGCAGGGGGGAAGCGCGGCGAAAAAAAAGTCGACTACTCCGATCTTACGCCCTATGAGATCGAGGATGCGGATTTTGAAGAGGTCAAAGGGAATCGAGAGCAATAGCCATGTTTATCAAACAGCGACAGGTGCGACGATCCAAATTCACGTCTCGCTTTGCTCGTGCCTCGAGAAAACGCCGTGAGTACACGGCGTCCATCTATGCGATGGCCGTGATTCAAGGTTTTCTTTTTATATTCCTCGTCTTGGGCGGTATACGTGGGTACGAGGTGATCCGGGACAGGTTTCCCGAAGCGGTATGGTACTTTCGGCTTGGGGTTCCGGCTGGGATGTTCCTCATCGCTCTCATCGTCGTGAGGTCTTTTGTCGGCAATGTGCGACAGGCGATCGCCGTATCGAAGAACCAACGCTCCACTCCCAAGACCCACTGAGCTACGGGCCTTGCCCGACAAGGGGTTGGGACTTTTTCAAATATTCTCCTGCCGTTTGTGAAATACTGAACGCTAAATTCGATACATATAACGCTTTACAAGCGCGTAATCTCGTAATATACTTGTAGAAAATTGTCTCCATGGTGGGCTGCTGGCTGGTGCGAAGTGGGGGTAACTGGGCCGACAAAGGTGGTACGCAATATTGCCACAGCGTATCCCGGCCCGACGAGTCCTGGGCTGACGGAACTACAAACCACTTACGCTTGTGAACCCCAACCAGTTCGATCACCACTTCAAGAGATCCGCTCCGAGGGTTTGGTATGACCTCGGGACGGGGTTATGTGTGTGTCGTCGGACAGCTCTCGAAGACACGTGTGGCCAACGGAGGTGGCCACGGTGTCGGGGGTTGCTCCTTTGACGCAGATAAATCGAATACGCTATGCGCCCTAGCAGACGGTACCTGGAGGATCTGCACCAATGGTTTGGCCACCCGGCTGCTGCAACGTACCACCAGCAATCGTTTGCCGCGCCCTCAGGTTTTTTAGCGTTCTAGCGTTGTTCGTTGTATCGACGTCCCTGGTGTCGGCTGCGGCGGCCCAATCGTCTCCTGAGGCACCTCGTCCGCAGAAAACCACTCCTGCTCAAAATCCCATATCGCACTGGAAGCTCGATGAGACCAGCGGACCGACAGCGTTCGACGACGCGGGTTCGAACGACGGGACGCTTGTCAACGGGCCCGTGTGGAGACCCACGGGTGGCTGGGTCGACGGTGCCCTGGAGTTCGACGGCGCCGATGACTACGTCGATCTTGGAACAATGGATATTCCCAGTGTCGCAGGGATGTCGATAGCGTTCTGGTTCAAGGCGGACGATTTTGATGCGTCGGACGGCCGATTCATTTCCAAAGCTACAGGACTCACGACACCCGAACACTACTGGATGGTTAGCACCTACAACTCCACGGCGTTGCGATTCCGGCTCAGGACCGGCGGCGTGACCACGACGTTGGTATCGAGTACCGGCGAGATCGCGGCCGGCGAGTGGTACCACGTGGCGGCGACATATGATGGCAGCAAGATGCGGATCTACAAAGACGGGGAAGAGATCGCAATCACGGACAAGACCGGGACCGTGGACACAAATGCCGGTGTCGGGGTCGCGATCGGGGATCAACCGCCGGGGACGGGGGACAGACCGTTTGACGGGCTCATCGACGATCTTCGGATCTACGACCGCGGGTTGGACTCGACGGAGGTAGTAGCTCTGGCAAAGACAGGCGTCATCGAATCCGACGATTTCCACGCAACGACGCTCGACACCACCCGGTGGCAATTTGTCGATCCCGTAGGGGACGTGACGCTATTGATGTCTGGGACAAACCTCGTGATGGGCGTGCCAGGGGGTACAAAACACAACGTGTCGAGTTCAGGCATCCTCGCGCCGCGGATTATGCAGGATGCGGCGAACACCGATTTCGAGATCGAGGCTAAGTTCGATTCGGAAGGTGACGAGACATATCAGGGACATGGCTTTATCGTTCAAGAGGACGACGACACATTTCTCCGGCTCGAAATGATCTTTACCGATACGGGTCCCAATATTTATGCGGCGTATGTGAATGGGGGATCATCGACCACCGAACTCTACCAGGCGCTCACGCCCGCTCCCCCGTATCTGCGGGTGACACGCACGGGCGACTCTTGGGATTACCAGTATTCGTACAACGGAACGAGCTGGACGTCGGCTGTGGTGTTTACGCAGTCGCTCGTGGTGTCCGAGGTTGGTGTGTTTTGCAGCACCTCAGCGAGCGGCAGCGCCTATTGGGACACGCCGTTTTATGCAGGCAACGTCGACTATTTCTTCAATACCGCCACTCCCATCGTTCCCGAGGACGGTGGTGACCCCACTGCAGAAACCACACCGGTTATCGAAGTCTGGAACGGAGATACGCCGGCGTTTGGACAGCACGGAATTCCTCAACAATGGGCAAACATTATGGGCCGTGTTTGGGATACGGATGGTGTTGACACCCTTTATTACAGCCTGAACGGCGGAGCGACATCGCCACTGACCATTGGGCCGAATTCCCCCCGACTGGTCGATGACGGCGACTACAACATCGAGGTCGACTACGCTGACTTGAATCCAGGAGCGAACAGTGTCGTGATCACGGCGATCGACGATATCGGAGAACGCCGGGATACGACGGTTACCGTGAATTACACGGACGGGGTCACCTGGGCTATGCCTGACACGGCGAAGTTCGAGTCGGCGAGTG
>CP070677.1:4078808-4094718 GCA_020352495.1 Candidatus Latescibacterota bacterium
GCACCGTACATTGCGATGATCTTTGTGGTAGCCCAGTTCGTTTCACTTTTCCAATGGTCGCAGCTCGATCAGATCATTTCGATCAAAGGCGCCATAATGCTGCAGTCGACCGGGTTTTCGGGGATTCCCTTGTTTGTGAGTTTCATCGTCGTGACGCTCTTTATGAACCTGTTTGTCGGGAGTGGTTCGGCGAAGTGGGTCGTGATGGCACCGATTTTTGTTCCGATGTTCTATCATATCGGTTTGAATCCCGCCTTTACTCAGCTTCTATATCGTATCGGAGACTCGGTTACGAACGGGATCAGCCCCCTCTATGCGTTGTTCCCGCTGATACTCGGATGGGTGCAGCAATACGACGAGGATGCGGGGATAGGGACGGTATCCAGCCTGTTGCTGCCGTATGCGATATTCACATTCGTTGCGTGGACGATTCTGCTGATAATATGGTATTTGGTAGGTCTTCCAATTGGAGTAGGGGAGCCCATTCACGTACCTGCGTGATTGGGGCATCGACCGTTCTCACCGTCGACGGCAGTGTGGATCAGGGCCAGTCGGCGAGAACTCCTGCCATGTATTGCCCAAATTGATTCGACCCAGCTTGACCCCAATGCGCATCGTACCGGTGCCACATGGCGCGAATCTCATCGCCGCTGTGCCCGGCATAAGCCTCCTTACCGTCCACAAGCCGTGCACCGAGTAGAATCGCAAACAGCCGCGTGTCCAACGGTGGGGCGGCATCACGATTGTCCTGGAAGAGATCTTCTCTGCTGGGGACGTGGACGACCATGGCGGGAATGTTCATCGCTTTGAGAACCCGCGCGATGTCTTTGATGATCCACTCTTGCCCGGGGTCGAACGAGTCAAACGCTTTTGGCGGCGTGGCAAGCTCCTGCCCGGCGGGCACCCGAACCCGCAGGGCTTGCCAGAGCTTCCATGCAAAATACGGTCGGACGGGTCTATTGGCTCGGGGGCGCCAGGCTCCCTCCAGTGCGCGGTCGAATTCGTCCTTCGAGACGATGTGACCGTTTGAGGTCATCGGACGGAGATACGGGCGAGCTTCCTCCAGGTTGGCGGGGAAGGTTTTTGGATCCCACGAAGGCATCCTGGCAAACATCGGGTGATCCTGGTTTTGGTGGTCGCTCACCGAGAACCTTCTCCAGAGATCTCCGGGGATGATGGCGAATATGACACCGTCGATCTCATAGCCGTCCTGCTCGATGAGTCGTGTCAAGACGCTCCACCAGTTGCCCAGTCCACCGCCGTCCACTGAGAAGTTCAAAAGCTGCACGTTCCCCGGGCCACCCTTGGAGAGATCTTCGGCGTGATCCGGCCAGTTCTTGTCGAGAAACTGAGCAGCTGTATAGGAATCAACAAACACGGCGAGTCGTTTTTCCTGACCGTCACCTCGTTTGGGATAAAAATCGTCTCGGTCCGGGAACCCTTGATTGTTGCCCTTTAGCGCGCCAACATATTCGGTTGTTCCCTTTGTGATACGGGTGATCCGTGAGGGGACGGTGGACAACCGGTATCCTCGAATCGCATCGAAATGCACGGTCCTCCCCGAGTCCTCGAACAACCACATCGTCGTTGGACGCTCGAGCACGCCTCCGACATAAAGCAACGTCACCGCTATCTCACATACCAGGTAGGTGCCGATAACCAGGACTGCCAGGACAAAGAATGTTTTAGTCTTCTGTATCATATTACGTGCTATTTATCCCGTCGTGGATTGCGCGCGTCGCGTGTTCCACGTTGAGGGTACCGAGTCATACAATTGACGAACAGTATACCTCGCCGGGGACGAGGGGGTCATGTCGAATATCTGGGTATTTTGTCCAACTACCGCGAGAGCTCAACCCCGCGTCAAAAGACCGATGCAAAACACATCGAGCGTTGGCAACCGATGGCCGCCCGATTCATCGGGCAGCGTAACAGGAATCGGCCAAGACGCAATCGTTGCTTGGACCGCGCCGCGGGCGGTCCGGAAGGTATTGCAAAATAGTCACATTCGGGTTAGACTCGACAAATCGAGGCACAAAAAATGCACGCGGGCGGTTAGTTCTCGGTTTTTGGCCAGCTTTGGAGCGTGACATGGTAGCGACACCCAAGAAAGACAGACCACGGGATTCTGTATTTGAGGCCGGGTTTAGGGGGAAAAACGTCCTGATCACCGGTGGTCTTGGTTTTATTGGGAGTTCTCTGGCCTTGAGACTCGTGCCGATGGGTGCCAAGGTCGCGCTTCTCGACGCCATGATCCCCGACTATGGCGGCAACCTCTTCAATATCGAACCCATCAAAGACGACGTCACCATCAATTTCTCAAACATCACCGACGCCACGTCGATGAACTACCTCGTGCGCGACATGGACTATATTTTCCACTGTGCGGGTCAGGTGTGCCACATCATGAGCCTCAGCAACCCGTTTCCAGATATAGAGTACAACATCAAGGGGGTCGCGGTTCTGATGCAGGCCTGCAAGAACTTCAACCCCTCTGCAAAGGTGATCAAAACCGGAACAAGGGGGCAATATGGCCCGTCGGTAAAACTCCCCGTCAATGAAGAGGCCCCCACGAACCCACGTGGGATCTACGAGGTATCGAACCTTGCCGCCGAAAAGATCATGAAGATCTACAACGATGTCCATGGGGTGAGGACCGTTCTCCTGAGACTCACGAATATTTATGGTCCTCGGTCTCAGATGAAGCATTCCCGCTTTGGGGTGGTGAACTGGTTCATCCGGCAAGCCCTGGACAACGAAACGATAAAGGTATTTGGAGACGGACAGATTCTGAGGGATTTCCTCTATATCGACGACTGTGTCGATGCCTTACTCGAGACGGCGCTCTGTGAGAAAGCTGAGGGTGAAATCCTTAATGTCGGGATGGACAAGGCAGTGTGTTTTTTGGATCTTGTCAAAAACATCATCGAAGTAACGGGGAGCGGCCGCTGGGAGTTTTCGGAATTCACCCCCGAGAGAAAGGCTCAGGAACCGGGGGACTTCTATTCGGATATCACCAAGATCAAGAATCTGGTTGGATGGGAGCCTCGGGTCACACTCCGCGAAGGGCTCGCTCGGACTGCGGAATACTACAGACAGTACAGGCAGTGGTACTGGGATCCTTCGAGCAACGGGTGAAATGGTCTTTGGACGGATGCCGGCAATCGCCCGCTCCGATTCACAGACGATGAAAACCGCCGTTGCGGTACAGACCCGAGCACAAACCAAGGCACAGGCACGCATGTCCGGTTCAACAAATAGTCCCATTCCGTCTTTCGCCGGCCAACTGGAACAGTACCACGCGATTCAAGCTGAGATCCGCGCGGCGGTGGACAAAGTCCTGCAAAGCGGCTGGTACATCATGGGTGAGGAGGTAGCGGCGTTTGAAGGGGAGTTCGCCGGGTACTGTGGAGTGACGCATGTCGTGGGGTGTGCTTCCGGCACCGAGGCGATAGCCCTCGCCCTGATGGCCCTTGGCGTTGGCCCGGGAGACGAGGTCGTGACCGTTGCCAATACGGCGGTGCCCACGGTGTCGGCAATATCGATGACGGGGGCCACGCCGGTGTTTGTCGATATCGATGAGAACTTTTTGATGGATGTCAGCCGGATTGAATCCGTCGTTACAGAACGGACCAAGGTTGTCATGCCGGTCCATCTGTATGGTCAGATGGCCGAGATGGATTCGATCTTGGCGATCGCGGAGAAGCACGGTCTCCGAGTCATCGAGGATGCGGCACAGGCCCACGGGGCTGAGTACCAAGGCAAACGGGCGGGATCTTGGGGGACTCTGGGGTGTTTCAGTTTCTATCCCACCAAAAATCTCGGGTGTTACGGAGACGGCGGGGCGGTCACAACCGACGACAAAGATCTTTACGAGCGTCTGCTGATGTTGAGAAACTACGGCCAAGAGAAGAGGTACTACCATACGATCAAAGGCATCAACAGCCGGCTCGATGAAATACAGGCTGCCGTGTTGCGCGTAAAACTCACTCACTTGGACGAGTGGAATCAAAAACGCCGACAGGTTGCATCATGGTACGAACGAGCGATCGGGGACGCGTGCATGTGTCCCACGCAAAAGCGCGACGCGCACCACGTATTTCATCTCTATGTTATTCGGACAACCGATCGTGATGGATTACGGACATATCTCCGAGACGCCGGCATCACGACATTAATGCACTACCCTGTCCCCGTGCACTTGCAAGAGGCGTATCGGGATCTGGGGTGTAGAGTGGGCGACCTTCCGGTCACAGAGGCGACGGCAGGGGAGATTCTAAGCCTGCCGATGCATCCGGCGGTTACCGAGGAGGGTGCTGAATACGTTGGCACGAAGATACGGGAATACTTTTCGAAACGCGGTGGGAAACGGTGAATAGGCATAAGCTCTCCGTCGTCATCCCTGTGTACTACAATTCCGAGAGTCTCGAGGAGCTCTACGGGCGTGTGACGAAAGCAGCGGAATCGCATTCCTTGCTGGATCTCGAGATCATCTTTATCGACGATGGTTCCGGCGATGATTCGTTTGAGGTGATCCAGCGGATCGCCGCGGAGGATGATCGTGTCATAGGCCTCAAGTTATCCCGCAACTACGGATCGTTCAACGCCTGCCTCGCGGGGCTTACGCGCGCCTCGGGGGATTGCTGCGTCATCATTTCGGCCGATCTTCAAGACCCACCCGAGCTGATCGGTGAGATGTACGAGCGCTGGTCACGTGGAGCGAAGGTCGTGATGTGTGTGCGCGCGCGACGGGAAGAACCGTTTTTCAAAGTCCTTTTTTCAAAAATTTATTACAGAGTATTCCGGGCCCTGGTGGATAACGCGATGCCCCGGGGGGGCTTCGACTTTGTGCTTATCGACAGACTCGTGATCGACAATCTCTGCGCCATGCAGGAGAAAAACACCACACTAATGGGGCTCATTCTCTGGAGCGGTTTCAAACGGGAGGAGATCCCATACACACGGATGGCTCGAAAACACGGTCGATCACGGTGGTCGCTGGCAAAAAAGATCAACTACTTTGTCGATTCTCTGTTGGCGTTTACTAAGTTGCCGATACGATTGCTGACTGTGCTCGGCCTCTTTATGTCTTCGGTAAGCTTCCTTGGTATTGCGTACATTATCGTAGTCTCTCTCATGGGTCACGTCAAAGTGGCTGGATGGGCGTCGTTGATGGTCGTGATCCTCTTCATGTTTAGTCTTATCATGATCGGTATAGGTATTGTGGGTGAGTATGTGTGGAGGAGTCTGGAGGAATCGCGAAAGCGCCCTTCCTTTATCATCGAGTCGGAGTATCGCCGTGGTGCCGCCACCGCTCGTGAGAGCTAGGTTGCTGTTATTCCCATCCGTCGGGACCTCCGGCGATGACGTTCCGGGAGAAAGAAGATGATTAGCCCACACGCTGTCGTTCAGACGGATGATATAGGCAAAGATGTTGACATCGCCGAGTTCGCCGTTGTCCGATCCGGTGTGAGCATCGGTCGCGGGGTCCGTATCCACCCGCACGTCGTCGTCGAGTCCGGTGTGCGTCTGGAGGACGATGTAGAGGTGTTCGCCGGCGCGTACCTGGGTAAGGAGCCCAAGGGGACGGGAGCGACGGCTCGTGCCATCGAGTACGAACGCCGCGTGCTCATCGGCCGTGGCACATCCGTCGGACCGCATGCAGTGATATTTTGCGATGTCGAGATCGGTGCCGAGACGCTCATCGGGGACGGTGCCTCGATCCGCGAACAATGTAGGGTCGGGTCACGGTGCATCATCAGCCGCTACGTGACGGTCAACTACAATACCAAGATAGGCGATGGCACCCGGATCATGGATTCGACCCATATCACGGGGAACAGTATCATCGGTAATGATGTGTTTATCAGTGCGTTGGTATCGACGGCAAACGACAATGAAATGGTAACGCGTCGTTATGAAGAAGGTAAAATCATCGGGCCCCACGTTGGCGACAGGGTTAGTGTCGGAGAGGGGGCATGTCTTCTCCCCGCGATTCGGATCGGAGAAGGCGCGATAATCGGAGCCGGTTCGGTGGTGACAAAAGACGTCGATCCTTACGTCCTGGTAATGGGTGTGCCGGCGAGGTATGTGAGGGATCTCGAGAAACCCAAGAACCCTAAAAATCCCAAGAATCCCAAGGATCCAGAGAGAGACAATTCGTAGCCGGTATCCCCCGAGTTGCAGAAAAGAGAATCGTTGACGGACGGAACTGGACGCGGTAAACGAGACCCCGTGGAAACACCTTCGCAACAACAAAAACCCTCAACAGAGACTGAACGTCTTCGGGACTACATGGCCGACGCGTCTGCGGACACGGCGATGCTCTATCTGCGGACACGAGCGCGCAGCGTTGCGCGTTATCTGTTGGAGCAGGGGATGCAGTTGCTCGTTTCGTGGATTCCGGGCCCTCCTGGGTTGTTGCTACGCTCCTGGTTGTACCGTCTACTGCTCGCGCCTGGGTCCCAAAATGCATACCTGGAGTCCGGTGTCGAGCTTTTCCACATGGACAATATCCGTTTGGGTCGCAGCGTCTACGTGGATCGGCTGACGCGTTTGCATGCCTCGGTGGCGCGTATCGACCTCGGTGCAGGTACACGGATCATGCGCGGTGCCTATCTGTGCTCGTATGTGTCCAACGCGCGGCTGGAAGAGGGCATCGTAACCGGTGCCAACTGCTGGGTCGGTGATCATTCGGTGCTGAGCGCGGGACAGGGAGGCCTCTTTCTTGGAGACAATGTTTTGATCGCAGCCCATGCGGTCTTGGTCTGCGGCGGTCACGATTTTGAAAAACTCGATCGCGCAACCCTGGATCAGGCGTATTCTGGGCGTCCGATACGGATCGGAGACGATGTGTGGATCGGAACAAATGTGACGATCCTCGGCGGTGTCACGATCGGTGACCATGCCGTCGTGGCGGCGGGGGCCGTGGTGAACACCGATGTCGAACCGTATACGGTTGTCGGAGGCGTCCCGGCGCGGGTGCTCAAACGACTCGAGCCGCCGGACAATATGGGAAGCGGATGACGAACGTCAATGAATGGGGTGGATCCAATGAAAAAACGGCGCACGGACAGGCGCCGTTTCGCGTAACGGTCGGAGGTCAGTATGACAACGAGTACCGACGCTGACGGTTTCGCGCACGTCGAGGGCGGTGGGGAAAGTCTCGACCGCCGGGATCTTTTGGTGATCGCAGTTGTATTATTGTTGGCCGTAGCGGTTCGAATTGTTTTCTCACGCGGTATTTTTTCTCCCGACGAAACGAATTATCTACGGAACGCGGCCGCGTGGTTGGCGGATCGTTTTGTCCTGAAGGATGCGCTCTTTCTCCACGACACCCGTCCGCTGATGTTTGTACCGGTCGCATGGTCGTTTGCCGCTTGGGGTGTGTCGGAGATGACAGCCCTCATGTGGCCGTTTATGGCGTCTGTTGGGGTGGTGGTCGGTGTCTATCTCACATCGAGGCGCCTCCTCGGTCGCGAGGCCGCGGGTTACGCGGCACTCTGCGCCGCCTTCTTTCCGCTTCTTGCCCAAGAATCGACACGGCTTCTTCCGGGTGTCGTGATGAATCTGTTGACTGCTCTCTGTGTGTTGTTTTTTGTCATCTCGGAGCAAGCCCGGAGACGTCGTTGGCTGTGGCTTGCCGCGTCGGGTGCGGCCTATGGTGCCATTCAGTCGGCGGGAGAGCTCGGTATCGTCCTGGGTCTTCTCTTCCTCGCCGCGGTGATAATGTGGCGGCGATATTCTCTGTGGAGCTACTGGCCGGCAGTGGCGGGTTTCCTTGGCGTGACGCTGCTGATTGCCCTGTACTACTGGGCCGAGACAGGGACTCCGCTCTTCAAAATCGAATTGAGCAAAAACGTATACGAACAGGTAAGAACCGTGGCCCCACATCAGCCACTTTACTACTCGAGGTTGTTGCTAAAGCCGTTGGCTGGTGGGGGCGGAGTGTTCTACCTAGCGGGGATCGGATGTCTGGCCGCGCTTTTTGACAGACGGCGCGCGGCGTTGTTCATAGCACTGTGGATCGCGATGACGTTTGCTCTTCTTGAATTTGGGTCGATCAGTTTGACCGAATACCGACCGCTCTCAAAGGAAGTCCGTTATTTCTCCGTTGTCTCCGTTCCCATGGTGATTCTCGCTGGGTACGGGGTATTGTGGATTCGCAGGGTCGCGACCCGTTGGCAGCGAGGCGGTGGCGGCGTGTTTTCGACGGGGATTGTGGTCGCTGTTTTTGTCCTCGTCGCGTTGACGTCAATTATAACACTCCATTCGCAAAGAGAGCGGGTGAGAGACCAGAGGACAAATTTGGTCAAGTTGCGTGATCATGTCCGCAGGTACGAGGGACGACCGATTTACGTCACGCACTGGCTGTGGAACACAAAGGTCGGCTACTTCATGAGATTCGAGGAGGAATATCTCCCTTCGGGTTACGACCCGTATCATGCGGTTCATCTGGAGTCGGCGGATTCGACATCGATGAACCGGTACGTGCAGACACTGAAGCCCGGCGAGCCGATGGGACCTGGACTGCTCGTTCACGACGAGCGTCTATTTGAGATTAGCCAGGGAGAGACGGAGTCATGGTCCATCGGGCGTGGTGAGATCCCGGAGGTCCTGGCGCGGATTCCATCGGAATGGCGTCTCGTGGATCGTGTCACGATCAGTGAGAGATTCGTTCTGGCGCTCTACGACATACCGGAAGGGGCGGTCTGGCCCGCCGACGGGGAGCACTGACACCGCCTCGAGAGCGTAACGGTGTGGGTCCCGAGAAATGTCCCGAGCAACGGTTTAACGTGAGGAGATGTCACGGAGTCGGATCTCAGCCCTCCACAGATAGTAAAGCCCAAGGATGGTCACGGGGAAGAACTGCAGCGCGTGGAACAGTATCGAGTACGCGAGGGCTTCGCTCTTTCCGATCCCAAACAACCCAAGACCCAACACGCAGGCGTACTGTGTCGTCCCGAGGTGTGCGGGCGCCGAAGGGATCATCGATCCCATCGCGATGACGACAACGAGCGTGGCGCTTGCCATAACCGGCACGTCGATGCCAAGGGCGCCAAAGCAGAGATATACCGCGAACATCGCAAAACCCCATGTCGCAACCGATGTCACGGCAATTGGCAAGAGTGTCCGCGGGCGCATCATCCCGGCAAGCCCTCCGAGATAACCCTCCGTCGCCTGTTGGATCTTGGCCTGTGTGTTCTCGCTAAGCCGACGCGATGCCCTCGCGACGAGTCGGGTCACTAAACCGCGGTGTCTCTCCATTGCAATCATCGCAAACATGAGAAGCACGTTTGCCACCAGAAGCCACAAGGCGCTCCGCCCGAGCCAATCGGGTCCCGGTATCTTTGCAAGCACGATCCAGAGAAGAACGAGAAGCGAGAACACGTCTACTATCCGCTCATAAACGATGGTTGCAAAAGCCGCGGTGCGGCTGATCTGTTCGCGCCGTCCGAGCGCGTACGCCCTGACGATTTCCCCCAGTCTCGCGGGGAGAAGGTTGTTCCCCATGAGCCCGATCATCGTTGCGGAAAACAGGCTGTTCGTCGTTATCGTCTTTACCGGAAGCAGCATGAATTTCCAACGGTACGCGCGAAAATAATGGCTAACGAGACTGACCACGACGGCGGGGAGTAGATAGGAGAGGCGGGTCTCTCTGAGGACCCCCCACAGGACATCCCACTCGATGTCTCTAAGAGCGAGATAAAGGAAGAAGGCACTGACAATCGAACCTATGAGGAGATTTCGTTTCATGGGATGTCCAGGTGCGGCCTCTGGTGCTCAGCCCTTGTGGCCAGAAGCACGGGCGGCCGAGAGGCACGCGCTCCTCTCGATTTCGAAAACGGAGATCGAACCACTCGTAAACACATGTGTGAAAATATCGGTGTTCCTGTCGAACTTATCCGCATCCACTGCGTGGTCGCCCCTCCTCACGATGACGTACACCGGATGCGACATGGACCCGAGAGTCTCCAGCGTGAGAGGTTCGAGAGCACCCGGCGAGTAGAGGTCTCTCTTGAGGTCTTTTCGTCTGTCGATCTCACTCGGATCGTATCCCCAGATATCGGCGTAACCCGGACTGGCGAGGAGGTATCTCCTTGGTCCGGTGTTGAGGAGAAAGCCCCCCCGAATCGAGTCGATCATCATCGATTCCCTCGGCGTGTTCGCGCTTACCCATGCGGCAACCTTGGACTCGGTCTCGCTCAACCTCGGCGGTGTGACTGTATTGTAGTAAGCGGCGAACATCAGTATGTTCAGCGGGCCAAACGCGATGAGGCATGCCAGAGCGTACCTCGACACGCGCGCGCGTGTAGTCGCGGCGCGCTCTGAGAATTCGGCAATCGTCCACCCACCCACAACGGCGAGAGGGAAGAAAACGAGAAAAGGGAGCTTGTCGTACGTGTTTGCGGCGGGGAGGTTGAGTATCGCACAGATTCCCAGTATCGAGGCGGTCGTGAAAACAAGAAAGTACGTTCCGATATGTTTCTTGCGAAATATTCTGCGTGCCTGAAACGCGGAAAGAAAAATCACGAGAGCACACGACACGGCGATGCCAATCATCTTGGTCACGGAAAATCCGAGTGGAATCGCTCGATCTGCCGTCTTCGCGTGTGTGACGGAGTAGAGGTACGGTGTGACAAGGATCCCGCAAATCACCAACACAACAAGAAGCTTCAACGCGGGGCGCACTTCGAATCCCTTCAAAAACCTCTTGAACACAATCAGGAGAACAAGACCACCGGTGACACCCCCAAATGCGACGGCGCCGAGGGCCGTGTGGAATACAACGACGCCCATCGCGGCGAGAAACGCAGCGAGCAGGTGTTGTTTTTTTTCATGTTCGAGGTATTTCAGACTGGCCCACCAAAGTACTGCCATCATTAGGAGGCCCATGGAAAACGCGGTCGCCACCATAAATTTGTCGAGGAGGAACTCCTGGTTCATCCCGACCTTGACGAATCTGCGGACGGTGAGGACTTCGAACGGGTGAAGTGAGAGCAGACGGGCAACATCGTCGGTTCCCCGAACCTCGCCAAAGAGCGCGCGGAGTATTCTCACCGGAATAAAAAGCCAAAAGGCGGCGTTCATGCCGAAGATCGTGGTGAAGGTTGCAGCGTAGTTGTGTGAGAACCCCTTGCGGAACGCCGAAGAGAGAAGAAACGCGGCGAGGCCGAAGCCAACAATCGCTTGCACATTTACGAGGGCCATGACCATGAAACGCCCGATTCCTGACGCTTGCGAGAGAATAGCGATGAGCACGTGATATAACCACATGTACTGGAGGGGAAGCCCCACCGCATAGGGGTCTTCAGGTGGAATCCCGAAATCGGTGATCTGCGCGACCACGGCACCGTGAAACCAAGCGTCCGACCGCATCCGCCACGATTCGCGGGTGAAGGCCGGGTAACTGATCGCCACGGATACCACGAGGAACACGGCGAGAAGGGCCAAAACGTGTCGCCTGTCCAGACGAGTGGCGGCTACGAGGGTAGGGCGGCGCCAGAGCGCAAAAAGCCCTAGAATGCACGTGAGAAACAACAGAAAAGTCGTTGTCAAACGGAATGATACGCCGGCGAGCATCGCCCCGGTGGCCGTCACGGCAATTAGGATCGGGCTAAGGGCGAGAGCGGCCAGTAGTGCCTCCAGGAGGTCGGTCTCTTTGGCGACCAGCCAGTAGAGCGCGGCGCCCGGAACCAGCGAGATGATGAGATACGCGCAGAGGCCAAACGGGAAAATGGGCGCCCCAAACCACGAGGCCATCGCGCCAAAGACGACGGCGATGAGAAAGCCCGCGACGAGGAGATATGTTTTGGCCGTAGGGGTCATAAGCACACTCGAAAAGAGACGCGACTCGAGGCCGCGGCTTGCACGATTTCGAAACAAGACAACCAGGACAAGCAATGTTCGCACCAGCGGCGACCCTTAGGTGGGGTTCGTCCCGACCGATCACGAACTGGCGTTGTTTTTTACTTTAAATGAGATGCGGTCTCGAGGGCAAAAAGAATCTCAAGACGGCCCGGGAGTCCGTGTTCCGCTTGTATCAGATCCCCCACACACCGCACTGGAGTTGGCCAAGACCCGCGCGAGCACGTCGTCGACCGGACTTGTAGGACCCTCAAAAGAGGAAGCCCGACTCAATAACTCCAATCCAACGACACGCCCTGTTGGGGAAACGGAGGGGACTAGATTACCTTCCTGAGTGTCAGTTTTGTCGAGTTGAGACGACCGTCCCTTTGGTAGACGATCGAGAATGTTGTTCCCGCCTCACGGCGAAAGAGTCGGCGGATCTGTTCGAGGCTGGTATCCTTTGCCGTCGTTCCATCGATCTCTCGTATGATGTCCTGCGGTTCGAGACCGGCCTCATCCGCCGGCGATCCCTCAATGACGTCGATGACACGATAAACGGATCTGTCATCGACATCGGACACGAGAAACATACCGCTCTTGTCAAAGTCGAGCGACTCCTCGTTGTAGTCATGCTCCAGCAAAATCAATCGCTCACCCGCGTAGTCGAAGACGACACGAAAGCGCTGCAAGACGGCAGCACCGATGATGCCGGCCTTCTCTTCGCTTGCGAACGCTCCAAAGCTGATCTGTGAGAAGCCCGCATGTAGTCCACCCAGCGAGAAACCGCCAAAGACAAAGTCCTTGAGTCTTCCAACGTGGGACTTCACCTCTCCCCCCACTCCGCCACCGGTTGTTGTGTAGATCGTTTTTCCACATCGGGTGAGGAGATCGTGTTCGTTCACAAAAGGTGTGTTGAACACCATGGTACCGCGCAGCCCGGTATCGAGCATAAACTCGCCAGTAAGCGTGTCTCCGTTCAGGAGAACCGATGTCGCCTCGATGACGCAGTGGCCTCCTTCGATCGTTATCGGTACGACAGTGCCGTTATCTGGTTGGGCGTAAATGTCGCGTTTGTAAACCCCGATCTTCTGCGTGCCGTAGTCGATCTCAACAACAAAGTTTGCGAAGATGTTGTATCCGCCAAGAACGCCGTCGATTCGCCGTCCCTCGAATGGACCTACGACGGCGTCGATTCCTCCGACAAGGGCGGGTTGGTCGAGCAGTGTCATCCCCGGAAGCACGGCATCAAACACACTATCCGTGGGCTCGAGGGTGAACGGCTTCTCACCGGCGCCTCCCACCTGGTAGCCTTCGTCGGTTTGGATGTTGAGTTCTTCCGCCACCCTAGTGTCGAGGATCATCCCCGGCGACCCGGTGTCCAGCACAAGCCAATATGGACCTCTGTTGTTGACCTCTACCTGGAGGTAGATCTTGTCGCTATTCAGCTCGAATAGGATGTCGAGCGCGTTTTCTCCGTTTTCGAATACGACCTCTCCACCAGGCTGGAACTGGGCGCTCACCGGGCTCGCAGCCAAGAACGTGAGAAGTCCAATCGTCAGAATCCGCCCCATCCGACAGAGCACGCTCATCGCTACGGTCCTTTCTGGGAAAATGTCTCCTTGGCAATGGTTTTGTGTTCGAACGAGTTTCGATTATACCATGAGTGTCGATGTCTGGTATTCCTATTGGATGCGCAAGCGGAGCTTGGGGTATTGTCTCAACGCATCGGTCTTTCAAACAGACATATTGGGATCGTCAAAACCACATTCGATGCGGGCGCCCACGATCGTTGTTTCGGCCGGTTCATGGTTGGAGCTCGCCTAGAACGTGTGATACGATCCGGATGCCGCCTCTTTCTTCTTGCGACAGGGGAGTGACGACGTGCGATGAAACGCTCTCATTCTGTCTTCCCCAAGATTCTGATTTGGATCATCGCAGCCGCGTGTTTGATCTGGGTGATGTACGGAGTGCGTGTCGATGAGCTGGCCCGGCACATGCGGGGACTGCGGCTTTGGTGGATTCTGCCGGCTTTGACCCTTGATGTACTCAGCACCATTGTCCACGGGCTTCGTTGGCAGTTCCTCCTTAGACCCGCGGGTGAGGTGTCATGGCATAGCACGGTAAAGGCCATCTACGCCGGACTTTTTGTCAACGAGATCCTCCCGATGAGAACCGGTGAGTTTGTTAGGGGGTATCTGGTATCGCGGTGGATGGGTATTCCGTTTGTAGCCGTTCTTCCCTCGATGATAACCGAAAGGGTTTTTGACGGTTCTGTCCTTGTGATCGGATTGGGGGTGATGGCCGTTTTCGTCTCGTTACCCCATGAGATAGCGGTTGCAGGAGTAATCGTGGGCGGGGCTATGCTCCTTGCGATCGGTGCGTTGGTTGCGTTGGTCTTGTTCAAGAAGCATCGTCCGGACACGAGCTCGACCAATGCAGGGCGGAGCTGGAAAGGAGTCCGGCACTTGGTCGCATTCATCTCCCGTTTCGCCGGCGAGCTGCGATCGGTGTGGAAGGCACGGTATCTCGTCCCAGCTGTGACTGTGTCGTTCGCCTTTTTGTCGCTCCAAGTGATGTCATTCTGGATGGTGATGAAAGCCTACGGACTCCCCGTGTCGTTTTGGGTGCCAGTCGTCGTGCTCATTATGGTTCGGATCGGCACCGCGGTGCCCAATGCGCCTGCAAATATTGGGCCCCATCAGTTTTTCTGCGTGCTGAGCCTCACGCTGTGGGGTTTCGACAAAACGACGGCGACCGGTTTTGCCATCGTCTTGTTTGTTGTTCTGACGATCCCGCTCCTGACGCTGGGGCTATTCGCGTTCGTAAGAAGCGGCTTGAAGATGTCGGAGATCCGTGAGGCGCGTGCCGGGTTCAAGCGCGCCACACCAAACGACGGCGGGGCGGGTCAGTCAATGTGAGATCGATCTGCCCGCTCGTTGTTCCGCGGTCCGAAGCCGGGTGCAGTCTATGTATTTCAGATACGTAGTAACGGCTACTTCAAGAGAACCGCTTTTCGGGTTAGAGTCCTGTGGCTCGTATGAAGTCGATAGAAGTACACACCCGTGGCGACTTTATTGCCACGACGGTCACGGCCGTCCCACACTTCCTTGTGAAAACCGACGGGTAGGCGGCGATCGACGAGCCTTCGCAACTCTTTGCCGGTGACGTCATAGATCGATAGGACCACTCGGGTCTCGCGGTCGAGAGCAAACTCGATCACGGTCGTTGGGTTGAAGGGGTTCGGTCTGTTTTGAAATAACTCGAGCCGTTTCGGAAGGATTGTTTCACGGATTCCCGTTGGGTCCTCAGTAAATGTAGCGGTTACCATTGTGTCGCAATTCACCACTAGCGTGTCCGGGTTCTCCGTACCGCTTAGCCCATCGGACCAGCTATCAAACACCCACGCCGAGTCGGGGAGCGCAGTGACGACAACGGTATCTCCAAAGGCGTAGGTGCCTTGGTCGGGGATCTTCGTGACCGACCCGTTACCGACCACATTGGTCGTGACTGCATAGGTCTGTGGGACAAACGTGGCAGTCACTGTTGTATCACTCGCAACAACAATGGTATCGGGATTGTCCGTGCCGGTGAGCCCATCGGACCAGCTATTAAACACCCACGCCGAGTCGGGGAGCGCAGTGACGATGACGGTATCTCCGAGGAGGTAGGCAGCCTGGTCAGGAGCTTTCGTGACCGACCCGTTACCCACAACATTGGTGATGACCGCGTAGGTCCGGACGAAGGTCGCTATCACTGTTGTATCACTCGTAACAACGATCGTATCGGGGTTCTCGGAGCCGGTGAGTCCATCGGACCAGCCATCAAACACCCACGCCGAGTCGGGGACCGCGGTGACGACAACGGTATCTCCGAGGAGGTAGGTAGCCTGGTCAGGGGTTTTGGTGACCGACCCGTTACCGACAACATTGGTGGCGACCGTATAGGTCCGGATGAAGGTTGCCGTCACTGTTGTATCACTCGCAACAACGATGGTATCGGGGTTCTCGGAGCCGGTGAGCCCATCGGACCAACTGTCAAACACCCACGCCGAATCGGGGAC
>CP070677.1:4094818-4106811 GCA_020352495.1 Candidatus Latescibacterota bacterium
CGGCTCTCCTAGTCCTGGTAGGCTGCTTGACTTTTTGGGTGGAATATATGTATGGGAGTCCTGTTTCGCAAACCCCGGGTATGTTGTTCTCTTTGTGAATACCGTCACAGTCTTTGGGCCCGACTCGCGTCGGAACCTGTTTTGCATCATGTTGCGGTTCAATCAATTACGGCAACCCCGTGGAACCGTCAAACACGCGGTCCGGGGTACAACGGCGCTCGAAATGCGAGCGTGTGTGCTACAATAAAATCGAAACCAAACCCAAACCCAAACCCCTCGCTTGGGTGTGCTTGGTTTTCACGATCTCACAGGTAGTTTCTCAATCAGGACAGGCAATATGAAACCGATCTATTTGGACTACAATGCAACCGCGCCGATAGACCCTCGTGTAGCAAAGGCGATGCTCCCATTTGTAAACGAACATTTTGGCAATCCGTCGAGCGGTCATGTGCTTGGCGTAACGACGAAAAAAGCCGTCGAGAAAGCCCGAAAACAAATCGCCGACGCGCTGGGATGTGGAGTCGATGAAGTGATCTTTACCAGTGGGGGATCAGAGTCGAACAACCACGCCGTGAAAGGCATCGCCGACGCGTATCGGTACAAGGGTAATCACATCATCACTTCCGCCGTGGAACACCCGTCAGTCACCGAGGTTTGCCGATATCTCGAGGGCCGAGGGTACAGTATCACGTTCGTGCCGGTCGACGAGCACGGTATGGTCGATCCGCGGGACGTCGAATCCGCAATCACGGCACGGACGATTCTCGTTACCGTCATGCACGCGAACAACGAGGTTGGGACTGTGGAGCCCATTGCGGAGATTACGGAGATTGCCCATCGCCACGGCGTGCTCGTGCACACGGATTGCGCGCAATCGATCGGCAAGATTCCGGTTCGCGTGGACGATCTGGGTGTGGATCTGCTTACCGTGGCCGGTCACAAGCTCTACGCGCCAAAAGGAATCGGAGCACTCTATATCCGAACGGGGGTGAAGCTCGAGAGCCTCGTTCATGGCGCTCATCACGAGATGCACCGGCGGGCGGGAACGGAGAACGTCATTGAAGCCGTCGGTTTGGGTGAGGCGTGTGTGTTGGCGGTCGAAGATCTGCCTCGCCACGCCGAACATCTGAGGCAAATGCGGGATCGATTGGAGGATGGTATCAAGAACGAGTTCCCGTGGGTGCGCACAAACGGACATCCGGAGAAACGATTGCCCAACACGCTGAGCGTGAGTTTCAAAGGGTTAGAGGCAAACACCGTCCTCTCGGAACTAAAAGGTATCGCGGCCTCGGCCGGTGCGGCGTGTCACAGTGACGGCGTGGACCTCTCGAGCGTGCTCGAGGCGATGAAGGTCCCTCTTGAGTACGCTATGGGGACGATTCGATTCTCGACGGGGAGGTTCACGACCACGGAGGATATAGACAAAGCGCTCGGCGAAATCACCCGGGTTGTACGAAACCTGAAGCCGGACGGGATGCCGGTCGATATCAAAACGGGATCCGGAGACGTTAAGCTCACGCAGTATACCCATGGGCTTGGTTGTGCCTGCAAGCTTCGACCACAACTGCTCGAAGAAGTCCTCCAAAGACTGCCCAGACCGTTCGACAGGAACATCCTTGTGGGAACCGATACGGCGGACGATGCGGCGGTCTTCAAAATCGACGACAACACCGCCATCGTCCAGACGGTGGATTTCTTCACCCCCATTGTGGATGATCCGTTTCAGTTCGGCGCGATCGCTGCGGCGAACTCGCTCAGCGATATTTACGCGATGGGGGGTAGACCGCTCTTTGCCTTGAATGTCGTCGGTTTCCCAAGCAACCGGCTCCCAATGGGAGTTCTCGAGGAGATTCTCGGGGGGGCTCAATCCAAAGCGGATGAGGCCGGGATTTCAATCATCGGGGGACACACCGTTGATGATACGGAGCCAAAGTACGGTTTGGCGGTCACGGGTCTGATTGACCCAAAGCACGTCGTCACGAACCGGAATGCAAGGCCGGGTGATGTACTGGTCCTGACCAAGCCGATCGGGACGGGGGTCCTCTCGACAGCGCTAAAGCGAGATCTGCTTGAGGAGAATCAGAAAGAGACACTGGTTAATACGATGGCAAGTCTCAACCGTGCCGCCTCTGAGGCAATGCAGACCGTTGGCGTGAATGCCTGCACGGATGTTACTGGGTTCGGGCTTCTTGGTCACCTGCTCGAGATGATGAATGGTTCCGATGTGTCAGCGGTCATAAGGGTCGGGACGATCCCGATCCTGCCGCGAGTGGTGGAGCTGGCCACCTCGGGTGTGATTCCCGGCGGCACGCAGGACAACCACAACCATACGGCCCCTTCTGTCGATTACGATGAGGGTATTTCCGAGGTTAAACGACTCGTCTTGAACGATGCGCAGACGTCGGGTGGACTTCTCATATCGCTCCCCGAGAACAAGATCGAGAGATTGACCCGCGCGCTAAAGAAAAAGGGTGTGGAAACAGTGGCGGTGATTGGAGAGGTGGTGGGACGCAGCGAGCCACCAATCAAGGTCGAGGCGTGACCTGTCGCCGGCATCGAATCATCTCCGCGCCCGGGTGCATCGGTAAACGGGACCTGGCGCGGAAGGAAACTCACGCTCATGCATCGCAACACCGCCCAATTCCGTTTCTACGAGGAGCTCAACGACTTTCTCCCTCCCGGCAAAAAAAAGACGGCGGTGCCGTATCATTTCAGCGGCTCCCCCTCGATCAAGGACGCGATCGAAGCGATCGGTGTGCCGCATCCCGAGGTCGAGCTGATCCTCGTCAACGGAGTCTCGGTTGGTTTCGACTACCGCCTGCAGAACGGCGACCACGTTTCGGTTTACCCCGTCTTCGAGAGTCTCGATGTATCTCCGCTCATACGTCTTCGCGGAGCCCCGCTCCGTCGAGTGGCGTTTGTCCTCGACGTTCACCTCGGAAAATTAGCGAAGTTACTCAGGATGCTCGGGTTCGATACCGAGTACCGAAACGACTACGGCGATGCAGAAATCATCGAGTTGGCCGTCAACGACAAACGTATTGTCCTCACCCGTGACAGGGGAATTCTCAAGACGAAATCGGTCACCCACGGGTATTGGATACGGTCATCGGATCCGGAGGAACAGGTGCGAGAGGTCATCGCTCGGTTCGATCTGCGAGCGCTGGTCAAGCCGTTTCATCGGTGTATGGCGTGCAACGGTATTTTGGAAGAGGTCGAAAAAAGCGCCATACGGGATCGTCTTCCTCCCAGACCCGCGCGGTATTTCGATGAGTTCTATCAGTGCTTGGACTGCGAGAAGGTCTACTGGAAAGGCTCCCACTACGACAACATGAATATGTGTGTACAAGAGATATTGAGATACGGTAACCTCAAGAACCGACGGGGAAAACAATGATATTGGGCCGAGACACGAATTGTCGTGCGGATGAGTGTGAGTCGTTGTTCTACGCAAAACGGACGGGAGGAACGTTTTGAAAATGAGACCGAAATTCATCGCGATTCTCGTCTTGGCGATCCTTGTGGTGATAATCATCGCCCAGAACAGCCACAGCGTAAGCTTTCAATTCCTATTCTGGGACTGGCGGATCTCTTTGCTCTTGTTGGTTGTGCTGATGTTGGCAGTAGGGTTTGTTTTGGGCTTGTTTGCCGGTGGCAGAGCCGGCAGACACGAATAACGGATTACGAGAAGATACCCCGCTGACGCTGGCATAACATTTTTCGGAGATCTCACGACGCGGGGTTCTTTGTCAAATTCGTCCCCAATCTCTGCGGCAATTGGCGGGGTGTAACAGAGCGGTTTTGTATTCCTCATCAGACCGTTACGTGGATGACGCCGACTAGGACGACGGAGGTCTCGATTGCGTCTTCGACTTCCATCTGTAATATGGTTTCCCGTTGTTGCTCTTGTGATTGCGGCCCCGCTTTGCGCATCGGGGGCCTCGGGAAGGTACGAGCGGGAAATCTCGGCTTATCGCGAGTTCGTAACAGCACAGATGGAGCGCGAAGGAATTCCCGGTATGACCGTTGGATTTCTCAAAGATGACTTTGTCTGGGTGGAAGGGTTTGGGTACGCGGACCTCGAGAACAAAGTCCCAGCAAAACCCGAGTCGGCGTACCGGCTGGCGTCGGTCACCAAACCCATGACAGCGATCGGTGTGTTGAAACTCGTCGAAGGGGGGAACCTCGATCTCGATGTCGAAATCCAAAAGTATGTTTCCTACTTCCCGGAGAAAGAATGGCCGGTTACCGTTCGGGCGGTTCTGGGGCATCTCAGTGGGATCAGCCACTACAAAAACTACGATGAGGAGGGCCATTTCAAGCATCATAAAAATACTCGTCAAGCCATCGCGGTTTTTGCGGATTTCGCCCTTGTCGCGCAGCCCTGGACTCTTTATCACTATTCGAGCTATGGATACAACCTACTCGGCGCCGTGATCGAAGAAACCTCGGGCAAATCGTACGGAGACTTTGTGCGTGAGAATCTCTGGGAGCCGCTCGGAATGAGCGACACCAGAATGGATTCTCCGGACGCGATCATTCCCAACAGAGCGAGGGGTTACCGGAAAGGCACGAACGGAGAAACATTGAATTCAGAGTTCGTCGACATCAGCAGCCGATTTGCCGCGGGTGGCACCCGGTCGACGGTTGTAGACCTGTTGAAGTTCGCCAGGGGTATCATGGATGGCCGGGTCCTCTCGCCCGCGTACGTCGATACGATGTTTACGTCTATGAGCACGAGCGACGGACGTTATACGGGATACGGGATGGGATGGTTCATCGGGCCGAAGAACGGCCGGTTTGGCGTTTGGCACAGCGGGGGACAACCGGAGACTCGAACCTTTCTCGGCCTTTTTCCAAAAGAGAGGTTCGCAATCGCCCTTGGATACAACCTCGAGGGCGGAAACCGGGCGCCGTTTGTCGATCGGCTCTATCAACTCATAATGAATGAAGCGCTGATCCCAGCTGTGTATACCGGCGATCGAGAGGACCACCAAATCATCACCGCAATGGCTGCCGCCTTTGACTATGGCTTGGCCGAGTACGATCGGTACGGTGAGCCGCGGTGTCGAGATCCCAAGGTCCTCCGTCGGGCCTTTGAGTATTTCGATTCTTGTGTCAAATCGGGGGCGCTAATGGGGAACTTTGACGAGACAAAAAAGAAAATCGAGGAGGGTCGTCATCCTGCATCGAACGACGCCTTTGTGACTGTCGGATCGTACGTGGCCGCGACACTCCACGCTGAGTTTGGCGATGACTATCTGGAGACGTTGCACGGCGGTGGACCGATTCAGTTTTTCAGCGACTACATCGCGTGGTATCGTGACGATAGGCGTTATCCCAACGAGTACCGATTTGACAGGCAATTCGAAAAGACGGTCATGCGGTGGAACAAGGACTGGCAGAAGACGTGGACGCCGGCCGTTCAGGAACTCGCTTTCGACCCCGTGTCGGATATCGAAGAGAACGCCAGACAGCTAAAAGAAACATTCTTGGGCACGAAAATCTATCCCGATTTCTGTCACTGTTTCTCGGAGGTCACGGAGAGCCGGTATGCGGAGGGTGATCTGGAAGGGGCATCGAAGGTCGTGCAGGCGGCGATCGAATTGTACCCACGGGCCGATGCAGCCCACGTTTGGGCCGGAGTGGTCGAGATCGCAAAGGGCCGTCGAGACGCGGCGTTTTCACATCTCAGATCCGCCGCACAATTCGATATCACCGATGCCGCCGGCGCCGAGAACCTAAACGCTATCGCTTACCGTCTCAAGAGTCTCGGTCAGGTGGATGCAGGGCTCGACCTTTTGCTGATCGCCCTGCAGCTCCATCCCGATGTGGCAAATCTATACGACAGTGCCGGCGAATTTTATCTCGAGAAGGGCGACGAAGATCGGGCGGTGGCGTATTACGAAACGGCGTTGAAAATCGATCCGGAGTTCGAAAACGCGAAGAGAATGTTGGAAAAAATCCAACACTGAGATCGCCCGCCGGGGTGCTATACTGGCAGTGGAACGCGCCCCGCAGGTGATAACCGGAGGAGTCTCGGGTGATCGATTTGATAAAGAAACTCATCGGCACCGGCGCAGAGACCGAACGGGTCTCGAGGCCCGTCGGGGAATCGGTTTCGAAACCGAGACATCACAACGTGCATCTGGCGACGTGTGCCATTTTTCTCGAGATGGCGAATATCGACGGCGAGTTCGACGAAACAGAGCGCGAGCATATTCTCGCGATGCTCCAGAGCGAATACGATCTGCCGAAGGACGACGTCGTCGAGCTCAAGAAAGCATCGAGGGAGGAGTTGAAAAAGAGTCTCGATTTGTGGAAATTCACCAATGCCATCAACCAGCATTACTCCAACGAAGAAAAATCACGAATTGTAGAGCTTCTCTGGGGACTGGTGTATGCAGACGGACGTATGGACGAGCACGAAAACTACTTCATGCACAAGCTCGCCAAGCTACTTCGGATCACGCACCGCGATCTGATTGACGCCAAGCTGAGAGTGCTCGAGCGCAACAAGAGCTAAGAGTGTGAAAGTCGTGTAGTGGTGTTTCAATAGGAACAAAGGAGGAGTCTTATGGTGAAAATGACGTTTCACGGTCACTCGTGTTGGGAGATTCAAGGCAGTTCGCACCGAGTTTTGATCGATCCATTTTTGACCGGCAACGAACTTGCCGACGTCGGACCAGGGGTGTTTGACAAGCTCGACGGGATCATCATCACACATGGACACGGAGACCACATCGGCGATGGTGTGGAGATCGCGAAGAAAACCGGTGCGCTTGTCGTCTCCAATTTCGAGATCGCCAATTACTTTGGAGAAAAGGGTTGCACATCGCATCCGCTTCATATCGGCGGCGGGGCTGGTTTTCCTTTTGGACACGTCAAACTCACGATTGCCCATCACGGCTCGACTGGGCCGGGTGGTGAATCTCTCGGTAGCCCCGCAGGCGTGGTTCTTACGATCGACGGAAAGAAGATCTATCACGCGGGAGACACGGGGCTTTTCCTCGACATGAAACTGATCGCAGAGATGAATGGTCCCCTGGATGCGGCGCTTCTCCCAATTGGGGACAACTTCACTATGGGAATTGCAGACGCTGTCAAGGCGGCCGAGTTCGTCGATGCGAAGGTAACGATTCCCATGCACTACAAGACGTTTCCTTATATCGAAGTCGATCCAAACGAATTCATCGAGAAAGTGAACGCCGGGGGACGCAAGGCCGTTCTGATAGGCCCTGGTGAAAGCTACGAGCTTGCGTAGTCGACGTTTCGCGGATGGAAATGGATCAGGCTCCCTAATGGAAGCTTCTCATTGGCAGGGAGATGTGCGCCTCCGGCCCCGTGGCAGGTCGGGGCTGAGATGACAAAAGCTTGCGAGTGTCGGGGTTTTGGCTATAATGATCGAAATCGACCTACGTTCGTGTAACAAGAAATGACACGCAAACGCGATACACAAACGCAGATGCCACCAACGAAAGACTTCGAGATACGACATGCCACGAAAGACGATGTCCCTGCCATCGTCGCACTCTACAACCTTTCCAAACTGGAAGGGGATGTAATTTTTGACGTCAAGATTGTGGGCAACATATTCGAACGTCTTCAGAAGCATCCCAATTTTCATTATTACGTAAGTGTCGCAGACGACAGGGTGGTGGGCACTTTTATGCTTCTCGTGATGGAAAAATCCGCCCGAAGAGACACGCCCGAGGGAATCGTGGAAAACATCACGGTGCACCCCAAATTTCAACGGCAGGGGATAGGAAAACGGATGATGAGATTTGCCATTGAAAAATGCAAAGAAGAAGGGTGCAGCAAGCTCATATTCTCCACGACAGACAGGAACGTACGCGAGCTGCGGTTTTTCGAAACACTCGGATTCAAACGGCACGGATACGGTTACGTCTTGGATCTCAATCTCTGACCCGCCCAATTTCTCCCCAAACGAAAGGAAAAAAGCGATGATACATCGTCCCGGCCCCGACGAATACGCACCCTACTTCGAACGATACATCAAAAGAGTCCCCGATGGTGACATACTCGACATCCTCGCCGGGCAGATCGAGAGGGTGTATGAATTTCTCGGCGGGATTGATGAGGAATCGGCGGCACACCGTTACGGACCGGATAAGTGGAGTATCAAGCAGGTCGTTGGACACATTGTCGACTGCGAACGAGTGTTTTCGTACCGCGCGCTGCGTTTCGCCCGGGACGACAAGACACCTCTCCCGGGGTTCGATCAGGACGAGTTTGTGACACGAGGTCACTTCGACCAAAGGTCTCTCGACGACATATCCAACGAGTTACGCGCAGTGCGGCTGGCAACCCTTGCCCTTTTTCGAAGTTTCGAACCGGAGATTCTGCTTCGGAGAGGGACAGCGAGTGGATTCGAGTTTACGGTCCGGTCGATACCATATCTAGTGGCGGGTCACGAGCTGCATCATTTGGACGTGATCCAAGATCGATATCTGTCGGCAACGGGTGTTCGCGGGGATTCGATTGAAAAGCTCGATTAGAACACTGTTGAGTCACGCGATCGACTACGCGGGGCTTTTTCCGCCGGCCGAACTCGACATGAATTCGTCGACGCGGAATTACCATGCGTATCGTATCGGTCCCCATGGGTGGATGCTGGGGCGGTTCGTCGTACCCGTGTCCCGATTGGAAGAGTTCAACTTCTCCGTATTGGAGCTTGTTGACAACACAGGCGAGAAGCTCACATGGAAACTCAGCGCTCTGACCGGTTCGAACCTCGGTGCCGACGTCGAGCGAATTCACCGGTTCAACCGTTGGCACGCGGGTCGGGGCGCGAACGGGTCCGCGGTGATAGATGTTGTCGAGGTCAAGGCTTCGAGCGCCGCGTTCATCGAAACGGCGGGAAGAATCATTCCTCGTTCGCTGAAAACTCACTTCGAGATGCCCGTCGATGTGACTCCTGTTGCATTGGTTAAAGCCATCGCACGTTTGAATGCGGGTGCAAAGGTCCGAACGGGTGGCGCTACGCCGGACGTCATCCCGAGGTCGTTGGATCTTGCCAGATTCCTTGTGGCGTGTCAGCTCCGGGCGCTGCCGTTCAAGGCGACGGCTGGTCTCCGCCATCCGATTTGTTCGGTCCGCCCTTTGGGCAACGAGCCCGGAGGGCCGGTCACCAGGACGTATGGTTTTCTCAACTTGTTTCTCGCCGCGGCTTTTGTCGATGACGGTATGAGTGAGGTCGAAGTTGTAGAGGTGTTGGACGAGGAGTCGGCGGACGCGTTTGTCTTTGATGATTGCGGTGTCAGGTGGCACGGCCGCTTTGTCTCGGCTGAGGTTTTGGAGCAGGTGCGCCATCGATTCGCGATATCGTTTGGCTCTTGCTCATTCGACGATCCGATTCAGGGTCTGAAGGGGCTTGGCTTTATGTAATGTTCGAATGAAACTCACGATCGGTCCTGGAAAGCTGATGGGAGTGCCAAACCTTCCGCCGTCTTCTTGCGAAAAGTTTCACAACGACGACCTCTTCCCGAATAAAAGCGCCAGAGACCCATGCGGGCGCGTTGCCGCTATCCCTCCAACAAGATCTCACTTCGTTTCCAGATTTGATGTGTCAGAGTTGTTAATCTTTTTTGACACTATCAAAGTGTTTTCATTTGCCCACGGAATTGGCGGTCACTATATTGCGACCATAGTTTAATTACGGAGTGAATGAAGACCGATAGTGGCGAGACGTGATGCGTCTTCTTCAATGAATGTTAAAAGGACAATTGCGGGTCGAGAGGGGCGACAGTCGTATTACGACTCAAAAGGTCAATATCGAGCGCATGCACCTTTGCTGGTTCTGAGCAGCTTCAGGGGGGCTGGCAATGAGGTTTCATTTCGGTTCTCGCTTGAAGACAGGTTTGACGATTGTGATTCTTGTCACGATCTATGTCCTGGTCGCCAAGCTTGGTCAGATTCTCGTCAACCGTGGTGTGGATGTGACGGTGGTGTGGCTTCCATCAGGGGTCGCGTTGGCGGCTCTCTTTCTCTTCGGGTACCGGCTGTGGCCGGGAATCCTCGTTGGGTCCTTTCTCGTATACTCGTCTGAGATTCTTCGTTCGGCGGGCTCGGCCGCTACACCGGATGGCACGTTGAGCACGGCGGTCCTCAGCGTGAGCGACACTTTTGAGGCGCTGTTGGCCGCGTTTCTGCTTCGCCGTTTGATTGGCCCAAGAACCCCCTGCTACCACCCTCAAGACGTCCTGAAATTCGCCTTCTTCGCCGGCGTGCTAAGCTGTGCAGCGGGTGCGACGGTGAGCCTCACGGTGTTGGGTATCACGGGAGACTTGGGCGGGGATGGGCTCGGTTCGATGTGGCTTTACTGGTGGTTGGCACACACGATAGGAGTGCTGGTAATGACCCCTGTCATTATTGGCTGGTATTCGAACCGACAGCTCGACTGGGGCAGACATAGGATGATTGAGAGCCTGGCGATCTTGGTGCTTCTCGTTATCACCGCCAACAGCGTGTTCGGTGGTTGGGTGACCTCGGAGACGGCCGAGATACCGCTGTCGTGCGTTGCGGTTTTGCTGCTTTTGTGGCCGGCACTCCGTTTTAGCCAGCGTGAGACAGCCACGGCGGTGTTCGTTCTCGTAGCGATCGCGATATGGGGTTCCACAAAGGGCTATGGACCGTTTGCAGATGAACCGGGCACCGAGTCGATTCTGATGCTCCAGGGTTTTGTAGGTGTCGTAGCCGTTTCGAGCCTGGGAGTGGCAGCCGATATCGCCTACAGAAAGCGGATGAGACGCGGACTACAGCGGTACAAGATGGCGTCGCTTCAGACGGCCGACCATTGGATGATTACCGATAGGAGGGGAATCATACAGGAGGTGAACCCGAGTTTCGAGCAAGTCACTGGTTACAGCGAGAGGGAGCTTCTTGGCCGGACTCCAAGCATCCTCAAATCGGGAAAACACGAAAAAACCTACTATACAAAGATGTGGAAGACAATTCTCTCGGGGGACCCCTACCGTGGTGTGGTCATCAACCGCAAAAAGAATGGTGAGCTCTTCTACGAGATGAAGACGATTACGCCAATCAAAGACGAGGATGGGGTAATTACACACTTTCTTTCGATCGGCAAAGACGTCACCGAGCTCAAGCTCGCCGAGCAAAGGCTCAAGAAGGGCGCAAAGGAGCTCGAAAAGATCAACAAACGGCTCTTCGCGTCCGAGGAAGCACTGCTTCGGTATACGGGGATCCTCGAGTCCGTGTTCAACACGATGGACGAAGGTGTGGTCGTGGCCAACGAAGAGGGCCACTTAGTTATGTTCAACGAGGCTGCCGGAAACATCCTGGGAATCGGTCTTACCGACGCCAGCCCGGATCAATGGACCGCGAAGTACGGTATCCACCTGCCCGACATGGTCACGCCGTTTCCGACAGAAAAACTGCCCCTCGTACGCGCGTTGAACGGGGAGAGAACGGAAGAGGTAGAGATGTTCATTCAGAACCCCAACCTCGAACGCGGGTGTTGGCTGGAGGTTGGGGGACGGCCACTTGGTGATTCGGACGAGAACGTTATGGGTGCGGTGGCCGTGTTTAGGGACATCACACAAAGAAAGCTCGTCGAACGTGTCCAGAAAGAGCTCAAGGACACACGCGAGGAGATCGAGATCGCGAGGAAGATTCAGAGAAATCTCTTCCCCGAGTCGGCGCCGAAAATGAACGGGTATGATATTGGCGGGGCGTCGAAACCCGCGGTGGCAACTGGTGGGGACTATTATGACTATTTCGAGATGCCCGGTGGAAGTTTGGGACTCGTTGTGGGTGACGTAAGCGGGCATGGTTTTGGGCCGGCGTTGCTCATGGCTTCGGTCCGGGCCTATCTTCATTCGTTGGTCGAGTCGGGAGTCGACCCCCGGGAGATGTTGAATATTACGAACCGGTTGATCGCCGGTGCAACCGGTGACGAAGACATCGACACGCTGATTTTCGCCCAGCTCGATCCGACGACGCGGTCGCTCGAG
>CP070677.1:4106911-4114280 GCA_020352495.1 Candidatus Latescibacterota bacterium
TGGACGATTTTGGAGATAGGCCGGTAGTCGTGCGCAGTTCGTCGCTCTTGGAGGACCGGACGGGGTTCTCGTTTACCGGCCAGTACAAAAGTGTGTTTCTGGGTAACCAGGGGACTAGGGAAGCGCGCCTCCACGATCTCACGCGTGCCGTAGCCGAGGTATACGCATCGAACTTCGGTCCGGACCCGATCGAATTCCGGGCGGACCGCGAACTTTTGGAATTCAGCGAACAAATGGGGATCATGATCCAGGAGGTGGTCGGAACACGGGTCGGCCCATATTTTCTCCCCGCGTATTCGGGGGTGGCCCGTAGCCGAACCGACCTTCGAGGACTAGCCGGGATCGATGGAAGCGGAGGCGTTCTCCGCATCATTCCCGGGCTCGGGACCAGGACTCAGGATGGAACCGGTGAAGAGCATCCCGTGTTGATATTCCCCGGTCATCCCTTTGTATCCATCAACGGCTCGACTGAGGACGGCATTCGTCACGCACCAAGAAGAATTGATGTCATCAATCTCGAAACAAACCGTTTGCAAACAGTCGAACTCAGCGAACTAATCAGGAGTCACGGTGATACGTACCCAAATGCCGAGATGGTCGTGTCGTTGTACGAAGACGGCCAGATGCGGTCGCTGAATCTCGAGGAGGAGAGATCGAAGATTACGAACGGTAACCTCGTGGCGAACTTCGAAGGATTGATCACCCGGAGCCCTTTCGTGATGAATATCAGGAATCTCCTCAGAACACTCGAAGAGACTCTTGGCAAACCCGTGGAGATCGAATTCGCCTCAAACGGGGAGCACGTCTATCTGTTGCAGTGCCGGCCTCAGCCTGTTGCACGTCAAGTGCGCCCAGCGCCCATTCCCAAAGACATAACCAGAGATCAAATCGTTTTTTCGGCCAACCGTTGCGTCTCGAACGGATGGGCATCAAATATCACGCATGTAGTCTATTTGGACCCGGCAGCGTACGCGGAACTCGAAGAACCAACGCATCGCCAGGATGTCGTGCGGGCCGTGGCAAGATTGAACAGACTGCTTCCCAAACGGCAGTTCATCCTCGTGAGACCCGGTCGGTTGTGTGCCACGGGGGACGCTCAGGGCGGGACGAATCTTGAGTACGGCGATTTCAAAAACGCCGCTGTCCTGGTCGATTTGTCGGGATCAGGAGACCCAATCGACAGCGTGTTGTCCGAGGGTGTTCATCTCCTCCAAGATATCGCGGAGTCGGGTATTCATTATCTTCCTCTTTCCCCTGGCGAAGAAGGGACGTATCTCGATGAACGCTTTCTCAAGCGTTCCGACAACATCCTTGCCGAATCGCTGCCCGAGTATGCGTACCTTGCCGACGTGGTGCACGTGATCGACGTTTCGGCGGTTAAGAGTGGAAAAGTGATACAGGTGTCACTGAACGCCGAACTCGGGGAGGCCGTGGCATTGTTAGCGGATCCCGCGCAGGAGCTCGGGTATCCGGAAGAAGGGGACATATACGAAGACGGACACCCGGAAAATTACTGGCGTTGGCGCCTTCGTATGGCCGAGCAAATCGCACGGCACGTGGATCCCACCCGATTTGGGATCGAAGGTGTATACCTCATTGGAAGCACGAAGAACGGTACGGCCGGGCCGGCGAGCGATATCGACATACTGGTTCACTTCAGAGGGACGGAACCCCAACGCGAGGAACTCGTCCGGTGGCTGGAGGGATGGAGTCTCTGTCTCGACGAGGTCAATTACCTTCGTACAGGTTACCGTTCCGGAGGTCTATTGGATTTCCACATCGTAACGGACGACGACATTGCCAAAAGGACGAGTTACGCCGCCAAAATCAATGCCGTCACGGACGCAGCACGCCCCCTGACCATGAAGAACGGGGTTGAGGAGGCGCGGTCTGTTCCGGGTACACAAACACAGGATTCAAAGAGGAGAGAAAACGGATGACCTCTTACGTTCAGAAACTGATGGCCGAAGTAAAATCGAAGAACCCTGCCGAGCTTGAATTCCATCAGGTCGTCAAGGACGTGGCCGAGTCGCTGGTTGCGGTAATTGAACGTAATCCCCACTACGGGAACGCTAAGATTCTGGAGCAGATCATCGAGCCTGAGCGAACCATCGCGTTCCGAGTCTCCTGGGTGGACGACGCGGGCCGCGTGCAAGTAAATCGCGGGTATCGCGTCGAAATGAACGGATCCATCGGACCGTACAAAGGCGGCCTCCGCTTCCATCCCTCGGTTAATCTTGGGATGCTAAAATTCCTCGCCTTGGAACAGGTTTTCAAAAACAGCCTCACGACGCTTCCCATGGGCGCGGGCCAAGGTGGAGCCGACTTCGATCCCAAGGGAAAAAGCGATGGCGAGGTAATGCGTTTTTGTCAGGCTTTCATGAACGAGTTGCATCGTCACATCGGCCCGGACACTGACATACCCGATGGCGATATCGGTGTGGGTGGGCGCGAGATCGGTTACTTGTTTGGCCAGTACCGAAAACTAAGGAACGAGTTCACCGGTGTGTTGACAGGTAAAGGCCTCAACTGGGGCGGATCGCTGATGCGATCCGAGGCGACCGGTTATGGAGTCGTGTACTTCGCCGCGGAGATGCTTGCGACTCGGAATGAGACACTCGAAGGCAAGACCTGTCTCGTATCGGGAAGCGGTAAGGTAGCGCAGTTCGTTATCGAGAAGTTGATCGATTTTGGTGCAAAAGTGGTTACATTCTCGGATTCGAGCGGGTGCGTGTATGATTCCGACGGGATCGATCGCGGAAAACTCGCATGGCTGAAGGAGCTAAAGAACATGCGTCGTGGCCGTGTCCGAGAATTCGCGGAGAGGTTTCCTAGCGCGGAGTTTATGTCCGCAGAGGTTGGAAGTCTGGAAGAGAATCCGCTCTGGACTCGTAAGGCGGATTGTGTTTTCCCCTGTGCCACCCAGAACGAGATCAATCACAGGGATGCCGAGAACCTGTTAAAGAATGGGGTGCAACTGGTTTGCGAGGGAGCCAACCTGCCGACATCATCGGAGGGAAGGAAGCTGTTCATCGACCATCATATCCTCTACGCACCCGGGAAGGCGGCAAATGCCGGTGGCGTCGCGGTCTCGGGTCTAGAAATGGCCCAGAACAGCATGCGTTACAATTGGACTCGCGATGAGGTGGACCGGAGGCTCAGGGTAATCATGAAAAGCATACACAACACCTGCTTGGATGCGGCGGCGGAGTTTGGGACACCGGGAAACTACGTGAACGGCGCCAACATCGCTGGCTTCGTCAAAGTGGCCGACGCCATGATCGACCAGGGGGTCATCTGACACCGACGGCGGGTGATATGGTTCGTTCTGGAACGTTCGTGACCTGACTTGGTTCAACCGCGTGAGAGCGAGAGAGTCCGTGTCATCGGGATGTACTGGACGCATAACCCGCGTCGGTGTACGCTCAACTCGTGACCGTTTGCATCTTCGCATCCGATCTTCATGGCCGCATCGATCGTTACGAGAAACTCCTCGCGGCGATCGAGGAGAGGCAACCCACTGCAGTCTTCCTCGGGGGTGATCTGCTTCCGTTTCCGTATACCGCACTCGACACCCACAGCAACCTTCCGGCGGACTTCGCCCGTGACTATCTCGCCGTTCAATTCGGAAGACTGTTGCGGAAAATGGGGAAGCGATACCCCAGTTTGTTCATAATCCTCGGCAACGACGACCCACGTGCCGACGAGCCGGCAATGATAGAGGGTGATGCGAATGGCCTTTGGCGGTACTGCCACGAACGGGTGTGCACGCTCGGGCCGTACGTTGTCTGCGGGTACGCTTGCGTCCCCCCTACGCCGTTCCAACTCAAGGACTGGGAACGCTACGACGTGTCGCGCTACGTCCCACCCGGTGGCGTCTCACCCGAGGAAGGGCGTCGCAGCGTCGACGTGGAACCACACGTGGTGCGTTATGCTACGATCAAGGACGATCTCGAGCGTCTCACCAAAGATGTGCCAATGGAAAGGGCCGTTTTCCTCTTCCACACCCCTCCCCACGAGACACAACTCGACCGGGTCGCTACCGACGGAAAAGTGGTCGATCACGTCCCCCTCGACCTTCACGTGGGATCGGTCGCTGTTCGCCGTTTTGTGGAGACGCGGCAACCGGTCGTTACATTGCACGGACACATCCACGAATCGGCTCGCCTCACAGGGTCGTGGCGCGACCGGCTCGGACGAACCCATGCATTCTCCGCAGCTCACGACGGACCGGAACTCGCGCTGGTCAGCTTCGATCTGACGGATCTGGAATCCGCCACGCGGGAATTGCTCTAGGGCCTAGTCACGATCGGTGTCTTCCCAAACCACGCATCCCTGCCCTTTCATTTATTCCATACGGTCAGGATTGCGTGATGCGATCCGATTCGCCGTGTTTACATACACGTATAAGTCATCCCCCGATCTAGATGACCTCTAAACCCACCAAACCCTGAACCAAGCGAAACTCGTCGCGTCGCAAATCTTGTGGTATACTATAAAAAGGGGGAGACCTTGCGGTACAATTCAAGCTCGACGGACGCAACACGAATTTGCGGGGTGAGCGTATGATTGTGAAACATATTGCGGTGGGTGTGGTTTTTATAGCTATCGTATCGGTGATTGCGCATGCAGACACAATCGGTGTTTACAACGATACCGGGGGCACAGACTGTAACATTTCCGATGACGAATTTCCCATTAAGGAGGTCTACGTCGTTCACGTCACGTCTCTAGGCGCTACGGCCTCTGAGTGGTCGGCTCCCATACCGGCGTGTTGGACAAACGCGACATGGCTGAGCGATACGGAGCCGTTTTCGATGCCCGGCAATTCGCAAACGGGCAAGTCAGTTGGATACGGGACCTGCATGGCAGGCCCGGGCGCGATTCATATTCTCACGATCAACTATTTCGTTGAGGGATCGAGTCCGCCCTGTTGCCCTTATCCGGTGCTTCCGGCTTCGTGGGCTGAAGATGTCCTGGTTGTGGACTGCAACAACAACCTACTACCGGGAGTCGGATTGACCTCTACGATCAATGGGGACGAGACCTGCCCGTGTGGGTATCCCGTTCCAGTGGAAGAGACGACCTGGGGGAAAATCAAGGTGCTGTACACGGAATAGCGCCGTCAAACTGGCGTTTGAAGAAAACACCTTGCGCAGCTGATGCTCGATCCGTTACAAATCCCTCTTCAAACCCTTACGAGTTCTCATCCCTCTCCGAATTGAATGTTCTGCGGACTTTACCCGTGAAGGTTCCCCGAGTTCGCAAAAACGTGCGACACGCCCCCCCCAAGTTGGGCGATTTGCGGACCCTCCCCAGATTTGACGAAGTTAGAACTCGACCTATCGCAAATAATCGCCTATAGTGTCGGTCACAATGGAATTCGATCTGGGCCGCATAGGGTCGTGATGATGGATCGATCACAGAGACATCGACGGCATTGATAAATCGCCTGGGAGGCGAAACATGAGTGTGCCAGAGAATATCGAAGATTTGAGGCGAAATATCCAACTCCAGCTGGCCGACATGTCCAGGTTGCTGGAAATGATGAGTAGCGATGATGACGTCGTCCGCGAAGCCAGAGCCTCTTTCCTCAAGTTGTCCGTTCTGATCGGCCGCGCACTGGATATAGAGTTGCAGTGAACAAGACTGCATTCGCAATGCGGACACTGCCCGTTATGGGGGGGGCCTTCCCGAGTTGAACGTTTTGCGGACTTTGCCCGTGGAGCTCCCCCGGGTTCGCAACACGTATGGTTCGCCCCCGAGCTAGATGACTTGCGATCCATCCCCAAGCTGAATGTAATCCAAGCTCGTGTTGTCGCAGGTTTTTCAATACACTTAGCATGGGTGTGGAACTACGGTATAATACAAGTTAGCCGTGCGTCGCTAGATTTAAGCAGGCTAGGAGAGAATAGTGAGATCTCTGTTGTCTGTCATCATTGCCTATATCGGCTCGCGGTTAGTGTTCGGTCTTTTCGAATTCGATTACAATCTCCTCGGTGATCCTTTTCACATAGGAAAGCTAACGATAGATCTGTGTGTATTTGTTGTGTGCTATTTAGCAGCCTATTGACTTTTGGGACGATTGACGCGTTTCAAGAAGTGATGCCCGTGGCTGACCCGCTGCATTAATGAGAGATTTCAAGCTACATTTCGTTACCGTTTTCCTGGCGGTTGCCGTTGTCGGATCGTGCGGCACGAGGCACGAAACCCAACCGGTAACGGCGATCCTGGGCGCCTTCGATGTAGAGGTCGAACTCATCAAGACTGCGATGACCGAGAAACGCGACACGACATTTATGGGGATAACCTATACCGTCGGGAAGCTCAAAGGCAGGCGCGTCGCGTTGGCGGAAGCGGGAATCGGAAAAGTGAACGCGGCCGTGACGACGACTCTCCTCATAGAACACTTTCGTCCGGGCGAAATCATCTTTACTGGTATCGCTGGTGGACTGAATCCTGTCCTGCAACCCGGAGACATTGTCATTGGAGCGAGAACCGCCCAGCACGATTATTCTTTGTTGACGGCGGACGGTCCTCACAATGTAGGCACGAAGAATCCAATATCGGGCGATCGTAATCCGGTATTTTTCGCCGCGGACGCCCGACTCCTGCGACTTGCAAAAGAAGCCAGCACGCATGCGAAGTTAAAGCGTATACCCGCGGTAGGCGGTGAGAGAACTCCTCGGATAGTCGAAGGAGTGATAGCAACCGGTGACGCCTTTATTGCGTCGGATCCAAAGAAAAAAGAGCTGCGGGATCGTCTTGGGGCCGACGCGGTGGAGATGGAGGGTGCCGCGGTCGCCCAAGTGTGCTTCCAGTTCGGCGTCCCATGTCTCGTTGTTAGATCTATCAGCGATCTCGCCGACGCCTCCGCAGTCAACGACGTCGAACGTTTTTATAGAATCGCCGCCGATAACTCCGCTTCGTTCGTTTTGGTGGTGGTCGGATTGATCGCGCGCGAAGAGTTGGAGTGACGGCGGTACGAAGTAAACAGAATTGGAAAAGACGTGAAAGCGGGGCACACAATGAAAGCGATAGTGTTGAAACGGTTCTCCAGTCTCGAAGAGACCGAATTTCAATCTCCCGGCACAACTGCTGCTTACCTAGTTTCCATTCGTGCCGAAGGGTGTCTGTTCATAGTATACCACGTATACGACGGCGAAGAACCCACGCTTCCGACTTGACAAAGGGCTTGCTCATGGATGCGAACCTTTCCGGTGACCCTCCCGAGAGTTCGCTAAGGCGTCCAAACGAGTCGGAGAACCTTCGCGACCCACCACAGCCCGAACCCGTAGAAAAGGTGGTTAATCAAGCTCGTTGTGAACAGTCTCAACTCCGGCGGTCCCCTTAGACCCAACAATCCAAA
>CP070677.1:4114380-4144566 GCA_020352495.1 Candidatus Latescibacterota bacterium
CAGGATGATGGTGGCGGTGCAGGGACTCGAACCCCGGACACGCGGATTATGATTCCGCTGCTCTAACCAACTGAGCTACACCGCCCAACTCGTACGACACAGCCAACCAAATCTATCCGAATCCCATGGGAATGTCAATAGCGCCAAGAAGGACCGACTCCGAGGTGGCACAGCCACGCCCGCCGAATCGTGGTGTGAGGACAGACTGGGATTCCGGCCAGAATTGTGGAGAACCGCGGGGCGATTTGATGTAGAATCCATGGTAAGCAGTTACTAAGCCAGCCGCAATCCTCCACTCCTTGAGACCGATCGGGTGGCAGAGCCCGACCGGACCACAGGTGCGACTCACGGGCTCATAACGGCGAGTAAACACGCGGCTCGCGTGGACCCGTCGTTCCCACGGGGGGCGGATGGGACGAATGATGAAGGTATTCAAAGAAGAAGATTTGAAAACCAACCACCTCGATGGTGCGAGCGCCGCGATAGTGGGTTACGGAAATCAGGGTCATGCCCACGCGCTCAATCTGAGGGACAGCGGGGTACGTGTCGTCGTGGGCGCCCGGAAAGGCGGGGGTGCGTGGCAGCGGGCGCAAGCCGATGGCTTCGAACCGTTGAGTGTGCCGGATGCGGTCTCACCGGCCGACTATGTGGTGATCCTCATTCCGGACGAAGTCCAGGGCGATGTATTCAAAAACGACATCGAGCCCGCCCTCAGACCCGATGCAGCGCTGGTGTTTGCCCACGGATTCTCGGTCGCGTTTGGAATCATTCGATTACCGGCAAATCACGACGTCGTTCTCGTCGCTCCGAAGGGGCAGGGGCATTTCCTTCGAAAGGCGTACCGGATGAAGATTGGACTGCCCTGTCTCGTCGCCGTCGAAGCCGATGCCACGGGCGTCGCGATGCAAAAGGCGCTCTCGTACGCCCAGATGTTGGGTTGTCTTGGGGCGGGGGCGATCGAGACAACGTTTCGTGACGAGGCGGTGACCGATCTATTTGGCGAGCAGGCCGTGCTGTGCGGAGGCGTACCGGCGGTTGTCAAAGCGGCCTATGACACGCTCGTCGAAAGCGGCTACCCTCCGGAGGTTGCCTATATCGAATGCCTACACGAGCTCAAGATCATCGCAGATCTCATTCACGAGGGCGGTATATCGTATATGAAAAAACGGATCAGCCGCACCGCAGCCTGGGGTAGTTATCTGGCTGAAAATCAGATCGTCTCTGAACAACTCAGAGCCACCATGAAATCCATTCTCGAGAGAATCGAATCAGGAGAGTTCGCCGATGGTTGGCAAAAGGAAGCTGCATCCGGCCAACGTCGGCTAAATGAATTCATCGATGACGAAGCCAAACACCCAATCGAGAGTGCCGGAGTGCCCGTACGGGCGCTCATGCACCGACGCAAGGAGGAAAACCAATGAGAAAATTGGTTTTGGTTGCGACTGTTTTCTGCGTTGCAGTGTTTTTGATCAGTTGCGGAGAAAAAGAGCAGGATGAGCCGCAGCAAACCGCGCAGGCCGATCAGGACACGAGTGGGTGGCAACGCCCGGTCCATTGGCCCAAGGGTAAGGACGTCGGCAGGCTCCAGGGTGTGGTGTTGGACACGCTACGTGCGAAGAAGAAACGGTTCAGCATCACACGTGATCAGTATTGGCAGAACGAAGGCGGAGTGTTGGCCAACGATTTTTTTGAGGTGTGGTACCCCCCGGGACGGATGACCGTGACCCACGGGATGTACGTCTTTGAGGAACTCATGCCGGCGAGAAAGAAGCTCAAATCATTCTTTGGCGAGGCACCCGAGGAACTCTTCGTTATAAACTGTAGTATCGATCTCGAAGTCTACAAGAAACGGACAGGCCGCGAATGGTGGTATTACTCAGAAATCAAGGGGGACACGGCCACCTTTGGGCCGATCTTCATACTATCCAAGCGAGGAATCTCCTCGATGGCGATTCCGCACGAGTATTATCAATGGGCCGTCCAGAAACTCACTCGATACGGCGCCCCAAGGTGGCTCGAGGAAGGCTTGGCATCCTACCTCTCCGACGAAGCCGAGCTCCTTCTCAACCAGATGTACGAGTTCAGACGCGGGGACGTGTCCATGACGCCGGCGAGAATCGAAGATGTACTTCAAGGTGAGGTGACAAGACGAGACTCGCGGATCGCGTATTACCGGTGTTACCGGATGGTCAAGAAGCTTATCGACACATATGGGGAAAACAAGCTCAGAGAAGCGGTGCTCTTGATCGGTCGTGGCAACACGTTGGATGATGCATTCAGGACCGTCTATAGTCTCGACTACGACGGGATTCTCGAGGTCGCCTCGGATTACAAAGTCGATCTGACAAAAAAGAAAAGCTGATGACCCACACACAAATACGAGTCCGATTTGCGCCGAGCCCCACGGGGCATCTTCACATCGGTGGCGCGCGAACTGCTCTGTACAACTGGCTTTACGCGCGGAAGACGGGGGGAGTGTTTGTGTTGAGAATCGAGGATACCGATGCCGTGCGATCGACCGAGGAATCCTATCACGCGATCATCGATGCGCTCGAATGGTTGGGTCTCGATTGGGACGAAGGACCGGTCAAAGATGGGCCATTTGGTCCCTACGTTCAGTCGGCCCGGCAGGTGCTCTACCACACAGAATCACAAAAGCTACTCGAGCAAGGAATGGCATACCACTGTTTTTGCACACCGGACGAGCTGGAGGAGATGCGTAGCGAAGCCCTCCAACAACGCGAATCGACCCGTTACGATGGCCGGTGCCGGAATCTCCCTCGTGATGAGATCGAATACCGGTTGGCGAAGAAAGTCCCTCACGTAGTTCGCTTCAGGATGCCCGATGGGGAAACACGTTTCAACGACCTTATCCGTGGCCTGATCACGTTTCAAAACAAAGAGCTGGACGATTTTGTGTTGGTCAAATCGGATGGCAAACCCACGTACAATTTTGCGGCGGTTGTCGATGATGCGAGAATGCGGATCTCCCACGTCATTCGCGGAGACGATCATCTATCCAATACGCCAAAGCAAGTCTTGATCTGCAAAGCGCTCGGGTACGCGGTTCCCAAATTTGCCCACCTGCCGATGATATTGGGGAGCGATCGGACACGGCTGTCAAAAAGACACGGCGCTTCGTCGGTTCAGGAATTTCGTCGGATCGGCTATTTGAGTGATTCGCTCGTAAACTATCTTGCGCTTCTCGGATGGGCGTACGATGACAAGACCGAGTTTTTCACACGGGAGAGTCTGATCAAAAAGTTCTCGTTGAAAAAGGTGAGCAAGAACCCCGCTGCCGTCGATCCAAACAAGTTGGATCACATCGACGGGGAACATTTCAAACGGCTCGATGCGATAAAACGCGTCTCCCTCGTGTATGAGAAGCTCCTGGAAGAAAAGATACTACCAGCGGGTTTTCGACCGGAGGAGTGGGCCGGGAGGGGCACCGGGAACGGGGTGACGGATCCCACTCTGCGACCTGGGGCAGCCGATGAGGCAGCGTACAGGGAAGAGTTGCCTCGTCTGGCGATCATCCTCAAAGTGATGGGGAATCGCCTCAAGAATCTGAAAGATGTCCGCGAAAAGCTCGCGTACTTTTACAGGGACGACTACCCGCGGGACGCGGAGGCGAGCAAGACCTATCTTTCCTCACCCGAGAGCGCCGCGCGTCTCACTCAACTGGCCGACCGTTTCGAAAAACTCGAGCCCTTCGACAGAGGGGAGATCGAACGGACGACCCGTGAGCTGGCCGAAGAGGAGGGGATCAAGGCAGCCGATTTGATCCATCCGTGCCGGGTGGCGCTCACAGGTCAGAGTGTGTCGCCCGATATCTTCTCCGTGGTTCATCTGCTTGGTCGCAAGAAGTCCGTCGAGCGAATGAGAACGGCGGCCCTCGAGAGTACCGCCCACACCGGCCGCGACGTTGGATCTTGATCCGTCTCACGAACGGAGTCACCCGTTAAACGTCAACCGATCCGAGGAAGCCGGCTCAGCACCCAGGTCGATGGGGATATGGGTTGATTTCAGGCACGACACCTGCTAAATTCATTGCCTACTGGCGTGTCGTCCAGTGGCAGGACAGCTGACTCTGGATCAGCCGACGGGGGTTCGAATCCTCCCACGCCAACCATATTCGTGGCCCCTTCGTCTAGTGGTTTAGGACATATGGTTCTCAGCCATAAAACAGGGGTTCGACTCCCCTAGGGGCTACCAGCTCGAGAAAGACCCGCGTCGTCGGATGCGGGTCTTTTTTTTGCGGAAAAAGGGTGCTGGCCGCGCGGCAAACGGTGCGGTGCGGGACATCTGAAATCGTTGTTTGATCGATCACAACCTTGGTAAGATACATCTGGTTCTGTTTTTCACCTGCGGTCTACGCATCTCCCGCTAGATATTCGATCTCTCATGGGGGACGAGGTGATCGGAGAAACCGTATCACACTACAAGATCCTCGAAGAACTCGGTGGTGGTGGGATGGGGGTGGTCTACAAAGCCGAGGACACGAAGCTCAAGCGTGTTGTCGCTTTGAAGTTCCTCCCTCCCGAGCTGATCCGAGACAGAGACGCCAAGACGCGGTTTATCCATGAGGCTCAGGCGGCCTCCGCTCTCCAACACAACAATATTTGTAACATCCACGAAATCGATGAGACGCGTGACGGTCGGCTCTTCATCTGCATGGACTGCTACGAGGGGGAGACACTGAAGCAAAAGATCGCCAGAGGTTCGCTGCCGGTAGAGGAGGCAATCGACATAACGATCCAAGTTGCCGCGGGCCTTTCGGAGGCACACCGGGCGGGCATGGTGCATAGAGACATCAAACCGGCTAACACCATGGTGACCGACAAGGGGGTCGTTAAGATTCTCGATTTTGGCCTGGCGAAACTCGCCGGACAGACAAAGGTAACCAAAACCGGGATGACCGTGGGGACGGTCGCCTACATGAGTCCCGAACAGGCTAAAGGAGACGAGACAGACTCTCGATCGGACATCTGGTCACTGGGTGTGATGCTCTACGAGATGTTGGCCGGGCGACTGCCGTTTCGGGGCGAGATGGAACCGGCTATGGTTTACTCGATTTTGAACGAGGACCCCGACCCGGTGACGACCACGCGGGAGAACGTGCCGATCGGAGTGGAAGACATCATCGAGAGGGCGCTCTCGAAGGATCCGGCGAAGCGCCACGGGACGATGGACGAGCTCCTCTCGGAGCTCGAGGGGCAGCGGGATCAGATCAGGCTGGGGATCAAGGAGCGGCGGTTTAGGGCAGTGCGAAGGCTCAAGCGCCGGAAACAGTTGGCGGCGTGGACGGTGGTGTTGGCGGTTCTGGTAATGGCGGCGGTTGTGTTGGTGCAAGTGTTTCACAAGCCGAGCGTGACGATCGACAGTATCGCCGTGCTGCCGCTGGAGAACCTCATGGGCGATCCCGAACAGGAGTACTTCGTCGACGGGATGACCGATGCGTTGATTACCGAGTTATACAAGATCGGGGCGCTGAACGTCATCTCTCGAACCTCTGTGATGCGCTACAGGGACACGGACAAGCCCCTGCCGGAGATTGCGCGCGAACTCGATGTAGACGCGATCGTAGAGGGCACGGTGCTCCGCGAAGGCAACCAAGTCCGTATCACAGCGCAGTTGATCCATGCACCGACGGACCGGCATTTATGGGCCGATCAATACGACAGGGAGTTGCGTAATATCCTGGTCTTGCACAGCGAAGTGGCTCAGGCGATTGCCCGCGAGATTCAAGTCACGCTGACGCCACAGGAGCAGGTGCGACTCGCGAGCACGCGCCCCGTGAACCCCGAAGCACACGAACTATACCTCAGGGGTAAGTACCACTATTTCAAGTACTCGAGGGAAGAATTGGAGAAAGCTGACGAGTACTTCCAACAGGCGATCGAGGCCGATTCCAATTACGCTCAAGCTTATGCCGGTCTGGCCGCCTCCTACGAGTATCAAGCGTGGGCCGGTTATCTGCCCCTGGATGAGGCCAAAACCAAGATCGAGTCACTCGTGCGGAAAGCTCTTGATATTGATGACACGCTTGCAGAAGCGTACCTTGCACTGTCAGGGAAACGATTTTATCTCGACTGGGATTGGCAAGGGGGTGAGGAGGAAATCAAGCGAGCGATCGAGCTCAATCCGGGCCTTGCCGAAGCTCACTATGAGTATTCCGTTTTTTTGGCGGCGATGGGTCGCTTCGAGGAATCCATCGCCGAGGCAAGACGCGCGCTCCAGCTCGATCCACTCTCATACCTGGTAAACGGTGCCTTGGGCGGAGTGTACTACTTCGCGCGCCAGTACGATCAGGCAATAGAACAATGCCGGCAGACGACCGAGCTGGAGCCGAATAAGCCCGATGCATACAGGAGGCTCGCGTGGACGTACGAGGCGATGGGGAGGTATGAAGACGCGGTCAAAGCCAGGCAACAGTACATTGCCCTCCTGGGAACCCCGCCCGAGGAGGTCGCGGTGGAAGTGGCCGCATTGGAGAGCGCCTACAGCGAGTCGGGACATAAGGGTTATTGGAGGTGGCACCTGAAGAGACTGAAAGGTCAGTATGACCGCCGTCCCACTTACGCGGCCCAATACTATGCGCAGCTCGGCGATAAAAATCAGGCATTCGCCTGGCTGGAAAAGGCCTATGAGAAGCACAGTGGGGGGATGTGTTTTTTAAAGTCCAACCCACGGTTTGATCCGCTGCGCGACGACCCGCGCTTCGAAGACCTCCTGCGCCGTATGAACTTCCCTGAATCGACGAGAGATCCCGTAACCAGGCGAGTATCCGGTTCCAACTCGGAATGATTTGGGCTACCAATTAATCATCAAAAAAACCCCCAACTCTTGAGTTGGGGGGTTTTTTGTACCTGGAGTTGCCAAAAGCGAAGGACTAGAAGTAAAAGCTCACCTGCGCGCTGATGATATTCACCGATGCGCTGTACGTGCCCTTGAGACCGCCTCGAATCCGGTCTTCCCTCAGCGCGTCGGTAGCGGCGAAATCGGATTTGTCGATCACGGGATCCGAGACAAAGAGATACGCGTAACCGATGTCGGCACTGAACATCTCCGAGATCTTGTAGCCCGCCCCGAGGGTGATCCAGTACCGATCCTCACCGGGGATCCGAGGGGTGCGATGCCGCGGATCGGGAATTGGTGTTTGGTCGTAGGCAAGACCCGTTCGGAGGATCAGCTGCTCGTTGGGCTCAAAGGTGCCACCCGCCGAGAATCGCCAGGAGTCTTCCCAACTCTCTGTCGTCACCCCATCGGGTTGATGTTGGTCTTCATCAAACCCGGGTGGCGGTTTGAACTTGAAACGCAGCTCTTCGAAGAGAGCCCAGTGTGTCCACTTGACGTCGGCCATTACCGCCCACTGGGGATTGAAGCGATGATAGGCGCTTACCGAGATGTCATCGGGGAAATCGACGGTCGTTGTGGCATCGGTATCGGTGAAGAATCCCGTTGCGGCCCAGACGGGCGCCAGCTCGGGGGGCGTGGTGAACTCGACATTGCCCTCGACATCGTGGCTGATACGCGAGCGGTAGGCGACACCGATCCTCGAATCTTCCATCGGCTCAAAGATTACCCCGACATTGAAACCAAACCCCCAGCTGTCTCCATCGAGCTCGGCAAAACCATCGTCGGCCTGTGGGGTCAGACCAAACGGGGGGAACGGATCGAACGCGCCCGAGGCATCCAGGGTCCCAAAATCGATCGCATTGCTAAGCTGTGCGTTCATCCACTGGGCGCTAAACCCGGCGCCGATGCTCAGCTTCTCATGGACCCTGTACGCCACACATGGGTTGATGTTCAGGGAGTGCAGCTCCGACTCCACGGCGTGATACCGCCCCACCCAATCCCTCTCGTATTCGGTCGTCAACGCAAAGGGGGCGTTGATACCCAACCCAAATGCCATGCCGTTCTCGAGGGTCAGCGAATAATAAAGATTGGGGATAAACCCCGCCTTGCCACCGCCGTCATCGGCGCCGGCAAGAGGTTGAGTGGTCGCGGGCTGCAGGATGTGCGTCGAGCCTTCGTTTGTGAAATCCGCTTGTGGTATGACGGTATGGACGGCGGCGGTCACCTGGTGACCCTCCAGCCAAGTGAGTCCTGCCGGGTTGAAATAGACGGTCGTCGCGTCTTGGGCAATCGCCGCTTGACCGGCAAACGCGTTGCCAAGACCGGGGACACTCTGTTCGATGATCGCAAACCCAGCAGAAAAAGCCGGAGCGCTCATCCCGACAAGGACGAGCAATATGAGGGCAACCTCAAGCCTGACCTTCATAGCGACTCTCCTCCCGTTGAAGCAAAGCGACGCGTCGGTCAATCAGATGCGACGGCAGATAGCGGCTGAAAACGACACCCTCTTCCGGTATACTCGATCTCGTTATCACCCAGGGATTCCGACAGCCGCGGTGCACATCCATTCGAGATCATGCCATGAACGACCTGCGGTCCGCGTTTCTTGCCGCTGTTCTAGTTGTCTTTCTAAGCTGCGCTGCCGAGGCAGTGATCTACGTCAAGGCCGACGCTACAGGGGCCAACGACGGCACCTCATGGACGGACGCGTACACCCATCTTCAGGTAGCACTGAGCAGCTCGTCAAGTGGAGATACGATCTGGGTCGCGGCCGGCACGTAGGTGCCGGCGACCGTGGCCGTGCGAGAGGTTAGCTTTGGCCTCCGAAACGGGGTGGCGATATACGGTGGGTTTGCCGGAACGGAAACCGCCCTCGAAGAACGCGACATCGAAGCGAACCCCACGATCCTAAGCGGTGAAATCGGAGTCCCCGGTCCAGACGACAACACGTACCACGTCGTGAGGGGTGGGGTTGCCGACTCGACGGCGGTGATCGACGGTTTTATCGTCACGGGGGGAAATGCCGACGCCACCTCAGACTATTTGGGGGGTGGGGGGATATTGGTCACCGGCGGAAACCCGACCGTTGTCAATATCACCTTTGAGGACAATCTCGGGATCGTCGGCGGCGGGATGTACCTTACCGATGGCAGCGCTCCCACACTCATCGGTGTGACATTCGTGAATAACTCCTCGACGGGTGGCATTTCCATGGGGGGAGCTGCGCGGATCGACCGGAGCACCCCGACGTTTCGAAACGTTCTTTTCACCGGTAACACGGCGCGTCTTGGTGGCGGAATCTGGATGGGCGACGAATCCGATGTAACACTGGTCAATTGCGTCTTTTTTGGCAATGTCGCGGCCGATGAGGGCGGTACCGAGGGATGGGGTGGTGGTGTTTACTCGTCCAACAGCACGATAACCATGACAAACGTCACCTTTGTCGACAATTGGGCGGATGTCGATGGGGGAGGGCTTTACAACGCGGAGTTTGGAAAACCGGCAAACGTCGTCATGGTCAATTCCTTATTTTGGGGGAACTCCGTGGGGGGCACAGGGCGAGGTCAGATTCGTAACGTGGGAACTGCGGTGACCACGATCAGTTACTCACTGATCGAAGGTTCCGGTGGGAGCGGACCCGACTGGGATGGGCTCATGGGTGTCGATGCCGGTAACAATATCGATGCGGATCCGTTCTTTGTCGATCAGGCCGGCGGGAATCTCCGGCTGTTCTTTGGCTCGCCGGCGATGGAGGCGGGTGACAACAACGCTCCGGATCTGCCCGCGACGGATATGGATGGGAAAAACAGGATCATTGGAACGCACGTGGACGTGGGGGCCTACGAGACCACCCCTGTCTGTCCACCGGCCAATGTGTTTTATGTGGATCAAAATGCGTCCGGTTTGGGAAACGGATCGTCGTGGGTCGACGCGTTCCCGAGGTTGGTCCTTGCACTTCGGGCGGTGGGTCTTTGCCCCGGTGTGGACGAGATTTGGGTCGCCTCGGGCACCTATGTACCGGCGCTTAGCAACAACCGGGAAGAAACCTATCGGCTCCAGAGCGGGATGGCGCTATTTGGGGGATTCGACGGGACGGAGTCATCACCGAATGAGCGTGTGCTTTCCGCAAATCCCACGGTGTTGAGCGGTGAGATCAAGGATCCCGGAGAGGCGGACAACTGTTACCACGTCGTGACGTCCGATGGGACCGATTCGACGGCGGTTCTCGATGGTTTTATCGTCGTGGCCGGCAATGCGGTGGACGCGTCGATCCCCCACGGTGGTGGGCTGATCAACATCTCGGGCGGCCCGACGGTTCGAAACGTCACGTTCTCGGCAAACTCGGGTACTTTTGGTGGCGGGTTGTACAGCGACGGCGGCAAGCCGTTTCTCACGGACGTCATCTTCACGGGCAATAACGCGACAATGGGGGGTGGTGCCGCCCTGGCCAACACCGTCGATGCCCGACTGTCAAATGTCCTTTTCGACGGCAACACCGCCTCATTTGGGGGCGGGATGTATGTTCAAGCTGGAAGCGTCGATCTGGTAAATGCGGTTTTTGCCGAGAACCTCGCGATCAACAATGGAGGCGGGCTCTACAACGTCGTTACCGATGGTGTGACGATCACCAACGCGACGTTTTATGCGAACACGGCGGTAAACGGTGGAGGCGTCGCGAACAACGCGAGCGATCCGCTAGTGGTAAATACGATACTGTGGGGAAACCTCGGCATCGAGATCTACAACTTCTCGGGAAGCATGCCTATCGTCTCATTTTCTCTCGTGGAAGACTCGGGTGGGAGCGGTGCCGGGTGGGATACGTCGCTTGGGGTGGACGGGGGGCATAACATCGATGATAGTCCATTGTTCATCGACGCGCCGGGTGGCAATCTAAGGTTGAGTTCTCTCTCGCCGGCAATCGATGTAGGTGACAATATGGCCCCCAATCTCCCCGCGACCGATCACGAAGGTAAACCAAGGATTTTGCGTGATGTCGTCGATATGGGAGCGTACGAAGACGATACGGGAACGGGAATCGATGCTCCGTTTGTCCCCGCGCTTACGGATAGACCGCGGATACGGTCGGTTTATCCAAATCCGTTCAATCCTGTCGTTACGATCGAGTTCGATCTGGATCGGGAGCGATACGTGCGCGCCGAAGTCTACGATGTCGGTGGCCGGTTGGTTCGAAAGCTCGCCGGTGAGGTTCGCCAGGCGGGACCACATAGAATCTCCTGGGATGCCAGGGACAAGACCGGCCGTCGCCTGGCGAGCGGCGTATACATACTGCGTGTTCAATCTGAAGGATGGAGTGAGCATCGAAAAACTGTCTTGTTGAAGTAAACCGTCTTTTTCGAGATCTGTTGTTTCTCGAAAGGCCGACTGTCGAGTGTCTGGACGCACCGCGGTTTTTTTTTGAGAGAAGGAAATGAACGTCTCGGTCCTGATTTCGTTCGGTTACACCATTTCCAAGTGGTATAATACAAATTGAGATGTCCCGTATGATTCGGCATATTCGAGTGCTTGCCACCATTTCTCTTCTCGCGTGGGTCGCGTTGGGATGTGTTGGCGATGCACCGTCAGATGTCTCCCAAACATCTGCGGGTGAGGTTATGGGGCCGGAAACCACCACCCAACCGTCCGCCCGGGGATTTCACCCGCTCGCTATCGGGAACTCGTGGAAATACAGCCGAAGGTTCGAGCTGACGATCGTACCTGTCGATGGGGGGAGTGGTGGGCCGACGGATATCTTCCAGGGAAGCTCCGAGCGAAGACTCATCGGAACCGAAGAGATATTTGGCCGCGAATACATCACCGAGGCCACCAAGGTCTACGCGGATGGGGCCGCTGACACGGTCCGCTGGTGGCGTCGATTCCGGCAGGATCACGCGGGGCTTTACTTGGCGGATGTGCCTTCGGGTGACCCGCCCGCGTCAGTCTTCTCTTCGTCCGCTCGAACGGGGAGCGAGCGAGGGAGAGATTTCCTGACGGTCGGAATCCCGACTTGGGATCGGGTCGCCAAATCGTTGGGAGGAGAGAGGTCGTCGCTGACGCGGAGGACGTGGCAAACCCACGCCGCGCGAATTCGGTATGTCAGAGCGATTCTCCAGCCTGGCGTGAACATACAACCGACCCCGGCCGGGCGCCCGTGCGGCCCGCTGTTTGGTGAGATCAGACCGCTGGAATATCCTCTTCATCCCAAGGCGGAGTTCGTCACTCGGATGATCCCGTTCAGGGTGCGTGGTGTCGTGGAAGCCCAGGAGGTACTCGATCTCCCGGCAGGTCGTTATCCCGGTTATCGGATACGGATCGAGAATCAGCGTCTCGACCCCGACGACCGTGTATATGTCTGGCATGGGATGTGTGGCGAGCTCGGTTCAACCGTCCACTTGGAGACAATTGCGGTCGACATCGAGACGGGTGAGATGGTACGCATTATAACGGACGAAACCGAGTGGTTGAGCGATTTCGAGTTCAAGAGACCGGATCGGTGTCGTAGGGGACCGGACTAAGCCAATCGCGTAAACCAACTCTCGAGGAACCACTTTGCGCCCGCGCCGATCAAACCGGCGGCGTCGGGATTTTTTTCTGACAAAGGAACCCAGATGAGAACTCCTAAAAAGAAAACGAAGCGGGGCTCGAAGAAGCCCAACCGTCACGACCTCTATCAGATCGCCGTACAGAGCCCCGACTACGATGTGCCGTTCTTCGACCGTGTCTACAAAAAGAAAAACGGAAAGTTGCCCCGGGTTTTGCGGGAAGATTTCTGTGGCACGGCTTTTCTTTCGGCGGAGTGGGTTCGCACTCGTCCCGGCAATCGTGCCATAGGTGTGGACTTGGACCGATCAGTGCTGGATTGGGGACGCGCTAACAACATTGTACCTCTGGGGGACGACGCAAAGCGCGTGACGCTGGTCCATAAGGACGTTCGGACCGTGAACAAACCACGGGCCGATGTGATCGCGGCTCTGAACTTTTCGTATTTTGTGTTCAAGGATCGCAGTACGCTGCTCGGTTACTTCCGTAACACCCGCCGGTCACTCGCACGGGGTGGTATCTTCGTCATGGACATATTTGGTGGCTGGGAGTCTCAGATGGAGATCACCGACACGACGAGGCATCCGGGTTTCACCTACGTGTGGGAGCAAAAGGGGGTCGATCCGATTTCGAACATCGGTTGTTTTCACATCCATTTCCGGCTGAATAAGGGCCAGGTCGTTCGAAAGGCCTTCACCTACGATTGGCGCGTATGGAGCATCCCCGAAGTACGTGACTTGCTTCTCGAGGCGGGCTTCGACGAGATCGACGTGTATTGGGAAGGAATCGATGATGAGACCAGCGAGGGTGATGGGGTGTATCGTAGGGCGAAGAAAACCGAGAACTCTCCGGGGTGGAACGCGTTGATCGTCGCGTCGTAACATGCGGGGATGGGTTGAGTCTGTTAACGTACGATCACAAGGACCTTGATAACGGATCTAGTCGGGTTCGGGGGATCGAAGAAGCGTCGCGATTCTCTCGATGGATCCGCCGATCAACACGATTCCGGCCAGAATCATAATCACAATACCGGCGATAGGCGTGGGTTTGTATTTGACCGACGCATTAAACGTGTTGGACTGCTCGACCCCATCGGCGTCCGTCCACGTCGCTGAAATTGTTACGATACCCGCTTCCCTGGGGGTCCATACATATGTCCCGTCATTACCCGTCTGTCCCACGTTGTAGACTGCGGAAACGGCGCTTCCCGGTCGGTACGTGATCTCGATGTCGGCGTTCGCGACGGCCCCGCCTTTTTCATCGATGACGTGGATTCTCGTCGTCTGATTTTCGATTGGGAACGCCGTGTCGAGGACAATTTCCGCCTGGGCGACCGAGATCGTGAACCACGCAACGACCGCCCATGCCAAGATTATCCGGACCGTCCTACTCGGCTTTGGCAAAGCTTCCCCTCCGGGCCAGCACAAACGCGACAACCGAACATATCACGAGCCAGTACACGACAACGATTCGCGGGGCAAAACGAAGAAAGCTGAACTTCTCATTGTAGTTTTCACCGTAGGCTGTTCCGTAGATTCCGTTCTGAACCTCCCCCCACACCGAGTAACCGAGCACCAAAAGGAGGGCCAGGGGTATGATGTATTTGATGAGGATATCGAACCATAACCCCAGCTTGATCTTCGAATTCTCGTTCAGGTGAATTCTGATCTTGTCCGCGCCAAGCACCCAGCCGACCAAAATACACTCACAAAACCCGATGATCAAGAGCCCGTAAGAAAACGACCAGTGATCGACGAGATCCAACAACGTCAGGCCCAACGTGCCGTTGTCCTCGAGACCAGGGTTCACGACCTGCGGCAACGCGAAGATCGCGCTCCCGGTGAATCCGATAACAGAGGCGACGGCGATGGTTTTTTTGCGAGACCACCCGAACTTGTCGCGCATGGATGAGACGAGGGCTTCGACGAGAGATACCGAGGACGTGAGACCGGCAAGGAGCAGCAGAGCGAAAAACACGACGCCAAAAGTGGTAACCGAGTTCTGTGGCATCTCGCCGATGCCCTGTGGGATGATGAAGAACATCATACCAAGCGTGCTCGCTTGAGGAACGATTGCAAACGCAAAGAGAATCGAAAAAACGGCCAGCCCGGCTATATAGGCGAAACCGGAATCCAGCAAAGACGTGATCACCGAGTTTGTGGTTAGATCGCTTTTCTTGGGAAGGTACGATGCGTATGCCGTCATGATTCCGAAGCCGAGCGACAGTGAAAAGAATGTCTGTGCAAACGCCCCCTGCCAGACGGCGGGATCCTTCATCACCGAGAAGTTTGGGGTGAACAACAGATACACGCCCTGTACCCCATTATCCAACGTCACTCCCCGGATGATGAGGATGACCATGAAGATCCACATCAACGGGACAAATACCTTGGTCGCCGATTCGATGGTCTCGGCGCCGCGTCTGACGATCAGGATATTGAAAATCCAGACGATGGCGACGAAGAGGATCGGCTTCCACGTGGAGAGCATATGGAAAAAGTAGGCATAAGGGTTTGAGAGCTCGCCTTCAGCCATCCCAAACGCGGGCACCGGTAGCGATTCGCGCCACAGCGCCCCAAACGCGCCAAAGAACATACCAATGACCCATGAGAGGATCGTTATGTAGTACATCGTGATAAACCCGGCATTGAGATTCGCCCACCATCCGACAAATTCTCCTTTTCTCCCAGCGACACGATGGAGCGATTCGGGAAACGCCCGACCGGTGAAATTGCCGAGGCCAAACTCGAGAATCATCACGGGAATGCCAAAGACAAACAAGGCGAGAAGATACGGCAAGTAGAATGCGCCGCCGCCGAACCGGTACGCGTTGGCGGAAAAAAAGACGATGTTACCAAGACCGATGGCGGAGCCGGATGCGGCGAGGATGAACCCGACGCGAGATTTCCACTGACCGCGAGGAAATAGTTCTTGTGACAAGCCGCCCCCTAGGCCCTGGTTGAACCTGCCGCGCCAAACGAACCAGCGGCGCACCTGGAACACAACGTCAGAGCTAACAAACGTGGAAACTATATCCTTCACACGTCTTAGCTGTCAAGATGTTTAGCCGTTGGCACAACGACGTGTCGTACAAAACGCCGTTTAAAGCAAGGGCGACGGGATGTCCACTCGTTTTGATTCGGCTTGAATTCCCGGTAGCCATAATGGATACTCAGTGTGCAGGTACGAAACCCAAAGTGATAACGTTCGAGCTGATTCCATTGGGGGGAATCCATGCGATTTGTAGTATACGGGGCCGGGGCGGTGGGTGGTGTACTGGGCGGTCGCCTCGCACTGAGTAAGAACGACGTACTGCTGATCTGCCGCGAACCCCACGCAAGGGCCATCAACGAGAACAACGGGCTCAAGATGAAGTCGGCGAGAGGGGAATACTCCGCGACGCTTCGCGCGGCATCGGATCTTGCGGCGGGGGAAGTTGATGACGACACCTGTATCTTGTTCACGCCAAAGTCACACGATACCAAACTCTGCGTCGAAAAGCTCTCGAAGTTGGCACCCGCCGGGGTGTCCCTTGTGAGTTTTCAAAACGGTGTTTCCAACGAGGAGATCATTTCGGAGAAGTTCACCAACGTCCACGGCGGGGTATGCCGGATGACCTGCTCGGCACTTCAGCCCGGACAGGTGTCATTTCGGAGAATGGGTCGATTGGTCATCGGGAAGTATCCGAAGGGGTCCCACAGTTTCCCCAAGAAGCTTGCCCCGATTCTCGAAAGTGCGGGGTTCGAGGTATCCGTGTCGAACAGCATCATGTGCGATAAGTGGCTCAAGCTCGTGGTGAATCTCCAAAGTGGCTTCAATGCAATCGTAGACAGTCGGGATCACGACTCCGTCGAGTTCATGGATCTAAAGGTGGGGGTGCTCGAGGAAGCCAAGAAAGTGCTAAAGTCCGAAAAGATGAGAGCAAAATCCTGCGACGATCGCGATCTATCCGTTGACGATGTCATCAAAGAGCTAAAAAAACCCAAAGCCCCTCGCAGCCCGTCCGCCGTGCGGGTCAACAACTCCACCTGGCAAAACCTCTATCTCAAACGGAAGGAAGTAGAGAACGGGTACTTCCACGGGCCGATCATCGAAATAGCCAAAAAGCACAAGATCCCCGTGCCTTTCAACGAAGTTGCGCTGGAGCTGGTGACGGAGTGCTGCAAATCCAAGTTGGGTCCCGGCGTGTTCAGGGCGGGTGAAGTCCTCGAGAAAATCAACCTCCGGGGTAAAGATCGTTGAGAGCGTTTTTTTACACGCTAATACTAACCGTGCTGTTGGTCGTGGCTGTCGTCTTTCTCTATTCGCTACCGCAGCGTGAAGCAGCCCGGAGGGCGGGACCGCGAAGCACGATGACGGTTAAGAGCGAACCGGCGTCGCTACCGAAGATTGATCGCTCCAATCTCGACGAATCGAATCGTGACGCGCTTTTCGAGACCGGTGTCGAACTTCTCGATCTATGGCACGTTCCCGAAGCTGTGGGTGTCTTCGAAACGGTGGTCGACCTCGACTCCAACCATGTTGCCGCGTACGCCAAGCTCGCCGAGTGCCACTCCCACTCTATCGTGGGGCAGGAGGAGCACGCAAAAAAGAGCCTGCAAAGGGCCATGACGGCGGCGAGTCAAACGGGGGGCGACACGCTGCGGGTATCCGCCATCGGCCATCTCTTTGTCGACCGCTCGTATGAAGAAGCGATCGATAAGCTCATTCGCTGCATGGAAAAGAGCGGCGAAGACGACGAACTGGCATTTCTTTTGGGTCTCGCCCATCTCGGACTGGACCAGGTGGATGAGGCGGAGCGTTATCTCGGTGCTCTTCTCGAACGGGATCCCAGCTTGGGCCGGGCCAAAGAGCTATTCATCAGATGCAAAGTGGCCAAGGGTGAATTCGACCAGGCGGAAGCGGTGGCGAGGGATCTCGCTGCTGTCTATCCCGAGGAACCTTACCCCTATGTTCTGCTGTCTCAGGTTCTGCTCCTCCGTGACAAGGTTGATGAGGCGGTGGAGTTTGGAAACAACGCACTCCGTCTCGATGAGAAGTTCATCCCTGCCATCGTCTCGCGCGCCCACCTCTACGTCGCCGAGGGTGAGGAGGGGGCGGCCCGTGTGAGTTTCGAAAAACTACTGCTCTTTGATGAGCCGGCGATTCGTGCGGTCGGGGCCGACGGTATCGCCTACGTCGGATTTCTGACGGGACGGTTCGATCAGGCGACGAGCGATATGGATGAAGCGATTCGCCTTGCGATGAATGTGGGTTCGACGAGACGCGGGCTCGTGTACGCGTTTCGCCTAGTCGATTATCTCTGCGAGCTGGGCAGATCGGACGCCGCGGCCGCGGTCCTCGATAGGTGGGTGACCCAGTTCGGGGAGATCCCCTACCGTCTGGGACAGCTTCGAATCCTGATTTCGGAAGGCGATTTGTCAACCGTTCGCCACGGACTTAGGCGGATCCATGGTGTCGAAGAATGGCACCGTTGGATGAGGCACATCGAGCTCGATTTCACCGACCTCCAGGCCCTCACACTGATCAAGGAAGAGAATTTCGCCGAAGCGATCGAGCTTCTGAGCGGCGCGGGGCGGAGCAGTATTTCAGGCGGAAGACGTGATTATCTCAAGGGGTACGCTTCATTCGAGAGGGGCGCCGCCGAACAGGCCGCGGACCTGTTCAATCGCGCCCGAGCCCGGCTCCACAGCCTCGAATTTCCCTATCACAGTGATCCGGTTCTCTATGTGCAGTCGATATTCTTCCTCGGTGAGGCCGCCATCGCGCGGGGGGAAGCGGAGGACGCGGCAGGGTACTACACGGAGTTCCTCGAGTTATGGGGGGACGCGGACTGGGATCTGCGCGCCGTCGATCGGGCGTCAAGGCGACTGGGGACCCTTCGCGGGGAGTCGTAGCCAAGGTCTGGAAGGGTCAATCATCCTCGCATAGTACTGACATTCCTTTTTGAGCACCGGTGACTCGAGGTCCGGGCGGACATAATGGATGTCCTCGTTCAACCCCACCGCACCTGCCACCGGAAAGCCGCTATCACGCTCGACGATGAGATACCCACCGCCGGCAACGCGGTCGGAAAGGATGTTCACCGTTTCACCGTTTGGCATCGTCGATCGATCGTTTTTTATGATCGAGTCACACCGGTACGTCACATAAAGATAGTCCATGTGACGGTCGACTCGGCCTGGTTCCACAGTGGGCTCGATCACATGGTAACGGAAGTGCAGCCGAGGTCTGAAGCCGAGCCCGGAAAGACTCGGGATTGTTTCTGTGATTTGCCAAACGGAACCGACATCATGCCGATCGGGCGGAATCCGGATAATGAGAAAACGGAACAAATCGGGAAGGTTAAGCCGTTGGTAGATCCCCCCGGGACAATCGGATTTCAGATGTTCGATTTGGGGAGAGGCACCCTCACCGCCAAACGAGATACGGAGCGATGGCCCGGCGAAGAGACATTCGAGCATCGAGTCATCTATCTCCAACTCCCCCGTATGAATGGCGCTCCCGGGCTCCTTCGAAGCGATCCGGCGTGTCTCTAGCGACATAAACGCCTCAATCCGAAACGGCCGCTCTTGGCTAAATAGGATCGAATCACCAAACACCTCGAACGTCATTTCCGGCATCTCACCCGTTGCCTCTACCCGACCAAAGTGTGACGTTTTCGATTCGAATCCAATTTCATATATCGAATCCGTCTCGGCGTGATATCCGGTATCCGTTCGTGTGTCCTCGACCGTGAGTACGAACGCATGGGTTGGTCTGTCTGACGTGGATTGGCGGTAGAACCGGCTGCATCCTCCAAAGACCACCGGCGCGGCGAGAAGGATCGCCAAAACCAGTGAACTCGGTGACATGGCTCTCGTTGGGTGGGATTTCACGACGTGTCGATCTCCCGAAAGTCACGATCGGGTTTGCCGATCAACATCACCAAGCCAAAAACCACCACGGCACAACCCAGAAGAGAAACCCAGGACGGGAAATCGAATCCCGCCGGTAGATAGCCAAGAACGATCGCCACGACGGCAACCGACGCCGCGTAAGGCAGTTGGGTTCTCACATGATCGATGTGGTCTGCAGCGCTTGCCATTGATGACATGATCGTCGTATCGGAGATCGGCGAACAATGATCCCCGAAGACGCTCCCAGCCAGGATACCCGCGATGCTCGAGAGGAGAATCGCTTCGTGTACCCCGGGTGCCACGGCGTTCAGCTCGGAGATCTTGATCACGAGCGGAATGGTGATGGGTGTGAGGATTGTCATTGTTCCCCACGACGTGCCCGTGGAGAAGCTTATCGCCGCCGCGATGACAAAGATGATCGTGGGGAGAACGCTGGGGCTGATCAACCCAGAGACCTTTGCCACGAGATAGTCAGGGGTCTGCATATCGGTACAGACCGCCCCGATGCACCACGCAAGCACGAGAATAATAATGGCAAAGACCATCGATCTAACGCCCCCTGCCCACGCGTTGACCAGTTCGGTAAGCGTGGCGAGCCGCTGTCCGATTCCGAGCGCGAACGCGACGACGCAACCGGAGAGCGAACTCCACAGGAGCGCCACAAACGAATTGCTCTCCCGGATAGTGTCCATCAGAGAGTAACCGGTGACACCGGACTCGATGAGAGCGCTCCTGCCCGTCAGGACAAGACCGACAAAGGTCCCAAGCACGACGACCACGACGGGGATCACGGCGTTGAACCAGCGGGGTGACCTGGCCGCATCGAACTGGATCTCGGTGTCGATGTTCGAGAGCGGCACGGCCTTTTGCGAGAGGACCTGCCCGGTTTTTCTTGCCCGTCGTTCGGCCTTGAGCATCGGTCCAAAGTCCCGGGTCGAGGCGGCGACGAGCAGGCCAAACAGCAACGTGACAATCGGGTAAAAGCTGTATTGAATGGAGGCAACGAATGTCGTGAAGGGATTGCGGTCGATTCCCAACGCGTTGTACGCGTCTTTGATGAGACTGATCTCGAAACCGATCCAACTCGTGATGACAGCTATGCAGGCGACGGGCGCCGCCGTCGAATCGACTATATATGAGAGTTTCTCCCGGGAGATTCTGAGCCTGTCGGTAATCGGTCGCATCGTGTTCCCTACGATGAGCGTATTTGTATAGTCATCAAAAAAAATCGCGATCCCCATCATCCAGGTGGCGAGCTGTCCTCTCCTGGGATTCGTCGCAATTTTGGAGATCTCATTGACCACCCCCTGCGTGCCTCCGATGCTCGAGAACACACCAACCATCCCTCCGAGCAGCAGTGTGAAAATCGCGATAGATACGTGATCCCAACCGCTCTCACCCGCCAGTGAATCCACGACGTAGTGGTCGACGACATAGAAGAAGCTGCGAACGACGTTGAAGTCATTCACAAAGAACGCCCCAAGCCATACACCGGCGAAGAGGGCAATGACGACCTGTCTGAAGAGTAGCGCCATCAGGATGGCGAGAACCGGTGGGAGAACCGTAAAGAGTCCGGGCAGCACGCGAACCGACTGTTCCCATGTCTGCGAGCCGCTTCGAATCACGACCCGGTACCGGCCGCTCTCGGGGAGAATGACGTCACTAACCCGCTCGGGAAACGTTCCGGAATGGGAGAAAAAAGACCGAGTCCCTTTTGAGATATCCACCGAAAACGGGGTCTGCTCACCGGTTGACGCAACAAATTCGCAATCGAATGGCAAACCGGAGATGATCGCCTTGGGGATTTTTAGAGGGCTGCTCGTTGTTCGAGAATTGGCTCCATACGCGGGTGAAACGAGAAGAAAGTTGATCAGGATCAAGATCGCAGGTCGAGAGAGAGGCCGCATCCGACTATTCATCAGTTGTCGTACTCCCGGGTTCCGAAGGGATAGAAAACCGTATGGTGGTGAAGATTACCAGAACGAGAGAAACTTCGCAAGCGTTCGAAACCGTCTTGATCCGTCAGAATCTTCTAACCACGACCGGCATTGGCCACGCCGATGGCAGTGTGCGCCGGCGAGTTCCGCAGTGTGCCGATGTCATCGTCCGTGTCGGCCGACGTGCAGGTGTTTAGTGGTATGGAACTTGCAGTTAATGAAAAAACACAAGTGGTGCGATTTGTGAAAGAATTCCTTTCGCGATGAGCAAGTGGATGATCGATTATTGGTCGACATCGTTTGATCGTGAATTGGTCGGAGCGAATCTCACTCAACCAAAGGTGGAACGGGAGAAAACATTTTTTCGAAAAAATGAAAATTTTGGTTGACACTGTTTTCACGTATGTTAAATCATCACAAAACGAGACGTTGCAACGTTTGTTGAACGTCAGGATTAGTTGAGTGGTTAGCCATGTGGAGATGAGTCGAAATCGTCGACTCGTTCTCCTTCACCCTCACTAAAAGGAAGGATCAAACATGGCAGTGAAGAAGAGACGGGCAAAGCCCAAGACCAAGGCCAAGGCCAAGCGCAAGACCAAACGTAAGACCAAGGCCAAGGCCAAACCGAAGAGGAAGGTCAAACGCAAGACCAAGGCCAAAGCCAAGCGCAAGACCAAGGCCAAAGCCAAGCGTAAGACCAAGCGCAAGACCAAGCGTAAGACCAAGGCCAAAGCCAAGCGCAAGACCAAGCGTAAGACCAAGGCCAAAGCCAAGCGCAAAACCAAGAGGAAGGTCAAGCGCAAGACCAAAGCCAAGAAGGCCAAGACCCGCAAGTAGAGCCTTCATAAGATCAGCTTTTTAATAAAGCTGGACCAAAAGAATAGAAAAGGAAGAGGGAGGAGCACCTCTTCCTTTTCTATTATGGATCCGGTTTCACACCGTTTCGAACTCATGTTGAGCATCGGATTCCCCTTTGCGGCTTGACTTTCAAACACCGTTTATCTATAAGTTATCCGTTGGCTTTCAGGGGGTTGCGCGCAGGCAACCTGCACCGACAACTGATCGGGGCCGCGAGGAAGCCACCCCGCCAAACAACAATCTGCGGAGGGCGAACACGATGCACTACAGGCCGTCGGAGTTGTTTCTCACACGCGGGATGGGTCGGCATCGCGAACGGCTCACCAGTTTCGAGTTGGCTTTGAGAGATGCGGGTATTGCATCGTTCAATCTGGTGTCCGTCTCGAGTATCGTGCCGCCTAACTGCAAACTCATACCCAAACGCAGAGGGCTGGCCAAGCTGAGCCATGGTGAGATCGTCTATTGCGTGCTCTCACGAAATGACACCAACGAGCCACACCGTTTGACCGCCGCTGCACTGGGGGTGGCCCTTCCAAAGGATCGAAGCAAATACGGATATCTGTCCGAACATCACAGCTACGGTCAGAACTGGAAGCAGGCGAGCGACTATGCCGAAGATCTGGCGGCGTCGATGCTGGCATCCACCCTCGGAATCGAGATCGATATCGATCGGGCATGGGATGAGCGGAAAGAGCACTGGAAAATAGCCGGCCACATCGTCAAAACCACCAATATTACCCAGACGGCGATGGGCAAAGACGGTTTGTGGACGTCGGTGATGGCCGCGGCGGTTTTTTGCGGATGACCTCTGGGCGCCGCGGAAGGGATCTGTCGTGAGCAAACGCGGTCTGGGGTTTCTCGAGGACAAATTGGACGCGGCGGATGTCTCGCGGGAGACGAACCGGTATGTGTTATCGCTTATCCCGTACGAGGAAACGACAACATACGTCACCGGCACGAGAAATGGGCCCCGCGCCATTGTCGAAGCCTCCGGTCACATCGAGCTTCTCGACGAAACCCTCCGCGTCGACGCCTCGAGCCATGGGATTCTCACGCTCGCTCCAGATATCTCTGATCTCGGATCCGTGAGGGCTCACGTCTCCCGAGTCGTGGAAGAGCACCCGGGGGCAGTGTTGGGGTTTCTCGGGGGGGAACATTCGATCACGCCGGCTATTATAGAAGGCTCCCGATCGAGCGGGATCGGGATCGTTTGGATCGACGCACACGCCGATCTGAGACGGAGTTTTCACGGGCGGGAAGACAACCACGCGTGCGCCGGGCTGAACGCTCTCCAATATGGTCAAATAGTCCAGGTCGGCGTCCGGAGTCTGGCTTCGGAAGAGGCTGACTTTCTAGAGCAATCGGGCCAGGTCAAAAGCTTCCGGTACTGGAACGATCAAGCCAAAGATGCCATCCGGGGTCTTCCCGGACGGGTCTACCTGAGCGTCGATATGGATGGTTTTTCACCCATGCTCGTTCGGGGGGTGGGCACGCCCGAGCCGGGGGGGTTGATGTGGGAGGACGTCATGGATATTCTCGATTTCTTGTTTGGGGAGAAGGACGTTTTTGCCTTCGACGTGGTGGAACTTTGCCCCCATGAGGACGATGTCGTCTCGAGTTACACTGCCGCCAGGCTCGTCTACAAGGTCATGGCTTATCACACTTACCACAAATTGAGGGGTCTGCTTCCGCCGGGTCGTTAGCCGATGATATGGGTGCGTGGGGGAGCTCCAGACCACAGACCCGCTTCCGGGAAGGCGTTTCACAAAAAAGGGGATTGTGATGAAAAAGCAGTACACGCAGATGCCCACCGAACCCATCGAGCTCGAACCGCAAATGACGACGGACGATTTGCTCGCGCGGATGGAAAGAATCTCTTTTCAGGGTAGACAGCTCGCGAGAGCGGCAAGGGTGTGGCAGGCTGCGCTCGAGCGGGATGCCTACGTTATGATGGGGCTCGCCGGCGCGATGACGGCCGCGGGGATGCGTAGGGTTGTGGCGCTCTTGATCGAGAAACGCTATATCGATTGTCTCGTGTCGACAGGGGCAAACCTTTTTCACGACATCTATGAAACGCTGGGGACTCCCCATTATATGGGTTCGCCGGAGATCGACGATGAGGAGCTTTTCAAATGCGGTTTGGACAGGGTTTACGACACCTACGCGGATGAACGGGAGTTCGAGAAGATCGACCGCTGGATCGGCGAGTGGGCGAACACCAAGCTGGAACGTCGACCGTACACGACACGCGAGTTCAACCACGAGCTCGGCGTGGAGCTGGATCGTCGAACCGGCGGAAAAACGCCTGGGATTCTTACAACGGCGGCGAGGTTCGATACGCCGATCTACTGTCCGGCTGTTGCCGACTCTTCGATCGGGATCGGACTCGCAAGCGCCAAAGACAGTTTCATATTTGACATTACGGGTGACGTCAGGGAGACGGGCTCCATGGTAATCGGTAAAGAGACGATGGTTCTCTATTGTGGGGGGGGAACGCCCAAGAATTTCATCCAACAAACCGAAGTGACGGCCAAACATCTTGCCGGAGACCCGAAGGGTCACAGGTACGCCGTCCAATTCATCACGGACGCCCCGCACTGGGGTGGGCTGAGCGGGTGCACATTTGATGAGGCGGTAAGCTGGGGGAAAATCGATCCCACGGGCGAAAAGATCTCCGTTTTCTGCGATGCTACCATCGCCCTGCCGCTCGTCGTTTCCGCTCTGCTCACACGAATGAAAGCCCGCCCGCGCCGATGATCGGTGGGATCACGGTGGGTTCTGCAGGCGGAACCGACCGGCCGATTCGGGATCGGGGGCGCTCAATCTGACTTGTAGCGAAGCATCAAATAAATACCGATCACGATGAGGATGATAGGGAACACGGGGTTGTCGAACAGTCCGACCGCGTAAAAGAACCAAAGCACACCGATCACGACCAGTACGGCCCCGCCGTGTGAAGAGGTGAAAAACCCCTTGATTCTGCCTCTCGTCGCGGAGTCGTCTTTAATGTTCTGAAATGCGCTCTCCATGCGTTTTACGCCATCGGACATAGTCTTGGAGAACTTGTCCGCGAACTCGTCGAGTTTTTCCTCAAGGCCTTTCTTCTGACGGGGGGGTGGGCCCGTGTCCTTTTCGGGTTCGGTCTGTTCCATGCCCTCGTTTTCTTTTTTCTCCATGACGCTCCTTTCCTCGGCAGCGTACGTGTGAGACAAATCTAATTTCGAATGTGACGCACACGCCGGCTGACCACGACAAGCCCGATTATACTCGAAACAAGGAGAAAGGCAACACCCGCGAGAAACACGTACACCGTTTCGAGTGAATAGCGGGTTTTGACAATGCCGATCAGATATACTACGGTCGACCCCACGCCAAAGTTCAGAATAAATTTCACCGCGAAACCAGTGCTTCGCCATCGCGTCGGTGTAAGCGCCGCTATCAGACTGTTTTCTATCGGTTGCATTCCAAGATTGAAGACGACGAACAACGCCACGCAAAACACGAGTACATAATCCGTCGCGAACGCCATGCCAAGAAGAAACGGCACGCTGGCGGCATGCACACCCAGATACGCGTACCGCAAATCGTGTCGGTCGGCGAGTCGGCCTCCAAGGAGCTGGCCGAAGACCCCCACAACCAAGACCAGCGACGTGAGTAGCGTCGCGGCAAGCGTGCTGCTCCCCTGCATTTCGATAAACGAGAGCGATCCTATCAGCTGATGGAAGAATGTGGTTTTGAGCTCAAGATACGCGGGGAGGAGCACCATGTTGCCCCGGTACACGAACCCGCCAAAGAGCAGGGCTAGGCAAAGTACGAGGTAGTACTTGAGGTAGTCACTCCCATTGGCAGCGCCATCGTTCTTGGTTTCGATTGTCGTCTCATCGATACGAATCGTCCCGAGGAGAAGCCCAGCGGCGAAGGCCACGAGACCTAGAACCACCAACGCCGTCTGCCAGCCAAAGAGCCAAGACAGGATACCGGTAATAAACGGTGACGAGGCGATCCCGAGGTTTCCCCACACGCCGTTTATCCCCAGTGCATACCCACGCCGCTTGATCGTCCGCGAGATGAGGGCCAGCCCCGCCGGGTGGTATATGCTGGCACCGAGGCCGACAAACGATAAACCCAACGGGATAACCCGGGGCGATGCGAACAGACCGGCCAGCGCAAGACCGGTGCCCATTGCGAACGCACCGATCAGGAGCATTCGTTTTGCCTGCCAGCGGTCGACGATATAGCCGGCGGGAAGCGCTCCGAGACCGTAGAGCAAATACATAAAGAAACTGAGCTTGATCACGTTCTCGAGCGGCATCCCCAGAGAATCGACGATAGGGATGGTCACCGCGGGAAAAACGAGAATGAACATATGGGTGAGGAAATGACACGTACAGGTAAGCGCGAGGATCCGTCTCTCCTGGGGTGAGAGGGCTCCGTCGTCGGGCGTCCGGTCTTTTGTGGCGAAATCGTTCATTTGTAGTGCCCCCGAATACGTACCGAGAGGCTGGCTGCGACGGGTTGCTGAATTAGCGATTTTATGGTACGCTGCGCCATACTACCACACTTTTGTTTCCTCCCTTTTGCTTTCAAGAAGCGGTTTGTAATCACGTTTGTGTTGGGTTGTTGGTGAGGAGGTGTGATCGTGCACGCAACAGTATTCTCAGGAACAATACTAGGAATCGAGGGGCTGACCGTAGAGGTCGAGGTGGACATCGCCCGTGGTATTCCCACTTTCTCGATTGTGGGGCTGCCAAACACAGCGGTTCGGGAGAGCCGGGAACGGGTCACAGCAGCGATCAAAAACACGGGGCTGGAGTTTCCACTCGAACGGATCACCGTGAACCTGGCTCCAGCGGATATCAAGAAGGAGGGTGCCGCCTTCGATTTGGCGATCGCGACAGGGATCGTGCTCACTGCCGCCCAGAAAAACCAGAGAGGGAGAGCCTTGCCACCGATGCGAGAAAAGACGTTGTTCCTGGGAGAACTCACTCTCGGCGGTGGGATCCGCCGGATCCGAGGCGTGCTTCCCATCCTGCTTCATGCCAAAAGACAGGGCTTCTCGCGAGCGATCATTCCCGATGAGAACTTTGCTGAGTCGCTTGTTGTCGCCGATATGGAAGTGATCGGGTGCAAGGTGTTGGCGGACGTTTTGGGTTTTATCGCCAAGGACGACGCGAGCGGCGTTTTTGGGAAGGGGCTTCGTTTTTCCTCTCCCGAAGCGGCAAAAAGCGTTCTTGGCGGCCCTCGGGACGAGCGAGTGCGATGTAAGGTAAGGAATGACGTCCAGAGACAGTTGTCGACGAGTGGGGACGTTCGCGCTCAGGATCACGGAGACATGAGAGACGTGCTCGGGCAAGAATCCGTCAAGCGCGCGCTTTTTGTGGCTGCCGCCGGTGGACATCACGCGTTGTTGATCGGACCACCCGGCGCCGGTAAGACGATGCTCGCAAGACGATTCTCGTCGATCCTCCCTCCGCTCGACGAGCGGGCGGCCATCGAAGCGACGATGATCTACAGTACGGCGGGTCTTCTCAACGGTTCCGGGCTTGTCACACATACCCCCTTTCGGGCGCCGCACCATAGCGCGAGCGATGCGGGTCTCATCGGTGGTGGTAACTCTCCGCGTCCCGGGGAGGTCACGCTTGCTCACAACGGCATCTTGTTTCTCGATGAGCTCCCCGAGTTCAAGCGGCATGTACTCGAGACGCTCCGGCAACCACTCGAGGAGGGACGGATCACGATCTCGCGCGCCAAGAGTGCGATCACTTTTCCCGCGCGATTTCAATTGATTGCAGCAATGAATCCGTGCCCCTGCGGGCACCGGGGAAATCCCGAAGAAATGTGTCGGTGTTCGCAACTCCAGATCGACCGTTACGTGGGCAAGATCTCCGGTCCCTTACTGGACCGGATTTCGATTCACATCTTTGTCCGCCCTGTGGAGATCGCGGCCTTCAAACCTCCCAATGGCGGAGATTCAAGCGAGATGATGCTTCGCGAGATCCTGAGAGCACGAGAGATCCAAAAACGGCGTAACGCGAGTTCCCAACGGCGCGCGATCGACGAGGCAGTCCATGCGCCGGCGTCACTGGTGCTCAATGCGCGGCTTACGGAAAGACAGGTCCGTCGGCTCTGCCGCCTCGATGAAGACGGCGAGAGACTCCTCGCAAAGGGGCAAAAGCAGCTCAAGATCAGCGCGAGAGGGCGCGGTCAGGTGCTCCGGGTGGCAAGGACGATCGCCGATCTCGAAGGCGCCGTGGACATCGCCACCCCGCATCTCGCCGAGGCGATTCAATATCGAATGCGCGAGCTACCTGTCTAGGGATCTGTGGCGTCTTGTGACCCAGATGGCTGGTTAGACCATTGTCCGGCGTACTGGGTTCCCGACTCGGAATCGTGAGGCTTCCGAGACCCCTTGCGCAGGAGCGAGCGAGGATCACCCGCCGGCAGGCGGGAAGCCGAACGAAGCGGGCGCGGGGTCTCGGAACCCCTGCGATTTCGACCCCCTCTTCCGCGAAATAACGAAGCGATTACGGTCCGAGAAAGCTCTAGGATCCCATCTCCCTGACGTTATAGGTAAGATCGGGACTCAATCCCAGAATTGGGTTTTGGATTCGTCGGTCTTCTCCTGTATAGTGACGCGAACGTCTCGTATCCCATGACACCGGATCGGATCCAGGAGAAAACCCGTTGGCGACCGGAACAAGAAAGCCAAATGCAAAATCCGTGGCAAAGCTCGTTCGAGGTATGGGCAAGGCCGTTGGCGCGTCTCTCCCCGTTGTGTCGGACATCGCTCGAAAGAGACGCGACCCTTTCAAAATCCTCGTGTCGACCATCCTGAGTCTCCGCACGAAGGACGAAGTCACGGCCGACGCATCGAAAAAACTCTTCCGTATCGCGTCAACCCCGAAGGAGCTCTCTGAGTCTCCCGTTCGGGTGATCGAAAGGGCGATTTACCCTGTCGGGTTTTACAAAACAAAAGCCCGAACGATCAAAGCGATCTCGCGGCGTTTGTTACTCGAATACGACGGTGTTGTACCCGACTCGATCGACGAACTGCTCACCTTCAAGGGCGTGGGACGAAAAACGGCGAATCTCGTTGTTACGCTCGGGTACGGAAAGAAGGGAATCTGCGTGGATACCCATGTTCACCGTGTATCGAATCGACTCGGTCTCGTGAAAACGTCAAATCCCGAGCAGACCGAGTACGCCTTGATGGATGTGCTACCCGACAGATATTGGATCGGGTACAACGAGCTCCTCGTTAGCTTTGGCCAACAAGTCTGTAAGCCGATTTCCCCGTTGTGCTCAACCTGTCCTCTTGAACCGGACTGCCCCCAAGTCGGCGTGGACAAACACCGGTAGGGGCTTCATCGAGACAGTTTTCTCAGAGGTTAGATTTTTTTGACGAGGATCAGGCGGTCTATCCCGTCGTCGTAGTAGTTGCTCTGGATACCGAGGGACTTGAAGCCGCGGTGATAGTAAAACGTCCGAACCTTCTCAAACGGCTTGTACTTCACCGTATACGAAAGTGTTGAAGCGATCAGCTTGCCTATGCCCTTTCGTTCGAGCAGCCGTTCGAGTGTCTCGAGCATCATACTCCCGAGCCCGAGACCGTGGTATTCCTCTTTGATGCCAAGCCATATGATCTCTGCGGTTTGAGAATCCCGGACGGCATAGACAAGAAAACCTATGATCTCATCCCCGAGTTCTCCGGTCAGAACGGGGTTTTTGTCGAGCCCCGAAGCGATGGTGGGAATCACGTCCTCGGGGAAAAACGCCGTGAGCGACCTCGCCAAATCGAGAATCGCCGGTTTGTCACCAGGCTCCATCGAGCGGATGTGAAACGGTTGGGTTGGCTCCGAATTCATGGCATGTCCTCGTGGTCCCGGGACTGAATCGGCGGTGTGGGTGAGTGCGGTCCCTAGGCATTGTAACCCGCCCGCAACCCAACCGCAAACGAAAACAGTCTTCCGAAAACCACAGGGTCTCGAGAACAAAACACTTGCTAGAATTACGTTTCCGGTGTTAAAAATAGACGGTGCACCCTTTGAGGTAGGGGGCTTAACTCAGTGGGAGAGTGCTACCTTCACACGGTAGAA
>CP070677.1:4144666-4161300 GCA_020352495.1 Candidatus Latescibacterota bacterium
GGGCAGTTGGTGCGGACTCTGGTAGATGACGTACAAACACCGAAAGAAGGCGGCTTCACAAAAGAGTGGAACGGCCTGAACAACCAGGGACACCCTGTCTCTAGCGGTGTGTACTTCTACAAGCTGGTGACGAAGAACTTCACGCAGACGAAGAAGATGGTACTTCTGAAGTAAGAGGTTTCTCCGTCACGGTTCGAGGATGCGGTTTGAGGTTGGAGTTTCAGAAAAGGGGCCGGTGTTAGGGGACACCCCCCCCTTTTCTGACCACGCTTGCTTTTTCCCATACTTTGAAGCGATTGCTTTTCAAACCGGAAACAAATGATCTTCTGCTTTGCCCCGGTTTGTCATTGCCAACCGCGTAGACGATCGATCTTTTCGTCCTGCACCGGTATCCGATTCCCGCCCGAACATCTCTTTTATCGTTACGACACCCCCCCCTGGACGAGCGTGCAGTTGGTTGCCGGTGTGGCAGCGATGCAAATACGATCCGCCATTTCGAAGTGAAAAGTGAGCACGGCCCCGTGCTATCACAAGACGCGTTTGCGGAAACCTTTGGGAGGAGGGAGCGGAAAATCGGGTTGCCGGACGGACCAAAGACTGCTAAGATCCAAATGGTGGGATCAGTTCTTGGCATGTGTGCGATTGTTTCCTCACGGCACGACCAACTGTTCTGCTTCCCTCGATGCGGAGACCCCGCCTGTGCTTCTGATGGCGAGTCGTTGAGAGACACCCTGTCTTAAAGACACCCGCTCTCCCGAAGGTCTCTTCACCCTGATCCGCGCCAGACGGAGGGCGGCTTCAAAACGACCCACAGCTCAAGGACCATCGGACTGACAACCCGCTGCACGGTGTGTTTCTTCTCCAATGTTGTTAGGCGTTCAGCTCAGCTGTACGGCGTTTGTCTTTTTGATGTCGCGAGACGCTCGGTTCAATCGCACGGTGCGTTTCTTTCTCCGCCGTACGATGTTTTAGGTGTCATCGCACGGTGCATATCATCCTCGAGCGCGCGGCGTTCTCGTTTCAACGGAAGGAGGTGATGAGGGGAAGCTGATGTGGCAGGACCCGTTTCGGGTACAAAATCGGTTTTCGGTAAAACCTTTGTCGGAGGTACTCGCTATGAAAAAGATGATGATATTTATGGTGATCGTCTTGCTTGCGTTATCCTCCACTGCTCTTACAGACAACGACGAAATCAATCCCCCACGAAGGCAATACAATGAGATCTATGTGCCGTTTAGATCTCCTGCCCCCTCGCTGTATTACGTCCGCAACCAAATGGTGATCAAACTGACGGCCAATGCGCCGACGCTTAGTGTCATTCAGGCAGACGAAACGGTACTAACGGGTATAGACGGTCTGGACGATTTGAACCAGAAGTACGGTGTCACTCAATTCGTTCGAGAGTTCCCTGATGTCCGCTCACCGGTGATAGAACAACCGAACAATTTGCCCCAAGTGCCACAGGAAGATCTCACGAAGTACTACATCCTGGAATTCAACAAGGAGTTCGATCTGGAGGAAGTGATGCGGGCCTATCTCGACCACGAATACGTGGAAAAGGTCGAACCGATCGGTGTTCATCCGGTCTACGAGATGATCCCGAATGACCCGTATTTCCTCTCCGACCAGTGGAACTTCATGGATACCGAGGATAACGACGTCGACGCAACGGACGCGTGGGACCTGGAGACGGGTGACGAGACGGTGCTGTTGGGGTGTCTGGACACCGGTGTGCAATACAACTCGCGAGATCTGGGCGGCCTCTCCCCTTATACCGATGGCAACGTCTGGATCAATCAATTCGAGTACGACGGTGATCCCGGTGTAGACGACGACGGAAACGGCTTCGTCGACGACTGGATTGGCTGGGACTTCGTGGACAACATCTATGGTGCCTGGCCGGGTGAGGACGCCGACGAGCCGGACAACGAGCCAACCGACTTCAACGGCCACGGGACACACGTCGCCGGTATCATGGGTGCCATCACCAACAACGGTGTGATGGTTGCAGGTTTGGCCGGAGGGTGGAATACAGGCCCGACGGCACCGGCCAACGGGGTCAAGGTCATGGCGCTTCGTATCGGCTGGTCCGCCCCGCACCCGATCTACGGGTATGAAGTCGGTTACGTGCGGATGGATTTTGCCGCACAGGCGATCTACTACGCGGTCAACAAAGGTGTCACGGCGATAAACTGCAGCTGGGGTTCCTCGAATACCGGTGGTCTGGGCGCAGCTGTCACCAACGCTATCGCAAATGGAGTCATCGTCGTTCATGCCGCTGGGAACGAAGGGGTGAGCACACCGGATTACCTCGGGTCCCGGACCGACGTGCTCAACGTCTGCGCCACGGATTCGGACGACGTCAAAGCTCCGTGGTCCAACTACGGAACATGGGTAGATCTTGCCGCTCCGGGGGTGGATGTCATCAGTACCTATTCACTCCACTACAACCCAAACTATGTCGCCTGGGTCTCTGGGACCTCCCAGGCCGCCCCCCATGTGGCAGGAGCGGCCGGAATGCTAAAGTCATACGACGCAACGCTCACCTGGCAAGAGATCACGGATCTCATCGTGGACTACACTGACAACATCGATCATCTCAATCCCGCCTACGCGGGACTCATGGGAAGCGGTCGGCTCAACGTCTTCAAGTCGCTCGATGCGGCGGTCACCCCGTCGGTCACGGTGATTCAACCTAATGGCGGCGAGGTGCTCTACATCGGGCAAGAGTATGAGATCATCTGGGACGCGTCGGATAACGTTGGAATCGACTCGACACTCGTCGACTACTCGGTGGACAGCGGTGTGGAATGGACGCGCATTGCCACACTCGAGGGAAATCCGGGATCGTTCTTATGGACGGTGACGGGACCACCCTCCGATCAATGCCGCGTCCGTGTCACCTGTTACGATGCCGTAGGCAAGTTCGGCTCGGATATCTCAGACGACGACTTCTGTCCGCCGTACGTGGCGGGGAGCGACGGGGCCAATCCTGGCGGGGGCGTAAAGATCGTGGGACCGGATCAGGCACCCGCCGCGTTTGCGCTTTACCAGAATCGGCCCAACCCGTTCAATCCAACGACACGGATCGATTATGCGGTTCGCGAGGGTTGCCATGTGCGTCTCGACGTCTTTAACGTCATGGGTCAGCGGGTGACCACGCTGGTCAACGAGTATCAAACCGCTGGGTACAAAACGGTTGATTGGGATGCCAACCGGGTCGCAAGCGGTGTGTATTTCTACAGGCTGCAGGCAAAGAACTTCGTGCACACCCGCAAGATGATCCTTATGAAATGACCAGGATCCGGTGATCGATGAGCGGTCAGAGCACGGGGCCGGTGTCAAGGAACACCGGCCCCTTTTTCACATCCGGGTGGCATGTCAGATCGTTGAATTTGTGCTATACTGTAAAAAGACAGCTGTGACTTGCGGTAGCGTCCGGGGGGGGCACACACCGCTGTAAATTCGGTTCCCCACCCTCGAAAAAACTCGGCCAACCGACGCAACTCGGTTCGTAAACCGTATTAGGGCAGAGGAGGTGACAAAACGACCCGTCGAGGGGCATTACGTAATAGATCTTCACCAGCCGACCGACACAGCTGGTTCGCCAGCGAACCAGATTAAATCATTGAGTGGTTCTCACGTTTCATCGGTTCCCTCTCAGCGATAGTAGAGGGAAACGATGAGTCAGCAACAACGGAGGGACATGATGAGAAATCCCCTGAGAGTGTTCTTGTGTGTTCTCTTCGCGCTGGTATCACTCTCTGCCGCAGCCTGGGGCAAGGGTGCCCAGGACAAATTCTCCAACTACAAAGTTTTCGAGACTCCACATGGATCTCTGCACCAACCTGACATCGGGGGCTCGATCGATCAGGCGGCAGCCGCAGTAGAGACGACTGTCTTAGGGTGGTGGCAGTTCGAGGATCTTGCCGGCGCCTGCGATCCGCAAGGCTGGACGAGTCATGATTTGACAAGCCAGCTCACAACGTACTTTCACATCGACGGACCCCTGGGGGCAGGCCCGGGTTGCAACGATATCACTCCCATAAATGGTCAGAAGTCGATGTGGTGTGGTCAGTGGCCGACGGCGGAGGAACCGTGGTGTGACTGGGCCACGCTCCCCGGCTACGGAAACGGTTGGTTTCAGTCGCTCGTGTCCGACACGCTTGTCTGCGACACGCTCACCTGGTCGTGGACGATTGAATGGGACACCGAGCCCGGATACGACTTTGTCTACGCTGAGTACTACCGTCCCATGGCACAGAACTGGTACTTGTTGGACGTCGACGGCGCAGGATACCCGTTGTGGTACGACGGTACCGGTGGGCCCTTGTTCGAAAGCTTCCAAATCGCCATACCGGATGGGTGGACGATGCTCCGATTTCGGTTCGCTTCCGACGAGGCATGGAGCGACGAGGACGGCGATTGGCCGACCAACGAGGGAGCGACAAAGGTCGATGACATTACCGTATCCTGCAACGGCGGCCCGACCTATTTTCATGACTTCGAAGCCGACGACTGCGGAGCGACCCAGACGGCCGATGGGTTCTGGAAAGGGGTTCCGATTGAATTTGGCGACTACGCCAACCTTCATCAAGGCCCCGATGTGATTCAGGAAGACCCGTGCGCGCGCGTGTTGGGATGTATGTGGGGTTTTTTCACCGATCCCGCGGTTGATAACTACGCCTGCGGCGGATACCCGGAACAGGGCATTGTGCCGTACTGGCACGACGACCTTTATATAAACAACGAAGTCCGGTCACCGTGGGTCCCCATCGCCGGTTCGGGAGACCACTACAGGCTCCAATTCCTGGTCTATCGCGATCTCGATCTGATGGACCTGATCTTCTACAGGTGGTACATACGAACGCGAGACGGGTCCGGCACGCCCGGGGCGTGGGAATCTGATGGTTTTGTCCACTACGGTGCGCAAAAGGATTGGCACCGCGAGGACTTCGACATCGGTCCGCTGATACCAAGCGGGGCGGTCGATATTCAGGTGGCCCTCCGTGTGGTCGACATGTGTGGGGTGTGGTTCTGTGAGCCGCAATGCCGAAGCCACTCACCACTTTTCGATCAGGTAAGGCTCGTTCAAGTAAACGTCGTTGGCCCGCACTGGGCGGTTGACCACATCGATCTCTGGCAGGACAACTTTCCCGAAGAGGGTGGGATTGGCCCGTCCGACTACGCCCGCTGCGACATGGCGCAGGGTCCCATAGATGCCAACGCGGATGTTGTTCTCCCAGGTGACTCGCTTGTGGTAGGCGTGATCGATCCGAACGGGCTTGCGGATGACAATACGGGTGGCCGACCGGGAAAGGCGGTGTACGCGTTCGTCAAGGTGACCGACCGCTTTGGGAATCCCGTTGCCGGCAAGAACGGACTGGCGATTCAGTCACCGGATAACCAGGCCTATGCGGCCGACCCCAACGCGGGACTCCTCCGATGGCCGTTTGTGCCGGGTCTAGCGCCTGCGGGATGGGATGCGTACCGGATGGATCAGGTGTGCAAGACCAACGGCAGCATCGAACAAGACATGTACTGCGCCGATTTGATGGACCTCGGGTTTGGTCCGACCGGACCTCACTACAAACACGCGAACGAGAACGTCCCCGCGAACACCGGGATCTTTGCGCCGGGTGATGTGATCCATTATTTCCTCGCCGCCCAGAACACGATAGGGCAATGGAGTTACTGGCATAGAACCTACCATGGTCAGGGCGCCGGCAGGGTCACAAACGATATCAACGAAGCGGTGGCGAGCCCGTGCGAGTGGTCGGTGCTTCCCGATGCGGGCCGCGAGCCGGGTGACTTTGGTGATATCCTCTTTGTCGACGACGCCGACGGCCGGGGCAGCCGCTCGCAACTGAATTTCGACAATGCATTCAAGATTCTCGGGATCACTGACCGTGTCGACCGGTTCGACGTGCTGGGGTCGCCGGGGTGCTCGTACAACGGCCTCGCCTCGCGTGTGAAGAACATCCGGAATCAAATCATCGGTGGCCCCGTCGAGATCTACCAGAAGGTACTCTGGAACTGCAATGACCTGCCGAGGGGCGAAGGTCTCATGGGCGACGGTCAATGCACGTCCACTCGCGAGCTGTCGGACGACTTTGCCCTGGCCGACACCTTCCTCACCAACCACCCGGACAACCCCGGTTGGGCCTATTGGGGGGATGATGTCGTGTATGATTGGAGTAATCTGGGTCTGAGCGCTTCGCAGGTCAAGAGTGTGTACATGAACCACACACTTGTAACGGATGACCAATACATTGTGACAGGAGTCATCTCTCCGGTGGTCTACTCGAACGCGGCGCCTCCATCGCCGTGGCATCCCGAAACGTTCTACGCCAACGGCGGGTGCCCCGTGATCAATGATTTCGACAGCCCAGGCGCCACAGGGGCCTCGAACGTGTCGCACCTATACGAGAACAACCCGTCTGCGCCCGCGGCGGTCTATCAGACGACCCCAAATGGCGTTGGCTCGGTTGCTCGCTTTTTCCTCGCCGGATACGGGTTTGGTTCGATAAGCGACGACGATCTGGACGGAGTTCCGGATTATGTGACGTATCTCCACAGCACATTGGCCTGGTTTGAGAACGAGCTCGGCGAACCCATTGGCATCGACCCTCTCGTACTGGTGAACAAGCTCGAGAACGCCTACCCGAATCCCTTCAACCCAACAACGACGATCAAATACTCGATCGCCGAGGGGGGATCGGTGACGCTTCGGATCTACAACGCGGCCGGACAACTGGTGCGGACGCTGGTCGACGAAGTGCAGTCACCACAACCGGAGGGGTTCTCGAAGACGTGGAAAGGCCTTAACGAACAGGGTCAACCCGTGTCGAGTGGCGTGTATTTCTACAAACTCACGGCGAAAGGATTCGCGCAGACCAAGAAGATGGTTCTTCTGAAATAAGACCGGATGTCCCGGTCGGCTTTGGGGGGGCCGGAGATTCGGAGGTTAAACCAAGAGTGAGGGGCCGGTGTCAAACGACACCGGCCCCGGTTCTTCACGTAAGCCCGTCTGATGGCGAGCGATTTGTCGGGTGCCTTTTTTGCCTGACCCATTGTGCAACGGCAGGCGATTCGTCCAGCTCCCGCTCTCGTCGGTCAGACAATACGCATCGGAATGCTCAGCCCTTGGCCTCGCGGGCGAGTCTTGTTTTGAGGTCCTCGATCTCTTTTGTCATAGCCCGCTGTTTTTTTCCGAGATCAAATAGATAGACGAACACCGCAAACCAGACCAGCGCAAAAGCTGCAAAAAGCCATCCCATCAAAAACTCCCTATTGAAAATGTCCTTCGTGTTCCAGGCGGTCGTGGAGCTCATCGAGTTCTTCGCGAAACGCCTGGTGCCGGAGCCTGTGTCTTAGCAGCGCAAAGAAAAGAAGCATGAATGCCACGACGCAAGCAACCAGTGTGAACACCATCGGATCCTCGAGCCCTGAATCTTCACCACCCGCCATCACGGGCTGGGGGTGTTGAGTCCTCCACCAGCGGATCGAAAAGTACACGAGCGGCACGTCGATAAAACCAACGACACCAAGCACGGCAGAAAAGGTCGCTTTTCGCTCCGGATCGACCATATAGTGGCGGAGCATCAGATACGCAATATAAATGAGCCACAAAACCAGGGTGAGCGTCAGCCGTGGATCCCACGTCCACCAGACCCCCCACACCGGTTTTGCCCAAATCGGGCCGGTGACCAGTACGAGTGTGCAGTACAACACACCGATCTCGGCGGATGACGCGGCCAGGTTGTCCCATTTTTTGTTCGCGCGGACTAGATAACCCACGCTAAAGACAAAAACGAGAAAGAACCCAAAGAAAGAAACCCAAGCCAACGGCACGTGAAAGTAAAAGATCCGTTGAACATCGCCCATCGTTGCTTCGGTTGGCACGTACAAAAACACCATATAAAGGCTTACGATCATCGCAATGAGCGCCAGTCCATTCAACACCCCGCCGGCAGTATCTTTATTGGGTTTCGTCGTCATTGTTATTCCTGAAGGATGGATCCAAACGTGAGAAACGACACTGTGACGAATATCACGTCATAGACTACCAGAAGTCGGAACCAGAAGTAAGGCTCGACATCGGCCCCCATCGCATAGGCGGTGGTTTCCACCGCTGCGATTAGAACAGGCACAGTGACCGGGAGCAGGAGGATGGGTAATATGACCTCCCGCATCCGTGTGTGCACTGCGATGGCTGAAAACAGGGTCCCCACCGATGAGAACCCCACCGTGCCGAGCACCAAAACCCCAACGAGATACGGGAGCCGGCCCGTGATATCCACGTTGAAGAAGATCGCAAAAAGAGGAAGAAGAATAAGCTCGGTGATCAGCATAAAGATCACGTTGGCGAGGAACTTGCCGAGATAGACCCCTCCGCGGTCGACGGGAGCCAGCTGGAGCCCCTGGATGCAGCTTTCATCCCGTTCGAGGGCAAACGACCGGTTCAGCGCGAGCACGCCGCCAAACGCAAACGCGATCCACAAAAAACCCGCGCCCATCTTCATGGCCTCTTCGGTCGTCAGATCGAGTGTGAAGTTGAATATCACGAGCACCATGAGCGAAAAGACAAACGAAGCGCTAAACGCCTCCTTTGTCCGAAGCTCGATCTTCAGATCTTTCCAGAGTATCGTTGTGATGGCTCGCCACATTGGTGTCTCGTCGACCCTCCGTTAGTGATAGAGAATGTCCCGGTACTCGTTTCGAAATGCTTCGTAGGATGATCCCTCGGTTGTCGTCTGATGGACGATGGTTCCTCTGTCCAACACGACGACACGATTGGCGTGTTGCCAGCCGCGCTCGATGTCGTGTGTGGCCATAATGGCGGCGCCACCGCTCTGGATGTGTTCGGAGAGAAACCGATCGAGAACCTCGGAGGCCCGTTCATCGAGACCGGTAAACGGCTCATCGAGTAGAAGCAGCGTGGGCTGGTGGATCAGCGCCCGCGCCAGCGACAACCGCTGCTTCATCCCGCGGCTCAACGCCCGCACCAAAGCCGAGGATCTTGCCTCCAGGTCCACCCGCTCGATCATCTCGTCGATCCTCCGATCACGGTCGGACACACCGTATAGTCGCGCGTAGAACATCAGGTTGTCCCTTACGGTAAGGTCTTTGTAAAGAAGACTCTCGTGCGAGACGAAGCCGATCCGCCGGCGGGCGGCCTCGTCGGCCTGTTTGAGGTTCTGTCCAAAAAGAGTCACATCACCCGAAAACGTGCGGATGATCGAGGAGACGATTTTCAACAACGTGGTCTTGCCGGCGCCGTTTCGTCCTACTATTGTAAGAAACTCCTCGGGTGCCAGCTCGAGCGAAAGCGATTTGAGTGCGGTGAATCGACCGAATGTCTTCGTGAGGTTGCGGGCAACGAGCAATGAATGCTCACCGGGCATGGGCCGCCCCTTTTTGTTTTTTGGCCGTTTTGGATTTCTCGGACCGGGTCTTTTCGATTTCGTAGATGATTCGTGACAGGGAGTTCACGAGTTCACTTCGTTTGAGCCGGTGCAGTTGAGCGGACACGGTACCCGTCTCGAACAGGTCATCGAGCCTCGCGATCTGATTCAAGAGAGCATCCTTTCGTGACGCAAGTACCTCTGCCGCGGCGCCTCGGGAAGGAGACCTCGCGCCAAAAACCATCAACAGAACAAGTAGAAGTGTAAAGCCCACAATGATAATGATGGAAGCGTTTCTTACCGGATCGTCGAGCGTGACGATCTGGTGAGACGGTGAACTCGACGGTGCCGGCTGCGCCTCTCCTCCCCTGAACATGAGGTCGATCACGGTAGACTTTGCGAGCGACTCGATATGGTACCCCTTCAGTCCGCGGACTTCTTTCTCTTCTCCCAGGTCGAGCGTCGCGCTCGTGACTTCCATCGATGGATCCTCGACGAGAATCACCACTTCTTCTATGTCATATTGCAACGGTTCTTTGTAAGCATACTCTTCGTTGGCATAGGCTACGTCAAAGGATGATCCGACCCGGGTCTGCCCCGGCTTGAACGGGTAGACGATCTCATAGATTCCCGGTGTATCCGTTGGCTTTGGATCTACCGTAATCGGGATCCCCAGCGACGTCACAAAAAGCGACGAGATACGCAGCCGATCTTCGGGCAAGTAAATTTTGAAACCGACGTTCTCGCCAACGATCGTCCTGGGGGGATCCGTGTTGTTGGAAACGGTGAATATCCTGTCGACGGAGAGCGTGTCGTGGCTTCTCCGTGTCATAAGATGAGGAATCGACACACGAACGTCATCCCAATCGGGGGTCGTTTCATAAACGTTGATTTGCATGTGGCGATGCTCTTCATCGTTTGGGCGGAGCAGCTCGGTGTATGTAACACCTCGATAGTCCACTTGAAGAAGATAAATCGAGATCTTTTCATCGAGATCTTCGATGACAAAGCTCCCCTTTGAATCGGTCTCTATTTCGTCTTCGGTGACCATCCCGTGCCGTGGATCCACGATCTTGACCTTGATCGAGCCTGCCGGTTGGCCCGTCGTCCCGTTTACCACGGTACCGTGGACTTCAAACCCGGCCGCCACGCCGGGAAGTAGGACAACAGCCAGGCCGAGACAGCCTGCCAAAAGGAGATGCATCATTCGAAATATCCGGTCCGTCATGTCTTGTTACAAGGGTATGAGAACGGAAGAGAGGTGTGCACAGGTTATTTGATTCGTCTTCTCGACCGTACTTCGCTCTCGATCAGCTCTTGGATCTCTTTCTTGATCTTGAGTTTGTCCATCGCCTTTTCGACGCTTTCCACTTCGCTTTCGTATCCGGCGCGAAGGGTGGTGTAGTCGTGCTCGGAAAGCTTCCCCATCTCGTACTCGAAGTCGAGCTCGCGCAGGTTGTTGTTGATCGAGGCCTTTTTTGAATTCAAAAAGTCTAACTGCTTTATGTCTCCGAGATCAAACACATCCTCAAACTCGTAAAACCGCCGCCGCCGTCCAAAGAGCGGATAGGTCACAAACATGATCGCCGCGAGAGCGAAGAGTATGATGGCAATGTATTCCATGAGCCGTGTGCCCTCAGATTTTTTTGTCAGCGTCTATCAAGCGCCTTGGCACCGCATTCCGCCCAGACGTCCTCTGACCTCGCGTCTCATTCTATTCGTCGTCAACGTCCGTCGGGACCGCCGCTCTCCATGCGAACCGTCCTGTCCGACCCTACATTTTCTCATCCGACGTGAGCAGTCTATCGAGAGCCTTTCTACCGCGCACCGAGCGCGTCGTTCCGGCATCGGGGAGGATGCATATTATCGTTCCCAACCCCATGATCGTGCCACCAAGCCAAAGCCAGCTAACGAGCGGGTTGATGTAGAGCTGAATCACCGCTTTTCCGCTTTCTTGCGAGAGCCCGGCAAAGACCGTGTAAAGATCCTCTCTCAGCGTGCTCCGCATGGCGACCTCCGATGTCGACTGTTCGCTCGCTTTGTAAACACGCTTCTGCGGGTAAAGCATCGTTACCGGTTTGCCGTTTTTGGAAACAGCCAACGCCGCCTCGACGAGATAGTAATTTGGCGTGTCTTTTTCCTCGAGCTTCTCACAGACCAGCGTGTAGTCGCCGATCGTGATCGAGTCACCTTCGCCAAGTTCACCCTGTGCTTCCTGGTTGAACGCAGCGCCGGAGAAGCCAATGAACAACAACACGATTCCAAAATGCACGATGTATCCACCGTATCGCCGCTTGTTCTTGGCGACGAGATTGAAAAGCGCGTTTGCCACGGATTCACCGTGCGCCCTCATACGCGCACCGACACCACGGAAAAACTCGATCAAGATCGTCAGCGTCACGAAGATCGCAAGAAAAAAGGCCACGAGAGGGGCAATCTGACGCACGCCGGCAAAGAACAGAACGATGGCAGCGACGATGCTCAACGCAAGCGGCCAAAAGAAATTCTTGTTTAGACTCTTGAAAGACGTTTTCCGCCAGGCAAGCAGAGGTGCTACTCCCGTGAGGAAAAGAATAAACAGCCCAAGCGGAACATAGATCTTGTTGAAGAACGGCGGCCCGATGGTGATTTTTTCACCTTGAATCGCCTCGGAAAAGACGGGGTACATCGTGCCCCAAAAGACCGCGAAACACGCACCAAGAAAGACGAGATTGTTGAACATAAAGCTCGCCTCACGCGAGACGATCGAATCAAAAGAACTTTCGCTTTTCAGGTAATCCAGCCGGACGAAAATCAGGATGATCGAGGCGACACCGGTCAGGGCGATGAACGCGATAAAATAGACACCAACCTCCGACTCGGCAAACGCATGCACGGAGGAGACGATACCGCTACGTGTCAAGAACGTCCCAAAGATACAGAGAAGATACGTTGCGATGATGAGCACAACGTTCCACACCTTGAGCATGTTTTTCTTTTCCTGGATGATGGCCGAATGGAGAAAGGCCGTGCCCGTCAGCCAGGGCATAAACGAAGCGTTCTCCACGGGGTCCCACGCCCAGTATCCGCCCCAACCGAGCTCGACGTACGCCCAACGCGCGCCGAGGATGATCCCGATCCCAAGAAAACCCCATGCGAGAAGCGCCCAACGGCGAATCAGCGTAACCCATGCGTTCCCCAGCTCTCGCGTGACAAGCGCGGCGAGCGCAAACGCGGCGGGGACCACAAACCCCACATACCCGAGAAAGAGAACCGGGGGGTGGATGACCATGATCGGATGTTGAAGAAGTGGGTTCAGTCCACGTCCGTCGGAAGGGGCAAATGGCATCGGTTGCTGATTTCCTTCGTGAAGGATCCCGAGCCGCCCAAACGGGTTTTCGAGGAAATTGTTTAGCAGGAGAAAAAAGAGCGTCGTTATCGAGATGATCCCGAGCGCGACGGTGACGAGATCGCTCCGGCGACGGCGACTCTGAAAGGTCACGATGGCGGCAAAGATCGTAAGGACCCACGTCCAAAACAAGAGTGATCCTTGCTGGCCTCCCCAAAACGCGGCGAGTTTGTACGACATCGGCAGGTCGCGGTTGCTGTACCGCGCCACGTATTCAACGTTGAAGTTGCTCGTTGCAAACAGGTGGAAAAGAGCGATGGCCGAGAGCGTTACAAAAAAGCACGAGGCATAGACCGCGTACTCTCCGGATTTGGCGAGCTCTCTGCGTTGCGTTCGCCAACCGAGAAAGAGCGCAAGAATCGCGTAAACGGTAACTGAAAAAGCGAGGAGAAGTGACAGATTACCAAAGTTCGCCATGCATAACCCCGGTTAGAGAAATGAACGAAGGATTTTCAAAATTGGGCGGCCTTGGGACTACGCGCCGCTAAGCCGCGAGAGCTAACAACGGTAGGTCTAGTGCCCGGTCGCCTGCGCCGTTCCGTACTTCGACTGGTATTTGGAGGCGCACTTGGCTTGGATCTTTTTGGCCTCGAACGAGCCATCCTCCCTGTAGTTGCCCTCACAAACGGCTTCGACGCCGTCTTTGAACGTGTCGGGCACGGGGGCGCTTCCGGTATAGACACACGAAAGACCTAACTCGTTCTGTTCGAGACGGAAATGCAGGTTCTTTCCTTCGCGCACGATCGTACCCTCGGTCACGATCCCCGCGACTTTGATCCGCTTCCCGTAGGCCTTTTCGCCCATCTCGTTGAGTTCCTCGATGGTCTTGTAATACGCCTTGCCTTCCTGGAATCCGGCAAAGCCGAAGTAGCCCATCGCGACGACAACGACTATGACGCCAAACACAACACGTAGATTCTTTCGTCGCATACCTACCTCGTTAGCAAGAGGGCCGGGTGTTTAGTAAATCTAGCAGAGGGGCCTAATTTCCCACCAAAAATAAAAAGACTGCCTACCAAAGTAAACAGCTTCGGAGAGCCATAGTTTATCACTCCTATTGAGAAATATCAATTCTCGGGCAGAAATCGGATGCACGGGGCAAAGTGTGGAAATCAGAGACTATTGTCGAGACATTGTAGAATATTCTACAATTTCAGGCGGTTACGAGGCGCACCGAACGCCCTCCGATCAGTGTATATTGTTGTATAACAAACGATTAAAACCGGCAGCAACTGCTGGCTACCCCATGGCACGGGGGTTGCGGATGAGGCAAAAGTGCAAAACGTTGTTGACGCCACCGGCTCCCAAGGCATAGGAATGGTCAAGCAGTGGTGACAAAGCTGGCAGGTCAATTTGGAAACGAGTTTGGCGGGGCCGCTCGAGTAGCCCCGGCCACATATACAAAAGGAGGATAGGGGTGAAAGCGATGAGAAGTCTCACGATGTCAATCGTGGTGGTGGGCGTTATCGCTTTAGCGTTTGGTGTTCTTTTCGGTTGTAGTGCGAAAGAGGAGGCCGAACCACAGGCAACAGAAGAAACGGGTGAAGCACAAACCGAGCAGGCGGAGCAGCCGGCTGAAGCAGCCGAAGCAGAAGTCGTTGCCTACGACAATCCCAAAGAGGGGATTTGTCCGGTTTGCCAGATGAAAGTCGAAGAGGGGCACATCGAAGTGGCCAAGATCGACGACAAGAATTACGCCTGTTGTTCGGCACGGTGTGTGACGATGCTTACCGAGAACCCGGTCCAGTATCTGACTCAAGAGGAAGAAGCCGGGCACGAGGGTCACCAGCATTAGTCGCCAGAAGGTCCGCCGCCCGGGGGCACTGGTTCTGCCGAGTGCCTGACAACCGGGGCGCCCTGGAGCCCGGGCTGTAAACCGGTGGCTAGACCGACCATTTGGTGTGGTGTGATTGAAAGAAGGCACATCCTCTCAGCAATTCCGGCGTGTTCGGGAAGCTGTGGCATTGGACGGAGAGTGGTTTGAACGTGTTACGAAAACACTCTCGACGTCGCCACGACAAGACCAACGACAACGACGCCGATGGCAATGATCAAGACGGTTTTTGAATTGCGCGAGAGGATGTTGCCTTCTTGATCACTTCTCAAAGAGAAGTTAAAACTCCTCTCGCCAAGCACGTTTCCTTCCGGACGTTCCACGACAAACGTGTATTTTCCCGCCGTTCTTCCCTTGAACTCGAGTTCATGAACGATTGGGTACATCGACCAGTGGCCACGGTATCTCACACTGGGATCCGGGTCGGGTCTTCGGTGCTCGGTTTTGTCGATGATGTTGCCGTCGGGGTCATACCATTTGAAGGTAAACGTGCAGGGATCGCGCCGCACATTATCGACCTTGACCGAAGCAATGATCTTGTGAGAGGAAAAGCGCTTGTCCGTGTGGATCACTCTCCCGATGGTTGTTGGGGAGTGGTACGGATCATAGCTGTGGCGCTGTGTTTGGCTTATGAGCTTGATCGTCACGGAGAGCTCCGCCTCGTCGAGCCGAGAGGACCCTCTTACCCATAGGAGGAGAATCGGCACCAACACCAGCGATGGAAACAAGACCGAGTGCTTGATTGCGCGTGAGTGGAGAATCATCGTCCAACGTCCATTTGGCATCGGGACCGGTGGTTGCGGTGTGGGAAAGTCGTCGAGCCCTTTGCAGCCGCGTGCGAATCGAGCGGAGTCGAATCGGCCCTAGAGCCGCACGCGTCGAAGCCTAAGCGCGTTGCCGACAACGGAAACAGAGCTCAGGCTCATGGCCGCCGCCGCGATCATCGGGCTTAGCAGGATTCCAAAGACGGGATAGAGAACGCCGGCGGCCAGTGGCACACCGAGTGAGTTGTAAACGAAGGCGAAAAATAGGTTTTGCCTGATGTTGCGCATCGTGGCTTCGCTGAGCCGTCTCGCCCGAACGATGCCCCGAAGATCACCCTTAACCAGTGTCACGCCAGCGCTTTCCATCGCGACGTCGGTTCCTGTTCCCATGGCAACCCCGACATCCGCTTTAGCCAGCGCGGGTGCATCATTTATGCCATCCCCGGCCATGGCCACGGTCCAACCGTCGTTTTGAAGACGTCCAATCTCGCCCGCCTTCTCACTCGGAAGCACCTCGGCAATGACATGGTCGATCCCCAGCTCCTCGGCAACCGCACTCGCCGTGGTTTTAGTGTCCCCGCTTAACATCACGATTCGCACACGCTCGGTGTGGAGATCGTTGATCGCTTCCAGGGTCGTCGGTTTGATGGGATCGCTGACACCGAGAAGACCCACGAGGCGTCTGTCGGAGACGACGAACGCGATCGATTGGCCTTTTTCACCCAGCCGACGGGCTTCGTCCGCTAGGGTGCTCGAATCCACACCGAGGTCATCGAGCAGTCTCTGGTTGCCAAGCGCCGCGGACCGCCCGTCGACCTCGCCGGTGACGCCCTTGCCGGGGATGGCGTCGAACATTGCGGCCGGGCTCGGTTCGATGCCTCGTTCCCTTGCACCGGTGACGATCGCCTCGGCCAGGGGATGCTCGCTCCCGATCTCGAGACTGCCCGCGATATAAAGAAGAGAACGTTCGTCAAAACCACTGGTTGGAGTGACGGTCACCAGTGCCGGTTTGCCGGTGGTAAGCGTGCCGGTCTTGTCCACGACGAGCGTGTCCACCTTTCGAAGAACCTCGATGGCCTCGGCGTTTTTGAAAAGGACACCCTGCGTAGCACCCTTTCCCGTTGCCACCATGATCGACATCGGTGTGGCAAGACCCAACGCGCAGGGTCACGCGATGATCAACACGGACACGGCGGCCAGAAACGCAAAGGCCATCCGAGGCTCGGGGCCAAAGAGCGACC
>CP070677.1:4161400-4164950 GCA_020352495.1 Candidatus Latescibacterota bacterium
AGGTCGACGTTGTCAAAGGGTGGTTTGGCTCGGGTGAGTTTCCGCCGAGTCAAAAGCGATGGTGTGAGATACCTGCCAAAGCCCTCGTCAAACAACGCATCGATAAGGATCTTTTGCGTATCGGTGGAAACAAGGAACCCTTCATTGGCGACATACGTGATCTCGACCGACTCCGCGTTGGCTTGGGAGACAAACGAGATCACCAAGACGAGGAGGGTGCTCAATAATAAGACTTTGTGCCGCATTGGATTTGGATCCCTCGGTTTGATGGTCCGTTGCGAGCCGCCGTTCCGTTTACGGCCGGAGCGCTTCGTTGACGGTTTTGACGAACAAGCCCCGCTATGGTCTAAGCGCCTCGATAAAAGACGCGTTGACCCAATAGATGTCCGCCGCGCCGTTCTGTGGTTCCGTGGTCATCCGCTTGATGCTTTCGTAACTTCGTTTCGTCCCCGCGTCACGCTCGCCCTTCCGGTTTGACGAAAAGAAGAAATATTTGCCATCGGGTGAGACATAGGGTGATACAACGGTGTTCCCGGGGGTGTTGACGAGCTCACCCATATTGATCGGTCCCGTCCACGAATCATCCTCACCACGGAAACTAACATAGTAATCATACCGTCCGATGTTGTCCTCGTGGTCCGCGATACCGACGATCAGATAGCGTTCCTCGGGGTCAATAAAGGCGTTGAACTGCATGCCGCCGGGGTTGACCGCTTTGGGGAGCGCCTCGGCCTCGGTGTACTCACCATCGACCAACCGGGAACGAAAGATGAGGCTTTTTCTTTGTCCGTTCTCGGTGACCTCTCGAGAAAAATAGACCGTCCCATCCTTGGTGACCGACGGGAAGTACTCGGGCGCGTCGGAGTTCACCGGCGGACCGAGGTTATATGGCTCGCTCCATCCGTCCGCGGTTCTGTCCATCACCCAGATGTCCTGATAAACCCAGCCGGACTTTGGCTCCTGCCCCTCCTGTGGGCGGGTGGAAAGAAACATAAATCGCTTGCCATCCGGGGTGATGTGGGGCTCCAGATCAAAAACGTCGGGGTTGTCGCAAAATGGCGCGATTTCTGGTTTGGTCCACACGCCGTTTTGGCGTCTCGTGACCACGATCGTGGAATAGCCACCGCTCATCAGACCAAAATAGAGCTCGCTTCCATCAGGCGTCATCGCGACGTCTCGCTCATAAAGACCGGTACTAATGACACCCGGTGCAAAGAGCTCCGGTGTGTTACCCGGTGGTGTTTGGCCAACGTATTCCCCCGAGAGCTTTGCGCCCGAGTCATCGTGCGTTGTCCCAGCGTCTTCGGTGCCGCTGCACCCCACACACACGCCGAGGAGGATGACGGCTAAAAACGTATATAAATCGGCTTTTATTTTCATGATGTTCCTTCCGTCGGAGCCAAAGACAAAACGATCTGTTTTCCCAACAGTACAAAATCAAGATCAGATACATCTCCAAACGCACTGAGGTCGAAAGAGGAATAAACACATACCGAACGGCGCGGCCACGACCATGGCATTCAATGTGGGGGAGTATCAGTAACTATCAATGTAATCTTGAAAACGCATGATGATCGTTCGAGTACACTCGCCGACCTTGCCGTCACCGATTTTTCGGTCGTCGACCTGAACAACCGGGACTGTCTGTTTTGTCGTGGACGTGAGAAAAGCCTCATCTGCGACATCCAGTTCCTCTACCGCAACATCGCGTTCCTCGACTGTGAAGTCATCCCGTGCGAGTTCAAAAATGACTTTTCTTGTGACCCCGTGGAGTACATTGTCCTTTGCGGTGATGAGTTTGTTGCCCCGAACGATGAAAAAATTGTCCCTTGGACACTCCAACACTTTGCCCTGCCAGACATACAGAATGTCATACGCTTTTTTTTCGCGTTTCAACGGCTCGAGACGAAATGCATTCATGTAGTTCGTCGTCTTTACGTGCGGCAAATCCCGCTGAAACTCATAGGTCATAAGCTTGACGCCCTTTTGGAAGACGTGAGAGGGATACTCAGGCAGCTGCTCGGCGATCATGATAAAACGGGGCTGATCGAACAGTGTCGATCCATGCGCGGGACCACCGGTGAGAAGGAGTCTTAGTCCCGCGTTTTCGACATTGAGCTCGTCGACGAGGATCATCGCGTTTCGTATGATTTCCTCGTCCGTATAATCGAGCTCGAGGTGGAGCCCGGCGGCCGACCGCCGGAACCTCGCGATATGATCGTGGATGTGAAAAAGCCGCCCGTTGTACATCCTGGCGTAGTCGAATACCGCGTACGCCCGTTGAAGGCCAAGATCATCGACCGGTATACACGCGTCGCTCCCACGAAGGATCTTACTGTCGACAAATGCGACCTGTTTCACGGATACACAACTCCTCTGTCGTTTGTTCTGGGACAAATCACGCGATGCCGCCTGGGACTCCTATCTAGTGTAGGCGACGGGGGGATGTTCGTCAAATGGCATGGCCGTCTTCCCCGATCCCGTGGCGTAGAGTGAAAATGATACGGGACTCGCTTCGAATGCCTGTTCTCGGTCTATGACGATACAGAACACGAGGGGACTGGCGCGAGTCCCGTATGTGCTGATGGATAACCCGCTGCTTTAGCGGATGCGTCCGCTGCCCGGTCACCGTCGGGATGAACTCGGGTGGCTCAACCGTGAAGCTCACCCGTTGTCCCTACCGTTGGGCGACCAGGAGCTGACACATTTCTACGAGTCGAACAAATTCGGCGCGGTAACCCTCCTTGTCTTTGCCTTTTGCCTTGCGAGCGGTTTTCAGTACGTGCCCGAAGTCCGCCTCACCTTTGAACTCCGAATCTCGCAGGAGCATGCCAAACTCCGCGACGGCCGCTGAAAACCGGAAGTCAGTGGACGCATCCTCGAAATCTGCGCCCTCGTCCAAAAGCGTTTGCGAAAGAAGCGTGCTCTCGTCTTCATCCGGGTGTTTGTAACGGAATTTCACCGTCAGGATTTCGGGACTCTCGTGTGCTTCTTCGCTCATTTTGACGTCCATGTACTTGAGATCATCCTCTTTGGCGGCCTGCTCCTTCGCGTCGGCGGGAACGATCTCGTAAAGCGCCGTCACCGTGTGTCCGGCGCCGATCTCACCGGCGTCCTTCTTGTCGTCGTCAAAGTCCTCCTTTTTGAGCAGACGATTCTCGTACCCGATGAGACGGTACGATTCTACCCGCGCGGGATTGAACTCGATCTGGATCTTCACATCTTTTGCGATCGTAAAGAGCGTCCCGCCCAGCTCGTTGACAAACACCTTCTTGGCTTCGAACAGGTTGTCGACATAGACGTAGTGACCGTTCCCCTTATCGGCGAGCTTCTCCAGCTTGGAATCCTTGAGATTCCCCATCCCAAAACCGAGGACGGAAAGAAACACACCCGATTTGCGTTTCTCTTCGATGAGCCGCACGATGTACGAGTCGCTCGATGGGCCGGTGTTGAAATCACCATCCGTCGTCAAGATCACTCGGTTGTTTCCCTCTTCGATGAAGTTTTTCTGGGCGATCCTGTATGCGAGCTCGATCCCTGCGCCGCCCGC
>CP070677.1:4165050-4177102 GCA_020352495.1 Candidatus Latescibacterota bacterium
CATGGCCCGGAGAGACCGAACCTCTCCAGCGAAAGAGGCCGAAGATACGGTTGCAGTCAGACCCCACATCGCCACCCGATACCAAAATTACTCCTTGCGTGAGGAGTCCAGATACGGCGTGTTAGGTAACCGTCAGTGTTCCCTCATCGAGTCCTTTGTATCCACTAGATCCTTGAAAGGTATTAGTCCCACCCGCTCAACACGGACAATGTCACCCTTCGTTCCTATGTACACCCGTCCGAGGATGTGTGTCGTAAATGGATTGACCTTTCTCCGTTCATATTTTTGGGCAACCAAAGCTGACGACTGACACCCCGCAACACCACACATCGAATCGTACAATAGGATCTTCGTTTCGCCCGGCTCAGCATTGTTTTTTAACTCCTCTTGCGCTCGGATGATCTCAGGAGACTCCAAGAACGCCCGGATTATGTCCTTTTCTCCTGGTGGTTCCGATAAGCCCGGCGTCGGCAGCGCCAGGGTCGTCATCACAGCTAACAAGACTACTACTCTCATTTTTCTCACCTCGTTCTCTAGTCACCTAACGGCGCAGGTCAAGCGCGCTGTCAAGCGTCGCCTGCACCTGCTGGTTGGGCACGTTTCCCGTCAGATCGATCCAATCAAGCGCCAAATCAGGATGAACAACGCGAAGAACATGATAGCAACGTGCATGCGCAAGATGAACACGGCAGAATTGGCCTTCCTCCAATGGAAAGCATCGCCGAATGTCATCGGTTGCGGCATCTTCACGTCCGAAATAAGCTCGGGTGGATGAAGTCCAAGGGCCTCCTCGCAGTTGAGGATGTGCCGGAACTTCGTCAACTCGACTCTGTTTCGATGCCGTAGGCTGATCTGAATGCAGCACAGACTTACCACAAACACAAGTAGGGCGGCACCAGTGACGACAACTGTGGACTGGGTCTGCCATGCCGCTCCTACGACAGCGACAGCGAGAGCAAATTCGATTTGCAAAGCCTTCCATGTCTGGTCACGCGTATGCTGGTGATCTCGCCACGCTTCGTCCATCGCCTGCCTAATACTCGTGGTTTCTGCTTCACTTGCCACCGAGCGTATTCCTCCTGAGTGTGATGTTCTCATTGTATTGCCCAACTTTGAGTATCTAGTTCTACGCAAGTCTCTCGTCCGCTCAAACACGTAACATAACCGCGCATAAAGACGGAAAGCAGCTGAGCGCAATTCAATGAAATAAACGTTTTTCCATGGAGCGTCGGACTTATACCGGTGCATATCACGGTTCTATATAGCGCCCAAGCGTTTGCCTTTCACAATGCGTCGGCTGCGCTGCGAACGACGGCTGTAGTGTCGCGATTGCAGGGCTGCTCGCATTCTGTCGAGAAGTCTTCAGTCGGTGGAACTCCCCGTAGAGTGCGATACGCTTGCGAGGTCGTTTGGCGGGCGGTGGGAGTAGGTTCGATGGTGTGATGCTCTCGCCGGACTCAGCCGTGCTTCGGCACCGTTGTCCCGAGTCTTCCTCATCATACCCCTCCTCGTCCTTTACCTCGGGCTATGAGTAGCGTATCACGGTGACCGGGAGGGGTCAAGTGCATGGGAATCCTGCTCTTCGGGGCGATCAATTTCGAGCGGGGTTGCACAAAACGGGCAGGGTAAAGACATACAACCAACCACACACGTTCTGACGATCTAGTTCTGTGTCGAACACGTTGGCCAAACCTTGGTCGAGGGCGGCGCGAGATCAGACGCGTAGAGACGGCTACTATTGGCGAGATCACGCGAAATGGTAGCCGCCCTCCAAAGCCGGCCACCGATACTGTCTCCCAAACCGCACCAACACCACAGGTGTATATTTTTTTCACACTTCTGCTTGACAATGGATCGGCGGGTGGACGATCCTCGTTCATAGGTCGTTGTTTATTAATGCCTTACACAACCGATGTCGATTCTGCCTCTGTGGCATGCCACTTGCGGATACGGGTTACGTTGTGGGTGAACACGTCAACATATGCCTAACGCGCCTGCCAGCGATAGTCCTCGGACTTGTCGCCCTCCTGGTCATCAGCCCAATTGTGGCGGCGGCTACGCCCCCGGCGAACCCCGGCAATCCCGCCGAACCAGCAACCGAACGAACCCTCCACCTCGAAGCAATCGAGGTCACCGGAAACCACCACACATCCGAACACATCATCCTTCGTTACATCACTATCGAACCAGGCGACGAGGTCAACGTAGATGTTCTCGAAACCAACCGCCAGCGGCTACTCGCCACCGACTACTTTACATCTGTCGAGTTTTCCACCCGGCCCGGATCCGTGCGAGGCGCGGTGGTCCTCGTCATCGAAGTGAAGGAACGCGGGTTTCCCTCTTTCGAAACGGGTTTTGGCTACGATGACCTCTACGGATGGTTTCTCACTTTGCTTGGGCTCCGTTTCGACAACACACTTGGGATCGAATCGCAGTTTCGGATGGGGCTTCGTTTTGGTTTTCGAATCGCCGGCGTTGATGCCGAGTGGAGCAAACCGATCCCACCCGATGGGGGGTTTGGGTACGCCGCACGATTCCACATCTACAATCAAAGCCATCTGTTTTACGGGAGCGGACCGGAGGGAACCGATCCCTGGCAGGGCACGCAATGGAAACGATTCCGCCAGGACATCGCCAGGGCCGGTGCGGAGGCCGCGCTTCGTTATCGGTATGGCGGCGCGACACGTTTCTCGATCGGTATACAAGTGGAAGCCAACAAGCCCGACAGCGCATTCACGGATCCAGAAAAAGACAAAGAGTTCAATTTCGATGCACTTCCCGAAGAGATCCAAAACGACCTAGGTCGAAACACGACGACCGGCTTTTTCTTCCGCGTCTTGCGGGACACACGCGATTTTGGTGACTTCCCACTCTCGGGTTCTTTCACACGTTTGACACTCGAATTCAACAACTCGTTTCTTGGTGGCGATCACATTTTCTCGAAAGCCACCGGTGACTACCGGAAACATTTCGCACTGGGCAAGAAGACGGTCATTTCCTCTCGGCTAAGCGGTGGGATCATCTCGAGCGGTGCGCCGTACTATGAACGGTTTTATCTGGGAGGAAACTACTCGATCCGTGGCTTCGCCGAGTGGAGCCTATCACCCGCCGTTGGTGACGATGCGTACTGGCTTACCAATATTGAGCTTCGCACACCTCTGATCGATTCCCGAAGGGGCCAGCCAAAGCTTACCGGTCTCTTGTTCATTGATGCGGGTCAGGGGTGGCAACGCGGTACCGACTTCTCGATAGACGATGTCGAGTCCGCCATTGGGTGGGGCCTGCGGCTCCGGCTTCCGTGGGTGGGAACGTTTGGCATGGACGTGGGCATTCCGCTCTCCGAGGGCCGGACGGGCGATGAGTTTCGTGTTCACGGGCTGCTTGGATTTTCGTTCTAACGGAGGGGCCAGACGCCTTTCTCGATGAGTGGTAGGACAATCATAACGCTTTTTGGCGTGCTCTCTCTTCTTTGGTCGCCCGCGTACGCGGGTGATAAGGGGGAGAGACCAGCTATTTTGGACGCCAAGGTCTTTGTCGCCGACGGTCTGATTGTCAGCGACCTGACGAGCCGTGGTTTATTCTCGGATCAGATCATCGGCACGGTCCAGAGCGGGCTCCCGGCGGTGGTTGAGCTTTTGTATACGCTCGTCTCGCACGACAACAAAACGGTCAATCGGGGTCTTCATGCCTACGAGCTTCGGTACGATGTGTGGGAGGATTTCTACTCGGTCACCGGAGCGGATTCGACGCGACAATACGCCTCGTTCAAACAGATGGCGAGCGCTATCGAGCACTTGCGGAAGATCGCGATTGTTCCCGTGAGTACCGTAAACCTGAATCACCAATATGCGATCCGATTTAGCATTGCCGTTCACCCGCTTCGTGGCAAGGAAAAGCGGCAGATGATCGGTTGGGTTGGGGAAAACGTCAGAGGCGGGACGGAAGAAAGCTGGCGGGAACAAGTTTTGAATCTAAACGAGCTCATCGAGCATTTCTTTGCGCGGGAGAAAGACTCCGCGGACCGCAGCGAGTGGTACCGTACGTCGTTTTTCAATCCCGGTCGTCTTCCATCAGTTGAGGCCGACGCTGCGGCGTCTGGAGGGACGGTCGAGACCGAGCCCAATGCGGGACGGGATCACACACCCGGTGGTGAGAGCGATTCCACCGCCAACGTCGAGGGGAAATGATGTCGATTCGAAGTCGACTCATAATCATGTGTGTCGTGATTTCGCTGCTCCCAGCGATTCCGCTCTCGTTCCTCGTGAGATCTCTCATCGAGAAAAGCTTTAACCTGGGGCTCAGCCCGACAGTCGAAAATGCGTTGCAGAGTGGGCTGGCGGTCTCCCGTGCGTATCTGGTGGAGACACGACGTGAGTTCGAAACCGGTGTTGCCGATATCGTCTCGAGAACGTCCGACCCTTCTGCGGCGACCCGATCGGTCGCGGCAATGCTGGAGGATCTCGAACAGCTACCCGGTGGTGTCGATGGTTTTGTGACGGACGGGGTGACAGGTGCCGAGACGTCGTCAGTATTTCCAAAGGAGCTTTCCATGTTTTCCGGCAGCCAGGATCTCCGGGAGTTGGTTGCCGACTCGAACATCATCCCACGTCGGGGTGCGCGGCCGCCGATGAGCGCTGTTTCCTTTTTCGAAACGGAAGACCGGGCCGTTCAACTGGCTCTGTGGCGCCTGCCGTCAAAAGCGGATCCTGAAAACGGTCAAGAGGCAATTCTGTTTTTCAAACGAACCGATCCGGAATTCCTCACCCACGCAGAGCAGCTGCTCGAAGGAAGACAGATTTTTGCACAGCTTCGATTATCGCAGCCCACGCTTGGGCGGAGCTTTTTCTATCCATTTGTGATTATCTATGGGGTGATTTTGCTTTTCTCGCTCGCGCTGGCGCTTCTTATGGCCGAGCGGATGTCAAACCCCATCCGGCGTCTGGCACAAGGCGCCAACGTCGTTGCGGAGGGCGACTGGTCGCATCGTATCAGGGTACGTGCGGGCGGCGAGATCGGGCGGCTCGTTCGCGCATTCAACGAAATGGTGTCCCGTCTCGACACACAACGTCGCCGTTTGATCGATATGGAGAAGATGGCGAGTTGGCGTGAGGTGGCGCGTCATCTGGCACACGAGATTAAAAACCCGTTGCTCCCGATCCGGTTGACGGTCCAGGAGATGAAGGATCAGTACAAGGGGGACGACGAATCATACCAACAGCTCGTTGACGAGAGCGTTCGGGTCGTTGGAGACGAGCTCGAACATCTTCAGAATCTCGTAAAGGAGTTCTCCTCGTTTGCCAAGATGCCCGAGCTGTCGCTGCGACAGGGATCGCTCGGAGATCTCGTTCAAGATGTGGCGAAACTCTACCCGCAGGCGGTGACTCGAATCGACACCGACCCGAATCTCGGGGAGTCCGTGTTTGACTCGGATCAGATGAGGCGGGTCCTGGTCAATCTGTTGGACAATGCGGTATCGGTTGCCACGGATAGTGACAAAACGGAAGTTGCCATATCACTTGAACGGCAAGGCGATGACGCCGTCTTGGCGATAACGGACAACGGGCCGGGGATCTCGCCCGAAGACAGACACAAAATCTTTGAGCCATACTTTACGACACGGGAAGAGGGAAGTGGGCTGGGTCTCGCAATGGTGAAAAACATCGTCCTGCTTCATGGCGGTTCGATTGACGTTCAAAGCGAGGAGGGTCAGGGTGCGACGTTCACCGTGACGTTGCCCCTTGGGGGTCCCGTGAACGATGTGGGCTAAAAACGCGAACCAATAAAGGAGACGCTATTATGCCCGGGCGTGTGCTTATTGTCGATGATGAGAAAAACATCCGCCGCACGATCGAGATGATCCACCGGAACGCGGGGTGGGAAGCGGCCTCCGCACCCGGTGTCGACGAGGCGTTAAGCAGTCTCGATAAAGCGGCCTACGATGTGGTCTATCTCGATCTCTCGATGCCTGGTAAGGACGGTATCGAGGGGCTTCGTGAAATCAAATCGCGCCGTCCCGACCAGATCGTTGTGATCCTGACCGGGCAGGGAACCATCGAGCGCGCCGTCGAAGCAATCAAGCTCGGCGCGTTCGATTTTCTAGAAAAGGACTGTGGTAAAGAAAAGATACTCCTCACATCGAAAAACGCATTGGAATACGGTGCGCTCGCAGCCGAAAACAAGGTGCTAAAACGCAAGATCTCGGGACGGAGGGAGTTTCTCGGGAAAAGCCGACCGGTGTCGGAGATTCTCGATCAGGTCAACAAGGTGGCGCCGACCAGCGCGCGGGTGCTCATTATGGGAGAGTCGGGTACGGGCAAGGAGCTCATCGCGCAAGCGATTCACGACAGAAGCCAACGGAAGGACGGACCGTTTATCAAGGTCAACTGTGCGGCGATCCCCGAGGAGCTGATCGAGGCCGAGCTGTTTGGGAGTGTGAAGGGGGCGTACACGGGAGCCAGTGAGTCACGCGAGGGCAAGTTCGAAGCGGCGCACGGCGGCACACTCTTTCTCGACGAAATCGGTGACATGAGCCTTCGTGTTCAGACAAAAGTCCTTCGGGCGCTTCAGGAAGGCGAAATCGAGCGGGTCGGGAGCAACAAAACGATAAACGTAGACGTTCGTGTGATCACGGCGACAAACAAGGACCTCGCTAAAGAAGTCGCCGCGGGTCGCGTCCGTGAAGATTTGTATTTCCGTCTGAACGTCGTGCCCATCGTCGCAGCACCGCTCCGGGAGCGTCCGGATGACATTCCACTTTTGGCGGAAGCCTTTCTCAATGAGTACTGCGACGAGTACGGGCTCCCTCGGAAGACGCTCGATCCGCAGGTCGTCGAACTGCTTTCGCGGTACCCGTGGCCGGGGAATGTCCGCGAGCTCAAAAATCAGGTCGAACGGATGGTAATCATGTCATCCGGCAAAATGGTTCGGGTGAGTGATCTCAGCTCGGAGATCCGGATGGGAAAACCATCGGTCGCGGGGGCGGGGAAGACCGACCAACCACCACAAACAGACAGCGCAGGCGCGGTGTCGACCGCACAGACAGACTCCGTCCCGAGCACACACGCCGGCCCAGAGACGGGTGGTATTCACTTCGAGCTCGGCGCGATTCCGTTACAGGAAGCGAGAAAACAGTTCGAGCGCGAGATGATCCTGAGGGCGCTCGAACGAAACGAATGGAATGTCTCGAGGGCGGCGGATGAGTTGGGTCTCGAACGAACAAATCTGCACAAAAAGATAAAAACCTACGGACTCACCAGGGGGTCGCAATGAAGCGATGTGGTGCGGACTCGTCAAAGGGTCGCAGTAAAGAGAGGCCACACGGGCTCACCAAGGGCTCACGGTGAAGCAAGCTCACACGGGCTCACCAAAAGGTTGCAGTGAAACAAACTCACAGGTCGTGATGGAATGGCACAGTGGACACGAGGAAAAACACAACAACCTAATAGGCACATCCCCAGGCGTCATAGTGTGTTAGTCGCTTTCTTGCCTGATGCAATGGAAATGGCATGTTTGTTGGATACAACCACTATAGATACGTAATGAACGGGCCATTTAAATAAACACAGCAGTCGAGAGAGGTGGTTTCAATGATGTCCAGTTCGAACAAAAAAAGGAATTTGAAAAAAGCCGGTTTGATGGTTCTTGCGGTATTTGCGGTTGCTGTTATCGTCTCTCCCGTATCTCCAGCGTTCGCGGGCGCAGCAATGGAAGCGAAGGCAAAGGCGTACGAGGAGCCGCTTCCCGAACCCGAGAGTGAAAAAGGATTCTACCTCGGAATTCGTTTTATTGGCTCGTCGCTCCATGTAGATGAATCGGGTGACGAGGTTTTCTTTGTCAAAGACGACGGAGGCGGGGTCCAGTTTCAGGCGGGGTATCGGTTTAACAGCGTGTTCGCGCTCGAGCTTTCCGCCGGAGGTGCGAATCACGACACATCAGACCCAACAATATCCGCCGGGTTTGGATTGGTACAGATTTTCGCGCAATACCGATTTGCCCCCGGGAAACCATTTCGTCCGTATATCAAAGGAGGACTTGGAGGGTACGGGTTGAGACTCGAGCAGGACGATTTGGACGCCAACATACGGGGTGGTGGGATCGCGGTAGGCGGGGGATTCGACTATTTCTTCTCACGGCACTTCTCGATCGGCGTCGACTTCACGCACAACATAATCAATTACAGTGAAGTCGAGTTCAGTCTTGGCGGGACGTCCTTTGCCACCGAAGTCGACGAAGAGGGCGCGATGAGCTCTCTTGGACTGGGTTTGACATACTATTTCTAATCGTTCCCTATGATTTCCTATGATTCCTTCGTGGCCGCTGGGGGTGTTACCCGGCGGCCACAGGTGTATAATATCCTCACAGGCCCCTCGATTTCGCCAAATGTGTCACAGATTATTTAACAATGGCTTATAGGGACGAACATTGGCACGCTCAATGCTTTAGGGAGAAATCAGCAAGAGGTTGGGATCGATCAACGGAACAAGGAGGTTCAATGATGTCAGGTCGTCTCATTTATCGTAGCGGAATTTGTCTGATTCTCGTCGTGGCACTGCTCGGCTTCCAGGCATGTTCCAACGATGACGATCCCGTTAGCCCGCCTACGGATCAAACCGGAGCACCGGAGCTTCCGGACCTGTCAACGATGACAATGGATCTGTCGTTCTTTGGTCTGGCCGGTGTGGACCAAGCGTCAGTCAAGCAAGGATCACCGAGCCCCGAGTTGTTGGCAGCAAGCACGGGGAAGGACAATTTCATCAATGCCGCCGTCCGGGTATTGTATGTCCATCTTGTTTTCTTCGCCGCGTTCGAGCCGCCCGTCGCCGCGTTTGCGCTCGCCATTCATTCGATTCCGCAGCGCCAACCCGACGGATCGTATCTGTGGACGTATATCTATGTCGATGAGGGTATCGACTACAGCATATTTCTCTATGGAAAAGACGAAGGCGATTACGTCGCATGGCGAATGGAAGTGTCTACGAACAATCCAGGGATGCCACTCGATCATTTTGTGTGGTTCTCCGGTGAGGCACAGAAGGATGACACTTACGGATTCTGGCAGTTCTATGAGCCGATCGATGGACCACCGGCAATGGCCGCTTCGGCGGGAGCGCTCCAGACCCCGGGGGAGCAGTCGATCCGGATCGATTGGGAAAATCAACCCGGCAACATCCATAGCTTGACGATTCTGGTCAACAAAGAGGGCGCCGAAGACGAGGGCAATACCGTTCAGTTCTACGCCTCGCCTACGGTGCATTACATTGAGTTTACCGATTACACAACCAACCCATCGGGTGACGTGTACGATATCACCTGGTACGCGGATGGTTCGGGTAGCCTGTTGGTTCCGGATTACCCGCCGGTCAACCCTGGCACCAAGGCCTGCTGGGATACGCAACAGTACGACATCGTGTGCCCCGATTAGCGGGTTGAATGGATAGCGGTTGGGGATTCGGAGGGATCCCTGCCGACTGAATGAAGATCACCGGTCGAATGGCCGGTGATCTTCTTTTTGTGGCTTAGGCGTAGTGGGGGTGCGGCGGCTCAAACAGTCCTCGCGCGCCGCACGGACGTCATGAGCATTCCCAAGAGATTCTGCGGTATCGGCACGTTGCGGAACTCGCCGGCCCACCCCCACTACGCCTGCGCTCACACGCCCGCGGATGACGATGAGCTGGCATTTGAACACTTCAGGGCTTGTCGACCACGAGCGGGTTGGCGGGGTCGGCAGCCCATTCCTGGAGTGAGGCCATGTACACAGCGACATCGGTGAAGCCAAGCCGGCACATGACGAAGGCATTGCATGACGCCGCAACCCCCGCACCGCAGTAGATGATGACACGAGCTTCGCGGTCGCCAGTGCATATCGCGGCAAGCTCGTCATGCGGCCGGTAGCGGCCCGACTCGTCAAAGAATGCCGTAGTGGGGATGTTGGACGCGCTGGGGATATGGCCGGGTCGGTCATAGAGGGCCATCATTCCCCGAAAGTGGGCTTCGTGCATGGCGTCGATGAGGGAGACCGCATCGTCATTGATGGCGGCGAACACCTCGTCTCGGTCGGCGATTAGTTCTGGCCGAGGATTGGGGGTGAGCTGTTTCGTTTGATGTTCGGCCGGCTCGGTCGAGAGCGGTCGCTCCTCGGCCTTCCAGGCCCTCAAACCGCCATCGAGCAGTGCCGCCCGGTCGAATCCGACCCACCGCAGCATCCACCAGACTCGGGCGGCCCAGACCGAGTTGAACCCGTCGTACAGCACCACCCGGGAATCGTCGCCGACGCCCAACGCACCCATGGCAGCGCAGAATTGCTCCGGAGTTGGCATGGCGAACTCCAGTGGGCTGTCGACGTCGCAAAGATCACCCTTGAGATCAGCAAATCGAGCGGATGGAATATGACCACCCTCGTAGATGGCGCGGCCACTCATCGTTCGGATGCCACCGCCTTCTTTTGGCTCCATGCGGACAGTACAGTCGATTACAACCAGATCAGGATCGTCGAGGTGTCGGCTCAGCCACTCCGTCGTCACAAGCGTACCCATCGTGTCGGGGGCAACGACGTCGGGTTGTGATTCTGTCATCCCATGAGCAGCAACGGGTATCAATGTTGCCATCAGAATCAAGAGCCCATATGAGCAGTAGCGAAAAAACATTACGTCCTCCCTTGAATCAGGTTGCGAGATGTGATACGGGCCGCCGATCGGAGTGTTACGCCGTCTCGGGGGTAGCTCAGAGCTTATGCTGCTTTCGCGTGCTGACAATCTGCCCTATATGGTGCGTTGCGTGGCGTGTCTGTATATCGATCAGTTCGGCGACTGTCAGGGACTGAGTACCTCTCCTCTGGAACCGCTCTGATCTCACACAACGTCGATGTCCGTCAGGCAGGTGCTCGAGCAACTCACCCAGATACGCGTGATTCGCGCGCAACAACTGCAAAGCCGACTCCACGGGTCGATGCGAGTAATCGAGAGTCCTGGCCCACGTGTTCGTGGGATCGTACCAGTCTAGTTCAAAAGTGCATCCAGAATTCCCCAATGCGGCCATGACCATATTCTTCGTGAGGGCATCAGCGTCGACAATGTGATGTACGATCTCGCGGATCGTCCACGTTTCCGGCCCTCGGGTCAGATCCAGATGCGCTTCAGATAGACCCGCTAGCGCATCATCCAATTCTCTCGGGATCGACACATACCGCGCGAGTACCCCGCGCCAATCTTCTTCTTGTTTTTGTGACATCAAGTCACCCTTCTGAAAACGTCTCCTGGTGTCCGACGTCGAGGCTCACCGGCGGCAATGGAGTGCAACGGAATGGCCGTCCGGAGCAACGCCTGGTTCGGCAGCATTCTCAAGATTCCTCATAGACTCAGCCGGAATCTTACTGTTTTATCCACTCAGGCCCGGCTAGTGCAGACATCGCTCGCACTTCGGCCGGAGGGCTCAGTTGAAGCCTTATTGTCTTGTCTAAGGAGGCGGCAAGCCATTTTTTCACTTCCGTAGGATTTCCAAAAAGCACCAGTAAATCTCTATCCACCTTCTGGTCCGACTCCGGCTCGCCACAAAAGACCCTTAGGGTATTGGAAACGATCTCCATCCGGCTGCGAATCGGTAACAAGGCTATGTTCCTGCCACACGCCGCAAATGGCTTCTCCGGATTGAGCTTCCCGCCAATCGCGTCAAGAACAATCCGGAGATTCTCCACAAACCTCCAGTGACATGGCCAAAGCATGTCGATGGCGATGGCCAACGAGAGATCTGCCTCGTCACCATTTTCAGTGTCATGAATGAAGGTCCTAACTGTTTTGAGCCAGAAATCTTCGTGTTCCTTATAATGTTCCGGGCACTCGTTAAGGTAAAAAGACTCATACTCGCCTGCGCTTAAGAGAATCCACACATACTGTGCTGCTGGATCGTCACAAGACCGTGGCCAGTGGATCACACTACGGGTTCTCTCAACCACCCTCTGGACTTGCCATTCTTTCAACGGCGAACGCTCGCCAAGGCAATCAAGGAGTCGAGACGCCGGGATGGTGTCGATGGGCAAATCGACCTTTGTGCTTGGGCA
>CP070677.1:4177202-4195635 GCA_020352495.1 Candidatus Latescibacterota bacterium
GTTGCGAAAGATGGGGAACCGCTTGGCGGTTCGATGATTGCCACTAACATAGTGGCAGTCGCCCAGGTGTCAACCCAGCACCATCACCCCGTCGGCACCCTCGCGGAAGGTGCGGACCACCAACTCGGGGGTGACCCGCCCCGAGCACATCACCCGGATCACGCGCAGGTTGGGCGCGTACTTGAGCCGGGAGGTGCCGGCTGCGTCGGCGCCGGCATAACTGCACCAGTTGCACAGGAACCCGACGATGCGGGGTTCGAACGAATCGGTTGTGGTTGCCATTGAATTCGGTCCTCCAGAGTAGGCTATTCTCTCAACTTCTCTGCGATCACCTGCTTGATGTCCTCGACAAATCGCTCAGCAAAGGCTAAACTATCTTCTGCCTCTGACTGCGATATCAAGCCAGCCTCGTGATAGAGCGTCCGATGACGTTTGCGCCGTAACCGGTTGAGTCGGCGAATCTCTCGACGGAGACGCTCGTCCAGGACAACAGCCGCAAAATCCAGGGCCGTCCTGTGCATATTGGCCCCACGGGGCCGGTAGTCGTAAGCGTACATCAGAGCCAGCACTGCCTGCAGAGCGGCATTGTATGCGATGGCCAAGGCTTCGCTTCGGCTCGAACCGAGAGAGTTTCTCGAGTTCATTCGTCTGTTCGGGTTTGGCTCGGAAACGGGGATCAGTCTTCTTGGTGAATCTCCGGGGAAGGTGGCGTCGCTGGACGAATGGTCGGAACGGTCACAAATCACCATGGCCTTCGGCCAGGAGATCGCGGTGACGCCTCTCCAAATGGCAAACGCGTTTGCCACGGTGGCCAACGGAGGAAAGCTGATGGTGCCGAGAATCGTCCGGGCCATCGTAGACCAGAATACGGAAGTCACCGAGAGGTTCGAACCTGTCCGAGTCCGCACGGTAATCTCGAAGAAGACCTCGCGCCGACTCAAGGAATACTGCCGCGCGGTTGTCGAGGAGGGTACGGGGAGTAAAGCGGGACTCGAGTTTCTCCGAGTCGCCGGGAAAACGGGTACCGCGCAAAAGGCGTCACCGAAAGGTGGCTACCACCGGAAAAAGTTTGTCGCCAGCTTTGTGGGATTTGCGCCCGACGAAGATCCCGCAATCGTGTGTCTCGTGACGCTCGATGAGCCCAATTTCAGCAATCGATTCGGTGGCGTATCGGCGGCGCCCGTGTTTGCCCGGATTACCGAGGCAATAGCCAGCTCATCGCACGTGTTCGACGACGTGCTCACAAGAGTCCTCGTCGACGAAGCCGCCGCACCGGGTCCGATCTTCAAGACACCGAACTTTTTGAGAATGGATCGTGAGGCGGCAATGGAGCGTGCGCGAGCGTTCGATCTCAACCTTTTCTGTAGGGGCGACGTGGGTGAGGTGGTTTCACAGGAGCCAGACCCCGGCGTAGCGATGGGAAGGGACGAGGTCGTCCGTGTCTATCTCAGTGGAACCCCTTCGGATGCGAAGAGCAAGACCACACCGGATCTCAGGGGGCTCCCGATCCGGCTGGCCAAGCGTCGCGCGGTGGGGGCGGGGTTCCGGTGCAAAGTCGTCGGGTCGGGCATCGTCGAGCGGCAGAGTCCAAAGCCCGGCGGCGTCACCAAAACCGGTGTCATCAAGATTTATTGCAGGAGTGGAGCCCTGAGGCAAAAGACGGGATAGATGTCGATCGGGGGCGCGAGAAGAATTATGGGGCGCGAGATAAAACTGGCCCGACTCATCAAGACACTCGAAGGCGCACGAGTGAATGGTGACACCGGTGTTGTCATATCGGGGATTCAGAACGACTCGCGGCAGGTAAAACGAGGCGACATGTTTGTGGCGACAAAAGGCGGTCAGACGGATGGGCTCGAGTTCGTCGACGATGCCCTGGGGAAGGGTGCCGTTGCCATTGTCACGGATCGACCCGTTCCAAGCGGGAGCGCGTCGAACATCGTAGTCGAGGATACGGTGAAAGCGCTCGCCGACTTGGCATCGGCGTTCTATGGCAGTCCATCAGACGAGCTTGAGATTATTGGCGTGACGGGTACGAACGGCAAGACGTCGACAACGCATCTGTTGCGATCGATCTGCGAGGTGTCGACCTGGGGAAGCGTCGGCGTCATCGGGACGGTGGGTCACGGGGTCGGGACGACGTTGGAGTCGGGTGTTCATACAACACCAGACCCAGTCACGCTTCATCGTCTCTTTCGCGAGATGAAGGATACGGGATGTCGCGGGGTGGTCATGGAAGTCAGTTCTCATGCGGTTAGGCAGCAACGCACATGGGGAGTTGATTTCGAGATTGGGATGCTAACAAATGTAACCCGTGACCACCTCGACTACCATCCCACGTTCGATGACTATCTGTCGGCGAAACGCGAGTTCTGTTACTCGCTTGCGTCCAGCGACCGAAGAAAAAAGCAGGGAATCCTGATCTACTCGAAGGACAACAGACACTCGAACGACATCGGGGAAGGTTTTCCTGGAGAAAAGATCTCGACGAGCGCCGAAGGACCGGCCGACGTGTTTGCGACCGGTGTAAAGGCGACCATCGAGGGAACTTTTTTCGATCTCCATCTGAGAGAAAACGAACCGATACGAATAGAGCTAAGACTTTTGGGCAGCTTCAGCGTTTCGAACGCACTTCTCGCAGCAGCCGGGGCGGGCGTCCTCGGAATCGACCTAAAAGACATCAAAACGGGTCTCGAAGCGGTCGAGCGGGTCCCAGGCCGTTTCGAGGCAATAGGCGGTGGAGGACGCCCGCTTGTCATTGTCGATTATTCGCACACACCGGATAGTCTCGAACGAACCTTGGAATTCTGTCTGGGGCTTGACCCTGATCGGCTGATCACCGTTTTTGGGTGTGGGGGAGACAGAGATCGCGGTAAAAGACCGCTCATGGGGGCGATTGCGCAGAAGTCGTCGCACATCTGCTATGTCACGAGCGACAATCCGCGTTCCGAAAACCCGGACCGGATCATAGAAGACATTCTCGCCGGCATGGAATTGGAACAACGAGAAGTCGTGGTCGAAGCAGACAGACGAACGGCCATCGCGGCCGCAATCCGCTCCGCGGGTGGCGGGGATCTGGTCGTGATTTGTGGAAAGGGACACGAAGACTATCAAATCATCGGAACCACTCGGCATCACTTCGACGACCGGGAAGAGGCCGAGATCGCGTTGAAAGAGTGGGAAGACAAATGACGGGGAAGACGCTCGCGTGGGCCAAGGAGGCTCTTGCCGTCAAAGGTCAACTCGTGCAGAGCGAACTCGCCGGGCGCGATGATGATTCATGGCTTGGTGCCACGATAGATACACGCTCCGTGTGCGCGCGCCGGATTTTTTTCGCGCTGGAAGGCGAGAGGACGGACGGTCATAGATTTGTTGAGGACGCGGCCGCCAAGGGGTGTTGCGCGGTGGTGGTCGATCGCAGCAGTGTTTTGGACGAAGTCAAGGGACTGGGGAAGCCCTTTTTTCTTGTGCGTAACGTGTTGGAGGCGCTTCAGACGCTCGCAAAGGATTACCGGGACACTCTTGATATCCGGGTCGTGGCCGTCACCGGTAGCATGGGAAAGACGACGACAAAGGAGTACATCCGGTCGATCTTGAAAAGGAAGTATCGCGTGCACTCGAATCCGGGGAATTTCAACAACCATATCGGCGTGCCGCTCACATTGCTCGAAACCGACCACGACAACGAGTACTTGATCTGTGAAGTCGCCGCCAACCACACCGGTGAAATCGAGTTTCTCAGTCGACTGCTAAGACCCGACGTTGGTGTGATCACCAACATTGGAGACGCGCACATCGGCTACTTTGGAAGTCGTGAGAAGATCGCCGAGGCAAAGGCAGAGTTGTTCGTGGGGATCGACGCTCAAGGATACGCGGTTCTCCCGGCCGACGACACGTTTCTCGGACTGCTAAACGAACGGGCTCGCTGCCGGGTGGTCACGTTTGGCCACGGGGAGACGAGCACCTACGGTATTTCGTCAGTGGCGGAGGAAGGTGATCGGATCGTCTTCGAGATGAACGGAGAACCGATGGCGATCAAGTCCATCGGTCTCTACAACGTGTTGAACGCAGGCGCCGCATACGCCGTTGGGGAGCTCTGTGGTGTCGAACTGGATCGGATCCGGGAGGCGCTCCTTGACACCGAGCCAATACCGGGAAGGGCAAAGGTGTACCGGGGACGTGGTGTCGTTCTGATCGACGATTCGTATAACGCGAATCCCACAAGCATGCGGGCTGCGCTCGAGTTGTTGAGCCGGCTCTCGGGGCGGAAGATCGCCGTCTTGGGCGATATGGCCGAGCTTGGCGCCTTCTCGGACACCGCGCATCGTGATCTCGGTGTCCATCTCGCCCGTGTGGCCGTCGACGTTGTTTACTGGTATGGAGACAACGGCGATCTCGTGGAAGAAGGATTTTCGAGCGAAGGGGCGGACAAAACATTCCAGTGTTTCCGGAGATTGAACGAGCTTCTCGACAAGCTGGGATCGGAGGTCAAGACCGACGATGTGGTGTTGGTCAAGGCGTCGAGGGCCTGTCAACTCGACAGAGTTGTTGACGGGCTTCTCGGTACCGTGCTCAAGGAAAAGAACTAATGCTCTACCACCTGTTATATCCACTGCATGAGTACTTCTCGGTCTTGAACGTTTTCCGATATATCACGTTCCGGGCCGCTTATGCGACGGTGACGGCGCTGCTCATCAGTTTCGTCATAGGCCCCTGGTTCATCCGGTTGCTTCAGAAACGGCAGGTTTCCGAGCCGATCCGCGAGGATGGTCCGAAGACTCACGAAACCAAAAAGGGAACCCCGACGATGGGTGGCCTTTTGATTTTGTCGTCGATCTTCGTCCCGGTTTTGCTTTGGTGCAATCTCACGAATCCGTACGTGCAACTGACGCTCTTGACGACGTTTTGGATGGGTTTGATCGGGTTTGTCGACGATTACCTCAGCGTCGTCAAGAAAAGACCCAAGGGGCTGGTTGGACGATACAAGCTCTTTGGGCAGCTGACTTTTGGACTGGCATTGGGTGCCTTTCTGTATTTCAACCCGATCGTAGAAGACGCAGCGACCCTGACGAGCATACCGTTCTTCAAAGGGCTCTTTATCAATTTTGGATGGTTTTACATCATTCTCGTCATGCTTGTGGTGACGGCAACGAGCAATGCCGTCAATCTGACCGACGGAATCGACGGACTTGCCATCGGTTTGTGCGCGTTCTGTTTCTTTGCGTTTGCCGGTCTCGCGTATCTCAGCGGGCACAAGGTTTTCTCAGATTATCTGAACATTCTTTATCTCGAGGGAAGTGGTGAACTCAGTATTTATTGTATGGCGGTGGTTGGGGCGGCGCTTGGGTTTCTCTGGTACAACAGTCATCCGGCGCAGATCTTTATGGGAGACACCGGTTCACTGTCGCTCGGAGGAGCACTGGGCGTTGTGGCGCTGCTTTTGAAGAGGGAGCTGCTGCTTCTCGTGATCGGCGGACTGTTTGTGGCCGAGGTCATGAGCGTGATTATCCAGGTGCTTTCATACAAGATCCGGAAGAAACGGGTGTTCAAGATGTCACCGCTCCATCACCACTTCGAGTTGAGCGGTTGGTCCGAATCGAAGATCGTCGTTCGATTTTGGATCATTGCGATGCTGTTGACACTTTTGAGCCTGAGTACGCTAAAACTCCAGTGAAAAAAGGGAGCCACGTTGGGATTGTTGGATACAAAGAGTTTTTTCGTACTCGGGCTCGGCAAAAGCGGGATGGCGGTCGCACGGTTACTGGCGGGGAAGGGCTATGAGATCGTTGCGAGCGACGACGACGCCGACGTCGTGCGGTCGGCTCGAGATGCGCGAGATCTGACGGAATTGGGGGATAGGATCGAACCCGTGACGATGGATTTGGCGCCGGCAGCGCTCGATAAATGCGGTTGCCTCGTTGTAAGCCCCGGTGTTCCGCTCGAACACCCCTTGGTCCGGCGTGCACGACAGACCGGAATCACCGTCACCGGTGAACTCGAGATCGCCTTTCGTTTCTGCTCGTCACCGATTATCGGGGTGACGGGCACCAACGGAAAATCGACCGTTGTGAGCCTTCTCGGTGAGGTCTTTACCGCGGCGGGACGAAGGGTCGTTGTGGCGGGTAACATCGGTACACCGTTGTCGGCCGTCGTGGAGACCGGTGGATCCTGTGATGTTGTCGTTCTCGAAGTGAGTAGTTTTCAGCTCGACACGATCTCGAAGTTCAAAGCCCGTGTCGCGGTGTTGCTAAACGTCACGGTGGATCACCTGGACCGTTACGAGGAGTCCTTCGAGAAGTACGCGAGCTCGAAAGCCAGGATCTTGGACAATGCCGATGACGAAACGGTATTTGTTTTCAACGACGAGGATGCAGTGTGCAGAAGGATCGCGAAGGGGTACCAAGGCGCAAAGATCCCATTTAGCTCGTCGCGGGAGCTCGACGTCGGCGTGTACGCAAGGGAGGGGACGATTGTCAGAAGCTGGAAAGGAACAACGGAACCTGTCCTCGCAATCGAGGATTTTTCGCCCATCGGAATTCACAACCTCGAGAACGCAATGGCCTCGGTAGCGGCAGCTACACCGTTTGAGGTCGACGTCGCGAGTATCAAGCTGGCGCTCGAGAACTACCGCCCGCTGTCTCACCGAATGGAACCGGTGAAAATCGTGGATGGGGTCACCTATATCAACGATTCCAAAGCGACAAACGTCGATGCCACGGTCAAGAGTCTGCGCAGTATCGACGGCGTCGTCGTCCTGATCCTGGGTGGCTTGGACAAGAGCGGCGACTTTGGACTCCTCAGGGAGCACCTCGATCACGTCAAAAGGGTCATCCTAATCGGCGACGCAAAAGAAAAGATTCGGAAGGCGTTGACCGGGAGCTGCCGAATCCTCGATGCCGGCGACCTTGAGGAGGCGGTCCGTGAAGCGGCAAGAATAGCCAAGGCTGGCGACACGGTGCTTTTGGCCCCGGCCTGCGCGAGCTTTGATATGTTCGAAAATTACGCCCAAAGGGGAGAAGTTTTTCGGGCGGCTGTCAACGCCTTGTAGGGCGAACTCATGCGAAACCTGAACGCTCCAAATCTCGAATGTGACCGGCGAGTTCTGATGATCGTGTTTGTTCTCATGGCGGTGGGGGCGAGCTTTGTAGGCTCCTCGAGCTCGCATTTTTCGGCTGCAAAGTTTCAGGATCCCTATTTCCTGCTCAAGAAGCACCTCGTTAGAGTCCTCGTCGCGGGGTTCTTCCTGCTGTTGGCGATTCGCGTCGATTATCGGATTTTTCGAAAAATATCCCCGGCAGCGTTTGTCGTCGGTGTTGTGATGCTGATGGGGTTGTTCATCTTTGGGCATGTCATCAGAGACACGGCACGGTGGTATCGTATCGAATCGCTCCAGATGACGATTCAACCGGCCGAATTCGCAAGGCTGGCGCTGGTGATGTTTCTTGCCTCCTGGATCGCCCGCAAGGGCAACGAGTTACGCGATTTTGTCCACGGGTTCCTGCCGGCGGGGCTGGCGGTCGTGGTCGTAATAGGTTTGATGGCGGCGCAGCCCAACTACGGAACGGCCGCGGCAACGGTGATCATTGGTTTTCTCATTCTCTTTGTCGGCGGAGCAAGAATCCCACATCTGTTTGCGTTGGGTGCTGCGCTCGCCGGCACAGCGCTCATACGGATCATGAGCGTCGGTTATTTGAGAGAACGGATCATGGCCTACCTTCACAAGGGAGAAAACATCAGCGATACCAACTGGCAACCCTATCAGTCGCTCGTCGGTCTTGGGTCCGGAGGAATCTTCGGAATCGGTTTTGGTGAGAGCCGGCAGAAACTAAGCTGGTTACCCGATTCGCACACGGATTTCATCTTCTCGATCCTGGGTGAGGAAACCGGTCTTATCGGGACGTTGATCGTGAGTCTCTTGTTTCTGCTGTTAGCACTCCGAGCACTAAAGATATCGACAAAAAGCGGAGATACGTTTGGAGGACTCCTCGTCGTCGGGATTGGAGGGTCCGTGTTTGTCTACGCCGTCCTAAACATGCTTGTGGCCACGGGTCTGTTTCCCGTAACGGGGCTGCCCCTGCCCTTCTTGAGCTACGGTGGGTCGGCTCTGGTCGTGAATGCGTTTTCGATCGGGATACTGCTCAATGTGTCGAAAAAACGCTCACATCGGGGTCCAAACGGGAAGAGGCGAAAACGACAGCGCGCGATACCGAGAGGTGCGACATGCGTGTAATGATCGCCGGTGGCGGAACAGGCGGGCACATATATCCAGGGATCGCGATGTACAACGCGCTTCGGCGTCGCGCCCGTGACGTAGATGTTCTTTTTGTCGGAGCCACGGCTGGCGTCGAGAGCAAGATTTTTGACGAACTGGATCTCCCAAACGTTTTACTGCCCGGTCGCGCGGTACGAGGAAAGGGTTTTGTTTCCAAGATGACGAGTCCATTGGTTTTTCTGGTCGGTTTGATCCGTGGAATTCGCGAAATACTGGCATTTCAACCCGACGTTGTAATCGGAACGGGAGGGTACGCGAGCGTCGCTCTCGTTGCGGCCTCGGTGCTCTGCAGGAAAACACGGGTGCTTCAAGAACAAAACAGCGTGCCCGGGATGGCCAACCGCCTGTTATCGCGTTTTGCCGATCTCGTGCTTCTCTCCTACGAGGAGTCACGGGTTTTCATCAAGGGCGGTGTGCAAACCGCGGTGGTGGGAAACCCTATCCGCATCGAAGCAACGGCGGATCGCGAGTCGGCGCTTCGGTTTTTTGGTTTGAAGAGTGGAGTCCCGACGGTACTGGTCTGTGGTGGAAGCCGGGGTGCGAGATCGATCAACCAGGCGGCGGAGGCCGCGGTCAAACGGATTGTTGCCCGACGAGACGTGCAGTTCGTTTTCCTCACCGGTGAGCTCGACTACGAGAAAATCACAAGGGAACTCGCGGAATTCAGCGAAATGGTCCGAGTCTACCCATTTCTCCAGGAGATGCACTACGCGTACGGTGTGGCGGATATCGCCGTATCGAGAGCGGGCGCGTCGGCGGTCTTCGAGCTCGCTGCGTTTGGGATTCCCACCGTTTTTGTGCCGTACCCGTACGCTGCGGACGACCATCAGAGAAAGAACGTAAACCAATTGGAAGAGGTCGGTGCGGCGATCGTGATCGAGAACCAGGCGCTCGACGGTGAGCATCTCGAGACGATCATCGAAACGCTGCTCGACGACGAGGGAAGAAGGGGGGATATGCAAAAGAAATCGCGGGCGTGGGCAAAGGCCGACGCAGATTCACTGGCAGCGGAAAAGATACTCGAGCTGGTGTCACGACGTCGCGCGGTTGCAACCGGCGCCGAGGACACGGCAAATGGTCATTTGACTCGGGGCGCGAGCCCAGAATGGATGTAGAAGATCCATGGTTTATCTGGGGAGAACAAAAAGGATTCATTTTGTCGGAATCGGCGGGATCGGTATGAGTGGAATTGCGGAGGTCCTGCTCAATCTCGGTTTTGACGTATCGGGCTCGGACCTCAAGCGGACCGAGATCACCGAGAATCTGGAGAAACTCGGAGCAAGGATCAGCTACGGTCACGAGTCCGAGAACGTGCACGACTCGGATGTGGTCGTGTACTCGAGCGCGGTGAACAAAACCAATCCGGAGCTTGTTGAAGCCAAAAAGAACGCGGTTCCTACGATCCCGCGCACGGAAATGCTCGCCGAACTGATGCGGCTCAAGTTCGCCGTCACCGTGGCGGGATCCCACGGGAAAACTACAACGACGTCGCTGATCTCGTCGGTGCTGGCCGAAGGTGGACTCGATCCGACGATTGTCGTGGGTGGCAAGCTGAGGGCGCTGAGTAGCAACGTCAGGCTTGGTGACAGCCGGTATTTGGTCGCCGAGGCGGACGAGAGCGATGGGAAGTTTGTCCAGCTCCCGTCGAGCATCGCCGTGATTACGAACATCGATCGGGAACATTTGGATTTCTATCCGGATCTGGAGGCGATCAAGGACGGTTTTGTCGAGTACGCGAGCCGGGTTCCGTTTTACGGAACTGTCATCCTTTGTGTCGATGATCCAAACATCCGATCCATCATGCCGCGAATTCGAAAACGCAAGCTGACCTACGCCATCGACGAGCCGGCGGACCTGAGGGGGCGGGTGACAAAACGGGACGAGATGGGGTGTCTGTTCACCGTTTTGGATCACGACAGGGAATTGGGAGAAGTCCGTGTCGGTTTCCCCGGCGATCACTATGTGCAAAATACGCTCGCCGCGGTTGCGGTGGGGATGGAGCTCGATGTCCCGTTCGAGATCATCAAACGCGGTATCGAGTCGTTCGAGGGGGTCGGGCGGCGTTTCGAAGTCAAAGGAGAGACGCGGGGCGTCATGGTCGTCGATGATTACGGGCATCACCCGACCGAGATCGCGGCGACGATCCGCGCGGCGCGAGAAAACCTCGGGAAACGCGTCTTTGTTCTTTTTCAACCCCACAGATACACGCGAACTCAGGCATTGGCGGAGCAGTTTGGAGTGTGTTTCGACGGCGCGCACGCAGTGTTTGTCACCGACATCTATCCCGCCGGTGAAGAACCGATTCCCGGTGTGTCGACGGACCTACTGCTCGAGACGATAAAAACACATGGAAACATCGAAGTTTTTTACTCCAAGTCGTTCGAAATGATGATCGATGAAGTATTGCGTCGGGTCGAGGACGGTGATCTGGTCTTGACCCTCGGTGCGGGAGACATCTTTAGGGCCGGTGAACTCTTGCTCGATCGCCTCGAGAAAGAGAAGTGACGTGTTCACCGGTGTAATAGGAAGACCAACGGCGGTTTCTATGGTTACGCCAAGAGGCGCAGAAGGCCGGACACGAACTCTGGACCGTTTGGAGAGGGCCTGTCCCGGTGGGGTTCGTGTAGATGAGCCGATGGCGAAACATACCACGATAGGTGCCGGAGGGCGCGCGCGTTATTTTGCCATCCCCCGGAGCACCGGTGAGGTTGTCGGTCTCGTGCGTGCCGCACTCGAGTTGGACATCGACTATATCGGGATCGGGCGGGGATCGAATCTGATCGTTCGTGACGGGGGATTCAGCGGCCTGGTGATCAAGGTTGCCGACAACATGCGCAATCTGCGTTTGTTCAGCCGTACCGCCCATGCCGAGGCGGGGGTGTCTTTTACGCGGCTGGGCCGGACGCTGACCCGTGAAGGGCGCCCCGGATTCGAGTTTGCCGTTGGTATTCCAGGTTCGGTCGGAGGCGCCGTACGGATGAACGCGGGCGCGTTTGGACGCGATATCGCGAGGGTCCTCAAGAAAGCGACGGTCGTAGACGGTGAAGGTCGGGTGGTCAGGTTCACGCCCGAAGAGTTGGGATTCGGGTACCGCCAAAGCGCGCTTCCATCCGATGCGATCGTGTTGTCGGTTATTTTCAACTGCCCACCCGGGGAGATCGACAAAGAGGCTTTGAGACTCTCTCGGAGTCGCGGCGAAACCCAACCACTCGCACAAAAGAGCTTTGGGAGCACGTTCAAAAATCCGCCGGGGGGGGTCGCCGCGAAGATGATCGAAGAGTGTGGGCTAAAGGGTACTCGTCGTGGTGGGGCGATGGTCTCCGACAAACACGCCAACTTCATTGTAAACGTGGGGACGAAAACGGAGGCAAACGATATCGAGGATCTGATTGATTTCATCATCAACAGGGTCAAGGCCCGGTTTGGGGTCGAACTAACACCGGAGGTGATTATCATTGGCGATCGTTAGAACAAAACGACAAAAGAACAGAGCGATGAGGGTACTCATAGCGCGTCTTGTCACGACCGCGGCGATCGGGATACTGATTGTCGGGGCATTCCAGTTTTACACGTTCTTGACAACCAGCGAGAGGCTCGCCGTGACAAGGGTCACCTTCGACGGACTCACCCGCGTGGACTCGACGGAAATCGAGAGGCTCGTTTCGGATATGAGAGGGCAAAACATCCTCCTTGTGCCGCTCGAGAAATGTGCCGCGAGGTTTGAGGGCCATCCGCGGATACGAAATGTGGTTTTCAAAAAAATCCTTCCCAATAGGGTCGTATGTACCGTAGAAGAGAGGGGACCGGTTGCGCTTGTATACGCAAAACGATTTCTCGAGGTCGACGAAGAGGGGATGATCATGACAGCGGATGGTCTGACCGATCTCCTCGATCTTCCGATCATCACAGGGCTGGATCTCAAATCGATAGAGGAAGGGGCCTACTGCCGGGAAATCAGGTTGATAGAGGCGCTGGAGATCCTCAAACTCTGCAAACGGTACGGCGGAAGCTTTGCCGGCGACATCTCGGAGCTGAGGGTCGGAAAATCCGGAATAAGTGTTGTCTCTTTGAAGGAAGGTATGGTATTGCTGCTCGGAGAATCCGAGTATGAATCGCGTTTGAAAAAGTTTTTTCTAATACGCAACACCATCGCCAAGAGGGATGAATCAGCCAAGCTGATCGATCTGCGTTTTGAAGATCAGGTTGTGTTGAGGAGCGGAATCTAGAGAAAGGTAGGTGAACATATTGAGAGCCAGCGAACACATTGTTGGAAGCATTGATATGGGAACCACCAAGGTTTCGGCCATTCTTGGCGAGAGAAGGGATGATCGGATTCGCGTCATTGGTATTGGAAACACGTCATCGGAGGGCCTCAAGCAGGGCGTAGTGGTCGACATCGATCGTGCCGCCGGGTCCGTCCGTAAGGCGGTCTTGGAAGCCGAACGAATGGCCGGCGTGGCCCTCAAGAGGTACAACATCGGTGTGGCCGGAGAGCATATCCGGAGCATGAACAGCCGCGGGGTCGTCGGCATCCCGAGTCCGGATCACGAAATCACCCGTGAGGACGTGGTTCGCACCCTCAACGCCGGTCGGAGCTTTGCGCTGCCCTCCGACAGGGAGATCCTCCACACGCTTCCCCAACAGTATATCGTGGACAATCAGGCAGGCATTCAGGAGCCATGCGGGATGTACGGGTCCCGTTTGGAAGCCCGCGTCCACGTCGTCACCGCGTCACGGCACGCGCTGGACAATATTGCAAAAACTCTTGACAACGCAAGGCTCGAGATCGGTGAATTGGTGCTGGAACCGCTCGCGTCGAGCCAGGCGGTGCTCACCACCGACGAACGCGAGATCGGTGTGATGTTGATCGACGTAGGTGGGGGCACGACCGACGTCATGGTCTACAGCGACAACGGTGTCCTTGCGAGCGGTGTAATTGGCATCGGGGGGAACAACATAACCTCCGACGTGGCCTACGGGTTACGAACGGCGATGAAGTCGGCCGAGGTGATCAAGATCGAACACGGGTGTGCGTTGTCCGCCATGGTCGACGGCGGTGAGAAGATCGAGGTCCCCGGAATTGGCTTTCGCGAGACAAAACAGGTCGGCAAACAGCTTCTCTCAGCGATTATCGAGCCTCGGGTCAAGGAGTTGTTTTCGTTGATAAACGACCAGATCAATAAGAATGATTTCAAACGGGTCCTCGGTGCCGGCGTCGTTGTCACCGGGGGGTCGTCGATGCTGTCGGGAACCAGAGAACTGGCGGAGCAGGTGTTCGATCTCCCCGTCAGGGTCGGCACACCGATGGCTGTCGAAGGGCTTACTGAAGTTGTCAGTCATCCCATGTACGCGACCGGCGTAGGTCTCCTGCTTTACAGCGATGCTTCCGAAGTGGCGAGGCTTCAGAGGGCTTCTTCGCGAAATTGGTGGCGGCATTCGTTCAGCCAACTTCGGAGAGCAATAGCCAGTATCATCTAGCTCTAAGAAAGGAGAGCGGTTATGGTTATGCGTTTTCACCTTGAAGAAGAAAAGAGGCTGACCGTTCTGAAAGTCGTGGGATTGGGGGGAGCGGGGGGAAACGCGGTGAACAGGATGGTGGCCAACAGTTTCACCGGCGTGGATTTCATCGCTGTGAATACGGATCTTCAGGTGCTCAGGGGATCGACGGCGCAACAACGGATACAGATCGGGCAAAAGCTCACCCGTGGTCTTGGGTCGGGAGGTGTCCCGGAGATCGGCCGCAAGGCGGCGGACGAGAGCCGCGAAGTGATCAAAGAGAGCCTCCAAGGGGCCGACATGGTTTTTCTCACCGCTGGGATGGGGGGAGGCACGGGAACGGGGGCCTCGCCTTCGGTTGCGTCGATCGCCAGGGAGACGGGGGCGCTGACCGTTGGTATCGTTACCAAGCCGTTTTTCTTCGAGGGCGACCAACGGATCGCGCAAGCCGAGAGGGGGATCGAGGAACTCAAGAAGGAAGTGGACACCCTCTTGGTGATTCCGAACGACAAGCTCCTTTCGATCACCGAGGACAATACGCCGCTTCTGGACGCCTTTTCGATGGCGGATGAGGTTCTATGCAATGCCACCCGGGGAATCTCCGACCTCATTACGGAGACCGGTGTGGTGAACCTCGATTTCGCGGACGTCAAGAGCGTGATGAGAAACGGTGGCGACGCGATCATGGGGACCGGGGTGGGAACCGGGGAAAACGGGGCCGAAGAAGCTGCGAAAATCGCTATCAACAGCCCGTTGCTCGATAACGTGTCTGTCAAGGGCGCCAGCGGAATACTCGTGAACATCACGGGGTCGAAGTCGCTGAGCCTCAAGCAGGTGAGCAAGGCGGCGGGCGTAGTGAATAAGGAGGCCGGGCCGGGTGCCCACGTGTTCCTCGGCGCGGTTATAAACGAAAATATGGAGGGCGATGAGCTGAGGGTCACCGTGATCGCAACCGGGTTCAACGCCGCTCCCGTAGAAGCGGCGGAACGAGTCGAGGAGAAAAAGAAGGAGATAAACTTTACCGAACTGCTCGGCGGTGAGCCCGTGGAAGAGACCATTGAACTGGATCGCGAGTCTCCCGAGGAGGAAGAGGAGACCGTAGTCATCGATAACGGATCCATCCGCTCGTTCAATACCGACAATTTCCGGATACCCACGTTCGTGCGGAAGCAGATGGACTAAGGCTGGAGGTCGATTTGTCGCTCTGGAGCAGGTTTTTTCGAAGCTCCGTCGGTGAACAATACCAAAAGGGAATAAGATACTTCAACGAAGGTGATTATGATCAGGCCGTCAGATGCCTGGAACAGGTTGTCACCGGCGACAAAAGCCGCGAAAGTCCCATCGCGAAGTTGAGCGCGTTTTACGCTGCCGAAGCGCACAGCAAACTGGGAATTGCCGAGTTCCACAGGGATAAATTCGATAAGGCGCTCACCCACTTCGAATCGGCTCTCAAAGTCAACCCGCACTACCCCGATCTCTACTACTACCTAGGCGTGGTCTACCACAAGAAACACGAGTTGGACGCGGCGATCGCCAACCTCGAAAGGGCCACGGCGCTCAACCCCAACTATGCGGAGGCCACGTGTTATCTGGGGATTGCCCTTCACGAGGCAGGCTATTTTGAGCGGGCCAATGAATGTTTTTCAAAAGCCCTGTCGCTCTGCCGCGAATCTCCCAACTCGCTCAGTCATCTCCTCGTCGACAAACTCGAGTCGAAATCCTTCGAACATCCGGCGCTCCAAGAACTCAAGAACGCGGTGCTCGAGAGCTCGAACTTTGATGCGAAAGTCAAAGAGGGGCACCGCTCGTTCAACCGCGGCGAATATCGCCGTGCCGTCGAATGTTTCAAAGAAGCCGCCGAAATCAAACCCTCTTATGCCGATGTTCACTGCAAGCTCGGATTGGCGTATCTGGAGGTTGGGGATGCAGAACAGGCCGTCAGCTGTTTCAACCGGGCGCTCGATCGCAACCCGGCGTACGTCGAGGCCCATTACTCGCTTGGCGTCGCCCTATACGGTCTGAAACGATATAGTGAGAGCCGCGAGCACTTGGAGAAAGCAACGACCCTCGAACCCAATTATGCCGACCTTCACTGTCAGCTCGGTGTTGTCGAGCTCTCGATCGGTGAGTACGAAAGGGCAAGGGTGGAGATAGAGAAGGCGCTCGAGATCTCGCCGGACTACGCACGTGCGCACTACATGTTGGGGCTTGCGCTTCACGCTTTGGGGGACAACGTCGGCGCCAATCGTGAATTCAAAACATCGCTAGAATTCAACCCAAATCTGTTTCCCGCGGAACTTGACGCCGGGGTTCAACGTCTCAACGCATCGGATTGGGAGGACGCAGCGGTGCGTTTTGAGCGGTTCATCGAGAAGGATCCAGAACACGCCGATGCGCGGTGCTTTCTGGGTATTGCATGTTCGAACGAGGGCAGGCTAGACGAGGCAAAACGCCACTTCTCTCGCGCGCTCGAGATCAATCCAAATTACATCGAGGCGATGAAGCAACTTGCCCTCATCTTTTTCAAAACTGACGATTTCGGAAGCGCGAAGAAGTTTATCGAACAGGCATTGGAGCTTCATCAGGACTACGCGGATCTTCACAAGATACACGGTGACATATGTTTGAAAAACGGTGAAATTCCGTCAGCGATACGGTCGTACGAACACGCTCTCGCATCGAACCCCGGTTTCTCCGACGCCGTCTTGGGGCTCGTTGTTTCGCTGCGGCGGGACGAAAAGGGCGAGGAGGCGGACCGGATCCTTGATTCCCACCTCAAGCGTTATCCCACCGATCTAACCGCTCGGCTTTTGCTGACCGACAAACGACTGGAACTCGATGTTAAATAACCAGTTGAGCCTAATGGGATAAACGCGGAAGGCGGGCGATCGACCGAAAACTGTCAGGTTAACAGTTCGGAAGGAATCCCAAGAAGCGTATCCGAAATCAATTGGACCGAGAACACAGGAAGAGGAAACAAGTTTTCGTCCCAGATATTACGGAGCCACAGCTTCTCGAGAATCCTTCCAATGTTTAGTGTAGTAGCAAAAGGGTGGGATGTCAACGCGACGGGCTCAACTTTGTTCCACTGACAACCTGTCATCACGCTCCATTGACGACGGATGACAGGGGGTTATCTACATAAATTGTTGGAGAATAGGGAGCGTCTCTCAGTATCGGCTTTAAGGGATGAGAAGGGGGAATGTGAAATGCGGCACAAAGAAAGGTCGCCCGTTAGACAACCTTTCTCACCTTGCCGCCACGGATACAGGACGTGCAGACGTAGATCCTTTGAACCTTACCGTTGAGATCCACCGTGATTTTCTGGAGGTTCGGAAGCCATCTACGCTTGTTGAGGTTATGCGCGTGGCTGATCTTGTGCCCGACGATGGGTCCCTTGCCACACACTCCGCACTTTCGGCTCATAATATAGACCTCCCTGATGATTTGCCCTAAAATAGCAGAACCAACGGTCCAAAGCAAGGGGTACTCGTTGAACGAGCGGAAAAAAGACCGACGGCTTTTGTCGGATAATTGCCGGTATCTCAAGGGCGTTGGACCGGTGCGCGCCGAGTGTTTACGCCGTTTGGGGATCGAAACGGTGGACGACCTCCTGACCCATCTCCCCAGAAAATACTATGACCGCCGCAATCTCTCCAGAATTGGCGATCTGAAACCGGGGGAGGACTCGAGTTTTCTTGGACAGATCCTCTCCGTGGCGAACCGGGCGACACGCCGTCGCCGAGCGATTATCACGGCCGCCGTCGGAGACGATACGGGAATCGTCCAGATCGTGTGGTTCAACCAACCCTACTTGGCCAAGCTTCTCAAACCGGGTTCCGAGCTGATCGTCACCGGTGAGGTGTCCTATTATCGGGGCGCTCGCCAGATCGTCAACCCGGAGTTCGAGGTTCTCGGGGAGGCGCTCGATCAAGATCTCCTTCACACCGGCAGAATCGTTCCCGTATACCCGCTCACACGAGGGATCTCTCAACGATTTCTGAGGGAGCTCGTCGCCAGGTCGCTCGATCAATACGCCGATACGGTGTACGAGAATCTACCCGCTTCGCTCGTCGGGGACCAGGGGGTTTTGTCGCGGGTGGAGGCACTTCGCGGTATTCATTTCCCGACGGACCGGGATGAATACCGGCGAGCCGTATGGCGTTTGAAGCTCGAAGAGCTTTTTTATATGCAGCTGGTATTCTCTCTTCAACGGCTAAGACGAGGCGACCGTCCGGGCGGCAAGCGGTTAGGTATCGAGTTTTTTGTCTGGCAGAGGTTTATCCGGTCACTCCCCTTCGAGCTGACCCGGGCCCAACAAAGAGTCCTCGATGACATTAGATCCGATCTCGAGAGCGATCAGGGAATGCACCGTTTGCTTCAGGGGGATGTGGGATCGGGGAAAACAGTCGTTGCAGGAACAGCGATGCTCGCCGCGGTGGAGGCGGGGATGCAAGCCGCGTTGATGGTGCCAACAGAGATCCTGGCCAGCCAACATGCGGCGACACTGGGAAACTTTTTCCGTGAGGTCGAAGTACCGGTGACACTTCTCATCGGCTCGCTCAAGCCACAGGAGAAACGGCGGATCCACACCGGGATCTCCGACGGATCCATCCCGGTCGTCATTGGCACACACGCGCTCATTCAAGAGGGCGTGGTGTTCAA
>CP070677.1:4195735-4210311 GCA_020352495.1 Candidatus Latescibacterota bacterium
ACGGCACCCGACGCGCCAACGATCCCGACGTACGGATCGTGGAGCACGTGTATGTTAAATAACCCCTGCGCCAGGCTTCCGACAAAAGCGGTGCCAAAGTAGATCAGGGAGAAGAGCGTCGGCCCCATACGATCCTCGACGTACCGGCCGAACATGAGCAGATAAGCGAGATTGCCGACGAGATGGAAATAGCCAAAATGAAGGAACGAGGCCGCCGCCGCTGCCAGCAGGTTTCCATCGCCCGGAACGTAGACCAGGCGGTAGAAATCGAAGGGGACCTGCCCGGCAAAGTACTTGTTGAGCACAAAAACCAGCAGACAGATCCCCGCGTAACCGTATGTCAATACGGGGACCCTGCGAATTGTCGCGTTGATACCCACGGGTACGTAGTAAAAGAAATACATCGGCCCTCCGTCCACCGGTCGGCGACCTGACACGGCAAGGGTCCAAGATGAGCAATATTCGGGCCTTGGCACTGCGGGAACGGTGTTAGGCGGCGGGAAGTGGATCATACCGCACAAAAAAGAGGGCTCCCGCTATTCGGGAGCCCTCCAAGACCGCGTCGCCTACGATGGTTCGACTAGAACCGGTAGGTCGCGCTTGCTCTCATGACCGGCGGATCGGAATCGCCAGCGCCGTAACCGGTTAGCCAGTAGCCCATCCGGAACGGAAGCTCGTGCGAGAACACCGCATCGATGTCCCACTCGCCGATGTGGAACCCACCACCGAGGTAGAATTCGAAGTCATCCATCGCGGCGAACGGAACCACTTCGAAATTGGTGTAGGTGCTCTCATCACCAACCGCATCCTTCACCGTGACACGGCTCATCATCTTTGTCGCACCGACGCGTGCCGTGAACCAAGACGTCACATCCGACTCGAGCGCCAAATAGAACTGGGGAAGCACCTGGACGTCGACCTCGCTCCTGTCGCCGTCCGCCTTCGCGTACTTCCAGTTCACCCACTCGAGCTCGGTAGCAAAGATCAGCATGTTGTTGGTGTTGACATCGAAGTTAAAGCTTGCACCGACGACAATATCACTCCATTCGTCGCCGTGAGGCGCCAGAGGATCCTCGAGCGCGAACTTGTATGCCCGGTAACCAAAGTGCGGGACGACCGTCGCGTCATCCAAGATCTCCCAGAACGCACGTCCTTCGAGGTTGAACGCAACGCCTTTGTCCCAGCCACCGAGCGTATCACCGCCGGCCCAACCAACGGTGAACGCGCCATCGGCGTAGAGCTCGTCGGCGAGATCCACGCGGAGACCACCACCGAGGGTGGTGAAGGCGAGGTCATTCTTCCCCGTCGCCGGCTCTTCGATCATCACATCGGAACGGGTGAACATGAGACCGATGGAGAGCATTTCGACCTCGGTACCCCACGCCAGCACGAACTTCGTCGATGGCACCGACAGACCGAGCGTGGAACCCGCACCCGGTGTCCCGAGCGGGTTGAACAGATAGAAGCTACCATCCTCGACCGAGTTCATGAGCAGAAAAACGGCCCAGGTCCCGAACGGACTGTCCTCACCCCAGTTGTGGGTGAAGCCGAGGGCCTGGTAGTCAACGCTGACATCGCCAAAAGAACCGGCGACCGAGCTTTGACCGACTTCCGCCATGACCATCTTCGAATAAGACGGCAGCGTGCCATACCAACGGAAGATATCCGAATCATCGTTGATATAGCTCGACGTTCCAGCAAGCGCCTGCACACGGCTCGTCGTGGCCATCGCCATTGGCGAGCACATCGCAACGACGAGCAGTGATAAAACAAGGACCTTGCTAACTCTTAACATCTGAAACCTCCTGATTACGGAAGGACAAATGGCCAGTCACCCTGACCGGCTCCTTCCCCCCACAAGAGTGATCTTCTCCAGAGAACTTATGCGTAACAACTGTTGTCGGGGCAAAAAACGTTGTTCGGTCCGATCCTCATGCGGACCGGCGTCAGTCGCGCTGCATCACCTCCTTTGGAAAAGCCCACCCGAACGTCAATAAGACATACATCAATAAGACATACATCAGTAAGACACACAGATCATATATCCGCGAAGAGCCTGTAGCTCAATTGCCGTGCATTACCTCCTTTTGGCTATCCCAGTATTTCAACCGGCGAAGATATTGGCGTCGCAAATTCTTGTCAATTCTTTTTTTAATATTTCGAGAAACGATTCACAAAATAGCCCGTTCATCATCCCCAAATCGTCAGGATTGGCAAGAATCCTGCTACCGATCGCAACTCATTATTTTGAAATGGATTATTTGGAAAGAGGATCCCGAGTGATTTGCCAGTCCCCGACCAATCTGCCAGCGAAAAGCGTATGCGACGGATCGAGGGCGCTGACCCTCACATGACCGTGCGCGTGAAGAAAAAGTCCGTTGGATAAATACATGGCAACATGAGTGATCTGCGTTTTGTTCTTACCAAAAAAAAGAAGGTCACCGGTGTCGAGCGCATCGATCTCACCAACGGGTTTCTCCTCACCAAACCGTGATTGAAGATCGGAATCGCGTGGAACCAACGCACCGTGAAGCTTGAAGATTCGTTGCATAAGACCGGAACAATCGAAGCCTTTTGGCGTGTTTCCGCCCCAAAGATACGGGACTCCGAGAAATCGAAGACCGGTTGACGCCAGCTTGTCTCGTGACACGCGTCTTCTCCCAGGTATTCGTTCGAGACTCCGAGCTTTTGCGAACCCCCGGCGATCGTCGGGAAAGACGACCTCACGCCAGCCCTTCTTGCCACACGATCGCGCGATGAGAACCGTCCCGACGACCGCGTCGCAGGCGGGCAACCCCCTCTCGCTCGGCTCCTCGAAAACCTGGATGATGTTGTCGCGGACCCGGTGCCGCGCCTCGGAGCTGAATTTGTCCAACTTCTCTATTGGCAATGACTTAAGATGCCAGCTCCTCACCCAACCGAGGTATCCGTCGTCCAGTCTGACAAGGAGCCAGTCCCCCTCGCGTTTGAGCGGCTCAACCCTCTCACCGTAGATCGACTGAGTGACGAGCTCAGCGGCGTGTGACGGGCCTTTGCGAACATCGGCGACACTGCCCGAGGCGATGAGCAGTTCGGGCAGCGGTTCCTGAGGATCGGGAAGCGGCACGTAACTCACCGAAACCGACTCCCCACCTGTTTTTGAGATTCTGTCTCGAACGTCATCGAGGACGCCCTTGTCACTGCACTCGAATACCACGGTCCTCCCGTCGGGTGGCTCGGGGTGAATCCGCACAAAACAGCTTCTCCAGTCGAGCGAACGATCGCTCAGCGCTTCCGATACGGCGTCGTGGAGCGTTTTGATCATGTCGAGTTATTCGCGTCTGCCTAGGTGTTTGAGTTTCGGATCCAGCGCATCCCGGAACGCATCGCCAAGCAAATTGAAACCGAGGACCGCCAATGTAATCCCGATTCCCGGTGCGAGGCTCAGCCAGGGTGCCACCCTTAGATAATCGAGACCGGCGCTGATCATCGAACCCCAGCTGGGAAGAGGCGGCTGAGCACCGAGCCCGAGAAAGCTCATCGATGACTCCGCCATGACCCCCATCCCCAGTCCCATCGAGAATATGACAATGAGTTGTGAAACGCAATTCGGGAGCAGATGTCGGAAAAGGATCCGCCCCGACTGTCCCCCCAACGAACGCACAGCGAGAACGAATTCACGTTCTTTGATCGAAAGCACCTGTGCGCGGACGATTCTCGCCACGCCGGCCCAGCCAACGACTCCGAGCGCCACAATCAAGGATGTCAAGCTCGGCCCGACGGCGGCCATGACGGCGATGAGTAAGAGGAGTCCCGGGTATGCGAGTGTGACGTCTGCGCACCTCATGACCAGGTTGTCGAGCCTCCCGCCAAAATACCCCGCGATGAGTCCGAGGAGGGTTCCGACCAGGAGCGAGAGCAATCTCGAGAGCACACTGACCTCCATCGAGATCCGCGCACCATAGACCATCCGGCTCAGCACGTCACGCCCAAACACATCGGTACCCAACGGATGACTCAGCGACGGAGGGCTCAACGATTCCGCCATGTTGATCTTATAGGGATCATAAGGACTCACCAGCGGTGCGAAGACCGCGGAGACAAGCACCAGTAGCCCGAGGAACAGCCCGATCAGTCCGTTTTTCTGAGAAACAATCTGTCTGATCATCACGCCACGCTTCCCGGGTTACTTTCTCCCAACGAGTTTGATCCTTGGATCGATCCACGCGTACATGAGATCGACGACAAGATTGATCGCCATGAACACCAGCGCCATGAAAAACACGGCGCCTTGAATCGTCGGGATATCCCGTTTCAAAATCGCATCGAGCGTGAACCGCCCCAATCCCGGCCAGGCAAATATCGATTCGGTGAGAACCGCGCCGCTGAGGTAGCTTCCAAAATCCGCCCCCACAACAGTGATCACCGGTAGCAGGGCGTTACGCAACGCATGGGCGAACAACATACGGTGCTCCGAGACGCCTTTGGCACGCGCGGTTTGGATGTAGTGCTCGCGGATCACATCCATCATGCTCGAGCGTGTGATTCTCGCCACGTAGGCCGTCGAAGCCTGCGCCAGCGTGACGGCGGGAAGGATCATGTGCCTGAGATCCCCACCACCGTACCCGGATGCCGGTAGCACACGGAGCTTCATTGCAAAGACATAGATCAAGAGCACACCTAGCCAGAAAACCGGCATTGATATGCCAACAATCGTCGTCCCCATCGTCACATAATCGAACGGCGTCCGCCACTTCCACGCAGCGAGGACGCCAACGCTCACCCCGATGACTACGGAGATCAGCATGGCAAAGAGGGCCAGACGGAATGTATATGGGAATCTCTTCAAGACTGACTCGCTCACCGTTTCGCCGGTAACATACGATGTCCCAAAATCGAGTCGGACGAGCCCCGCGATGAAGTACCCGTATTGGACATAGACCGGTTGGTCGAGGTGCATCTCCCGCCGGAGCTGATCGATCGTCTCCTCGTCGTATCTCTCTCCAACCATGCTCAGGACCGGGTCACCCGGCAGAACATAGACCAAAAAAAACGTGACGGTCGCCACACCGAACAGGAGCGGAATGAAAAGGAGGAGCCGTTTGACCGTATAGGCAAACACCAGCGTCAGGAATTCCCTTCCGCGGATAGTATGATTTGTGAGAAATCCTCTCCGAGATAGAGCACGGGATATGTATACCCCTGAACACGAGGCGAGACAACAACAAAGGACGTGGGAAAAAACAGATAGATCCAAGGCGCCTGGTCGTAGACGAGTCCGTCGATGGTTTCGTAGAGCTCGGTGCAGGTGGAACGATCGACCGTGCGCTGGGCGGATTCGATAAGGCTGTCCACACGGGTGTTGTGAAAGAACGAACGGTTTCCCCCACCCCCTGCGTTTTCCGAGTGAAACAGCGGGTAGAGAAAGTTTTCTCCGTTTGGATAATCCGCATACCAATCGAGAAAAAACGCGTCGACACGACCACGGCTTACCGCTTCTTTGAAGGCGCTCCATTCGCGTTTGACGACGCGAACACGAACACCCAGCTCAAGGAGATAACCCTGAACGGCCTCCACAACGCGGTTGCCCTCGGGGCTATCACGCTGCCATATGTCGATCTCGAACCCGTCCCCATACCCCGCCGCCCGCAACAGTCGCCCGGCTTCCGTCGGAGCGTAGGCATAGGGCTCTCTCTTCACATAACCCGGTAGACCCGGCGGAATGGCCCCCGTCGCCCGGACGGCGTGGCCGCCGGTGAGCACGTCGACGATCCGGTCGACGTCGACAGCCAAGTTCAGCGCCCGGCGCACGGCTGGGTTTTTCAGTGGGCCTCTTGTATTGTTCAGACCGATGTATGCCACGCGAAGCTCGGGCCGCGACTGAATCCTGTCGCGGCGTGACGCGTCACCAAGAAAACGGTCGAGCTCGGCCTGTGGGATCTTCAGGATGTCCAGTGTCCCCGCCTCGAATTCGGCAATTCGCGTAAACGCTTCGGGTATGATGCGGTAACGAATCCGCTTGATCCGCGGCGGCTCACCCGGATGATACGGGTTTGGAGAAAGCTCGAGAAAATCACCACGCTCCCACCGGTCGAGCTTCCATTTTCCCGATCCTACCGGTCGGCTTGCCAGTTCTCCGCCCGAGTCGTCTGCGGCGGTGGCCGAGACCGGAGGCGCCGCCGAGGGAGCCCCGCCACCCCCCGTCGGGACGATCGCCGCTGCTGGCATGGCCAGCAGTTGCAGAAACGGCCCAAACGGCTCGCGGAGCTCGATCACGATGGTGGAATCGTCGGGTGACGAGAGCCCCGCAATACTCTCCGAGGTTCCGCGTGAGAACTCCGCGGCTCCGGCGATTCGATCCAACACCCATTTTCTCGGTGAGTTGCTCGTCGGAGAAAGAACACGTTCGAAACTCGCCTTGACGTCCTTGGCCAAGAGCCGCGTGCCGTTTGAGAAACGCGCACGTGGATCGAGATGAAAGATGTATCTCGTACCGTTGGCTTCGATTTCCCAATTGGTCGCCGCAGCGGGTACGACGTCACCTTCGGGGGAGAATCGGACGAGGCCTTGGTAGATCAAGGAGCATATCTGCCCCTCCGCGACATCGATAACCAACGCGGGATCGAGTTTGTTTGGGGATGTCTCCAGCGCGAGATAAAGAACATCGCCCTCCAAAGGGCTTTTCGAACATCCAGTCAGAAAGGCGACAAAGGCGAGTAGGGCAATGCTTCTTTTCAAGGTTGGCTCGAATTCGTCAGTTGGTATTCCCCTAATCCGAACCGATCATAGAACACAAACGTCCGGTTTTCCCTGTAGTAGTGCCAGATCAGATACTCACCCTGGTACTGCGGATTGATTTTGGATTCCACTTCGTCGGGTTCACCGTACGTAATGTAGACTTTGCCTCGATCCGTCTTCCACCCTTCTTCACCAACGGTGAAGTTGTCGGCGACATACCTCACCCGGCGGAGGTGCTCCTCCAAGGCTTCATTCTCTTTGGTGCCGGGCGTCGGATCACGGCTTTCCCAGAATTTGAACCAGGCGTGCGGTCGGTCTTCCACGTCCGATTCTCGCAGCTCACTCAATTCCGCGGCGCTGGCAATCAATGAGAGAATGGCCAGTGTCTTGTCAAAATGCTTTGTAAGCATGGAGGGAGAAAACGCGAGCGCGAACTCCAGCGTCCCGGCCGTTGCACGGTACGGTTCCTTTTGGACGACTTTCACATTGAAAACATAGGGGCCGGGATCCCACTCTTCGGTGTTCGCAAATACGACAAATTGGTTTCTGACACCGCCGACCCTGACCGTCCTGCGCCCGTATAGAAGTTGGCCATTGTCTTTGCGCACAACTTCGTAATACACACAACAGTCGAGTGAGTCCCCAGCTTCCTTTTCGAGATAGACATCAAAACCCACGGCTGGCCATTTTTCGGATTCGGCGAACGCCGTGTTCGCGATCTCTTGCTCCACAACTTCATCGAATTCATTGACTCTCTTGAGTACCGGCGCATGTTGCGACGTGTCCTTGAACGCGGCGAAGAGCCTTGGCGCGCCCACTCCGATCCCCGCTTCGATGAACTTTGGGACAGTCACTCTTGCCTCTTTCTCGTAAACACGGTTTGTGTTCTTGACTTGGACCACACACTTCACGATGTAATCGCCCTGCTCCAAATAGAATCGTTTCGAAAGACGTGAAGTCTGTTTTGCGGATCGCGTAGCTCCATAGTCTTCAACGACGACGCTTTCGCTCACGACGGCTGTTTCGACAACTTTCTTTTTGTCGTCGAGAACCTTGACATAGAGATTGTAGTCGGCCTGAAACGCGCCGCTCTTCTTGAGAAAGATTAGATTGGCGTAAGGCACGTTGATGCTGACGAGGACCGTGGGACGGTGTTCGGGATCGAGGAAGGCGTGTGTATACAGAGAAAACCCCGCCGTCTGCGGTACCGCCGCAGCGCCGGAGTGGCTCAACGCGAGAATGAGGACACAGATCAGGGAATATCTCGTTGCACGGCGCACGAATCCATCACTCATTTCATTAATTTAGTATACCTTTTTTGGGATGGGCAAGGGAAATCCCCGTTATTCATATCTGAGCGCGTCCACCGGATCCAGCGCCGCGGCGCGGCGCGCTGGGTATATCCCGAAGACCACACCGACCGACACCGAAAACAACACCGCCGTAATCGTCCAACCGAAAGAGAACTGAAATGGAAAGTGTATCTGACGCGATATGAGAATCGCAAACACGGTCCCCAAACCTGTCCCGATAACACCTCCTATACCCGTGAGCGTCGCCGACTCCATAAGGAACTGTTGCACGATATCCCGTCTGTTTGCCCCGATGGCCCGGCGAATACCTATCTCCCTCGTTCGCTCCGCCACCGATATGAGCATGATGTTCATTACACCGATACCGCCCACGAGCAGGCCGATCGAGGCGATCACCACCAACACACCGCTTATGGCGAATGTGACCTTCGACACCATTTCGAGAAAAGCAGTGCTGGTTACGACAAAGAAGTTGCTTTTCTCCCCCGGGGAAAGCCCCCGACGCACCCGCATGACGTTCACTATCTGTTCCTCGGCATCCTTCAACGTGTAACCGCCTTTGACGTTTGCCGCTATCGCGGGATCGTCACGATCCCTCTGAAAATCCTTCCTGTAAGATGTGTGTGGTATCACGGCGAAATTGTCCGAGATCGAACCGATAAAGTGCTTGCGGTCGGCGAAGGTGCCAATGACCTGATAGCGATGTTTCTCGATGTTCACATACTTGCCAATCGGATTCTCGTGTGAGAAGAGATCTTGGGCCGGCCCGTAGCCGAGAACGACGACCCGCTTGCGATGAGACACTTCGATCTCGGAAAAATACCTCCCGTGCTCGATCGGCAACGAGAAAATTTCGGGAAACGTGTGCGAAGCGCCGTCGAGTTCGATCGGTGACGTGTGCTCCCCCTCTCGATAGAGGACAAAGGCGATGTCACCCTGGGAAACGAGGTAGCACACCCTGTCGAGCGCGGGGCAGAGGTTACGAAGCGCTTCGGCATCCTCGGGTTCGAGCTTTTTGCGTCGGAGCATCTCCTCCTCATCGACACCCGCCTCGAAGAGATCATAGCGGGTGACGAATAGATAGGGACGGTTGGCCGACTCGAGGTCTTTGTTGATTTTCCGTACCAGCCCGGACATCACGGTGACCATGGCGAGAATCGTCATGATTCCGATCGCCACGCCCAGAATGAGAAGGCCCGAGCGCATCCGGTGTGTTCGAATGATGTCGAAGGCCTGACGAATGTTTTCCCCAACCAGACTCTTCTTCGAAACCGTTTTTTTGTTCATGGCCGTCACTTTGCACGAGAGGGGGTCGGATCACTCGTATCTCAACGCGTCAACAGGGTTCAGCATCGCGGCTTTGACTGCCGGATAGGTGCCAAAAATCAGACCAACTGCAACGGTGACCACGAACGCGATTCCAACGATCACCGCATCGAACGAATACGGTATGGGGGTCAGCACGGAGACGATGAGGGCTATCATGAGCCCGACAACCATCCCAAAGAGCCCCCCAAAGAGCGAGAGTGTGGATGACTCGACGAGAAACTGCCACACGATGTCACGCCGTCTGGCGCCCAGGGCCTTTCGGATACCGACCTCTCGTGTCCGTTCGGTGACCGCAACCAGCATTGTGTTCATTAGAACGATCCCACCGACGACCAGTGAGATACTCACGAGAACGAACAACGCGAGCATGATCCCCCCACTGATCCTCTTCCAGAGCGACACGAGCTGTTCACTGGTCGAGATATGGAAATCATCGTCATCCGACGGTTTCAGATGGTGCCGGATCCGCATCGCGACCCGGGCCTCCTCGATCGCTTCGTCAAGCTGTCCGATCTCGGCGACCTTGATCCTCACATCGATTGATCTTTCTGATCCAAATACCTTTTGGTACGCGCCAATTGGAACGATGACAAACCGATCCTGACTCTGTCCCAGTACCTTGCCTTTTTCCCGGGCCACGCCGATGATATCGAAGTGCCGATCACCCAGCTTGACCGACTCCCCGATCGGCTCCCTCGGCTCGATCAACGCGGTGTAGAGTTCCCATCCGACGACGGCGACCGGCGCGTTGGTCTGGACATCGAGGCGGCTGAGATGCCTACCCCGTTCAATCTCCACGTTGTCGATAAAAGGGTAATACTCATCCTGTCCCTTGACCTCGATATCACGGATGTTTTTGTCTGCAAAGCTCACACGGATCCGATCGGAAACGGATACGCTCACCTTTTGCGCTTTTTCCAGTGTTCCTCGGAGCGCCGTTGCGTCGACGCGGCGTATGGGTCGGTTGTGTTTGAGTGAATAGAGAAACTGGTCGAAATCGGTAATGGCTTCGAGCGGATCGAATCTCTTGATCTTGAAAACGTTGCTCCCTTCCTGAGCAACTTTCTCGCGAGCGTACTTATCGATACCACGAAGGAGAGAGGCTACCGCAATAACTGCCATGATTCCCACGATGTTGCCAAGTAGTGTCAGAAATGTGCGCAGCCTGTTGGTAACGAGAGCCCCCAGCGCAATCTTTATTCCCTCGATGATGAGTCTCATCTGTCCCCCGCCCAGGCTAGGAGGAAGGTTTCTTCACCACTTCTACAGCGTCGCCGTCTCTGAGCTCATTGATGGCTTTGAAGGGCCCACTGACCACTGTTTCCCCTTCTTTGAGTCCACGCACGACGTGAAAATAATTCCCTCCGGCAATCCCGGTGGTCACAGGTCTAAACTCCGCCTTCCCGTCCTCGATCACAAAGACTCCTTCGTATTCGTCCTTTTCCGCTTGATCATCTTCTGCCGGCATTTCCTCACCGTCCCGTGGCTCTTCCGGCTCGCCGCTGGGAGGCTCGATCTCGCTGCTTCGCCGTACCGTCAAACACTCTATGGGGATCGACAATGCGTCTACAACTTCAGCAACATCGATCTTCACATTGGCCGACAAACCGGGCCTCACACTCGGAATCGATTCGCGAACGGCGACAACCACTTCGAAATCGACCGAGGTTTGCCCGAGACCGACTTGCGATCGGACGGCACTGTTCCCCACTTCCACAACTTCACCGGTAAACGAAGTGTCGGGATACGCGTCCAACGACACACTCGCCTCCTGTCCGACCTTGACGTAGACGACTTCCGTCTCGTCCACGAGAACCTCGGCCTCGATTTCAGAGAGATCCGCGATGGTCAGAAGGACCGTCCCGGGGTTGTTGAGTGTGCCCATGATCGCGTTTTCGCCTTCTTCGACATTGAGCGCGGTGATCGTACCCGACATGTCGGCGGTTATGCGTACTTCTCGAAGATCGTGCTGTGCCTTGGTGAGGTTCGCGCGATGCTGTGAGAGACTCTCCCGAGCGGATTTGACCCTCGCGCGATACACATCGACATTGAGCTTGGCCGTTCTCAGTTCCTCTTCGGATACGAGTTCCTGTTCGAACAGTGCTTTGACCCTTTCGAGATCGTACTCGGCCTTCTGGAGATTTGCCTGCTCCATCTCCAGGGTGCCCCCAGCGGCACCAATCGACGCCTCGAGTTGGTCCACCGCCGACTGATACGTCGTGGGATCGATCTGTAGCAGAAAGTCGCCGGTTTTGACGGTGTCTCCCTCACGGACCGCCAGTTTCGTAATCTTGCCGATCGCCGACGCGCTCACGTTTACCTGTCGCTTAGGCTGGATACTGCCCGACGCGCTCACCGTCTTGGTGACGTTTCGGCGTCCCACATCGGTTGCATAGACTTCGACCTTCGACCCCTCCCGTTTCAGATTGATAATGACAAAGATCGCGATCACGATGATCGCCCCGAGTATGATGAGTCCCTTTTTCACGAGTACCTCCGTACGTGGATTCCGTTCTAACGGACTCTGTCATCCGACTCGATAAGTCCATCCCGTATGCGAACGACCCGGTTACAAAAGCGCGCGATATGATCCTCATGTGTCACGACTATGATGGTATTGCCGTCCCGATTGAGCGAATCGAACACCTCCATGATCTCCGTCCCCGATTTGCTGTCCAGGTTACCGGTAGGCTCATCGGCAAGGATTATAGAGGGTTTGTTTACCAGCGCCCTTGCGACGGCCACCCTCTGGCGCTGCCCTCCCGAAAGCTCATTGGGTCGATGGTGAGCGCGATCCTCGAGGCTGACAGCGTGGAGAGCCTCCCACACCCGTTCCTGCCGCTCTTTTCCGTTGAAGCCTCCGTAGATCAATGGAAGCTCGACGTTCTGAAATGCAGACGCCTTGGGAAGCAAGTTGAACGTCTGGAAGACGAACCCAATTTCTTTGTTTCGTATGTGCGCGAGAACGTTGTCGGGCAGTTCGGTGACATCACGTTCGTTGAGTTCGTAAACACCGGAAGTCGGAGTGTCCAAACAACCGATGATCGTCATAAAGGTCGTTTTCCCCGATCCGGATGGGCCCATCAACGCCATATACTCATTTTGTTCGACATCCAGATCGACACCGTCAACCGCCCGAATGGTTTGGGTTCCCATCTCGAAGTGCTTTTTGATTTTGCGCATATGAATAAGCATAGTTCCACCCACCGGACGAGTATCGATGGTACTTCAATCCCAAACAAGAATAAACCCCTTCGACCGGTGCGCCCAACGGCACAGGCCAAAGGGGTCGTGCAAACTTGCAGTAGTCGTCAATCTGACGGGTCCACCCGGCGCCCGCCGTTAATCGGCTTTTACCGGGCGTCCCGCGGCGCGGAGAAGATCCGCCTTGGCAATGAGATAGTCACATTTCGCTTCGACCAGATTCCCTTGGGCTTCTTGGAGAGTGGCGGCCGATTCGATCGTTTCGAGCTGTGTTCCCGCACCAACGCGATATCTCTCCGCAGCCAGCCGGACGTTCTCTGTGGCCTGGGCGACCGTCTCCTCGGTTACCCGAATCCGCTCTTCGGCCTCTCTGAGTATGGTGTAAAGCTGTCTTACTTCGAGAATCGCGTCCAGTTTGGCCTGTTTGAGCTCTTGCTCGGCAATGCGACGTTGGGCCTTCGCCCGCTGAATATTGGATTTCGTCTGAAAACGATCGAATATGTTCCAGGAGAGCTGCACGCCAAGTCCCCACGAATATTCATTCCTAAAAAAGTTCGAGTTATCGGGGTATGCTCGGTCGCTCCATGAATAGGTCAACCCGCCACCGATCGACGGCCACCGGTTGTTTTCCTCCGCCGTCTGACTATCCTTGGCTGCCGCAACCCTCTTGCGGCTCGCGAGGAGATCCGAACGGTGAGAGAGCATGTATTCCACTTCGTCGTCGAGATTCGGGTCGACCTTGGTAATCTCGAGCGACGGATCTACGTCGAAATCCTCACCCATGGGAAGATTGAGAAGCGATGCCAACGTGGCCTTGGCAAGCTCTTCACTGTTTTTGGCGGTGATCAGCGCCAGCTGAGTGTTGCCAAGTCTCACTTTTGCCTGGAGCACATCAGCCTTCGTGTTCGACCCGATCCTAAAAAACGCTTCGACTTGGTCGAGATTACGTTCGGCCGCTTCGACGGCCTCTTCTTGAACATCTTTGAGGTTCTTCTTTCGAACTACATCGTAGTACGCACGAATGACCTGGGCGGTGACGATGTCTTTTTGGTATTGCAGGTCGAACTCCGCCGCCTCTGAACCGCGTTTTGCGCTGTTGAGGTATTTGAAGCTTGCGCCCCAGTCAAACAGCGTCATTTGCGAGTTGATCTGAAAGTTGTAGTTTTCGTAATCGAACCCCGTTTGTAGGATTTGGCGCCCCTGCGCATCCGTGAAGATCGAGCTGGTGGGGCCGATAAACGTGTGTCCCGCGTAGAAACTCATATTGAAGTTTGGGAGAAACCGTCCGTGATTGGCGAGGACGTCTTGTCTCGACGTCTGCAGCCTTTCCCTGTAGATGCCAACCGTCGTGGAAGCACCGATCGCGATATCGAGCGACTCTTCGAGCGAAAGGACACGCGCCTGTGGGAAGGAATCCGACGCCGACACAACCAGACAGAAGAGTATTCCAAACAGTACGACAGTATTTTTCATGAGTCACCTTCCAGGATACGGATCGAGAGAAGAATCAGATACCACATGTAGGGGATTTACGAAAAGCCCCAGAATTTGTTGCAATTATAGGGACTTGGGGTAGTTGTTGGAAGAAAAAACACGGCGACACGGTAAGTTCTGTTAGTTCAAGCGGAATTCGAAGGGGATCACGACCCGCGCCTTTACCGGAGTCGTCCGTTGTCTCGCCGGTTCGAAGCGACACTTCGTTGCGGCCGTGAGCGCCGCCTGTTCCATCGCTCCCGAGACTTCCGAGCTGACGATCTTCGCTTGGATCACTTTTCCATCTTCCCCGACCAGCACCGCCACCCGCACGCGGCCTTCGAATCCGGCCTGCCGCGCGAGCTTAGGATACCCCGGCCGCTCGAAATGGACGAGAACCGGCATTTGGTCAAAGGCCAAGAAACTCCTATCCGAGGGGCCCGGTGGCGCAGGGGGTTGCGGCAAATCGCGGAAATCTATGGGCGATGTCCCTGGAAACTCATCGTCGGGCGTATCCCTCTCCCCCGGCGGGGTAACCTG
>CP070677.1:4210411-4214360 GCA_020352495.1 Candidatus Latescibacterota bacterium
CATCACGGGTCACTCCGCTCGATGCGAGCTCGAGCCGCAGCTGCGTCAGCCTTTGAGAGTTGAGTGTTGACCTAAGTTCCCGCACAGCTCCATCCTCGGAGACGGCCGCGTTTGTGGGGACTCGCCCGACCAGGTCAACCAGTCGTTCCCTTGTCTTGTCGACGCCTCCTTCTAACTCTGCCACCTGGATATCCAATTGTTCCTTCAATATCTCTGCGTGACGGAGGTTCGCTTCACCACCAAATTCCTCCGCGTATTCGCTGCTCGTTTCCCCTACAGGGTTGCTCTGGAGAGCCAATCTGGTAATCTTGTTTTGAATCTGCTCGAGTTCGGCTTCCGACGCTTCGAGACGCGCCTTATAAACCTGTATCTGTTCGTCACTGAACTCGCTCGCCTGCTGTAATCCCCTGAGCTGTTCTCGTTGTTGGGACTCTATGAACAAACTCGTTACTGCATCGGCGAGCAGATAACACGTCTCTGGGCTGTAATCGAAACAGGAAATTTCGAACATCCCTGGTCCCGCCAGGGACACCTCCACCTTGTTGACCAAGAGTTCCCGTAACCGTCGAGCAACGAGCTCCTCCACGCTCAAGCTGGGATATTTGTCTCGCTGTTCCTCTCTGGCGCTGGCAATCAGCTTGGGGCTATTTCCAACACCGAGATGGTCGATAACTAGATCGAGAAAGTCTGAGCTTTGAATCTCACTTGTGATCTTGGCAAGTGTTTCCTCGTCGATGGCTTGTCGCCGTTCTTCCAAGGGGACGAGTTGAGGCACCTCGTCGCTGAGATAGTTCTTGTTTTCCATCAGGATGAGCGAGGAGGACATATAGACGGGTTTTATGAACCGAACTCCGATCACGGAGATGAATCCTGACAACAACAATGGGAGAAGAACGAAATATCTCTTCCGCCACAACGTCCTGACGTACTCCGGAAGGTAAGTCGTCCCGTCTTTTTGTTGTCTCTCTTGACCTTCGATACGCATAACGTCAGCGGTTCTCCCTCACCCTGTCTATTACCAATATTACGGTCGCAGTGGTAGCCACCAGGCTAAGAAATAACGGGAAATTGCTTCTAAACCAGCGGCTTTTCTCCGCCACGTTTACCGTATCGCCAGGCAGAAGCAATGGGTTTTGTGCTATATCCCCGTCCTCAAGAAATTTCTCCAGATTGACCCTTTGGGTGATCGGGGTCCGGTCATCCTGGACTCGCACGACGGTAATCTTTGAAAGCGATGCGTCTCCGGTGGGCCCCCCAGCCATTATGATTGCACTCATCACGTCCCGGTGATCACTCTGAAGTCGGTAGAACCCCGGGTTCTCAACAGCCCCAAGTACGTTGACTCCAAGCGACCCGATATACGTTTCGTCTTTACTCAGAATAACCACCGTGTCACCCCCGCGGAGAACGGGGAGTTTATCGGTGGATCCCTTCTCCAGTGCCGACAGGACATCAACCGTCCGGCTTGCGCCGCCTTTCGATTGATCTTCGACAACCCGCACCGCATCGAGGGCCGCCTCGCCTGTTGGCCCCCCCGCCTCGCGGATCGCTTCCCACAGTGTCGGCGGGTCGGTGAAGGTATACCCACCCGGCCTGCTCACCTCCCCCGTCACATACACCATTAAACCCGGAACCGCTTCGACGGAAAAATCTTGCTTCTCGAGACTCGGGTAATACTCGTGCAGCACCTGATACATCTTGTCGTGAATTTCACGCTGAGTGAGCCCCACCACTTCGATGTCGCCTGCGATGGGAAACGTCACGACCCCTTTCTCGTCGATAATGAGCTCCCGATTCATCGATGGTCGATCAGGCACCGTGATACTGATCCTGTCCCCCGGTTTGAAACGATATCCCGGATCACCCGGCCGGAGCTGCGCCCATGAGCCATCGGCGGCAAGCCCGAGGACCAACGCTAGAACCAAAACAAAACAAGCTGCTTTCACAAAACAAATCATTGATTTCCCGACCTTTTTTGCCGAGTTTTTGACTCTCATCCTTCGGGTTTTCTGAGGGCCCCCAAAGAATCTCCGGGTCCCGTTCACGACTGGAACTTTACCCGGCCGGACTTGTACCAATCAACCGTCCTTTTCAAACCCTCATCGAAACCGACTCGGATCTTATAGCCGAGACCCCTTTCAATGGCTTCGACACTCGCCTGAGAGTGTTTGACATCTCCCGGCCTCGGTGGGCCGAACTTGGGCTCGATGTCTACCCCTATGATATTCTTCAACTTACCGTACAGCCAGTTCAAGCTAAATCTGTCCCCACATGCCACATTGTACACCTCGCCACGGGAGTTGTTCGACTCACACGCCAAGATGTTAGCCGAAACAACGTTTTCCACGTAGGTGAAATCCCGCGATTGCTCGCCATCGCCAAAGATCGTCGGCGGGCGCTCCTGAAGCAGCGCCTTCACAAATACGGGGATAACGGCGCTGTACTGGGAATTTGGATCTTGTCTCGGTCCAAAAACGTTGAAATACCGCAGACAGGTCGTTGGAAGACCGTAAACATCGGCGAATACTCGACAATACAGCTCACCTGCCAACTTCGATGTCGCGTAAGGCGATTTTGGATTTGGCGGCATCTCTTCCGCTTTTGGAAGCGTTTCGCTATCCCCATACACCGATGACGACGAAGCGTAGACAAAACGCTTTATTTCGTGCTTTTTCGCCGCCAGCAGTAGGTTCAACGTGCCCTGGACGTTCACCTGGTTCGACGAAGTGGGATCATCGATGCTTCGCGGCACAGACGCCAGAGCGGCCTGGTGAATCACAAAGTCCACCCCCCTCACCGCTTCCTCGACCGCATCGGCGTCTCTGACATCGCCCTCGATCAAAAGACACTCGGAGCGAAATGGGTCCAGATTCTCTTGCTTTCCCGTAGAGAAGTTGTCGAGAACTCTTACCTCGTGACCATTCCTCGTTAGCGTTTCAGCAATGTGAGATCCGATAAACCCCGCCCCACCAGTTACCAAGTACGTCGCCATCTACGTACCACCTCGCACTAGCTGCCTTCCATGTAACCTCCATCTCAATCCGTGCCCCGCGACAGCGGCGCCACGCCGGCCTAGTCCGATAGGACAACCGGCGACGGTGACGCGGGCTCTGGGTTCCAATCTTTAATTATACAAGATGTTATCGTCGAGCCAAAGAACGAATTCACACTTCGAGTTCATCCAAGAGCTCGTTTGTCGTTGCGACTCTGTTTTTGCCGGTTCTTTTCGCGTGGTACAGCGCTCGATCCGCGCTACCGATGATCTCTCTGGGCGTTTGCCCATCGTGAGGAAAACACGATATTCCTGCGCTACAAGTCAGTAGACCCTTGTGTTTGCCATCGAATGCGTAAGCCTCGATCGATTGGATGATCCGCCGCGTCAGGACAACCGCTCCATCGAGATCTGTCCTGGGGAGAATTATCGCGAATTCGTCGCCACCGTACTTGCTCACAACGTCAATCTCGCGGGTCCCCTCCATCATGATTTTGGCAATGGTACGCAGGGCCTCGCTCCCGCTTAGGTGACCAAGACGATCGTTGAACTCCTTCAGGTTGTCGACGTCGATCATGACAAACGAAAACGTCTGCCGGAATCTTTGAGAGCGTTTGACCTCCGTACCCAGTGAACTCACCAAAAATCGATAGTTGTACACCCCGGTCAGCCCGTCTGTGACCGCTTCTTTTTCGAGCTTTTGGTACAAAAGCCGGTTCTCAAATGCAATCGCCGCGTGGTTCGCTAGGGCTATCATGACCTGTTCGTCCTCGGGCGAATAACTCCCCGCTTCCGCCCGGTGGATCGCGACGAGAAGCCCAAATACCGACTGCTCGGTAACAAGCGGAGATGAGATAATCACGCGGTTCGAATCCTGTGCATCGATGAACCCATGAGTCAGGAACGTAAGTTCCTCCGCCAGCTCCTCACCTTTTCCGAACAGTCGTGTTTCGCGAG
>CP070677.1:4214460-4236002 GCA_020352495.1 Candidatus Latescibacterota bacterium
ACCGGATTGGCGCCGGCGTATCCCCATGACCAGTCGGATCCGGGAAGCGGGAAATTGTAATTGTTCATCGGGCTGTGAGTGGTATAGGCATCCGTCGCGTCGCCAAAGATATAGTCGGCGTAGTCGTTCAGCAGATACTCCCGCACATCCCCATCGGTGCCGATCGAATTGCCCGCGTTGTGCTGCCCGTTTCCATCGATGAGGATCATATTGTGGGCTTCGCTTTCGTTCGGATCGTCACCGGGGCCGTGATCCATCGCCCACGTCTCACCGTAACCGTAGAGCGTAAATTGATTCTGATCCTCCTGTGCGTGTCCCCCCTGAAACTTTCCCGAATAAAAGCTGAAAAGAAGATCGTCGGAGCTGGCTCCCGATGGCCATCCGGTGCGGAAATAATAGAGACCTCGGTTTTCCCACAACATGCTCTTGGGAAGAACCAGGTCCGGTTGTTCGGGTACGAGGTTTTGATTCCAAATCACGGTCCCGGCTTTGTCCGCATTCATTCCTGCGTTGTGTCCAAACGTGCCGGCCACGTGTTCCCAGATGTATGCCGACAAGTTGCTGCCCCAGGCCGTCTGGGCCCAGTCGAAGTATGTCGTGTGTTTGGCGAGTGGTAGTTCGAGGTAGGTACAGTCCTGGATGTTGTTTACATGGGCTCCGCCCTCCGGGAGAAGCTCATAGGCAAACCATTTTTCCATGTTGCGGATCTTGTTGTCCACACTGTAATCGAACCCATCGTAGCGGAGCCGCGCCCAAAAATAGTACGCGAGATTCCGAAAACTCCACGAAGCGTAGAGTGAGCCTTCGTTGTAACTGCCTTCGCCATCCACGTGGTAGTTGAGCCATGTCTGGATGAGTTCATCCGACCGGGCTAACGCATTGTGTACAATAGTGGAATCCGTCTCTTCATCGAGACAGATCGCCGCGAGTCCGAGCGATGACGCGATCGTCGTACTCCGGTTACTCAGGTACGGCCTGTACGACCAGACATCGTATGCCTCGTTTGTCAGCATCGTCTCCATGTATGACCGGATTTCGTCCCTAATGTACGATCTCTCCTGATCCGTGCTGTTTTCAAAAAACATGTCGTAGCCCAGTGATAGCGCGCGGAGTCGGAGTGAGCTGTAGAAATCATCCGTGGTGGGTTGCCAATTGTCCGCCACGTACACGGTCAGCGTACGACCCATCTCACGCGCGACTTCATCCGGGGGCGATTCGAGAACGGTTCCAACACCGAGGTTGGGAACCGTCGACAACCCAAAGTCATCCCCGAGCAGCTCAAGCTCCGTGGAACCCGGATATATGATACCGATGAGAATATTATGGATAAACGAGTAGGCGATGTCGTCGTTGCCACCGTCGCGGACTTTGTTGAAAAGGGCAGGAATCTCCGACGGGTTGTAGAGCAGCCGTGGCTGGTGTGCGTTGTAGAGTGAATCCGAGACTGCGGGCGCGGTGTTTGGCTTGTGGGTTGTGGAGTGGAGCGGTGTTGTGAGGACCGTCAGTACGAGGGGCCAGACAATAAATGTGACGAGACGCAAAGCAAAGATGCAGCGCATAGTACTCCCGCGCCTCCTCCTCCGCGGGCCGGTGCGAGTGCTACGGCGGGAGCGGTGGAAGGCAAACCGGATTCAAAGACATAAGATCAACGAATCCCCTGAGCCGTTCACCCTAAATCGTTGCCAAGGCTTTGGATATAGTGTATCGCACCTGGGTCAAAAAGTCAATCTGACGCGGACCGGCGGCCATCCGGAGAAGATGACTCGCGGGATGATGCGCGGCGAATTCGAGGCTAACACGTTGGCGCCGCATCAACTGGTCCAGAGGGTATGGGTGTCGTGTCAGTCCAGTCCTACAACAAATCGGCCAATACCGGTAACCCTAGATAGTGCGCGCGGATGCGGCAAAAACCGTTCTCCCCATCTCGTGTCCGAATGGACGCCGCTCAGGTTGTCGGTATTCGGAATGTTGAGCTATAATTATTGAGTAGGCAAGCATCCTACACGGGGGCTGACCAAAGAGAGTCTTGGCGACGATCTCGCTATTTTCTCCTTGTACCGGGAGAGGGCAGGGGTCTATGTTGCCTATGTTTTCTGGTCGTTTCATGGATGTCTCTTTCGCCAGGCTACCACTATAATCGCTTCCCATTTTTGCATTCGGAGGTTGAGATGAGAAAGCAAATGACCGCGTTTCTCACGGGTGTTTTCTTGACCGCGCTCATCGTGGGTTCGGCGGTGTCCGCGACGGACGCGACCAACGATATGTCTTGGCTCGATGGATTCTCGATGGTGGTTCTCGAATCCAAAGACGTCTCGGGTCTTCACGCGGCACGTGTGGAGATCCAGTCACACGGTGGACGTGTCGCGATCATGTCACCACCGTCCTTGATCCTTGGCTGGGTCCCCTTCGAGAGACGTGCCGAGCTGATCGGGAAGGCGGGGATCAAGGAGATTTATCATTCGGAAGTGTTGGGTGGGGAGGTGGATGTATCTGACCCACAGACGCGGCTCATGGTCGGTTACTTCAACGCGGTGGTTCGCGGTGAGATCCAGGCAAGGCTTCACGAAGAGGCGGCTCGGGTCGAGGCCGAGGGTCGTGAGCCGATGCCTCCGGATGCGTTTCCACATCCGGAGATCGATGAGGGAGACTACCTCAGAAACCTCGAGGCCGAGGGTCTCGATATCGATGATCTCAAAAAACGCGGTCTTTTGATCTCGCAGGCTCCGGGTGCGACAATGGGAAACAGCGATTACATGACGGGGACGATATCGGTGACGATCTTTATGGTAGAGAGTAACGGCACGATCGACCCCGATACCTACACATGGACCCAACAACACATGCAGGAGTACGTGAACGCGGTGAATACGGGTCTTGCCTGGTGGACGTCGATGTCTTACCTCTACTTTGACTGTTGGTGCGCGTTCTTTGTCCGGTATCACCCCGGGACGGATACGCGGTGCCAGCAGGGGTATGAGCCGGTGACCCGGAGTAGCAGTTACGCCAATACATGGGTCAACACCGTGATCACCAACTTTGGGTACACGTCGGGAAGTGTCTTTGCGCGAGTAGACGCCCACAACACATGGCAGCGGACGGCGTATGGGACCGACTGGGCGTATTCGGCCTTTGTTGCGTACAATCCTCCGCCGGCCCCAAGCCAGTTCACCGACGGCGCGGCCGCGTGGGCATACCTCGGTGGCCCGTACACCGTTCTGCTCTATCGAAGCTACGGGTGGGACCCAAGTCAGGTGTTCACCCACGAGACGGGTCACATATTTTATGCGTGCGATGAGTATGCGGAGAGCGGCTGCGGGTGTGACTGTTACGGTCACCCAAACTACAACTGCGAGAACTGTCCCGGATACCCCCACGGCTCCTGCATGATGAACAACAACATCTTTGGGCTCTGCGCCTATACGCCCGCGCAAATCGGTTGGAGCGGGATGAGCTGTGCACCGACACCTCTTCCCGCGCCCGTGGCGACCGATGCGTCCCCCGGTGACGAGTACCAGGGGATGACGACGACGATTACCGTTACCGGGTCCAACTTTCTCTACGGCGCGTCGGTCGATATGGGACCCGACATAACGGTAAACTACACAAACTTTATCAACCCCTCGAGCTTTGAGGCGAACATCACGATAGACAACGACGCAACGGTCGGTCTTCGTGATGTGACCGTCTACAACCGCGACCTCCAGGAAGACACGATCGTTAATGGCTTTGAAGTCAAGGAGACGACGAGGCACTACGCGTCTCCCACGGGTGGTGACGTATTCCCTTACATCACGCCCGCCGATGCGGCGGTATCACTCACCGACGCAATCGATGCGGCGGGTCCCGGTGATTCGTTGCTCGTTGAATCGACGACGTACAACAGCGTCGATCTGACGATCTCACAAGGTGTGAAACTCTATGGCGCGTGGGATCCGACGTTTTCAACACGGGATCTCGTCTCGGGCAAGACGGTCTTTGTCCTCGGGAGCAACATCACATTTGGACCGGGCACACCGGGTGACTGCGCGCTCGACGGATTCGAAATCCACAGTGGCACCGGCGCACCGCAGGTGTCTCCGATCACCGGTGACTATGGCGGTGCCGTGCGGGTCCTGAGCTCGACGGCGACGATTGCGAATTGCTACATCCATGACTGCCAGGCTTGGGACGGAGCCTACGGCGCCGGTGGTGGCATCTATGCCTCCGACGGACAGCTCGATGTCATCGATACGGAGATCGCGCTCTGCTCGGCGGCGCAGGGTGGTGGTATCTATATCGACAACTGCAGCGGATCGATTTCGGGAAGCAACATACACGACAACGATCTGGAGTTCAGCTCTCAACCGTCGAATGGTGGAGGGATCTATATAGACGACGCATCCTCGATTTCGATGTCGGGTAACACGATCGACTCGAACATCGCCGATCCCGCGTTCGGGACGGGATTGAGCGGTGCCGGTATCTACCTCAAAAACACGACGAGCGTAACCATGGACGGCGATGTGATCTCGAACAACCACGCGGCAACCACGGGTACGACGGGTAACGGTGGCGGCATCTACTCCATGGGCACGAACCTGACCATGACCTCGGTGACGGTCTCGGGGAACAGCGCCAAGACGATCGGTGGCGGTATAAACGCCGATGCGGGATCGACGGTGTCGATGGCGGACTGCAAAGTGTTGACAAATACGGCGGCGATCGGGGGCGGCGCGTATCTGGCGAGCTCCGAGAGTTTTGTCAATCACACCCTCTTCGTCGGAAACACGGGAACTGCGTGTTACCTGATTTCACCAACAAACGGCAGTTTTGTCGGGAACACAATGGACCAGAATTCGGGCGCGGCGACCGGCGGTGCGTACTTCTCGAACACCTCGGTTCCGGTGATCAACAACATCATCGTGAACTCCACGGGCAGCGGGATTCAATGTGCCGGGGGCACCATTCCAACTCCGACGTACTGCAATGTGTGGAACAGCTCGACGACGGACTACAACGGATGCACCCCCGGGGTGGGTTGCATATCGGGGGATCCGCTCTTTGTGGACGCGCCATCGAGTGACTACCACCTGGCGATCCACTCGCCGTCGATCGACGCCGGCGACCCGGATCCCGCCTACGACGATCCGGATGGATCACGTGGCGATATGGGAATTTACGGTTCGCACACATTTGTGATGGATCAGCCCGAGTATCCCAAGAACCTCGCCGCAAACATAGTGACGGGGAACACGATCGTAAGCTGGGACCCGAATCCGGAGCCGGATGTGACACATTATGCGGTGTACAAGGACGTTACGGGCGATTTTGTTCCGTCGGCCGGTAACTTCGTGACGCTTGTGGCCGCGCCGACCACGAGTTACGACGACGGCCCTGTGGTTACCGGGACGTTCTACAAAGTCAACGCAATTGATGCGACCGCATACGCGGGGGGCTACGCTGGACCGGTGGAGCCGTCGGGTACGGGGATCGGTGATGACGTGGTATCGTACCGTCTCCGCCTCTACCAGAACCAACCCAACCCCTTTAATCCGACGACGCGGATCCGCTACGAGCTTGACTCGCGCGTGGACGTATCGCTCGTCGTCTACGATGTCCGGGGAGGATTGATCAAACGGTTGGTCAGCGAGACGAAGGGTCCGGGTCTCTTTACAGCCGAGTGGGACGGTACGAACACAGACGGTGAGCGAGTCTCGACCGGTGTGTATTTCTATCGCCTCATTGCGGGGTCATTTGTGGAGACCAAAAGAATGGTAATGCTGAAGTAGATTCCTCGAATAGAAGCATCCGTCATTTACGGGTACGGGAGGTTCTGACACGTGTGTTGGAACCTCCTTGTTTTTGTGGGCGCGAAATAGAGAATAGCGACCGCTCACCCTCCAAACAGGTTTACGAGAAAGAGGCTGAGCCACGGGAAGTACGTTATGATGACAAGACCAACGAGAAGCAACAACAGATACGGAATACTCGCCACATAGAGCGAGACGACCGACTGGTTGAACCGGTAGGAAGAGATGAACAAATTCAGACCCACCGGTGGTGTCAGATACCCGATCTCCAGATTGGCAAGAAAAATGATTCCAAGGTGAACGGGGTGAACGCCAAAACCCATGGCGACGGGGACGATCAACGGAACGACAACGATGAGCGCGGAAAAAATGTCCATTAGGCATCCCACGATGAGCAGAAAAACATTCAGGAGCAGCAGAAACGTGTACTTGCTCGATATGTAAGTCTTCATCCAGTCGAGGATCTGGAGGGGCACCTCGGCGTCGATCAGATAGTTGGTCACAGCGATCGCGCAGGAGAGAATGACGAGGATACCACCGACGAGCGTCATACTTTCCGCGATGATCTTGGGCAACCTTTTGACTGGGATGTCCTTGTAGATGACCACTTCGACGATAAACGCGTAGAGCGCCGTTATCGCGGCGGCCTCCATGACGGTGATAAAGCCCCCGTAGATCCCACCCAAAATGATAAACGGCAGAGGCACCTCCCACGCTGCGCCTTTGAGGGCCGCTGCGATGTTGCGAATCGAGAGCTTTTCTTTTTTTATCCCCTCCCTTTTCCCCTGATACAACCCGTAAACCGAAAGCACGATTACAAGAAGCGCGCCGGGGAGCAGACCGGCAAGAAACAGATCGTCGACGTTGACCGAGGCGACGTACCCGTAAATTATGAGGGGCAGGCTCGGAGGGAAGAGAAGCCCGAGACTCCCCGACGCAGTCAGAAGCCCCAAGCTGAACTTTTTCGAGTAGCCTTCTTTGAGAAGCGCGGGAAACAGAAGACCACCCATCGCAATAATCGTGACCCCCGATGCTCCGGTGAACGCGGTGAAAATCGCGCACGAAACGAGCGCCACAACGGCCAATCCCCTCGGAAAAACGGCGTGTGAGAGCCGGACGAGCCGGTCCGGGGCCCGGCTGTGCGCAAAAAGATACCCAGCGAATGTAAAAAGCGGGATTGCGATCAGCAGCGGAGAACCGGCCAGAGTGTACATCGCCACACCGACAGATGAGATATCGATGTCCGCGCGTTGAAAAGCGAGAAGCGCAATGCTACCAAGCGCCGCAAAGAGCGGCATTCCAAAAAGAATGAGAAGCGCGAGCACGAAAATAAATAGAATTATCATGTCTGCTGACGCCCGGGTGTTTTCATGATTTCATCCGCCGACTATTGATCGGGTTCGACTCCGATGTCTTCCCACTCTATCGGTGGTGCCTTTCGCGGGACCATGACGTTCAACAAACTGCGATAGGCGATCAAGAAAAACGCGACGGGCAGAACCGCTTGGAGCAGCCAGATGTCGACGTTCAAAAATGCTTTCTCGCCAAATGACTTTTCGTCCAAGACGAGCTTCAACGCGGCGAATCCAAGAACGGACGACGCAATCGCCGTGGCAAGATAAATGATCTTGTCCCGGAAGCGCATGAGTCCCCGTGGCAGAAAACGCGTGAAAACATCGATATTGATATGACGCATCTTGCTCGTCGCAAGGGCAGCCCCGAGACAACCCAGCCAGAGCACGGCGTGCCGCATCAATGGGTCGGCCCAAATGATCCCGCGGTGAAAAAAGTTTCTGAGTACTATCTGCAAACAGCCAAGGAAGATGAGGCTAAAGAGGAGTAAACCAATGATGGTAATTTCGACTCCGCCGAGGAACCTGAATAGACCTTTGAATCGAGAAGTCTTTTCCAGGTACGCGCGGATCAGCGCCGTCACGACAATGCCGGAGACGATAAGGATGTAGATGAGGAGGGGTCGCTCCACGGCCACCTAATTCCATCAAGGGTTTTTCTTGGCCTCTTTGTGGTTTTCCCGATAGTCGGCGACGATGGATGAAACCCGCTCGAGAAGGTCTTGCGGGTAGAGTCTGCCGACACCGTCTTCCCACGCGCTTCGACCGGTCGTAAAGAATTCGTCCTGTACCCGGCTGTCGATCGCAAGAAGCTTTACCCCTTCACCCTCTATCGCCCGTATCGCTTCGACGTTTTGCACGCGTGTCTTGTCGATCAGGATCTGCGAGTGTTTTCGCGATACGCTTCTCAGTATTTCCATGTCGGCCGGATCGACTTTCCGAAGCGCTTTCTCCGATACGAGCACGGCACCAAATCCGTATGTGATGGGTACGTCGCTCATGTATTTCACGCGGGTAAACCATTGTAGTGCGACGCAAGCAAGCGGCGGCGAGTAGACGGCGTCGACGACACCCATTTGGAGCGAAGTGAGAACGTCCGGGAGCGCGAGCGGAATAGGGGATACGTCAAATGCTTTGAAAAAAATCTCCGCGAGACGATCACCCGACCACGTCCACATTTTCGCCCGCCGAAGCTCGTCTGGATTCGTGATTGGACTGTTTGAGAACAGATAAACGAAGCCGACATCACCCCAGCCCAAGAACTCGTACCCTTTTTCCTTGAACACGTCGTAAAAGAACGAATCGAGCCGCGCACGGACGAAATCCACCTCGTCGAGATCTCTGAACATAAAAGGAAGCTCGATCACCCTGAACTCGGACGCGACGGCACCGAGCCCAAAACCCGTAAAGCCACCCCCGTGGAGTTGGCCGTTACGGATTTTTCGAAGCACGTCCTTCTCGTCCCCCTGGACGCCGCCGGGGTAAAACTTGAATCCCACGCGGTTTTCCGTTTTTTCCCGAACCTCGTCGTCGAGCGCATGCATGATTTTCATCCACGTGCTTCCTTCGGGCGCGAGTGTGGCGAATTTGATCAGTGTTTTTGGCTTGGGTCTCTTTTTGGCGTATGCAGACTGGCCATCCACAAGAAGCCCCGCGAGGGCCAATGTGAGGCACACGACAACAACCCAACCCAAGGAGGTGCCCCTCGGATGTCGGTGTCTAGAAAAGGTCATCTTTTTCCTCGAGTAAGTTGACAGCCTTCTGTTTGGCGATGGCGTTGAGCAGCCGGTACTCGGGCAGTATCGTGTCCGGCTGTTCGATTACGTATCGCAGGGACTCTTCGAAGTCATCGGGGTCCTGGACACGGTAACAGTAGAACTTCGCATACAGGTAACTGGCCAATAGGAACTTGTTGTCCGAGATCTCCATCGCCGTCTCAAAATTGGCCCTGGACGCATCGGGGTCTCCACCCATCAAGGGGGGACGAAACGCATGAAGGCTCCCCAGTATCATGTGGGGAAGCCCCTCGAAATAGCTCCCATCGATCTCGATCGCATGATCGAGAAGGGCGGTCACCCGCGGAATTTGTGTGAGAACCTGGGTCGAATCGAGATGGAAGGCAATGAACTGCGACCAGTTGGCCACCGTCCACACAAGGGCCGGGAGATCCTCGTCAGTAATCGACGAAACGCTCGCAGCGAATTCGTCAAAGGGCTTGTCCCACGCGGCGGCAATCTCCTCATTACGAAAGAGCGCGGTCTTGCCGTGGCCGAGCCCCCTGAGGTAGAGAGTCGAGGCGTAGGACTCGTCCTCCGGGTCATCGAACGTAAACGCGTAACTGATATAGAGCATCGCGGCCGAGATCCGGAGCTCTTGTTTGTTTGGCTCGGTTTCGATCAGTCCCTCTAGGAGAAAAAGACTCGACGGTGTCGCAGCGTTGAATGTGCGGATATCATTGGAGGCGAGCGCGGCGATCTTTGAGTTCTCGAGGATCGGCACCATCGCGCCGACGGCGAGTCTTGTCGTCGAACAGCCAAAAACACCCGGCAGCGTCACCACGACGGACAAGATCAACAGTCGGGCGCCCAGCCTCGTTCTTTTTGGTCGATGCGTCATCGTTTTGCCTCTCACCGGTCGATCCCGTCGGAGTCTTAACAAAATAGGTACAACCGTTTCCGATCGTCAAGCAAATCTCTGCCCATCGCCCGGCGCGTTTTTCTCGTGGCCCACGAGTGACGATGCTTATCCTTTGAGTCTCCTCATGATGGGGATGGTACGGGTCAGAACACCGGCAAGAAGGACGTAGGCGCGCCAATTCAAAGGATCCATCCGGATCGCCCGGCTGGCATACGCCATGGATGTCTTGTGATGGCGGTGGAATGCGAGGTACTTGCCCGCGTTGTAGAGCTGGATCGAGTAACCCCGAGGGTATCTATCGAAGAGATGCCGGTGCCGTTGGCGGATTTTTTGTGTGGCGTCGATGAGTTTGAACGGGTCGGCGGATATCGAGTCGGAACTCTCCCACTTGTCCACGAGAACATCGGAAACAAAGACAAACGACCATTTTTGAGCGAGCCTCAGACAAAGCTCCCAGTCCTGGCGGCAGGAGAGCGTCTCGTCGAAACCCCCAACCGAGTCCATGGCCTCTTTCTTGATCGTGAGCGTCTGCGTGCTAAACGCCGAGCCCATCAAGTGGCGTTTGATGACCTCGTCACCGGCGACTTCCCCATTGGGATGAATGACCACACGCGTTCTGTCGTCTATGATATGCCGGTACGAACACACACAAACCCCAACGCGCCCGTGGGAGCTCTCGAGGGTGTAGATGTCGCGCGAGAGCTTTTCGGGGTACCACACGTCATCGCTGTCTTGAAACGCGACAAATGATCCCTTGGCCATTTGGAGCCCCCGGTTGCGGGCGGCCGAGGAGCCCACGTTCTTTTCCAGCGGTAATAGGCGGATTCTCGGATCCCCAAACGATTTGACCACATCGCATGTGTCGTCCGTGGAGCCGTCATCGATGACGATCAGCTCAAACCGTTTGTAGGATTGGTCGAGTACGCTTTGAATCGCCCGGGGAAGAACCGTTGCCCGGTTGTGGGTGGGCAACACGATACTAACAAGAGGTCCATTGCTCATCATCGAATCCCCCGCCGGTCAAGTCGGGCCGGCGCCGCGCGCAAAAAGAAACCCTCCGGCAGTTGGAGCCTACTGCCGAAGGGTTCGTCCCTTTCCCTTTCAAAACAACTGGTGCCGAAGGGGGGATTCGAACCCCCACGAGGTTGCCCTCACTGCGACCTGAACGCAGCGCGTCTGCCAGTTCCACCACTTCGGCAATCTGTGTTGAAAGTCGGAAGGTTTGGCAGTAAAGAAGCGGACGGTAACCCAACGTCTTTTCAAAACGTGGTCGCCTGCTTCGCACCGACGAGGATAGAGAAGCAAGGGCAAAAAGTCAACGGCCGATTTTGCACGTCGGCTGCCTGGTCAGTGCTTCTAACAAATTGTTATTAAATAAAATACGGAAGTGGTGAAGGAGAATTCCCCGGACCGGTCGGAATGTTTCCATCCACATCAAGGGGGGCGATCAACTCCTGCATTTTTATATGTGTCAGTAGGTTAGGCCACAGACTCACAATCCAAATGGAAAAACGAAAGATCATACGTTTTAAGACAACTAACGCGACATACTTTAACTGGTTGAAAAATTGCTCCTTGCAACGGCGAAAGGACGTGACCATAATTGGACCATGAAACTCATCGTCAAAAACCGAAAGGCCCGTTTCGAGTATAAGATCGTAGAAACCATCGAAGCGGGGATCGCGCTCATGGGGACCGAGGTCAAATCGTTGCGTGAGGGACGCGTCAACATCTCCGATGCGTATGCCGCATACCAAGACGGCGAGATCATCTTGCGTGGACTCCACATCAGTCCCTATTCGCATACATCGCAGACAAATCTCGACCCCAGACGAGAACGCAAATTGCTACTCCACAAAAGAGAAATCCGGCGGCTGATCGGCAAGGTCAAGGAGAAGGGGCTCACGCTGGTACCGCTCAAGTTGTATTTCAACAATGAGGGTATCGCCAAGGTCGAGCTCGCGCTTGCAAAAGGCAAACGGGAGTACGACAAACGGCGGGACATTGCCGAACGTGACGCAAAACGGGATATGCGTCGCGCGCTCAAGGATCGCAGTCGATGAGAGGCCGCCATATCGATATTTCCATCGAAAAACCAAGACGGCTTCGATATATTGGGGCGTTGGCGCCGTCACCGGATAGGGGTCCATCGGCAGTTGTGCCGGGCCGGACGGGATGTGGGATAGAATTGGGGCAGCTTTGAGTTGTGCGATCCGGGGGTGGAGGTGTACGTTGTTGTGACTGGATCAAGGGTGGATTCGATCATCGAGTGAGAGACATATGATGAAGTACCCGATATTTATCGCCGTTATCGCTTTTATTGTTGCCGGGAATGCAGTTACGCAGACCCACGCGCAGGAAACCATCACCGTGGTCTATGACGACGGCCGCCGGGCGGATGAAATATCCGCCTGGAGACTCGATTCCGAGAGCGAGGAGCTTTTTTTTCGGGCGAACGACGTGGCTCGGATCTTCAAGGCCACACAGTTCTGGAACGCCTCTACGCGCAAGGTGGTGCGTGGGATACACCGCACACGCTTCACGATCACGGTCGACACACGCGTCGTCGTGATCGATGGCGATCCGATCATGCTCAGAAACGATGTTCGCTACGATTCGGGGTTCGTGATGATCCCGATGGAGTTCCTGCTTGATATCGTCCCGCCGTATACGTTGAACCTCCTCAACTGGGATCCCAATACGAACACGTTGGTCGTGGAAAAGGTGGGCTACAACGTTACTCGGTTGACGTTTGCGACGACGGCCGAACGGTCGACGGCGACGATCGATCTTGGTGAGCCGCTGCTTCATCACGTCGATTCGAGCACCCCGGGTCTCGTGCGTCTCAAACTCTACGGTGGGCGGATCGATACCGAGGCGTTCGAGGTAAGCGATGCGCACGGTCTTTTCGACAAGGTCCGGGCGGAGCAGACAGATCGCGATGCATATGTCTATTTTGATATCAAACGTTACACGTCGCGGGTTGTCGTCGAGCGTGAGGAGTCGCCACCAAAGATCCTGGTCATCCTCGAGAAGGGAGAGCTGCCCGAGATTCCGGAGCCTGAATACGCCGGGAAGAAAAGAGTCGAGGTTGTGGACAGACGATCGGTCGAACGAAAGAGGCTCAGGATCGAGACGGTGGTGCTGGATCCCGGTCACGGTGGGAAAGACCATGGCAAAACCGGGGTGACCGGCGTGTTGGAGAAAGACGTGAACTTGGACATCGCCAAAAAGACACGGGACGTGCTCATACAAGAGCTTGGTGTCCAGGTGGTTCTCACGCGCGAAGACGACCGTTTGTTGTCGCTCACCAAGAGAACCGAGCTCGCCAATCAGATCGAAGGGGATCTTTTTATCAGCATCCACTGTAACAGCTGGTTTAGTGACGAGACGGGTGGTTTCGAAGCGTACTTTCTCTCTCCCGCGCGAACCGAGTGGGATCGGGCCGTCGCGATGGCGGAGAATGCAGCGGACGACTTTTTTGATACGGCGACCGACGCGGCCAGCGATATCGACTTCATCCTCTGGGACATCGTGCAGAACGAGTTCATCAACGAGAGCAGTCATTTTGCTGAGCTCCTCCAGAAGGCGATGAACGAGCGTCTCAGCATACGTAACCGCGGAGTCAAGCAGGCGAATTTCACCGTGCTCCAGGGGGCTCACATGCCGGCCGTGCTCGTCGAGACGGCGTTTTTGTCCAACCCCGAGGAGGAACAACTTCTCGTGAACGAGGAGTTCCAGACACGGGTGGCGGAGGGTATCGCCGATGCGGTCAGAAAATTCAAGGAACGGTACGGCAGGTAGTCCGCGCGGGTAAAAACCACAGACCACAGACCGGACGAACGGGTAGAAAATGGCTGATCCGGAGCTGAACGACGACGAAAAAATAGTATCGGGTGGGACCCTGCGAGTACGGCATTTCGTCATTATCGCCGTGATTGCGATTGTGATCGTGGCCTTTTACCTTTGGATTCGAAGCGTGCGTATGGGCCCCGGGGAAGGGCCTCCCGAAGGTGTTGCCGAAGTCCCGGAGGGTAGCCGGGCGGTGACCCTATATTTTGCAGACAAGGAAAACGAAACGCTGTTGACCGAAACACGGCTGGTTGCTATTGGAAAAGAACTCGTCGAGCAGATAGAACAGGTCATGCGGGCGCTTCTCGATGGGCCCGAGGAAGGGGGGGTGAGCACCATCGCGCAAGGGACGCGTCTTCTAAACGCGTTCTATGACTCGGAGACTTCGACCCTTTATCTCGATTTTAGCAGCGAGCTAGTGGCAGGACACCCGGGGGGAAGTTCCGCGGAGTACTATACGATCGCCGCGCTAATCAGGACCGTGTCGGAGAATTTTCCGGAGGTCCAGGCCGTGCAGATACTCGTGGAGGGGCTTCAAGTGGGAACGATTGCCGGCCACATCGACGCGTACAAGCCATTTCTCGTGCGTGACTGGCGGTGACCGAGGAGGACAGAGTTTGACAGAAAATGGTGCGATTGGAGTGTTTGATTCGGGGATTGGGGGGCTTACGGTATTGAGAGAGTTGCTCACCCGGCTACCGGGTGAGTCTTTTATTTATTTTGGTGATACGGCCCGGGTACCCTATGGGACCAAAAGCGCGGAGACCGTCCTCAAGTTCTCGCGCGAAAACGTCACGTTCCTGCTCGATCAGGACGTCAAGTTCATCGTCGTCGCATGCAACACCGCCTCGGCCGAAGCCGTCCCAAGGCTTCAAAGGGAATTCAGGATCCCCATCGTTGGTGTCATCGAACCCGGGGTCCGGGCGGCGGTAAGGATGTCGAAGACGTCAAAGATTGGTGTGATAGGGACGGCGGGAACGATCCGCTCCGAGGCGTATCAACGCGGAATTAAGGAAATCAGCCCACAGGCCGAGGTGACGGCGAGGGCGTGCCCGCTGTTTGTTCCACTGGTCGAAGAGGGTTGGGTGGATACGCCGACTACCGAGATGGTCGCGGAATCCTATCTTGGCGAATACCGTAAGCGGGAAATCGACGTCTTGGTTCTCGGATGCACACACTATCCTCTTCTTCGCGATGTGATCGGTCGAGTCGTGGGCGAACGCGTTGCGTTGGTCGATTCGGCGGTGGAGACGGCCAGCGAGGTCCAACGTGTTCTCGAGGGAGAGCATCTGCGGAACCACGGTGGCGAGGTGGATTTCACTATTTATCTGAGTGATATTGCTCCGGATTTCAAGCAAGTCGGCGAACGCATATTGGGGAGAGAGATCCCTCAAGTGCGACTACGCCTTGTGTGAGTGATTGGGATTCCGGGAGGAACTGTAGGCTCTCAAAAACCCTTGGCGCGGAGCGAGCGAGGATCACCCGTCCGCAGGACGGGAAGCCGAGCGAAGCGGGCGCCGGGTCTTTGAGGGCCTACAGTTCCGATCCATTAGGTGTAAATAGCGACTCGGGACCTTCACCAGGAAAGGAAGACTATGCGCAGTGGTGGCAGAAGCCGGGATTCGAAAAGACCAATTAGCATTCATAGGGGGTATCTAAAGAACGCCGAAGGCTCGGCGCTCATCGAGATGGGCAACACACGGGTCATCTGTTCGGCCACGATCGATGAGGGTGTGCCGAGGTTTCTTGCGGGGAAGGGTGAGGGGTGGGTAACGGCGGAATACGGAATGTTGCCACGGAGCACACAGCAACGGATCGTTCGCGAGGCGGTTCGCGGGCGTGGGGGGCGCACATACGAGATCCAAAGGCTGATCGGGCGAAGTCTTCGTGCCGCCACGCAGCTCAACCTGCTGGGTGAAGTGACCGTCATTGTGGACTGCGACGTTATCGAAGCGGACGGAGGCACACGGAGCGCCTCGATCACAGGCGGGTGCGTGGCGTTATATGATGCTCTGAGCAAATTGAACCTCCCCCAACATCCAATGAACTTCTTTGTGTCTGCGATCAGCGTTGGTGTCGTGGAAGGAACGACGATGCTGGATCTCGACTACAGAGAGGACTCTACCGCCGAAGTTGATTTCAACCTCGTGATGAGTGAGAGCGGCGCTTTTATAGAGGTCCAAGGCACGGCGGAAAAGATCCCGTTTTCCGAAGAGCAGTTACAGGAGATGCTTGGGCTGGGACGAAAGGGATGCCTGGAGCTGATCCAAGCACAAAAGGAAGCCCTCGGGCTAAAGTAACCAAGCATTGGGGACGACGATGGAGATTGTTTTTGCGACGCGGAACCTGGACAAGGTACGGGAGATCGAGTCGATCATGGGGGGACTCGACGTCTCGTTTGTTGCGTTGGATCGTTTTCCAAACGCGCCCACGGTTGTCGAAGACGGTAAAACACTCGAAGAAAACGCGCTCAAAAAAGCCAGGACCATACGAGACTTTACCGGGATGTGCGCTCTCGCAGATGACACGGGGCTCGAGGTCGATGCGCTCGACGGCGCGCCGGGTGTTTTTGCGTCTCGGTATGCCGGGGAAGATGTGGGGTACGACGATAACAACCGAAAGCTGCTTCGGGAGCTCACCGGCGTAGGGGATGAGATGCGGACCGCGCGGTTCCGGACCGTGATGGCGCTCGCGTTGACTCCGGAGGTCGCCTCGATGGTGGAGACCCGGTGGAAATCGGACGGTATCGGCAACGGAGCCGTCGTATCGCCCGGTGAACGGCGTCTCGATGCGTTTGTCACCGAGGGAGTCCTGGACGGGCGGATCACGAGGGAGAAACGCGGAGAATCCGGATTTGGGTACGATCCCGTGTTCGAACTCCCACGTATCGGCAAAACGCTGGCGGAAATTGGGCTGGCGGCAAAGAACAAGATCAGTCATCGGTATCGGGCGTTGGTCGAACTCCGCGAGCTTCTTCTCAGGTGGGAGCTCGTTCGCTTGGCGGACTCGGCTCAACGATAGCTGCTTCGTCGTTGACTGCCGAGGCTGAGCCGGCATCCGCCGGTTGGGCTGGGATGGAGGAGTCGATGAGTTCATCGTCCGTTGTCAAAATCACCGACGTTACAAAAAGTTTTAACGGGCTCAAGGCCGTAGACGAGCTCTCGTTCTCGATAGAGAAGGGAATCATCTACGGCCTTCTTGGTCCAAACGGGGCGGGAAAGACGACGACGATCCGGATGATGATGAGGATGTTGTATCCCGACCGGGGCTCCATCGAGATCCTTGGGCAGTCGCTTCGCGATTTGAAAAAGGATCGGATCGGATATCTCCCCGAGGAGCGCGGGCTCTACCGAAAGATGAAAGTCCTCGATCTTCTCGCTTTTTTTGGTGAAGTAAAATCGATGAAGCGACGCGCAGCGCGCCGGTCTGGATCGGAGTGGCTCGAGAGGTTGGGACTCGCGGAAGTCGGACAGAAAAAGGTCGAAGAGCTCTCCAAGGGAATGCAGCAGAAGGTTCAGTTCATTTCAACGATTCTTCACGAACCCGATCTCGTGATTCTCGATGAACCATTCTCGGGGCTCGACCCGGTAAACGTCAATATTCTCATGGACATCATTCTCGAGTTTCACAGAAAAGGACACACAGTTATCTTTTCGACCCACATGATGGACCAGGTGGAAAAGCTCTGCCGTGAAATCTGTCTCATCAACAAGGGCCGCAAAGTTCTCGACGGAACGCTCTCAGATATCAAGAAAGAGTACGGTCGCAACAGCATATCTATTCGATACGCCGGCGACGGTTCGTTTCTAAAAGATCTTCCCGGTGTGGATAGCGTCAACGTGTACGGAAACGAATTGTTCCTAAGGCTGAGGGAGGGTGCAGACTCGAAGGCCATCTTGAAAGAGGTCAGTGCCCGGCTCGATGTCCAGAAGTTCGAGATCGCCGAGCCATCCATTCATGATATCTTTGTCGACCAGGTCTCCTCGAGCTGACAACATGAAAGCACTCTATGTGATAAAGCGCGAGTACTACGAGAGCATTCGAAAGAAGAGCTTTATCATCAGCACGATTCTTGCGCCTGTTCTTCTTCTCGTTATCTATGCTATCCCGATTCTTACTGTCTTTTTTGTCCCCGGTGAGCAGGTCTCTGTTGCCGTTTTGGATCGGACGGGTCTCATTGCTGACGATTTTGTGTCGAGTTTGACGGATACGTTGAAGGACGGCAGACCCAAATACAAAACCGCCTTGCCACAACCGGTGAGCGGGGATTTCGATCAACTCGAGGCGGCCCTGATCGAGACGATTGATAACGGAGCCCTCGACGTGCTGATCCAGATACCGGAGGACGTGTTCGAATCGGGGAAGGTCGACTACATATCAAAAGACCATTTCGTCGAGCAAGTGATGGACGATATGCGTGGCCGGATCAACCCAGTCATTATCTCTCACCGTCTCGCGGGAGAGGGAATGGACTACGAGCGAGTGTCTCGGTTGACCCAACGGATCGAGTTGAACGAGAAGAAGCTCACAAAAGGGGGCGTTCTGGAAAATGAAGAACTGATCGGCGAGTTCGTGCTCGTGGTGGTGTTCGTTATGATCCTCTATATGACGCTCCTCTCTTGGGGGATGTCCGTGCAGAGAAGTATCATCGAGGAAAAAGGCTCGCGTGTGATCGAGGTGATGTTGAGCTCGGTCGAGCCGCGTGATCTGTTTTTAGGTAAGATAATCGGTCTTGGCTCGCTGGGGCTTACGCAGATCGCTATTTGGTCGCTAATGATGCTGGCGGTCACTTTTTCCTCTTCGATCGCCGCCGCTCAGTACGCGAGCTATGTCCGTATCTCGCCGGTCGAAATCATCTACTTCATCGTATTCTTTATACTCGGGTACCTGCTCTACTCGTCGATATTCTCGATTATTGGCGCGGTATGCACGACGGAGCAGGATGCCCAACAGCTTCAGAGCATCGTCGTTTTTCCCATGATCATTCCGATCATGTTGATGTTTCTTGTCATTCAGAACCCCAACTCCACCCTGGCCGTCGTACTCTCCCTCGTTCCACTTTTCACACCAATGTTGATGCTCGCACGCGTCGTCATATCGGACCCGAACTCTTGGCAGGTCGGGCTCAGTATCGTGCTCCTTGTGGTGTCGATATACGGGGTGATTCTCTTTAGCGCACGTGTGTTTAGGGTTGGGATACTCATGTACGGTAAACGCCCTGGGCTCAAAGAGATCTTCCGGTGGTTTCGGTATGCGTGACGCTGTAAAGAGGATGCGGTGTGTTGTCGGCGGCGGGCTCGGGTGGCTTGGAAGGCTGGGTTGGCCAAATCGGCGTCAGACTCGGTCGGCCCCGTGCTGATTTTCCGGGGGTGGCTTGACAAACACGGTAGGCGGGTTCATATTATTGGCCTACAACAAATACGGTCGGGGCGTAGCGCAGTCCGGTTTAGCGCACCTGCTTTGGGTGCAGGGGGTCGGAGGTTCAAATCCTCTCGCCCCGACCAATTGACTTTATTTGGCACGAACATCGGGAGCGCCTAAAGCTCTGTGAACGGCCCCCCTCTTGCCCACTGCCCATCCGCTCCTCCAAATGGATCTGCAGGACTTCCCGCGTGTGTTTGACCAACCCGGTCGACATCTCAAGCTTCTGCCCATAATCTCGTCGGTCACGAATAAGATCAGAACTCCACACATCAAGGGCTTTCCAATCGGTGGAAATCGCGAAAATACGACCAACCTTGCTGGAGGATCTACTGGACAAAGATCTTGAAAGACAACTCGAGGGGGGTCACCATGTATCTACCGATCCCTCTTTGACGATGAGCCGCCGGCAGGCTACGCTGACGTCGGGCTTTCAATACGAGGGTCGCAAAAGGAGGAAATCTGATGAATACGTCAGCACGATTTTGGAGCGTAAGAGTTCTTATCGGAGCACTTCTTATTTTTGGGTGGGTGAGTTTGTCTTTTGCTCAAGATGAAAAAGTAGATATCAATGCTCTCGTCCAAGAGATTCAAAAGATGTCAGACGAAACGGACGAAATGACCCTCGTTTGGTGGATTCCAGAGGAATTCTGGCTGGTTAGTTTCGCGCAGGATCCCTCAGTCACGGAAACCCAAACTCAAGAGTTTCTCAGCGTTCTTCGCCCTTATACGATCATCGCGGTTGTAGACGGCACGCTGGGTCCGTTTGGAGGAGTTACATACAGGCCGGAAGCAGAGATCCGATCTACGATCCGGATCAAAGATAACCAAGGAACTCGCTATCAGCCGCTTGGTGAAGATGAGGTCGGTGCTGATACCAAGAGCCTCTTAGCAATGATGAAGCCGGTTTTTGTGAATATGTTTGGACCCATGGGAGAGAATATGCATTTCGTCATCTTCCCAGCCAAGGACAAAGAGGGACGGAGGATCGGTGAAGCCAAGAGGGAGGGAGCCTTTTCGGTTAGCTTGGGTGAAAGAGAATTCAGATGGAGATTACCACTGGGCTCGCTTCTTCCACCGAAAATATGTCCAACGTGCGGAGAGAAGCTAAGCGGGGCTTATGGATTCTGCCCGTGGGATGGAGCTGAACTCAAATGACAAAAGTAGGTGCTGGTGAGTCAACCCGGGTAGGGAGGCAAAACCGAAAGCGGTTGAAGGTCTTGTGGGCGGGGAGTAGGATTGGGTTTGAATGTACTCGTACCGCGGATGACACTGCAAACGAGAAACAAAGGCGCGGACCCCTCGAGTTCGATGAATAACACGACAAAAACTTGCTCATTCCTCTACAGCCCGTCAAGGATCGAATCAAAGCCTTGCCCTCGAAGCGCACTCCCCGACAGCGACAGATGTTTGTGGCATGACGATCGGTCGAAACGGCAGCGCGGAAACCTCGCGGCAGAACTGTTAAAAGCCATCGACGAGGACAAGCAGGTGCCGGAAGGTTTTTCACTTAGGCAGGCAGAACTTCAGGGTTTGCGGTTGCGCAATGCTGTTTTGTTCGGGTTCGACTTCGAGGAAGCGGATCTCACTCGTGCTGAAATTCGAAATTGCGACTTATCGGGATCAAGTTTTCGTCGGGCGATTTTCCGAAGTGCCGATATCCTGGGGTCTATTATAGCTGATGCTGACTTTAGTGGCGCGTGTTTGGACGGTGCCACTTTTAGGGACTCCAACCTCAAAAGATCAAAGTTCGGGAACGCAAGTACTCGCGGCACGAAGTTCCCGGGTACAGATACTAGTGGTTCGGATCTTGGCGTATATTCCGGGGTGTCAACGTTGCGTGGCCGGCGGGGCCTGCAGAGCCCCGCCCCAAACCCGTTTTCACCCGGAAGTGGCAGGACACCGAAATGGTTTGGTGGTAGGGCTGAAGTTCAGGATCGACTTCGTGAAGCCCTGGTCGAGGTATCGAACGGCAGATTCGATCATGTTGTTTTGCTTGGAGGCCCGGGTATGGGCAAGACGACACAGCTTCTGTGGTTTAGGGATGTAGTGCAATTCCAAAACATGTGGGCCTCTTACGTGCCTTTTGGGAGACGTGTTTCCGAGACTTCTACGAAAGAGGCGGTGTTGGAGCTTGTCCAAAAGATCCACATTGGGCTTCCGGAGCAAACGGGTCGGCTCAAGGAATTAGCGGCGACGATAACCGAGGGCGCGGTCTCTGTAGCCGGTTTTGGTGTGGCTCTGAAAAGGGACAAGGAAACACAACCTGAACGTGATACGCTCCTAATGAGCTACCTTCACGGGCTCTACCAAAGAATCGGGGGCAGGGCTAAATGTATTGCACTCCTTCTCGATAACGTTGACGAGCTGCGGCCTGGGCCAGAGGTTCTTTCTACGATAGCAAATAGCCTGCTTAACTTAACGAACGTGTTTCAAATGAAATTCTTGGCTGTCATGTCATCAGACCCGCGAAAATGGGACCAGTTGACTG
>CP070677.1:4236102-4239324 GCA_020352495.1 Candidatus Latescibacterota bacterium
CGATGAAGAACCGATCATGACGCGAAAATCTCCCGGTTCGACAACCGTCTTGAGATCTTTATCAAGCATGGACAATGCCTCAGGCGTGATGATGAAGCTCGCCTCTTTTATTTCCCCGGGTTCGAGATAAATACGCTCGAATCCTTTGAGTTCCATAACCGGGCGCGCCACGGACGCGACTTCATCGCGGATGTAAAGCTGTATGACTTCATCGCCCCCCATCGCACCCGTGTTCGTTACATTGAATCGCACCATCGCGGAATCAGTCGAAGAGATCCGTTGTCTGTCAAATGTTAGATCGCTGTAGTCAAATGAGGTGTAGCTTAGGCCGAATGCAAACGGGAATAAAGGCTGCCCGGTAAGATCGACGTAATCATCACCCCGACCGGTGGGCTTATGGTTGTATACAAGTGGTAACTGACCTTCGGCAACCGAGAATGTGATGGGTAATCGTCCCGCCGGATTGTAGTCACCGAAAAGCACGTCGGCAACGGCATGACCACCTTGCTCGCCCGGGTACCACACATCCACAACAGCCGGAATGTTTTCCAGCCAGCCGTTCATCGCAACGGCGCTCCCGCCGACCAGAACGACCACGACGGATGTTCCGGCAGCAGCGACCCGGTTGATCAGTTCCACCTGTTTGCCCGGCAGACCGAGCGCCGCTCTATCTCTGAACTCGCCCTCCTCGATTCCGGCCACCACGACTGCTACATCACTTTGCCCGGCAAGTTCCACAGCACGGTCCATCTCGGCGTTCCAATCAGACGGTACTCCGGCATTCCACACGAGTTTGAAAACCGCGTTGCCGGTGGGTTCGAAGAACTCTATCCGGATGTCGTACGCTTTGCCCTTCTCAAAATGGTATTCGGCCAGGACGGTCCGCCGTGTGACCTTCTTCCAATTATCGATCAGTGGTTCATCATTGATGTAGAGCCGATAGCCATCGTTTCCGTCTATCCCGATCTTGTACCTGCCGGTTGCAGGCGCTTTCAATTTTCCGTTCCACCGCACCGAATAAAAGTCGTAACTCAGCTTCTGCGGATCGGGAGAATACAGCGTCCACTGGAACTGTATCTGCGGATCAACTCTCGCGAACACCGGATCACCATTCAAATCGATGTTATCGAAATACTCGCCGAGCAGCCCGTTTTGCAGAGTATCATTAAGAGACGAGAACAGAAATTCCGAAGGCACCGTTACGTATTCACGGGATATTCGTTCACACCCTTTGGCGTACAAAACGCGCGCGGACTTGTCGACCTTGTCCTTGATGCCTTCGAGAATACTCACCTTTCCGATTCCCGGCCCGCTGTATCCACCCAGACGGGCTTCAACCGCATCGAGCCCGATAACGGCGATTGTCCCGATGTTTTTCTCAAGTGGAAGAGTGTTGTTCTCGTTCTTGAGCAGCACGATCGATTTTCTGGCTGCTTCACGCGCGAGTTGGAGAGCATCCTTCTTTTTGAGATGGAATTCTGCATCGTTTGCATCGACGTATGGTTTCTCGAAGAGCCCCAACTCGAATTTTGCCTTGAGCACCCGGGACACCGCCCGATCAATCACCTTCTCGTCGATCTTACCGTCCCGGAACGCCTTTATAAAAAGAGGAAAATGATCATACGAGGTCTGAAAAATCACATCGAGTCCGCCGACCAGCGCAAGCTCGGTCGACTCTGCGTAGTCGTTGGTGGTGAAATGAAGGACGTTGGCGCCGCCAACGGCGCCCGCATCGGATATGACAAATCCGGTGAATGCCAACTCTCCTTTTAACAGATGGTTGTTCAGCCAGTCATTCTCCGTGCACGGGATCCCATCAAGGGAGTTGTACGATGTCATGATCGACCGTGAACCTCCACGGAGAATGCACGCTTCGAACGGGGGAAGGTGGATTTCTCGAAGCAATCGTTCACTGAAATGTATCGGGTAGCTGTCGCGGCCGCCATCGCCCACATTGGCGATGAAATGCTTCGGAGTAGTTATGACGCCCAGCTTCTCGAGCTCCGACACAAACGCCACGCCCATCTCCGACGACAGATACGGGTCTTCCCCATACGTTTCCTCTACGCGTCCCCACCGCACGTCGCCTGCGATATTTACGACGGGAGAGAGAACCTGCCGGATACCGCGGCTTCTACACTCGACGGCGATGGTTTTCGACACCCTGCGCATGAGAGTCGTGTCAAACGTCGCCGCCAGCCCGATCGCCTGGGGAAATACAGTGGCGTCTCGTTGAACGAGACCATGCAACGCCTCGTCGAATGGAATCACCGGAATGCCCAACCGTGTGTCCTCGACAAAGAAACGTTGTATGGAATTCACGTATGCCGCCGAGCCGGTTGTGTCGCCCGAGGAGTTGATCTGGAAACCAAAGGCACCGTGGGTGTACTTCTGAATATCTCCATCGAGTTTGGTGGACAGCATGAAGAGCTGCCAGAACTTTTCCTCCATCGTCATACGCGACAGCAGATCTTGCACGCGCGCCTCGACGGGAGCATCGGCCTTCATGTACGTTTGCGCCGCGGCCAAACGGCCGCAAAGAAGCAGCACAACGGCAAAGAACACGCTCACCATCCGGCATGTCCGGACGCTCGAGAGCCCTTTATTGGCCGGTCTCAAAACAATCAATTCTCCTTGCGCACCCGTTTCCGCACTACGAATCCTATAGCACCGTTATTTCATCGATGAATATCCACGCCTTCTCCCCGGAGCCTTTGTGCCAGGCGGGGCACGTTTTCATACTTACGGCTTTGACCTTGACGAACCGTGCGTTTGATCGCTCGAACTGGACGGCAAACGGCGCGACAGTGGCATCTGCCTTCTCCGCGGGAACCGTGTTTTTTACCTCACCGACAGTCCGATACTTCCGGCCATCCTCGGAAATCGAAAACTCTACGCTCAGCGGCATGAAGATCCAGGATTCGATGTCCTGAAGGAAATCCGTGCTGATGCTCGCGAGAACCTGCACGGTGCCGAGATCGATCGTCGCCTCCATGTCCTCGCCTTCGAAACCGAGCCAGTGCACGCGATAGTCATTCCACCCTTTGATCCCGTTCGTCAGTGATGATTCGTCCCCGTCGTGGTACTTGGGGCTGGCCGGTACAGTGAGCGCGACCTGTTTATGTTTGGCCAGGTGGGCTACTCCGCTCCGGTCGAAAAAAGTACGGGTGGCTGTATCGTATTCCGCGGGGGAGGTACCCCTCTCCCACAGTCTAGGGATAC
>CP070677.1:4239424-4254603 GCA_020352495.1 Candidatus Latescibacterota bacterium
ATCGGAGCCGCTCACCTCGATGCGGAACACCTCACGTGCTATCTTTGCCGCGTAGGTTTCTTTGATCGAAGTATTCAGGTCCTCTGTCGTCACATGAGCGTCGGCAAGAACGGGGTGTTCATCCTTTAGTATGCTCACCAGCTCATATACGTTCAAGCCAGCTCCCCAAACCAAGACATTGACGCTGACCTCACCGGTACTCTGCCTGTTGATGGATACGGATGCATCTTCCACACCGGGCTGGGAAATCAACAGGTCCGTAATCTTCTTGGATTCCCCGGTCATGGCATAGGGAGAGGCGTAATCATAATCAAGATTGAATTCGGCATTCACCGCTGGATTGGGAACTGTGTCGTCAAATTCAATCTTCAAAGGCTTGGCGAGGTTCATCTTCAACTGTTTGCCGAGCTCGACATTGGTAATTGTATCGGTGGTACAGGCACCGACTACAATCACACACAGGGCCAGTCCCGTAAGAACGAAGCGAGTGATACAATTCCAGGGATTGAGCAGCATGAGCCACCTCCGGTTTTTCGGGTGAAGTTTTCGGTAGCGGGACAGGAGGTCGGCCTCAAGGGCCCTTTTGCACTGCAGATCCGTAGTCTCCGGCCCGAATAAACTGCGGAGAATCATATTCAGTCGGTCGCTGCGCATGGTCTCTCTCCTCCCCTCGGTTTGTCTTCATCCGTCAACTCCTGCTGGAGCTTGCGAAAGGTGCGTGCGAAGCGCTGCTTGACGGCGTCGGGACTGAGGCCCATCACCTCGGCAATCTCCCGTACCCGTAGTCCCTGGTCGAAGCGTAGGGAGAACATCTCGCGGATCTCGGCCGGTTGCCGGTCGAGGAGCCGTCGAACGCGCTCGATCTCCTCGTTGTTTATAATTGCCTGCAGTGGTCCCGGCTGCTCGTCGGCCAGTGTATCCAGTGTATCAGTAAGATTTCTGCAGAGACGCTCCGTCCCTTCGCAGCCGGGCCGCGTGTGCCGGTAGTGATCGATCACGGCGTTTCGGGCCATGGTCACTATCCAGGTCATCACGCTTCCACGCGTGGGATCGAAGCTGTCCAAGTGGAGCAGGAAATTCCTGAAGACGTTCGCGCAAATATCCTCGGCTTCTTCACGGTTGTGTACCCTGATCTGTATGTATCGGGATACTGGCATGAAAAGCTCCCTGTAGAGGCGCCTGAACGCATCTTCGCTGCCTCGTACGGCCAGTCGCAGTAGAATCCGCTGGCGCCGGTCGCGTATTTCCTTTTGCAGGTCCAAATATTGTCCCTTTTGATTGGTGGTACCACTACCTGGGACTCCGGATCATCAAATTATCCGGTCTTGAGTTGTTGGACACTATAAGGTACGTAAAGTTCCGGACTTGGTGACAGGCGATTCGACCAATCACGATACGCTACGGCACAGAAATAAGATTGGAGTCGGCGGTTTCAGCATACAAAACCGCCCTACGACGCAAAGCGCTGCAGGGCATCCTCTTAAAAACTGGCGGGGCCGACGAGACTCGAACTCGCGACCTCCGGCGTGACAGGCCGGCGTTCTAACCAACTGAACTACGACCCCGCCGTGTTTTGTCTATCACATCGATTGGTCGCCGAAGAACGGACACAAGTTAACACCGTTTTGGCGGTTTGTCAATCCGCTTCCAGCCTCAATAGTAGCTTAGATATACGGCGTTTCTTTCTGCCCCTTGGGTCAAGATCCGGGCATCCGAAAGCCACCGACACGACCATCGCGGGAGCCAAACAGCCCCAGACTCAAAGAACGTCCTCAAGCGATCCTCGCGCCTCTGCCTCCCCCGCGAGAACAGCCGCCGCTGCCGCGGCCACCTGAGCCGATGCTCCAAATGTGACGAGACACCCGGCCAGCTCGGGGACCCAGTCCACAAGCGGCCATCCCGTCACCAAAACAAAGGGCGCAGCATGCCGCTCGCAAAATTCGGTGAGATCCTCGAGAATTCGCTCCGGTGGGACGCCACGCACGGAGAACACCGGGACGAGGACTGAGCCTTCCGCCACTCTGAAGTCCTGTCCCGTCACACGGGAGCCCTGACCGGGAGGCCCCCCGATAAAATCCATCTTGCCGCGTGACATAAACACCGGCTGGACGACACCGTCCGCATCTTTTTCGAAATCGACAATGGTGGCGATCGTTTCCCACAGCGGAAATTTTCTGCACAGCCCGCCGACAAACGACCCCACATCCTGGCGTTTGAGTGACTCGCCGGGGATATACTCGACGGGGGCCAAAAGACATTTTCGATCCGGACCGACGGGGATAAACGATGAAGGGTCTCGAAGAACCGCTATGCTCCCCTCGGCCACCGTTTTGTAGATCGCCGGGGCGAGGGCGTAGTCACGAATGTCGATCACGTTGTCATCGGTTTTTGGTTTGGGCGAAGGTGCGAGCTCCCTGGCGCGTTCACGGAGCCGATGAATCCGCTTCTCGGACACGTCGAGAATACCGAGAAGATTGCGAACACCCTCGTGTTGTTCGGCCGCCTCTTCGAGCTTTCGATCGATCCGGCTCCGGTCGACGATTCTCTCGAGCGTGTCGATGATCGTCTGCATCACTTCGACGGCAATCATCGGCTCACCCTCTTTTGGAAAGGTCATCCGTTCCGGAACCGGGGCGGTATAGAGAAGCACGTCGGACCCAGCGAGAATCGATCGTTCGAACCCGCCCGTGAGTCCCCCATATTTTTCTCTTACGTGCGCACGGGCACCCTCCATCTCGAGCGCATCAGTGATGATCACACCGTCGAAACCGAGTTCTTTTCTCAGTAGATCCTGCATCAATCTTCGATCAAAGCTCGCCGGTTCACCGCGGTCACTCGAGTCTCCAAAGGAGAATGCGATGTGCGCCATCATCACGAGGTCGACACCTGCCTCGATGGCCTGTGTGAATGGCACGAGGTCGCTCCCTCTGAGTTGATCTATCGACTTATTCACGCCCGGCAGAATCTCGTGCGAGTCTTCCCCCGTCGAGCCGTGACCGGGAAAGTGTTTTACACAAGTCAGAACGCCGGCATCGCGAAAACCCCAAATCGTCTCGCTCACAAACTCGGCAACCCGGTCTGGATCACGCCCAAACGTCCGAAGACCCGTCACCGAACACGACGATGAAAAGTAACAATCCGCCACAGGGGCCAAAACCACGTTGACGCCGAGCTTTCGCATGGCCTGACCCGTCTCGAAGGCGACATCACGGGCAAGCGACGGATTCCCCGTAGCGCCAATCGCCATCGCCGACGGGGGAACCCCTATGAGTTTTTGGAGTTCACTGACGAAGTCCCCTTCATGGTCGACCATGATGAGTGGCGCCAGACCATCATGGGAGAGCTTCTCGTTGACATCCCCGACGAGCTCGCCAACCTGGGGAATGCTCTCGATGTTTCGTTCGAAAAGAATGACACCGGAGAGCCGATGAAACTCGAGATATTTGGCCTCGTGTGGAAGTATTTCGTGTCCGGCGAGTCCAATCACCTTGTGGCACTCAATCTTCCTCACTAGATGAAACTTGACATCAGGTGATAGACGTGTGTCTTGGTCATCATTCATGGCTGGACTGCGCGATCACTTCACTGAGAGACGATCAACGGTTTCACTCTCCGTTTCGCTCGTTGAGCACGGACGCATGTCGCAACCACCGACCATCCGCTCAAAAGTCGAGCTCAACCGCTGATCGTCTCTCATAATATTAATAAGCCCTCACTACACTGCATCCCGGATAGTAATGCTCCAATATCATCTTGTACGTGTAACCCTTCCTCGACATGGCAATCGCGCCATTCTGACACATCCCGACACCATGTCCGTTACCGCCACCTACAATGCTGATAAACGCGATACGGTCGCGTTCCATCATCTTGTCCAAACGAAACATCACACTGGGTAGGATTCGCCGTTTCCGGAGATCGGTTACGAGGACCCACCGGATCTTGTCTCCGGTCACCGTAAAGTCACCCTTCGACGTGTGTATCGAGATCGAAACCACACGTCCCGATCGGGTTCTCTTACCGATGCTGATATCCTCCAGCACCCCAACTTCGTCTTGTGGGATCCCGAGCTCCGACGGGATCGTGGAGCGCAGAATCTCGCCGAGCTGCCTACCCGAAAACGAGTAGCGCCATCTGAAATATTTGTTCTCCCTGCAGAATGCCTGTCTCCGGCGAGCGTCGTGATCGGGAATCCCGTGAAGGTAGTCAGCCGGTTCGCGGTCGGGCCACACTTCTCTTATGTCCGATGTATGGCCTCCGCAACAAGCGCAGTAGTATGCCTTGACCCATTTGCCGTCGCGATCCAAGACAAGCCCCCGGGTATCGCTCACCGCCGCCGAAGCCGATTTGTTTCTGCCATTCAAACCTTTGTAGACCTGATCGAGCACGCTTGAATACACATCAAAACCCTCGGACGAGCGCGTATCGATTTTACCCAGCGCGTACGTCCTTGCGGCAATCGCTTGCGACTTGAGGGCGTCGAAACCATCCGGTCCGAGATTGCCGATCTCGTGAGGAAGCACACCCTCGAGATACGCTTCCAAAGGGAGAACATTGAGAAGCATCAGTTTTCCGTTTGGCTTTAGCAGGAGCCGCATCTCCCCCGCATACGAAACACGGTTTACCGTGAGCGCCGCGTTCGATTTGGGAACAACCCGAACCTCCCCGTCCGCTGTCGCCACACCTCCACCCTGCTCCAACCTGAGGTTGAGGTTCGGTGGACTCGCCGACACTTTGAGGATATTTCCCCCGGATGACTCCAGGACTGAAATTCCATTGGACGCCATTACCGAAAAACCACCACGCGAAGAGATCCTCAAGTGATCTCGCCCTTCGTCCAGAAGCACGCGGATATCCGGAGCCGCTTCCCTCGCGCCCACGTACCGACGCGATCTCTCCGGAGCGGCGCACGAACAGACCAAGAGCGACAGGCAAAAACCCAAGACAACAGTTTTCATGATTCTGCTCCCAAAGCGATGGTTCCCAGAACGGACGGTTTTGACGCGCCGGTGGCCCGGGGAATCACGTTTTGCCGTGATAGGATAGCCTCTCTCGCCAACACGGCGAAATCGACCGCCTCTTTTGCCTCGGCAGGAATTCCCAGCTCATCGATCGACAGAACCTTTGCGGGAGCGAACTCTTTTTTCAATTGCTCCACCATAGCATCGTTCCGTGATCCGCCACCGCTCAAGAACACCTTGTCCACCTCACCAAGCGGCTCTACAAAGTCACGCACGGCTTTTCCGATGCTCCGTGTCGTGAGAACGACCGCCGATGCGAGTATGTCATCCTTTTTGAGGCCGTCCGCTTCGGCTTTTGAGAGAAACTCCCACGCAAAGCGAGTCCCAAATTCACGGTGCCCCGCTGACTTTGGAGGTTTCTGTTGGAAAAAAGTAAACTCGAAAAATCTCTCAACGAGTGATTCCGACGGCACGCCCGCTTTCGCCCTGGCTCCCGAACGGTCAAAACCCTCCTGGTCGGGGTAGAGCACGCGGTAGAGCTCGTCGACTATCATATTACCGGGGCCGGTGTCAAAGGCAACGACCTCATCTACGCCACAGCCCTTGGGAAGATATGTGAGGTTGGCGATTCCGCCGATGTTTAGGATGATCCGGCTTTCGGAATCGCTCCTCCGCAGCAGATAATCCGCATACGGCGCGAGCGGCGCACCCTGTCCACCAACTGCCATGTCGGCGCACCGGAAATCACCAACGGTCGTCACACCGGTCAGCCCCGCGATCATCCCCGGAGGTCCCAGCTGGAGCGTCCCGGATATGAGGCTCCCCCCCTCGGGTGAGGGTGGGACGTGCGCAACAGTCTGTCCATGCGATCCAACAAAATCTACCGTTTTGGAATCCACGCCACCGGCGTTGCAGACCGCAAAAAAACTATTGGCAAAGCTAACCGCGACCCCTGTATGGAGCGTGGCGATCTCGTCAGCCGTGCGCCGCTCCCCAAAGGCCAGTTCCGAAAGCTCGCTTCTTAGCTCATCCGGATATGGCTGGCTCTTGAACGCGAGAAGCTCCGGGCTTGTATCCGTCCAGCTCGCCCGGAGTTTGACGAGTGCCGCATCGACACCATCCATGGACGTTCCTGACATCAGTCCGACGGCGAGAAATTCTTTCTTCGATATCAAGTCTTGGAGTAACACCAAATTTTCACCCCGGGTTTCCCACCAGACAACCCAATTCGCCACAGGCTGAGACATCGCGCCGGCGTGTTGCGTTCCCCAGGTAGCTTACCGACACGATCAGGGTTCGCAAGCCCACCCGGTTCACCTACCTCGACATCCCCGACGTCAACCCGCTGATGATCTGGCGCTGGAAAATAAGAAACGCAACGACGACGGGAAGCGATGCGATCACTGCCCCGGCCATCAGGTGACCCCAATCGATGCTGTGTGCGCCCTGTGACAGGAGCGCCAACCCAACGGGAAGCGTCCGCATCGGTGTCGTGTTGGTCAGTATAAATGGAAAAAGAAAAGAATTCCAGTTGATAAGAGACGTGTGGATGGCGACAACCGCCAAAGCGGGTTTGAGCATCGGCATTACCACACGAAACAAGACCGTCAGCTCGCCCGCGCCTTCCAGACGCGCCGCTTCCTCGCAGTCCGGAGGGACCGATACGAGAAACTGACGAATGAGAAAAATATTGAATGGATCGGCGGTAAAGGGGAGCGTGAGCGCGGCGTACGTGTCGATGAGATGGAGTTTTTGCATCAGGATGTACAACGGAACAAGAATCACCTGTTTGGGTAACATGATCATCGAAATGACAAGGAAGAACAAAAACCGGCCACCCGGGATCCTATAACGCGCAAACGCGTAGCCGGCCATCGAACAGATCAGGATGTTGCCGATGAGAACGATGGTAACGACGATGATACTATTGAGAAAATACCTGTCGAACGGTCCCGCCTGCCAAACCTCTTTGTAGTAGCGTAGATCGACCCCCTCTCCCGTGCGGAGTGAGATGCTGATCATCCACACGAGGGGGTAGGCCATGATGGCGAGAATGACCAGGAGCAGTGCTATCTTCAAGAATCGTCTCATTGTGTTTGCGTCGATCCCGAGTTCGATTGATTGGCGGGTTTCGTCCTGACTATCCTCTCGCCACCTGCAAACCGGGCGCAAATCGGCATCATTCGCCTACTCAACCTGTTACCCCCCGGACCCAAACCGCGGTCGGAACCGTCTCACGGCAAATATCGAGAACACGCCGGAGAGGATGAACACCACGTAAGCTATCGCGCTCGCGTATCCATAGTCCAACCCCCGGAAAGCCGCTTCGTAGAGGTACAAAACCAACGTATCGGTAGCCCCAAGCGGACCTCCCTGAGTCATGACAAATACCTCGATGAATATCTGAAACGACCGGATCGTGTTGATCACGAGTACAAACGCAATTACCGGCCGGAGCATCGGCACTGTCACGTATCGAAGGGTGTCTTTGAAACCCGCTCCCTCGAGCGCCGCCGCCTCATACATTTCCTTGGGTATTCCGGCAAAGGCCGCATCAAAGATGATCGCGTAGTATCCCACTGCGGCCCACACATCCATCACCATGATGGCGGGCAGCGCGGTTCGCGGGTCTGTGAGCCACCCGTGTCCCCCGAGACCGATCAGCGAGAGCGCATGATTGAGTCCGCCGTTTGGTGCATAAAACAACTTGAAAAGCAAAGAGATGACAACCATCGAGATGATCGACGGCAGAAAGAAACCGGCCTTGAAAAAACCTTTACCCCACAAACGTCCGCGAAGCAGAAGCGCCAACCCCAATGCGGCGATCGTGGTCATCGGAACGGTGCCGATGACAAAAACGAGCGTGTTACGGAGAGCCCTCGCGAACCGCGGGTCATCAAAAAGCCGACCAAAATTCTCCAATCCAACCCATGATGTGTCTTGGACATTGAGTGGGTTATAGGAGAGGAATGCGAGAAGAAACGAAAATACGAAGGGGAAGACAAAAAAAGCAGCGTAGACAATCGCCCAGGGAGCGAGCAGCACGACGACCGGAGGGACCGACCTCCCGCTCGAATTCGAGTTCCGATTCATCCGAAGTGAGATCATACAGCGATCCGAACAGTGTTCGACGACTGCCGGGGAGATGATCGCCCGTCGAACGCAATTTTTAGCGGAGCGAAAATGGAGAGAGACGGGTGGTCATCTCCATCAAATCTACTCGAACCGCTCGACGACTTCGCGAATCGCCACGGCCGCCGTCCCGAGCGCCTCCCGCGGTTCGACGCGTCCGTATAACACCTCTTCGATCGCCCTGTTGATAATGTCCTCGATCTCGATCCACCCGGGATGTGCCGGTGCGGTCTGACTGGTCATCGATTGTTCTACGAACACACTCACTCGCTCGTCACTCGAGAACTCGGGATCGTTTAGCGCTTCCTTCGAAGCGGGAAACACGCTTCTCACAGCCAGACACAACTCTTTGGCCTGAGCATACTCATGCAAGAATCTGGCGAGTTTTAGCGCGTCGCCCTTTCGCTTTGATTTCTTGAAGATGACAAGCATCTCCGACCCCGCAAAACTCGCGTGCTCACCGTCGGTGGCCGACGGCTTGGGCACAAGCGCCACGCGGTAGTTGAGGTCCGGCGCCTCGAGCGCGTAGTTCCGCAGATTCCAGGCCCCCGATATCTGAATCCCAAGACGGCCACTCTTGAAATAGTGATCCAGAACCTCTTGTTTTTCTTTCAACGAATAACGCGCAAGCGTCTGATAAAACTCGAGCGCCTCGAGGTTTTGCGGCGAGTCGAAAACCACTTGGCCATTCGAATCGATGATGCCTCCACCGTTCCCCCGCGCGAAGGCCATGAACTTTTTGTACAATACATATCGCTCACCGAGATTGAGTCCGAATCCGCTGATGTCATCGGAGAGACCGTCTATTTCTCTTGCTGCGACGAGCAGTTCGTCCCAGGTTTTTGGAGGACGATCGGGATCCAGACCGGCCCGTCTAAACAGGTCTTCATTGTAAAAAAGCGCCCTGGAACCCTGTACCCACGGAAGTCCGTACACACGGCCGTTCCATCTCGCGCTGTCCCACATGATGAAGCTATCGGCGACCTCCGTGTAGATACTGGTCAGATCTTCCAGCACGCCCTCATAGCTAAACCGCGGCACCCAGGTCGACCCCAGCTCACAGAGGTCGGGTTGAGTACCCGAAGCAATGGCGGCCTGGATCTTCTCGAGTCCGCTCTTCCAGGTGAGCTGTTCGACCTCGACAGTCACACCCGGGTTCCTCGTCTCGAACTCGCGAACGATCGGCTCGATGACACCGGTGTCCCAAAACTGCCAGAAACGCAGCGGTCTGTCCGTTTCGTTTTTTGTGCCACAACCGTAAAACCCCAAAACAACCGATACCGCCAGTGCGATTACGACTGTTCGTTTTGCGTCGGTCATCCGATCACCTTTCCCCCAGTGCGCGTGCAAGAAATCCGTCAGCCTCCTCGAGCCGCTTTTCGGCCTGCTCTCTTTCAACACCGAGCTTCGCCATCACGATGCTCACCTTTACATTTCTGCCCGACTCGTCGAAAAGCCTTGCGGCCTCATCGTAATCCGCACCGGTCAGCATCATGATGATCCCCTTGGCCCGTTCGATGAGCTTTTCGCTTGCCGGTTTGAGATCGACCATTAGGTTCTCATAAACCTTCCCGACCCTCACCATACTCGCCGTCGAAATCATGTTGAGTATCATCTTCTGTGCGGTGGCCGCCTTGAGACGCGTCGACCCCGCGATGGCCTCGGGACCAACGACGGCGCTAATCTGGACATCCACTTGGAAATCGATGGGCTCGTTGCAGGTGAGAAACACGGTTTTTGCACCGAGACGTCTGGCCGTCTCGAGTGCGATCATCACGTATGGGGTCCGGCGGCTTGCCGTGATCCCAAGGACTGTATCCTTGGGTGAGATTTGGTGCGTGACCATGTCCTGTTCCGCCGCCGATGTATCGTCCTCGACCCCCTCGCGTGAGAGAAATACGGTCTCGCGTCCGCCGGATATGATCCCAATCACCATATCCGGTGAAGCCCCAAACGTCGGTGGGCACTCCGCCGCGTCAATGACACCGAGCCGCCCGCTGGTCCCCGCACCGACGTAGACGAGCCTTCCCCCCTTCTTGAACGAGCCGACAACGAGATCGACGGCGCGCGCAATCGATGGGATTGCCGACCGAACGACTTCTGCGACCCCCCGGTCTTCGTCGTTCATGAGCTCGAGGATCTCGGTCGTTGAGGCGAGATCAATCCGTCGGGTTCGCGGGTTCCGCCTTTCGGTCGTGAGCAGCTTGAGCTCTTCGAAGATCTTCTGTTTTTTATCCGGCATCGGTTTCCCTGTAGCCTCCCGGCCGCTGGCACCCTCCCCTCACCGTGATCGGCGGTATGGTTACTGGCATTGGGAGGCGCCTTTTTCCACCCGGCCAAAAATCCGGTCGAGTCTATCAGAATCCTCGAGAATAGGAAAAGCTTTTAGGGGGGAATCCGAGGCTCTTTTTGCTAAAGGCAGCGGTGCCTCACTGGCTCGAAATGCTCGGCAAATAGGGCGAGATCTTGGAGCCCCACACTGCCGTCGCAGTTGAGATCCATGCATTTGTCGTAGGGCCCACCCACAAAGACGGCCGCAAAAAGTGCAAGATCGGGCAGATCTACTATATTGTTGCCATCCAAGTCGGAGCTACGAGCGTTGATCGGGAGGCAGAGCCACACGCTGCAGTCCGCGTCGGGATCCGGGATGATGATACCCTGGACGATCAAGGCCAGCCCGTCCGAGCATCCGCCTGCCGCGATGGGGCCGCTAATAGTCGTCTGTCCCTGTTGATCGGTCGGGTGGTCTGCGTTCGACGAAGCGGAACCACTGCAGAGGACCATTTCCTCGAGGGGGTCACAGCCAATGAGCCAGAAGTCGGCGGCGGGAATGTTTGGGATCGGCTGGTCCTGGGAGATGACGGTCACATAGATCGTCGCGCCGATGTCAGAGAGATGATCCCCATCCCCCTTGGGACAGACACGAATGCATCCCCCATTGGAGGAGGCGTCGGAACCGCAGAGATCTACAATCTGACCTGAAGAGGGCGATGGGACAAGCGCGGCAGCAATCAGGAAAAACGCGAAACCGGCAGTAAATCGATACATCATGTCGGGCTCCGTTAGCTGTTTGCGCCAAGTATACCACAACCCAGACCGTGCGATCCATCGGGATCTCGACAGCCGTTTTCATCATGGCGCAGTGTACGCATGGTGAGAGGTTGTGTTTTTGGATGGCGTCTGCCCGGTCTCCCCTATTTGACTCGGACGAGCTTGCCCCGATGTATCGTCTCCCGCCCGCCTTGGTCGACCGACACTACAAACAGGTAAACGCCATTTGCGATCTCATCACCGTTGAAGGTCCTGCCATTCCAGCGGACGGCGTTCTGTCCGGGAGCACGTGCCCCCAGAGGAACCTCTAAGTGGGCGACTTTTTTGCCGCTTGTCGTAAAGACATCAATTTTGCCACTCGAGATTTGAACCTCGTTGGAAAAGACAAAAAACACATCATCGACAAACGGATTGGGGTAAGCGACGACGTCGAAAAGCCCAAATTGAGAACCGACCACGACCTCAAACGGGAATTCGGTGTCTTCGACGATCAGTGTGACCGTATGTTTTCCCGTTGGAAGCTGCTGAGAGAAGCGGATGTGCCAGGTCGTCGAATCCTGGGGATCCGGGTTGGTGATGTCTATTGGTGAGACCGGCTCGCCATCGGTCTCCACCCGGATGAGCGACGGCTCCACATAGACGGGAAGATCGAGTTCGAATACGTAGTCTCCCTGGGGAGGCACAAGGTCCCCGTTGGCGATCGGCCTCCCGTTCACCTTAAGGGTTGCATTGACCTGAACCTTGAAAACAAACTCCGCGACGATGTGGTAGTTGTTCGATGTCGTATCCTCTGCCTGGTATGCCTTGAGCACAATGTCATAGCTCTTCGCCTGCAAGCTGTGCTCAAAACGAACCTCGTACTGACGCGCCGCCGTGAGAGACTCATCGACAAGGGGCGATATAGAGAGAAGATGGGTCGAATCCGCATTGTCGATTTCGAGTCTTAACTGTTCGATCGCAACCTCATCGGTCACGATCGCCCGCACATCGATCCCTTGGCCAGCTCCCGTGACCACCCTATCTCCTGACTCGAACGGCTTGTCGTTTACGGTGACGTCGAACCGCGGCGGGCCGCCGTCGATCCGGAGAACGGGATCACCTAGCAGATGATAACGTTTCATCTGGCCGATGGGCCCCCCGCCGGAGAAGTACCGGTTATTGTTCAGATTCTCGATTTCCGCCACGGCCATGAGTTCGCCAAAAATCCAACGCGCCTGGGCCTTGCCCGAGCCGACCATTGGGTCCGTGGGGACGTTCTCAAAAAACGCGTTGGCTATGTACTCGGTAAAGGCCAGATTGGGATAAAGGAATTCGAATCCAGTACTCGCGTACGTGGCGACCGCCCCCCTGTTGGGGCGGAAAAGCAAAAGCTCGGCGAATGCATCACCGTTCGCGTCGTTGTGTTGAGTCTGTTCGCGTTCCTTGTTGACGGCGTAGTCACTCATGTGACATCCCATCCCATATATGATCCAAGGTCGTCCCACGTTTTCCATTCTCCGATGGTCGAGCTTCCCGTCCGGCGAAGCGTAGGACGATGTGAGGAGCCACTCATGACAAATCACATGCCGGTTCATGTGTGCCTGGATACTCACGACAGTCGCTCCTTTGTTGAACTCGCCAATGAGCGCTGGCGTGGCGTCACCCCGTGTTTGGCTGCTAAAATTGCTTCCGGAACCACAGGATCTGGGTTCATGCGGCGGTTCGTTGATCTTCTCCGTCAGATAGAATCGAATGACATCGAAGCCGCCGGGTATCCCGTCCTCGAAAATCACCGCTGCTTGCTCTTCCGCCGTCTCAAAGTCGTCTTCACTGCTCTTATAACAGAGCTCGAATGGGTTGTCCTCCGGGGAGAACGCATTGTCGGCCACTCGAATGATGCGTCTTCGCCAGAAATCGGTGCCGCTTGGTTCTTCAAACGAAAAGATTTTGTTCAACACGTTTTGTGTCTCCTGGGAGCTTCCCACCGGGAGCCGCCCCAGAAGCAGATCGGGATAGTAATCGCTACAGGGCGTGTCGTCGTTTATAAAATCGCAGTCGAGCATCACGTACCACTTGTCCGTCGTGACGACCTCGTCTTGTTGGAACGACCCTCCGACGAATTCGGTAAACGACTCCGTCGGCACGTAGTTGATCCCCGAGAGGGCATGAACGCGTTTGTTATCCTCGCTCGCATCACCGACGAGCACGACAAAGCTCGCCCCACCCGTCTCGAAAAAATGACGAACGAAGTTCTTGATCCCCCTGGCGTGCGGTACCCCCCCGTTGAACTCGTCAAAGATATCTTCCGCGTCGGCAAACAGCACGCTATATCCTTGCGCCTTTCGGTAGCTCACCCAGGATTGCATATCACTCATGAAATCCTCGTGGCACACAACGAGAATATCGACCCCGCTCTCCGCGGCGCCTCCTATCATGCTACTCGGGTTGTCGCCGAGCACGTCACTGGGCGTTATCTCCTCGACTCCATCGATGGACGTTGCGATAAAGCGTTTCTGTAACGTGATCGTCTCACGGAACGAGAGCGCGTAGCCGCCGCCAACGTCCGTGAAATGAGCGGGCGTGAGACGGTATTCACGGGGGGCCAGAGGATCGGTCACATCAAAGAGCATCACGTCCGTGTGGGTAAAACCCGTGACGGCAATGCTCGTATCCCCCGTAAGAGTCCCGGTGGTAAAATCGATCACGTTCCCCATCGCCCGGTAATGAGATCGGTACTCGATCGTAAACCAATCGAGAAGAGCCTCGAGGCTCAAGCGATCGCTCGTCTTGTCGACCCTCAACGTATTTAGCCCCTCGTCGATGACATTGGCGGGCAGGACCTGTGATTCGTAGTCGACGAGGTTCTTTCTCGGAACTGAAGCGGGATCGAGCTGCGTCGTACCCTTTGAGTTGATGATCGACATCTTGACCGACCGTTCGAGCCGCGTCCGGTCCCCACCCAGGTAACGCGCCTTGAGCTGGAATGTGCCTGTCGGGTCGATTGCACCGACGACAAACGGAATGGAAAGCGTTTGATTCCGCACGTCATTATAGAAATAAAACTCTTTGTGTCCGGGGGGGGTCCCATCGAAGAAAAAGTTGTCTTGTTCGTAGTAGTCGACCACGGAAAAGGTCACGGTCGCGGTGTCAGCGCTCACGACACCGGGCGGAACATCCTCGGATACCATTTGCGATCCCGAAGATGTCCCGAGCCAATAGACGTTCCAATCCGAGAATTTCTCCAGAGGATCGTTTTGAAATGTGTCTTCGCGTAGTTCGTGACCGTAGAACACCAACCAGTCTGATCCATCGAACACACCGGCCGTACCGGCAGGGTCCTCAACCACCCGAAACGGAATGTCCACGATCGTTTCCGCCAGGGTATCGCTGTCATAGACACGTTTAAAGACATGGAGCTCGGAGATCTGCGTCCCGGGCGGGAGCCCCTTGTCGATGGCCGAGTTGGCGCGGACACGATGAAGTCCCGAGTCCCGGACCCTGAGTTTGACAAGCGGGCCGGTGAGGGCCTGGTAGGTCCGCGCGCGTTGTCCACGATTCCGCGGCCGCCTGCTCGGTTTGACACGCCATTTCTCGGCCTGCTGCGGATTGACCAGGATTCGGGTGTAGATTCGCTCCCACACCCGTGACTCGCGAACCGGAACGTCACCCACATCGCGGAGTCCACTCCGACTGTCCGGTCCCCCTCGCAGCGTGACCTCGACTCGGATCGACATCGCCAAGACGGTCTCTCCGCTCACCGGGTCATACGCCACCGGGTTTACACGGATCGGAAGCACACGCTGGTGTCGAATGCGAGCAACGGGGTCAGCCGCCACCGAGATGAGCGAGGGCGCCCGATCATAGATCTGTGGGTCGATTCGATATTCCTGTGAGGCAAACGGCTCGCCGTCGTCGTCGTTCAGCACCAAGGGAAAGGGCACCGGTTCAAGACGACGTTTCCCCAGTGATTGTGAGCGTTGTACGGTGTGACGGACCGAATACCCACCGGCCGGTGGGAGTGCTACGAGGAACGTCCGGCCGGGCAACCTCGCCTCG
>CP070677.1:4254703-4268116 GCA_020352495.1 Candidatus Latescibacterota bacterium
AGCGCGCATATCCGTTATATACTGTTATTTGTTGTATAACGTAGTTGGTATTTGAGGCTAAAAACGGCAAGCGTGGAATTCAGTGATTTTTTTCACTTGTTAAAAATTGAGCGAGGTGCTAGGCTAACATAAGAATGCGGCCTTGAAAGCAGCAAGAACGAAAACATCAACCAACGCATGACAACGAAGGACTCCGTGAATTCACAAGGCGCCGACATTCTGTTCGTCAAATCATCCCTCGTTTTGGAAGGGAATTGTCGAAGATCGACTCGTTGCGCGGCGCAATGCCGGGAGAAGCACTCGATTCAGCTGTCGGGTTGTGGACTTCGTGATGCATACCTGTCAACGGTTGCGGCTCCCCAGGACGAGTCCTCTCCGACGGTATTTCAGGCACAGCGAAGAATATCAAAGACGCGGCATTATCGATCTGGGCAGCGCCGTCCTGCAAAGGCGACTTCGGTGGGGTCATCGACGTCTTTGATTTGGCAACGGTGCAGGATCAGGCCGGGCTGATCCGACTGGGTAAAGATGATCGTGACGCACGACGCGAGGTGAAAAAATCGAAACTTACATTTACAGCGACTGTGAAACGCATCTTGAGGTTGTGAAAACATCGGACAGTTCAAAGGGGAATTCCTCCACGGGAGTACCTGCTGATTGCGAGAAGTGTACGCGTTGTCAGTGGGGGGAAACGATCCCGATGCCGGAGGGAGGATCACAGAAAAAGAATATAAACGGTATTTGTTCTTATTGCTGTTCCTCAAGGAGACGAGAGGAGGTGATTAGCAAAATGGTAAAAACAGCACGTTTGTTGGGAGTGGTTGCAGTGCTGGTCTGCCTACCGATGGTTGCCTTTGGAGGTGACTTTCATACGGGCACCGATCTCGTTTGTTCGGACTGTCACGTGATGCACTACAGCCAGTCTCATGACTACACCACCGACAGTACGGGCACGTTTACGGACTTAGCCACCGGGGGACCGTTCGCGAAACTCCTTCGAGCCACCGGGAACGATCTTTGTCTCAGCTGTCACAACGCCAACGCATCGTATGCTGATGTTCTGTACACGAACACGGGCAGCGGATCCGGCGATGTCAGACAAGCGGGGGCGCTGAATATGGCCGGAAGTGGCATAGCGAACACGGGGCATACGCTCGGTTCTACAGAGACTGCGCCGGGTAGTGATCCATCGTGGAGCAACTCCGACGGATTGGAGTGCGTCGATTGTCACAACCCGCACGGGTACAACCCCAGTGGCAACGCTTACAGGAACCTGGATGCGAATCCCGGTAACTACAGCGCTGATGAGTCGTTTGTCAGCTACGCCGACACGACCAATGTCCTGACAGCGGATGGGTTTGTGCGGGTGGTAAAGGACTATGACATCTCTCAGGTGGACTTCAACGAACCGGACCCCACGGGATCGGCGTATGCCGACTTCTGCAAAGGTTGTCACACGCACTTCCACGGTGACAAGGGCGGTTCGGAGCTTGGGGGCACCGGCGGTGTCGATTGGCTTCGTCATCCAACAAACGACGCGGACATCGGGGCTGTCACGGCTGGGGACCATTCGAGCCTCACCACGTTCACAGGCCACACGAACCGCGTGAAGGTGATGAGTGCGACCGGCGTCTGGAGCCCTCCTGCAAGCGATAACACACCCTCGTGTATGTCGTGTCACAAGGCCCACGGTAATCAAAACCCGTTTGGTCTGATTTACATGAGTGGTACTGGAACAGTGGACGAGGAAGGCGATGGTGGAACTGAGTCGAGAGACCTGTGCAAGCAGTGTCACACTCAGGGAGACTAAACCCGACGCTTCGTTTGTTCGTAGTGAAAACGCGCTCCGGGGGGCGAGGATGCTTGGCTCCCCGCTCCCCGGAGGCAACCGGCGAGGTCGTTAGAGTATGGTTTCAATGGACACTGGACACTCTCGCGCCGGAGCCATTGTAGTGTGAGTTCTGCAGTTTTGACTTGTAGACAGATCGAGTTCAACTCATGAGAATTTGGTATAATGCAGGCTCCGATGGATACGAAAAGATCTACACAGTCGAATTCTGCCCGGCGTGTCGCCCGGCATCGTCAGCTTGGGCGAAACGATACCGTTCCGGCTTTTTTCGTGGTTCTGGCCGCGCTTAGCGCACCCCTGATCGTTTGTTCGGTCCTGGCCCAGGTTTCGTCTCCCCATCTCGACCCAATCCACGGCGTGAATCGAATCCTCAACCCCGCTGCACCCATCGGTTCGTGTGGTCAATGTCACACCATGCAGGAGACCGAAACGGGAGATCCTCCAACCGCGAAAGCGCTGTTTACAGTCAACTCGAATAATCTCTGTTTCACCGCTGGCGGGGAGGGGCCGTGTCATAAGCTGTTGCCGGTGGGTTATCCCGCCACGGAAAGTTCACGGATCCCAGACGGTTTTCCCGACGCTGGCTACTTCGAATACAATACAGGCGGTGTCAAGGTCCGCGGAGTCGAATATCGCAACCGGTGGACCGGCCAGAACCTGTATGACAATCCTGCGATTTTGGGCAATCGCTTTATCTCTCCTCATGCCAACGATCCCGACATGCCGAGGATCGATCCCGACGGACGAGGGAGCTGCCTGAACTGCCACAACCCTCACGAATCATCAAACCCTTTTGATCTCCTGGTGTCTGCCTACCGGGGGATCGGTGGTTTCGATGAGTCCACGTATCCCACCCGGTACCAGCTGTGTTTCGACTGTCACTCGCCGTCTGGCCCGATGGGGATGGAGCCTGAGAACCGTATGATCCAGGACTACTACGACTCCTCAATCAACAATGACGGGTACGCCGGGCACCAGATCCGGAAGAATCCGCGGGTTGCCATCTCCTGGCCATCGTACGTTCAGGTCGGAGACAAGCTGCCGTGCTACAACTGTCACAACCCACATGGTTCGCAAGGATATAACGCGTTGGGGCCAAATGCGTATTTGATCAGTGACGAACGGCCCGGATGGGAGAATCTGACCAATACGCTGAGAGATCCATTGCAGAACCGCCGCTTTTGTCTTGGGTGTCACATCGACGCGGACGGCATTCCCGGTTCGAATGTTGTCAACGGTATCGTGATGAACACCCTGTCGAACATACCCGCCCACAAAACTGGAAACATGGAGAGTTGTGGTACTTGTCATGGTAGTGACTACTCCTCTTCGACTTCCTACAACGTTCATCATCCCCAGGGGAAAGGGAACGAATGAGGAGACCGCGAAGACGCCACCTCCTGGCACCAGGAATCTCGGGCGTCATCACCGCTGCCGTCTTGCTGACCGCGCCAGAGGTTCTGGCGACCGGGGAACTGAGCGGCCGGCTGTACTTGACGTACCAACATGCCGGGACGCGCCGCGCATCAGAAGAGTTTTTTCAACAACAGTTGGAAGCCACCCTGCGGGATAAGCTCTATAAAGATCATGATTTGAAGCTCAACTTTTTTTTGAGCAATGACCACAACCTTACGAGCAAACTAACACACCGCCGGTATCGGGGAGAATTGCATCTAGCACACCGTTACTACAACTTCAGTGCAAGGTTGTCCCCAAGGCAAAAAATCACACCGATCGAGCTGGAGGCATCCAGCGAAACCCTTGCGAACCAAGTGGCCGTTGACATTCACGTCCCGCATGCTCCACGCCTGCGGTTTCACTATGGCCGGCGCAGCCGGTATGATCTCGGGGCGCTGACCGGCCGCAGCGAGGCGTATCGTGGCGATTTGACGTACCGCGTCAAGATGTTTGATTTTGAGCTCAATCGGTGGTATACAGAGGGTAAGGATGGCACAAAGAACACCACAACGGTAACGGGAGGCGCCGCCCGGCTGACGCAGCCGTTTGGCCCCGGGTTTCTTTTCCGCTCGGGATACGATTACAAGTTGACCGAGAACCAGCGAAATGGTGGAGAAAAGCTTGCCACGGCCAATCACGCGGTGAAGGCGCTTATGACCGGGAAATACCGAGAGCTCGTGATGGGTTCGTTTGTGCTCAATTCGCGCCGTCTTGTTCCTAGAGAGGAATCGAGGCCGCGCACGTCGGACGACAACCTCCAATTCCTGGCTACGGCGTTCCCGAGGTTGCCGTTGAACGTGGATCTCGGCTGGTCCTATTTGCGCTCGAAGCAAGAGTTCCGAGAAACGCTAGCCGAGTACGCCACCGTTCAGTTGGTAATGGAGGGTGATCTGCGCGAGAAAGTGTTCGGGAGAACTCAGCTTACAAAACGATTTGTGATCGCAACGCGAAACGGGATCATCCCTGCCAACCTCTTTTCTGTGTCGCTGCGGTCGCGGATCTACGAGGGTGTGGATGCTCAGGGCGTGCTGAACGTGACCCAGCAAGAAGAGGATTTCGCGTTTGTCAAACGTTATCAGTCGCACGCGAATCTGCGATTTTTTCTCCGGCCAACGAGCAATATACGAGTCAGCCCTGAGGTCCAATTCGTAAAGCTCAGTGACAGTTTTTCGCTGTCCAATTTTGGGAGCAGGGTTTTCAAACTTGTCGCGGTGTATTCAGCGGCGGGTCGTATGAATGCGGGAATAAACCTGCGAAAGAATGTTGTAACCAATGGCGCGCAGCGGGAGGAATTATCGGCGACGTTTACTATGGGTTTCACGTTGCGCAACCGGTCGTCGTTGAACCTCTCGTATGGGATAAACGATAAAGAGTCGGAAAACGGAGGATCTCCCGCTGCGGTGCGAGTCGAGTCACACACGACAACGTTCAGTGTGCAGGCGGTTGTCTGGATCACCAAACGCGGCTCGCTGAGCGGCAATTATACGAACGCCGATCGTGAAGGCAATCACGGGAGCAGTTACACCTCGGTTGTCTACAGACAAGACTTTTGAAGTGTTGACGATTTGCAGGCCTTCTGTTTAACAATCGAAATTCATCCCGGATTAACAAAACCGTGATAATACAGAAAGCAGAGTCCTTTTTTAGGTGTTTAACGCTGATCCTTATAGCGGCGCTGATTTACGCGTGCAGCGCTTCGATCCGTGTATTTACTCATCCAGAGGCGGATATGTCTTATTACACAAAGGTGGGAGTTGTTCCTTTTCAGAACCTGAGCTCTGATCGACTTGCCGGGGAGAAATTTAGCACGGAATTCACGACGGCCCTTCTTGCAGCCAACAAATTTGAGGTGGTCGAACAAGGCATATTCGTAAACGCCGTCGTCCGAACAGTCGGTTCACGCACGGTGCCGGATGGGTTGACTGCCGATCAACTGAAAAAGGTGGCGGAAGCCACGGGTGTTCAGGGTGTGTTCGAAGGAGTCGTTACGCAGTACAATATGTCTTCCAGTGGCGGTGAGTCCCTCCCGGTTATCGGTGTCGAGGCCCGTTTGGTAGACACGGAGACGGGGACAATCGTCTGGAAGGCGACGATATCAGAACGCGGAGGACCAAAGACGCCGATAATCGGTGTGGGTGAAATCCATACACTGGGGGAACTCTCGCAGAAACTCAGCAAGGTACTTGTGTCGAGGATCAACTAACCGGTTTTGAGTTCATGGTTACATCAGTGCGTTCAACACAAACAACGAACGGTGAGCGGTCGGTTGTAAGCGGTGCCGTGAATTTGTTGGTGATCCTGGTGTTGGTGGCATCCGCTATGATCGGTTGTTCTCGCAAACCCAGTTATTTTCGTGCGGACGCGACAGTGTTTGAAGATAGCGGGTCACTTGCCGTTTTGCCGCTGTTGAATTTGACTCGCTACGAGGCTGCGTCAGATGTAGTGATGGGCGCGCTCGTGGTAGAGCTGCTGGATCTAAAGGTGTTCGAAGTCGTCGATCCTGGTGTTGTCGAAGTTGTTGTGGTGGAGAAACGGCTTCGCCTCACGGACCGCCTACCTCTCGAAACGATTCGGGATTTAGGAGATCGGCTGCAAGTAGAGTACTTGCTCGTGGGGTCCGTGAGTGAATTCAGTGTTGTTCGGAAGGGAAAAACGGAACTTCCAAACGTATCCATCAGCCTGCGGCTCATCAGATGCGGCGACGGGCGGATCGTTTGGGCGGCAACCCACTCGAAAAGGGGTGACGACGCCGAGTCCGTTTTTGGGATCGGGCGGATTTCAACGACGGAACAGCTCGTTGCCGTTATGGTGGAAGACATGGTGGAAACGATGAAACACCGCTAGCGGCTTCAACTGAGCGATTGGGATTCGAACAAAAGGAACACTATGGAGGACAAAAAGTCACGTAATGGATATTCGAGCAAAAGGATAGGGCCGCTTTGGCTGGCGCTTGTGCTTTGCATCTCAGCTCTTGGAATGACAAAAGACTCCGGATCCGAGGTCTCATCTGTGACTTTGGAGGTCGGCCACAGGATGCACCCGAATTTTCATCAACAGATCCGGACGGAGATGAACACGCGTGAACAGGTTGGAGACTCTGATTTCTTCTTCGAGATAACTGAATTCTACCCGCACTTCACCTATGTGGACTCGACCAAGCAAACAATCTCTCTTTCGGATGAGCCAGAAAACCCCGCGTTCAAGATCCGCGTCTATAACAACGAGGAGCTCATCGACGACACGTGGGCGTTTTTCAGCGTTAAGGCACCACATTTTGCGCCGACATCGTACCTGAAGTTCCACGTCACTCATTTTCGCTATCGCGGGGAAACGTACAAGGAAAGTGAGAAAAAGAAGAACGATGCTGAATAAGAAGGACACCGTGTGGTCGTCTCGATCGCCTCACGTTTTGGCAACGGCTTGGAGGTTGGCTGTAGCAATTGCCACTAGTGTGCTGATAGTGGTGCTCCCGTCAACAGTGGAGTCGCAACGTAAGACGTGTGTCGATTGTCACGAGGAATTCAAAAAGCACCTCAAGAAGAAAATTGTTCACGATCCGGCAAAGGAATCCTGCGAAACGTGTCATAAACGCCACGGGTTCGCCCAAAAACTCATCCTCGTCAAAAACCCACCGGAACTGTGCACCGACTGTCACAGTAACGTCGCCGACGAGCTCACCGGTGATAAAGTTCACGTAGCGCTCTCCAAGGGTGGGTGTACCGTCTGTCACGATCCGCATGCGTCGGACGAGCCGGGCCTCATGAGGGAAACGGAAGAAGACAAACCTGCGTGCATGTTGTGCCACCAGGAGCTGTCCGAGATGGTGGCGCGCGAAGATATGCACGAGCCGTTTCGCAAGGGCAACTGTGCCTCCTGCCATGAACCGCACTCCTCCGACCGGCCGGCGCTCCTCGCTGACCAGGAGGCAGCGCTCTGCGAGACCTGCCACAGTGGCGCGGTTGCCAAACACGACATTGCCGGAGCGGACGATTTCTCGTGCAGTGATTGTCACGATCCTCACGCTGCGTCAAAGAAAGCGCCGGTAGCCAAGTACGCCCACGAGCCATTCGTATCGGGCGAATGCGAGTCTTGCCACACGGTGGATGAAGGAGAGATCTCGCTCGAGGACGATTTTCCCCGTGGCGATCTGTGTGCAGACTGCCACGACGACAAGGCGGACGCAGTTGCCGGTGGCGAGAGCCATTTCGGTGCCGACGCGTTGAAAACGGGTGGCACAGCGGCCTGTCTGGAGTGCCACGGGGCACACTCGAGCCGTCTGCCCAAGCTGAAGGTAACGGAGGAAAAAGATCTGTGCCGAAGGTGTCACAAAGAACTGGCTGACACTGAAATACATCATGGAAGCATGCATGCGCCTTTCGTCGAGGGGGAGTGTTCGGTCTGTCACGACCCACACGGCGGTGGTGAACATCTGTTTGCCAAAGAGGTTCCTGTTCTGTGTGTGAGCTGTCACGAAAACAAGACGGCACAGTTAGAAGAAGGCCGGATCCGGCACGAGGCCCTCGGGTTGATGGAGTGTATCGATTGCCACACCGGTCACGTTTCGAGTTATACAATGCTTCTGAACTCAAAAACTGGCGAGATATGCACTTCCTGCCACGACAAGGTGAAACACTCTGAGATCCATCCACCATATGCAAATTCGAACTGCCAGATATGCCACCATAATCACTCCACGCGTCCGGGTCTCCTGTCCGCACCCATGAATGACGTGTGTTCCCGGTGTCATAGGGAACAGGTCAGCCTAGTGGACGCGGCGGTTCCGCACCCGCCTGCGCAGGACGAACCGTGCACCATGTGTCACGTCCCGCACGGCGGGGATTACGCAGGTTTGCTCAACGAATCTCAAGATGCGCTGTGTTACTCGTGTCATGAGCTCGAGGATCTTGTCACGGCAAAGCAGGGGATGCCTCAGACGGAAGCAGAGGACGAACCTTTTCTCCATAGGCCGGTCGAAGACGGCAGATGCAGAGATTGTCACAATCCGCACGGGGCCGAAGTCAAAGGACTTCTGGAAAGGGAGGAGGAAAAGCTCTGCTACGGCTGTCACGCGGATGAGAAGGTGTCTTTTGCCAAGGGCAACACGCACAAACCTGTTGCAGAGGGCAAGTGCAATACATGCCACAGTCCACATGGGACTACCGGAAAAGACCTTGTCAAAACGAGTGAGACCATTCTTTGCGCCCAATGCCACGATTTGAATGAAGCCTCTGCCAAAGGAGCGCACAAGGGCTTCGATGTCACCAACGTAAAGTGCACTGCATGCCACGATCCGCACGTTTCACCAGGCGATCATCTGTTGAAGCGGTATACGCACGAGCCATTTGCCGACGGGAGTTGTGGAGATTGTCACGAGGGCGCTGGGGTGGGGGCACCAGACGCGGGTGCGGTGGCAGCGACGACAGTCGACCCCGATGTCTGCGTGACGTGCCATGACGGGAAGCTCGATGAGAAGGGACACCAACATACGGAGGGAGTCAAGTGTTACGATTGCCATTCCCCTCACGCCTCGACCTTCGAAGCGTTGCTTTTGAACCCTGCAAAGCTCTGTATCGGATGCCATTCAGAGCTGCTTCAACCCGGGGGAGAGGGGGCGGGGACCGTCCGCCTACACAAACCGATCGAGGACGGGAATTGCCTGGACTGTCACGAGATGCACGCGCCGGCAGCCGCCGATCTCCTCGTGAAACCGCCGCGACAGCTTTGTGGTAGCTGTCACGAATCGATAAAAGAACGGGCCGAACATCCGACCCAACATGATCCGTTCAGAAAAGAGCAGTGCTCGAGCTGTCACACAACCCACGCATCACTCCACAGAAATCTTTTGAAAGAGAGGGAAGGCAGTCTGTGCAAATCTTGTCACGACTTTGGTGGCGAGAAGATGAAGGCGGCCCACAAACGGATACGACCCACGGGCGAAGCCTGTACGAGTTGTCATGATCCCCACAGCACGGCTGAGTCGGCAAGCACACTGATTCGTCCTGTACGTCACGTGCCATACGAGGAGGACGAATGCGCGGTCTGTCACGATGAGTCAGGCAAGCCGTCCACGACCGTCTCCGTTTGTCTCGATTGTCACGACAGCGCAGATGGGTTCACATCCGTCCACACAGGAGGCAGATCGGGACGGAGTGCCGGCGATGTCCTCCTCTGCCTCGATTGTCATTCTCCACACGCGGCGTACGACAGGCTTCTTCTGCGCGACGACCAGGCACAAACATGTTTTCAATGCCACGATCGTAATGAGTTCTCGAAGAGCTACGTCCACGGCGCCCTGGAAGATGATTGCACGACCTGTCATGACATACACGAAAACAATGTCGGTGAGCTTCAAGGATTGCAAGTCATCGATTTATGCGCACGGTGTCACGAGACGGCAGAATCGCACGCTCATCCATATGGAAGCAAGTATACCGACCCGCGTAACGGCCGACCGCTTACCTGTACGACCTGCCACGTGCCGCATTCGTCCGAGCACGAATTCATACTGGAATTCGATCGAAAAAGAGACCTCTGCGTGCAGTGCCACGTGGCAGGAACGATGAAGGTGCACTAGGGAAAGCGAGTTTTGAGCGGGAAGCTCGGAACAGTTTCTTACCAGAGTCCACAAATGAGAGAAGCCACCCAGAAAGCTGGCTTCTCTCATTTGTATGGACGCTCTACTTCAAGCTGAAATCATCGAGACACGTCAGAAAGCGTCACCATGCGTGTGAGAGCCAAAGCGGTATGATTTTGTTGCGTCGGCCTCCACGTAGCGCCTCAGTCTTGGTTCCATTTTGTCCATCCACACAACCGTCAACTCCTCCTCGATATGGCCGATAACCGCAATCAGTCCATTCAAACCTCCGTTGAAGTGTACTAATGCCGCTAGGGCCGGCGCTGGTCGTCGCTTAGAAGGATTCGTTTCTTACCGAGTTTCTCTTCGAGGATCTGATTTTCGGTGATCAGGTATTCGATCGCATGCTGTTGCTGGCGATTAATCCATCCCTATAGACCGAGGAGAAATATATGCCAGGGCCGGAATAATAAAGCTCGTAATTCCCCCCTGCAGTGAGATACATGAAATGAGCGCTGTCGGGCGCCAGGCATGGTCGGTCAACCGGCGGAAATCCGTATGTTTCGAGAGGATGTAAATTCAAGGACGGTTGTTAGTTGGACATCAGCTGAATTATTTGACCCTACGGGCAGGATGATATCAGCGGACTGGTATACCACACAAGGAAACGCCCCGCAGCGGCTGCGGGCAGTCAGTTTCCGTCTCGGTACGGTGACAAATCAGAACCTGTCGGTGTGGTAGTGGCAGTCGATGCAGCCTTTGTCCTTGTTGCCGCCCATTGGCTGAGGATGGCACGTCGAGCACCAGTTCTGCCCGTTGGCGAGTACGTCCGTATTCTGTGGGTCGTCAGTCGTCACGTAAACGAGGGTGTCACCCGTGTCTGATACAAGCGCGGTTGAACCGTCCTTGCTGTAGATCGTCGTCCGCAGCTGATAGAGGTTGGTCGAGTTACCATGCCCCGGTTCGTGGCATGCCTCGCACTTGAGTATTTCACCCGGCGCGTAACCGCTTCCCGGGCGTAGATTCGGGTCCGCGCTTCCATCTTCGACACCATGTTGATCATTCTTGTCGCCGCCCCCAGTATCCACCCACTGATCGTAGACATTAATCAACGCGGTGGTTGGGGGCGTTACACTCGCGGGGTACGAGTTGTCGTGGCACTCGAAGCAGAATTCCGTGACGTAAGAAGATCCGGCGAACGTATTGCCCGGCGCCGGGTCACGGCCATCGCTCGGGTCCACGTTGCCGAGCACTTTCTGGGTGGGTGTCGCCGTGTGGGGGTCGTGACAGTCGTTGCACTCGATGACCGCCCCGCTGTACGTCTGATCGGCGTCGCTGACGTCATGGTGCGTGTTGAGGACGGAGCCGCTCCCGGGAGTTCCGGTGAGTGTACCGGAGAAATCGTTCTGGACGTCCGCCCCCGGGCCATCGCTGTCGTGGCATCCGTAACAAAAAGCCTCTTCGACCGGCGTGGCACCCGTAAAGGGCGCTTTCAGAAACTCCTTGTCGGAACCGTGCCCGTTATCATGGCAACCCGTGGAAACGCCGTCGCCAAAGCATGTCATGCCACCTGCCTTGTGCGACGATGCCAACCATCCGGCTTCAATGTCGGGCGGTGTGTTTCCGTCGGAGAACTGATAACCCCCGTCTCCGTCGTGACAATTGACGCAAAACGTCTCCATTGAGGCGGCTGTTCCGTCGTATGTTACCGTATAACCGGTATCGAGGTTGAACAAGCGCACCTGCGGATCGGTGAGCGTTTGGTGTTTCGAGTTGTTGTGGCAAATCAGACAGTCATCCGATATAACCGATTCACCACCCAACCCATCGTCGACATGGTGGGATGTTCGTTCGAAATCTCCGCCCGTGCCTACAACCTGGCGTCTGTAGTCTCCGGTGCCAAAGGGCTGAGTCGTATTGTGACAAGTGGAACACTCGTTCAAAACGGGTTGAAACCCCGAATTGTGCAGATGGCATCCCGTGCAACGACCTCCTGCATGATGAGAATGGTCACCGGCACTGGTATTCTGATGATAGGTTGTGGTTGTGTGGCAGACTTCACACACGCCGTCATAATTCGAATTGCCATCGGCCATCGACTGGGTACCGTTGTATTCGGTAAAAACGACGTTTTTCACCCCGCTGTGCGGTGTCTCTATCTGCTCCCGTATGATTTTGAGATTGGAAGTTGCACCGTGCGGTTCGTGGCAGGTTATACAGAATAGATCCGCGTGGGTGATCGGGCCGGCGAGTGCCGGTCGCTGGGGAGCGCGGGATTCCACCTGGGCATATTCGGTGTGGCATTTCACACACCCCTTGCCATAATCGTGGCTCGGGCTTCTCGGCTCCGCGTCCGACGGCGCAAGTGGCGTCGTCGACTGGTTCAGCGGAGCTTGCTCAGTGCATCCACACGTAACCGTAAGCCCATAAATCAGAATCAGATAGGGGATAACCGATAGGCCGATTCGCATCTTGTCTTTCACAGCGGGTTGAGACCTGGCGTTTTCCAGATGGGAGTCCCTCCCTCAGTTCGTCGCATCAATAAATTATATATTGCGCTTATTGGCAAAAGCAACCATTATTTCCCCACAGAGTATCGTCGAAACCAAACCGGAGTGTTCGCTTGGGCGGCTTCCGGTTCGCCCCCGTGAATGGGTAGATTGTCCTAAAGTAATCTGCGGATTACGAATGAGATACCGAGCCAGCACCCGGAGATGACCGTGGCAAACCAGGCGAATCGACCCAGTCCGGGCTTCAGGTACTTCCGCTGGAGCAGCAGGGCGACGAACGTCAAGTGAAGTGGAAGAGCCAGATGCAGCGCGAACCAGAAGGTGGTGGACCAAAAACCGCCACCGGTGTCGCCGTTAACACTGCCACCGGTGTAAGCGGTGACGATGACCTGGTAGAACCGGAAAGCACTAAGCCCGAGGAAGACCACAGACAATAGCGTCCTTATTCCCCGTCCGGCTCTAATGCCTAGGCCTCCTTACCTGGACATCGCGGCCTCGCGCTGCGATCCGGTGCCGAAGGGTATCCCGGCCGCCGCCGAGGCTGAAGTGCGGGCGTGAGCATAGCGCAGAGCGTTGGTCGGTTCAATAAGTTCCAGGGTGAGACGAGACTCGAGCTTGCGAGGATGACGGAGCGCCATTCGGCTGCGCCGTATTCTCAGTGTTCCACCCGGGTTGAGACGGTGATCCGTAAGCATGGTTAAGGAAATAGGACACACGTTACTTCGAGCTCTGGGATCCCTGAAGCTCACACTCGTCGTTCTCGGCCTTTTTGCCGTATCCATCGCAACGGCGACCATACTCGAGGTGCGCCACGGCCTGGAAGGCGCAAAAGCGCTGGTCTATAACGCCCGATGGTTCGAGGGTCTCCTTGGGTTGCTCATTCTGAATCTGATCGTCTCGCTCCTGTACAATATGCCTTACCGACGGCGCCAGACCGGTTTCATCATTGCTCACGCTGGCTTTGTCATCGTTCTCCTGGGTGGCGCCGTCACAAGGTTCTGGGGGTATGAGGGCAACATGCC
>CP070677.1:4268216-4292775 GCA_020352495.1 Candidatus Latescibacterota bacterium
CCCTGTGTTAGCTAGTACGTGAGAACGATTCCCGTATCCTGCGGTGCGTCGACAAACGTGAACAATGGTTCACCGGTTCTATCCATCCACCGTTGCGCAGCCCTCTTGGCCTCCATTTCATAGTCGAGTCCGTGTTCGTTGACGAACGGTGGTATATAACACGGCACGGGCCGACGATGCCATTTTGCCAGTATCGACGGTTGGGGCGCGACGTCTTGGCCGGATTGACTCGACGGCAAGACTTTGGGAACGAACAACTTGAGTAACGAAAGCATATTGGGAATCCACGTCACTTGCACCGGTTCGACCGGAATCATCTGAAAGGTGTGCACGCTGTCGTCGTAGAGCACAAAAGGCTGGCTCAAAGGGTGGTAGAGTACCTCGGAGGCGCCGGTGAGGATCTCAACGTGCGTGACGCCCACACCGAGGTCCGTCTGGTGGACGAACTCACCGTTGGCGTCTGTCGTGTATCGAACCGCTGGCCCTGTGGCAACGGTCACTTCCAACCCCTCCAAGGGTGTTCCCGTGTACACAGCCACACATCTGCCGGCGAACGAAAAACCGGGGATATATATGGTTACCGGATCAACGTTGGCCGACCAGTTGCCCTGTTCATCAACGCTGCGTATACCCACATAGAAATCCCTGGCTCTCCTCAAATCATCAAACGTGTAGTGCTGGGATGTCCCTGGTTCGAGCGGCTCCGGTGGGTCATCCACGGGTGTCGAACGGTTCCAAAAGTCGGGTGGGTCGTACCCCTGGGTGTACGTATAGCGGATCTCATAACCCGAAACACCCTCAGTGGGCGAGTCGTCGCAGGGTGCCGTCCACTCGAGGAGGGCCGTTCCCGTCTCCTCCGAGAAGATGAGGACGGCATCGGCAATGGCCGCCGGTGGGGAGACGTCGGTGCCGTCCCCCGGCGAAACCGGTGTTGGTGAGTCCGAACACCCGCCGAAGAACGCAATGACGGCGACGGCGAGACAGATTATGATGATGCGTTCATGGTACACGGTAACGGTTCCTGGATATCCGTGGGGGGGGCTCTATGGGAAAGATAACCTGTTAGTAACGCTTTGACAAGGGAGCCGGGCCACGTTACACTCGAACCCTATCCCCCTGCTGGTTCCACCGACGTCGTTCCACCGATCCCGAAGTTGGTCTTCCAGCGAAGCCGCTTGCCCTCTTCGAGAATGAAAGGTATGAAGGTGCGTTTTCACATAATCGTTTGGATCGTCTTCGCGACGCTCGTCGTGCCCGCTCTCGCGTGGACACAGACCAGTGTTTCCGTGAGAATGCGCTCGTTGGGAACTCCATTTAGCGGGCTCATCGATGACTATCTCACCGATGTTTATCTGAATCCCGCACGGGTCGCCGATCTGGATGGTTCAATGGTCTATGCGCTACGTCTGCCGCCGGAGACGATAATCGTTCCGTACCCGACAGTGCCCCGTTACTCCTACTATCTTACGCTCGACGAGGTCGACATCGTCCAGTACGGTGTCGAGCCAGTTGGTCTGAGCTATTTTGGCTCGGTCTTTGGCGGATCCGCGATATCTCTAGGCACCGAAATGTACGTGTCCAACGACGATCGTTTTACCGGTGATGTGGAACTCGAGGACTGGGGTGCAGGTCTGCGTCGACGTGAAGCCAATAGAGGGGACGCGACGGAGATTCATCATTATGTTCTCGACATCACGCTTGGCAGCTCATCCGACACAGGCGGGCGTGGTGTGCGATTGAGGGCGGATTACGACCGGTTTGATTTCACCGAGGGAGAGCGTACGGATGATCTCATTTACACGGGCGATACTGCCCCCGAGATCGAACGCCGTCTCCGTTCCAGGGTCAACACGAGGGAGTACGAGCGCGCCACGCTCGAAATCGCGGGTGGTGTGCACCGGCCGGGGACCCTTCTGCGTGAGATCATTGTCGGCGCCGGGCTGGCCAGAGATCGACTCGTCGCTCGATACGGATGGACGGGTATCGATGACGAAGATGTCGACGGAAACGGCCTGGATCCACAAGGTGGCCTGGCCAGCTACGTCTACGAACACAAGTCTTACGAATCCGATCGCGAGTACTGGGTGTACGACGTTTTTGCCCGGATGCATCTCGAGTGGACGGAGCACGTCAGGACCAAACACATCCTTGGCTTTACCAGATCGGACGGGGATGGGGGCGCCGGGTTTGTTACGGACGACGAATGGTACGGAACCGCGGAGACATTTCGGCGCACCGACGGAAGCTATAGTTATGATGGGATGACCCAGGACATTTGGGCCGAGACCGCGATTGGGTTTTCAACACGACCTGTCGAAAACGTCCTAATCGCCCTGGCCGTTCAGGGATTGTACCGCCGAATGGACTTCGAAGAGGCTGGTCCCGGTGACGCGTCGCTAACCTCCAATGGAGGTGGGACCGATGAGTCCGCGTACGCACAATGGCACGACCGGAAGGATGAAACCTTTGAGGTGAGTCTACCCGTCGCTATGGAGTGGTCGTTTCACAAATATGCCAAGCTGAGGATCGGAATCGGCCTTTTCGTGGATCGTCAGGAATACGACTATCTCTTTACGAGAGGGGCCGCGGCGCTCGAGGCTTTTTCGGAGATTCCAAGTTTTGTCCCCCTCGCTCGACAAGACCGCGATGTCGAAACGGATACCGAGATCACGTACAGCAACGGTCTGGAGATCAACATCAACGAACGGTTTGTTCTCGATCTTCAGGGCGGCGGAACATACTCATCGGTCAATCTCGCGAGCTTTGGATTTATTTCAGCGAGATACAGATTCTGATCCCATCACCGATCACCAACTGGCAACCCCCGATCGCTTGACAAATCAACTATTTATCGTATCCTTGCAGAAGACCGATTGGTCTGTGAAGAGGAGATTAACTGATTATGACAGAAGAAGTTAGAAAAGTGATCATTTTGGGTTCCGGGCCGGCGGGAATGACGGCGGCGATCTACGCTGCGAGGGCGAATCTCGAACCGCTGGTCCTCGAAGGGATTCAGCCGGGCGGGCAGCTGATGATTACAACCGACGTGGAAAACTTCCCGGGTTTTGCCGAGGGAGTCGCCGGGCCGGAGTTGATGGAGGTCATGAAACGACAGGCCCAGCGTTTTGGCACCGAGTTCGAACAGGTAAACGTTGAGCGCGTGGAATTCCAAAAGGATCAGAGAGTACTCCACGGTGGCGGCAAGACCTATCGATGCAGGGCGCTCATCATCTCCACCGGTGCGTCGGCCAGATGGCTGGGTTTGGAGAGTGAGAAGAGGCTTCAGGGTCACGGGGTATCAGCCTGTGCCACATGTGACGGTTTCTTTTTCAAGGACAAGGAGATCGCCGTTGTCGGTGGTGGGGACACGGCCATGGAAGAGGCGAACTTCCTCACGAAGTTTGGCACAAAAATCTACGTCATCCATCGGCGTGACAAGCTCAGAGCCTCGAAGACGATGCAGGAGCGAGCGTTCAAGAACCCGAAGATCGAATTTGTGTGGGACAGCGTCGTGACGGAGATCCTTGGGAGTCCCGAGGAAGGTGTGCAGGGCGTCCGGGTGAAAAACGTGAAAACCGGTGAAGAGAACAAGCTGTCGTGTCAGGGCTATTTTGCCGCGATCGGGCATACGCCCAACACACAGATTTTTGAGGGACTGATCGACATGGATGAAGCGGGTTACATTCTTACAAAGCCTTTTTCGACACACACCAGTGTCCCCGGTGTGTTTGCGGCGGGGGATGTCCAGGACAAGAAATACCGCCAGGCGGTGACCGCAGCAGGCACAGGATGTATGGCGGCGTTGGATGCCGAGAGGTATCTGGAGGAGCTGGCGCTCACCGAGTGACCGGCGTTTGGCAAGGCCGACGTCAAGACGATCGAATTTGATAAACCGGGGCGCGGAACCGCCCCGGTTCTGTTCAAACGGTCTGCCGATCTTTTGGAAACGCGGAATCGACTGATCTAAACGCGAGCGGACGATATGATTTACCTCACGAGAAAAATGCATTTCAGTGCGGCCCATCGGCTTTACGTCGACTCTCTGTCACCCGAGGAAAACCGCAAGATTTTCGGCGAGTGCTCGAATCTACACGGGCACAATTACGAGCTGGAAGTAACCTTCGCCGGTGAACCGGATAAAACAACGGGGATGGTCATCCATCTTTCCGAACTGGACGCGATCGTCAAGGAAAGGGTCATCGACCAACTCGATCACAAGAATCTCGATGAGGACGTCGACGTGTTCAAGACCGAGGTAAGCACTGTGGAAATGCTTGCCAAATACGTCTGGGACCGACTCGAGAACAGTGTTCCCGGCGCCCGGTTACACCGCGTGCGGATTTGGGAAGACGATGCGTCGTTTGCGGACTTCTACGGGGAAGGGCGGTAGGCGGCGTGGTGTATCTCACTGTGGTCTCACGATTTAATGCGGCCCACACACTCTGGAATCCGTCGTTCACCGAAGAAGAGAACATCAAGACCTTTGGCGAATGCGCAAATCCGGCGGGGCACGGACACCGGTACACAGTCGAGATCACGGTGGGGGGTGGCGTGACGAGCGACAAGCCCTACGTGGTGCCAAGACCGGTCATGCGAAAGATCGTGGATGACGTCCTGAGTCCTAAGCTGCGGAACGCGAATTTGAACGTTGTGTTTGGAAACGGCTTTCTTCCCACCGGTGAGAACGTCGCAAAGGCGCTGTGGCACCTGTTGGAACCTGCGATCGAAGGGCACGCGTCGCTCGTTAGCGTGCGGATCGTGGAGACCCAAAAAAACAGTTTTGTCTATGCGGGCGAAGTCGGCCCGGACATAAAGACGCTTCCCATCTGACCATTTCGCTGACCGGTGGAGGGATCAAGGAGATATCATGCATGATTCGGATACAAAAAAAGACAGGGCGGCCGAGCTGATCCGGGAGCTGCTCGCCGAGATCGGTGAGGATCCCGCCAGGGAGGGGCTTCTTTTGACTCCCGGTCGCGTGAGCGAGGCGCTCCGATACTTCACTCAAGGGTACCGGATCGACATCGACGAGATCATCGAAGATGCGGTTTTCAAGGAAAAACAGGAGGAGATGGTGCTTCTCAAGGATGTCGATTTTTACAGCCTCTGCGAGCATCATCTCGTTCCGTTCTTTGGCAAGTGCCACATCGCCTACATCCCGCGAGAACGTATCATCGGGTTGAGCAAGCTCGCCCGCATCGTCGATGTTTTTGCGAGACGATTACAGGTTCAGGAGCGGATGACCCGCGAAATCGCTCATGCGATCGAGCGGCATGTCAAGCCAAGGGGTGTTGCAGTAGTCATCGAAGCCCAGCACCTCTGTATGATGATGCGAGGGGTTGAGAAACAAAACTCCATTGCCACTACCAGCACCGTGCTTGGGGATTTTAAGGAGAATGCCGCGACACGGATGGAGTTCTTCAGCTTGTTGGGGAGTCTCCGGAAAGCGTACTAATTTTGAACCGCCGGAATTCCGCACCGGCAATGATAACAGCAGGAGAAAGGATGCCGCATGTCGATAAAACCTGACAAGTGGATCGTTCGAATGGTCAAGGAGTGCAACATGATTGACCCCTTCGCCGCCGAGCAGGTCAAGGACACCCGCGTGTCGTATGGTCTGTCGTCGTACGGGTACGACATTCGGATCTCCGACGAGTTCAAGATTTTCACCAATATCAACACGACCGTGGTGGATCCAAAGAATTTCGATTCGAAAGCCTTTGTCGACTTCAAGGGCGATGTTTGCATCATCCCTCCCAACTCGTTTGCGCTGGGCCGGAGCGTCGAGTATTTCCGGATTCCGCGCAACGTCATGACGATCTGTGTTGGAAAATCGACGTACGCACGCTGTGGAATCATCACCAATGTGACGCCCTTCGAGCCCGAATGGGAGGGGTATGTGACTATGGAAATATCCAACACGACCCCGCTACCGGCCAGGGTCTACGCGAATGAGGGAATCGCCCAAGTTCTTTTCTTTGAAAGCGATGAGGACTGCATGATTTCCTATGCCGATCGAAAAGGCAAGTACCAGGTCCAGAAGGGGATCACGCTCCCAAAGGTCTAGGGATTTCGGGGCGGATCTCGCAGGGTGCTCTTTTAGCCCTGAAACGTCAAAAAACGGGGTTCTCAGGCCAAATTCCCTTTGACAAGAACTGGCGAATTGTGTATTCAAATGGGGTATTCAGTCTTTTTTGACGTTTCATCATAAACAGGAGGGACCCTATGGCCAAAAAGAAAGCTGCTGCTGCCGAGCTGATCATTTCCAAAGCAAGGACCAAAGCGGCCTCGAAGAAGTGCAATGTGTCTGGAGATTTCTACGGCGCATTGGATAAGAAAGTCCGCGAGATGATCAAGGCTGCAGAGTCGCGTGCAATTGGCAACAAGAGGAAGACACTCAAGGCGGTCGACCTCTAGACCGAGTCTATCTCGATCGGACTCGCAAGCTGGAGTTATTGAAAGGCAATGGGGTTCGGTCTGCGCGTTCCGCAGGCCGAACCTCTTTTTAATTCCCTCAGCACCTGTTTGGGGACTTCTCGTCTTGCCAAACTCAGCGGTGGGTGCTAGATTGGTACAATTAATCCGCGCTCGAGACAGGGAGAATCTAAATTGGACAAGATAGTCGGCACAGGAATTACCTTTGATGATGTCCTTCTCGTTCCCGGGAAGTCCTCCGTAGAGCCGGCCCAGGTGAATACCTCTACACAACTGACAAAGTCAATCAAGCTGAACATCCCCATTGTGTCTTCCGCCATGGATACGGTTACCGAAGCGGAGCTTGCGATAGCGCTGGCCAGGGAAGGCGGCATTGGAATCATCCACAAAAACATGACCCCCGAGGCACAGGCGAGTCACGTCGACCAGGTCAAACGCAGTGAGAGTATGATCATCACGAATCCGATTACGCTGACTGCGGATCAGACGGTCAGAGATGCCCAAATGGTCATGAAAAAATACAGGATCTCCGGAGTACCGATCACAGAGAACGGTGTTCTAGTGGGGATGCTAACCAGCCGGGATCTCCGGTTTATCGAGGACGAGTCGGTGGTCGTCGGCCAGGTTATGACGTCGAAAAATCTCGTCACAGCGCGCGAGGGTGTGTCAATGGAGGAAGCGAGGAAGATGCTCGACGAACACCGGGTCGAAAAACTTCCCGTGGTGGATGCGAAACGACGAGTGAAAGGTCTCATCACCTTCAAGGACATAAAGAAGAGTACGGAGTTTCCGAACGCATGCAAGGATTCGGATGGCAGGTTGAGAGTCGGAGCGGCGGTGGGAGTCGGTCGGGATTGTCTCAAACGGGTTGGGCTGCTGGTCGATTCAAACGTGGACGTCGTCGTAATCGATACGGCTCACGGCCACTCAAAAAACGTTATCGACACATTGGTGAAGATCAAGACCAAGCACATGAAACTCCAGGTCATCGCCGGGAACATCGCGACCTCCAAAGCGGCAACGGATCTCATCCGAAACGGAGCGGATGGGATCAAAGTTGGTATGGGCCCCGGCGCGATTTGCACGACGCGTGTCGTGGCGGGCGTTGGCGTCCCGCAAATCACTGCCATCACCGACACAGCAAAGGTGGCATCCAAGGTGAGTGTTCCCGTGATTGCCGATGGAGGAATCAAATACAGCGGTGACATCGTAAAGGCGATCGCCGCCGGAGCAGACTCAGTAATGATCGGCAGCCTGTTCGCGGGGACCGAGGAAAGCCCCGGGCATATCGAGCTGTTCGAAGGCCGAGCGTTCAAGATCTACCGCGGAATGGGATCGATCGAAGCCATGAAGGCGGGTGCCGGAGACCGTTATATGCAGGAAGGTGTCGAGGCGTCAAAACTCGTCGCCGAGGGCATCGAGGGCAGGGTCCCGTTCAAGGGAAAACTGGCCGATTCGGTATACCAGCTCGTCGGGGGGTTGAGGGCCGGTATGGGGTACTGCGGCGTGGGTATGATCGCGGAGCTCAAGAAAAAAGGACGTTTTCTCCAGATTACTGCCGCGAGTTTGAGAGAAAGCCATCCCCATGATGTAATGATCACGCGAGAAGCCCCCAACTATCGTCTGACGTAGGGCGCACTCCAGATGACATGGCACGGACAAATCAATAGGACGATTTGGGAGATCAGGCAGCTCATAGAGAAGAGGCCAAAAGACTTCAAACTGAGACGAGAGCTGCTCCGAACGCACTTTCTCCAACGCTTCGAATACGACAGAAGTCTTCACATCCCCCGAGACGACCGGTCGTTCTTGTTTTTGCAGGAGGGCCGCGCGTCAGCTTGCCTCTTGCTTCATGGCGCCAACGGGACACCGGCGGAGATGCGCGATCTGGGCAATTATCTCTACTCGAAAGGGCTTACTGTATTCTGCCCGCGCCTCTCGCGTTTCGACATGAAGGGCCAGCTTGTTTCGTGGGAGTCGTGGGTCACGATGGCAGCGGAAACTCTCAACACGACGGTCGATTATTCCCAAAAAACGCTCGTCGTCGGACTGAGCTTCGGCGCGACCATAACGTTGACCCTCGATGAGGTGCGTGCGATCCCTGCCCTGGTGCTTCTTGCCCCGGCTGTCGCGCCAAGGCTTGGACTCAAGGGGTATCTGTATGCCGTGGCGAGGAAGCTTACACCCACTCTCTTTTACAGGTTTGCCGGCTGGAACGCAGAAATCGTCAAAGCGATGGAGGAAGCCCGTAATTCCAGCAGGACTATCGACACACCAACCCTCGTGCTCCAAGCTCGGGACGACCGCGTGCTTTCGACAAAGGGGCTCAAGGTTCTCAGACGACGGTTGACCCACAGCGACAGCGAGGTCGTCCTCCTACCATATGGCACCCACGCTTTGACCCGAGGAAAAGCCAAAGAAGAGGTTTTCGAACGCGTCTACAAATTCGCCCTCAAGCAAAAGCTCATTTCACCTGAGGACTAGTCCCCTTTGCCAGGTTACCGACGGAGCCGCAGGCAATCACGGACCCGGCGCCACCTGGCGAAAAGAGTCGGCCGGCGGAGGCTTGGGGATGACAAGAGCTATTCGTCGATGTGAAAGCTGAACGAATCGTCGATTCGGCGGATTTCCATAGCCATCTGCTCGACCTTCTCCTTTAGCCGGGGGTCCTTGGTCCTGAGGAACTCGGAGTAGAGGTCGAGGAACTGGTCTTGGAGCGTCTTGAGCTCCGCCGTTGCCCGGTCCTTGTCGATCGATCGCTCGAGATGGTAGATCTCGCCGGTGCTCAGCCGATCCAATATGTTGAAATACTCGCCGCGCATATGGCTCAAGATCTCGACGTACCGTTCAAAACCGGTCGAGAGCTTCTCCAACACCTCGCTGATCGCTGAGGATTTCTTGAACATCGACTGGCTATACGTGTAAGCAAACTGGTAGTAAGCTTTTCCCCTGCCCATGTGCGCTTCCTCGGAGTTCTTGAACAGCTGAGTCGTGTCCGGCTTTCGCGCATCGGCATTGCTAAAAATGCCGATCGAGATGAGCAGAAAATCGGCGTTGGTCTTATAGATCGTGTACTTCAACCGCGCGTCGGTCGAATTCTCGATCCGGGAGAAGAGGCTCGTATCGTAACGGGACAGATAACGTTTGGCGCGACGGTGGTATTCCGGTTTCATGAACGAACAGAGGAGATTCGTCAGGTATACGTTGACGTCCTCGTCATAGAATTCCTGATTCGAGGGATAACCCGCTTCGAGCCGGCTGTAGAGAAGGCAATTGAGCACAAAAAAGAATGTGGGTTCGACTTCGCGTTGTCCACCCGGACCCAGGTTGGTGTGTCGATCAGAAGCCACGGCTGTCGTCCTCGTCGATGATAACCAGGCGCTGCGTGTCCCATTCCGTCTGATCCGGTTTGTGCAATCTTCATGCCACGATTCATGTGGGCCGGCACCAAAACTCTTTGATAGACAAAGGGTTTCCATATGATCCTCGTCTCGTGGCCTCGGCGCGCGACCTCCCCACGCTCTCTGCGGTTAACATAATCTTTGCGGCGGGCCTGGAAAAGATGAGCTCTCGTCCACCGAACCTATGTTGTGTAATGACAATAGATTACTTCGATCCAACACCCGAGCGACAGTGAGTGGAGCAAATAATCGTCGCGAAGGGGCCTTCAAGGTTTTCAAATCCCCACAATTGGGGTATACTTGGAGCTGAGTCGGCCAAATCAGAATCATAACTAGATACATATCAATCGGTTATACACCCAGCGCTTCGCCTCGAGACATTGGGTATCACAGGCGGTCGCCCCCTATGACCACCGGGGCGACGAAACAGGAGGGTGGGAATTGAAAGTTGGATTCCTCCAGTTGCGACCAAAGTTCGGGTCTGTGCGCGAAAACGTCCGGGCCGCGAAATCGCTGCTCAAGGATGTGAGCGAAGCAACGATCGTTCTGCCGGAGCTTTTCAACACCGGTTATCTGTTCCGCGCTCAGGACGAACTCATGGAGCTCTCCGAGCCCGTCACATCGGGCTATACGGTGGGTGAAATGAAAAAGATTGCCAAGAGGCAAACGCTCAATCTGATCTTTGGGATCGCCGAGAAAAAGAGCCGTAAGTTTTACAACACGGCGGTGTTGGTGACTTCGAAGGGCAAGTTGTATACGTACCAAAAAACCCACCTGTTTGACCGGGAGAAGCTTTTCTTTAGTCCTGGTGAGAAGAGCTACGCAGTCCACGAGGTCGACGGTGTCAAAATCGGGATGATGGTGTGTTTCGACTGGTGCTTCCCCGAAGTCACACGAGTTCTGGCGTTAAAGGGAGCCGAGATCATTTGTCATCCTGCGAACCTGATCATGCCCTACTGTCTGGACGCGATGCGGACACGCTCGATCGAGAACAGAGTGTTTTCGATCACCGCCAACCGGATTGGGACCGAAAAGCGGGCGAACATGTCACTGACCTTCACGGGGAACAGCCAGGTCGTCGATCCTTCGGGGAATGTGTTGACGAGCGCCGGGGAGCGCAGCGAATCGCTCAAAATCGTCGAGATCGACATCGAAGAAGCAAAGAATAAGGCAATAACGACCAACAACCACCTCTTCAAAGACAGAAAAGTCTCCTTGTACAAACCACTCGTTCGAAAATATGTGGGTTGATACTTGGGAGGCTCGCCGCTCGAGATAGCAGCAATCTAGCCAGCCGACCCGTGCAAACTGCAAAGCATTGCTCCAACATCCACTCGAGGCTCGATTCCCCAATCCACTTCAAAAACAACAGCTTACGCGCCGACACGCCATGTGATACACGGCGAACCGCTGGCATGGTACTTGCGAATTCGACCTGACGCAACAAGTCTCTTCATCCGTGCGCTACTGCAATATCCACTCAGACAAGGAGTTAGGCTGTGAAAAGCAAAAAACCCCCGGTCGTTACTTCGCCATGGAAGATTGGTATCTTCGTCTCGCTGATGTTGGTCTTCTTGAGCGTTGGCGTCACTTATTTCTTTGTGAACAAGTACGGGGTTACTTGGAACTGGCAAGACAAGAACGAGTGGCTGGGGGTCATCAAAGGGGAAGGGTTTCTCGAGGAGATTCTGCCTTTGATCGCCCTTGTCGTTTTTACGTCCCTGATCTCGTATCTCGTAATCTCCGGCGCCGTCCGAAAATACAGACGGTATTTGGAGTCGGGGCTTGACTACAAAAATCTGTTGGTTTCGCTAAAAGACATCAAAGACATCGAAGACACGTCCAAGATCGAAAGGCTTCGTCATCAGCCGGAGCTAAAGCGATTTCTTCTGAGCATCTCCCAGAATGTGAAGGACCGACTGAAGGAGCTCGAGGAACACCAGGGTGAAACGAAAAAGCTAGCCGAGGAAGAGGTGCGCGCAAGGGAAGAGGAACTCATCAATGAGTTTTCGCTACAGTGCGAGGCGCTCGCCAATGCCGTCGACGACGGTACCGAGGGCGGGGTCACCGATGAGCTGGAGCTCTCGAATCCGGGTCTCAAACGGGTCAGCGAGTCGGTTCGGACCGCGTTGGCGAAAACGGTGCGGGAACCTGTCGATTACGACGCTGGTCCGCGTGATCCGGCGCTTGAAACGTCGTATGCGGAGCTGAGAAAAGCGAGCGACGTGTTTCGTCACCGACTTCAGGAAATCGCTGAGGAAATGAAACAGAGCGGAGTTTCAGCCAAAGAGATCGAGGGGCAACTGAGATCCATTTCGGCGATGGACAAGGAGGAATCGAATAGAGCCCGGATGAGCGACGCGAGAAAAATATTTGGAGACATCCTCGGGTCGCTCAAGTTGATCGAAGAGCTCTCCGTTTCCTTGGGAGTCTTGAGCGAAGAAGCCAAGGGTCTCGCGATATCGACGGCGCTTCACGCCGGCTCCGGGGAGGGTACCCAGGAGGACCTGATTCGTCTCGCTGAGGAAGTCAAGGACATGGCGTCGCGATTCAACGATGCGGCGAAGACGTACGGCCGAGTAACGCTGGAAATGACGGGATCGATCCGCGATCTGGAGACCCGCGTCGGTGGGGATGCGGCGGACCCCGACGCTATTCCCAGCCTTGAGCGTTCGATTGCGGGCGTGCAGACAAAAATGGCCCTGTGGGTCGAGCGCGTGATCGTTCTTTCGGACAAAATGGCCAACTTCCAGGATTCGTATAGTCTTTCGGTGAGTTCGCTCCCGGATGCGGCGACGTCGACGGCGTCGGTGGAGGCGGACGAGCAAGAAGTCGGTGCCTCAACGAGTCCCGAAGAGACCGAAGAGTTTGGTTTCGAGGCGCTCGATCGGAGTCGGTCGATCTTTGGCGGTACCCCGGAAGAGGCGAGCGAGACGCCAGAGAAGACCCCAGCCGAAGAAGGAATCTTCGAGAAGGTAACATCAGAGAACGACATGTTCACGGATCTCGGGGAAGATCGGGCTGACGCGCAAACAGAGACCCGCCAAACGGCGATGGAGGATCCGACTCCGACAAGAGACGAGGTGCAGAATACCAAGGAGCCAGCCCAAACGGACGATAAACCAACAGATCTCCCAGGATTCGAATCGTTCGCCAGACCAAGAAAACCGGATCAAGATCCCGCCGATGTCATCCCTCTGGAGACGAGCGGGGCTGAGCCAGGGCAGCAGTCCGCCGAGTCAGAGACTCGCGAGGCACCCCGCGAGGCGCACCTCGCCACCGATACCGAAGACGAGAAGGTAATCGGTCTGTACGAGCTCGGGGCGGTCGATTACGACCCAGCGATTCACGGCTGATCAACACAATCGAGAGGTGTCGCAAATAATGGGGAACAAACTCGACAGCACAAGTCTCTTCCTGGCTCAGGTCAATCAACATGCCGAAGCGCTTGGAAGGTTGATCTCCACCGCAACCTCGGACGAGGTCGATGACACGTTGATGGAACGATGTATCGTTGGCACCAGCATGCTGGCGAACAGCGCATCCATCATGGAACTCGAAGAATGGCGGGCTTCGCTCGAGTCGTTCAACACCCTTCTCGTAACTTACCGCGATAACAAGCTTCCCTGGGACGAGAAAATCGCCCAGATCACATCAGAGTTCATCGAGAGAGAAGATAGACTCGTGGCGACCGCCGGTGAGGGGGGTGCAATGGACTTTGCCGAAGTCGTCTGTCCAGAGGAATTGGAGGCGATTTCAAAGGAAGTGAGCGAACTGTTGGGCTGCCCCACCGACGCGCCGACGACATCTGAAGAGACACAGGTCGAGACGACAGGGCGGGATATCGACGAGATGTCCGCGCCGTCGGACGCGCCACCGCGCACCGCGCCTCAGGCGGAACCGGATGACCGAGTGCCCGCCCAGGACGTGCCACACGATCGGACCGTTTTAGGGGATTGTCTGAAGGAACTTCGGAAACACGCTGAGGCGTTGACGGGCGCAGGCAGCTCCAAAGATGAGAGACTCGATAACCTCTCCGACTCGCGGCTCGAAGCCATCCGGAGAGAACTGTGTCTGATTGATTTTTACGCGTTGTCCATGGAGGACGTCATTGCTCGCTTGGCCGACCGGAAACCGCTCGTTTTATCGGATCTGGCTCCCATACGGTTTGCCATCGCCGATTTCGCGAGGGAGCTCTGTTCGGGAACACGTCGGCGGGTCACCGTCGAATTGGCGGGAGAAGACAATACCATCGACGTCCGGCTTCTACACCCCGTGCAACGCGTTTTGCGGCATCTGATCGGCGACATATTCTCGCGGTGCGAGGAGCCGGAGCTTGGGATAACGGTCACCGTCGAAAACCAGATCGGGGCCCTTCGTTGGAAGCTTCGCGACAACGGCACCAATTTTATTCACGACTCACGGTTCGATCCCGATGAGTATCTTGCTTTCTACCCGGGTCTCAGAGATGCACGAAAGGTCCTTGCCGAGCTTCGGAGCCTGCTCTGGGTCGAGCCCGACGAAAACGGAGACACACGTTTCGCGTTCACTACGCCGCTCTCAGTCGAAGGCGGAGAATTCACGGTGTGGAAAAACGACGGGCACAGCGTAGCCGTTCTCCCGAACCAGTTCAGCGACATCTTTCTCGTGGGTGATGTGAATGTGGGAGACGACACGCGGGGCGAGTACATCACGATCGACGGTCGGCGCGTGCCGGTCCTTCGTTTGGGACACGTTTATTCGGGTGCGCCTATTGACGGCGACCGGATTGCCGTTGTGGGTTTTCTCGAGAAACGGATCGGGTTTTACGTCAGGGGTGAGCAAGACCTCCAAAGCGGGATGTGGCGTAAGGAGGCGGTGTCGGTGTGGAGGGGGATGGAGAAGGGAATGGTGGAAATCGAAGGGAAGAGGGTTCCGTTGGTGGATGCGAATGGACTCCTCAAGCGCTACATGGCCATTGTCGACGTGATGACCGAGGGCGACGCCTCGGGTGGAGTTGGTGATGACGTAACGGAAGCTGACCGATCACCGGTACACGAAAAGACGACCTCCGATGTATCAAGCGATGGTTTGTCTTTTGGCGAAGAAGAAACCGATGTTCTCGTGGTGGAGCAGAACGAAGCACTAAGGGCCACGATGGAGTCAATTCTCTCCGGCGAACAAATCAGGACCAAGATCGTGGATCGGCTCGAGACAGCGTTGGATTTTGTCCGTCGGGGACGAACGTCTCTCATTATCAGTGATTTCCGCGTTCCGTCGATGGCCGCGAAAGTGCTCGTCGACAGACTCGAGCGCGAGGGAAAACATATTCCCGTTTTAGTAACCACCTCGCACCGGGGCGAGAACGCCGAGCTGCTCGTGGAACAATTGGGTGTCGCGGGATACCTCAGCAAACCGCTTCGACCCGATGATGTACTGGCCCGGGTGGGGGAATTCCTCGAATCCTCCCGTGTCCGGGCGCCGAAGAGCTAGCCGGGTCCGCGGAACGGCTTTATGCAACACCCCCCCAGAACGGAATCCGGGTCGGGGGGGCAAGCGCGGGGGCAGATAGGCGAAGCGACTATAATAAAAAAAGTTAGAATACATTCGTCCGGCGTTGTTTGGCCGGTTTGGTTGGTATGTTTCGTGCTAAAAACGGTTTTAGGAGCAATCTTCCAGTTTTTTGAACAATAAAAAGGATGGGGCCACATGAGCAAATGGAGAGAATCTGACTACGCAAACATCGTGATCGGTGGTAACGACGACAACGATGTCGTGATGACGTCGGTCGAAGCGGCGGAATATCTTAAAATGCACGTAAAAACCGTGTGTCGACTCGCCAAAGAAAAAAGGATCCCGGCGAAAAAAGTGGGAAGTGAGTGGCGGTTTTTAAAAAGCGTACTGGATAGGTGGCTGACGCAGGAAGTGATGGAATAGAGGGGTGTGGCCTCCTATTCTCTCCTGACCTCGTTTCCGACCCTTCCCCATCCTATTCGTGTTCGTTAAGCGTTCGTCGGGAGTCCTGATGGCCAAAACACTCGTTGAGAAAGTTGACTCTCCAGATCTCGACGTAACCATCTTCAAAATCAGCGGCACCCTCGGGTTTCACGAGAACCAAGTTCTGACGAAATTCTTCAACGAATGCTCCGGGCGCGGTATCAAAAACCTCGTCATGGACCTGTCGGAATTGGGGTCGCTCGGAGGTGGCTGCGCGAAGATCATTCGCGACGCCGCAGCCGCAGGTTTGGTTCGTATCTGCATCGCCGGTGCCTCAACTACAGTCCAGGGTTTTCTTCAGAAGAAGGGCCCGACATCGATCCTTTTTGTCTCCGACGTTCAGGCGGCCGTCTCCGAAATGGCCCCCTGCGTCGGTGCCTCGAAGGATGCACCGGAGCCGGCCCAAGGTTTGTCGGAAGAGGCCGGTGTTGGTGCGGTCATGCCAACGATGTCCGAGGCACCTGGGCCACGTGATTCGACGCTGGTCACAGCTACCGCGACGGCGGACCCCGTCGAAGTCTCCGATCGCATGAGAACCGAAGTCGTGGAGCCGCACGCGGTACGCCAACCGGAGGATGGCGAACCGGCTTCGGCGGTGGATCGGAAACCCGAGCCCACGAACGCTCCGGCCGAATCTCACCTAGGAATCGAAACGGACCGACCTGTTTCACAGGACGTGGTCGACCCGGGATACCCCGAACAGATTAGGACGCTCAAGCGGAGACTTGTTCAATACAGGTGGCTTTTTTCGCTCAACCAGGATTTCAGCCGTATCGAGGACAAGGGTAGACTCCTGGATGCGTTTCTGTTGACGACCATCGCACAGGTTGGGGTCGAGAGCGCGGCGTTCCTGGAGGCTTGCGGTGACGAGTTCGTGGCCGTCTGTTGGAAAGGATTCGAAACGGCGGACCCCAGCATGCTGAATATCAAACGTGCCGAGGTGAACGTGGACGGTTGGATCCAGGAACCGAGGATACTCTCTCTCGAGGATGCGCCGTTCTCCGATCAGGCAAAAGGCCGCATCGACAGTTGGGACCTGCCACGCGCCGCGCCGTTTGTCGTCCATGAGAGGTTTCGCGGAATCGTCTTGTTGGGGAGACCGATTCGCCAGGAACTCGACGACGAGGCTTGGGAGTTCCTCAACATGATGATCAATCAGGTGGCGATCGCTTATGAAAACAGCTGCCGTCTGGAGAAGGAAAGCGAACGCACACTCGGTCTGGTGCAATCGCTCATCTCCATGGTCGAGAGCAATACGTTATCACGCGGAACCACCGAGATGGTCATGGATCTCACCTATGCGGTGGCCGAGAAAATGCACTACGCCGAGGAGCACATCCGCGATTTGATGTATGGGACGGTCTTGAGAGACATTGGAATGATCAAAACGAGCAATTTGATTCTGAGGAGCCCGCGGGAGCTGATGAAAGAGGAGTGGGAGGTCATCAAACAACACCCCGTCGAGGGATCCGATATGCTCGCGAAAATGAATTTCTCGGAACACACGCGACAAATCGTTTTATCTCACCACGAAAGGTACAACGGTGAGGGCTACCCCAGTGGGCTGGCGGGATCGCAGATACCGCTGGGAGCACGGATTCTCTCCGTCGTGGAGAGTTACGCCGCCATGATCCAGGATCGCCCGACAAGACCCGCCCTCACACAGGAGGAAGCGCTCAGCACTCTGAGAGAAAACTGGGGGCTGAGATACGACCCCGAGGTTGTGAAGATTTTTATCGATATCATAGAGGAAGAGATACGAGGCGGAGAGAGACCAAGGTACAGAGGCATCGATCTGATCGCAAAATGAGGAAACCAAGATATGGCGGGAAACATACTCGTCGTGGATGACGACACAAAAGTGCTTGAAATACTGGGGAAGAGTCTCAGTCGTAAGGGGCATGAGGTTTCTTTGGCTGCCGACGGTACTGAGGCGCTGGAATCCTATGACGAGAATACACCCGACATCGTCGTCCTCGATCTGATGCTGCCAGATATGGATGGAAGGGATGTGCTGAGTGCCATTCGCTCCAGACCGGGCGGAGACGTTGTTCCGGTGCTCTTTCTCTCGGCGAATTCGGATCTCGAGACGAGAATCGACAGCCTTGGTGGCGGCGCGGACGATTTTCTCGTCAAGCCGTTCTCGCTTCGGGAGCTCAATACAAAGGTGGAAAGGGCGCTGGGTAGGTGTGAGAGAACAAGGTCACTCGAGGAGACACGGTCGGAACTGGAAGACAGGATCGACGAGCAGGAGAAGAATTACGTTCTGATCAACAGAGAGCTCAAGAGACAGATATTGTCGATGAAAACGCTTTTCGCCGTCAGCGGGGACCTCAACCGGAGGCTCGATCTCGAAGAGCTCATCAACGGACTTGCGTTGTCATTGATCGGCGAGCTCCAAATCTCGAGCATGGCTTTTTTCGAGTTGAGACGGGAAAGCGACAATCGTTTCACGCTCCAAGGTCTGAAAGGCTTCGACAGAGATCGAATGGCGGACCTTAGGCTCGACAGAGATAGCGAGTTCACGCGGTGGGTCCAGGAGACCTCGAGACCTCGAAAGCTGGCTCGAAACGGCGATTTGTGTTGGGCCAGTCGGCTACCGGACATCCGCTTGGCCGTGTTCGAATACGTCACACCGATCATCGTCAAACAGGTGCTGAGGGGGCTGGTGTTTACCGGTCCGAAGCTCAACGGCAACGAATACAAGTCGTTCGAACTAGACATCCTCGCGTCGTTGTGCAATTCGGCGGGTACAGGGATAGAAAACGCGCGTCTCTTCGAAGCACTCCAAAACACATACCTCTCCACGGTCAAGGCTCTGATGTCCATTATCGAAGCGAAAGACGCCTATACAAAGGGTCACACCGAGAGGGTCGCGGACTACTCGGTGGCTCTGGCGAAAAGAATGAAACTCGACAAAGACGACCTTCGTGACCTCGCTTTTGCCGCTGTTTTGCACGACATCGGCAAGCTCGTGATATACGAAAGAGTCCTCAACAAACCAGGCAGTCTCAATGCCGAGGAATGGGAGCTTCTCAAAAGTCATCCCGAGATCGGTGCTTCGATCATCGAAAACATGGAGTTCCTCTCCGGCGCGGTTCCCTTTGTTCGATATCATCACGAGCGATTCGACGGCAACGGTTATCCCGCCGGGCTCGTCGGAGAAGAAATTCCTCTCGGTGCGCGAATCATCACGGTGGCGGACAGCTACGACGCGATGACTACCAACCGACCGTACCGGGAAGCTCTATCCAAAAGCGTCGCGCTCAGTACAATGAAATCGAAGTCAGGAACCCAGTTCGACCCCCGCGTCGTCGAGAGCATGATTGAGCTTATCGAGGTCGATGGGTTTCAACCTCGAGAAGCCGCGACGAACCCCGCTCCTGCCAGTCTTGTGTAAACACAGTTGCCGCTCCGCAATGCGTGTAGTGACCTTTCTCTCAACGACTTTCCAAGTCGGGCCTCGACCCGTCGGCATTGTCTTTGTACCTCATGTTCACATCTTCTATTCTGCACGTGATGGTGTGCTCTCAGTTCTGAAGGCGAACGAATCGAGAACTCGTTTGTCTTGAGGCAGATAATATGATGCCCAGAGGAACGGTTTTGACCGTCTGTGGCATCCGTCTTGCCTTTATGGTCCCGCGCGAGACAAAAAGCGAGGAGATGGGAGGCAAGTGGATGTGGGTTGTGATGGGATGACGGGTGGTGTTAGCGACATCTAACGAGCGTCTCATCTCTGAGCTTCGAAGAGGGAGCTACGCCGGGTGCGGGTTGGGAGGAACCGGACCCGAAGCGAACGAGACGGCCGCGGGTCGGGCTGCGAGCGTCACCGTTCGGCAGTATTCGTGCAGCCGAGGTAATCCTGTCCGACAACTGGCAACGAGTGAGCACGTTGCCAAATGCTTCGCCTGGTTTGCGGCGGTGTGAGCCACGGCAACAACGAGGCCGGCTGCAATGGGTCGACGTGATGCGCGAGGGCGATCGTACCGAGCCGTGCTGGAGACAGCTCCCTCTTTTTTTATGCTTGTCCGCGTCTACATCAGAACATAATATCTAAACGAAACGCCGGATATCCCGCCTTCGACGATTTCGCAATGCTGCAACCCTTATCCTCGAACCCACGGCGGTAGGAGTATGCGATCGAGAGCCACCCAAGACAATGTCGTCAAGAAAGTGCTTCCCAACGGTCTGACCGTAATCTTCAAAGAAGACAGATCTAATCCCGTTGTTGCCGTGAATGTGTGGTTCAAAGTCGGCTCCGCTCACGAAACCGATGAGATGTCGGGTCTGGCACACTTCCAAGAACACATGGTTTTCAAGGGCACCGAGAAATACGGTGTTGGCGACATCGCCAACCTGGTCAAGTCCGCCGGCGGCAATCTGAACGCGGCCACCAGCTATTCTTACACGATGTACCACATTGTTCTTCCATCGCGCGCTTTTTCACTTGGGCTGAGCGTTCAGGCGGACGCGATGATGAACTCGACCTTCGATCCAGCGGAATTCGACAAAGAGCGGCTCGTCGTCATCGACGAGGCTCGGATGTACGACGACACGCCAGACGCGTACACGTACTATCGGGCGATGGAGCTGGGATATCAACGCCACAACTACCGGCGTCCAATAGCGGGGTACGAGAAGGTCGTCTCGGCGTTTACGCGTGATCAACTTCTCGATTTTTACAGGACGTATTACCGGCCGGGAAACGCGGTGCTCGTTGTCGTGGGAGATGTCGATCGCGAACATGTGTTGACCGAGATCGAGACTGTCTACGGGCAGTGGTCAAACGGCCGTGTCGAGTTGCCCGGGTCACCCGTCGAGCCACAACAAAAGGAGTTCCGCTTCAAAAGTGCGCGGGGTGCCATCGATCACGCCTATCTTGGGTTTGGGTTTCACGGTCCCAGCATATTGGAGTCGGATTATCCCGCGCTCGAAGTACTCACGACGCTTCTCGGCTCGGGGAAAAGCTCGCGGTTGTACAGAAGGGTCCTCGAAGAGAAACACCTCGTTACCACTGTGGCGACGGAACTTCTCGCCGAGAAATGGCCGGGTTGTCTGTTGGTGTTTGCCTCCACGACGCATGATAAATGGCCGCAAGCGCGCGATGCCCTGTTCGAGGAACTCGTGAGATTTACCGAGGAACCCGTTGAGGACGAGGAGCTGCTGAAAGCGAGACGCCAGGTAGAGAGGTGGATGTACTCGGAACTCGAAACCGTGGAGGGACAGGCGGCGAACCTCGGTTACTACGAAGTCATGGGTGACTACCGTCTCGCGAAAAAATACCGGGAGGCGATCAAAAAAGTAACGGCGGACGAGATCCTTGCCGCGGCGAGAAAGTATCTGAAGCTCGAAAACTGCTCGCTCGTTACCTATCTTCCTGAGGAGAACGGCGTTAGTGAGCCGCAACCAGGCGAGGTCAAATCGGCTCTCGCGGCTCTTCAACGTCCAACCGGGAGGAAATCGAAGGCCGCGGTGCGGTCGAAAAAGCGAAAGGCGAAGCCCCCCAAAACAACCTCCCCAAAAACGGGGCAGCCTGACGAAGAAGAGAAACAACAGGTCGAACTCTTCAAGCTCGACAACGGTCTTCGGGTTCTCATCAAGAGACGAACAACCGTTCCCATGGTCTCGGTCTTAACCGTATTTCAGGGTGGTACCCGCCTCGAGCCAAAAGGGAAGTCGGGGCTCTCGTTGCTCTCGACTCGAGCGCTACTCAAGGGTACGAGATCGTACGACGCGGACGAGATCGCAAACAAAATCGAAGGTTTGGGTGGGAGCATAGAAGGTCTCTCAGGTTTTGACCTGACCGGAGTGTATCTGAACGTTCTTTCCGAGCACCTCGAGGACGCATTGGATGTGTACAAAGAGGTGATTCGCGAGCCGACGTTTGCCGCTGACAAAGTCGAGCGGGAAAAGAGCAAGCTGCTCAAGGAACTATCCAAGCGACACGATCATCCAGTCTATTACAGCGTCGACCATTTGTTCGCAAACGTGTTCGGAGACCACCCCTATGCTCATCCGTTCATCGGTGACGAGTCCCAGTTGATGTCGCTTGGGACAGCCGACTGTGATGGATGGTATCGACGGGGTCTTGTGCCGGCCAACACCGTTGCCGTCTTCGTTGGTGACATCACAGCCCCGCGGGCCTCGGAGGTTGCCCAACGACTCTTTGGGGATCTCGAGCCGGGTCCCATCCCACGTCCCGAGGTCAATGCTCCGGAGCATCCAATCAACCCCGGTCTTCACCAGCTCCGACGCAACAACCTCAAACAAGCGGTCGGACTGGTGGGCTTCACGGCGCCACCGATGCTGACCGATGAAGCGATCAGTCTTCGCGTGCTGGATGGGTTGATGACCGGTCTCGGCGGAAGGCTTTTTGTCGAGCTGCGGGACAAACGATCGCTCGGCTACATGGTTGGATCGGCCTTTATGCCCCTCATGGATCGATCGATGTATTACGGATACTCGAATCCCAACCCGGACGGGATAGACGAGGCCATCGAAGTCATACTCCGTGAGCTCACCCGAGTGACCACGGAGCCTGTCACGGATGAAGAGCTCAAGAAATCCAAAGAGTGGCTGATCGGCTCGCAAATGATGAAACTTCAGAGGAATCTCGCTCAGGCCATCGAATACGGCTTTTACGAGGCGCTTGGTTTTGGGTACGGGGTGGTCGAACGCCTACCGGGTCTCCTGCAAAACGTAGGAAAAGAAGACATCCAAAAGGCGGCCGCCTCGGTGTTCGACAGGGACAAGGCGGTGTGCATCAAGCTCGTCCCGGCTGTCGATGAGGAATAGGTGGCCGAAAAACGCCCTGCGCCTTACCCCACTACGCCTAAGAACCGGTCCCTATGTTCGGTTTCAGGTCTGACGGATCGAGGTTATCCGGCGGGAGCCGCTTTGGGTGCTTTTTCTTCTCCAACCAGGCCAAAGTTTTTGAGCAGATCGGTCCGCAGCGTGTTGATGTCGATCTTGCGTTTGAGTTTTCCACCCTCCGCATATGAGATCGTCTGAGTCTCTTCCGATACGACAATCACGACCGCGTCCGTCTCCTCGGTGAGCCCGATCGCCGCGCGATGACGCGTTCCCAGCGCTGCCGAGAGCCGTTGATCCTGGGTCAAGGGAAGAATACATCCCGCCGCGGCCACGCGATCGTTTTGGATGATGACCGCGCCGTCGTGGAGGGGGCTGGGTGGTGAGAAAATCGTCTCGAGCAATTCGGCTGTCACCTTTGCATCGATCTTGGTGCCCGTCTCGATGTAGTTCTTGAGACCCATGTCCTTCTCCAGCACGACGATCGCACCGATGCCCTTGTCGGCCAGACGGGACGCGCTTTTTATGATCTCGGGGACGACACCGGTCTCTTCGACCTTGAAGAAACGGCTGAGGAACCGGTGTTGACCGAGGGAGGCGAGGGCCCTTCTGAGTTCGGGTTGAAAGATGATGACAAACGCGATGACCCACACAGTCTTGAGGCTCGAAATGATCCAATTGAGGGCCATGAGATTGGCCCACTGCGCTATTACCGAGAGGACGAAAAGGACGATGAGGCCAAAGAACATGTGGACGGCACGCGTCCCTCTCATCAGCACGAAAAGCTTGTAGAGAAGGTACGATACGATGAGAATGTCTATCGCATCAATTATGAGATCGGCCGATATGGATTCCATTGGTGATGTTGCCTGTGACCTTGGTCCTACCACGATGCCGAGTATTCCTTTGGATGCTCGATCGCGTCGAGCACCTTGAGGAGCCCCGCTGTCTCTTTCACGTCGTGGACGCGGATTACCTCCACGTTCGTCTTGTAACACCAGGCGGCGACCGCGAGGTTGCCGCTCAGCCGCTCGTTTGGATCCGTCTCGAGCAACTCGCCGAGAAAACGCTTTCTCGAGGCTCCGATGGTCACGGGATAACCAAGAGTCCGGATGGTGTCGATGGATTTGAGCAGATCGAGATTGTCCCGGAACCGTTTTCCAAACCCGATCCCCGGGTCAACGATGATCATATCACTGTCGATACCCTGGCGCTCCAGAAATTTCGCGCGTTCCGCCAGGAAGGCACACACCTCTTTCACGACATCATCGTAGTGCGGACTCTCCTGCATCGAATCAGGGTCACCCTTCATGTGCATGACGACGATCGGCACCCTGAATTCTCTCACGACACCGGGCATCTCGGGATCTCTGCAGGCGCTCACATCATTTACCATCCGGCACCCCGCCTCGAGTGCGGCCCGGGCGACGGCGGCCCGTCTTGTGTCCACCGAAATCGGCACCGGTATCCTGCCCACCAACGATTCGATTACCGGCATGATTCGCCGCAGCTCCTCGTCTTGGTCGACATACTGGGAGCCGGGACGGGTCGACTCGCCTCCAATATCGATGATATCGGCACCGTCCTCCACCATTCGCATGGAGTGACGGTAGGCGTCTTCTTTACAAAAGAAGGCGCCGCCGTCCGAAAATGAATCGGGGGTGACGTTGAGGATCCCCATGATTCGGGGACGTCGCTCCGGCGCCGGGGAAAAGTCCTCGCCGCCGATCGGTCGTTTCTCCTGTAATCCTAATGTACTGTTCATTCCTCGACGCAGGTACTCAAGGCGTGTCTGGTCGCGGGAAGGGTTGTGGCTTGCCGGGGAACTCCGGACGAGCCTCCGTGGTCTCTTCTTTTGCAGCGGCTTCTTCCTCGTCCGCTTTTTAAGCCGTTGCCCTTCTTTTCAACGGGGGAAGCTCTTCTCCCTTTAACAGGAG
>CP070677.1:4292875-4295603 GCA_020352495.1 Candidatus Latescibacterota bacterium
AAGGACACCCTGGGTGGCACCCTTTCCCGTTGCCACCATGATTGACATCGGTGTGGCAAGACCCAACGCGCAGGGGCACGCGATGATCAACACGGACACGGCGGCCAGCAACGCAAAGGCCATCCGAGGCTCGGGGCCAAAGCGCGACCACACCACAAATGTGGCGAACGAAATCAGCACAACGGCGGGAACAAAGTAACTTGCCACGACATCGGCAAGCCGTTGGATAGGGGCGCGGCTCCGTTGGGCCTCCGCGACCATCTGGACGATTTGTGACAGGAGCGTATCGGCACCCACCCGTTTGGCACGCATGACGATTGTGCCACTGCCATTAACCGTGGCACCGATCACGGTGTCACCGGTTTGTTTCTCGACGGGGATCGGTTCACCCGTGACCATCGACTCATCCACCGAACTCGAGCCCTCGACGACGACACCGTCGACCGGGATCTTCTCACCGGGTCTTACACGAAGCCGGTCTCCGGGGTGCACATTCTCCAACGGCACATCGGTCTCTTTGCCGTTCTCAGAGATCCGCCGCGCGGTCTTTGGCGCCAGACCGAGAAGCGCCCTTATCGCCGCGCCCGTTTGACTCCTGGCCTTGAGTTCGAGCACTTGCCCGAGGAGAACCAGTGCGGTGATCACCGCGGCGGCTTCGAAGTAAACGGCGACATCACCGGATGGCGTCCGAAATGAGGATGGGAAAATCCGAGGGAAAAGCGTCGCGATTAGACTGTAAACATAAGCGGTACCGACACCGATGGCGATCAGTGTGAACATGTTCAACGCTCGCCGAAGGATCGACGCCCACCCGCGGACAAAAAAGGGCCATCCACACCAGAGAACGACCGGAGTGGCGAGAACAAACTGAAGCCACACGATCGACCGGGGAGAGAGGAGGTTTTCCAAAGGCCGTCCGGGAATCAGATCCGCCATAGCAAGCACCAGGACGGGGATGGTGAGCACCAGGCTCACCCAGAACCGCCGTCTCATGTCGATGAGTTCGGGGTTGTCGTCCTCTTCGAGCGATGGAGTGCGGGGCTCGAGCGCCATGCCGCATTCCGGACAGTCGCCGGGTGTGTCGCTCTTCACCTCGGGGTGCATCGGGCAGATCCATTCCGTGCCCGGCTCGTGTGGCTGCGGGTGCTCGGGTCGGTCACCGCGCGGGGGCGCCTCGAGGTACTCTTCCGGAGCCGCCTGGAACTTGGCAAGACAATGCGGACAGCAAAAGAGATACGTCGTTCCCTCATGCTCGGTCCGGTGGGGACTGTCGGGTTTGACGATCATTCCACAGACGGGGTCCTTGGTGGACACCGCCGCCTCACCCTTTTCAGAATGACAACAGTGATGATTCTGTTTTTCGTATTTGGTCATGACGGATCCCGTTCGCAGCCAGGGTGACGGTACGCGAATGCGCGCAGTGGGCGGTGCGGTTACCCGCTTCCACGTTCGAAGTCTCGGTCAAGATAATCGTTTGCAGTAGGCGAAGCTACAGACATTTCGACAATCGGGGGTTTTCGAAGAATTAGGGGTCTATTATAATAAGCCCCGATCCGCCGATCGACGGCGCGGCCGGCCGCCCGCCGGCCCGTGCGTCAGCCGAGCGTCGGGGACGGCAGAAGGGATACAGCTGCAACCTCCACGCCGACAGCTCCGTAGTATACGGATATCATACACTTGACTTTACGCTCCCCCAGGATTCAAACCTTCAGCCCTCACAAAGGAGGCGCCGCAATGAAGTCAACCCACCAGTCGGGTGTCGGTCGTTTCTCACGACTCGTCGTCATCGCCGGAGCGGGGCTGCTCCTCGTGCTGCTTTTGGCAATGAGCGCCGCGGTCAGCTTGGCAACGGTTGACGAACCCATCCCCTCATATTATTCGCAACTTCGTTACAACCTCACCAGCCCCGGCACCTACGCCACAGCCATTGGCGGTTACGCCAACCCGGGGTTTTACGGGATGCTTCCGCGTTCCGAAACCATTTTCTCGTGGTCGGATGAAGATGCGCTCAAGAACTGGGGTCTCTTTCTTGGCGGACCACACATCGGTTTTGGTGTCGTTCGAAGCCGGATCCCTCTTGGTGACGGCGCAGTCGCGGGTGTGAATGACTACCGGTTCGCTCTCTCCGGGGGGAACAAGAACATATCGACGGGTGTGGCCTTTGGCTGGTCCGGAGGCGATGATGGTCTTGTCGGCCGGAGTCAGCTGATCCAGCTGGGCTACGCACAGCGGTTTGGACGATACGTCTCGTTGGGTCTCGTTGGGAACTTCGCCACACAGAAAGACTACCGATCCGGTTTGGCCGATCTCGCCGTGCGACCGCTTGGTGACCGGTTGCTCACCGTCTTTGCCGATTATGAGTTCGCAACCGGGATGAGCGCGGCGGATGCGCCGTGGAGTGTCGGAGCGATGCTCGATGTCGGACCCGGACTCGAGATCACCGGGCGGTACTTCGAAAACGAAAGCTTTGCCGTATCCGTCGGTTACAACTTCAACTCGCTCGGGCTCTGGGGTAGTCCGCGTTTCGATGACAATCAGGATCACGCGGAGACCGTGTACCAGGTGCGAGCGGGATTTCCCAAACCAAACATCCTGCACGACGTCATCACCGAAGACAACTCGTACCTCAGCATGAAGCTCAAAGGAACGGTCATCTATCGAGGGTACAAATATTTTGACAAGAACCGGCATCGGTTCTCCGAAATCATTTACGACCTCGAACACGCAA
>CP070677.1:4295703-4308779 GCA_020352495.1 Candidatus Latescibacterota bacterium
CAATGCTCTCACAAGCCGTATACTCAATCAATCGATATGATTCGCTTCCGGAGGAAAACGGCGCGTCTCGATCAGATAGCCGCCCTCGTCAAACCAGTATTCCACTCCCAGACTGTAGTACTTCCACCGTTCGGTGCGCTCGCCGGCGTGGTTGTACCTGAGACGATGGGGAGTGTATCCCAGGGTGTCGTAAATCATTAATTTATCGTTGGATAAGTTCTCACGTAGCGACAGACGCCGCACGTATTTCCTTCCTTTCTTACCACGCGCGTACTTCATGTCTTTGGGGTACGTCCGCGCCTCGCGAACGAGACGCTCCCCGGCAAAGACATGAGTGCCAAGAAGGAAGATGAGACCCAATCCGAGAAGGATCGTTCGTTTCATGGCCTCTGCTCCTAGATGCTTGCCCTCTGATGCGGCCAATTGATGGAGATGTCTAATTATACCATAAAATGCCGGGGCGGGCAAGTCGGTGAAAACGGTGTTCAAACACGATTTGGCGCGTCCGTACGGCGTTTCCGGAGTGGGTGGGGAGGATTACTTCACGAGAACCATCTTCTTGGTTTCCACAAATCCGGGAGCAGAAAGGCGATAAAAGTACACGCCGCTGGACACCGGTTCCCCGGCCTCGTTTCGTCCGTCCCATTCGACCGTGTAGCCCTCGACACGTGGTGGCTGAGAGGCGTCGACGAGCGTTCTTACCCGCCGGCCGGTAACATCGTATATGGTGAGATCGACGCGCCCCTCGTTCGCCAGCGAGTAACGGATCGTGGTTGTTGGGTTGAACGGATTTGGGTGGTTCTGCAGAAGCAGGTTCCCGACAGACGGCATCTCTTTGGACCCTGTCGCCACATCGAAGACTCTCGTTATTTTGACGTTGTCGAAAAGCGGGCCGTGGCTGTGGCAGTCACCCGAACCGTACCAGTAGGCAAGGTCAAGAACCTCGAACTTGATCTGGATCTCCGTCGCGAGGCTGTCGATGAGATCATCAATGGCGTAGACTTCGTGTATCCACTCCTTTTCTTCGCCGACGAGACACACGGGGTCCACCTCCCATCGCTGCGGGCAATCATCGACTGTGCTTCGTACTTGGAATCTGTAACAAACCCCCTGTTCAGCCGCCAGATCTTTGTAGACATCGAATTCCAGGTATGTCGCCAGCGGAGTGCCCTGTATAGGATTTCCTTTGTAATCCCGCGTCAGGTCTACCGGTGGGGACCAGATCTCGTTTGAAATGTACGTGTCGAACACCCAGTCGGGCTCGACACGCTCCCCGTACGGGACAACGGCCTGTTCCGGATGCCCGGCGCACGAGTAGTCGTATGGAGATCCATTGAAAAATCCCCAGAGTCCCGTGGTGTTTGTATCCGCCGGGACTTCCTGCAACACGTTTGAACCATCGAACAGCCCCGCGTAATCGCCGTAGACTTCCCAGTCTCTTGACTGCCAGTCTCCGTCGTTTGTCACAAGAGCACCGAGCGGCTCGGACTCAAAATCCTGATAGTCGATCACACCTGTGGAATCCGATACGGTCAGGCTGTCTATGATGATGGCGCCATCGGTGGGCCACAATCCATCCTCATCGGACCAGGCGCCGTCAGAGGCAAAGAAAAACCGGAAGCGAACCGTATCGGTGATAAGCGTATCATCGATCACAAACGACTCGGTGAGTTCACCAAAATGGTCGTAGACGCCGCGCCCGCCGTTGACGGGCACTTCGGTCCACACGCCGTCTTTGTTGAGATACTCGAGCTGCGTTTGGTCAAGAAAGGCGGGCTCGCAGTCCCATTTGACCTTATACGAGATGGTCACCTCGCCCTCGTGTCCAAATGGCACCGACTCAAAAATCTGCGACCAGGAGTTGCCGTATCCCGGTAGCGTTGCCCAGCCACACATGTAAGGCTGGTCATCGGGGCGCGCGCCACACCAAAGCGACTTTGTACCGTCGAGCGACGCGTAGCCGGGTAGTCCCGCAAAATCATCGATATGAAAAAAAGCATTGTCGGCTGTCGCGTCGTGTGTCATCCAACCTTGGGGATCGGGTGACCCGTCGGTGTCAAAAGTAAACTCGGCGAGAGTAAACGTATCGAGGGGAAAGACACGCCAAAGCTCGGGGGCGGTCGACGACTGGTACTCGGCCGCGCGGACCAAGACCGGCACAGAGGGTGTTCGTTGTGGGGTGGGGCGACTTTTGGCTACACGGGAAGAATGCGTACTACCGCCCGAAGAGGTCGCAAACACAACCAAGAGCGGTAGTGCGTACGCCAAGGTGATTCTCTTCATCGGTTGTGAGTCCCTTTTCTACTCGAACTGTGTTTTCGAATTCTTTTTGCCGATCGTCTCTTGATCACCACCGGATCACGCACACGACCACGGCGTTCTTCTCGGTTATACAGACGTGCCGCCCGGCCGTCGGTTGATCCCAACCGACGACCGGGCTTCTTTACAAAAAGAGACATAGACTACTTGAGAAGAACCGTCTTTTTGGTCTTCACAAAACCGGGAGCCGTCATCCGGTAGAAGTACACACCACTCGATACCGGTTGCCCCAGATCGTTTCGTCCATTCCATTCGACGCTGTACCCACCCGCTCGCGGTGTTTTGATCTCATCGACGAGTGTTCTGACGAGTTTGCCCCTCACATCGTAGACTCTGATGCTCACATGCCCGCGATCGTGGATCGAGTAATCGATCGTCGTTACCGGATTGAACGGGTTCGGGTGGTTTTGAGCAAGCGAGTTTTCGAACACGGGGACGTCGGGTACGTCCGTCACCTCGCCCAAATCGTTCTCCAACCAAGTCAAGATGTCGCCCAGATGTTCGACCCGGTCCATCAAGACCTTTCGCCGGTCGTCATGGATGAAATGATAGCTAAAGCCCGATAGGACAACGCGGGCGATCGAGTCCGCCTGATTGACCGTGCTCTGGACGAGTACGGCGCCGTTTGCGGGGTTGTTGGAATATGCGGCCGCGACAATCGCGCCTCCGGTCGCCACGAGAACATCGAAGTCGTTGATCGACGGACACCCCCCATAGGCCACGAGTGTGTCGGGGCCGGTCGTATGGTCGAACAACGATCCGGGCTGTCCGATCACCAGTGGTGAGAGCGGTTCTCCCAGAGCGACATGATTGCCGTGTACGAGATCGAAATTCATATAGGTGTTTTTCACCGCGAGGGCATTGGGGCCTGCCAGATACCGCCACTCATGTGCCACATCATCACCGGATATGTATATTCCCGCCGGGCCGTCGCGTTCGTCGAGAAACTCGAAGAGTACGGCGAAATCGTCGGATTTCGAATAGGTGATACCATCGCCTATCGTCCCGCTACTGAGCGTTCCCGAGTTCCAAAGTATCTTTTTGTACACCGACGAAATCTGACTCGCGGTATTGACAACCCGCGACCCGAGTCCATTCCCTGCCATCGACGACGGCCCGCGAACATCATATCGGTCCGGCACAACGGCAAGTGTTCGAAACGCGTCATCAAAGTATGGCTGAGCGCCCCACTGATCGAAATTATCCACGTATAGGATGTCCGTTGCCCCGCTTAGCGCGTTTGCCGGCAGACATGTCATCTCCATCGGAGCCGAGAGAACCTCCACCTGAGAACCGGTCGTCCCCGTCAACCGGCTCCAGTACGTCGTCTGGGCGGACGCATCTCGGGCCGAAAAATAGAACCAGATCGTATCACCCGGCACATAGAGATCATCGTTGAGGTCGACACAGAACTTGTCGTCCACCGGAGCCCCGGCGCCCGTGTGGACCGTGTCCATCCGCAGCACCGTCCACCCACCACTCGCTGAGACCAACGGCCAACGCGACAAGTCCCCCGAGATCGCGGCTCCCGATTTGCCGGGAGGCACGTCCTTGACATGTATATAAACGGCAGGGCCGCTCGCCGGGATCCCGGTGGAATGATAATCGAGACCAACGTTGGGCTCGGACACGGTCACCACCGTGGAATCACCGGGACGGATGTTTGGGTTTGAAGACCACAGGATATCATCGGCCATATCGACACGAACCTTTCCCGTCGTCGTCCCGTCGGCTGCAAAGTTGTCCTGAAAGAGCTCGATGTCGCGGACCGACCACACGGGGCCGTTTTGGCCAACACGCACAACACGGACGTTGTCAAAGAGAGGCCCGTGGGCGTGATAGTCATTTGGCGGTCCATAGATACACCATGCGTGACACATATCGATCACACCCAAGGCGATCTGAATCTGTACCGCGCCGGGCTCGACCAAGTTCGCAAACGACAACCGATACCGCTGCCACTCTTTTTGATCACCGTAATAGGGGAAGCTGTTGTCTTTCCAGACCGCGCACCCGTTTGGCAGTATCGAGCGCACACCCCACCGCCAAAACAGATAACAGTCCAGCGGATTGTCACGATAAACATCGAGTTCGATGTACGCGTCCGAGGCCGTTCCCGGGATCGGTGTGCCGTACTTGTCTTGTGACCAATCGACCGGTGGCGACCAGATCTCATTATCGATTTCGACAACTTCCCAGTTGTCCGTATCGACGATCTTGCCCCCCGGTACCGCGAGCTGACTGTCGGGATCGACGGTCAAGAACACCGGTGCGCCCATGACATCACCGCATAGGGAAATGTTATAGAGTATGTCGGAGCCGTTGAAGAATCCCCAAAGACTCGAGATATTCGTTTTGCATGGATCTTCTTGACGAACCGTCAGCCCCAGGAACAGTCCGGAATAATCACCAAACGCCTCCCGCGCGGCGGCGATCCAGTCCCCGTCGGCCGTGGTGTGCGAGCCCACAGGTTCACTCTCAAAATCCTGATAGTCAACGGTTCCCGTCCCATCCGTGACTGTGAGGCTGTCGATGATGATCGCACCGTCAGTGTCATGGACGCAATCCTCATCGGACCACCCGGAATCCGAGATGAAACGAAACCGGACTTTTAACGTACCGCTTGTCGAGGCGGAGTCGATCAAGAGGGTTTCGTCTAGCTGACCGATCCCTTCGTATTTGTACGCCCCACCATCGACAGGAAGCTCTGTCCACCCGTTTGTCGCGTGGTAATACTCCACCGTCGTCCAGTCGTACCCGGGTTCCGAGTCCCACCGGACTTTGTACGAGAGAAAGGCATCCCCTACGACGGTGAACTCCGTAGATTCGAACTTCTGGTCCCAGTTGTTTCCGTACCCCGGCAGACACCCCCAGTCGCAAAACGGCGGATCGGAGCTCGTTCTCACCCCACACCACATCGACTGTTGTCCCTCGAGCGGTGTCAACCGCCCGTAATCCCCACCATTGAGCCCGTCAAAATCATCGACGTGGAAGAACGTGTCCATCGCGGTCCGGTCAAATGCGACCCACCCTTGTGGGTCGGGAATGCCACCGGTGTCAAAATTCCACTCGCCCAACAGGTAGGTATCGACATGAGCGGACACAAAAAACCCCCGGTGTTGTGTCCGGGGTTGATCGCTCTTGTCGTTGTAGATCTGAAAACGCTTGGTCGGCTTGGCCTGCTCTCTTGCCTGGATGTGGCCCACGCCCAGAAGAGGCATCGACGCCAAGAGAAAACCCAGGCCAACGAGAAGAGCCCTCGCTGGTCTCATAGCCCTCGCCCCCGATCGGTTACTGGTCTTCCCCCGAGTCCTGCCCCTGTCGCTGGATAGTTTACCACAAAACCGGGATTTTTACCAGTTCTACCTTAATTCACAACGAGTTAGCCCGGCATGACTATTGCATGATACCCGGCCATAACCCTCAAACCTGTTGAAAAAACTGTCACATGCAGGATCACTTTTCCCCAACGACGATCCGCCAACCGGCGTTCACGCTCGAGGCGGTGACAAAAGCGCTCACACGAGCCGGGGTTCTCGACCCCGGTCAAGCCGCTGAAGTTCTCCGTTCTGGGCGAAAAAAGGAAACGGCTCTCAAACGGCAGCTGAGAATAAGAGAGTCCGATCAACCCTACGTCTCTCCAATCGAGATCATCGCCGCCTTTGGTTTTCCCAGCCGCAATCCCCGTCGAAAAACCCTGGACGAGGACGAAATTTGTGAGCTGCTCGCCGCGAAGACGCGGATCCCGTTCACCCGAATCGACCCATTGAAACTCGATGCACGTTCGGTCTGCACGATCGTTTCCAAACCCTTCGCTCGAAAAAATCTGTTCGCCCCGATCAAGCTCGATGGCGACGTATTGACAGTGGCGATGGTGAATCCATTCGAGAAAACAACGATACAGGAACTCGAAGATGTCACAGGTTTCAGAGTGAGACCGGTTCTCGCTGTCCGCACGGAGATTCTCAAAACGATCAACGAGATATTCGCCTTCGAACACAGCCTTATCAAAGCGGAGAAGCTCAAGAACGACATCCCGGATCTTGGCAACCTCGAACAGCTGATCGACCTGGCCGGTGGCCGGGAGATCGAGGCGTCCAACCAACACGTCGTCAACGCCGTCGATCTTCTTTTTCAGTATGCATACGATCAACGTGCCAGCGACATCCATATCGAGCCAAAACGAACGTACGCCGAGGTGCGCCTCCGCATCGACGGCCGCCTTCACACAACCCACTCGATTCCCAAACCGGTTTATCCCTCGATCACGTCGAGGGTCAAGATCCTCGCACGGATGGATATCGCCGAAAAACGCAAACCACAAGACGGTCGAATCAAAACGAAATTCAAGGACACGGAAATCGAACTCCGAATTTCCAGTGTTCCCATGGCGTTTGGCGAGAAACTCGTGATCCGTATCTTCGACCCCAATCTCTTGATGCAAGATCTCTCGGGACTGGGGATCTTCCCCGAGCAACTCACCGTGCTCGAACGGATCATCAAACAACCCCACGGGATCATTCTCGTCACCGGCCCCACGGGGAGCGGAAAGACGACAACGCTTTACTCGGCGCTCCGGTTTCTCTCGAATCCCGAGGTCAACATTACGACCATCGAAGATCCTATCGAAATGGTGTATGAACCGTTTAACCAGATCGCTGTCCAATCGACGGTTGGTCTCACCTTTGCAACGGCACTTCGAAATGTTCTCAGACAGGACCCCGATATCATCATGGTCGGAGAGATCCGGGACACCGAGACCGCCGAGTACGCCATACAGGCTGCGCTCACCGGTCATCTGGTGTTGTCGACGCTACACACCAACACAGCTGCGAGCGCCATCACGCGCCTCCGCGATTTGGGGATTGAGCCGTTTCTGCTCGCCTCCACGCTCATCGGGGTCATCGCCCAGCGTCTCTTGCGCAAGGTCTGCACGGCGTGTGACGTCCCCGCCACGGTGTCACCCGAATCGAGACGCCTCATTGGCGTCGACGGTCCAGACATCGATCTTTCCGGGCTTCGAAAAGGTGAAGGTTGTCAGGCGTGTCGGCGCACGGGGTACAGCGGCCGATCCGCCATCATGGAGATCCTCGAGGTGACCGAGACAATTCGCGGTATGATACGTGACGGTGAGGATGACAAATACATCGAAGCCGCCGCACGACGGGCTGGAGCGGAGCCGCTCATGGCGAGCGCGGCTCGGAAGCTGCTCTGCGGTCAGACTACCACTGATGAGATCTTTAGGGTCGTGCCGCTTACCGGTGTCTCGCGCGACGAATCAAAAACCGGAGCCCCACCCCAGCCCCGATAGTACGGAGCGGAAGTGAGGCCCCACAGACATCATAAGCACGTCAGATAGAATAGACGGTTAGTTCTACTCCTCCCAGCGTCCGACCTTTCCGTCGATTACGTAGATGTACTTGCTTCGTTTGGCTTCCTTGTACACCCACTGTTCCTCTTTTTCCGAACCGATCTCACTCACACGAACCTCGTCGGGAATCCCCCATGATTCAATGGCCGCGTCGGAGGGCATTCCAACAAAGACTTCATGATTCACGACGGCCCGCGCGGTCTTCTTTCCCCACTTCCGGATGTAATCGACGTGACGAAGCGTTGGATCTTTGAACCAGAAGATCTCGTTGAGCCGATACTCGATCTTTTCTACGCTCAAAGGCCGCTCGACATCCAGAGCGGCAATGATTCTTCTGCCCTTTGGATCATCAACGGTCACCGCACCGTTGAACGAGAAGGTCAGATCCACGATCGTGACCTTTGAATCCCTTAGGATAACCCTCTTCTTGGGCTCACCCTGCGTTTCCACGCGCTCGGTCAGGTCTTCGATGATCCCGCGGGTCCACGCATGCGTCCCTTGATATTTCTCGAGGAGCGTCAGCAGTTCCTCGAGACGGATGTCTTTGACGATCATCTGGTTGATTTTCTTGACCTTTTTGACCTTGCTACACCCCACGCTGCCAAGGGCCACAGCCAATATGACGATTCCGAACAAAACATTCTTCCACACGATTGATCCTCCTCGGGCGACGGAACGATTGGGTCAGTGGGGTATTTGACGTCAGTAAACGGCCTCGATATGCCGCACGATCATTCGACTCATCTCACTGTCGATGTCGATTACGACCACATCGACTCTCGGCTGGAGCGGTTCACTCGACTGGCCAAGCGCGCCGGACAGCACAAGCTGAATTCTCGAGAGCTTTCGACGATCGACCGCCTCGATCGCGCGCCCATAACGCGCACCCCGTCTCAGCTTGACTTCGACGGCAACCAGAAACGAATCTATTCGAGCGAGCAAATCGATTTCCCGGCCCGCACACACATAGTTTCTCCGCAGGATCCGATAGCCCTTCACCTCGAGAAACGCCTCGGCGATTTGCTCACCTAGCTCGCCGATTCTTCGGGTGCTCACCACACGTCCTCCTCCGCGTCATCACACACACCCCAAAGCAATCCTAAAACAGGCTGAGGCTTTTCTCAACAGATTTCAGCCGGTAACTCTTCCGGTGAGCCGGTACGGTGCCGTATCGACTGATCGCGTTTAGATGCTCCTTGGTCCCGTATCCTTTGTTATTTAGAAAATTATACGCCGGGTACCGCTTATGCAATCTTCGCATCAGACGATCCCTCGTAACCTTCGCGACGATGGACGCCGCAGCCACAGCAAGGCTCTTTCGATCGCCACCGATGACGGAGATGACTTTGGCGGGGTACTGTATCCGGTCTCGACCGTCGACAAGAACCGTGGCCGGTCTGATTCCCAGGTTCCTAACCGCCCGAGCCATCGCAATGAGGGTGGCATTGAGAATGTTTCTCGTGTCTATCAGAGATGGCTGGCCGACGCTGATCCCAACGGACAGCGCCTTTCCAACGATGTCAGAGAACAGCGTCTCGCGGCGGCTCTCGGTGAGCCGTTTTGAGTCGTCCACCCCGAGGAGCCCGGAATCCCGAGGAAGAATCACCGCCGCCGCTACAACCGGTCCCGCAAGGGCACCTCGACCCGCCTCGTCCAGACCGGCAAGGAGATCCTCACCCTCGCGCAGGTAGCCCCTGTCGAACGCTTCGAGCCGCCGATACACATCGAGCGACGTCGGGCGTCCACGTCGGCTATTTCTTCGCGGGGGTTTTCTTCTCTGTGATTCGGGCCGCTTTGCCAACGAGGTTTCTCAGGTAGTAGAGCTTTGCACGACGCACCTTTCCTCTCCGCATCACCTTGATATCCCTGATATTGGGTGAATGGAGGGGAAATATCCTCTCGACGCCGATTCCGGAGCTGATCTTCCGGACGGTAAACGTCTCACGGACACCACCACCCCGCCTCTGGATGACCACGCCCTGAAAGGCCTGCTCGCGTACCTTGTCGCCTTCGACGACTCGGACTCGAACACGAACGGTGTCGCCCACACCAAATTCCTGCGTGTCTTCCTTCATGTATTTGCGTTCAACCCTGTCGAGCGTGTCCATCGGTTTTCCTCCCTGGGAACTATTTTTGTCAGCTCTTTCTTTTCAACAAATCGGGTCTCAGTTTTTCCGTCCGTCTCAACGAAGACATCTTTCTCCATTTTTCGATTTCTTTGTGGTTGCCCGAAACCAGGACTTCCGGTACTCGATGTCCGCGGTACTCCTCGGGTCGCGTGTAATACGCGCAGTCGAGAATATAATCCCTGTCCTTCTCGAAAGAGTCCGTGTCACGCGTGTCTTCGTTTCCAAGCACCTCATCCTTGAGCCGCACAATCGCCTCGATGCAAGCGCCGGCTGCGAGCTCCCCCCCGCTCAATACAAAATCACCGATCGAAACCTCCTCGGTCACCACCATCTTCCGGACGCGTTCGTCGACACCTTTGTATCTTCCGCAAATGAACGTGAGCTCTTCACACGACGCGTAACGGTGCGCGAGAGACTGGTCAAAACGCTCCCCCGCGGGGCTCAGAAGGATCACCGGACTGTCCTGGGATGGCTCGATGTGCTCGACCGCTTCGACAATGGGAGTCACCATCATGATCATCCCACCGCCACCACCGTACGGTTCGTCGTCGACCGTTCGATGTTTGTCCTTCGCAAAGTCCCTCAAATTGACGACGTTGTACGTTACCAGAGATTTCTTTGAAGCGACACCAAGCATTCCCATCGACAGAATATTCTCCATCACGTCGGGAAAAATCGTTATGACATTGATCTTCATCATGACTCGTCCATGAGTCCCGGCACCGGCCGGATCACCAATTCCCGTTTCTCCTCATCCATGGACACGATGAATTCGGGCACGGCGGGTACCAAAAAAACCCGTCCGCCACCGCTTACTTCGTAAACATCATGCGCGGCGGAAAAGATCACAGACGTGACCTCACCCACGATAGCGCCATCGGCGTCTTTTACCGTGGTACCGATGATTTGGAACGGGCGCTTCTGTTTGGGCAGTTCGACATCAATCTTCTCATCGTCGATGAAAAGCTCGCCCCCGACAAGCGCCTCCGCCTGGTTGCGATCTGCAACGCCATCCAATGTCACGACGTACGAATTCTTGTGCGGGCGATATCGCTTGACGATGACCGGCTCTTCCTCGACCCCATCCGTCGTCTCCCGCCGCAGCGTCAAACACTTCGACGCGAGAACCTCCTCCCAGAAATCGTCCGTTGGATGCAGCTTGATCTCCCCGCGGATTCCGAATGCTTTGACCAATCGCCCGAGAAAAACGTCTGTCATTTGGATTACGTTCATTCTTTGATTTCGAAAATGATCTTATCCCCCGCCTTGGAAGCGGCGGCGTTCACTAGCGTTCGTATCGCTCTCGCTGTCTGACCGTTTTTTCCTATCACTTTGCCGAGATCAGCGGGGCTCACCGAGAGCTCCATCACCGTATAGCTCTCTTTTGTGGATTCGGTGACCTTGACCTCTTTGTCCTCTTCCACCAGAGAGGTCGCGATATACTCGATGAGCTGTTTTATCGTCGATTTGTTTACGTCTGGCATCGTCTTGCCCCCGAGTCTGTTTCTTTGCTTTATGTTTCGCAGCCCCATTACGAGGACGGGGATTCATCCGTCGAAGCTTCGGCTTCTGTGGCCTGCCCCTCTTCCGCTTCCACGGCCGGTTTGGCGTCCTCGCCTTCGGTTTCACCCTCGGCGCTCGCTTTTGGTGCCTTGGCTTGCTTTTTCTTCATTTCTTTTTTTGAAGCGGCGGCGAGCTGTTGATTCTTGATCGCCTCCACCTTCATTTCGAGTTCCTCACCCGTGACTCCAGCTTTGATCAGATCCCACTTTTGAAGCGATCCGACGCGCCGGAGGATGCTTGCAGCATTTTCAGTGGGCGTGGCCCCACGATCGAACCACTTGAACAGGATTTCCTCCCGAACCTGAATCTCCGGCGGATTGGTCATTGGATTGTAGTAGCCGACGGCTTCGATAAACCGCCCGTCACGGGGCATCCGTGAATCCGTTGCGATGATCCGGTAGAACGGTTTCTTCTTGGATCCCATTCGTTTGAGTCTAATTCTGACCGACATTCAATACACCTCCCGGTGTTGCTCGATTCATGTCAACTGTGATCTCAAAACGGTGCAAAGGGGAGCTTCATCTTTTTGCCGCGGGGTTTGCCTCCCAGCACCTTTATCATCTTTTTCATCTCTTGAAACTGTTTGAGAAGACGATTCACCGCCTGAACGGTTGTACCGCTTCCCCTGGCGATTCGCTTCCGCCGACTCCCGTCGATGATCTGAGGTGTGAGCCGTTCGTCCTGTGTCATCGAATTGATGATGGCCTCCGCCTCGACAAATTGCCTCTCGTCAATGCGGAACCCCTTCAATGCCGCCTTCGAAAAACCAGGAACCATCTTCAGGATATCCTCTATCGGCCCCATCTTCTTCAAACGCTTGAGTTCTCCGAGGAAGTCACCAAACGTGAACGTCTGCTCGCGGAGCGTTTTCTCGAGCTTTTCCGCCTGCTCGGCATCGATGTTTTGCTGTGCCTTCTCGATCAGCGAGAGCATGTCTCCCATCCCGAGAATCCGTCCGGCCATACGATCGGGATGAAAAAGCTCTAAATCGCTCAGCTTCTCTCCGACGCCGGCGAATCGGATGCGTGCATCGGTTACCGCTGTCACAGAAAGCGCCGCACCGCCCCTGGCGTCGCCGTCGAGTTTTGTCAGCACGACACCCGTTATCCCGAGACGTTCTTGAAAGATCTTTGCGACGTTAACCGCTTCCTGGCCGGTCATACTGTCGAGCACAAGAAGAACTTCTTCCGGATTGGCCAACTGTTTGAGCTCTTCGAGCTCGCGCATCATCTCATCATCGACGTGAAGCCGCCCCGCCGTATCGAGGATGAGTGAATCGCACATGAGCTCACGCGCATCCGACACGGCGCGTTTGTAGAGTTTTGCGACGCTTTTCTCGCTCGTGTCGCCACGGGACACCGGAACATCGATTTGTTTGCCGAGTATCTCAAGCTGTTCCATCGCCGCCGGACGATACACGTCGAGAGCAGCAAGAAGCGGCTTCCGTCCTTTTTTCTTGAGATACACTCCCAGCTTCGCGGTAAAGGTCGTCTTGCCGGATCCCTGAAGCCCAACGACCATTACATTTGGCTGGCTGCCTTTGAGCGTAAACGACTTCGCCTCTCCACCCAAAAGCGCGGTGAGTTCCTCATGGACGATTTTGACGATCTGTTGCGCCGGTGTAAAACTCTTGACGACCCCCTCGCCCAAAGCGCGTTTTTCGATGTTGGAGACAAAGTTCTTGACGACGCGGA